>NZ_CP150285.1:4800000-7070839 GCF_045040705.1 Paenibacillus sp. FSL H3-0286 | reverse complement strand
AGACTGTCACTCCTTTAAATCTTCCAAATGTGGCATCAGCCATGAAGTGGAAATGTCGAAGAAAATAGGTTGGTGCTGATATTTATCCCCAGTAGGCAATATGAAGAGACAAAAAAATATGGATAAATTTGATTTGTTCACAACTTTATCCACAGCTTGTTGATAATTAAGAGAACAAACAAATCTATTCACATTCAAAAGTAATACCATCATAGCAAAACGCCCCTTGTTTTTCAATGAGCAGGGCTATTTTATCCACAAATTCAAGCACTTGTGTACAATTATTAGGAACACCACTACATATTGTTGATAATTTGTTTACGGTTCGACACTTTACGCCAAAGGTTCGATAATTTTATACACAGGTTGTGCTCAACTGTGAGTAGTCGACTTTATTTTTTGATCACAGGTGGATAACTGTCATATCTTGTGGATTACTTTTTTCCTGGGGAGAGTTGTGGATAAACACCTGAGCTTGAGGGGGAGGAACAAGCCGGTTACTAGGTTGACTTTTGCTCATAAAATATGTTTAAATATATAAAGGTGTTTTCTGTAAGGATATGTCTCGATATATAAAAATGATAATTCTTGTAGATACTGTCCCTACTATAAGGACGGCTTAGTCCGTTTCTGCTTATATGACAGTAATTAAGTTCCTGTAAGGGAGGTGCAATTATGAGACCGACATTTAGACCAAATGTGAGCAAACGTAGTAAGGTTCACGGTTTCCGTAAAAGAATGAGCACGAAAAACGGCCGTAAAGTGCTGGCAGCTCGCCGCTTGAAAGGCAGAAAAGTTTTGAGTGCGTAAGTTAGGCCACTAAGGGACCACTGCGGTGGTCTTTTTTTACTGCTTTTTATTATTATTGCTCTGCAAAAGTCTAGGATCTCGCTTAATGCGCTAGCTACACTTTGCGGGGCTATTTAACGTATATTGAGAAATATTTTGTGAGAAGTTGAAATTATTTTTCCTACTATATATAGAAGCTTAATTTCAGCACAGCAAATGTAGTCGTTTATGGCTGCTTGCAAATGCCTATACTATTAGAAGAAAAAATTCGGAGGGACACTTAAACCGGATTTTTATGAAGGAGATTCCCGTGCACAAAAAGTTACGTTTACGAAACCGTGCCGACTTCAGTCGTGTATACCGCCATGGGAAGTCATTTGCGAATCATCAATTTGTAGTGTATTGGTTTGGCAAAAAAGAGGTAGAGCGATTTAGAGTAGGTGTGTCTGTTAGCAAAAAGGTCGGAAACGCGGTTGTCCGTAACCGTATGAGAAGATTAGTTAAGGAAATCGTCCGTCACCATGAACCTGAGATTGCAGGTGGCTTAGACATGGTGTTTATCGTAAGAAAAGGAGCGCTTTCCATGGAGTATGCAGAGCTCGAAAAAAGTGTGCTGCATGTGCTTCGTAAAGCCAAGCTACTCAAGGCTTCCCGCAAATAAAGGGTGCTTAAGAGGCTTGTTTATTTGTATTCATAATTATGGTATGATTTACGGTGGAATGGAATGTTTAAGAGAGGGGTTTTGAAGTGTCTCTAATGAAGACTAGACGAGGAAAATGGTTTCTCCTCATCACGGTAATGGTGTTGTCGTTAGCTGTTCTGTCGGGATGCGCTCCGTCGGCTGCTGTCACGCACACTACGGAGGATTTGAAGAATGGAGGCTTCTGGCAAAGTAATGTAGTGTATTATTTCGCCATTGCCTTGGACAAGTTTGCAGATTGGTTTAACGGAGAATATGGTTTAGCCGTACTTGTGATGGTTATTATTGTCCGCACGTTGATTCTTCCGCTTACTATTAAACAGGTGAAGAGCTCGCGTGCAATGCAAGCCATTCAACCGGAACTCCAAAAGATCCAGAAAAAATATAAAGACACACCTGAAAAGGTGCAGCAAGAAACAATGCGTTTGTTCCAAGAAAATAAGGTTAACCCAATGGCGGGTTGTTTACCGCTGATCGTACAAATGCCTATCTTTATCGCTCTCTACAACTCGATCTACTATAATCCACATCTACGGGAGCACACCTTCTTGTGGCTGGAGCTAGGTAAACCGGATCATCTGTTTATCTTGCCAGTGCTAGCAGCATTAACAACATTTATTCAAACTAGAATGATGACCAAAATGAACCCAGTGCAACAACAAGGGCCAATGCAGTTCATGATGATGATCTATCCAGTTCTGATCTTCGTGATGTCGTACAATTTCCCTGCAGCCTTGCCACTATACTGGGTGTACAGTAACCTTTACACTATTATTCAGAACTACTTCTTATACCGCAACAACGATAAACACAAATTGGCAATCGCAAGTGCTGTAAAAAGTACAGATGACTCCAGTCCTGCTCCGAAGAGCAAAGGCGGCAACAAGTCATCGAAGGGAGCCAAAAAGTCAAAATGAGCAAAGTCGTCGCAACAGGGAAAACCATTGAAGAAGCTGTAGAACGGGGACTAACCCAGCTTGGAGTTCAAAAGGACCGGGTAACGGTCAACGTACTTGAGCAGCCATCAAGAGGATTCCTGGGATTGATCGGTGCGAAAGGTGCCAAGGTTGAACTAACCTTGATAGCCGAAGCCGCACCGGCATCAGCGGCGAGTGCTCCGTCACTGCCTCAACAGTCAGCAAGAGAGAGCAAACAGGAGGCCATCGGCGGTGTGCCACGCCAAGATTCCGGACAACCGGTGGAGGAAGCTTACCAAGAAGCCGTTCATTTCATTGTGGATGTCGCTAAGAGCATGGGGCTCGAAGTGGAGGTAGAAATCGTCCACACCAAGGAATCCACGATTCTGCAAATTTCCGGTCCAGATTTGGGACTGTTAATTGGCAGAAGAGGACAAACTCTCGATGCTCTACAGTATTTGGCTAATATTGTAGCTAACCGTTATTCCGACAGTTTTATACGGCTTGTGTTAGATGCAGAGAACTTCCGTGAGCGCCGTAAAAAAACGCTTGAAGAGCTGGCTGATCGTTTAGCCGGACGTGTAATTCGCACTCGTAAAGAGGTTGTATTGGAGCCAATGTCTCCTCAGGAGCGCAAGATTATCCACTCCAGGTTACAGGATCACCGGCAAGTGAGTACCCTCAGTAAAGGCGAAGAGCCAAATCGCCGCGTCGTTATAACCTTGAAGTAAAGACTATATGGATGCAATGACTCCTTGACCAATGTAAGGGGTCATTGTTTTTTTAAAAATAAAAGAACGTTTCTATTCAAAAAATATAAGTTTTGGGGTGAAAAACAGCATGCTTAGTGACACCATTGCTGCCGTATCGACGGCATTAGGCGAGGGAGGAATTGCTATTATTCGGGTAAGTGGCCCACAGGCTATTTCCCAAGTGGCACCATTATTTCGTAGCCGAGTTCCATTAACTGAAGCGGAATCGCATACCGTTCATTACGGACATATCGTCAGTCCTGATAACGGAGAGAAGATGGAAGAAGTGTTGGTAACCGTTATGAAAGGACCACGTTCTTTTACGACAGAGGATGTAGTAGAGATCAGTGCTCATGGCGGTGTAATTTCTGTAAGAAGAGTGATGGATTTACTTCTGCAGCAGGAGATAAGGTTAGCCGAGCCGGGGGAGTTCACCAAGCGTGCTTTCTTGGGCGGACGTATCGATTTATCGCAGGCTGAGGCTGTTATTGATCTGATTCGCTCTAAGTCTGACCGGGCTTTTTCTGTAGCTTTAAAACAGGTTAGCGGATCCTTATCGGATCGAATTCATGCTTTACGCCATACACTTATTGAGATGCTGGCTCATATTGAAGTGAATATAGATTATCCAGAACATGATGTAGAATCCATGACAGCTGAATTTATTAAAGATAAAAGCAGTGAGGTTATGGAGGGAATAACAAAGCTGCTTAAGACATCTAATGAAGGAAAAATACTTCGTGAAGGGATTACAACAGCTATTGTCGGACGTCCGAACGTTGGTAAATCATCATTGCTAAACGCATTAGCGCGTGATAACAAAGCGATTGTAACAGATATTCCAGGAACAACACGTGATGTAATAGAAGAATTTATAACGATAAATAATATACCGCTTAAGCTGCTCGATACAGCGGGAATTCGTGAAACGATGGATGTTGTTGAGAAAATTGGGGTGGAGCGCTCCAAAGCGGCAGTTAGTGACGCCGACCTGATTCTACTTGTGCTGAATGCTAATGAAGAGCTGCATGAGGATGAATTGGCATTGATGGAACAAATCCACGGTAGACAGTGCCTAGTAATCATGAATAAAATGGACTTACCGCCCAAACTGGATAAGGATAAGTTGCTCTCATTTTTTGAAGAGTCTAACATTGTACCGATGTCCGTTCTGGAAGAGGAAGGTCTAGACAAACTTGAAGATGCCATTTCGACACTCTTTTTTGGTGGAAAGCTGGAATCGGGTGACTTGACATATGTGAGTAATGTGAGACATATAGCCCTGCTCAAAAAAGCCTATAAATCACTTCAAGATGCATACGATGCTGCAGAACAGTATATACCGATTGATATGATTCAAATCGATGTACGGCTCGCATGGGAACAGCTTGGGGAAATAATTGGCGATACTGCAGCTGACTCTTTGTTAGACCAAATATTCTCACAATTTTGTTTAGGAAAATAAGATTCACGATTTAATATAATTTCAAGGGGGAAACAGGACATGAGTTATGATGGAGGCAACTATGACGTTATCGTCATTGGCGCTGGTCATGCTGGCTGTGAAGCAGCACTGGCTGCAGCCCGGATGGGTTGCAGTACGTTAATGATCACAATTAACCTGGATATGGTTGCATTCATGCCCTGCAATCCGTCCATAGGCGGACCTGCCAAAGGACATGTAGTGCGTGAAATTGATGCGCTTGGCGGAGAAATGGGCCGCAATATAGATAAGACATTCATTCAACTGCGTATGCTGAATACAGGTAAAGGACCAGCTGTACATGCTTTACGTGCACAAGCTGATAAATTCCTTTATCAACATACAATGAAGGAAACTATGGAGAAAACGCCTAATTTGACACTTCGTCAAGGGATGGTTGAGCGTTTAATCGTTGAGGATGGACGTTGTGTAGGTGTAGTTACGAAGACCGGAACCGAATACCATAGTAAGACTGTTATCCTGACAACAGGTACTTACCTGCGTGGTAAAGTGATTATGGGTGAGCTAACATATGAAAGTGGACCTAACAATCAACAGCCATCCGTGAAGCTTTCTGAGAACTTACGGGAGCTTGGGTTTGAATTGGTTCGTTTTAAAACAGGTACTCCACCACGTGTACATCGTGATACGATCGATTTCTCTAAGACAGAAATTCAACCAGGGGACGATGAACCGAAATTCTTTTCGTTCGAAACGAAATCATCCGATAACGAACAGCTTCCTTGTTGGTTAACGTATACCTCTGAGGTTACTCATCAGATTATTAATGATAACCTTCATCGTGCGCCGATGTTCACAGGTATTATCGAAGGAACTGGCCCACGTTATTGCCCTTCTATAGAAGATAAGGTCGTAAGATTCAGTGATAAATCTAAGCATCAGATCTTTTTAGAGCCAGAGGGAAAAAATACATCGGAATACTATGTACAAGGTCTGTCCACTAGTCTTCCTGAGGATGTACAGCTAGCTATCTTACGTTCCATTCCTGGTATGGAAAAGGTAGAGATGATGCGTAACGGCTATGCTATTGAATATGATGCAATGGTTCCTACACAGCTATGGCCATCTCTTGAAACCAAACGTCTTCCAGGTCTGTTCACTGCTGGACAAATCAATGGCACTTCCGGTTATGAGGAAGCAGCAGGCCAAGGGGTTATGGCTGGAATTAATGCAGCACGCAAAGTGCAAGACAAAGAACCCGTAATCCTAGATCGTTCACAGGGATACATTGGTGTACTCATTGATGATCTCGTGACTAAGGGAACGAATGAACCTTACCGTCTGCTTACTTCACGTGCAGAATATCGTTTGTTGCTTCGCCATGACAATGCAGATCTAAGACTTACACCTATCGGTTATGACATTGGTTTGATCACACAGGAGCGTTTCGATAACTTCACAGATAAGAAAGAACGGGTGGAGCGTGAAATTGTTCGTCTGCAAGAAACAAAGGTTAAACCTGTTGATGTAAACCAAGTACTAGCGCAATATGAATCGGCACCTATTGTAGATGGCAGTAATTTGCTTGTTCTGATGCGGCGCCCAGAGCTTGTATATAGTTTTGTTGATCAAGTATCACCATCACCAGAGATGCTGGATGCAGAAATGAAGGAGCAAGTAGAAATCCAAATTAAATATGCCGGATATATAGAAAAACAACTTCAACATGTGGAGCGCCTGCAAAAGATGGAGAAGAAAAAAATTCCAGATGACATTAATTATAATGAAATCCATGGATTAGCGATGGAAGCGCGGCAGAAGCTGACTAAGATTCACCCGATCTCTATCGGGCAGGCTTCTCGGATTGCGGGAGTTACACCTGCTGATATTTCCATTCTTCTTGTATATCTTGAGCATTACAACCGGGTAACCGCGGCGAAAGGATAAGCTATGGATAATACGGAAGTTCAATTCACACAACTATTACAGGAACGAGGCATATCCCTTACAGCAGAACAGTTAGCACAATTTGATCTGTATTATAAGGAACTCGTAACCTGGAATGAAAAAATGAATCTCACGGGTATAACTGAGCGAGAGCAGGTATATACGAAGCATTTCTATGATTCTATTTCATTAGCTTTTTTCCTTGATATTAACGAGATCACCAATCTCGCAGATATCGGTTCAGGAGCTGGGTTTCCAGGAATCCCACTTAAAATATGTTTTCCTCATTTGAAGCTAACGATTGTTGATTCGCTCAATAAACGAATTTCATTTCTGCAGCATGTAAGTACGACATTGGGATTAACTGATGTACAATTGATCCATGGGCGGGCAGAGGATGTCGCGCGCAAGTTCACTCATCGTGATGCCTATGATTTGGTTACAGCACGTGCGGTAGCAAGACTGTCTTTATTGAATGAATTTTGTCTTCCCTTCACACGCAAAGATGGGGTGTTCGCTGCAATGAAGGGCAGCGATCCCTCAGAGGAATTAAGCGAAGCTAAGTACAGCTTAAAAGAGCTTCGTGCTGAACTCAGCAAAGTGGAGTCGTTCAGCTTACCAGTGGAGGAGTCGGATCGACATATTGTTATGATCCGGAAGACAGGAGCAACACCAGCTAAATACCCAAGAAAAGCGGGAATTCCTGCCAAAATGCCATTGATAAAATAATGTTTCACGTGAAACATTGCCGATACTCAAAGTTCCTTTAGGAGCATTCTCTTTGAACAAAGGGAATGCTCTTTTTTTATGAAGATGATGATAACAAAAATCGATAAATATCAAATTAGATAAAAATTAGATTTATAAGCTGATTTGGTTGTTGCACCTGTAAAAATGCAGGAAAAATAGGTCTTTACGGAGAATATGATTATGTGGAGAAAAGTGATAGAATAGCATAGTAGACTTTAATTTTGTATATAACTCCTTCTCTGTACTCTTGTTCGAAAGAAGGAGAGATTATGATGCCTGTTCATTACAGGTAATTCCATAATATCAGAATGTTTTAGATTGCTGTACGATATGCTTTCCGTGAAGAAGGTCAAGAAGATCGTACTATAACGAAATTAGGTGGTTATGAACGGAATGAAAGAACAATTTACCAAGCTATTTGGGTTTAACGAGCGGAGCAGCGGAGAAGAAATCAAACAAATACCAGTTCATGAGGTCGTTAGCAGTCCTTACCAACCACGGACTATATTCGATGATGACAAAATTGATGAGTTATGTCAGACAATTAAAACTCATGGTGTCATTCAGCCTATTGTTGTACGTATGCGAGATTCCATATATGAGATCATCGCAGGTGAACGGCGCTGGCGGGCAGTTAAAAAGCTTGGTTTAGAGACGATCCCTGCTATTGTCCGTGAGTTCAATGATTCTCAGGCTGCATCTATTGCGCTCATAGAAAATCTACAGCGTGAAGGTTTGACCTCCATAGAAGAAGCTGTCGCTTATCAGAAGTTAATTGATCTTCATCAATTAACACAAGAAAGCTTAGCACAACGCTTAGGCAAGAGTCAGTCGACTATTGCGAATAAGATTCGTTTACTCCACTTACCTGAAGAGGTTAAGACAGCGTTGATGGAACGTCAGATTTCCGAAAGACATGCGCGTTCACTCTTATCACTGGATAGTGTGGAAATGCAATTAAAAGTTTTGGCAGAGATTATTGCAAAAGGATTAAATGTTAAACAGACGGAAGCTCGTATTGCTTTCTATAAACAAGTTTCGCAAACTAAAAAGTCAAAACGGGTCTCCTATACCAAGGATGTTCGTCTAGCTCTTAATACAATTCGTCAATCTATTGATATGGTGTCAGGCTCAGGTATGGAAATCAAAACGTCAGAAAATGACCGTGGTGACCATTACGAGATTGTAATCCAGATCCCCAAAAGATAAATTGTTTCAAAAGCTGAAGGCGGCCTTAAAGTGATTGGCCGCCTTTTGTGTGACTTAAACCAGGATGTATTGCTCAGTCCTGCATTTTAGAGTTTTAGCTCATATAAAGTAACATAGTTTGGCCGTTTGTACTTGCGATCTACGAGAAGATTCTTCCTAACTATTCGAGGTGAAATTAGTGTCCAAGATTATTGCCATAGCAAATCAAAAAGGCGGTGTCGGTAAAACAACATCCTCTGTGAACCTAGGTGCCGGTATGGCTACATTAGGAAAAAGAGTGCTTCTAGTTGATATCGATCCTCAAGGTAACACTACCAGCGGCGTTGGCATCAACAAGGCGGACGTAGCGAATTGTATATATGACATTCTCATTAATGAAGTAAATCCTCTAGAAACGATACTTGAAACTCAAAATGAAGGACTGCACATCATCCCGGCGACCATTCAATTAGCAGGGGCGGAGATCGAATTAGTATCAACGATTTCCAGAGAGTTGAAATTGAAAAAAGCCCTAAATGCGGTTAAAAATAATTATGACTACATCATCATTGATTGTCCTCCATCCCTTGGGATTTTGACGATCAATTCCCTTACAGCTGCTGATTCGGTAATCATTCCGATTCAATGTGAATATTATGCGCTCGAAGGGTTGAGTCAGCTTTTAAACACCGTGCGTCTAGTACAAAAAAATCTTAATCCGCATTTAAAAATAGAGGGAGTACTATTAACCATGTTGGATGCCCGTACGAATCTAGGGATCCAAGTCATCGAAGAGGTTAAAAAGTATTTCCAGGAAAAAGTTTACAGAACTATCATTCCTCGGAATGTCCGCTTAAGTGAGGCACCGTCTCATGGACAATCCATTATTACTTATGATCCTCGCTCAAAGGGAGCAGAAGTGTATTTAGAGTTGGCAAAGGAAGTGATTTCTTATGAGTAAACGTTTAGGAAAAGGTCTGGATGCTCTGATTCCTTCTTTATCTATTAATGAAGATGATAAGGTAGTAGAAATCCCATTAGCTCAATTACGGGCTAACCCTTATCAACCACGCAAGGATTTCAATGAAGAAGCAATCCAGGAATTGGCTGAGTCCATCAGACAACATGGCGTGATTCAACCGATCATTGTACGTAGTGTTTTGAAGGGGTATGAAATCATTGCCGGTGAACGCAGATTCCGGGCATCGCAATATTGTGGTAAACCTACGATTCCAGCAGTCGTAAGAAATCTAAGTGATCAACAGGTCATGGAGATCGCCCTGATTGAGAACTTGCAACGTGAAAATTTAAATGCAATGGAAATCGCAGTTGCTTATCAAGGTTTGATGGATCAATTTTCACTCACACAAGAAGAGCTATCACTTAAAGTTGGAAAGTCCAGATCACACATCGCTAACTTCCTAAGATTGCTTACTTTACCGGAAGAAGTAAAAGAATATGTTTCACGTGGAACAATGTCTATGGGACATGCACGAGCTATTGTTGCCCTGAAAGATCCGGAAGTTATTAAACAATTGGCTGAACAATGCGTGGAACAGCAATGGAGCGTAAGAGAGCTTGAAGAAACAGTGAAAAATCTGGATCGAAAGCCAACGAACGGTACAAAGATTAAAGTTGTTAAACGTGATCCCTATATTGATAATGTAGAGGAAGTATTACGTGAACGGTTTAAAACAACGGTTAAGATAAAACAAGGTAAGGAAAAAGGGAAGATTGAACTAAATTACTACAGTGCGCAGGACTTAGAAAGATTGTTAGAATTATTGGGTAACTAAATGGGTATCTATGCCAAGAACATATCCTGAGCTATCCGTAATCGGATGAGTAGGGGTATGTTTTTTCAAAATATAAGGATGTATAAAGTGCAGCTGAATATTATCCTTATATTTTCTACAGATAAGGTTATTATCAATAAAGGGCGACAACGTTGTTTCTTCTTAATGAAAAAGAGTATGAGACGAGGAGCAGGGTTATGGAAGACTTCGTATATTTGGATCATGCGGCTACGTCCTGGCCTAAACCTCCAGAGGTGGCAGCTGCGATGATGAATGCTTTGCAGTCGGGAGCAAATGCTGGCAGAGGAAATTATTCGTTGGCCATGGGAAGCGGACGGGTGTTGGTGAGAGCCCGGAGTTTGCTGGCGGAGTTGTTTGGGGTTTCTAATGCACAAGACATAGCGTTTACCCAAAACACTACGATGGCATTAAATATGGCGATTAGAGGTACGCTCAAAGCAGGGGATCATGTAATCTCTACAATGACTGAACACAATTCTGTGCGGAGACCTTTGGAATATTTACGTAAGTCACTAGGGATAAGTGTTGATTATCTGAAGGTGGATCGAGCGGGTCAATTGGATTTGAACGAATTGGGCAAAACGTTTCGACCAAACACTAAAATGGTAATTTGTAATCATAGCTCCAACTTATTAGGTAGTATACTTCCCATTGGTGAAATCGGGGATCTAGCTAAAGCAAAGGGTGCTATATTTCTAGTGGATGCTGCTCAAAGTGCAGGCTCGCTTGATATTGATGTGAAAAAGATGAATATTGACTTATTAGCTTTTCCTGGGCATAAAGGATTGCTTGGACCACAAGGGACTGGTGGGCTCTATATATCACCTGAATTGGATCTCGAGCCCTTAATGCATGGAGGGACAGGCAGTCAATCTGAGAATAGTGAACAACCCTCTGTTCGCCCAGATCGGTATGAAGCGGGAACGCAAAATGCGGTAGGAATTGCTGGTTTACTAGCCGGTGTTCAAAAGGTAAAATCGATAGGGACAAACGTTATCCACGAAAGAGAGTGGAAGCTGACTCAACTGCTGATGGAGGGCTTGTCCCATATTCCAAACATTAAACTGTTAGGGCCCACATTAGGGGCTCCGAGAACTGGAATTGTGTCGTTTGTAGTGGATGGGGAAGAATCGGCGAATATAGCCCACCGTCTAGATCGTGAGTATAAAATAGCCGTCAGAGCGGGTATGCATTGTACCCCACTGGCACATAAGGCTGTTGATACACTAGAAAGTGGTGCTGTTCGGGCGAGTGTAGGCGTAGATACAACAGAGCATAATATAAGCAGAATGCTAGCTGCTATGGATGAGTTATATGGCTGATGCCCGCAGCAGATAAATAAAAAGGATGGTCCATTCATGTCTGAAATGAATCAATTAATTAATGAACAGTTGCAGTGGTTTGTGTTTGGTTTCGTAGTAATTATGCTAGTATTGATAGTGACTGTAATCGCCCAGGGAGCTAAGCTGCGGACTATACGGCGCAAATATGAGGCCATGATGGCAGGAAGCGGTGTGGAGGATCTGGAAGGCCTTCTGGTTGATCTGAAGAACCAAAGCGACATGCTGGAAGAAGAACAACGTGAGCAAAAAGCGTTGATAGAAGCTACCCAAGTCAAAATCCGCGGCATGAAGTCAAATATCGCTCTGAAGCGTTATAATGCCTTCGGTGAACGTGGTAATGATTTGAGCTTCTCGGTGGCTATTCTGGATGACAATAGCAGTGGCATTGTATTAACCAGCCTTCATAATCGTGAGAACTCATATATTTACTCCAAGCCTATGCAAAATGGGGAATCACAATATGCCTTATCGCCTGAAGAAAAAGAAGTTATAACTCTCGCGTTGCAGCAGAAGTAGCATGCAGGTTCCATTGTTTTAAAGCAGAATATAGACTTGTAGCGATAATATCAGATAATCGCATGACTAGACTTAGCCGTGTATTCTGCAATACGAAATACTCCATAAAGCCGCCGACATTAACGATTCCAGTCAAATGGATATCTCCAACCGGCGGCAATTGTTTATTTACGCCAGCTCCTGGTCTGAGGGGACCTTCAACGACTTGGATGCAGCCAACACTAGTAGAGTGACCTAAGCAGGCATCTATTCCGATGACAAACGGGTTATTATATTTTTCATTAATTAGAGACAAAGTCTCTTCAAGATTGACGGCATGAACCGGTTCTTCAAGGGTACCGTATAAATGAAACAATGGACTATGAAAACGGGATAAGGCAGTACCAACAAGAGGACCGAGAGAATCTCCGGTGGAGCGATCAGTGCCTACACAGATGACGATAATTTGAGTCTCTGGACGCGTGCGTGAAAAGTGAAAAAGTAGCCGATGAGTAATTGCGGAATAGATATCGGGATCTGTATGTGATATTTTTAAACAGGACGTTTCTTGCGCTGCTGTAGCCTTGGATGAGGAGTTCATACCATCTTCCTTTCTAAAGGTGATTCTATTTCTTGGTATCTAGTATATGGATAGAAGAGGGGTTTTATACTCCAGCAGCAAGAGATAGGACGATAAACCTATGGAGAGGCTTGACGTATATGCAGGATGAGATGTTAATAGCATTTGACTCCACCCAGCAGGCGCTTCGTGCTGAAATGCTGCTTGAGTATGCTGAAATAGAAATTGATATATTTCCAACTCCGAAGGAGATCACCGCAGGCTGTGCAATTTCAATTCAGTTTTTTCAAAATGCGCTGGAAGAGGTAAAAAGAATTATAGTTGAGCAGGAAATAGAAATACGCGGCATCTACGGAAAACACAACGAGAACTACATACTGATTTAGGGGTAGGGAGGAGTACATGCGATGAATATGTGGATACTGGAGGCTGATACACCCGGTGCGGATACATTAAAAGATGCCATTCGCTTTAAAGATAAGGTGTGGAATTGGTTTACCGATGCTGATATGTGGGCGGATGTATTATTTGCGGGTCTACGGATTCTTGTTATTTTTCTCTTAACCCGGGTTATTATTAAAATTGTTTCTAATATTATTGATCGTTCGCTTGAGCGTAAAACCGGTGGCAGACTTCTGTCCAACACACGAAGGTTTACTACGGTTGGGGAATTGATGAAAAATGTAGTGACAGTTATCTGTAATTTTGTGATGATCATGCTCGTGCTTTCTGAGTTCCACTTCGATTTGGCACCATTGTTGGCTGGAGCGGGTGTGCTTGGTTTAGCAGTGGGTTTTGGGGCACAAAGTTTGGTGAAGGATGTTATTACAGGTTTCTTTATTATTTTAGAGGATCAATTTGCAGTGGGTGATGTAATTCAAACGGGGACCTATAAAGGAACGGTAGAATTAATTGGACTGCGAACAACCAGACTGTTAAGCACAACTGGAGAAGTATTTATTATCCCGAATGGATTAATCACTAACGTGACCAATTATTCTCTCTCGAATGCATTGGCTGTAGTTGATGTTCCTGTAAAAATGGAGCGGAGCTTGGAGGCCACGCTAGGTTTGATTGGAGAAGCTCTAAAAGGAATAGAAGAGCGTAACTCTAATGTTCTTGCTTATCCTAATGTGCTCGGTATACAGTCCATGAGTACTTCGGAATATGTAATTCGTATAGCGGCTAGCTGTTTACCTAATGCAAAAGAGGTTGCGGAGAGACAGATTCAGAATGATATTAAGCAGGCACTAGAGAAACTAAGCAGTCTAGAGCAGGCCCAAGCTGCTCAAGCCGAAGAGGAAGCGCGTTTGAAGGCAGAAGAAGAAGCAAAGGCTGAAATTGAACTGGCAAAAACAGAAAATGAGCAGGAAGTATCGGATACGCCTGACACTGGATCAAGACGCCAAATCGCAGCTACACAAGAGGGGAAAAAGGGGGAAGGGTAGTGGAACGTAAAGTTTTTCAGCTTGGAGATATTGTACAGATGAAGAAACAGCACCCTTGTGGTTCTAATGAGATGGAGATCATTCGTATGGGGATGGATATCCGCATTAAGTGTACAGGATGTCAGCATAGTGTTCTGATTCCCCGGGCGAAATTCGAGAAGAATATGAAGAAGGTACTGCGTTCTGCAGAGGGAAATACAGACAATAATTAAGCTTGCAAATGGCATGTCTGCATGATACAATTATTTTTGCTGCGGAGAGGTACCCAAGAGGCCCAAGGGGGCTGACTCGAAATCAGTTAGGCGTGTCACAGCGTGCGTGGGTTCGAATCCCACCCTCTCCGCCACTTCAGTATAATATAACATTTTAATGAATCCTTCGTTCCTGTAACGGAGGTTTTTTTGTGTCCACTGAGCTGTTTGCAAAAGATCATAACATGCAAAAAGAAGGGCCCTTTCGGGTCCTTCTTCAAGAGGCAGTACATCAATGATGTTGGAATTTCTCTGTATATAGCGACTAAAGTGATTTAGGCGTTGCTGAGGTTACTGCTTTTTAGACAATAACCCACTACTATTCCCAGCTAACAATAGATGCTGAATCAGATATCCTGTGATTGTGTTCGTCTACGACGGCCAACGGAACCACACCTCTCTTTTGTACTGCCTGAGTATAGTATGTGTAATGTCGTTTTTTTTATACACATTTATTTTTATTTAATGTACACGTGCTTTTTCAACCTTTTTCCACTTCCGATTTTTGTTACTGGTCTCGGGGAAGGTGTCCCCTTTTTCCATTTTAATATGTTGTGGATTCTGAATTTCGGTGTGGAAGCTTCGCGCTTCACCTACCTCTGTATACATGCCTGGATTGGGGGCTTTGTCGCCTTTTTCATATTCTGTCTTTTCGCCCATCATTATCGCTCCTTCCTTAAGTGCAGATGAATTCACTGATTATTGTGCGCAGGTAGGCTTTTTTTCATGTAAAAAGAGGGTGGAGGGTTGTCCGGTATTAATATTGCTTGCACTCTGCTGCTCGTTTTGGTATATTAATCAGGTGCGAGTCTATGTTTGTGCTCGTTCCTTGCTCCTGACGTGATTAGGGGCCTCAGACCATAAGGAGGTGAAAATTATGCGCAAATATGAAGTGATGTACATTATTCGTCCTGACATTGAACAAGAAGCTGTTCAAGCAGCAGTCGATAAATTCCAAGGCATCATCTCCAATGGCGGGGAAATTACAAAGCACGAAGTGCAAGGTAAACGCCGTCTTGCGTATGAGATCAAGAAATTCCGTGATGGCGTTTATGTTTTGGTTAACTTCAATGCAGAACCTGCAGTAGTTACTGAATTAGAACGTCTTATGAAGATTTCTGACGAAGTTATTCGTTATCTCATTACGAACGACGTTGCTTAAGATCTTGACAAGCTTTGTAATGAATCGCTCTAAAGGAGGGGACCAGAATTGTTGAACCGTATCATTTTGATCGGACGGTTGACCCGTGACCCGGAACTTCGTTATACTCCCGCTGGTGTTGCCGTAACTCAATTTACGCTTGCCGTAGATCGTAACTTTACGGGCCAGAACGGTGAACGTGAGGCAGACTTCATCCCGGTTGTTACCTGGAGACAGCTAGCAGAAACCTGTGCCAATTATTTGCGCAAAGGTCGTCTGACAGCAGTGGAAGGACGCATCCAAGTGCGGAACTATGAGAATAACGAAGGTAAACGTGTATACGTAACTGAAGTTATTGCTGATAATGTTCGTTTCCTGGAATCTTCACAAAGCCGTGAAGGTGGAAATACTTCAAGTGGTGCAAGTAGTATGCCTGAAGAGCCAGCATATGGTGGCGGTGGTAACGCTGGACGCGGAAATAACAACAATAATTTCTCGCGTAACAACAATACTCAAGATCCTTTTTCGGGCGATGGTAAACCGATTGATATATCGGATGATGATTTGCCATTTTAATTAGGAAGGACTGAAAAGAATATGGCTTTTAAACCAAGAGAAGGCGCTGACAACGACAAAAGACCAGCACGTCGTGGTGGACGCAACAAGCGTAAAAAAGTTTGCTTTTTCACTGTGAACAAGATTACTCACATTGATTATAAAGATACTGAACTTCTTAAGAAGTTCATCAGCGAACGTGGAAAGATTTTGCCACGTCGTGTAACAGGTACAAGTGCAAAATACCAACGCGCTCTTACCATTGCTGTAAAACGCTCGCGTCAAATCGCGTTGCTTCCTTACACAACGGAATAGGACGTTTTATAGAAGCAGTCGGGAAACCGGCTGCTTTTTTGTTGTGAAAAGCCAGCGTGTGGATTACGTTGACGTTCCATCTGGAATGTGTTAAATTACAGCTATCCTATAACAAAAGGGGAAATATTGATGTTGGTGACCGTTCTTAACTAGCAATTTCATAACACTGGAGTAGGAAGGCTTTAGCAGGCTCGTCTTTTGGCGTTTACGTGCTCTATTTGAGTTCGTTTCGCGCAGAGGTCTGTTGTTCCTAACAGTGGATGATTTAGTTAAGAACACACGAAGCGTCATATGGCCTCTTTACGGCTGTTGTTCTCTTTGTAATTAACCGTGCTCTTAGAGCACGGTTTTTTTGTTTTTCGGCCACCCTGGCTTTTATGGGGACCTTAAGACGCCAGAGAACAATAGCATAAAAAGAAGGGCAAGGACTGCCATAGTGGCATTCTTTGTCCTTTTTGCGTTAGGGAGATTTAGTTCCAAAAAAAGTTAGGTCAATAAGGAGGATTTGCTGTGAATTTACAAAGTCTAAACACGTTGGAATACGAAATTATTAAAACCGAGCTTAGCCGTCATGCGGTATCTTATGTAGGAAAGAAAACTGTAGAAGAGCTTATGCCTATGACCTATTTGCCTTCGATTCAAAGAGCGATGGAGGAAACGTCTGAAGCTAAAGAGCTGCTCGAGCGGGGGTCCAGTGTACCGATTCCTTCATTGGAGGGGATTGAGTGGATCATGTCACTAATGGGGACTGGATATTTGTACAGTGAGCAAGACTTCACTGCAGTGGCTACATTTCTAAAGAGCTGTAGTCAATTGCGCAAATATATGGCTTCTAAAGAGCAAAGTGCTCCCCGGATTGCTGCTTATGCTTCCTCGCTGCTGGAATTAAATCATGTGCGGGAAGCAATTGATCGTTGTATCCGCTTTGGGGCGATTGATGATGGAGCTAGTAAGGGGTTAGAGCGGGTTCGTAAACGGATTGCCGTAGCTAAAGAACGTCTTCATAAAAAAATTGACGGGATCATGACGCGCCATCAATCGATTTTGCAAGAGAATATTTATAGTCAGCGTGGTGGACGATATGTTATCCCCGTAAAGCGGGAGTATCATAAGCAAATAAAGGGATCGGTACTTGATCAATCCACAAGTGGACAGACGGTGTTCATCGAACCAGATGAGATCGCCTCCATGCAGATTGAGCTGGATTTGTTATTAGGAGAAGAGGCGCGTGAAGAAGCTGTGATCCTCAGTATGCTGACCAGCATGGTAGAACAGGAACAAACTGCACTGCGCCTAAATATCGAGGTTACAGGCACCTATGATTTTATTTTTGCCAAAGCAAAATATGCACGAACGCTGGGAGCATCTGAGGTTACTCTAAATGATAGGGGTTTTCTAAGGATGAACGGAGGCAGACATCCCATGCTGCAGGGCATGATTCCAATTAGCCTGGAGATAGGGAAGGGATATAAATCCCTAATCATTACAGGTCCAAATACAGGCGGGAAAACGGTGGTGCTCAAGACCCTCGGGCTGCTGACCCTCATGGCTCAATCCGGGCTGTTGATTCCGGTCGAGAAAGGGAGTGAGTTTACGGTCTTTACGGATGTGATCAGTGTAATCGGAGACGGACAAAGTTTGGCCCAATCACTGAGTACATTTTCGGCACAAATGAAGAGTATTGAGGGAATGCTGAGAGATGCCTCTAAAGGGGTGCTGCTGCTCATTGACGAGCTGGCGGCAGGTACAGACCCTGGTGAAGGAATTGCCCTCTCAATCGCCATTCTGGAAGAGCTGAGCCGTAAAGGGGCCAATATTATCGTCACAACCCATTTTAATGAGCTAAAAGCCTTTGCCGCTGCGACAGCCGGTTTTCAAAATGCACGAATGGAATTCGACAAAGAAACGCTGCAGCCGTTGTATCGTCTGACTATCGGAGAAGCGGGGGAGAGTTACGCTCTGCAAATTGCCAAAAAGCTGGGTATCCAGGATAACGTTATCAAGCGATCGTGGGAGATCGTTGAGGCGCAGCAGCAAAGGCTACAGAAAGGTGATGGGTCGGCATGGGCAAGTCTTTTTAGCAAAGAGGGGGAGAAAGGGAAGACTGCACCTGTTATAGAGGATTTTGAAAAAGAAGAAAAGTCTGCGGAATCACTGAGCGATAAGGAGAAGCAGACCCAATATGAAATTGGTGATGCTGTTCTTGTAACTTCACTAGGGCGGATAGGCATTGTTTATGAGAAAAGAGATCACTTAGGAATGGTCGGAGTGATGATCCAGAAGCAAAAAATGCGGATTAATCATAAACGTTTAAAGCCATATCTATCCAAAGATGAGCTGTATCCTGAGGAATATGACTTTGATATAATTTTTGAGAGCAAGGATACCCGTAAAAAGCGGAAATTGATGCAGCGTAAGCATGTCGAAGGCCTGAGAATTACGCATAAGGATGAAGAATAATGTAATAAAAGGATCTGCCTATGAGGTAGGTCCCTCTTTTTTTATAAATACTATGAAATATGCGTAAATTCAAGCAGGAGTATAGGCCTAAAGCTTAGAAGTTATTGTAACCATTCTAAAACTTTGTTACAGTAAATATTTATTCCATAGCTTATATGTAGATATACGTTCAACTAGAGAAGGGAAGGAACACATGAAGAATAAGAAGATATGCGGGTTCTTGTTAACAATGCTCGTGATGACTACTGTATTGTCAGCATGCAGCAGAGCAGGTACCAGCAGTAATTCATTATCTTTACATCACAATGAGGTGGTCGAAAAGCCACAGACTGGCGGAGTAGTTACTTATGGATACTCATCGCCGTTTATGGGCTTCTTTGAGCCTGCTTTTTATGAAGGTGAAGATGACTTTCATGTGCTGGAGTTTATTACTGAGGCCATGTTTACGATAGATGATGATTTATCAACGGTTCCTAATATCGCCACTTGGCAGGAGTCCGAGGATCATAGAATATTTACCTTTAAAATTAAACCGGGAATCCGTTGGCATAATGGAGATGAACTGACCGTAGAGGACTGGAAATTTGCGATGGAGACTATTGCTAGTCCAGAATACACCGGATCGCGTTATTATAGTGTGGAAATGATTCAAGGTGCAGAAGCCTATCATAAGGGTGAGGCGAAGAATATAACAGGCCTTAAGGTTATAGATCCTTATACTTTGAAAATAACAATGACAGCTGCCCGCGTTAATACGATTGATAATCTATGGCCGTATCCGATGAATAAAAAATATTATACTGGAGTCGCTGTTAAGGATATGCCTGAGAGTGATCAGATGCGAAAAAATCCGATTGGGATTGGCCCCTTTGAGGTGAGCCTTATTGAACCTGGCCAGCGGGTCGAGATGAAGCGCTTTGATCAATACTATAAAGGTAAGGCTTTATTGGATGGTGTGTTGTATAAGGTATTTGATGACAAGGAAATCATCAGCCTGTTTGAACAAGGCGTAATTGATATAGAGAATGCCCCACGAGATACTTATGAAAAGCTGAGCGAACTCGATAATATTAATATTTTACAATCAAATGAGCTTGCTTATGAGTATATAGGGTTTAAATTTGGGTATTGGGATAGTGAAGCTGAAAAAATCGTAATGGATAACCCTAAATTTGCGGATAAAAGATTACGTCAGGCGATGTATTATGCACTTGATCGGGAGGGGATCATTCAATCATTTTCTCATGGGTTAGGCAAGCCTATAGAAACTCCGGTTTCCAGTGCAAGCTGGGCGAAGATCCCTGACAGTCAGATTAATACGTATCCCTATGATCCGGAAAAAGCGAAGCAGCTGCTTGATGAGGCTGGTTTTGTAGATGTTGATGGAGATGGGCTGCGTGAGGATCAAAAAGGAGAAAAGTTAGTTATTCATTATGATTCTATGCTAGGCAGTCATTCAGCGGAGTTACGAACTGCTGCTATTCTGGAGGATTGGCGAAATGTGGGACTCGATGTGCAGCTTAATGGTGGGGCGTTAAAAGAGCTCAACACCTTCTATGAAGCAGTAGAGGCTGATGATCCGTCCATTGAGTTGTTTAACGGGGTATGGGGATTAGCTAATGATCCTGATCCTTCAGGTCTCTGGAGGGAGAATGATTTGTGGAACTACCCACGTTGGTCCTCGGAGCGGAATGAAGAATTGATTCGCGATGGCACAAGTATGAAGGCATATGATAGAGATTATCGACAACAAATCTATTATGAATGGCAGAAGCTAGTGAATGAAGAGGTTCCAATGATCTTTTTTGCGGAAAGAGAAAGCATTACTGCTGTTAATAAACGTCTACAAGGTGTGCGTGTTGATTCTTTGGGCTCCATAATTGAGCCTAATAAATGGTGGATAAAGGACTAAATTAAAAAAAATAAAAAAAATTACGCAAAAAGTGAAATCAAATTGCTGTTTCATTCGTCATATATATTATGGAGGATGACAACGATGAAGAGACGGATATTGATATGGGCTGGTGCAGCTTTGATAGTCGTTGTCTTAATTACGGTGTGGAGGCCTATCGAGCTGGGCTTTAAACCGGATATTGACGCGGGTTCAGCAGTGCTGCTAGATATGGATAGTGGAGACATATGGGTCAATATAAACGGCGATGTGCCTATGCCACCGGCCAGTGTGTCTAAATTAATGACTGAAATGATTGTGCTGGATCACATAACCTCTGGAACCCTTAGGTGGGAGGATAGAGTCCCTATTAGTGCTTACGCCAGTCAAATGGGAGGTATGAGTCTCTCATTAAAACGAGGAGATTTCTATACAGTAAGGGAGCTATTCGAAGGCATCACCATCTATTCTGCTAATGATGCTGCAGTTGCATTGGCAGAATATATGGCAGGATCAGAGGATTCTTTTGTACTTATGATGAATGATAGAGCACGTAGTTTAGGTTTATCTCCTAATACGGTATTTACCAACGCCTCTGGATTGTCGAGCAAGGATCTTGGTATCATTCGTCAGCCTACGCATATCGGTGGCCAGACGTTGATGACAGCGAGGGATACAGCCAAATTGGCAGCTGCGCTAATCCATAATCATCCTGATGTACTGAATATTTCCGGTCGTACACAGATGCAATTAAAGGATAAAGGGTTATATGTTAGTAATAGCAACCTTATGCTTCCAGGTATGGGCGGCGCTTACGCATACGATGGAGCAGATGGGTTGAAGACTGGATATGATAGCCAGACGGGATATTGTATTGCGGGATCAGCCCAGCGAGAGGGGCACCGGCTTATTGCGGTCGTTATGGGGGCAGAGACCTATGGCAGCCGATTTGAGGGTGCTGCTAAATTGTTCGATTATGGGTTTTTCCGCGGTTTACATTATGGAGAACGGGTAAAACATATTATACATGCCCTTGGAATTCGAAGTTAAATTTGGAGCATCATACCAGTAATTATTACTTGGTATGGTGCTTTTTCCCTATTCATGTCGGTATTTGTTGTTTCTTTTTATCCATTTAGTGATTACAATAGAAATATTGTTTTATCCCATATTATTTTAGAAACGCAAAAAAACTTTTTTCTATAATTTAGAATGACCCGAATTTCCTGAAAGGGGGGACAATAAGATAATGGAATAAGGGACAGTAAATTCGCCGCCGAGAGAAATAAAACCATGACTGCCTGAGAACGATCAGGAGGCATTGTAAATATATGGTATGTGTAATTATTCTACAATAAAGAAGGAATCAAAGATGAAAAAAATAAAGAAAAGATACATTGCGCTAATTGTTCTCGTCGTTGTTATAGCGGGAGGCTTTCTCTTTCGGAATTCTTTGGCCGTATTAGCCTTTGACCTCTTTTTGTCCGATCGGGTAGAAAGCAAGCTGAAAGAAGAATCTTACCAGCCACTTAAGGATGAGAATAAGGTTAAGCCAGAGCCGGTTGTATACAAAAGCGATCCATTCTCGCTGATGCTGCTCGGGACTGATCAACGCGACAATGAAACTGCACGTTCAGACACTATGATGTATGCTGTTGTTCGCCCTGAGGATTACAAAATTCTGCTTATTTCTATTCCACGTGATACGTATACCGAGATTATTGGGCATAACGATAATAAAAAAGATAAGATTACCCATGCTTATGCTTTTGGTGGGCAGCAAATGGCTAAGGATACTCTGGAAGCACTGCTGGAGCATGATATTCAGTACTATGCCACCATTAACTTTCAAGGGCTCAAGGATGCCGTTGATGCTATTGGAGGCGTTCCGCTGCCAATCAAGAAGGACATTGTAAACAAGGGTAAGGACCATGAAAAGTTTACGATCGAGGGTGGAAAGTCGAATTATAACGGTCAAGAAGCACTCAACTATACACGCTACCGTGAAGATAGTGACTTTAACCGGACCAAACGCCAACAGGTTTTTATTGATGTCGTAGCTAATAAAATGTTATCGATCAGCCAAATCGGCAATATTCCTAAGCTGCTGGATATTATGGGCGATAATTTTAAGACCGATATTGAGCCTTCAATGATTATTAGTCTGGCCAAGAAATTTATGGGCGGCAAAGATATGGATATCTCAAGCTTTACGGTAATGGGCGAAGGAAAACGTATTGACGGACTTTATTATGATATCGTTGATGAAGAGGACTTGCGCGAAGCTAAGGCGCTGATTGATAATTGGATGAATGCAGGAACACCTGTAGATCAACTGATTGAGCCGGGAAAAGCAAGTAATGCACTCGAGCCCAAAGCAACAGCAGTTACGCAGTAATTCTAATTGGAAAGCTAAACTCATATAAATAAATTGCAGCAGCCATAAACATTCTCATGGCTGCTGCTTACTGTCTTCATGTTATAATGAGTTGGAACTATTATTTAGCTGCTACGTATAATCACATTGGCATGGCAGTAAAAGGAAGTTAAAGAACCGTAATTCCTTCGGAACTCTTTGAGGAGGATCAAGAGATGAATATTGCATTTTTTTTACTTCCGAAACAGGAGGTGGCCTGCGTAACGCTCGATTCTACGCTGCGCCAAACGCTTGAGAGGATGGAGTTTCACCGCTATACAGCAGTCCCGATTCTTAACCGTAATGGAGAGTATGCCGGCACGGTAACGGAAGGTGATCTGCTCTGGTACATGAAAGAGTCGGAGGGTAAGGTTTCGTTTGAGAACGCTTCAAAATTTTTGCTGAAGGACGTTCCATTACGTATGAATAACAAGCCGGTCTCGATTGATGCGGATATGGAAGATCTAATTAATTTGGCTAAGGTGCAGAACTTTGTACCTGTGGTCGATGATATGAACCGGTTTATTGGAATTGTTCGCCGGAGTCAAGTCATAGAATATTGCGAGAAATTTGTAACAAGACAATCACAGGAATCATTATAGTCCCAGTGTATTCGCGGTTATAGAAGCTATCGGAACAAGGCCTGTATTTCCGGCGATAACGGAATGCGGGTCTTTTTTAAAGAAAGCTCCTCTCCCAAAAGAGGCATAGTCAGCATGGATTGAAGCATACTTAAGGGGCGCGGGGCGTCCAGTGTGACACCGAATTTTTTATGCTATAATGGAGAATAAAGCTTTTTGCCGGAGGTAGAGAGACGTGTCCAATGTGCCGAAGGATCTGGATGTAGCCAAGCGCGCCAAGGTAATTGAATGGCTGAAAACCGAAGTGATTGATCAAGTTTCAAGGTTATTTAAAGCGTTATGGGAAGGCAGTACTACCCGTGTCGGTGACAGTCTGGCTAGCTTGATTATGAGCTCTTATATTTTGGGCCGCAGACTAGGGATTCCTTATCGTTCTTTAGATGACTTGCTACTGGAGAAGCTTAGAAAGCACAAGCAGGAAGGGCATCAACTGGAAGATTGGTACCAAGATATATCTGCTTTAGAAGAACATATGCGTAAGAGGTGAATACTGTTGAAATTTCGCTGGTCATCTGTGGCTTGGAGCGTAGCATACTTACTTTTGCTGCTTAGTTTAACGACTCCACTCCTCATCATCACTACCCTTTTTATGATTGTTCCGGCAGTAGTGTTGTTTACTACCCTGAACACGAGACAATTTGTGCTGCATGTATTGCCGGTGTTGCTGATTGTAGGCTTGATTACACCAATTTATCTGTTGATAGCTGCGTATTTCTTAATACCGGCTCTGGTTATGGGGCGCTGGTATAAAAGACATGCCCCGGCCATGTCTACCGTGATCGCAGGTACGGTTACGATTCTTGCACAGTTCCTGCTGCTTTTGCTGCTGGGTACGGCATTATTTAATTTTGACCTGTCTACCTATGTGAACGATGTATTGCAAATGGTTAATTCACCTCTGTCTGAGCTCGGAACTACCAATCCTCTGCTCACTGATATTGGATTTTCAACTGAGGATGTAAACAAGATAAGTCATATGACGGTTCAAATGATCCCTATGACTCTAATCGTAAGCTCCTTCATGATTGCTGTGATTACGCATTCTATTGCCCGCCCGATTCTGAACAGTATGAATTATGCAGTACCTAAGATGAAGCCTGCACGTGAATGGAGACTTTCGAGATCGTTTATTTGGTACTATCTGATTGGTGTTGTTCTACAGCTCTTCTTCTCAGGGTCGGAGAACAATTTCATCCTCATGATTTCTGCCAATCTTCTGCCACTGCTGCGAATTGGCTTTATGATTCAGGCCATCGGATTTTTCTTCTTCCTGGCGCATGAACGCAAATGGAACAAGATGTCTGCCGTTTTGTTAGCGATACCGGTTATTTTACTGCCGCCGCTGCGCATTATTGGTATTATTGATCTTGCGTTCCCACTGCGGGAGTATGTGACCAAATCGAAACGATAGGGTGAGAGTTCATGCCTAAATTTCTGCAAAGACGCTGGCACGGCTATCATACCGTATGGGCGTTCATGCTGCTGTTGGTCCTTATTATAATTGTCAGTGTTTATAACTGGGCGCTTGGGGTCGCCGGCCTGTTTCTCTCAGGTACTTTATGCTTCTATATGTTGAAAGCGGAGATCTCGTTCCGCCGTAATCTGGTGGAATATATTAATGGGCTATCTTTCCGCATTAAGCGGGTAGAGGGCGAAGCAGTCAGCATGCTGCCGCTTGGAATCATTCTGTTTAGCGAGGATCGAACGGTGGAATGGAATAACCGCTATGCCGGCGATATTTTCGCACGTAAGTCTTTAGTCGGGGAATCACTGCAAGAATTATTGCCTGATATGCAGTCTTTTTTCACAGGTGCTGCAGCGGGTAAGCGGGAGGTCGCCAAAGAAGGTGTGCTCCATGACACCCGTCTTGAGATCACCGTGGATGAACGATTTTATCAAGCTGTCATTATTCCGAGTGAGCGTATTCTTTACTTGTATGATATCACTGAGCTTGTGGTGTTACGTGAGCGGTATGAGGATGAGAAGCTGGCGATCGGCATAGTGATGATGGATAACCTGGATGAATCTGCTCAAGGGATGGATGATCAACAGCGAACCTCGCTGATTGCTAAGGTGACGAGTGAAATCACTGAATGGAGTAAGCAGTTTGAGGTTTATCTGCGGCGGTTGTCCTCGGAACGTTATCTAATGCTGCTTAATCATCGTAGCCTGCAAGCGTTGGAAGAGAGCCGCTTCGTGATTCTAGATGAAGTCAGAGAAATGACTGCTGATCTTAAGGTACCCATGACACTGAGTATTGGTCTGGCCTTTGGCGCAGACTCTGCAAGTGAATTAGGGGCATTGGCCCAATCCAGTCTAGATATGGCGCTTGGCCGAGGTGGTGATCAGGCGGCTGTAAAAGCAGGCCAACGGTTATCCTTCTACGGTGGCAAGAGTAATGCTGCTGAGAAGCGTACCCGAGTGCGGGCGCGGGTCATTGCGCATGCTTTGCGGGATCTGATGCAGGAGAGCGATCGTGTGCTGATCCTCGGTCATCGGACACCGGATATCGACGCTGTGGGTGCTGCAATCGGCCTGTTAAGGGCTGCGCAGATGTATAATGTAGAGGCTAGCATTGTGATGGAGACTCCTAATCCATCGATAACTAACATGATGGAGCAGATTCGTAAGGACGATGAATTGTATAAGTCATTCATCACAACGGAGCAATCCCTACAGATCATGACAGAGCATACCCTGCTAATTGTTGTGGATACACATAAGGCGTCTATGACGATGGAGCCGCGGTTAGTGCAATATGCCAGCAGAATTGTAGTGGTGGATCATCACCGCAGAGGTGAAGAGTTCATTAACGATGCTGTATTGGTGTATTTGGAGCCATACGCTTCATCGACTTGTGAGCTGGTGACAGAGCTGCTTCAGTATATTCATGAGAAGGTAAAGATCAGTCCGCTGGATGCTACAATGTTGTTAGCGGGGATCACGGTGGATACGAAGCATTTTGCGCTTCATACGGGGTCGCGTACCTTTGAGGCCGCAGGCTTCCTGCGCCGGAATGGTGCCGATACCGTACTTATTCAGCGCATGCTCAAGGAGGATTTACAGGAGTATATTTCCAAAGCCGAAATTATCAAACATGCGCGGATGGTGTATGACCAAATCGCGCTCGTAGTTACGGCACCAGGCATGAAAATTCCGCAGCTTCTTATTGCTCAGACTGCGGACACGCTGCTTGGGATGACCAACGTAGTCGCTTCATTCGTCATCAGCGAGCGGCCTGACGGCCTGATTGGCATTAGTGCCCGATCACTAGGACGTATGAATGTACAGGTCGTGATGGAGAAATTAGGCGGCGGAGGGCATCTGTCCAATGCCGCGGTACAGCTTGAAGGAACATGTAAAGAAGCAGAAGCCAGATTACTGCAGGTGCTGGCTGAAATCGAATCGAAAGAGGGGTTATTCGAATGAAGGTCATATTCATAAAAGATGTTAAGGGTCAAGGTAAAAAAGGTCAGGTTAAAGAGGTATCCGAAGGTTATGCTTCTAACTTTTTATTGCCACGTGGATTGGTTCGTCCGGCAACGGAAGGTAACGTGAAGACGCTGGAGAATCAAGCGGCTGCTGAACAACGCCGTAAAGATAACGAAAAAGAAGAAGCACAGCAATTGGGTAAGAAGCTTGACGAGCTAACACTGACAATGAAAGCAAAATCAGGTGAAGGCGGACGTTTATTCGGTGCTATTACAAGCAAACAGATTGCTGAGACACTGGCTTCCACCAAAGGAATTACTATTGATAAGCGCAAGATTGAATTAGGTGAGCCAATTCGCCATATAGGAGTATTTCAAGTAAGCGTAAAATTGCATACTGAAGTAAAGGCCACACTTAAGGTTGAGGTAACGGAGGAGTAACATGGGTGGAGATCTCTTTTTCGATCGGGTTCCCCCGCAGAATCTTGAAGCCGAGCAGGCGGTAATTGGTGCGGTTCTGTTGCAGGATGAAGCGCTCATTACTGCAATGGAACGGGTGAATACCGAAGACTTCTACGATAAAGCGCATCAAATGATTTTTGAGGCGATGGTGCAGCTCGGAGAAGAGAGCCAGCCGATTGATCTTGTTACACTTACGTCCAGACTGCAGGACAAAGGAGAGCTTGAAGATATTGGTGGGGTTAGCTACTTAGCTAAGCTGGCGCATGCCGTGCCTACTGCTGCTAACGTAGAATACTACGCCCAGATTATCGAAGAGAAAGCCATGCTGCGCCGTTTGATTCGCACAGCCACGCAAATTGTGAGCGAAGGTTATACTGGCGGTGAAGATGTAGCCGATATGCTGAGTGATGCAGAGCGGCGCATTCTTGAAATCTCCAACCGGCGGAGCGGCAGTGGATTTATTGCGATCCGCGATGTCTTGATGGAAGTGTTCGACAAGGTTGAGTTGCTTCATCAAAATAAGGGGGGTACCTCAGGTATCCCAACCGGATTTGTGGATTTAGATCATATGACTAACGGATTCCAACGTAACGATCTAATCATTGTTGCGGCTCGTCCATCTGTTGGTAAGACTGCATTCGCCCTGAATATTGCACAGAACGTGGCAGTACGTGCTAAAGAAACTGTTGCGATATTCAGTCTGGAAATGTCAGCGCCACAGCTGGTACAGCGGATGATTTGTGCTGAAGCCAACTTAGATGCCAATATTATGCGTACCGGTGACTTCAAGAGTGATGATGATTGGTCCAAGCTGACGATGGGTATTCAGTCTCTATCTGAAGCGGAGATTTATATCGACGATACACCAGGTATCACGGTAACCGATATTCGTGCAAAGTGCCGGAGACTGAAGAAGGAAAAAGGACTTGGCATGATCGTCATCGACTACTTGCAGCTCATTCAGGGCCGCGGTAAAGGCGGAGAGAACCGTCAGCAGGAAGTATCGGATATATCTCGTACACTGAAGCAGATTGCTCGTGAGCTAGATGTGCCGGTTATTGCCCTGTCGCAGTTAAGCCGGGGTGTAGAGCAGCGCCAGGATAAACGTCCAATGATGAGTGACTTACGTGAATCGGGTTCTATCGAGCAGGATGCCGATATTGTTGCGTTTCTGTATCGTGATGATTATTACAATGCGGATACGGAGAAGAAGAATATTATTGAGATCATTATAGCTAAACAGCGTAATGGTCCCGTAGGCACGGTAGAACTGGTCTTTCTTAAAAATTTCAACAAGTTCGTTAACTACGAGCGAGCACATGCGGAACCATTTGCTGGTTAAACCTGACATGTATAATTCCCGAACGATTGCACATTTCTTTGTGTAATCGTTCGTTTTATTTGACTTTGAAAAAAACCGCTGTTACACTGAGAATTGTCCTTTAGCGGGTTAAATCTGCTTGGCGTCCGGAGGGCCACGTACATAAGAATGACGTATAGGGTCCATATTATGAAAAATAATGGTGCTAAGTAGCACCTACGGAGGAATGAACATGTCAACGGTAGTCGTCGTGGGAACACAATGGGGAGACGAAGGTAAAGGGAAAATCACTGACTTTCTAGCGGAAAGTGCAGATGTGGTCGCCCGTTATCAAGGGGGCAATAATGCCGGTCACACGATTCTGATTGACGGTGAGAAGTTTAAGCTCAGCTTGATCCCTTCGGGTGTATTTTATAAAGAGAAAACTTGTGTAATTGGTAACGGAATGGTTATTAATCCGGCTGCCTTGATCCAAGAAATTAATTATATTCATGAGAACGGTTTTGATACTAAGAACTTAGTGATCAGTGATCGTGCTCATGTCATTATGCCATACCATATGGTGCTGGATGCTCTCGAAGAAGACCGTAAGGGTCCGAACAAGATTGGTACTACACGTAAAGGTATCGGTCCTTGTTATATGGATAAGGCAGCACGCAACGGTATCCGTATTGCTGACTTGATGGACGCTGAGGAATTCGAACTGAGACTCCGCCCCTTGATGCAAGAGAAGAACCAAGTGATTACGCAGGTCTATGGTGCTGAAGCTCTTAATGTAGAAGAGATTCTGACTCAATACCTGGAATATGCAGAAGTGCTGCGTAATTATGTAACAGACACCTCTGTTATTCTTAATGATGCCATTGATGCGGATCGCAAAGTGTTGTTTGAAGGTGCGCAAGGAGTAATGCTTGATATCGATCAAGGCACGTATCCGTTTGTTACTTCATCCAACCCATCTGCTGGTGGGGTGTGCATAGGTTCTGGTGTTGGACCGTCCAAAATCAAACAGGTTATTGGGGTTGCAAAGGCCTATACCACTCGTGTTGGAGATGGCCCGTTCCCTACAGAGCTGAATGATGCAACAGGTGATTATATCCGTGAAACAGGTCATGAATATGGCACAGTTACCGGACGTGCGCGCCGTGTAGGCTGGTTCGACAGTGTAGTTGTGAGTCACGCTCGTCGGGTAAGTGGAATCACAGGGCTATCTCTTAACTCGCTGGATGTACTTAGCGGACTTGAGACTGTGAAGATCTGCACAGGCTACAAATACCGTGGTGAGGTAATTACTCATTACCCTGCTAGCCTCAAAATGCTGGCAGAATGTGAAGCGGTATATGAGGAACTTCCAGGCTGGAGCGAAGATATTACTTCTGCAAAAACGTTGGATGATCTTCCAGCAAATACACGCAGATATGTTGAACGTGTATCTGAGCTTACAGGTATTCCGATTGCTATCTTCTCAGTGGGTCGTAACCGTGAGCAGACGAATCAAGTATTGCCAATTTATATCTAAAATCTAGTTATAATAAGGAGCCCCGTTAGAGGCTCTTTTTTTTGTTCTGAGGACTATCTCTCTCTCTTTTGGGGCCTAGATTTATACCTAGACGTTTCCCAAGGCCGGTTCTAGTCAATACTGGATGTATAGAAGAACATGTACATGATCTACCAGATAGACTTGAACATAGGTGAGAGGAGAAATGAAGATGAAGATCGTGAAGCGTGCACTTAGCGTATGTCTGATTGTGGTACTTGCCAGCACTCTTTCAATTCTAACAACGGGCGTGGTTGTAAATGCTTATATTCAGTCGGTACTGGCTAGCTTCGATATTAAAGTGAATACTCCCGGTCCGGGATTTGGAGGAATGATTCGGAGCATCATTGGCATGGATAACAAATCTGACTCGGATACAGCCAATAAAGAAGTAACCACAGGGAGTACAGTTAGCAAGGAGACCGACAAAAGCACGGATTCGCCAGCTAAAGGCAAGGGTGAGCCCGTAGATGATAATACTCCGACTGATGCCTTACCAGTTATGGGGCAAGTTACAACCGAAAGTTCAGCTGATAACGGAAGCGGAAGTGTTGGTGACCAACAATTAGTAATGACACCTGAGGCACTCAGTGACTTCAAAGATAATCTTCCATCGGAAGAGAAGGTAAATATATTCAATATTTTGATGTCCAAACTACCCCAGGATGAGATGGCAAAAATTTCAACAGCGATGGAGGATGGATTAACAGAAGATGAGGTTAAAGAGCTGCAACAGGTAATTGCAAAATATGTTGATGCAGACGAATATGAGAGCATAATGAAAATGCTTACACCAACTACAGAATCTACGCAATAGCATTTGTAATTGTCACTTTATAGACACAAGAAAAAGGTTAAAATTTCATATTTGCGCAAAAAACCCGCGTATTTGGCGGGTTTTTTGTCATGTCTAAAGTTGAAATTTTTCTCTAAGCTATGGTACAGTAAACAAGGACCTCAAGAGGTTAATTTTTTGTAACCTCCTTAACAACCTTTTTATAGGTTCATTAGAAGCAGGAATTAAGCACTAGTATACGCAGAAATTTACATGGACGTAATCTATATAATCGAGGTCGTACAATTAGCTTGGCCGCTTTTGTCGGAAGTAAAAGCGGACTGAAAGGGAGAGTTTCATGAAGGGATTTAAGTTCATGCGTCGGATGAGCAAGCTGCAGGATGGACATCCAGCAGCATCCGAGGCGAATGTTCAACAGAGCCACAATTTCGATCACGACTCCAAACACTTTCAACAAGAGAAAGGTACTCGCAGATTTCGGCGTGCTTGGATTTTGGGATCTGTCGGCCTTGTGCTTCTAGCTACGGTGTTGGTTGGAGCAGAGAAAAAGTATGTAGCCGCTAACACGGTTACCTATTATCAAGTGTTGGTGAAGGGTGAAGAAGTCGGAAGACTTACCGATCAGACGCAGCTCAACCAGCTATACGAGAAGAAACAACGAGAATATCAGGAGAAATATCCGAATTCAACCATGGTGCTGCAAACAGAGGGCATAACAATAGAAGAGCAGAAGGCATACAAGCCAGAAGTTGATAGTGAGGCGACACTTACTAAACTAGATGGAATGCTGAAAGCTTATGCGGTAGGCGTGCAATTGATGGTAGATGGCAAGGCCGTTGGCATAGTTAAGGATCAGGAAACTGCTAATGCTGTGCTCGAAGGGGTAAAAAATCATTATGTCCCACAAGCAGAAGTAGCAACGACGGCTAGTAAGCTAACGAGAACAGCTGCTTCCAGCTCATCTGCTGCAAAATCGAAGGCTCCAGAGCAAGTAGAGTCGGTAGAGATTAGTGAAGATATTTCTATCGTTCCTATCAAAGCAGATCCTAATAAAGTGTTGGATGTGGAGGCAGCGGTCCAGACACTTACTGAAGGTAAAGAGGCGCCTCTTCTTTATACCGTTCAAGAGGGTGATACGATTTCGGGGATTGCCAAACGGTTTGAAATCACCCAAAAAGAGATTTATAGTAACAACCCTAACGTGAAAGAGCTGACGTTGAAGATTGGAGATACACTAAAGCTGAAGGTACCCCAACCAGATGTTACAGTAGTAACTGTGGAAAAAGTGACTGAGCAGATAGTGACTGAGCCGGAAGTGGTTGTGCGTTCGAGCGATCAGCTAGCGGCAGGCAAAAGCAAAGTGGTTCGTCCAGGACAAACTGGACTTAAAGAAATGGAGTATCGGGTAACAAAGGAAAATGGCACGGTTGTTCAAGAAGAATGGTTAGGCCAGACCGTTATAAAAGCCTCGCTGCCAGAAGTTGTTTATCGGGGAACGAAGGTTGTTGGTGAAGGAACAGGCATGTTCAGTTGGCCGGTAAGCGGGGCAACCCTGACAAGTAGCTTCGGTGAGCGTTGGAGCCGTGCCCATAAGGGTATTGATATGGTATCTAGCAATCGGAATATAAAAGCTTCTGATGCCGGGACCGTAATCTTTGCAGGGGTGCAGAATGGATACGGGAATGTAGTTATTGTGGATCATCGCAACGGATACCAGACCTATTATGGTCATTTAAAAAGCATCTCGGTTTCTACAGGCCAACGCTTGGAGCAGGGTGGCAAGATTGGCGTAATGGGCAGCACCGGACGTTCGACGGGTACACATCTGCATTTTGAGATTCGGAAGAATGGCACTGCTGTAAATCCAATGAAGTACTTGCAATAATTCATACTTAATCCTTTAACTGCTCGATTTTAATCGGGCGGTTTTTATTTTTTTTAATCTACGAGTGACGGCAAAGCCGTTTCTTTTTGCTGGGCAGGGGGATTGCTTATTTCGTAGGATGTGACGGTTAGACAGGTATGTTAAAATAAAGGAATGATCATTAAGTAAGAATAGGAAGGTGAAGCTGGGACATGCAGATGGGAACGATTCTGGTAGTAGATGATGAACAGCCTATTGCTGATATATTGAAATTTAATTTAGAAAAAGAAGGCTACGAGGTTATTTGTGCTTTTGATGGTAACAGCGCAGTGGAGCTGGCATTGTCCAAAAGGCCCGATCTTATGCTGCTTGATCTTATGCTGCCCGGCAAAGATGGCATGGACGTCTGCCGCGAGGTGCGTTCTGCGCACTTGGACATTCCTATCATTATGCTTACAGCCAAGGACGGAGAGATTGATAAGGTACTTGGCCTGGAGCTTGGTGCTGATGACTATGTGACCAAACCTTTTAGTACACGTGAATTGCTGGCCCGAGTTAAAGCCCAGATGCGGAGACAGCATAAACCGTCACCACAGGGGATGGCGAGTGAACCAGCAGAGAATAAGCAGGGCATTTATCATTTTGATCTGTTTATAGATACAGATATGTATATGGTCTATAAGGGCGGGGAGCCGCTTGACTTGACCCATCGTGAATATGAGCTGCTCTACTATATGATCAAACATGCCGGTAAGGTGATGACTCGGGAGCATTTGCTGCAGGCAGTGTGGGGATTTGAGTATTTCGGTGATGTGCGGACCGTTGATGTGACGATCCGTCGTCTAAGAGAGAAAATTGAGGAGAACCCCAGCAAGCCCGAATATATTTATACTCGGCGTGGACTTGGCTATTTGATGCATAGCCCTAAAAATGGAGGACTGTGATGAAGTGGCGGTCCTTTATCCGGACAATTCAGGCAAAACTTATTATTATTTACGTGTTGCTGATTCTGATAGCTATGCAGTTGATCGGGGTTTATTTTGTGAGCTCGATGAAGAACTCGTTAACAGATAATTTCACCAAGGACCTTAAAGCACGTGCTGAGATGTTGTCTATCCTGACTGCTGATAAATTTGGTAGTGAGGCTGGAACGGCAGATGAGGAAACCGCTGTGGAAAGTCTGCGCGGGATGGTCAATAATCTCTACATTAACGGGGCTGAAATTCAGGTACTGGATGCCAGCGGCAAAATCATCACCACTTCCGTTCCCTCGCAGAATGACTATGTCGGGCAGCGTAACACCCAGACAGTTGTGAACCGGGCCTTGCAGGGCATCAGTGATAACGAGGAATATATTATTGCGGATGATAATGTGCGGAAAAAGGTTGTGGCTAAGCCTGTGCTCTCAGGTGACAAGGTAGTGGGCGCAATCTATATTGCTGCTGACATGAAGGATCTGTACGCCACGATGGGCCGGATCAATAGTGTATTTATCTCAGGATTGCTGTTAGCTCTAGCGTTAACGGTTGTTTTATGCGTCATTCTGGCGCACACCATCACGCAGCCTATTAAGGAAATGACGAGGCATGCTACGGCGGTCGCTGAAGGCCGATTCAATCGTAAAATGCCCGTATTGGGCAATGATGAAATTGGACAACTCAGTCAGGCGTTCAATTATATGACCGGTAGATTGCGGGAAGCACTCTCGCAGAATGAAGAGGAGAAGGAGAAGCTTACCTCTATTCTGACGAACATGAGTGATGGTGTTGTGGCTACAGATGAGAACGGAGTAGTGATTCTGATGAATCGGCGGGCAGCGTTGATGCTCGGAAATGAAGGTCCGTTGCCGGAAGGCGCTCCTCTAGATAAACTGTTGGGCTTAGATTACGAACAAAGCGGATCTCTGGCTAAAGGCAATGCCCAATCTGCAATGCTTCATCTGACCCATATGGGTGGAGAAGATTCTAATATCGTAAGAGTGACGTTTACTCCGATTCATCGTCGTGAGGGTGGCATTGCCGGCACAATTGCTGTGTTGCAGGATGTCACCGAACAGGAGAATCTGGAGGAATCACGCCGGGAGTTCGTGGCGAACGTTTCGCATGAGCTAAGAACACCACTTACCACTATTAAAAGCTATGTTGAAGCACTGGATGATGGAGCACTTGAAGATCCGCAGCTGGCGGTTCGGTTTGTTGGGGTGATTCGCAACGAAACGGAACGGATGATTCGTCTGGTTACGGATTTACTGCATCTTTCCCGTCTGGATTCCAAGGAAGCTCTTCTTCGAATTCAGCAGACAGATATTACCGAGATGCTGGAGGATGTGGCGGATCGTTTTTCTTTTCAAATTCGGCAAAAGCGTATCGATATCAGTACAAGGGTCCGCAAAGATGTTACTACGGCGTGGCTTGATCGTGATCAAATCGACCAGGTCTTGGGGAATTTGGTCTCCAATGCGCTAAAATATACGCCAGAAGGCGGTACAATTGAATTGGAAGCGTTGAAGAATGAGGATGGAATGCTCTCCATTTCTGTACGTGATTCGGGGATAGGGATTCCGAAAAAAGATATCGAGCGGATCTTCGAACGATTTTATCGCGTGGATAAGGCACGTTCGCGGAACATGGGAGGCACTGGACTTGGCCTTTCCATTGCCCGGGAAATTGTGAAGGCACATGGAGGCTCCATTTCCCTGCAATCCGAGCTAAATGAAGGTTCAAAGGTAACCTTTACCCTGCCTTTGAACGAGCAAAGGGGGAGTGAGGCGTGAAGGAACGAATCAAATCATGCATTCTAGCCTTGCTCGTGCTCGGAAGCCTGGTTGAAAGCTATTATTTGATCTACCGCTTGCCTGGTGCTGATTCTGCGGTGCTTTCTGAGAACCTGTATGTGAAGACAGATAATATGGGTCCGGAAGAGAAGGTAGAGAACCTGTTATACCCTGACAAAATGATCATCCATATGGGGGAAGGCAAGCATACGCTTTTTTATCCGGACTCTACGTTCTATAGCTTGATCATGAATCGCTTAAAAGGTCGTGGCTTCGAAAGCTTCCAACGGCACTCGGTACAGGATTATGATTGGGATAAGATCCGCAATGAGAATCCTGGGATTGAGCTTTCGTTCGGAGCGGGCATTCCGGTAACGTTATTGCAGCGGGTGATGCAGTTATCGCCAGATTCCCTTTTTGAAGGAGAAAGCATCGATCGCATTTGGATCTATAACATTAAGAACGATTCCAAGGCCCATGCTATTTTCTTCAGTACGAGAGGCGACATCATATACGAAGCGGCAAAAGCGGATTTAACGGTTCAGGATGTGCAGCAGCATGTCGATTTCGGTAAGAATTGGACGCCTTACAAGACCGTAAGCGGGGATTATTATGTGCCAGACAGTAAGATTTCTCTGGTTCAGGTAGACATGCCTTCCGGGATGTACACCATAGAGCAAATGCAGAGTAATCTTTTCTTCGATGTTGGAAGCACTAGATATATCCGGGAGAAAAACGGCTCGGAGATTTATACGGACAGCAAACGGAGCCTTCAGGTGGACCAGGGTAAGAACTGGATGAGCTATAGCGACCCTGCGGCGCTTCCAGCTGGAGAAAGTACCCCTGCCAAGGATGCTTTGGAAGCTGTAGAATTTGTGAACCAGCATGGCGGATGGAATGGGACTTACCGTTTGGAGGCTACAGAGGAAGGCAGACAGGAGAGAAAGGTCTCTTTTCAACAATATTATGGCTCCTATCCGTACGGCTCCTATCCGATAATGAGCCATTCATCATTACAGTATGGTGTAATAAATCTGGAACTGCAGCAGGGAACAGTATCCTCTTATGAACGTTCTCTAATCTATATAGATGAAAGTAAGGCCGTAAAAAAGGTAGTGGAGCTATCTGGAGGTGCGGATCTGGAGTATAGGTTGTCTCTGGTCAGTAAAACTTCGGCAGTGAAGGATTTAACGCCTGCCTATGTGCCTGAGGTGAAGGAAGATCATCTGGAGCTGATACCTGTCTGGAAAGTTACACTTAGTGATGGCAGCGTGCTTACTTTGAATTAATGGGCAAGTGGTTCATATAACATTTAGGAGGTTCGGGTATGGATTGGGGAAGAGCTAAAAATGTACTGATTTGCGCCTTTTTAGGTCTGAATCTGCTGCTATGTTACCAGCTGTGGGTCGATTTACGCGATCAGGTTAGTGCTAATCTTGATTTTACTTCCCTGTCTGCTGAGACCCAAGCCGTAATGGAGCAGAAAGGGATTCGTGTATTGTGTCCCATTCCGGCTTCTACCCCGCAGCTTCCTAACATTACTTATCGTTATTCTGCTGAAGAACAGACTGAACCACCAATTAAATTAGATGTACCTATAGACAGCAAGCTGATCTATTCTTCCTTCTCAGAGCTTAGCAAGGCGCTTGAGGATAAGATTCCTGACATTTCCAATTATCGCTTTGATTCACAGGAAAGTGAGGTTGGGAAGTTCGTTCTTCATCCGCTGGTTCAAAATCAGTGGTCGTTGTTCCGTGTTAGGCTAGAGTTGATTAACAGTGATCAAAAAATCGTAGCTTACCGCTGGCCGAAGATTGAAATAGGGACAAGCAGCAGCGATAAAGAACAGAAGGTGCTTCCAGCATCGCAAGCACTTAGTAGTTTGATAGAGAAGTATTTCCCGGCAGATTCCGTAGTGAAGGAGATTGAGCTGGGATATTACGGTGAGCTGTTCAACTCGGAAAGTCAGGTAGCTTCGCCGATGTGGCGGTTTATGCTGGAGAACGGCAATGCCTATTATGTGGATGCTATTAGTGCGGACATCATCAGTCCTAAGACAACAGAGTAGAAGGAGTAAGGAAAATGGGGATTTCATTTACAGTACTGTCCAGTGGTTCTACCGGCAATGTAACGGTGGTACGAAACGGGGAGACAACACTTATGATTGACGCAGGTTTTAGTGCCAAGCGGATCGATGAGCTGTTGGCCATGCGTGAACTAACGGGTAATGATATAGACGGGATTCTAGTTACACACGAACATTCCGATCATATCAAGGGACTCGGGGCCATGGCCCGTAAATACGATCTTCCGATTTATGCGAACACCAATACCTGGGGAGCTATCGAGAAGGGAATTGGTAAAATACCGGAGTATAACCGTATGATCATGGAGTCTGGCCAGCACAAGGATTTCGGCAGTATGCGAGTAGAATCCTTTGCGATTTCTCATGATGCAGCGGAGCCAGTGGGTTACAATTTTTATGATGGAAAAGAGAAGTTATGTGTAGCTACAGACCTGGGCTATGTTAGTGATAAGGTAAGAGATGCAATTTCAGATGCAGATGTATTGGTGCTGGAGGCGAATCATGATATCGAATTGCTGAGAATGGGACGTTATCCGTGGAATACGAAACGGCGCATCCTAGGCGACATGGGTCACCTTTCCAATGAGGCAGCTGGAGCTGCGCTTAGCGAAATTCTTACAGGGCGGACCAAACGGACCTATTTGGCGCATCTAAGCCGGGATCACAATATGATGGATTTGGCAAAAATGTCAGTACGCGGCGCAATGGAGGATCGGGGCTGTTTTTTCAAAGATAGTGAGTTCAGACTGTGTGATACGTATTATGATCAACCTACGCCATGGGATAAGCTGAGCCAGTCATAAGCTGATCAAGTTCAGCGGTCTTGCGATCTAATTCTTGGCGGGAGATTAGACCTTTTTCAATCATCAATTCGATCATTGCGCTAAAGGCAAGGGTCATGTGGTAGTGTTCATCCTTTAAGTCACCAAGCTTACCGATAAACTCGACTAAATCCATACTTGTTGAAAAAGAACTCATAATTAATCCTCCTTTAATAGTGTGAATATATAGTGTAATTAGAACTGAAAACTGTAAAAAATTCGCAGGTGTTTTAGCTGAGGAAAATCCCGAATTGCAGGTTGCCTGTGATACAATTAAAAGCGTGATGAGCAATGCTAAAATTTTAGGGACACTTCTATTTTATTGTAGTCTTTTAAGTTGCAAAATATTCCTAATAGAGAAGATATATTAAAAGATTATCATAATCTAACGATTGACCGAAACTCTTGTGGGGTTAATGGATAAAGTGAAACTTTTTAGTGATATTTGGAGTCTAATGGTTACAGAGGTTTGGTTCGGACGTGGTTGCTATAGGTTCAGGTCTTACCAACAGTGAACGCTTGGCAATAGAAGGGGGAGATTTTCGGTGGGATTGTTTGATGATGATTTCTATTCAACTAAAGTTTCGCGGTCCAGAGGGGATGAAGCATCAAAGGGATCGTTTGCTAATCGTAGACATTCTGTACGCAGATCGCGTAAGGGTTTATCTACTTGGCAAATATCCGCCGTTTGCTCCTTAGTCAGCGCTGTGGTGGCAGTTTTGTTATTCAGTATGTTTACAGGCCAGATGAGTCATGAGACTGCTCAGAAGCCGGTTGTAGCAACTGGAAATGTTGCCCCAAGCAGTAGTGATCCATTTGACCGGATTATTCAAGCTGCTGCCACGGTTCGCCCTGCAGTAGTAAGTATTATCAATCATAAAGAAGATAATGAAGAATTAAACATTCTGGATGAGTCTGCACTAGGCTCAGGAGTGATCTATAAAAAGACAGGGAATAAAGCATTTATCATTACCAATAATCATGTCATCGAAGACTCCGGTAATCTCGAAGTAGTTACAGTGAACGGAGAGACTCGTAAGGCAACACTCGTTGGAACGGATAAAGTAAGCGACATTGCGGTACTCTCTATTGATGCCAAAGGAATCGATACCATCGCGCAGCTCGGTGATTCCTCTAAGCTTCGTCTAGGTGAAACGGTCATTGCTATCGGTAATCCGCTAGGACTTGGTGATACATTGACCTCGGGGATTGTTAGCTATACTGAACGGATGGTTCCCGTATCCCTTAATCAGGATGGAGTATATGACTGGGAACAAGAAGTGATACAGACCGATGCGGCGATTAATGAAGGAAACAGTGGCGGCGCATTAGTGGATCTGGATGGCAAGGTCATTGGAATTAACACAATGAAGATTTCAGATACGGGTGTAGAGGGTCTGGGTTTTGCAATTCCTGCGAATCATGTGATAGATATCGCTAATGAGCTGGCTGAAAAAGGACATATTGCCCGTTCGTACTTGGGTGTATATTCAGTTGATTTGAACAATCCGTACGTTCCACTAGCAGAAGATCAACGCAATGAATTGAACCTGCCGAACAGTGTTAAGGATGGAGTAGTTGTTCTAGAAGCCGTTGGCCCTGCGAAGGAAGCTGGACTGCAATTCAATGATGTCATTACCAAATTTAATGATCAATCAATCATATCTACCCTTTCTCTTCGCAAGTACTTATATAATCATACGAAGATCGGTGATGATCTGAAAATTACTTACTATCGAAACGGCGAGGCCAAACAGGCAACAGTTAAACTTCTTGAAAAACCACAGGAATAATATGCTGGAAGTCGGTATATAATGATATAGCAGTTACGACAAGTAGAGCGGACTACCCCTTCGATTCCGAGGGGGGTACCTTCTTGAAAAAGCGGATAAAAGTAACGTTTTTGGAAAAGCTATTTTTCTAAAACCATGATAATTATGCCAGAAAAAGGATCTATTTAGGGAATAAACACTAAGTGGCAACCCTTACATTGGAAGGTAATACTTATTAGGGCAAAACCGGATATATTCGGATGCTTGCTTGCCTTTGCTAATCAGGTGTGGTAATATGATATCAATCATACATTTAGTCCCTAATTCTCGCATTGAAAAGGGCTGTCATATTTGGTAATACAACCTTTTTCAATGTGTGAATTTTTTCTTTGTTTGAAGATAAAAAGAACATATTAATTTAAATTTGTGGAGGTAACACACATGCAAACAGGTACAGTTAAATGGTTCAACGCAGAAAAAGGATTCGGATTTATCGAAGTTGAAGGCGGAAGCGACGTATTCGTTCACTTCAGCGCAATCACTGGCGACGGCTTCAAAACTTTGGACGAAGGCCAACGCGTTGAATTCAACGTTGTTCAAGGCAACCGTGGACCACAAGCCGAAAACGTTGTAAAACTGTAATAATAGAAGAAACCGTCCCAGCTTGTGAAAGTTGGGACGGTCTTTTTATATCTAGTTACTCACTATTGACTTACAGGATGGGAGGAACGGCAATGAACTACCGGAAGAAACCTTTGGAAGAAATACCGGAAGAAAATACCGCAATTTGGGCATGTACCAATGAGGGATGCAACGGATGGATGAGGGATAATTTCGCATTTGAACATGCGCCTTCTTGCCGTCTATGTGACTCTCCAATGGTTCGCAGCACGAAGATGCTACCCCAATTGCTTAATTCGAATGGCGATCTCAAATCGCTGAAGAAGGGTATTTCCATCTAACCAATACCTAAATGAGTCAAGCATTTAATAGAACGACGAACCACTCAAGACGGGTAAACCGTCTTATTTTTTTTGCTTTCTTTATGCCAAATTGTGATCTTTGTCACAAATCATTTGAATTTCACCGTTAAATGACTATCTTTATGTGACATTTATCACAAAAAGAAGTTTAAATTTTTGACAGAATATAATTAACGAAAAGGGGAGAAGGAAGGGACAAATATGGATACAGTAATGCTGTCGCGTATACAATTTGCGTCGACGACAATATTCCACTATTTCTTTGTACCGGTATCAATCGGACTAGCGCTCTTGATTGCAATCATGGAGACAATGTACGTTAGAAAAGGTAATGAAGAGTACAAAAAAATGGCGCAGTTCTGGGGAAAGCTATTCCTCATCAATTTTGCAGTAGGGGTAGTTACAGGAATCTTGCAGGAATTTCAGTTCGGGATGAACTGGTCCGATTATTCACGTTTTGTGGGTGATGTATTCGGGGCTCCACTTGCAGTTGAGGCATTGGCAGCCTTTTTCCTCGAGTCTACTTTTATTGGGATATGGATATTCGGCTGGGATAAGGTGTCCAAGCGAGTACATTTACTGTCCATCTGGCTGGTAGCATTCGGTACGATGTTATCTGCATTCTGGATTCTAGCGGCTAACTCTTTTATGCAGCATCCTGTGGGTTTTGAGATAAATAATGGACGTGCAGAAATGAATGATTTCTTCGCGCTTATTACGAACGGACAATTGCTGGTTGAATTCCCACATACAGTACTGGCTGCTTATGCAACAGGTGCTTTTCTTGTAACTGGTATTAGTGCTTATAAAATATTGAAGAAACAAGAGGTTTCTTTCTTTAAGAAGTCTTTTCAGATTGCAGCCATCGTAGGGATTATTTCTTCTATTGGTGTAGCTGTTGCTGGTCACGCCCAAGCGCAATATTTGGTTGAAACTCAACCAATGAAAATGGCAGCTTCCGAAGGACTGTGGGGTAAGAGTGGTGACCCGGCACCTTGGACCGTATGGGCAAACATTGATCCAAAGAATCAAATCAGTAGTGGAGAATTTCAAATTCCTTATATGCTGAGTTTCCTTTCATATAGTAAATTTTCCGGTGAAGTTAAAGGTATGCTTGAGCTGCAAGCGGAGTATGAGCAAACCTATGGCCCCGGTGACTATATTCCACCTGTACGTACGACATTCTGGAGTTTCCGGATCATGGTTCTAGCAGGAACGTTAATGATTGTATTGGGAATGTACGCTATGTACTTAATGTGGCGCAAAAAAATGGACCGTCCGAACACTTGGTTTATGCGGTTTATGTTATGGGGCTTGTTGCTTCCTCCGATTGCGAATACAGCCGGTTGGGTTATGACCGAATTCGGGCGTCAGCCATGGACGGTATTCGGACTGATGACAACGGAAGACAGTGTGTCGCCTAATATTACAAGTGGTCAAGTTCTGTTCTCCGTGATTTCTTTTACAACGATTTATTTAATTCTAGGATTAGTGTTGGTCGGATTGTTTATTAAAGTGATTAAAAAAGGTCCTTATGCAATGGATAACGATCACGGCGATTCGAATGATCCATATAACGAGGAGGGTTCCCATGATATCTCTTAATGAATTGTGGTTTGTGCTGATTGCAGTTCTGTTTATAGGGTTCTTCTTCCTGGAGGGTTTCGATTTCGGCGTAGGGATGGAAACACAAATTCTCGCTAAAAATGATACAGAGCGCCGTGTTCTGATTAACTCGATCGGACCCTTCTGGGATGGGAATGAGGTATGGCTTATCACAGCTGCGGGTGCAATGTTTGCGGCTTTCCCTGAGTGGTATGCAACGCTGTTTAGTGGATTCTATATTCCTTTTGTATTTGCCTTATTAGCTTTGATAGCGCGTGGTGTCGCTTTTGAATTCAGAGGTAAACGTGATTCATTGGCTTGGAAAAGAACTTGGGATGCTTGTATCTTTATCGGCAGCTTCCTTCCACCATTCCTCTTGGCAGTAGTATTTGCAAGCTTTATCAAAGGATTGCCTATTGATGGGGAGATGCAAATGTATGCAGGGTTCACAGATATCGTGAATGTGTACACTGTAGTAGCAGGGCTTACTGTTGTCCTTCTGTGCCTGGTGCATGGTCTCATGTTCACAACACTGCGTACAGTGGGGGATCTACAGGCTCGCGCTCGCAAGTTGGCTCAAAAATTGCTAATCCCGCTCGCAGTTTTATTTACTGCTTTTGTGATTATGACTTATAATATGACGGATATTTTCGAGCAACGTGGAACGATTCTTATGATTATTGTAGCCCTGGGAGTTATCGCCTTTGTACTGTCCGGTTACTTCATGACGAAGAAGAAGGATGGCTACGCTTTTGGAATGACAGGAGCGGTAATGGCGCTTTCGGTAACTTCTATCTTTGTAGGATTGTTCCCGCGTGTTATGATTAGTTCAATTGATCAAGCTTTTAATTTGACGATCACTAATGCGGCTTCGGGCCATTACTCTTTGAAGGTAATGACGATTGTGGCACTGACTATCCTTCCGTTCGTATTGGGATATCAAATTTGGAGTTACTTTGTCTTTCATAAACGGGTTCACGAGAAGGAGCATCTTGAATACTAATGGATAAAAACTTGCTTGGGTATAAAGGAGTTAAGCCAGTCTTTCTGATTGTAGGCTTCCTTACCCTGGTGCAAAGCTTGTCCATACTTCTGCTGGCTAAATCGCTGGCAGAAGTCATCTCTGCGCTATTTGCGGGAGAACCTCTGAAGGAACAATGGGGCACTGCGCTATTGTTCCTTCTTGCATTTCTTGTGCGCCATGCTTGTGCTATGCTGATGAGCCGTGTCTCTTACCGCTTCGCGGAAGCAACGGGCAGCACTATGCGGAGGGAAATGATGGACAAGCTCTTCCAGCTTGGCCCTAGAATGGTGGGCGGGCGTGGAACCGGGGATCTTGTTACACTGGTGCTGGAAGGGGTAACTAAATTCCGCACGTATCTGGAAGCGATCATTCCTAGAATGGTAGGGATGTCTGTTACACCGATCTTGGTGCTTATTTACGTCTTTACGATGGACACTACGAGCGGGATTATTCTTACGGTAACTATGCCGATTATTATTGTTTTTATGATTTTGATTGGGATGACAGCCCGTAAGCAAATGGATCGGCAATTGAAATCGTATCGCACATTATCTAATCATTTTGTAGACTCATTACGTGGGCTAGAAACATTAAAATTTCTAGGACGCAGTCGTAGTCATAGCGACAGCATTGCTGCTGTCAGCGATCGTTATCGCTCGGCGACCATGCGTACGCTGCGAGTGGCCTTTTTGTCATCGTTCGCCCTGGATTTCTTCACTATGCTGTCAGTAGCTTCTGTAGCGGTAAGTCTTGGTTTGCGGCTTGTAAATGAACAAATGACATTGGTTACGGGCTTAACGATTCTAATCTTGGCTCCGGAATATTTCCTGCCTGTCAGATTGGTAGGTTCAGATTTCCATGCTACTTTGGATGGGAAAGAAGCCGCTGAAGCAATGAAGAGCATTATAGATCAAGATGAGGTGAAGGCTGAAGTAATCGTCCCTAACGGTGATCTATCTGTCGGTTCTGCAGCAAAAACATCGGAACAAATATTCACTTGGCATGAGAATAGCGTGCTCACATTAAATGACGTTAGCGTGAAGTATGAGGAAGCAGGGCTTTCTTCGCTGGAAGCGCTGAACCTGCAATTTAAAGGAGCTAGCAAAATTGGGATTATCGGAGAGAGCGGGGCCGGTAAATCTACTTTAGTGGATATATTAGGGGGCTTCTTACACCCTACTTCAGGAAGTATCACGGTTAACGGTACTACGGTTAGTGCATTAACGGATGAGGCTTGGCGAAAACAGACCTCGTATATCCCGCAGCGTCCGTATATTTTTAGCGGTACGTTAGCTGATAATATACGTTTTTATTACCCTGAGGCTTCTATGGAGGCTGTTGCCGCGGCAGTGAAAGCTACGGGTTTATCGGGTTTGGTGGATACTCTTCCGCATGGCTTAGATGAGATGATTGGTGGCGGCGGCCGTTCGTTCAGCGGTGGCCAGGAGCAACGGGTGGCATTAGCCCGGGCACTGCTTAGCAGCCGTCCGATTATGCTTCTAGACGAGCCAACGGCGCATCTGGATATTGAAACGGAATATGAGCTGAAGGAGACGATGGTGCCCCTTTTTGAAGGAAAGCTGGTCTTTCTGGCTACCCATCGCCTGCACTGGATGCTCGATATGGACATTATTGTAGTAATGAAGCAAGGCCAAGTGGCAGAAATCGGTACCCATCAGGAGTTACTTGCCCGCAAGGGTGCGTATTATGAGTTGATTGGGTCGCAATTGGAGGGAATCCATTGAAACGTGAAGGATGGTTTGCTCCCTATGTATCGTCGTATTTTTGGCGTTTTGTGCTAATTATTGTGCTTGGGGCGTTGACGATTTTTACTGCCTCTTCATTGATGTATACTTCAGGATTTCTGATCTCAAAAGCGTCTACACCAGTCGAAAATATCCTGATGATCTACGTGCCGATTGTCGGTGTACGTACGTTCGGAACAAGCCGGGCAGTCATTCACTACGTGGAACGGCTGATTGGGCATGACACCATTTTACGGATTCTTTCTAAAATGCGTGTGCGCCTGTACAATATTTTGGAGCCACAGGCCTTGTTCCTGTCGTCGCGTTTCCGTACTGGGGATATTCTCGGGATGTTAGCTGATGACATCGAATATTTGCAAAATGTATATCTGAGAACCGTATTTCCAAGTGTTATTGCTTTATTGATCTACGGGGTTGCAGTGATTGCGTTGGGCACCTTTGATATCGGTTTTGCGTTATTAATGGCTTTGTATATTTTGGTGTTGGTCGTGGTATTGCCGCTTATATCTTTGTTGTTCACCCAGAAACGTCAACGTGAAGTGAAGGTAGAGCGTAATCGCCTCTATCAAAAGCTGACGGACGCCGTTCTCGGTATGGGCGATTGGGTCATTAGTGGACGGCAAAGCCAGTTCGTGGAGACCTACGAAGCAGATGAGAAAAAAGTGGCCAAAACTGATGCAGCGCTGCGCAGCTGGGCGCGTCTACGTGCGTTTATCGGGCAAGCAGTCGTTGGGGTTGGTGTACTTTCGATGTTATATTGGGCCGCCGGAGAGTATGCGGATGGTGCTATTGCAGGTACTTTGATTGCGGCGTTTGTCTTGGTTGTTTTTCCTGTAGCAGATGCTTTTTTGCCAGTATCCGAAGCAGTGGAGAAAATCCCGCAGTACCGTAACTCGCTGGAGCGGTTGTCTGGAGTGGTCGGAGAAGAGCAGAATATAGTTTCCGAACAGGCATCTGTAGTCGATGTTCTACCTCAGGTCATAAAAAGTGCTCATATCAAGCTCGAAAATATAGGTTACCGCTATGGATCAGAGGATAATTGGTCGGTTCGTGATCTCAGCCTCGACATCCCACAAGGCAAAAAAATTGCCATCATCGGCCGTAGCGGGGCAGGGAAATCGACGTTGTTAAAGGCTATTCAAGGGGTTATCCAACCTTCTGCAGGTTCGGCTATGATTAATGGAATCGCGGCTGCTGCCTATGGCGATAACATTCCGTCTATTATAGCGGTGCTAAATCAAAGCCCACACTTATTTGATACTACGGTAGCGAACAATATTCGCATGGGTGATCCGAAGGCTTCCGAACAAGCGATTAAAGAAGCTGGAGCATTAGCCAAAATGGATACGCTGATCTCCTCGTTACCAGATGGATACAATACCTTTGTCCGTGAAGCGGGGCAACGTTTCTCCGGTGGAGAGCGCCAGCGGATAGCGTTAGCTCGTATTTTGCTGCAAAATACACCTGTCGTCATTCTTGACGAACCGACCGTAGGGTTGGACCCAAGCACGGAGCGTGATCTTTTGCAGACGATGTTTGAAGCTATGGACGGTAAATCTCTGATCTGGGTAACGCATCATTTGGTTGGTGCGGAGCAGATGGATGAAGTGATTTTTATGGAAAATGGCTCGGTAGAAATGCGTGGAACCCATGCAGAGCTGATGGAAAAAGAACCACGTTACCGCAGATTGTATGAGCTGGATCGTCCAGTGGAGTTTCTAGGGTAGGATGGAGAGTTTGCAGATAACATTTATAGAAATTAGAGAGATATAAGTGAAGAGATTCCTTTTGCCCGTTTGGGGTGGGAGGAATCTTTTTTTTCGGTAGGGCAAGAATATAGACAATGGATGAACAGATTGCTGGAATGGATAGATAGGAGTTCCATTTTCGTGGGAAGTATGGTAGAACAATAGAAGGAGTATTAGGCCGCAGCGGCACAGAAAGGGATGCTTGGTTGAATGTATGTAGTATGTAAAGAACATGTAGAGTTAGCCATCGACAAATTTGTGGACGAGTATGAGGATGCACCTGATATTGTGGACTTGAAGGAGACCGAGTTCTCGGACTGGGACCCGCCGGCCAAATGTGCGGAATGTGAGAAGAATGCGGAATATTTAGTGGTCTAAAGGACTGTTAAAATTTATTAAAAACACCTTGCAGTTCCGGAAATGGGCCGCAGGGTGTTTTTTTGCATGAAATAATATATGTGTTAGCCGATTAGGTCTTATGCATCTGCTGCATCTACTATGTCGGTCAGCGAGCTGCTTCGGTTGCCTCGGCGGTAGAGAATAGCTGAGATGATGGCGATCAATGCTGCAATAGAGAGTCCCCAGTAGATATTGGAGTAGGCTGCAGAAAGCGGCAGTCCGCGCTGCCATTCCAGAGCGCTTGCGGCCATAGCCACGCTGAAGGCGCCGCTAAAGAATTGCAGCAGCTGGAACAGGCCCATCCCAGAGCCGATTTGCGAAGAAGGCAGAATCCGAGAGATTTCATTGGATACACTACTGGACAGTGTCGTGAAGGCCAGACTCATAATCATATAGATGAACATGACGGCAATCCATGACCGCCCAGCAAAGAAAGCGAATAGGATGGTAGCGGTCAATACGAGCAATGGTGCAAAACGTAAAATCCCCGCATTGCCATAACGGTCAATGATTCGCCCCACGGAGCGGGAGACAAAGATGGCGAGCAGCGAACCCGGAAAGATCACAAGCCCGGCATGGCTTGCGCTGAAGCCGAAACGGTGAGTCAGAATCTGCGGCAGCAGGAATAACGTGGCAAAACTGCACAGGTAGGAGGCAACTCCGATTAGAGCCAACACGAGATATGAGCGGTTACGGAAAAGCTCCGGCATCACGAATGGATCAGGTGTGCTGCGGATACGGCCAACAAATAAAGCAATGGCGACAATTCCGGCGATCAAGGCAATCCACAGCCCGCTGGTCAGGAACAGCAGCAGCCCGGTCGTGCCGACGCCCAAGAACAGCCCGCCAAGCACATCAAAGGAGCCACGGGTGGGTACTTCTTTGGGCAGCAGAATAAGGAACAGCGGCACTAGAAGCAGAATAGCTGCCGTTACAGAGAATAACCAAATCCAACCGAGATATTCGACGATGGCTCCGCCCGCGACCGGCCCAAGTCCTAGACCCAGCGAGACGGCTGACATAATTGTCGCCATTGCTTTGCCGCGGCGGGCTTGCGGGATATAGCGGGTAAATAGGACAAGCGACAAGGACATTACTGCGCCCGCGCCTGAGGCCTGGAGAATACGAACGATAAGCAGGAAGATAAAGTTGGTGCTGAAAAAGCCGGCAACAGCCGCGAGGCCCAGCGTCAACAAGCCTATAACCAACAGACGGCGAATCGGCAGAAAATCAGAAAGCCGGCTGTACGTGATTGAGGCAATCGAGAACATAATGGAATACCCAGTGACAATCCAAGAAGCAGACGCAGCCGTAATCCCGAAGGCTTCGGTCACATCAGGCAGCGCCAGATTGAACATAGCCGTATTCATGATGACGAGAACCACAGCGACACTGAACAGCAGGGTCAGCAGGCCTTCTCGTGGAAGAGGCGCTTCCGGAACGGAGGCTTCATGATCCGCATTCGCGGAGAGGTTATTTACAGAAGTCATGTGCGAAGCACTCCTTTTATTATTGTTTAATAGTTCGATTACTTACGAACAATTGAAATATAGCATGCGTTGATATAAAATGCAATTAGGAACACCAATATTTTTTTCGCATTCATCGTACGACAAAAGGGGATAATCATCCGTGAAAATACTATTTCATCCGGACCGCAAGGACATTCAGCTTGCCTCCGTATTGTATGCACTCAGCGATCCGATTCGCTTACATATCGTATCGGATATTCACTTAAATGGAGAACAGGCTTGCAACTGCTTCAACGTCCCGATCGCAAAATCCACCATGTCTCACCATGCCCGTACTTTGCGCGAGTCAGGGGTTGTTTTTACACGAGTTCAAGGAACACAGCGCATGTTGTCCCTGCGGACTGAGGATCTTAATGCACGTTTCCCAGGCTTGCTGGACTCTATATTGAGCGCTTATGAAGCTGGGGGGAAACCGGATTTTGTGATGGAGGAGCAGGAAGAAAGTAAGTAGGGATGGATTGAACCTGCTGAGGACAGGCAATATAGGAAATCGTAGATTCAGGAAATCTAGGAATACGGGGATCAGGAGATCCAGGGATTGTATGAAAAATAGGACATTTAGAGAATGCGCAAGAGTAGGCCGTTTTAATTGTCGTTTCTTTTCCACCGAATATGTGATAGAACAGAAGGTACTTACTAAAACTACAAGGGACGCCCAGTGCGCGTCCTTTTGCTATTTCTATAGAGGATTATGACAGGAGGCACTTATGCTTATTCAAATTATTGGCGTAGGAAAGTTGAAGGAAAAGTACTTGATCGATGGCATCGCGGAGTATGCAAAACGGCTGACACCATACCTGAAGTTTCAGGTCATTGAGGTGGCAGATGAAAAAGCACCCGATTCTCTAAGCGAAGCAGAGGTCGTGCAGGTGAAGGGACGCGAGGGCGAACGCATCCTCGCGCAGATTAAGAGCGAGGCGCATGTCATTGCGCTCGCGATCGACGGCAAGCTGTGGAACTCGGAAGAGCTTGCCGCAGAAATTGACCGGCTCGGCACCTACGGGACGAGCCATGTCGTGTTCGTCATCGGAGGGAGCCACGGGCTCTCCGACGAGGTCATGCGCCGCGCGCAGCAGCGCATGAGCTTCGGGCGCATGACGCTGCCACATCAGCTCATGCGCCTGGTGCTGGTGGAGCAGGTGTATCGCGCGGTGAAGATCAATCGGGGGGAACCGTATCACAAATAGTGGTAAAGCGGAGAACAGAACTCAATATTAGTTTAAATGACTTGAACTGCACAGCATAACGGTTGAAAGCCAATACAATTGAAATAACAAAAATGTAAAAAGAGCCTCCACTTCGATTTTAGTGGAGGCTCTTTTAAGGCTGCTAATCAATGCGCCAGATGCTCGCTCATACTTATGTAAAATTAAATGTTTGCTACTTGGCAATGATAGGCACCCATAATTCCTGCTCAATTTTGGCTCCAGGAGCCAAATAATTCTCTATACATGAGGAGTGAAGAGTTTATGGTTACCTCAGCTGAGAGCGATATTCAGGATATTGTAGGTATGCTTCGTGACGCTAATGATGAGAAGATACGCGTGGCGAAAAATGTACTTAAAGAATTATTATGAGATACGTCCCTCAGAGCAAATGAGGTCATTTAAAACAAGCGCACAAGCCATTGGCTTGTGCGTTTTGCTGCAGCTTAAGTATAGTTCTTATTTTATGATTAATGGTAATAGTCTGAAATTTGATTTTCTAATAATCTTATTAATTTAAACGGGAGCGGCCATGTCGTCATTTATCGGATTTATAGTAGTTATTATCGTATTATCCATCTTAACTGGGATGAAGCAGGGGACTAAGAAGAAGAGATGACGCAGTACGGCAAGCGGAAACCTGCTGTTAAGAAAAGCAATAACAAAAGCGTGAAAACGACCTTTAACCGTTCTTCAATACCATGCAGTCCTGACGATGTACTTTTAAGAACACCTTTGGACAAACTAGCATTGCCGTTATTTATGGATCATAAGGAGGAAGAAATGACTGAATTACTAGCTCCAGCAGGAAATATGGAAGCTTTAAAAGCTGCAATTTCTAATGGTTGTGATGCCATATACTTAGGAATGCAAAAATTTGGTGCGCGTGCATACTCATCTAATTTTGATCTAGAATCGTTACAAGAGGCGGTTACGTATGCGCACCTGAGGGACGTTAAACTCTATGTTACAATGAATACCATCGTTTTTGAAAACGAAGTTGAAGAGATGAAAGAGCAGATCCACGAATTAAATAAAATCGGTGTGGATGGCATTATCGTCCAGGATCTGACTGCGTTCGATTATATCGTTAAAAACTTTCTTGATATGGAAGCACATTGTTCAACTCAAATGGGAATAGACGATTTAGACGGAACTTTATTATTAAAAGAACTTGGTGCCAAAAGAGTTGTTCTGTCCCGTGAGGTTGAGATTGAAAAAGTAAAAGAGATCAAAAGAAAAGCTGAGATACCTTTAGAAATTTTCGTTCACGGTGCTTTATGTGTATCTTACTCGGGAAACTGTCTAATGTCAGGATTAATGGGTAATCGAAGCGCAAATCGCGGAAGATGTGTGGGTTCATGCCGTAAGGAGTATGAACTCATGGATAAGACAACAGGTACATCTTTAGGGAAAAACCATATTCTATCTACCAAGGACTTAAACACAATCGACTATATCGAGGATTTAAAAGAAATCGATTCTTTAAAAATAGAAGGCCGAATGAAAGTGCCTACGTATGTTGCTAATGTTGTATCCAAATATCGCAAGGCCTTAGATCATAAAATAACCGAAGAAGACAAAGAAAATCTGAAAAAAACATTCAATCGAACATTTACTAAAGGATATTTGTTTCACGAAGATAGGAGAAATATTACAAACATTTTAAGACCTAATCACTTTGGTTATGAAATTGGAACAATCAGCAAGATTGTTAAAGATAGGTATGAAATAACACTTACACGACCTTTAAATCAGAACGATACCATTCGAATCAGTCACAACAATGAAGATGTTAATTTAACGGTTGCAAAACTGTACGATAAAGAGGGCGAATTAATCAACAAAGCAGAGGATGTCTGCTATATCAAAATCAAAGAAAAGATGTCTACGGGAGATTTAGTATATAAAACGAAGGATTATTTCTATAACAAAGAATTAGAATTATCACTGGAAAAAGAATTTAAGCGGTTTAACCTCGATATTAGAGTATATGCACGTCCAGATTCAAAGCTTGTCATAGATGCGGAGGGCTTAGGCTGTCATTATTCATATGAAAGCGAGGAAATACTAGGCGAAGCCATTAATAATCCAACAACAAAAGACCAGGTAATCAAGCAATTTTCAAGATTAAATGATACGATATTCGAACTTAATCATGTGGATTTTGAGGAATGCAATGCTTTTATTCCAGCTAAACTGTTAAATGCAGCAAGAAGAGATATTGTACTGGGCTTATATGACTTAAAGCTTAACAGCCAGCAGAAAAGAACCAAGGCTTTGGAAGCAAAAGAAAAAATAAGCTTTGCCCCTGAAAAACCATACTTTACGGCCTCTGTAACGACTAAGGAGCAGTATGATGCTTGCGTGAGCTGTGGAATTAAGGAAATCTATTATGAAAATGTTGTTAGAAGAAATCAGAATCGTTATAAGGAAAAAGAAGGGCAGCTACTAATCGGAGGATATGGCGGAATTTATCACTACAGAGAAACGAATCCGTTTGTTACGGACTATTCTCTAAATGTTGTTAATGCTACTAGTTGCTATGAATTATATAAATTAGGTGCAAAACGAGTCACTTTATCTTATGAATTGAATAAGAGCCAAATTGAAGATTTAAGGAATGCCTATTATGAAGAAAATGACGGCTATCCTGCACTGGAAATGATTGTATATGGCAAGGTTCCTTTGATGTTTACAAAATATTGTCCGATGAAAAAAATGAATCAATGCAGAATTTGCAAAACGAAGAGCTATGAGTTAAAAGATGAGCACGGAACGTTCCCTATCATTTCCCATAATGATTGTACAACGACTCTCCTTAATGGGAAGACGCTTAATCTGTTGGATGAGCTACCAAACATCAAAGGAATCGAGGCGCTCAGATTAAACTTCACAGTTGAATCCAAAGAGCAGGTTGTGAAAGTCATTAATATGGCGTCAGGCAAATTAAATGGCTCTATGAATAATGCTGTCTTTAATCAGGAAACAGACACAAGAGGACATTTTAATAAAGAGATTGTGTAGTCGTGGAATTCATTAAATGTTCTAAAATCTTGGGGAATACTATAAGTAAATCCGAGACAGGTGCAATTCAATCCAATCATAAGGATGAACTTCAGATGAAAATATTATTAGTTGAAGATGATAAGACGATCGCGTCGGGACTGGAATATTCGCTGCAGCAAGAGGGTTATTGGACTGTTCTCTGCCATAATGCCGCTTCAGCCCGAAAGGTGCTCGCCGAAGACATCGATCAGTTCACTATTACGAGCTAGAGAAGCTGTCCATCTATTTACGGGAGATTAGCAGCGGCCAGGCCTCCCTTGACCCTCGCGATAATCAAGAAGGTGAGCTTAGCATCTTAAAGAATGATATTTACAAGGTGACACGCATGCTCTCCGAGCATCGTTCTCTATTGCAGCAGGATAAGCTTCAACTGACCGATGCCATCTCCGATATTTCACATCAACTCAAAACACCGATCACCTCTATGACAGTCATGGCAGATCTGTTAAGCGCCCCTGATCTGCCTCCACTCAAAAGAACGGAGTTCACTCATCATATTCACATTCAACTTGAACGGATCGATTGGCTTGTTTCATCTTTATTAAAGCTAGCGAAAATGGATGGGGGACTATCCCGTTCAAAAAAGATCGAATACACATGAAAACCCTAATCCTAAATGCACTGGAGCCGGTTATGATTCCGATGGATATTAAGGGACAGACCGTTTCCATCACAGGGGATGACAACGTCTCTTTTGACGGCGATTTCCATTGGACTGCTGAAGCGGTTATCAATATTTTGAAGAATGGAGTGGAGCATACACCTGAGGGCGGTGCGATTACCATCACATTTTCCGACAACGTGCTATTTACGGAAATCGTTATTGCTGACAACGGAGAGGGCATTCCGAAAGAGGATTTGCCTTATATATTCAAACGTTTTTATAAAGGAAAGAATGCTAATGAAGGAACCATCGGTATAGGGCTTGCGATGGCTCACAGCATCATTGCAAGCCAGAACGGCGTGATTGATGTAACGAGCGACAGCGGGACTGGTACAGAGTTTCGGATCAAATTTTATAAGCATGTGATTTAACAGCACTCCATAAGTGACTAAACTGTCACCTCCAATGTCACTGTAAAGTCATTTTGGACAGATAAAATGATATTCATCAGATGAACGATGGAGGTACAACCATGCAAATGAAGCAGCATCGCAAGATTACTTTTTTTATCACGATAGGCTACACCCTGATTATTCTTTATTTTATGTTTTTTGCTTTCGGCAGAGCGGATAAGGTAGATCTAACCAGTCAGTACACCTTTATTTTTTTGCCGGACGATTTTTTTAGGGTGCCGGGTCTTTCCGATCTTCTACATCCGACACTGATGGACTTGGTGGGTATTGGAAACATTGCAGCCTTCATACCTTTTGGCATACTGTTTCCGTTGTTATACCGCACCAGCTTTGTTCGCTTCATGACAGGGTTTATCCTGTCCATTCTTGTGGTGGAGACCATCCAGGCACTAACATTCCTCGGCAGCTTTGACACGAACGACGTCATAAAGAACTCATTGGGCGCTGCTATTGGATTCGGGGCCTACAAGATTGGCTTCCGTACAAAAAACTACTGGAGAAATATCACTGCTACGGGAATTGCCAGTGCTGTCTTAATGCTCGGCGTGTGGGGGGTCTTAGGAGTAGTTGATCAAGTGTTCACCAAAGAGTTGGCCCCTTTTGTAGCGATAAACGAATGGGAAGATAGTACCGGAAATCGATTAACGGGAACCAAACAGGACAGTCTTAAGATTGGCGGTCAAGACGTGACACCCCAATATAATGTGTATGGCATCGAAGGTAAAAAGAAGGAAACATATACGTATTCGCTAGGCAATAAGGGAGATCTGTATCTTAGCTTGAATTATGGAATTCCTGATCATAAGGATTTTCAGGGCAGCATTAAGGTTACCGTTGACGGGCATGAGCTCCTGTCTGTATCTGCAGAAGATCAGCTCCATGAGCCGGATATGAGGATCCTTTATCTCACCGGGGCTAATGAGCTTAAGATAACCATTGAGGGGAATGAAACCCTTTGGGATGTTGGATATAGAGAGATGGTATATACCTGGAATTGAGCATCTAGGGAAGGAGGGATGGCAATGGAGATTTTAACAATTGAAAATTTGTCCGAAATATACGGCATTGGCGAATCGGCGGTGAAGGCGCTTGATGATGTTTCCTTTTCGGTCCAAAAAGGTGAATTCGTCGCAATTATCGGACCTTCCGGATCGGGGAAATCGACACTCCTTCATATGCTGGGCGGTGTGGATCGACCGACTGGCGGGAAAGTGTATGTTCAGGATACGGATATGTATACCTTGGACGAAACGCAGCTGGCCATCTTCAGACGCAGGCAAATCGGGCTGATCTACCAGTTTTTCAATCTGATTCCCGTCCTGACGGTGGAAGAGAATATTACGCTGCCGCTCTTGCTGGATCAACAAAAGGTAGATCAAAAGCAATTGGCTGATCTTGTGAATACGTTGAATTTGCAGCATCGATTAAACCATCTGCCGAATCAGCTATCCGGTGGACAGCAGCAGCGTGTCTCGATTGGCAGGGCGATCATCGGCAATCCTGCGATCATGCTGGCCGACGAACCCACCGGGAATCTGGACAGCAGGAATAGCAGCGAGATCGTCGTTTTATTGAAAATACTGAATAAGACCTATCATCAGACACTGATCGTAATCACGCATGACGAACGGATCGCCCTGCAAGCCGACAGAATCATTTCGATTGAAGATGGGAGGATTGCCAAAAACGAGGTGATAAGGCGATGAATATTGTCAATACATTAACCATCCGGCATCTGAAGCAGAACAAGAGACGAACACTTGTGACTATTTTTGGCGTAATTATTTCGGTATCCATGATGACCGCTGTCATTACGCTTGTTTTTTCCTTTGCGGATTTAATGATCAGACAAACTATCACAGATACAGGGGAGTGGCATATTCAGTATCAAGATATAACCAAGAAACAGCTTGCGGCGATACAGGGCGATGTTGCAACCAAAACGGTTGCAATCACAAGAGACCTTGGGTATGCCCCATTAGAAGGGGGACAAAATACCAATAAGCCGTACTTGTTCATTAAGGAATATAATGTGCAAGGGTTCACACAATTTCAGATTGAAATAAGCAAGGGACGTCTTCCGCACACGGACAAGGAGGTTGTGATCTCCGAGTCTGTTGCAACAAATGGCAAAGTGAAGTACGAAATCGGCGACCGTCTAACGCTTCGCGTCGGCGACCGATTCGAACAAGGGGGCGATCATCCCCTGGATCAGACGGAACCGCTGCGCAGGAAAGACGGCACATTGACCGAGACATTACAGCATAGCATAATTAGGGATTATACGGTGGTAGGCTTCATTAAACGTCCGGTGTCGGAAACGGCTTGGGCCCCGGCTTATACGATCATTAGCTATGTCGATGATCATATCATCGGGGGGGACGATCGGGTCGATGCGTCGGTGGTCTTGCAGCGGGTCAATCCGTTCTTGTTCGCACATGCGGAGAAGCTGGCTGAGAAAAACCAAATTGACACTGTCCAATATAATAACGATTTGCTTCGTTATTATGGCTTGTCCAGCAGCGGGGCCTCATCCAGCATGATGTTCTCATTATCGGCAATCATTATAGGGACTATTATAATTGGCTCGGTTGGACTCATCTATAACGCTTTTGCGATATCCGTCTCGGAACGTTCCCGCCATTTAGGGATGCTCGCGAGCGTGGGGGCGACGAAAAGGCAGAAGCGAAATTCCGTATTTTTTGAAGGTATCGTCATTGGTTTGATCAGCATTCCCATTGGCATCTTATGCGGTCTTGCCGGAATCGGAATCGCCTTTTCGTTCATGAACACAATGATTGAAGGGGCATTATGGACTAGTGAAAAGCTGAGGCTTATCGTCACGCCGTTATTGCTCTTGATTACTTGTCTTGTTTCGATGCTGACGATTTTCGTTTCGGCGTATCTCCCGGCGGTTAAAGCATCCAGGGCATCTCCCGTGGACGCGATTCGCCAAACCACTGACGTAAAGCTTACGGCCAAAGCAGTGAAGACGTCGAAGATCATTCGTAAGCTCTTCGGAATCGAAGCAGAAATCGGGCTGAAAAACTTAAAAAGGAACAAACGAAGACATCATGTTATTCTTTTTTCGCTTGTCATCAGCATCGTTTTGTTTTTGACGATATCGTTTTTCACGACTGGCCTGACACAATCTCTGGCATTGTCGCTGGAAGGCATCAATTACGATATTGAAGTGTCGTCCAGTAATGGCGAAAGACTAGATGACCGGTTGATGCAATCGCTTGTATCTCTGGATGGCGTCACGGAATACAACGTGAGTCATGAGTTAGTCGGGAACGCTTGGGTCGATGCAGCAAGCATCGCCGACGAGTTGCAAGAGAAGGTTAAGCAGGATAAGAGTATGCTGCAAGACGGGAAATACCCTTACGAAATTAAGCTCTATGCAATGAATGATTCGAGCCTGCAAGCTTATGCCAGAGCGGTTGGCGCAGATTACGAACAGCTTACGGATCTGGATCATCCCGCCGCAATCGTGATGGATACGATTCATTACAAAGATATAGATACGGGGAAATATATTCAGACGAAGTCCATATATGCGAATATCGGACAACATATCGAGCTAACGAGTTTTATTAAAGCGAGCGGGGAAGAAACGAAGGCAAATAAAGTGATATTTGCCGCATTGACGGATAAGGCACCGATGGGGATGAGCCCGGTAGGCGTAGGCGGGTTAAATATGATCGTGTCGGAACGCGTCATGAATCGGCTGGCAGACGGCGAGGAGCTGGCTAACGCTTCGATGTACCTCCATTTGAAAAGCACGGAACCGGTGAAAACGCAGCAGGAAATTGAAGCGATGAATGAGACCAATCTGAATGTCTACAATGTATATCAATTCAGAATAAGAGAAGAACAACAGATTCTGCTGATGAACGTCTTTTCTTACGGTTTTATCGTATTAATCTCTGCGATTTCTGTTGCGAACATCTTTAATACGATCTCAACAGGGCTGGCTCTTCGCAAACGGGAATTCGCGATGCTGAAATCCGTAGGCGCGACGCCAAAGGGGTTTGCAAAAATGCTGAACTATGAGAGTGTTTTTTATGGGGTCAAGTCGCTCTTGTATGGGCTTCCTGTCAGTTTCGCCGTGATGTTTCTGATCTATAAAGCATTTGCGAACAAATTCAGCTATGGGTTCACCCTGCCCTGGATGAGCATTCTGTCTGTCATTGTGTGTGTATTTGTCATTGTCAGCTCTGCGGTTGTTTATTCCGGAGCTAAAGTAAAAAAGGAGAATATTATTGATGCATTAAAGCAAGAGAATATATGATTCACGTACTTCACCCAGAGGAGGAGACGTTACCCGACGTCACACACAATCATGCGAGTCGACCGATTGCTCTCCATGCTGCTGATCATCTCCGGTAAAGGTACGGTAACGGGCAAGGAGCTTGCCGAGCATTTCGAGGTATCCTTGCGAATGAAGAATTTACACGGCTTGTTTGGCAGGAACGAAGCTTTTAATGACATCATGTTAAAGGTTGAGCATACCTATAAGCGGGAGTCCGATAAGCACAAGCTGACTCTGGATATGTCCCATTTCAGCATGGAGCAGGAAAATAAAGAATACATTGGGATCATAAGCAAGGCCATCACGGATAACAGGCTGCTGGTGTTCGACTATATCAATAGGGATATGGAAAAGCTGGAGCGAACGGTAGAGCCAAGCTGGATTGACTTTCGCCACGGCCATTGGTATGTGATAGGCTTTTGCCGGGTCAGAGAGGACTACCGCAGATTCAAGCTCGTGCGGATTAGGCAACTGAGACAGGGGCCGCCTTTTGCAAAAAGAGAGCTGCCGGAAGACCAAATCGCCGAGGTTATTAAGCAAAGCTATTCGCAGCGGGACATACAGGTCGTACTCAGATTCACTTCGCGAATTGGCGCGCAGCTTACCGAGTATTTTGAGAAAGAGAAGATTAGCCGGGGTGAAGATGGCAGTAGGACGCTCCAGCTATATTATGATAGAAATGTGTATAAAGTGAAATTTATCTACATTGATCCATTTACACAAGAAGAAAAGCTAATCAATGAGGAAACCTATCGTTTCGGCGTACAATTCATGATTCCAAGTAAATCTGTCTGGGGATTAGGAGTGACTGGAATTGGATGGAAGGCGTTAGACGGGGCACCGGAAATTGATGAGTATGCTATGAACTTAGTGCCGGCACAAAATGTGACTTATGAGCTTATCTTGCCTGACGAAGGAAGCGGAGAAGGTGGAGAAGGTGGAGAAGGTGAAAATCCGGGATTTCCAGGTTTTCCGGGATTTCCGGGAAGTCAATTCCCAGGCCTTACGGGTTTTATAAAGTTCTAATGTAGCTGTTATCATTTAGTTGGTTCTTATGAAAAGGTTCATCGTGGCTGACTGCTGCGATGAACCTTTTTTGCTGACTGTTCTATCACTCAGACCACTTAATTTGCCGTCTTATTGATGAAGTCAATCTCATTTCTGATCCCTTTATGGGCGTCATTCCACAGGCCCTTTGTCAGGCGAATGCGCAGCAGGCATGTGTTAGGATCTTCGTCGTTATTGGCTTCGTTATACCACCCGGCGAATATTGTGCGCAGCTTTGTCATCATCTCCGCGTTTTTCTCGTCACATACCCAGCCCAGGTTTTCACCGATACCATCGGCCGTAAAGTTTTCGACGATGATACAAACAGCGACTTCGGGGTTTTGGGCGATCTGCTGCATCTTGCCTGAGGTCGCGTAAGTAACGGTGTAGAACGCACCGTCCTCATAATAGGCGTCTACAATGCGGGCGGAGGGACGGCTTTTGCCATTAGCCCCCGGTTCCAGTGCGATGGTGGATAGTGAGATCAGGCCGTCCTTGTTACCCGCTTGTTCTTCCAGCAGCTTCATGGCTTCGTCGTACTTGCTCATTATATTACCTCCTAAAGTGTCATAAGGCATACATGATTAAGCTTATCATTGTAAAATCTTAGTGCATGTGAAGAATAATACGATAAAATATTAAATCGCCATCAATCCAAGCTTATACTCGATGGTCTTTTTTTTATGCCATTTAATCTCCAGTCTACAAATATATCTATTTTTTTTATGTAATAGACATTGTAAATTACCCTGGTCCTATTGTAGAATCAAGAAGTTGTCGAATAATGGTGTAAAATGCCATCCTTGGAACTCACTAGGACGACAGACTCATTGATATTTTTAGAGTAAGAAGGGGGAAGAAATAATGTTATTCCAAGCAGCACGCCGTAAACTCAGTCTGATGATTGTGTTTGCCCTATTATTAAGCACTCTTACGCCACATATGGTGTTTGGTGAGGCCGCGCAGTTCAAAGACATCACAGGCTCTTATGCGCAAAAGGAGATTCAATCATTAACTGAAGCAGGAATAATCTCAGGTTATGAAGATAACTCTTTTAAACCGAAAAAGGCTATGTCACGTGCCGAACTGGCGAAAATCATAGTCCTGTCGTTGGGGCTAGAAGCAAATGCTGATCAAGCCGCACCGTTTAAAGACGTTGCCGCGAACAGTTGGTATCGCGGTTATGTAGGTGCATTGGTAAAGGCAGGCATTACGGAGGGGACATCGGCCACCACCTTCAGTCCTAATGCAAATGTCACCCGTGAGGAGCTGGTCGTGTTTTTCATCCGAGCTTTCGAATTGGATGAAACAGCGAAGAAGCTTCCGGTTGATAGCAAGCTGTCGGATATCTCAGAGGTGTCCGAATGGGCAAAAGCGCAAGTATCCCTTGCCTTCAAAAATGGTTTCATCAACGGGGTCCAAGGCAGTGACGGCACTCTGAAATTCAAACCGAAAGAGCATGCGGAGCGCCAGGCTCTGGCTCGTCTGGCTTATGAGTTCAAAACCAATAAGTCAGTATATGTCGAGAAATCCAAACAGCTTCTGGCTGAAGAGGTTAATAAGGGCAAGAGTCCTGAGGTAACACCGACTGCCACCCCGGCAACAACTGACCGCGGGACATCTGTGACAGCACCGGCGCCGGGAGCTTCAGGTCCGGGAACGCCAGCATCGGCAACCCCAGCACCGGCAACCCCAGCACCAGTGACACCAACACCAACATCGGCACCGACACCGACACCGGCAACCCCGGCACCGGCAAATGCTCTCCAGGTTGTGGTGAAGGGGGAGAGTTCAGATGCCATTTATGTGGAAGAGCCAACAGAAGTTATATTCCGCTCATCGATTAATGCGCCAGGAACGGTAATCGCTAGTGTCTATCAAGTAGATGACAGCGGCAAAGTCATTTCGCAAATCATTTCGTTGTACGATGACGGTTTGGAAGCCCATGGAGACAGTCTTGAGGCAGACGGACTGTACAGTGGCAAAGCAGTATTGACTGAAAGTACGGAGGGTTACATAAATCTGCAGGCGTTTGTGGGAGATGTGCCAAGCAGCACAGTTTTTAAATTATCTGTAATGAAGCATCTTACGGATGAACAGCTTGCACAAACGGAAATCATTGAAAATAATACACAGAGTAAGCTTGATCAACTGGCTACTTCATATGGTAATTTGCAAAAAGCAAAGGAAGAAACTGTGGCTTGGCTCCAAACCCAAGCAGAAGTAGAGCATGCTGGGATTTCGGGTGAAGGAGGAAGCATCTGGTATTTGCTGGACAACGGGATTCTAGGGGGGATATCCGCAGCTCCTGAGAATACAAAAGGGTTAAGCAGCACCGTAGAAGAGGCTGCGTCCAGTACTACATTGGCGGCTGAGGCGCTAACGCAAAATGTGGAACAAACCGTGGCCACCATAGGAAGCCAGCGAGTTGCTGTGATTTCTCCGTTCTCCGGCACACTTCCATCTTCGACTGTTTATGACGCTGTATATCACAGCTTTGACCAGTCGAGTTACCCTTTCCTTGTAGAAAGAGTAAAGGACACCGCAGCGGGCGTTAATTTCTTTAAAGGGCTGAATCAGTATGGCGTCGTGGTCTTGGATACCCACGGAGATACTTACTATGATGAAAAAGTGCTTCAAAAGCTCCATAATAAGTACGGCATTGATTTCAAATACGCTGGACCGCAAGTTATGTTCCTGACAGGAGAAAAGGCAACGACAGAGAGCAAAAAGACCTATGAGTTGGACTTGAAAAAGGGACGACTGGCTATTATATCCGGTTATTATGCTATTACACCGTCTTTTATTACACGGTACAACGATATGCTACCTGATACCATCGTATATAATGGCAGCTGCCGCAGCGCGTACAACGATTCCATGGCAGATGCCTTCATCAACAATGGTGCTGGCACTTATTATGGATATACCGATTATGTAAAGCTTGCATATGATCAAGCTATTGCTAAATCCGTATTTACCGCTTTAAACGATGACAACATGACAACCGAAAAAGCCTTTCAAGCAGCAGTGGCTGCCCATGGAGCAAACGATGGGTTGGCAGCATTCTTCATGAAAGGAAGCAGCATTGGCACTAAGACCGAAGGGGTCATCAACGGAACCTTTGAAAACGGAACTTGGACCGGCTGGAATGGAAACGGCGATGTTCGGATGATCTCCAAGCTGGGACCGCTTAAACCGACAGAGGGGAACTACATGGCTATTATCAGCACTGGCCTTGGGTATGAAAACAATGATCAAGGAGGATATGACTACAATTCAGACAGTTATATCGAGCAAAGTTTCATTGTTCCGGCGGGTGCAACAACCCTATCGTTCGATTACAATTTCATTTCTGAGGAGCCTAAGGAATTCGTTGGAAGCAAATTCAATGACACCTTCAGAGCAACGGTAACTTCCAGTGTATACATTAATACGGCTTCCCTCATTACTTCTCACATAAATGGCGGCAATACAGTGACGTCCAGTGTCTATGGTAATGATTCTGTTATTATCGGGGCTGAATCGATTAATGAATCCACGGCCTATTGGATTGAAGAGAACAAAGTAGCGATTGATTTCTACGGCGGGGATCATACAACATACATGACGAATTGGAAGCATGTACAATTTGATGTAAGCCAATTTGCCGGCAAGGGCTCCATTGTCCTTCGGTTCCATGTTTGGGACCAAGGAGATAGTATCTACGATACGGCGGTACTAATCGATAATGTAATATTAAAGTAATCAAAAAACGGCTGGATCAGGGGAACCTGACCAGCCGTTTCTTTTGGAAATAAGCTAATGGGCGTGCGTTTGGATATGGATTCCAAATAAAGTGTGCATATTGCACATAATTTATGTTATACTTTATTATGTGCAATATGCACATAATATGGGGTGGAAGAAGGGTGTAAATATGAAGGCAGCAATCGTAAAGGTTAAGGGGACGATTCCCGTAATGGGTCATTTTGATTCCCCCGTTGGGACAGAGGGGCTAGTTATAATTAACGTTACGGCCACAGCCTTGAGTCGAGTTAGCAAGTTCCGTTCAATGGGTATGCACTATTCTTCTGAAGATAACTTTCCAATTGTAGCCGGTATCGACGGTGTAGGAACTTTGAAAGATGGGTCTCGTGTTTACTTTGCGCTGCCTACTGCACCATATGGCAGTTTGGCTGAGCAAACAATTGTCAACGAAAAGCTGACTGTCCGTTTACCAGATGGTATTGATGATCTCACTGCTGCCGCTATCGCCAACCCTGCTATGTCGTCATGGGCTGCATTGGTATTTCGAGCTGATTTTAAATCCGGTCAAACTGTATTGATTAATGGCGCTACTGGTACATCCGGTAGTTTAGCAGTTCAGATTGCTAAGGGTCTGGGGGCCAAGAAGGTCATTGTAACAGGACGCAACGAATTGAAGTTGCAAGCACTTGAAGCTGATGAGGCCATTGCATTTGATATGACAGCCGACAACGGTCAAAAAATGTTTGAAAACGCCCTAATGCCAGTTATTGCTGAAGGTGTTGATGTTATATTGGATTATCTTTGGGGCGACAGCGCACTCGCCATCATGTCAGCTCTTGCTAAGGCGAAAACGGATCGTTCAACCCGTTTTGTAAGCATTGGAACTTCATCTGGCCAAGAAAGCATTCATTTACCTTCATCTCTTTTACGCTCATCAACAATCGAACTCGTAGGTAGCGGAGATAAGAGTGTTTCCAAAGCTGATATGCTATCCGCTGTTAGAGGTGTCTTTGAAATGGCCGCCGAGGGGAAGATAAAAATTAACACAAAAGAGTTCGCTCTAGAAGATATTGAAGAGGCCTGGAATGCCCCGCTAATGCCTCGTCCTGTTGTAAGGGTGAAATAAAATGGAAAACGATATTTTTAAAGCGCTGATCGATTTAGTTTCCATTATCAATAGGCCAGACCGCGATAAGAAGATGATTGCTAATGCTGGCGTAAATTTGGAGGCAGCAACCTTTCGTGTCTTTGTGGGCATCGTGCATCTCCAACCGACTAGTGTTGGTGATTTGGCCGCCATGATGGGAAAAAACTATTCGAGTGTTAGCCGGCAAATCGATAAGTTAGAAAACGCGGGGTTGGTTCATACGTATCCATCAAGTGCAGATTCCCGCATTCGTGTGTCTGAATTGACGAAAAGCGGGGAGGAAATCAATGCAATGATTAGCCTCACCCGTGAACGAATTTTGCATGAAGCTTTGGATGACTGGACTCTGGAGGAAAAAAACAGCTTATTGAATAACTTAAGGCGTTTATTTGAATCGCTGCAAAGATTCGACTAGTTGCAGATTATGACTGTTCACACACAGTTCGATGTTTATTGCGATGGTGGATATTCGGGTAAAAGGAATTACGGATTCAATGGGGAACCATTCTGAAATCGGATTTACGAGGAAGCCGCAAAAATGCTAAAACGCTACTGACACAACGTTGTCAGTAGCGTTTTTGTATATTAGGTGTATAGCGAGTAGCGCATTGTTTTGGAGATAGGTGACCTTGCTCATAATCTTATTATAGAGGTGGAATTTATTCATGAGTAATATCAAATGGGAAGTGGATCCGGACCACAGCTCCGTCGAGTTTTCGGTGACGCATTTAATGATTAATAAAATCAAAGGAGTATTTGAGCGTTTCCAGGCGATTTTAAGTTTTGATCCCAACGAGTTAACGACCATGGGTATTCAGGCTTCCGTAGACGCAAATAGTATCACAACTCGCCAAGCGCAACGAGATGAACATTTGAGGGGCGACGATTTCCTTCATGCTGCCAAGTATCCAACCATTGCATTTCAAAGCACCAACTGTGTCTTTGCTGGTGAGCGGCAATATGAACTTACAGGCAATCTAACTCTGCATGGAGTAACCCAATCTGTTACTTTTCATACTGTTTTTGAAGGACTAAACAAGGACCCCCGCGGACGGGAACGTGTAGGATTTCACTCAACAGCCAGTATTGATCGTAATGAATTTGGATTGAAATTCAACTCGCCTCTGGAAACGGGTGGAATTATAGTCGGAAATGAAGTGAGGATCGAGCTTTATATTGAGGCAATTAAAATAAATTAGTGACCCTAAAGACTATCCTTTTATCGGGATGGTCTTTATTCAAAACTTGCTGTTACAGAAATTGCGCTGAACCGTATTACTAATTAATGTACTCTTGCACCGAGCGGAGAAGCTGCTTGGGCTTTTTTTATGTGCAGAAATGACTAGAAGATGCCTTGACTTATATTTGCATTAAATATTACCTAAATCGTATTTATCGAGCAGGAAATAACAGGAACTAAATTGAAAAAGTATACCCTATAGCAGCACTGACCGGGAGGATGGCATGCAATTTCAACCAATTTATTATAATGGGGAATTATTTCTACCGAAGATCGAATTAAATATGACACCGAATCAATCGGTTGGCATCATAACGGACTTGAAGCGAAAGCAGCTTTTAATGAATCAATTAGGTGATCATTCCCAATATTATTTATTTCGGGCTGGGCAAAACGAGTATATGCGTTTATCGGTGGAGGAACTAATCACTTTTCTAATCAGAATAACGGAGAGGAATGAGCGTGCCGCTTCGTTGATAGATTATTTTGCTTTAAAGGAAGAACGGAAGGTAAAGATCAAGGATCTAAGCTCATCGAAAAGAATGTATGTGACATTGCTGCGTGTATTTTTTGCGCATCAGCCTACACTTGTACTGGAGGAACCCTATTTTTACTTGGAAGAGCAAGATTGTCGTCAACTCAAACGGATTCTTGATGATCTTTCACAAGAAAAGCAGATTTTAATTTTAACTTCGAATTTAGAGGATGCCCTTATTTCCTGTGATGCCATTTATCGGTTGAACGAATCGGGATTTCATCCATTGGATATTCGGGACTTCGACGAGGATAAGCAGGAAGTACAGAAACAAGACGAGGCCAATATAACCTTGCAGAAGATCTCTACCAAAAGAAATGACAAAGTGATTTTATTTAATCCGCCTGAAATTGATTTTATAGAAAGTGTAGAGGGGTCAATCCTTGTTCATGTGGGCGGTGAAAATTATGACTGTGCGCTGACGCTGACCGAGCTCGAGCAGAGATTATTAAATTTCGGTTTTTTTAGGTGTCACCGATCCTATATTGTTAATCTGCAAAAAGTAAGAGAGATTATTACATGGACGAAAAATAGCTACAGCTTGCGATTAAATACAGGTCAAGATGCCGTGGTTCCGTTATCCCGTTCAAAATTGTCTGAATTAAAAGCTCTTCTTAACATTTAAAGGGTACCATTCAGGCGCTTACAGCTACATTTCGGCGCGTTTTGATGGCAGGAAGCATGTAATCTGTATATGTTTAAGCCATCAACACTAAGGATGTGGAGTTAATGAATGTTATCCGGGTAGAACGTATCCGTAAGAGATTTGGAGAAAAAGATGCGTTAGCAGATGTTTCTTTTTCAATTCCTAAGGGTGAAATTTTTGGTTTCCTTGGCCCGAGTGGCTCAGGCAAAACAACATTAATCAAGATTCTAACGGCACAGTTAAATCCGACAAGTGGACAGGCAAGTGTATTTGACCAGCCGGCGGAAATGATGCAGCAGTCTGCTCAGAAGATGCGTTTTGGCATTTTGACGGATAACAGTGGTCTATATGAGAGGTTAAGTATTGAGGAAAATCTGGAGCTGTATCGTAAGCTATATGATCTTCCCAAATCTGCGGTCGACAAGGTGCTGCAGTTTGTAAACTTAAGCGGAGAGCGCAAAAAGAAAGCCAACCTCTTATCCAAAGGGATGCGTCAGCGTGTCATGCTGGCATGCGCGATTATCCATGAGCCGGAATTATTATTTCTGGATGAACCAACTTCGGCTTTAGATCCGGTAAACACAGCACATATTTATAAAGGCTTACGCTACTTAAATGAGAAAGGAACAACGATTTTTCTGACTACGCATGATATGTCTGAAGCAGAATTGATATGCAACCGGGTAGCGATTCTGTATCAGGGACAAATCCAAACCATAGGCTCACCAAAGGAACTTAAGCGGCAGCACCGGGAGAACGTAATTTGTGTGGATTTAATCAATGGGGAAACCTACGAGCTCCCGATCGATGAGGGGACGGCTGATCAAATCGCGGATTGGATGAAGCGGGGGCTAATTGACCGGTTAGAGACGAAAGAACCAAGTCTAGGTGATATTTTTATTAAAATGACAGGAAGTGAGCTACTATGAGTATCTCATACAAACGTGCCCGGGCGATATTTGTGAAGGATTACAAAGAGTTTTCACGTAACTACGCGCTGTCCATTATGCTGATTTTTCCTATTATTATCGCTCTGATTTTCAAGAGGGCAGGTGCGTCTTTACCTGGAGCCAGCGGTTTTCTTTTTAATAGTTCGTTTGTATTGCTAACATGTTTCGCACAAGCCTGCTTGATTGCGGAAGAGAAGGAGCGTAACACTTTACGGTCATTAATGATGACACCGGCTACGACCATGGATGTACTAATCGGTAAAAGCAGTTTGGTCTTTGTCATGTCTGTTGTTGTTCTCGCTATTTCCACATTATTATTTGGCTATGAGCCAGCTAATATATGGGCGTTTGTGGCAGTAATCATTCTTTCGATTATTCTGTACACTGCAGCCGGGACGATCTGCGGCTTATTCTCCAAGACGTTGCTTGAAGCCTCATTATCTATACTCCCTGTGGCGTTCATATTTATGGGGGCACCGTGGGGAGAAGTACTAGCGAAGGATTATCCGGTCTTCAAAGTGCTGGATTACATGCCAAGCAGTCAGCTTGTGCATCTGCTGGGTCTAAGCAATACAGGTTATACGACGGGCGATGTATTGAAACCACTCCTCATTAATTTGGTATGGACGGTTGTGCTAACAGTAGTGTCTGTCATTTTGTATCAGCGGCGGTTGAAGGACGAGTAAGGGAGCTCTGAAGGGACTTTAGCCAGCCTTCGGTGGGTCTTTGGTAGGGTTGAAACAAGCGGCCGACTGAGACTATACGACGATTATTTTCCAATTGAGGCTGTGATGTTGTCATGACGGGGCCTGCCGGGTAATAAAGATGATTAGAACTTTCAAATTTGGCTGATTTTGGATTGGGAGCCAAGGAAACGGGGGGAAAGATCATGGCGGCACAGACAGTATCAGGCATCAGCTCCGTACAGACCATTGCGGCCTACGGCGGTACACAGAGTGATGTCAGTTCTCTGGAGAAACAGCGAAACCGGCTGATGATGGAACTGGATAAAGTGAATGCGGCACAAGGAAGTGAGATGCAGACGCCTTATCGCCGGGAGCAGCTGCAGCGGCAAATCCGGCTGCTGGAGTCCCAACTGGTACAGAAAAGCGGGAGCAGCACCTCCGTAAATTTTGTGCCTGCTTCTCCGCTTCAGGATCACCTCCCCCTTTGGGGAATTGAAGGAAAGGGAGGCCTCAAGGGCATCGGCCTGACTGATCCCCGGACGGCGACGGTGGACGCGGAGGGTCATTTCGACGCGTTAATTTAGGCAAGCGAGCGAAGGTGCGGAAAGCGTCAGGTGATGAACTGACGGCCCATAATCATGAGGCTAGCTGAGCTTCCACCGAGGAGACCAGCAACACGGTAGAAACAACAAAATAGGCGAGAGGGAAGCTTCAACACTTCCTCCTCGCCTACTCGTGTTCATGCAGTTGCTTAGGGTTCAACTACTTTATTCTGGTGTTCCTTGGGTTACCCCATGGATATACGAGAGCGTTGGGGAATCGACAGCCCCTTGTCCCGGATTATAGGTGAAGGAGTACTCGATGGTATCCCCGTGTTGCAGGTGATTCACAGGGTAGGTATAGTTACCGTTCCCTGCCGGGGTCATGGCTACGTTTAGCTGCCCACCGTTATTTAGCTTATAGTGTAAGTCGGCAAAGGTTGCGCCGTTCACATAGAACAGCAGGTCGTCGCCTATTTTCTTCAGACCCCGCACCTCATCGCCGACGATGATAACACCGGATGATGATGCCGGTACAACAGTGATGGTGGAGAGGGCTGTTTTATTGCCGTCGGCTGTTGTAGCCGTTACGGTTGTTGTGCCTGGAGTGAGTCCCGTCACGAGACCGTTCGGATTCACGGAAGCGACGCTGGTACCTGATACGTTCCAAGTGACCTGCTTATTGGTTGCATTAGACGGGGCAATATTGGCGTTCAACTGCACAGTCTGTCCGACTTCCACCTGCGCAGTAGTTTGATTCAGAGAAATACCGGTAACCGGTACGTTTACCGGATTCTCGCTGTTGCCTTCTTTATAGACACGAACATAATCCACTTGCATTGCTGCAGGAATATCGGACGGATCTGGGGTATGGCCGCTGTCGAAGTGCCCGCCGATCGCCAGATTCATAATGATGTAGAAGGGTTGATCGAATGGGGCGTTCGGATTGTTAGGTGCAGCTACGGAATACCATTGATCTCTACTGACTTTAAAGAAGAACTTGCCGTCCACATACCATTTCATATTATCTTCTTCCCAGATCATGGAGTACACATGATAATCATTGGCGAAGGTCTGGCCTTCAGGGAAGTGATATTCACCAGCAATATATCTGTTTACAGGCCATTGTCCGCCAAAGTGTATGGCCCCGCTGGTCGTGCCGGGCAAGCGTCCTTTGGCTTCCATAATATCAATTTCTCCGGATGCGGCCCACGCTCCATAAGCGGCATCTTCCGGAAGCATCCAAAGTGCTGGCCAAACGCCGTTACCTGTAGGCAGCTTAGCACGAATATCTACTCTGCCGTACTGGAAGGACAAGTGATCTTTGGTGTTAATCTTGCCGGATGAGTACTGGGCATACCGGCTTGGGTCCTGTGGAAAGGATTTTGAATCGTTCAAAGCTCTGATATTCAGCTTTCCGTCCTGTACAAATACATTTTGTGTACTGTCTGTATAGTGCTGCAGTTCCGCGTTGCCCCAGCCCCAGCTATTCGGATCGTCAGTAATATAATAACCTTGTTCGTAGCTCCATTTGCTCGTATCGAGCGCTGTTCCGTTAAATTCATCCTGCCAAATGAGATTCATACCCTCTATCGTGGTGTCGTTTGGTGTTCCGATGGCAATGTCATCATGATCGGATACATCCGGACGTGGGGCATCTGGATTACCGATAAAGGTATAGTTGACGTAATTGTTGCCGACACTTCCGCCCGCCTGTCCATTTAATGGATAGCCAATACGGATTTGCACATCCTCTTGGACGGGCTGGAACCAAAGCCCATAGATATAGTCAGCCCAATAGCCCCACTGGTTGGCATCGGACATGTTGTTATAGCCATTGCCGGCGTATACAAATCCGCTTTGGCTGGAATCACTCATAGCAACCCATTGTCCGTTGATGTTAATTTGGTAAACGTAATTTCCTAGCTCAGTGCCTATTGGAGCGCCCCCATCAATTTTGGGTAGCGGGACACCTATTACACCTTTTGCATCTGCGGTAAAGGTCGTTCCCTCATAAGGAGTTAAGACGTATGAATTTCTTACCGGTTTATTAAAGGTGAGGGTATAAACGACGTTAGCCGTTGAGGTTTTCGATTCTAACTTGACGTTGATAGACTCTGTTACGGTGAACCAGTAGCCACCGCCGCCTTCGGTGAATTGTCCGAAGTTGTTATCGTAGATCCAGCCGCTGGCTGCATTATTGTCAATATCAATCCATGTACTGCTGCTTACAGGTTTTACATATACCTTCAGATCTTCAGCTACGGCTTCATAGGTAACAGCCGGATCATTGTTGAAGGTAGGATAAGTAAAGCCTGCACTTCCTGTAAATCCTGCTGTAATCTGCGGCCCTTGTGTAGGGGCCATAGCAGTAATGGTCGTTTTGTTTATGTTTTGAAATACCAGGGTGTAATCAAGTGTAACTCCATTAGCCTTGGAGAATAGCTGAATCTCCGTTGTTGCGGAGAGAGTGAACCAATAGCCATTCAAGCCACCGTCGCTCCAGTGTCCCCAGTTTTGGTTGTAGGTATAGCCGCCTGCATTGTCAATATCCACCCAGTTTCCAGCAACTTTTACTTTTACACCGACGTCATCGGAAACATCATTCCAGGTGGCAGAGCCCCCATTAAATGTAGGCATGACGAAACCATAGCTAGCTTGCCCAACCCCTGATTTTGAGATGACAGGACCGTCTGCTGCTGAAAAGTAAGACATAGAGGTAACTGTGGTTCCTGCTGCCTGCACCTTTGAAGTCGGCAATAGGCCAACCCCAGCTAACAGTACTACTGCTAAGAACAAACTAAATACCTTCTGCTTAAAACCACTCTCCGTATTGTAAAGTCGTTTCATACTTGCCCTCCTTTAATAAAATAATGAAGAAACGAAACCGCTTACATTTAGGGACATCTCTATTCTATCGAATATAATAATCAGCTAAAAGGTACAATTATTTTTGTTCTAACCCAATTTTTTGGCTTTTGATTATTTATAGCGCTGTGTCACGGTACTTTTCCCCGCTGTCGTGCTTCCGGCGCATCATTTGCCGATATTCTGTGGGCTGCATATCCATGACATCCCGAAAGGATCGTGTAAAACTTTTGTAGCTTTCATACCCTACCATGGTGGCTACCTCTACAATTTTATGATCGGTTTCGGCCAGCAGCCGCCGGGCTTTATCCAGGCGCACATCGCGCAAGTATTCTGCAAAGCCTTTGCCGATATTTTTTTTGAACAGGTTAGAAAAATAGGCATAATTAAGCGACACGTGGTTCGATACCATCGCGAGATCCAGGGGTTTATGATAGCTTTCGTGTATAAAGCGTATGGCTTCATTCAAATCTTGCGAGTTGCGATAGCTGCACTTATATTCATAATAAAATTGGTTCAGCCGAAGCAGCTGTTGTTGCAGCGCCTGAATATAATCGCGAATACCCGGATAATCGAATAGATTTCGTAAACATTCGATGTCCAGCGCTTCTTCCCCCATGTACGGGCGGATCACACGTACAGATTCCTCCAGCATCTGTACAATGGCACGGCATAGCTGCTGTGTGTATTGGATGTGATAGCGTTGCAATGTATCTTTGTGAAATATCATAGAAATGCCTTGGGTGATTGTACCGCTGTTTTTGGTGCCGATTAACTGGAACAGGGCATATAACTCTTCATAGGGAAGCTCCCACTGCTGCTCCAGTCGCTCAATATGTGTTGGCAAGATGCAGCTCTTCTCTGGAAACAGGTAACTGTGGCGATAGAGCTCCAACGCTTGTGTATAGCTGCGGGGCAACTCCTTCAATCCTTGCTGCGGGCTGGTCATGGCAGTAATGGCATCTATCTGTCCTGCTTTGAGGGCGGCCGGGAAGGCTCCCGTTTCTACGGCCGCATCAACCGCGAGAATCAGGTACGGGCGGTGTTGCAGGCATATACACCCTCGTCTGCCATACACACGGTAGGCAAGGGATTCCATGCTGTGGCTACTGTCGGCCCCCGGTTGGTTAATCCATAATTCCTCCCGCAGCAGACACAGGCGGTAATTACTCCACAACTCTGGATTCTGTTGCTGGGTCTGGATAACCCACGCCTCATCAATCATTGCACCCTGCATGAACATACTCAGTTCCTTGCGGTCTGTCTCCCGGGCGCGGCGCGAGATATGCTCCATATTACGCGAGAGCGTCTGCCGTGTTTTTATCTCATTCGCTACATGTTCTACTGCGGTTTGCAGATCTTCACGTTTCACAGGTTTGAGCAGGTAGCCCTTTGCTCCAAGTTCGATGGCCTTTTGAGCATAGGCAAAATCACTATAGCCGCTAATAATCAGATAATCTACCTCGATGTGCTTCTGTTTACTCTGCGCCATCAGCGTCAGTCCATCCATATCGGGCATCCTGATATCAGTAATCACCAGTTGGATGTTGTGCTGACTCAATATATCCAAGGCCTCAATTCCGTTTACGGCACAGTAAATATTGTCCAGCTGGAGCGCAAATTGGCGCAGCATAGCCTGCAGCCCATCACGAATGTGCTTTTGATCGTCCACAATTAGAATATTGATCATGCCCTACCATCCTCCAAGATTCACATTTTCCCAAGGCAAACGTATGGTTACACAAGTATAGGCGCCCTGCACACTGTCAATCCAAAGACCGCAGTCCTTACCATAATGAAGCTGTATGCGCTTATGCACGTTCTCCAAGCCCAGTCCGTTTTTGCTGGTAACAATCGGTGAATCTGAGTCGCCCCGCAGCACAGCCTGCAGACTGGACAGCATTTCCGGGTCAATACCTGCGCCATCATCTCGTATCTCAATTAGCAGAAGGCTGTCATTTTCTACCGATACGGTAATTTGGATACTTACGCTGCCGCCCGAGGGCGCTGCATGATGAACGGCATTTTCGACGATGGGCTGCATGCACATTTTAGGGATTGTATAACGCAGTACCTCCTGCGGGAGATCCGCCGTCAACTCAATGCTGCCACCCTCCATAAAGTTTATGAATCGGACATAGCTGTGTATGTTGGCAAGTTCTTCGGTAAGCGCAACCGTATCGCTGCGCCATTGCATACTGTATCGCAGTTGTGAGCCTAAAGACACCAACGCTTCGGCGATAGCCGGCTGTCGCTGAACCTCCGCGAGCATACGGATGGATTCCAGCGCATTATATAAAAAATGTGAATTGATCTGCGAATGCAGCGAGTGCAGTTGTGCATTTTTGGCGATCAGCTGTTTATCTACCACTTGGGTCATCAGATGTTTGATTTCGTCCAACATATTATTGTAGCTGACGGCCACCTCGTCGATTTCGTCACCGGTTTCGTTTTTATCCAGGCCGGTATCAATTTTCGCATCCAGTTGGCCTTGCCGCACCTTGCGCATAGAAACCAGCACCCTGTCGAGCCGGCGGAAAATGCGCCGAGTGGTATGTGAAACGAGCAGTAACATCAGCAGCAATATACACAATGTGATCGCTACTACGAGCAAATACCAGCTTCGTGGGCCTTTCATCAGCGCTTGATGAGAGGCAATATCCACTACATAGGCGTTCAGTGGGGCGATGTAGCGATACAACGCGTAGTAAGTATGGTCGCCTACCTTTACCTTAATGGGGCTACTCTGCTGCAGCACATCCAACCGCTGGTGAATGCTGCCTAGAATTTTATCCAATTCTTCACCGGCATTTTGAGAAAAAATATGCTCAGGATTGTATACCGATCGGGAAGAGTCGGCTCCATCCATCACTACAGAAAAGAAATCTCCCCCGCTATCCTCAAGCAGGTCACTGAAAAAGACGCTATGCTGGGCGCGGATTTCCATAATGGTAGGGAGTTTCTGCTGTTGCCCCTGAAGACGTACCAACCGGTAATAGGATAGCGTATGCTCTCCATCTTTAAAAGCAAATAAGCGGTATGCCGCACCGCCTTCCTCCCGAAGTGTCACCCAGTAGTCCTTCGGCCAGAACTTGTCATAATGGTAGATTTCAGGCCAAATCTCAAATAGGTTTGGATTATCGACATAGAAACTGAGCTCGCTGATCATCTCGTAGCTTTGAATGATATTATGCATTTGCTCAAATTGATTTTGTCTAAATTTTACGAGACGCAGGCCATCCCCGCGCATATTGGAGTGAATAAAATCTACAAATGCCTTTTGATTCAGCGCAGTAGAGGAAGCGTTCTCAAGAATGCCCATTTTGCTGCGCAGCTGTTCGTTAATTCTTGAGACATGGCTGCTGCCGGTAGCCATAGCGTCCTTGTACAGCTGACTTTCCTGTGTGCGGATAAATAAAAAGGATACCACAATCGCAGGGATGGCAATCATCATGCTAAAGGCCAAAAACAATTTTTGGGAGATGCGGGAATTACGGTACAGCTTCTTCATTTTAGTCAGCAGATACTTCATTTAAGCAGCCTCCTACCCTTGTAATATACCATATATTACAAACTGCCCGGTAGGTAACTAGGCTGTTTTGTTAAATGGTTAAAAGAAGCGAAAAAGGGAATACCGGCCACCCTTTCGGTGGCCGGCAGCAATCTTAATACGGGCATTATTACTCTGCCATTTTGGATTTTCGCACATCCAGTTCAGCCTGGCGGTATTCCATCACCTTGCCAAAGCTGTAATTCTCGCGGCGGTCAAGGAAATTGTCGAAGATTTTATCAAATTCAGCCTCATTCTTGGCCGTAATTAGCTCAGGGAGTACTTCCTCCCAATTTTGCGAAATACGGGACCAGGCTACCGACACATCAGAATCGCCCTGTGGATCTAAGCCCTTATAGATACCGCTATCAATATCGGCCTGCATATTGGCGAAGTCTTCCATTTGCTTAATGACAGGAGATTTCTCCGGTCTCCACTGGTTGACGATTACAGGGTTTCGCATCATCCAATAGGTATCCATGATGCCGTATTCTTTCTCCAGCTTCTCAATATCAGTGTCGAGTAATTTTACCATTTCAGGCTTCAGCTGCGGCTTGCCATCTACCATCTCCCATGTTTCGCCTTCCTTGCCAAGGAATAAATCTCGCTGGCCTTCTTCGCTGGCCAGATAGGTCAAAAAGCGGATGGCTCGTTCAGGGTTTTCGGTTGATTTGCTAATCATCGTCACCATCCAGCCGTCCATGTTGCCAGGGAATAACTTAGGGTTATCGCCCTTGCTGTTCTTTGGCCCATCGACTGCGATGTAGTAAGAGTCCGGGTTGCCGCTAGCAGCCAGCATAGGATTGACAGCCGACATACCGGTCCACTCACGGACCATCATGAAATAGCGGGCGTTGTTTGTTTTTTCCTCTACCTGAGTATCGGAATCCACCAGGAAATCCACATTAATCAACCCGCGCTCGTAAGCCGTACGGAAGGTTTTTAGCCAGGCAATATAATCGGGATCGGTAATGCGGTCGTATACTTTTCCGTCTTTCTCATGCGGTACGGCCAGTAGGTTCTGCAGATATTCGGTCATCCCGTAAGGGACGTTCCCTTGTGCAAAAAAGGGACTGATGGGCTGGCCTTTATATTGGGAGTACTTATCCTTTACCAGTTGCAGTGCGTTCAGAAAGCCCTCTGGAGTGCTAATGTTCGGGCTGCCCATCTCCTCATACAAATCTTTCCGCACCAGGAAAGTCTGGTTGGCGGCCGTCATGCCAGTTTCATGCATCAGGTTGGGGCTATATGAATCATTCGGAACGCCATAGGTATTGCCATTTTCTTGACGATACCACTTCAGTGTACCGTCCCCCGCCACCTTGAAGAAGTAAGGGTCATACTTGTCAGCTAATTCATTTAAGGCGTAGACATGATCGCCTTCCCACAGCTTTTTGACAGCGGTTTCCCACGAACCCATTGATATCAAGTCTGGCAGCTTGCCCGAGGTCATCATTAGGGTAATATGCTCATTCGCTTCACCGGAAGGTACCTCAAGCTTGATGTTTACGCCTGTTTTTTCCGTTACGTACTTGGAGGTCAAGCTGTCTCCCCAAGTGTGGGCATACCAGTTAGCACCTACGAACCAGGTCAAATCAACAGGGCTGGTATCCAGCTTCCATGCCGGATCATCGGGATTGAGCTTTGCTTCACTCTGCGGCGGCTGTGTACTATCTGTAGGCTGTGGTGTTGGCTTATTTTCACTATTCGCTGAATTGGAACACGCGGCTATGCCTAGCATCAGGCTTGCGGCCAGAACGAGGGTCAACCCCGGCTTAATCAGATTGCGTTTCATGACATTATCATCCTTTCTTTGCTGCTTCTGAATTTTTGTATACCAGTTTCTAGACACTCACACTCTTATCCCTTAATGGCGCCAATCATCACGCCTTTGACCAGATAGCGTTGAATGAAAGGATAGACTATCAGAATAGGCAGTGTGGCCACCATCATGGATGCAAATTTAATAGAGTTGCCGGGAAGTCTTGCGCCGAATTGCGCCATAGCTTGCTGCTGCATGAAGGACATAGAGTTCTCCGCAATGATTTTGTACAGCATGGTCTGCAGTGGCAGTAATTCCTGCGAACGGATGTAGATGACCCCCTGGTAATAATCATTCCAATGATAAACGGCTGAAAAAAGCGATATAGTCGCAATGACAGCCATGCTATTGGGCAATACGATTCTGAACAGGACACCATAGTCTGAAGCACCGTCTACTTTCGCAGATTCCTCCAGGCTGTCAGGTATGGTGCGGAAGAAGCTCATGAAAATGACCATATTAAAAAAAGTGTACATAGAGGGAATGATGAATATCCAAAAATTATCATATAATCCCAGCTTCGTCATCAGAATAAATGTAGGGATCAGCCCGCCTGAGAACAGCATCGTAACCAATGCGATTTTAAGATACAGCTTGCGTCCGATTAGATTAGACTTGCTCATTCCGTAAGCAATAATGGCGGTAAACAACACATGCGTTGCTGTCCCGATCACTGTGCGCAGAGTGGTAATGTAAAAACCGTTCATCATTGTCTTATCATTGAACACAACACTATAGCTGGCCAGCGATAATTCTTTGGGAAACCAGTTGACGGTGCCCAGGGATGCCTGCTGCGGCGCATTAAGCGAGTTAATGAATACAAACCACATCGGGTATAGTGTTAAAAAGCAAACCGCCAGCATCAGCAGGGTGTTGCAGACCTCAAATACTCCAATTTGCCGAAATCTTTTGCGTCTTTCCATACCTCTGTCCTCTCCTTTCTAAAAAATGCTGTCGCCGGTTAGTTTTTTGGATGTGTGATTGGCCAAAAACAACAAACCTAGCGCCACAATAGAGCGGGCGAACAGGACGGCTGTTGAGAAGGAATGGCGCCCGGAGACCAACCCCATGTTGTAGATATACAAGTCTAGGCTTTCCGCCATCCTCATGTTCATATTGTTCTTCAACATAAAGATCTGCTCAAAGTTACTGCCGAGTATCCCGCTGACAGCGAGGATGAACAAAATAGCGATGGTGGGGCGTATGCTCTGAATGGTGATATGCCACATCCGTTGCCGCCGGTTTGCGCCATCCAGCTCAGCCGCTTCGTACAGCCCCGGATCAATGCCGGATATTGCCGCTATGTAGATAATGGCGCTCCAGCCGGTTTCTTTTAACGTATCGGTGAAAAAGGTGATCCACCAAAAGTACTTAGGGTCGCTGTTAAACAGAATTTCGCGTTCCTGGAGCCCGATCGCCATCATCAACTGATTGATCACACCGCCCTCGCCCAGCCAATTGAGTGCAATGCCGCCAAAAATCGTCCAGGCAATAAAGTGCGGCAGGTACGAAATGGTTTGTACCGTTCGCTTAAAACGAAGACTCCGTATTTCATTCAGCAGCAAGGCAAACAAGATGGGAATGGGAAAACCCAAGACCAGCTTGATGCTGCTCATCCCCAGAGTATTGCGAATCGAACGCCAAAAACGCTCATCCGTCAAAAAATCCTGAAAATGCTTCAGCCCGACAAACGGTGATTCTAGTAAGGGTTTGGCGATGCTGTAGTCCATAAATGCAATAATGAGCCAAAACATAGGGATATAACAAAAGATAAACATCCAGATGATTCCCGGGATAACCATGCTTTGCAATTGCCACTGCTTAAAAAGCGCTTTCATTTGTTCCGTTCTGTATTGGAACATTTTCCGTGCCCCCTTTCTATTTCATCGTATGAAAAAGCGTATAGGAAAAAAAGCCCATGATTATCGACCCTATCCCATTTTTTTAGATTTGTTTGACCAGCCGCAAAAATTAAGTATGCTGTGATTAAATGAAGGGAGTGTGCAAAGGATGAATAAACCTATATGGGAACAGAATTTCTTAGATAGAAATGCCGATATGAAGCTATGGAATATCCGCCTTGGCAACGACTTATTAGATAATGAAGGTAATCCCATAGACCCAGGTTGGGGCAACGGAGAGCAGCAGTATTACACGGATCATTCCAGCAATCTGTATATCGATGAATTTGGCTTAAATCTGTGCGCACGCAGTGAATCCATTGGAAAGGATGGGCGCAATTTTGCATATACCTCGGCTCGTTTGGATACAAAGGACCATTTTTCCTTTTGCTATGGGAAGTTAGTTGTGCGTGCAAAGCTGCCGGTGGGGCAAGGGGTTTGGCCTGCCATCTGGTTGCTTCCGCAGGAACAGGCTTACGGACCTTGGCCAGCTTCCGGCGAGATTGATATCATGGAAGCCAAAGGCCGCTTGCCTCAGCAAATATCCGGAACACTGCACTACGGAAAGGATTGGGAACATCAAATCGTCGAGGAGTTCTCGCACCATTTTGAAAGCGGAACCATTAATGAATTCCATGATTATGCACTGGAATGGACCGCCAGTTCGATTCGATGGCTGGTAGACGGACATTGCTTTGCCGAGCGCTGCTTGGAGCCAGGGGTTATGCCCTTTAACGAGTCATTTTATCTGGTGCTGAACCTTGCAGTGGGCGGCTGGTATGACAATGTAGCGGTTGACGAGGCTGTACTGCCAGCGGTGATGACGGTTTCAGGGATATGGCTGTACCCATAATTAAGAATCTTTGTGAGGCTCTATTATCGATTTTCAATACCTACATCCCATCTGGTAGAATAGGGAAAACCATATTTCTCTATATTCTAGTAACTTGATTATAAGCTTGGGAGGTAGACCATGGACAAAGAACTAATCGCACAGCTGACACAGTGGCATGAAGATGATGAACACCAGAAGATTGTAGACACTCTGATGGAGATTCCTCCAGCGGACAGAGATTACGAGATGGTCAGCAGTCTGGCAAGAGCGTATAACAATTTGGAACGTTATGAAGAAGCCCTTGAACACTTCGCGAAGATTGCGGAACAAGGACAGAATGATTATCTGTGGCATTTTCGTGTGGGATATTCCTACTATTATTTGAATCGATATGAGGAAGCGGTGAGAGTGCTGGGTATTGCCCATGACCTCGATCCGGATGATGAGAATACGGCCATGTTTCTGAAATTCAGCCAGCGCAAGCTACGCAAAGAACAACACGCCGCAGCCAGACAGGCAATCAGAGAGCAACATAATGATTCGGGGACGACTGCAACTCCTTTTGAAGGGATGGACCTCTCCGAATTTTGGAAAGATAGCGATTATGCGCTAAAAGAATATGTTTCGGCCCCGCCTACGGATGAGCTGATTGCTTCTGTAGAAGAAGAACTGGGTTACAAGCTTCCTGCCTCTTATATCAGTCTGATGAAGCAGCACAATGGGGGAGTGCCTTATAATACTTGTTTTCCTACGGAGGATGCGACCTCATGGGCTGAGGATCATATTGCGATTACGGGCATTATGGGCATCGGACGTGAGAAAAGCTATTCACTCTGCGGCGATCTCGGCAGTCCGTTTATGATTGAGGAGTGGGGATACCCTGACATTGGCGTGGTAATTTGCGATTGCCCTTCGGCAGGTCATGATGTCGTGATGCTGGATTACCGGAATTGCGGGAAGGACGGTGAACCCGAGGTGATTCATGTGGATCAGGAAGATAATTATGAGATTACATTTCTGGCCCCAGACTTCGAGACGTTTATACGCGGCCTGGTGAGTGATGAAGAATACGACACCTCTGAAGAAGATAAAGAGGAGGATTTGCGCAAAGTAGCCGTAGGCCAATTCTCACCATTGCTTGCGAAGCTGTGCAGCCATGTGTCTGAAGTAGATCAGCTTGAGCAGAAGATCCGTAAAGTATGTACCCGAATCGTTGAAGAGAAGGGACACTTCTCCTTTCATGCGGATGAGCTTTCTACTCTGATGTATGATGTGCAGTTCTGGCTATACACAAGCTCTTATCCAAATACGAGCCGTCAACAATATCTGGATGTATATGAAGAAATGATTGCTTTTGGCGGCGAGTTCGGCCAAGGAGGGTATGCTCCCGGCTGGATCAGCGATTGGCTGGATGGCCGAATACGGGAAGGACTGATCGTTCAGGAAAACGGGGTGCTTAGCTTCACAGATCAAGCCGGCTCAGAGGTCATTACACGGCTGGAAGCGGAAGCTGCAAAATAGGAGACGTTGATGTGGGATTTATTCCCGTGCGGTGCTCGATTGATCACGATAGTATTCAAGGGTCATCCCACAAGGGATGGCCCTTAAACTTGCCGTTTCAGACAGTGCAATCCGCATAATAAGCGAAAGAAAATTAAAGCGCTTACTCGTGAGTGTTTATATAAAAATGTAATTATTAACATTTTTCGACAACATTCACCTTACTTTTACATGGTAGTTATGATATATTCTGGGCGAATATGGATAACAAAAAAGAGAAAGGGGAATGAGTATGGAAGCGTTGGTGTGGACATCCAATCATAAGCTGGAGCTCTGCGAATGGGAAGAGCCGCAGATTGCAGCACCGGATGAAGTCAAGATCCGGATTGAGATGACAGGTGTATGTGGAACAGATTTAGCAGTCATAACTGGGAAAGAGGAGGGGGTTCCAGGGGTCATTCGTGGTCATGAGGCAGTAGGGACTGTAATCCAAATCGGCAGCAACGTTGACCGTGTTAAGGTAGGCGACCGCGTAGTTATCGATCCGAATCAAAGCTGTGATGTATGCTATTTTTGCTTGAAGAAACAGCCGCACCTCTGTACGGGCATCGATGGAAATGGGATGCCTATTGCGGGTTTGAATCGAAATGGGACATTCACTTTTTTTTACTCAACTGCACAAACGTTTGCACACCGTCTTCCCGATCATATGAGCTGGGAGACGGGGGTTTTGATTGAGCCGCTTGCCTGTGTACTGCACAATTTCAAAGAAGCTAATGTCACAGCAGACGACAAGGTACTCATTCTTGGATCGGGTCCAATGGGACTGTTAAGCCAAATTGTGAGCAAGTCGAAATCTGCGCTCACGGTAGCGACTGAAGTTAATCCCTATCGGCTAGCTTTTGCCAGAGAGATCTCAGATTTTGCTCTAACCCCTGCCCAATTAAATCAAGCTACCGTAGACAAAATCTGTGGGGGACATAAGTTTGATGTGATTATCGATACGGTGGGCACTCAACTCGAAATGGCGGAAAAGTGGATTGAACGTGGAGGCCGCATCGTTCCTTTTGGTATTAATGCGAAGTATCGCTACACCTTTTCCCCTACCAAATTCGTGCAGCATGCAATAAAAATTATAGCAGCAGGTGAATACCGCTACATTTTCGAGGAAGCTTTGCGGTTTGCCGCTGAAACTCCTGAAATGGAGAAACTAGTAACTAGAAAAGTTAAGCTCAGTCAGCATGAAGCAGCGATAGATGAGTTAATCGGCTATGAATTGAACTCTTTGAAGGTGGTTGGGAGTGAAACCGTAAAGACGGTTTTTGTTCCCTAAACGTAAGACTACAATCAATGAGAGGTGGCACTGTTGATGAGCAATGATAGCAAATTCAGATTAATTCAAGATTACTTGTCTACACAAAAGGCCAAAGAGGTAGAGCCAATTTGGATACCCGCAGTGTGGAATGAGTGCCAATATGAACGTGTTCTCTTAGAAAAAGAGGGTGAAATTTGTGTACACCCGTATGATTTTTTGACTGATCATTTGAATTATGTGGACAGGCTTTCGTGGAGATATCTGCTTAAGGAACGCATAAATCTGGACGATAGCGCGATCTATTCTTCGCTTATTCGCTATTCTACGGCTTGGGATTATAACCATGACGGAAAAATTGAATCGGGTACTTTTTTAAGATTCTTTATTCTTCTGCCTCTGCTAAAGAAAATGGGCATCAATATTCTGTACATGCTTCCAGTTAACCAGTACAGCAAGTTGAATCTGAAGGGGGATATTGGGTCCCCTTACGCAGTGCAATCGTTATTCCATTTGGACGAGAACCTGCACGATAGCCTATTGGATGATATGGAGGAGTTTACGATCCACGATGAGCTCAGCGCTTTGGTAGAGGCTTGTCATTTACTTGATATTAAGACTGTTGTTGATTTCATTCCCCGTGTGACGGCGAAAAACAGTGTGTTCATTACCGAGCATCCTGAATGGGTGTATTGGATCAAAATGGACGAATTAGAAGGCTTTGCGCCGCCCGCGATTCCCCAGCTTGGATTTTTTGAGGAGTGTACGCCGGACAAATTGGAGACGGTCTACCGCAGCCAGGAGACAGCAGTATTTCTGCGGAAGTTCACGCCACCGCCCAATGAACTCCATCCAATTCTTTGGCAGCACTTAAAGGAGAAAGCTGCTAAAACTGGAGATGAGCTATTAACTTTGGTGGAGCAAGAGATGGGGATAACGACTGCTCCAGCGCATTCGGATTGGATAAATGATGTGCAGCCGATTTGGACAGACATTACGTTCTTACGCCTCTACAAGGATTTCTCTCCGCAAGTGAGACATCTTATAAGTCCCGATCAGGCGCCATATGTCCTTTTTGATACGATTAAATGCAATGACTACCCGGGAGAGGAGCCGAATCTGGAGCTGTGGGATGTTCTGGAGGAGGCAGTACGGGTTAATCTCGAAAAATATGGGATTGACGGCTTCCGCATCGACATCGGACACGTGCTTCCTATTCCGTTGTTGACTCGTATTTTTGACACGATTAAAGAGATGAATCCAAATGCGATCTTAATCAGCGAAGATTTGTTCAATCGCAACCACAAGAAGGCAGCAAACACCGGCTATAACATTATGCTTGGCAGTGGATGGAACGTCATGACACAAATTACTAAAGACAATCTCGTTTCATTCTTAGAAGAGCTGCCTGAGTTGAATATTCATGTGTTTGCCTGTGCAGAAACAGCAGATACTCCTCGGATCACCAGCCGTGGCGGTGTTGAGGTTGCTCGGATGATTGCGGTATTTAATCAATTTCTTCCGAACGCAATTCCATACGTGACGACGGGTTATGAAATGAATGAGGAGCAGCCGCTCAACTGTGGTCTTGGAGACAACACGAACGGAGAGGAGATTTCCCGAGCTTTTTTTAACGTCATGCAAATTAATTGGACCAATCCTACACCGATGCTGCCGCTGTTGGCGGAGCTAAGTGAACTCAAGAGAGATTGGCGCCACCTAGTGAAGCCGGAAAACTTTTTCGTGGCTCAATCCCCGGAAGGTATTGTTCTGTATGGGTATATGCATGGAGATGAAACGCTGCTGTGCTGCTTTAACTTGAGTGCTGCTGCTTTCTGCCAAGTTGATTTGAAGGTTGCCGTACCTGGCCGATGCCCAATGACGGTAACACTGGATAGTTCCTTAACGGGTAGCAGCGTAGGTCAGGCGTTCGATTGCTTGCTGCTTGCGCCTAATCAGGCTTTAGTGCTCGTAAACAGTCATAGACAATTTAGGTAAGGGAGAGAGGCTGCAATGGAAAAGAACAATAAGGAAGTCGTGATATGGCATGAGTTTGATGGTCCGGGAGATACCTCGATTGAGGTGCTGGAGGGAATTTGTAAGCTGTATACTGAGCGCTTTGGGGTACAAATTACGCCACAAGTCATGAATATTACGGAGCTGACTGCGCGCCTGAACCAAATTAAGGACACCCAGCAAGGTCCGCATCTGGCGATGGTTCCTGCCGACATGTCCTCCTATGTTGAGAACGGTCTTTACTCCGAAGTGCCGGGCGGGCTATTTGACGATACGCTGACTGAGGGTGCTCTTTCAACGATGCAAATGAAAGGTGTTCAGTATGGTATCCCGGTATTGCGGGGCAATCATCTGGTTGTGTATTACAACCCGTCGATTTACCCTAGTGCGCCGACGACATGGGACGTGTTCGAAGAGGCAGCAGAAAGGTTATCCGCCCAAGGTATCGTACCGATTGGAGCAGACTTACAGCAAGGCTATTGGTTTATTCCGTTCCTTACAGCTTTCGGCGGCTGGCCTGTACAGAATGGAAAGCCGAATATCGTCACCTCTGAAATGAAGCAGGCGCTTCAGTTTATTCGCGACAAGATGGATCAAGGCGTGCTCGTTAGTCTCGACGGCTCGACAGGACTGCTTGAGCAGTTCATTGACGGTAAGATCGGCGCCATTATTTGTGGCGAGTGGATTTATAACCATCTAGATAAGCATATGAACAATAGGCTTGCGGTTTGCCAGCTTCCGAGCATCGAAGGGCGGCAATCGTTATCCATGTCTTCTTCTATTGGCCTGATCTACCCTAATCATTCATTAACGTCCGAGGAGCGGGAAGATATTTTATCATTCACGCGCTTTATGCTGAGTGACGAATGCCAAACGATGTGGACGCTGGGTGTACAGCGGATTCCGGCTCATGAAGAGGTACTGAACCGTCTAGCTGCCTCTGCTGCGCCTAACAAAAAGATGATTTTATCGCTTCTAGATCACTCACGGCCGATGCCGACTTATCCCTTCATGATCCATGTATGGGAGGCGTTAAATGCGGGTCTTATCGAGCTGCCCTTGAGCAATCCTGAACAAGCATTGAACAAAATAGAACAGTCTATTCAAGCCTCTTGGGGCGCATTTAAAAGCTAATAAGAGATGGGGAGAGCCAAATGAAAACAACGATATTCAGCCAAATTTCTATTGATGGAAAGCTCACTATGGGCGCTGGTAATTCGAGTAAAGAGCTTTTTTCTTTGTTTTCCAGTGAGGATATGGAATTTATTCATCTATTCCGGGGGAAGGTGCAGGGAATTATGGTCGGCAAAAATACAATTTTGACGGACAATCCCTTCCTTACTAATCGGTATGAGGAAAATAAAAATCCAATTCGTATCATTCCGACAACTACCTTGGATATTCCGCTAGATTGCAATGTACTCTCGGACCAAGGGAAGACAATTATTGTCACGACCGAGAAAGGACGGGATGAAGAAAAAATCAAACAGATCCGGCAAAGAGGAAAGGAGTGCCTTATCTGCGGCGAGGATAAAGTAGATTTTGTGGAGCTTGAACGTCAGTTGGAGGAGAACTATGGGATTACCAGTCTGATGGTCGAAGGCGGCGGATTCTTAAACTGGCATATTTTCAATCAGGATATCGTCGATGAGATTATTCTAATGCAGCTTCCAATCATCATAGGCGGCTCCACAAACATTACTTTAGTGGATGGAGACGGGTATCAGCAATTGAACTTTGCGAAAAAGTTCAAGATTGTAGAAATTCAACCAAAAGATAACTACACGCTCATGCGCTACAAAAAGGTGATCTAACCTCACACTAAGTCATAGACTGCGAATGGCTATAAGTTCTGGAAAAATCGAGAATATGGGGGTTGTGAACGATACATGTCAGAGAAAGAAGATTTCTACAAAAGTGTGTATAAAATCGCTGTGCCCGTTACGCTTCAAAGCTTGCTGATGGCGTTGCTTAATTTGACGGATCAATTGATGGTTGGGCAGCTGGGAGATGTGGCAATTGCCTCGGTGGGGATGTCGACCAAAATATACGGGATCATCGCGGTTGTCTTGGCCGGTTTATCGACGGGTGTATCCATATATGCAGCCCAGTTTTGGGGAAATAAAGATTCCAAAAGCGTCTCTCAAGTACTGGGTCTCGGACTGATCACCGGCTTTGCGTTCTCGTTCCTGTTCTCTGCGGCTGTCTTTATCGATTCGCCGCTCTTTTTGAGCCTATTTACTACAGACGTGAATGTAATAGATGAGGGTTATATCTTTCTCCAGATAATGTCGATCGGTTTTGTGCCTGTCATGCTCACGATGATGTATTCCGCCATTTTACGCAGTACTGGCCATGCCAAATGGCCGATGTATGTAAGTCTAATTGCAGTTGGCTTGAATATTATACTGAATTACGTACTTATTTACGGTCATTTCGGTGCTCCTGCGCTTGGTCTGAAGGGCGCTGCCATTGCTACTCTTATCTCTAGGGTCTTTGAATGCTTGTTGATTATTGGTGCCGTGTACCGGTATCGTTTACCGGGAGCTGTCGGGTTAAAGAACTTATTCAGCGTTCCTAAACCGCTCATTCGCAAGTTTTTTGGAACGACCTATCCGCTGCTACTGACTGAATTGATCTGGGTATTGGGTGAAACGGCATATGCGGTCATTTATAGCCGTATGGGGACGATGGAAATGACTGCAATGACCATTACCTTCCCACTTCAGGGTCTTTGCATCGGTTTATTATCGGGTCTGGCTAGTGCAGCAGGGGTAATGGTTGGCAACCGTTTGGGTGCGAATGAATCTGATATCGCACTCGATCATGCGAAAAGGTTCATTCGCCTAGGCATCATTATCTCTCTGATTGTCGGGATTATCATTGCGGCAGGCTCGAAGCTGTATGTCTCTGCGTTCAATATCTCCGAGGATGCTAAGCAAATGAGCATGTATATCGTTATCGTGTTTGCTGGATTTCTTTGGGTCAAAGTATCCAATATGATTATAGCCGGCGGTATTCTAAACAGCGGAGGAGACAGCAAGTTCGTATTCGGCATGGAGTCTACCGCAACGTGGCTGATAGGTGTCCCATCCGGGCTGTTGCTGTCATACATTTGGAAGCAACCTGTCTACCTTGTGTATCTCGTCATCTCGCTGGAGGAGGTTGTCCGCTTTGGCTTCGGCTACGCCCGGATTTACTCCCGTAAGTGGATGAGAAATTTAGTTAACGATCTGGCTGAAAAAGCTATGTAATGTACGACCTGATTGGGTCGATGTGGAGTATTACCTCCCTAAATTGGATATCTCTTCACTTAACAATGCAAAAGGTACTGCCTCAAGGTAGTGCCTTTTGCATTGGTTTTTAAATATCCAGTTGGGTGGTTTACGATCCATATAGTATTATTTCAATTCAATCTGTCCTTGTTCGGTTCCCCAGAACCCAGTTTGGACATTTAAAAGAAAGCCAGTCATATCTTCTGGGATTTCAAATACTACATTGCCTGTTTGAGCCAATCCAGGATTGATTCCTTCATATAAAAAATAGTCTCCGGAAGTAGTAATCAACATGCCTTTTAGTAGTTTCTTGGTAAGTTTTTAATAGTATTAGAGTGCAGTGTTTGAATATTTCTCGGGAGCCGTAGATGAGAGAAAAATAGGCCGCACTCCATGAAAAGAGCGACTATTTCTTTTTACATTTACTTAGGTTGCTTACGTCTTCTGAGATAGGCCCAGATCACAAATACCGCTGCTAGAGCAATAATGGCGCTAATGGTGATAGACCTTGTTAGGTGATTATTATCGTCCGGATAATACGCGGAAGCAAGGGTTTCATAGATCTAAAATAGTCTATGGACTGTTCAACAAATTTTGTGAGTGCTGCGGAGATGATTTTATAGGATCAGCTCCGCAAGACGATGAATGCCCTGCTCAATCGCTGCCTCATTTACTTTTGCAAACCCTAATACCCATCCTTTTCTTTTGCTATCCAAACAATAGGGTCCAAGAGGGTACACACGTATTCCATGTTGTAGGGCTAACTTTGTCACAGCTTCTTCGTCGAATGTTTCCTCAGCTTCTAATAACATATGTAATCCAGTTTCTACTCCACTGAGCGTGAAGCGCTCCCCTAAACCGCTAACCATAATAGCTTTTGCCATGACCTCGTGTCTTCGACGGTACACATTTCTGACTCTTCGCATATGGCGCATAAAATGACCATTTTTAATGAAGTGGGTTAGTGTTAGCTGATCCATAATCGGAAGATGACGGTAAGTCAGCTCCTGCACCTTCGCTAGCTGAGCAATTGCCTCGACTGATCCAACAATAGCCGAAATACGAATGCCTGGTGCAATCATTTTAGAGAAACTCATGAGATACAAAGTATTATTAGATGCCTGACTAAACAGCGTTGGCAGCGGCTCCCCGCGATATCGAAATTCACTATCATAATCGTCTTCAATGATCCAAAATCGTTCTTGAACGGCCTTATGCAGCAATTGTTGCCGGCGGGGCTCCGACATAACGACCCCTACTGCGCACTGGTGGGAAGGGGTGGCAAAGACCAGTTTGGATTGCGGGTGAATATGCTCAACCACTAGACCATACTCATCAACAGGAACGGGTACCACATTCATACGGCGGTATTTCATTGCCATCCAAGCAGCTGGGAAACCTGGATCTTCTACTGAGACAGTGTCCCCATCAGCTAAAAGTGACTGTGCGATTAAGTCAATACTATGCTGAGCTCCTGAGGTCAACAGAATCTGATTGGTTTGGACATGTATGCCCCGTTCAAGTGATAAATAACGCTGTATTTGCTCACGTAATGGTGTGTACCCGTAGCAGTTACCGTAAGCCCAGCTTGATAAATCCATTTCAGCGGATGCCTGGAGCAGCGATTGCCGCCAGTTTTTTTGGAATTGTTCGTCCAAATAGGGTTCATGGGGACTGAAATCAATATCCACTTCTAGCGGCTCTTTACCTCTGAACCAGTCATGTAATTGATCAACAGCTGAGTCTAGCAAGGAGAGTGAAGGAGGTGTGGGGCCCTCTGTTTCTATTTCCTTCGTTGATATAGCGACTTGCTTCCATGTACTAACTCGCGTCCCTCCCCGGCGGGAGGTAACTGTATAACCCCGACTTAACAATTCCTCATAGACGATCTGTATAGTTGAGCGGGAGACACCTACGATGTGCGCAAGTTCGCGGGTAGGAATCAGTAGTTCTCCTGGTGCCCAGACTCCGCTAGTAATATTATGGATCGCTTGATCAAGCAATTGCTGCCAGATCGGTCTCTTATCATTACGAATTACTTTCATCATCGTACATACCTCCAAATAGAAACTCCAATCATAAAAAGCTGGTTATGGATTGCTCTAAACAGCGAATTATGGATATTTTAATGCAATCCATTCATTGATATACTACCGTAACAACGCAGGTATCCGCAATTTAAATAAAAGGAGAGATTCGATATGAATTCGGTTCGTTACAAGACCAGGGAATGCCTAGATCAAGAGAAGATTGAAAGGTTCCTTCACCAAACGAGATTAGGTTATCTGGGGTTGGTTGATGGGAACCTCCCTTATGTTGTGCCACTTAATTATGTATGGACTGAAGGGAAACTGTATATTCATGGGGCTGGAGATGGAAGACGTAATCAGGTCATGCGTGATAATCCGGAGGTGTGTTTTACGGTATGTGAGGAATACGGAACTATTACAGATCCGGTACCAGCCAAAACGGATACAGCTTATATGAGCGTAATGATTTTTGGACAAGCAGAACCGATTTCAGATTTGGATGAAGCCACACACGTACTTCAGGAATTGATCAATAAATACGTACCCGGTTATTATAATCGCCCCTTGTCCAAGCAGCATGTGGAAAAGTATAGATCGGCTGTATTTGGCGGTCCGGTTCAAGTTTATCGGGTAATTCCGTATCATATCACGGCAAAAGAAAGTCCTATTGAAGCAGAAAAAATGTATAAAAGGGGCATGGGTACTGGACGAGATGTTTAGCCGCAAGATACCATTACAAATGGTGTTATGCTAACGAGGTCTTTGGCAGCCTTTATGTCCTAATCATATGGGGAGAGGGAGGCTTTTTAGAGGTACTATCTATCAAAGTAGGCCGCAATCCAATGAAGGAGGGCGGCCTACTTATTTTTACATTTATTTAGGTTGTTTACGTCTTCTGAGATAGGCCCAGAACACAAATACCGCTAATAGAGCAATAATGGCGCTAATGGTGATAGACCTTGTCAGATGATTATTATCGTCCGCATAATATGCGGAAGCAATGGTTCCCGACCCATCCTGCTCGTCATCGGAAGAATCGTTCTGCATCGTTTGTAACACATCAATTAAATGCCCGGGTGCTTGAGGCTCCGAAATATTGCTTAGTCCTTTTGTTTCTGCTGATGAGGCTTGTTGTGGGGCGATGATTAGTTCCTGATTGTCTTTCTTGAAGGCAGCTATATATTCGTCCCGCTCACGGATAAGTGTAGGCTCACTCACTTCACCCTCAGCTTCTAGTGAATGAATAGCATAGGCCAAAGTATTAGGATTTCCTCCAAACTCAGTAACTTGATAGGACCCGTTTGAATCCTTTTGAATGATCATTTTAGATTTGGGTATTCCGCCCGATAAAATAAGAAACTCCCAGTTGTCTTGGGGTGTGACCGTTTCAATCAGACTATCGGAAGCCGCCCTAAGCTTAGCGCCATCAATAAAATGAATCTGCATTCCTTGACCTACGGTAATTTCACTAATCTCTGCTTCATTGTTGTAACCATACCCTTCAGGATCTTTAGATAGCCCTTCTTTAATCAATGTTAATCCTTCTGTATTTGCAAAAGAAACAACATCTTCAGTTACGGTCTGAGCCCATACAGGTGAGAAAAAAGTCAGAAATAAAACGAATGAAGTTACAGTTAACAGCAGCGTTTTCTTAATGGGAAGCCCTCCTTAAATATATTTGTTGAAGCCATGAAGTCCCCATCTCCAGGTTCTATCGTAGCTGGAGCCACCTTTAACGTTGGTGTATAACATGGAGGTTTTTGTGCCCCCACTCGGGTTCATGTGTTGAATCCAATCATTTCCACTATATGTGTCGTACCCATAGATAACTACTGCGTGCCCGCCACCGGTAGCACTATTCCATTTCCAGCTTACATATATAGGACTGCCAACATTATCAATCTGGTTTTTTACATCGCTGTAAGATAGTGCTCCTGTATGATTCCAACTGGAGACACCATAATCATGAATGCCTTCTTGAACAGTTCCATAAGATTCACTCTCGTCTGTTGTACAGCCGGAGGTTCCCTTCACATGATTATAAAAAGAACATTGGCTTACAGAGATTCCGTAATATTGAAGTATGGTAACGCTAGTCGCAGCCCAGCACCAATTATTCTTAGCTTGTGTAGCTGTAGGGTAGCCAATTAAATTAGTCGCATATGCTTGGGAAACAAAAGAAAAAAGAAAGACTGAAACAAAGGTTCCAACAAGCATCAATCTCTTTTTTAAAGATAATTTCATGAATGGAATCAGCTCCTTATTATGGATTAATATTCCTTTTAATAACACTATTAAAATACCGTATATTAACTTATGTGTAAAGTTTACATATTTTTTCGTTTTTATAATACAGTCTACACATTTGATATGGAGAGGGGGATACTGATATGGATAAGGAAATATTGATGCTCGTAGGAATACGTGCTCCAATGATCCAAAGCAAGCCATTCATAACAAAAGCCACTCCGCTAAGGAATGGCTTTTCTTCATTTACTCTGCAATTACTAGTTACAACTGAGGTTCTTCCTTGCTAACTAGGTTTGCTTTCTTTTCAATCATGAGCTTGTTTTTCGTGGGCATAAATAAGGTTATAACAAATGCGGCAATGGATAAAATCATCATGAAGTAGTAGGCGTCACTTGCCCCAAGAATTGATGTAAGGGATTTAAGAATCTCAGGAGTAGTGGAGGGATTGTTCAGCAGCACTGTAGTTGCATGACTTGTTGCCTGCACTGTATAAATTGTAATTACGACAGCAGTACCAATGGCCCCGGCAATTTGGCGAACGGTATTGTTCACAGCTGTACCATGAGTGCCAAGTTGTTTGGGCAACGCATTTAGTCCGGCTGTATTGAGTGGCATAGTAATGAAGCTTAATCCAATTCGCAGGCCAATGGTACGAATCATTAGATACGTATACGTAGTTGATTCAGATAAATCTGTTACCGCCCACATAGATGGAATAATAAACAATAGACCAATGATGAACAGCGGTTTCGCACCGAAACGGTCGTATAATTTACCGGTGACGGGTGACATGAACGCATTTACGAGTGCGCCCGGCAACAATAGTAGTCCTGCATCAAATGCTGTAAACCCGCGGCCATTCTGCAGATAAATAGGCAATAAGATCATATCTGCGTACATCATCATCGTGATTAATACGTTAATAAGAGACGTCATCGTAAACACTTTATTTTTGAAGACCGACAGGTTTAGCAGCGGATCATCCGATTTGATTTGTCGAAGACAGAATACGGCTGTTACCACGACCCCAATCCCTAAGGTCAGGATCACGATTACATCATCCCAGCCTTTACTGCCTGCACTACTGAAGCCGTATAAAATTAAGCCAAATCCGACGGTTGATAAAAGCACACTTATGACATCAAGCTTCGACTTAGACGTCTCAGATACATTCACTAAATACTTGAGTGCCAACGCTATAACAATGAGGACAAGTGGAATAAGCCCGATAAATAACCAGCGCCAAGAGTGGTATTCGACAACAAATCCCGCCAGCGTTGGCCCAATAGCAGGAGCGAATATCATCGCCAGTCCAAGCAGTCCCATAGCGCTGCCACGTTTTTCAACGGGGAAGATCGCCAGCACAACACTCATCATGAGCGGCATTATAATGCCAGCACCGGCAGCTTGGATCATTCGTCCGATTAAGAGTAGACTAAAGCTCGGCGCTGCTGCACAAATTATAGAACCGATTAATAAAAATGACATGGCACTTATAAATAATTGCCGTGTTGTAAAACGTTTCATTAAATAGGCCGTAATCGGAATCAAAATCCCGTTGATCAGCATAAATCCTGTTGAAATCCATTGTACGGTTGTTGCCGTGACATCAAATACATCCATCAGACTACTTAAGGCGACATTTAAAAGCGTCTGATTGAGTGTGGATAAGAAACAACCAAAGATTAAGATGGTTAGTAAGATCCCTTTATTTATTTTCTTAATGTCTTCTTGCATGTTGCAGTCCTCTCTTCATTGCTTTTTCGACATAGTGTCAATAAAATAAATCATATCAGGATTTAAATAGTATTCCTATTTGCAATTTTATTGAAAATGTCGACTAATCGACAGAATAGGCAAATTAGTTGATGAAAGGCCATTTAAACGATAATAGAGGGATGAAATGACTGAACATAAAAGAGTTGACCCACGAGCTATTCGCTCAAAAAAGATGCTTAAGAACGCCGTTTTTTCATTATTGGCCGACAATGTGGAGATTTCCCAATTGACCGTCCAAAAAATCGCCAACCGCGCGGAACTAAATCGCGCAACGTTTTATTTGCATTATGAGGATATTAACGATTTATTGCGCCAGATCGTACATGAAATCTTCGATGACCTGTCCATGAAGGTTGAACCGCTATTACAAATGAAGAGCAACAACGAACAGGAGCAGCTGGTCACCTTTTTAAATTATTTTTTTGAATACCGGAAAGTTTTTGCTGTATTGATTGAGCATAAAGGCTTCAAAAAACACTTGACCAACCTGTTAAAAAGTACTGTCGAAAAACGAAGAAACGCGAGGAACATTGACCTTACTAAGGAGGTAGTCTCCGTTGATATTATTGCAGCCTCACTACTGGGGATTATTATGTGGTGGATTAAGGATGGCAACCAATATAGCGCTGAATACATAGCGGGGCAAATTACCTTGATGTATAAAAGAAGGTATTTATAAGGGCTTTTATGATATATTCAAGTAAAGTTTGAGTCCCTAGCCAATAATCTAAAAAGGAAGTGCGAACAATGGATTTAGAAACGGTCATGCAAGAGCTTGAAGCTCTCGGCAAGGAACGCACCAAGAAAATATATCTATCCAATGGCGCGCACGAACCGCTTTTTGGTGTGGCCACAGGCCAGATGAAGCCTATCTTCAGAAAAATAAAACATAATCAACCATTGGCCGAGCAGCTTTATGCTACGGGAAATTACGACGCTATGTATTTTGCCGGGGTGATCGCGGAGCCTAAAGCAATGACCGAGTCGGATTTTGAGCGGTGGATTGATGGCGCTTATTTCTATATGCTATCGGACTTTGTGGTGGCAGTAACGTTGGCGGAGACGGATATTGCGCAAGAGGTTTCTGATAAATGGATTGCCAGTGAGATAGAGCTGAAAATGTCGGCGGGCTGGAACTGTTACTGCTGGCTGCTCGGAAATCGCCCGGACAGTGAATTTTCCGCAGAAAAATTGGCCGCTATGTTGGAGCTTGCTAAAAATACGATTCATGATGCTCCTGAGCGAACGAAATACGCAATGAACAATTTCATCTACACTGTGGGCGTATCCTATCTGCCGCTTCATGATAAAGCGGTTGAGATTGCAAAGGAAGTTGGCCCGGTGGAAGTCCATACCGGTAGTGCAAAAAGCAAGATTTTGAATGCTTCAATTAATATTCAAAAGGCAGTTGATAAATCGCAGCTCGGCTTCAAACGAAAACATGTAAGGTGTTAGTCAATCATGGACATCAATGACCTTATTGCTGTATGGAATCACGCGAATTGCAAAGTAGTTGATATTCGTCGGATGACCCTTAGACCTGGCGAATCTATACCTTCCTATTACGTCCCCTCAAGGCTGTTTCTTATGTCGATTCACGGTAATGCTACAGTTAACCTGGGAAGCCAAGTTCACCGTTTACAGCGCTTTACAGTGCTTCATGTAGGCAAAGGAACTGTGCTCAACATTGACGCAGGCAGCGAGGGGCTGGATTACTATAGCATTTATTATAAAGTGAGTATGCATCCCTCACTACCCTTAGAGATTGCTACGCTATACGAGGGCGCTAAATCCTTTGATCATTCGTACAGCATGACGCCTGACAATTCGGTAGCGCTGTATCGCATAGTGAGCGAGATGTTTAAGGAGTGGGAGAAGCCGCAGCCGCTTGCGCGGTTGCATGTTCGCACTTTACTCCATCAGTTTGTGTATGAGCTATTTCATCAAATGTCGGTGCAAGGGGTTAATACGACTAAGCGTGATCTGGCCGCCCGGATTGCCGACATTATCCATGAACATTATACGGATAACATTACGCTGGAATCATTATCGGAAAGCCTGAACTATAGCGTCCCCCATTTATCTTCCTACTTCAAAATCCGTACTGGACTTAGCCCGATTGATTACTTAATTAAGGTGCGCATCGAAAAAGCGGTGGCACTTCTGCTGGAAACAGATGCTACGCTGAAGGAAATTGCAGTGGGTGTCGGTTATCAAGACCCTAGTTATTTGGGCAGGCTGTTCAAAAAGTATAAGGGTGTTTCCCCGATTAGCTATAGAGAATTGCATTCCAGAAAGAACAAACTAGAAGATAGTCCTGCCACAAACATAGAATCCTCCATTGTTGCCCTTGAATCATTTGACTATACTGATTATATTGATAACGATTATCAGTATCATTTTGATCAAGAGGGAGATTCATTCATGTTTAAACATTCAAGGCCTACGCTGGCATCGGTATTGCTGTTAAGCTTCATTTTGGTACTGAGCGCATGTGGTACAAACGGTGCTACGGAGAATGCTGCCTCACAGCAGCCGAAGACCAAAATCGTTAAAACGGTTAACGGTGAGGTGGAGATCCCCCTTCATCCCAAAAGAATTGTTGCAGGTGAATATCTCGGCAGCTTAATTGCGCTTGGCATTACACCTATCGGAACCTCCGAACATCATATTAAAAATCCATATTTTCAGGAGTATTTGAAAGACGTTGAGAATATAGGGGACGGAAATGGAAATGTAGAGAAAATTCTGTCGCTTAATCCCGATTTGATTATTATGGATGATTTCTATCCTGAGCTAAATGAGCAGATGTCAAAAATCGCACCTACGGTCGTTATTCCATACGCTTCCTTAAAAACGGTACATGAGGAAGTGGGTTATTTCGGTGAGCTGCTTAGTGAAGAAGATAAGGCCAAAACCTGGCTTGCAGACTATGACAGCCGTATGGCCAATGCCAAGGAGAGCGTATTGAAGGTTGTGCCTGCAGATAGCACATTTTCCATTATTGAATGGTCTGAAAACAGCTTGATGGCCGTCGGAACAGACTTCGGCAAAGGTGGACAACCAATCTATAATGGATTGGGATTTAAGCCTCCTGCGGATATCGCCGCCGAAATGGCCGATCCGGGCTGGGCTTCATTCTCTGCTGAGGTCTTACCAAAGTATGCCGGTGACTATATTATTCTTACCTCCGACTCGAAAAAGCTGGATGAACTTAAAGCCGACCCGATCTGGGGCGCACTGCCAGCAGTCAAAAATGATCACGTATTTCTTTGGACAAGCGATCGCTCCGGCTACTGGGACCCAATAGCTATTCTGAGTCAGACAGAAGAGTTGGCGGCTTGGCTGACAAGCCACTAATACAACGTGTATTCCAAACCTAAAAGGCCCCCTTCGGGTGCCTTTTTAGGTTTTTTTGGAGATGGTTCGCCGCCATGTTCTATGTGTCATTCTCCAGCTGATTCTGCAGTAACATCAAGATAATTGATCCTGTATTGCGACGGTGACAGCCCATATTTCTTCTTAAAGGCAGCAGCAAAATAAGAACTACTATTAAAGCCAACTTCGCTGGCAATGTCGTTAATATTGAAATCTTTCTTCTCCACCAGTAGAGCTGCGGCTCTTTGCAGTCTTAATTGATTTATATAATCTGGAAAGGTCTTCTGCGTATAGCTGTTGAACAGTTTGCTAAAGTACGATGAGCTCATATTGTATTTTTCAGCAAGGGCATCAATGGATAGCGTATTATCGTTAATATGCTCATGGATATACTCGATCGCCTTCATAATGTTGTTTTGCACCGTTAATGAACGGGAAGTTTTTAACTCTAAACAAGCACTGTCGAGCATTGTTTTTAGCAGGGTACTAAGCTCATCAATATTATTGCAGCTTTGCAGCTTCACATAGACATCCAGATAGATGCTACGGTATTCCTTATTTTCTACTATAGAGTTATGCGCTAGCATAGCAGCATCAGCAAGCAAATTGGCTAAATAACTTAAACCTGCTTCATACTCAATATTCTTCACAAGCTCAAGTAAAGCTTCTATATTTTCAAGAGGGATTGTTTGCAATTGGTTGCTTTTAATTAGCTCCAAAATCTTCTGTGTCAACTCATTCGCTTGCCCTTTGGATAGACTACTTGGTGTAAAGGTGTCAAAGATAAAGTACGACTGCATGTAGCAAAACAATTTATTTCTTATCAAATGTTGGACTTGTTCATAGGAATCCGGTAATTGCTGCAAGTTATATGCTATTTGTGAAATGCCTATAGTGATATGAACTTTATAGTTCTCGGCAAGCTTATGAATCATTTGTTCAGCGTATTGCGCCACAACTTGCAGATCGTTTAGTAAAATAGCCGACCGTCCTTCGCTGACAATTAGAATGAACTGATTGCTGCTTATCGGATAGGCTTTATAATCTATTTCCTGGCTCCATATTTGTTGCCCGACATTTTGCAAAAGAAGTAAGAGATTATAATCGAGATCTAGAGCAGAAGGTGCAGTAACTTCTAAACTGATAACGCGATAATGTCCTTGATCTCCTAGCTTTTCTTGCAGGCTTTTCAGTTCTCGCGGCAGTTGCGGGTCTGCATTTTGTTGACTATAGTTACGCTTTTGAAGAAAATCTATAAATTCATTGCTGCTGTGCCGTGATTCCAAGGCACTCATTTTAGAAAGCGCTTTCGATATTGTCAGTGATGCTGTTTGTATCTCATCATAATGATTTCCATGTTCTTGCTCCTCTTCATCATCCTGCTCCGAGTTTCTGAAGGCTGTATAAATATTGAGCAGCATATGATTAACTGGTTTGTAAACTTTATTAGTGAACACATAACTTAATAATAGCGCAATGAAAATAATGAAGATGGAAAAGATAATAATCGCATTTCTAGCCTTAAGTAATTGTTCAATACTGTTTTGATAATCCATGACGGAAACGATACTGTATCCTTCATGCCCATTATTTACATAGGAAATTACTATATCTTCATCTTTACCCTTATTTTTTGATGAATAGCTGTTATAGCCATCTGTGGCATGCGCTATTTCATTTAGTGTAGTTGGTGCTATGGGATAATTATTGTTTTGTTCAGTTATAATTTGGCTTGTTTGATTATCTACGATTAATATACTGTCAGACTGATCTTCATAGCTGGAAAGAATGCTCTTACGTAATGTTTCCGTATTGGAGACTATGATAATACCACTTTGACTAGTGCCGTATAAGGCTGTGCGCGAGGTTTGAAAAAATACGAGTCGCTGGCTGCCATCTGCTAATGTAATCGGAATAGGATAACGATCCGTCTTAGATTGCAGTACTTGCTTTAAAATATTTTGTTTTTCATTTCGATTAAGATAGTAGTCATCCAGTTCATAAATAATGTCATCCTGATTAAAAAAGAAAATGGAGTTGACGGATTCGTTCGCATTCAAAATCGGGTGTAAGTTATTGCTTATCTCTATCGCGTCCAATACGCTGGTGTTTTCATAGTCATAAATGTAAGAAATAGATTTGGGCATTTTATTAATAAGCTCTGTCAGGCGACGGTATTGATCTAGTTTGCTGTTGTATACGGTACTGATATTTTCCAGCTTATTTCGCAACATGTCATTAATTTGATTTTTCATATAAACATTAAAATATTGGAAGGCCGCAACATTGATAATAATTACAGTAATAATAGAAATGGATAAAAAGTTCATATAGACTTTGAACTTAAAGCTTTTGCGCCATCTATTGGCATATTTACTTACAAATTGTTTGCCTGGATTCAACAGCTTCAATAGCTTCATTCCCTCCTTATATGAAATTATGAAGGAATAGCCTAATTGTGAGTTGATGAATCAGGCTATTCCGATAGTCATATAAGCTTAATTAGTTGCTTTTTTGCTGGAAATGAACTCACTAAATTGTTTTTGATATTCAGCAATAAATTTTTCTAAACCGGCATCACGCAGCTTTTTCAAGGCAGTGTCAATATTGGAGTCATAGTCTTTAAAACCTTGTGATATGGGTTGTATATATTCTTGTTCTACGGCTTGCATTTGAGCGTATTCCGTTTTTACGGGCTCCATGTTGAAGGAGAAGCCAATATCTTTTTGTAGTATCGAGCCTTCGTTCCAATTTTGATACGTACTGATTTGTTCTTCAGTAATATAATCTCTAAATCTTGTAAAATGAATGTTATCAGGCAACCAAGTGTCGAACAATGTATCTTGATTAATAAACTCAATCTGTCCATCAGCAGTTAGGTTATAATCTTTGCCTTCAACGCCATACAGAATAAAGTCTGTCCATTCTTGACTGCTTTGCAGTAAGTTAATTAACTTCACGTAACCCTCAAGTTCAGCACCCTTTACATTAGCCCCAACTGCAAACGCTGTAGAATATGTGCCGCGTGACATTAGTGGTTTTTTCGCAGGATCACCTAAATAGTAGTTTTTGAACACCGCATTAGGGTTAGCTTTGCGTATGGCATCCATATACTCAAATACGCGATAGCTTGCACCCATGCCGAATAAGGCTTTGCCTGCAAAAAACGATGAATCTGCTTGTGCAGGATTTGACAAGGCGTAGCTTGGGATAAGACCTTCTTTATTCCATCTGCGGGCGATATCCGCCATTTGTTTGTATTCATCCGATTCATAAAAGCTGTAGACAGTCGGATCTTCCGGCTTGTTGCCATCGGTCATAATAAAGCTATACGGCTGATAAATATTAATGTTTGAATTAATCGAGCCATTGAAGATATTCAAGCTCCAGCCGCGTCCTGAGCCAATCATATCAGGATATTTTTGCTTTGCCAATTTGTAAAATTGCTCAACATCCTCAACGGTTTTCAAATCGGCCATACCGACTTCTTGCAGCAGATCCTCTCGTGCAATAATCACATAATTTTCTCCAGCATTTGGTTTATTGCCGAAAGGTAATGCATATTGCTTTCCGTTGACCTTCCAGATGTCAAACGCTTCATCGCCGCCCGTATTCTTTTTTAAATCGCCAGCATATTTTTCAGCAGCTTCAGTCAAATCAGCGTAATAGCCCTTGGCAACGGATTTTGCCATAAATGCAGTATCGGTATATGTGGCGAATTTTTCGCCGGATGATAGCATTAGCTCGGTTTTACCAGTTGCATACTCGGTCCACGGTAAATATTGAATACTTACATCGACGTTAATCGCTTGCAGAACCTTGTCATGAAACTCATTTTTCGCAAAATCAGCCATACGTTTTGACTGCTCCCCGTAAAGCACTAACGTTGCTTTGGTCGGCTGATCGCCACTGCCATTATTGTTATTGTTGCTACCAGCTTCGTCCCCTTGCGACTTGCCGCCGCATCCGCTTAAAAGTCCCGCCAGCAGTAAAGATGCAAGCAGTAAGGTGAACCCTTTTCTCGATTTGCCCATAAGAACACTCTCCCAAATTTATATTTAGCCTACTAAATTCAAATAGGCCTAACTACTATTGTTTTTTCTTATTATCCTTTTACAGCGCCAACAGTAACGCCCTTAACAAAGTACTTTTGTACAAAGGGATACAGCAAGATAATCGGACCAATCGCAATACAGGTAATTGCCATCTTAATCGTTTGCGAGGGCAGAATAACATGGCCTGCCATGGTGCCACTTGGATTGGCTGCAAGGTATTGAATATTGGCCATCATTTTGTACAAGATGTATTGCATCGTATATAGCTCGGGATTATTATTGAGCATTAATGGTAAATAGAAGTCATTCCAATATTGCAGTGCATAAAATAATGAGATCGTAACAAGCCCCGGTTTGGCTAACGGCAGCATCATTTGCATAAAAATCCGCCCATGACCAGCGCCGTCAATTTGTGCACTTTCCAGCAATTCATGTGGGATGGACTTGAAGAAATTACGTAGCAGATACATATTGAATACATTTATTGAATAAGGCAAAATCAATGCTGCCAACGAATCCTTCAGGCCGAAAAATTGTGTGGTCACTAAATACCACGGCAACATACCGCTGTTAAACAGCAGAGTAAAGTAAGCGAAGAACGCCAGTTTATTACGGTGCTTAAAATCTTTTACGGAAATGACGTAGGCAAAGCATGCTGTTATCGACACCGATAGTAGTGTGCCAAATATTGTCGTAAACAATGTTATCTTGTAGGCTTTTAAGATCATAAAATCAAGATTGGAAAATACATAACGGTAAGTATCCAATGAGAAATGACGTGGAATAATCGAAAAACCTTGCATAGTGATCGCCATTTCATCAGACAGTGAACCGGAAATCGCTAAAACAATCGGGAACAAGCAGAATAGTGCAAATATTGCTGAGCAGACATAAAAGGCTATATTAGTTAACTTATCAGCATTTGATCGTTTCAAATAGACACCCCCTTAAAATAATGTGGAATCTTTGTCGTACCAGCTTGTAATCTTGTTAGCGATAATAACAAGGAAGAAGCCAAAAACAGATTGATATAACGAAATCGCCGACGCAAACGCCATCTCACCATTTCTTACGCCGCTGCGATAAACAAATACATCGATCAGATCCGTGAAGGGTAACAAAATCGGGTTCATATTCGTCAAGCCGATAATCATATTTAGGTTACCGCGCAGCATATTGCCGACCGATAATAGAAACAAAATAATGATGGTCGGTTTAAGCATAGGAATTGTAATTTTAAAAATTTGCTGAAGTTTACTGGCGCCATCTACCTCGGCGGCTTCATACATGGAGGAATCAAAGCCAGTCAACACACCAAAATAAATAATGGAGTTATAACCTGTACTTTGCCAAATCACCACAATGACCAGAATCGGAATCCAAATCCACGGCGTAGCATAAAAATCATAAGTTGAACCGGTGATGCTTTTAATAATCTGATTTAGAAAGCCTGTTTCATTATTCAAAATTGCATTTAGAATGGAGCCAATAACCATCCAAGACATAAAAAACGGAAAAAACATAATGCTTTGATTAACTTTGACGAATCGGCGACTAGAAATTTCATTGAGCATAATAGCAATCGCTACCGCGAAGATGGTGCCAAATACAAAAAATAAAATATTGAACATTATCGTATTAAATGTCGCCCGCATTGCAGTATCAAAATTGTTAAAGAAAAATTGAAAGTTTTTAAAGATGGGATCTGCCCATGGGCTGTTAAAAATACCTCCGTCAAAGCGATATTCCTTAAACACTAAAATCGACCCTGCCATTGGCAAGTAGGAAAAGGCCAACAGCGCTAATATGCCGGGCAGTGCCATCATATAAAGAAGCCCGTCTTTTTTGAGTGCGCTCATAAACCTATTGCTTGTTTTTTGTCTCAAATAAATTCCCCCTCACTTAGTTGCCATGCATAACAAGCTGCCTGTACTCCTCTAATAAAACGCTTTCAAAAGCTAAATGAAATACGTACTCCAAATAGTAATCTTTTGGGCCTTAAAGTAAATCGCAATTAGAGGAGAAGCTTTTAAAAACGAGCATTTTACCCTCGTTTAGGCTATTAATTTCTCGCATTTTTATTAAAAATCCGTATTATGTGTTTAAATCCAGCGGTAATTAATGTTATTGACAAAATATTTGACAATGATTAGTATTGAAAAATATTAAAAATGAAGTTAGCGGCATAACAATTAAATAATTCGCAAGCTATGATTGCTATGGATCACACTATAGCAGGAGCAGCTTCTGGAGAGACCGTGGGGGATTCCCCCGGCGCCGAAGGGTTCACAATCTCAGGCAAAAGGACAGAAGAGTACTAGATAATTCATTTGTTATTCTGATCATCGTCAGAATAAAGGAATGTATTTTATTTATTATTCTTAGACCTAAGAGATTGGAGCGTATCCAATCTCTTTTTTGTTATCATTTTTACTTGTACATTTTTTCACATAAGGGGGAGTTTGAAATGGCAGTACAAGAATTAAAGAGAGATTTAGAGAATCGGCATGTTCAGCTCATTGCGATTGGTGGAACCATCGGTACCGGATTATTTTTAGGATCAGGTAAAGCTATACAGCTGGCAGGACCATCCATCATTTTTGCTTATTTAATCGTGGGTATCGCTATTTTTTTTGTGATGAGGGCATTAGGAGAACTTCTGTTATCTAAAGCAGGTTATCAATCTTTTACAGACATTGCCGAAGACTATCTTGGACCGCGGGCGGCGTTTGTAACCGGATGGACCTATTGGTTTTGTTGGATCATGACGGCTATGGCCGATATTATAGCTGTTGGGGTCTATGTACAATATTGGTTTGATATCCCGCAATGGATACCCGCAGTCATTTGTTTGATTATTTTATTAGGGCTCAATTTATTAACGGTAAAAAGCTTTGGCGAATTGGAATTTTGGTTTGCTTTAATTAAGGTAATCACTATTCTCGCATTGATTGCTATCGGGGTAGTCTTACTGGTGATTGGATTCAAAACAACTACCGGAACGGTTGCGCTCAGTAATATTTGGGCACATGGGGGAGTATTTCCAAACGGGATTTCAGGGTTCCTGCTTTCATTTCAAATGGTTGTGTTTGCTTTTGTGGGTGTGGAATTGGTAGGCGTATCGGCAGCAGAGACCTCCAATCCAGAAAAAACTATCCCATCGGCGATTAATAAAATACCTTTACGAATTCTATTTTTCTACGTGGGTGCTATTATTGCCTTATTATGCATCAACGCTTGGACAGAACTAAACCCGGCAGAAAGTCCTTTTGTTAAAACATTTAGTTTAGTGGGGATTCCGATTGCCGCGGGGGTTATTAACTTCGTTGTATTAACTTCAGCTGCGTCCGCTTGTAATAGCGGGATGTTCTCAACAAGCCGGATTCTATACAATTTAAGCAGAAATGACCAGGCTCCAGCCAACTTTGCAAAGCTTAATAAAAATCATGTACCAAGTAATGCTTTATTCATATCCACGCTTGTCTTATCTGTAGGCGCTTTGTTGAGTAAGCTGATTCCGGAGACGGCTTTTGGCATCGTGACAACAATTAGTGCCATTTGTTTCATCTGGGTTTGGGGCGTCGTTCTAATTTGCCATTTGCGATATAAAAAGACGAAGCCGGAATTGCAGGCCAAATCAAAATTCAAAGCACCGTTTACACCCTTTGTGAATTATGTTGTTCTAGCTTTGTTTGCAATCATACTCATAATTATGCTATTTGCTGATGAAACTCGTCCGGCCTTATTGTTGACGCCTTTATGGTTTATATTATTATTTGTTTTGTATTCGATAAATAGAAGAAAGAGGGAAAGAATAACGCCTGATCCAAGAGCACGTCTCGAAGGTATTCGGACTAACACGGAGATCCGGCATGATTAGTCGATGAGGGTGCTTGCTGATATTACAGTTGGATAGGCAGACATAGAAATCCACCACCGCATACGGTGGTGGATTTTCTCATTAATGTGGTCGATGCTCTTTTTCGAACTTATGTATGCTATCGGGATATTCTTCCATATTTTTTAATCAGTCTAAAATTATCCTCTATTTAAAATCAACTTTGATTTGTGCTATCTCACTATTCGTGCCAATTCGTAATGGCGGTCCCCAAGTCCCTGCACCAGATGTAACGATGACGTGAGGGCTGTTTGGATTCTTCTGATAGTGGCCATAATCTACTGTAAACATAGCATTGGTGATCAGATTTGCAGGGAATACTTGTCCTTGATGCGTATGTCCGCTAAGTATCAAATCAACGTCATCTGCGTATTCAATCCTATTGGTTGGTTGATGATCCATTACGATAACGGGCATATTTGTATCAATGTCACTCATCACTTCTGAAGTAATTGCTCTGGGGTTCCCTTGATTACCAATCGGTGATGAATCCCTTCTGCCAACAACAACGAATTGATTATCAATAACGACATGCTCATCATTTAGAAGTTTGATATTACTCTTATCTATAAAGTTCACGATCTCATCGTATGAGCGTCCTGCATCATGGTTACCTAAACAAGCATAAACTCCATAGGTTGACTGAATAGTACTTAATAACTCTACTCCTTTGGAAGGGTTAGAGAGCGCATAGTAGTTACCATTAAATATATCTCCTGTCATCAACACCATATCCGGCTGTAGTCCATTAATACGATCAACAACGTCTTCAATAAACTTTACATCATTTACGTAGCCTAAATGTAAGTCGCTGATCAGGACGATATTTAACTGATCTAATGAAGTGTTTTTATGTATTTGGAGCGGATAGGTGACTTCTTTTAAATGATTTGCATTATAAATCCCATAGGACACCAATCCTATGACTAGAATTAATACTATGGACCTTGTATGAAAAATGACACGTGCTGGTATAGGAGAAGGGAGGACCTTGATCCATTTACTAATTAGTAAGATTACATCTGAAAGGATCAAAAGCAAGAACAAATAGAAGTAGATACCCATCCAATAGTCCCCGAACTGACCAATAAAATTAACAATATTTGAATCGGTCGTCATAGCTGAAGAAGACAATAGTAAATTAATAATGATTGATAACGCACATAAGCTGTAGATGACTCCATATATGATCCCGTTTATATGTAAAAATATATGTTGTAACCATTTAAAAATCTTTCTCGCAATGTAATAGTTAGTTGCCGCGTACATAGCGAATATAAATAAAAATGCAAATACCATAGGGAACACCATCCTAATGCTTTAGATATCAGAACTAAAGTTAATACAATGATTATAGCAATAATTACTAGTTTCAGAAATTAAATGGGGTATTGAGTTTACTGGTTTTTTCAGTTATTGTTTATTACTATTTCAGCTGATATAATTCTTATTTCGACAATCAATTTAAAAGTGGTGAATTCATGAGAGAGTTCTACAGTCGGGTGAATCGAAAAACCTATTACATATTAATGTTAATGATCATCGTTCTTATGATGTCTGGATTAATACTATCTACTCTAGAGTTAGATGGAATTGATTTTGGTTATATCATTCATTTTTTATGTGTGGCGTTTCTAACGGTTTGTTTATGGATTTACCCTAAGCATGAGACACATACTTTTAGAAAGATTATCATTCTATTTGGATTTGCGTATTTTTATACGCTATTCTTTTTATATCCTCAAACTTGGACTACCTATATCCTCATTTGTCTTATTCCTGCACTCTCTATTCTATTTTTTGATTTAAAATTGTTTTATTTTTCCTTCATTATAAATGGAATACTGATGGTAATTACATTTGGCTATATCCTCTTGATTGATAGAGGGGATCTATATACATATTTACATTATGATATTCTAGGGAATTTCATTAATATAATAGCGGTTCAAGTGTTATTATTTTTCATTTTTCAAATATCATTTAAACGGATGAAAAAACAGCAGCTTTATTATGAACAATTACAGCAATCTGAGCGCTTAAAGATGGTTGGACAATTAACTGCTGCCGTTGCGCATGAAATTAGAAATCCAGTGACAGTGGTTAGAGGTTTTTTGCAGTTTTTTGATGAGGATCCTTCATTTGATGATCCTATGAAAAGAAAATTTAAATTAATGATTGATGAATTGAACACAGTAGAACAGATTATCTCGCAATTTCTAACCCTTTCAAAGCCAAATGGAGAACAAAAACTTGAAAAAGTAGATGTGAAGGATGTTATTGAGAGTGTCACAGGATTGCTCCATTCTTATGCAATGTTATCTGATAATCAAATTGTTACCTATGTAGAAGAAGACTGCAAGATCTCTATTAATAAAATTGAATTTAAGCAGCTGCTTATTAATATAATAAAAAATGCTTTAGAGGCTTCGGATGTTGGTAAATCTGTCTCTATTATGGCGAATAGGAACAATAATTTTATTGAGATAACAATCATCGATGAAGGAAGCGGGATGTCGGAAGCTGAGGTTAAGTCGCTAGGGACTCCTTTTTATTCATTAAAAAGTAATGGAACAGGCTTAGGATTAATGATTTGCTTTAATATCGTAGAAAAGTACGGCGGGGAAATTTATTATAGTAGTTCTGAAGGTAAGGGGACAACAGCTACTATCCGCTTTTTAGCTATAAATGACCAGTAAAACGGAACATTCTTTCCATTGAAAGAAGGGGATTACCTCAAGCCTTCGGCCGGAGAGGTAATCCCCTTTCCTAGTAAATATGTTTATATTTGCTGCGCTAAAAGTTACTTCAGAGGGATTTTGATCTCCAATTGCTTGTTGTAATTTTTAACTACATTGCCTTTGGCATCTACTTTATAAGCCCCGGTGTTGCCTTTTTCAAATACGGCTTGATACGGTCTGATAATCAGATATTCTGCCGCTGAGCTAGGTGCTTCGAACAATAAATCTTCAGAAACCGTATTTTGAGTTGCTGCAACAGAATCCCTTGCAATAAATTCTAATTCATTTCCCAGGTTATCATAAATGTCATATCCTAAAGCCAGTGCTTGGGTGGCAACCCCTTTAACCGCTAAAGCGATACGCACAGAAGTCTCTCCCGCAGCAACACGGGTGGTTTTGATTTCAAATTGGTTGTCTTTCTTTATAGCAGGCAGCTGAATGTTACGCACTAATCCTGCTTGCTTGAGAGAAAATTTAAGTACATATGGTTCATCGATTCCGTTAAGCTTCACATGGATACTCAATTCAGAGGAAGCCAGGTTTGCCTTTTGTTGCTCAGTTAGCCATCCGGTCTGCAATACAACAACCGCCTTGTTGGCATCACCGTCACTGATCCAGCGTGGTGTTTTTAAATCAATGCCTCCTGGTTGAGTGAGCTTGGCGTCTATTCCCACAATAGTACCTTCTGCAAGATAGGGCTCACCTTTATCATTTAAAGTTACTCCTGCGAGCATTCCTGAAAATAGCGATCCCTCACGGCTCAGGTCGATCTTAATATAGTTACCATCAAACTGCGCACTGCCCTTTAAAGTAAGCTGATCGTGTGAATCGGCCACTTTTGTTGTATTCAGGGAAGCTTCAACAGCGGGTTGGGCACTGGATGCTTGAGTTAAAGCTGGCATTCCCAGCGCTCCTAGGCATACAGCAGCACTTAAAATTACAGACATCTTCTTAGTCATTTTTTTCATGATATTATCAAGCTCCTTAATTTTTATTTAACTAGCACGTTTATCTCTAGACCGTCAATATAATGCTTCACTGGGTTTCCAGAACTGTCTGTTTTAAATGCTCCATTCTTACTTTGTGGGTTCTCAAACTCATAAAGATAGCCACGGATTGTGAGCATATTAGGGTGTTTCTCAAATGGCTCAGTAAGCAAATCGACATTAAGTGACCTATTGGAAGTCGAGAGGACTTTCTGTGAAATATCTTTCAGCACCTGTCCTTGTTGATCCTTTACTTCAAAGCCCACTAAACTCAATGCTGCATGATCTTCGTCTGTATCCTGTTCCAGCATGAGCGACAGGCGTGTCGTTAATGGACTATATTCCAGCTTTTTCAGGATCAAACTCCATCCTCCAACTTGTGCGCGTATATCAGGTGTGGAAATTTTATTAATCGTAGCCTTCCGCGCAGGAATTTGGAGAACAAACGGTTCATCCATACCGTTTAAGCCAAGAGTTACGGTCAATACAAATCGATCAGGAAAAGGTTTGTTGGAGATTCCGGAATTCGAGGAATCCACTAGTCTAAAAATAGCTGTGTTGCTTTCCGCACCTTCTATCCAGCTTAGAAACGGCATAGCTTTCCAGAGACCATCTGAAAATTGCTCCAGGGAAGCGCCGTCGATCAATACTTCTGCAGAGGTTATTGCACCTTTCGCTAAAAAAGGCTTACCATCCGCTCCAATCGTTACTCCGGCTAGCTTACCTTCCAGTTCTTCTCCCTCACGCTTCACCGAGAATGCCAACCGGCTGCCATCAAATACAGCCTCTTCGGCAGACAAGGTGATCCCTTCATGCGTATCACTACTGTTTAGACGGGAAGTCAGTCCCAGACGCTGGGCCGCTTGTAACCCTATATCATCTGCCCGTTCAAAAATACCGCCTATCAAGGGAAGCTGCTTGAGCGCATTGGCCAACGTAGGCGGATAGATAGCCGTTAGCATAACACTTAATAATATCGCCGCAGTCACAGCAGCTGTGATTTTTGGATAAATCCGCTTTTTCTTTTCCTTTTCCACAGGATCCTGGACAATGGTGGCCAGCGATGCATAAATCGAATCCTGCCGTGATCGTAGTAAAGGAGGAAGCTCCTGTATATTAGCTTTCCCTAGCTCCCTGATCTGCTTTTCTAAATTGTTATTATTCATTAGCAAGACCCTCCTCCCGCACAGGATGTATCTGTTTGGACAACAATCTCCGTGCGCGATGAAGTCGTGCCCTGACCGCTCCCTCGGAGATGTCGAGCACATCTGCAATCTGCTTAATGGATAAATCGTCATAATAAAAAAGCACGATAGCAAGCCGCAGGGATTCGTCCAACTGATTAATGAAGCTTTGCAGGTCTACGTTGCCTGAATCTTCAAAATGCACATAGGAAATGACCGGTTCCTCGGGAATCTCCGCCACAGCTATAGTTCGTTCTCGCATACGAAGTAACTGATTGCATTCATTAATCAGGATGCGTATAACCCAGGTTTTAAAAAACTTAGGCTGTTTAAGGTTGGCCAACCCTTTATACACCTTCAGTGTTGTTTCCTGAAGAGCATCCGCGCAATCTTCATCTTTTAGCAGAATGGTTTTGGCTAATCTGTACAACTGGGATTCCAGTTGCCTGAAAAGACGGGTAAACGCCTCGTGGTCGCCTTTCTGCGCTTTTTTGATATCCAGTTCGTTTTCCAGCAAATGATTTTTCCTCCTTGAGGGCCCTCTGTATAATTAGATGGAGAAGACATCCAAAAAGTTATATTTAGGATAAAATTCATTCTCCTACACAAATCACTTACCTCGGTAGTAGTATAAAATCCATGCAATTCATTGTTTTTGGCAAAGATGGAGAGGTTAATAGAAAGGGGGGGACTTCAAGTGGATAAACTGAAATAAATTCAGGAATTACCACCTTATCAGAAGAGAAGTAGTGGGGTAATCCTGAATTAAAAAGTGTATACATATACCTTGGTACGCAGTGTGTCCGTGCATGTTATGGTACGGACAGGCTGCATGCCTGGAAGGGCAAAACAAATGCTAATGACCACCGCGCCCGGCAGTAGCTCACGCTTGAACTTGTCCCCCAGCCGTTTCATCGCTCCGGGAAATAAGTAACAAAGAACAATATCCGCATGCTCGTAAGAGCTGCTATAAATATCCCCACGTACATAACGAAGCCTTCCGTGGAGCAGATTCTGGCCTTCGTCTGCTCGCAGCATACGTGTGCCGAACCTAGCAAGCAGCTGGGATGTCCACAAGGGAATACTGGAATTTTCAATGCCTGTCAGCCTTTTGCCTGGACATTGGCGAATAACATCCATGCCAAGTGTTCCCCAACCCGATCCCGCCTCCACAATGCTGCTATATCCCGGAATCCGATTCACCTCAACGGCAACAGCCGAGCGTACAGATTTTGACGTAGGCATCGGCGATATCCCGTTCCTCCAGCTCACCAGCACAATCGACACCATGGATAACAAGGCTGCGAAGGCGATGAGCCAAGCGATGACTTGAATCACGATCAATACTATCATTCCTTCTTCATCTGCTAGAAGCAGGATTCAATTCTCTTACTTTCTCCCAGCATTTCGTTTATTAACTTCATATTGATAAAGATCCTGAATTTCCTTGCTTTCAATATCTTGACCTACATAAAAAATCAGAGTGGGATCATTTGCTGGATGGGCATAAGAAAGATAAGTGCGATGTATAAAATCAAAGTCCATCTTACCCAGCTGGAAATCGATTTGATATTTATCTTCTAAATAGACTTCAAATTGCTTTTTTAAAGCCAGAGACTTCCACGGAAGTCCAAAGAATAAAAAGTAGACTCCTATAAGAAATATCAAAAAAATTAAGAGGAAAAGCGACTTTTTACTGAGAATGGTATGTTTTATAATTCATAACCCTCCCTAGCGTTTATTCTACATGAACTTTGCTGGACATATCAAAATCAACCTCTTCAAGAAATTCGATAACTTCTCCATTGGGACTGTGAATGATCGCATTTTTAATTAGAAGAGGCGGTTCGCCCAGAGACAGAGAATCCGGTGCTATAAAAGCCTTTGCCCCATGTGCAAGGGCTTTTTGATATATCTCCTCTACATTATCCACATAGAAGGCAAGATGTAATAACGCTCCGTGTGCTATATCTTCATCAGACAAGGCTTTTTTTCCTTGAGCGGCGATGACTGCATCATTATCAAAAATCTCAATACAGGTTCTGCGGTCAGGTGAAATCAGCATGGAGGCTTCTTTGATCTGAAAGGATGGCAGACTCCAATGATGACCTAGCTTGAATCCTAAAACGTCAATATAGAAAGAAATAGTTGCTTTATAGTCTTTGGCTTGAATCGCTACATGTGCAAGGCCTTTTACACTCATTTATAATCGCTCCCAACTTTAATATATACTTATTATAGTTGTATTAAAATATGAGATATATATATAAGATAAGTGTTTTGTAGTAATATGGTTATTAAATTTAAGGTATTATAGCGAAATAAGTTTATTTTATAAAATGGGTTTAGGAGGCGCTTGCTATGGAACAACTTGTGGATGACATTGATAAAAAGATTATGCAATTACTTCAGTACAATGCCCGAATGTCCATTTCACAAATCAGTAAAGAGGTTTCGATGTCACAACCCTCTGTTAAAGAACGAATGATCAAGCTGGAGGAAAGGAATATCATTTCTGGGTATCATACAGCTTTTAATCTACGAGATCTGGATCGGGGCACAACTACGTTTATTCTATTAAAAACAGAACATTGCCAAGAGATTACGGATTTTTGCAAATATGCTATGGAAGTTACCGATTTATATCGGATTAGCGGAGAATATAATTACCTCATAAAGGTGCAAACCGCGTCGATTGAGGAGTTAGCTGAATTCCAAGACAACCTTATAAAGTTTGGACCTTCAAAATCTCATATCAGTCTGAAAAATATATTGGAAAACAGGGTGTTGCTCTAAAGCCCATTTTCCAAACACAATATCTAGTAACCGCTTTCATTCCATTGTAGAATGGATGAAAACAACGTTAGCATTAACTCGGATACAAGGGAGCATGGGTATGGAGAGGTTTTTATTCAGTAAAAAGTATATTCCGTTCACCTATAAGATGATGATACCGTACCTCATTCTAGTATTGCTGACAGATGTATTGGTGGGTTATATAGCTTATACGATGCTCGTAGAGTCCAGAACGGAAATGGCGGAAACGAATGTCCGGACAGCTTTGAAGCAGACGAGGAACAATATCGAATATCAGACAGATGAAATCAAACGAATGACTAACTCGCTGTTTCTCAATACGAATTTTCAGAATGCTCTGCAGTTTAGGGGAGATGCATTGGAAAACATGCTCAAAATGAGGGATGATATCGTTCCTTATATGAAAGCCCCTCTGCAATTGTATGGGAACAATCTGAGACTTGTGCTCTATACCGCAAATGAGACGATGCTTGAAATCCCCGGTGATGATATGTCTGTACCTATCGGTAGAAGCGATTATTATATTCTTTCTGATCAGGTTATTGAAGATAAGGAATGGTTCAAGTCGATTGTTGCCAATAACAAAGACAGCTTGTGGCTTCAGGCGGACAGCGACAGTGAACTAAGCAATATTTCGTATTTCCGCAAGCTGGTTTCTTCTAAGGGAGGCCCATCGATTATTGGTTATATTCGCGTCACGGCGAGAATTGACGAGCTTTTTGGCAATTTCGATACCTTTCCGATTGAACAGGGCATAGACCTTCGTCTAGTGGATCGGGTTAGTGGATTAACGCTTTATGAACAAGGTATTGTCGATGAACATGCGAAGCAAGACGCTTATCTGATCATTAGTGAAGATATTCCGTTGTCTGACTATGCTATCGAGGTACGGGTGCCGCATGCCTATTTGAATAAAGATGCTAGCCGAATGCAGAAGGTGATCACCACGGTTTGTTTGATCAGCTTTTTAGTCATGGCGGTGATCGGCTTCCTCGTTGCCCGCATATCAGGCAAAAAAATTAAACGGATCGTATATTTGGTCCGGTCCTTTCAGGAAGGGAATTTTTATAAAAGAATCGGGTTTGCCGGGAATGATGAATTTGTCTACATTGCTAATAGTTTTAATCAGATGGCGACTAGTATCCAGGACCTGATCCAGAACGTCTATGAGCAAGGGATTCAGAAAAAGCAAGCAGAACTGGATGTGCTTCAAGCTCAGATCAGTCCGCATTTTTTATACAATACATTGTCGACCATTGGCAGCTTAGCCAATTTGGGCGAAGTTGAGAAGGTTACACAGATGGTACAAGGTCTTTCTAAATTCTATCGCCTCACCTTGAATGAAGGACATGTCTATATCTCTCTTGAAAAAGAGCTGGAGCAGGTAAGGATGTACCTTGAAATTCAGAGGGTAAAGTATGCCGATGCGTTTGAGGTTTATTATGATATTGATCCTGATATTTTACAGGTTCCCATCATTAAGCTGATTTTGCAGCCATTTGTAGAAAATATATTCAAGCATGCTTGGTTTGGGGAGACGATTGCGATCCGGATTACCGGAAAACGGCTGGGTGAACGCATCGAGCTCAAGGTCATCGATAACGGAATTGGTATGCGGGCGGAGACACTGCGAAATATGCGTTCAAGCTCATTCCATTCGAGCAGCTATGGACTGAGAAACGTGGAGGAACGAATCAAGCTGAGATACGGCCATGATTTCGGCATTCATATCGGCAGTTACTTTGGGGCAGGAACGACCGTTCAAATTATCTTACCGGTGGATAATGCGGAAATCCGGGAAGTTATGGGGGAGTAAATAGTATGGCGATGGAAATCAACGTTCTGTTGGTGGATGATGAAGTGATCGATTTGGAATGGCTGAGACGGCGGGTGGCGGGCAGTGATCATTTGCCTTTGCATAGCGTGAGAACGGCAACGAGCGGTTTCGCCGCTTTAAAAATGATGGAGCAGCACCGCATTGATATCATTCTCTCCGATATCCGCATGCCGATTATGTCGGGCGTAGAATTTGCCCGGAAAGCGAAGGAGATTAACCCTGAGGTCCATCTGCTTTTTATTAGCGGACATCAGGATTTCAACTATGCCAAAGAGGCCATTCAATTAAATGCCTCCGGTTATTTGCTTAAACCCGTTGATGATGACGAGTTAAATAAGACACTGACTGAACTCTGCGCCAAGATTGAGAAGGAGAGGAAGCAGCATATTTCCTTGTCGGAAACACTGACGCTTGTGAATCAGGAGCTGCTGCTGCGCTGGTTTAATGAGACTGCCCCGGGGCAGGTGGAGACGCATATTCACAACGTTCTTACGTCTTACTTACAAGGTGCGTCGGCGGTTGCCATCGTCGAGATTGACGATATGGCACGGAAAATCCAAACTTGGACGGAAGAAGAGCGGAGTTTATGGAGCAGCACAGCCAATCATTTTATCCGGAAGTTCGCGCAAGATCAAAATTTAGGCATGGTCATCACAACCTATGACTATCATTTTGTGATCCTTGCTGCGGTTCAGGAACAATATTTTACCGCTTTGATGGAAGAGCTCATTCGGTCATTCTATCAGGAATTTTCCTGTTCAATTACGATTGGAAGAGGGATGTACACAACAGAACTGGGTAAGCTGCATGATTCCTATCGGCAGGCTCAGGCTGCTTTAAGTATTAAATGGATTGTTGGGAAAAATAGAATCATCCAAGATGCCTCGGAATGGAGCCCGAAGGAAAAAATCGCCTCAGATTTAGAGGTTATTGTGGACCGGATGCTTAAAGCGATGCTCGATTACGACCTTACCACCATTGATGATTGTTTGCTGCAGCTGTTTGCCGGGGACAGTCCGCTCTCCCAGAAAAACGACATCTACGATATCATTATTCGAATTACCTCCAAGCTTCATGCCGATCTGCAGCAAATGAACGAGCATCTATACGAGATTTTGAATTGGGATTCACATCATCCCTTTGTGCTGTTTCAGTTTGAAACGGTGCATGATATTCTCTCTTGGCTGAGAAGAAGATTTTTTGAGTTGTCGGAGCTGCTTTATTTGAAACGGCAAAGACAAAAGCGGAAGTTAATTGATGAAATCACGGAATATGTGAAAGAAAGATTAGATCAAAAAATAACGCTGAACGAAGTGGCCGCCCATTTCGATTTTACGCCTAACTATCTCGGTCATTTATTTAAGGTTGAAACCAACAGTTTATTCAGCGATTTTTTAAGTGAATTACGGATGAAACGGGTATGCGAGCTGCTCGAAGATCCGACTAAGAAAGTTTATGAGATTGCAGAACAAGCCGGATATAAAAATATTATTTATTTCAACAGACAGTTCAAGCAATACATGGGCATGTCACCCGGTGAGTACCGGAAGAAAAATAAAATCTAACAAAAAAGCGGTGAAAATGAAAACCCGGCGATGATTTTTCGGTTATTGGAGAATCGCTGCCGGGTGTTTTTGGTCTGCCGGCTAACCTTTTTTTGTCGAATCGTTGAATTAGTATTATGTTTAGTTGTTTCGCTGAATTATCTAAGCGCCTGTGCCCTTTTATAATAAGAGATATAGAGAAGAGAGGGGTGCAAAGATGAAAGGGCATACATTTTGGAGCGATTTAAAGAATTATAGGGTTCTCTTGCTGATGCTGGCTCCGGCGGTTGCTTTTTTCCTTCTGTTTGCCTATGTCCCGATGGCGGGCATTATTATTGCCTTCAAGCATTATGATTATGCGGGCGGTATTTTTGGAAGTGCCTGGAACGGGCTCGACAACTTCCGCTTTTTCTTTGAATCAGGCGATGCTTGGCGGGTAACACGAAATACAGCACTATATAACATTGCGTTTATCGTCGTCAATAACAGTTTGCAAATTTTTGCAGCGATTATGTTGTTTGAGGTCGGTGGTAAATGGTTCCGCAAAATCACACAATCGGCGTTGTTCCTGCCTTACTTTATCTCATGGGTCGTTGTCGGAGCGATTGCTTATAACCTGCTCAATTATGATATTGGCACCGTGAATGCTTTGCTCAGAGGTATCGGACTCCAGCCTGTCGATATTTATAATACACCTTCCTATTGGCCGTATATTCTGGTTATAGTTTCTGCATGGAATAGTCTCGGATACGGAACGGTGATGTACTTGGCCGCGATTACGGGGATAGATACAGAAATGTATGAAGCAGCCGAAATCGATGGGGCTAATATTTTTCAGCGAATTATGAAAGTAACCATTCCGAATTTGTATCCAACGATTATTATTCTGGTGCTGCTGGCAGTCGGGAACATTTTCCGTGGTGATTTCGGGATGTTCTATAACATGATCGGCAACAACGGCTTGTTGTTCTCCTCGACAGACGTTATCGACACTTTCGTATTTAGGTCACTGATTACTTCGAATGATATCGGCATGTCAGCTGCAGCTGGTGTTTTCCAGTCCGTTCTTGGCTTCGCGACGATCATGTCAGTGAACTATGCTGTCCGTAAATACGACAAAGACCGCGCTCTGTTCTAATCGTATCAGGAGTTAAGTCTTTCATAATGGAGGTAACGATATGAAGCAGCTTGATCGTAAAATATTTTCAGGCATTGGTTATGTATCCCTGATTTTTCTCTCAGTTTTATGTATTTTTCCTTTTATACTTGTCGTATCTTCATCCTTTACGGAAGAATCCAAAATCCTAACGGATGGTTATCAATTTATACCGACTGCCTTCTCAACTGAGGCCTACAGCATTTTGTTTAAGTATCCCGAACAGATGATTCAAGCCTATATAGTGACAATAGGAGTTACTATACTCGGCACGGTGCTTGGCTTGTTTCTGACTTCGATGACTGCTTATGCGCTATCCCGAAAAGATTTTAAGTGGCGCAATAAATTTTCATTCTTCTTTTTCTTTACGACTTTGTTTAGCGGCGGTTTGGTTCCGTGGTATCTGCTTATGGTCAACTACCTTCATATGAAGGATACGCTGATGGCCTTAGTGGTTCCGATGATGCTCAATGTCTTTTATATCATTGTTATGAAGTCTTTTATGGGCAGCATTCCGGAAGCTATTGTAGAATCAGCAAAAATTGACGGCGCAGGCGACTTTAAGATCTATGCTCGTCTAATCCTGCCGCTGTCCAAGCCGGCGTTAGCTACCATTGGATTGTTTCTAGCGCTGGCCTACTGGAATGACTGGTACAATGCATTGCTGTTTGTATCGAATGAAAACTTGATGCCGCTCCAATATTATTTGTATAAAATGCTAGGCAATATGGATGGCATGCGCAAAGCGATGATGGGTGCAGGGGCAGTCGTAACGACATCGATCCCAACCGAGAGCTTGAAAATGGCGATGACAGTTGTGGCCACTGGCCCGATTTTGCTGGCTTATCCATTCGTGCAGAGGTATTTTGTCCAAGGTTTGACGATTGGTGCTGTGAAAGGATGAACCCGGGGAAACTCGGTTTATCAATATAATTAAACACAAGGGGGAAGGCTTGAGATGCTGAAGAGAAATAGATTGATGATGCTAGCGCTCGTTTTAACCTTCGTAATGATTCTAAGTGCATGTGGTGGTGGCAATAACAATGCTAATACGTCTGCACAGGCTACAAATAATGCGTCAGAGGGAGGAAGCGACACTACGAACAACTCAGAACCTGCAACTACCTCAGACACCCTTGATACCTCTAAAGAAGTGAAGCTGAAAATGATTTTTGTTGGCCCTAAACCGATAGACTATGATAGCGTTTTTGCTGAGATTAATAAAAAGCTGAAAGAAAAAATTAATGCTACTGTAGAGGGCGAGTTTCTGGATTGGTCGGACTGGGCACAAAAATATCCGCTGAAGCTGGCAGCTAATGAGGATTTTGACCTCATCTATTCGGCAAACTGGGCTGGTTACAATGACCAGGCGCTGAAAGGCGGATTCCTGGAATTGACCGATGAGCTGCTTACCAAATATATGCCGCAGACTTTAGCAGCTATGTCTGATGTGAGCTGGGATCAAGCTAAGGTAAACGGCAAACTGTATATGGTTCCGCAAAACAGAGGGGAATCCGTTGAAAAACTGATTTTGTACCGCGAGGATTTGCGTAAGAAATACAATCTTCCGGAGATCAACAGCCCAGAAGCGTATGCCACTTACTTGAAAACCATAGCACAAAACGAAAAAGGAATTACACCGTTCACCCCGGAAACAGGAGACTGGAAATATCATAATTTGGACCGTGTATTGCTGAAGCAACAAAACGAATGGAATATGTTTGATCTCGACCTTCCGTTTGCTTTCAAATTGACGGATGAAAAAGGGCAAGTATTTAACGTATATGAAACGCAAGAGTTTAAAGATCTACTCGTATATTACAAAGATCTCGCTGATAACAATGCATGGTCGAAAAACGTTCTAAACAGTAAAAATGATCATCAGGCCGATTTTAAAGCAGGCAAAACAGCATCGATTACGCACAACAACGGAACACTTGGAGCACTTATGGCTTTGATGCGCCAAGAGAATTCCCCTTATGAAGTAGCATTGGCTGACATCAACCAAGGCAAGAAGAAATCAGTGGCGATTTCCACCCAAAACGGTACTTCGATCCACGCTACTTCCAGAAATGTGGAACGTTCCTTGATGTTCCTCGATCTGATGCAAAATGATAAAGAACTGCACGACCTAATGATGTACGGCCTTAGCGGTGTACATTACGAAGCGGTTGGCGATGACAAATATAAAGCCCTTGAAAAGAATCCGAACTATACTGGCTTCTCTAACTGGAACTTCAACTCGCCACTTAACCGTGACAATGAAGCATTCCCGCAAGAAGCAAACGATCTGGCTAAAGGCTGGGAAGCAAATGTCTATCACTACGCGCTGGAAACCTTTGTATTTGATAACAGCAAAGTGAAAACGGAAATTGCCAACGTTGGTAACGTAATGCTCCGTTATGCGATTCCGCTCGAATACGGCGTAATCAAAGATATCGACAAAGGTCTTGAAGATCTGAACAAGCAACTGAAATCCGCGGGCATTGATAAAATTCAAACCGAACTACAAACTCAAATCGATGCTTTCTTGGCAAACAAATAAGCTACAGAATAAGGGAGACCTAACAGTCATCAAATGGCTGTTAGGTCTCCCTGTTTAATTGGGCTCATCCGCGGGTGAAGCCGCTATCGGACACAGTTGACCCTAATAGCAGCATTATCGCACTTTTGGAATACTAACGGACCTCACAGTCGCTATTAGCCTAAAACATGCCTAGAATGAAGCTCAAGATAAAGAATAGCTGCACTGGAGTCCGAAAGTCTGCTTTAAAGGCTGAAAATAAGTAAATAAAGTCACCTCGGTCCGTTAGGCAGACCAGAAACAAAAGGCAGCAACCCTTTTGCTAGGGAAATGGATACTTAGGGAGAACGGCTACTCTTTGCAGAAAGGAATAAAAAAGAAGAACCGGCATGAGCTGCCGGTTCTTCTTAATATATAATTTGCGCGCAATGAAATAACGTGATATTATGAGAAGACCACTGTTAATCTGCGTATTTTAGACAGATTTATTACATCTTATTTATACATTAATAATACCACGCGGATTGGCAGTTTGTCAAATTTGTATTTTTGCTTCTTGATAACAACCTTGAAAAGGAGCGTGTTAGTAAAAATGTTAAACGAAAAAGATTGGCAGGGAGAACAGAAACGGCTAGATTCGGTCACGGAAGAATTGCAATCAAAGATTGGCGAGCTGGAACCGGAAGTGACAGGATTACGTGAACAGGTGACGGACATCCGTAAGCGGTTTTGGGAGGAAGTTACGGTTAATACGAGCACACATGAGGATTTCGAGGAGACCTTTTACAGTATAAAACAGCAAGAAGCGTTGTTGTCTGAGCGGGAACGTAGCCACCGCCAACGGCTGCTGCGTTATAAGAACATGAAACGGCTGCTGCCGTCACCCTATTTTGGACGAATGGACTTTCAAGAAGATGGGTTGAACTCCAGTGAGCAAATCTATATCGGGGTGGCGTCTTTCATCGATGCAGCAGGTGTGAACTTTCTGGTATATGACTGGCGGACACCTATTGCAAGTATGTATTATGACCATTCGCCAGGCCCCGCCACTTACGATACACCGGGAGGACAAATCTCAGGAACGATGATGCTGAAGCGGCAATACCAGATCCGTCAGGGTCAGCTTCAGAACGTGTTCGATACGAGCTTAACGATCGGTGATGAATTACTTCAGCAGGTGCTTGGTAAGGGTGCGGATTCACAAATGAAGAGCATCGTGGCGACTATTCAGAAGGAACAGAACGCTATTATCCGCAACGATAGTAGCCGTATGCTCATTGTGCAGGGGGCGGCGGGCAGCGGAAAAACATCCGCAGCGCTGCAACGGGTAGCCTATTTGCTATATAAACACCGCGATAGGCTCAAAGCGGATCAGATTGTTCTTTTTTCGCCTAATCCGATGTTTAACAGTTATGTATCTACGGTGCTTCCCGAGCTTGGCGAGGAGAATATGCAGCAAACAACCTTTCAGGAGTATATTGATTATTGGCTTGGATCTACGCTTCGTCTAGAGGACCCGTTCGAGCAGATTGAATATGTACTGACGTCCAAAGCTTCTCCAGAGTATGAAGCACGGCTAACTGGAATGCAGTATAAAGCTTCAGAAGCTTTTCTGCATGCTTTGCAAAACTATGCGTTGTGGTTAGGGAAGGAAGGGATGTTGTTTCATAGTATCCGTTTTCGGGACCGCGAGTTGATTACTGCGGAGCAGATGAAATCGCAATTTTACAGCTATGATAGCTCCATTCGCCTGGCTAACCGCATCGTTTTATTGCGTGAATGGCTACTGCGTCAGTTGGCTTCGCTGGAGCGTCAGGAACAGGAGGCATTCTGGGTTCAAGATGAACTCGATTACCTCGATACCGATCAGTATGCCGAAGCCTACAGTGAGATACTTAAGAAGTATCGGCGGGAGGAAGCCGTCTTTGATTTTACGACTCAGTATCTTGAGAACTATGGGGATTTTCCTAATCAGGACCAAGGGGAAGAGAATGTTTTTGACTTTGGTCTGCAGGAAGAAGAACTGCTGCGCCGCATGATTGTGAAGGAGCACTTTACACCGCTGAGACGCGATGTCAAACGGTTTAAGTTCATAGATACGATTGGGTTATACGATCAGTTGTTTAGTGCCGATGCCAGTTATCGGCAAATGGCGAACGAGACTGAGGTGCCTGCTCAGTGGCAGGAAATCTGTAAGCAAACAAAGGAAAAACTGAGCCGCGATGAACTCTTTTGCGAGGATGCCACTCCATTCCTGTATTTAAAAGAACTTGTCGAGGGTACTCGTATGAACACAGAAGTTCGGCATCTGTTTATCGATGAAGGCCAGGATTATTCGCCGTTCCAATACGCGTTTCTCAAACAGCTGTTTCCCCGCGCGCGCATGACTGTGCTCGGCGATTTCGGCCAAGCGATTTTCCCTCAAGCAACGAATTTGCACGAGGTGGATTCACCTTTGATCCGGCTTTATGGTGAAGGTGAAACGAGCCTGATCCGTCTAATTCGAAGTTATCGTTCAACTCGTCAGATTGTGGAGTTTACGAAGGCGTTGCTGCCTAATGAGGAGATCGTACCTTTTGAAAGAGAGGGTAAGAAGCCGTTCCTAGTGAACGCTAGTAGCGATGTAGAGCGGGCGAAAAGAATTAAAGAAGATCTCGCGGCGTTGATGGCTGAAGGGCTCGACTCTATTGCTGTGATTACCAAGACTGCAGCTGAAAGCCGTGCGGCCTATGAAGAATTAAAGTCACAAGGATGCGAAGCTCTGCGGCTCATTACGAAGGAGACGCTCACTTTTGAGAAAGGCATTTTAGTAATTCCCGCTTATCTCGCAAAAGGGGTTGAATTCGACGCCGTACTGATTTATGATGCTTCCACACAGACGTATGATCGGGAAAGCGAACGCAAGCTTTTTTATACAGCCTGTACGCGTGCGATGCATCGGCTTCTGCTGTACACAACAGGTGATTGGTCACACTTTATTCAGCCGTTAGAGGGATCTTTATATGAGGTAGTGCAATGAGATTGGAGAGATAAATGAAAAGCATATTGTATAAGTATATGAGTAAATTTACATCTCTTAACGAAGTGGAACAGCAGGATATTGTTGAAGGTATTCCTATTGAGGAATACAAGAAGGGAACGGTACTCCTTAGACAAGGAGACGTTCCCTCAAAATGTTTTTTTGTGTTAAAGGGATGTGTGAGGCAGTCCTCGGTAGATGAATCGGGCAAAGAAGTCACATCTAATTTTTATACGGAAGAGCAAGCGGTTTCGATTTTTAATCGGCATCAAGAGAGTAGACCCTCAGCGTACACCTTAACCTGCCTAGAAGACAGCATATTGGTGGTTGGTGATCTTAATGCGGAACAGGATATGCTCCATAAACACGCTCAGCTGGAAACCATGATACGCAAAATGGTAGAGGAGAACTTGGGTGAGGTTCAGGATGAGTTGACTTCCTTTATTGCTTCCAATCCTGAAGAACGTTACAAAGCCTTGTTACAAAAAAGACCTCATTTACTTACCCGTGTCCCCCAACATCAATTAGCCAGTTATTTGGGGATTACGCCAGAGTCATTAAGTAGAATTAAGAAGCGGGTTCATTCCAGTGATGAATAACAAAATCGTTATACACTTTTGGGGATTTTCCCACCTCTAAGCAGTAGCCATATCCCAAAGCCTAGTTCTCCTACAATCATAGGAATAGTAAAAATAAAATTAAGTGTTGTAATGACTGCCTCATATTGTGGGAGAAACATTTTGCTTAGATGAATGATAATATAGCCTATTGAAGCAAGCAGCAGCAAGATGCTGATTACTTTAGGAATGACATCGGATTTTAAAGCCACATAGCCCACTATTAACAAATGCCCGCCAAAAACGACCAGCCCCATAGACCAAATGAATTGAAATGCATCCAGAAATAACATCATAAATGCTTGAGTTTGTTCGATTGTTAATGAGGAAAAGCCATTTGTGTTTCCCGTGAGCAGCAGCACAAATATCAAAGTTAATATAGAGATTGCCAATATAGCGGAATAGGTTAGACGGAGCCATGCGCCGAGTAATGAAAGATTTTGGTTGACGGGTTCTAGAAACACATAAAACGCCCAGGCGACCAGAATGTCAGTAATCATAATGATGATCCAGCCCAAGATTTCCCCTTTGAAAAGGTTGTTGGAAGATACAATGTTAATAAATGTGGCACTGGCATCGCCTTGCACAACAAGAGTCCCATGGACAAAGCCATATGAAAAAAATGAGGCGAGGGTCATGATGATCAGTGATATTCCAGCTGTTAAAGCGGACTTACGCTGGTTCGATAGGTCTTTTTCTGAGATAGCCATAAGATAGCCTCCTAAAGGACTTTTATTTCATTGTAATTAGGAGTACTATGGCGGGCATTGACTTAAATCAAGACTCTGAATTTAATCAAGCGAAGTAAGTATCACTGTTATTGCGTTATCAACAAAGGATCGCTCCGGGCGGGATTTCAAGAGTACAGTAAGCCCTATTAGCGATACGATTAGTGCTTGTGCCAAGGCCTTCGCATTTACACCACCCTTAAGCTCACCTGATTGTATACCACGTTCAATAGTTTCTTGAAATATAACCGATAGATACATTTGGTGTTCTCTTGTAAGAATCTCGAACTTCTCATCATGAGGTGCCAGCTCGACCATTGTATTGATGCAAAAACATCCTCGGTTCACACTGCCTGCATACTCCTCCGCCACCACATCTTCAAAAAAACTACGAAAGGCTTTTTTTGCGGATGGATTGCTTTGAAGTTGGGCTCGGACACGGGAAGCATGGGACATCGTGTATTTACGTAGCGCAGCTTCGAATAATTCTTTTTTGTCTCCAAAAGCTGAGTATATACTGGGGCGTTGAATGCCCATTCTGGAAGTTAAATCGCTTAATGAAGTAGCCTCATATCCCTTCTCCCAAAATAGCTCCATAGCTGATTCTAATGCTTTTTCCTCGTCAAATTCGCGGGTCCGAGCCATTTTTAACACCCCTCGTTATATTTGATTTCAATAATTTATTACCGAACAGTATTTTATAATACTAGAACTAGTCGTCTATATTGTCAAATCAAAGTCGGTAGCATCAAATATTTATGTTGACACACACCATTTTGTAAGATAAATTTACTGAGCATAATAACATACTGATCAGTATGAAATATGTTTGCGATTTAAATTTAACAGAGAAAGGGTGTGTCCAAAATGCAGGGGACTAAAGAGAAGCTTTCGTCACAAGAGACGCATACGCCATCTGATTCTATTCATGCTTCCTCGATGCCTCGGTATATGACACTTTTGTTTGCCGTTGTCTGCGGGATGTCGGTTGCAAACATCTACTTTGCTCAACCGTTGCTTGATCATTTGTCGAAAGAATTTGGTATTGATTATTCAACCATTGGTATTCTTATTACTATCACGCAGATTTTTTATGCAGTGGGGCTGTTACTGCTCGTGCCACTAGGAGATTTACTGAATCAGCGCCGCCTGATTATCGGCCAGATGTTATTATCTGTGGTGGCTTTGATTATCGTGGGTACTGCCTCTTCCAGCACGGTACTATTCGTAGGTATGGCCTCAGTGGGACTACTCGCTGTTGTAACGCAGACGCTTGTTGCGTTCGCGGCGACAATGGCTGCCCCTGCCGAACGCGGGCGAGTCGTAGGCATGGTCACAAGTGGAATTGTGATTGGAATACTTCTTGCGCGATCCATTTCAGGAATACTTACAGATCTTGCAGGTTGGCGTTCCGTATACCTTTTTTCTGCTGCTTTAATGCTTTGTATGGTGTGTACATTATTTAGGGTGTTGCCAAATGTGAAACGTGAGGTAAAAACACTGTCATACGCTCAGCTGCTTAGCTCAGTGTTTATGTTGTTTGTACAAGAGAGAGTATTGCGTATCCGCGCTATTCTGGCTTTGCTGATTTTTACTGCTTTCAGTATTCTGTGGACTTCTGTGGTCTTGCCTCTTAGTGCTCCGCCGTTATCACTTTCACATACTGCAATTGGGGCATTTGGTCTGGCGGGAATTGTGGGAGCATTAGCTGCTGCACGGGCGGGAAAGCTAGCGGATCAGGGTCATGGACAGAGAACGACAGGCATAGCTTTACTTCTATTGTTGATTTCATGGTGGTTTATCAGTTTTACGGAGCAGTCGCTGTTGGCATTGGTCATTGGTATTGTTCTGCTTGATTTGGCAGTGCAGGCGGTGCATGTCACCAATCAAAGTATAATACTTACCTTGCGCATGGAGGCACGTAGTAGGCTCACCGCAGGGTATATGGTTTTTTACTCCATTGGAAGTGCTACCGGATCGATTGCTTCCACTCAAATCTATTCTCACTATGGCTGGAACGGGGTATGTTGGCTTGGAGCTTCTGTTAGTGCTGTGGCTTTTTTATTTTGGGCTTTAACCTTGCGTGCTACGAAAGCCGCGTTGCAACGACGCCCTGCTTGGAAATAATCGGGGCAAGTCCATAAGGGTGGAGGTTCCGTTTTCCGGGCATGTTATTTAAAACAGGTTTGGGAGGGGATAAGGATGTCTAGAAGGAACAGGAAATATGCAGTGCCGGGAGCCAGCCGCGGAATGCAAATTTTTAAAGCGGAAGTGATGCGGCGCGAGGGGTATGATGTAGATCCAGAGCGGCCTGATGATGTGAAATACGAAGTTGCAAAAGAACTGGGTGTCCCTTTGGAGCGCGGTCAAAATGGTCATTTGAGCACAGAATCGGTGGGCCAGATCGGCGGTAAAATTGGTGGATCGATGGTCCGCGAAATGATTCGTCTCGCAAAGCAACAATTAGTGGATCAGGAAAGGCAGTAGCATTTTTCTAATTTATGTTGCAGAGATCGCTGGAGGCGGTTTTCGTCCTATATTGTATGGGACTGAGGCCGTCCTTTCGGTGTTTGCGTTATTTTATATTTGTATAGTAAAAAAATTCCTGAAATTCCCTAAAACAACCTGATTAATGGTAGAATTTTACCGATGTTCCACGGTATAGTGGAGAAGGATATATCATCATTCAAGTTTGTAGTGGGAGAGGAATTATCAGATGAATCAGAGATATCGCAAACGCAACACGGCTGCTTTTACGGGGGCATCGTATTTTGCATTGGGGGCAGGACTTTTTCTATTCTGTTTGGGAGTGTACAACGACACTTGGGAGCTAAACGTAAAAGGGTATTATTTGCTCTGTATGGTGTTAATTACGATTTCCTGTATCGTTGTGCAAAAGGTGGTCAGGGACAATACAGAGGATAAAGAATTTCGTTTGGATAACCCTAATCACAGGATGAGAAATACAGGGGCCTTCACAATTATGGCTTTTGTGGGTTTGATTATCGGGTATGCGATGTTTTTTATTGGCCTTTACAATGCTCCATTTGAATTAAATGTAAAGGGGTATTACATAGCTGTTATTCTCTTGATTTCTTATAGCGCTATTGGCGTTCAGAAAGTGACACGGGATAACGCGGAAGATAACGAGATTCTTGCCGAGCAAGAGGCGAGACGGGACATCCAAGGGTAAAGAGGGATATATCCAGCTTTCTCGCTGAGAACAGCAAGCTGCTTCAACTTTACTTACCATCATAAATTGTAAACAGGAGCTTCGTGAATTTACGGAGCTTCTTTCTATTTTTTTGAAATAGCAGCAATAATCTTGCCGATCTGAACATTATGAGGACTATTTGTTAGAACAACATCCTTAGTTTGGATTGTTTTTTACTATACGGTTCTCTATACTCTTCATAATACTTGAAGTAGGAGTGGATAATGGATGATCCGTCTGAAGGATATAGGGAAGTTCGAGGAACTGCCGCAAATGGCCATGCATATTTACAATGGAAATATTCCGGAATTAGAGGCTGCCATTAGAGCAGGCTGGGATATTGAAGAGGGAATCGTCCTTAGCCAATATACTACGTTAACCCCGTTAGCTTTGGCGCTTATATCAGAGAGAATGGATGTCATAAAGCTGCTGGTACAGCACGGTGTAAATCTGAATGTGAAGAATAATCCGGCTTTTTTGCTCGCGGTTCGCTATTGCAAAGAAGATATCGTCCGCTATATTGCAGCACAAGGGGCCAAACTGGACAAGCTTAATCAGGTCAAGTCAGGTGCATATTCGCAGGCCTACTATGGCAACAAAAACAATATCCCGCTCATACATGAGCTAGGATTAGATATTAAGCAGCATGGTGGGGCTGTATTACGCAAAGCGTTGTCAGATCACGACCTTAAGACCGTTGCTTATTTACTGGATCATGGGGTGGACATTAATTACAACAATTCCGATATGGTCTATCCTTATCAAGCCACTCCGTTAACAGTTGCCACAAGAATGGGTAATCAAGCGATGGTACAATATTTGATTGAACGTGGCGCAGACGTTACCTTGGCGGAAAAAGATGGCGATCGCCCTTACACCATTGCTGTGAGCAATAAGAATACAGCTTTGGCTGACTTTTTGAAATCGTTAGAGCCGGCTGAATTTCATGATATCGAGAATAAGAAGTTTGAGCTGAGAAAATATAAATTGTCTGATGAATTGGTTAGCTTTCTTACTGGAAAAAATCTGCGTCTTGAGCTAACACAAAATGAATATGAAATTAGATATATCGACTTTTTCACATTAACTGATACCATTGAAATAAAAATCGGCCGGCAAAAGCTGCTCCGTCTGTCAGCCGATATAGATAATTACTCTGATCTGCTGCTTATGTGGAATCCGAAGAAAAAAGGCCTGATAGGCTGTTACGACGTGGAACATCAGACGTACGCGGATTTATGTAGTTTTGCAGATTTTCTCACGCAACCGGAGATATACCTCATTAATTTTCTTGAAGGAACATAGTTGTTAATATCTCATGATCTGTCTATTTCTTTTGCAGGAATCATTCTATTCGTCGTTGAATATATCCCGGTAACCGTATTACGTATTCAAAATACGTAGCCACAGGAGGAGAACAACATTGAAATCGATTACCGTTCAAAGCCTTACGGAAACGTTTAAGCTGGAAGTGCTTGCGGGTGCTAGCTGCATGGACCGCGAGATCACTCGCTCTAAGACACATAGACCTGGCCTGGAGTTCGTGGGTTACTTCGACTTTTTCCCCATGAAGCGAGTACAAGTGTTGGGTCGTAAAGAAATCAATTATCTGCTAAAGCTAAGCGTTGAGCAACGCAAGTTACATATTGGCAATATCGTTAAGTATCATCCCCCATGCTTTATTGTGACGACGGGTCAGCAGGAGATTCCCTATTTGACTTTATTCTGCGACCAAGAAGGTATACCACTACTTCGGACGGAAGAGACGACGTCAGAGTTCATCGCAAAGATTGATACTTATCTGGTGAAGGCGCTGGCGCCAGAACTTTCAATTCATGGAGTGTGTGTGAACGTGTCTGGCATAGGTGTCCTATTGAGAGGCAAGTCCGGGATCGGAAAAAGCGAAACCGCTCACACGCTCATTAGAAGAGGCCATCGGTTTGTGGCCGATGATGTAGTTGTGCTTAAGAAGCTGGGACCGGCGACGCTTCTCGGCACGCATAATGAAACGACCCGTGAATTCCTAGCGCTGCGCAGTATTGGTCTGATCAATGTTGTACGGCAGTACGGGCGTAGAGCTTTTCAGGAAGAGACACGAATTGTACTCGACATCGAGTTGTCACCATGGCGGGAGAATTCCTTGAATAATGAGCTCGAAATCGAACCCCAGTTCACAGAATATCTTGGCGTGCAAATTCCGCATATTGAAATTCAGCTTCAGCCTGGCCGCGACGTGGCTGGTCTGATCGAGGCGGCTGCGAACAATTGGTACCTTAAACAGCTTGGCTATAGTGCCGTTGAAGAGTTCCTGCAGAGGATCGAAAACGGGATGCAGTCGTAAAGGCAGGATAGAAAGCAGCAATTATAGTTACCATAATTAAAATGGTTTTCTGTATACGAAAAACAGACCGCAGATAAACGCTGCGGTCTGTTTTTCACAGCAAAAAGGGAAGTTGCTTTTTGATTGATAGGGCTAGGACATGCGTTATTGGCTGGGCACAGGTTAGAAATGGTATAATTTCTAATAGGTATTTTGAGTGATCGTTAATAGGAGGTATTAATGATGAGTGATGAGTTATTGGCAAAATTGGATGAATGGCATGAGGAAGATGAATTTCAAGAAATCGTGGATGCAATCACGGAAATTCCTGAAGAGGAAAGAGATTATGTTCTAACTAGTCATTTGGGCAGGGCGCTTAATAATCTCGGGCAATATGAAGAGGCTTTAGAGCAGTATTTGAGCATTGAAGATGAGGGTGAAGGTGACCCGCTATGGCATTACCGTATCGGGGTTTCTTATTATTATCTGAAAAGATATGACGAAGCTTTAAAAGCGTTTACGATTGCCGATCAGCTGGAACCTGATGATGAAGACACATTGGAGTTTCTGGGCTGGATCAAACGTAAATTGGCTAAAAAAGCTGCGAAAAAGCCTGTAAACAAACCTGCTAAGAAGCCTGTAATAGCGTTGGATACCACTAATTTCTGGGATGACAGCGAGTATGCGTTCTCAGAATATATCTCTGATCCGCCTTCAGATGCATTGATTACTTCAGTACAAGAAGAGCTGGTCTTTAAGCTGCCTGCTTCCTACGTGGATATGATGAAGTTACATAATGGGGGAATTCCTCATAACAATCGTTATCCGATTCCGGGAACAGGAGAATTTATTACGATTTCTGGTATCCTCGGAATTGGACGAGATAAGAATAAGTCGCTGTGTGGAGCTTCAGGCAGCCGGACTGTGATTGAAAATGGACGTTATCCTGAAGTTGGCGTGGTGATTTGTGATTGTCCTTCTGAGAATGAAGTGGTGATGCTGGATTACCGTGAATTCGGGAATGATGGCGAACCTGAGGTTATTCATGTAGATCGGGATAACAAATACAAAATCACACGTTTGGCTGACAATTTTGAGACCTTTATCAGCGGACTGGTGAAATAGTCTATTTCGCTGGCTAAGAATACTTATAACCAAATCAAGGCATTCCTTAAGAGGAGTGCCTATTTCTATTAGGGGATTATTAGGGAAGCGTCTTTCGGACTCAGCTGACCTTAAATGTAGCTTTTTCGCATATTTGGAATGCCAACGGACCGCATAGCAGCTATTGGCATAAAAAACACCCAATATGAACTCGATTCATAGGAATAGCGTCGCTGGAGTCCGAAACTACGCACAAAAGGCTAAAAACATGCCAATAACGTCATCTGGGTCCGAAAGCCTCAGTGGACGAGTGCGATTTGGCGATTTAGCTGAAGGTGAGGCTGATTCGATTTCGTTAGGCTTTAACTAGCCAATAATCGTCTTGAGTCAGCTAATCATCGACCCAAAACCAGAGCAGCGGTGCTCCCATTAATGGGGAACCGCTGCTCTGCTGTCTTTTTCTCGGATCATTGCTGGGTGTTAAACACCTTAGATTGCAGGATATCGAGGGCATGGTTAATCTCGGCTAATTCCTCTGGGGGAACCTCTTTAATCCGGTTCAGAAAACGTTCACCGATCCGTTCAAAAGCTTCCTTCATCATCGCTTGTCCAGCATCAGACAGCCGAATCATTTGCTTACGCCGGTCCTCGGCGACATCAAGCTTCTCACACAGGTTTTTTTCTGTTAATTTCTTCAGCTCACGGCTGGTATTCGGCATAGAGATATTCTTACAATCGCTGATTTGGCTGAGGGTAACAGGCTGGCTAACCGCAATATATTCCAGAATACTGTATTGAACGGGCGTAATGCCTTCCGGTCTAACATCTTTGGTAAAGTCAAATGTTACTTCATGGACTGCTGTCGTAAAGGTAACAATTTTCTGAAAAAACGCTTGTTTGTCCATAAGGATCACCTCTTATTGTAAACCTTAACAAAATAATTATCATAATACAATTATCATTTGACAACTAAATGAGGGTTGTGATACCATTTTGTTATCAAATGATAATTAAAGAGGTGGAGCAATGAACGTTTTAGTCATCTATACACATCCGAATCATAAAAGTTTAAGTTATGCTTTTTTCAATAAAGTCATTCAGGGAAGTAATGAGAATCAAAAGATCACGAAGATAGAGGTCCTTGATCTTTACGAAGAGCAATTTGATCCTGTGCTGGTCTTTAATGAGAATAAACGTAGAAGAGACATGCATATCGATCCCAAGCTCGAGAAGTATCGGGAGCAGATTCGTCAGGCCGATAAAATTGTGTTTGTGTATCCAATCTGGTGGGGACGTCCTCCCGCGATGTTGCTCGGTTATATTGACCAAATGTTTGCTTCTAATTTCGCTTACAGAGAAAAGGGTGGCCTCATCCCCGAAGGGCTGCTGAAAGGAAAGTCTGTGGTTTGCATTTCCAGCATGAAGGGGCCGACCCTTTATCCTTTATATTGGCTGAATAATTCCCATAAAGTGCTGATGAGAAAAGCACTATTTCAATATTGTGGCATCAAGAAAGTGAAGTTTTTCGAATTTGGGAATATGGAGAGTCCAAAAGGGAAACATGATAAGAAGTTAAATCAGGTGTACCAATATTTTAAAGCTGTGGCTAATTAATACCTCGAAAATATCTGCTCTATGATTATTCGAGATAACCCCGGAAATGGATGTCTCAAGCGATCCCATAGTTGGATGGTCCAAAACAACGGTGGGATCCTTATCTTTTTGACTAGCCAGAACGATTTTATTTTTGCTGGCTAGCTCATGATAGAGGACAGCCATTTCTTCAATATCTTTTGCGGCTAATAAGGGCAATAGTTGTGCTGCTGATGTTATAGCTTCGTTCCTCGTTCGTCCTGAAATCAAATCAAACCAAATGTTCTCCACGATATAAATACGCGCATACATTGTTGTCATACATTTCTTCCACCGGATGCTTTTTCATTTTTTTATAATACCTAGATTATTCTAAAGCATCTTGTGAGCTCAGATGAAGATGGAGAAATAGCTCTCACACCGGTGTTAGGTATGGTGTTGCTGGCTAATTTTTTTTGTTGGCTTTTGAAATAAGGGCTGTTATATTTGAAAATACTATGTAACTTAAGGTTCAGCAACTGGGTATCGACACAATGGAGAGGCGGATTTACATGCAACAAATGTTAGACAGTATGATTAGCGCAACAAATGACTTTCTTTGGTCAAAAATTTTGGTGGTTCTGCTTATTGTTTGTGGAATTTATTTCACCATTCGATCGAAGTTTGTTCAGTTTAGCATGTTTAAAGAAATGTTTAGGGTTCTTAAAGAGTCCAATGAAAGGTCAAAAGATTCCATTTCGTCGTTTCAGGCTTTCTGTATCAGTATGGCAGCAAGGGTTGGGACAGGGAATATTACAGGGATCGCAATTGCTATCGCAATAGGTGGACCAGGGGCTGTTTTTTGGATGTGGGTCATAGCTATTATTGGATCAGCGTCCGGATTTATTGAAAGTACTCTGGCACAGGTGTATAAAGTGAAGGACAAGACTGGATTTCGTGGGGGTCCCGCCTATTATATGGAGCAAGGCCTGAAAAAACGTTGGATGGGCGCGGTATTTGCGGTTTTGATCACGTTATCCTTTGGTCTTGTATTTAATGCAGTTCAATCCAATACGATTACAGTGGCCTTTGAGAATTCATTTGGCACTAATCGGGTGATTCTTGGGCTTGTAGTTGCTGCTGCTTTTGCGGCTGTTATCTTTGGTGGGGTTAAACGTATTGCTAGAATGTCCGAATATATTGTAGTGGTAATGGCAGGGATCTATATTGGGGCTGCTGTTATTATTATGTTAATTAATATTACGGAAATACCGGCGATTCTGGCGCTTATTGTGAAAAGTGCTTTTGGATTTGAACAAATCGCAGGGGGATCTTTTGGGGCAGTCATTCTGCAAGGGGTGAAACGGGGACTATTCTCCAATGAAGCGGGAATGGGTAGTGCTCCGAATGCTGCGGCAACTGCAACAACTAGTCATCCGGTGAAACAAGGGCTGATGCAAGCGCTGGGTGTACTTACAGACACGTTACTTATTTGTTCGAGTACTGCTTTTATTATCTTGTTATCCGATGCGTATAAACAGCCAGGGCTGGATGGAATTAAGCTGACACAAGCGGCATTAAGCGAACATATTGGTTCGTGGGCCTCGGGATCCCTAGCGATCATGATTTTATTGTTTGCTTTCAGTACGTTAATCGGAAATTATTATTATGGTGAGACCAATATAGAATTCTTGAACTCCAATAAAAAAGTATTACTATTCTATAGATACAGCGTCTTGGCGATGATTATTTTTGGCTCCGTAGCTAAAGTTCAATTGGTATGGGATTTGGCTGATTTATTTATGGGCTTCATGGTCATCGTGAATTTGATCGCTATCCTTTTGTTATCTAAAGTGGCCTTTGCCGCCTTGCAGGATTATAAGCGCCAGAAGCGGGCAGGGAAGGACCCTGTCTTTTATAAAGATAGCATAGAAGGTCTGGAAAACGTGGAGTGTTGGGACAATTCTTCAGACATAAAAACATAGTAGGGTAAGTATTTGCGGGCTCAGGAAACTGAGCCCTTTTTGCTGTTATAGAGGGGGGTTAGAAAAACGAGCCTTTAGAATTTCTTCTTAGGCTCGTTTGGTGTACAGAATATTAAATTAGTCCCTCTTGATTTAGGGTTTAACCAGCAGCCCATACATCTAGCTCAATTTTTAATTCAGGTAACCCTAATCCTTTAATATAAGCAATTGTCATTGAAGGAGGTGTCATACCGAATACTTTATTCCAAATTTCATAGAAATGGTTCCAATCGATTTCATCCGTAGCCCAAATGTTGATTTTGATTACATTATCAGGTGTTAGTCTTTGAGAAGCCAGGACTTCAACAATATTACTCATCGTATTTGTTACCTGTTGGTTAAAATCTGTAGGGATATGATTGTTTTGATCGATTCCAATTTGGCCAGAAAATACATACATCTCAGCATTTCTACTTATTTTTGTTACATGACTATAGTTACCAACCGGTTTAGCAATATTTTCTGGATTATATCTTGTAATAACATTATTATTTAAGTTCATTTTGTGAATTCTCCTTTAAATAGAAGATACATAACGATATCTAAGTTATATATCTCCGCTGTTTTTTAGTTTCTTTTAATTTTTGACAGACCTATCCTATCAATAATTAATTCTAGAAAAAAACAGCAGTAGAATACCCAATACCAAAAGATAAATATTTTAGCGATCTCTTTTTCACCGGGTATTCCTCCTTCATATTTAAAGTAAGATAAGTTTCCTCAGAATGATATCATTAATCCAAGTGATACTGCAACAATTCCACTTTCTACACAATTTTCTAAGTTTTTTTTGCTGTTATAAATGAAAATAATGAAATATTTTTTGAAAAAAAGCAAAAAAGACTTACATTAATGATTTTTATATTGTTATAATAACAAACAGACCGGTTGGTATGTTAGGGGGAGTACGTTATTGTGGATACAAAATCGCTAATGATTGAGACGGCGACACTTCTTTTTCAGCAAAAAGGATATAAAAATGTAGGCGTGAATGAAATTTTAAAAGCCTGTAATGTGACCAAAGGAGCGCTTTATCATCATTTTCCAAATGGAAAAGAAGAACTATTAATTGCTTGTTTAAAGGGCTTAAATGAAGCAATTACGATAGATATTGAGGATATTTTTAAAAAGCATCCATCGACGTTAGAAGCTATACAATCCATGATCGACAAGTTGATTCACAACTTAGAAACCGAGGGCACGATTACCGGATATACCTTTAGCAGTATTGTCAGTGAAATGGCTACGGTGAGTGAACCTGTTCGCCAGGCATGTAGCTTGCTCTATGAGAACATGGAACGAATATACTGCGATAAGCTTGTAACTGAAGGTTATTCGCAGGAATCAGCCTCCGAGATGGCATTGTGGATGACGGCTTCGATCGAAGGCGCGATGATGTTGTGCCTAACGCAAAAATCCACAACTCCCTTAAAAACTATCGCCAAACTATTACCGACAATTTTGAAAGGAAGTACATCATGAATCAAGAAGCAAGATTACCAAGAAACGGCAAGGAGGGGGCATTATATGGTGCAATCATTTGTACACTGACGGTACTGTTTATGTCCTCAATAAATATCATTTTAGGGGTTGGAGAATTTAATGGTGAGGTTGCCTTAACGATTCTTAAAGTGTTTCCGATCATTTGGGTAATTGTCATGATTATTGAGCCTGTTGTTATTGGCCGTATTGCCGAAAAGCTGACAGCTACATTCACACAACCTACAGATAGCTTCAACGCCAAAATCCTATTCCGTATCCTATTCACCGTACTGGGAATGTCATTTTGTATGACGTTTATTGGAGACATTATCGGAAACGGGTTGAGTTCTCAAACGTTTAATCACTTCTTAGCCAATTGGCCAAGAAATTTCCTGATTGCACTGTTCGCTGAAAGTATATTGATACAGCCGTTTGCAAGATTTGTGATGGTAAAGCTACATGCTTCTCAGGACAAAAAGAAATCCAGCGCTGTTGGCGTAACTATACATGGATTATCAGAACAAAATTCCTAACCTAAATAAGCTCTCAGGCGAAGCGATTCGTTTGAGAGCTTTTCTATTACCGTGTATAATGATGTTTTGGCTGAATAATTGAAACTCAAATCTTTGCCCGATATCTTTCGGGTAAGCCCTCCTATAAAACCATGAAAGCATAACAATGAAAGGTGATTTTCTAACATGATGATCTATAGTCGTCTTGCCATAATGATGCCCCCATTTCCCTAGCTAGGCTCATATTCTTGTAGTTGTTCGAGGATATAAGCTTGTAGGAGGGCGAAAATAAGATGAAAAAATATGCAGCACCATCGTTACTTTTAATGATTGTTCTTGTGGCTTTTCCGCAAATTAGTGAGACGATTTACACTCCATCGTTACCGGATATCGCAGTAGCACTTGGGGCCACCAATAGTTCTGTACAGTTAACGTTAAGTATATATTTTATTGGATTTGCTTTAGGAGTTTTTAGCTGGGGTTGGTTGTCTGACTTCATCGGGCGGAGATCTTCCATGCTGGCTGGACTTCTTGTATACGGTATGGGAAGCTTGATGTGTTTTTACTCAGAATCCATTCATTTGCTGTTAGTCAGCCGTTTTATACAAGCGTTTGGAGCAGCAACAGGTTCGATTATTACCCAAACCATTCTTCGTGAGAGTGTCTCTGGGAATAAACGGCATGTTATGTTTGCCCAAATCTCGGCGGTCATTGCTTTTACTCCCGCAGTAGGTCCGTTAATTGGCGGATGGGTGGATCAAGCTTTTGGTTTTCGAGCGGTTTTCTTTACATTAGTAATGATGAGTGTGTTGTTATTTATGTATGCTTTTTGGAAGCTGCCAGAAACCACTGATGTTTCCATGAGAAAAAAGGTGGCTATTCTGCCTATAGTCAAAAAAATGCTCGCATTGCCACGTGTATTGGTGTTTGGATTACTAATTGGAGGCATTAACGGAATCTTGTTCAGCTATTATGCTGAAGCTCCTTTTATATTTATTGAACACTTTCAGATTTCGCCAGGAGTCTATGGTTTTCTCGGCATTATTGTGGCTTTGGCGTCGATTGTAGGCGCAATGATCTCCAAAAGATTATTAACCCTCTATGCCCCAGAAAAAATAATCCATGTCGGCTGTCTAGTAATGGCGAGCGGAGCCTTGCTATTAACAATCGCAAGCAGTCTTGACTCGCTGCCGGATATGATTGTGATCGTATGTATTCTAATAACGCTGTTTGTCCTATTAATGGGTGCAGGGATTGCTTTACCTAATTGTCTAAGTCTTGCTCTTGTTCAATTTCAGGATGTTGTAGGAACAGCAGGTGCGATATTCAGCTTGGGCTATTATTTGCTTGTTAGCTTGGCGACGTGGGGAATGAGCGCTCTCCATAATGGTTCATTACTGACGATGCCTATTTATTTCTTAGGGATTAGCGGCGGAATGTGGTTATTAGGCAAAAAATTTATTGTAGTGGAATAGAAATAACTTCTTAGTCATTTGATTAGTAAGATATGGATCGGGGCGTCCATAAATTAAGGGCAGTCTGGAACTTTTTGAGTTCCGGACTGCTTTTTGTTTGTTAGTCCACTTCTGGCACAATGACTTGGATATGACGAGGGAGAACACTTAGCGTAATAGGCAAAGTTGGACCTTCTTCGCCATCTACATTGGTTCTTACGGTTTCTGGAGAGCTTACACTTACATTGTGGGCTGTGAAATAGACAACGTCTTTATGATCCTTAAGGGTACCCAGCAGTAAAGATATACTGGCTGTAATGGTATTGAATATACTGAGGTCCAAAATAATAAAACAATGAAGCAGACCGTCGTCAACCGCAGCATCCGGTATTAGATTCTCGAACCCGCCGACTGAGTTGGTTAATACGGCGAGAAAGAGTAAGGAGTCTCCTTGCCATATTTGTTCATCATGGTGAATGACAAGGGGGTGGGCTGTAGGGCTTGTAAGTTGTTTAAGACCTTCTTTCAAGTATGCCAATGAGCCGAGTTTGGTTTTATCTTCGGAGGATACAGAGGATAATGCTCCGGCAATTGAACCTACAGCAACCACGTTGCCGAATAGGCGGTCATTTAAGCGACCGATATCTACTGTTTTTAAATTTGAGGAGGCAAGGGTTTGAATGGCTATTTCGGGATTCAGTGGAATTTGTAATGCACGGGCGAAATCATTAGCCGTTCCTAAAGGAACCACACCTAACTTTGGGTGGTGTTCCTGATCGATAAGACCATTAATGGTCTCGTGAAGCGTGCCATCCCCGCCGATGGAGATCACCAGATCATAACCTTCCTCACAAGCAGCGATGGAATAACGAGTGGCGTCTAGTTCTTTTGCCGTCTCCTTGATCGTAACGGAGTAGTCTTTATCACTTAGAACTCTTGTTGCATATCTGACATATTGGCTGGCTTCCTCTTTGCCGGATGAGGGGTTAATAATAATCATAGCTTGCCGCATAAGGATAATCCTCTCTATTGTGATCTAGTAGAAGTTTATTCTTACCATTACCCCAAAGTAGGCTAGTGGAACTCGTTCCCATAAAAAAAGGTGAGCAAGATTGACCTAAGTCATCCTGCCCACCTGTGTATTCAATTAATAGACTTTATCTCCATTAAAAATGGAGTTCTTAACGATAACGTAATCCACATTACGGATAGCCTCTAATTTATTGCCACCTGCATAAGAGATGGAGGATTGAAGATCCTGCTCCATTTCTCTTAGGGTTTCTGCTAAAGCCCCTTTATGCTCAACCGCAATTTTTTTACCTTCGACGTTCTTCTTTTCACCTTTTTGGTATTCTGAAGCGGAGCCAAAGTATTCTTTATAGAGCTTCCCAGCGATTTCAATGGTTTCACCCGGAGATTCTTCATGACCGGCAAATAGTGAACCAATCATGACCATAGAAGCGCCGAATCGTACGGATTTAGCAATATCACCGTGTGTGCGAATGCCACCATCGGCAATAATTGGCTTGCTTGCAGCCTTGGCACATAAGCGTAGTGCAGCTAACTGCCAGCCGCCTGTACCGAATCCAGTTTTGATCTTAGTGATACATACTTTCCCTGGTCCAATCCCAACTTTAGTAGCATCAGCTCCAGCGTTTTCTAATTCTCTAACGCCTTCAGGTGTTCCTACATTTCCTGCAATAACAAAACTGGCAGGCAGGTATTGTTTAATATGTTTGATCATCCGAATAACTGCTTCGGAATGGCCGTGTGCAATATCAATTGTAATGAATTCCGGAACCAGCTGTTCTTTGGATAATTGTTCGACGAAATCATACTCTTCTTCTTTAACTCCGACGCTGATGGATGCGATTAATTCACGGGAGTGCATGTCTTTGATGAAAGACGTACGTTTCTCCGGTTCAAAACGATGCATAATGTAGAAATAGCCATTTTGCGCCAAGGAGATAGCGATCTTCTCATCAATGATGGTTTGCATGTTGGCAGGTACCACCGGCAATCTAAATTTATGCCCACCGAGGGTGACTGATGTATCACACTCCGAACGGCTGTTTACGATACATTTTGCAGGAATTAATTGAATATCTTCATAATCGAATACTTCTTTCATAATTTACACCTCTAAATGCGAACATTATAGTATTTTGGTTTGTTAATTGTTCGTCCAAATTGTAATGTACCTCATTCTGCGCCGTAAGTCAAAATTCTAGTACATTATGGTGTAAATTGGACATAATTATACGGCAAATTGGTGTACAGCATTCTTTTTCCTCCACTTAAAAAAGCTTGAAGGCAATATAAGCAGCAACGATCCAAATAATGATCGCGGAGATCTTATTAATAATCCGCATGATTTTGCCACTTGAGTCGATTTGTCCTACGGTTTTTCCGGCTACAGCCAGCCCAAAGAACCAAATCCATGACACTAGGATAGTCGCGCCAGCAAATACAACTTTGTCTACGCCTGTGTAACTAAGCGAGCTAGTGCCAATAACGCCGATAGTATCCAAGATCGCATGAGGATTTAATAAAGAAACGGACAGCGCGAACAGGATTTGTTTTTTAGAGGATAGAGGGGTTGCGTCTTGCGCTGACGATGTAGGTGTACTTTTCCAGATAGACCATCCCATATACAAAAGAAATAAAAGTCCTACAGCAAATAAAGCGGTCTGCAGAACGGGGATGGCAAACACAAGGACTGAAACACCTAATACGGCTAATAAAATAAGCAGGGTATCGCATAAAGCGGCTGTAACAATAACGGGAATGGCTTTTTTTAAATGTGGCTGCGAGGCCCCTTGGTTAAATACAAAGACATTTTGTGCGCCAAGTGGAAGAATTAATCCAAAGGCCAGTGCAATGCCATGAAGTAGTGCGGCTAACATAGTTTATTATTCCTCCGATAGTATTCATACGTTATAGAATTGGCTGTCCTATTGGTTCAATTGGTCTACTACAATTTTATGGACAAATAATATGTACTATCATACAGTCTGTGTTTTGATTTAAAAAGCTGCTTAATATAATCTTGTTGTCCCTTAGAAAAGGTAGTAAAGTAACAGAATGCATACTATATATGGAAAGAAAGGTTGATATTTTTGAAAAAAGGAATATTTACAGGGTTGGTTGCTCTCTTGTTGATGACTACAAGTACGGTGACCTCTGGCACTGTAGAAGCTGCAGCAGCAGTAACCAAATTACCGAATGCCCAATGGAGTCAGCTGAATGTTGTGGGAGAGCTGGAGAGTGTGGAAGGCAATCCTATGGAGGTTACTAAATTAAACACAGTGTATCTACACACCAAAGAAGAGCATGCTACTCAAACTAAGATATGGTTAGTGGATACGCTGAAATCATATGACACACAGACTGGAAAGCTGAAGTGGTCGGTTAATTTTGCAGACCCTGGTACATCGATGTTTCGTGAATCCAAAGAATATTTAGTGTCACCAGATGGAACGGTATACATAACTTTTACAGATAATCTTTCTCCTGACGCAACTCAAATCTACGCGGTGGGAGCTGACGGGAAACGGAAATGGAAGGTGAATTTATCTCAAGCAGAGGGATACTTGTATAGACTTGATAACGGCAATTTAGTCTTTGCATCCCGAGGAGAGTTTGATGGTTCCGGTAATTATTCTGGGTCCCTAACCTTAATTAATAAAAATGGAACTAAAATAAAAAACGTAACTTACAAAGGGACGGTAGCAGGGAAAGGAAATCGTATCCTCATTCAAACAAATTACGGAAGTGGGAAAGGCTCGCGAATCCAGGCTCTTGATTCTTCGCTAAATTCAGTATTTACATACCAGTTGCCTGCGGATTCGTATACAGAAGTCGATTACAACGAGGTGCTCACCGATGGGACCGTACTAATTCGGGCTAATCTTCCCAAAACAGGGAACCGACTATTTGGTTTTGACTCTAAAGGTAAATTGCTGTGGGGTAGAGATGTCGCAGGTAATGCTGTCATATCATCCCTGGGAGAGGTATATGGGATTTATGCCAATGGGAAGCTGTCCTTATATAATGTAAAAGGATTGGTTAAGACAGTAGCCCTACAAGATGAGACGGAATTTTTTGTTTCGTTATATCAATTACAGGATGGTAATATTGAGCTTAGCTTTCCTGGTTCTGCAACATATATTTTAAATCCTAAAACGCTCGCAGTAGATTATACTTTCAGGCTGAAGGATAATTTTAATTTCAATTATGTGGGGAATAGCGTGGGATATGTAAAGACAGACAAAGGATTTTCAAGAATTAAGTTTTAAGTCTTGGTATTAAAGAATATGATTGATCAAGGATGCCTCCCTAAATGGGTTGGCATCCTTTTTACGTTAATGCTAAGTATACAAGGCTACCTATTCACTAATTACACCATTAGTAAAAATGTCATCTCAACTCATGACTTTTTGTAACTAGTGAGCCCTTAAGGGGTTACACTATAATAAAGATTAAGTCAGCAGAGTATATAGGGGGAAATGCCTTGTTTAATCTGGTCAAACAGTGGTTCTGGTACGATTGGCTCGTCCTCCTGTTTCGGATTTGTTTTTCTACTTCTTTTTTGGTCACCATGTGTTATCTTTCGGAGGATTTTACGATTCCTTTCTGGATCGCGTTTGTTTGGGGCGTGGTCTCTTTTTCTGTGCCTTGGTTTTGTTTGCAGCTGCATTACAAGTATTATCTGATAGCGGAGATCCTTTTTTCGGGTGGGCTTTGTTTATATTTGGCTGCTTTGTTTCCTGAATCGTACGTAACTTTTCTGCCTATCGCTTTTATGATCGCCAGCAATAGTGCACAGAAGTCCTATCGTTGGACAGCTCCGATCACGGTCATTTTGATTCCAATTATGTTATCTAGATTGTCACAACAAATGGATGCTGTATCGATGATTGTTAACATGGGTTTGGTGTATACGCTTGGGTTCGCTTTTCATTTACTGGTGGTGAATCACAAGCAGGGCAGAATTATTAAGGAGCAAAATGCTGTTTTAGAGCAGTACATCTCGCAAGTTGAACGTATGACACTTCTGGAAGAACGAGATCGTTTATCCAAAGATCTGCATGATACGGTGGGGCATTCTTATACTTCAATTATTATGGGGCTAGAGACTTTACGTTCGGAGGTGAATACTTCTGAAGGGGAGCACAAAATAGATGCCTTGTTAAAGTTAACCCGCAATGGCTTGGATGATGTTCGGCGATATTTGCACCATGTGGGCGCTTCGGAGGATTCATTGACGCTAATGCAGTCCCTACAGAAATTAGTGGATGATTTCCAGACCTTCTCCAAGGTTAAGATTCGCTTAAGAACATTCGGAGAGCCGTATACAGTATCTAAGCAGGCCCAAATGACATTATACAGATGTTTGCAGGAGTCGATAACCAACGCTGTACGTCATGGTCAAGCCAGTGAAATTGTCATCAGCTTACATTATGAAGAGAAGCTGATTCGGCTGGATGTGCAGGATAATGGATTAGGCACTGAAGATTTAAAAGCAGGATTTGGTGTGAATGCGATGAAGGAGCGTGCCTCCAACTTGCAAGGACAAGTGTATTTCTACTCTAAGCCAGGGGAAGGGACCTTAGTGACCTGCAGTTTACCAAGGCTTGAAGAGATACAGGAGGAAACGATTCGTTTATTGCTGGTAGATGATCAACCCTATATCCGGGATAGTCTGCGAATTATTCTAGAGCAGGAGCCGGATTTTGTGATCAATGGGTTAGCTGAGAATGGTGAACAAGCGATAAGCTTCTGCGAGCAGGAACAACCTCACGTGGTGCTGATGGACTTAAATATGCCGGGCATGGACGGTGCGGAAGCGACCAAGCTTATTAAGCAAAAGTGGCCAGGGGTACGAGTGTTGATCCTGACTACTTTTCAAGAAGCAGATATGGCAGTCGAAGCACTGCAAAACGGGGCAGATGGCTACTTGTTAAAGTCTACCGAGCCGCAGGAGCTGTTCGAAGGAATACGTCTCGTACATCGGGGCGTAAAGATGATTACACCCGATATTACGAATGTATTAATTGATCACTATGAGATGCATCCAGCTTCAGAGGCGCCACCGACAGAGAAGAGTAATGAATATGGACTGACTCCGCGTGAGCTGGAGATTCTAGAATGCCTCTCGAAGGGAATGCGTTATAAAACTATTGCCGCTAAACTATATCTGTCCGATGGAACGGTGAGGAATTACGCGTCCACCATCTATGCCAAGCTCGGGGTACGAAACCGTGAGGAGGCAGTCGAGAAGGCTTTTGGCATTTCGGATTAATCCTGACCGAAGTATTTGAAATTGATGAGCACCTTATTGTTTGCTTTCCCTTGTGGGAGTAGGCAGTAGGGTGTTTTTTTTGTCATATGACATTATGGCACTGGTCGATTTTACACCAAAAGCACTAGCATAGGAGTTACTTAGAAATGAACAATTTTTATTGCAGAGAGGGAGAGAAAAACATGAATCAAATAATCCGGAAACATGTGAGGAATTTTTGTTTCTTATTAATTACTTTTGCCACAGGGCTATTTTACTTTTGTTTTTATCTGGTGGGCATTACCTTTGGAGTTTCGATGTCCTTCACCTTAGTGGGGATCCCGATCCTTTATTATGTTTTGCGTTCTACCGAGACTTTTTTACAGCATGAGCGAATTCGAACTAAAGTCTATACGGATATCTCGGTTCGCACGCTTCCAACCCGATCTCAAGAAGAAGGCAGCTTGTGGGAAAGGGTTAAGGCAGAGTTTCTGGATGAACATAACTGGAGAGCGATTTTAGGGTTGATGTTGCAGTTTGGAATCGGCATGGTCAGTCTCATTTGTGCCACTCTTTTTTACTTGACCCCTATTATTCTCTTGTTGTCACCTGTCCTGTATTTATTAGATGTGTCCTCTATATCGCTATTTGGGATTGAAAATAAAACATTCAACATCTCACTTTTCTTCATGTTGTTAGGTGCAGTGTCTCTATGGATAGGTGCTTATCTCGGAAACAGTCTGGTAAAGATGATCGGCAGGTATACGCGGCGTTTAGTGAAGGATTTTGCTAGAAGATAAATTTAAACAGGAAAGAAGGAAAAATGATGGTAACCTCAGTTCCATTTATAAAATTATTCTCACAATCCCTTTGGATGATGTGGGAGAACATATTTGCTGTCATCACCAAATTTCGTAGTCAGTCCGTGCGTAGATATGGGATATGTAAGTTGGTAGTGTTGAAATATCACGGAGAAAGTTTGGTCTGCCAAGATGGGCAACGGATACTTCCGGGAGATTGGGTGGGTGAGCTTCATTTGGACAATCGCCAGATTGTGCAGCTGACACGTACGCTTGGCGCAGATCGGGCCGGAATTCGTACGGCACGCATGCTTCGCGAGGCTATGAAGGAGATCAGTCGTGATCTAGACAGCAATCCGGAACTAAGCAAAGTAAACGCGCTAACCGGGATTACACTGCTTCACCGGGGGATTATTCATGGAATAGGGTTTGAGCAGCGTCCTATCAAGTCCAAATGGCAGCGGCACTGGTTCGGGATATACCTTCGTTTTTTACTTCGCATGCTGCATCCGGAAGGGAAACATCGTGTAGAGGACAGCACAGAGAAGTTATCTCCCATGATGCTTGTGCTTAGCAAGCAGTCCTTGAAAGCGCGGTTTGCCCCGCGTAAGACAGAGGCGGCTTCCTAATGTGGGCCTTCATAATTTTAGCAGTGGATGTGATTGTTCTTTATATGATCGTTCCTTTTGCGCTTACCCGAATATTGGGATGGGGGGTTCACTCGGAGGTAGGTGCAGAGAAAGAAATTGCGTTTACGTTCGATGACGGTCCGGATCCTTGTTATACACCTGAACTTCTAGATCTATTAAAAGAGCATGGCATAAAGGCGACCTTCTTCGTATTGGGCAAAAAAGCGCAGAAATATCCGGAACTGATCGAGCGTATGCACAGAGAAGGGCACCAAATCGGCATTCATAATTATACTCATACACCCAACTGGATCCAGTTCCCCTGGACCAATAGACGGAAGCAAGTAGATCGCACAGCAGACATTGTTGAGCGAATTACAGGAGAGCGGCCTATCTTTTACCGCCCACCTTGGGGGCTTCTCAATCTAGGGGATTTCTTTTTGCTGAGAGAATCTTATCGAATCGTATTGTGGTCTGTTATGGTCGGAGATTGGAAAGCGTCACTGAGTGCAGAACAATTAAAGGATGCCTTAATAAAAAAAATAAAACCAGGCTCAATCATTGTTCTACACGACAGCGGAGATACACCGTGGGCAGATGAAGAAGCGCCCTTGAATATGATCACTGGATTAGAAGAAGTCTTAAAAGAAATGGATAAAAAGGGTCTGAAGTGTCTGCGGATGGATGAACTGCTGAACAAGGAAGTTAGTTATAGTAGAGAAGCTAGATCCAGAGTCAAACATAGGGGTCAGATTGATCTGTAGCTATTGAAATTTCTCAATCATTTTTTATATGGCAAGGGCTATGGTAACATTTAGAGTAAAGCGGTCCGTACCTATATAAATTGTTGAGAAAAGGATGGGGTAGCATGTTGAATGCTTCTTATTGGTTAACCAATATAAGATTAGAACAAGGTTATGTTATTGAGGATGGGCAAGTAGCGGGTACGAATACGAAGGTTTGTCATCTCCGCATTGACGGGGATAAGATTTCAGAAGTTGTTGGAGCAGACATCGAGCTTCAGAGCCAGCTCCCGAAATACGACTGTAAAGAGTTGTTGATGCTGCCTTCTTTCGAAGAAGCACATATCCATTTAGATAAAACATATTTCGATGGACCTTGGAGAGCGGTAAAGCCTGCGTCCAGTGTTTTCGAACGGATTGAGGAAGAGAAGGTATTATTGCCTAAGCTGCTGCCCATGGCGAGACAACAAGCAGAGAGCATCCTGACGCTTATTCAGGGGTTTGGTGCCACACATGTGCGCAGCCATTGCAATATTGAGCCTGTCAGCGGCTTGCAACGATTAGAAGCGACTGTACAAGCATTAAATGCATTCGCGGGTAAAATTTCATCTGAAATTGTGGCGTTTCCGCAACATGGCCTGCTGCGCTCGGATTCTGTACAGCTGGTAAAACAGTCTCTGGCAGAGGGAGCAACCTTTGTAGGCGGAGTAGATCCTTATACGGTGGATGGAGATATCGAGAAGTCACTTCAGACGATGGTGGAATTAGCAGTGATGAGTAATGCCGGCATTGATATTCATTTACATGATGGAAAAGAAGCGGGAAAGAAAACACTGACGCGGTTAGCTGATCTGACGGAAGAAGCTGGCTTGCAAGGAAAGGTCACGGTCAGTCATGCGTTCTGGTTCGCAGGAGCTCAGCAGCAAGAGGCAGAAGAGGTAGCTAAACGGATGGCATCACTGGGTATGACTATTGCATCCACAGTGCCTATTGGAAGAATGATGATGCCACTTCCGATGCTGCACAGCCAAGGGGTAAAAGTGAAGCTGGCAACAGATAGCCTTACCGATCACTGGTCCCCTTTTGGAAATGGAGATCAACTGGAGAAGGCAGGGCGTTACGCGGAGTTGTACGGCTGCAATGATGAATTGGCATTATCTCAATCCCTCAGATTTATAACAGGAGGATTAACACCCCTTGATCCAAAAGGCGAGCAGGTATGGCCAAAGGTTGGCGACACTGCTAGCTTTGTGCTGCTGCATGCCAGCTGTTCGGCTGAAGCAGTAGCCCGAAGAGCGCAGCGCCAAGCCGTCTGGTACGAAGGCCGACTGGTGAGTGGTTCGATAACAAATAGAGACCTGTGAGGCAGATGATATGCTCCTCTCTACCTATCTGCAACAGTATAAATCTGCGATCCTCTCACTCCCGAAGGGTACAGTGCTAACTAAACAGGATCTGCAGGTGGATAAGCTTCTAATGGAGCGTAATGGCAAGGTGGAAATGTATTATGCCCCCCATAATGAGTACATTAATCCTTCTGCTAAGGTGATCATTATAGGGTTAACGCCCGGGTTCACACAAATGGGCATAGCGATACAAGAAGCGATCATAAGTCTGGAAGCTGGTTTGTCAGATGAAGAGGTATGTAGGACAGCGAAGGAAGCGGCCAGATTCGCAGGCTCCATGCGGAACACGTTAATTCATATGTTAGATACACTTAAACTGCATCAACACTTGAACCTAACCTCTTGTGAAGAACTATTTCAGCAGCAGACGATCCTGCACACCAGCTCTTTATTGCGTTTTCCCGTGTTCGTGGATAAGAAAAATTATAGTGGGGCCCAGCCCAAGCTACTTTCAAATTCACTCCTCAGGGCGCAGGCATTATCTTCCTTGCGTGAGGAGCTGAACATACTGAGCCGGGCCTTAATTATTCCCTTAGGAAAAACAGTGGAAAGTATACTTCAACTCCTTGTGTCCGCAGGTGAGCTTGATAAACAACGCTGCTTATGGGGATTTCCCGACCCCTCGGGCGCCAACGGACATCGATATAAGCAGTTCGCCAGCCAGCAAGAACAAATGGTGAAGATACTGCATAATCATTCATGGAGGGGCTGATTCAAGCTTCCCATCAGATGATCTACATGAAGTCGAAAAAATAACGAATGACATGAAAAAAGACCGGTGAAGTGTAGGTCAAGCTATCGATCCGGCTTAAATGGCTTTGCTTCAATGCCACGAATTTATCGCCATCGCCGATTAGCAGATCCCGCTTTAACACGGAAACCGTTAAACTGCCAAAGAAGCCGCTCAAGCTGATCAACATGCCTGACAGTAACCCGAAGATTGGGTTGAGCGGCGTCAGGTAGGGATAGATTAGATAGGAAACTCCTGTTGTGATGACAAATGCGAAAGCGAAACCCTCCCAAGTCAAATACGGATTGGCGGTGGGAACTATTTTCCGCTTCCCTACATAAAGTGATGCGAGATAGTGGACCACATCATTGAGCTGCGTTAGCACTACTAGAAAAAGCACAAGCCCCGCTCCATACTCCGGTGTAGCAAATTGAAAGTAGGCCAAGTGGCTAAGTCCGAATACCATCAGCATAAGCCCCCATTGGGTGGAGCTGACACTACGCATAAAACCAACCGTGCCCTTATTAATCATTCTGGGCAGCGGTAGGAGCAAGAATACATAAACCGGGATGAAGACAATAAACATTCCGTACCACTCGATATAAATCCAGTAGAACTGCAACGGGATGGATAAGTAAGCCCACAGAAATAGCCTGCGGTCCGATTTTCGTGATTTCATCATAGAGAAATACTCTTTCAGTGCAAAGAAGCAGAGCACCATGAGAGACAGCAGAGAGACGACGGGATTAAATAGGGTAGCTAGGCAAAAGATAAAAAGCATTCCCCACCACGTCTTGATACGAAAGCCAATGCCCGTATAATCCTTATTTGGCTGTAGCTTCCCTATAACTACATACATCAAGTGAATGGCCGATAAGGCCGCAAAGATAAGAATTATAGTTAATAAAGAGCGGTCGATAATTGATCACCAACTTGTCCTAGAGTAGATTCCATTAATGGGTTCATATGTTATTATGAAGGAAACGCTCAAACTTGATAAGGGGAAAATTGTAAATGGCAGCAGATCCATCGGTCTTTATATTACTGACGAATACCGGGACGCTTTTTACGAAGCTCATTCAAGGCTATACAAAAGCACCCTATAATCATGCCTCGATCTCCTTTAATCGGGAGCTTTCCGAGCTGTATAGCTTTGGCAGAAAGCATCCGAGCAACCCCCTGAATGGAGGGTTTGTGAAGGAGGATATTAAGACAGGTACGTTCAGCAAATATCCAAATACAACATGTGTCCTATATGAACTTCAAGTTACAGCCCGCGAAGTGGAGAAAATGGAGCGGGTCTTGCAAGTCTTTATCCGAAGCCGTCAAAAGTATCTCTATAATATTCTCGGCGTAATTGGCATTGCCCTGAAGGAGCCTGTCGAATTCAGCAACTCTTATTTTTGTTCGCAATTTGTAGCGGAAATTCTAGAGCGGTCGGGCATTAAGTTATGGAATAAGCTGCCCGCACTCGTTACTCCGGATGATTTTCGCCAAAGTGATCGGCTGCGATTGGTTTACCAAGGTAAATTAAGTGAATATGAACCTGAGCGCCTAGGAGGAGACGAAGGATGAATAGCAAAGAAATATTTTCTAATCGGGTGGATTCGTATGTAAAATATCGGCCGAGCTATCCTGGAGAAGCCATTGATTATTTGTACAATACTATTGGGCTCCAACCCAATTGTGATATTGCTGATATTGGTGCAGGAACAGGAATCTTCTCAGCATTACTTCTGGAGCGCGGGAGTCGTGTGACTGCCGTTGAACCCAATCCGGAAATGCGTAGAGCTGCGGAAGAGAATTTCGCAAAGGATAACCATTTCTCTGTATCGCCGGGGTCTGCTGAACATACAGAATTATCCGATCAGTCCATGGACTTTATCGTATGCGCCCAAGCGTTTCATTGGTTTGATAGGGACGCAACGCAATTGGAATTCAAGCGGATTCTAAAACCGGGTGGAAAAGTGGTTCTGATATGGAACTCCCGGCTTACTTACGGTACCCCATTTCTGGAGGAATATGAGCAGCTGCTGCAGACCTTCGGGACGAACTACACTCAAGTTAATCATAAGAACATTACCCCTGAGATTCTTAGTTCCTTTTTCAAGAAAGGACAGATGCAAGTAGCGCATTTTAGCAATCAGCAGGTATTTGATTTGGAGGGCTTAAGCGGTCGGCTTCGATCGTCTTCCTACACTCCGGTCCCCGGAGATCCAAGCTATGAGAATATGATGGCTGAGCTGCGGAATATTTTTGAACGAAATAACCAGGGTGGGCAAGTGTTTTTTGATTATAAGACCGAAATTTATTGGGGCGAAGTGTAAAGTAAATAAAAAGACTCAAACCTTAGAGATAACAGGGTTTGAGTCTTTTTTACTTGTAGTTATGAAAGATGTACGTAAAACGTGGTGGACTCGCCGACAAAACTTTTGGCATAAATTTTTCCCTTATGCTGTTCAATAATCGATTTGGCAATCGCCAGCCCTAGGCCATATCCCCCTTGTTTACGCGCCCGGGAAGCATTTGTACGGTAGAATCGGTCAAAGATGCTCGCTAAGTGCTCCGGCGCAATGCCCTCCCCCGTATTGGTGACCGCTAACACCATGTCATTATGTTGTTTTTTAAGGGATAAGGTGACTGAACCTTTAGGGTTCGAATATTTTACAGCATTGTCCAAGAGGATCATAATCACTTGTTTGATCTGTTCACTATTGCCTAGCACTGTCAGATCAGGCTCGATGTCATATTCAAGGGAGATATGCTTCTCAAAGATTACAGCTTCCATCGTTAAAATGATATTTTCAACCACGTCGCTCAGATTGAATTTCGAATAAATCATTCTCGATCTGGAATCGTCCATCTCGGTCAGGTACAACAGATCATTGGTCAGGCTGGTCATTCTTTCTGTTTCCGACTTGATATAGTGCAGCCACTTGGACTGATTGTGAATGGTGTCATCACTGTTGGACAGGAGAACATCCGCATTGGTGTTAATAATAGTCAACGGCGTCTTTAACTCATGGGAAGCATCCGCAATAAATTGTTTCTGTTTCTCAAAAGCCTCCTTTACCGGCGCAATTGAACGATTAGCAAAAAAGCGGCTAGCGAAGTACAAGATAATCAGCATCACTGAGCCAACTACAGAGAAGGTATAGATTAGATTGGTGAGGATTTTTTGCTCTGCAGTGATGTCCAGAAATACAAGCATCGCCCCATCATTCGTATGCTGGATGTTGAAGATCCATTTGCTGCTATCCAAGGTGAACCTTCCGGTATCTTTACCGGCGCTTAGTGCTTCTTGCAGAGCCGTATTATAAAATTCATCGTCCATAGTAAATTTGGAATCTTTCCCCGTAAGGTTGGACGCTGTATCTATTTTCAGCATAAATGAGATTGAGCGTTCTGGAGGAGGTGTTCCGTTATCCGTACGTTTATTATCCACACGTGGTAACGTGGCTCCCCCTTTGGTATTGCCTAATCGTCCTGTGTCACCACCGGGAGACTTGTAGTTTTCCATGATTCTGTGAAGATCCATCTGAATATCGTTTTGGACATCCCGGTACGTAATTACATATATGGAGATGAAGGCCACAAGCATGATCACCGAGATGGTGACTAAGTTAACAATAAGAAACCGATTTCTGAGCTTCGTGAACATCAGGTCGTCACCTCTAATACATACCCTACGTTTCTGATCGTACTAATGCGTACGGTCGAATTTAAGAAGGTCAGTTTTTTTCTCAAAAAAGAAATATACACCTCTACATTATTGTGCTCAGCATCTGAATCAAAGCCCCACAGCTTCTCAATAATTTGTTCTTTGGAGGTTACAGCTTGTTTCCTCAAGATCAGAAGCTCCAATAGCTCGCATTCCTTTAGATTGAGCTTGATCTCTTTGCCACCCACGGTAAGTTTCAGATTGGATGTATTCAGTTCAATATCCCCGAACTTTAAAGCATCATCCGGTATCACCTCGCCTTTACGTCTTAGTACAGCCCTTATTCTTGCCAATAAGATCTCCGAGGAAAAAGGTTTGGCGATATAATCGTCAGCCCCATAGTCCAGCCCAGTGACCATATCTGTAATTTCACCCTTTGCGGTAAGCAGGATAACGGGAGTGGGTATCCCCTTTTTCCGCAGCGTCTTGAGGACGCTGACCCCATCCATCTCAGGCAGCATGATGTCGAGCAGCAGCAAATCATAGATTCCACTTAGTGCGTAATCCAGACCCGACCTGCCGTCATGGACTGCATCCACCGAATAATTATGTTTTTTTAATATTTGAGTTAAGGCTTCAGCGAGATGAAGCTCGTCTTCTACTATTAATATTCTCATGGTTTTGCCATCCCCTACATAGAACCAGTATTTGTTATTGAGGTCATTATATCAGGATTACCTTTATTGAACCTTAATGAAGGTTGAGATAGAAGTGACTGCGAACAGCAGTTTGAAATCAAGAAATCTGCAGACAACAGCGGCCGGAAGAACAACATTCACCGCAGTTACGACTTACACCTGTGTTAAGGGAATGTAAAAGATAATCAATAATTTGTAAAACCATTTAAGATTCATTAAAGGTTTGGGATCTAAGATACATTCATAAGCACACGAGACAACGATAAACAGAAAGGATTGATCACATATGGCGATTGAGGTATTCAACCGTTATGAGAACAAATATTTGTTGGACAACGAAGCCTACTATAAATTTTATAACCAATTGCTTGAATACATGGAACTAGACGATTTCAACAAGCAACATGAGTTTTACTCCATAACCAACTTATATTATGACACGGAGCACAACACCCTGATTCGTAACAGTCTTGCGAAGCCCAAGTACAAAGAGAAGCTTCGTTTAAGAGCTTACGGTGTTCCAAATCAAGATACGAAGGTGTATCTGGAAATCAAGAAGAAGGTATTTGGTCTTGTTAATAAAAGAAGAACGTCGCTCAAATTAAACGAGGCTTATGATTTTGTCGCCACCGGCATGGAACCGGAATTCAAGGATTACATGAATAAACAGGTGATTGAAGAGATCAAATATTTTCTGACACGCTATGATTTGCAGCCCAAGGTGTATCTGTCTTATGACCGAAAAGCGTTGTTCTGTAAAAACAATCGCGATCTAAGAATTACATTCGATACAAATATTCGCAGCCGCCGGTACGATCTGAAGATGGAGCACGGTGTTCATGGCGAACCCTTGCTGGAGCCGGGGCAGTGGCTTATGGAAGTAAAGGCTGAGAACACGATTCCGGTCTGGCTGGCCAAAATGCTCTCAGAGCATCAAATGTACCGTACAAGCTTCTCCAAGTACGGCAACGAATATAAAAAAATGCTGAAGAACAGTAAAACAGAACGGGAGAGTGCCCTCTATGCTTGATTCATTATTTACCGTAGCAACTAGTACAGAGTTAACGTTTACCAACGCACTGCTAACTATTTTTATAGCTATTGCTCTTGGCGGGATCATTAGCTACACCTATATGAAGACCAATGCAAGCGGCTATTCGCAAAGCTTCACACTAACAATGGTACTGCTGCCCGTAATTGTGGCCATCATCATTTTGCTTATCGGAAGTAATGTTGCCAGAGCTTTCAGTCTTGCCGGGGCGTTCTCCATCATTCGGTTTAGAAGTGCGCCGGGCGATCCGAAGGATATCACATTTGTTCTGTTCACCATGGCTTCTGGACTTGCCTGTGGAGTGGGTTCCTTTGGATATGCAGTTTTTTTCACCCTTATCCTATGCGCCCTTATGTTTATCCTTAACCGGACTAACTTTGGTGTAAGAACAACGTCGCAAAAAACATTAAAGGTAACCATCCCGGAGAGTCTGGGATATGAGGAAGCCTTCGCTGAAGTATTCAATAAATATAACGTTGGGTATGAGCTTAAAAAGATTAGAACGACTGAGCTTGGCAGTTTATATGAACTGGTCTACGCTGTAACGCTGGGTGAGGCTGTAAACCAGAAGGAATTTTTGGATGCGATTCGTACCCGGAACGGTAATTTAGACCTGTCTCTGACCATGACTCCAACTGCTAATGACTATTAAGATAACGAAAGGATGGATGAAAAATGGATAAATATATAACCGGAAGTAAAGTAGGAATCTTGCTATTGTGTGCATTACTTATGTCGGCTTGCAGCACCAATGCCACAACAACACAGTCTGAAGCGGCGGGTAAAACAGCAGCCTCGGCAACAACGATAACTCAGAACGGGGCTGTCACGGGAGTGCAACTGGCAAGCGCCAAACTATCCGATCTGGTGACGTTCGATGAAGAGGATTCTAATACAACTTGGACAGCTGACCAATCGACGGAAATTGCTTTGGCTGGAACAAGTGCGCTTGTTGACGGCACCGGGGCTGAGTCTAAGGATGGCTCAGTGACAATTACTGCAGCAGGAACTTATGTGCTGTCTGGTAAGCTGAGTGATGGACAGATTGTAGTTAATAATCAGGATGAAGGTACTGTGCACTTGGTACTGAACGGTGTGAACATCACGAACAGCGATAGTGCAGCAATTGATATTAAAGAAGCGGGGAAAGTGATCATTACCTTGGAAGACGGGACGGAGAACTCCGTATCTGATGGAGCAACTTACGTGTATGCCGATGAAACTACAGATGAACCGAGTGCGGCTATCTTCAGTAAAGCGGATTTAACGATTAATGGGACCGGGAAGCTGTCTGTTTCCGCTAACTATAATGACGGAATTACGAGCAAGGACGATCTGAAAATTATGGGTGGCACTATTGAAATTAAGGCTGCCGATGACGGGATTGTAGGTAAAGATCTTGTCGCTGTACAAGACGGAAATATCAGCATAACGGCAGAAGGCGATGGAATGAAATCAACCAACGATACTGAGACGGACAAAGGCTTCATAGCAATAGCAGCAGGAACATTTGATATTACGGCTGGTAATGATGGAATTCAAGCTGAGACTTCACTTGTAATAGATGGCGGAACATACACCTTAGTTACGGGTGGGGGCAACGAGAAGGGTGAAGTGAAAACAGGTGATCAAGGGCAAGGTATGGGCATGAGAGGTGGCCGAGGTCAGGGAACAGGGGATCAAGCACCAGGAACAACAGGAACAACAGGAACAACAGGAACCTCAACATCTGAAACCAAACCAGAGACGATGCCAGAAACAAAACCGGAGATACCAACAACGGAAGCATCAACAACGACAACAACGGCAACAACTACAGAATCGGAAATACCAAGTACTAAAGGTTTGAAGGCTGGAGGAGATATTAGCGTAAACAACGGAACCTTTACCATCGATTCTGCTGATGATGCAGTGCACAGCAACAGTAACATTGCTATAGCTGATGGAGAATTCAACATCAAAACTGGCGACGATGGAATCCATGCGGATGCTTTGGTGGCGATATCTGGTGGTAAAATTGATATTACGAAGAGCTACGAAGGGATTGAAGGAGCAAACATCGAGATTTCCGGTGGCGAAGCTCATGTGGTTGCTTCTGATGATGGAGTGAATGTAGCAGGAGGTAACGATGAGGCGACTGTAGGCGGCGGGCCTCAGGAGCAGGATCAATTCAGCGATTCTGCTAGCAATATGCTAACGATAAGTGGAGGAACACTAACGGTCGATGCTTCAGGTGACGGGCTGGATTCGAACGGCTCCATCACAATGTCGGGTGGCACGGTTATTGTTAATGGACCTACCAATAGCGGTAACGGTGCACTTGATTTCGACGGTAGCTTTGAACAGAGTGGAGGAACTTTGGTGGCTGCGGGAAGTTCGGGCATGGCACAAGCACCGTCTGACACCTCTAGCCAACATGCAGTCAGCATGACTTTCCCTCAGACCCAGGAGGCTGGAACATTGGTTCATCTAGAGGACAGCGAAGGTAACTCGATCCTGACCTTTGCTCCTTCGAAGAGCTATCAAACGGTGGTGATTAGTTCAACGGATCTGAAGGACGGCGGTTCTTACACCCTCTACTCGGGAGGTACCTCGACTGGTAGTGAAGCGAACGGACTGTATACGGATGGTGAATATACAGGAGGAACAAAAGTAGTAGCGTTCGAAATTACAAGCAGCGTAACTTGGCTAAATGAATCCGGAGTAACAACCGCAAACACTAATCAAGGTCCAGGTGGCGGTGGTGGTGGAAACAGAAGACCTTAGGCTATAAATTGCATTCAAAAGCCACTCCAGCATTTTGGAGTGGCTTTTTTTAGTTTGAGATAAATTAGTCGCCGTTAACAGGGATGGAATTCTGTTTAATCGGTTGATTTGAAGTGTTGATGATCACATTATGTGAATTAAAAGACAGAATTTCAATCAGCTGCTCTGCCATATGGTTAGCTGTATATTTAAATCCGCCTTTTACCCACTCTATGATTAATCCAAATAGAGCATAGGCGGTATAACTGGAAAACAATTCTATATTTACATTGGTATTAGTGTTATTAACTGCGACTAAGTCCCGCTTGGTGAGCTCCTTTAAGAGGTCGCAAATCCTATTTTGGAACCCTGGCAGAACATTGGAATTTATAATGATGGTATAAAAATTAGAGTAAGAGACCACATGTTCAAAAATCTTGATGCTCGAGGTGGTCAGCTCACTAACTATAAATTTATCGGTATGAAGATAGGGTTCTTTATAAGCCTTAATTAAATCCTCCAACACATCATCAATTAGCTCATTTAGAAGTTCTTCTTTGGTTTGATAATGTTTATAGAAGGTTCCGCGGTTTAAATCGGCAAGGGTAACGATATCGGTTATCGTAATGGTGCGGAAATTCTTTTTTTCCATGAGTAATATCAATGCGTTTTTAAGCTCTTTACGCGATTTGCTAGTTCTCCGATTATTTTTAAGCAACAGAAGACCACCTAACTGTCTATTTTCTAATCCTATTTGAACAGAATCCCACGTTATATATATTTATGAACATTTAATGTCTCATTTGTATATTGATAGTTAAATTTTAGAGGATTAAACTTGAGTAGTATAAATTTTAAGCGTTAAAGAGATTTTATATATTGATATTTACATTATAGATAAACGTAAAGGAGACTTCCAACATGAAACTTCGAGACAGAGTTGCAGTGGTTACTGGGGCGGCATCGGGTATGGGGAAATCTATCGCAGAGTTGTACGCTAAAGAAGGGGCAAAAGTGATTGTAGCCGATCTGAACCTAGAAGGTGCTGAACAAGTAGCCGCAGGGATCAATAGTAACGGTGGAGTAGCTAAGGCACTGAAAGTAAATGTTGCCCTGGTTGGAGATATTGATAGCATGATTGATACCGCTGTAAAAGAATATGGCACGCTAGATATTTTAGTGAATAACGCAGGGATTATGGATGGCTTTGAGCCAGTTGGTGATATTACAGATGAACGATGGGATCTTATCTTTGATATCAATACCAAAAGTGTAATGCGGTCCACTCGTAAAGCACTGCCTATTTTTCTGGAAAAAGGAAAAGGGGTTATCGTTAATACCGCTTCTACAGGTGGGGTAAGTGGTGCCCATGCGGGAGCAACTTATACTGCCTCTAAACATGCTGTAGTAGGCTTGACGAAAAACACAGCTTTTATGTATGCCAACAAAGGGATTCGTTGTAATGCTATCGCACCAGGAGCTACTGCCACAAACATCAGTGCTTCAATGAAAAATATAAATGAATTCGGCGTGAGCCGTACGCAATTAACACAGGCTGTGATCCCTCGTGTAGGTACACCTGAAGAAATCGCACAAGTTGCGTTATTCCTGGCTTCGGATGATTCCAGTTTTGTAAACGGAGCTATCATCGCTGCTGATGCGGGTTGGACTTCTGCATTCTAAATGTTGGTTGTCTACCTCTGCCTCAACAGTTTATCCAAGGAGTCTTACGGACCCAGATGACGTTATTCGCAAATTTTCAGCCTTTTGAGAAGGAATTCGGACTCCAGAGACGCTATTTCATATAAATCGGCCCATATTTTGTGTTTTCGCGCCAATAGCTGCAGTGGAGTCCGATAGCAATTCAAATGTGGAATAATGGCGCATTTAAGGTCTTCTGGGTCCGCTAACCAATTTTTTGGGGCAAAATGTTATCGGATTGAACGCAGGGGTGCCCCAGCACGCTACCATTTTGCCAAATGATGACCCAAACGGGAGGCTACATAAAACTCCGCTAGAGATTAATCTAGCGGAGTTTTTTCTACGCTTGATATTTCCAGGGGAACCCTGCAAAATAGAGAGAATGCTAACTATAGAGGAGTTATATGAAATGAACGATGTTATGGTGCGGAATCATGTAAAAGTCATTGGAGCAGGAGAAAAAACTATCCTTTTTGCGCATGGATTTGGGTGTGATCAAAGCATGTGGCAGTTTATCACGCCATCATTTGAGAAAAAGTATCGAATCGTTCTATTTGATTATGTAGGCTCAGGCCATTCAGATTTAAGCGCATATACATCGGATAAATATCATACTCTCCATGGTTATGTACAGGATGTACTAGATGTTATCGAAACATTTGAACTCAAGGATCTTATTTTTATAGGTCATTCTATTAGCTCTATGATCGGTTTGCTTGCTTCAATCGAGCGGCCGGATTATTTTGATAAAATGATTATGATCGGACCTTCCCCACGTTATTTAAATGAGGGAGATGCTTATTTCGGGGGCTTTGAAAAAAGTGATATTACTGAGCTTCTGGATATGATGGAGATGAATTTCGCGGGCTGGGCTAGCTTTATGGCTCCACTTGCGATGAATAACCCTGACCCGATGTTGACTAAACAGCTGGAACGAAGCTTTATTTCGGCCGACCCTATTATCGCTAGAGAATTTGCGGAAGTTACATTTTTTTCGGATCATCGAGAAGATCTGCCTAAAGCGACAGTGCCTACACTCATATTGCAATGCTCGGATGATAGTATCGTTCCTATAGAAGTAGGAGAATATTTACATAGACATATGAATAATAGTACGCTCCGGTTAATGGAGGCCAAGGGCCATTATCCACATATTAGCCATCCCCAGGAGACCATTACTTTGATTAATGAGTACCTTGGGTGAGATGGAGAAGATTATGGTGTTGAAAGGATATTTAGACAATGGATGACCGGTTAAAATATGCGCCATGCGGATATGTTTCCATTACCCATGAAGGAATGATCCTCGATGTGAATCAAACCTTTTTGGATGGGATGGGATATCAGCAGGTTGATTTGGTAAATAAACATTTTGAATCTATCATGTCTACGGCCAACAAGCTTATTTTTCATTCATACTTCTATCCTTTTATCAATCTGAATGGACATGTAGAAGAGCTATTTATCAATTTGAAGGACAGCAAGGGGCAAGCCGTGCCTTACTTGTTAAATGGTAGACGCCTTGAATGTGAAGGTGTAGAGGTCATTGATTGTATTCTCGTACAGATGGGCAAACGTATTGATTATGAGCTAGAGTTACGATCTGCGAAGAAGCAAATAGAAGAGGCGTATTGGGAAAAAGATCAGGCGCTGGCAAAGCTCAAACAAATCCACCTGGAAATCGAGCAAAAGCAAGCTGAATTACTGGAGATGAATGCCGTTTTAGTAGAGCTATCTACTACAGACAAGCTTACTGGATTAAAGAATAGAAGGTTCCTGCAAGAAAAGCTGGAAGAACAGATTGCAGCGTATCACCGTGATCAGGCGCCTTTTTCGTTATGTATTCTAGATATTGATCACTTTAAAAATGTGAATGACACCTACGGTCATCAGATGGGTGATTATGTCCTGGAGAAATTGGCGAGTATCCTGAAGTCCCAATCTCGTAAAGAAGATATCGTAGCTAGGTATGGTGGTGAGGAGTTTATCCTTCTGCTGCCTAATACAGATTCATCGGATGCCACGGCTATAGCTGAGAGTCTACGACAATTCATAGCCAGCTCCACTTGGGAGATTGGCAGCATTACGGTAAGCATTGGCATAGCTACCTTTGAAGCAACCGATACAGACATCACTCTTCTGGAAAAAGCTGATCAAGCGCTTTACGTTTCTAAAGAACAGGGGAGAAATCGCGTTACGCATATTATGGATTTGAGTGAAAAGCTTCTTTAATTGGAGGCTTTTTTTGTTATTTATAAACGATACATCCTCTTTGCTATAATTGCTCTAAAATGTCTGTTCCCTTCAAGCTGTAAAAGGGAATTCGGAATTTCTTGAATGGATCTCTTATGTAAATCGTATTGGCATCAAGCCTATGTGACAACGTTACGATAGAATATAACAGGATGATGATTTATTATCAGTATGTTGGCATACAAAACTATGGAATGTGGATCATGCCTACATTATCTATTCGGGGATTATGGCGATCTGGAAGTGATCCATCCCTCCAATATAAGAGTGCTGTCTGCGGTGGCTATGAATGATACTGTATTATTTGAGATTAAACATGAGCCTTTTAAGCAGATGGTTGCCGATTACCCGTTGATTAAGGATCAATTGATGCTGCTGCAAATGGAGCGTTTATTTTTATCGAATCGGTTATTATATGAAATGAAATTTCATGATGCGAGAGCGCGTGATATGATCGGAACGTTAAGGGAGACGGCTACCCTTGTGCTAAAAGATCTGCAAGAACAAAAGATTATTGAGATTCAACATCAGCAGATCACCGTGTTAGACCCGGCGTATTTACTGGAGTATACGGATTTCGATTGAGAAGAGCCGTTCCGGGATCTTTTTCAGAGAATCGATTATTAAAGGGGTTATGAATGTGGCTTGTAATCATTGTGTAGTAAGAGAGCTGAATTTTCAAATCAAGGCTCATGGTGAGCTTAATCTTAGGGTTTTACCTGAGGTTATTCATCACTTGAGTAGAAGTAATACGATACATAAGGTGGAAGAAAATGTGATTACAATTAAGGAGGCTGGGGTGCGGGATTTTCTGGATTTCTGTAATGACCATATGGAGTCGGAGCAGGTTGAATTCCGTATAGATGACCAAACATGGAGACCTCTATCCGAATTACCCACTGTACTTGATATGGAGTGGATTGATGAGGTTATCACTAAGGGTCTTGTTACTTGCTACTTCCAACCGATTGTGAACGTAAGGGAAGAGATTTTTGCATACGAGCTCCTATCCAGATTTAAAAAAGAAGACGGATCTCTTATCTATCCTAATGAGATTTTTGCGGCGGCACGGAATCGTGGGCGTTTATATGCTTTAGACCGGTTATGTAGAATGACGGCTGTAAAATATGCTGCACCCTTAAATAAAAAAACGTTTATTAATTTTATCCCAACGTCGATCTACGCTCCAGAGTTCTGCTTAAGATCAACCGTTGAACTGGCCAATCAATTAGGCGTCGATCCTTCTCTTTTTGTCTTTGAAGTTGTTGAGACGGAGAAAGTGGATGATCTCGCTCATTTGAAAGCTATTTTGACATATTACAAGGATCGGGGATTTGAATACGCTTTAGATGATGTTGGTGAGGGCTTCAGCACGATCGAGATGTTATTGGAGCTTAAACCCCATTACATGAAGCTGGATATGAAATATGTTCAGGGTGTGTCCAGCGATCTGAACAAACAGAAAATAGCAAAGCAATTTTTAGAAAAAGCTTTAGAAATCCAATCCGTTCCTTTAGCAGAAGGTGTGGAGTTTAGAGAGGACTTTGAATGGCTTAAGCAGAGTGGTTATCAGTTGTTTCAGGGCTATTTATTTGGAAAGCCTGATCCTATTCCCAAACAGTAATCCTAATGAGTATATATCCGTCCAGAGGATGAGATGAATTTCAGGTCAGAGTCTGAGTACAGCCAACCCCCGGGGTTGTATAATTTAGGTAATTTGAAAAGGGGGACGGGATAGATATGAAATGGCATCAATTTGTAACGCGCTGGGCGGATTCTAGGGGCTTTGATGGACGAGAGATTGATTATCAATGGCCTTCTCCCTCATTTCCGGTCATCAGTATTCGCAGTAATCTAGGGCGATACTCAGGTCAAGCGTATGGCCGTGGAGGTAAACCCCGTGTGAAGACAGCCGTTGGATTAATCGCTATTGGAGATGTAGCTGTTGGCTTGATTTCCATAGGTGCGATAAGCGTGGGCGTATTATCCTTAGGAGCAATATCACTGGGAATGTGGTTAGCGATCGGAGCAATAGCACTTAGCTGGCTTGGCTTCGCAGTGGGAGCGATTGCGATTGCAGGCGTGGCTGTAGGAGCGATCGCAATCGCGGAAAAAGCGTTGGGGGCCATCGCCATAGGGGATACGGCGTTTGGTGCGATAGCGATAGGCAGGATCGCTGGGGGTGCCATAGCTATCGGACAATGGGCATATGGTGTAATCGTAGTTGGCGAACATGGTTTCGGATTAATTCCCGTCACGGGCGATGTGTGGAATTGGTTCCGGGGTTTGTTTGGATCGGAGAGTTAAGTAGACCTACAGTCCTAAAGGATGTCCTTCTCTTCCGGGATAGTCGATAAATAATATCTATCACATAAGAAAAACTAATTGCAATTACCTATACTCATTTCATACCAATTAATCATGCGATCAGATCTAGGCTTATGTTACTCTTTGAATGTATTCGAAACTTCATAGGCAAACCTATGGAAATGTAGGGACGCAAAGCTATAGGGACTAAGGTTATCATAACTATTGTCAGCCAGCTGCCAAAGAGTGCGTAACGCTTTTTGTTAAAATATAAGAAAGTATAAGTTATAAAACTATACTTAATATCTTATATTTCTCGCTTAAACGCTTACCGTCCTTATAAGGACGCCGAAGGCGTTTATGCTTGTTAAGGTTTAATAAAAATTAAGTCTTAATTTTTAGGCGACTTTATACGCAATCAAGCTACTCTTTTGGGGTAGTTTTTTTTGTGCCCATTTTTGGGCACTGGAGAGATTCATATGACATCTGGGGGTAAGAAGAGATGAAGAAAATGATTGCGATCGCTACATCGGCGGCCATGTTGGCCAGTTTTTCGAGTGAGGCAGGTTATGCTTTAGCAAGTGAGGCAAGCAAGGTAAATGTAACAAAAACAGTGGCGCAAAGTAAGGTTAACTTATTAAGCAACGCCTCGGTTATTCCGTTTGAGCTGTACGGCAAGGATGCTCTAAATGCCTATAATGAGGTTTTTAGAATGAATCCAGCAAATATTAAATCCATCACAAATAACGGTGGCAACTACTCAGGCTCGCCTATAGCTAAGGCTATGGATGGGGATATGAGCACGCATTGGGAGACTGGCAAACCGAATAGTTCAACGTTTACGAATGAGGTTGTGTTTGTTTTCAATGAGTCCACTGAATTAAATAGAATGGTATACGCGGCTAGGCAATCCGGTGCGAAAGGTAAAGGTTTTGCTCAAGAATTTGATATCTACGGCTCCACTACCGATGCGGGTGATTTTACGCTCGTGTCTTCTGGAGAATATACAGGCTCAACCGGTGATGTAGTGGAGATTCAGTTCGCACCTACGGCTTTTAAGAGACTTAAATTTGTCTTCAAAAAAGCGAACCAAGATTGGGCGAGTGCGGCTGAGTTTTCTTTTTATAAAGAGGATAGTGTCTCTGCTAAAATGAAAAAATTATTTACAGATGATACCTTGAGCCAAGTTAGTGCTGCCTTTAATACGACAGAGAAATTAACAGCTTTAGAGAATGAAGTGCAGGCACATCCACTGTATGCGCAGTTTAAAGAAGAGATAGAGAATGCAAAGATCCTTTTGAAGAACCATCAGGTAGAGGCAACGGCAGCCAAGGTTTCGAAGCTAAAAGGGTATGGAACAGCCTATGAAAATGCCTATAGCCAAGCTTATAGAATGCCGAATGCAAACGTATCAAAAGTAACGGTGAACGGTGGAAGCTACCCAGGTACGAAGCCTGAATATATGCTGGATGACCAGCCCACTACGCATTGGGAAACGAACAAAAACAATGATGCAAGCTTCACGAATGAAGTCGTGTTTGAACTAGCGCAAGCGGAAGTGCTGGACAGAGTGGCTTTTTTGGCTAGAGATAACCGCAAAGGATTCCCAGAGGCTTTTGAAATCTATGCATCAGAGACGAGTAAAGGAGAGACCTTCCAACTTGTATCTAGCGGAACCGCGATTAGTACCAATGACTTTCTGGAATTTAAATTCGAACCGACGAAGTTTAAAAGATTAAAATTTAAGTTCACAAAAGCTAATATCAACAGACCTTTTGCGGCTGAATTTAGATTTTATACAGAAGATAAAGTAAGCGAAGCTGTAAATGGTATTTTCACAGATGGAACGATGAGTGCGGTTGTGCCTGCTTATAATAGCGTCGAAGCAATCAACGAATTAGAAGAAGCGGCAAAAGTACATCCGCTCTATCCAATCCTGAAAGATTCTTTGGATTTAGCTAAGAGGCTAGTGAATGGTGAAGTTCAAACCGAAGGCACCATCATTGAGGCGGAACAACGTGGAGATATGAAAAAGCATGCGCAGGAAAACCTGAGAATTGGTTTTGGTACGAACAACCAGCCTACAGGTCTCGTTGCAATGCCTGGAGATACGATCAACGTTTATGTGGATGCAGCTTCTAACGATAAGCTACCTTCTTTAGTCTTTTCTCAACAAGAGGCCGCTTGGAATGTTTGGGCTAGAGGTGTGCAATTGCGTCCAGGTAAGAACATTATAACCGTTCCTGAATTTGCTATGAATAGTTATTATGCACATGAAGTGACTAAGGGCGGCACCGTTTATATCGTAAATCCCTATACAGCAGAGGAACAAGGGAAAGCGCCATTGATCCGCTTCGAAGGTTTAGAAAAGATTCCTTTTATGACCAAGACCACGGATCCAGAACAATTCAAAACCTTCTTAATCACATACAAACAAAGACTGGACGAAGATAAAGCGGCTCATCCAAATGTTCAAGATCGTAAACTCATAGATGTGGTAGAACTGGCCAGCGATCATGTTATTTTCACAGGAACGGCGACGGAGGCGTACAACAAATATATTACGCAAGGAAATAACCCGCTGGACACCGTAACTGGGTATGACACCTGGATGAAGAGTATTTTTGCCTTCTATGGCCTGGATGGCAGTAGCGAGATTCATGATGCCAAGCTAATTCGTGAGAATATTCGCTTGATGCAGCCTTATGGTGCGATGTATGCAGCGGGAGATCATACAGGGATCCAACTTGGAACAGTAGGAACCATGTTAGGTGATTTTAACAAAGCTTATCCGGGCTGGGGACTGAATCACGAAATCGGGCATCGCTTGGCTATGGGTGAACGGGAATATGGCGAAGTAACTAATAATATGGTGTCTATGTTTATGTCTGTCGCGGCGAATTCGATAGATAATCGTATACCGTATGAATCAGATATCTATAAATATGTCCTCGAAGAAAACAAAGTGGTTATGAATCAGCAGGGCTTATTTGCACAACTCGGAGCCTATTGGCAGCTGGAGCTGGCACATCCCGGATACTGGACAGAGCTGACCAAGCTATATCGGGAGCGGAAGGTCATCCTTACCAACGGTGACAATTCTAAGCAGCAGTATTTGGTGGAGTTCTCCTCCGAAGTACTGGGATTAGATTTAAGCAGCTATTTTGCCAGACATGGCTTCACTGTGAATCCTGAGACAAAAGCGAAAGTAGCCAAGTATCCGGCACCGCAAAAGTTATGGTATTTAAATAACTCGGTGATTAATTATGAGGGAACTGGAATAGCGGATAAAAATCTGGCCATTAAGGTTAATATCACACCTAACACCACGGCTAGAACGAACACGTTAAGTTTCAGTATAGATAAAGAGCTTAAGCAAGACTTTTTAGGATATGAAGTGTATAGAAATGATGTGTTAGTTGGTTTTACAGGAACTGAGCAATTTGTGGATCAGAATGTAGATGCGAGTATCAACTATACGTACAAGATCGTCGGTTATGATAAAAAGCTGAACCCACTGAAGCCCGTACAGGTTAAAGCCTTTAAGCCAGCCTTGTCTGTTGAAGATCAGCTCACTTTAAAGCTTAATCAAACCTTTGATCCGATGAGCTATGTAAAAGCGGCTAACTATCTAGGAAACGATATTACTGCAGATGTCTCTCTGAAAGCCAATAACGTTGATGTAACGCAAAAAGGCAACTACGAAATTGTATATGAAGTGAAAAGCGAAGGGGTTACGGAAACGAAAACCACACAGGTTACGGTAACGAGCGACTACGCCTATATTTCCGATCTCAATGCCAAGCCAGTCGTTGTAGGCTGGGGTGAATTAAAGAAAGATAAAGCCGTTTCCGGGGGAATCATAACCCTTGTTCGCCAAGGGTTGGCTGCGACGTACGCGAAAGGGATTGGTGTTCATGCCAACTCTGAGGTAGTTTACGATATTGAAGGTAAGGGTTACGACTTCTTTGAAAGCTACATTGGGATTGATCAAGCCATGAAAGGGAAACCTTCCTCGGCTACTTTTGCAGTGTATGTGGATGGAGAACAGAAATTTGAGAGTGATGTTTTCCGGGCAGGAACAGAACATCAATTTGTGAAAATCCCTGTGACTGGCGCAAGAGAGGTGAAGCTGGTTACAACAGATGCTAAGGATGGCAATGCTTCAGACCATACGGTATGGGCGGATGCGAAGTTCTCGAATAATTCAAGCAAACCTACCATTACAGTACCGGAAGAGACAACCTTCGTTAAGCTGAACAGCGAATTTGATGTGTTGAGCGATGTAACAGCTTTTGATACGGAAGATGGTAACTTAATTGGAGCCGTTGAAGTGCATTCAAATGGATTCACATCAAGCAAAACAGGGACTTACAACGTCGAGTTTTCAGTTACAGACTCAGATGGGAACTCCGCTGTGCAGGCCAGAAAGATTGTTGTATACAGCGCTAGTAAATACCTGAGTGATATAGATTGGCAATCGGCAAAAACGGATTATAATGTGGTTCGAAAAGATAAGGCTAGCTCTAACAATCCGATTAAGCTGCTGGTAAATGGCGAGGTCAAAGAGTTCGCTAAGGGCTTAGGAACCCATGCCAGCTCTGAAATCGTGTATAATCTGGCAGGTGCAAACTATGAATATTTTGAAACGTATGTAGGGGTTGATAGAAATATCCCTGAGCAAAGCAACTCCAGTGTAATTTTCAAAATTTTTGCCGATGGGGCAGAGGTTTATAACAGCGGACTGATGAAATTTGGTACAGAAGCCAAGCTTGCGCGGATACCTGTTAAGGATGTAAGTGAATTGAAGCTGGTGTTAGATAATGCAGGTAACGGAAATGCTTCAGATCACGGTGATTTTGCTGATGCGAAGTTTATGATCTTGAACAATACACCAGAGCTTACCATACCTAAATCTGTCTCAACCAAAGTGGGCCAAGCGATTGATATCAGTGAAAGCTATTCGGCAATGGATTCGGAAGACGGTGACTTGACGGCTCAAGTGAAGGTCACAGGCCAAGAGCAAGTTAAATTCAACCGGGCCGGAAAGTATCCAATCACTTACACAGTAACAGATAGTGATGGAAATACGACCACGAAGATTAGAACTATAGCCGTAGTAGACATGACGGACTTTACGTACCTGACGGATTACGACTGGAATTCTACTCAGAACAGCTATACTGCACCTTTGAAGGATAAATCTATTAGTGCAAATACGCTGAGATTAACAGATGAGAACAATCAGGTAGTGTCCTATGAAAGAGGAATTGGAGCGCACTCTAATTCGACGATTGTATACAATCTAAGCGACAAAAACGCGGACTATTTCACTTCCTATGTAGGTGTAGATAGACAAATGTACGGTTCTGTTGGTTCGGTGAGCTTTGAGGTGTTTGTCGATGGAGAGAAGAAATTCGATAGTGGGGTCATGGGTTCGAGAGATCCGCAGAAATTCATCGAATTGGATATTAATGAAGCAAAAGAACTGAAATTAGTCGTCACAGACGGGGGAAATGGCAACGGATCTGACCATGCTGCATGGGGTGGAGCCAAACTACATTTCGCGAATGGAGATCACTTATTCACTAGAGATCTCGAACAGGCGATTGCAGCGGCTAAAGCAATTTCTCTAGAAGGCTTCACACCTGAGAGCATCGCGGCATTTACGTCCAGCCTCTCGATAGCAGAGACAGTGTTGGCTAACTCTTCTGTTACGCAAAGTGAAGTAGACGAAGCTGTAGCAGCGTTGCAACAAGCAACCGAAGGTTTGGTCCAAATAGATCTTACGCAAGTAATTACTGTGGCGGACCCGTATTTAAGTGCTTCGATCAAGACTACATTGGGCGTAACTGGAGAATTAACATTAGGTGATATGTATAACCTTACAACGTTAACTAGCGAAACCAGAAGAGCCGGATCCTTGGAAGGTTTGCAGTACGCGAAGAACCTAGAGACACTTGATATTACTGGAAATGAAATTACAGATTTCTCCCCATTACAAGGATTAACTAAACTAACGAGCTTATTGGCCGACCCACAAATGGTAGAGGTAGGAGAATTTAAGGGACCTGTAGTTGAAGTGGCCAATCTGGTGAAAGGGCTCGATGGCAGCAAAGTGATCCCTAATTCGGCTGGAGTAAGAAACACTAGAACATCTAAAGAAATTGTGTTTGATATGAAGGAATGGGCTGCTAATCCGGATGTGTTCACTATTGACCTATCAAACGAGGAGAAAGGAACTTACATGCTGGGGTTAACTTACCAAGTCGCAGGTAATCTCGTGCAAATCATTTCTTTTATTGATAATAATTAAATTCCCAAGAAAGCAGGCGGATTGTGGTCTCTATAACCATGGTTCGCCAGTTTTTAAATGAGGGGTTTTTATGTAAAAATATCCATTTTGTCATATGACAAAAGAAATGACAACGCTCACTATAAGCGGTGTAGTCTTTTAACTATACTTAATCAGAAATGCGCCAAATTTAAATGAATACTCCAATTGAAGCTTTTTATACAAAGAAGTAAATAATGTATGCGGTTTAGAGGGAGGTGTTTCTGTGAAAATCATCATTGTAGATGATCATCCTTTAGTTAGAAGAGGGCTGGCATCTGTCATTGCAATGCAATCGGATATGCAATTTGCCGGTGAAGCTACGAATGGTCCGGAAGCACTTGATGTGATTGAAGAGACAAAGCCAGACATTGTCCTCATTGATCTTAAACTTGCTGATGAATCAGGACTGGATGTCATTAAGATAGCACGTACCCGCGGCATTGTTAGTAAATTCATACTGTTGACTTCCTCTGCGAGCAGAGAGGATTTTTTGAGGGCTGAAGAAGTATTGGTAGACGGATATGTTCTGAAAGAGGCACTGCCGGAGGAATTACTGTTTGCTATCCAGTTGGTGTACAAAGGGAGAAAATATTATGATCCTGGTCTAATGGAAGAAAAGATGCGAATGAGCGCCAGCAGTCCAACAGATGAATTGACACCAAAAGAGAAGGAAGTCCTGATTCAGCTTGGACAAGGTGCTTGCAATAGAGTGATTGCCACACGTCTTTTTATCAGTGAATTTACGGTGAAGAAGCATGTCAGTCAGATTTTAGCGAAGCTGCAGGTTACTGACCGGACACAGGCGGCATTGTGCGCAAACGCGATAGGATTAACGAAATATGAAATGTCTTATGAGTAGAACGGCAAGATCAGATGTTATAATGGCTTTAACTACTTTGCGAGATTGAGTATTCTGTCTAATTGTAATTAGGGAGTGCTGTTGATGTTTGAATTGCCAGGATACCAAACCTTAGATCTGATAGATAATACCGCAGATATCAGGTTATACAGACTCCTACGTCAAGAGGACGGCCTGAGGGTTATCGCTAAGACAACAATAGGAGAATACCCGGGAGCTGCCATGGTCGATGCTTTTCGTCATGAGTATGACATGCTTAAGCGACTTTGCGGTCGTGGTGCAATAGAGCCGTACAGTTTGGAAATTATGGCGGACCGACCAGTCCTTCTCTTAAAAGATATAGAGGGGAGTACCCTTGGGCAGATCCTGCGTATGCCTGTTAATTCACTGGGTCTTCCAGCGCTGCTTCGAATCGCTACAGCTATTGCTGATTGTCTTATGCAAATTCATCGTGAAAAAATAACACTAAATGAACTAACCCCCGCTCATCTAATCGTAAATCCCATTACTTTTGAAGTGAAATTTATTGATATAAGAATGTGTTCTACCGAAAACACCACGAGTCCTTTGTCACCGTTAAGCGGTCGGCCCGATGTTCTGCTTCCTTATATAGCTCCAGAACAAACGGGACGAACCGGAGTCAAACCGGATTACCGTTCTGACTTTTATTCGCTGGGGATCATCCTGTATGAATGTCTCTCGGGCAGCCGCCCCTTTGAGCTGCATGATGTTGTTGATATTGTATATCGTCATCTTGCAGATACACCTGAGCCTCTGCACCGCAGGTTCCCCACTATCCCTCTATCGGTCTCTGATATTGTTGGTAAATGCATGGAGAAAATGCCTGAAGCGAGGTATGCCAGCGCGTTCGGCATTAAATCGGATCTTGAGGAATGTCTATCCCGTCTAGAAGAATCCGGGCATATTGAGCCTTTTCCACTAGGAAGCTGGGATATCCCAGAGCGCTGGATGGTATCAGGACGCTTCTATGGAAGACATCTTGAGCAACAAAGCTTAAGAGAAGCACTGCAACGAGCATCACAAGGTGCCGTAGAGACGGTTTGGATTAGCGGGGAGAGTGGTATCGGCAAAACAACCTTTCTGAAGGAGACCCTTACAAATACAGTCTCTTTGGATGGTTTCTTCGCCAGAGGCAAATTCGAATCCCGACATACCTCACTCCCTTATGGCATCTGGCATCAAGTCATAGAAGAGTTGGTTAGTCAGCTGCTGATGGAAACAAAGTTGCAGGTGGAGGTTTGGAGGCTGCGTATTCTACAAGCAGTGGACAATTACGGTCAGTTGCTGATCGATTTTGTTCCTAAGCTTGAACTCTTGATTGGCCTTCAACCCTCCGTGCCTCCACTGCCACCGCTGGAAGCTCAGCATCGCTTTCAATTAATCATGAGCCGATTTATTCAACTCTTTCCTCATGAGGATCATCCTTTGATCTTGGTATTGGATAATTTGCAATGGGCTGATGATACGTCGCTGCAATATCTCACTTCGCTTATAGAGGATACAGCAACGACTCATCTGCTAATCGTGCTTTCCTATCGCAATCGGGAGATTACAAGGCTGCACCCGCTCAGTAGGCTGGAAAAACATCTGATTGACCGCAACGTAGCGATGAGCAGAATTTCTTTACAAGCGCTTGAACTCACCGATTTAAAACAACTGCTACTTGATGTTATGCGTTACGAGGCAGCTGACTTGGACGAGCTGGCGCGCGTGCTGCTTCATAAGACAGATGGAAACCCGTTATTTATTAAGCAATTCCTTCAAGATTTGATAGATGATCAGCGAGTGGAATTTGATGAGAATATTCGAAGCTGGAAATGGGATCTCCAGCGTATTACTGAATTGAATGTACCCGATAACGTAGCTTCATACCTTTCAAGTAAATTGCAGCAATTTCCTGAACAGACGGTATATGCACTTAGCAGAGCCGCATTTATAGGCAGCCTATTTGATTTACGTACACTTGCTGATATTACGGAGACACCGATAGAGACATTGAACGATGCGTTGGCGGTTGCTGTACATGGGCGCTTGTTGCAGCCCGTTAACGGGGAGGAATATCCGCATTATAAGTTCCAGCACAACCGCATTCATCAGGCAGCATATACTTTTATTTCCGAAGAGGAGCGTTCCGAGCTGCATTGGAGGATTGGTCTGTTATTGCTAGGCCGAGGCCCGCTTAGTGAAGGAACGACTCTATTCGAAGCTGTCCATCATTTGAATCAGGCACTTACATGGTTAGACCGCCCTGAAGAGAGGCTTCAACTAGTAGAGCTGAACTTACAGGCAGGGATAAAAGCGAAGCAAACAACCGCACATGAGACAGCCTTGCAATATATGCTTCAGGCAACGTCATTATTAGAGGAGCAGAGCTGGGAGGCGCATTATGGGCTGACCTTCCGGGTATTCCGTGAGAGGGCGGAGCTCGAATATTTATGTTCCCATTTTGATACGGCTAATGAATTATTCCATCTGTTAATTGATAAAGCTACGACAAATATGGATAAGGCTTACGTCTACGTAATGAAGGTGCAGTTGGAAGCAAGTAATGATAACCATGAAGAGGTGATCTCCTTAGGCCAGCATACCTTATCGTTACTGAAAGTGAAGCATCAATTTGATCCTGGTTATGCTCAATTGACGCTTCAATGGTTACGATTGCGGCATAGACTCAAGAAGGTCTCACTCGAATCGCTTACTCTTTTACCTCCAATGACTGATGAAGCACGTAGAATCGCAATGTCTACTTTAGATCATTCAAGCAATGCTTGCTTTTACGTCAATCGAGAAGGGTGGCTTGCTTCTTCCTTCACCATGATTGAATTAACGCTTGATTATGGGATGACTCCGGAGGCTTCCATTGGATTCATAGGTTATGCAATGTTTCAATATTATTACTTCCGTAATGATGAAGAGACATTCAAATGGGCCATGCTGGCGTTCAGCTTATCCGAACCCTATCCGAAACAGCACATGACAACCTTAGCCGCGTTCGCCATGTGCTACGATAGCTGGCGGCATTATGATCCTGCTATGCTCCATACGTTTACCGAGAAAGCTGGTAAAGTAGGACTGGAATCAGGTGACTTATGGAAGGGCAACCAGAATGTGTTGATCAACTGTGCCTCCCTTTTGCAATTTGGTCATCCTCTCGGCGATATCTATGAGCGATTAATTACTCATTCCGGTGATTTGCTGCGCCATAACAACAGTCTTCATTGTAAGCAGGCTATTGTAGCAGCGGCCATTCTTGTTCGCTTGACAGGTTATCGCTCTATAGATGATCCCTTTCCCATCGCGGAGATTAGCGAGCCTGCTTTTGCACAGTCGGTTCATGGGGACACCTTTGATTTTATACAAGAAATGGTCTGGATCTATCAATATTTGACGGGCTATGTATTTGGGGAATACCGAGAAGCCAGTGAGGCATTAGCCAAATCAGCGGCCATTATAAAATCACGCGAAGATGGCCTAGACAGTCCCATGCAGATCATGTATGAATGTTTAGTCTGGGCTCAGTTGTATGAGGAATATAACGCTGAAGAGCAACGTACATATCGGGCAAAAATGCGTAAATGCTTGAAGAAAATGAAAAAGCTTGCCAGGCGTTGTCCGGGGAATTATCAGCATAAATATCTGTTAATGAAGGCTGAGTTAACTCGTCTATCGCGAGATCCCCGCCAAGCTGAAGCATTGTATGAGCAATCCATTGAGAACGCTCGGATCCACGGTCATATTCACGATTTAGCGATGGCAGCGGAATGTTATGGTAAATACGGGCTTCGTCATGGCAAAATGCATCTGGCAAGAATCTATATGACTGAGGCCTATGAGGCTTATCTGCAATGGGGCGCAAAGGCTAAAGCGGCTGACCTGGAGCAGCAGCATCGCCATTTGCTGCATATTAAACGAGAGCCCGGGCTCGATCGTGTGGATTCCCTTTCTGTGGTAATGTCTGCCCAAGCATTATCCGGCGAAATGGAGATGAGCCGATTATTGGCCACGCTGATGCGAATCATGCTCCACAATGCTGGGGCAGAATATGGGGCTGTTATTTTTGATCATGACGGCAAATGGATGGTGGAAGCTTATGGGACCTCAGAAGCCCAGCATATCGAATCTGTTCCACTTGGGGAAGAATCGGGGTTGGTCCCGGCAGCGATTATAGCTTACGCGGCAAGAACACAAGAACAGGTTGTATTACATGATGCACTCAGTGAAGGAATATTTACACGTAATACTTACGTTAGGAATAATAGACTGAAATCGGTTCTATGTCTCCCCATCATGAATCAGAATAAATTGGTTTGCCTGCTCTATTTAGAGAATAATCTATCGCCGGGTGTATTTACTCCAAGCAGACTCGATGTGCTCAAGCTGCTTGGTTCACAATGCGCAATCTCAATCGCTAATGCCAAGCTGTATTCGGGAATCCAATATCTCAAAAAAAATCTGGAGGATCAGGTGGTAGAAAGAACTCGTAGCCTGGAGCGTTCGATGCGTGAAACATCTGCGGCGTTGGCCGAAGCTACTGTTTTTGAGGAACGCAATCGTATTGCCCAAGAGATTCATGATATTGTCGGGCATACCCTGACATCGACGATTCTGCAGATTGAAGCTGGCAAGCGGCTGCTTCAGAAGAAGGAGATAGACAGCGGCTTTCAGCGTCTGGCTGAGGCCCAGGATCTTGTGCGGCATAGCTTGAATGAAATCCGCGGCTCTGTCCATATGCTGAAAGAGGACAGGTATTCTGATCTAACCGTGATGCTGAAGCAGTTGATTCGAGATACAGAACGCAATGCAGGCGTTGTTGTTCATGCAGTTATTTATGATCTGCCGGAAGCCATGTCAACAGCCTATAAAAAGGCAATCTATCATGCTTTGCAGGAGGGCTTAACTAATGGGATCAGACATGGGAAGAGTGTGGAGTTCCATTTTAGTCTGGAGTCTGTTGGAGCGAACTTGCAGTTTAGACTCAAGGATTGTGGGCTAGGGATGAGTCCAATCGTGATGGGATTTGGACTTAGGACGATGAAGGAACGGGTTGAGCAGCTGGGAGGCAGCTTATCCATCGATTCAGAAATGGATGAAGGCTGTTTACTGGAGATTGATCTGCCCATGCGAAGGGTTGTGGATAGAACATGAGTAAAATAAAAATTGTAATTGCCGATGATCAATTGTTGACGCGGGAAGGACTTCGCACCATTTTGGATCTGGAAGATGATATGGAAGTGGTTGGTGCTGCCAAGAATGGAGAAGAAGCTTGCGAGATGGTTGAGGCATTCCAGCCTGATCTGGTGCTGCTCGATATTCAAATGCCAGTTATGGATGGCCTTAGCGCCTTGAAACGAATAAAGCAGATTCGCCCGAACATCTTCATTCTGATTCTGACTACTTTTATAGAGACTGATTATATTGTAGAGGGAATGGCCTACGGAGCAAGCGGTTATATGCTGAAGGACATGGATGCAGATAAAATGATCGCTTCGATTCATGATACGTTATCCGGGCAATTTATTCTGCCAGCTCCGGTAGCAGCCAAACTGGCATCGAGGATGAACAGGTTAACAGAGGACTATGAACACTGGCAAAGATCGGGTCTGGATCGTATCAGTCTGACAGAACGGGAAGAGGAGCTGGCACAGCTCATTATCCGGGGACTGAACAACCGTGAAATCGCCGATACATTACATATTGCGGAAGGTACGGCGCGCAATTATATTAGCAATCTTTACAGCAAATTAGAAGTGGTTGATCGGGCCCAAGCAATTGTGCGACTGCAGGCTATTTTGTAATAATTGTTGCTGTTAACGAATTACTGTCGGGGCCAAATATTCAAACAGCGGGAGATTCCTCAGTATTCCAAATGTAACGGTCAGAATCAACATTATAGCCATAATTGCCTGGCTAAGAGGCCGGATTTGCTTCTTATTAGTAATCCAATACAACATATACAGAGGTGCTAAAATAAACAGCAACGGGTTAAATCTAAACGCTTGAATAACGTCGAACTTCAGCAAGGAAAGAATAACTCTTGTGACTCCACATCCGGGGCAATACAATCCAGTCCATTCATGAAATGGACAAGGGATACTAATATTGGTTAAGGGTATCCATGCTTTGAGATATACTACGCCGACGAGACTTAAGGACACACCCCAAAATAGTTTAGGATGTGTCCTTTTATAAATCGTAAACTTATACCAGTTTATTAACATCGGATTGTACCAAGGCATACGTGACAATACCCAGGCCAAAGAGTGTCAGGATCACATAAAGCACTGAATTATCTGACGGGTATTGGCCGCGCTGTCTTTGAGCTTCAGCAATATGTTTACCTACCTGATAGGCCCAAATGAAGCTCCAGATCCCGCACGTAACCAACGTTAGAAGGAAATGTTTTCCTCCTGTAAATGTATAGTCTCCACTCAGTTCGCCTACCTCATTGGTTAGAACAATAAACCAATAGATTGTATAGAGCCCACATGTAATTAATGACAAAATAATGGCGAATGCAACACTTCTGCGACTAATCATTACTCACTCTCCTATGTATTTACATAAAAATTCGACATTTCCATCTTATTGAATTAGGAAAAAATATACAAGACAATATTTGAGAATTACTGTCCGCTGTCGAAATCTAGACAAACTTACTGCTGATATCTAGTGGAAACCTTACCAAATATGAAATATACTTTTGAGGCTATGCACTGGAACCACAACTAGATTTACATTAACGAATGGAGGACACTTTGATGTCAACTTTGCCAAATTGCCCGAAATGTAATTCAGAATACACTTATGAAGATGGTAGTTTGCTCGTCTGCCCGGAATGTGCGCATGAGTGGAGCCTCGACACAGAGGCTGAAAGCAGTGAAGAGAACAAGGTTGTCAGAGATGCCAACGGAAATATTTTAAATGATGGAGATGCTATAACTATTATTAAAGACCTTAAAGTAAAAGGAAGCTCATCCGTTCTGAAGATAGGAACAAAGGTGAAAAACATCCGTTTAGTGGACGGAGATCATGATATTGATTGCAAAATCGATGGTTTTGGAGCTATGAAATTAAAGTCCGAGTTTGTTAAAAAGATCTAAAAAATAAAAATCAGCTTAACTTCAACAGAAGTAGGCTGATTCTTTATTTTAAACGTTATCTATTAATCTCAACAATCTGATTTCGTCCGGCATTTTTTGCTTGATATAAGGCTTTGTCCACTGATTCGAATAAATCATTTAGTTGATTGGTCAGGCTTTCTGTATATTGTGCTGCAAAATTACTAATGGACAGCAGTCCCATACTAACAGTAATCGAGAGGGAATGAGCAACATCCTCTACATGTACTTTATTAGCTTCTATTATAGATTTGATATGTTTTGCTAAGTGGTTTGCTTGTGTTTGATCTGTATTTGGTAAGTAAATGATAAATTCTTCTCCGCCATAACGCGCCAGAACATCCGTCTCCCTCAACGTTTTCTTAATTACCTCTACCGTGCTGCAAATGACGACATCACCGATTAAATGGCCGTAATTATCATTCACTGTTTTGAAAAAGTCGATATCCAGAAGGATGATAGCAAAAGGCTGCTTGAGTTTCATATTTTCTATGATCTCATGCTCTAAGTGCAACGTTAAGTAATGACGATTATAACAACCGGTTAGGCTGTCCGTTATGGCCATCTGCTTAAGTTTTTGGTTAGTCTGCGATAATTCATCCTGGATTTCAGTTAATGTAGCATTACGCTCTTGCAGGGTCTCGTTCTGGTGATTGGTCTCGGCTATGAGGCGATGCAGCTCGCTTCTGTCCTGAAAAGTGAGAATGCGTCCAACCCTGATTCCACCTACCACAATCGGCGCCGCAGTAATGTTAATGTATGCATCGAGTGAGGTGTAGAATAGTTCAACCTCAGTCCTCTCCATGGGCTGGTTCAAGTATGTATGAAGGAATAAATCGAAAGCTCCGGAAGTTTGCTCTATGGGTGCGATGGTCGACACGTCAAAGTGAGCACCGATTTGCAGATGGATTTTTGGAAAAAGCGAGCGATTGATTTCTACTACAGTCTCACTATCATCCAGTACAAGAATTCCTTCTGTAATTGTGTCAATGATATCCTGATGGGCGATGGTTACGAGATCAAATATTTTATCCCGATGGATAGCAATTACGAAAAAGATTGCCGAGATTAAGATCCCCAGAGAGGTCAGCCCTGGAATAACTGGATCAGATTTAAGCAATACCACATTAAGAAAAACATCCAATAAAATAAATACCGTTAGCACCAGCACCCCTTTGAGCACATGAGCAACCTGTTTTTTGATCCGCTGTGTAGTGTTTGAGACTAGCGCTGAATAGATGATATACAGAGAAATCATTACGCTGGTGGTTAAGAAGATAATAAGCAGCCAAAAAATCGGACCATAATATCTTTCGATATATCCGCCGTTCATAGGGAGAACAAAACTTCCGTTTGGATTGGCGATCACCCCTACTAAGATCAAAGCTGCGAGAATGTATAGGATCAATGTGTTCTTTTTTCGAAGAAGATGTGAATTCCCGGTGAGTAGTACCGTGAACAGAAGCCAGCCAATCGTTAACAGAACCGAGTCGATAAAAGCGATCTTTACATAAAACAATTGAAACTTGGGATCGTCGGTCGTTTTGATAGCGAATTGGCAGAAGGGCCATAACATCATAGTAAAATGAAAAACTAAGTATGCTTTATGTAGGTTAGTGATAGTTACAGACGCAAATATGTAGATGAACAAAGCGAACAAAACAAAAAATAATAACAAATCAATCCATGTCATGATATTCATTTCAGTGACACCTTCTCCCACCCGGTTAACAGTTCTTTCATGTTACCTTGAATTTTATTCGTTTGCCATATGATTATTTGTTCTACGACAACCGCTATTTGTTTAAGAGTCTTTCAACATATTCCTTCAAAATCCTCTATTTGTAAGCGTGGTTTTGCAAATTTTAAGGATGAGTTTCCCGGGAAACTGGGGTTGGACAGAATGACTAGCTTTTTTAACCTTAACTTGTGTTATAATCAAACAAACAATTTAAAGAGGAAATTATAGTTAAGGGGGATTTGTAAGTGGAAATAGGAATAAGCACGTTCGTAGAAACAACACCGGATGTTCAGACGGGTGAAGTGATAAGTCATGCGCAGCGATTGCGCGAGGTTGTAGAGGAGATTGTGCTTGCAGATCAGGTGGGTTTAGATATATTTGGCGTGGGCGAACATCATCGCAAAGATTATGCGGCGTCTTCTCCAGCAGTTTTACTGGCTGCGGCGGCCTCACAGACGACACAGATTCGGCTAACCAGTGCGGTTACAGTACTTTCCTCTGATGACCCCGTACGTGTGTTTCAGGATTTCGCTACCCTGGATGGAATCTCGAATGGACGCGCAGAGATCATGGCAGGCCGGGGTTCTTTTATTGAATCGTTCCCGCTGTTTGGGTATGATTTGAATCATTATGATGAGCTGTTCGATGAGAAGCTGGACTTGCTGCTCAAAATACGGGAATCCGAAAAAATAACCTGGAGCGGCGTGCACCGTCCTGCCATTAATAATCTGGGGATTTATCCGCGTCCCGTGCAGAATCCATTGCCAGTATGGATTGGCAGCGGAGGAAATACAGAATCCGTAATTCGTGCAGGTCTACTAGGGTTACCGCTTGTGCTGGCTATCATTGGCGGCAGTCCGCTACAGTTTGCTCCGCTCGTGAAGCTCTATAAGAAGGCTGCAGCGCAAGCGGGACATGATGTATCGAAGCTGCCCGTTGCTTCGCACTCGCACGGCTTCATTGCAGAGGACAATCAGCAGGCTGCCGATATGTTCTTCCCTTCTACACAAGCTAGTATGAATGTTATTGGCCGGGAACGCGGATGGGGTCAATACACCCGTGCAAGCTATGATGCGGCGCGTAGATTTGAAGGTGCCTTGTATGTAGGTGACCCAGAGACCGTTGCTGAGAAAATCATTCACCTGCGCAAGCAAGTAGGCATCACACGTTTTATGCTGCATGTGCCGCTTGGCACAATGCCTCATAAGGATGTAATGAGAGCCATTGAGCTATTGGGTACCCAAGTAGCACCCATTGTTCGCGCTGAGATATCGAGATGGGAAGCAGAGGTTGAAGCTAAGTAGTAACTATGATCTTACTTAATTATTGAAGCTGTTGATAATGGAGGGGGAGATGGATATGACAGAGCACACTATAGCGAGCAGACTCGAAGCATTAGGAGTTGTCCTGCCCGAGGCTAGTGAACCGGCGGCAAAATACGCTAACTACGTAATTGTTAATGGTTTATGTTTTGTGTCGGGAAAAGGACCAGCGGGCCATCCCAAAGGGAAGCTGGGACAAGATTACACTACCAAGGAAGGCTACCATTTTGCACGTTTAACGGGTATAGAAATCCTTGCCGTCCTGAAGACAGCTTTAGGTTCTTTGGACAAAGTGAAAAGAGTAGTCAAAATTCAAGGCTTCGTTAATGCAGATCCCCTTTTTGAAGAACATCATAAAGTGCTTAATGGTTGTTCAGATTTAATGCTTGAGGTGTTCGGAGACAAGGGTGTTCATGCTCGTTCTGTATTGGGTGCTGTTTCTGTAAGGGATAATCTTCCGATCATTATTGATTCCATTTTTGAAGTTGAGGAACCTGTCTAGCCGGCTCCATGAGGCATATTTAAAAAGAGGACTATGATACCGAAAGGTGATCGTAGTCCTCTTTTTTTTAGGTGCTTATGCCGTAGGTAGATGCTTACCCCAAAATTTGTAACAAAACTAATCATCCTTTTTTTAGTAACAATAGGTGTATATATCAATCAACGAGGTGATGACATCATGAAATTTCAAAAGAAAGCTATGTTACTTTTACTACTTACATCTATGCTCTATACTGCTCCGGCCTATGCGGCGACAACGCCTCAGACTCCGGTTACAGCCGTTTATCTGGATGATCAACAGCTACAATTGGGGGCTCAGCCCTTGTTAGTAAACGATACAGTACTAGTTCCTATGCGTAAGTTATTTGAAGCTCAGGGGGCAAAGATTACTTGGAATAATGATACCAAGACCGTTAAGGCAACCAAGGGCGACCTGGTGCTGACCTATCATATTGGTGATCAGGCAGCGAATAAAAATGGCCAGTCCTTAAGTGTAACGGTTCCCGGCCAGATTACCGGCGGTTATACGATGATGCCACTGCGTTTTGTCAGCGAAGCTTTGGGCAGCACTGTGAAGTGGGATACCACTACTCGTGCCGTTCGTATCTACTCGGCAGTGGATTACGATACGACAATTCTGTATGGGGTTAACCTGCGAACTTTGCCAGACTCGTCAGCCCAATCAACGGTGCAGCAAATGTTGTCAGCAGGAGATAAGGTACATGTGGTTAGAGAAGTAGATGCTTTATGGTTAGAAGTGCGAACACAGGATAACAAGAGTGGCTATATATCTGCTAAACCCAAATATAGCAATTATACTAGTACGGCTCTTGTAGAGCGGCAGGGAAGCGAGCTGCTTGCTTACGGAGAAAAATATCTGGGAACACCTTATGAATTTGGTGCTGCTACTGACCAGACGTCTACCTTTGACTGTTCTTCCTTTGTAGGACATGTATTTAAGGATGTGTTGGCAATTGACCTGCCACGTGTCTCTTACAATCAGGCCAAAGAGGGCAAAGAGGTTGGAATTAACGAGCTGCGCAAAGGGGATCTGTTATTCTTCAGTGCACGTGGACTTGATATTGGGCATGTGGCGATTTACGCGGGAAATAATCAGATCCTACATACGTACTCCAAGGAGCTTGGCGTTCATTATGAAGCCTTAAGTGACAAGTGGAAGAAACGTTTGGTGACGGCTCGCAGATTGTTTTAGCTAGGTAATAATTAGGCTATAATTATCACGGTGAAGAAAAGTTGAAATCCCCTCTCCATTAAAATTTATTTGCAGGCATAAAGACGGTTTTTGAGTCTCTTTTCCGTCTATGTTATGAGCTTGATGTTAAGGAGGAAAATAGTGACTTGTACGGACGCAGAACTGGTAGATAAGGTGTGTAAAGGTGACATGGATGCATTCAGTGTACTTATCGGCAAATATTCCAATGCAGTATACGGGGTTGCTTATGGTAAATTGGGTGATTTTCATACCGCACAAGACATTGCCCAAGAGGTTTTTGTTAAAACCTATCGCAAATTACCCAACTTAAAGGAGCCTGAGAAACTCGCCAGTTGGTTATATGCGGTTACTGCACGGGAATGCATGGATTGGTTTAGGTCAAATAAAAAGAAAACTGCTTACGAATTCATGCAAAAAATGGAGGTTCCGCAGCCAGAATCTACCGAAGATCAGCTGCTCAGAAAAGAACTCCAGCAAGATGTGTGGAAAGCCTTAAACACCCTATCAGAAGCTAACCGTATAGTCACAATTCTCTACTATATCGACAATTACAAGGTTAGGGAAATCGCCGATTTCCTTGATTTATCCAGCGAAGCTGTTGAGAGTAGACTCCGCAGATCAAGAACGATCTTAAAAAGGGAGATGTTGAGTACCGTGAATAATAATCTTAATGAAAACAAATTACAGGACGAATTTAAGAAGAGAGTCTTTCAGGATGAAAGAATGACTGAAACGAATTTTCGTCGTGTGGCTATGGGCCAGAGTGAATTTGATGATATTGATATGCATAAAACAAACTTCTCCAATGTAAATATGGAGGGGACCGGATTCGATAATATTAATATGAGCAGTACTACCTTTAATGACATCAATATGCATTCTGTTAAGTTTAATGAAGTGGGGCTGTGGGAAATAGAGGTTAGTAATAGTGAACTAGGGGAGGCTTATTTCCACGATATTCATTTGTACGGTAAAGGCAATAAGTTTGAGCGATGCCAGCTGAACGGGACATCCTTTGTAGATTGTGATCTTTCGAATGTAGATATAAGAGACTGCAATCTTTCAGGCGTCACAGTAAATGGGATTTCATTAGAGCTATTGTTAGACAGCTATAATAAAAGGAAATAGACTATATAAATCATAGATTTAATCGGAAACCACTTCTTTCTAGGAGTGGTTTTTGAGTTTAGGGTATAATGGATGAAGAGTGTACAGCACAACCTATAGGAGTGAAAAATAGATGAAGCGCATCACCATTTTAATTGCGGATGATGAGGCGGAAATTGCCGACTTGGTGGCCTTGCATTTGCAAAAAGAGGGGTATCATATCTTCAAAGTGTCCGATGGAAGGGCAGCGGTACAAGCCATTGAGTCGCAAACGATAGATTTGGCGATTCTGGATATCATGATGCCGGGGCTGGATGGTTACGAGGTCACCCGCCATATTCGGGAGCATCATCATCTGCCGATTATTTTTCTGAGTGCTAAAACTTCCGATCTTGATAAAATCACCGGACTGGTTATGGGCGCAGATGATTATATGACCAAACCGTTTAACCCAATGGAGCTGGTCGCCCGGGTCAATTCCCAGTTGCGGCGCTCCATACAATTCAGTCAGCCCGCTGCCATACCTAAATCGGTGCTAGAGGTTCGGGGATTGATGATTTCACCGGATGAGCATACGGTTACTCTTTATGGTGAGGTTATTGAGCTAACTCCAAAAGAGTTTGATATTTTGCATTTATTGGTCAGTCATTCCAAGCAGGTGTTTAGTGCGGAGAACATTTTTCAACAGGTATGGGGCGATGCTTATTATGAGAGTGGGAACACGGTCATGGTTCATATCCGTACCTTGCGCAAAAAGCTCGGTGAAGACATCAATAAGAATAAATTCATTAAGACGATCTGGGGCGTTGGATATACTTTTAATGGGTAAAGCCAGTGAGATTTATTTATTTTAAGAAAAACTTTATATTTGTCCTGCTTTTTCTTTAAAGTGTCTTCGTTATTCTATTCCTATCAAGGAAATGGGAGGACATTGCTGATGAAGAAGTGGGGCTTTTTGGCGTTGGTTGTGTTGTTGCTTGGGTATGCAGCGGCTCGTTATTTACCGAATACGGGTAATTTAGGATACGATGATAAGATTCGCAAAGAATCTATTAGAAATAACAATAGTTTAGAGGTAGTAACACAAGATCAAGTGTATCAAGGGGATTTGTTGCTGGTGAACAAACAATACCCGGTACATGAGGATAGTGTGAAGTCTGATATCGTGACCTTATATGAGCAGGCGGATCTGGTGCAGGGTTATGGGCTGCTGGATACCTCGATTCGTTTGTCTGAAAGTGTAGCGCATAAATTCAATAAGATGGTCAAAGCTGCCGAAAAAGAGGGTGTGAATCACTTTTTAATTAGCAGCGGGTACAGGGACTTTGAAGAGCAAGAGAAATTATATCAGGAAAAAGGTTCCGACTATGCTTTACCGGCGCAATATAGTGAACATAATTTAGGATTATCTCTGGATATCGGGTCGTCCCAATCAGAAATGAGTAAAGCGCCTGAAGGAAAATGGCTGCAAAAAAATGCCTGGAAATACGGCTTTATTCTCCGCTATCCGAAAGACAAAACCGAGATTACGGGGATAAAATATGAACCCTGGCATTTCCGTTATGTAGGGTTGCCGCACAGCGCCATTATTCATGAGAAAGGGCTTGTGCTAGAACAATATTTGGATTTCTTGAAAGAGAACAAAGAGATTTCAACAACAGTAGACGGCAAGGCTTATACAGTAAGTTATTTTCCGGTATCCAAATACACTACGATCAAAATTCCACAGGAAGGGCAATATATGACGTCAGGCGATAACATGGATGGCATAATTGTTACTACATATTAATGACTAAAGAGCCGAAAAAAAAGTCTGCTATAAACCTTTTGCTGGCAGCTATATTTATCGTCTATATGTATTTTTTAATCCGAATTATTTTATTTAAAGGTGCACCGGTGAACTTATTATCGCTTTGGGAGCAAGCGGGACGTATGTTTGAACATCCAGACCGGATTTTTAATCGGCGAGGCAACTATATTCCTTTTAAGGAGATCTCCCGGGGGATGGACGATCTGTCGCTTTCAGATCCTTTTTCATCGATTAATTTAGTAGGGAATTTGTTGGCCTTTATTCCGTTTGGGATCTTGGTGCCCATGCTGTTATCGCATAAAGTAAGGCTGTTTCGAAGAGTTTTCTTCCTCTCGCTGGCGCTGAGCTTCTGTTTTGAATTCACACAATTAGTATTGTATATCGGCACCTTTGATGTGGATGATCTTATTTTGAACACTGGCGGCGGGGTGGCTGGTTACTGTATCTATAGACTGTTGACTTCTTTCGGATGGATTGCATCTATATCAAAGCGGTGTTAGTATTTGTGGATATAGATCTAGGGTAGAAGGGGCATGGTATGAAAAAGCGTATTTCGGATATTGTTTCCATCATTGTAGGAGCTTTGTTATTCTCCTTGGCCGTTAATTTGTTTGTGATTCCGAACGAGTTCGGTGAAGGCGGGGTCACGGGACTGACTATGATTACTTACTATTTGTATCAGTGGTCACCCGGTATTGTTAGTTTGATTCTTAACGCTTTATTATTAATTGTGGGGTACAAATTTCTAGACAAAACTACGACGGTATACACGATTATTGCGGTGTTTTTCAATTCGTTATTCCTGATTCTTACGAAAAATTGGAATATTGGCAGCGATGAGTTGATAATTAATGCAATATTCGGGGGTATCTTCTCAGGTGTGGGTATCGGGCTAATTATACGAGTGGGTGGAACGACTGCAGGGTCAACCATCATCGCCAGAATCCTACATAAATATTTGGACTGGAATGTTAGTTACGCGCTACTGCTCGTCGATTTAATTGTGGTGTTCGCTTCGTATTTCATCATTGGAGTACAAAGTCTGATGTTTACGATCGTGATGCTCTATGTAGCCACTAAGATAATGGACTTTATTATTGAGGGAGTGAACCCTAAGAAGGCTGTTACGATTGTATCCCAAGAGCAGGACAAAATTGCTGAACAGGTTAATGGAATTATGGATAGAGGCGTCACAGTAATATATGGCCGTGGGTACTATACCAAGACACCTAAAGAGCTGCTGTATATTGTGATTAGCAAGCAGGAAGTGACTATGCTTAAGAAAATCGTCAAATCCATTGATAAAGAGGCGTTTATTACCATCCACGATGTACGAGATGTATTCGGAGAAGGTTTTGTGGAGCTGTCAAAATAATAAGATAAAAAGCTATCCCGGAAGCTATAATGGCTGCTTGGATAGTTTTTTTGATTTTGGGCACGTTATTGTGATGGATATCATTGCAATTATTGGATCGTTCACATTTTTTCAATTTCCCGTGTGATTGAACGCACACTATGGGATGTGCAGCTTCTATATGCTTTTTATAGAGGAATTAATTTATTGCAGGAAAGAGGGTATTTAGATGTTAGATCAACAAACCATTGAAATCATAAAATCAACGGTGCCCGTATTGCAGGTTCATGGGAAGACCATCACAACTACTTTCTATGGCATGTTATTTGAAAATCATCCGGAGTTACTAAATATATTTAATCATGCCAACCAACGGGAAGGTAAACAGCAGACTGCACTTGCTAACGCCGTACTCGCGGCGGCAATGAATATTGATCAGCTGGGAAATATTTTGCCTGTGGTAAAACAGATTGCGGAGAAACATCGGGCATTGGGAGTATTACCTGAACATTATCCCATCGTAGGTGAGACTTTGTTAGCTGCTATTGGGCAAGTACTTGGCGATGCGGCGACGCCGGAAATTATTGATGCTTGGGCAAAGGCGTATGGCGTGATCGCAGATGCCTTTATTGGTGTCGAAGCAGAGAAGTATCGTGAAGCTGCCGAAATTCCCGGGGGTTGGAGTGGATTTAGAAACTTTGTGGTTACTAAGAAGGTTAAAGAAAGTGAACTTATTACTTCCTTCTACCTTTCTCCTGAGGATGGAGGGGCTATAGCTTCTTACTTGCCGGGTCAATACATCACGGTTCGTGTTCAGCCTGAGGGAGAGGAATACACCCATGTTCGCCACTATAGTTTGTCCAGTGCGCCGGGACAGTCGTATTACCGCATCACAGTTAAACGGGAAGGTGAAGGGCCGGATAAACCGGCTGGAGTCGTATCTACTTTCCTTCATGATGTCGTACAAGTGGGAGCTATATTGGAAGTAAGCTCGCCAGCAGGTGATTTCGTACTAAATAAAGATAGTGATCGTCCAGTGGTTCTTATCAGTGGTGGGGTTGGACTAACCCCTATGGTAAGTATGCTGGAGACATTAATTGCTATGCAGCCAGAACGAGAGGTAACGTACATTCATGCAGCCATCAATGGAAGCTTGCATGCTATGAAAGAAATGGTGGCGGATTTGGAGCAGTCCCATCCTACCCTACGATCCTATGTATGTTATGAAACTCCAAGTGAAGGAGATACGTTCCATAAAACAGGTTATATTGATCTAGCTTGGCTGCAAGAAGTAACAGACGTAAACTCTGAATTCTATTTCTGCGGACCGACTCCTTTTATGAAGGCGATATATAAGGCTCTTAAGGAATGGAAGGTGGCTGAAGACAGAATTCATTATGAATTCTTCGGCCCGGCTGGAAGTTTGGAAGCCTAAGCTGTAAAACCAAAAGAGCGTCCCAGTCCTAATGACTGTGACGCTCTTTTTTACAATAGAAGTTTATTTGAAGGCAGCGAATGGGTTAGTTCCCTTTGGTAATATTGAACTGAAATTAAAGGTGTACGTAGGAATTCCAGCCGCATAAGGGGCAATTTCGTACTGTTGGTAGAAGATTGCAAGGCCACTCTCGGAAACGTAGAAGTTTGGTTTTTCTGTTAGTCCGCCAGGTGTATCTGGAAAAGCTAGCTCCTTGGTGCTTTCCTTCAACATTTTATCTAATTTTTGTTTGTAGTTTGGCTCTGCCTTCAGCAGGTCCTTAAGTTCAATTGGTTTGCCGTCTTTCAGCGAGAAGGTAAATCCTTCACGAAGGGCTCCACCATGTGCTCCACCAGTATAGCCATATTGATCAGTCACGATGCTCAGAACCCCTTCACGGTTAAAGGAGACAACAAAAGTTTGAGAGAAGTCATATTTATTCTCTATAGTACCATCTCTACGGCTAGCCTGTTCTTCACTCTCTGCGACGAATTGTTCAGCTTGCTTTTTGAAGATCGCATTAATCTTAGTCTGCACTTCATCCGTTAAGCCACTGATTTTTGGATACTGTACTTTGATACTGGCATTTTTATTGCTCTTATCTAAGGTTTCAGAGGTAATTTTGATGTCATTCATTACTTTTTTACTTAGATCAAGTGATTTCAATGAAGGATTATAAACGCCTTGCACTCCTAAATAGTCAGACAAGAGTTTGAACGGAACATAAATCCGGTCGTTGATGACCTTCACATCATGACTGCCGGTCATGCTATAAATGTAATAGCCATTCAGGGTTGTACTAACACCGTAATCTGAGACCTCCATGTCCAGCTTCATGGAATCGCTGCCTACACTATAAGTTTTGGTGCTTGCATTATAGTTAATGGAGAGGCCAAAAGCATCCCGTAGTACAGTTAAAGGGATCATGGTGTTACCGTTTACTATTTTCGCTTGCTGCGATAAGGTCTGGCCTTTATATTTAAGCACTACAGAGGGTTGCTGTGCGGCTTGTTTTACCGTATTTCCTCCGGTAGTTGCGGCTTGAACTGAAGTTCCTCCTACTAGTCCCGACCCTCCAAGCAATACTCCAGCAGCCAAGATGGCTGAGGTCCATTTCATACTTTTATTCATAACTTAATCTCTCCTTCCCAAGGATGGGCTTATGTAGTTGCAATATGATATTTTTTCCTCTATCACTCCTACAATTATACCTAGGTCCCAAATAGATTTGATTACAAAGGCGGTTACAGTGTTGTTGCATAGATATGCAAAAGGTATATACTTTTTAACCATTTTGTACGATTAAGACACTAGCATTAAGAATGTAAAGTAATTACGGTGAGCTCGGGGCGACAATTAAAACGAACAGGCATACGAGTTACTCCTATCCCGCGAGTGGTATAGACCTGAAGTTGGCTGTTGGGCAGTTGATATAACCCACTTGAATATTTACTTCCGTGAGGCGGGGTATATAAAGCTCCGACAAATGGAAACCGCACTTGGCCTCCGTGGCTATGGCCAGACAATTGCAGATCTATAGGCAGCTTACAAAAGTCATCGGCGAAATCAGGTTCATGGGCCAGGAGAATTGTGCAAGCCTCTTCCGGGATATGAAGCAGCGCTTGGGCGATGTCTGCTTTTCCGACCCAAGGATCATCTATTCCGGCAATATAGAGCTTGTCCGTACCTTGGGTTAGGACGATATGTTCATTATGGAGCACGTGGAAGTCCGATTGTGTTAGCCCTTTCGTTACAACCTTTCTGGTCCCAAAAGCATCATGATTGCCTAATACTGCAAATTGTCCAAAAGGAGCCCGCAACTGAGAGCACAAGGCTACGGCTTCTGAAATATAATCGGCTGAATGATCTAATAAATCGCCGGTGAAGCAGATCAGATCTGGCTTTACATGTTGAATTTGCTGCGCTAACTCCGTTAAAGCTTGCGGCTTGGAATATACCCCCTGATGTAAATCACTAAAATGAACGATACGAAATCTATCGAAGGCTGGAGAAAGTCTAGGGAGTGTAATATCTACATGTTTGATTTCCAGCCAGTAGGGTTCGATCCAATGTGAATAGATGCCGGATGCACCAGCTGTTCCAAGAAGGCCTAGAGTTACTTGAGCGCTTTTCTGTAGAAATTGTCGTCTGCTAATAGTATTCATAAACAAATCATACGCGGGGATTGTTACTCTACTATGACAATATTCATTTAATAACCCATTGTGACGATAAAACTACATATACATTTTTTTAATATGGGAGATGAAGAGATGAGTATTATCGATGCCTTAGTCCTCGCAGCACCTTATTTCAAAAAGATTCACTCGCAGGATATTATGATTGGAATCACGGACAGGGAGATCTTCCATTATTACGCACCAAGTAAAGTTATTGATCTCGGATTGGTTAAGGGTAACCCTATCCCTCCTGAAGATCTGTCGCTTTCAAATGGACTGAAAGGTATAGCAAGCTCTAACCGAATCCCAGCAGAAATTTATGGAGCTCCTGTAATCTCAACATGTGTACCTATCTACGGAACGGATGATGATGTAATCGGGGTTTTTGCCATTGCCTATACACTAGAGAACGAGAATAAGCTTGAAGGATTCACAGATGAGATTAATGAGATAAGCAGTCATCTAATGGAGATGGTGCAGAGCGTAGCTGCCCAATCTCAGGAATTATCAGCAACCTCGCAGCAAATATTAGATAATACGCGTAGAGCCGTAACAGAATCACAAGAAGTGAATAAGGTTGCCGGCTTCATTCGTGAGATTTCTGAGCAGACGAACCTGCTTGGGCTGAATGCGGCAATCGAAGCCGCGCGTGTAGGAGAGCAAGGGGCAGGTTTTGGGGTGGTTGCTACGGAAGTACGCAAACTGTCCGTTAACACTAAAGAAGCAACCCATAATATTGAAAAATCACTGAGTGATGTTCAAAAGTCCATTAAGCAAATGGAGCAAGAAATTGAAGCGATCTCTGCTTCTTCACACTCACAAGCAGAATTGGTCACTGAATTCAGCGGTGTCATTGAGCGCCTGAATAAAGCGAGTAATGAAATGACGTCCTTTATGCAATCCATTATCCAGTAGATAGTGAATGCATAAGATGACTTCACCCAAACCATGCTAGAAGAGAACAGGCGCATTTCAGAAGGGAGCGTATTTCATTTATGAAACAACCCGATTCCAGTCTGCAAGCGAATGACAATGTAACTCAAGCCAAAAATTCTTTGGGCAAGCTTCATTTCTCTGTCTCTCAGGCACTTAGTCATCCAACAGAACAGACTTTGGCACAGGCTGAGAACCGCCTGGCACATACTGAGCAGGCGATTCAGCAAGCTCAGGACTGGCTAGGTCCTCAAGGTGTGGAGTTGGCTGAAGAACTGTTGACCGAGGATAAGAGCAGACTTGCCTCATTGAATAAGCAAGGGAAACGTTCAGAGCGCTAAATGTTCCTGCCACAACCTGTGAAGCTCCAAGCTTCACGGGTTGTTCTTATGCGCTTTTCCCTGAAAGATGTGGCATAGGAAGAGGGATGTTATACTGGATTGAGAGTTTAAGCAAGGGTTTAGATGGGGGATAAGGGATATGAATGGCAAGCACATCGAAGAATTAACCCGGCAGGCGGAAGCTTTCATTCGACAATGTTACGCTGAACTAGATAAGTCTGAAGCCGAGACGGATCATCGCATTCTAGCCGTACATGAGGAAATTAACCAATCAGGCAGTTACACACATACAACGGAAGAATTAGCGCATGGTGCAAGAATGGCCTGGCGCCACAATAGCCGCTGCATTGGGCGTCTTTTTTGGCAATCCATTGAGCTAATCGATGAACGCCAAGCAGAGACTGAGGAACAAGTTGCTGAAGCGTTGCTGCGACATCTGGAAAAGGCGAACAACGGAGGACGTATTCGTTCACTCATCACGGTCTTCCGCAGCGGAGAAGATCCGAATCAGCGGATTCGGATCTGGAACCACCAATTGATTCGTTATGCCGGGTATCCTGGCGATGAAGAACACGGACGTGCAGGCGATCCGGCATCGGATGAATTCACAAAAATGTGCCAGCAACTAGGTTGGCAAGGAACGGGTGGCGATTATGATGTATTGCCGTTAGTGATCAGTATTGGCAACGGGCATCCTTACGTTTTCCCTATTCCTGATCACCTCATTCAGGAGGTACCGTTAACACATCCTGAAATTGAACGTTTTGCTGAGCTTCAGCTCCGTTGGTATTCTGTACCCATTATCGCGGACATGCAGTTGGAAATTGGCGGTATTCTGTACACGGCTGCTCCTTTTAACGGTTGGTACATGGAGACTGAAATCGGCTCGCGTAACTTGGGGGATACCGGACGATACAACACTTTGCCGGCTATAGCTGATGTGATGGGACTGGATCGCTCCACCAACACAACGCTTTGGAAGGATCGGGCGCTTCTTGAGCTGAATCGCGCAGTGCTGCATTCCTTCAAGCAAGCAGGTGTCAGCATCGTGGATCACCATACAGCAGCAGATCAATTTGTTCGATTCCAGCAACAGGAGAACGAGCAGGGGCGCCAAGTCTCAGGGCGCTGGTCCTGGCTGATTCCGCCTATGTCACCTTCGTCTACACCGATTTGGCATGATCGTAGGTTAAAAGAATATGATTTCAGCCCTCGTTTTCTTTATCAACAATCACCCGTCGCAACCTGCCCGTTTCACTAGCTAACGAAGGTAGTATATAGGTCGCAACTTGAATCTGGATAGAGGCATTTTCCTCGGAAATGTCTCTTTTTGTTTGACTATAGAAAAAGCGCCAAGTTCCCCTTCTAAGGAAACTGGCGCTTTTTAGGCTTTTAAATGATCCAGAAAAATTTGTTTAAGCAGCTCAAGCTGATCGTCGGAGTCTAGATCCGATTCCAGCAGGAGAATGTTTTTTTTCATCGTTAGTTTTCTGGAAAAGAGGGCAAAGCTATTCATGAGCGTAATTAAGGTCTCTTTTACGGGGAGACCCGCACGAATAGAGCCGTCTTCTACCCCATTTTGAATGATCCTGGAGTATTCATGCCAAATTTTGCGGTTGAGTGCATTGAAGCTCAGAACATCCTCAATAGGTTCACTTGAGTGTGAGGCGTAGCTTTCGAAATTGACCATAAAAATAATACTTAGATGATTTTGATCCTGAATAAAGAAATCAAATAATTTCTCGATTTGTTCAAGACAAGTAAGGGGCAAGTCAGCTACGTATTTAAAATGATCGAGCATAGGCTCCAGCATTCGGGTGGCTACAGCCACTACGAGTTTTTCTTTTCTGGGAAAATAGCGAAATAACGTCGCAATCCCGATATTGGCTTCGCTTGCGACATCTTGCATCGTCGACTTTTCGATTCCTTTTTGTGATAATACTCGTTCTGCGGATTCGAGGATCGTAATTAATCGTTGCTGCTTACCATCGGATCTTTCTTTTTCGTATCGTGTTTTAGGATTCATGAGGGCTAGACCCTTCCATTTTTTGATTGGGATTTTCAATTATTAGTATTATATCCACCGTTTATTGGATTAAGCAAGGAGTGGTTGTAGTTCTTTTGTAAAAATGATATGATGTATATCACAGTGATAGTGTGACTATCATCACTCAAATATTATATCACAATATGATTATAGAGGAGACCTAATTATGAATCGTCTAACTAATAAAGTAGCAATTATTACAGGTGCAGGCAGCGGCATGGGCCGTGAAGAAGCCCTTTTATTGTCCAAAGAAGGTGCTACAGTTGTAGCCACTGATATTAACGAGGCTGCCGTACAAGCAGTTGTGAAGGAAATTGAAGCAAATGGTGGTCAAGCAGCAGCTTATGCACATAATGTGGCTTCCGAAGAAGACTGGATCAAGGTTGTAGAAGATGTGATTAGCAAGTTCGGGAAAATCGACATTTTGGTAAACAATGCAGGGATCTCATTCCCGGTTCAATTGCTCGAATCCACTGTTGATCAATGGAACAAAGTAATGAACATCAACGTGAGCAGCGTATTCCTTGGCATGAAGCATGTTGTTCCTCAAATGAAGAATAATAAAGGTGGTTCCATCGTTAATATTTCATCCATCGCAGGTTTGACTGGCAGCAGCGGTGCTGGTGCTTATACAGCTTCAAAAGGTGCAGTTCGTATGCTTAGTAAAGCAGCGGCTGTAGACTTTGGTAAAGATAACATTCGTGTGAACTCTGTTCACCCAGGATTTATCGAAACCCCAATGAGTGCTGAATTTGTAAATAACGAAAAAATGCATAGCTTCTTTATGTCTCAGACTGCGCTGCCACGTGTTGGACGTGCTTCTGAAGTAGCTGAAGCTGTATTGTTCTTGGCTTCTGATGAAGCTTCTTACATTACAGGTGTTGAGCTGCCGGTTGATGGCGGAGTTGTAGCTAAATAATAATCTCTAATTAAGAAACATTAAGAAGCCGTCCCATACGTAGATTTTCTCTACGCGCGGGACGGCTTCTTTTGCTGTTTTAGGCCCATTTCTACTGAACATTAGCCTACACCCCTGCATACCATATAGCACTCGGATAGTAGGAGAAGGGTGTGGTGCAGAGATGGGCATCCAGTTAACAGCGCTCCATTATGTATATCTGGCATTTATCGTATTTATAATGGCACTTCTGATCAAGAGACGGGACACAACGATGATCTGTATTGCGGGCATCTTTGTACTTGGGTGGTTAGCCACGGAAACCGTCAGTGGTTCAGTCACAGGTGTATTCAACTCTTTTGTATATGCAACCAAGGAGCTAATGGGTACGATCATGATTATTTCGATCATAGTAGCCATGAGCCGGGTATTAACACGCACGGGGATTAACGAAATCATGGTTGCTCCACTTACCCGCTTTTTGCGCACACCGTTCATAGCCTTTTGGGGGATCGGTCTGATTATGATGGTCACCTCATGGTTCTTCTGGCCTTCACCCGCAGTGGCCTTGATCGGGGTTGTGCTGCTGCCGGTTGCCATTCGAGTGGGACTGCCGGCTCTTGGAGCGGCGATGGCAATGAATTTATTTGGCCACGGGATTGCGCTCTCAGGTGATTACATTATTCAAGGTGCACCTAAACTAACAGCAGATGCGGCCGGACTTCCGGTGACCAGTGTCATGGAGGCGAGTGTTCCGCTTGTAATTGTTATGGGCGTGGTGACTACGATAACGGCGTATTGGATGATGCGCAGAGATCAGAAGAAGGGAACTTGGCGAGACGGGCTTATTGCCGGGAAAAGTGCCGTGAGTGCGTTATCTGCAGAGAATGATACGGCAGAAGATCCAGCGGTGATTCATCCAGCATTGAAACAATGGCTGGCCATCGCCATTCCCATCCTGTTTTTAGCCGATGTAGCAGGCATGTTCCTGCTCGATTTGCAGGGTGGAGACGCAACTGCCTTAGTTGGTGGTACTGCGGTATTCATTCTGGTTGTAGTAACCTTGTTGGCACATCGTAATAAAGGATTGGAGCAAGTAACCTCTTATCTGATTGATGGACTTACGTTTGGCTTCAAAGTATTTGGTCCTGTGATACCGATTGCCGCTTTTTTCTATCTGGGGGATTCGGCGTTTGCTGAATTATTCGGCAAGGTGCTGCCCGCCGCATCTCAGGGGATTGTAAATGATCTAGGGGTCGCTCTAGCGCATAACGTTCCTCTGAACGGCGCAGTGGGTGCTGTGACCGCAACTATAACCGGAGCCATTACAGGCCTAGATGGTTCAGGGTTCTCGGGCATTTCACTTGCCGGGTCTATTGGGAAATTGTTTGCGGTGGCCACACATTCCGATGCGGCGACTTTAACTGCGCTGGGTCAGGTAGCTGCAATTTGGGTAGGTGGAGGCACGCTGATTCCGTGGGCATTGATTCCGGCCGCCGCTATTTGCGGAGTAAGCCCCTTTGAGCTGGCGAGACGGAATGTTAAGCCTGTACTCATTGGGCTGGTAGTCACGACGATTGTCGCCATGTTTCTGGTGTAGAGGCTGGATAACTATAGGAAACTAAAAAAAGGCTGCCGAGAAGATCTCGGGCAGCCTTTGGATGTCTTTAATGTATCCCTTTCATGAAATTCTGAATTTTGGAAGAGAATAGGAAGAGGATAAGCGCAAGGATAAGGGCCACTCCACCAATTACTCCAAAGTACATCATTTCGGTATCCGGGGTATAGAACTTCACAATCTGAGCATTAATTGCTTGGGCAGCGGCATTCGATAAGAACCACATACTCATCATTTGAGCGGTAAAAGCCGCCGGTGCCAGTTTGGTCGTTGCTGATAAGCCCACAGGGGACAAGCATAACTCCCCGATTACAATGATAAAATAGCTGAGTACCAGCCATAATGGATTCACAAGTGAATTAGCTCCACCGAAATAAGCAGGTACTAGAATCACCAGGAAGGATAAACCGGCAAACAATAAACCAAGCGAGAACTTTTGCGGAATCGAGGGTTGACGGTTACCGAGCTTTAACCACAACCAGGCAAATATAGGTGCAAGAGTGATAATAAACAGCGGGTTAAGCGATTGGAACCAAGCAGGAGAAATGTGTAAACCTGCAAAATCCAGTTGGGTCCGTTTATCAGCAAAACTAGCTAGAACTGTGGAAGTCTGCTCTTGAATCGCCCAGAACATAATCGATGCGATAAATAAAGGAATGTATGCGAGAATTCTTGACCGTTCAACGGCTGTTGTTTTGGGACTGCGGTACATCATAATGAAATACATCGTAGGAATAAGTAAGCCTAATACCCCTACTATTTTTATTAATGTTTCAAAGGTAAGCACTCCGGTAAGAATGCCGATCGTAATCAAAATCGCAAGTACAACTAATCCTACACCAATCCAAGTAAAGATCTTTTTCTTCTGATCTGCAGGAATAGGGTTGTGTACAATCGTACCGGCCAGACCCAGATTTTTTGTGCGAGTCATAATATAAACGACTAGTCCAATAAACATTCCGACTGCGGCAATCGAGAAACCAAGATGGAAATTATTCATGCCTACTGCGCCAACAATTAGTGGGGAGAGAAATCCTCCCAGGTTGATGCCCATATAAAAAATGCTGAAGGCAGCGTCACGGCGGTTATCCTGCTCGCTATAAATTTCGCCGACAATACTTGAAACATTGGGTTTCAGTAGACCCGTTCCGAGTACGATTAAAACCATCGAAGCAAAAAACAATGTGGTATTGCCTGGAATAGCCAGTAGTATATGCCCGAACATGATTAAAACGCCGCCGTAGAAAACAGCCCTCGAAGTCCCGAGGAGCCGATCCGCAAGCCAGCCTCCGATGATCCCTGACATATATACAAGCGATCCATAGATAGACATAATAGAAAGTGCCATATCTTCAGGTAATCCGAGACCGCCTTGGCTCACTTCATAATACATGTAGTAGACAAGGATAGCTCGCATGCCATAATAAGAGAAACGCTCCCAAAATTCTGTGAAGAAAAGGGTGAAAAGTCCCTTAGGATGTCCGAAGAAACCCTTTTGCGGGACGCTATCTACTATTTTTTGCCGGTCTGTTACTGCCATGAATCAAATCCTCCTAGATGACAAATATCTATATATCATGATGCAAACGCCTCTATTTTATTTATAATCCTCTACTGTCTAAGACCGCAACCCTTGGGCAGGAAGGTTTTGAATAATGCCATAATTTTTAGTGATATTTCCATTAGATCAATCGAACTTGCTTTTATTGTATTTATTTGACTGCGCCAGATTGAATGGTCTTACTTAGCGATTTATGATACTATTTACTCCTATATAGAAAGAGGACGTGAGCTAATGATCAACATAACGATTCCAAAAGCGGATGTTAGTATTACTAAACAAATTAACCCGCAGTTAAGCAATATTTACGGATTTACGGACTTTCACCTGATTCCGAGAGATTACGGCGGTATCTTTATGTTCTACAATGATCAGGATGAGTTGTTGTTTGTAGGTAAAGCGAGAAAGCTAAGACCAAGAATTAAAAAACATTTTGAAGACACCGTATCTGACATCAAGCAACATCGGGACGAGGTCACCAGAATTGATGTGTGTTTGATCGAAAGTCCAGTTCATAGAGAGATCTATGAAACCTATATCATTAATGAACTGAAATCTAAATACAACGTAGATAAAGTGATGTTTAGATAAAAGTAAGACCCAGGCACCGTCCACGTGATGGTGCTTTTTTGTGTTCTGAGAATAGTTGCGAATGAAATGGAAGTAAAGGTGCACAATATACAAGATATTCAAATCCATCACTGTTCACAAGGAGATAGGTCATATTGAAAAATAAGTATTTGATGTTGAAGCTAACCTTATTGTGTATGTTTCTGGTTGTAAGTGTTACACCTACAATTGCCGATGCTGCAGCAGCTAAAGAGAAAAAGAGCTCCCACAAGCAATGCTTAACCCCCTCCGTAATTGAGCTTAAGGATAATCTTAGGAAGTTATGGATCGATCATGTGGTATGGACAAAGAACTACATTGTTAGCGCCTTTGCAGATTCTGAGGACAAGGATGAGGTACTGGCAAGGCTGTTACAGAATCAGCAGGACATAGGGGATGTCTTTAAACCGTATTACGGTGAGGCAGTTGGAGATAAGCTGGCTCAATTATTGCGGGAGCATATTCTTATTGCCGGAAAAGTTCTAGGTGCTGTAAAGGCTGGAAATCAGGCCGATGTGGAAAAATACAATAAAGAGTGGTATGCCAACGCTGATGACATTGCCAAGTTTCTTAGTAGCCAGAACCCCAAATATTCTTATGAACAATTAAAGGAAATGCTTCATGAACATCTGGAATTGATTACTGATGACGTGACAGCTAGAGTTAAAAAGGATTGGGATGCCGAAATTGCCGCATTTGATAAAGGGCTGGAACATATGATCATGTTCGCAGATATCTTAACCGAGGGATTGATCAAACAATTTCCCGATAAATTCAATTGAAATCAAAGCACCCGAAGGGGTGCTTTTTTTATTTTGCAGAAGAGAATAGGTCTTTAGGTGCATTTCAGAAAGTTAGATATAAAGGCTCACTTACATACAAGATAAGTAAACTATAATAGACTCGTGGGCACTCGACATTTTTTGACATTTTTTTATAATTGAGGTGATAAAATCGATGATTTCCCCCTTTTTTAAAAAGAAAGATTCAGTGGATAAGCAATCCAAGTCGGATATGGTTCAAAAGGTACAATTATTAGATGAACAGGTCGAAGAAATAGAAGAAAAGACCTCGGACGAGACTTTAGCTGGATTGGTTACTACAGGCAAAGCTCAGCTTGATAAAAAATCACTCGATTTGATCTTCTCCGTGGAGCAGATTATTCAGGCCAGACAACATGCGGAGACCAATATTAATGAGCTTCAGGATCGGTTAACCCATTCCAGCAGTCATGTGGAGCGCTTAAACCGGGATATGAAGAACCTCAATAAGGTTATTGAGGAAAGAGAAAAGAATGTCCGCGAGCTTGAGCATAAGTTGATTGAGAGAAATTTGAAGGTCGATCAAGTGCTGGAGGATTACCGGGAGCTTCAAACTACGCTCACAGCTGAGATTGAGGAATTGAAGAGTACCATTGAGCTGGAGCAGCAAAAATATGTAAATCTGATTCAAAAACATAACGAAGCCCATGCAGAGAAACTCAAAAAGATGAATGATCTGGAAGAGAAAATCGGACGGGTTGAGATTGAGAATGCACATCTAAAACAAAAGTACGATACGATTCGCCAAGAAAAGGCGTATCTCTCGGGTATGATCAGCGATTTCACCAATCGGATGACGGTTCCTTTTGGGAGTGGCAGTAGTCTGACGGATCGAAACGATGGAAACGGAGATACATAGGATTCATGGCATCTAAGGAACCGGACACCATTCTAATGATTGAGTTACTGTCGCTTGAGCATGAACAGGCCGGTTATCAGATTGAGGTAGGTCTAACCCGTAATGTTGGGTACGCAAGAAGCAAGCTCACCATAGATGAATTTACATACGAACAATTGAAGGCGCTAGGTCCCTTTTCCGGAGGGAGAATGAGATTGTCGCTGTATCCGAAGTGGGATCCGTTTCGGAATAGTTACTACAGCACGCTGATTATAATGAACAGAGCTTACAGCGAAACATTGTATTTTGCCTGTTCTGAAAATTATGTAACCCAACTTCTTCAATTAAAGCAGCAGGACTATCCTCAAGTAGAAGAGGAGAGGGTAGTTCAGACCATGCTTCCCTCTACAGAACCAGGGCATAGGATAAGCAGAAAGAAGACCAAACGAATTGGACTGGTTGCACTGCTGTGTCTCATGTTCGCTTGTTTGATATTTGTGTTACCTCTGCGAATGGATGGACAACTCGTAGATAGTGCTGAAGCGCTGGAGGAACCCGTATTAGGGGCCGACTCTGAGCCATTACTTTCGGTACCGTTCGTTACCCTAGCGCAGACGATATCGGTTCATAACCAGCAAGCTGAGCCTACACCAGAACCTTCAGTCCCTCCTCAAGAACAGACATTACCGTACGAAAAGTATGAATTACCCGAGAATGAATTTTTGTATAGTTTGCCGAAGGGTTATGTTGCCTTGTCATTTGATGATGGACCGTCAAAGTATACGAAAGAGATCGTAGATATTCTAGTAGAACATAAGGTGGCTGCCACCTTTTTATTCATTGGGAATAAGGTAGCTCATAATGCGGAAGCCGTTAGGTATGCTAATGAGCATAAGATGTCGGTTGGGAGTCATTCGTGGGATCATAGCAAAATGACTGCTAATGGCGTTGAGGAGAACCGGATTAACTTGGCGAAGACTAATCAGGCGCTGGAGCAAATTACACAATCACCGATTACTATTTTTCGGCCGCCATATGGGGCGATCAATGACAAGTTAACCGCCAAGGTGACGGAACAGCAGATGAAGGTATTATTGTGGAATCGTGATCCCGAGGATTGGAACGTCAAGAACCCAGAGGATATTCTTCAATATGTTCATCATGCCGATCCGTCCGGCGGAGTCTATCTATTTCACGAAAAGAAGATTACTGTAGAAGCTTTGCCCGCTATCATTAAGTATTTCCAAGAGAAAAACCTGAAATTTGTTGTTTTTAAATAGAATCAGAGAATCCATGTTATTGCAGAATAAAAGTGGCTGTTACAGGGTTGTGATCACTGTGTTCGAAGGATAACTCATGACCCTGTACGCCGCTTATGCTGACGTTTGGTGAGACTAGAAAGCCATCAATCACTGCGCGGAAATTCACACCTTCTGAATAGGCAACATCGAGCGTCCGGACGGAGGGTACCTTGGCATCTACAGCCCACTGAAAGCCCTGTTGAAAATGTTCAGGGAATTCTTGCAGCCATTGCGGCCAATCCTGCGTTGTCTCGAAAGCATCAGGAGCTGTACCCGGAAGGGAATGGTTCCAATCTCCCCCTAAGATGAGGTAATTCCCTTTGTCATTCTCCTTCTTGATATAAGCCGATAAATACTCCAATTGCTGTTTGCGAATCGTTCCGCCTTGGTCAAAGGCTGATAAATGAAGATTGACTAGAATCAGTTCTTTTCCATTATCAACGGGGAACCTGCTCTCCACAAAAGCACGGTCGAGATCAAATTGTTGGCGAGGCCAGGTTTCTTTGCCCGGGAGATCATATCTAATATTACTTGTGCTGTTAAAACGGGATAAAGTTAATAAACCGCTGTTCACCGAGCCCATCGGATCAAGAACAGGAAGCGGTACCCAAGGTACCTTGTAGTTGGTCGCGAAAACATTGCTGTAATCAGCGAATTTATTCGACAAGTAAGAGACTTCATCTATACCGTTGCTACGGGAAGAATCGATGTCGACCTCCTGCAGCATGAACAGGTCCGAGTCTGTAACTGTCATAAGGGACGCTACGGCCTCAAGGTTTATCTTCGTTTGTTCCCTACTGCTTGAGCGTGACTTTGTTCCGCCATCCATAAAGAAATCTTGGCCTTTATCCAACCCGGCGTAGCCAATATTAAAGGTAGTTACAGAAAAGGACTCTCCCTGCTTCATTACTTGCTGCGGATTATTGTTTACAGTAAGTGTAGTAATCTCCTGTGGTTTATAGTCAGTGAGAGTAATATACACTAAAAAACCGCCAAGGATTAGAACGGCAGCTAGAAGGGTGAGGCTGATTGCTTTTATTCTTGTTGAACCCATATGATTCCATCGCTCCTTAGATACATGTTCATAGAACAGACTTTAATGGTGTAAACTTCGACACAACCCAATAACTCCCCTTGTTTTAATAAAAAAAATTTGAGACAATGAGTAGTGATGGTCTGAACTTTAACGTTTTGAAAAGAGGATAACGAATGAATATAGAATCCATTTATGGATTAACTTTTGATCAACTGGCGGCATGGCTGTTAGAACGTGGACATAAAAAGTTTCGGGCTACGCAGGTCTGGGATTGGCTTTATCGGAAGCGGATTACAGACTTTTCGGAAATGCTCGATGTAAATAAAGATTGTGTAGAATTATTAGAGCAGAATTTTGTCATTCATACCTTGGAAGAACATGTGAAGCAGGAATCTGCGGATGGAACGATTAAGTTCCTGTTCCGTCTAAAGGATGGCAACCTGATCGAGACCGTGCTTATGAGACAGAAATACGGCTTGTCTGTATGTGTAACCACGCAAGTGGGCTGCAATATCGGCTGCAGCTTCTGTGCAAGTGGGCTATTGGCGAAGAGCCGGGATCTCTCCAGCGGAGAGATTGTGGAGCAGATTATGAAGGTCCAGCAGCATCTGGATACGGCGAACCTGGATCAAAAGGTCAGTCACGTCGTAGTGATGGGCATTGGCGAGCCATTCGATAACTTCAAGAACCTGCTCGATTTCCTGGCGATTGTCAAAGATCACAAGGGACTAGCAATTGCGGGTAGAGGGATTACCGTATCAACGAGCGGATTGGCTAACAAAATCGTTGAATTTGCGGATGCGAATACGCAGGTGAACCTGGCGGTTTCTTTGCATGCCCCTAATAATGAACTGCGGACGCAGATCATGAAGATTAACAAGGCCATTCCAATAGAGAAGCTAATGGAGTCTATAGATTATTATTTGGAGAAAACCAAGCGGAGAATTACGCTGGAATACATTCTGATGAAGGATGTAAACGACGGCAGAGAGCATGCGCTTGAACTGGCCGAGCTGATTGGCGATCGACGCCCACTCGTCAATGTGAATTTGATTCCTTATAACCCGGTGGATGAACACAGCCAATATCAAAGAAGCGAGCGGGAGACGGTGCGGGCCTTTTTTGATACCTTGAAGAAGCAGGGTGTCAGCGTAAGCACTCGTCTGGAGCATGGTGTGGATATTGATGCTGCCTGCGGACAGCTGCGAAGCAAACAAATCAAGAAATCCAAAGCCATGGCTTGACGGACTACCTCGACAACAATATGTTACTTTTTGTGATACAATGACGTGGCAGGTATTAGGAAAAGAGGTTGATTGAGTTATGTTGACATTTACGGGCTACAATGTGGAGAATGTAAAAGATCCTTTCGGTATACTAACCGGTAAACGGTATGAATTTGTCGTTCAACTGGACGTTCCAGAGGATGATGAGCTGTATGTAGAGAACGGAGTATCCGCTAGAGCGATTATTAAGGTGGATGAAGATCAAGTCAGCATCGTAAGTTATGATCTACAGGAGACAACTTCAGGTCAACTGCTCGATTTCGATATGGAAGAGGACGAGGAAGAAGCGTTACTCCTTTTTTGTAAAGAGCATTTGCCAGAATAATTAAGCAGCATTGACCTCCTTGCCCAATGTTCCATTGTGGCAGGGATTTTTTTAAAATATAAGCATTTATATGTTTTGTACTTTAAAGTATCTTTATATTTCTACGAGAAATGGTTGTCGTCCTTTAAGGACGACAATGTTGTTTCTTCTTGTAAGATCTTTCGCAAGTTTGGGATATATCGGTTAAAATATTATAAAGCATCCAAAATAGGAGTTGTATACATGTCTAATGAAGAAGTGTTCTTGACCAAAGAAGGGTTGGCTCAATTAGAGGAAGAGCTGAAGGAATTGAAAGGCGCAGGGCGTAAGGAATTGGCCGCACGGCTTAAATTGGCGATCAGCTATGGAGACTTGAAGGAAAATAGTGAGTACCATTCGGCCAAGGACGATCAATCGTTCATGGAGACTCGTATTATGATTCTGGAGAAAATGTTGACCAAAGCCAAGATCGTGGATGAGAGCCAAATGGATCTGTCAAAGGTTAGTATGGGTTGTATTGTTATTCTGAATGACATCGAATATTCGGAGAAGATCGAATATAGAATTGTTGGAGCTGCTGAGGCAGATGTTCTTAATAACAAGATTTCCTATGAAAGCCCGCTAGGCAAGGAATTGCTGGGTAAAAAGGTCGGCGATATTGTTAGTGTAAATGCACCGATGGGCATCATTAAATATGAGTTGCTTGAGATCAAAATGATGTAACAATATACCGAAAATCTCCCAACCCTTTGTAAGGGTTGGGAGCTTTTTTGCTGGTATGATAGGTTTTGGCTATGAGGTATATTGATTTCATATCTTAGACGTTCTGTGCTGTTGCGCTTATAGTTTGAAGTAACCTACAGCAGAGGAGTTCTATTCATGATCCAAAGTGTGTTATCGACGTTATACCAAGTCATCGTACCTTTGTCCATTCCTGTGATCGTGGGTGCGCTACTTGGGCGGTTTAAGAATCTGGATACGAAGCCGTTATTGACGCTTTATCTATACTTTTTAACGCCGGCAATTATTTTAAATACATTGGCTACTGCCGAGATATCCATGAATGATATTTATAAGACGCTCGCCTTTTCGCTTCTAAATCTAATCTTCTTATGGGCGATTGCGAATATAGTCGGCAAATTATTGAAGCTAGATCCATCCGAAGTATCCGGTCTGACCTTGATTTCAACGTTTACGAATAGCGTGAATTATGGACTTCCGCTGGTGTTGCTAGCTTTCGGACAGCTTGGTCTCGATAAGGCCTCTGTATATGTGATCGGACAAATGATTATCGTGAATACGATAGGCGTTTATTTTGCAGCAAGATCTCAGTTCTCGGTAAAAAATGCAGTAAAATCGGTCTTTTCACTTCCTGCCATTTACGCAGCTCTGTTGGCCCTTCTTCTCCGTATCTTTGGCCTGCATTTGCCTGCAGAGGTGGCTACAGGGGTTGCCTTGGTAGCTGGAGGATATTCACCGGTGGTACTGGCGATCCTTGGCGCACAGATGGTTAAAGTGAGAAACATGCCATCCGCACGCAAGGGTCAGTCTACTTTTTGGACTGGGCTGTCGATTCGATTAATCTTAGCGCCGCTAGTGGCTTACCTCGGATTATCGATCCTGCAAATTACCGGAACCTTGTTCTCTGTGCTGCTGATTTTGGCTTCTATGCCAGTTGCCGTCAACGCCGTCGTGCTAGCCGAGCGTTTTAATGCCTCACCGGAGCTGGTATCCAAATGTATTTTGTGGACGACGCTTGCTTCGTTTCTCGTGTTGCCGGTGCTTATAGTGTTAGTGCAAGGTGCGTAATCCCTTAGAAATCAAAATGATCTGGGTCTGGACCTACCCGCTGATCTTGGTTGAGAGAGTTAATTAGAGTCATATCCTCGTCAGATAATTTGAAATCAAACACGTCTACATTTTCGATGATCCGGTGTTCTTTAGTAGACTTAGGAATGGTGATAATCCCACGTTGCAGGTCCCAACGGACAATAACCTGAGCGACGGATTTGTCATGTTTGGCGGCAATTTGTTTCAGTACAGGCTGATCGAACAATTGACCTTGCATTAACGGAGACCAAGCTTCTAATTGGATTCCTTGCTCTTTGCAGAAGTCGAGCAGCTCTTGCTGATTCAAATAAGGATGTAATTCAACTTGATTGACCATCGGCTTAATCTCAGCATCCTTCAGTACATCTTCAAGATGGTGAATCTGGAAGTTGCTGACCCCAATGGCTTTTACCCGGCCCTCTTTATACAACGTTTCAAGCGCTCTCCAAGACTCTTTATATTTTCCTTTTACAGGCCAGTGAATAAGGTACAGATCCAGGTATTCAAGTCCGAGTTTAGCTAAGCTAGTCTCGTAGGCGGCAATGGTTTCTTCGTAGCCCATATCTGCGGTCCAGACCTTTGAGGTTACGAAAAGCTCTTCTCTGGACAAGCTGTTCTCTTGCAGAGCCTCTTGGATGGCTTGTCCCACGCCTGTTTCATTCTCATAAATTGCGGCAGTGTCAATGCTGCGGTAACCGTGTCTAATAGCGGATTTGATCGCTTGTATCAGTTCTGCGCCTTCTTCCACTTTAAATACGCCAAGCCCTAGCCAAGGCATATTTACACCGTTGTGTAATGTAGTTGTATCCTGTAGATGTTGAGCCATAATAAAGTAACCTCCTAAGATATTTAAAAGTTTGTTTGGGTTGTTAATGGACTGCTCTTTAAGCAGCTTTAGTCTGGAGAGGAGCCTCATCTTTCTTCTCCAGAGCACGGCTCCATGCCGTTAGTAATACAGCGGACAGAACCATGATGGCACCTACCCAAGTGGTATGAATCAGTCCCATATGATCTGTGACGATGCCGCCAAGGTACGCACCAATGGCAATACCAGCGTTAAAAGCAGCAATATTTAATGCAGAAGCTACATCTCGTGCACTTGGCGCATATCGATCTGCAAGCGTAACGACATGTACTTGCAAGCCGGGCACGTTCATGAAAGCTAACAGTCCCATAAAGAAGATCGTAATCAGTGCGGCAACCTTATAAGGTGCGGTAAAAGCTAAGACAAATAAGACGACAGCTTGGACTGCGAACATATAGAATAGAGCATTCATCGGTTTGCGGTTGGCGGCTTTACCTCCAATCACGTTCCCGATGGCAATCGCAATGCCGTATACAAGCAAGATTACAGCGACTGTATTCTCTTTGAAGCCGCTGATCTCATGCAGAAGGGGTGATAAATAAGTAAAGACTACAAATGTGCCCCCATAGCCCAAAGCCGTAATTGCGAAGGCAAGCAGTAAACGCCCATTGGTGACCAGCTTAACTTGCTCACGAAGGGGTGTATGGGTGCCATTGCGCAGCCCGGATGAAGGAACAAGGATCAGATTGCCGATGAGTGCTATAAGCCCGATAGCAATAATAGCAACAAATGCAGCACGCCAGCCGAGTTGTTGGCCAAGGAACGTACCTAGCGGAACGCCAGTAACAGTAGCTACTGTAAGTCCAGTGAACATGATGGCAATGGCACTGGCCTTACGATCCTCAGGCACGAGATCGGCGGCAATAGTCGAAGCAATCGACATGAACAAGCCATGGGCCAGAGCGGAAATTACTCTCGCGATTAACAGCAATGTAATTCCGTCCGCAGCCGCCGCAAGACTATTGCCGATAATAAAGACGATCATAATGCTTAGCAGTAAGGTTTTGCGCGATATCGACGTGGTTAGCGACGTTAAGATGGGTGCGCCAAAAGTTACTCCTAAAGCGTATAAAGTAACGGTCAACCCGGCTGTGGTTACCGGTATATGCAGATCCGTGGCGATTAGAGGCAGCAGCCCCACACTGATAAACTCAGTGGTACCAATCGCAAAGGCACTAATGGCTAGAGCTAAGAGCGCCAAGGTGCTTCTTTTTTTATCTAAGGACATTTCTTTCACTCCTACGCTGTGTTAATCACCGGCCGGTAAGTGCTATTATGAAGAGATCTGTCCATTAAGTATAGTACGTACTTTAAAGTGCTATAGGTACTAAAAAGTACCTATAGCGCAACTCGCCAAACCGCAAAAAGCATGGGCACCCTGATCTCGTCAGGTTTGCCCATGCTTTTTGCTATGCTTGTTATATAGTCCCAATAGGGTTAACGAGACCGTTGTTTAAGGTGGCGCCGTTTAGTTGTGCCTTTGTTAGTGGCGTGCCCACCCGATCCTCCACCAACCGCCTGCTGCTGTCTTGTTCCTGGGCTTTCAATAGCGGAGTTTGTTCCACCGGTGCTGAACGTTCCGCCTCCGCTTGCTACCTGAGTTGCGGAGGCATTCTGGCTCCGTTTAGGCAGTTTAACCGTCTGGGTATTGATAACGACCACAACTTCTTTGCGATACGGATATAATAAGAGGGGCTTAGCTTTGCCGCGTTTGTAGCCCCCGCTGCCTAGGTTAGTCGCATCACCGCCTGCGCCGATACTTTGTTGTTGGCGTGTATAGGGAGAAGCAATGGCGGCATTATTGCCGCTTGCGCTGCTGCGCCCTGCACCGCTTGCAATTTGTGTAGTGTTGGGGGCGTTCGTATATTGATTGTTGATGACAAAGACTAATCTGTCCACTCCGTGGAGGGGGGTCCTTGTAATTATGCGCCGTTTTCCTTTTTGAATAATGACAACGATCCGGTCTCTTTTATAGGCCACCCATATTCACTCTCCCATACTTTGACTTCATTAACATTAATGCAGATGGGGGGAATAAGTGATGAATACGGGCGATCTACCTCGAAAAACAATCATTTGCCTAAGTTAGCTGCCTACTAAACGGTTTATTTATTCAAAGCTATATTTGATCCCCCATTGTTCCCGGACATTGCTCATAATGTCCATGACATCCAAGGAGAGGTTGAGGGTCTCTTTATGGCTTTTATCTGCAATATACCGCTGCATATCTTCAATCTCGTATTGCAAAGCTTTGGCTGTATCTCCAGCTTCAATCGTCTCTACTGTGCCATCCAAATATTGAATGGTGGCTTTGCTGGCCCGCGGGAAATTGTCTACGGTAATAAATCCGAGCTCTCCTGCAACCACCCCCCGTTTAGGCATTTTGGAGCGCATTGTAAGGGAGATTACCGCCATTTCATCTGCCGCATTGTTAAGAATAATACCGGATTGCTCGTCCACTCCTGTCTCGAATTGTTTTACCGTAGTAAGAATCTCATGGGGCTGTTTGGACAGGAAGAATCTTGTGAAGGACAGCGCATATGTCCCAATATCCAGCAGTGCTCCGCCCGCCAGATCTTTGCTGAAGAAACGGTTGTTCACATCATATTCTTTATGGCTGCCAAAGGAGACCTGCACCATTTTGAGGCGCCCGATGATGCCGTCATCAATGAGCTGCCGCAGTTTCTTATACAGTGGCATATGGTAGATGGTCATAGCTTCGGCCACAACCAGATCCTTTTCAGCGGCAAGTCGGGTGACTTCTTGAAGTTGTTTGCTGTTCACCGTGATTGCTTTTTCGCAGAGAACATGTTTGTTATTCTGTAAGCTTTCAATGATGTATTCATAATGATTGCTATGTGGCGTAGAGATGTACACTACATCAATTGCAGGATCTTGCAGCATTTCACTGTAACTGCCATAAGCTTTCGTGGCTCCATATTGATTAGCGAATTGTTGTGCTTTCTCCAAGCTTCGCGACCCAACCGCATACAACGTTCCTCCCGTTTCATTCAGCGCAGCCGCAAATTCGGCAGCTATACTTCCTGGACCGACAATTGCCCACTTTAAAGGGTTCATTTCCAGCACCTCACTTGTTTGATTTTTTGTTTTTATTTAGAGATACCTTGATTCCATCTGATCCATTCATCTTCATAAAAGTTTTGATATTAAGCACATTTGTGCAATATAATAATAAATGTGCAAAACAATCGTCTACAGTATAGCGGGGGGGTCTAAATCCGTCAAACTGTTGAATACGCGGGGGCGTTGTAACATGGATCGAAAAGAAGATAAGAAGCTGCTTATTAAAATAGCACAAATGTATTATGAACAGAATTTAACGCAGAGTGATATCTCCAGCCAACTTGGTATATATCGTACCACCATCAGCAGGATGCTAAAGAGGGTACGTGAAGAAGGGATCGTTACAATAACTATTAATTACGATACTGGCGATCATTTTACATTGGAGCAGGAGCTGAAGGAGCGGTTCGGGCTACGGGAAGCCATTGTTGTGGAGGTAGATCCTGCACAGTCCAGCACGATTAAACGCAAAGCTATAGGACAAGCCTGTGCGAGATGGCTCGAGCAAGTGCTTCTCCCGAAAGATACGATTGGATTTTCTTGGGGAAGCAGCTTAGCTGCCGTCGTAGAAAGCCTAACACAAGCCCAGAGACCTTTTGTAACCTGTGTACCTACGGTCGGCGGCCCATCAGGAAAGATGGAGAGCGGGTACCATGTAAATAACATCTGTTATCAAGCTGCTCTAAAATGGGGTGCGCGCTCGTTAATGATTGATGTTCCAGCGATCACGGAGCAAAAGGAAACTAGAGATCAACTGATGAATTCGCAGTATTATCAGACCATTGCCAAGGCGTGGGACCATCTGGATATCGCTGTGTTCGGCATCGGATCGCCGGCAACGAAAGGGGAAGAGGCGTGGCGCGGTTTTTATGGTGATGCAGTGATTGCTGAGCTGGAGAATGGAAAGGTCGCTGGTGATATCTGTTCACGATTCTATGATGGCAACGGGATTCCCGTGCATACCGGAATATCGGATCGAACACTGACCATTGAGCTGGAGCAAATTAAGCAAGCACGGTATTCGATTGGTGTAGCGGAGTCACTTGAGAAGGTAACGGGGATCCTTGGGGCACTAAATGGGGGTTATATGAATGTACTTGTAACGACCCAAGAAACAGCGCAGAAGATATTGGAGTAGCAACTACTAAATGTAAACAATTGAATTTCGTGAAAATAACCTGAAAATGGCATGCAAATTGCTTAAAATTTTGCTTGTAAGCACCAGACAGAGCGTGTAAGATATACAAGGTATTCATATTGAACATTTATAAAAATATAAGTTTCACATTATACATTATCCTTATATTTGCTTGTCAACTCATATAATCTTGGGAATATGGCCCATAAGTTTCTACCGGATAACCACTGTAATTATCCGACTATGAGTGAAATAGCGCATCTAGGGTTCCGCTTCCTGACTATGGAAGGACTGGACCGAGCGATGCGGACACTATGCAGTGTTACACCACTAAGGGACAAAAACCCAGAAGGACAAATTCACTTGAGAGAAACGACTCAAGGGATTTGTCCTTTTTTTGTTTTTAATTCAGAAGGAGAGATCAAGTTTACTATGAAGGTACTTCAAGAGCGCATCAGACAAGAGGGTCTTATTTTATCAGATACGGTACTAAAGGTAGATTCATTTCTGAATCATCAGGTGGATACGGAGCTTGCCTTACAAATTGGACAGGAGTTCAAGCGGTTGTTCGGACATTTGCCTATCACTAAAATCATCACTATTGAAGCGAGTGGCATTCAATTTGCCATGGCTACGGCCATCGCCTTAGGCGTACCGTTTGTATATGCGAAGAAGAAGAAAGCAGTGACCTTATCTGAAGCGGTCTATTCCGCGCCGGTACATTCTTTTACACGCAAAGAGGATTATATGGTTAGTGTCTCGCAAAAATATATCGGACCAAGTGATAAGGTGCTTATTGTAGATGACTTTTTGGCTACTGGTGCTGCTCTTGTTGGACTGGTTGATATCGTGAAAGAGGCTGGCGCTGAGCTCCTTGGCGTTGGTTGTGTGATTGAAAAATGTTTCCAAGAAGGCCGGAGTCTACTCGAGGATAGAGGGATAGAAGTCCATGCCTTAGCCCGGATCACATCTATGTCACCAGGTGAAATTCACTTCATTGATAATGAAAGTTCAAAAGAGCCAATCAAGGAGAGTGCGAGATGTTAAGCAAGAAAAAAGTATTTGCGTTAGGATTTCAGCATGTACTGGCGATGTATGCCGGAGCAGTTGTTGTTCCGCTGATCGTAGGGAACGCGTTGAACCTGAATGCCACCCAAATGGCCTATCTTATCGCAGCTGATTTGTTTACTTGCGGGTTAGCTACTTTGCTGCAGATTATGGGCACTAAGTATTTTGGCAGCAGGCTGCCGGTTATTCTTGGATGTACCTTTACGGCAGTAGGGCCGATTATCGCTATCGGCAGTGCCAACAATTTGGCGACGGTGTACGGAGCAATTATTTTATCTGGTTTATTCGTGGTACTGGCGGCCCCCCTTTATGGGAAGCTACTGAGGTTTTTCCCAACGATAGTAACGGGCTCAGTCGTGACCATTATTGGGTTATCTCTTATTCCTGTAGCTATGAATAGCGTAGCTGGCGGAGAAGGCAGCGCTGATTTTGGGAATCCCCGCAATTTGTTGCTTGCACTGATCACGCTGCTGGTCATTTTAGCGGTTAACCGTTTTACTACAGGATTTCTTCGCTCGGTCTCTGTCTTGATAGGTCTTTTAGTGGGTACAATTATTGCTTATGGAATGGGCATTGTTAGTTTCTCTACAGTAGGTGAAGCCTCTTGGGTAAGTGTTGCACAGCCTTTCTACTTCGGATGGCCTCAGTTCAATCTTACGGCTATTTTCACTATGATCATTGTTAATATTGTTAGTATGGTGGAGTCCACAGGTGTTTACTTTGCGATTGGTAAAGTGACGGATCAGAAAGTGGAACAAAAGCAGATCGTAAACGGGCTGCGTTCGGAAGGTTTGGCGATTATGCTGGGCGGGATCTTTAATGCATTTCCGTACACAGCATTTTCGCAAAATGTAGGTCTGGTCTCGCTGACTCGGGTCAAAACTCGGAATGTTATTTTTGCAGCCGGTGGGATTATGGTTGTGCTTGGACTACTGCCTAAATTGGCGGCTCTGACAACAGTTATTCCCAATGCCGTACTGGGTGGAGCGATGATCGTGATGTTCGGATCGGTTGCTGTTTCCGGGATGTCGATTCTGTCAGAGGTAGATCTGCGTAAGGATGGTAATCTGCTGATTGCCGCTTGTAGTATCGCTGTTGGTTTGGGTTCGGCAACTGTACCTGCAATGTTCGATCAATTGCCTGAATTCGCTCGGATGCTGCTGCAAAACGGTATCGTCTCCGGTTCCCTTACAGCGATTGTGCTGAATATCTTCCTCTCGAAGACAAAGGATAATGTTCTGGCAGAAGATCCTGCTGCCCCTGTTCTAACGAAAGAAACTCAAGTTTCTTAATACGTCTAATTCATGTTAAAAGACCAAGCTCTGGTGTGCTGAAACCTAAGCTTGGTCTTTTTCTCATGCTCAGAGCTTGTGCATATGCACAAAAAAATAGGTTGTCCCGTCAATATTATTGGGTTTGTAAGCGCAGTATACTCAGTTTAGAAAGCGTTATCAAATTACACACTGTATAGTGTCAAATTCTTATACTAGGGGGCAACTAGAGATGGAAGGCACAGTAATTAACTGGATGGGCGCGATTGCGGGATTGATTCTGGCCGTCGTATTGATTTTCAAAAAGGTTAACCCGGTCTACGCACTTTTTTTAGGCGCGATTGCCGGAGGGATATTAGGCGGGGCATCCATTGCAGAGACAGTACAATATGTCATCGACGGAACGAATAGTGTTATGGGTGCAGTTGTACGTGTTCTCGCAGCCGGTGTGCTGGCCGGGGTATTGATTGAATCAGGGGCAGCCGAACGAATGGCCGAGACCATAGTAGATAAGCTTGGCGAAAAGAAAGCGTTATTATCTATAGCGCTGGCAACTATGATTATTACAGCGGTAGGCGTATTCATCACAGTCGCTATCATTATTGTCGCTCCAATCGCTTTGTCCGTAGGTAAGAAGATCGGCATTTCCAAAACCGCTTTGCTGCTCGCACTGGTCGGTGGCGGTAAAGCCGGTAACATTATTTCACCGAACCCGAACACCATTGCCGTAGCTAAAGGCTTTGATGTAGATTTGGCTCAGGTCATGATTCATGGATTCATCCCAGCCGTTGCGGGTCTGATTGTCACTGTTATTATTGCTAATCTGCTGGTCAACAAAGGTGTGAAAATTGCAGAGGGCGACGTTGTAACTAAAGAGGAAGACAGTACTAAGGTTAAACCTAGCTTTGGCCGTGCCATCGTCGCTCCAGTTGTCGCTATTTTACTTCTAGCCATTAACCCAATCGGAAATATTCTAAATATTGAATTGCTGAAATCATTTAAAGTCGATTCTATGATCATCTTGCCTCTTGCCGGCATTATTGGATTGATTGCTATGAAACAAACGAAGAACATCATTTCTTTTACAACCTCAGGGTTAAATAAAATGACAGGTACAGCCATTATCCTGATTGGTGCTGGTGCTATCGCTGGTATTATCTCAAAATCGGATTTGAGTGCTACTGTTGTAGATGCAATAACGGCTATGGGGATTTCCGGAACGTTCCTTGCGCCAATTGCAGGGATCCTGATGGCGGCTGCTACAGCATCAACCTCTACGGCTTCTATCGTGGCTGCCGGATCATTTGGTCCCGCTATTCTTTCGATGGGCACAGCGCCGCTAAATGCAGCAATTATGGTGCACACCGGGGCTACAGTCATTGACCATCTGCCACACGGTAACTTCTTCCACGTGACCGCTGATTCCGTTAAGATGAACATTAAGGACCGGATGTCACTGATTCCTTATGAAAGTCTCGTGGGTCTGACGATGGCTATCGTCGCCACTATATTATACGGCTTCATCCTATAATTTATATTTGCAACTAGAAGGGACGGATATTCTATGAATAAAGACTTTGTCATCGTATTGGCACCGGATTCTTTCAAGGAAAGCATGACAGCCAAAGAAGCTTGTGAAGCCATGGAAAAAGGCATTCATAAAGTAAATTCTAATATTACTTGTATTCATGTACCCATGGCAGATGGCGGCGAAGGAACGATGCAGTCCTTGGTCGATGCAACGGAAGGTACAGTATATATAACAAAAGTTAAAGGGCCACTGGGCAATGAAGTTAGCGCATCCTACGGAATCACAGGAGACGGGCTGACAGGGGTGCTGGAAATGGCTAGTGCGAGTGGCATTCAGCTGGTATCCCCAGAGACACGTAACCCGTTGATTACAACTACCTACGGGACAGGACAATTAATCAAAGCATGTCTGGATCGTGGGGTCAGCAAGCTGCTGATCGGTATCGGTGGCAGTGCCACCAATGACGGAGGCGCCGGGATGGTGCAGGCATTAGGCGGCAGGCTGCTGGATGCCGAAGGCAATGAGCTGTTGTTTGGTGGTGGTGAGCTCGGCAGATTAGCCCGTATTGATCTGAGTGGATTTGACCCTCGCCTTAAGGATGTACAGGTTGAAGTGGCCTGCGACGTTACGAATCCATTATGTGGTCCGACCGGGGCTTCCAATGTATTTGGTCCGCAAAAAGGGGCTACTTCGGATATGATCAAACAGCTGGACAGCAATCTGCATCATTATGCGAGTGTCATCAAAGAGCAATTGGGTTTCGATATTATAGATATGCCTGGTGCTGGTGCAGCGGGTGGCCTTGGGGCAGGACTGGTGGTGTTCTTAAACGGAATATTAAAAAAGGGCATTGAGCTTGTGATCGACTATACTGGACTTGAAGAAAAAGTGCAGCAGGCGGACATGGTGTGGACCGGGGAAGGAAGCATCGATTTCCAGACTCAATATGGCAAGACCCCGCTTGGCGTTGCTGAGGTCGCTAAGAAATATAATAAACCTGTGCTGGCCTTTGCGGGACGGATCGGCGATCAGACGGAAGTGCTGTATGATAAAGGGATTGATGCTATTTTTGGGATCATGCCAGGTGCATCTTCATTGGAGGATGCTTTGAATAAAGGGCAAGAGAATTTGGAAAGAACGGCTGAGAATGTGGCTAGGTTAGTCATGCTGAACCAAGGAAGCTGATTGAATTATACAAAGTGATAGAGGGGCTGACTGAACGGAGTCAGCCCCTTTTTTCTTTTTTAAGGTAGAAGCTTTCTGAGTAGAATATAAAGGGACAGGAGGTACAGACATGAAGATATCGAAATCACTCGCAGGACAAATAGCACAAGAAATGATGAGCGTAGTTCCTTATAACATTAATGTTATGGATGAGAGCGGCTTTATTGTAGGAAGCGGAGATCTGAAACGGGTCGGAACCTTACATGAGGGAGCGAGAATAGCCATTCAAAGTGGGCATGTCTTTGAAGTGTACGAGGATGGCAGCGGCATGAAGCCGGGGGTGAATGAACCCATTATTATAGATCATAAAGTTTTGGGTGTGGTAGGTATTACGGGACATCCAGATGAGGTTAGGCCGTTTAGTAAGCTGGTCAGAGTCACTACTATATTACTTATTGAGCAGGAAGCAAGGAACAAGCTGGAACAGGATGAGCGAGTAAAACGTGTGAAATTTTATCATGAATTGTCTTATCGTAAAGAAGCATATGATCTTGAGTTTCTGGAACGGGCGGGCAGCTATGGGCTTGATCTTAAGAAAAAATGCTGGGCGATCCTAGTGGAAGGCGATGTGAACGGAAAAGAATTCAAAAATGTATTTAGGTCCTATCCACATTACTGGAATTTGGAGAATGATAAGGCGGTTTTTTTTATAACGGATGTTTTTCTTTATAAAGAGCTCATAGGAAAACTAAATTCATGTGCGAATGTGGGGCGAATAGGTTCTGGCGAAGCAGAGGAGTTAGCTGCTTATTCACTTGAACAGGCCCAGGCGGCGATTAGTGTTGGTAGTAGAGTCGACCCGCTCAAGATACTGTACACTTATGAAGAACTAAGATTCTTAATTCATCTCTCCTATGACGGGGCAGAACGGCCCGGGACGATTTATGCTCTACTGGATCAGTCGGGCGATAAGACAGGCCTGATTGAAACACTGCAAGTATTTATTGCTGAGAATGGGGACCATAATCGTACTGTACAGAAGCTGAATATTCACCGAAATACACTGAACTACCGGCTTAATCGCATTCATACATTAACGGGCAAAAATCCACGCAACTACATGGAGTTGTTTGAATTGTTGTGCGGATTGATGTGGCGTAAGTAGTCTAAATCCCCCTATTCCAATTGCCATCCTGATTTTATAGGCATAAACTTAGATAAGCTTGTATAGATAAATTAGGACAGGGATGGATAGGAATGAATGAGAAAGTAGTAATGAATGATAAAGTAGTCATGCCATTATGGACCGTGTGCCTTTTTATCGTAGTGATGAACACAACGATGTTTAATGTATCACTTCCAACCATTATTCAGGATCTCCAAATTTCTGCTGATCTAGGTTCATGGGTAATTTCGAGCTATTCGATTGGATATGCTTTATCGACGGTTATTTATAGCCGCTTATCAGACGTTGTGCCGATTCGGAGACTTTTGACCGTTGGCTTAATTACTCTTGGGTTGGCCTCAGTGTTTGGATTATTTGCGCATGACTTTAATACATTATTGATAACGAGAATAGTACAATCTGCTGGCGCGGGTGCGATGGCTGGATTGGGTCTCGTACTGGCTAGCCGTTATGTGCCTATTGAAAGACGTGGTGCGGCTATCGCCATGATCTCCGCAGGGAGTGCAATGGCCTTTGGTTTGGGCCCGATTTTTGGTGGTGTCATCAGTCAGTATTTTGGCTGGAACGGGTTATTCGGAATTACTTGCCTTGTGCTTGTTGTATTGCCAGTACTACTGCGTTTATTACCTAAGGAACAGCCGCAGCCTGCAAGCTTTGACGTTATTGGGGCGGCGCTGACCGTAGTAAATGCGGCAAGTCTGCTGGTAGCCGTAACTACCCAATCTCTGGTATGGTTGGCAGTGGGCGTAGTGTCTATTATCGTGCACGCTTGGTATTTGAAGAAGGCGAAGGAATCCTTTATTAACCCGCAGCTGCTAAAAATGCCGGGATACTTGAAGCTAGTTACCATAGGCTTTTGTATTCTGGTGCTGAACTTGGGGAATTTGTTCCTGATGCCGCTTGTGCTCGCTAATCTGTTTGGTAAATCCGCGTTGATGATTGGTTTGTTTATCGCACCAGGTGCGTTATTATCTGCATTTCTTACCCGTTTTGTTGGACGTTTTATTGACCGGTATGGCAACTTGCGCTTCTTAATCATAGGGCATTGTATTCTTGCCGCTGTTATGGCTGCATTTGCGCTGAACCTTTCTGTATCTCCTGTAGTTCTTCTGCTTGGTTATCTTTGCTTCTCTCCGGCCTTCTCGGCGACAATGGCATCCTTAAATAATGAAGCTTCTCGGGTTCTTCCGCGAACTTGGATTGGTTCAGGTATGGGGCTTTTACAACTGATTCAGTTTTTTGGAGGTTCTGTATCTGTTGCGGTCTGTGGGCTGTTGCTGCATGCTCAGCGTGATCTTGCGCCGGCAAAAGCCTATGAGCATGTATACGGACTGTTGCTCCTTGTCAGCTTGTGTTCGTTAGGAGTTCTCCTTTTATATAGACGTTCTTATTCCAAAAGTAATGCTGGGCAATCTATACAAGCTTAGAACTGAAACGAAAAGGTGATAAAAACGTATCAGATGCTATAGCAGATATAAGGAAGGAATGGTAATAATGGATAACGGGATGAGTGTAGTTTTAATCGAAAAAATGCCAGAAGGTGATCTACGAGTGATTGAAGAGCGTACGTGGAGCATGAATATGATAACTGCACTTGAACATGTCAATTATATAGTGGTGGGCAGTAAGGAATATGAGGCGGTTGAAGGACGACTGAATGTGGATGAGGGCAAGCTGGAGCTTTTGCTTGTTCCGATGCACACTGAGGGATAGAAGATCATCAGGGAAGGAGAACCTTACGATGGCTAAAGAAGAAAGGGATAAGGAATTGCCTGCATCAAAATTATTTACCGCAGATGGCAAACCCATCCGTGTATTATCAACATCGCTAGGCATAGCCTTATTAGCGAATGCTATGTTTATTCCTGGCGGAGCGGGGGCTAGCGCGAATACTTCTGCGGGCGAACCACAGCTAGTCTCTTGGTCTAATGAAGAGGTTAAAGCTTATTTTGATAAAAATGTGGATTGGAATATTCCCTACCCCGAAGAAGGTACGAAAGAGGTAGAGGAGCAAGGCCAAGGCGTAGTAACTTCAAACGGAACAACGGTAGTGAATAACTATGGCGGTTATCATTCAGGTTTTGGCTGGACGGATTTGCTTCTGTATCACATGTTGTTTAACAGCGGTGCCAATTACTCCTCCAGAGGATGGGCTAAGGACCGTCCTACCTATTATGGAGGCACGAGAACCACTTATAAACCACCTACTTATAGCAGCGAAAAGTTCCAGAATAAAAAGGTGCCCGGTTCTGTAGTGAAACCTAAAACCTCAACCTCATCCACGGGTTCCATCACGAGAAGAGGTTCCTCTTCAAAGAACGGAATCGGTGGCACTTCCAGTGGCTTAAACTCTTCGAAGAACTCTAAATCAAGCTCAGGCTCGAAATCTTCATCGAGATCTGGTTCTAGTAAGAGTGGTTTCGGCGGATGAGTGATCAGCAGAGCGTGTTTGAGATTCTGGATTTGTCTGATCTGGAGCGGGGCCCACGGGTACAAGCGCTGCATGAGCTTGGGTTCACTTGGGCAGATCTAGAGGAAGAAGAGTACTGGATGGATGCAATAGCTGTGATGCGCAGCGACATTTATAAAGAGCTTGAGGAAGCCTCCGCAAAGCTGTGGGCTATCCTCGATAAAGCGGTTCGGTATATACATCTAAAACGCGATTTGTATGAGCTGCTGGGCATTCCTCCTGTTCTTTGGGAGATGCTTGATGGGTTTCCTATTCCGGAAGAAGGTCTAATCAGTCGGTATGCAAGGTTCGATTTTGCGATAGCTAATGATGGAACCATCAAGCTTCTGGAACTGAATGCCGATACACCTACAGGTTATGTGGAGGCTTCCATAGCAACACCTTGGATCTGTGAACAGGCGGGTGTGACTAGTCCAAATCATGCGATGAAGGAACAACTTGCCGCAGCCTGGCAGATAGAACGTCCAGATACCGCAGCTTGTGTTGCTTATGGGTCTCATCTTGAAGATTCGGGTACGATTGAAGCCTTGGCCAGACATAGCGGGCTTACTATTCAGTGTGTGGACTGTCTCGACCTGTGGGTCGATGAGGGCATTTTGAAGGACGGGGAGGACCGGGTGATAAAGCGGATGTTCGCCCTATATCCTAAAGAGTGGATGGCCGTCGATGAAGGTGGAGATGCACTTGCCTATGCTGTTGAGCAGGGAAATCTTCAGCTTTTTAATGGACCGCACAGTATCCTGTTGCAGTCTAAGGGATTGATTGCAGCTGTGTGGGGAATGTATGAGCTTGGCTTATTATTTGACAATGAAGAGCGTGAGGCGATCTCACGTTATATTTTGCCGACTTATAATAAGCCTGTGTTCTCTGGCAGCTTTGTGTCCAAATCTGTATTTGGCCGCGAAGGCGGTTCTGTACGTCTCTTTGACGATAGTGGAACTCTAGAAATTGAGGACGAAGAGGGTTATGATAGCAGTCAGCTTTTTCCCTCTGTATATCAAAAAAGAGCTGAACTAGCCCGAATACACACCGCCGAAGGTGAATTCCACCTACTGACAGGCATGTTCGTCATTAATGGGAAGCCGTGTGGGCTGCTCGGCCGGGCTGGCGGACTGATTACGGGCAATGCCAGTCATTTTATCGCGTTGGGAGTGAGATAGTTGGATAAAAGTAAGGCTATAAACAAGTCGTCTACTAGATTAGTAAAGGCCCGGATCGGGGCTTTATGTATGATGCTTCTAACGGTATTGCTGCTTAGTGCATGTTCCAGTAATCAGGGGAGTGTGTTTGATTCAGGCACTGCTGAAACTTCTGACAGTGTTGCACGGGTACCTTGGGATTACCGGGTTGTGGAGAGTACTGTAGGTGATCTAATTGGTAGCGATATGACGGTGTTGCCGGATAATGAGCTGCTGCCGAATGATGAGAATTATGCTACTGGCGATAAAATATGGACATTGCAGTTCATGGACGCTGAGCTGATCACAGATGCCGACCAACGCAATGAAGTCCGCCTCTCTTCCTGGACGACCATTAAATCGTATCCCGATGAAAAAACAGCAGTCGAGGATCTTACCAACCTTAAGGTATCGGTAACTACAGATGTTGATCTTGTAGGAGTATACAAGACAAAATATAATGAGAAGACAAGAAACTTTGCCGTCCTTGAGCTGCCTTCCGGCAACCGGATCAAGCAGCCGATAGACGATGAGCGTTATGCAGCATTAGAGAAAGAAAAGACCGCTTCCGTAGTCCTTGAGGAAGTACATGATTTCGCCGATTATGACTCGGCATATGCGAAATTTCGGGGGTGGGCAAAGTGACGATTGTTGTTAATTTAATAGTCAGTATATTTGTGATTATTCTTCTGCAATTATTGGGTATGGTTATCTTTGGCTTGATGACCCCGTTCAAGGATATGGAAGAGCTGAAAAAAGGAAATGTGGCTGTAGCTCTAGCGCTTGGCGGCAAATTTCTCGCTACAGCAATTATCATTGGAGTAGCGGCGTATACGAATACCTCTATTCTGCATATGATCATTTGGTTTGCTGTCGGTTATGTATGCCTCATCGCTGCTTACTGGATTTTTGAATTGGCGACCCCAAGCTTTAAAATTTCAGAACATCTGGAAAAAGGCAATGTGGCAGTAGGCACTATGCTCTGCTTGGTGTTTATCGGCACAGCATTTGCAGTCAGCAGTTTGATTGTTTAGTTCAAAAATCGCAGATGGACATGGATAAGGCTGCCCTCAGTAATAACCTCGAGAGGCAGCTTTATTAATGTGAGGAAGGGATGGCAGATGCATTTTTTTCTGAGAATATCCACCAGGATGATGCGTTTACGCAAACGGTCGATCGGTCTGATTATTTTGATCTTTATAATTCTTAGCGCATCGATAGCTTACCTGCTTGAACCGAGTACATTCCACAACTGGTTTAATGCCTTCTATTGGGTCATGACAACGATGGCCACCGTTGGGTATGGAGATTATTTTACAGAGACTGTAGTGGGTAAGCTATTCACCATGTTTCTGTATATTTTTGGGATTGGTCTTCTCAGCTTGGTTATTGGCAAGGTTATTGACTCTATTGCAGAGGTGCAGAGAAGGAGAGGAGCAGGAACATTGAGCTTCCGGGGAAAGGATCATGTGATATTAATCAATTGGAGTAAGAAAGCGCAAGCTGCGGTAGATGAGGTGTTATGTTATTCACCTAAATGTCATATCGTCATCATTGATGAGATAGGACGGCATCCGCTGGAGCATATGGAACAGGTCCACTTTGTAAGCGGTGATGCTTCCAGCGATGAGATTCTCCTTAAAGCTAACATACACGAAGCCAGGGCAGCCATTGTGTTCGGAGACACACGGATTGATGAAGCATCGCTAATTGACGGGAAATCTCTGCTTATCGCCTCCAGCATTGAGCGCATAGCGCCACAAGTACATACTACCGTAGAAATTATGCAGGAGAAGAATATACAGAATTTCAGGCATGTTCAGGTCAATGAATTCGTTCTGTCGCATGATGCCATTTCTAGATTGGCAGTCCGATCCGCTCTGCAAGAGGGGAATTCAGAGGTGATTACGCAGCTGCTGAGCCGCCAGTATGGGGATGATATTTATGAGATTCCAGTGAATAGTGCATGGAAGACCTATGGGCAGGCGTTTCAGGAATTGCTCCTTCAAGGTGCAACTTTACTCTCGGATCGTAGTGACCTTAGCATCAATCGCAAGCTGGACCAGCCTATTCCTAAAGAGGCTAGATTATATATTGTTTCGGATGAAGAGACGTATCGGAGAATTAAAGGTTAGGTCAGTGATAAGCGAGTAAAGCGGATTTTCGGGAGAATGGCTTCTCGGAATTCCGCTTCTTTTTGTTTGCCGTTCCTTCCTTAAGGGTAAGAGATGAATATTATCGTTACTCTACCTTTCGGAAGGAGCCATTGTTAATGAGTGAACAGCAAAAAGTGAACGGAAATAGCAAAAATGAGCAACTGGAACAGTTTCGCAGTAAGGACGAAGGTCACGCTTTAACAACCAATCAGGGATTGAAAGTGTCCGAGGATGAGTTCTCCCTAAAAGCCGGTGACCGGGGGCCAACCTTGCTGGAGGATTTTCATTTTCGGGAAAAAATGACCCATTTCGATCACGAGCGGATTCCTGAGCGGATCGTGCATGCACGCGGATTTGCCGCCCACGGGGAGTTTGAAGTATATAAATCGTTGAAAGAATATACGAAGGCGAAATTCCTTCAAGATCCGTCCGTGAAGACCCCGGTGTTTGTCAGGTTCTCAACGGTAGCAGGATCACGGGGTTCGGCCGAAACTGTGCGGGATGCCCGGGGCTTCTCGACCAAATTTTATACCGAAGAAGGCAATTATGATTTGGTAGGCAATAATATGCCGGTCTTTTTTATACAGGATGCGATTAAGTTCCCTGATTTAGTGCATGCGCTTAAGCCGGAGCCGCATAATGAAATGCCTCAGGCAGCATCAGCCCATGATACCTTCTGGGATTTCATCGCCAATAATCAGGAATCGGCCCATATGGCGATGTGGCTGATGTCTGACCGCGCCATTCCGCGAAGCTTCCGGATGATGGAAGGGTTTGGAGTTCACACCTTCCGTCTGATCAATGAACAGGGGAAAGCGCATTTTGTTAAATTCCATTGGAAACCAGTACTTGGTGTACATTCTTTGGTGTGGGACGAAGCACAGAAAATATCCGGAGCGGACCCTGACTTTCACCGCCGTGATCTATGGGAATCGATTGAAGCCGGCAACTTTCCGGAATACGAGCTGGGCATTCAGCTTCTTAGTGAAGAAGACGAATTCAAGTTTGATTTCGATGTGCTGGACCCTACAAAGCTATGGCCAGAGGAAGACGTGCCCGTGCAGATCGTTGGGAAAATGACCTTGAACCGCAACGTGGATAATGTTTTTGCCGAAACGGAGCAGGTGGCTTTCCACCCTGGACATGTAGTGCCAGGGATTGATTTCACCAATGACCCGCTACTTCAGGGCAGATTGTTCTCTTATACGGATACCCAGCTGATTCGGCTTGGGGGTCCTAACTTTCATGAACTGCCGATTAATAGACCGGTGTGTCCTTTCCACAACAACCAGCGTGACGGATATGGGCGGCAGACGATTAATCAGGGCACTGTGAGTTATCATAATAATTCTCTGGCCCAAAATACGCCGAGACCTGTCCCAGAGGCAGAAGGCGGTTATGTGCATTATCAAGAAAAGGTTGAGGGCCGTAAGGTACGGAGCCGGAGTAAAAGCTTTGAGGATCATTTTTCACAAGCCAAGTTATTCTGGAATAGTATGAGCCCTCCGGAACAATTGCATATTATCGAAGCTTATTCTTTTGAGCTTGGAAAGGTTAAGAGTAAGTCGGTCCGACAGCAGGTCGTAAATATGCTTGCTAACATTACCTCCGAGCTTGCTGTACCTGTGGCAGAAGCCATTGGAGTAGCGGCTCCAGAAGTTGGCGGTTCCGAGGTTACTCAAGCTTCCCCTGCCTTAAGTCAGGCTAATACGAAAAAACATCCCAACACGCGGAAAGTAGGCGTGATTATCGGAGATGGTTTTGATGAAGCTGCGGTAATGCCTGTGTTGGAAACGCTTATGGGAGCTGGGATACAACCGGAGCTAATCAGTGATAAGCTTGGATTTATTAAAGGCTCAAGCGGCACAGAGCTTGAAGTCATCCATACCTTGTCCACTACAGATTCGGTGCTCTTCGATGCGATTTATGCGGCGGGTGGAAATGCGGAACGCAAGAAATTCCATAAAGATGCAGCGTTATTCCTCAACCAAGCCTATGCACATTTTAAACCTATCGCGATGACGACAATACTTGCTGAGCTGCTTGCAACAGATGAACATAGAAGCAGTCCGGGAGTCATAATAGGCGATGGTGGGGAAGTTTTTGCGGCTAGCTTCGTTGCGGCCATTACTGCCCATCGTTTTTGGGAACGTATGGAATAAAGTAAGTAAATTACAAAAAAAGGAGGATCTGCTCGTCAGAAGGCGTGTGGATGCCTCTTTTTTTTCATCTAATGGTTTCATAAATTTAACATTTGGATTAAGGATGTGATGTATATTACCGTTATAGATAATACTAGGCAATATAAGCAGATGCTTAGAGAGGTGATTTTTTGAGGAAAGAGATAGCTGTTGCTATAGTGGTACTTACAGGTTTTACAGCATTAACAGCATGCGAGCAAACAGCAATGCCGGCATCAACACCCTCGCCCTCCGCGAATGTTCATACAACAGAGCCACCGAATCCTACGGGTTCGGCTAATAATGATATGGGGGACCCTTCACAGGAATTGGATGCTTTAGAGCAATTTATTGTTACGAAGCTTACCGGCTCGTCCGGTGTTTATACGAATTTAATTGAAACAGAGCAATCCGGGGAAGCAGCAAGCGGCCATGAGATTCTAAGTGAGTCTGCCTCTCTGAGGATGCTGGCAGCCGTACGGAGTGGTGAGAAAGAGCGATTTGCAGAAGAATGGGCGCTGGCTAAGCAAACCTTTGATATGAAGGGTGGTTTTAGCTACCGGTATAGCCCTAAACAGCAGAAATTATATCCTGTGAATGCTGCAGTTGATGACTTACGTATCATTCGTGCGCTTTATGAAGCGGGGGATACGTTTAGAGATAAACAATATACAGAAGAAGCGGCTAAGTATGGTGAGAGGTTTTATAACTATAATGTAAAAAATGGATATATGTATGACTTCTATGATGAAAATTACAAAAAAACCAACACATTCGTTACTTTATGTTATATTGATTTAGGTACAATGCGAAAATTGTCGGTTTCTGGAGAATCTCGTGACTTTTTGTTGAATAATATGAGCGTTATTCTGAAAGATGGATATTTATCAGATGAGTTTCCCTTCTATGAAACAAGGTTTAATTATGAGAGTGGAACCTATAGTTCGGAGAATATCAATACAGTAGAATCGCTACTGTCTATTCTGGCTTTGGCAGAGGTAGACCAGCAGAAATCCTCCAGCATTAATTTTATCAAGCAGCAGGTCGAGGCTGGCACATTATATGGACAATATTCGCGTGAGGGAAAGCCGCTTAACGATATTCGCTCAACAGCCATTTACGCCATTACGGCTATGATTGGTGCCGAGACCGGAGACGATGCACTCTATCGCAAAAGCATTGAAAGAATGAACGAGTTCAGAATAACCGATGCCGGCAGCTCACTGTATGGAGGCTTCGGCGATGTAGCTAGTGGCCAAGCCTATTCCTTTGACAATCTGATGGCATCATTGGCCTATGTCTATTAATTTAAACCTATAGTAACGAAGGTGAATCTGCATGATAAACAACATGGTGAAATCACCTCTGAGGCAGGGGATGACACTCGCTAACCTACCGTTGCCATTGTCCCCGGCTTTTATCACTGCTTTTGGAGTGTTGCTTATAACCATCATCGCCTTATTTACCGCCCCGTATGTCGGAATGGCGGATAATGGTGATTTTTTTCGCAGCATCTATAGTAACGGAATTTATTTCAATCTGCCGGATTATGACGAGCAATACTTTGGTTATTTTGTAAAGCAATATGGAATCTTTCAGTATTTTAATGAGAATGGCGCGACATTATTTTCTTCACAGTCCCTATTTATCCAGCTGTCCATTGGACTTAATAAGCTGTTTTTTAGCAGCGAGGTTTTCGATATCCGGTTTCAAGCAGTCATTTACACGATTTTATATGCTGCGGCGATCTACTTATTAATAGAGGCTATTACATGGGGGATGACCCGCAAGCAGGGATGGCTCACTGCAGGTATTGCTATTTTTATATTTGGAGATACCGGGTATACCGCTTATTTCAACTCCTTTTACGGCGAGAGCGTCGTGATGATCACGATGATTACTATGTTCGCAGCTTGGTTGTTGTTATATCAAAAAAGATACAATGACTATGTGCTGCTGGCCCTGTTCTTGATCAGTACGATCATCCTGACTACTTCCAAACAGCAAAATGCGCCAGTGGGTATAATCATTGCGGTTCTGGGGTGTTCAATCCTTTGGATTCGCAGGGATAAGATCTTTCGTATTCTGACCCTGGTTTCCCTTGCCTTGATCCTGTTCGCAGGTGTGTTCACTTATTTGAATATCTCGGATGAGTTCGTGAATATTAACCAGTTCCATGCCATGACCCGAGGGGTGCTGAAGGATTCCACCGATCCGGAGAAGGCACTGAAGTCATTCGATATTGATGAACAATATGCCATCTTGAAGAATAGCATTTATTACGAGAAGTACGGAACTATTGATGTGAATTCACCGATCCTCCAAGAGAACTTTTACAGTCGTTACGGATTTGTTTCGATCCTTAAATACTATATATCGAATCCGGATCAGCTTAACTCGATTCTTAATGTTGCTGCTCAAAGTGCATTCTCGATTAAACCAGCGGCGATGGGCAATTATGAGCAATCCGTTGGGAAGGAATTTCGAGCACAAAGTCACTTTTTTACTGGATATAGTCAGCTGAAAAAGGCTTTGGCACCACGAACGATAGGTTTTATCTTCCTTTGGACAGTGCTTGTCATTGGTCTGTATATGCCTTCCCTCGTAACAGCCATCAAGGCACGCAATTTTAGAGGATTGCAGCGGATGGTATTGATTGTCGCTACGATAGGCATTGGTCTTTCAGGCATTTTTGTATCGATTATTGGTGCGGGTGATGCCGACATTTCCAAGCATGAATTCTTGTTCACTTTATCTTTTGATTTGGTGACCTTTCTGACAGTATCTAGTGTGATCGGACGCAGATTCTCGAAAAATCGCAAAAAGCCGGTTAACGAAAGTCCCACCACTTCTAGTCCATATACAAAGCCTCAAAAGGATGTGAGTGTTTGAAGCGCAGAGGGATCTTATACTGTATATTGCTGCTGACCCTGAGCTTAACCATCCTATTGCTTCCCGCCACTCCTGTTCAATCTGCTGCATCACCACAACAAGTCTTACTGCTCTATGACAGTCTTGCCAAGGGGACCGCTAAGGATGGAAATGTGACTGAACTTCAACGTCTGCTGGCAGCTTACTCGACAAAGGTTACACTTCGAAGCCTAGATCAATACGAGCAGGGGATGCTGAAAAATTACTCCAGAGTGATCATGGTCCGTAACGAAGCGGATATTTCGATCACGAATAAATCCTACATAGAGGATTGGGAGCATTATCAGGGGCAGTATTTGCATATCGGGTACAACCCACCCGCTAGTCTAACGAAGGCGTTACAGCTAACCACTGATGTGATCTATGACGGGAGTGCTGAGCTCGAAATCGGACAGTTCTCCGGAATTCAAGCTAAGGTGCAGGATATGCCTTATATTGTAGCGAGTCAGGCGGTCAAATCCTTCGGGCAACTCTCTTTTGCGGAGGAGGGTCTGCAAGCACCGTACGCTGTGAGTAAGGGGAATGATACATATGCCCCATATTTTGAACAAGGGAATGTTAGTACGCTGGGGATGGCGTATGTTCTGAAGGATTGGCTCCATATCACTGCTGCTCCTAAAATGTACCTTGCGATCAAAGAAATCTATCCTTTCTCCGATCTGCGACTGCTGGCAGAAACGGGTGAGCGGCTGTATCAACTGGGGATTCCGTTTCTTGCAAGTGTGCGGCCTGTGTTCAGCAATACCGACTATCCGGCCATGCAGCGTTATTTAGTGGCTATGAAAAGTGTGCAATCCAGCAATGGAAGCATTCTGGTCAATGCCCCAGTGGTGATGCCAACGATAAGCTCCAGTGACCATACGCTTAAAGGAAAGATAAATGATTTCATCAATCTGTTGGCCGAAAACGGGCTTGGGCCGCTTGGAGTCGGTGCGGAAATGCATTGGTCGTATGACAAAGAGTATTCAGAAGCGGGGATGAGCTTTTTTGATTCTGTGGTGTTATATCCGGATGATCAGATTGATTATATGGAGCAGAGCGACACCTCTAAATCCTTTCCATCCTCTTTATATAGCGTTCCGCTGGAATTTCTTCAAGCTTTGCATACATCCAATAAAGTGATACCGCATTTGCCGATGGATACTGTAATCACCGTCGACATGCCCGAGGATGAGCGTCAGCTTGAAGAAATGCTGCAAAGTCTGGAACGGAATTGGGTTTCTTTTGCCGATTATAAGCAAGAAGAGCATCAGGTTGTTACTGATCAGAACACAATCTCCTCATTAGATGGAATGATTTCTATTAATGGACAACCTCTAAGCCTGGACTATACACCGGAAACAGTGGATAGCGATTATCGCTACACAGAGGAGCAGCAAAAGAGCTTCACCCGACTTTTTAATATTCAGAATCAATTTTTTATTGTTGTGATCATGATTTCTCTGCTGCTGTTTGGCGGATTGTTGATGATCGGATACCGGTTATATCGCAGAAAGTTTTTGAAATGAGACAACTAATCGTGATTTGGAGGACCCTATGACGATTTCAGACGTGCTGATGGTGATTGCGGTGATCTGTATTTGGTCTCTGCTGCTGGTGAATGTGACCCTCATTATCGCGGGCTATCTATATTACATTAAATCCGAAAATGAGGACATACCAGAGATAGAGGGCGAATATCCTTTTGTTTCAATTATGGTTCCCGCTCACAATGAGGGGGTAGTGATTTGTAAGACGGTTGAATCTCTGCTGGCGCTGGATTATCCGCAAGATCGGTATGAGATTATTGTGATTAATGATAACTCCTCTGATAACAGTGCTGAGCTGCTTGCGGGCATACAATCCCGAAATCCGGGGCGTCAGCTGGTAGTCATTAATACGGATGCAGTTACAGGAGGCAAAGGTAAATCCAATGCCTTGAATATAGGCTTTACCAGCTGTAAAGGGGAGCTAATCGCTATTTATGATGCCGACAATACTCCTGAGAAAACAGCTTTGCGTTATCTGGTTGCTGAGATCATGCATGATTCCAGCCTCGGTGCGGTGATTGGGAAGTTCCGGACCCGTAATCGTGATGCAAGTTTACTGACCCGGTTCATTAATATTGAGACCTTATCCTTTCAATGGATGGCTCAAGCGGGGCGCTGGAAGCTGTTCAAGCTTTGCACTATTCCGGGAACCAATTTCATTATGCGCAGGTCAATTGTGGAAAGCATCGGTGGTTGGGATGTCAAAGCGATAGCCGAGGATACAGAAATCAGCTTCCGGATTTATATGATGGGTTACCAAATCAAGTTCCAGCCGAAATCCGTCACGTGGGAGCAGGAACCACAGACCCTGAAGGTCTGGTTCAAGCAGCGAACCCGCTGGGCGAAGGGCAATATTTATGTCATTGTCAAAAATATTCCGCTGCTGTTCAATAAATCGGCCGCAAAGGTCCGGTTCGATATTCTTTATTTTCTATCCATTTACTTCTTGCTGCTGCTGTCGTTAATCACCTCGGATGTGCTGCTGATCCTGCATGCTTTGGGTTATGTGCATACTACTATTGCAGGTCTTAGTAATTTCTTATGGCTGCTCGCTATTATTCTTTTCGTTGTGGGGACCTTCATCACGCTAACGACAGAAAAGGGCGAGATGAGCTTGTCCAATCTAGGGATTGTAATGTTGATGTATGTGTCTTATTGCCAGCTGTGGATGGTTGTCGCGGCTAACGGATTATATCTATATCTAAAAGACCTCATCTTCAAAAGAGAAGCCAAATGGTATAAGACGGAGCGCTACTAACGAGGCACCAAAAAGTCATATGAGAAAAATGTAATCACAGGAGAAACAGAACATGAAGATAAAAAAACAGCTGGTTATACTGTTAACCTGCCTCTCCCTTTTGTTAATTCCAATCCATCCTGCTGCCGCAGAGACGTTGCCGCAGGAACATAAGTCCACTTACACAACCTCATTTACGGGAACGGACTCGTCCTTAACAGGTTCGAGTGCCCAGCAGCAATATTTTGAGGTTCTGGATTATTGGAATGTGGATCAAGTAAAGATCAAACTGCATTTTCAAATTTCACAAATTACCGAAGAGCAGATTTCTAGTGTTACCTTAACGCTAAACGGCAGCCCGTTCTATACGTTTCGTCCGTCACTACAAGACAACGGCGAACAGCTGTTGACCCTTGTGGCGCCCAAGGGGTTTCTGAAAAAAGGGACGAATACGCTGGGCATTCAGGGCTATTTAAAGACAGATCGTCAAGATGACCTCTTTTGTTCGGTCGATGAAACGTCGGATAATTGGCTGCATCTGTTCAATACGTCCAGTATTAACGTGATTTATACCGCAAAGCCCTTGAGTGGAGGGATCAGTGACTTCAGCGAGCGATTCGCCGGGATAGATACCTTAACGAAGAATCAGAGTATTCTGACTGTACCGGACAAAAGCACAGCGGCAGAAATGGAAGCAGCCACTTATGCTCTCTCCGGGTTTGTTAAGGGGATTACGTTAAATGATAAGACTATTCCCTTGCTTCCCTACCGGGCAGACACTGTGCAGAATAAGGCCGCAGTTGTACTGGTAGCTATGTATGACAGAGTACCAAGCGGGCTGAAAGCTCAGCTAAGCTCCACTGAAGATTTGGGTACGCACGCGCTGCTCCAGCTAGTGAATAAGGATACCCAGCCCACCTTGGTTGTAACCTCGAAGGATGAGAACTTGCTGATTAAAGCGGGTCGTTTGATTGCTAATCCAGAGCTGATCGGGCAGATCACTAGTGATCTGAAAACAGTAACGGATGCTACAGAAGTGTCAGCACCTGCGCTTTCGATTAGCTCTAACATCACGTTCACTGAAACAGGTGATAAACTGACCGGGGCACATCATCAGGAGCAGACGTATTTTATTTCATTGCCAGCGAACCGCTCGATTGCCGATTCCGGTAAAATCAGCCTGGATTTCCGTTATGCACAGAATTTGGATTTTACTCGTTCATTGGTTACCGTGAGCATCAACAATACTCCGATTGGCAGTAAGAAGCTGACTAAGGAACTGGCGAATGGCGATATTCTTAATCTCTCGGTGCCTCAGAATTTGAATATCTCCGGAAATTTCTCGGTGACAGTGGCTTTTGATTTGGAGATCGAAGGAGCCAGATGTATTATCGATCGGGACCAAATGCCGTGGGCTTATATCAGTAAAGATTCTGTAATGCAGCTGAATACGAAGGATCGCACGGATCTCTTATTTAATAACTATCCATATCCGTTCATCCGCGATGGGATCTATAATCATGTGGCGGTTGTACTGCCCGAACAAATGGATGATTACGCCTATTTAAGTGTATCGAATATCTTTAATCTGCTTGGTAAATATGCCAGCGGAAATATAGGGAATATCCAGTTCTATACCGATACCGTCAACGCCGATCATTTGAAAAATAATAATATCATCGCTATTGGTGCTTATAAGAATAATAAGGTGATCCGTGATCAGAATGCTAAGCTTTATTTTCAATATAACGGAGATGGAACCACAATTCGCTCCAATGAGAAAATGAGTATTGAAGAGCAATACGGCGCACGAATCGGAACACTGCAGCTGATTGATTCGCCATTTGAGGCGGGACGTGCATTGCTCGCGGTTACGGGGGTCAGCTCGGAAGAGTATTACTTAGGATCGAAGCTGCTCGCTACAGAGCGGGATAAATGGAAGGTATTTGGCGATGGCGCAATCGTTGATAAAGACGGTAATGTCAGCGCACACCGCTTCAAAACGATCACTGGAGCAGCCGAGGACTCTGTGGCCCAGAAAATAATGGAACGGTCGGATGTACTCAGTTTTATCATCGTGATTTTACTGGTGCTGACGCTGGTAGTTCTATCGCTGATCCTGCTGCTTCGCAAACACATGAAGAAACGTGGTGATAAGCGTGAGACGTAATCGCAGCTTAGTGTCGGACATCGCTCTCTTATCATTCCTGGTGTTATCGTTCCTCTGTATCGTCTTTATTGCGGGTGCACCGGATGATTACCTCCAGAATATTATCATTTTAACGGTGGCTTTTATTCTGGCCATTGTTACGTATTTTACGACGGTCACTGCGGGTCTGGTCTTGAATCTGGTATTTATCTTTGCTTACGGATTCTACACGATGTACCAGACGATAACGCTGGGGGAAACGATTAGCCTGAATACTTATTTCTGGCTAATTATGACTCCGCTATTAACGGTCGTTCTATGGGTATTCACTTTAAGCAGCCGTGATTTGCAGGTGGAGAATGAGCAGCTACGCAAAAAGACTGCCAATATGGCTATCGTCGATGAAAACACAAATTTGCGGAACAGTATTTCTTTTCAGACGGATGCTACATTATTTACAAGCATTTCGACCCGCTATCGGATTCCGCTCACCCTGCTAGTGGTGAAGGTGAAGTATTGGAAAGAGATCAGACGGATCATTCCTGAAGATCAGCTGGCAGAAGCTATCTATGACGTGTCTCAGCTTAGTCAGGCGAGTATTCGTACCAATGATGCACTCTATCTGCTAGATAAGGATGAAGCAACATGGGGCCTGCTGCTGTTCACGGACAGCGATGGGGCGAAGATTGTGATCGAGCGGATTAAGCTCAAGCTTCAGGAGTTGAATGACAATAATTTCTCCAGAAAATATAAGGTCAGCCTGGGGCTTAAGATTGGGGCGGTCGAATACCGAGCCGGCACGATTGAGAATCCGCTGGATTTCATTGTTCAGGCCAAAAAACAGCTGGAGTACGACGTGTAGACCAGCTTAAAAATCAACGGTTTCACTATCAGCCTCTGTATGGATGGCGATGAGCACGCTTGCCGGCTCATCGCCTTTATTTATGACCAGATGTGGCACACAGGCATTCCAGCTAAAGGAATCCCCCGCTTGGAACATCCCGAAATCTTCACCTTGCTCCGCATACACCTCACCTTTTATCACTAAATGGACCTCTTTGCCTTCGTGCGCCTGCGGAGTTTCACCCGTAGAAGTACCCGGAGGGAAATGGACAAGCACCATTCGTACACCACCTGCCGAGCTTAAATGCTCAACTTGCAGTTTATCACTTCCGCTACTGGTGATTTGCCGCTCCTTGGAGCGTACCACCTGCATCCGCTCTTCCTTTTTTAACAGCAAATAAGCCAACGGAACGTTCAGCGCATCCGCAATCAGGCTAAGGGTTGCGATCGAAGGAGAGGTCTTATTAGTCTCAACTTGGCTCATAAAACCTTGTGACAGGCCAGTAGTTTCACAGATTTGGGCAATCGTAATATGTTTTCTTTTACGGATTGTACGAATGTTTGAACCTATATTCATTAGTAAAGCCCCTTTTGATATTAGTAATAGCAAATATATTTTTATATTAACAAATTATTAATTGACATACTAGCTAGAGGTTTATAATATTATCTTTACAAATATTATTTTTGTATTACAAATATTTTGAAGGAGTGTTTAGTTATGAAGGCACCTTATATATATGATGTCAGTCTACCTTCCGGTTACGATGAGAATCGGGTTTATCCGGTTATCTTCACCTTGCATGGCAAAGGTTCCAATGAGAAGAATATGTTCGGGCTTGTTGAGTCCTTGTCTGAAGAGTTTATTATTATCGGGATTCGGGGAAATATGATTTTAGGGGCAGGATTTCAATATTATGATCTCAAAAGTCTAGGTCATCCCATCCGCGAGCAGTTTGATCAGGCTGTATCGCAATTGCAGCAGTTTATCGAATACGCCACCGACAAATACCCTATAGATGCTAAACACCGTTATCTGCTTGGCTTCAGTCAAGGAGCCATTTTGTCCATGACTCTCGCGCTTACAATGGGGAATTTGCTTCGGGGAATTGTAGCGCTGAACGGTTATGTTCCGGGGTTTGTGAAGACGGATTATGAGCTGAAGAGTGTGCAGGAGTTATCGGTCTTCATCTCGCATGGTGAATATGATTCTGTATTTCCAATTTCAGTGGGGACAGAAACAGCCGCTTATTTCGAAGGTCTAACCCCATTATTAACCTTTAAAACTTATCCTTCGGATCATGGTGTATTACCGCAGAATCAGCAGGACCTGATCGCTTGGTTACGGCAGAACTTAGGGAGTGATAAACTATGATACCTTCTTACTTTATTGCCCATGGTGCTCCTTCTCTGGTACTTGATAACAATGCATATACGAAATTTCTTGGGGAGCTCGCTGAGAGGAATGTCAAACCGAAAGCGATTGTTGTATTTTCTGCACATTTCGAAGAACACACACAATCGGTTGGAGTTATGGAGACTTTCGACACCATCTATGATTTCTATGGCTTCCCAGATGAGATGTATCGAATGACTTATCCTGCCAAAGGGGACAATGAGGTTGCACAGCAAATTATGTCTCTGTTCCACAAGAATGGGATTGCCAGCAAATTAAATACAGAGCGTGGACTAGATCACGGAGCTTGGGCTATTCTTAAATTAATCTATCCGAATGCAGATATTCCTGTCGTATCTTTGTCAGTTAATCGAGAGCTGTCCAATGAACAGCAATATTTAATGGGTAAGGCTTTATCTGAGCTGCGTGAGCAGGATATTATGATTATTGGCAGCGGTGGAACCGTCCATAATTTGCGTAGCGTGAAGTGGGGAATGGAGAACGTCGAGAAATGGGCGGAGACATTCGATGACTGGCTGCAGCACAGGGTGGAAGCTTGGGATACAGAGTCGCTATTTAACTATCAGGAGCTTGCTCCTTATGGCGTTGATGCAGTGCCGACTAGTGAGCACTTTATCCCCTTGATAATAGCTATGGGAGCTGGCGATAAAGGGAAGGAAGCGAAGCTGCTGCACCGAAGTTATCAGTATGGCAATTTAAGTCTTAGCTGTTGGGAGTTTAATTAAGAAGGAGGCATTAATGATGGACTTGGGACTTCGTGGGAAATCAGTTTTTGTAGCCGCAGCAAGTAAAGGGTTAGGACTCGCAACTGCGCTGGAGTACGCCCGTGAGGGAGCGAAGGTAATGATCGCCAGCAGGAGTATGGAGCAGCTTGCAGACGCACAGAAAGAGATTCAGGCAGCCACAGGACAGCAGGTGAACATTGTTCAGATGGATGTGACTGTCCCAGAGGATATCGTACATGCTATTCAAACGGCTGTAGCCAAAAACGGTGGGCTTGATATTGTAGTGACCAATGCGGGGGGGCCTCATGGCGGAGGTTTCGCTGATATGGAAGACGCGGATTGGAACCAAGGATTTGAGCTCACACTGATGAGCACCATTCGTTTGATCCGTGAATCACTGCCGCATCTGCGCTCTTCTGGGGCAGGGCGAATCGTTAATATAAGCTCGATTTCTATCAAGCAGCCTATTGAGGGGTTGATTCTTTCCAATGTTTTTCGCGCTGGCGTGTATGCCTTGACCAAGAGCTTGGCTACTGAGCTGGCTGCGGATCGCATTTTAATTAATACGATCGCACCAGGGCGTATTGCAACCGACAGGATTCTTCAACTAGACGGCAAACGCGCGCAAGCAGAGGGGATCCCTATGGAGCAGATTCAAGAGGAAGCGCTGCTGCAAATCCCGTTAGGAAGATTGGGCACGCCCGAAGAATTCGGCAAGGCTGCTGTTTTTCTAGGCTCTTTTGCGAATACTTATGTTACGGGACAATCTCTTTTAGTCGATGGAGGAATGGTGAAATCGCTCTAACTCCGGCGTTATGGGTAGGCTTGGAAAGGTTATGGAAATATTAGTAATTTCAATATTAGTTGCTTTGTGCTCTAAATAAGCGTATGATGGAGCGGTGGTCTAAATCGTAAGATTTACGAATTTTCCTACGTTTATTAGGTTATACTATATATAAACCTACAGATCATTTGGATAATTTACCATAAAGGCTCCACGAATTTATTCAGAAGGAGGACGATCAGAATGAGAGAAGGCATACATCCTAAGTACAACCAAGTGATTTTCTTGGATGCAAGCGTAGGCTTCAAATTCTTGAGTGCATCTACTAAATCATCCAATGAAACTATGGAATGGGAAGACGGCAACACTTACCCAGTGCTCCGTGTGGACGCAAGTTCCGCATCCCACCCATTTTACACTGGTAAACAAAGAGATACAGAACAAGGCGGCCGTGTTGACAAGTTCAAACAACGTCTTGCACAAAAGAAATAAGAATCCTTACGGATTGAAGAGGGACAACCCATGTAGAAGCAATCGCTTCGGGGATGTCCCTTTTTTGTGTTCAGGCATGTTAAAATGAGATGAATTTAAAAATATACATGGCGTCGAGGGAGCGATCAGTGATGGAAAATGTAATAAAAGTAGATACAGTCCTAAAGAGTGAAGACGTTCAGGAGTTTAACTTATGGTTCAGCTTGAATAGCCGGATTATACTCAACTCTTTTAGCGTAGTCGCTTACTTTATGATTTTGTTATTAATTACTAAGGATTACAGTACTCAAAGCATCTCAATCCTGGCTGTGACTGCTATAATTCTTGCCGCTGTCTTATGGTATATGACCAAGGCAAGCTTGATCAAAAAATCGAAAAAGGCGTTCAAAACAGATAACCTAATTCAGCAACCGCAAAATTATACGATTTCAGATGAAGGCATATCTTATCTTTCCGAAGCGGGCACTGGGCAAGTGAAGTGGGAAGAGATACATAAGATAGGTGAAACTACGAACTTGTTTGTGTTTTTTGTGTCCACACAGAGAGCGCTGATTATCCCTAAACGTTTCTTTGAATCGGCACAAGATAAAATAACATTTAAGGATTTAGCCAGAAAATATATGTTCTCCAATCGGGTGAAATTTAAAGCATAAGATGTGCTGTTATTGTTGATTCATTTGTACCAAGGATTAGGCTATAATGATAGGAGCGACTTGAAAAATAGGAGAAATATGGCATGCCATGGATTCAGGGATATCCGTATTACTTATTAATGGGCAGTGTTCTAAGTCTGTACATGGGCGTCAGCTCCTATCGGCACCGTAAGTTAGCAGGGAGACGCTATTTGTGGATCTTAATGCTGTTAGTCAGCCTTATATTTGTTGCAACAGCGGGAGAGATTATGTCACCCTCTTTTCAGTCTAAGCTGTGGTGGAAGAATGTACAGCAGGCTCCGCTTTTTTTTAGTGCGCTCTTTACTTATGCTGTGGTAAAAGAATACGTATCTCCTTCCACAGGGCGCCTGCCCGTGAAGCTTGCCATCTTCTCTATCCCTATTGTTATGGATGTACTTCTTATTTTTACGGATAGCTATCATCATCTGATGCGCAGTGAAGTGTCCGTCCTGACGGTTGCGGGTGTTAGTGGAATTGCTGTAAAGCCTACGCTCCTTAGTATGGCTTTTATTGCGTATGATCAGCTTTTTGGGCTATATGCAGTCTGCTTGCTTGCAGTTTCCCTACTGAATACCCCGAGAGTTTATTTGCGGACTAATGTCCTGCTGTTGGCGGGTTTGCTGGTTCCGGTTATTTCCGTCTTTTTACTCCCCCTCTTGAAGATTACCATTACAGGTTTTACGGCGTTTACTTATTTGCCTGCGATTATAGCGGCTTATTTTGCACTTTTTGTTAGCTCCAAATTAACCATCTTCCCTCTAACCAAAAACAAAATTCTAGAGCACATGAAAGACGGCGTAGTTCTGACTGACCGTTATGATAATATCATTGGCATAAACGATGCGGCGACTGCTATTTTATACGACATTACCGGAATAGCGAACGATAATTGGATGGGAAAAAACATTGATCTTTTTACGAAGTCTCACAAAGACATTGCAGCTCATTACAGTCAGAGGACGGAAGGACAGTTTGAGGTAGTTTGTTCTGGCGCAGGGGAGCTCTGTTATGGGGTTTCTTTAATTGCTACGGAGCATGCGACAACAGAGAATAAGGGTATGCTTATTGTGTTTAGTGATCATAGTGAGAAAAAGCGATATGAGCGTGAACTGGTCTATCAGGCAACGGTTGACGATCTGACAGGGCTTTATAATCGCAGGCATTTCATGCAAAGGGTTCAGAATCAAACGATCCCGGATGGATTAGGGTTGGCTCTGCTGTTATTTGACATCGATGATTTTAAATTAATTAATGATACTTATGGTCATTTAGCGGGCGATCAGGCGTTAGTTGATTTCTCGAATAAAATACTTCAGGTATACCAGAATAAAGGTATTGCTGGAAGAGTAGGTGGCGAGGAATTTGCTGTATGCTTTTTCGCTGAAGATAAACGTGCAGCCTTAAAAGAAGCAGAGGATTTTCGTACAATGATGAGTGATTACACGATAATCTTGAATGAACAGGATAGCATTCATCTTACCGCAAGTATCGGAATCTCTTTTACGGAGCGTAGAGAGGTGACTTTCGAAGATTTATATCGGGAAGCGGATGAAGCGTTATATCACTCTAAGAATACAGGGAAGAACAGAGTTACGTTAGGTCGTGAACCGATCATAAGAGAAGCGGTAAAGGGATAAGAACATCGAAGATAAGGGAGTGGCCTAATGAATCTGACTGTTGATGAAGTGATGAGCAAGCTTGAGGAGTTGGGTACAGAGCAGACGAAACGTACTTTCTTACGACATGGCGCAGTGGAACCTTTATTTGGAGTAAAGGTAGGGGATATGAAGAAGCTGGTTAAGGATGTGAAAAAAGATCAGAGTCTGGCAAGGGCTTTGTATCAGACAGGCAATTACGATGCAATGTATTTGGCTGGACTAACGGTCAATCCTAAGAGTATGACGAAGGAAGAGCTTCAAAGCTGGGCTTCGGCGGCCAGTTGGCATGCGGTAGTGGAATATATAGTATCCCCTCTCGCCGCAGAGAGTCCATATGGATTGGAACTTGCGAGAGAGTGGATTCGTTCCTCGGATGAACTAATAGCCATTTGCGGCTGGAGCACTTATGCCAATTACATTTCAATTACACCGGATGATAAGCTGGACATCGCTGAAATTAGGGAGTTGTTACAACAAGTAGGCGCTACTATTCATCGGGAGCGGAATCGTGTCCGTTATACGATGAATACTTTCTTAATTATGGTGGGCAGCAGTATCACAGAACTGCATGAGGAGGCAGCAAAGATCGCAGCAGGTATAGGTAAGGTCCAGGTGAACATGGGACAAACCACTTGTAAAGTTCCTATGGCTGTTGATTATATTGCTAAGGTTGAACAAGCTGGGAAGCTTGGTGTGAAGAAGAAAACTTGTATTTGCTAAGTTAGATATTTAGGTAACCCTTCAAGGTGAAAGGCACTTGTGGGGTTTTTTTTATTCCGGGAAAAACAAGTGTTTCAACCCTGCGGAAATTGTTTAAATTAGCAGCAGTCAAAATTTACATAGAAGAATTAATGAAGCCTTATTCAAGTAATCTTTTACAATGATGTAGAATAGAAAGGGGTTTATAGTTAGAAGACAGGACGGAGGCTAGTTGTGAACAAACGCCGATTCACTTTGCAGTATAAAATACTGTCAATTACAGTTTTAATCGTGATCTGTCTATTAGGATTCGTTTTTGTCATGCATGGAAGAATCAATGCTCTACAGCGGGAAACCAGCTTCATCTCTCATCAGGATCGAGAGATTACTAATTTAGCTAATCTAATTGAGAAGAATATTTTGGATATGGAAACCGGACAACGCGGATATGTCATCACCGGCGATAACAAGTATCTGGAGCCCTACAATTTGGGTAAGGCTGAATGGGAGGCTAATTATGATAAGCTCTACGTGCTGACTGCTAATGATTCTTTACAGCTACAGCGTCTGTTGGGTATTGAAAGTAAAATTAAGCAATGGATCGAACAGTCCGGAAATTATGTGATCCAGTTGAAAAAAGAGGGACAGGACGTTGAGCTCCTAAGATACTTTAATTCCGACGATGGCAAAGATCAAATGGATCGGATTCGTAATCAGATCAGCACTTACCGCGAGACGATGAAAGAGAACACCAACAGTCTGATAGCTAGACAAGCAGACAAGAATAAATTATTGCTAGAGCTTCTTTATATTGCTTGGGCAATTATAGCGGTTACCGCGATGGTCGCTTCGTGGATCAATTCACGCTCCATCGTTAGTACGGTTCGTAAAGTTACCCATACGATTGCAGAATTGAAATCTGACGAAGATATGAAGACAAGGATAGAGATCACCACGAATGATGAGATCAGGGATCTGAGCGTAGCTACGAATCATCTGATAGACACGCAACAAGAACGGATATGGATTCAGGCTAACGCAAACGAACTGTTGGCGAGGTATCAGGGCATCACACATATCTCGCAACTGGGCGATATTTTTCTTGGCAAAACCGCAGAAGTGATCAATTATCCATATGGATCCTTATATGTTCGAACACAGGATCATGATCGGGATTTCTTTAAGAGAGTCTCTATTTTTGGCGGAAGCAGTAACATTCCAGATCAGCGGGCATTCCAGACCGGAGAAGGTCTAGTTGGACAATGTGCTAAAGAGGCGCGTTTGATGCAAATACAGGATCTGCCGGAGGATTATATTAACATACAGTCTGGGCTGGGTGTTTCTGCGCCGAAGGCGCTTCTGTTAATGCCGATTTCTTTTTCGGGTGAGGTAGTTGCTGTGGTGGAAATCGCCGCCTTTGCTCCACTTACGGAATTGCAGGTTAAGTTCCTAGGGTCTATTTCGAATGCCTTTGGCTCTGCAATTAACAGCACGATTAACAGTATGAAGATTGACCAACTTCTGGCACAATCTCAGCGTCTAAACGAAGAACTACAGGTATATACCGAGGAACTACAGACTCAGTCTGAGGAGCTGCAGATCCAAACGGAGTCACTGCATGCAACAAATAGAAAGCTGGAGGATAAGAATCTGCTGGCGGAACAAAAGTCATTAGAGGCGGAAAGAGCTCAAATGGAGCTTAGTGAATACACAGAGTTATTGCAGCAAAGCTCACAATATAAATCTGAGTTTCTGGCTAATATGTCTCATGAACTGCGAACTCCGCTGAACGGCATTCTGCTGCTCTCCGAATTTCTTATGGAGAACCAGTCGGGAGCTCTAAGCGAAGAGGATATTGAATTCTCAAAAGCCATTCATTCTTCGGGACAAGATCTGCTGGCGCTGATTAACGACATTCTGGATTTGTCCAAGGTTGAGGCAGGAAAGCTGAATATTGAAATTGAAGCGATAAATATATCGGAGATTCCGGAGGCAATGATCCAGAACTTCAGTCAGCTTTCCCGCAAAAAAGAGATTCCTTTGCAAATACAGCTCGGAGAGGACTTACCCCCGCTGTTTTATTCGGATGCTCAAAGAGTACGGCAAATTATTATAAATTTGCTGTCCAATGCGTTTAAGTTTACAGCGGAAGGCGCAGTCACTCTGGAAATCCGTTTAGCAACTAAGGACGAGTTGCTGGATTTGGCAGGTTCGTATACAGGGGAATTTATTGCCTTCGCCATCAAAGATACTGGAATTGGGATTTCAGAAGACAAACAGTCAATTATCTTCGAAGCATTTCAACAGGCGAATGGAAATACAGAACGTCAATATGGGGGAACTGGGCTTGGTTTATCCATATCCAGAGAGCTGGCAACATTACTTGGTGGTAGAATTACGCTGGAGAGCCAAGAGGGTGTGGGCAGTGTCTTTACAGTGTATTTGCCTTTGCAGCTTGAGGCTCCAAGCCTTGAGGAAGTGGCTGATCAAGCGACTGTTATTCAAGAGATCGGGAGTGGAGTGGTACTTGCCGCTACAACGGCTGAGGATACACGTACTGACTTCACTTCTCTGAATCAAAAGCATGTACTTATCGTGGATGATGATGAACGGAATTTGTTCGCTTTATCAAATACCCTAAGAAAGCGCGGGCTGCATGTAACTACAGCTACTAACGGAGAGAGCGGCCTGTATGAACTGGAGCAAGCGGCTTCTATAGATATCGTTCTTATGGATATTATGATGCCAGTGATGAACGGGTATGAGGCAATCAATCGGATCAGACAAATGCCCGCAAAGAAGGATATTCCCATCATTGCACTGACTGCAAAAGCGATGAAGGAAGATAAGGCTAAAATCCTACAGGCTGGGGCAACAGATTATCTCAGTAAGCCTGTTAACTTGGAGCGTTTATTAGCGTTGATGCAATTGATACTGGCTAGCGATTCATGAGCTAGACCTCCAACTTCGGACAACTCGAGTGAAGTTGCGCGAACGAAGTAACTATAATCTGCTCTGCTATCGGACACAGCTGACCGTTAACGCAGCTTTTTACCACATTTATAATTCTAACGGACCCCACTGACACTATTGGCATAAAAAACATCGAATATGCCCCTCTTTTTAATGAATAGTGGCGCTGGAGTCCGAAACGCTGCTCTGAAGGCAGAAAATTCGCAAATAAAGTCAGCTGGGTCCGTAAGGCTCGCGATTATGATCATCCCAAACTCTGCAGCAAGGCAAGTAAAAGTGTGACCAAGCGTTCAGCCGGCTTTCGTTTACCTCACAAATCGGCTGAAGCGAGTCAGCCAACCTATAGTCTATAACGCAAAACAGCGATCCTCCCATAACGGAAGGATCGCTGTTTTAATGTCTCTTTGGAATCTTTTTAATAAGATTCCAGTCTCTCTCTTATTGTTGTGCAGAATCTACTACAACTTTGACAGCTGTGCCGATTGGTGGCAGGCTTCTGGTCAGCACTGGGCTGTAGAATCCGATAACTTTTGTGCCTTTAACAAGCTCGCTGCTTTTAACAGCTTCGCCGTCTTTGTTAATGAGCACTGTGTCTTCGCTAATGCGCAGTACTACTTCTTTTTGTGACAATTCGCTCAGGCCACTACCTTTAACAGTGATACTGATATTTCCCTTATCGTCTTTTTGAACTTCTTCAATAGTACCAGCAGTACCTAGAAGATCATCTTGTTTTTGCTTATCCAGAACGGTGATTTTGTAAGTTGGTGTTTGTGGCGGAAGACTCATAGTCATGACCATGGAGTGTTCTGCTTTTACTGTCATCCCGATATGGAGATCTTTGAGTGCAATTTTAGTGCCGTCAGCCATCTCAATAGCCGTATCTTCCCCTACATTTAATACGATTCCATCCGTACCTACACCTTGGATTTGAACGGATTGGTATTTACCACCATCATAGACTGCTGTAATCACACCAGTCTTAGTCATGTGCTGCTCGGCGGCATTTGTGTTGATCACAATGGAATCTCCCTTCACAGTCATGTTTTGATGAATTACTTCGCTTAAAAAGGAAGCTGGGACATACAAAGTGGAGTCAACCAATTGTGGTGCAGTTCCAAGTGTTGTATTCATTTTGTTGATACTATAACGATCTTCTCCAGCTTTCACTGTAGTGAATACAGCGCCATTGATAAGTTCAACGGATTTATTCTGTGCATTCCAGGTTAATTCAAATCCAAGGGCTTCAGTAATTGAACGTAGTGGTACCATCGGCTCTTTACCGCTTGTGCTTTGGAAGCCTGTTTCTTTAATAGTCGATCCGTTGATTTCAATCGCAAACGTCTTTTGATTAACGCTAGCGGAGGTTTGTTTAGCCTCATTTTTAGCAGAAGTTGTGGTGGGTGCAGCATAAGCTGCTCCTGTAGAAAGTGCTAGGGACAAAGTTAAAAGAACTGTACTTGTTTTTAAAATGTTGTTCATGGTTGTGAGCTCCTTTTAAAATCTTTTGTTAGTGTTGTTATTATTCTGACGGGACACCCCTCCAAAATGTTGCAGTTTTTTTGCATCCCGATTGTAATCTTCATTCACTGCAAATATAAAAAAAGCATAAGACCCCCCAGCTATATGTAGTAATATGTAAGTATTAACAATCGCTCACATAAGGAGGCGCTATGGAGTCATTCAAAGATCGACTGAGATTCATGAAGGTACAGCAGGACGGGCTGATTAAGGAATATGAGGCTCTGATCGCGGAATATGAAAGTCACGATCTGGTCAACGAGAATGAATACTTGAAGAAGCAATATGAGAAGCATAAGCTCGCTTTGGTCGAGCTAAAGACTCAGGTAGGTAAGCTTCAAGAAGAGAATACTGAGCTAAGAGTTGCGCTAACGGAACAAATTTTAGATGAAAAGCTGGGCATTCTTAAAGTGTCGAGGCAGAAGCTGCAAACTTATTTTGCCTCTAGAAGCCACGCTCATACGGATCGGCTGACGGCTTTTGAAGTGGAGACGAAACGCCATATTCAGCAGCTGTACCACACAGCCTCCAGGCAGCTGGGTGAGGAACAAGCAGAGATATCCAGTCGACTCGGGGCGTTGGCGGAAGAATTAAATGAGCGTGTGCTGGCACAGCGGCAGAGACTGAGGGAAGCGGAGCTTCGCCTCAACTCGGGCATGGATAATGGATTACATGATTTTGCTTCGGAAGAGATCAGTGAAGAGGTGCTTAAGCGCCGAAGAAAACAAAATCAGATCGAAATGAAGATTGGACTAAGCTGGATTAACAAGCTGGGCATTCTGCTGTTGATTTTGGCGGTGGGGGCAGGCTTCCGGTATACCTATTCCAACTGGTTCACAGGTTATATGAAGGGAAGCGCTTTTTTTCTACTGGGGTTATTGATGCTGGGAGGCGGGGAGTGGCTATACCGCAAAGGAAAAGGCACCTTCGCTTTAGGGCTGCTTGGCGGCGGGATTTCGGTGCTGTATGGCTCTATTTTTTATAGCTATTTTCTGCTTGATATTATTAGTATATATGTAGGTTTATCCTTGTCTGTACTCGTTACTTTAACTGCGGTACTCCTGTCTTTAAGGTATGAATCACGGAGTATTTGTGCGCTTGGCTTAATCGGAGGATATCTGCCCTTATACTCTTATCTGGGGGCGTTTGGCCTTTCGGGCAACGCGGTTTATGTGGCTATGGGTTACTTGTTTCTATTGAATTTATTCATCTTATTGATTTCTTTCCGCAAACGCTGGAACGTTGTCAATTATATCAGCTACTTATTTAATACACCCTCCATGCTCATATTAATAGCTTTGTCGGATAGCAACGGAATTAATATGTGTTATGCTGTTTTGACTTTTGCGATGTATCTGGGAATTACCCTGTGGTACCCCTTCAAATATCGTTCCAAGCTGTCCTGGTGGGATTTCTCTCTCTTAGGATGTAATACGTTTATTAGCTGTCTCACCTTGTATATTTTATTTATGGATGCAGGACTGAAGGATTACAATGGTGCACTGGCGTTGCTTTTCTGCCTGCTGTATCTCGGTCTGGGTCGAGGGCTTGAGAAGCTGATGCCACAGGAAAAAGAAAGCATGCTGCTGTTCTACGCCACTTCACTGACCTTCGGCATATTGATGATTCCTTTTCAATTTGGAGCGGCTTGGTGGTCCATCGGTTGGCTGATTGAGGGCGTCGTTCTTACGCTGTATGGCAATCTGAACCGCTTTAAGGGGATGGAAAGGGCGGGCTGGGGCATTATGATGCTCTGCCTTGTAGTATTCTTCTGTCTAAATGTACCGACGCAGTGGGTCGCAGACTATCAATGGACGAATTTTAGAGATGTCTACTTCCCGCTAAAATATGTCTTTATCACAGCAGGCATGCTGATTGTCGCGGTGTTGTATGCTGTTCAGCATAACCGTAAGGATGCTCTTCAGCGCAGCGAACCTTATGAAATCACCTTAGCGTTGTGGTTTAAATATGCGGCGTTATTAAATTTCTGGATTTACGGCTTGTATGAATCGGGAAGATTGTATCATCTGGTTGTACCGGAGGATTTTGCGCATAGAACCTTCTATAATTTGCTGCTGTCCGCTGTATGGACCTTGGTTCTGGCTTACGTGCTGCCAAAGGTGAAGGTGCTGTATGACACGATTGTTAAATATTTTGTGAGACTTCTGTTTGGGATTGGCTACGTCATTTGTATAGTGATTACAGTAGGACTGCCAAGTCTGCAAAATAATTTCGCGCAAAATACAGCAGCTGATTATATCGCACTGGCCGTACTGATTATCTTTAATATCTTTGTTTGGTTTAGCGGACGTGATCTGCTGATTGCAGCGCTGAATCGTCAGTTTAAGAGTATGGAGATCTATCCTGTTTTCATGGCGATTTATTTACTTGGCATTATCACCGCTTTCCTAGGAGTGCAATTGCAATTGAGTGATGCAGGGTTAATTTTTAGTCTCATTTATCTACTGTTAGCCGTTCTATTTATCATGTATGGCTTCCGCAAAAGGTATGTGTACATCCGGCGCTTCGGCCTTGGATTAACGCTGCTGGCCACGGGCAAGCTGCTGCTCTATGATTTGGGTCTGCTGAATACTGGCAGCAAAATCATAGCCTATGCCAGCTTTGGTATCTGTTTGCTCGGCATCTCCTATCTCTATCAAAAGGTGTCAAACCGGATGGAGGAGGGCCAGACAACCACCGACAATGGCAATGGCAATGGCAATGGTACTAAGGGATAAAACACAGAGAGAATAATAGGAAGGAAGACGGTGGATGTACGAGACTTATATTTTCGACCTGTATGGCACATTAATCGATATTCAGACAGATGAGGAGAAGCAGGAGGTATGGGATCGATTATCGCTCCATTTCGGATATCAGGGGATGTCCATAACAGGAAGTGAGCTACAGGCACAATTTCTGCGGGAGAGGGATTTACAGCTCGCCGAAGCCGCACGGAATTGTCAGTATCCAGATTTCGTAATGGAGGATGTGTTTCGTTCTGTGGCCCGTCAATTGGGTGGGGAACCGGATCAAGCGTGGTTACATGAAACGGTTAGATGGCTGCGGACATTATCGATGATCCATATCTCACTTTATGAGGGTGTGGTTGAAATTCTGCAAACATTAAGAGAACGTGGCAAAAAGGTGTTTTTGCTCTCCAATGGCCAGAAAACCTTTATAGAAGCAGAATTAATGATGCTGGGTATTCTTCCTTTATTCGATGGCATTGCCATTTCCTCCGAAGCAGGAGTGAGTAAGCCGGATCCGCTATTTTATCGTTATTTAGTTGAACATTATGGAGCGAATTTGCGTTCGGCCATCATGATCGGGAATGATCCCCGTACCGATATTGCAGGGGCGCTAACGATAGGAATAGATTCCTGTTACATTCGTACGGCTTCTTCACCCCACGATACGACTGTGGAGAGTACTCAATCGATTTGGGACGGGGATTTGCGGAAGATCCCCGGATGGAACGCTTAGACACACAAAAAGTCCCCGTAACCGGATTCTTGCTGACCGGTTACGGGGACTTTTGTATGTCGGGCGTTCGTGACTAGAGCGCCGGTGATTTATTTAGATTACACCTTCAGCCAGCATAGCGTCGGCCACTTTTTTGAATCCAGCGATGTTCGCTCCTGCAACAAGGTTGCCGGACTGTCCATATTGCTCGGATGCATTTACAGATTGTTCGTAGATGGAAACCATGATTTCATGCAGCTTCGTATCTACTTCTTCAAAGCTCCAGGACAACCGCATGCTGTTTTGTGCCATTTCAAGTGCAGAGACAGCTACGCCGCCAGCATTAGCAGCTTTAGCAGGTGCGAATAGTACGCCAGCTTGTTGGAATTGATGAATAGCTTCAAGGGTGGACGGCATATTGGCACCTTCGCCTACTGCTTTTACACCATTCTCAATCAGTTTCAATGCCATGGCTTCATCAATCTCATTCTGAGTAGCACTCGGAAGGGCGATATCACAAGGAATGGTCCAAATTTGCGTGGAATCTTCAGTATACACAGCGTTAGGATGTTCATTCACATATTCACTAATCCGTTTTCTTTCGACTTCTTTCAGGCGGCGGACAGTTTCGAGGTTAATCCCATTTTCGTCATAGATATATCCGGCGGAATCACTACAAGCTACGACTTTAGCGCCTAGCTGTACAGCTTTTTCGATCGCATAGATCGCTACGTTACCAGAACCGGAAACAACAACGCGGCTTCCTTCAAAAGAAAGGCCTTTTGCTTTCAGCATCTCGTTTACGAAATAAACTGTACCGTAACCAGTAGCCTCTGTCCGAGCCTGACTTCCGCCGTAACCAATACCTTTACCAGTCAATACGCCAGCCGGATATCCTCCGCGGATCCGCTTGTATTGTCCGTACATGTAGCCGATCTCACGACCACCTACACCGATATCTCCTGCAGGAACGTCTTGGTCAGGACCGATGTAATTTTGCAATTCAGTCATGAAGCTTTGTGCAAAACGCATGATTTCGCCTTCGGATTTACCTTTAGGATCAAAGTCGGATCCGCCTTTACCTCCGCCGATGTGTTGGCCGGTAAGAGCATTTTTGAAGATTTGCTCGAAACCAAGGAATTTGATAATACTAGCATTAACGGATGGGTGAAAACGAAGTCCACCTTTGTAAGGTCCAATTGCACTGCTGAACTGTACACGATATCCACGGTTAACTCTGACCTTACCTTGATCGTCTGTCCAAGGAACACGGAACATAATCAAACGTTCTGGCTCAACCAATCTTTCCAGAATGGCATTTTCCTGATACTTAGGTTCAGCAGCGAGGATTGGAAGCAAAGATTCAAGGATTTCCTTTACGGCCTGATGAAATTCGGGCTCAAAAGGATTACGCGCAACAACCTGTGCGTATACGTCTTCGATATAACGATGTGCCTTGTTGCTGTTTGTGTCTAATTGCTGGGTAGATACAGAGCTCATGAATTCAACCGCCTTTTCTAGTATTCATTTGGTCCAACACTTTTTTTATATTTTGGCACAAGTCAATGTTCCTCACAACTGTTTTTATTAAATAACTTACTTCAAGTGGAACGTTATAGACGCTGGGATGATAAGAAAAGTGTGAATAAACCGCGGTATACTTCGCGTAATGACGCGTTAAAGCGCGAAATATGCTACAATGATTGTGTAATAATTGTAAGGAGATGAAATTTAAAAAATGAGTGACAAAGTAAATGAGCAGGAGCTAGTAAATGTATTATCTGCCAAAACCAAAGTGGATCCGCAAATCATCCGCTTAGTATTGAAGCATGAACAGACCTTTATCAATAAGGCCAAGGCGAACGCCAAGGGTGAGGTAGACATCGACAGCGATGATCTGGTCGACTATGTCACTGCCCAACGTGATGTGAAGCTGGATGAAATCACAGTAGAGACCATTCTTGATGCAGAAATGGATTACTTGATGGATAAAGGATTGGCAGGTTATATCGACTAACATGGGTGTTCGTCCGGCTCGGCTGCTGCTGTTTATAGGCAATAAGAGCCGGAGTGAAAATTAAATAGGCTTACGCATTGCTTTTAGTGATTTAGTGTGGTACAATGAAATCAATCATAAATTTAACCCTTAATTCACATATTGTAAAAGGTTATCATTTGTGCGTATGAGTCCTTTTCCAATGTGTGAATTTTTATTTGTTCGTACACTACGTAGGAATAAAAGGACATGTGTTAAATAAAATATTGGAGGTAATATCATGCAAACAGGTACAGTGAAATGGTTTAACGCAGACAAAGGATTCGGTTTTATCGAGGTTGAAGGTGGAAGCGACGTATTCGTACACTTCTCCGCAATCACAGGCGACGGATTTAAATCTTTGGACGAAGGCCAACGCGTTGAGTTCAACGTAACTCAAGGCGCTCGTGGACCACAAGCCGAAAACGTTGTAAAACTGTAGTTTAAAAATCAGGCTGCCCTTAACACAAGTTGAGGGCAGCTTTTTTTATTTTCATAGTATGAATCTGCCCCTAATAGGGTAGCGATATCGTCTCGATTCGATCCAAGGAGGGGTACTTATGTATTTTCGTAAAAAAGCACTGGAGGAACTTCCGCAAGAAGACACAGCTATTTGGTCCTGTACCAAGGAAGGTTGCACAGGTTGGATGCGCGATAATTTCGCCTTTCAATATGTACCTACCTGCTGGCAATGCAACTCTCCCATGACTAGAAGTATGAAGATACTGCCAACGCTTGTGAATACGAATGCAGACATGAAGGCCATGAAGAAGGGCATTTCGATTAAGTAATCGAAGAAGCTAATATACTCAAACAGCTGGACCCTTGGACGGGAGCAGCTGTTTTTTTGTTTGAGTATTTTATTTACTGTGCAGTAATTTCTCCCATTCCGTTAAGGTTATGTTCTCTGAAATAGGCTTCAGATGTTCAGGAACCTCTACGTGGCACATAAATTCCAAGCTGTTGCCGTCAGGGTCGTTGAAGTAGACAGAAGCATTTCCTTGATAAGCCCGGATAAAAGGCTCAACAGAAGTCCGGTTGCGGAACGGAACAGCCTCTACCCCAATCGATTCCAGCCATTGCAGTGAGTGCTTCAAGTCCTCGTAAGTGATACGGAAGGCAATATGCCGCAAGGACGGATGGTATGGGGTTTGAACCTCCTGGCCTTCCCAAAGACCAATCCAGCTCCGACCTTCCTCGATCCAGAAGAATACAGTTTCTTCATCCCGCCAAGCCATTTTCAGACCTAATTTCTCATAAAATTCGATGGATACTTCAAGATTGCTTACTGGTAAATGTGCTTCATATAGTCCTTTGATCATTGGATAGCACCTGCCGGTCTGCCGATTTTGCGGGCTAAGTTCAGGAATGCTTCTAATACTAGGTGGATGCGATCTTCGATTTCTTGCCCACCCTCGTATCCGTCGTACCCGACCTCGAACCGCTTGCGTTGCAGTCCACCGATGGAGATCCAGTCTGGTGTATTGATACCGTGCAGGTTGCGTACGATGGCTTGCAATTGAAGTAATGAGCTTATCCCTACCGCTCCCCCGGCTGAACTGGCGGATAACACAACTTTACCGTTGAAATGCGCCTGGCCTAGATGATCAATCGCATTTTTTAATACGCCACTTACCGAGCCGTGATATTCCGGAGTAACCAAGATTACTGCATCCGCTGCTAACATCTCTTGTTTAAGCTCGTTTAAATGTTCATGCTCTGTGTAAGCCTCGTCTGGTGAATAAAAGGGAATTGGGCGTTTGTAGAGATCAAACACGTTAACCTTTTCTCCTTGCTGACTAATGAAATGGGCGGCATGTTCTGCCAGCTTCGTGCTGGTTGCTTCTTTTCGATTACTGCCTGTCAGGATCATCACTTTCATCTGTATCCACTCCTATGTGAGGTCAGTTGCTATAAACCAATGATAGTTGAATCGGCCTCTGTTAACATCAGCACATGGAATGAACATACATAATAAAAACGCTCAGCCATTGTGCTGAGCGTCTAAGACTAAAGTTGTAGAGGAGTTTTGATTCTAGGCGTTATAGCCGCCTTTCAATGCGAAAATGGCAGCCTGAGTCCGATCCGCTAAGTTTAGCTTTCCGAGAACGTGGCTGACATGGGTCTTAACGGTTTTTTCGGTGATGACCAGCTTGCTGGCAATCTCTTTGTTACTCATACCGAGCGCAATCAGGTCTAATACTTCTTGCTCGCGTGGGGTAAGAAGCTCTAATCCGTTGATCGCAGCAGGTGTTGTGTTTGGGCCGTTCGGATCGGAAGTATTAAGTTCCAATTGCTCTAGTGTAGAAGTCGCCATTAGATTCATCAGTTGGCTGGCAGCCTCGGAATGTAGCTCCACTTGACCGTTATGTACCTTGCGGATCGCAACTACCAGCGCTTCTGGTTCTATATCTTTAAGCAAATAGCCTTTGATTCCTACGCGGATAGCCGGGAGTACATGATCCTGATCCGAAAAGGAGGTCAATACAATGACCTTGACCTGCGGGTAGGAGATCCTCAGCGCTTGAGCGGTCTCAATGCCGTCCATAATGGGCATATGCAAATCCATTAATATGACATCCGGGTTCAATTCAGCTGTTCTTTCCAGTGCCTCGCGGCCGTTGGAGGCCTCTCCAATAACCTTGATATCGGGTTGTGTGGAGAGAAATACTTGCAGCCCACGGCGTACCATTGCATGGTCGTCTACTAATAATAAGTTTATCGTCATTTATGATCACCCGACTTCATGTAGATTGGATGGGCAGAGGTATGGTTGCCTCAACCGTTGTGCCTTGATTTTCCACACTGTGGATATGAATACGACCGGTGAGAGCTTCTGCTCTTTCCTTCATAATATGCAGTCCAAGAGATTCATTAGTGTCTGTGTTAGAACGCCGTTTGGCCCCGCCTTTACCTTGGTCGGCAACGCTCAGTACCACCTCGGCTGCATTCAGATGCAGAGATACCTCCGCTTTAGAGGTTCCGGAATGCTTTCGTACATTATTGAGCGCTTCTTGGCCAATGCGCCACAGCCCTTCCTCCACGTTGCGGGGAAGTTCGTGAACACCACTCCGTTGCGTCTGTATCAGCAGCCCTAGCTGCTGGCCATGAGCCTGCAGCGCAGTCAATAAACCGGCTTCCAGTCCGGCAGGCCGAAGCTGCATAATTAATGCACGCATTTCTTTGAGTGCAGACTGGGATAAAGCTTGAATATCGCGGACAGCCTCAGTAGCAGGATGGGAGATATGCCCCTGCTTCAGCATACTTTCCACGCCTTTGGCGGTCATTGAGAGGGAGAAGAGGATCTGGTTCACGGAGTCGTGCAGGTCACGGGCCAGACGATTCCGCTCGTCAAGACGCGCAATTTCGCGGCGTTTCTCTCCAAGCTGAGCACTTTCCAATGTAGCGGAAATATGCTCAGCGACAGCCTCAAGTACCTCTCCATCCGCAGTTGCGGAGGCTAGTGCTTTGGGTGAGGTGATCAGTAGAATTCCTGCACCTTGTGCGGCAATCTGCCGAAAGGGCACAGCGAGCATCACAACATGCTCCGCGACAGGGTGTTCAGAACAGCAGGACTTCGTAATTTCCTGCTCTTCATCAGGGGTTAATGTCGCAAAGCGTTGTCCTTTCGCGATATCTCCTAGACGTATTTTAAAAGAATCCGAGAGCTCGAAGGGAGCTATTTCAGGCGTTATATTAGCCGCATAGGCAGCATGGACTTCGAATTGCCCTTCATATTGCCCGATAATCGCTGCAAAGGGCCAATCGAAATAGTCGCCAATCAGGGCGGCGCTTTTCTCGATCAGAATACTGGGCGAGATACATTGGTTGGCGGTTAGATTTAAAGCTGCGCTGAATTCGCCTAATTTGGCGTACAGATTCGCGCGGCGCTGCTCGGTGCTATATAACTGCATCCGTTCTATAGCACTGCCAATTTGCAAAGCCACGGATTGCAGCAAAGCCAGCTCGCTGTCGGCGTAATGTGCTTTGCCTGGTGCGGCCACATTCATAAGTCCCAAGTAACGCTCACCTGAATGCAGCGGGACGGTGGCGTGGTGGGTGATGCCCAGCGTGTCGCCCCAGTTATACTGCCTGGCGTTACTCAGCCGCTTGCAGCTTAGAATGTTAACGGCATGCTCGAGCCGACCGTCCCATAGGCGGCTTAGGCACCAGCAGCTTCCGCACTGCATTGGTTGTTTATTGTCGCGCTGTAGTGCAGGTGGCAGGCCTCGATCAGCGGCACACTCATATTCCATGTATTCTTCGCTCAGGAAGATCCAGCCTGCAGTGTTTCCGGTTAACTCAAGCAGCTTGCCCATGACTGTGTCGAGCATGGGTCTGAGCTCATTGGAACTGTTTAAAGTCTCCGCAATCGTTTTGAGCGTCAGTAACTCATGGATTCCGGTTTCCTCCGGCATGAAGTTCTCTCCTTTAGCTTTGTGAATTATGTTCTATCTATTGTAACGTAGAATGGTTCCTTCATTCTCAAATTTTATGTAATGTTGGCGTAAATAAATAGAAGGTTCCTTAAGATCTGATATGACCTTAAAGAACCCTCTGTATATACATATTAATTTACAGCTGCAGGAGTAGCGGAAGGTGTACAGTGTTCTGGAGCTTCGTGTTCGATAAGTCCATGTTTCTCCCAAGCTCGGCTCTTCCAGCGGAAATACATAATGACGGCTCTTACCCACTCATCGACCGCAGTAGCAATCCACACGCCGGCTAACCCGAGATCAAGTTGGAACACCAGGAAATAACCAAGAGGTAAGCTCATGCAGACCATGGAGATCAGTCCCATATATACAGGGAATTTGGCATCGCCCGAGGCGCGTAAAGAGTTAATGATAACCAGATTGGTTGTGCGCCCGGTTTCCAGGAAGAAGCTAAGCAATATGACCTGCGCCCCCATCCTAATGATGTTCTCATTGTCTGTGAAAAGCCCGAATAGCGGTACCCGGAAGAAAATCACCACAGCATCTATTATTACGGTAACCAGCAACGCCCACTTTACACTGGTGAATACACGCTTATAGGCTTCATCAGGTCGTCTAGCTCCCACGAGATGTCCTACAACGATGGAAGTTCCCATAGAGACAGCTACACTGAATAAATAAATATAATTGGAAATATTAAGCGCGTACTGGCGGGTAGCCATAGCTTCAGCGCCTAAATAAGTAATATACAGTGTGAATACAAGCTGGCACGACTGATAAGTGATGGATTCAAAAGCGGACGGGATGCCGATTTTGAGAATTTGCAGCACGTATTTTTTAGAAAGATGAATGTAATAGGTTACTTTCACCCGTACCTCCATCACTCTGTAGAGCAGCAGGAAGAATAGGATCAGGCAGATAAAGCGACTCATCACTGTTGAGATAGCCGCACCCTCCACACCTAACGCCGGAAGTCCGAAATGACCATAAATGAGCAGGTAGTTGCCCACCACGTGAATGATATTCATCAGCAAGGATACGACCATCGTCTGTTTGGTGAAACCGTGAGTACGGATAGTAGTCGCCAGAGCATTAATTAATGCTTGCAGAAAAATACCGCCCCCAACAATATTCATATAGGCTTTGGCGTAAATGAGGATATCCCCTTTTACATTCAGCGCAGTCAGTAGCGACCCTCCGAATATCAGCAAAAACGTACTTAGGAGAATGCCGACTAACAGGTTTAGGGTAATGGCATTGCCGGTCACTTGAGCGGCTTCCAGAGGTTTTTTGGAACCGAGATATTGGGAGACCACAATAGCTGCGCCGTTACCAATTACACTGAGGACTAAAATTGCTATCGCAATGATCTGATTCGCTGCGCCGACACCAGACACGGCATCGTCCGACACTGAACTGATCATAAAAGTATCCACACTGCCCATGAGCATAAAGAGGAATAGCTCGAGGAAAATCGGCCAGGTCAGTTTGACCAGGTTGAATTCCTGGTGATTATTTTGCTTCATTGTGCACCTTCTTATATTATGATGTACTTCCTAAAATTTCATAAACAAACTGTAATATTAGCACAGCTTTCATGGAAATGCAGTATTTTTACAGAAAAATGACAAAACGTTTTTAATTTAAGTCGAAAAGAGCCCTTTAACCGCACATTAGTATCCTCCAGGTAACTACATCACAATAAAGTGCCTACTTCCCTAAAGGGATGTAAGGAACTACAATTTGTACATGACTTACTAAAATATATTAATAAGGAGTGCAAATAAATATGAAATTACAATTAGCGTTGGATTTAGTGGACATTGCGGGAGCGAAAGAGGTTGTCTCAAAAGTTGCCGAATTTATAGATATCGTTGAAATTGGAACACCTATCGTTATAAATGAAGGGTTACATGCAGTGAAGGCAATCAAAGAGGCTTTTCCAGCTTTGACTGTGTTGGCGGATTTGAAAATCATGGACGCAGGTGGATATGAAGTGATGAAGGCTGTGGAAGCGGGCGCGGATATCGTTACTGTACTTGGTGTTTCTGATGATTCTACCATTAGAGGTGCAGTGGAGGAAGCGAAGAAAACCAATAAAGAGATTCTAGTTGATCTGATTAATGTGAAGGATATCCAAACAAGAGCGGCTGAAGTAGACGCACTTGGCGTAGACTATATCTGTGTACACTCTGGATATGACCATCAAGCGGAAGGTAAAAATTCTTTTGCAGATTTAAATGCGATTAAGAGTGTGGTTAAGCAGGCCAAAACAGCTATCGCTGGAGGGATCAAGCTAAGCACACTTCCAGAAGTGATCGCCGCGAACCCTGATCTTGTCATCGTTGGCGGAGGCATCACAGGTGAAGCGGATCAAAAGGCTGCCGCAGCAGAAATGAAACGTCTAGTTAGTCAGGCTTAAGATTACAATGGATACAATGAAATATGCGCAGCAAATTATAGAGGAGCTCCAGCGCTCCATATCTCAGCTTGATGAAGAAGAGACTGAGCGAATGGCTGAGCTGCTGCTTCAGTCCAACAAGATCTTCGTGGCTGGAGCGGGCAGATCTGGATTGATGGGACGGGCCTTTGCTATGCGGTTAATGCATGTTGGTAAAGAGGCTTACGTTGTAGGCGAAACGGTGACTCCGGGGATTGAACAGGGGGATGTGTTAGTCCTCGGTTCCGGTTCCGGTGAGACAAAAGGGTTGATCTCTATGGCTGAGAAAGCCAAAGGGGTAGGCGCAGAAGTTGTTGCCGTTACCATTGCGCCGGATTCGACGGTTGGACGTTTAGCGGGCTACACAGTGAAGCTGCCGGGATCTCCAAAAGATCCGGCCAGTGGAAGCTACAGCACGATCCAGCCGATGGCTTCTTTATTCGAACAGACGATGTTGGTCTTTTATGATGCTATTATTCTGCGAATGATGGAGAAGACGGGGCAGACGAATCAGCAAATGTTCGGCAAGCATGCTAATTTAGAGTGAACGTACAGAAACGAATACCTTCCAATGAGGAGGTTATTCGTTTTTGTGTTAGTATGATAACAGGAGAGAGGAGGCGCTTTAGGTATGGCAACCGAGATTAAAGATCGCATAAACTTGAAGGAAATTAACTGTGAGAAGGAATTGACGCTTGCGGTGATCGGAGGGAAATGGAAGCTGATTATCCTCTGGCATCTAGGGCTTGAAGGGACAAAGCGGTTCAGCGAGCTGAAGAAGCTAATTCCTCATATCACGCAAAAAATGTTGACCAATCAGCTTCGCGAGCTCGAAGAGGACCAGCTGGTTCTAAGAAAAGTGTACGCTGAGGTTCCGCCAAAAGTAGAGTATTCCCTGACTTCATATGGCCAAAGTCTGCTTCCCGTCCTTCGATTGATGTATGATTGGGGTAAAAATTACGGAGAAAACGTGATCTGGAAGGACACGCCGCCGGAAGAAAGATGCTAATCGAATAGCCTATGAACATTAATGATCCCTGAGAGGTCTGGATCGGCCTCTACAGGGATTTTTTGGTGTTTTAAAGGAGTGATGCGGATAATGCTTTAGGCTTTCTGTTCGAATAGCTTAGCAATCTCCACGATAACATTTACCGCTTTTACCATATTGTCCGCAGACGCATATTCGAATTTGCCATGGAAATTCTCGCCTCCGGTGAAAATATTAGGTGTCGGCAAGCCCATGTAGGAAAGCTGCGAGCCATCTGTACCTCCGCGAATCGGGCGGATGATCGGTGTGATGTTAAGGTTCTCCATCGCCTCATGGGCAATATCGACGATATGACGCACTGGCTCGATTTTTTCACGCATATTGTAATATTGGTCCTTCATTTCAAGCACGATGTTCTCTTCACCATGGATGCTTTTGAATTCTTCTACGACAGCTGAGAGATATGCTTTACGTGCCTCGAATTTCTCACGGTCGAAGTCGCGGATGATATATTGCAGCTTGCTGAATTCAGGTGTGCCTTCTATAGAGCTTAGGTGATAAAAGCCTTCATAACCGTCTGTATATTCGGGCGCTTCCTCAGCAGGGAGTCTGAGATGAAGTGCCATGGCGATTTTGGCGGAATGAATCATCTTTCCTTTTGCAGTCCCAGGGTGAACATTAACGCCGTAGACTGAGATTTTGGCAGACGCGGCATTAAAGCTTTCATACTCTAATTCTCCGAGTGGACCTCCGTCTACAGTGTAAGCATAGGAAGCATTAAAAGCGGCTACGTCAAATTTATGAGGCCCGCGGCCGATTTCTTCGTCTGGTGTGAAGGCAACTCTAATCTTGCCGTGTTTGATTTCTGGATGTTGAATGAGGTAATGCATGGCGGTCATAATCTCAGCAATACCGGCTTTATTATCTGCGCCAAGCAGGGTCGTGCCATCGGTTGTAATTAAGGTGTGGCCTTTGTATTCCGCCAGCTCCGGAAAGCTCGCTGTGGACAATACAACATTCAGCTCTTTATTCAAAAGAATATCTTGACCATCATAGTTCTCGATAATCTGTGGCTTCACATTCGTTCCGGTAAAATCAGTCGCCGTATCCAAATGGGCTAAAAAACCAATGGTCGGAACATCCTTGTCCGTATTCGCAGGGAGTGTCGCCATAACATAGCCATGCTCGTCCACCTGGACTTCCTCCATGCCGATTTCCTTAAGCTCTTCAACCAGCTTGTGGGCCAGAACCATCTGTCCCGGAGTGGATGGGCAAGTCTCATTATCTTCATTCGATTGGGTATCCATTTGTGCATACGAAATAAACCGTTCTACAACCTCTTTCTTCACCTTGGGTCATCTCCTCTTTACTATTGTATATATATAGTATCACTTTCCATATAAGGTCTCATCCCTGAGGAAGAAGATTGAGGTAATATTTAAGTTTAATGCGGCAATATATCTTGTTTCACTAACTTCGCTGAAAGTAAATAACGGTCCGGTGCAGATCCCACATATGAAAAGGGATAACAGGTAATCAATGTAAGGATGGCCTTATCACTTGGCTTTATAGCACCACGTTCGTCCCCGTCAACAATTGTGCTGCCTGTTACTTCATAGGTAAAAGTCCCATCGGTACTTTCCAGCTCGATAAGATCTCCAGCGACGAGTTCTCCCAGATTACGGAACACTGTATCGCGGTGGCCTGCGAGCACACTGTTGCCGGTGGCACCGATAGCTGCGCTGCCTTTATAATGTCCGGCTCCCTTTTTTAGCTCTGGGCTTTCCGTGCCTTCTAGCACTGCGATCTTTTTGTTTAATTTGGGGAAACGAATCTCTCCTATGATTTCACCTTCTGAATAGGAATGAGCGGGGTGCGGCTGTTCCTTGGCTGAACTGATCATTCCCATGGGAAGAGGGATTTCTTCGGCAGAAAGGGGGCGGGCGACAGCTTCCTCCCTCTTTTTTGCCCAATCATTTAAAGCCTGTTTAGCTTCGAGCGGTGCTTTGACCACTTGTACAACCGAGTAAATCAACACAACTAAAGAGAGTATGAAGATTAGCTTCACGGCTAGCAAGGCACCATTACGCTTCTTCATACTCTCTCACCTCCAGACTTATGCTGCAAAATGTGGTTATTTCTTCGATTTCAATCTGCGCATGATAATCACGCTGAGTACCGCAATGGCTAAGCTGGCAAGAATCAAGTTATACCAAGGCTCAGCGGTATTTGGAAGCTTGTTGCCAACCTCTGGTGCTCCCAGTGGAAGCTCATCATCAGGCAGGGAGATCTCATTGCTTGGCTGCGGTGTTGCACTGGTAGTTTGGCTGCCAGCACTTGGTGATACTGTCGGCTCATTATCGCCTCCACCCAGTGGGATCGGCGCTTCAGTAACACTAATTTCATCTACTACTGGTGAAGCTGTAGGTATTGGCGATGGTGTTGGCGTCGTTGATTGCCCTGGTGTGGCAGCTGCTGTTGCCGTTGGCGAAGTAGCCGTCGTGGTTGGTGAAGCTGTTGCGGTCGGCGAAGCTTCAGGTGTAGTTGTAGCCGTGGCAGTAGGTGTCGTAGTTGGCACTAAAGTAGGTGTAGCAGTCGCTGTAGGTGATGGCTCAGGTGTAGGCTGAGCTGTGGCCGTCGCTGTCGGTGAAGGACTAGGTTCAGCGGAAGGCTCCGGTCCTCCAGAAGCGGAGAACTCAAAGGCTACAGTGGCTGTTTTCCCTTGATATTCGTTCCCTGCTTCCCACGGGAAAATTACATCCATTTGGATTACACTTTGTTCTCCCCCGGCAAGTGAACCGATGGCAACTCTTCCGGCAGCCTCACTCATCACCCCTGAATAGATGATTACTCCCTCTTTTTCGAGTGTCATTTGGAGAATATCGTATAATTCTGCGTCTCCAGAGATGAATTTGAAGTCCACATAGTAATTAAAGCCCTCACTACCTGCGTTAATAATTGTGTATTCTGAGTTCGTTTCATCACCAGGCTGCATATTGTTCATGGTGGCTGTGCTTGTCGTATGCGAATTCACCGTAAGCTTAATGGTATCTTGCGCACTAACTCCGCCAGCATGCCAGATGACTCCTGCTAGAATAGTCAGGATATAAGCAGCTATGAAAGCCGAGCGATATTTCTTCTTCACTTTACTCGCTCCTTTCTCCTGAACCCCATATTAAATTTTGTAGACATCATTTGCGGGCTTCCGGCAAATTCTTCTCTTCTAATCGGATTTTCCATCAAACATTGTCGAAATAAGTAGTATCTCACAGAACCACTTTCTTGTGCGTATATAGGAATCTCCGTGAAAGTGGAAGGAGAGGGTAGAGATATACCGCCAATTCGTTCGTTATAGCGAATAACTAAAGTATAATCAAAATAATATCTAAACAAAAATGGGATATTAGAAGGAAATCCATCATATTTGATCAAATATCAATTATATTAATGGTTTTACACCAGTTCTCTCTATTTAACTCTTTATTTTTATGTAATTCATTGTTTTTATTGTGTTTTATTGAGAACGATTATGAATGCAAAATAAAAAGGCAAGACATACATCTGGAATAGGGCTCAAACCCCGATACCAGACCTATCGTCTTGCCTTAATTATGATGATAAATTAGATTTCCTTCATAGCGTCGGCTACAATCTCATAAGAGCGTAGACGAGCGTTAGGATCATAAATTCCACCAGAAACAATCAATTCATCGGCCTGTGTCTCTTGCAGGATTTCTTGAAGCCGTTCTTTAATTGCTGCTTTATCACCAGCGAAAGAGTAACGCTGTTTCTCAAGCATGGCTGCTTTTTCTTGCATCGTCCATAGCCCCTCCATACTATCAACCGGTGGTTGTAACTTCCCCGTACGTCCGCGGATGATATTAAGGAATTGCTGCTGCTGCGAGGTAGCCAGTCGTCTTGCCTCATTCACGGTATCGGCTGCTGTAATACCAACTCCGACCATCACATAAGGCTTGTCGAGTGCTGCTGAAGGACGGAAATTACTATGATAGATGTGTAAAGCTTGTAGTAAATATTCTGGTGCGAAATGGCTGGCGAAAGCAAAAGGTAAACCTAGCTTCCCTGCCAGCTGAGCACTAAAACCGCTGGAGCCCAGCAGCCAGATGGGGATATTCAAGCCTTCACCAGGAACAGCACGAACCCCAGCCGGTCGTGATCCTGCACCTGCAGGATCGAAGTAGGCTCTGAGCTCACTTAACTGCTCGGGGAAGTCACTGCCGTCGCTTCCGAGACCACGGCGTAGCGCACGGGAAGCCGGTTGATCGGATCCTGGGGCTCTGCCCAGTCCTAAATCAATCCGTCCTGGATATAGGGATTCGAGGGTCCCGAATTGTTCCGCAATGACAAGTGGTGCGTGGTTGGACAACATGATGCCTCCAGAGCCTACGCGTATGCTTTTTGTGCCGCCAGCAATGTGGCCAATTAAGAGTGAGGTAGCAGAACTGGCAACACCAATCATGTTGTGATGCTCAGCAAACCAATACCGGTGATAGCCCCATGCCTCAGCATGTTGAGCTAAAGCTAAAGAGTTATGAAAAGAGTCTGCCGCTGTGCCACCCTCCACAATAGAGGCTAAGTCCAGTACGGAGAATCGAATATCGCGCTGTTGCTTCAATGTAATCCCTCCTATAATAAACGCTCAGATAGTCTAGAGCAGTATTTGTAGCTGCGAATATTGCTACTCGCCTAGTATACCATGTAATAAAACTATATACACACTTTAAGTAAGTTATACGCACTTTGTAATGATTAGATAAGGAATAAGTATGTCTTTAAAAGAAAATGTAAGCGCTTTAAAATATCTGTTGTTATTTCTTAACGGGCTTGCTATAATCACATCGAAAAGTTACCTGAAAAAAAGGAAGTTATCGTTATGAAGCCAACCATAAGAGATGTTGCCAGAATGGCGGAGGTGTCGATCAGCACCGTATCGCGGGTTATGAATGCACCGAATACGGTCGTAGAGAGCAAACGGAATCGAGTGATGGAGGCTGTAGAACGTTTGCAATATCAACCAAATGCGTTTGCACGCGGCCTGATCTACAAGAAGTCTTTTACACTGGGCCTGCTGATTCCGGATATTGAGAACCTGTATTTCGCAGGGGTTATTCGGGGAATGCAGGATGCATGCATCAAGCTCGGATACAGTTTAATGATCTGCAATACGGACCGCGACAAAGAACGGATGCTGTCTTACATCGATAACTTTCATGAGAAGCAGGTGGATGGGATCGTGTTCGCCAGTGATGTCCTTTATCCTGAGACACATGACAAATTAGTCGGTTGTAGAATTCCTTTTGTGTTGGTATCCTCGCATTCTGATGAGTACGACATTCCATCTGTGGAGGTGGATGATGAACAGGCGGCTTACGATGCGGTAAAGTTTCTGATTGATTTAGGGCATAAGGACATTGGCATGATTGGTTTTAACCATGATAACTCCGTATCTGGCCCGCCTCGTTATGAAGGTTTTGTAAGGGCATTAACAGAGTTTGGACTACAGCAGAATATTGTGAAGAGCAAATATGCCAATCACAGGTTCGAACACGCTTATCAAGCTGCGCATGAGTTGTTTACTGATTATCCCGAGCTGACCGCCGTTTTCTGTGTTGCTGACGAATTTGCAATGGGGACGATTTCTTATCTGAAGGATCGTAATATTCTAGTTCCGGGTCAGGTATCTGTGATTGGATTTGATAATTTGCGGATGTCGAGTATGTTCATTCCAAAGCTGACCACGATTGCGCAGCCGATTTATGAGTTAGGGTATCGTGCGGCGGAGATGCTGCATGAATTGCTCACAACAGGTGGTGTCCAGGTATTGAATGAAAAGATGGAGCATAAGCTGATTGTGCGGGAATCCACGCGGGAAAAATAAAGGCTCTTTATTTTTGTGACCTTCTTCTGAAAAGCTTTTCAGAGCCATGTATCGGTCTTAATTAAAATTTAAATGTTAGGATAGAAAATAGTATGAATTCTTATGAAAAACATCTCATTTTCCGATTGGAAACGGTTACTAATTATGATAATATAAAAAATGTAAGCGCTATTATTAAATTACATTTGTGATGGAGTTTGATTTTAGGATATTTACCTGTCTTCTGAAAAGCTTTGCAAGGAGGTGATCTGCTACAAGCTGCTAATACATGCCAGGGTGCCCGGATGATTGAATAAGATGTTATCTCTATAACCATTAAAGGGGATGTACAAAAGATGAAGAAGATCTCAGGACGTAAAAAGTCGTTGGCTTTAGTACTGTGTTTATCCTTCACAATGACGCTGAGCGCATGCGGCGGAGGCAACAATAATGCGGCGCCTACAGATCCACCGGCGGCAACAGTCAGCCCAACAGCAGATAACACCGAGAAAGCGACAAATACACCTAGTGCTGAACCTTCGGGTTCCCCGTTAGATTTAGCGATGAAAGGTGAATATAAAGGGACTAAAGTAACCATGTTTGGACCCTTCGTAGATGCTGACCAAGTGAAATTTGAGAGCAGCATTAAAGAATTTGAAGAGAAGACAGGGATCGATATTCAATACGAGGGCTCCAAGGAGTTCGAAGCAACAATAAATATTCGGGTGGACGGCGGAAATGCTCCTGATATCGCTGACTTCCCGCAGCCGGGATTGCTGGCATCGATTGCTAAGACGGGCAAGGTTATCGATTTGACCAGTGTGCTGGATCAAGACAAATTGACGGCTAATTACAACAAGAGCTGGCTCGATATGTCTACGATGGACGGAAAAGACGGGAAGATCATGGCGGGGATTTGGAACCGCAGTAATGTAAAGAGCTTGGTATGGTATCCAAAGAAACAATTTGATGATGCAGGTTACAAGGTTCCTGAAACTTGGGATGAGCTGATGGCACTCACTGAACAAATTGCCAAGGATGGCGATCCTGCCTGGGCTATTGGCATTGAGAGCGGTGCTGCAACGGGTTGGCCAGCAACAGACTGGGTCGAAAATATAATGCTTCGTACGACTACGCCTGAGAACTACGATAAGTGGGTAAAAGGTGAACTGCCATTTACTTCACCAGAAGTAAAAAATGCTGTTGAAATCATGTCTAAAATTTGGCTTAACAAGGATTATGTTTACGGTGGTGCTAAGTCTATCGTGACAACATCCTTCGGGGATGCCCCAGCGCCAATGTTCACTGATCCGCCTAAAGCCTGGTTTAATATGCTCGGTAACTTTATTACAAGCTTCTTCCCTGAAACGGCAAAGGTTGATCAGGATTATGATTGGTTCTACTTGCCGCCAATTGATGCACAATATGGTAAACCAGTGCTGGTTGCAGGTGATATTTACGCTATGTTCAACGATCGTCCAGAGGTTCGTGCAGTCATGGAATTCTTCACCACTGGAGAGTCGATTAAGAGCTGGGTACAATCTGGCGGCGTAATTGCTCCTATGAATGATGCTTCCCTTGATTGGTATACCTCTGAATCCGATCGCCGGATGGCGAAGTTGGTTCAAGATGCTTCCACACTGCGTTTTGATGGCTCTGATTTGATGCCAGGTAAAGTGGGTGCAGGCACCTTCTGGAAAGGGATGACCGACTATGTGAGCGGTACAGCGACACTGGATCAAGCCTTGGAACAAATCCAGTCCGGCTGGAACAACTAACCTAATATTTAAAGCGCACAGTAAAAAGAGGGGCAGTGAGAAAAGAGGATTGTCTGCCCCTCTTTTTGTTTTCTAACTAGTGAGTTCGATGCTTATGATAAGAGTTTTGCTCCGCAAAACTTATAGGAGGAGCTGGAGCTAATATGGGTGCACAATCACAGCCACAGCCACAAATGCCAACACAACCACAAGCTAGGCCAACCGTCAGCCTGAAGGCGGTAATGCTGTCCCTAGTTGTGTTATTAGCGAATATTGTTGTTAACGGCGCAATCTTTTTATTCTTCCGGGATTCCACATTAAATCCGCTGCTAACAGCGGTTCTGGCTGTCCTCTGGGGAGTTCTAGGTGTTTATCTGATTTACTATACGCTGACGTGGGCGGTTGAGCAGTACCCGGATCATATCCGGCGTAAGGTGCTGCCTTATATCTTTATTGGTCCGGCAGTGATTATTCTGGGCTGGTTACTGGTCCTGCCTGCACTGCGAACATTATATTTGAGCTTTTTTAATGCTTCTTCAGAAAAATTTGTGGGTCTGAGCAATTATGCAGCGATCTTTAGCGATCATCTGATGGCAACGGCATTGCGTAACAATTTACTTTGGGTATTCGTTGGCACGCTTGCTTGTGTAGCATTCGGGCTCTTAATTGCTATTCTTGCCGATCGCAGCAGCTATGAGAAAATCGCCAAATCGATCATCTTTATGCCGATGGCTATTTCCTTTGTAGCGGCAGGAGTCATTTGGAAATTCGTTTATTACTATCAACCGGGTGACGAACAAATCGGGCTGTTGAACGCAATCGTTACTTATTTTGGGGGAGAACCCCAAGCCTGGACGAGTATGCTTCAGCCGTGGAATAACTTTTTCCTCATTATTATTTTGATCTGGATGCAGACGGGATTTGCAATGGTGATTTTCTCGGCAGCAATCAAAGGGGTTCCTGACGACATTTTGGAAGCTGCACGAGTGGATGGAGCAAATGAGGTGAAGATTTTCTTTGGAATCATGATTCCATATATTTCATCAACCATTCTGACAGTGACAACGACCATTATCGTCTTTACGTTGAAAATATTTGACGTCGTCATGGTGATGACAGGAGGTCAATACGATACAGAGGTTGTTGCTACACAGTTCTACCGGCAATTCTTTATGTACCGTAATTTCGGCTACGGCTCCACGCTGGCTATTGTTCTACTGATCGCGGTGCTGCCTGTAATCATAATCAATCTACGTCAGTTCCGTAAGCAGGGGGGATTCTAATGGCTGGCAAAAAGAAGAGAAAAGGCAGCAAAACGGTTGTAAATATCGTGTTGGGTGTGATCTGTTTTATTTGGCTGCTTCCGACTCTTGGGCTATTTATTTCCTCCTTCCGTCCGGCTGCTGACATTCTGCAGACCGGATGGTGGAAAGCTTTTCCTCATCAGGAGTGGAAGGCTGGAGAGACGATTCAGCTATCCAAGGATGTGGATCTTCGGGAGCCAATTGAGGTGAACGGTAAAACTTATACAGATGATGAGCTGAAGGCTGGCGTGAAGGCAGATGGCAGCCGGCTTATGTGGGAGAATCGTAGAGCGCGTACCGTAAATGAACAGATACAAGGTTGGAAGATGACACCGGATCTCACGCTGGATAACTATAATAATGTGCTTTCCGGTAAGGAATACAAGCTGAAACAGGCTGATGGTAGTGAAACGGTGCAAAAAGGCTCCGGATTGTCACAGGCCTTCTGGAATACGCTAACGATTGCTGTTCCAGCAACAGTTATTCCGGTGCTGATCGCTTCTTTTGCTGCATATGCTTTTGCCTGGCTGCGGTTTCCTGGGCGCAGAATCCTTTTTGTAATCATTATTGCAATGCTCGTCATTCCGATACAGGTTGCGCTTATTCCAGTGCTTAAGGATTATACCGCACTTGGGCTAAACGGAAGTTATCTGGGAATTTGGCTGGCGCATACGGCTTTTGGATTACCGCTGGTTACGTACTTTATGTACAACTTTATCAGTCAATTGCCGAAGGATTTGTTCGAATCGGCTTTCATGGATGGGGCAAGTCATTTCACTATATTCAGTAGGCTAATTCTGCCTCTATCAGTGCCAGCACTGGCTTCTATCGGGATATTCCAATTCCTGTGGGTGTGGAATGACTATTTAGTCTCATTGATTTTTATCGGCAATCAACCGTCTGTGCAAGTCATGTCGATGAAAATTGCCGATTTAGTAGGCTCACGAGGCAACGATTGGCATTTACTTACTTCGGCTGCATTTATCTCTATGCTGATGCCGCTCGCTATTTTTTTCCTGCTGCAAAAGTATTTCGTCAGAGGGCTTATGGGTGGGTCGGTGAAAGGTTAATGATTTAGAACCCGAATGAAACTGTGATCAGGGGGAGCTTAGAGAGATGAAGATGAAACCATACGTACATCCGGCGGCGGTATATCCTTACCGGGAGTGGAGTCTTGATGAGGAAGCTTATAGTGAAGAGAACAATCAAAGAAGCGAGAGTATTTTTGCTCTTGGCAATGGATATATTGGTATGCGCGGTAATTTCGAAGAAGGTTACCACGGCAGCTCAGGCTCGTCTGTAACAGGCAATTATTTGAATGGTTTTTTTGATTCGGAGCCCATTGTATATCCAGAAGGAGCGTACGGATATCCATCCCGCAATCAAGCGATGCTGAACGTAACAGATGCCAAGATTATTGAACTGAATATTGAAGGGCAGACCTTTCAGTTAAACAGTGGGCAAGTGCATCATTATGAACGAAAGCTGGATATGCGAAGCGGGGTTCTGCATCGGCAGGTAGATTGGGAATCTCCAGCTGGTCACCGGGTACAGCTTCATATCCGGCGGATGGTGACTTTGCAGCACAAACATCTGGCGGCGATAGATTATGAGGTTAAAGCGCTGAATTTCAGCGGAGTGCTTACCTTCACTTCATCCATCGACGGCAAGATCCAAAAACCTAAGGTAACGGATGATCCCAGATTGGGCTCGGGAGGCAAGGAGCCCAGTCTGCTCCTGGAGGATACCGGTCATGAACCGGGACAGTCCTTCTTATGGATGAAGCAGAGGACGCGGCATACCCAGTTTGCCTTATTAACAGGGGTAAGTCATAAGCTCGATTCAAGATCTGAGGATAAAAGGACCGTGCAGCATGAGGGGCAGAAATTATCCATGCAGTTTGTCGTCCCGGTGGAGCGTGGGGAAAGCGTCTCACTAACCAAATATATCTCTTACCATACCTCTAAAGATTATCCAGAAGACGAACTACTTAGTAGAAGTACTGAAATATTACACTTAGCAGACCATAGCGGGTTTGAAGCGCTTGCCCAGGAACAGCAGGCTTATCTGGATCGATACTGGGCACATACGGATGTGGAGATTCATGGTGATCTTGCGCTTCAGCAGGGCATTCGCTTTAATGCTTTTCAACTGCTTCAATCCGTAGGCCGTGATGGGGTTACGAATATTGGAGCCAAGGGATTAACGGGTGAAGGATACGAAGGGCACTATTTCTGGGATACCGAGATGTATATGCTGCCCTTCTTTACGTTCACACAGCCGGAGATTAGCCGAAAGCTGCTCGAATTTCGTTATGCCACGTTAGACAAAGCAAGGGAGCGTGCAGCGGTAATGTCGCAGAAGGGAGCCTTGTTCCCTTGGCGGACTATAGACGGGGCAGAGAACTCTGCGTATTTCCCGGCAGGCACGGCGCAAATGCATATTAATGCGGATATTGCGTATGCCATCAAGCAGTATGTACTGGCTACCGGAGATTATGATTTTTTGGTTACGAAGGGAGCGGAAATTTTATTCGAAACTTCCCGCTTTTGGTTGGACTTGGGGTACTTTAATCCGGCTAGGGGCGGTGTCTTTTGTATTGATGCAGTAACCGGTCCTGATGAATATACAGCTATCGTCAACAATAATGCATACACCAACTTTATGGTACAGGATCAGCTTTATTATGCACACGAGATGGCAGGGATATTGTCTAAGCAGTATCCTGAGCATTTTGAACGCCTGAAGCAAAAAATCGGTCTGACTGAGCATGAGATATTAGTGTGGCTGGAAGCGGCGGACAAAATGTTTATCCCCTTTGATGAGGGACTTGGCATTTATGCTCAAGACGACACGTTTCTCTCCAAGAAAAAATGGGATTTCGAGCATACACCAGCTGACAAATATCCGCTGCTGCTCAACTACCATCCGCTGGTAATTTACCGTCATCAGGTGTTGAAACAGGCGGACTTGGTAATGGCGATGTTTCTACTGGGTGACCAATTCAGCTTGGCGGATAAGATCCGGAATTATAATTATTATGAGCCGCTGACGACGCATGATTCTTCATTGTCACCGTGTATTCACAGTATAATCTCTGCTGAGATTGGTGATTTGACGGGAGCCTATTCCTATTTTGACCGCACGGTACGGATGGACTTGGATGATATCAACCGCAACGTAAAGGATGGACTGCACACTGCTGCTATGGCAGGCTCCTGGCTGTCGATTGTGAATGGTTTTGGTGGCATGCGCTTATGCGGCGGGATGTTATCATTTAATCCTAGTGTGCCAGCGCAGTGGGAGAGCTATCGGTTTAAAATAACATGCTCTGGACAGCTATTGGATATTTTTGTGAGTGATACAGAAGTGATCTATACGCTGCTGGAGGGCGAAGAGCTTGAGATTATGCATAAGGGAAACCTTATACAGTTGTCTGCACAGAAGCCGCTGAGGCTTTCGAATGTGAAGCAGCTTGAAGCTGTTATTTTCGAGCTGGACGGGATAATTACTGACACTGGAGAGTATCATTATGAGGCTTGGAAGGATCTGGCGGATGAACTTGCGCTTTCTTTTGATCGAGAGAAGCATAAGAGTCTTAAGGGCCTAAGTCGAATGGAATCTTTAGAAGTCATTCTGGAGAGTAGTGGACTGAATTTGCCGCAACCGGTAAAGGGAATGCTCTGCAACAAAAAGAACGAGAAGTATAGACAGCTGGTTCAGCAAATGACGCCTGCTGAGCTGTATCCGGGTATCCACAGCGTGTTGTCCGATTTGCAGCAAAGAGGGATTGCTATCGGACTGGCTTCAGTGAATGAGAATGCGCTGCTGATTCTCGAACGCTTGCAGATCGGGCATTGGTTTCAGGCGGTGGCTGACCCTGGCAACTTGCGTAGAAGCAAGCCAGATCCAGAGATTCACTTGCAGGTTGCGGAGATGCTGGGCATATCCCCAGACTGCTGTGTGGCGATTGAGGATACCGAGGAAGGAATAGCCGCAATTAATGCTGCTGGTATGAGGTCAGTGGGAGCTGGAGTGGCGCTCGTAACCGGGACCGCGGATCTATGTCTGGCTTCCACAGCAGAGATAAGTGTTGAGAAATTGTTAGAGCTGTTTGCGTAGTTACCCTGATAAGCAGCAAACCTCCCGATCATGGGAGGTTTGCTGCTTTGTTTATTTCATTACTTTTCGAACCAGCTTCACTTTATTGCCATAAGGAGGATACACGATTCCGAGGTCGATCCGTGTGCCTCGCTTGACGATGCTTTTATGATGGGAGAAGACCTCAAAGCTATACTTCCCGTGATAACCCCCGATTCCAGAGTTTCCTACTCCACCAAACGGAAGATAAGTGCTCGCCACATGTGAGATCGTATCATTGATACACCCTCCCCCGAATGAGACCCGGGACAGCACCTCTTGTTCTACACTCTTATCCTCCGTAAATAGGTATAGTGCCAGTGGCTTTGGATGTTCATTAATACTCTGAATGGCCTCATCCAATTGATGATATTCCAATATTGGGAGGATCGGACCGAAGATCTCATCTTCCATAGCAGCATCCGTCCAAGTGGCAGGATAGATTAAAGTAGGCTCAATATAACGTTCTTCTGGCACGATGGTGCCGCCCATAATCACCTTGCTCTGATCTCGCGCAATTAGGTCAGCAAGTCTTTGCAGCTGGCGATCATTCACGATCCGGCCATAATCTGTATTAGGCTGTGCATCCTGACCGTAGAACTCAGTGACGTGATGTTTGAGTTTGGTGATCAATTCTTTGGCAATATCCTTGTGGACCCATAGATAATCCGGTGCGATACAGGTTTGGCCCGCGTTCAGCAGCTTGCCCCAGACAATCCGTTTCGCTGCAACATCAAGATTAGCGGTCTTATCAACAATAACCGGGCTTTTCCCGCCAAGCTCCAAGGTTACAGGCACTAAATTTTTCGCTGCCGCTTCCATAACGATTTTGCCGACAGGCACACTGCCTGTAAAAAATATATAATCAAACTTCGCGTGGATCAGTAAATTAGTGGTCTCTTTTTCCCCTTGAATTACGCGGATATACTGCGGCTCGAAGGTCTCCTGAATAAGCTGTTCAACCACGGACGAGATGGCAGGTGTGCTCTCAGATGGCTTGAGGACAGCGCAGTTACCAGCGGCAATGGCGCCGATCAGGGGCTCAATCAGCAACTGAAATGGATAATTAAACGGGCCAATAATGAGCGTTGTGCCGTAAGGCTCACTTAAAATATAACTTTTTGCAGGAAATAAGTGCAGCGGGGATCGAACCTTTTTAGGCTTCGCCCAACGCTTAAGATGTTTCATCATGTAGCCGATACTGTCCAGCGTAAAGCCGATTTCTGTGGCATAGGCTTCGAACTCACCTTTTCCTAAATCCTGTTGTAGTGCGGTGATGATACGTCCTTCGTATTGTTTAATAATATTTTTAAGTTTTCGCAGCTGCTGGAGACGAAAAGAAACCTCCTTAGTTACGCCGCTATTAAAAAAATCCTTATGCTCTTCAAGCATTCCTTGAATGCTGTCAGCTGTATAGGTTGTCATTAATCTTTCCTCCATCCTTGTAAGAAGTTAAAGCATACTACTCTATGGGAGCCGGTAAAAAGCGAACGGTTCGCCATAACGGAAGGAATCACTGGCTTCATCCAGCTTGGCCGAAGTTTCTTCATTAAGTACAAGCGAGGTACTAAGCAAATTTTGTTCCAGCTGTTCCACACGTGTAGCCCCGACAATAACCGTCGAGACGGCAGGCCGATTCATAAGCCAAGCTAAGGAGAGCGAGGTAGATGAGGTTTCCATTTCCTCAGCAATTTGGCTCACTTGGCTTCCGAGCTTGATCCGGTCAGCATCAAGGAATCTTTTGAAATTAGGATCGGTATCTGCTCTGGACCCCGATGGGGCTGAGTCGCTTGTATTATATTTGCCAGTGAGAATCCCGCCAGCTAGCGGAAAGTATGGAATGATCCCTACACCTTGATCCAGGCAGAGCGAAAGAAGCTCATTCTCCGGTGTCCGGTCTGCTAAGGAGTAGCTGCACTGAATTGAAATGTACTTGGTGAAGTTGCGTGTTTCACTAATCCCAATCGCCTTCATTAATTGCCATGCTGTATAGTTGGAGGCCCCGATATAACGGACTTTCCCCGAGGATACCATATCGTCCAAGGTTCGTAAGGTTTCTTCAAGCGGCGTATAGGGATCAAAGGTATGAATCTGGTATAGATCGATATAGTCCGTCTTAAGACGGCGAAGGCTATCTTCAAGCTCCTGCAGCAAATGGCGACGGGAGGAGCCGCTACCGTTAGGACCCTCATTTTTGACTAAACCTGCTTTAGTTGCGAGAACAGCCTCATGTCTCCTACCTTCCAAGGCCAGACCGATGATTCGCTCGGATTCCGAGCCAGCGTAAATATTAGCAGTGTCTATGAAATTAATTCCCTGATCAAGCGCAGCATGTACAATCTGAATGGAGGTCTCTTGATCCGCACGTTTGCCGAAAGCGTTCGTTCCCAGTCCTAATGCGGATACCTGTAATCCGCTATTTCCTAGTCTTTTAAAGTTCATCCTCAGCACTCCTTATCATCTATTAATTAATCCATTTATTTTTGAGTGAAAAGATCCAGCGCTGTCTCAATGAAGAGCTTTACAGCAATTGAAGTGTCGGCAAGCGAGCTGACCGCAATTTGGATATCTCTATAAGCATCCGGCTGCAGCTCACGGGTAACCACATTTGGAGGCAGAGATAACAAGGACAGTTCAGACATCACGCCGATCGCCAGTCCCTCCTGAACCATATTAAGAGCTGTTGCAAAGTTATTAACCACATATTTTACATTCAGATGGCTATTACTTCTGCGGAATAGCTCTACAACAGGCGGTTCATATCCTGCTTTGCAAATCAACATGGGCTCGTTCGCTAATTCCTGCACACATACAATGGATCGCTTTTGCAGGGGATGGTCATCTCTAAAAACGGCAAACAATTTCTCTCTATATAATGGAATGGTTTCGAATTCTGCACTGGGAGCGAGCAATAAGCCAACATCAATTTCTTTTGAATCCAGCCATTCTCTGACTTCAGCGATAGAACCCTCCTGTAAGCTAATCGTAATATTTGGATATCTTTTAGTAATAGAGCTAATAATCTTCGGTAGAAAATGAGCCGATGCCACAGGGAAAGCTCCAATGCGGATACTTCCTTTTTCAAGACCTCTCTCCGCGTAAATCTCCTGATTGACCTTATCAAAGCCCATTAGAATTTCACGGAAAATAACAAGAATACGTTTGCCGATATCCGTAAGCATCAGGCCATTACGCCGGTCTCGAAGCAAGAGCTTTACGTCTAATTCGGCTTCGAGGGACGAGATCGCCCGGCTGACCGCAGGCTGTGTCATATTCAGTTCTACACCAGCTTTAGTAAAGCTGCCGCTTTCGGCGATTTTGACGAATAAACGAATTTGAGTATTGTTCATAACAAATATGATATGCCCCTTATGATTATTATTCATTTCATTTATGCTCTTGTTTATTGTATCATTTGTGATGAATCTACACCAAGGAAGTGAACAAATGAATCAGCAGAAGAAAAGTATGATCCTTCTTATTTTTTTGGTGATTGTATGGGGCATTAATTGGCCTATATCCAAAATCGCCTTAGACTATGCTCCACCTCTATTATTTGCAGGTATTCGAACCGTCGTAGGCGGTATTATTCTGATTCTAATTGCATTGCCCAAGGTGAAGGAGCTTCGCTTCAAGCAGCTCTGGCCGATCTATCTGATCTCGGCGGTACTTAGTATTGTGTTCTATTATGGATTTCAGACGATTGGCTTGCAGTATGTTCCGGCGGGATTGTTCTCATCGATTGTATTTTTGCAGCCTGTATTGCTAGGTGTTTTTTCTTGGCTGTGGTTAGGTGAGAGCATGTACGGGCTTAAAATGGCTGGTTTGCTGCTTGGTTTTCTCGGGGTAGCCTCTCTTAGTATCGGCGGAATTAATGGGAGTATCTCCATATGGGGAATTGTGTTGGCTCTAGCCAGTGCCCTAAGCTGGGCATTAGGGACAATATATATGAAACGGAATGCTGTACGTGTGGATATGCTGTGGATGACGGCTATGCAAATCACGATCGGTGGCATCATTCTGCTACTTTCGGGATCAGCTACGGAGAGATGGTCGGATATCACCTGGAGTGGAACCTTTATTGTGGATACCTTGTTTATCGCAATCTTTGTTATTGCTCTGGGCTGGCTAATTTATTTCAAGCTGATTAACGAAGGAGAAGCAGGAAAAGTAGGTTCATTCACCTTCTTGATTCCCCTGATCTCGATAGCAACCAGCGTAGTTTTTTTGAAAGAGCAGATTACCATAAACCTTGTGATCGGATTATTGCTGATTGTCAGCAGTATTGTACTGGTAAATGTGAAGATAGGGCGTGCTGCCAAACAATCAGTCAGTTAAATTTGTTGGATGGTTGTAGTAACCAATCGTGCTAAAGGGCATTATGTCTAATAGGGATTGAACATAAAAAAAGGACACTCCCAAGCTTAGAGCTTCTGGGAGTGTCCTTTTTTAATTAAGCGTATAGCGCGTGTGATTTCAGCTGTTGAAGGCCGAGCTGCAACTACGTAAGTAGCAGAACTAGCACGTTCCACTTCTTCGAGTACCCGGTTTAAGTGACTGAAGAGCGCTCCTAGATCACGAACAGATGACAGTGAGCACCGTCCTTGCAGTTCAGAGAAGCTGGCCGCCTGCAAGTCGCGGGCACGATGCAGACAATCTGTAAGTGAACGTTGGCATTCAGCCTTGGATAAGGTCTTGGTACCATAAACAGCTATACAATCGGCTGTTGCCTCCAGCACTTCCAGCATCCAGTCAGAATTGGCATGATGTGCTGGCAGCAAGCAAATATCGTCGGCAATTTCTTTAACATAGGAATGAATGGTCTTTAGATGTGCTGTGGCTTGTATAAGCCCCTTTAGATCACCACGACACTGATAGTGAGCAATGGTATAGAACATTTCCTTCTGTTGCTGATTGCTGGCAGACAGCAGTTTACCTGCTTGCTCCAGCATATTATTATCCTTTGATGAATCTCTTCTTATGCCTACGAGACCTTTTAAAGCATCCGAAAGTAGAAGGCTTCCATCGAGTGCCAATGCTTTTACCTTGACGAACCTGTTCGGTGGAACGATAATCATATTGATGATCAAGGCAATGAGCACACCAATAAAGGTTTCGGCGACTCTCCACAGCACGTAATCATTGTGATAAAAGGTAAGGGCCAGAACCGAGGTTACCCCCACCTGCGAAACCGCTTGGATATTCATCCGACAGGCTGTGGCAATTCCAATCCCGATGAGCAGAATTAGCAGAATGGAAAATGCACCTACATCGAAGAATTGGCCTACAATCAGGCTGACAATTCCGCCGATAATAATGCCGATCAGGCGGTAGATTCCTTTTTCAAGTGAAGCCTTCACACTGGCTTGAGTAATTAGAATGGCTGCAAGCGGTGCAAAGTATAAATATTGGTCACCATATAAACTGTGTACGGCTACCCAGGATAGTGATGCGGCAAGCGTAATTCGTATCATGTAAAGCGAGAATCCATATTTTTCAAGGCGGTCTAGTAACCCCTCGTTCATTATCATTCATCTTCTTTCGCAAAAATAAGAAAACCACACTGGCTTTTCAGTTCGTTTTCATTATAGCACCTCAAAAAGGGCAGGGAAGACTGGACTTTTTACAAACTTGTTAAGTTTATGCTTAGCATTTAACAATGTAAGCTATCGCATATAATGGTACAATCTAATATGCTATATCTATTGGGGCGTCGAAGAAGAGGGGAAATTGTCGCTTATTAGCGCTGAGCATACTCATTTCGATTGTTCTCCGCAAGATGCGGGTAAAATAGTATTGTATTACTAAGGTAAGGGAGGTTGTTAGCTATAGCTATTCAGGAAGGTACCATCATTTCATTTGAAGAAGTTACTAAGCAATATGACGACGAAGATCCGGTGTTAAAAGGAGTCAGCTTTGAGATAGAGCGCGGCAAATTCTATACACTACTTGGTCCATCTGGCTGTGGTAAAACGACTATTCTTCGATTGATCGCCGGGTTCGCTGAGCCAACGAGCGGTTCTATCTATTTAAATGGAAAAGTAATTAACCACATTCCCGCCAATGAGCGGCAGGTCAATACGGTATTTCAGGATTACGCATTGTTTCCACACCTGAACGTATTCGAGAATGTGGCTTTCGGACTGCGTATTAAGAAGCTTAAGAAGGACGTTATCACAAAGAAGGTACAGGAAGCGCTAAGCTTCGTTAACCTTGTGGGTTATGAGCAGCGTGCGATTAACGAAATGTCCGGCGGTCAGCGCCAGCGGGTTGCTATTGCCCGGGCGATTGTGAATGAGCCACAGGTTCTATTGCTGGACGAGCCTCTATCGGCGCTAGATCTCAAGCTGCGCACGGAGATGCAGTACATACTGCGGGAAATGCAGCAGCGGTTAGGCATTACCTTCATTTTTGTAACTCATGACCAGGAAGAGGCACTCGCGATGTCCGACTGGATTTTTGTCATGAATAAAGGAAAAATCGAGCAAAGCGGCACCCCTAACGATATTTATGATGAGCCGATTAACCGTTTTGTGGCGGATTTTATTGGCGAATCGAACATTGTGCCGGGAGTTATGATCGAGGATTATCTGGTGGAGTTTAACGGCCGCCGCTTCGAATGTTTCGATGCCGGGCTGAAACCGAATGAATCCGTAGAGATTGTTATTCGTCCTGAGGATTTGGAAATTTCTACGCTGGAACAGGGTAAACTACGTGTGCGGGTTGATTCCCAGCTGTTCCGGGGCGTGCATTATGAAATCAGCTGTTATGATGAATCCGGGCATGAATGGCTTGTACATTCTACACGTAAGGCGACTGTAGGCAGTGAAATTGGCCTTTATTTTGATCCGGAAGCGATTCATGTTATGCGTTTCGGTGAAACGGAGGAAGAATTCGACAGACGTCTGGAAGCTTATGGCGAGGTGGAGAGTCATGAAGAATAAGGGCAAATCGTACTATCTCATCCCTTATTACCTCTGGATCGCATTGTTTGTAATTGCACCGGTAGTGCTTGTCATCTATTATTCGTTATTTGATTTGGATGGCCATATTACTCTGGATAATTACGTCAGTTTCTTCACCCCTGTATATTTAAAAATGACGCTGACCTCGTTCTGGTACGCGTTTCTGATTACAGCATTCTCATTGCTGGTTGCCTATCCGGCGGCTTATCTGCTGACGAGAACCAAACATAAGCAGCTGTGGTTATTGCTGATTATTTTGCCGACATGGATTAATTTGCTGCTAAAAACCTACGCTTTTATAGGGATATTCGGTACATTTGGTCCGATCAATAATTTCTTTGATCTGCTTGGAATCGGAGAACAGCAAATTCTGTTTACGGGCTTCAGTTTTGTATTTGTATCTGTCTATATTTTTATTCCGTTTATGATCCTGCCGATATACAGCGCTTTGGAGGATTTGAATTTATCCTTGCTGGATGCGGCACGTGATTTAGGGGCTTCGGGCTGGACCACGTTTAGACGTGTTATTTTTCCGCTGACCATTTCGGGAGTACGCTCAGGCTGTATGGCAGTATTCATACCTGCGCTGTCCCTGTTTATGATCACCCGTCTGATTGCAGGCAACAGGGTCATTACGCTGGGCACCGCAATCGAGCAGCATTTCCTGGTCACTCAGGACTGGGGCATGGGTTCTACAGTTGCAGTGTTTCTGATTGCCATTATGGCGCTGTTTATGATTATCACAGGCGGATCGCGGAAAGGGGCGCGGAATGAGAAATAAAAATGGATTCTCTAACCTCTACCTAGTTCTGGTGTTCATTGTTCTGTATGCACCTATCTTCTATTTAATGTACTATTCGTTCAACAGTGGGGGGACGATGCATAAGTTCGAGGGCTTCACGCTGGATTACTACCGTGAGGTGGTCCAAGATAAGCGCCTGATCATCATCGTAATCAATACGCTTGTGATCGCGCTGCTATCCTCGGCTATTGCAACCCTTATCGCTATTATTGGTGCGCTGGCCATTAAAAGTGTGCAGAATCGCCGCGCCAAGAACACCTTGCTGTCTCTGAATAACGTGCTGATCGTCAGTCCAGATGTCATTATTGGTGCTTCGTTCCTTATCCTGTTCACCATTGCTGGCATCAAGCTGGGTTTCGCGTCTGTTCTGCTCTCACACGTTGCATTCAGCGTACCGATTGCCGTATTGATGATTTTGCCGCATCTACAGGAAATGAGCCCTACATTAACGGATGCAGCCCGTGATCTTGGGGCAAGCCGTAAGGATGTGCTGACTAAAGTAATTTTGCCGATTATTAAACCAGGGATATTCAGCGGATTTTTTATGGCGCTTACGTATTCACTGGATGACTTTGCGGTTACGTTCTTCGTAACAGGCAACGGTTATTCGACGTTATCGGTTGAGATATACTCTAGAGCCCGGCAAGGGGTGTCGCTATCGATTAATGCGCTGTCGACAATGATCTTCCTGTTCACCATTCTGCTTGTGGTTGGTTATTACTTCCTGACCCTTAAGAAAAATCGCCATAACACAGCAGAAGCTGTGGCGGAGCCTGTTGCAGAAGCGGGGGTGCCTAGATGAAACAGCTGATAAATGCTTTTCTGGCGATCCTTATCACGGCATTTGCGCTCATGTACTTGGGATCTTGGATGAATTCGAGAGAGGGATATTCGGGTGGAAACACACTGACTATCTATAACTGGGGCGACTATGTCGATCCGGATCTATTGAAGGAATTTGAAAAAGAGACCGGCTTAACAGTCATTTATCAAACCTTCGATTCCAATGAAGCTATGTTGACCAAGGTTGAGCAGGGCGGAACTACCTTTGATGTTGTAATCCCTTCGGATTATGCCATTGCTAAGATGAAAGAAGAAGATCTGCTCATCCCGCTGGATCATAGCAAGATTTCGAATCTAAAGAATATTGATTCACGCTTTATGGACCTCTCGTTTGATCCGGGTAACAAATATTCTGTACCTTATTTCTGGGGGACCGTCGGGATTATTTTCAATCCGGAAATGACCAAGGGCATGGACTTCACCAGCTGGGATTCTCTCTGGGACAGCAGACTGCATAATAACATCTTCCTGGTAGACGGAGCCCGTGAAGTGATGGGCATGGCCTTGAACAGCCTGCATTATTCCGTTAATGACAAGGATGAGGCACATCTGCAGGAAGCACTGACTAAGCTCAACAAGTTGTCTCCTAACGTGAAGGCGATTGTCGGTGATGAGATCAAGATGCTGCTGGCAAATGAAGAAGCTTCGGTTGGGATTGTCTGGTCCGGCGATGCTTCCGAGATCATGGACGAGAATGATAAGCTGGATTATGTAGTGCCGGAAGAAGGCTCGAACAAATGGTTTGATAACATGGTTATTCCTCGGACAGCGAAAAATGTGGATGGAGCGCATCAGTTCATCAACTTCATGCTCCGCCCAGACGTTGCTGCTAAGAATGCAGAATATGTAGGTTATTCCACGCCTAACATTCCTGCACTGGAGCTGCTTCCTGAGGAAACTTCTGAGGATACCCGTTTCTATCCACCAGCCGAAATTACGGACCGGCTTGAAGTATACGATAACCTTGGCAAACGGATGCTTGCTCATTATAATGAGCTGTTCCTAATGTTTAAGATGAATAAGAAGTAAGCTGACTAAAGCTAAAGCTAAAGCTAAAGCGAAACGACATTAAGAGCGTCTACATACGGGTAACCGTGTTAGACGCTCTTTTTCGGTTTGATCATCGTGTAGTCTCAAGACAACAGACAGTTTAGCCGAAAGTATAATATAGTATAATAGTAAGAATGGACAACAGGAAAAGAGGAAACGAATGCCTACTATACTGGTTGCTGACGACGATGCGAACATTCGCGAACTTGTCTGTTTATTTCTCCGCAACGACGGATTCGAAACAGTTGAAGCTGTGGATGGCAAGGAAGCGCTCGCCGTATATGCTGGAACACATGTCGATCTTGTCGTGCTGGATATTATGATGCCAAATATGGATGGTTGGATGCTTTGTAAGGAGCTCCGCAGAGCTAATCCTGATCTTCCATTACTTATATTGACTGCCAGAGGCGAAACCTGGGAGAAAGTGAAGGGCTTCGAATTAGGCACGGACGATTATTTAACTAAACCGTTCGATCCGTTAGAGCTGACGGTTCGTGTTAGGTCATTGCTGAAACGATATCGGATTGGCTCCACGCAGATGATCCAAATTGGCAATGTCATCCTTGATCGGCAGACCTATAAGGTGATGAAAGGTACGGAGTCATTTCCCTTACCCCTTAAGGAGTTCGAGTTGCTGTACAAGCTTGCTGGAACCCCTGGACAAGTATATACGCGCGAGCAGTTGATCGATCAAATTTGGGGAATTGATTATGCTGGAGATGATCGGACGATTGACGTGCATATCAAACGCCTGCGTGAACGGTTTGCGACTACTCCTGATTTTCGTATTGAGACGGTGCGTGGACTTGGCTACAGGCTTGAGGTGCATGAATGATCAGATCTATATATACACGCGTTGTTCTGACCTTCCTAGCCTCCGTAATCGGGGGCACAATCATTGCTTTGTTTGTGGCAACTTGGGTATTTGAAGACAAACTGAAAGAGAACATGCGAATTCCCTTATTGCATTTTGGACAGGATATAGTCAAAATTTACGAAACCTTTCCATTACGTGAAGCCAACTCTTTCGTAAGTGGGATGAAGCAGCTTGATTCCTACTATATCCGAATATTCGATGAAGCGGGTAAATTCCAATCTTACGGACTTAATGGGCACAAGCCGGTCCCTGTAACTATGGAAGAAATAAAAAAAGTTCTCGCAGGAGAAGTTTATCAACCTCATAACAGGAATACTTCTGCGCTTCTCCTAGGCTTGCAGTTGAGAACGGAAGACGGCACCAAAGCGATGTTTGTGGAGACGCTTAATCCCCCTTCCGTCACTGCCAGAAGGAATTTGATATTAAATTTCTTGCTCTATTCATTGATAGCTGGAAGCCTCTTGATTCTGGTAGCTGCGATGTTCTTAGTCAGACCGATCAAGAAGCTAACCAAAGCGACTAGACGAATAGCAGCTGGTGATTTCAACGTCGAGCTGAATATTAAGCAAACCGGTGAGCTAGGTACCTTGGCTCGCAGCTTTGAAGAAATGATGCACGATCTGCAGCAGCTTGAGCAGATGCGTAAGGAGTTTGTATCTAATGTGTCGCATGAGGTCCAGTCTCCGCTCACCTCAATATCTGGTTATGCGATTGCGCTCAAGCGAGTAGATCTTGCAGAACAAGAGAGAAATCGTTATCTTGATATTATTATCGCAGAAGCAGAGCGGATGTCTAAAATGAGCGACAGCCTGCTGAAGCTGAGTTTATTAGAATCGCAGTCACAGCAGCTACGGCTAATTACATTTAACCTGGATGAACAGATAAGAAGAGTAATCGTAGCGATTCAGCCGCAATGGTCGGCTCGTAATATCAGCTTTGACCTTGATCTGAAGCCTATTATCCTACTGGCTGACTACGACCTGTTAAGTCAGGTATGGACCAATCTCCTTGGCAACAGCATCAAGTTTTCTAAGGATAACAGTGTAATTAACGTCAGCCTCAAACAAGATATCAACAACGTGACCGTTCGGATAACAGACACTGGCATCGGGATTTCACTTGAGGATCAGCAACGTATATTTGAACGGTTCTTTAAGGCTGATCGATCCCACAGCCGTAAATATGGCGGCAGCGGGATGGGACTTGCCATTGTTAAACAGATCGTAACGCTTCATAAAGGGGATATCCGCGTGGAAAGCGAACCAGGCCAAGGAACGACCATCGTTGTCACCCTCCCAATTATAGCGCCGACAGAGTAATTAGCTTCCAGGCGGTGCCTTGCGAGGGCTTGAATGCATCCCGAATTTTTCATGCTACAGCAGTACAGGCAAGTTTTCTTGTCTTGTGCTGCCGTAGCATTTTTTTTACCTGTTCATTTTCAGTTCATATTGTCGTCATGAGGGGTACATCTTTGTTAGTTATGATCTCATTAGCGAAACGTTAAGGGAACTTAATAAACAGATTAAAGACAGGAGAAGATGAGGGTGACACAACAAGAGGACAAAAAAACGGGGAATGGACAGAAAAAACATAAACTGCGTAACCTGTTGCTCAAAATATTAGGAGCAATAGTGATCGTGGTCGTACTTTTTCTAGCCGTTGTCTATACAGTTAATGTGATCAGCAACAAAACAGATCAGAAAAAAATACAGCACTATGGTCAGTTAGTCCCTGTTGACGGGAAAAATATGAATGTTTTGATTCAAGGAGAAGGTAAACAGACGATCGTGCTCATACCAGGCTTTGGAACAGGAGCGCCAGCGCTTGATTTCAAGCCGTTGATTGATGAGTTATCACCATTCTACAAAGTGGTGGCGGTTGAACCGTTTGGGTATGGACTCAGTGATGAAACGAAAAAAGAACGAACTACAGAGAATATCGTTAGTGAAATTCATGAAGCCGTTCAGAATCTTAACATTGACCAATACATTCTAATGGGCCACTCGATTGGAGGTATTTACGGATTGGAATATGCGAAGAAATATCCAAACGAAGTGAGTGCTTTTGTGGGTATTGATAGTAGTGTTCCGGAGCAAGGCGGTATGGATGTTAAATTCCCAATTAAAAAATTAAAGCTGCTTAAAGATTCAGGGATTATAAGATTGGGCTTGCAATTAAGCGGTGACCCTTATGATGGACTGCCATTTGATGATGAAACCAAAAAACAAATGAAATTGATTTCGCTTAAAAATATGAACAATTCCACTACCTTAAATGAAATGGAACATATTTATCCTAACTTTGTTGCCTCCAGAGGCTTAACATTTGACAAGAATCTTCCCATTATCTTCTTTATACAAGCGAATAATACTACCGTGAAAGACTGGATTCCTCTACATGAAGGGCAAGTCAGGGATTCTGTGCATGGAAAAGTAATGACATTTGAAGGCGGACATTACTTACATCATTCAAAATCCAAAGAAATCGTAGAGAACCTAAGGGTATTCATGGAGGAAGTTAAATAAAAAAGAAGAAAACGCTCCGAACTCCTCATATGAGGGGGCGGGGCGTTTTTGGTTGCGATCGAAGATTATTTGATGCCGATTCTCATTCGGTAGCTGATTAGAACCTCTAATGTTCTGCCTTTAAAATGCTGTTCAACTGCGGCGGTGTAATCGGCGATGTCTTGCTCAAGCAAGGTAGCGTCTAGTTTCATTACGGTTTGCACTCCCCCTTGACTTAGGGTTAAACCAATATATCGCTGGGCATCGCAGGACTCTAGGTTGTGGAATACGATTTCTCTGGCAAAAGAGAAGGCCCCACTAGCTTTGATCCGTGACAAATGACCTTCTTTGTCCCATTTATGTGCTCTCTCCTCATTAGGTAAAAGCGAAGCCAGCAATTCTTCTGTTTTGGAGATCAGCTGGTTGTATCGTTCTTCTACATTTTGCTGAAGAGATAAAGGCCAATCGCAATCGTAGGCGGCAAAGACTCCGCCTTTTTTTAAGACCCGGGAGATTTCTTGCAGTGTACTTTCAGGATCCATCCAGTGGAATGATTGCGAGCAGGTAACTATGTCTACACTATCTGATGCAAGCGGAAGCTGGTTAGAGTAGCCTTGCACAAAAGTAATTGATTGGGGTTCTTCTAATCTGCTAAGTTTATCGATTGCTTTTCCCAACATATCTGGATTGGGTTCGATACCGATTACGCGTTCTGCGACATCGTTCCAGAGAAAAGTAGACAAACCCGTACCGCAGCCTATATCTGCGACGAGTGAAGGGGTGGTACCTAGGTAATCTGTTAGCAATTTGATAATCATCTCAGGGGCTTCGGGACGGTAGCGGTCATATTCATTTTGAAACCCCAAAAAGCGGTCGATGTTTTGTTTGCTGTTTTTTTCAGGTATCATGTGATCCTCCCTCATAGATCATGTTTATAGGTCTATTGTATAATCACTGATTCGATAAGCCAAATAATGTCTGGCTGGAAGGCTACGTAGAATAAATAAAATCCCCGGAGAACACCTTATAGGTGTGGCCGGGGATTGTTAAACTATCTGGTAAATGCTAACGAAGCAGTGCTGGATCGATTGCAGGCACAAGTCCTTCTGCCGCAGCACGATTAAGCAGGGCAGAGATTGCGGCATAGCCGTCCTCACCCAGATTCATCGAGAAGTCATTCACGTAGAGATCGATGTGGGATTTAGCCACTTCAGGAGCCAACTCTTGAGCATGGCTAAGCACATAGTCTCTGGAATCCGTTGGATGATCCCACGCATACTGAAGAGAGCTGCGAATCCAGCTGGTGATAGCATCGGCATCTAAATCACGGCGGGCAATGATAGCACCGAGAGGAATGGGCAGTCCGGTATCGCTTTCCCACCAGCTGCCTAGATCAGTCAGCATATTAAGACCATAAGAGGCGTAAGTGAAGCGGGCTTCGTGAATTACCAGCCCTGCATCGATATGGCCATCCCGTACGGCAGGCATAATCTCATCGAAAGGCATTACGACTATTTCGCCGATGCCTCCAGTTACATTTTGTGCTGCCCATAATCGGAAAAGCAAATAAGCCGTAGAGCGTTCGCTAGGTACAGCAATCCGGCGTCCGGCCAGCTTTTCTGGGCGTTTGACCGCATGGGGTCCACTTGCTGTAAGCAGCAGCGGGCCGCAGCCGCGTCCTAAAGCGCCGCCGCATGGCAGCAGTTTGTACCGCTCCAGAACCCAAGGCAGAGCAGCGTAGGAGATTTTGAGGACTTCTGGTCCTTCTCCGTCAGCAGCCAGCGTATTGGTAATATCAATGTCGGCATAGGTTACATTCAGCTTAGGTGCATTCGGGACAAGCCCGTGCGCCCAGGCATGAAATACAAAGGTATCGTTAGGGCAAGGGGAAAAAGCGATATTAAGCTCAGTTGTCATTACAGCACCTCCAGTAATATAGCGGCTGCCGCCGTTAATGCTTCCATTGCATCACCGATCTTCCAAGCGGCCCGGTCGCGGGGACCGACCGGGTTCGAGATGGCGCGGAGCTCCAGTACCGGGAGCCCCAGCGCCTGAGCGGCCACGGCAACTCCGTGGCCTTCCATCGCTTCCGCGACGGCATGGGGATGCCGCGCGAGATGGGCGGCGGCCGTCTCCGCGGTGCCGGTCGCCGTCGAGACCGTAAGCACGGTGCCCGTGCTTACGGGTAACCCGGCCGCAGCCAGCGCGGCCGAAACCGCTTGCACCGTGCCGCGGTCAGCCGGCACGGACACGCTGCCGAAGCCGAGCTCGGCAGCGCTGCGGAAGCCCTCCGGCGTCTCGGCCCCGAGGTCGGCGGCAATCATCTCGCTGGCTACAACCAGCGAGCCTAAAGGCGCCAGCCCCGGGAATCCGCCGCCGATCCCGACGCTCAATACGCAGCCGTAAGAACCGGCTGCGAGTGCCGCGGCGGTTCCCGCCGCCGCCGCTGCCGGCCCTGCGCCGGCAGCGATAACATGGAACCTGTCGCTGCCTTGCAGGCCGCGCAGGACCGCGTCACGCTCCGCGTCTACGGCTGTCACGATCAGCACGCGTCGTGCACCAGCCTGCCCCTCCATAGCTTCTTCGGTAGGGGTTGGATTGAACGAACTCATCAGGTCGCCTCCTTTAGGGTATTGAAATCGCTTACTAAAGAGTCATTCGTAAAGACAAGAATACGCCCTTTTATAGGTCAGGTCAAACTTGGGGTGATTTTTATCACTCCCTGTAAAGTGTCATAGGAAAACTTACCGATCTCTAGACGGAAGTAACTTTTTTAGCGATGAGGTTGACAAGGAGGATGGGAAGTCGTATAGTTATCTTAACTTAAAGATATTTAATGTAAAGACAAATAAATGGATTGAATACAAGTTTGATTGAAGTGGAGGTGGAATTGATGAGTGATAAACAAGTAAATCTGCGTAATACAGAGAGTGCACCTGACGAAGAACAAGCCGCCTCACTGAAATTGTTTGTAGTCTTATCTAAGGCTTATAAGAGCCTAATGGATCATGCGGTGAAGGATATGAAGAGTTATGGCTTGGCTTCGGCTGAATTCATGGTGCTTGAAGTACTTTACCATAGAACGCGGATTCCGCTGCAACAGATCGGGGAGAAAATTCTCGTTACGAGCGGAAGCATTACCTATAATATCGACAAGTTGGAGAAAAAGGGACTGCTGAAACGTGTACCCTGTAGCGAGGATCGCCGCGTTACTTATGCGGAGATTACGGATGCAGGCCGTGAACTGTTTGATGAGATTTTCCCTCGTCATGTAGCCTCAATTCATGATTTGATGGGTGGATTAGATAAGGAAGAGAAAGTCCAGGCTATCGAATTAATGAAAAAGCTTGGCAAAGGTGTGTAGGCGCTGCGAACATGACGAATAACTAGGCGCCTCTATAAGGTTGGAAGTAGTTCGGCTCCATCCTCATTCTCCCAACTCCAGTAAGTATAAGTGAAACCCTGCTTTTTTGGGTATATCACTAATAAGATATTTAACTTAACGAAGCCAGGTAGCCATTTACTTAAGATTACCTGATATTTCGACTGGGGGCTTGGCCATGAAATGGCAGGGAAGAAGAGGGAGTTCGAACGTGGAGGACCGCAGAGGCATGAGCGGCGGCGGCAAGATGATTGGTGGCGGAATCGGAGGAATTATCCTTGTCCTGGTCATCACGTTACTCAGTGGAGGCAATGCCGGGGATATCCTGGGAAGTTTGACTTCCACAGGCTCCAGTTCAACGGCCCCTTATGAACAGACCGCAGAGGAGCAAGAGCTTGCGGAGTTTGTATCGGTAGTTCTTGCCGACACAGAGGAGGTTTGGGGTGAGATTTTTCAGCAGCAGGGAATGACCTATACGGACCCCACCTTAGTGCTATACAGTGGGAGTGTAGACTCTGCTTGCGGAACAGCCACCTCGGCAGTTGGTCCCTTCTACTGTCCGGGCGACGCCAAACTATATATTGATCTGAGCTTTTATGATGAGTTGCAGCAACGCTTCCACGCGCCGGGCGACTTCGCCATGGCTTATGTCATTGCCCATGAGGTTGGACATCATGTACAGACATTACTAGGCACCTCGAAACAGCTCGATTCCCTTCGCCAGACGTTGAGTGAGAAGGAGTACAACAAATATCAGGTTCGTTTTGAGCTGCAGGCTGATTATTTGGCCGGTGTCTGGGCCAATCATGCTCAGGGAATGAATCTGCTGGAGGAAGGCGACTTAGAGGAAGCTCTGGCAGCTGCAAGCGCCGTCGGAGATGATACGATTCAGAAGCAGGCTCAGGGCTATGCAGTGCCGGATAGTTTCACTCACGGTACCTCAGAGCAGAGAAAGCGCTGGTTCTACAAAGGTTTTAACTCGGGTACGATTAAGGGCGGCGATACGTTTAACGCCTCCGAGTTGTAGATAGAAGAGGGAAGAGGAGAGCAGCCCATAGGTTATTCCGGTTCGCCGGGCGCTCTTTTTTACCCAATATCTTAACATTAAGATAATTAAATCAAAGGAATAGGGGAAGGTAAAAATGATAAGTGTAGGACTGTTATTAATGAGATTGGTGATTGGGCTTGCTTTTATAGGACATGGCGCACAAAAGCTATTTGGATGGTTCGGAGGTTACGGTCCGAAGGGTACGGGAGGCTGGATGGAGTCCATCGGAATCAAACCGGGGGTGACTATGGCGATTTTAGCAGGGATTATGGAACTGGTGGGCGGATTTATGTTCGCGGCAGGACTGTTAACGCCTGTTGCAGCGGTGTTGATCGCTGCCACGATGCTGGGGGCAATCGTTAAGGTTCATGCTCCAAATGGTTTCTGGTCCACTTCGAACGGAATTGAGTTTCCACTCACGGTTTTGGTATTTGCGGTAGGTGTGGCGCTTACGGGACCAGGTTCGATTTCTCTAGATGCATTGTTTTTTAACTAAGAAGGGAGTTTATAATAATGACACTTCAAACTGCAGGAATACATCATATTACAGCTTTTGTCGGAGACGCTCAGCGCAATGTTGATTTCTACGCCGGGATTCTGGGCCTACGGCTCGTGAAAAAAACGATTAATTTTGATGCTCCAGAGGTCTATCATTTATACTTTGGGAATGAGCAGGGTTCGCCGGGAACGATTATTACATTTTTCCCTTCGCCTGTAGGGCGTAGAGGCAGAATAGGCAGTGGTCAAGTTGGCGTAACGATCTACGCAGTGCCGGTCGGTGCTCTGCAATTCTGGGAACAACGCCTTGCTGAATACGGAATTTCGGTTACAAAAGGAAGTCGGATCTCGGAACCCTATTTATCTTTTGCCGATTACGACGGTCTGCGGATTGAACTGGTGGAACGTGAGGAAGGCCCGCTCAGTAAGTGGTCCTTTGGTGGGATTCCTACTAAATACGCGATCAAAGGTTTTGGCGGGGCTGTGCTGTATAGCAGCAATCCGTTGCAAACAGCCGAGACACTTGTTCATACGCTGGGTATGGAACATATTGCTGACGGAGATGGATATACTCGCTATAGAACCAATGGGGAGCTAGGTAATATTATTGATTTGAAGACATCACCCGTTCCGCTCGGAGCGGGAGGTGCAGGGACAGTTCATCACATCGCGTGGCGGGCAAAGGATAATGCAGAGCAACTGGAATGGTCGCGCCATGTACAGAGTCATGGGCATAGACCTACACCCGTTCAAGACCGTCAGTATTTTAATGCGATCTATTTCCGTGAAAGAGGAGGAATCCTGTTCGAAATCGCTACAGATCCTCCAGGTTTTGCCCGTGATGAAGCCCCAGATGCGTTGGGTGAAAAGTTGATGCTGCCGTCCTGGTTTGAGCCGCATCGCGCGGCCATCGAAGAAAACTTAACGCCTATTCAAGTAAGAGAAATTGAGGTGAAGCAGGGATGATTCATGTATTCCGTAAAGGTAAAGATATAACTAAACCTACATTAGTGTTGTTTCATGGCACAGGTGGTAATGAGCAGGATTTGCTGCCGCTGGCTGAGATGTTATCCCCAGATTCATCGGTGCTAGGTATACGGGGCAATGTGCTGGAGAATGGCATGCCACGATTCTTCCGTCGGCTGGCAGAAGGAGTGTTCGATGAAGCGGACTTAGTTTTCCGTACCCATGAGATTAAGCAGTTTCTGGATGAGGCGGCAGAGAAATACGGGTTTGATGCCAATAATCTGGTAGCGGTTGGTTACTCTAACGGTGCAAACATTGCTGGTAGCCTTCTGTTTCATTATAAGGACATTTTCCGCGCGGCAGTGCTGTTGCATCCGATGGTGCCATTACGCAATGTGGAGCTTCCTTCTCTTGAAGGGGTGTCTATCTTTATTGGGGCAGGTACGAATGATCCGCTAATAACATCTACGGAAACTCAGGAGCTAGAGGGGATTCTGCAGAAAGCAGGCGCTGAGGTTACAACCCATTGGGGCAACCAAGGTCACCGCTTGAGTATGGCGGAAGCCGAAGCCGCCAAAGATTGGCTACAGGGGTTTAGTACATCTCAAAATGCATAAAACAATTAGGATAACCGCCTTTTGGCGGTTATTTTTAAGTTATTAGCCCCGAATGAGGCCTTATAAAAGGATTGATCATTTGAGTTCCTTTACGTTAGTATGAAGAATACAAAAAAAGGCCCCCGGGTTGCTTTAGAAAGGTTGACGTAAGGATCATGATTGGAATGCAAAATGCTAATAAACTTGCTGTAGATGGACCCTCAAGGAAGCAGAGATTGCAACTTGCTGTTATTCTGGGCTCCATTACAACCATTGGGCCGTTGTCGATTGACATGTATTTGCCAGCACTGCCTACACTTGTCGACGATTTCGGTACGACAGCTGCTTTGGTGCAGCTAAGTCTCACCTTCTTTTTATTGGGACTGGCCTCGGGTCAGTTAGTAGCTGGACCACTGAGTGATGTATATGGACGTCGCCGTCCACTGCTTATAGGGATGTTCATCTATGCCGTTTCCTCAGTGCTATGTGCTTTTAGTCCTTCGATTGGACTTTTAATTGTTTTGCGGTTTATTCAAGGTCTTGCTGGTTCAGTGGGTGTAGTTGTCTCTAGGGCGGCTGTGCGTGATCTGTACAGTGGCTCTGAACTAACGAAATTTTTCTCTTTATTGATGATTGTTAATGGTCTGGGTCCGATTTTGGCTCCAGTCATTGGAGGCCAGCTCTTAAGAGTGACTACATGGCAGGGGATATTCCTCGTATTATTTGCTGCCGGAATTATTTTTTGCTTAACGATTCTCCTGCGCTTGCCTGAGACATTGCCGAAGGAGCGGCGCTCCAAGAGTGGGTTGAAGGGTACTTTGCTTACCTTTAAGGTGTTACTTGGCAACCGCAAGTTTATGGGTTATGCCTTGTCCCAAGGTTTTGTTACAGCGTCTATGTTCGCTTATATCTCTGGGTCATCTTTTGTTTTGCAAAATATTTTTGCGGTTACTCCGCAGGTATATAGCTTGATCTTTGCTGTGAACGGGATTGGGATTATTATTACAGGTCAAATTGCCGGCAGACTTGCTGGTAAGGTGAGTGAGACGAAGCTACTGCTTAGCGGGTTGCTGCTCTGTACAATGGGGGGCGTCTTGCTGCTGCTTACGATCCTGATAGGGGGAGGGCTGATCCCTATTCTAATCTGTCTGTTCGCTGTTGTCTCCAGTGTGGGGATTGTCGGCGCAACCAGCTTCTCACTTGCAATGCAGGACCAAGGAGAAGCCGCAGGCAGCGCTTCGGCCTTGATAGGGCTGATCCCGTTGCTGCTTGGTAGCTGTGTAGCACCGCTTGTGGGTCTTGGAGGCGTAGATTCAGCCCTTCCAATGGCGATTGTGATTGCCTGTACGGGTGTTCTCTCTATTCTGTCTTATCTTCTGTTGGTCAAACGGGGGAATTCCAATTCCTAACAGTTTATCCTTATAACCTTGAAAGAGAGCAATACTTTCAGCAAACTTTCAGCGGGTTTTAACGTTCCTTATCTGCAAAAGGATTATATTGGAGGTAAGGAAGGGAGGGATGATTATGAGTATATCCGCAGTCTCAGGTTCTACATCGTATACTACCTCGACGTCTAGTACTACAGATACCAGCGCGCTCGAGAAACAAAAAGCGAAGCTGGAAGCCGAATTGGACAAGATTGATGCCAGCTCGGATGACGCGAAGACCAAAGAAACGAAAACGAAACAAATTGAGCAGCAGATCAAGCAAATCGAGGCACAAATTTCCCAGAAGTCGCAGAGCAGTGCTTCCGCTGCAAGCAGTAGTGCAGAAGCACCTGCCAAACCTGCAAACAACGCGCTTGCTGCGGCAAGTCCGCAAGAAATCTCTACCGCAACAACGAATAGCCAAGGCAGATTTGATATTCGTGTATAGACCATACTAAGTCGTGTTACATAACAAAAAGGGCATCCTTTGCCGTGAGGGATGTCCTTTTTGTTATGTATTTTTAAGTTTAGACTACAATTTAAATGTTCTTTTATCACATTGTTGGCCAATACTAGAAAGATACCCCTAAAATAAAGTTCCGTCATATTGATCTGTCCAGCTTCGTAATATATTAACTATGCTTATCCTCATTTCCCAAAAAATCTTTAACTGTTGCAGGGGTTAGGGATTTGCTGGCAGTCTAATAGAGTAGGTGTTGATTATCACGGGTCTTCTATTCCAAGAATTGCTATAATGGACTAGTTGTAAAAATTGTCTAGCACAACGTGTGTCAGCGGTAAAGGCAGGTGGGCTCATGCATTCAAAGCAACAGACATTAGAAAGATTCAAAATTGTAAGACTGATCTTATCTATCTATCGGATCCGGGCGGTCAGAGCTCTTTTTCCAGTGGCTATCATAGCGTTCGTATACTGGGAGGGGCAACATGAGCTGAAGCAGGTTCATTTAGGACTTATAATGCGTGAACTAAGGCGAGTACCTACGTCTGCTATTTTGCAAATGATTGGTTTTGCACTTCTTTCCGTAGCTGTGATGAGTGCTTATGATTATTTGATTCGGGCCCATTTTCGTTTAAAAGTAGGGCTGTGGAGTACCTTTCGGTATGCATGGATTGCTAATACATTTAATAACTTGATTGGGTTTGCAGGTCTGGCTGGAGTTGGTTTAAGGACGCTGCTGTATAAAAAAAGCGGAGTGCCGACCTCCGTACTAACACCCGCCATTGTATTTCTATCGCCGCTTATGATTACCGGGTTATCACTACTTTCATGGGCGAATATCTTTGGTTTACTCCCGGCAACGGCTTTGCTGGAAGAACATCGCTGGCTGGTATTTGCAGTATGGGGTATGGCGCTTTATTTGCCGGTTTTTGTGTTTGTGCAGCGCTCATCGGTTTATGCGAAATGGATTAACCGGGGAAAAGGCAGAACATCCTGGCTTACAGTCGTTAACTCCGTCGGTGCTTCCTTTCTGGAATGGAGCTTTGCTGGCGTGACGTTTTGGACCATCAGCAGCCATCTCTTGGATGAGGTCCATTTTATAGCTATCTTTGGTATATTTACGATTGCTGCTATTGCCGGAATCTTGAGTATGGCACCCGGCGGTATCGGTGCATTTGACCTTATCGCCTTGCTCGGGCTGACACAGCTTGGCTACCAGACCGATAAGGCGATGGCGGTGCTTGTCATCTTTCGATTGTTTTATTATGTCATTCCTTGGTTGATTGGATTGGTGCTGGCTGCACTGGAAATTGGTCTGCAAGGAAAAAAGGATCAAGATCGTTCAGTTCCAGGGTTCGAACCCTCTCTTAACAAATGGCAGAAGATCTGGGGCTGGCCGGGTCAGTATACCTTTCTGAGCGATCTTGGGATGTGGGCTCTTGGTAAGCTGGTACTAGCTAGCGGGCTTATTCTCTTACTATCTGCAGCAGTACCCGGATTGCTGTATAGGTTGAAGATTACGGAGGAAATATTGCCGTTTCCCGTAATGCAGCTTTCTCATCATCTGTCTGTACTTATTGGTTTTATGCTGATTTTATTGTCGCGGGGCATTACATTGCGGGTCCATAGTGCATATGTATGGACTAGCATACTTCTGTTTATTGGATCATTGTTTGCAGTCACTAAGGGTTTTGATTATGAAGAGGCGCTTTTGCTACTTATAGTAGCGCTTATTCTTTGGATATCCAGATCGCGGTTTTATCGGATTAGTGCGCCAATCAGCAGACAGAGCGCGATCCGGTGGTTTGTCCTCACTTCAGTAATTGCACTAAGCTACTATCTGATGGGCTGTTATGTACATCGTGGATTTCTGAAGCATCTGCCTCCGGGTGTACAGCCTGAATGGTTGCAGCGATATAGTCATGTTGCATTTACGGCAGTGGGAGGATTGGTCTTGTCTTGGGTACTGCTCATAATGTGGGTAAACCTCAGGCCCCATCATAAGGAGAACGAGCTGTTCGGGACCTTGGATGTAGCTAAGCTGAAACATTTTCTAGATGGAGTTCAAGGCAATACCTTAACTCATACTTTGTTTTTGGGTGATAAGGGCTTCTTCTGGGCTCAGAACGATAAAGTGCTGCTCGCTTTCGCCAGAGTTAGGGATAAACTCGTTGTGCTGGGTGATCCGCTGGGAGAGAGAAGCTTAATAAGTGAAGCCATCAGTGAATTTAGACAAGCTGCAGATCAGTATGGTCTGGTTGTAGTTTTCTATCAAGCTTCACCTGCTTTTTTATCGGTCTATCAGGAGCAGGGCTATCGCTTTTTTAAGCTGGGTGAAGAGGCAGTGATAAGCCTTGATAACTTTGCACTCAGTGATCTGAAGAATGGTGATCTGCAAAGGGTAAGCGATCGTTTTGAACGGGAAGGCATGATTGTTGAAATTACAGAAGCGCCGCATGCTGATAGTTTGCTGAGAGAACTGCGAACGATTTCGGACGAGTGGTTGAATGGCCGAGCGGAAAAGGGTTATTCGTTAGGGTGGTTTAAGGTCGAGTATCTGCAACGGGCTCCCATTGTGGTGCTGCGGAACACCAAAGGTACAATACTGGCATTTGCTTCTATTGCCCCAGGGTATGATCAAGGATTGACCCTGTCCGTAGATTTGTTGCGCCAGCGGAAGAATGTGCCAAACGGGACGGTAGATTATTTATTGGTTTGTATGCTGGAATGGGCGAAGTCCAAGGGGTATCGGCGATTTAATCTAGGCAACACTCCTCTATCATCCAGTGGGGGTCAGGACCCCGGAGCTCTGAAGGAGGAGAAGCTGGCTCATCAAGTGTTTAATAGAGGTGGGCATGGGCATGGTTACGGTTTTGCCAGATTGCGTCGTTACAAGGAAAAGTTCAATCCAGAGTGGGAGCCGCGTTACTTAGCTTATCCAGCGTCCCTAACATTACCCGTCTTAACGCTGGATCTGGTGAGGCTTGTAACCCGCCATCCGGAGCATAAAACGAATAACTAAAAAAAGGTGCCCAACGCCAAACGGCGTTGGGCACCTTTTTAATCAGGTTTACTTCTTGTCAGCTTCTGCATCTGGCAAAGCCCAGACGGAGACGCTGCCGCCATTGACCGGGAAGGTCGCCCAACCATCTTTTTCAATGGTTATGGTGGCTTTATGGTTATGGGTGAAATCCACCCATGCTTCACCGGCGCGATGTTCTCCTACGAACATTCTCTTCTGGCCATTCTCACCATTACTGATCACAACCGCACAACCGGAGTGTTCAATATCCTCCACGCCGAGCCGTGTCCAGCCAATCGTGTTAGGATGATCGAAATAATCCTTCTGTTCACCATAAGCTTTGTGATAGCGGGTATACAGCAGAGGGTCAATCGCATCTTTTTTACCTGCTACAGGTGTTGGTCCTTCGATCCCATAATAATCCCCGTAAAAGACCACAGGATATCCATCCCGTCGCAGCAGGATAAGCGCGTAAGCACTTTGCTTGAACCAATCATCTACCCAGGATTCCAGGGCTTCGTGAGGCTGAGAATCATGATTGTCAACGAAGGTTACAGCATTGGTGGGATGGGTCTGCACCAGTGTGTCATCAAGAATTTTGGTCAGATCATAGTTTCTGCCCTCCAAAGAAGCTGAATGCAGCTTGTAGTGAAGGGATACATCGAAGAGGTCAATTTTATAATCGACGGTATTCAGAAATTGTCGACAGGACTCTAAGTCGGAATTCCAGAATTCACCGACGATATAGAAATCCTTCTCGCATTTATTAAACATCTCTACCGCGAATTCTTTAACAAACTCATGGTTGATATGTTTGATGGCGTCCAAGCGGAAGCCGCTGCAGTGGAGGGTATCCACCAGCCATTTTCCCCATTGGATCATTTCTTTTTTGACTTCCGGATGGCTGTAATCAATATTAGCGAACATTAGATAATCATAGTTTCCGAACTCGTCGTCAACATTCTGATTCCACGCTTTATTCTCGCCTACTATACGGAATACGCCGGTTCGCTCTTCTTTGGCGTCAAAGTCAGTGCCGTTAAAATGATTGTGATTCCACTTAAAGGCAGAGTGTTCATTCCCGCGGCCAGGGAAGGTGAATTTTGTCCAGCCCTCAATCTCGAAAGGTTTCGAAATTTCTTTCATCCGATCATTGGGGTCGACCTCGATGACTTGGAATACTTCCTTTTCATCCGCGCCAGCCTTATGATTCATCACCAAATCAACGTAAACGGCGATGCCATTCTTTTGACATTCCGAAATTGCGTTGATCAGTGCTTGTTTGGTGCCATATTTGGTGCGTACCGTACCTTTTTGGTCATATTCGCCCAGATCGTATAGATCATACACGCCATAGCCTGTATCGTCAGCGGAGACGGCCTTTGTCACAGGAGGTACCCAAACAGAATCAATGCCTACGGCTTTTAGCGCGGGTGCAGTTTCTTTTAAGCGATCCCAGTGTTTCCCGTCCGCAGCAACATGCCATTCAAAAAACTGCATCATTGTATGGTTCCTCATTATTTCTTACGCCTCCATATCCCATCAAGCAAATTTTACTCTCAACACTCTGATTAGTTTTTCAGATAACTCTTATTAAACTTAAAAACAGACTATGAAAAATAAGGCCAGTTGTTGAATGCGCAGGAAGGGACATGATTGTCATTAAACAGGCTTGAAAAGAATGATTTCTGACCTTTGGGAGAGATGCACAGCGTTGCGTCCATTCCGTTTGGAGCTATACAGAGCATGGTCGGCTTCAGATAGCAGTTCTTCTAGAGTGGCCTCTGGATTTAGGGCCTCCACAACTCCAAAGCTTGCGGTCACATTAATGGGCCCGATGACGGTATATAAGGTGCTTTGTTCAATATCCGCGCGGATAGTTTCGCAGAGCAATGCTGCTTGCTTCAGTGACGTCTCTGGCAGACAGATTACAAATTCCTCACCACCATAACGGCCAAAGAGATCTCCCTCCCGCAGATGTCTGCTGCACACCTGGACAATATGCTGTAGAGCTTGATCTCCATATTGATGCCCATAGCGGTCATTAATGCTCTTGAAGAAGTCCACATCCAGCAAAATCATAGATAATGAGCTTCGCAGGCTGGCAGCCCGGGCAAGCAATGCTTGACTCAGCTCCAAAAAATAGGAGCGGTTATAGATACCCGTTAGGCTGTCCATCGTAGCCAATTGACGCAGCTTCTCCTGAAGCAGTATTCGTTCAGTCACGTCAATCAGCATGATCATCTGTCCTGCTATGTGCCCTTCTTGTTTCTGTACCGGAGAGGAGCGGATTTGATAATAGCAGATCTCCTCTGCTTTGTTCCAAGCCACTTCCCGTTCTTCGCGCAACAGTGGCTCGGCATCCATCACATAGGACAAGGCATCTTTGCCTGCGTTAAGAAACAATTGTGCTAGCGGTTTGCCAATCGATGAGGAGTTGAGCCCCTCTATCATATCCGCGGCTGCACGATTGTAATCGACGAGCATGTCCGAGCGGTCGGTGACAAGCACTCCCTCCCGCATGCTCTCGAACAGATTCTCACGAGCAATAGGTGCAGCCGTTAACATGCCCCGGGATAAAATAGCCCAAATATATAGGGAGGAGGTTAGGCTCATAATGATCGGGACGGGATCCATTCCGTAAGGAGTCAAGCCTATCAGATACAAAAAAGCGCCGAGGGTTGGAAGGCTTAACCCGATTATTATTGTGATGATCTGCCTGCGGTATACCCTTTTCATCCGGTTCCACTGCCATATCATGAGGCAAATGGCTGCCAGCAGACAGCCGAAAGTAAAGCTGCCGTGAACGATATACCAAGGTCCCATCACAACATCAACGAGTGGGGTGGGCGTATTTTCCCGTAAATAAATGGATTTATAGAAGAGATGATGGTAATCATTGGTCCAGACCAGCAGCGTTGTAATGAATGGAATGATAAATAACGCCGCCCGTATGCCTTTTTTAAACAGCGTCTCCAGCCCAACGAAATGGATCACCATGATTAGACTAGCCGGCGCAATAAAGGGCATCCCCAGATATTCTAACTTAATCCAGAAGCTGATTTCCTCCAGAGTTTTCCCCGATAATTCTAATGCGAAACCGAAGGTGTAAATAGCAGAGGTAAAGGAGCTTATAACAAAAGCCCTGATTCCTAAGAAATCAGTTTTTTTATAATAGGCGAAAAGGGCTAGTAAGACACTCAGCACACCTGATATAGCAACAATTACAATATAATTCGAGATTATAGATCCCATGGGTCTATTGTCACCTACCGAGGAAAGATATGGATAAATATTACCACATATCTGCGGATATAAAAAAAATACTTCGGGTTTGTGGTCAAAAAAATGTCTCCTAGACAAAATGACGCAATTTAACAGGAGCTATTTTACTAATTGTCTAGTGAGAGTCCAGTGAGCAGCGTGTAACATGTTAGTTAATAATACATGCAATAGAAGTTTTCTTTATTTTATCTAAATAGCGTCAGTTTATATAACATTATAAACATGGCTTATTTTGAAAAGGGGGGGCTGAGGATGTCATCACTAGCGACAAATATTCCTGAGATTCAGCTGGAAAATGTTGAAATGCGTTATCGGACAGAAGCTGCGGAAGTGCTTGCCCTGCATCAGGTGAGTCTTGATATTGCAAAAGGGGAGTTCGTCTCCCTGCTCGGACCTTCCGGATGTGGCAAAACGACGCTGCTTAGACTGATGGCCGATCTCATAGCACCAACAGGCGGGAACATTGTGGTAGCTGGGAAAAGTGCCAGAGAAGCCAGGCTGGCGCAAAAATATGGCATTGTTTTTCAAAGTCCAGTTTTATACGACTGGCGGAAAGTGAAGCATAACATCACATTGCCACTGGAGCTGATGGGGGTAAAGAAGTCAATCCGTGAGGAAAAGGCGATGGAGCTTCTTGATCTGGTGGGGCTGCAGAGCTTTGCGGATAAATATCCGTGGCAGCTCAGCGGCGGGATGCAGCAGCGTGTAGCGATTGCCAGAGCACTATCGATGGAGCCGGAAATTCTGCTCATGGATGAGCCGTTCTCTGCACTGGATGAATTTACGCGTGAGCGATTGAATGAAGAGTTATTGTCTGTCTGGAGTAAAGTGCAGAACACAATTGTTTTTGTAACTCATAGTATTCCTGAATCTATATTCCTCTCTGACCGGGTGTTTGTTCTTTCCCCGCATCCAGGTCGCTTGTCCGCTGTGGTCGAAATTCCTCTGCCACGTCCGCGAACGGCGGAAATGAGAAATAGCCCAGAGTTTTTCGAACTGATCGCACGTATTCGCGACAGCTTCGAAGGGGTGTAGTGATGAAAGGGGGCAGTATCTTTGTGCGAGGCCGTCTGCTGCCGTTGTTCGTCTGGATTTTTGGCCTGCTGCTAGTCTGGGAAGGGACTTCCTGGATGCTGCTCCATGTGGTGGAGACGCCGTTAGCACAGTCCAAGCTGCCATATGTTCATGAGGTGTTAGCTACCTTATGGCAGTATGGAGGCACGCTCTTGAAGGAGGGGGCTGCGACCTTCGGTAATGCTGGTGTTGGCTTCCTGATTGGAGCGGTAGCTGGTGCCTCATTGGCGGTGCTGATGAGCTTGTCGAAGACAATAGAGCAATTAACTTTTCCTTATGCTATTGCCTCGCAGATGATTCCGATTCTGGGGTTGGCACCCATCATCTACGGGATTGTGCGCGATGAACAGACCTCACGGATTATTATTTCGGGATATATCACCTTTTTCCCGGTGGCTCTGAACATGCTGCGCGGCTTGCGGAGTGTAGATCCATCAGCGCTCGAATTGATGCATTCTTACGCGGCGAAACCTTGGGCGGTCTATTGGAAACTCAGATTTCCGGCGGCTTTGCCGGGTTTGTTCGGTGGGCTTAAGATAGCTGCCCCACTTGCTGTGACTGGAGCTATTCTGGTGGAGCTTATGGGTGCCCAGCATGGCATTGGTGTAATTATGCTGCGCAATCTCTATTATGGAAGCTCTCACACCTATATGTTCTGGTCTACGGTGATTGTGGGTGCCTTGCTGGGAATCGTAAGCTACTGGTTAATCAGTCTGATAGAACGCCTGGTAACGCCTTGGCAGCCTGAATATCGTCCGAAAGGAGGCAGCCGCTAATGGAAACTAACTCCGTTCGGGAGACCACGTTTATAGGCTCTACTGGTAAAGAAATGGCTCAGCCGGCGCTAACGGCTACACCAAAGAATGCTGTAGCCGTTCCGAAACCTGCGGAAGCTACGGCGAGTCGCGGCGGCTCACGAATGCTGAAGAGGATATTTAGCGCAGGGGTGCTGCTGCCTGTACTGGCAGGTCTGTTATTTCTTGCACTATGGGAATTTCAATTTTTTCATAAGATCTTTGATCTGAAAAAATATCAACTCCCGCTGCCTACAGCCATCGCCGAAACCATGCGAGATAATTTCAGCTTTTTGCTGTCCTATACCGGATACACTCTTGCTGAAGCTGTGCTGGGAATGTTGGCTGGTTCTGCTATCGGCTTCCTGATCGCTTTAGTCGCGACAGCTTGGCCGCGCTGGGGGAGTGGAAGCTTGACGCTGGTTGCCGCCCTAAATGCTGTGCCTATCGTCGCCCTCGCGCCCATCATGAATCTGTGGTTTGGAGATGGGATAGGCTCACGAATTGCCATAGTAACCGCAACTACAATGGCAGCGATGGCGATCAACGCCTATAAAGGTATGGCGGCGATTGATCCATTGGCGCTGGATCTGATGCATTCTTATGCGGCGGGTAAACCGGCGGTATTCCGTTATCTGCGGATTCAGAGCAGTCTGCCCTATGTATTTACAGCACTCAAGATTAATGCTACTGCCAGTATGATTGGTGCCATTGTTGGGGAATTCTTTTTCTCCTCAAAAGGGCTTGGATATCTGCTCTCCAATTCCATTAAAGTTGCCAAAATGCCACTGGGTTGGTCCTGTATTGTGTTGGCTGCGATTGCAGGCGTGCTCTTCTATTTAGTGGTTGAGCGGCTGGAGAAAGTATTCATTAAGTGGCATCCTTCGCAGCGTACTTAATCTTACCCTCATTACATCCGGCCATAGTGGGAATGGAAAAGAGAAACCGCCCACGGCTGTATGCATAAACGCACCACGATGATTGTCCATACTGTGCTTGTTACAAACTTAAATTACGATAGGGGGAGTTCGATTGATGAACGGGAAAAAACGCAAATTTCGTGGTGGTTTGTTGGCAATCGTGATGATGTTGAGTGTTTCTTTAATGGCGGGTTGCGGTGGCAACAATAATAACTCGGCAGCTGAAGCTACGACTGCCCCTGAAGCTTCAGCAGCTCCTGAAGCAAGTGCTGCTACTGAACCGGCTGCTGATCCAGTTACAGTGAAGCTACAGCTGAAATGGGTGCCGCAGGCGCAATTCGCTGGGTATTTTGTGGCGCAGGATAAAGGATATTACAAGGAAGAAGGCTTGGATGTAGAAATTCTGCCGGGTGGGCCTGATATCGTTCCGGAACAGCAAGTGGCAGGTGGCTCCGCAGATATCGGTGTGGGTTGGGTAGCCAGCTTGCTGCCGAGTCTTGAAGAGGGAATGCCGCTGGTGCAGATCGCGCAAATCTATCAAAAGAGCGGATTGGTCCTGGTCTCCAAAAAAACTGCTGGCATTAATTCAGCCGCTGATCTTAAGGGTAAAAAAGTCGGCAACTGGATGGGTGGCAACGAATTTGAACTATTAGCGTTATTCGATAAATATAAGTTCGATCCGAATAAGGATCTAAGCTTTACGAAGCAAGGGTTCACGATGGATCAGTTCTTGGGCGATCAGATCGATGCGGCCTCAGCGATGACTTATAACGAGTACCAAGTGGTGTTGGAGTCAGGCATTAAGGCTGAGGATCTGAATGTCATTGACATGAATACAGAAGGCGTTGCAATGCTTGAGGATAACTTGTTCGCGAATAAGGAATGGCTTGCGGAGAACAAAGAGACTGCGGCAAAGTTTGTGCGTGCCTCCCTGAAGGGCTGGAAAGATGCAATTGCTGATCCTTCAGCTGCCGTGGACAGTGTGATGAAACAAGCGGAAGACGGCAGTACGACGAAGGAACATCAGCTGACAATGATGACTGAGGTTGCCAAGCTGATTCTGCCTGAAGGCTTTGACAGTGCCAAGATGGGATATACCGATGCGGCGGCGTTCCAGCAAACCGCTGATATTTCGCTTAAATTTGGTGTCATTAAAGAACCGGTTAAGGTAGATGAGGCTTATACGAACGAAATCGTAGAAATGGCGGCAAAATAACTAACTGAGCTTAATGTTATAGTGGATGGCCGCCTGATCTGGCGGTCATCTATTATAATCAGCAGTCCATCAGTGCAACTGAAACAGAGAAAGGGGTGCGAGCTATGTCTCTCCTAGTAACGCAGGCTGAAAGAGTTAAGAATTATGTGAATGGAGCTTGGGTAGAATCGTCGTCCGGGCGAGATGAAGAGGTTTATAATCCGGCGACGGGTGAAGTGATTGCTTATGTGCCCATTTCTAGTAAGGAAGAGCTGGGTGCGGCGGTAGAAGCGGCTGCGGCGGCATTTCAAGCGTGGAAAAGGGTCGCTGTGCCGCGTCGTGCCCGCTATTTTTTTCAATATCAACAGCTGCTGGTAAAGCATTGGCATGAGCTGGCCGAGCTGATTACGCTGGAGAATGGCAAAAGTCTGGAAGAGGCGCAAGGTGAGGTGCAGCGTGGAATTGAGTGTGTGGAATTTGCCGCAGGCATCCCCACGTTGATGATGGGCAGCCAGCTTCCGGACATTGCTACCGGAATTGAATCCGGGATGTACCGTTATCCATTGGGGGTTATCGGGGGGATTGCCCCGTTTAATTTTCCGATGATGGTTCCTTGTTGGATGTTTCCGCTTGCCATCGCTTGTGGAAATACCTTTGTGCTGAAGCCTTCTGAACGGACGCCGCTGCTGGTTAATCGATTGGCAGAGTTATTTGCCGAAGCGGGCTTTCCTCCAGGTGTACTGAATGTGATACATGGGGCGCACGAGGTTGTGAATGGGATGCTGGAGCATGATGAAGTGAAGGCGATTTCGTTCGTCGGTTCGCAGCCGGTTGCGGAATATGTATATAAGACAGGGACAGCGCAGGGAAAACGGGTGCAGGCGCTAGCTGGAGCCAAGAATCACTCGATTGTGCTGCCTGATGCGGAGCTGGACAATGCGGTCAAAAATATCATTGCGGCTTCCTTTGGCTCGGCAGGTGAGCGGTGTATGGCTTGCTCGGTCGTAGTGGTTCATGAGGATATCGCTGACGAGCTAGTGAACCGTCTGGCTGCGGCTGCGGATGAGCTTAAAATTGGTAATGGCGCGGATGATGGGGTGTTTTTGGGTCCGGTAATTCGTCAGTCGAATAAGGAGCGGACGCTTTATTACATTGAGACTGGTGAAGCTGAGGCAGCCAAGCTTGTGAGAGATGGGCGGAAGGATGCTGCTACAGGTGGTGCGGGTTATTTTATCGGGCCGACGATATTTGATCATGTACAGCCGGGAATGACTATCTGGAAGGATGAAATTTTTGCGCCGGTATTGTCTGTGATTCGTGTGAAAAGTCTGAGTGAAGCGATTGCGGTAACGAATCAGTCCCCATTCGCGAATGGGGCGTGCATTTATACAGATAGCGCAAAGGCGATCCGTGAATTTCGGGAAGAAATTGATGCAGGGATGTTGGGTGTGAATCTGGGTGTGCCTGCCCCCATGGCATTTTTCCCCTTCTCGGGTTATAAGAAATCGTTCTACGGAGACCTGCATGCCAATGGGCGTGATGGGGTGGAGTTCTATACGCGTAAAAAGATGATCACTGCCCGTTATTAGAGAAAATGAGCTGCTGAGAGGAGAAAATGTTATGCAGAGTCTGGGGAACGATAGTGAGCTTGCGGTGAAGAAGGATCAGAAATATTTATGGCACAACATTACGCCTTATAGTGAAAAGAACCCGCCTATGATTGCCGCCTCGGCAAGTGGGTCGTGGATTACAGATATACAGGGCAATCGATTTTTGGACGGGATGTCTGGCCTGTGGTGTGTAAATGTGGGATACGGGCGCAAGGAGCTGGCGGAAGCTGCTTACAATCAATTGCTGACCCTGCCATATTTTCCTCTGACACAAAGTCATCTCCCGGCGATTGCGCTGGCGGAGAAGCTGAATGAGTGGCTCGGAGACGATTATGTGATCTTTTTTTCCAATAGTGGATCGGAAGCCAATGAGGCTGCTTTCAAAATGGCCCGCCAGTACCAGCAGCAAATCGGCCAGCATTATCGCCATAAATTCATTGCCCGTTATCGTGGGTACCATGGCAGTTCACTTGGGGCATTATCTGCAACGGGCCAGGCCCAGCGCAAATATAAATATGAACCGTTGGCGGGTGGTTTTCTGCATGTAGCTCCCCCGGACAGCTATCGCCGCCCGGCCGGGATGACTGTGGAAGAATTCAACCTCCAGTGCGCACAGTCCATAGAGGATATGATCATCTGGGAAGGCGTGGAGACGGTAGCTGCGGTGATTATGGAGCCTGTAATTACGGGTGGTGGCGTCATTGTACCGCATCAGGTTTATTTGGATCGGGTGCAGGAAATCTGCCGTAAGCACGGTGTGTTGCTCATTATGGATGAGGTGATTTGTGGATTCGGACGTTCTGGACGTAAGTTTGGTCATCACAACTTTAATGTGAAGCCTGACATCGTAACGATGGCTAAAGGACTGACTAGCGCTTATCTTCCTCTATCTGCCACTGCTGTTCGTAAGGATATCTATGAGGTATTTAAGGACAATAGCGATGACTATGGGCATTTTCGCCATGTGAATACTTTTGGTGGTAACCCTGCTTCCTGTGCGCTGGCGCTGCGTAATCTGGAAATTATCGAGCAGGAGAAGCTGGTGGAACGTGCGGAACTTTTAGGTAAAAGAATAAATACAGAATTTACTGAGCTGCTTGATCACAAGCTTGTAGGTGATGTCCGCAGCTTTGGTTTGGTGACAGGGATTGAGCTGGTTGAAGACAAGGTCAGTAAGAAACCGGTTGATCTGAATATTGTGAAGGGGATTATTGCCGAATGTAAGTCCAAGGGGCTTATCATCGGTAAAAATGGCGATACCGTAGCTGGGTTCAACAACGTGCTTACCTTCGCCCCGCCGTTATCCTCCACGGATGAAGATATAGAATTTATTATCGATACCTTTAAATCTGTGCTGAACGGGGGCTAGGTAAAGTGATTTTGTCTGGATATAGAAATTGGTAAGCGCGCAGGGCGACTTGAATGGAGATCCGATTCTCTGGCTGCATGAAGTCTTCACCCAGTAGCTCTGTTATTTTGTCCAGGCGATAATAAAGGGACTGTCTGACAATGAATAGGTTTCGAGCGGCAATTTGTTTGGAACCATCATGATCCAGATAAACACGAAGGGTAAGCAGCAGCTCGCTGCCTTTGGTTTGGTCGTGGTCGATTAGCGGGCCGAGATAACTGCGAATGAAGTTCTGCAACGTTTTTCCGTCATTTAAGCTCAACAGCAACTGGAATACACCCAGCTCTTCATAGAAGAGTAGTGACTTCTGGTAACAGGAGTATAACGACAATGCCTGTAGGGCTTCCTGATAACCGGAATAGGCTCGTTTTAGGCGCTTATGCGATTTGCTAACTCCAATGACGAGCTGCAAATCCTTGAGCTTCTCATCGGAGCGGATGTTCTGCAGGGCTTCAAGTGCTTGTTGAAGTCGCATTTTTCCAGGCATTTTCGATTGGATATCGAGGGCGATGACGGTGAGGCGATTGTTCTTAAGGGTGATCAGCGGACGTAAAGAATATTTCTCAAAGATGGAACGCAGGATGAGTGAAAGGTGGAAGGTAATGGACTCCCATTCGTTCTCCGAGCTGTTCCATTTTACATCTCTGGGGTTCTTGATCTCTATAAGGCATACACGGTAAGGGAGCTCGTTGACCACGTTGAAATTGGAGCCGATCAGGCCCTTTAAGCGGTTATCATCTTCGATGCGGCCATTGATCAGCTCGTCGACCCATAGATTTTCTGAAAAAAGCTTACGCTCCTCCATATACCGCGTCCGCAGCAGCTCTTGTGCAATGGACAAAGAGGCGGAATCCAGCAGCAGACAGTCGAACTCCTGTGGTTTGTGATTGCATACCATCAGAATGTAAGCCCAGGTCTGATCCAGCGCACCTACAGGCTTGAGCGCGATGGTCTTCTGTCCATATTCCCGGATATAGGGGGCAGCGTCAGGTTGAATTCCTTCCAGCTCGTCGCCGAAGGCGGTGAAAAAATTCAGCAATGGAGCCTGCTCTTCCGGCGGAAGTGCCGGGAAAAATAAGGGTTTGCCTTGCAGCTGCATATAGACAATTTGTGTGCGGGTACTTTTGCACAATAATTGCAGCACTTTCAGCGTTCCTTGTGAAGTTAAGGTCAGGCGGTGGAATTCACGTGAGATTTTTTCAAGTTCTTGGAGCATCCGGTGATGCCGGTTGATGATAATCGAGTGAAGATCCAACGTGATATCTACGAAACGAACCGTGCGGGTGAAGATGATTAGCGGAAAGTCATGTCTGTCGGCTAAGTCGATCATCTCTTGCGGGATGGTGCTGAAATACGTACCTAACTCAATACATAGGCAAGCTGCATTTTTGTCGATCAGGTTCTGCATAAACTCCAAGGAGGAAGGGAGATCGACACTTGCACCAATCCCCGTAGTCAAAATCATTTCTTCGCCATGAATCAGAGTCTCGAAGTTGGCACTTTCCAGCACATGCACCCAGCGAATGGCACGGCTTAGGCCGCTTTTCCCGCCGATCACCTCGGCTTCTGCGAATAGTGGTCTTTTTAAAGCGTCACGAATGGTTAATACAAGCTCCCAGTCCATAGTTACTCCCCCTCGATCTTCTGCGCTCTGGCCTTCGGCTAACGCCCTGTTATTCTCAGCCTATTCTCACACGTAAAAAATACAGTTTTGAAATTAGACAAAGTGTCTAATGCAACGAAAATTCGAAATGACTATAGTTTGATTAATGGATGTCAGTATATATAACCTAATCAGGAAGAACGTTGAGAGATAATTTCTGTTAATGCTTATATTACTACAATAAATTAAAGATGTAAGCAAAATATTCAGACAAAACTTGAAATAATGTTATATTATATAACACTAATATGGAAAATTACCCATAAGGAGGGACTAGTGATGGAGCATTCATCTCCGTTAACAGCATTTACACCTGATATGTTCATGCGCAATTTCGCCGAGGCTGAGCCGCCTCTGACCCATAAAGGTGCCCTGGATGAGTCTAATCGCTGTCTATATTGCTACGATGCCCCCTGTATAAAAGCATGTCCGACCAGCATTAATATTCCCTCCTTTATCAAACGGATCGCTACTGACAATTTGAAAGGCTCGGCACAGACGATTATGAATTCCAATCCTGTGGGTGCCAGCTGTGCTCGTGTTTGTCCTACAGATGAGCTGTGTGAAGGAGCCTGTGTGTTAAATGATGCCTCGGCGCCGATCCAAATCGGACTGCTGCAGCGTTATGCGACAGATTGGGCGATGAACAGCGGAGTTCAATTATTTAAGGCTGGCACCCCTAATGGGAAAAAGGTAGCCGTAATTGGTGGTGGTCCTGCGGGATTGTCTGCGGCTAGGGAGCTCGCCCGTGAAGGTTTCGCTGTTGTGATCTACGAAGCAAAGGCGTTAGCGGGTGGGCTGGATACACATGGGATTGTATCGTTTCGGCTCCCGCAGTCTGTATCTCTTTGGGAAGTAGAGCAGGTAGAGAAGCTGGGTGTGGAAATACGTACAGGTGTAAAAGTCGGAGTGGATGTTTCTGTAGATGAGCTGAAGTCGAATTATGATGCTATCGTTTTGGCAGCGGGTATGGGATATGTGCCTCCAATAGGGATTGAAGGTGAAAAAATGGCTGGAGTTTATGACGCTATTGCGCTTGTAGAATCTACTAAGACGGGCATTCCTCTGCTAGAGCTGATGGGTCAGCGGGTCGCTGTCATTGGGGCAGGGAATACGGCTATTGATGCAGCGACTTGCTCAGTGCGGCTGGGAGCCACCAATGTGAAAATGGTCTACCGCCGGACCCGCGAAGAGATGACGGCATATGACTTTGAATATGAATTCGCGAAGCAGGAAGGTGTGGAGTTCAGCTGGCTTACCTTACCGAAACGTATCGTGGGTGATGAGGTTGGGAATGTAACCGCACTGGAGTGTGTGCAGATGAAGCTGACGGAGGAGCTGGGCAAAGATGGGCGTCCAATACCTATGCCGATCGAGGGTTCTGAGTTCTTGATTCCTGTAGATGCGGTTGTAATAGCTATTGGTCAAAAGCGTCGTCTGGATCTAATAGATTCCTTAGGTCTTATGCATGACCGTGGGGTTGTTAAGGTGGATGAGGTCACCTGCCAAACCTCCGATCCGCAGATTTATGCCGCTGGGGACATTATTTTTGGTTCAGGTAAGGGTGAGGCTATGGTTGTGTCAGCGGCACAGCAGGGGAAAGATGCAGCCCATGCGATTGTTAAACAATTCTCAGGCCAGCAGGAGGTCGTTGTTAGATCAGCGGGCTGAGCGTAGAAATCAAATTGGATTTTACATGACAGGGAGGGAACATCATGGCAGATTTAAGTATTAATCTCGCAGGAATCAAATCACCGAATCCGTTCTGGCTGGCCTCCGCGCCGCCTACGAATACAGGTTATCAAGTGCAGCGGGCCTTTGAAGCAGGTTGGGGCGGGGCGGTGTGGAAGACGCTCGGCGATCCGATCATTAATACCTCATCGCGTTTTGCGGCAGTAAATTTCAATGGGCAACGGGTTGCGGGCTTTAACAATATTGAACTGATCACCGACCGTCCGCTTGAAGTTAATCTGAAGGAAATCTATGAAACGAAAAAAAGATTCCCGAATCATGCGATTATAGCCTCCCTGATGGTAGAACCATCGCAGCATAAATGGCATGAGATTGTTAAGCGGGTAGAGGATGTGGGTGTAGACGGCCTGGAGCTTAACTTTGGCTGTCCGCACGGGATGGCTGAGCGTGGAATGGGCGCTGCTTCGGGGCAGCAGCCTGATCTGGTGCAGGCACAGACCACCTGGGTAAAAGAAGTTGCGACAACCCCGGTGATTGTGAAGCTGACGCCTAATATTACGGATATCACCGTCGTTGCCCGCCATGCGGTTAAGGGTGGAGCGGACGCGATTAGTATGATCAACACGATCAACAGTCTTGCTGGTGTAGATATTCATAGCTGGAACACAATTCCGAATGTTGGAGGTCAGGGTGCGCATGGCGGTTACTGCGGGCCGGCTGTGAAACCAATTGCGCTTAGTATGGTGGCCGAGTGTGCCCGTGACCGGGGAGTCGGCATTCCTATCTCCGGTATTGGAGGGATTTCGACCTGGCAGGATGTTGTTGAATTCATGCTGATGGGTGCTACGGGCATTCAAGTATGTACAGCGGTCATGCATCATGGCTTCCGGATTGTGGAGGAAATGATCGATGGCCTGAACAACTATTTGGATGACAAAGGTTTGGCTTCCGTAACAGAGTTAATCGGTAAATCGGTATCCCGTTACTCCAACTGGGGTGATCTGGATCTCAACTATAAGGTCGTTGCCCGTATTAATGAGAACAACTGCATCAACTGTAATAAATGCCATATTGCCTGCGAAGATGCTTCACATCAGTGTATTGATATGTTAACTAATGCAGATGGGAAAGCTATTCTACAGGTCCGCGAGGAAGATTGTGTAGGTTGTAATCTTTGTTCTATTGTCTGTCCAGCAGACGGTGCGATCGATATGGTTCCAGTGGATACCGGGGCAGCCCCACTGACCTGGAACCAGCGGCAGAAAGTGATCGGGAGTTTGAATGGTACCTATTCGGAAGTGGAGGTGGTGTAAGGATGAAAAAGATTATTAAAAATGGCATCATCGTTACCGCAGCAGATACTTATACAGGCGATGTGGCGATTGAAAACGGGGTTATTACGGAGATTGGCCTTCATTTGGATGTCCCTGGTGCGGAAATTATAGATGCCTCGGGGTGTTATGTTTTTCCTGGAGGCATTGATCCTCATACGCATCTGGATATGCCTTTTGGCGGCACGGTTACAGCTGATGATTTTGAGACGGGAACCATTGCGGCTGCATATGGCGGAACGACCACAGTCATTGATTTTTGCTTAACCACCAAAGGACAACCGCTACAGCAAGCCGTAGATACATGGCATCATAAGTCGCAGGATAAAGCGGTGATTGATTACAGCTTCCACCTGATGGTCTCAGAATTAAACGATAAAGTACTGGGTGAGCTTCCGGAGATCATTGAGAATGAAGGCATTACCTCGCTCAAAGTATTTATGGCTTATAAGAATACTTTTCAGGCGGATGACGGCACACTTTTTAAGACCCTTCAAGCCGCGAAAAAAGAAGGTGCACTCGTTATGGTGCATGCGGAGAATGGAGATGTCATTGAATATCTTGTTGAGCAGGCCTTGGCCGCAGGCAATACCGACCCAATCTTTCATGCGCTGACCCGCCCGCCGGAGCTGGAGGGTGAAGCTACGGGACGCGCAGCTTATCTAACCGAACTTACAGATTCTCAGCTGTATGTTGTACACGTGACCTGTGCGGAAGCCGCTTGGAAGATTGCTGAAGCGCGTAAAAAGGGACTGCGCGTCTACGGTGAGACTTGTCCACAGTATTTAGTGCTGGATCAGACGGCGCTGGAAAAGCCTAATTTCGAAGGTGCTAAATACGTGTGGTCTCCGCCCCTGCGTGAGCAGTGGAATCAGGATGTTTTGTGGGATGCGTTATGGAGCGGCAGCTTGCAGACGATTGGCTCTGATCAGTGCTCGTTTGATTTCAAAGGACAAAAGGATCTGGGGCTAGGCGATTTCTCCAAAATCCCGAACGGTGGGCCGACTATTGAGGACCGGTTTACGATTCTATATTCGGAAGGTGTGCAGAAAGGCCGGATCTCATTGAACAAATTCGTAGATATTATTGCTACCTCTAGCGCCAAGCTGTTTGGCTTGTATCCGCAAAAAGGCACGGTCGCAGTAGGTAGTGACGCTGATCTGGTCATTTTTGATCCTTCTGTAGAAAGAACCCTTTCTGCGGACACGCACCATATGAACGTAGATTATAATGCGTTTGAGGGCTTTGAAGTGAAGGGAGAGCCTGTTTCTGTTCTCAGTCGAGGTGAATTTGTTATTCGTAACAAACAATTTGTCGGCAAAGCAGGTTCGGGAAAATATTTGAAACGCAAACGTTTTGCAGCGGAGGCTCCTCTTCCTTCTAAGGCAGAAATCAGCGGAGGTGTAGTCTAATGTCTGCTTTTGCGGAATATGCCAAAGAACAGCAGGAGATTGATGGGCTGCTTTTTAAAGGATATACGATTGCCAGCATCCAAGAGGATTTGGACGGTGCCCGAATAAAGTTTGTCAGAGGGGAGCCGGCTAAAAGCTCGGTAGAGCTGTTACTACTCACAGCGGATGCCCGTAAGTACGTGACAACCCTTGTGGTTGCGGGGCTGAGGGCGGAAGGTGAGCAGGCGGGTTGTTACAGTGGAGAGGTTTGAGGGAAATGGAATTGAAAGCTGAGTAGTGAGCCTGCGCAGGATAGGGGGCCTATTGCTCGGCTTTTTATTGTGCTCCTGAAAGGGGGCGAGGAAATAAATTCCCTGAAAATAGCCGATTATCATCGCGGCATACACTTTTTGGGGAAAACCTCCCTAAAAAGTGGCTGATTAGGGTCCCCAAATAGACGATTTAGGGAAAACCTCCCTAAAAATTACTGAAATACGCCGATTTTGCTCAAATTCGCTGAATATTAGGGAAGTTTTCCCTGATTTGCAGTTATAGGCACCTGAAAGACCAAAGATCAGGGAGGATTTCCCTAATCTATTTCTGTCGCTGCTGCTCACGCGCTATATACTCATACCGTAATATGGACATGATATGCAGAGATTCAAAATGTCCCTCAACCTTCATACAATCACGTAGAGTCCCTTCCAGTGTAAAGCCACAGCTTTCATAGACATGGCGAGCCCTGTGGTTGTGATCTCTAACATCCAACCATAGCCGATGCGTCTCGGTGTGCTGGAAGATCCAGTCGCTCACGAGACGAAGCGACAGTTTGCCATACCCAAAGCCCTTGGAATGGATGACGATTCGTTTAATACAAACAGTAAGATGAATATCTTGAAGTCCTGTTACGATGATATAGCCGACTCTTTTCCCGGACCTCTCCCAAATTGTAAGATGCAGGATATCTGGATCATGGATAGCCGTAATGTGCTCCTCTTTACTCCACTGTCCGATATAGGCACGATTAAGCTCACTTTGTTCAATGGCTAGAACGAACGCTAAATCCTGCTCAGTGGTAGTTTGCAGATCCAACGTTTCTGAATGAATGATCATAACCTTATGCCCCCGTCTAATATGTATTTTTGTCTATAGTAACGAAGAATTTTCTCCCTGTCATTTAATTAGTCCCGGTTGCTCACTCTATATTGGCGGCACTGTAGGAATGAACGTAACTTCGTGTATAATTGAGACCAAGTGTTAAGAATTCCAATCGGATGAGGAGATCAGCTGGTTATGTATTTTCTTGATATTATGTCTTGGCTGACAGAGGATAATCTGCGGCATCTGCTTGAACAATATCGTTCGTTTGGGCCCTTTCCGGGCATTGCGTTAACGTTTATGAAATCATTTATACCACCACTGCCAACTATTGCGATCGTAGGGTTAAATGGGGCCGTATATGGTTTATGGTTAGGTTTTTTGTATTCTTGGATCGGTCTGGTTGCAGGCTGTGTGACTACCTTTTGGATTATCCGCAAAGTAGCCTCCCATCGTTATTTACGAAAATGGGCAGCGCGGCCCAAAGTAGCCAAAAGCATGACGTGGGTGCGGCAAAGCGGATTCAGCTATGTTTTTCTGCTTAGTATATTTCCGGTAGGACCTTTTGTTGTGATTAATATGGCAGCGGGGCTTGCCGGGATGAGGTTCCGTTCGTATCTTCTTGCGCTCACGGTAGGCAAAGCGATTATGGTATTCGCAGTTTCATACATTGGCAACGATCTGGAACGTTTCATTCGCCAGCCGTGGGAGATTATCTATGTTCTGTTGTTTATCGGGCTGTCGTTATGGGGAGTCAAAGCCATCGAAGCACGTTTTGCTAGAACAGCACAGGATGGGAACAAGATAGCTTAGCATAGAGTCAGAATTAACTTGAATCCCTAAATTTAAATAGAATAAAGGAGGAAATGATGATGAAATATCGTAAGCTTGGCAGTACAGGAATGAATGTCTCGGTGATTGGCCTAGGGACTTGGCAGTTTGGCGGAGAGTGGGGCAAGGATTTCACTCAGGTTGAAGTCGATGCCATGCTGGATAAGGCTGGAGAGCTGGGTATTAATCTGATTGATACGGCAGAATGTTACGGAGATCACTTGTCGGAGAAGTTCATCGGGGACTATCTGGCGCGCCGCAAACGCGAGGACTGGGTTGTAGCTACGAAATTTGGCCATCATTTTCAGGGGCATTTGCAGCGGGAACAGCTATGGCGTGCTGAGGATGTGCTTAAGCAGCTAGACGACTCCCTCCGCGCACTCCAAACAGAGTATATTGACCTCTATCAATTCCATTCCGGAACGGATGAGCAATTCGATAATGATAAGCTGTGGAGTATGCTCGACAGACAGAAGCAAGCCGGCAAAATCCGTCATTTGGGCGTGTCGATCAGTGCATCGGGCTCGGGGGTGCACCAGACCTCTGCGGCAGCGGATGTGCAAGCAGAGGCCATACAAGTAGTATATAATCGGCTGGATCGTCAACCTGAAGAAGAGATTCTTCCGCTGTGCATCGAGCATCAATTAGGTGTGTTAGCTCGCGTTCCGTTAGCCAGTGGTTATTTGAGCGGCAAGTATAAGCCAGATGCGGTTTTTGCTCAGGGTGATGTGCGAGCTAACCATAAAGAGGATGTAAGACAAAAGCAGCTGCGCGCAGTAGCAGAAATTGCTGCTACTGAAGTGCCGTCAGGTCTGGATATGGCGCAGTGGGCTTTGGCTTGGTGTCTCCAGCATTCCGCAGTAACCAGTGTAATTCCGGGCTGCAAAAATGTAGAACAGGTCATCTCCAATGCCAGTGCTGCCGATTTGGACATGGTGAAGGGCAACGTGTGATAAGTTAGATTGTTACATGGTGAAGAGTTCTTGGAGCTTCATCTCGGGTGAATGCTGCGCGTAGATATGATTCCAGCTGTTCGTGGAAGTATCGTAAAGGTAGTCCTGCTTCCATTGCTGGACATGGGTCGCAATACTCCTTACAGCGGATACAATTCTCTCTACTTCCTGATTAGTCATAATGGGATGTAGGGAGATGCGAATCCACCCTGGTCTGAAGGATTGGTCGCCGCTCATGATCGCTCCGGCAATCTGAGCGGATTGCGTCCACCCTAATCCAAGAAGGTAATGTCCGTATGGACCTGCACAAGAGCAGCCGCCTCGAGCTTGTATGCCGAAACGGTCATTCAACAGCTGAACAGCGAGGTTGTAATGGATATCACGAAGTGTAAAAGAGACGATTCCATGACGTTCTGTATGATCTCCGGCCAGCAGCGCGCACTCCGGGATGCTGCGGAGTCCTGCCATTAATTCCTGACACAGCTCGTGTTCTCTAATCACCATATATTGACCGTTTCCATTCATCTGCTCCTTCAGCTTCACGCAAAGTGCCGTGCGAAAAGCCTGTAAAAACCCCGGTGTTCCCCCGTCTTCCCGCATCTCAATCGCATTAGTGTAGCGGCGTCCTCCCCAAGGGTTGACCCAGGCTACTGTACCTCCACCCGGTTCGTCAGGAATACGTCCATTGCTCAGTGCTTCATCAAAGATTAGAACGCCATTTGTGCCCGGCCCACCCAGAAATTTATGCGGAGAAAAAAAGATCGCATCAAGCTTCTCCAGTGGGGAAGGTGGGTGCATATTGATAGGCTCGTAGGGAGCACTGGCGGCAAAATCCACAAAGCATACGCCCCCATGACGATGCATAGTAGCCGCTAGCTTTGCGTAAGGCGTCTGAATTCCAGTCACATTAGAACAAGCTGTAAATGAACCAATCTTGAAACGGCGATTGGGGTACAGTCGCAGCTGGTCTTCAAGCTGTTGAGGGTCAATATTTCCGTCCTTTCCGGCGGGAATGGTAACGACGTCACCAAGTCCCTCCTGCCAAGGAAGAATATTGGAATGATGCTCCATATGGCTGGTGAAGATAACGGGGCGGTCTTCCAGTGCACGGTTATTATGTTCCTGTAGCCATTCCGGGAGCCTTAATCCCATGATACGCTGCAGCTTGTTCACGGCTCCTGTTGTTCCATTGCCGCAGAAGAGCAGTACATCCTGAGGGCCAGCATTAACATGGTTCTTAATGATTTGGCGAGCTTCATTATAAGCCTGCGTCATGATTAGTCCGGTGGTGTTGGAATCTGTATGTGGATTGCTGACGTAGGGACCGAAGGCTTCCTGCAACTTGCGTTCGATCGGTTCATATAAGCGCCCGCTTGCGGTCCAATCGGCATACAGAAGCGGCTGTCTGCCATAAGGGGTGTTGATTTGATGCCGAATGCCGATGGTGTGACCACGAAAAGTATCAAAATGGTCTTGTAATGAAGCGGGCGTCTCTGCAGAAGAGGCGTGGATGATGTTTAGCACGGATATTCCCTCCAGCCCGTACGCCGTCAGTGCTAAGTTAATGGGGTGTATTTTCGGCGTGCCAGTAGTTTCTATGGCAACAGTATATGCCTGCATGGGGGATTGGGTTAAAGCCTAGTCAGACTTTAAATAAATAACTGTACATCACTTTCTAAAGCATCTTTTAAATATGCCGCAGCATCGATGATTTCGACCTCTGGCAGCAGTTCCTCGGGCTTAAAGCCCATGATCTCCACAGAGAGCTTGCAGGCATAGAATTTGATGTTTTTTTTACGAGCCCCTTTTAGAAAATGAATCAGCTTCGGTGCGCCTTGTTCCTCCATCATTTCTTCCAGCATCATTCGTCCCAGCCCGCTAAAGTTCAGATGAGAGAGCGGCAGCTGCCCAGGGCCCTTCGGTGTAATAACATCCATCAGCTTCTCGTAGATACTCTTGTCCTCAAGAGTCATCTTCTCCGGATCACGCACCAAAAATAGACCCCAGAATGAAAAAAACATAGTAACCTCGACATCGATATCTCTTGCGGCATTCGCTAGGATCAGTCCAGCCATCGCTTTGTCGTATTCCCCACTGAACATTAGCAGATTGATTTTTTTGCTCACCCTGATAATCCTCCCGTTACTTTTATTAGAATGTCATTAGTATGGTTGTGATGGGGAGAACTATGCGAAGAAGCTTTCTGAAATTATAAAAAAAAGCCCCCTTTCGGGAGCTTGAGATTTACTAATGTGCTTCAGGATCTTTAGATTCTGGACCTGCATTGCGACTGATGTCGTAATAACGGGCGGACAGCCAAATAGCTCCGGTAAATAACACAATGAGTCCAAGGACGATAGAAAAGCGCCAATCGCCTGCTTTGAAATTCAACTGAAGCACCGTTAGTACTAGTGAAACTTGGGTCCAAACCAGTGTTCTTTTGCGAAAAGCCGCAATATCACCAACCATCTTCGGGATATTCCGAATGATCAGGTAGGCAATAACTGCGAGAATAAGGGCGAAAATAGCAGTTACCGCTAATTCAGAAGAGGACAGGACATGCATAGTCTCAGCATCCTTTCGGCTTGCAAAAGTATTAGTTTCAGATCAGAACAATTTCTATTTTTTGAAGATGCCCAGCGGAGCTCCAATCGGTAAGAAGCTGCGGCCGAAATGAGCGTTTAGCACGGATGCTCCACATCCGTAAAGGGACACGATACCAATACCAAGCTCAGCACAAGCAGCTAGCTTATGGAAGAATTCTGGAGCGATCCCAAAGGAATCAAAGGTTAGTCCGATAAAGAGAAAATCTATCAATACAAAAATGATAAGCAGAACTCTATTTGCCTCAACGGCACCAATCGTCATAAAGAGTGTGAAGATCAAGTAACCCAGAAATACAAATCCGAGCTGCTTAGGATCTACAGCCTCCGCAAGCGTTGGTCCAAATACGCCAAGCTTGATTAGCCAGCTGCTAGCCATGCCGAACCAAAAGAAAGCGTAGGCGCCAAAGGCAGTCATACCAAAGGTATTGTTGTGCTTAGCATCCTGAATGGCGGCGAATAGCTGCGCGAATGCTCCCAGGAAGATAGCCCAAGGAATAACGTAGCTAAGTCCTGTTGTAAATTCAAGCTTCTGTGAAGAAGCGACCAATGTGACAATAGCCAGTCCGAATAGCCCGATGGCGCTAGGGTCGGCAGTGACGATTTTGACAGATTGGGTGTTAGGGGATTGCGCTGACATGACAGTAAAAGCCTCCATTATTATATATAGTTTTACGCTCTTAAAAACAGCCCGTAAGGGGTGCTGTTCATAGGCTTGCCTATCATATCATATCGGTATGTGCTTGCCTATAAAACAACACTCATTTTTTGTCGTAAAATAGGGGTCCTGCGTGAAATAAGGAATTGTTTACATTTTTATCTTCCATTATCAAGATACTTAACCAAACAAACGGAAGTATTATGTCAAGAATAGACATTATATGCAGTGATAATCTTCACAATCTATTGAAAATTGATGTATAATAGTCAGTGATAATTATTATCAAATCATATGAAAAAGGCGGTAAGCTTGAAGTGAACAAATGGACATTATTTACCAAGGCGACCCGGTTTTGGAGTTTTTCTGTTATGCTCATCCCGATTGTTTTGGGGACCGTTGGGGCATATGTATGGGAAGGGACATTCCATCCGGTTTTATTTATTCTTACCTTAATAGGGGCGATTTCGGCGCATTTGTTCTCCAATATGGTGAATGATCTGTGGGACTTCCGCAACGGAACCGATACAGAAGCAAAGAATTCCGCTGGTGAAATCAGCACAAACTCCGGGCTACTGACAGGTGGAATCCTCTCGGAGTCTTTTTATGCAAGGATGACCTGGAGTATGCTGGCGATTGCCCTTATCTGTGGTGGGATTCTTAGTATATATAGCGGTTGGAATATCCTTTGGTTTGTACTTGTTGGTGCTTTAATCGCTTATTTCTATGTGGCTCCGCCACTGCGTTATGGCTATCGCGGCAAAGGCTATAGTGAGATGGCCATTTTTATTGCTTTTGGGATTATGCCTGTATTAGGCTCCTATTTCGTACAAACCGGTCAGTTTAGCATGAAGCCTGTAATTCTCTCGCTACCTGTCGGATTTTTAACTACATTATTGTTGTTTAATCACCATTTCCTACATTGGAAAGCGGATGAGCAGGCGGGTAAGCTTACGCTTGTTGTAGTATGGGGAGAACAAAAGGCACTTGTATTCTCACGTGTACTTCTTTTTACTGGTTACGCTTCGGTGATAGTCTGTGTGCTGTTGGGTGTACTTCCTGTTTACGCACTGCTGGCGCTGGTTACAGCTTTCTGGCCGCTGCGCATTTACAGTAGTCTCAAGCAACATAATGCTTCGCCGGCTTATATCCCGCTGATGGGTGCTTCACAAAAAGCCTCCGTACGCTGCGGAGTAGTAATGGCAATAACTTTATTAATTCAAGGCTTGATCTGATACTAATAGATGGACTACAGAAGGAGTGAGCTTTCATGGAAAAGAAGGACAAGGAATTGACGGCAGAAGAACAACAAGTTAAAGGCAATCGCATGGTTCTTGGGGATTTCCACTCTATTTTAGAAGAAGGAAAGGTCTGGAAGACGGGTGGATTTACACTGCCTGACGGATCTTTTTGGGCTTACCGTGAGCCGGAGGCTGTAGTTATCGTTCGTAATGATACCTTGTATGTACGTGCGAAGTTATCTCGTGAGAACCATCAAGTGCAAATTCTGGACAATGCCAAGCACATGTATTATTCAGCCAAGCCAGTGGAGATTCCGGAAGCTGGAGAGATTAGCATTGAGCTGCAAATTCGTTGCCGTACACAAGGAACTGCACCTGGAGATCTGTATGATGGATATGTATCGCTGAACCTGCTGGATTTCACGACAGGCGCTGCGCTTGATTTCTTCGCGGGAAATGACAAATACGCTAGTGTATATGGTATATTGCCATTCCCGGGTGTACAAGTGCCAGAAAGCACTGGAACGAAATATTTCTGCATCTTTAAAGAAGATACGGATTTCAAACCACGGGAATTCAATACGTACCGTATTACCTATCACCGCGGCAATGATGAGGCTGTATTCTATTTGAACGGCAAGGAAGTACGCCGCGAGAAAAATATACCGCTTAAATTCAATAACTTCACTGTAGCGCTCGGAATTATGACAGAGAAGGATCTGAGTCCTGAAGGCAGTGTGTCTGTACATGGACAAACAGTTATTGCAGAATGGTCCCCGGTGACGGTTACAACAACTGAACAGTAATGCCTTGCAGGCTCATTTGACAGATAAGGGTGTATGGTGTGAATATTAAAAGCTTTCTAAGATTTGTGGAGCTGCCGACGAAGGTAGCCAGTATTATTCCGTTTCTAATGGGAACGTTGTATGCCCTGTACCGGTTTGAGGATTTTTACGTATTGCGTTTTGGATTGATGTTCGTGTCTTTGCTTAGCTTCGATATGGCGACGACGGCGATTAACAACTATTACGATTTCAAAAAAGCCTCCAAAACCCACGGCTACGGCTACGAAACGCATAATCCGATTGTTCATTTTAAGCTAAAAGAGCGCACCGTCGTGGCGACGATTGTTATTTTGCTGGCGCTGGCAGCAGGGGGCGGGATTGCGCTTGTCACTCAGACGGGTTTGCTGGTCTTTTTGCTGGGTGGACTGTCGTTCTTGATCGGTATACTTTATTCGTTCGGGCCGATTCCCATCTCGCGTATGCCGTTAGGTGAGCTGTTTTCGGGTTTGTTTATGGGCTTTGTTATTATTTTTATCTCTGCCTATATCCATACGGATGAGCATGTGGTTTCACTGCTGCTTCAGAACGGCTGGGTCAGCTTGAATATCAACATCGTGGAAGTGCTGTACCTTTTCTGGTTTTCCGTGCCCGCTATTTTGGGGATCGCAGGGATTATGCTCGCTAATAATATTTGTGATATTGATGAGGATGTGGAGAATCGCAGGTACACGCTTCCGGTGTACATTGGCCGCCGCAATGCGCTTGTGCTTTTTAAATATCTCTACTATGTCTCTTATCTGGATCTTGTAGTGCTCCTGATCTTAGGGATTAATCCTATTCTGGTTCTGTTGATTCTACTTACGCTGATCCCGCTTCGCCGAAATATTGCCTTGTTCACAGAGAAACAGGAGAAGGCGAGTACCTTTATTCTTGCCGTCAAAAACTTCGTATTGATGAACCTTGCGCGTATAGTTGTGCTGGGTGCGGCTGTGCTGTTGAATGCACTAATATAAACATTCATATTTTATGAAAAAGCAGTGTCTATCGGGGTTGGAGCTCCTTTTGGCACTGTTTTTTTGCAATTTGCAGGCTTCTTTCTGTTAGAGAAACGTTTCATTCTATGATAAGGTGGCTTTAAGTATAGTAAGTAATCTATAAGGAAGAAGGTTAGCAACGATGGTGCAAAAACTTCGCTGGGGAATCATGGGCTGCGCGCAGATTGCGACAGGTTCAGTGATGCCGGCTATAATGGATTCGGAGACGGGAATGATTACAGCGGTAGCCAGTCGCGGTTTAGAAAAAAGCAGCGCTGTAGCCGCAGAGTTCGGAATAGATAAAGCTTACGGCAGCTATGAGGAATTACTGGCGGATAAGGATATTGATGCGGTGTATATTCCACTGCCAAATCACCTCCATCGGGAATGGGTAATCCGTGCGGCGGAAGCTGGCAAACATATCTTATGTGAGAAACCGATCGCGCTGAACAGTGAAGAAGCAGCTGAGATGGTAAAAGCTTGTAATGATGCTGGAGTCCATTTGGCAGAAGCTTATATGTATCGGCATCATCCTCGGATTGCGGAATTGCAAGAGATTATCGCTAGCGGAGAAATTGGCGAATTACGCTCCATTCGAGGCACTTTTACTTATAATGACGCTACAGACACCTCTAATATTCGTTTTAAATCCGCTTGGGGCGGCGGCTCGCTTTATGATATCGGCTGTTATCCGCTAAGTGCAGCACGACTGCTGTTCGGAGCTGAGCCAGAAGCCGTAACAGTTCATGCTATGTTCTCTCCGGAGCATGACAATGTAGATATGATGGCTTCAGGGCTGGTAGAGTTTCCGAAGGGGCTAAGCCTGATTTTTGATTGCGGGATGTGGGCATATAACCGCCAGCTGTTAGAGATTCTGGGGACCGATGGAATGATTGAAGTGCCTATGCCTTTTAATGCTAGAGACGAGGATGCTGAATTTTTTGTGCATACGGGAGAAGGGGTAAGACGGGTTGATGCCACCGGGGCGAATCCCTATACACGGGAGGTCGATGATTTTACCGCCGCAGTATTTACAGGAAAAAAATTATTTGCACCTGAGGATGCAGTGCTGGGCATGCAATTGATCGAGACTTGTCTAGCTTCTGCTAAAAAGCGGGAAAGAATTAGTATGCTATAAGAAGATGAATCCAATAGGAATCTATGCAAAAAAAACCTCCGGGCGCTCTGCTTTACGCAGATTCCGGAGGTTTTTACAGTTTCAGCTTTTACACGGTGCTCAAGAGAATATCATCGTCATCATTGCTATTAAACGCTTCGCGGTCAAATTCACCTTCGGAATTAGCTACTAACAGAGCTGTTACAGCTGTTCCAGTTGCGTTTACAGCGGTACGGCCCATATCGATGAGCGCTTCAACACCTGCAACGATAGCGATTCCTTCAAGCGGCAGGCCGAGAGCAGTTAAGACTACTGTGGTGGAGATTACGGCTGGTCCAGGTACGCCAGCTACACCAATGGAAGAAATAATACTTACTAATACCAGTGTAATATAGTCGGTCCAGTTCAGATCAATACCGAATACTTGGGCGGTAAATACAGCCACAATAGCTGGCCAAATCCCACCGCACGCATTAAAGTTCACAGATGCCCCTAACGGTGCGATAAAGCTCGCGATCCGCGGGGAGACATGAAGCCGCTTCGTAATCACTTCGAGATTGACCGGAAGGGTTGCGTAGCTGCTTCTGGTTGTGAAGGCAACGGTAATGGTTGGATACACTTTGCGGAAGAAACGAATTGGATTCACCTTCGCTACTAATAGAACCAATCCGCCAAAGATAAGTACAAAATGTATAATCATTGCTACGTACGAGGTTATAATTACACTGCCTAGTTCCTGCAATGTCTCCCAGCCATAACGTGCGGTGATTCCGGCAATCAGTGCGAATACGCCATAAGGCGTCAGGCGAATAATGAATTTCACAACCTGATGCAGTATCAGTGTCAGGGATTCAATAAGATCACGTACAGGCTTGACGGCTTCCGGTTTCTTGGAGCCAATCTTGATTATAGCCACTGCTAGGAAGATCGCGAAAATGAGTAGAGGCACAACCTTACCCGTAGCTGCTTCATTAACAGGGTTAGATGGAACAAGATCGAGGATAACCTGGGAGAAGGTCGGGATTTCCCGGGCTGCAAAATCTGCGGGTACATCTTGTTGTATACCTTGGCCGGGATTGAACAGCAGCGCAACGGATAGGCCGATAATAGAAGCGATGCCCGTTGTTCCGAGGAACCAGGCGAAGGTTTTGATCCCGATTTTGCGTAGATACTCCAGATTGGTTAAGGAAGAAATGCTGTTTAATACGAGTACGAATACTAAAGGAATGACGAGCATGCGGATCAAGCTGACATAAATGCTGCCGAATGTGCTAATAGCTTTGGTCTCTAAATCGAAGTACTGAAAGAATATACCGGCAATAAGTCCGATGCCAAGTCCGATGAGTACCCGGGTACCAAATCCAATTCGTTTACGTGCCAGTAGAAACAAAATTGCAAACACAAATATGGAGGCGACAAATCCATACCAGTTCGTTTCGATGGCGGATAATAAGTTGTTATCTATGTTCACTACCAATACCCCCTTAAACCTAGTTTTTTAATGTGATTAATCCTATTGAGATCAATCTATATAGAATTTATAGTAAAGTCAATGTAATTATATGTTAAAAATAATTAATTCCGATAAAAACCATGTGAAAAATAAAAATTGATTGACAAGGCACTATGGCATGAATAATATGGAACTTAATCACAAGCCAATTGGAATCGACTGGACAGCCGGAGATTCAACGAAAGACGCGTAAATTGCGTCCCGTTGAGTCTCTTTTTTTTTACTTTAGAGAAGGGAGAGTTACGGATTTAAGGTACAAGAATGTAGTGAAGGGGTTTCTTATTTTATTTGAAAAGGATGGTACACATATGAAAAAGCTTTCGATCTCTTTGGTTGCCGCCGCTATCGTCTTCTCCGCATTGACGTATGCCGCGGTATCCGCTAACAAAAAAACAGCAGAGGCAGCACCCATTCAAGAGAGTAGTAATACAGCAGTAACCGCAGCAGCTTTACCAGCAGCTGCTTCTGCGGCAGCAGTTGTTGTTCAGGCAGAAGCTACTGCAGCTCCTGTAACAGAAGCTGTCCAGCCGGAAGCTTCGGCTCCAGCAGCTGAGACAGTCACGGCAGAAGCTACTGCGGCTCCAGCCGCAGCTGTTGATTCTGCGGCGAAGGTTGTGGCTTCAGCAGCTCCAGAAGCGGTTGCAGCTCAGCCTAAAGCAGCTGCATCCCCGGCTGCGGACACCGCTAAGACGGCAACAGCTGCAACAACGGTATCTGCATCTGTTAAACCGCAAACCAGCGCAGCAACGCCTGCGCCAACTGCTGCGCCTACGACTGCTCCAAAAGCAAACGTAACCGCTAAAGCCGTTCAGCCGACCGCCGCTCCTGTTGTATCTGAACAGCCTAAGGAAACCGCAGCTCCCGTAGCAAAAGCAACGGAGACACCTTCCAAAAAGGCTATAACCTTCTCTACCACAGAGGTAGTTAAGGCGACCCCGGCTCCGGTAGTTGAGTCTTCTCAACCGAAAACATCGTCTTCTGCACCTGCATCCACGGTCAGCGCACCAGCTCCTGCTCCAGCGGAAACGGTTCAGGCACCCGCACCGGCACCAGCCGCTGAGGAAGAGGTTTGTCCTTGATGAGCAGCAGGCTCATTCAGGATTCCTTTCAGCCCATTCTTCCCATAAACCTATTTAAGGCGAGGTGCACATAATGATACGACCATTAACCTTCAAAAAAATTGTAACGCTGCTGCTGGCAGCCTCCCTGCTAATCCTGCCTACTCAGGCAGGAAGAGCTTATGCTAATCCGGATACCGCAGAGGCGATAACCTCTTCACAAGGCGGCGTTAACCAGTTTGACTATTTCAGTCATGTCTATGACCGTCTAAATGATGCTAACCATGTATTTAAAACAGCGACGTATGAAGATATCGTTCATCTTTTTGAGAGTGAAGGCACATACGCTGTTCTGGTTGGCGGTGCTTGGAGCGAGAATACACAGGCTGATATCGGCTTTATCAACGAGGCAGCTAAGGAATATGGCATCTCTACGATTTATAACTTTGATACTAAGCTGGACGGGGACACCCTTCAGATTGCAGACAGCAATAATAAATTTGCCTATAAATATGTTGATCTGGTCAACAAGTATTTGAAGAATTTAAATCTGTCTTCCAAAGATGATCCAGAACGCAATGTCAGCTATACCAATACAAACGGGGAAGTTGTGACTGCTAACAAGCTCGAGTCTCCATTCTTATTGGTATACAACAAGGATCACAAGGATGCACAGGGAAATAGTGCTCCTGTCGTATCCTATCTGGATAAGAGCTATTCGTGGAATGAGTTCCTGACGAACGGAACACTTGATGCGGCGAAGGTTAATGCGTATAAAACATCAGTAAGTGAGGTGCTGGGTGCCGCTACCCGATATGATACTATCGACGAGTCGGCTTATATCAAGGCGGCATTTAATAAGAACTATGAAGGGGAAAATGAGGGCAAACCTACGATCTTCAACGAAGCGGATGGCACGCTTGTTTATGAACATGTGACCTATCATCAGCTGAAGCAAATTTTAGCGAGTGAGGGAAACTATGCGATTTTGTTAGGCGGCTCGTGGTGCCCTAACACGCAAGCGGTGATTAAATATATCAACGAATATGTCAAAAAACATAATATCCATAAGATCTACTTCTTCGACACTAAGCTGGATGCTGGTGTGACCGTTGCTGAGCCTAATAACAACAGCGGCACTAAGGGCAGTGCGAATCCGCATAATAATAACGAGCTTCAGATTAGAACCACCAATCATCCGTATGCGCAGCTTTATGTTGATCTGGTTCGTACTTATCTGACCAATATCAAGACCGAAAACAATACAGCTGCTAAACCAACTGTAATTAGTTATGTAGACGGACTTGGAAACACTGTGAGCGGAGACAGACTTCAGGTTCCATATCTGTTCACTTATAACAAGGACAACAAGGATGCAGGAGGCAAAAACACACCGATTCTAGGGCATGTTGAACTTATGTACAGCTGGACGAATATCCAACCGGATTACGTGCAGGCTAATTACCCAATCGGAGCCAGATACAATAACACTACAACAGCGCTGGATAAAATATTCTCCAGGCTCGAAGCTGTGCCGGCAGGACTTACGGGTGTAGCACCAACTGCGGCCGACAATAAGGATGGGCAAATTGTAGGCACCAGTTCAGCATTGGAATTTAAGCTTGCTGGAGACGAGGCTTACACCCCAGTTTCGGGATCAGCCATCACAGGGCTTGCACCTGGTGTTTACAAGGTAAGATATGCCGCAACATCGGGCTATCAAGGGCCAACTTCCGCAGCTGGACCCACAATCATTCCTTATAATGCTGGCGAAGACGTAAGTGTGGAAGTTCCTGCTTACACCCATCAACAAGCAGCTCCGATAGGACTGGTAGGCGTAGCCCCTACTTCTGAAGCTAATGATGATGGGCAAATTACGGGTTCAGCGGAAGGACAGGAGTATAAAGGCGTTGGAGAAGCTGATTATAAGCCTGTAACAGGTGCGGCTATCACTGGTCTTACTCCGGGCTTCTATAATGTGCGATATGCGGCAAAAGAGGGATACAGCGTTGGTAAAGACGCTACAGTTGAAGTCCCGGCATATGGTGAGCAAGCGGCACCTACAGGATTAGTAGGTGTAGCACCAACCAGTGCAGCTAATGACGACGGTAAAATTATAGGAACTACGAAAGCGCTGGAATATAAGCTGTCTACCGTTACCGATTATGTCTACGCTTCAGATGTAGAGATCGTTGGACTTGTGCCGGGTATCTATCAGGTAAGATACGCAGCTAAAGAGGGATTTAACACGGGTAGAGCAGCAGATGTAATCGTTCCAGCATTCACTGCGGAACAAGCAGCTCCAACTGGGTTACAGGGAGTTGCTCCTACCTCAGCAGCGAACAACGATGGAAGAATTACGGGAACCACGACAGCCTTAGAATATAAGCTGTCGAGTGTAACTAATTATGTGTATGCACCAGATAAAGAAATCACAGGATTAATACCGGGCACGTATCAAGTGAGATACGCAGCCAAAGAAGGTTATAAGGCAAGTCCAGCGACTGACATTGTGGTTCCGGCCTATGTGCCTATTTCAGATCCTGGAACAGGTGGAACAAGTGGATCGGGTGGCAATTCTACACCGAGCACGACTACACCAACACCATCAGCAAGCCCGCAACTGGTTGCTACGGCAACAGCAGGGAATACCGTGAACCTGTCAGCAACAGCGGCAACTAAAACGGATAAAACCACAGGAGTTACTACTGCTACGATCACAAAAGAAACGGCTGCTGAATTTGTGAGTCTCGCTAAGAAGGCAGAAGCTGATGGGAAGAAAGCTGTTCTTGAAATTAAAGTTGCAGCTACTTCGGATACTCAAACAGCTGATCTTATACTTCCAAGAAGCATAATTAATGAGTTAGCCGCCGGAACGAAGGCGGAGATTACCATTGATTATGAGAATGTGGGTACGATTACGTTTGATGCCAAATCATTGGCGAGCATTAGTGCAGCTTCAGATGCCGGAGACATCATTGTTAGAATCGCGAAGGTGTCATTAACGGCAGAAGGCAAGGCTGTTCTCGGAGACAGACCGGTTTATGACTTGTCGGTTATAGCGGGTGAAAGTACGATTTCCACCTTCGGTGGGGGGAGTGTTCGTGTCAGCGTACCGTATGTGCTGCAAGCGGGAGAACGGTCAGATGCGGTTATTGTGTATCACATTAACAGCACTGGAAGCTTGGACAATGTACGTGGAAATTACAATGCCGCCAAGAGAACTGTAGATTTCGTAACCACACATTTCTCCCAATATATTATTGGATATAATCAGGTGAGCTTTGCAGATGTTCCAGAGGCATCATGGTATAGCCATGCAGTAGGTTTCTTAGCAGCACGCAGTATCACATCTGGTACGGATGCTGAACATTACAGTCCGAATGCTGCAATCACTAGAGGGCAGTTCATCGTCTTGTTGCTCAAGGCTTATGACATCACACCGGATGCCATTGCTGCTGATAATTTTGCAGATGCAGGCAATACGTATTATACGAATTATCTTGCTACAGCTAAACGTCTTGGGGTAGCAACGGGTTCGGGAGATAATCATTTCCAGCCAGATATTCAGATCACTAGGCAGGAGCTATTTACACTCTTGTACCGCTCGCTTGTAGCGCTAGGTGAACTGCCATCTGAGAAGACAACGGCCACGCTTGCCGGCTTTAGTGATGCTGGACAGATCGCTGGTTATGCACAAGAAGCCCTTCAAGCGCTGGTAGAGAGAGGCGTAGTGACCGGAGCGAACGGTAAACTCAATCCGAAAGAAGTCACTACAAGAGCAGAAGCAGCACAGGTTATTTACAATTTGCTATCCAAATAATTAGCCACTAAGACATAGCGGACGTCACACAAGTAGCGTCAACTATGAATGCGGCGACTTGGTTTGACTAAGGCAGCAGAGCAGCGATTCCTCCTTTATTGGAGTATCGCTGCTCTGCTTTTTTGTTTGTTAGCTGGCTGGCTGGTTGCCCTTGCCCTGTCCGCTTGCCCTCATGCCCTCATGCCCTCTTGCCCTCTTGCCCGCTTGATTCAGCAGTTCATTCATTATCGGTGCGGCTTTCGGACCCAGATGACGTTATTTTCCACTTTCCAGCCTTTGGGGCATAGTTTCGGACTCCAGCGACGCTATCGCTTTGAAAAAGGTGCGTTTATGGTGTTTTTCATGCTGATAGCGACTATGGGGTCCTTTAGCACTCCAAATGTGGTAAAAAGCCGCGTATAAGGTCAGCTGTGTCCGATAGCGTGCTCGCTCTCTTACTTATAAATGCTACTCGACCAAACGTACGCTGATCTTAGTCTGGTTTGCTCAAATAAAGGGGGTGCCAACAGCCATTTCGTGGCATCGGTGGTGCGGCCTTTCGCTATAAATCTCTAGTGGGTGGCCTAATGGGCACTCTCTTTTTAACTAGACATAAGATTAGCAGACTAAATCATGGAAGAGGATTCTACTAAATGATACAATTATTGTAATTACATAAAGTAGTAATATTTCACATTATTGATTAGTTACTAGAAAGGGGACTGAGATATGGGTTTAGCTGACGATCCGGTCATAGCGATTTCAGGTTTATGGATGAACTATACAGACCGAATGGTGCTAAAGGGAATTGATCTTAAGGTATATAGAGGACAAATTATTGGTTATATCGGCCCTAACGGGGCAGGCAAGAGTACAACGGTGAAGATTATGCTCGGTCTGGTAGAAGGATATAACGGTAAAGTGGAGATTTTCGGTAAGGATATTGCCGATGGAGATGTTTCTTACAAGAAACGTATAGGTTATGTGCCGGAGGTAGCCGAATTATATGATAGCCTCACTGCAAGAGAGTATCTAACCTTTGTTGGCGAGCTGTATGGGCTAGGTCGTGCCGAGGCGGACTACAAGGCCAAAAAATTAACTACACTGCTAGGTTTGGAGAAGTCTTACGATATGCGGATTTCTTCGTTCTCAAAAGGGATGAAGCAAAAGGTGCTGCTTATCTCCAGCATGCTGCATGACCCTGATATTTTATTCCTGGATGAACCGCTGAGTGGTTTGGATGCTAATAGCGTGATGATAGTGAAGGAGATTTTTGCATCGCTGGCGGCACGGGGGAAGACCATTTTTTACTCCTCACATATCATGGATGTGGTTGAGAAAATCAGCAGCCGAATCATTTTGATTGATGGCGGGGATATTGTGGCGGACGGAAGTTTTGCAGAGCTGAAGGAGAAAGGCCGTGAAGGGACGCTTGAAGATATTTTCAATCAATTAACCGGATTTGATAAATACCGTGATATCGCTGGTGAATTTGTTGCGGTCATGCAGGAGCAAGAGGTATCCTCTTATGACTGATTTCTTCGTGCTGAGGCTGTTGGATAAGCTGCGGGGTGCCTTTATAAGATTTGGAGTCGATTACGACACCATGCGGAGTATTTTACAGATCAAACTGACCATGGACGGAAGAAGAACGCCTACAGCGCTTGCAGGTATGCAGAAAAAGGAGAACGCTAAAGAAGGTTCACCCTTGCGATTACAGTGGATTTATTTACTGTTTGGTTTAATATTAATTCCGCTAACGCTATCCAACGATCACTATATGCTGCAAATGAGCTTAACCTTTGGGATCATTATGTTTTTTGTCTCCACAACCCTGATCTCTGACTTTTCTTCAGTAATGCTTGATTTACGTGATAAAAATATTCTTTTTTCCAAACCCGTCAACCGTACCACCTTAAATATGGTCAAAACCATCCACGTACTTCTCTACTTAGGGACAGTTACATTGTCGATCACTGGTCCATCTTTGGTATTCAGCCTATTTAAGCAGGGGATCGCTTTTTTTCTGATGTATGCGGTGACAATTGTCTTGTTAGACTGTTTTATCCTCGTAATAACTGCACTGCTCTACCTGATGATCATGCGGTTTTTTGATGGGGAGAAGCTCAAGGATATTATAAATTATACGCAAATCCTTCTGACGATCGGAATAATGGTGGGCTATCAATTCATCTCCCGGTTGTTCAACCTCACTGAGCTTGGCGCTGCTTATCATCCTGCTTGGTGGCAGTACTTTATTTTTCCGGTTTGGTTCGCGGCTCCATTTGAACTGTTGCTTGGTGGAGCGAGAGAACCCTATTACTTCATTCTTTCAATGCTGGCTTTGATAACCCCACTTGTACTGATCGCAGCCTATATTAAGCTGATGCCACAGTTTGAGCGGAATTTGCAAAAGCTGGCGGAGCAAGGCTCCGGTGGAAAAGACAAGGGCCAGATCGCAGAGTGGCTCTCCCGCAGAGTATGCAAGGAACCGGCAGAGGGGATTTTCTTTCGGTTTACTTGGTCCATGATGAAGAATGAGCGCGATTTTAAGCTGAAGGTCTATCCTGCACTTGGCTTTTCTATCGCATTCCCGTTTATTTTTATATTTGGTATATTGCAGAATAGTTATGATGGTTCCCTTAAAGGTTCAAAAGTGTACTTGTTAATCTATTTCTGCACGATGTTAATGCAGACTGTAATACAGATGTTACGCTACTCTACAAGTTATAAAGGAGCTTGGATTTATAGGCTGATTCCTTTACCCGATAGCACGCCTATTTACCGTGGGATGCTTAAGGCGGCATTGCTACGGCTAGTCTTGCCTTTATTTGCTGTAGATGCGGTATTGTTCATTCTGTTGTTCGGTGTGCACATTGTACCTGATTTAGTAGTGGTATTATTCGCCATGCTGATTTTCTCAGTCATCTGCTTTCGTGTTTATCCGCGGAGCTTACCTTTTTCAGAGCGTTATGAGGCAGCCAAACAAAAGGATTACACTGGAGTCGCCTTCATGCTTATGTTTTTGCTGATGGGGATGGCGGGTATTCATTATGTCTTCACTTTATTTACCGGAGGAATTTACATCTATCTGTTAGTTCTGGTAGTTTTGAATCAATGGTTATGGCGAAAGACCTTCCCCAAAACCCCATCAACCACAGGTCACATATCCAACTTTTCGGGGTGAGTGAATGCGTCAAATATGGACATTTTTTGCCGACATAAAAAAAGGGTATAAATTCCAGTATTTTCTTAGACAATCGGCTGAATACAAGGTAGAATACATCTAAAGTTGCTTTTCAGGGATAACCTATAATCTTTACGCACTCTTCCATTTATCTGATATTCGTGTACTGATTTTTTACTTGAGAAATACGCTGCAGCGATTACGGTATTCAAAACCGGTGAAGAGGTTAACTAATGGATAAAATGGGAATCCACTATAACGTTTGGATTGTTTTACTATCATTTGCGCTAGCGGCGACTGCAGCTTATTCCGCGCTGAATCTGATCTCGCAAGTCCCTCGTTCGTTTGGGAAAGTTCGTCGCTTATGGTTAATATCGGGGGCATGTGTACTCGGCAGTGGCATATGGTCGATACATTATGTAGGGATTATGGCGAGCCGTTTTCCTTTTAGCGTGAATTATTATCCAGGCAGGGCTGTATTATCGTTATTGGTTGGTGTGTTGTGCTGCTATTCGGCATTCCGGATTACGTTTGTGCCACGTTTAAGAAAAAGTTGTTTAATAGTTAGTGGTGTTCTTCTAGGCAGCGGAATTTCGGCTATGCATTATATCGGAATGTCCTCCATGAAGATCGCAGCGGAGATTCATTATGAGATATGGACTCAGACATGTGCTGTAATCCTCGTTATGCTCTCGTCTTTTATCGGATTATTTCTATTTCACAAGTTTAAAGACTATGTGGGTTTTAACCGCTGGAAGTTATACTCTGCTCTCTTTATCGGATTTTCGGTGACTGGATTGCATTATACGAGTGTAAGGGCGACTCATTTTGAATATAACGGTCTACTAGGCAATACAACTTTTTTTATGGAGACTGATGTTATTCTTTTAATGGGAGTGTCCTTGGTAACGCTATTTATGCTTGCGATTTCTGGTGGTGCTGTATTTCTGGACCGGCATGTGCTGGAACGGATGGCTTATTATGATCCACTAACTGATCTTCCGAACAGGCATGGCCTGGTACGTTATTTTAAAGATGAATTTTTCGGGAGTAGATCTGGCGCCGTATTTTTTGTGGATCTGGATCGGTTTAAGTCGATTAATGATACGCTTGGACATGATATAGGCGACTTGTTACTGCGAGAGGTCGCTATAAGATTAAGACGCTCTGTAGGAAGTAAGGGCAAGGTCTTTCGTTTGGGCGGAGATGAATTCCTGATCGCTCTTCCAGATTGTACTGTGGAGGATGCGCAAGAGGAAGCAGAGCACATTTTATATGAGCTTAAGAAATACTACAGCATTCAAGGTAATGAGCTATATGTTACTGCAAGCGTGGGGATCAGTATGACCCCTATGCATGGAACTGACCGCTCAGCGTTAATGAAGGCAGCCGATACAGCTCTTTATACCTCTAAGGATTCGGGTAAGAATAAATTCAGTGTGTTCGATCAGGAGATGAACCGCCATCAGCTGCGACGGATGTCGCTGGAGAAGGATCTTCGTAAAGCACTGGCACGCTCAGAGTTTATGGTTGTGTACCAGCCAAAATGGGATTCGTATATGAACGTTACCGTGGGTCTTGAAGCACTGCTGCGTTGGCGGCACCCTGAACATGGGATAATCTCCCCGGCTGAATTCATTCCCATTGCAGAGGAAACGGGACTGATTGTCCCGATTACCTATTGGATGCTGCATGATGTATGCAGCCAGAACATGCTTTGGCATAAGGAAGAGATAGCAAATGTCGCAGTCTCTATTAATATGTCAGCACGGATGTTTGAGGGCGGGGGCTTATACGATGTTGTAGAAGAAGCACTCACACGTTCAGGTCTAGAGCCGCATTTCCTTGAACTGGAGATTACAGAGTCCATTGCGATGAATAACATGGAAGAGACGGTTGCGCAGCTCTCCAGACTTCGGGCACTTGGGGTAAGGGTATCACTGGATGACTTTGGGACAGGCTTTTCATCCCTTGGTAATTTAGACGAGATTCCAGTGAACACACTCAAGATTGATCAAGTGTTTATTCGTAAGAGCAAGATGCATTCCAAGAAAGCCATTATCAGTAATATCATTGCGATTGCCACCAATCTTAATATGGAGGTCGTGGCGGAAGGTGTGGAGACACCAGAGCAGATTGAGCTGCTGCAATCCTTAGGCTGCAGAGTGATGCAGGGTTATTATTATGGGCGGCCAATGCCGGTGCATGAGCTGGGCCAGTGGTTTATAGCGAATACAGCAGTATCGTAGCAGATGATCTCAATACATAGAATAAGGGGCTAGCGTCTAAGCAGAATATCTCTGCTTGGATGCTAGCCCCTTTGCTATTAAGAAACCTTAAATCGTTCAATCAGAATTTGCAGCTTCTCAGCTAGGGAGGACAGGAAAGCTGCTGCAGACTCAACTTCCTCCATTGCGGCAAGCTGTTCTTCTGAGGAAGCGGATAATGTCTCTGCACTGCTGGCTGTCTGATTAGCGACATTTACGATATTCTGAAGGGTTGTAACGAGACGGTCGGAGATCAGTGAAAGCTGGCGAACCGTTCCTGAGATCTGCTGGCTTTGTGAGGCCATTCCCGAGACAGACATTTCAATTTCCGAGAAGGACTGGCCTGCCGTGGCAATCATTTCTCTGCCGTGCTCCATCTCTTCTGTAGAGCGTTTCATAGTTTCTCCAGCCTGATCCATCTGGTTTACGATGATGTTGACCAGTTGGCCAATTTGCGCAGCGGAATGGGCTGAGCGCTCAGCCAGCTTACGTACGGAATGAGCAACGACCGCGAACCCTCTTCCCTCTTCTCCAGCTCTTGCGGCTTCAATCGCTGCATTCAGGGACAGGAGATTGGTTTCTTCTGCGATGCTGGCAATAGTACCCACGATATTTTCAATTTCTTTGGAATAACCACCCAAGGTTTCAATAATGAGTGCTAGGTCGGTAATACTGTCACTTACGACTCTCATCTGCTGTGTGGTGGAATCCATTGCCTCACGGCCTGTACGTGCTTTATTAGCGTTGCTGACCGCATTATTCATTGCGTTATCTGCATTGCCTGCAATCTCTGTGATGAAACGAGACAGGTCTTGTACAGACTTATATTCACCCTCCATATTCTGCAGCTGTGAATTCGCGGTATCGGCAAGTTCAATCGTAACATTGACGCTATATTCACCGGCCCGGTTGGTTTCCTGCGCACTGGCGGAGAGCTCTTCGGAAGAGGAGGCTACCTGCATGGAGGTCTCATTGACCTCGGTAATAAGTAAGCGCAGGCTTTGGGTCATGTCATTGAAATCACGGGCTAATGTACCAATCTCATCCTTGCTGTTGAATAAAATAGGATTATGAGTAAGGTCGCCCTGTGCAACAAGGTTGACCCCTTTGGACAGCTTCGTTAACGGACTAATCATTCGGCGGATTAACAGATAAGCTGCCACAATAGCTATAACCAGAATGGAAGCACCGATAATAAAAGGCTGAACAATGATATCTTGAGTTCGTTCTTGAATTATGGAGCCATCGAAATTAATAGCCATCAGCGCAACTATAGGTTTAGACGGATCATGATCCTGATAGATGGGGCCGTAACCTGTCTTAAGTGAGGTACCTTCGTATGTATAAACCTTGGAGTAGGAGGAATGCTTGGACTCAGTGATATGTTGCTTAACTTCAGCTGGGAAATAAAAAGTATCGCCTGCTTCATAACCTCTAGCCTGGAAGCTTGAATCTGCGGCAAGTACTTTTCCGTCTAAGGATAAGATGAATGCCTCTTTAAAAATAGCCTTATGTGCTACAATCCAACCGATTCGATCCTCTACAGCCTCCAGTTTACTTTGATCGCCTGCCAACAATGCGGAAATGTCTGCGGGGTCAATCAGGCCGGTTGTAATATTAGCGCATCCTACCAATTCGATACCTGCGGCTTCGTCTACTTGCTTATAAGCTGTACGGTATCCGAAAAACCCGATGGATGATCCTACAAGAAGTAAGACGACGAACATCATCCAAGTTAATTTAGTTGCTAATTTCATTCTTCGCACCAACCTTGACAAATTATGTTCTCAGTGATAATAGCTCTCACCTCTACGATTATATCGTATTGATATGCTTATAACCTTACATGGAATATAGTATTTCTGTGTCGGAAATTGGAGAATCGTGGAAGTTTGCGCTTTCCATCATGCTTTCAATGGTTTAGTAGACAAAACCATTGAATCATAACCAGTTCTAATGGTACGCTTGAGTTATTAAAAACGGATTGGGGTTGAACAAATATGCCACATCAAATAGATCCGTTAATAGATCGTCTAGGACTATCCATGTGGAGAGTACAGCGTAAGATTATGTCTCAAATGTCTTTGCACAAAGAACTCGGACTTACGGTGCCACAGATGGGTCTGTTAAATATGATAGCGAAAGAAAAGAAGTCGCGGGTGGTACAGCTGGCAGAATGTATGGAGGTCAAATCCAGTGCGGTGACGGTGATGCTGGACCGCTTGGAGGTGCTGGGTTATATCAAACGTGAGCCGGATGGGAAGGATCGGAGAGCGGTTGTAGTGACGATCACCGAAAAAGGTCAGCAGGTGCTCGAAGAAGGACATTTCCGGTCGAAAGAACTGCTGGCGGAGCATTTATCCATACTGAAGCCCGAAGAACTACGCAACTTTGCAGAGTATTACCGTATGATCGAGGACCAGAAGCGTTAGTCAGCTAAGCTTCGGAATGGATATCTTTATAAAAACAGCAGAGCAGCGGTTCTCCTTATTGGAGAATCGCTGCTCTGCTGTTTTTGTTCGTTGGCTGCCTACGCCCTGTAATTTATTGTTTAGGTTGTTTGTCAGGCAACTGAGTGATATAGCTGTGGGAAAGCTGTAAAAGCCTCAAGGCACGGTTATATTCGTCTTCAGTGGCACTCGGCGTTGTTCCATTGTTATAAATAGAGTACTGAGTGTTGTCTTCAAAGCTGTTACCAGGAATAAGCAATCCTGAGCTGGCAATGAATGAACCAGAAGGTAAATAATATCGTTCTGGCAGCAAATTATAAGTCTGACTGAGTAGATCTTGACCAAAATATACGTTATTCTCTAATGAAATCCCAAGCAGACTGGCTGCGGTTGGCATGATATCTACTTCCCCGCCTACTTCGTCAATGGTCTGCGATGTTACGCCAGCACCTGCATGAATAAGCAGAGGGATGTTCATCATATCCGCATAACTGTATTCATGACCATAGATTTCAGTCATCAATTCTTTATCATCATGATCGAGGGAATAAATCGGCAATCCCATATGATCTCCATAAATCATGATTACACTATTGTCCCAGACACCATTTGCTTTAAGCTCTTCTACAAAATGTCCAAAAGCATCATCCGCATAGTTCTGGGAACGGATATAGTCACCAACAAAAGTACCTTCATAACGCTCCGGCAGCTTCATGCGGTATTTTTCTTCCGGAATAGTAAAAGGGTGATGCGCTGACATTGAAATGACTTGAGCGTAAAAAGGCTGCTCCTGTTGGTCCATTTCTTTTAGTTTATCGGCTGTCTTACTGTAGAGCGTATCATCAGAAGCTCCAAAGAAGAAGACATCATCTTCACCAAAAAATTTGCGGTCATAATAATGATCGAAGCCGAGGGAGTCATACAGCTCGCCGCGGTTCCAGAATTCTACGACATTGGTGTGGAAGGTTGCAGTCTGATATCCATTTTCTTTAAGCACGCGTGGCAGACTTGGAAGTACCTTATCCACATAAGACATCGTTGCCGCTCCACGTGGAGGGATGTAGAAGGAAGTGTTAACTACGAACTCTGCATCCGACGTATTCCCTTGGCCAACCATTTGATAGAAATTAGGGAAGTAAAGACTGTCCTTCATTACCTTGTTCAGGTTCGGTGTAATTTCTTGACCGTCTAATTTAAGGCCCAACAAGAAATTCTGGAAAGATTCCATTTGAAGAATAATAAGGTTCTTGCCTTTAGCGATGCCTTGAAGTGGAGAACTAGCCGCAGTATTAATCCCCTTCAATTTGTTGATGGCATCTTGTGTAATGTCACTTGAATCGACTAGCTCAGGCTCTTCTTTAGCGAAGATCGTATAAGCTTCATAATTAAGAATTCCCATTTCTTGAGCTTTCTTAATTTCGTTCATGCTGGCCTTATTAGGCAAGATGTTGAACAAACATAAAGCAAGTGAGACTGCAAACAGAACACTATACTTAAGTTTTCCGCCACGGCGGTGGTTGATATTCTCTTTCTTATAGACCCGGCCTTTTTTATTAAAGAAGAAATAGACGCCAAGAATAATGATGTCTGTAAAAATCAGCAGGTAGTATGGATCCATTAGTGAGAATACGCTGTTGCTGACGGCGGTGACTTGATTCACCTGCTCCGCTGCATGGTAAGTCACAATAACACCGTAATATTTAAAATACATAATGGCTGCGAAGAAAATGGCTGTCACTAATAAATTTACGGTCATGTAATATCCGAGCTTGCGCTTGGAACCAAAACGTTCAATGATACAGAAGAGCGCCCAAGCAAAGGGGATTTCAGTTAATAATGATTTCCAGGGCAATATATCGTCAAAGATTACGCCCCATGCCAAGAAAGCTTTTAGAATAAAAATTATTGTGAAAAACACAAAAGGTTTAACGATCCACTGTTTAAAGTTAAAGGATGACACAGCTTCGCCTTCTTTCTACATGATAAAACGCCATTTCCCGGCTAGGAAGAAACAGCGCCCAGACAAAATAATTCCATAGTAATTAAATTTATTATGCAGGGCTGGCTATAGAATGTCAAAAATCGAGAACCTAAGTATAAGCTTAGTGGAGCGCGTAAAGTTGAACACAAAGGGTTGAAGCTGACGCTCCTGCTCTCATGCAGGGTTATACAACGAATTCAGGACTAAAATGGCAATTGGGAACAAAAAGGATATATGGATAATAAAAGGAGGTGATGCTGGATGAGCTCTACAGTAGCTTTATCAGTTAGAACTCTCGTTGAATATGTTTTTCGCAGCGGAAGCATTGAACCTGGCTTTCATGGAACGGGCGCTATGGTCGAAGGCACAAGAATTCATCAGAAGATCCAAAAGCAATATAAGGAAGGTGACCGCAAGGAGGTTTATTTGAAAACGGAGATTCCTTATGGAAACCTGCTTTATGTTGTAGATGGGCGTTGTGATGGATTGCTTGTCTCGGAGGATGGGAGCTTTACGGTCGAAGAAATCAAATCAACCTCCGGACTCCTGGATTTACTGGATGAAGGACATGAGGTTCATTGGGCACAGGCGCTGATGTACGCATATATGTTGGCTCTGGAGCAAGAGCTTTCTTCTATTCAGGTTAAGCTTACCTATGTCCACCGGGCTACTGATGAGCAAAAAAGCTTGTACCGAACGTTGTCTTTTGAAGAACTGATTTCATTTGTGAATGACACAGTGGCTAGATATGCTCCATACGCTGAGATGATGGTTCGTCATGATGCTAAGAAGGAGCAGAGTCTTCGGGAGTTGAGCTTTCCGTTCTCCTCTTATCGAAAGGGACAACGTCATTTTGCAGGAGCTGTATACAAGTCCGTCGTGGAAAAGGTCAGTCTGTTCGCTCAAGCCCCCACAGGTATCGGGAAAACAATGTCGACGTTGTTCCCTGTCCTTAAAGCGATGGGCGAAGGACAAGCTAAAGGATTGTTCTATTTAACGGCAAAGACGGTTACCCGTTTTGCCGCGCAGGAAGCGATCTCGCTGTTGCTAACGCAGGGTCTTCAGCTGCATGTCATCACACTTACCGCTAAAGAGAAGGCTTGTTTTCGCGAAGAGGGGATATGTGGTAAGGATTCCTGTCCTTATACGGATGGTTATTATGACCGGATCAACGAGGCATTAATGGATCTGTTAGAGCATGAGACGCTGATGAGCAGAGACACCCTTGCACTGTATGCTCACAAACACAAAGTGTGCCCATTTGAGTTCTCGTTGGATGCAGCCTATGCCTGTGATGCTGTGATCTGCGATTACAATTATATATATGATCCTCGCATCAGTCTGAAACGGCTAACAGAGGAAAGAAAGAGAGAAACGGTACTTCTAGTAGATGAAGCACATAATCTGGTAGACCGGGGACGGGAGATGTTCTCCGCCTCTTTGCTGAAAGCCCCTTTCCTGGAAATCCAGCGCCAATATAAAGAAATGAACCGGAATTTGAGTACAGCCGCTAAATCGGTGAATGCTTTTTTCATCTCCCTTCGCAAAATTTGCAATGAAGAGGGGCAAGGGCAGTGGGACTCGTTCCCGGAGGAGCTGCCGGCTTTGCTTGAGATATTTTCTTTGGAGGCGGAACAGGAGCTTATTCACCCGAGCTCCAGTATTGTCTCACTGAATGGGGAAGGAGAAGGGGAAAATATCCTCTTGGATACCTATTTTGCAGTTCAGGGCATGCTCCGCACCTTTAAGACCTATGATGAACGCTACATTACCTATGCGGAGGTTCGTAGAGGGGATGTCTATCTCAAGCTATTCAATTTGGATCCCTCGCATCTGCTACGGCAGATGTCCAAGAGCTTTCGCAGCCAGATCCTGTTCTCAGCTACACTTTCTCCATTATCTTACTACCGGGATATGATTGGTGCAGCGGAGGAAGATTACAGTTTAACCGTGTCTTCCCCTTTTCAGAAAGAGCAGTGGGAAGTTACCGTCTTACCTGTCTCCACACGTTATCATGACCGGGAAGCCTCCCTAGTTCCGTTGACTAAAGCACTGAGCCAAATGGTCTCTAAAAAGGGCAACTATCTGGTGTTTTTTCCTTCGTACCTCTATTTGCAAAACGTATATCAGGCCTTTACGGAGTATTACCCTGAAATCCGGACATTGATGCAGGATACTGGCATGAGCGAGCAAGCTAGAGAAAGTTTTTTAGCCGCATTTAGTCCAGATAATGACGAGACGTTATTGGGATTTGCTGTACTTGGAGGGATTTTTTCAGAAGGTGTGGATCTGCCAGGGGATCGCCTCAATGGGGTTATGGTTGTTGGCGTTGGCCTGCCACAGCTTGGTCTTGAACGCAATCTGCTGCGTCAATATTTTAATGCCAGAGGAAAAAATGGCTTTGATTATGCCTATGTCTATCCGGGAATGTGTAAGGTACTCCAAGCCGGAGGCAGGTTGATTCGCAGCGAGACGGATACGGGCATTATCGTGTTGGCGGATGACCGTTTTTTGCAGAGTCCATATATGCATTTGCTTCCCGAAGAATGGAGAGATTATCTTATACGCTCATAAGAGGTTATAATCTACGAAAGGGTATTCATAATCAATCGGCAGGAGGAAATAATATGACAATAAAAGTGGGTATTGTGGGTACAGGTTGGTTCTCTAAGGTACATGCTGATTTGCTGGCGGGGATGGCTGATGTCCAGTTGCAGGCAGTCTGTGGAAGCAGTAAAGCCAAAGGCGAAGATATGGCACGTCCATATGGAGCTGCTGGATATGGTGATATTACAGAGATGTTGGATGCGGAGAAGCTTGATGCTGTTTATATCTGTGTGCCTCCACAATCTCATGGTGCGATTGAACGTTCATTAATCAAGAGGGATATTCCTTTTTTTATAGAGAAGCCGCTTAGTATGACTACTGAAATTCCTGCCAGCTTGCTGCAAGATATTAAAGAACATAATTTATTGACCTCGGTAGGCTACCATTTCCGCTATCAAGAGAATGTTAATAGGCTCAAGGAAACACTACGTGGTGACAAGATCGGTATGGTCATGGGCCAGTGGATGGGCGGCATGCCGGGCGTAGCTTGGTGGCGTGATCAGGAGCAATCCGGAGGACAGTTCACCGAGCAGACCACTCATATCGTCGATTTGGTGCGTTATCTGGCAGGAGAGGTAAAAGAAGTATACGGCATGTTCGGAAATCGAATTATGCATGAGCAGCATGAAGGTGTGAGTGTAGCCGATGTAGGTACCGTATCTCTGAAGCTTGAGAATGGAATCATAGCTAATATTTCAAATACATGTGTGCTGCCTGATCCGGTAGGAAGTGTAGGTCTTAGTTTCTATAATGATCGGGGATTGCTGGACTGGAACCCGGATCGTCTCTTGGAAGTGCGAAGTGGCAATAGCACCGAATTTGAAAACACAGGAAATCCATATTTAGTGGAAAGTGAAGCTTTTCTGTATGCTGTACGGACAGGAGATCGTTCGCGTATTCTCAGTGACTATGAGGATGGATTCAAGACGCTTAAAGTAACTTGTGCGGCTTACGAGTCCGCACAAAGTGGACTTCCGGTTAAATTCTAAGTTCGGATTCTTAAAAAAAGGACATGCCGCCTTAGATGTGCTAAAGAGACATGTCCTTGGCTCAAGCTGGGTTAGCCTAGTGGAGGAATATTGCGAGTAAAGCTGGCGCCACACCTATGGATAACAGCGCGGACAGAATCATCGCAATACTGGAGATGGTTCCGGTCAGTGAACTAAGCTCGAAGGCCTTGGATGTTCCTGTACCATGCGCAGCGGTTCCCAGCGATACACCACGCGCGATTTCATTGTCAATGCGGAAGATGCGGAGTACTGTAGGGCCCATCATTGTACCGAGTATCCCGGTAATGATGACGAAGACTGCAGTAATACTCGGTACACCGCCGATACTTTGCGAGATGCTCATAGCGATCGGTGTAGTCACCGAACGTGGAACCAGACTGGCTGCCAGATCGCCGCTGACATGCAGCCATTTGGCGAGCAGAATGGAAGAGATCACCGCTGTTATCGTCCCTGACAGCACGCCTGCCGCAATTTCGGCGGCGTGCTTTTTGAGCACCTTGAAGTTTTTATGCAGAGGGATTGCAAAGGCCATAGTTGCCGGTTGCAGCAAATCCGTCAGCCATTTGCCTCCCGCATTGTAAGAATCATAAGTAATGCCTGTGATGAGTAAGAAGATAATCATAAGCACGGGTGTAATGATCAATGGAGAGGTGTACACTTTGCCACTAGAAGCATAAATGCGTTTCGCCAGTAGATATACAGCAACCGTAAGACCGAAGAATAATAGAGCGTTTAACATGATCCTTTCCGCTCCTTTGCTTTGTAAATTCTACTGGTAAGTAATCCGGAACTGGCCATTACAACAATCGTACCCAAAATGACCACCGCGAGGATTCGTAAACCATCAGTTTCCAGAATATTGGCGTATTTCATTACGCCGATAGCAGATGGAATAAAGAACAGCAAGAGCTCAGCCAGTAGCCAAGAAGCACCAACTTCAACCCAATTCAGATGAATGACACCAAACTCAAGCAGAAGAAACAATATAATCATTCCGAGTATGCTTCCGGGAATAGGGATATGCAAAAATGGGGTTACAGCATTGATTAGTAATGAGAATAGGGTGAGTCCCGCTACCTGCAGCAAGCCTATAACAATCTTTTTCATAAGGCTTCGCTCCTTTCATGATAATGAAAGTTTACATCAATTGTTTTCATAGGTAAAATGAATAGATTGAATAAATGACATTCCTTTTGTCTATGGATCGGAGGTTGGAAAATGGATATCCGACAATTAGAATATTTCGTCCAAGCAGCACGAATGAAAAGCTTTACTCGGGCTGCCGAATCCTTATATATTTCACAACCTACGATCAGTAAAATGATCCGGAATATGGAGATCGAGCTGGAGGCTGATTTGTTTTACCGTGAAGGGAAAAGTGTCCGGCTTACAGATGCGGGGGAAATTCTGTTCACCAAAGCGCAAAATATCGTGGAGTCGTTCGCCAGCTTGTCTTCTGAGCTGGATAGCTTACGAAATTTGGAGCAGGGCCACATCCGCATCGGTCTGCCTCCAATGGTAGGAGCGAGCTTTTTTCCTTCGGTGATTGGTCAATTTCATAAACGTTATCCGCAGGTTACTATTCGTCTGCATGAGGATGGCGCGAAAAAAGTGGAGGAAGATGTAGAAACGGGCTTGTTGGATATCGGAATGGTTGTGCTGCCTGTAAATACAGCCAAACTTCATTGCTTCACCTTTGTTGAAGAGAAGCTGAATCTTATTTTACCTGTTGGACATAGATTGGCCGAGGCAGACCTTGTTCCGTTAAGTGAACTAGCCGAAGAGGAGTTTGTGCTGTTCCGGGAGGATTTTACGCTGCATGATCGGATTATTACGGAATGTGTGAAGGCGGGATTTCAGCCTAAGGTTATCTATGAGAGCTCCCAATGGGACTTAATTAGCCGTATGGTGGCTGCCGGAATGGGAATCGCATTGCTGCCAGAAACCATTTGCCGGGATATGGATCGTTCACGATTGGTCGTTGTGCCTTTGACGGATCCGGTAATTCCGTGGCAGCTTGCTATGGCGTGGCGTAGAGACCGTTATTTATCTTTTGCGGCACGCGAATGGATTGCTTTTGCAAAGGGACTTTTGCGAGAACAGTATCCAAATGAGCTCCCTGACGAACTTGCGGAGGACTCTGAATAAGTAGTAATTCCGTTTTTGTTAGAAGCTCTACAATTTTTCTTTTTTTTGAAAATATGTTTTTTGGTATCATGACTTATGATAGGAGAAGATGTTGATAGAGAGAAGGAGAGAGATGTGACACAAAATCCAAATTCCTCCAAGAATAATCATAGAAAAGATTATAAAGAAGATGAGCTACTTGTAACTATAGAGAGTCTTAGATGTGAATTGCTGGAGGTTGCAGAGCAACGCAGTCTTAGTGACCGTGCTGTTCTAGAGCTCAGTGAGCGATTAGACAGCTATATTTTGCTGGCACAAAATAAGATGATGGAAAATTTGCGCAACCGGAAAGCCGGCATTACATCCTATAGTAGAAGTTCCAAAACCGCCATCACTGTTAGCTAAACTACCGACAACATAGAAATATAATACTATGAAGATGTTACTGATCTAGAGGAGCGTATTAGGCTCCTCTATTTGTCGTACAATCTATTTGTTGTACAATCCATAACTTTCACCTATAATGTCAATTAATAGAATCTTTTCAAGTCAAACTTTGGGGGTGCCGAGTGGAGGGAAAGTTAACAACTATACGCTCAGAAATTGAGAAAAATTTGTCCCGCTCCGGCCATAATCTCGCCTCATTTTCAAAAATTTGTGGCCTGAATCGAGGCAGCCTCAGTGCAATTCTGCATGGAAATCCGCCGAAGCCTATGTCCTTGGGACAAGTAGATGCAATTATAAAAGCCTTTGGTTTTCCAGAAGGCTGGTTATATCCTCTATATGTTGATGAATGCTTCAATGATGAGAAGGTCTCACGCCGTAGAGTGGAGCCTTTTTTGATTCGTTGTGCTGAATTGGGCAAACAGAATTGCATTGATGAAACTATAAGCAGATTATTAGAGTCTACCAAGCCGCTGGATATCATTTATTCTGTTGCTGATAAATTATTCAATAAAGGCAAAGTTCAGGAATCCATGTTTTTTTACAAGATTGTAGTAGAGAACGAGTCGGATAGTTATAGTGAACGTCTCGCGATCAGTCATTATCGTAATTTTAAATTTTTGCAAACACTTGATATGGAGGAGAAGCTACGCGCAGTCATTAGCTTTAGTCCTTTTAGGGGGCGCCTTCCGGAAAATTTGCAATTAGATGGTTTATTGATGCTGACACAGCTATGTTTCGCCCTTCGCAGATGGGAAGAAATGGAGATCTATGCTGATGAGTTGAGAGCTTTAGCCAATGCAGTTTACCGCCAAGAACTGCGGAGGAGCGGAGACAAACGAAGAGAAGAACTCTGTACGGAACGTCCGCTCGTTGTTTATTATGGACACGGATATTTGCTTAAAGCAATTTCGTTGACGAAGCAAGGTCAATATGAAGCGGCGAAGAAATATACCGCTGGTTATGCAGACTTAGGCTGGTTTGAGATGTTGGATGAAGTAGGCCAGCAAGCTGTAGAACAATTCCGATTATTTGCAGTTGGGAACAGTTTCACACTGGAAATGTTGGAGGGAAACGTAAAGGTTGTACCGGACTATGTAGCTTTTTTGGCTGAGCACCCCGGAGAAATATTGCCAGGACTCATTATTATTATGGAATCGGCTAATCATTACAGATTTTCTGTAGACGATGTGCTTAAACGTTTTGCACGGGAAATGTTACGATTTGAACAGTTTGAAGATCCCATTAATATTGACCGATTATATCGGTTGTACTATCAAATAGCCATGTATCTAATAAACAATGGACAATATATTACGGGTGTAGACTATATCATACAGTCTTTAGAGTTATCTATTAAGACTAATAATGGAATAGACTTCATTAAGTGCGTGACCTTGTTTGAGACCAATAGGGACTATGCAACTCTGAATCAACAGGAGAAATACAGAAAGCTGATAAGGGAGGTGAGAAAAGATGAAAAAATCACTATTGATGATGGCAGGCATTTTAGCATTGTTTAGCTTCATCATTATCGGCCCAGTTGGTTCCGGAAGTAACGGACCAATCACAACTTATGAGCACGGAGCAGGATTCTAAAGGTTATCCTTGGCAATATTCTATATACAGATACATATACGCATAACTACTCCCTTGCACTCGTGCTGGGGAGTTTTCTTTTTCGTAATAATTGATAGCGTATTCATAATTTGACAAAGCAATCTGGCGAAAATATAATTAGGTAGCCTAAATAATATAGTGTTTAATAATTAGTTGACCTAACTAAAATAGAGGTGAAGGAAATTGGGATAAACGGAGGAAATACAGAAAATACTGAAAATTCAGTCGCACACGGGCTTTTTGCGGCGATGAAACGCCTGCACAAAGCTCAATGGCAAAAGGGCGTTGAGGGCCACAAGCCAAGTGAGATGACTTTAATGATATGCATTGAAAAATGGAATCATTCTGATGAAGAGGGTCTCAAGGTGTCTGAAATCAGCCGACTACTTGGATTCACTCCTCCTACCATCACGCAGCTGATTAACAGTCTTGAAGCGAAACAGATGGTGGAAAGACGCGCGGATCCTTCGGACCGAAGAGTTGTACGCGTGAAATTAACGGAAAGTGGAAAAGAACTCACACGAAAAGCAGAACATTATCGTGATGTGATGCTTGATAAGCTTGTGCAACACTTAGGCGAAAAAGACACTAAACAGCTCACAGAGCTATTGCTTAAGGTACATGAATACGTTGAGGATAATCCACCACCTGATTGGGATAGGCTACAAATGAACGGAGATGAGAAGCTTGATTAAATTATTTAAACAACTGAAGCCTTTTAGGGTAGCTATTGGTGCTGTATTAATCCTTGTATTTTTGCAGTCCATGGGCGATTTATACCTTCCTACTCTGATGTCCGACATCGTCGACAAAGGGATTGTTCAAGGAGATCGCGCTTATATTTGGAAAATAGGTAGTTTCATGCTCCTGGTTGCAGGTGGCGGTGCTTTATGTTCGGTAATTGCCAGTTACTTATCGGCAAAAGTAGCAGCCGGGTTTGGTAAACTCACCCGTGCACGAGTATTTAACCATGTAGAAAATTTTACGCTGCATGAATTCGATAAGCTGGGTACAGCTTCCTTGATTACACGTACAACAAATGATATTACACAAGTTCAAACGGTACTTACTATGATGTTGCGCATGATGATCGGAGCACCGATGATGATGATTGGTGGTATCATCATGGCAGTATCTGAAGATGCTAAATTATCATTGATTTTTGTAGTCGTTATTCCTGTACTTGTAGGGGCGATCTTCTTTATTGGGATGAAGGGTCTGCCACTGTTTAAAGCCATTCAGATTAAGCTTGATAAATTAAACCTGGTGCTGCGTGAGCATCTGACAGGTATTCGTGTTATTCGTTCTTTTAACCGGATTGATCATGAGAATAGACGTTTCACCGAAGCTAACCGTGATCTTACGGATACAGCTATCAAGGTCAATAAAATTATGGCCGGCCTGATGCCGCTGATGATGATTGTAATGAACTTTTCTATGATTGCTATTCTTTATTTTGGTGGAATCCGAATTGGTGATGGCGACTTGCAAGTTGGGTCCCTGATGGCATTTATCCAATATGCAATGCAAATTATGTTCTCTCTGATTATGGTATCGATGATGTTCGTGTTAATTCCGCGTGCTTCAGCTTCAGCCGTGCGTATCAATGAGGTACTGGATATGCAGCCTGAATTTACAGATCCTACTGAGAGTGAACTGCATACAACAGCTCAAGCTACTAAAAAAGACGGACGCGATTCTTTGCGTGGTTTTGTTGAGTTTGAGAATGTATCTTTTTCCTATCCAGGGGCAGAACAGCCTGCACTTTCGAAAATTAGCTTTAGTGCTCGTCCGGGTGAAGTTACCGCGATTATCGGGGGTACCGGATCGGGTAAATCTACACTGCTTAGCCTGATTCCAAGATTCTATGATGTTAATGAAGGTGCTGTACGCGTAGACGGAGTGGATGTACGTGAGATGACACAGGAAGAGCTGCGGAGCAAAATCGGTTACATCCCACAAAAAGCAGTATTGTTCTCGGGTACGATTAATGAGAACATCCGCTACGGTAAAGAGGATGCTACGGATGAAGAAATCATTCATGCATCTAAGGTGGCTCAAGCCTACGATTTCGTATCCGCGATGAAGGATGGGTTTGACTCAGAAATTGCTCAGGGCGGGAATAACGTCTCAGGTGGTCAGAAACAGCGGTTGTCCATTGCTCGGGCGCTTGTGAGAAAACCTGAGGTTTATCTGTTTGACGATAGCTTCTCAGCTCTTGATTTCAAGACAGATGCCAAACTTCGCGCGGCTCTCAAATCTGAAACTACGGAATCCACCGTATTGATCGTAGCTCAACGGGTTAGCACCGTTATGGATGCGGACCGGATTATTGTAATTGATGAGGGTGAAATTGCTGGAATGGGCACTCACCGTGAACTGCTCGAGAGCAGTGATGTGTACCGCGAGATCGTATCCTCGCAGCTGTCAGAGGAGGAAATAGCATGAGTGAACAAAACAGAGAACATAAACCTGCAGCTCCCCGCGGCCATAAAGGCCCGGGTGGACCGGGTGGTCCTGGAATGAGGATGCCGGCAGAAAAAGCTAAAGATTTTAAAGGTACACTTCGTCGCCTAATCAAATACTTGCGCCCACGTATGGTTCAATTGATTATTGTACTAATTATGGCGATTGCCAGTACGGTGTTCAGTATCTTCAGTCCAAAAGTTATGGGTAAAGCTACAACCAAACTGTTCGAAGGTGCTTACGGTAAACTGATGGGTGTAGAAGGTGCCTCCATTGATTTTGGATATATTAATGATATTCTGATCCTGCTCGCGGGATTGTATCTGCTTAGTGCTTTGTTTAGTTACATTCAGCAATATGTAATGGCGGGTGTAGCGCAGAAGGTAGTTTATGACATGCGTGAGCAGATCAACAGCAAGCTGGAGCGTTTACCTTTAAAATATTTTGACTCCCGTACACACGGGGAAATTCTCAGCCGTGCTACGAATGACGTAGATAACATCAGTACCACGTTGCAGCAAAGTTTAACGCAGCTAATTACTTCAATCGTCACTATTATTGGTGTTATTGTGATGATGCTTACCATCAGCCCATGGCTGACTTTAATCACGATTACTACGTTGCCACTCAGCTTTATTGTGATTATGGCGATCTCCAAACGTTCGCAGACTTATTTTGTGAGACAGCAGAAATCGCTTGGCCAGTTGAATGGTCATGTAGAGGAAATGTATACGGGGCACCGGATTATTAAAGCTTTCGGCCGCGAACCGCAGTCGCTTAAAGATTTTGATGAAATAAATGATAAGCTTTATGATTCTGGCTGGCGGTCTCAATTTATGTCAGGTATGATTATGCCGCTTATGATGTTTATCGGTAACTTGGGTTATGTGCTTATCTGTGTTGTGGGTGGTATTTTTGTTACTAAAAAAATGATTGATGTCGGGGATATCCAAGCCTTCATTCAATATTCACGTCAGTTCACCCAGCCGATTGCACAAACGGCTAATATTGCTAACATTATTCAATCCACCATTGCTTCCGCAGAACGTGTATTTGAACTTCTGGATGAAGAAGAGGAAGTTAAGGAAGTTAATACTACACTGGTGAAGCTTGATGAAGGTGCTCCGGAAGGTTCCGTTGAGTTCCGTCATGTGAAATTCGGCTATAAAGAGGATGCTATTCTGATTGAGGACATGAATATTGAGGTTAGTCCAGGTCAGACTATAGCGATTGTCGGTCCTACTGGTGCTGGTAAAACCACTTTGATTAACCTGTTGATGCGCTTCTACGAGCTTAACGACGGGGAAATTATCATTGATGGCGTCAACATTACCGATATGAAACGGAGTGACCTACGCAGTAAATTTGGTATGGTGCTTCAGGATACCTGGCTCTTCAACGGTACGATTCGTGACAACATTGCTTACGGTCGTGAAGGTGCATCTGAAGCTGATGTGGTGCGGGCTGCCAAAGCTGCGCATGCCGATCACTTTATCCGCACACTTCCGCTTGGCTACAATACGGTGTTAAATGAAGAAGCTTCTAATATTTCACAAGGACAGAAGCAGTTGATTACTATTGCTCGCGCTATTCTGGCCGATCCATCGATCCTTATTCTTGATGAAGCAACGAGCAGTGTCGATACACGGACTGAATTGCTGATTCAAAAAGCGATGAATGCGCTGATGCAAAACAGAACCAGCTTCGTTATTGCCCATCGTCTCTCGACGATTCGTGATGCGGATCTCATCCTTGTCATGAATCAAGGTAGTGTAATCGAGAAAGGCAACCACGAAGAACTGCTGGCCCAAGGCGGATTCTATGCGGATCTCTATAACAGTCAGTTCTCTGAAGGAGATTTGGACGTAGGCTAAATTGAAGTGAAGAAAAAAGTATAGATAACCCATAAACCCCTCTTTTCACATGTTGCTGATTTTTTATGTGAAGAGAGGGGTATTTTATATGTGATGATGTGTTTTAATTTTTCTGAAAAATAAAAAAAGTTTGATTAAAAATTAAAGCATATATATGATAGAATAAAAAATGACCCGCGGCTCATTTTTAAGGCTGCAAGGTAAAAGAGAGGATGAAGGGAATGTCAGGCTACGGAAAATGGGTGGCAGGAAAAAAGACGAAGTGGATTACTCTTCTCGTATGGATAGTGCTTGTAGGTGCACTTACCCTGTTATGGCCTGCAGTGAATTCTCAGGTTGCTAATAATGCGCCTAACCTCCCAGATGATTCACAATCGGTACAGGCAGCAGCTATTGCAGAGCAAGAATTCCCTAGTGGAAGTGGAGTGCCTGCGCTGCTCGTATGGCATAGAGAAGGTGGGCTTTCACAAGATGATTTAGTACATATCACTGCTGTGTACAAGAAGTTGGAGCAGCAACCATTGCCCCATCAGAATTTTGTTCCCCCATTAGGACAACTGCCGCCACAGGCATTACAAGCCTCGTTATCTGAGGATCTTAGTACGCTGGTAACCCCGGTGCTTTTTGATAAAACAGCAGATAGTGATCAGCTTGGCGAAGCTGTGACAGAAATGAAGAAGATCATAAACACAGAGACGGGTGGAGACCCCTCCGCGGCTAAGGTGGATGGAAAAGACCTGAGTTTACGTGTTACGGGTCCAGTGGGCATCTCCATAGATGCTTCAGGCCTGTTTCAGAACGCAGACGTTTCCTTGTTAATTGCTACGGTTATGCTTGTGCTGGTGTTCTTATTGGTGATTTATCGTTCACCGATCTTGGCTTTTATTCCACTTATTGCGGTTGGATTCGCTTATGGTGTAACTAGTCCGATTCTTGGAAAAATGGCGCAAGAAGGCTGGATCACAGTGGATTCACAGGCTGTCTCGATTATGACTGTTTTGCTATTCGGAGCTGGTACGGACTATTGCCTGTTCCTGATCTCACGGTTCCGGCAGTTGTTGAAGGTAGAAGAGAGTAAGAGTCGTGCGCTTCTTCGCTCCATTACCGAATCTTCAGGCGCCATTGCTATGAGTGGCTTCACCGTCGTGCTCGCGCTGTTTGCGTTATTGCTGGCTAAGTATGGAGCTTATCATCGTTTTGCCATTCCATTTAGCGTATCTATCTTCATCATGGGAATTGCCAGTCTAACCCTCGTACCAGCACTGCTGGCAATCTTCGGACGGACCTCGTTCTTCCCATTCATTCCGCGCACACCGCAAATGGAGGTAGAACGGGCTAAGGCTAAAGGCAAACCTATTCCGGAACCCAAAGTTTCCCGTAAAAAAGGAATTGGTGGTTTGGTAGTAACCCGGCCTTGGGCTATCGTAGGTGTGACCGTTATCGGACTGGGGATTTTGGCTTCATTCTCCAGTGGTATCAAATTTACGTATGATATCCTATCCTCTTTTCCTAAAAATATGGAGTCCCGCGAAGGTTTCGACCTTATTGGCAAACAGTTCTCCCCCGGAGAATTAGCTCCAGCGAAGCTGATTATTGATACCCAAGGAAAAGCGAGCGGAGAGGATTTAAAGGTCATTCTTGGCGGACTCACCTATGTGGACACGGTTTCCGATCCGCAGCAGGGGGCAGTAAACAAAGATATTGTTGGTTTTGATATTGAATTTAAAAGCAATCCATATTCACTAGAAGCGATGGGTCATATTCCTACCCTTCTTGCTACCGCAGAGCAGGCATTAATCGATGTAGACGTTGCGAACCCTGCGGATCACGTGTGGGTAAGCGGGCAGACGGCGACACAGCATGACACTAAAGAGATTGGAGATCGGGACACCGATCTGATTATCCCCGTGGTGATCGGAATGATCACCGTACTGTTGTTGATATATCTGCGTTCAATAGTGGCCACCATCTATCTGGTCGGCACCGTTATTCTCTCCTTTTTCTCAGCGCTTGGCTTAGGTTGGATTATCATTCACTATGTGATGGGAGCAGATGCCATTCAGGGAGCGATCCCACTGTATTCCTTTGTTTTCTTGGTGGCACTTGGAGAAGACTACAACATCTTCATGATCTCGAATATCTGGAAAAAGCGTAAAACCATGCCGCTTAAGCAGGCTATCGCGGAAGGTGTGAATGAGACCAGCTCGGTAATTACCTCTGCCGGCCTCATTCTGGCAGGTACATTTGCTGTATTGGCAAGCTTGCCGATTCAGGTGCTTGTGCAGTTCGGTATCATCACCGCTCTTGGGGTTCTGCTGGATACCTTCGTGGTTCGTCCGTTCCTTGTACCAGCTATTACAACGCTCTTTGGCCGTTGGTCGTTCTGGCCGGGTAAACATCAAGAGGTGGAGACCCCTCAGCCAGATGTAAGTAAATAATGAGTTTATAAACAAACAGGGATGTCTCAGAGCCATATTGGCTCCGGACATCCCTGTTTGTTTTAGGCTTGGGCACAGGACATCGCTGGATAATAGCGCTGCTTGTACCAACTAACTTAATTGTATCTATTAGGCTAATCAATCAGTCTACTGGACGATAATTACTCTAAGTTTTTACTGTAGCAATTAGCATTTAGAAGCGATAACTGTGTTAATTAGCGGCTGATTGTCTTAGCCAAGAGGTAAAAGACAATTAGCATGCTGCATTGGCTAGCCCAGTGGTAAAAGACAATTAGGTGGCTCCATCAATAATAGTCAATTAGCTCGTAGCACCGGTTACCTAGCAGTAATAATCAATTAGTTAACTGTACTTATCGGGCTACCATTCCGTACACACTTCTGGTTCAATCTAGCTACTGCTCTGTTTGGGTGGTCCAAATCCTTAGTTACTGGGCGTGCGGCTGATCATTAGTTCATATTTATCGATGGAAGCACCCAGGATTGCGTCATTACCACCAGCACCACGGTGCGACTGACGGAAGGACTCGCTGGAGGTCCAGCCTTTGAATGCATCCTCATTCTCCCATACGGTGCAGATTTTTAATTCCTCGACACCTTCCTTGGCATTTCCACGCCAAACCTCCATACGTACAAACCCTGGCATATCCTGCACACCATTATTTCCTCCGAAACGTTGAGCAATAGCTTCGCCGTGGCCTTCTTTTACTTTAATAGTATTAGTTACTACCAGCATGATAGATAAACCTCCGATCAGAAAGTTAGTATATTTTTCAGGACATTGTGAATCGAAATAGTATAACATGGGAACCTCGAAAATTAGCCAATATCTCAAGGTAACATCGTGATTTTCAACTAACAAAATAAAAGACCATCCCACAAGACACAAGAGTGCGGGTGTTTAGTTGCACTTTGTACACTTAAATTATCCGTCACACCAGAACCGATCGAATAAGTGTATTCTCTGCAACTAATTTGTGCGAATCTGGTGAATCGACGAGAATAGCCTTCTTTTAACTGTATAGAGTGCAACTAAAGTATGATTTCTCCTCTAATTGCGCTGAATAGATGTACAAAGTGCAACTATTATCTATTTAAACGTTAAGTATTGTGCAAACTCAGGTACCTGCCAAAAATCAAAGTGTCTACTGCAAGAAAAGTGGCTATAGCAAGTTAAAGTAACTACTGCACGTTAAAGTAACTACCGCAAGTAAAGTGCCACCTCAACCATAACGTTACTCTAAGCCAAAGTGCCAACCCAACTCCATATTGTTTACTCAAAACCACCATTACAGCTAGCATCCAATTCCAGTCCCAGTTCCCTAATAAAGCCTCCAAATGAAGTTACATTGCAGAATGTGCAACAGAATAGCCTGAATGATGTCTAAATAAGGCAGTCTGCTGCATTCTGTACAAAAGAATCAAGCCCAAATCGCCTAAAAGGAGGGAAGCCACTAAACTGATTGCACAAAGAGCAATTACCCAAGGCTTCACTCTCGTCTAGAGGGATCCTATTGCACAAAGTGCAATCACCCCAGATCATCCGGCTCCCTCCGCGTCCAGCGCGATTTTATTGCGGATTGGTGGTCCATAGTCCTGCTGTTTTTAGGAAGACGCGATCCGGCAGCTTCAAAGCTGTCAGTGCTAATTCAGCAACATCTTCAGGTTGCATCATGCGGTCTTCGTCACCGATTTTAAGTCCAGCATTGGAAGCTAGACCAGTGTTGACGGTGCTTGGAGTCAAGGCTACGACGCGGATATTGTGTTTGCGCACTTCTTGTGCGAGGGCTTCGGTCATGCCCATGAGAGCGAACTTGGACGCGCAATAAGCAGAGCCTGTCGCGAAACCGCGTTCTCCGGCTGTGGATGAAATATTGATGATATTTCCGCCATTTTTCTCAATCATCGCAGGCAGTGCTGCACGGGTTACGTAATAAGTACCGTAAAGATTAACTTGGATGTGGCGCTCCCAGTCTGCAGGATCCATTTCTACTAAAGTGCCGAATTTTGCGATCCCGGCATTGTTGATTAATGCATCAAATGCTCCAAGCTCATTTTGCAGGGAAGCAACAGCACGTTCAGCTTCTTCGCGTACAGCGATATCGGCCACGGCAATGCTGACTTTAACGTCATATACTTCCGTTAAGGCTGATTTTAACGCTTCGAGATCACCTGAAGCTCTGGAGATTAGACCTAAATTAGCACCTTCCTTAGCCAGTGCCATAGCCAAGGCTTTTCCGATCCCTTTGCCTGCACCAGTAATTACAACACTCTTTCCTCTCAAATCCATCTCTATCGTCACTCTCCTTCAAACTTTTTTGAAGCAGCTGCTTCATTCAAGTCTTATTATACCTGAATGCTATAGGGCAATTACAATCGCCCCTTAGAAAAGGGACTGTAAATTTTCATGAAGCCGAACTGCCTTTTCATGAAAAGTATTATTCATGGAGTTTCGTCAGCGGTACCGACGCAGGGCCCTCTAAAACTTCGCCATCGTAGGAGAAGCGGGAACCATGGCAAGGGCAATCCCAAGAGCGATCCCCGTTGTTCCATTCGCATTCACAGCCCATATGGGTGCAGGTTCTATCCACCAGATGAAGTTTACCTTCTGGATCCTTATAAGCTCCCACACGTTTGCCATCATGGAACACAACGGCCCCTTCGTCAGCTTCTAAATCAGTTGTCTTTTTATGGACGATTTCCACTTTGCCCGCCACGAGCTCTTTTGCTACGTTGGCATTTTGCACGATGAAGTTTTTTAGGCTGGTGCCAGCTTTGAAGCGGGACGGATCGTACAATTCGGTATACGGATTATCTTTGCGCTGAATCTGATCCGAGATGATCTGTGCGGCCAGCGTACCGCTTGTCATGCCCCATTTTCCAAAACCTGTGGCGATATAAATCTCTTCGTTGTCAGAAATTTTACCGATGTAGGGCACTCTGTCTAGGGTGATTAAATCCTGTGCTGCCCAGCGGTAAGGGATTGTTTTGATGCCGAGCAGATTTCCTGCGAATAGCTCCAAATTCTCATAATGTCCTATCGTACAGATGCCCTGGCCTGTCTTATGGTTGTCTCCCCCGACAATGACCAGATTCCTGCCTTCCCACTCTACTGCACGAAGAGAACGGGTGGGTTCGCTTGCACTTAGATACATTCCACCCTCAAAATCCGTTTCAGGCTGGATCGCCAGACAGTAGGAACGTTCAGCATGCAGCCGCGAGAAATATAGTGCTCCTCCATCGTAGAATGGGAAATGAGAAGCTGAAACGGCGTAGCGGCAGGTGATCCGATGCTCGTCCTTTTCAGTAAAAAGCGTAAGCTTATCGTTCTTCTCCACCTTATCCGCCATCATCGTATGCTCATAGATTACGCCACCTTTATCCTGAATGACCTTCAGTAGCCCCTTCAGATATTGCAGCGGGTGAAAGCGGGCTTGTCCTGGTAATTTAATGGCACCACTGGCCATCAGAGGGATAGAGACGTTATCTAGCCATTCTCCGGGCAGCCCCAATTGTTCATAGGCTTTATACTCTTCCTCCAGCTGTTTAAGCGACTTATGATCTTCAGCATCCGCGTACAGAAAAGCCGCCTCATGTTTCATGCCGCAGGATACTTCAAGTTCCTCAGCCGTATTCTGGATCCAATTCATAGCCTCGCTGTTCGAGCGATAATAGAGCCGGGCTTGCTCCTGCCCAAAATGCTTTATCAAATGATGATAGATTAACCCGTGCTGTGCTGAGATTTTTGCACTGGTAAAACCCGTAGTGCCACTCAGAATTTCTCCGGCTTCTAAGAGCGTGACTTTGTAGCCTGCGTTGCTGAGGAGATAGGCTGTTGTAATGCCTGTAATTCCACCGCCTACCACTGCCACATCTGTAGAAATATCTTCAGCCAGCTTTGGAAAAGCCGGTAAATCCGTGGTATCTCTCCATAATGATTCCGGAAATTGTGGAAGACTTTGCGTTATCTTACGGTTTGGGTCCATCTATTATCCCTCCATCTTTACAATCTTCATCTCATTTATTACCACAGTCCTGTGAAAAGAAACTTCCCATTCCATCGTGCTGTGCATGAATTCAGAGAAACAGTGCCAAAATAAGGTGGAAACTGGGACGTAAAGGATAAATAGGAGGGATGATGTTCCATGTCAGTTCAACAGGATAAGGACAATATTTCTCTGGAATGGATCAAAGATCAGCTGAACGGGTTCGCGGATTTAATCGATAAAACAAGCGTTGCCCCTTTTGGGCAAATCAACCTGCTCTATATCAAAAGTGTTACAGATGCGCAGACACTCAGCCGCCACGTGATTGCGCCGTTTTATGAAATGGAGAGTATTAGCGCTTATCAGGATTACATTATGACTTATCCGGGCACTGAAGAGGCGACTACGAGAGAGAAGGCGATCGACCTTTTGCTCAGTGGTTATGTGCTTCTGGGTATAAAAGATGTGATATATTTCTTCGATGCTATGAGTACGGAGAGCAGCGGTGTTAGTGAAACGTCTGCCGAAAGTATTTCACAGGGGCCGTCAGATGCACTGACAGAGGATATAGCGATTAATTTGAACATGATTCGGCGGCGTTATCAATCGACTAATCTCAAAATGGAGACCATGGTCATCGGCGATGTCTCTAAAACAAAGATAGCTATTTTATACGATGACAGTCGTGTTGACCATAACGTTTTAAAAGAATTAAGGGAGAAGATGGGAACGCTAAAGGTTGATATTTTGCAGGCTACAGGAGAGCTTGAGAAGTTTATAAGCAGTGACAAATTAAGAATACTCCCTAAGTCCATCATCACCGAAAGACCGGATAGAGTGGTGTTTAATTTGTCTGAAGGAAAAGTAGCGATAGTGCTGGATACAACCGGTTATGCGATAGTGCTGCCTTCTATTTTTAATGATTTCTTTACATCCATGGATGATAAAATACAATTTCCTATCGTGGGGCGATTCCTAAAGCTGCTTCGGATTATCGGTGTGTGCATGACGTTGTGGCTGCCTGCGCTCTATGTAACACTCACCTCGTATAACCCAGAGATTATTCGTGTGCAGATTGCCTTGCTTATTGCGGGCAGTCGTGCGACTGTGCCTTATCCATCTTTTGTGGAAGTGCTTTTAATGCTCATGATGATGGAGTTTCTGACTGAGGCGAGCTTACGGCTCCCCAAGGCAATTGGTCCAACGGCCACGACGGTAGGGGGGCTTATCTTGGGGCAGGCAGCGACGGCAGCAGGACTTGTAGGAAATATCATGATCATATTGGTTTCTGCTGTTGCGATATCTAATTTTCTAATTCCGCTGAATATGATGAGCTTGTCCATACGAGTGCTGAAGTATATTTTTCTAATTGCCGCAGCTTTTTTAGGATTGGTTGGGGTAGTAGTCTGTGTCGTGGGATTCGCAATGTATTTATGCAAACAGCGTACCTTCGGACAACCTTATTTCAGATTGTTTTTTCTCGATAATCTCGGCAAGAAGAAGGGTGGAGAGCATTGATGGCCAAAAGCCGTTATTTCTACTGTCTTTTTCTGATGAACAGCCTGATCAACATCATTAATTTTGTTCCAAGGGAACTAATAGACAGACGTTTTGGTGGCGCTTTGATGTCCATACTAATCGGAACGATTTTGGGCACTTTGTTTGTCTATATATTTACTGTACTGATTGCCAAATTCCCCGGCAAGGGGTTCCCGGAAATATTTGACTCTTTGCTTCCTAAGAAGTTATCCAGAATCTTACTGGTCCTTTTTGCTGGCTTATGGTGTGTGGCCGGGGGAGTTACATTGCTTTCTTTTGTAGATATTACGCTGCGGTTTATCAGTCCGGATTCGAGTCCTTATACGGTTGTGATCAGTTTTTTAGTCTTGGTCTGCATCTGCTGTCGCTTCGATTCTCTATCACTCTTGTATGGGCTTGAAATCATTCTCAGCGTATCCTTACCTTTAATTATTTATGGCCTCGTAAAAGCATTGACCAATCCGGACTTTAATTGGGATTCTGTTCTGCAGGTCACTACATACTTCTGGCATAAGCCGGACCTAATGAGCCTTGCGGCGGCTACCTTTTCGTTTAGCGGTTACTTAAACCTGGCCATATTTAATCGGGTATTTCATGGGCTGAAGCTGAAGCATGTCTGGATTTTAGGGGTGGAGGGTCTTTTCGTATTACTCTTGACTTTTTTAGTTCCCATCGGCTATTTCGGAACCGTTGCTATTGATAGACATGTGTATACATGGTTCTCGACGGCCGACAGTATTCGGATGGAATCCTTTATTATTGAACGGATGCTGTTTATTTTTTATTTTGCCTATTTAAGTTTATCTCTGGTGAGTGTAATCGTTCATTGGCATGGAGGTTTAGAGCTTTTTAAAGGTGCTCTTTCATCTGCAAAAAAACAGTCCCCAAAAGCAGAGCGCTGGAAAGAGTGGGGGATCCTAGGCTTGTTTAGCGCGATGGTTCTGTCCTTAATGGGGCAGGATCAGTATCAACTTAATATGTTTGGTGCCTGGTTTCTGCAAATTCGCTGGTTTGGTGAGATGTTCATCATCGCTCTGTTATTTTATTGTTATCGCAAAGCTAGGAGGGGGAAGCTATGAGAAGAGTACTTGCTGGAATTGGAATTACCTTGCTCCTTCTTCTTCCCGGTTGTGACTTCAAGGAGATTGATTTGCGGATTTTCGTGTTAGCGATCGGCGTTGACCAAGGTACAGAAGCAGGGAATTTTAAAATTAGCTTGAAGCTTGCCATCCCTCAGGGGGATGTTACTAAGATTGATGAGAAGATGCAAATCTTGACTGAGGAGTCTCCAAGCATTTCGGAAGCCCTTCGTAGAATGAAATCCAGAGTGGAAAAGGAGCTTGATTACTCCCATTGTAAATCAATTGTTTTGGGGGAAGGGGTTGCCCGTGAAGATATTCTCCATGTTATGGATTGGGCTGTGCGACGTAGAGATATCCAGCTTATTGTCAATTTTGCAATAGGGCGTCCGGAAGCACTTCAAGTGCTGAAGGTAAGACCCGAATCGGAGCGGATCCCATCGAATTCTCTTATTCTGGCTATGAGTGGACAAGGCACAGAGTCTCCATTTATTTCTAGTGTGTATTCCTTTCAGCTGATGAGAAATATCTTTGAGGAGGGGATTGATCCAATCCTGCCGATTATTGAGGCCAAAGGGGATAAGGAGTTTTTAATTGATAAAATTGCTCTGCTGAATAATGAGAAAATCAAAATGGTTCTTACGCCAAATGAGACCCGGCTATATAATCTGCTGTCACGCCCGAATCTGCGGACTAACTTACCCGCCCATTCCGAGGGAATTATGTTTCAATATTACACAGAGAGGTCATCCTCGCACTATAAAATCGTAACACCAGAGCAAGGGAAAGCTACTATTCGTTATCATATTAAGATAAAAGGTATTCTCGAAGAGAGTAGTAGCCCAGATCTGGTGACACATCACATGTTGAAGAAGATCCAGGAAGCCGGGGAAAAGGAATTGGAAGCGGATATCTTAGCATTGCTGACCAAAATACAAGCCAGTGGCCTAGATCCCTTGGGTTGGGGGCTGCATTATGGAGCAAGGCATTTTAATAACGATACGGAAATGAAAGTGTGGAAGGAGCTCTATTCTAAACTTGATTTCCAAGTGAAGGCTGATGTAAACATTAAATATTCAGGAATGATTAGGTAGCTTGTAAAGTAACATGTGGATAAAAATGGGATTGACGTTCCTATTCACAAGATTTATACTTGATCTAAAAATAAGTTAGAGGATGATAGGAATGAAAAGTCTAAATTTGACCTCCCAACGTCAAGCCGTTTACGATATCGTCCTTAATTCACATGACCATCCTACTGCTGCGGAAGTAATGAATCGGCTAGTAGAGCAGGGACATAGCTTAGCATACGGTACGGTATATAACTCTCTGCGTTATCTTTCAGATAAACAAATGATTCGTGAGCTTAAGCTTGGTGAAGCTGCCAGCAGATATGACGCACGTATGGATGATCACCAGCATATCATTTGTGAAGTTTGTGGAGCAGTGGATGAGGTTATGAATCAAGTTCCGCGTGAATGGATGAATACAGTGGCCAAGGATACCGGTTATACCATTGGTCATGCTCATGTAGTATTCGGGGGCGTCTGCCCAAACTGTAAGAACAAAAAGAATAATTAGGATAGAGGTGCCGGAGCCTGTGCTGCGGTAATAATATGTATATCCGGAGAGACCGCTTTCATTGAGGCGGCCTTTTTTGTTGCATTTATATGACAATTCTCAAAAAAAATGAGAAAAACAAAGAAAGATAGGAGGAAAATCGGTTCCTAAAACAGATTTTAAATTATATATTAAGTCTGGTAAATGTATCCTTGCCTAAGACTCAGATGAGAGAGAGATGATGACGTCTATGAAAAAAAATGCGGGTATGACTATCCGTACCAAGTTAATTCTTACATACCTAATAATACTGCTGCTGCCCAGTATTATAATAGGCTGGCGAACCTATCAAGCTGCCAGCCAGGAAGTGGAAGATCAACTGGTGAACAATGCTACCGAAAGTGTGTTGGCCGTAAATGAAATCATTAACTCTAATATTCAATCCAAAATAGATGCGATTTCCTATTTTGCCGCGGAGTTTTCATCTGAGGGGATCCACAGTGAGGGATCTGGGGGGACTTCCTCTGCTGTAAAAGCCAGACTGAAGGAATATGTGGCGCTGCATCCGGATGTACTGGACATTTATGTGGGTACAAGCAATGGCAAGGCTATTCATGCTTTAGATGCTAAGCTGCCAGAGGGTTATGATCCAAGACAGGAAAGCGCCTATATTAATTCTCTGAAGCAAGGAAAAGGAGCAGTGATTTCTCCGGCTTTTCAAACCGTAAATAAGGAAACCGCGATTGCGATATCAACGGTTCTTAAGGGCGGTGATGGGGTGATCACAATGAATCTTAACCTGTCTACTTTAGGGGAGCTGACCTCAATTAAGGTAGGCAAGGAAGGTTATATCCTCATCGTTGATAACAGCAAGAAGTTTCTAGTTCATCCTACAGAAGCTATCGGGCAGGAATCGTCTGATGATTTTGTTAAGAAAATGTTCGAGAAAGAACAAGGGGTCTTCGATTATGTCTTCAAGGATACGTCCAAAAAGATGACCTTTATGGTCAATGAACTGACGGGTTGGAGAATCGGAGGTACGATCAGCATTGATGAGGTTAACTCAGCAACTAGTGGAATTCGCGATACAGCTCTGCTTGTTATTGTAGTTTCCGTTCTGCTTGCGCTGGTTGTGATCTATTTTAATATTCAATCGATTTTGAGACCACTTTTCCGGCTGCGGAAAGCAACTGCGGTGATAGCCAAAGGTGATCTGTCGGAAGACATGGGTGTTTTCCGTAAAGATGAAATAGGGCTGCTGGCAGAGAATTTTCAATTAATGGTGATCAGCTTGCGCGAGATGATCATTGGCGTGCAGGAGATGACAAGCAATGTCTCCTCCTCAGCGGAAGAACTGACGGCTAGTGCGGATCAGACTGCCCAAACGATTGAGCAGGTGACCATAGCGATTCAGGACGTAGCGGCAGGGACGGAGCGACAGGTGGTTAGTGTACGAAAAGGAATGGAGAGCACTGCCGCTACAGCTAGCGAGGTCGAGCAGATTTCCACATATATGGAGCAAGTATCCACAATGATGGACAAGACTTCACTCTCAGCATCAGAAGGCAATGATTCGGTTATCAGCGTGGTGGACAAAATCAATGGTATCCATGAAACGGTCGGAGAGCTGGGCAGTGTAATTGACAAGCTGAATGAAAGAACCAGTCAAATTGAGGGCATTGTTGGTGTCATCACCGGGATTGCCCGCCAGACCAACCTGCTGGCCCTCAATGCTTCCATTGAGGCAGCCAGAGCCGGGGAACAAGGGCGTGGATTTGCGGTGGTTGCTGCCGAGGTGCGTAAGCTGGCAGAGGAATCAGAGAGATCCGCACATTTGATTGCCGAACAGATTACCGCTATTAATAGTGAAATGCTGCTGGTAACTCATACGATGGAAGACACCAGACAGCGCGTATCCGAAGGCATTGAGGCTGTGGATACTTCCGGACGTTCTTTCTCCCGTATCCGAAGAGCAGTAAAGAGTGCCGCGGAGAAGATTGAAGCCATGGGTGGGGTTGTGCAGACTTTATTGGTGGAATCTAATGATATGGAGAAGGCTATTGGGGAAATTCGCGGCATATCGGAAGAGGCGGCTGTGAATACGGAAACTATCGCAACTGCCGCACAAGAGCAGCTTGCTTCTGTAGAGGAGATGGCATCCTCGTCTACCGACCTTAGCCGTCTTGCAGAAGAACTGCAGAAGCTGGCGAGCCGCTTTAAGATAAACGCTTCTGGTAATAAGAATGATTTCTGATAGGAGAACCGTGCTTTTTATCTTCCCTTTTGAACTCCTTTGCAAGTATACTGATAAACAATAATGTTGGGTTAGGCAATGGAGAGAGGAGAGATAATAGGAAATGGCAGAGCAATTAAAAGGGATCACTGTCGCCTTGGCGGGTCCGCGCAAATCGGAAGAAATGGCCAAGCTGGTTCAGAATATGGGGGGGACGGCAGTAGGCCGGCCTGCTCAAGGGACTGTATTTCTTGATGACGAGGCCTTGCAGGAAGGTTTGAATGCATGGATCAATCAGCCTCCCTACTTGGCGATCCTGACTACAGGGATGGGACTTGATGCTCTCTTCGATATGGCTGAGCGAATGGGGATCGAAGAACGTTTCTTAGAAGTGCTTTCTGGTTCTATTATTGCCGCACGGGGTTATAAGACAGTGAATGCTTTGAAAAAAAGAGGACTTACGCCGGAGGTTCGTGACGACGACGGAAGTACAATCGGATTGATTCGTGGGCTTCAATCCCTGAATTTGCAGGGGAAAGAAGTCGTTCTTCAGCTGCACGGCGATCCAGCTCCTCATATGCTTGCATGGCTGCAGGAGGCTGGGGCTACTACCCGCCAAGTGCTGCCGTATCGCCATACCCCACCTGAGCCGGGCGAACTGGAAAGATTGCTTCTAGAAATCATATCAGGCAAAATTGATGCCGTGGCTTTTACGAGTGCACCACAGTTTCGTTTCCTCTGTCAATTTGCCCGGGAACAGGGAAAGCTGGAAGAGATGCTGAAGTCTTTCGAGGATAAAGTGCTTGCTGTTTCTGTAGGACGGATTACCTCTGAGGCGCTTAAAGAAGAGGGCGTACAGCGTATCATTATGCCTGAGCATGAACGGATGGGAAGCATGATTGTAGAGCTAGGCAAATATGTGGCGGCGAATCGCTAAGTCACAAGTTGCGTCAGCTTTACACGAATGACGTTATCGCACAGAAGCATTCCCGCCTGTTATCATGGCCGGGGATGCTTTTTTACCCGGAAAAATAAGCCCAAAGAGCAATATACCTGCCATCTGCATGGACATTCGCGGCAGTTTTCCTTAGAATATAGGCAACATGTGACGAATAATAACAACGAATAAGGAGGAGGATCCCATGGACAAGAGAAAATGTCTATTACTTGGTGATTACACCCATCCCCGGTTTCATCCACTTCAAGGAGTGGACCAACAAATTAGTGAGATCTTAAATGATTTATTAACCGTGCAATGTTCAGAAAATAAAAAATTAATGCGCATTGAGCATTTAGCAAGTTATGACCTATGTATTGCTTACAATGAATTGTGGAACGAAACAGTCTCCCCTCAACAAACGGCTGGTTTGCTCAGCTACGTAAGTGGAGGAGGCGGACTCATTGTTCTTCATACGGGAGCTTCGCTGACGAAACGTAACGAGCTTGCACAGCTAATCGGGGGTCGATTTAACGGACACACAGCTTACGAACCCCTGAACTTCAAAGTGCTAGAGCATGACATTACCGAAGGTGTGGAAGATTTCCAATTGGATGAGGAGCCCTATCATTTTGAATTTGACCCGTTCACAGAACGGACTATTCTACTTCAATATGAATCTGAGGGGCAATGGATTCCAGCTGCATGGTGCCATAGCTATGGTTTAGGACGAGTAGTATTCCTTATGCCTGGTCATCATGAACCCTCCTTCCGTCATCCGGCACTACGTAAACTAATTCTACAGGCGGCTACTTGGGCTGCCCGTATTCCGGTCACAAACTAAGCAATGTTGTGTTTTTTTTGAAATACGTACACAGTGGGGTATACTTTAATCATAAACTCCGTTATGTAATGAAACGGAATCTTTGGGAGGAAAGTGCCATGAGTGATTTGTTTAAAAAAGCGATCTCTTTAGGAGTGGGCCTCACCATTGTCAGTAAGGAAAAAGTAGAGAAGGTTGTTGAAGAACTAGTGAAACGCGGGGAGCTTGCTCCTTCGGAATCTAGGGCTCTCGTCGATCGGCTAATTGAACGTGGTGAGGAAGAACGAGGCATGTTCAAATCTGCTGTACAAGAGCAAGTACAACGCGTGCTGAAGGAAATGAATGTGCCTGTACAAAACGATATTGCCGAGCTGGAAGGGCGAATTGCAGTATTGGAGCGCCGGTTGGCCGAGCTAGAGGGAATTTCCCATCTAGAGGGAACATCGGCGGAAACGCGTTCGGACTAAATGGCAGTACGCATTAGACATGCCGGACGTTACCGGGCAATTGCCATGGCGCTTATGCGCCATGGTTTTGGCTATATGGTGGAAGAGCTGGGGCTCTATCACTTACTATCCCTTCCACGTCGTCTTGTAACGCAGGAAGCACACACAAGCCTTACGCTCGGGGAGCGGATTCGGCTGGTGCTGGAGGATTTGGGTCCAACCTTTATTAAGCTGGGACAACTCGCCAGTACCCGTTCAGATCTGCTGCCTGATTCTATTATTCAGGAATTGGTAAAACTACAGGATAATGTGCCTCCTTTTCCTGTCGACCGCGTGCGCGCGATCATTGAGCAGGAACTGGATCAGCATATGGATGAAATCTTTAATTCTTTTGAGGATACGCCACTTGCTGCGGCATCCATCGGTCAGGTGCATAGGGCTGTGCTTCACAGTGGACAAGTCGTAGCTGTTAAAGTTCAACGTCCGGGTATTCTGCGAACGATGAGCAGGGATTTGGAAATCCTCAAAGATTTAAGCACGCTTGCTGAAAAGCGGCTCGCTTGGGCGAGGCAATATCAGCTGTGCCGTATGGTAGAGGAGTTCTCGAAATCGCTGCTTGGCGAGCTGGATTACAGCCAAGAGGGGCGTAATGCAGAGAAAATCGATCAGCAGATGGATTATGAGGGAGTGTACATCCCGGATATCTATTGGGACTATACGTCAACACGAGTGCTGACGATGGAATATGTGGTAGGGACAACGCTGAGTCGTCGCGATGAGTTGCTGAGTAAAGGCGTTAAGCTTAAAGCCATTGCTCAGCAACTTGTGGAAATGATGCTTAGACAAATCTTCATTCATGGTTTTTTCCATGCTGATCCTCATCCGGGCAATGTTATACGGATGGGTGATGGAAAGCTGGCTTTGATTGATTTTGGCATGATGGGTCGGCTGAATGAGGAGATGAAGGAGCAGCTGTCTGCACTTATTATCGCTCTGATGCGCAAAAATACGGATGCAATGGTCCGGGCAATTTTGCGTCTTGGAGTCATTCCTGAGGATGCTGATCGAAGTGCGCTGCATGATGATATGGATCGGCTGCGGGATGAATATTATGATGTTCCATTTAGCAAAATGAGTATAGGCAAAGCCCTGAATGATCTGTTCGGCATAGCGCGAAAACACCGTCTAGTGCTGCCGCCGGATTTGACGATGTTAGGGAAGACAATGCTCACGCTGGAGGGAGTCATCAGCAACTTAGATCCAACCATCAGTATTTTGGAGATGGCGGAACCCTTTGGGCGGGAACTTGTGAAGCAGCGCTTTAGCGGCAGTCGATTGCAGCGTAAGTTTCTGGGAGGCGTAGCCGACTTAACAGAGAGTCTGCTGGAGCTTCCTGGGCAGGCTAAGCAGTTATCCGCGCTGATCAGTAAGGGAAAGATAAAGGTGGAGATTGTGGCACCTGAGATGCAGAATCTGGAGCGTAAGCTGGACCGGGTAGGTAACCGTTTAGCATTCAGTATTGTGATGCTCGCGTTTAGCATCATCATGACAGGACTCATTATTGGTACTGCGATGCGTGGACAGCCTTCAGTGTTATGGAATTTCCCTACAGTGGAGGTTGGCAGCGTAGTGGCACTTCTGATGTTCTTGTGGCTGATCTATGCGATTTTTAAATCGGGAAGGTTCTAGCTTAAGGGATTTGAATAATTATTCTTCAGCAGTTTCACACAAATGCCTTTCTATCAAGTACAATATAAAAGATAACTTTCTAAGCTTAACTTTACTTCTATTGTATAAAGTGGAATGGAACGCAAATGGAGTGCCGTCTTAACGTCCGGTGGATCGCTGCTGCCCAGAAACCGAACTTTGACCGCACTCTTTTAACGGGTCAAGGGATACATGGGACGGAAGGATGCCGGTGACGGTGTTCTTCCGCTTTTGTTTGAATATAGCTGAATCTGAAGCATATGCCCCAGAACAGGACAGCCTATGCAGGCTGCCTCATACAGGGCTTTTGAAGACGGAAGTTAAGAAAGAGATGTAATCAAATTAAACCGAGAAAATAATGAGGTGGAGAATTTGCCGGGATTTAAAGATTTAGGAGTTTCAGAATTACTGTGTACATTGCTTCAAAGTCAAGGCATTGTTAAGCCTACGCCAGTGCAACAGGAAGCCATTCCGCCATTGGTGCAGGGCTTGGACGTAATAGCTAGAGCGAAGACAGGTACAGGGAAGACCTTGGCCTTTTTGCTGCCAATTATGGACAAGATCCATACGGAGCGGGCTTACCCTCAGGCGCTGATTATGGCTCCAACACGTGAGCTGGCTTTGCAAATTACAGAAGAGGCACGCAAGCTGGCGCGTCATACGGATATCAAAATATTGGCGGTTTACGGTGGTCAAGATGTAGAGAAGCAACTGCGCAAGCTGGAAGGCGGCAGACATCTTATCATCGGTACACCGGGCAGACTTTTGGATCATATGCGCCGGGAGACGCTGGATCTTAGCGGCGTAAAAATGCTCGTTCTGGATGAAGCCGATCAAATGCTGCACATGGGCTTCTTGGAGGATGTTGAGACCATCATTACGGCTGTCCCTTATCGTCGTCAGACTATGTTGTTCTCCGCGACAATGCCTGATCCGATTAAACGTCTCGCTGCTAATTACATGAAAGAGCCACTGGATATCATCATTAAGAGTGGTTCGCCGATTCCGCTGGATAATATCAAACAGCAAGTAGTGGAATGCTCGGACCGTAATAAAGAAGAAGCGCTCAAATCCCTCATTGAACGGGATCGTCCTTACTTGGCTATTATTTTCTGCCGGACGAAACGACGGGTATCCAATTTGAACGAAGCGCTGCAAGCAGCCGGTTATGAATGTGACGAGCTGCACGGTGATTTGTCCCAAGGTAAACGTGAAGGCGTGATGAAAAGATTCCGTGATGCGAAGCTGCAGCTGCTTGTAGCGACAGACGTAGCAGCTCGGGGTCTGGATGTTGAAGGTATTACTCACATCTTTAACTATGATATGCCGCTTGATGTGGATAGCTATATTCACCGGATCGGCCGGACTGGCCGTGCTGGAGGCAAAGGGCTTGCAATAACTTTCGTATCTCCACGTGATCAAGAGGGTCTGGATTTGATCGAGCATGGCATCTCGCAGCGGCTGGATCGCCGCCGTTACGAGAAGGATGAATTCGGCGTTGGCGAATTCATCCCTGTGCAAGGCGGCGGACGCCACGGCGGTCGCCAAAGCGGCGGCGCTGAGGCAGCGCGCACGGGCCGCGGGCCGAAGACCGGCGGCTCTGGCCGCGGCGGAGCTCCGCGCGGCGAAGGCGGAGCGCGGCAAGGTGGCCGTGGCCGCGGTAAAGAAGCAGGCGGCTGGGGCGCGCCTGCAGAAGGTCGCCGCGGTCGTTCCGATGCGGCGACGGGCAAGCGTGGCGGCAGCGGCTATGACGCTGCTGCTCCTAAGGGCGGCGGCAAGGCTGCCGGCGTAGTGCGAGTAGGCGGCGGCTATGGCGCCTTCGCCTCCCGAGGCGAAGCGTCTGCCAGCGGTAACGCGGCAACGCCTAGCGCCGGTTCGCGCGGTGCGAACCGGAAGGGCGGACCAAGCACTGGCTACAGTGAGAACGTAGCTAGAGGTGCGGACGGCGGTGCCTACACTGGAGGCACTCCACGTGGCGGCTTAGGCAGCGGCTACGGTGCAGGCCCGTCTAGAGGCGGCAAAGGTGGTAAAGGCAGCAAAGGCGGATACGCCGGTGCCAAGGGTGGCGCTGCTGGCAAAGGCGGCCGCAACAGCGGCGGCGGATCTTCACGCGGTGGCCGTAGCAATGGATCCGGTGGCTTTAAAAGCGGCGGTCGCGGCACTTCCAGATAAAGTTAGTAGAGTTTTATAGATGAAACTTGTTACCATAGGGTAGTTAGCGCTGAAGCTAATGACCTATGGTAACCTTTATTTTATAGCGTGGAACATATTGATTTTTATATTAAAAATAGGTTCTTAGTGAAACATTTATGAAGGAAAGCCTGTCTAATAGATAAATAGAATGTTCGGCTTCGAGGAGGAAGAACTTACAGATGTCAAAAAAATTTAAAATTATAATCTTGTTAATTGTCGTTATTGCTGTCGGTTGGGGAATAGGAAAGTACACGTCTCCTTCTGCTTCGGAGAGTAACGGTTCAAATATAAATGTGGGGGATAATCTTCAAGGTGAGCCTGGGGAGACGGGGGAAAGTGATGGAGGGGGGATTACAGACCCGGCAGTAGCTGATCCATCGGATACACCAGATCCATCAGAACCCTCTAGTCCGCCTGAATCAGGCGGTGATAATGCAGGTAGTGTTCCAGATCCTATATCTGCAGAGCCTGATAGTATTACAGTGATGGTAAATAAGCAGTATGGTTTGCCTGATAATTATAAACCAACGGATCTTGTCTATCCTGATGTCCGGTTTACCTTCAAAGAGAAAATCGAAAAGCGTATGATGCGCAGCGAAGCCGCTAAAGCCTTGGAGAAGATGTTCGCAGGTGCAGAGGAAGACGGAATTTATTTAGCAGGCGTTTCTGCCTACCGCTCACAGGCAACCCAGACGACTTTGTATAACCGTTATGTGGAGAGAGACGGGGAAGAAAAAGCCCGTACTTACAGTGCAGTCCCTGGCTATAGCGAGCATCAGACCGGGCTGGCTATTGATGTCTCGGGAAGTGATGGCAAGTGTGCCGCTGAGAGCTGTTTTGGTGGGACGAAGGAAGCCGAGTGGTTGGCCAAGCATGTAGGGGAATATGGTTTTATCATCAGATATCCTGAAGGTAAGCAAGACATTACCGGATATAAGTACGAGCCTTGGCATATCCGTTATGTAGGTAAGGACATTGCTGCCTATATCAATGAGAAGGATATTACGTTGGAAGAATATTATGACGCAATTCCGGTATCGAAATAACACAGACGCAGAGAGCAGTCCTATGAAATTTGTAGGGCTGCTTTTTCTATGGCTATAAAAAGAGTTCAGAAGTTGCATTCCCTTACAGTTCGGGTAAGATACGTAGTGTAGTCTAAGTAAAAGGAAAGAAGGGGAATAAAGATGTCGATCTACAATTTTGCCGGCGTTACACCTTCGGGTAAAGAAGTGCCGTTTGCGGAGTATGAAGGTAAGGTGCTGCTGATTGCTAATACGGCTAGTAAGTGCGGACTTACGCCACAGTATGGAGATCTTCAGAAACTATACGAACAGTATAGCGATCAAGGACTTGTAGTATTAGGATTCCCCTGCAACCAGTTTGCGGGCCAAGAGCCAGGTACGAGTGAAGAGGCTGAGGAATTCTGTCAGATTAATTATGGAGTTACCTTTCCGGTATTCGCCAAAGTTGATGTTAATGGACCGGATGCCAGCCCGCTTTTCAATTATTTGAAGGAGCAGCAGCCTGGTGCTGGGGACAGCAGCGACATTAGCTGGAATTTCACGAAATTTCTAATTGATCGCAGCGGCAATGTAGTGGCTCGTGTGGAGCCCAAAGAATCGCCGGAAACGATGAAACAACATATTGAGTCACTACTGTAGATCCATTATGGGGTCAGTTGCAGAGTGATCCTCCAAGTATCCCCTCGACTCGGTTTCGACCGATGCTCGCGGGGATTTTCTTTTTTTAAAGGATTAATGGAGATTTTCTTGAATTTTTATTGTGATAAATTATACTTGACGCTTTAAAAAGACGATGTATCCTTTGAAGAGAATATAGCAACTGTGCGAACATGCATAAAAAAGCGGAGTACAGCAGGATAATAACGGCAGGAGGGTTTTATACAAGCATGAAGTTAATTACAGAGGTAGCAGCACAAGCAGGAATCGACGAGCAGCATCTGGAACTATACGGCAAATATAAAAGCAAACTCTCACCTTCCTTATGGGAGGATATGAAAAACAAGCCAGATGGCAAGCTGGTTCTGGTCACTGCGGTGAATCCGACCCCTGCTGGCGAGGGTAAGACCTTAACAACCATCGGGTTGGCGCAGGCAATGAATGCAGCAGGAGTGAAGACCGTGGCTGCTTTACGTGAGCCCTCGCTTGGACCTTGCTTAGGGATGAAGGGCGGTGCAACAGGCGGCGGGAAGTCGCAGATTGTTCCGGCTGATGAGATTAATTTGCACTTTACCGGTGACATTCATGCGGTAACTTCTGCGCATAATTTATTGTCCGCAATGATTGACAATCATATCTTCCAAGGCAATGAGCTGAGACTGGATCCGCAGCGTATCGTTTGGAAACGTGTCATGGATATGAACGACCGCAGCCTGCGCAGTATTGTGACTGGGCTCGGGGACGGAAATGGAGCGGTACGGGAAAGTGGCTTTCAGATTACAACGGCTTCTGAGATTATGGCTGTGTTATGCTTATGCGATAACCTTATTGATCTCAAGAAGCGTTTAAACCGTATTCTGATTGGATATGACCAAGAGGGACAACCGGTAACAGCCGAGCAAATCGGGGCCGTTGAAGCGATGACAGCGCTGCTTAAGGAAGCAGTTAAGCCAAACTTGGTACAGACTCTGGAAGGTACGCCTGTTATTGTACACGGGGGGCCGTTTGCGAATATCGCTCATGGCTGCAGCAGTGTTATTGGCACTCGTTATGCCCTTAAGCTGGGAGATGTTGTGGTCACCGAAGCAGGCTTCGGAGCGGATCTTGGTGCAGAGAAATTCATGGATATCAAATGCCAACAGGCCGGGTTAAACCCTTCTGCTGCTGTTCTTGTCGTAACTGTTAAGTCCTTAAAATATAACGGTGGTGTGCCTAAAGGTGAGCTTCTAACCGAGAATCGGACGGCGCTTCGCGCGGGATTGGTGAACTTAGAACGTCATGTAGAGAATCTCGGTAAATTTGGAGTCCCTGTTTTAGTTGCCATAAATCATTTTGAAGGGGACAGTGAGGGCGAGATTAATGATGTATTGGAGGCCTGCCGCAATTTAAACGTGCCGGCTGCGATCTCAAAAGTATGGGCGGAAGGTAGTGCAGGTGGACAGGAATTGGCTTCTGAACTGAACAAGCTCTTGGACAATAGTGGCCCGAGCCAGTTTGCTCCTCTGTATGAGAAGGATCTCGACATTTCATCCAAAATCAACAAAATTGTCCGTGAGATCTACCGCGGGGCAGAAGTGAACTTTTCTCCGGCGGCTAAGCGGAGTCTGGCGGTTATCGAGCGGCTTGGGCTAAATGATCTTCAAGTATGTTTGGCGAAGACGCCTTATTCCTTCTCCGACCAGCCTAGACTCCTCGGAGCACCGGAAGGCTTTACGATTGGTGTCCGAGATATTACCCTTTCGCTTGGTGCAGGTTTTGCGGTAGTTATTACAGGCAACATCGTTACGATGCCAGGTCTGCCAGCTAAGCCAGCCGCTGAGGGACTATGGATGGATGAGGACGGAGAGATTCACGGTTTGGTGTAAAAGTGTTTTAATAAAAGGCTTCTCCTTGTTGGTATTAGAGGGGAGGCCTTTTTTTATGCTTCCTTTGGATTCCTGCAAATACGGATCATAATGTACCTCCCACGTGGCAAAGATAACGGAGTCGCATTCGGCAGCAGTGGCGGAAAAAAACTTAAAATTGTGAACAATATGAGGATATAGGTAAAAAAGACTTGTAATGTGATAAATATCACAATATAATCAGTTTATAAAGTGAAATAAATCACAACTAACCCATTGTTGATCAGATTCCATCATTGATCGGTCATGCAAGTCAAATATATAACCCGATTGTCCATTTGAAGGAGGAAGAAATAATGAAAGTAGCTGTCATTGGATGTACCCATGCCGGAACCGCCGCAATTGTGAATACTGCTCAGCTTTACCCGGATGCCGAGATTACTGTATATGAGCGTAATGATAATATTTCCTTCTTATCCTGTGGGATTGCCTTGTATGTAGGTGGAGTGGTTAAAGACCCAGAGGGGCTATTCTATTCTTCACCAGAAAAGCTTGCAGAGCTTGGCGTAAAGACCAATATGCGTCATGAAGTAACTGCAGTGGATACGAAGTCCAAAACATTGCGTGTACGCAATCTGGAGACAGGTCACGAGTTCGCTGACACCTACGATAAGCTGATTATGACTACAGGTTCATGGCCGATTGTGCCGAAGCTTGAAGGATTTGAACTCGAGGGGATTTTACTTTCCAAGAACTATGATCATTCCAACACTATTATAGAAAAAGCTAAACAAGCGAATAAAATCACCGTCGTCGGTGCTGGATATATCGGCGTTGAACTGGTGGAAGCTTTTCAAATGAATGGCAAGCAAGTTACGCTAATTGATGGTGAAGATCGCATTCTGAGTAAATATCTGGACCAGGAATTTACTGCACCGATCGAACAATCTTTTCAGGATCATGGGATTAAATTGGCACTGAATGAGAAGGTTAGCTCTTTTGCAGGCAAAGACGGTAAGGTAACAAAGGTTATTACAAGCAAAGGTGAGCATGAGACAGATCTGGTCATTCTCTGCATTGGTTTCCGTCCTAATACTGAACTCTTAAAAGGTCAAGTCGATATGCTGCCTAATGGTGCCATTGTAGTCAATAACTATATGCAGACTAGCTGCCCGGATGTATATGCCGCTGGCGACAGCTGTGCGATTCATTACAACCCTACAGGCAAACACGCCTATATCCCACTGGCAACCAATGCCGTACGGATGGGAACCTTAGTTGCGCGCAACTTGGTAACAGAGACCATTCCTTATATGGGTACACAAGGAACTTCGGGCATTAAGATTTATGAAGACAATATCGCTGCAACAGGGCTTACTGAAGAAGGAGCTAAGGCTGAAGGAATGGACGTAGAAACCGCCATGATTATTGATAACTACCGTCCGGAATTTATGCCCACCTTTGAGCAGGTTCAGTTAAAAGTAGTGTTTGATCGCGCCACACGCCGTATTCTCGGGGCTCAAATTATGTCCAAGATGGATCTGACGCAATCGATTAACACAGTGTCTGTATGTATTCAAAATCATATGACAATCGACCAACTAGCCTTTATCGATTTCTTCTTCCAACCGCATTACAACAAACCTTGGAACTTCCTGAATACAGTAGGTCTTCAAGCGCTGCCGACAACAGTACCAAGCAAAGAGGCTGTAACGGTTTAAAAAGGGACGTTGTTCCTGAGTGATTTATCGAAGAATAAGACAGCCTTGTAAAGCTAGAGAAGCAGTGATCCTCCTGTTACGGGAGGATCACTGCTTTTTTTTGTTAGGTGCAGAATGATTAGCTGCATGGGTAGGTGCAATCCAATGGCTTCGGTGATGGTAGCAAGCCAAATGTGCTCGAAAGTTACGACTAGGGTCAACTGTGTCCGATCGTGCTGAGTCATCGCCTTCTGCAGAAGCTTCCGGACTCAGGAGCTCTGTATAAGGTCAACTGAGTCCGATCGTGCTGAGTCATCGCCCTCCGCAGAAGCTTTCGGACTCAGAAGCCGCTAATTAGCAAATAATCGCCGTTTGAGCGTGGTTTCGGACTCCAATGCAGCTATTACATAGAATGAGTTACAACTAGTGTGTTTTTCGTGCTAATAGCGACCATGGGGTCCGATAGCGAGCCAAATGTGCTCAAAAGCTCTGTATAAGGTCATCTGAGTCCGATCGTGCTGAGTCATCGCCCTCCGCAGAAGCTTTCGGACTCAGAAGGCGCTATTTAGCAATTAATCACCTTTTGAGCGTGGTTTCGGACTCCAATGCAGCTATTGCATAGAATGGGGGACAACTAGTGTGTTTTTCGTGCCAATAGCGACTATAGGGTCCGATAGCGAGCCAAATGTGCTCAAAAGCTACGTATAAGGTCATCTGAGTCCGATCGTGCTGAGTTATCGCCCTCCGCAGAAGCTTTCGGACTCAGAAGGCGCTAATTAGCAAATAATCGCCGTTTGAGCGTGGTTTCGGACTCCAATGCAGCTATTACATAGAACGAGGTACAACTAGTGTGTTTTTGGTGCCAATAGCGACTATGGGGTCCGATGGCAAGCCAAATGTACTCAAAAGTTACGAATAGGGTCAACTGAGTCCGATCGTGCTGAGTCACCGCCCTCCGCAGAATTTATCGGACTCAGAAGCCGCTATATAGCAAATAATCGCCGTTTGAGCGTGATTTCGGACTCCAGTGCAGCTATTACATAGAATGAGGTACAACTAGTGTGTTTTTCGTGCTAATAGCGACCATGGGGTCCGATGACAAGCCAAATGTGCTCGAAAGTTGCGATTAGGGTCAACTGAGTCCGATCATGCTGAGAAACCGCCCACCTCAGAATTTTCCGGACTCAGAAGCCGCTATTTAGCAATTAATCGCCGTTTGAGCGTGATTTCGGACTCCAGTGCAGCTATTACATAGAACGAGTTAAAACTAGTGTGTTTTTGGTGCCAATAGCGACTATGGGGTCCGATAGCAAGCCAAATGTGCTCGAAAGCTACGAATAGGGTCAACTGAGTCCGATCATGCTGAGAAACAGCCCACCTCAGAATTTTCCGGACTCAGAAGCCGCTATTTAGCAATTAATCGCCGTTTGAGCGTGATTTCGGACTCCAGTGCAGCTATTACATAGAACGAGTTACAACTAGTGTGTTTTTCGTGCCAATAGCGACTATAGGGTCCGATAGCGAGCCAAATTTGCTCAAAAGCTCTGTATAAGGTCACCTGAGTCCGATCATGCGGAGTCAACGCCCACCTCAGAATTTTCCGGACTCAGAAGCCGCTAATAAGCAAATAATCGCCTTTTGAGCGTGATTTCGGACTCCAGTGCAGCTATTACATAGAATGAGGTGCAACTAGTGTGTTTTTCGTGCCAATAGCGACTATGGGGTCCGATAGCGAATCAAATGTGCTCAAAAGCTACGTATAAGGTCAACTGAGTCCGATCGTGCGGAGTCACCGCCCACCTCAGAATTTTCCAGACTCAGAAGCCGCTATATAGCAAATAATCGCCGTTTGAGCGTGATTTCGGACTCCAGTGCAGCTATTACATAGAACGAGTTACAACTAGTGTGTTTTTCGTGCCAATAGCGACTATAGGGTCCGATAGCGAGCCAAATATGCTCGAAAGTTACGATTAGGGTTAACTGAGTCCGATAGTGCTGAGTCATCGCCCTCCGTAGAAGCTTTCGGACTCAGAGGCCGCTAATTAGCAATAAATCGCCGTTTGAGCGTGGTTTCGGACTCCAGTGCAGCTATTACATAGAACGAGTTACAACTAGTGTGTTTTTGGTGCCAATAGCGACTATAGTGTCCGATAGCGAGCCAAATGTGCTCAAAAGCTACGTATAAGGTCAATTGTGTCCGATAGCTGCTGCGTACGCTCAAATGTAATCCAACAAAACAAGATATGCTGGCTTAGTAGGCCAGTCGCAAACTTCTATTTGTGCACAGGCTGCAGTAAATTTGACATGTCAGTGAAAACTTTCACTTAGTTTTCTCAAAGTGATAATTATCACGTTAATGTGTTTTACGACACGCTACAATGGTCATAAAGGAACAAATTTGAAGTAAATAGATGAAGGGGATAGGAACCATGGCTTATAGCAAACCGCAGCAAATTGCCGAAGTAACTGTAGAGAACGGCATAAAAAAAGCTCATAATCCGCTAAGTACCGTACTTATTCTGGGCTTTTTGGGAGGAGCGTTTATTGCGCTCGGGTTTTTATTAGATATTCGCGTCATTGCTGGCGCACCACAGGAATGGGGTTCCATTGCTAACTTTATCGGAGCCGCAGTCTTCCCCGTTGGGCTGATCATGGTACTCCTTGCAGGTGGGGAACTGCTGACAGGGAATATGATGGCCGTGCCGCTCGCTTTTATGGCTAAGAAGATTTCTTTCTGGGAAGTTGTGAAGAATCTTTTGCTCATTACGATTAGTAATCTGGCAGGGGCATTATTTGTAGCTTATTTCTTCGGTCATGTGGTGGGTTTAACTTCAGAGGGTGTGTATTTAGAAAAATTGGTGGATATGGCTGGTCATAAAATCGATGCAGAATTCTTTCCGGCATTTGTTTCGGGTATCGGCTGTAACTGGCTCGTTGCGCTGGCCGTATGGCTCTCCTATGGAGCAGATAACTTCAGCGGCAAAATCCTTGGTATTTGGTTCCCGACGATGGCCTTTGTTGCGATCGGATTCCAGCACGTTGTAGCTAACATGTTCCTAATTCCAGCAGCTATTTTTGAAGGTTATTATTCATGGGGGCAATACTTCACTAACTTTGTTCCCGTCTGGCTCGGCAATCTAACGGGTGGGGCAATATTTGTCGCAGCTGCCTATTGGATGGCATACTTGCGTAAAGCACCTACGGCTATTCAATCCGTAGATAGCATGTCCGGCAGCAGTGTCAAGAAACACGCTTAAGCTCGTCTTATAGAGCACTCCATAGAACATTCAAGGTCTGCCTTATTGGTGGCGTTAATGTTTTAGGGGTGCTTTTTGTTATGCAGACACAAAAAAATCCGCCGTGATATATCCGCGCTCGGGGGAACGAAATCGGATCACGGCGAATTTTGAAGGGGGAGTGTTTCTAGGCTCTATTACCCCGTCTTTCTAAAAGCGAATCAGTTTCTTCTTGTTTAGTTTGCTTTACGGACGACAGCCACGGCTTTAAAATAAGAATAGATATTAGAGCTAGGGAGGACTGCGGACGTGAACCCCAAGGGAGACGGGATATTTCATGCGATATGTGCGTTTTATCCTTTAGATTTCATGCGTACTTTATCACGATAAAACGTCAATGTGTATGCTTGCTCATAGCCCTGTTTTGGGATGATACTGGATGAATTAATGACACATATATAACAGGGGATGTACACTACTTATGAAGTTTTTACAGGCATATCCAAAAGAAGTGAAAATATTTCTAATTGCCAGCCTAATTAACGCAACAGGTAGTGCGCTGATGTGGCCGCTCGTTACGATGTATGTATTTGATGAGCTTGGACGCAGCATGTCAGATGCTGGACTGGTGATTCTTATTCAATCGGTTGGTGGGATCGTGGGTCAACTACTCGGGGGCTCACTCTATCATAAGGTAGGCGTTAACCGGCTGATTGTCGGAGCGCTCGCCATGAATGCTTTGGCACTGTTCACCTTGCCGGCAGCTAGTAACAACTGGACGTTATTTATGGTAGCAATGGGACTGGTAGGATTATTTAATTCCTTATCATTACCTGCCATTCAGGCATTTATCGGCTTTCGTTTCACGAAGCAGCGTGGTGAGCTGTTTAATGTTATTTATGTCGCCAATAATATTGGTGTAGCACTGGGGACGGCATTAAGTGGTTTTTTGGCCGATATTTCCTATATGCTAAGCTTTGTAATGAATGGTGTAACTTCGGCGGTATTTGCGGGTTTCTTTTTTATATATCTGAAGAAAATCGGTGGAGAACCTGCGCATGAGGTAATGGGGCATCAGAAGAATGAACCAGAGAAACAATCCACGTGGAAGCTAATGGGGCATACTCGTATTTATCTTTATATGGGGATCGGTTCTTTGTTCCTGCTTCTCGGTAACTCTATCTGGAATACAGGGGTATCTCCGTTCATTATTTCAGAGGGCTGGCCTAAGAAAACTTATGGTTTTCTCTGGACACTGAACGGTATTTTGATTTTTGCAGCTCAGCCATTGGTAACAATGATTAAGCGCTGGTTCGCGTCTACCTCAACGGCGCAAATGACTGCAAGTGCCCTGTTTTATTTGGGTGGCTATGCGTTTCTTTTGTGGATGCCTAATTATCCTGGCTTAGTGCTCGGAATGGTGCTTGCTACACTGGGAGAAATGCTGATTTCTCCAGCGATGCCATCCTTTATCTCGGATCATGCGGGGCGCAGCGCACCGTTTTATTTGGGACTAAGCGGAGGGATAGGTGCAGTCGGGAGAGTCATTGGCCCTTACTTCATGGGCAGACTGTATGATAGCGGTGGTTTGGCACCGACAGCCTGGCTGGCCTGTGCGATGGCGCTGCTGTCTGTAGGATTTTTCGTCATCCATGCTTTAGTCAATCGTAAAGGCCATTCGTTAGAGCGGTCCGTAAGATAACTATACACAGTGGATTCCAACATCTGCTGTGAATTCTATAGAGGTGCAAGGCAAGGGGTGTACATCTTATGAAACAAATCAACAAGGCAAGGTTAACTATTAGACCCTCAGAGATTAAAGACGTGCGAGAACTGATTGATCTGGACCATCTGATTTGGACAGAGGACACTAGCCCGGGACCTATGTTGTGGCGCTCACAAGAAGATTTCTTACTGAATGCTCCCCCGGGCTCTCAGCTCGTAGCGCTGCAAGATGACAAGCTATGTGGATATGTCGGGTTTGGCTGCCCTAGTAGAATGGAGAGCAACCGGCATGTGTGCGAGGTTAATATTGCTGTTCATCCGAACTATCAACGTTTAGGCATTGGCCGGCAGCTCATGGAAGCCATTAAGGAACATGCTGCGGCGCATGCTATTCGTAAGCTTCGCCTGCGTGTATTATCCTGTAATGAATCAGCGATTTCTTTTTATCGGAAATGCGGTTTTGTGGAAGAGGGGCGTCTGCGGGAGGAGTTTTATCTTGGCGGCCGTTATGTGGATGAGATATTTATGAGCTGCATGCTGACAGGAGGAAATGGATATGGAGATCGTCTCGCTTAATGTCGGTCGGCCGGTGACGGTGGATTATCGGGGAAAACCTTTGGAGACCGGAATTTATAAAACGCCTGTAGAAGGATCAGTTCAGCTTCATATCAATGGATTTGTTGGAGATGGTCAGGCAGATCTTAAACATCATGGAGGTCCTGACAAGGCGGTGTGCGCCTATCCCATTGAGCACTATCCTTATTGGGAACAGCAGCTGGGAAAGAAACTGGAGTACTCGGCTTTCGGAGAAAATATCACCACAACGGGTCTGCTGGAGATAGAGGTGTGTATTGGCGATGTATATGAAATAGGCACCACTCTGCTTCAGGTTAGCCAGCCAAGATATCCTTGCTTCAAAATCTCACAAAAGCATGGACCCGCAGATCTTCCGGCTCAAGTTCTGGATACAAGGTATAGCGGATTTTACTTGCGTGTACTTCGTGAAGGAATGATTTCAACCGGCGATGCAATTGTCAAAAAAGAAAACGGAGACAGCCATGCTTCCGTGGCGCATGTACTGCATTTAATGCAGGTTGGGCTGCAAGAGGAGGCTGCTCTGGCAGAGCTTGTGGAGCTGGAAGCCCTCTCAGCCGTAGTACGGAACAAGTTTCGAAAACAGCTGGGTATGCCAGAGATCTAATCTTGGTCTGCTCAATAAAATAAACCTGGGGGCGTATGCCAGCCAGGTTTATTTCTGCTTGCGTGTTTGTTTAACTTTGCTTTGCTTAAGTAACTTAGCCGAGCAGCTGCCACTCACTACGTAATAAACCATATACGGCGTGATTCACGTAGCCATCGGGCAGCTTTTCTGCCTGTCTGATCACACCTTCGAGCACAAAACCAAGCCGTTCAGGAATTGCCCGGCTAGTTACGTTGGCGGTTGCGCAGCGAATTTCTACCCGCTGCAGCTCCATTTCCAGCAGGGCGTAGTCTACTAGAACTCGGCAGGCACTGGTCATATAACCTTTGCCTTCATATCCATCACCAAGCCAATAACCAATCCCTACGGAACGGTTATGCCAGTCAATCTGGTGATACCCAATGACGCCAGCGAGCTCGCCGCGGACCCAAAGTCCAGCAGTGAAGGCGCCATTGTCGGTGCCTTGTTTTATAGCATTTTTAATGAAATTAAGGGTGTGATCCTGTTCCGTAACGGCATCAACCCAAGGAAGCCATTGCCTAAGTCGTTCCCGCGAGCGCTCCACTAACGCGAATATGTGCCTAGCATGCTCAGGCATGAGTGGCTTTAAGATAAGCTCTTCGTCGATGACATAATTAAACAAGCAGTTGCCTCCTTTTCGGCACAAGGCCTTATGTATGATTATGGATTTTTTCTTATGATTATCATGCTACTCTATCGCCCGCAGAGAAGTCAAAAGGTCTAAAGATGCTAAAAATTGATCCAGGCCATGTGCCCCCTTTTATTGAACAATCTACAGTTAACGGGTATATTAGTAGGAAACATGTTTATACAAGAAGTAGTGTAACACTACAGAACGAAAGGTTGATAGCTGTGGAGAACCGTACTACCCCCTCCAATTTTATTAAAAATGTTATTACCGAAGACCTCCGTACGGGTAAAGTAAAAGAAGTTGTCACACGCTTTCCGCCGGAGCCGAACGGTTACTTACATATCGGACATGCCAAGGCGATTTGGATTAACTTTACACTGGCGGACGAGTTCGGTGGCAAGACTAACCTAAGATTTGACGACACGAATCCTGCCAAAGAAGATACGGAATATGTGAACTCCATTCAGGAAGATGTAAAGTGGCTGGGCTATGAATGGGAAGAGCTGCGTTTTGCATCGGATTATTTTGAGGAAATGTACAAACGTGCCGAATTATTAATTACTAAAGGTAAAGCTTATGTAGATGACCTCAGCGCGGATGAAATTCGCCAATTGCGGGGAACGCTGACGGAGCCAGGACAGAACAGCCCACATCGTGAGCGCAGCATCGAAGAGAATTTGGATCTGTTCCGCCGTATGCGGGCAGGGGAATTCAAAGATGGTGAGAAGGTTCTTCGTGCCAAGATCGATATGGCTTCACCAAATATTAATCTGCGTGATCCTGTCATCTATCGGATTACTCATGCGCATCACCATAATACAGGGGATAAATGGTGCATCTACCCGATGTACACGTTCGCTCATCCACTTGAGGACGCCATTGAAGGTGTAACTCACTCCCTTTGTTCGCTTGAGTTTGAAGATCAACGCCCATTTTATGATTGGGTCGTAGCGGAATGTGAGATGCCTTCTGTTCCGCATCAATATGAATTCGGCCGTCTGAATCTCGCTCAAACCATGACTAGTAAACGTAAGCTGAAGCTGCTGGTAGACGAAAAACATGTGGATGGCTGGGACGATCCGCGGATGCCAACGATCTCCGGCCTGCGCCGCAGAGGATATACGCCGGAAGCGATTCGTAAATTCGTGTACGAAGCAGGGATCTCCAAGAGTCAGGGTCTAGTGGACCTGCAAATGCTGGAGCACTTTATCCGGGAAGACCTTAAGTTAACTGTGCCTCGCACCATGGCTATACTTCGTCCGCTTAAGGTTGTTATCACCAATTATCCGGAAGGCCAAACAGAATGGCTTGAAGCGGAGAATAATACAGAGAATGAAGAAATGGGTGTACGCCAAATTCCGTTCTCTCGTGAGATTTATGTTGAGCGCGACGACTTTATGGAGAATCCGCCCAATAAATATTTCCGCTTGTTCCCCGGCAATGAAGTACGCCTGAAGCATGCTTATTTCATCAAATGTAATGAAGTCATTAAAGATGAGAATGGCGAGGTTGTTGAACTGCATTGTACGTATGATCCGGAAACAAAGAGTGGCAGTGGATTTACAGGCCGTAAGGTAAAAGGTACTCTGCACTGGGTAGAAGCTAGTCAAGCTGTGCCTGCAGAATTCCGTTTATACGAGCCACTGATTTCTGCTGAAGAAGTAGATGAAGCTGCAGAAGTTGAAGGTCTGGATTCCACGGTAGAGAAAGCGGAGCCTAGCTTCTTGGATCAGCTTAATCCTAAATCCATTGAAATCTTACAAGGTTTTGTGGAACCCGAGCTTAAGGACAGTGTGGCTCAGGATAAATTCCAGTTCTTCCGTCATGGCTATTTTAATGTAGATAGCAAATATTCGGCGCCTGGGCATCTCGTATTCAATCTTATCGTTTCACTGAAGAGTTCATTTCAGCCTCCAAAACAAGGCTAACACTTGATTCGTTCAGGTTCTTTATAAAAAAACAGGCTCAAACGTCCCGTTTAGGTACGTTTGAGCCTGTTTTTTATATTTTCGCTTATAATATTTCGATGTGAGAGAGTTCTTCCTCATCCTCTGTAGGGGGCCGGTAGCCTCCACGGTTTACAAAGAGCCACATGAAAGTAAAGCCTAGCGTTCCAAACAGTGTCAAGAAGACACCCGCTTGATACATGCTCTGTGCCCCTAGATTTTGATACATCCACCCGCCGAGAACTCCTCCAACAATACCGGCTATACCGCTCCAAGTCAGTGTGTAGAGCGCTTGTCCTGAAGCACGGTAAGGTCTTGGAATAAGAAGCATGGTCAGTTGAGTGCCTACATAGAAGAAACCACCAAATGTTATGCAGTGTAAAATTTGAATGAGCACTACTTGGAGGGCTGTAGTCGCGTCCGCCATGAACCACCATCGTAGTACGAATAAAGCGCTAACCAGCGCAAGCCAGCCGAGCAGAACAGATATTTTACGTTTAAGGAATCGGTCGCAGAGAACAAATACACCCACTTCCAAAATAGAGGAGAGGAATACTGCGAGACCAATCATTCCCTTGGAGCCGCCTAGGTCCGTAATATACAAAGACATGAATGTAGTGTTCATGGTGTTCGGTATGGAAACTAGGATACCAAACAATATGAAACACAAGAAAAAGGGATTATAAATTAGTTTGCTGAAGCCTCTATACGGCATAGGAGCCATGCCAATGGTATGGTTAAGTTTCGGTAATGCAAGAATGGATAACATTGATGCACATAGTAAGCCTGCAAACAGATAGGACAAGATAGATACACCAGCCCAATCAAGGACCAATCCGGCGGCAATTGCAATTAGTGCCCACCCCAATGAACCCCAAAGCCGAAAAGAACGGAAGCGATAGTTAGTTCCGTCAATATAGCTGAGAATCATCGTATTGCTCTGAGCAAATAACGGTCCTTGGAAGAAATAGAACAAAAGAATGGAGATGTAGATCATCTCATATGTATTTGCCCGAAACATAAGCTGGGATAACACTAACGTTCCGATTAACATAAGCAAAACGATTCTCCGGATATTCTGGTATCGGTCAGTCCAGATTGCCCAGAATGGATTTGCAAAGATGGATACTAGCGCACCCATAGAAAATACGGCACCGATCTCTAATTTGTTCATCCCTACATCCAGCAGGTATAGTTGAAAGAAGCTGGAGAAGAGGACCATGGTTCCGTATACAAAAAAATTGAACCATTTTAAAGACGTGAAAGAAGATGGATAGTTAACGCCTTTCCGCAAATGCGTCACTCCTTTCCCACTAGATGTCTTGCATGGATATACTGACCAATATTAGGCCCTTCTATCACTGTAACACGTGTTGAAAAGGGATACAAACTTCCTTTTTTACTTTTTTACATTTTTTTAACGTTTATTTAAATTTGATCCGCTAAGTGACAAAAAACGCATATAACAAGTTTGCAGGTGGTAGAAATGTTAAGAGTTCGCTCCTCCTTATTAGGAATATGCCTGAGGATTATCCTATCTACGTTTGTATAAAAGAGAATCAATGGGTTTAACTTCAGTTTACAATTCAGGGCTAGGATGGGGTTAGGCGAAACAGAGAAGATACATTCTTCTCGCAGATTCACCAAGAAAAGGGGAGTTTTTGCATGAAAAAATCCGAAGCTAAGGGGAAAACGGCGCTGAAGCCATTCCTCACATTATTAAAAGAAACCAAGCCTTCATACGGCTTATTGGCAATAGCTATTGCACTAAGCATGATCTCGACATTGGTTAGTCTGGTGATCCCAATGTTCACCAAAAATCTGGTGGATGGCTTTTCTTTGGCTTCTGTCAGCAAGCTGCAAATTGCAGGCATAGCGGGTGCTTTTATCGCGCAGACGATCGCCGGGGGAATCTCTATCTATCTGCTGAATTACGTGGGCCAGAAGATGGTTGCAGGTCTTCGTGACCGGTTATGGCGTAAATTTTTAGTATTGCCAGTAGCTTATTACAATGATAATCGGACAGGAGAAAGCGTCAGCCGGATGACAAATGATACAGGGATCATCAAAACGCTGATCTCTGAACATCTGGCCAGCTTATTTACCGGAGTGATTTCCATTGTGGGCTCCATTGCTGTGCTTTTATTTTTGAACTGGAAGATGACGCTTGTTCTGTTCACCGTTCTTCCACTATCTGCGTTGATTTTGGTGCCGCTTGGACGGCAGATGTACAAAATCTCCAAAGGCATGCAGGACGAAACAGCTTCTTTTACCGCCACACTTAGTGGTGTATTGTCAGAGATCCGTCTGGTGAAATCCTCGGGTGCAGAGAAAAAAGAGTACGAAGCAGGCAAAACCGGAATTATGAACCTGCTCTCCTTTGGCATTCGTGAAGGCAAAATCAGCGCTATGATCAGCCCACTGGTCTCTTTTGTCTTTATGATGTTACTTGTGGTCATTATCGGTTATGGCGGAATGCAGGTATCTTCCGGGGCTTTGACAGCTGGAGAGCTGGTAGCCTTTATCCTGTATCTTATTCAGATTATTATGCCGCTTACTCAATTGACCACGTTCTTTACACAGATTCAGAAAGCTAAAGGGGCATCAGAGCGCATTATTGAAACCCTGGCAGCAGAAGAGGAGGTATATGAGGGCCAGGAAGAGGCGAACGGTGCAGAGGGTCCTATCTCTGTAGAAGATCTAAGCTTTGGATATAAAAATGGTGAGAATGTGCTAACCGATGTAAGCTTCCGGATGCTTCCGGGTCAGGTGACGGCTATTGTTGGACCGAGCGGGGGAGGCAAGACTACATTATTTTCACTGCTCGAACGATTCTATGAGCCTCAGAAAGGTATGGTTAAGCTAGGCGATAAACCAGTGTCAACCTTCTCATTACGCTCATGGCGGAAACTGATCGGGTACGTCTCACAGGAAAGCCCATTGTTGGCAGGTACGATTGCTGAGAATTTAACCTATGGATTGGATCGAGACGTTAGCATGGAGGAGATGCGCGCAGCAGCAGCAATGGCTTATGCAGATGGCTTTATCGATGAGCTTCCTGAAGGATATAATACGGATGTCGGTGAGAGAGGTGTGAAGCTCTCGGGTGGACAGCGGCAACGGATTGCTATTGCTAGAGCGCTGCTGCGGAATCCAAAGATTCTTATGCTTGATGAGGCGACCTCCAGTCTGGATAGCCAATCAGAGGCCGTAGTGCAGAAGGCACTGTCCAATTTGATGAAGGGCCGGACTACGATTGTAATTGCGCACCGTTTGGCTACTGTTGTAAATGCTGAGCAGATTATTTTTATGGAAAAGGGCCAGATTACCGGGATGGGAAGACATGAAGAACTGCTGGAAAACCATGAGCTATATCGTGAATTTGCCACCCAGCAGCTGCAGATGAATAACCTTGAGATTCAAGACAATAAAGAGGAGGCTCCAGTGATACATGACAAAAATACTAGTAGCGGACGACGATCCGCACATCCGCGAATTGGTAGAAGTATTTCTGAGAGCTGAGGGGATGGATGACATCTATGGAGCTTCTGATGGACTGGAGGCTCTTCAGATTCTGGAGAGCCATAACATAGACTTAGCCATTATTGATGTGATGATGCCCAATTTGGATGGCTGGGAGCTGTGCCGGAAGATGCGCCAAACCTATGATTTTCCGATATTGATGCTGACGGCTAAGGGAGAGACCTCACAAATTGTGAAGGGCTTTGAGCTGGGAAGTGATGACTATCTCGTCAAACCCTTTGAGCCAGTGGTGCTTATTGCGCGAGTAAAGGCGCTGCTCAAACGTTACCAAATCTCTGCTGCACAAAGTGTGGGGATTGGCCGGCTGCGAATGAATCGTAAAACCTACGAGGTGTCCTCAGCGTATGGAGAAGTCACTTTGCCACTTAAGGAATTTGAGCTGTTATTTAAGCTGGGCAGCTATCCGGGGCAGACATTGACTAGAGACAGGCTGATCGAAGAGATATGGGGTTATGATTTTGAAGGGAATGAGCGGACGCTCGATGTGCATATCAACCGTTTGCGCGAACGGTTCGCTCCTGATAAATACGGGTTTGTTATTCGTACCATCCGCGGATTAGGCTATCGGCTGGAGGCAGAGGCATGAACCGGTTTAAGGAGCTTCTTAAGCGGATTGGGATGACTTTTATTTACTTCGGTGGTGTTGGGATTAGCTGGAGTGCAGCTTATTTCTTGATGAACTGGATATATGGCAGGGTTGGACGCCCCTCTTCGGAGTATTTGACCCAGTTAATCGGCGTGATGGTCGGAATTGTGATTTTGTTTTTGATGGCATTGGTAACCTCCAAGTTATTCCGGGGCTGGGAACGTGTTTTTTATAAATCAATTATCGAAGGTTTAGGGCGGATTGCTAAGGGTGATTTCAATGTGGTACTTGATAATACAAAGGACTACGGTGATTTCGGTGAGATTGTAGAGAGTATCAACGTAATGGCCAGCGAACTGAGCCAGATGGAGACCATGCGTCAGGATTTTATCTCTAATGTATCGCATGAAATTCAATCTCCGCTAACCTCTATTCGGGGGTTTGCTCTTGCGCTGCAGGATGAAACTCTGAGTGTGAAGAGCAGGAGGCACTACCTTAATATTATAGTGGCTGAGAGTACCCGCGTATCTGGGCTCAGTGATAATTTATTGAAGCTGTCCGCGCTTGAATCGGGCAATTTTCCGTTTGAAAATCAGATTTACCGCCTGGATAAGCAGCTTAGAGATACGATTCTGGCTTCTGAACCACAGTGGTTGGAGAAAAAAATAGAGGTAGAGGCTGAACTGGAAGAAGTGAATGTATCTGCTGTAAAAGATTTAATGAGTCAGGTTTGGACTAATCTGCTGCATAACAGTATCAAGTTTACTCCGCAGAACGGTTGCATCCATATTAGCCTTCGCATGGTGGATGAGCAGGTAGAGGTGGAGATTCAAGATAGTGGGATTGGCATCTCGGAGGAAGATCTGCCTCGGATCTTCGAGCGTTTCTATAAGGCAGATAAAGCTAGAACCGCAAGTGGTGGCGGTAGTGGACTAGGTCTGTCATTGGTTAAAAAAATCGTTGAGCTGCATGAAGGTAAGGTAACTGCAAATAGTCGCCCGGGGGATGGGACAGCGTTCAAGGTGAGCTTGCCAGTACGAATGAAATAAACTTGCTGTATGTGAAAAACAGCTGAAGCCGGTATTCTGGGTGGATTCGAAGACAATACCTTCCGTCCTGAGAAAAAGGCTACAAGAGCCGAGGCGGCGGCGACTATTTCTAAGCTGCTCGAAGCTCTATCTCTCTAATAGTGATTGAATAGCTCATCGCTAAGCTTTAAGCACAACGCCGCTTTCCCAGATCGTTCAGTGGGAAAGCGGCGTTTTTTGTATTTATGCAATTAAAAGAGGAACTATAATACCGGGATGGACGTTTATCCACCAATTTGAGACATGCGCCGAGCTGTCGGCGTGTGGCTCTGTGCTTTTTTCTCCAGAGCTAAGGCCATTTCATGATTATGGGGTTTGTTGCCCAGCGCTTTCCGGAATAAGGCCTGCACAGCAGCAGGATCGCTTATCAAAGGGCGGACATTGTATTCATCTGCCCAATACAGGCAAGCTTTGATGTGCCCATCTGCGGTAAGTCTCAGGCGGTTGCAATTATCGCAGAAGTGCTCGCTCACCGGATGAATCAGGCCGAATGTACCAGGGGATCCGACAACCCGCCGATTCTGGGAAGGGCCATTCCCGGAGGGCATTTCTGCCGCTTCCGTTTCCCAACCAGCCTCAGTACAAGCTTCTACAACCCTTTCCAGAGGCAGATAAGTCTGGCGCCAAGCATCAGTAGCACTGCCAATCGGCATGTATTCTATAAAGCGTACATTTAGAGGACTCTCCAGCGTAAGGGAGATGAAGTCTTTGATTTCGTCGTCATTAATTCCTTTCATCAATACAACGTTAAGCTTTATCGGTTGAAGTCCGGCGGCTTGTGCGGCCTCGATCCCCTTTAATACCTTGGCGACTTCGCCGCCACGAGTAATCATAGAAAATCGATCCTGCCGTAAGGAGTCTAGGCTGATGTTTACCCGTGACAGACCGGCTTCTTTTAGCTGTGCTGCTTTGGCTGGAAGCATTAAACCATTTGTAGTCAGCGAAATATCTTCTATACCTGGGATCGCAGATATCATAGCAACAAGCTTTTCCAGATCTTTGCGGACAAGAGGTTCTCCACCAGTTAGTCGTACTTTACGTAATCCAAGAGGGGCTAGCGACTTAACGACTGCGGTAATTTCCTCGTAACTCAGAATCTCGTCCTGCGGTTGGAATTGCATCCCTTCCGCTGGCATACAATAGATGCAACGCAGGTTGCAGCGGTCGGTAACCGAAATGCGGATGTAATCGTGTAAACGTCCAAAAGGGTCCGTCAGCGGCTCCATGGCGTTGCTCCCTTCCTTTAAATCTGGCTGATAAATTGCTCTTATACTTTCTCGTATACACGCATAACGTCCCTAATAGGACAGAACGCGAAGATGTTTATACTTGTTTAGAATTTTAAAGATCGCTTGGATTCACGTCAATGAGCAAAGTTCTGGACGACAGGGTTTCATTACATAAAACTGGACAAACTAGATAAGAAGATAACGCATATTGAACAACGGAAAGTGTGACAAAAGTACGACAAATAAAGTTTTTAGACATAGAATGCTCACGGAAAGCGCTTTTAATATCCGATATAATCTAGGTGCGGATTAGTTTTAACGTTCACTTTTGCGAAAACAGATAGGATACCGGAAACCGCACGTCGGTAATGTGACGGAGAGTGACCGGGAAACCATTGAGGAGGATTTGCAAAATGAGTACACATACTGTTCCATCGCTCACCGTTCCGGAGGCTTTTAGCCGTTGGTTGGAAAGTCGGGGATTAATATATCAGCTTTTAGTGGATTTTTTGGGTAGAAAACCATCACTCTCTCTAGTGGCTCAATGGAGCCGCAATCGCCAGATGAGTGTAGCGGCTGAGATGACGGAAGGCGGTCGGGAGCTGAAGCGCTATTTGAGTCAGGAACCGAACAAGCTGCCAATGATATGCGAGAAAGAGAGCAAAGAATATAAACGGCTTATGCAAGAACAGTCCGTTAGTTCTTTTAAATTGCGCGAAGCAGCGATTTTAGGACGCTCGGAGGATTTCTGTAACGTGCTTGCGGATGTGTACACCTCCGCTGGAATTGTATTCAATAAGTGTAATGGTGAAGCCGATGATCATATTGCTATTGAGCTCGAATTTATGGCAGTCATGCATGAGCGTATGCTTTACAATAGCTTTTCAATAAGAAGTGCTATGGAGCTGCTTGATATTCAGGAGTCCTTTTTGGAAAAGCATCTACTGCAATGGACACCGCAGTTCTGTCAGAAACTGAATGCAGCAACGGATAGTCCGCTATATCTAGGCCTCTCACATATGCTTGAGGAATTTCTGCCACTTGATCTGCAAATGCTTCGTTCCTGGAGAGCTTCACTGGAGAGCAGTGCAGCTACAAGCATTTAATATTAGAAAGCCCGGCCTAATTGATAGGTCGGGCTTTTGCGTGCTGGTCAAGTAGAAAAGAAGCGTTGTGTGAAGCACTAAATGATGATTAAATGAAGCACCAACTGAAGCATTAATTGAAGTACCAATCGAAGCGCAGTCTTGTTGCCCAACTGAAGCACCGATAGACTAATTGAGGAATTTATCCCTGGAATATTAGAGTTTCTCGTCATCAGACTAAAAATGAGGGAAAACCTCCCTAAAGTATAGCTGTTTCGGTGGTAATTAAAGAAATCCCCCTTATTATCAGGGAGGAATTCCCTAATTTCGTTCATTTAGAGCGAATATTGGCTTTTTTCAGGGAGTTTTTCCCTAATTAGTTTAAGATCCTCTCCGCACATCGCCCAAACACAGAACGCAGTAAACACAAATGTACGCCGTCCAAACGACCCACGCAGATCACCCGCTGTATACCGCACATCGCAAACGTTCACGGTACATTAGCCTCCACCACGCACAAACGCACATCATCCACCGTTCTCTAATCAGCACCCTAATGGCGTTGAACATTGGCACAGCACACAGTCTATTGGCTAAAGCAAGAATCCGCTGTGCAGCCTTTTACTAAAAAAAGAAGCTGCCTCATAAGTAGAATTCACTACTTTGGAGACAGCCTCTCGTGTGAGCCTATTTACTTGTTCACATCATAGTTCTAATCAATTACCTTTTTGCTGCGGAATTTCATCAGGAATTCATACACGACTGGCACTACTACAAGTGTCAGAAGCGTGGAACTGACCAAACCACCGATTACGGTCACGCCGAGGCCCTTGGAGATAATTCCTGCACTGTTTTCAAGTCCAGTAACCAATGGCAGCAATGCACCGATCGTTGCAAGTGCAGTCATCAGGATTGGACGTAAACGTGTGCCACCTGCTTCAAGCAAGGCTTGACGCGTAGTGAGTCCTTCTTTTTCCTTATGAATAACGCGGTCGATAAGGACAATCGCATTCGTTACTACGATACCAATCAACATCAGCGCACCCATGAGCGAGGACACGTTTAAGGTTTCTCCAGCGATCAGAAGGGCAACGAGTACCCCGATCACTGTGAAAGGAAGTGAGAACAGGATAGCGAATGGTGCTAATCCACCGCCAAATGTAACCACAAGCACGAAGTATACGATGGCAATAGCAGCCGCCATAGCAATTCCTAATTGACCAAACGTATCATTGATCTGCTCGGTTACACCGCCGAAGGTAACAGTTACACCATCAGGCAATTCCATAGCGTCTATTTTTTCTTTCACGCTGTTCGAAGCGCTATTCACGTCACTCGAAATAATTTCGGCAGTAACATCTACCTTCATTTTACCGTCCATACGAGTAATCGAGTCAGGGGAGGAGCCATTTTCAATTTTAGCGACTTGCCCGATTGGCACGGAGATGCCTAGTGGGGAAGTCAAAGTAGCCTCTTCCATTTCTTTAATACTCTTGTACGTTTCTTTATCTGTTTCGATATAGACTTTGTAGTTCTTGCCGTCCAATTCTACTTCTGTGAGCACTGGACGTGTGCCTGCTGGACTCAGCTTCATCGCAATTTGTCCGGCTGTAAGTCCAAGGGAGCTAAGCTTCTGTTGATCCGCTACAATCGTATATTGATCGTAAGCTTCCTTGAGACTTGTTTCTGCGTCTTTGAAATTAGTGGTGTCAGCCTGTACGATTGAGGCAATCTCATCCGCGACTGGCTTCAGCTGATCCAGTTCATCTCCGAATACATTCACGGTCAGAGTGCTTCCACCCATGCCTCCACTCATCAGAGCGGACATGTCACCCCATACACCATCTGGCACTTCTGCGGTCAAACCTTCAATAAGCTTCTCTTTAACAGCTTCAAAATCAGGAGTGTCACTATCATAAACGATGAAAAATAGTCCTGAATTGCTGGATCCACCCATACCCATCGGGCTTCCGCCGCCAATGGAATATTGCATTTTGTCTATATGCTTCTGCGCTAAAATGTATTTTTCAGCTTTCAGACCTTGCTCTTGAACTTCCTCAATCCGTTGTCCAGCCTTTGGTGAATAAGTAAGCATTACGGTTTTATCCTCTTGGGATGGCATAAAGCTTACACCAATAGGTTTGATTAAGAACAAGCTGCCTGCAAGGAGAAGAACGGCAACTCCAAAAGTAACGAGCTTATGAGAAAGACACCAGTTCAGAATCTTTTGATAACCAGCAGAAAGTTTGTCTGGTTTCTCGCTGTGAGTTTTTTTACCTTTCAATCCATTACGGAACAACGAGTGAGCCATTGCAGGAACTAGGGTAATCGCAACTACTAATGAAGCGAGCAGGGCGAAGACCATGGTTAGAGCGAAAGGCAAGAACAGCTCACCAACCATACCACTAACCAAAGCAAGTGGTAAGAACACCGCGATGGTTACAATTGTAGAGGACATGATAGGCACGAACATTTCACGTGTGGCCGCACTGATTAATTCTCTACCCTTCAGTTTCTCACCAGATAAGGAGAGCCGTCGATATATGTTCTCTATGACTACAATCGAGTCATCGACTACCCGCCCAATCGCGACCGTCATCGCTCCCAGTGTCATCATATTAAGCGTAATGTCCATCTGCCGCAGACACAGCACTGCGATCAGCAGGGATAATGGAATAGAGATGATAGAAATAATCGTCGAACGAATATTCCGCAGGAACACCAAAATGATAATTACTGCGAATAAGGCACCAAATACCGCTTTGGACAACATCGTATTTACGGAGTCCTCAATGGGCTTACCTTGGTCAAGTAGAACAGTAAGGTCAATGCCTTTATATTGTGCTTTTAATTCTTCAGTTTTGTCTTTAACGCCATTTACAACATCAACAGTGTTGGCATCATTGGCTTTGACAATCTGAATACCGATCGATTCTTTACCATTTGTACGGGAGATGGATTCGGAATTGCCCACAACCTCAATCGTGGCCAGCTCTCCGAGCTTCACGGTTGGAAGTCCCATACTTGCAGCTCCGCCAGGAACAGCATTTCCAGCACCAGCACCAGCAGCTCCGTTAGCAGCACCAGCATCAACGCCGGCAGCTCCAGTAGCTCCAGTAGCTCCAGTAGCTCCAGCACCAGCAGCGTTAGCGCCAGTTGGCATTACCGGAATGGTCACATTTTTAAGATCCTCAACGGTAGTGATGTTGCCATCCACGACAACTGCCTTTTGAGCCTTGTCCATCTCGAATAGTCCGAGTGGAACACGGAGGGAAGAGCCTTGAATGATACCTTTAACGGTATCTTCGGTCAGTCCATATTGATTAAGCTTATCTTGATTGAATTTGAGTGATACTTCTTTGACGTATTGACCAGAGATTTGGATAGAAGCGACACCCTCAACATCCTCCAGGGCCGGGCGAATATCGTTCTCAGCAATACGGGTCAGTTCCTCAAGATCCTGGGTATCCCCGTTAGAAAGACTGAGGGAGACAACAGGCATTGAGCTAAGACTAAAGCGGGAAATGGAAGGCTTCTGCACATTGTCTGGCAATGAGACTTCATTTAGTGATTCGCGCACTGCTGCTGTAGCATTATCCAGATTTGTTCCATAATCGAATTCAATTTGGATACTGGAGGCATTCTCCAAAGAAGTGGAGGTGATCGTCTTTACACCATCCACATTGCGGAGCTTTTGCTCCAACGGTTTGCTGACATCATTAACGACGCCTTCTGGTGCGGCCCCCGGATAAATGGTTGTTACGCTAAGATAGGGTATACTAATATTAGGCAAGGTTTCTTGCTTCATCGTCAGTCCGCTATATAAACCGGCAAACACAATAATTATCGTCAGAAGCCAAATGGCAAATTTGTTCCTGAGCGAGAAATTAATTAAGCTTTTCATAAGTTTCGTTTCTGCTCCTCTCGGCCCTCTTCTTTACGAAATAGGGCGCCATTATAAAAAATCATAATACTCACTATCCATGACTTTCTCTCTACCGAACTCTTCTTAGAGTCAATTAACGAAATACACATGAATTGTGCGGAATTGAGGCAATTAGCTTCCTCAGCTCTTCCAATTCTGCTGTGAGCTCAGAGCAGGATTGGAGGTTGGACAGCATCCCCTGAATGATTGCTTTTCGCGGGTGAGGGATAAGCACTTCACCTTCCAGAATGTTGAGCGATTCCAGCAGATCGGCTGCTTCTTCGGATGCTATACTATCTAGTTTACTGATCGCAGTCTTCATTTCTTTAATGAGCTGTAATGGATTTTTTCGTTTGTTCTCCTCATTCTCCGCCATCCAGTTTGCTAAAGTAGCAGAGTTGATTAGTGGAGCCTGTTTACTAGTAAGCAAGCCAGACACGATCATATCCATTAAATTCATTAGATGATCCGCCATATCGGCAATAGGTACCTGCGTATCCTTACGAAAAATAACCGCAATATAAGATTTGATGAGACCATGTCCGATCATACATAAATCTCCGGTATAGGGAACGACGTCTTTTCCGTAGAGCAACTCCATTTTTACCTGGAACCATCTTAAGAAGGAAGCGTTGTTTCTACGCAGCCAGTCCGGGACTTCAGTATCAAATCCTTTGCCCGCAACCTCCTGAATTTGACGCTGCAAGAACTCACGTAATTCGTACACATGACTTAGCAGAATTTCTATCTGATTCCTAAGCTTCTCACGTGGTGTTCGTCGGGTTTCCTGTTCTTCACGTAACAAGGGATCCCGAATCATCCGATAACAATAAAGGAAGATACTGCGCTCCAGTTCTTCTTTTGATTTAAATACCAGATATAAACTGCCCTTCGAAATCCCGCATAATTCAGCTATCTCTTGCATGGATGTGGACGAGGAGCCTTTTACAGCGAATAACTGCATAGCAATCTTAATAATCTGCTCCTGCTTATCAACAGTTTTATCATTCATTAAAGGATTAACCTCCTTTCTGACTACCCGGTTCTATAATTGACTAGTTGGTCAGAATAATTATATTCTATACAACCAGGCATTACAAATATCGGAACAGAAGGGTTACAGTTTTGTCGTAAATAGACTTTAAACAGTAATTTGCTAGGAAGAAATGTGTTCTTCATGTAATATATAAAATGTGTCAATTTCGTGTTGCTTGTATGAATAAGAAGGTAGGTAGAGTATGAGAAGAGGACTTCAATCTATAATTATCATTGGGGCATTCATAGCATTTTATTATTTTGGTTTCGGCATTTTTGGGAGTACTGCGGGAACGATTATTAGTATCTTCTCCACTCTGACAGTCATTTCGATTAGCTTGGCTATTTTTATGGAGAACCGTAATCCTTCTACAACAATGTCATGGATCTTATTGCTTGCGTTGATCCCGGTGCTGGGACTGGTCTTCTATTTTCTATTTGGGCAAAATGTGTTCAAACGCCGTAAATATGATAAAAAGGCACAAAGAGACCTTATGGCCTACGAAAGAATTGAGAATGACGCTTTACGTACGCACCAAGATTGGTCAGTCTTTGATCCCTCGCGCCAAAAACTGCTGCTGTTATCCAAAACTTTAGCACGTACTCCTATTTCCTTTGCATCAGAAACACGTATCCTCACTAATGGTGAAGAGACGTTTGGTACGTTATTGTTGGAGCTCCGTCAAGCTAAACATCACATTCATATGGAGTATTACATCTTCCGGGCGGACCACATTGGAACACGCATTAAACAAATTCTGATCGATAAAGCTCGCGCCGGTGTTGCAGTCAGATTTATGTATGATGCCGTTGGCAGTTTTCAGCTTTCCAAAGCTTTTTTGAAGGAAATGAGTGATGCCGGGGTTCAGGTGGCTTCGTATGGAAATTCAACCTCCTTTTTTTCCAGCCGTGTGAATTACCGGAATCACCGTAAGATTGTTGTGATCGACGGCGATGTCGGATTCATGGGGGGTCTCAATGTAGGCGATGAATATTTAAGCCGCAGTAAGACTTATGGATTTTGGCGTGACACACATATGTTGGTTAGAGGCGAAGCGGTACGGACGATGCAAATTATTTTCCTGCAAGATTGGATGCACACTACGGGCGAAAAAATACTGGAGCAAGACTATCTTACTCCGCAGCTTCGCTTTATGACAGGTGATGGTGCCGTACAGATTATTGCTAGTGGGCCGGATAACGAACGTCGTGCGCTCAAAAACATTTTCTTCTCCATGATCACTTCTGCCGAGAAATCGGTGTGGATTGCCAGTCCATATTTTATTCCTGATGAGGACATCTTAACTGCACTGCGTGTAGCTGCTGTTTCTGGTTTAGATGTGCGATTGTTATTCCCGGCTAAGCCGGATAAATGGATTCCGTTTCTGGCTTCACACTCTTATTTTCCGGCGTTGCTGGAAGCTGGCGTGAAGATTTATGAATATGAAAAAGGATTTATCCACTCGAAGCTGCTTATCGTTGATGGTGAAATAGCGACCATTGGCACGGCCAATATGGATATGCGCAGCTTCCACCTTAACTTTGAAGTGAATGCACTACTGATTCAGACGGAGAGCGTTGCTCGTATTGTTGCTGATTTTGAACGGGATTTATTATCTACCAGCTTAATTGAGCATGAGGAATTTATGAATAAGCGTATGGTGATCCGTATACTGGAATCTGCTGCTCGGCTTATGTCACCGTTACTATAACCCAAAAACCACCGCAGAGGGTGTTATCCCTCATCTGCGGTGGTTTTTGCTTTAAAAAGTAGTTAAACCCAAGGTGGTCTGCAACCGGAACAGAATGTACTTGAACCAAGTTACTTCCCCCTGATAAGCTTCAAGAGGCAGAGTATACTCATGGTCCTCGTTATTCCACATTCGATTGAAGTAGGTTTCCATCTCGGTATAAAGAGGCTGATCTTGTTTTACAGATACCCACAGATTGTTCTCCAGGTTGTAGTCATTCAGATTGCGTGTCGTGAAATTGGTGGAACCGCCAAGAATGATGGAATTTCCAGTCTGTTTGGCAATGAAGAGCAACTTTGGATGATATTGCTCTTTGGTCGTATTGTACCAGCGAATAGAGATCTCTCCGTTCGTGCGCTTGTTCAAGTTCATGGCAACTGGACGGTTAGGAATGCCGATTTTATCACGGCCGAAGGCGTTCTGATTGGGGTCCAGTATCAATTTTACCGTAGCCCCTCGTTCGGTAGCCTCTACCAATTCATCGAGAATGGCATCATCGGCAAGGTAGAACATACCCATCCAAATGGTGTCACCCTTCTGCGCAGATTGGAGGGCTTGCCGTGCATATTTATATACCTTTCCTTCCGTTAAATAGCGGACCTCCATAGATTCTTCAGAGTGCTGATCCTTCTCCTTGGTGAAGTCTGGCTCATAAGTGAGTAGTGGCCCTGCATCCGAAAGATTGGCCGCGGCTTGTTCCGTCTGGAGAATATCAGCAATAATTGGGCCTTGTACTTCCAGAGCGATATTGGAATGATAGGCGCTGGCATCATGGATATTTCCTGAGGAGACTAGAGCGGTATTCTCACTAACAACTACCTTACGGTGGTTAGCCTTCACATTAAGTAGCTTCAAATAAGAACGTGCGGTAATATCCGGTCCTCCGCTGGCCATAAGATTGGGAATCCGGCCTTCGCCCGACTGTCCGAACCATTGAATAAAGGTACGCCAGACAGCGGAATAAGCAGGCGTAGAATCGCGTAGAGCATTTACATCGGTCAAAATCACTTTAATCCCCGCAGCCTTCAATTCTTCCAGAAGATGATTGGGTGCAGAGTTGTAATTGGTATTAACCTCATCTGTAATGAAGACGATCTCCATCTCAGGATAAGTTGTTTTTTGTAAAATAAGCTTGTCCGTCAACATTCGGCTGACCGGAGGAAATGACTGATCTTTATGGGTATAATCATTGAAAAGAAAGAGGTCAATCACCAAAAATTCTTTGGACTCCTCGATAATTTGTAGAATCCTCGAAAGAATCTGACTCTCTTGAGTGCCCGTGGCTGTACCGTCCGAATAGGTCAGGTCGTGCCAGAAGGATACATGATTCGTTTTGTATATAGGGCTTTCATAGGAAATGCCGCTGGGTAAAGGTTTGTGCGTCTGGTAAGTCATTACGCCGATTAGCCAGAGGATTAGAATGAAGACAGTCCATAACGCCATTCTGCGGCGGCGTGAACCGGAACGTTTCTTCGTAGTTAAACCGGGAGCGTAGTTTATTTCTTTAGGTTTATAGGGGTGAACGGGTTGCTGACGATCTGAATTCATGGAAGTTCCTCCTGAAATTATTGCAGAGCACTTCCTTGTGATTGTTATGCTCCGGTGTATTACCAACCTATTAACACCTAGTGGAGCGAAATGAAGCAGCCCAAATATCCTTAACAGTAATGAAATAACATTCGGCTAGCTATAATGAGTTTGAGCAATTAGTACGATGTTTATGAAATTAATGATTACGAAACCGGAGAATTGTAATCGCTAACCTCATATTGTAAATTCATCTGTAGGGATATGTTATAATAAATCGAGTTTGGAAATAGGAGGAACGCAGCATGAATCATACGCCAGAAGAGGCCGTGCCATATGATGCGACTAGGCAGTCTGGCGCAGATCATGGCAAGGACCTACCGGCTGCAGAGGCTTCTGACAAAAGATCTTTATTGCCTACATCGAAGACAGGCGAACGCAAAATTGAACATGTACGCCTTTGCCTAAATGAGGAAGTAGGTGGCGTCGGTGTGACTACAGGGTTTGAACATTACAGATTTCAGCATAATGCTCTGCCAGAGCTGAATTTCGACGATATATCATTGCAGACTACGTTTTTGGATCGTAAGCTGCGTACGCCGCTGCTCATCAGCTCGATGACAGGTGGCAGTGCAGCTACAGGAGCGATTAATGCCCGGTTAGCCGCAGCTGCGCAGCGTCGGGGTTGGGCGCTGGGTGTAGGTTCGGTTCGGGCGGCAGTGGAGCGTTCTGAGCTTACGGCAACCTTTTATGTGCGGGATCAAGCGCCTGATATTCCGGTTATCGCCAATATTGGTGCTGTACAGCTGTCCTATGGTTTTGGGATTGAGGAATGTCGCCGGGCTGTGGATATCGCAGGTGCTGATTTTCTTGTACTACATCTGAATGGCCTGCAAGAGGTCTTTCAACCGGAAGGGAACACTGGTTTTGCCTCTTTGCTATCGCAGATAGAGAAGGTATGCCGGGCACTTGAAGTCCCTGTAGGTGTGAAAGAAGTAGGCTGGGGCATTGATGGAGATGCAGCTGCACGTCTTTATAATGCAGGAGCGGCTTTTATTGATGTTGCGGGTGCAGGCGGGACATCATGGAGTCAGGTGGAGAAGTTCCGCAGTGTAGATCCTATACGGCGGGCAGCGGCGGAGGCTTTCGCGGATTGGGGCACTCCAACAGCTGATTGTATCACAGAGGTGCGTGCAGTTTCTCCGCAGGGCGCTTTGATTGGCAGCGGCGGACTGAAACATGGCGTGGATGCAGCGAAAGCATTGGCACTTGGAGCTGATCTGGCAGGCTTTGGCCGCAATCTGTTAGGGCCGGCTGTCGATTCTGAAGAGGCGCTGGATGCTGCATTAGCACAGGTAGAACTGGAGCTGAAAATAGCAATGTTTGGTATTGGCGCTCCAGATTTAGCAACTTTACGTGGAACTTCCCGTTTAATACGTAAATAGGATGGTAAATATTGAAGCGAGGAAGTGAGTAAGATTATGATTAAACTGATCCATATGGATGAGTCGGCCTTTCAATTTTTCTTAGGTCAAGCTACCCGGGATTATGCGGAAGATAAGATCAGCGCCGGTGCTTGGGATCCAGAGATCGCGATGAAGCTGTCTGAGGAAGCTATAACACGCTCTTTGCCAAAAGGGCTGCACACAGATGGTGCTTATCTATATTCCATAGTAGAAATAAGCAGTGATGAACAGGTGGGTTATATCTGGTTTAACGTAAGTGAAGGTCGTGGTGGCCGCGAGGCTTTCATTTATGATTTTTATGTTTTTGAACCGTTCCAGAGTAAGGGTTATGGCAAGCAGGCTATGATCGCACTCGATGAAGAAGCCCGGGAGATGAATGTTACCAAAATCGGGTTGCACGTCTTCGGCCAGAACAATCGCGCTTTTGAGCTATACAAAAAAATGGGGTATATCGTAACTGACATCACGATGTCTAAAGATCTGTAGTCCATAAGTGTGAGGACCTCGAAAGAGGTCTTTTTTTTGTTGTTCTACTGAATTATTATGTAAATAATTGTGATAAATATATTTGATTTAGGATGATTAGGAAAATATGATTAAAAAATAACTTCCTGAAAATGGATTAAGTCATAAAGAGAGAAAAGGGGGGATTAAGGTGAGGCCAAGGACTGTATCGTGGGTGGTTGTTTCCGCAGTAGTATTACTATTACTGGTTAGCTGCAACAGTGGCGATTTACCAGGAAAGAAGAAATCTGAGTCTGAGCAAGTTCAGGCAAGTCCGGTTGCACCGCTAGCCTCTTCAGCTGTAGTTGAAGAACAATCGAAAGTAGCGTTGCCTTCATTGACAGTGGAAAAAAGGCTAGAAGATTTTGATTACATGTGGAAGATTATTGAGGAGAACTATCCTTTCCTAGAGGTGAATAAACGTCTCAATGGAGAGGATTGGCTTGCTAAAAAAGAGGAATACCGCAATAAAATAGCAGCCGTGAAATCGGATGATGAGTTTTTGAGACGAATGAGATTTGTCCTTAGCAGATTAAACAATGGGCATACGAATTTTATATCCAAGGAGGAATATCCTTGGTATCTACATACCTATGTTCAAGCAGGTTTTGGTTATGAACCTTGGATCGACGTGGTTCAACAGCCTAACGTATTGGCCCGTTACAACCAGAAACCTTTAACGGAGCAGCAAAACTCTAATGATATCAATAACGATATGCATAATGGTGGAGATGGAGTAGGAGATGTAACAAAAAAGACTTCTGGGAATGTAAAAAAAGTCATTATAGAGCCCGATCGAATCGCTTATCTCGGTATGCAAAGCTTTGACGGGAGTCTCATGGAGATGGACAGCTCCGAGATCCATGATTTTTTAATAGAGGTAAAGGACTATAAGACATTAATATTAGATATCCGCGGAAATGGGGGAGGAAACAGTAATTATTGGAGAATTCATATTGTTCCTCTGTTGATTAATAAACCTATCGAATATAATACATACTTCCTTTATACAAGAGGCAAATATGCGGAGACTTTTATGCAGGCACGTCAGATCACAGCCGGGCAACAACCTATTTCCGGCATCAAAGATGAGCAACTGCCTAATCTGCCATCTGAGGCTTTAAAGATGTTCAAGACATATAGAAAAATAAATGATGTAGTAACTCCTAATAAATCTGTTGGATTTGAAGGGAAAATCTATTTGCTGGTTGATAGCTCTGTGTATTCATCAGCGGAAGGTCTTGCAGCCTTTGCAAAAGGCACCGGGTTTGCAACGGTTGTAGGCGGCAGGACAGGTGGGGATGGACTAGGGATAGATCCGCTTGTTGTTGCATTGCCAAATAGCGGTTATGTATTCAGGTTTTCCTTTGAAATGGGTCTGAATTCTGATGGAAGTTGTAATGAAGAGGTAAAGACTGTGCCTGATGTGGAGGTTGATCCAGATAAATCTAAGCCATTACTGGACCAGCCGGCGATAAAAAAGGTATTAGAGCTTGCGCGTTCGGACACATCTGCTTGACATCCGGTGTTGCTGGCGAATATGTTCTAATATATAATGGTTTAGATCGTATAGCTTATTCGGATGATCAATTTAGCTGAAAATAGGAGTTGTCATATAAATGGCTTTGAAAGCTGGAATCGTCGGACTTCCTAACGTAGGAAAATCCACATTGTTTAATGCGATAACGCAAGCGGGAGCAGAATCCGCTAACTACCCTTTTTGTACCATTGACCCTAACGTTGGTGTTGTTGAAGTTCCAGATGAACGTCTTGATAAACTGACTGAGCTGGTACAGCCGAACAAGACCGTACCTACTGCTTTTGAATTTGTTGATATTGCTGGTCTCGTGCGTGGTGCGAGTAAAGGAGAAGGACTAGGAAACAAGTTCCTGGCCCATATCCGTGAAGTAGATGCTATCGTGCATGTGGTTCGTTGTTTTGAAGATGAGAACGTTACCCACGTTGATGGAAAAGTAAATCCGATCAGCGACATCCAGACCATTAATCTGGAGCTGATTCTTGCTGATATTGAGAGCATTGAGAAGCGGATTGAGCGTTCCCGTAAGAATATCAAAGGCGGCGACAAGAAATACGCTCAAGAAGTTGAACTGCTAGAACGCGTCAAAGAAGTGCTCTACGAAGATAAACCTGCACGCAGTATAGAATTGTCTGATGACGAGAAGCTTATTATCCGTGATCTTCATTTGTTAACATTGAAGCCAGTGCTGTATGCGGCGAATGTAAGTGAAGATGAAGTGGCAAGTGCTGAGGACAATCCTTATGTACAGCAAGTTCGTGATTTCGCAGCTACTGAAGGTGCAGAAGTGGTTCCGATCAGTGCTAAGGTGGAAGCAGAAATTGCTGAGCTTGAAGGCGAAGATAAAGCTATGTTCCTGGAAGAGCTGGGACTGGAAGAATCCGGCCTTAACCGGTTGATTAAAGCGGCTTATAAACTGCTTGGCTTGTATACGTATTTCACAGCAGGCGTTCAGGAAGTTCGGGCGTGGACGATTCGCCGCGGCACCAAGGCACCTGGAGCTGCCGGTGTGATTCATACAGATTTCGAACGCGGATTTATCCGTGCTGAAGTAGTGGCTTACGCGGATCTTGTGGCAGCTGGTTCCATGAACGGTGCGAAGGAACGTGGTCAACTACGTCTTGAAGGTAAAGAATATTTGGTGCAAGACGGCGACGTAATGCATTTCCGTTTTAACGTTTAAGAAGGTTTAAGTGTACGAATGATAAAGGGGTCATCTCGAGCAGTGGGAGTTTCTATTGCTGGGATGATCCTTTTTAAAAATATAAGCTTTTTATTAAGGTATTGTGCGTACGGAACTGTAGCCATTTCACAATATCTTTGGTATAATATAAAGTCGTATATCTATTTTTATGACAGTACAAATTTGATGTTATATTTGCGAATTTGAAATTGAATCAGGAGAGGTGAATTCCCTTGTTGGACCGATTGCAATCCCTGGCGGACCGCTATGAGAAGCTCAGTGAACTGCTTTGTGATCCGGATGTTGCAAACGACAGTAAGAAACTGAGGGACTATTCCAAAGAACAATCAGACCTACAGCCCGCATTTGAGGCGTATACTGAATATAAGAGTGTAATGGAAGAGCTTGAAGCTGCTAAGCAGATGCAAGGCGAAAAGCTTGATGATGAGATGAAAGAAATGGTCAAGATGGAAATTGATGACCTTTCCAAACGTCAAGTGGAGCTGGAAGAGAGAATCCGCGTATTGCTGCTGCCTAAAGACCCGAATGATGATAAGAACGTAATCGTTGAAATTCGTGGTGCAGCGGGTGGAGATGAAGCAGCATTGTTCGCTTCAGACCTTTACCGGATGTACACTCGTTATGCTGATGCACAAGGATGGCGCGTTGAGTTAATGGATGTTAACGCGAGTGATCTTGGTGGATTCAAAGAGGTAATCTTCCTTATTAACGGCCGTGGTGCATACAGTAAGCTGAAATACGAAAGTGGTGCGCATCGCGTACAACGTATCCCAGCGACCGAATCCGGAGGTCGTATTCATACCTCTACTTCTACGGTGTCTGTGATGCCGGAAGCTGAGGCTTTTGAGATCGAGATCCATGATAAAGATATTCGCGTGGATACCTTCTGTTCAAGTGGTGCAGGCGGACAGTCTGTAAATACGACCAAGTCTGCAGTACGTGTAACCCATGTACCTACAGGCATCGTTGCTACCTGTCAGGACGGTAAGTCACAGAACTCCAATAAAGAAAAAGCGCTGCAAGTGCTTCGTGCCCGTATCTCTGATATGAAACGGCAGGAAGAAGAAGCGAAGTATGCTGGGGAACGGAAGAGCAAAGTAGGTACGGGTGACCGTAGTGAGCGCATTCGGACGTATAACTTCCCGCAGAGCCGGGTTACAGACCATCGTATTGGCCTGACACTGCACCGTTTGGAGCAGGTTATGAACGGAGAAATCACTGAAATTATCTCAGCCCTTTCAATCGCTGAACAAGCTGACTTGATGGATAATATGGATAATGGAGAATAATGCTTTGAACGATGGCGTATATGTCATGTCGGAAGTCAAAAGCATCCGGGAAGCCTTTGCGGAGGCTTCTTCTTTTTTGAGCCGGAGCGGCTGCAATGAACCGCAGCGCAGTGCACAATTGCTGCTGGAGCATGTGCTTGGAGTGTCTGGCGCAGCTTATTACATGGCGCTGGCAGATCCTTTTCCAGCTGCGGTTAAGGAAGCATTTGAGGCGGGAGTTACCCGCCGGGGCGCTGGTGAGCCGGTGCAGTATATCATCGGCGAGCAAGAATTCTACGGGCGGCCTTTTGAGGTGACGCCTGACGTGCTTATTCCGCGGCCGGAGACGGAGCTGCTCGTCGAGGCGATTTTACGTTACGGCGCGGAGCTTTGGCCGGACGGCATCGTAACGCCGGGCGAAGCGGCGCTGGATAGCGCGGGCGGCGCGGGGGACGTGCGCGCCGCAAGACCGCTGACCGCCGTCGATATCGGCGCCGGCAGCGGTGCGATCTCCGTCACGTTGGCGGCGGAAGCGCCGGCGTGGCGGGTCTGCGCCGGCGATATTTCGCCGGCGGCTCTGGCTGTGGCCGAGCGCAACGCTTTGCGCAATGGCACAGCTGTGGACTTTCGGCTCGGCGATCTGCTCGAGCCGTTCGCGGGGATGGAGACGGATATTCTCGTCTCCAACCCGCCATACATCCCCGGCGAGGATATCGCCGGGCTGCAGCGTGAGGTGCGCGACCATGAGCCGCGCACTGCGCTGGATGGCGGAGCGGACGGGCTGGACCCGTACCGCCGCATGATGGAGCAGCTGACGCTGCTCCCGGCACCGCCGCGCCTGATCGGCTTTGAGCTTGGCTTCGGTCAAGCTGAGCAAGTCGCTGCACTCCTTGCGGCAGCGGGCCATTGGACCGAGATTATCACCATTAATGATCTGGCTGGAATCCCGCGTCATGTGCTAGGCATAACGAGATAATATTGCCTGCTATGCAGAGGGTTCATTTTGTCCGGAGTAGAGAAATTGTATTTTCAATCCGACTTCCTTTACAATAGAATTTAGCAGGATTTCTTAGGGGATCATAAAGAAAGCCCAGATATAGAGTAGGGAGGCAGAGCGTGCTTCAGAAGATTAAAAAGATTGATGGTGCTATTGTAGTCGTTCTGTTATTACTCATGGTGGTCAGCATCTTCGCCATATATAGCGTTACTCATGGAAGAGAGAAGCTGGACGGACATCATATTCGTATGATGATGTATTATGCTATTGGTTTTGTAGCTTTTATTGGAATGACCTTTTTGGATTACAGAATATTAGTGAAATATGCGATATATATTTATCTGTTTGGGATAGGGATGCTGGTGCTCGTCAGCTTTTTGGGCGAGACCAAAAATAATGCGCAAGGCTGGTTGACCCTGCCGGGGGGCCTGAGTCTGCAGCCTGCAGAGCTGTTCAAGCTGATATTAATTCTTTTTCTGGCAGCCATGCTTGTCCGCAAGAATAAGAGTAAGCTTCTGTTCTGGCGGGATGTTGTGCCGCTCGGCCTTCTGACCTTGTTTCCGTTCCTTATTGTCCTTACCCAAAATGACCTTGGGAATGCCTTGTCTTACGTTGTGATTCTTGCGGGTCTGTTGTGGATTGGCAATATTAAATACACGCATGCATTAATCGGGCTGGTCATCGTGGCTAGTTCTGCGATTGCGGGAATTATGAGTTATATCCATTATCATGATGAAATTAAAACCTTTCTTACGGATATTGGACGATCTCACTGGATTGAACGTTTTGATCCTTGGCTTGTTCCAGACAAGGCAACAGCCAAAGCCCTTTATCATACTAAAAACGCCAAGCTGGCGATTGCATCAGGTGGAATGAGTGGCGAAGGCTACATGAACGGCAGCTCCGTTCAGACGGATCGGGTGCCATATACGTATTCAGATTCTATCTTTGTGCAGATTGCCGAAGAATTTGGGTTTGTAGGTTCGGCGTTTGTGTTGCTGCTGTACTTTATTTTGATTCACCGGATGATTCTGATTGCGCTGGAGTCTAGGGATAGAGCTGGCCCTTTCCTGATTGTCGGTGTTGTCGCGATGATGTTGTATCAGATTTTTGAGAATATCGGCGCATTTATCGGCTTGATGCCATTGACTGGTATTACGTTACCTTTCATCAGCTTCGGGGGTACATCACTGCTTATCAACATGGCCAGCATTGGTTTGGTAATGAGTGTGCGCCTGCACGGGCAAGAAGTGGAAGAGGATTTTCCTAAACCTACTCCTTATGCAACTGCCAAACAGGTGTAACCATGAAATAAAGTAGAACCGTCAGGTCCTTATTGTTTAATAGGGGTGCTGGCGGTTCTTTTTGATGGAGGACGGCTTCGTCGGATTGGTGTAATACGTAATACGGGCCGTTTCAGGTAAGCAGGCTGGAAGCAATTCGTATTTGTATTTGTATCGTATTCGTATTTGTATTTGTATCCTGACTCGGACTCAGATGCCCTTATACTCGAATATTAACTACGTATTGGATAGTATCGGACCGCAAAGACGTTATTTGATCAAAAAGACTGGATTTACTGCAAAATGGCAAGTAATAACGACTCTGGAGTCCGCAAAAGTTCCCGTGAAGCAATAAATCCATAAATAAAGTCTACGGAGTCCGTTAGGTTTGGATCATAGAGTAAAATCACGTCAGAGTATAATTTTAATAGAAAGATATTTTATAGATTGGCTACATAAATTTGGAATTATATTCACGAATGTTCTACAATAGAAAGGAACGACTTTCCCTGAGAGAGGAGAGTTGAAACCTTAACAGAGTAAGGGGCTTGCAGATGCTTCAAAAGTTCAAAAGGATTGATAAGGTAATCGTTACTGTTCTGATTATGCTGATGGTGATTAGTATTTTTTCAATATACAGTGTAACCAATGGAAGAATAACGCCTCCGATGAAATTGGATGGATTTCATTTACAAATGCTTAAATACTATATTTTAGGTTTTGTAGTTTTTATTGTGCTCGCTTTTGTGGACTTTAAGATATTTGTTAAACATGCACTTTATATTTATCTCTTGGGCTTAGTCTTGTTAGTGTCGGTTAGTTTTATTGGTAAAGTAGAGAACGGTGCTCAATTGGGACTTGAGATCGGTGGACTTAGGTTTCAGCCTGCCGAGCTGTTTAAATTGGTATTGATTCTTTTTTTATCATCGATCTTAATTCGAAAACAAGGGTCTACCTTAACCTTCTGGAAAGGGATTGTTCCTCTCACCATTCTTACGTTCATTCCATTTGGTATAGTCATTATGCAAAATGATTTGGGAAATGCCCTTAGCTACATCGTAATATTGATTGGGCTTCTATGGATCGGGAATATCAAACTGTCGCATGCGCTCATCGGTTTGCTTATAGTGGGTGGGATCGGCCTTGCTGGGATTTTGAGCTACATAAACTATCATGATGAGGCAGTCAAATTTTTTGAAGGCATTGGTAAGGATCATTTAGTGGAGCGGTTTGACCCTTGGCTGGTACCTGATTTAGCGACAGATAAGGCAAGCTATCACACGAAAAATGCCAAAATAGCTATAGCCTCCGGGGGAATGAGTGGAGAGGGATATATGCAGGGCAGCTCTGTGCAGAATAATCGTGTCCCATATACCTATTCGGATGCGATATTCGTGCAGATTGCCGAGGAGTTTGGATTTGTGGGGTCTGCGCTACTGCTCTTGCTCTTTTTTATTTTGCTGCATCGGATGATATTGATTGCTCTCGAGAGTAAGGAGCGTAGCGGACCATTTCTAATCATTGGAATTACGGCTATGCTGTTGTATCAAATTCTTGAGAATGTTGGAGCTTTTATCGGCCTGATGCCGTTGACAGGAATAACACTTCCGTTTATCAGTTATGGAGGCACGTCTCTTCTGATTAATATGGCCAGCATGGGGGTCGTGATGAGCGTGCATCTTTATGGGCAGGATGTAGAGGAAGATTTGCAGCTGCATAAGGAGCTGGCATTGAAGTTATAATTTTAATAGATTCATAGGTTTGCAGTCTCTTATCTCCGGGCATACTACTAGCATGAGAGTTAAGAGGAGAGGGGCTGCAACAAATGAACGATAATCATATGGATAAAAGAGATTCCTTACGTGTAACTTTTAAGTATACTGCCATTTTAATTTGTTTTTTTATGGTCCTCATGATGGCTTGGGAAGGTCAAAAAACCGATGCTGCAGTAGCTGAAGTATCTATTCCCCAAGAATCTATCCGGTTACGTATTCTAGCTAATTCTGACGGAGCGCAAGATCAGCTGGTGAAACGGCAAATTCGCGATAAAATTGTGGAGCAAATGAACCAGTGGGTATCCGCTCTTGAGGATCCACAGAGCTTGGAGCAGGCACGTGCTCTGATTAGAAATCATCTGCCGGAGCTTAACGCGTTGGTTGGATCAGAGCTGGAGAAACGGGGCATTGAATATTCCTATAAAGTGGAGCTGGGCGTAGTCCCTTTTCCAACCAAATTATACGGTGGCACCGTCTATCCTGCTGGGGAGTATGAAGCTGTTCGGGTCACACTTGGTGCGGGCAAGGGGCAAAATTGGTGGTGTGTACTGTTTCCTCCGCTTTGCTTTATCGATGCAGGCTCTGGAGATGCGGCAGCACCTGCTGCTGACAAAGGTACAAAAACAGTGTCCGCTGCTGGTGCGGATAACAGTGCTAAGGTGAAATCAGCAGCTGCAAAAACAGTGCAGGCTGATTCCTCGGCAGGAAGTGCTTCATCAGGAGAAACTGCTGCTGAGCCAGAGGTACGGTTCTTCGTCTGGGAGCTGCTGCAAAACCTTTGGAACTGGATCAGTGGATTATGGTCGTAAGACCCCAGATGTGTTACTATTTTATAAGCAGATCTATCACGGCTCCCTACAGGGGCCGTTTTTTTGCTAAGCTAAATTATATCTTCTAGAAAGCCTGTGATGAGAATGAATGAACACAATAATCCTTTATTCGCCGTTCAGCGGCGGAGTGGAAATAGAGATGAGACTGTATACTGGAAGTTGAATTCCGCTGAGGGAACGAACTCTGAGGTATTTCAGCCGAATGAAGCTGACAAGCTGGCGATAGCGGAGGCAGCAACAATGCTTCGTGAAGGCGGAACCGTGGCTTTTACAACCGAAACCGTCTACGGGCTAGGGGCGGATGCCCGAAATACGGCGGCAGTTGAGGCTGTTTTTGCGGCAAAAGGACGGCCCTCTGACAATCCGTTAATTGTGCATATTGCGGATACGGCAGCTTTGGACGAGCTTGTTGCAGAGGTGCATCCTAAGGCGGCCGCGCTGATGGCAGCTTATTGGCCTGGTCCGCTGACAGTTGTGCTTCCTGTTCGTGAAGGTGTACTGTCGCCCTGTGTGACGGCGGGTTTGGATACGGTTGGTGTGCGGATGCCGGATCATCCGGTAGCTCTAGCACTGATAAGTGCCGCAGGTTGTCCAGTTGCGGCGCCCAGTGCTAATCGTTCGGGTCGCCCGAGCCCGACATTAGCTTCGCATGTGATGGAAGATTTGGCTGGATACATTGATGGCGTCCTTGATGGTGGTGCTGCTGGAGTTGGACTAGAGTCAACAGTCGTGCAGGTACAGCCTGACGGAAAAGTTGCTGTGCTGCGCCCCGGCGGGATTACTTCGGAACAATTGGCTGCAGTGGTGGGAGCAGAGGTAGTAAGCTCAGAGCCCGGTAAAGCTGAGGCAACTGTTTCAGCAACCGCAGCCGCTACTGTCATGGCTAATTCGGGGACGACAATCTCTGTTGTTGATTCCAGTACTGCTGAGCCAATCACAGCTAAAGCAACTACAGCACAATCTTCAGCGGATTGCCTGAATGTTAACAATCGTGAGCCTTTCGAAAGGGCTTCCGCAACTATTGAGCAGCATGGTGCGGATGCTGCTGGCGACAATTCTGCACCGCGCGCGCCGGGCATGAAGTACACGCACTACGCGCCGCGCGGCTGGCTTGCTGTAGTGCGCGGCTCTTCCCCGCAGCGCGTGGCGGACGAAGCCGCAAGTCAACTTCAGGCGGCGCAGCTAAACGGCGAGGTCACGGGCTTACTCCTCTTCGATGAGCATAAGGCCCTTTATCCCGCCGACCCTGCCGCCTGTGTCCTTTCCCTCGGCTCGTTATCCTCGCCGGAGGAAGGGGCTCGCTCCCTATATGCCGCCTTGCGGCGCTTCGATGAAGCGGGAGCGACTTACATCTTAGCCGAGGCTTCTCCGTATACCGGCCTCGGCGCTGCAATCATGAACCGGCTTATGAAAGCCGCCGGCGGATCTGTCATCGACGCCGGATAACCACGGCATTGCTTTTTCGTATATGACTCCCATATGAAGTCATGATTACCCCCTTGTCCGCATATCGTTGTTGTACAAGATATTTCGGACTTGGGGGGTTAAGCATGGGCTTAGGAGATGTATATACCGAATGGGGGCAGATTGTTACCATTACTATAATGGCGGTTGCATTAGGGATGGATGCCTTTTCGCTCGGTGTAGGGATCGGGATGAAAGGTATTCGTCTGCTGCATGTTCTGCAAATGAGTCTGCTCATTGCTGTTTTTCATATGCTGATGCCTCTCCTGGGTTTATTGACAGGAAGTTATGTCGGACACCTGTTAGGTCAAGTAACGACTTATGCTGCTGGAGGTCTTCTAGTTCTTTTGGGCGGGCATATGGTGTACAACTCCTTTCGTCCGGATACAGGAAGCTCACGAGCTATGGATCATCGAACCTTGTGGGGGATGATTCTTCTTTCGCTCAGTGTCAGTATTGACTCTTTCTCCGTGGGTGTATCACTGGGGATGTTTGTGAATGGAGTACTTTTGACCATCTTAGCTTTCGGTGCTTGCGGGGGACTAATGTCGATTCTAGGGTTGCTAATTGGACGGCATGTCAGTCGTGGTCTCGGGGATTATGGAGAAGCGCTAGGCGGTGCAATACTTCTTGGGTTTGGCTTGCTATTCATCTTTTGATACAATAACGGCATTAGAATATTTAATTTCATGGGGGTGCAAAACATGCTGCATATTTTATTCGTCTGCACCGGGAATACATGCCGAAGTCCTATGGCTGAGGGGCTTTTACGAAAGCTCGCGAAGGAACGTGGAATCGACCTGGAAGTGCGGTCTGCAGGTGTATCCGCCATTTCCGGTACTTCTATATCAAGACATGCTGCGGCTATACTGCAGGAAGAAGGAATTCATGATTCAATGGAGTCGTCACAATTGACAGGTCAAGCTGTCGCTTGGGCCGACCTTGTGCTGACCTTGACGGGTGGGCATAAGCAGCATTTATTGCAGTATTTTCCGGATGCTGTAACGAAAACCTATACATTGAAGGAATACGTGCATGATGAAGATGCGGTGACGGAAGATATCAAGGAATTGGACAGCCTTTACGCAGATGCGGAGTTGAGCTTAGCCCTTGGTGGTGAACCGAATGCAACGGATCTGCAGCGGATGATAGAGATTCGCCAGCGTATTCCGAGCTTCGATATTTCTGATCCATTTGGTGGCACGCGTGAGGACTATGAGCTAACTGCTGCTGAGATTCGCACTGCGCTATTCAGTTTGCTGGATAAGCTGGAAACCTTCCGCCATTTGTAAATGGTTGATTTTCAGTTCACTTTGCTTTAAGATGAAGTTACAAATAATCGGTTCCGATGTAACTGGCGACAAATGTGGATCAAACCACGATGGAGCATCGGAATAAACGGCCGGTCGCCTGGGCAAAAGAGCAAATCCGCAGCTACCTGCGGACTGCTCTTTTTTGTTTAAAATAAGCTTGTTTGAAGTTTGAGGAGGTAGAGTGATGGACGAAGTTGTGGAGCTATCATTAACTGAAGCCACCGTCACTGTGTTAAGGGAGTTGGCGGAGGCTGGTAACCTTGGGTCAGGCAAAATTGTTGTCGTCGGAGTGAGCACAAGTGAGGTTGCTGGTGTCCGGATTGGAACTGGTGGTGCACTTGAAGTTGCAGAACAACTGCTTGAAGGTGTTCGTTTAGTAGCAGCGGAAAAAGGATTTCATCCGGTGTATCAGTGCTGCGAGCATTTAAATCGTGCACTTATAATGGAACGCTCTCTGCTAGAGTCACTTGGTCTGAAGGAAGTATCAGCTGTACCTATACGAGGTGCTGGAGGTTCGATGGCTACGGCTGCTTATCACGCTATGAAAGATCCTGTTTTGGCGGAAACGATAGAAGCTCATGCTGGTTTAGATATTGGCGAGACACTGATAGGAATGCATTTACGGCGGGTAGCCGTTCCTTTCCGTCCGACTCTACGATACATTGGAGCAGCCAGAGTGAATGCGGCATGGACCAGACCGCCACTAATTGGCGGGGAACGTGCGGTATATCGTGCTCCAGAACAAAGTGGTTCACAGTTTTGTGATTAACGAACTTTAGTTTTTATATTTTTTGCAGAAACGTAGACCTAAGTCTCTTTATGGCGGGCAAATCGTTTCTACTTAAATACAACATATCTACACACACTAGGGAGGAAATAAGAACATGGAACAATTGCGTAAGAGTGACCCGGCAGTACTGGAAGCGATGGAACTGGAACTGAAACGTCAGCGTGCCAACATTGAGCTTATTGCCTCAGAGAATATCGTTAGCGAAGCCGTAATGGAAGCTATGGGCTCCGTGCTTACGAACAAATATGCAGAAGGTTATCCAGGCAAACGTTATTATGGCGGCTGTGAAGATGTAGATATCGTTGAGAACCTTGCTCGTGATCGTGCAAAAGAATTGTTTGGCGCGGATCATGTCAACGTACAACCACATTCCGGCGCTCAAGCAAATATGGCAGTTTATCTGGCTGCACTTAAGCCTGGCGACACTGTTCTTGGAATGAATTTGGCTCACGGCGGTCATTTGACACACGGTAGCCCAGTTAATGCTTCAGGATTGCTTTATAACTTCGTTGCTTATGGAGTACAAGAAGATACTTTCCTAATTGATTATGATGAAGTACGTAAAGCAGCCTTCAAACACCGTCCAAAAATGATTGTAGCTGGTGCTAGTGCCTATCCGCGTATTATTGATTTCGAAAAACTTGGCGCTATCGCCAATGATGTGGGTGCGCTATTTATGGTAGATATGGCCCATATCGCAGGATTGGTTGCTGCTGGTCTTCATCCGAGCCCGGTTCCTCATGCTCATTTCGTTACAACTACTACGCATAAGACTTTGCGCGGTCCCCGCGGAGGTATGATTATGTGCAGACAGCCATGGGCAGCTGCTATTGATAAAGCGGTATTCCCTGGTTCCCAAGGTGGACCTCTGATGCATGTAATTGCTTCAAAAGCAGTCGCATTTGGTGAAGCATTGCAGCCATCCTTTAAGACTTATGCTCAAAATGTAGTGAAGAACGCTAATGTTCTTGCAGAAACGTTGATCAGCGAAGGGGTTAACATTGTATCCGGAGGTACAGATAACCACTTGATGCTGCTGGATACCCGTAATCTGAACATTACCGGAAAAGATGCGGAAAAAGTACTAGATTCCATCGGGATTACTGTGAATAAAAACGCAATTCCATTTGATCCTACAAGTCCTTTCGTAACAAGCGGTATTCGTATTGGTACACCTGCAGTCACATCCCGTGGTATGGACGAGCAGGCGATGGTCACTATTGGACGTATCATTGCTAATGTTCTAAAGAATCCGAAGGATGAGGCAAACTTGGCAGAATCTGCTCGTCAAGTGGCTGAGTTGACTGACCAATACCCTCTTTATCCAGAATTGAAATACTAAATCTTTGCTTCTAATAAGAAATGATTCTGCCTCCATCCATACCCTCTTCCGGGTTTGATGGAGGCTTTTTTGTTGCATATTGTTCACAAATATTACAGTAGGTATTAGATGAAATTGAATGAAATTAATCATGAAAGTTCATGGAACTTTCAATAAAATTAGTGAAAATAATGTGAATAGTATGAAAAAGCCAAAGTTGCACAACATAATCTAGGTTTTATAAGTGATTGGTTTCCTAATTAAGCCAATCATTACCTTTAAAAACAAGGAAATACAAAGGAATATGTTCAATGTGAGTTCAAGTACCATTCTGAGGTGAAATGCAGCGGCGGGAGTGCTATAATAGACAGGATTTAGCCACTGAGAAGCAAAGCGCTTTCTATGGCTATAGACAAGACTTACAATTACCGGAGGGACAGTAAATGGGAAAATTGGTGATTTGCGATCATCCTTTAATTCAACACAAACTAACATTTATTCGCGACGTTAGAACAAACACGAAGGATTTCAGAGAACATGTTGACGAAGTTGCCACATTGATGGCTTATGAGATTACACGTGATATTCCACTAGAGACCATTACGGTACAAACACCGGTCACTGAGACGGAAAGCAAAGTGATTTCGGGAAGAATGCTGGGGCTTATTCCTATTCTTCGTGCGGGTTTAGGTATGCTTGAAGGTGTACTGAAGCTTCTACCTGCGGCTAAAGTAGGACATGTAGGGCTTTTCCGTGATCCAGACACTCTTCAACCAGTGGAGTATTATATCAAGCTTCCAACGGATGTACAGGAACGTGAGTTGATAGTAATTGACCCGATGCTTGCTACAGGCGGATCCGCAATTGCTGCGATTACCTCACTGAAGAACCGTGGTTGTACACAGATCAAAATGATGAACTTGATTGCAGCGCCAGAAGGTGTTGCTGCAGTTCAGGAAGCTCATCCGGATGTTGATATTTATGTAGCAGCGCTTGATGATCATTTGAATGAACATGGTTACATCGTGCCAGGTCTTGGTGATGCTGGTGACCGTCTTTATGGAACCAAGTAATAAGTAATTAAGTATTAAGTATAGTAATGCGAGAATATTTGATGAGAGGGTAGGGGTTATGTCCAAAATCAAAGTAATGACTATTTTCGGAGTGCGCCCCGAGGCGATCAAGATGGCTCCTCTGGTTCTTGAACTGAAGAAGCATCCTGAGCATATCGAATCAATAGTATGTGTAACAGCACAGCATAGAGAACTGCTCGATCAAGTGTTGGAAGTGTTTAATATCACCCCTGATTACGATTTGGACGTGATGAAGGACCGTCAGACCTTGAATGAGATTACTATTCGTGTGCTTGAAGGTTTGGAACCTGTACTGAAAGAAGTTAAACCTGACCTCGTGCTGGTGCATGGGGACACCTTAACAACGTTTTTAGCTAGTTACGCTTCCTTCCTGCAGCAAATTCAGGTTGGGCACGTAGAAGCAGGACTTAGGACATGGAACAAATTGTCTCCGTATCCTGAAGAAATGAACCGTCAACTCACAGGTGTGTTAGCTGATCTGCATTTCGCTCCAACCGATTTGTCAGCTAACAATCTGAGACACGAGAACAAAAAAGAATCAAGTATTTATATCACAGGCAACACCGTAACTGATGTGTTTCAATATACCGTACAGCCGGATTACCGGCATCCTGTTTTGGATTTTGCTTCAGGAAAAAGACTTATTTTGATGACCGCTCACCGCAGAGAATCTCAAGGTGAACCGCATCGTAATATCTTCCGAGCTATTAAAAGAATCGCTGATGAATTCGAAGATGTCGCCATTGTTTACCCTGTGCATCCGAGTCCTGCCGTTAAGGAACCTGCGCATGAGATACTGGGAGGACATCCGAGAATTAAGCTGATTGATCCGCTGGATGTCGTGGACCTGCATAATTTTTATCCGCATACCCACTTGATATTGACCGATTCCGGCGGTCTGCAAGAGGAAGCTCCTTCTTATGGAGTGCCTGTTCTTGTGCTTCGTGATACAACGGAGCGTCCCGAAGGGATAGAGGCTGGAACGCTGGAACTTGTGGGCACGGACGAGGAGAAGGTGTATCAACGGACACATGCTCTTTTGACTGATAATGAGCTCTATCAGTCGATGAGTCGGGCCGCCAACCCGTATGGAGATGGCAAGGCTTCCCAACGGATTGTCAATGCGATTTTGCACCATTTTGGTGTTAATAAGGAACGTCCTGAAGAGTTTCACAGAATGTTCACAAAAAATAAATAATTTCAATTAAACTAATATCTGATCTGATTAAAATCAACATACAGTGAAACTGTACGGTTTATATGGTTTTGGAACGTTTTGCTGTGATTATTTTCATGTTTTCAAGGGTTTTTAGGCAATGTTCAATGAATTGACAAAGACTCAGGAAATTCAGTAAAATTAGTTGGGATTGTAGCCCATGAAAGAACAAAATAGCAAGGACAGCTTGTTACAGACCGCACTTGTCATTGGAAGTGCAGGCACTTTGCTTGCCGCTTACATTCTTATTGGTTTTTTTGCGGCAAGATGGCTGAAAGACCTGATGGAGGGGCCGAAATATTGGCTCGCCATTGGCACTATAACTGGAATGATTCTGGGAATTGTGAATGTCGCCTTGTTAATTAAAAAATTTTTGGGGGAGCAGAATGGATAATATGACTCCCATGATCAATACCGTCACTAGAGTTACGCTCGTCCTTATGGCAGGACTCTTAATGGGCTGGGTGCTTCATCATGAGACCCGGGCAATTACACTGGGCATGACTCTGGGTCTGGTGGCGGGATTGGTAAACTTTCGTTATCTGGCCGTCAAGGTTCGACGGGTTACGCAGTCGATTGCGAGCAACGAAGGGAATGCCTTCAGCCTCGGTTTTGTTACACGGATTAGCTTCGCAATTTTGGTCACCATGTTCTCGGTCAAGATTGAGCATTTCTCCCTGGTAGCAACTGTTTCGGGCGTATTCATTCCTCAGCTTCTCGCCATTCCTGCGGGGATATATCTGAGTGTGAAGAATAAGCTTTAACCAGATTAAAGAGAAAGGGGGATGATACTATGCATGACATGCCGAAAATATTTGTCGGGGGAATACCGATAGATTTATCCGCCGTGTTGATGCTTCTGATCAGTTGTACAGTGGTGTTTGTTCTGGTTATGCTTTCGGTTCGTAAGCTTTCCGTTGAAAATCCATCCAAGCTTCAGAACTTCATGGAATGGGTTGTGGAATTTGTAGAGGGTGTCATAAGCAGTGCCATGGATCTGAAGAAAGGAAAACCTTACATATCTTTAGGGTTGACATTGATTCTGTTTATCTTTGTTTCCAATCTACTTGGATTGCCTTTCTCCGTTGTAACTGAGGCGCATGGACCTGTAACAGTGTTTGGCCACGTGATTGAAGCAACTAAGAACTTGGCGAATGGTGAGCATGCAGAAATTTTATGGTACAAGTCGCCAACTGCTGACATTAACGTCACTGCAGGACTGGCAATCATAGTATTTGTACTGATGAACTTTCTGGGCATTAAGCTCAACGGCAAACATTATTTCAAACACTACATCGAGCCGTTTCCAATCTTTTTGCCACTGAACATTATCGAAAACCTGGCAAAACCTGTAGCGTTGGCTATTCGTCTATTCGCTAACATTTTCGCCGGAGAAGTACTGATTACAGTCATTTTGAAGCTGGGGATTCTCAGTATTCCGTTCCTGGCTGTATGGCAGGGCTTCAGTATTTTCGTCGGGGCACTACAAGCGTTTATCTTTACAATTCTGACGATGGTTTATATCGCACAGATGACGATTCACGAAGAAGAAGCACATTAATGAACTGCTGCGAAGAGAACGGCTATCGTCTGATTTTCCTTCGTGGGAGATATCTTATATCATTAAACACAAATATGAACCGAAATTAAAGGAGGATATTTACAAATGGAATTTTTAGCAGCAGCAATAGCGGTTGGATTGGGTGCACTTGGCGCAGGTCTTGGTAACGGTATGATCGTTAGTAGAACAGTTGAGTCCATCGCTCGTCAACCAGAAGCGAAAAATGCTTTGCAAACAACAATGTTTATTGGTGTAGGTATCGTCGAAGTTATTCCGTTGGCAGCAACAGTTATCGCATTCCTGATTATGTTTACTTAATAAACCGTAGTTACGGTTTGGCGGGGACGGCCGATGCCATCCGCGCCTTACTTTTGTATACGTCCGCATGACGCGGTAACGGAAGGGAGTGACCTCAGTGGATATTGTTTGGACAAACATAGTATTTTCAATTGTCGCCTTTGGGATTTTATATTTCTTGCTTAGCAAGTATGCGTTCAGCAAACTTTTTGCAGTTATGGAGAAACGCCGTGAGCTGGTAATGCAGCAAATGGACGAAGCTGCGAAGACTAGAGAACAAGCGGTCGCGTATGTGGAAGAGCAGAAGCAAGCGCTGAACAGTGCACGCCAGGAAGCTCAACAGATTATTCAACAATCGCAAATCACAAGCAATCTACAGGTAGAACAAACTTTGGCACAAGCCAAAGCAGATGCAGCACGTGTCAAAGAAGAGGCCGTGCGCGATATCGAGAACGAAAAGAACAAAGCAGTGGAAGAGTTGCGCAGCGAAATTGGAACGGCATCTGTTCGTATTGCTTCTAAACTTCTTAAGAAAGAAGTTAGTGCTAACGGCGAGCAGGAGCAACTTGTGAACCAATACCTCAAAGAGGTAGGAGGCCAATCATGAGCCGCGATACGGTAGTTGCCAAGCGCTACGCTAGAGCATTGTACAGTGCAGCGGTAGAGAAAGGGATTACCCTTGAAGTAGAAGAAGAGCTCAAGGCAGTGGTTGGATTATTACATTCCGACCAAGAGATAAAGCGGTTTATTCTTGCACCGCGCATCTCGGAGTCCGACAAGCTGAAAGTGCTGCGCACAGCGCTTCAAGATAAGCTCTCTCCCATCGTGATGAACATTGTAGAATTGTTAGTAGAGCGAGGCAGAACCGATATTTTTGCCGATCTGCTGGATACGTATATCAAGATTGAAGGAGACGCTCTTGGCATTGGTGATGCTAAGGTATACTCTGTTTATTCTTTAAGTGAAGAAGAAAAAGCAGCTGTAGCTGCAGAATTCGGCCAACTCGTAAACCGTAAAATCCGGATTACGAATGTGGTGGACCCAAGCCTGTTGGGAGGACTGAAAGTTTATATCGGCGATACGCTGTATGACGGCAGTCTGTCTAACAAATTGGAGCGTCTCGAGAAATCCTTTAATGATAAGCATAGAAGATAGGGGTGAGGATATTGGGCATCAGACCTGAAGAGATCAGCACTTTGATCAAAAGTCAAATTGAGGAATATAAAGCCGATATCGAAGTTGCCGAAGTCGGCACCGTCATTCAAGTCGGCGACGGTATCGCCCGTGTCTACGGTCTGGAAAACGCAATGGCTGGCGAATTGCTAGAGTTCTCCAACGGAGTAGTGGGCATGGCGCTCAATCTGGAAGAAAGCAACGTCGGTGTTGTTATTCTGGGTGAGTACAAGGAAATTCGTGAAGGCGATCAAGTAAAACGTACAGGACAAATTATGCAAGTTCCTGTTGGTGAAGCTCTGCTCGGTCGTGTAGTTAACGCACTTGGTATGCCGCTTGACGGCAAAGGCCCAATTGCTACAACTGAATTCCGTCCTGTAGAAAATAATGCACCAGGTGTTATCGATCGTAAATCGGTACATGAACCGATGCAAACAGGTCTTAAAGCCATTGATGCGATGGTACCAATCGGTCGTGGACAACGCGAACTTATCATTGGTGACCGTCAAACAGGTAAGACTGCAATCGCAATTGACGCGATTATCAACCAAAAAGGCAACGGCATGAAATGTATTTATGTTGCCATTGGTCAAAAGCAATCCACAGTAGCACAGGTTGTAGAAACTCTTCGCCGTCATGGCGCTTTGGAATATACAATCGTTGTAACTGCATCGGCTTCCGAGCCGTCTCCATTGTTGTATATTGCTCCATACGCAGGTTGCGCAATGGGCGAATACTTCATGTACAAGGGCGAGCACGTACTGATCATTTACGATGACCTTTCGAAACAAGCTTCGGCTTATCGCGAATTGTCCTTGCTGCTTCGTCGTCCACCGGGTCGTGAAGCATTCCCAGGTGACGTATTCTACTTGCACTCCCGTCTTTTGGAGCGTGCAGCTAAGCTTAGTGATGAGCTTGGTGGTGGTTCATTAACCGCACTTCCATTTATCGAAACACAGGCATCTGACGTATCAGCTTACATTCCTACGAACGTAATCTCGATTACAGATGGTCAAATCTTCCTTGAATCCGATCTGTTCTACTCTGGTCAACGTCCGGCGATCAACGTCGGTATCTCCGTTTCCCGTGTAGGGGGTTCCGCTCAAATCAAAGCGATGAAGAAGGTAGCCGGCTCGCTCCGTTTGGATCTTGCCCAATATCGCGAACTTCAAGCCTTCTCACAGTTCGGCTCAGATCTTGATAAATCTACACTTGCCCGTCTGAATCGCGGGGCACGTATGATGGAAGTTCTGAAACAAGGTGTGAATCAGCCGTTGTCTGTTGAGCATCAAGTGCTTAGCTTGTACACAGCTGTAAAAGGATATTTGGATGATATTCCAGTTAAAGACGTAAAACGTTTTGAAAAGGAATTCCTTGCTTACATGGATAGCAGTGCTGCTGATGTAGCTCAATCCATCAGGGATACAAAAGATTTGACAGCTGATAACGAAGCCGCTCTTAAAGCAGCGATTGATACCTTTAAAAGAGGTTTCGCTACTAGCTAATATAGATGACTTTAACGGATTTTACTAAGTGAGCTTTGGCTCTGCCGAAGCTCAGGCTGTGCTTATGAAGTAGCTTTGACTTCGTCAAAGTTAAGAGAATGCTTACGAAGTTAGCTTTGACTCCGTCAAAGCTCTAAGGTGGTGAAATCATGGCAAGAAGCATGCGTGATATTAAACGTCAAATTAAGAGTGTTCAAAACACAAGACAGATCACAAAAGCGATGGAAATGGTAGCCGCATCCAAGCTGAGAAAAGCTCAGGAGAAGGCAATTGCCGCCCGTCCTTATGCTGAGAAGCTAAAAGAGGTTGTATCGAGCATTGCTGCTGGCACCGAAGGTGTTCAACACCCTATGCTGGTTAGCCGCCCTGTGAAGAAGACTGGTTATCTAATCGTTACCTCTGATAGAGGGCTTGCAGGTGGCTACAACGCTAATATTTTGCGTAAGGTGACGATGCTCATCGCGGAGAAGCATAAGTCCAAAGATGAGTACGCATTATTTGTTATTGGTCGTAAGGGCCGTGACTTTCTACGTCGCCGTGAATATCCGATTGTACAGGAAGTCACTGAGCTATCGGATGCGCCGAAGTTTGCTGACATCAAGTCGATCGCGAATTCGGCAGTACAGCAGTTTGTAGATGGTACGTATGATGAGTTGTATGTTTGTTACAATCAATTCGTCAATGCTATCACCCAGATCCCAACCGTTGAGCGACTGTTGCCTATGGATGGAGTAGGGAATCAAGAGCATCATGAAGCTTCTGCAAACTACGAATATGAACCTTCACCGGAAGGCGTGCTAGAAGTATTGCTTCCAAAGTACGCTGAAACTTTGATTTATAGCGCTATTCTGGATGGCAAGGCCAGTGAGCTGGGGGCGAAAATGACAGCTATGGGCAGTGCAACGAAGAACGCGTCGAAAATGATCGGAGAACTTACCCTTACGTACAACCGTGCCCGTCAGGCGGCAATTACGCAGGAAATTACCGAGATCGTGGCCGGAGCGAACGCGCAGTCTTAAAATACAAGAAAAGTTAAACTAAGTGCTTAACTTGTCTTGTGTTTTACGAGAAACAGTGTCGCTTGCTTAGGGTGCATAGCTCCTTAAGAACGGCACTGTAAGTTCTTCTTAAAATATAAGAAAGTATGGTTTTACACTATACAAAATGCTTATATTTCTACGAGAAACGGTTGTCATCTTTATATGACGACAACGTCGTTTCTTCTTGATGTAACAGCTTTCGAGGAGGGAAAAGAAGATGAACAAAGGACGCGTTGTAAGCATTATGGGTCCGGTTGTCGATATTGAATTTGAACGCGGCCAGTTGCCCGAGATTTTCAACGCTATCAAAATTGAAACCGTCTTGGACAATGGTCGTCAGCTTAACCTAACACTTGAGGTTTCCAATCACTTGGGAGACAATCTGGTACGTTGTATCGCGATGTCTTCTACTGATGGTCTGGTTCGTGGACTGGATGCAATCGATCAAGGAGGTCCAATTTCGGTTCCTGTAGGGGAAGCGACATTAGGCCGTGTATTTAACGTACTTGGTAATCCAATTGATAACGCTGGTGAAGTTCTTGCTGAGAAAAAGAACCCGATTCACCGTCTCGCACCAACATTTGACGAATTGTCAACACAAGCGGAAATCTTGGAAACAGGTATTAAAGTTATCGACTTGCTCGCACCTTATGCTAAGGGTGGTAAAGTCGGCCTCTTCGGCGGTGCCGGCGTAGGTAAAACAGTAACAATCCAAGAATTGATTAATAACATTGCCCAAGAGCACGGTGGTATTTCCGTATTCGCAGGTGTCGGTGAACGTACTCGTGAAGGTAATGACCTTTATCACGAAATGACGGATTCCGGCGTTATTAAGAAGACAGCAATGGTCTTCGGACAAATGAACGAGCCTCCAGGTGCACGTCTTCGTGTAGCTTTGACCGGTTTGACCATGGCGGAATATTTCCGTGATGTGGAAGGCCGCGATACGCTGCTCTTTATCGATAATATATTCCGCTTTACCCAAGCGGGTTCCGAAGTGTCCGCTCTTCTCGGCCGTATGCCATCTGCGGTTGGTTATCAGCCGACTCTGGCTACTGAAATGGGCCAGCTGCAAGAGCGTATCACATCGACTAAAAAAGGTTCAGTTACATCGATTCAAGCAATCTACGTACCGGCGGATGACTACACTGACCCTGCTCCGGCTACAGCGTTTGCTCACTTGGATGCAACAACTAACCTTGAGCGTAAAATTTCCGAGAAGGGGATTTTCCCAGCGGTTGACCCACTGGCTTCCAGCTCGCGTTTGCTCGCTCCAGAAATTGTTGGTGAAGAACATTACAACGTGGCACAAGGTGTTAAACAATTGCTGCAACGTTATACCGAGCTTCAAGATATCATTGCCATCTTGGGTATGGATGAATTGAGTGAGGATGATAAGGTTATCGTAGCTCGTGCTCGTAAAGTTGAACGCTTCCTGTCGCAGCCATTCCACGTGGCTGAACAGTTCACTGGCTTTAAGGGTAAATATGTACCAATCAAAGAAACTGTACGCAGCTTTAAGGAAATCCTGGATGGTAAGCATGATGATCTTCCAGAAGCAGCTTTCCTATTTGTAGGTACGATTGAAGAAGCAGTAGAAAAAGCGAAATCGATGTAACCTGAGCTTAGCTAATGCTTTCGATGCAAGCTTTACTTCGTAAAGCTTAGTGCATGCTTTCGAAGCGAGCTTTACAATGTAAAGCTTTAAGGAGGAATGGAAGTGAATACCTTTTTGTTGGAAATTGTCACGCCGGAGCATCTCGTTTACTCCAAGCAAGTGAATAGCTTGATTGTAAGAGGGGTCGAAGGCGAGTTGGGTATTTTGCCGGGACACATTCCGCTTGTGACTCCACTTCAGGTTGCTCCGTTATCCGTCAAATCGGACGGTGTTACGATCTCCATCGCTGTTCATGGCGGGTTCGTTGAAGTGCATAAGGACAAAGTAACCGTGCTGGCTGAAAGTGCCGAGCTGCCAACAGATATCGATGTTGAGCGCGCCGAAGCGGCTAGAGAACGGGCTCAACGCCGTCTCCAGACTCGGAGCAAACAAGATGATATCGATCACCGCCGTGCGGAATTGGCGCTGCAACGCGCTGTTACACGGATTAAAGTGTCCACTGGAAAAGGACAACAGTAGGATAAAAGCAGTCAAGCCTTAGGGTTTGACTGCTTTTTATTATAGTAATCTATTGAAAAAAGGTTAAAATTTCTTCATTATTTTGGATAATGGCGTTGAATTGTTTAAAAATTTGTAAAAGTACTGGATTCTTTTGCCCTTCACAAGTATGATATAAGAGTCGATTTCCGAGTAATACGAACACGGAGGGTTAGCATGGAGGATATATTGTCGGGTGGGTTGTCTAGCGCAGTTGGAACCAGCAGTATGGTCTCAATGATTGTATCTTTGCTCAGTGTTGTATTATCTTGGTGGGCATTGCAGAACCTTAAGCTCGATTTGGTCATAAGATATCCCAAGAGTCCTCAGGGAAGGCTGCTGCACTTGCTGTTGGCCATTGTACTTGGTCGTTTTGTAGCGGGGTTCTTCCTGGATTACCTGAGCTGGAGTGGGATGATCCGATATATGTTTTAAGGGGATGTAGTTTGGTTATAAGTGTCTTAGGTCGCAGTGGTCAAAAGGTGTCGAATAATAAGGTTTTATTATGTCAACACTGAACTTTAAGGAACATGCCCGAGTAAATGGGCGTATTGATGGAGTAGAGAACTTTTTTGCAATTACTTTAATCTAAAAAAATAATTTAAGAAATAATGGACGCGGAGGGAAACCGAAAATGAGCAAATTTATCGTCCGCGGTGGCAACAGATTGACCGGGAGCGTGAAAGTTAGCGGCGCAAAAAATTCCGTATTACCGATCATAGCCGCCTCTCTATTGGCAGAAGAAGGAGTAAGCGTCATTGTAGACGCACCTCCGCTTGATGATGTGATGACGATATCAAAAATGCTGGAATCTCTGGGTGCAGGGGTTACATATCAGAACGATATTATCCAGGTGGATGCTACAAATATCACATCCTGTGAAGCACCTTATGAATGGGTTCGAAAAATGCGGGCGTCTTTTTTAGTCATGGGCCCACTGTTATCTAGACTTGGTCAGACAAGAATTTCCCTGCCAGGCGGCTGTGCCATTGGTACACGACCGATTGATCAGCATTTGAAAGGGTTTGAAGCACTGGGTGCGGAGATTAGTCTCGGCCAGGGCTACATTGAAGCGAAAAGCAACGGACGCCTGCGCGGTGCCAAAGTGTATTTGGATGTAGCAAGCGTAGGTGCGACCGAAAATATAATGATGGCAGCTACATTAGCCGAAGGCGTGACCGTTATCGAGAATGCGGCTAAGGAGCCTGAGATTGTCGACCTGGCCAATTACTTGAATGGTATGGGCGCAATCGTACGCGGTGCGGGAACAGGCGTTATCCGTATTGAAGGGGTAGAACGTCTGCATGGGGTCAAACATCATGTAATCCCTGACCGTATCGAAGCAGGTACGTACATGGCGGCTGCAGCAATTACCGGGGGCGATGTATATGTGGAAGGCGCAATTGCTGATCACTTAGGTCCTGTTATTGCTAAGATGGAAGAAATGGGTGTAACCATTATTCCCGACGAGAACGGTATTCGTGTAATCAGTGACAAGCCTCTCAAAGCTGTTGATTTGAAGACTTTGCCGTATCCAGGTTTTCCTACGGATATGCAGTCGCAAATGATGGCATTATTGCTGCGTTCTGAAGGTACTAGTGTCGTTACAGAAACCGTATTTGAGAACCGGTTTATGCATGTGGATGAATTCCACAACATGAATGCTGAGATTAAGATCGAAGGTCGCTCGGCGATCGTTACAGGTAATGCACAATTGGTCGGAGCTAAGGTTTGTGCTACGGATCTGCGTGCGGGAGCTGCGCTTATTTTGGCAGGTCTGGTTGCTGAGGGCACTACTGAAGTAAGCGGAACTCATCATATTGACCGCGGGTATGTTCATTTGGCTGAGAAACTGTCCGGATTGGGTGCGGAAATTTGGCGCATCTCCATGGAAGATACTTCAGCGCAAACCGTGAAGGATGAAGTTCTTAAACCGGAAGTATCCAAGAGTGAATCGACTAAAAACGAAGAGGTTAAACCACGCTTTCAGGTTCAACCAACTTGGGTATAATATCAATCATTAGGAGAGACCAGGCTGCAGTTTGCAGCTTGGTCTTTTTTTATGGAATCCTCATTTGATGGGGATTTTTTTGTATGCAATTTAATAGCCTGTGGTCTAGTAATAGATTGAGGACAGGAACTCTCTTTCTCTCAAATTGTGTTCTAGCAGTTGCTGCAAATTCATATCTATAAGAATCACCAGTGATTCACGGAAGGAGCCATAGAGATGAAAGATTTCCGCTACTTGCGAAGAAACAAGACAACGCGCTGGCACTCGCGTCCCCTTGCTCCCCGGCGCAGGCGACTCATCCCCGTTGCCTGGCTCGCAGCGCCTTTCCTGGCGGCGCTGCTGATTCCGCTGGCGGTTGTCCCGCTACACCGGGGACAACCGGCGCCTGTGGCCGTGCCAGCAGTCACGGCCCCTCCGGCGGCGCCGGAGACGGCTGCGCAGGAAGCGCCGCAGCCGGACGTCTCTGTCTATTTGTCACACAGCGGACAAATAGAGACATTGCCGCTGGAGGACTACGTCCGCGGCGTGCTTGCGGCCGAGATGCCGGCCGACTTTGAGCTTGAAGCGCTCAAAGCGCAGGCCGTAGCTGCCCGCACCTTTATCATGCGCCGCCTGGTGGCTGGCGACAGAAGCGGCGTACCCGTTCCGGAGGCGGATGTAACCGATACGGTAAGCCATCAGGCTTACATATCTAAGGACACGCTGGAACGGCAATGGAAGCTCGGCGGAAGAAGCGCCGACCTCGCAAAGCTGCAGCGCGCGGTCCTTGAGACGCGCGGAGTGATCATGACTTATAAAGGGCAGCCGATAACGGCCTCCTTTTTCGCCTCCAGTGGAGGATATACTGAGAACTCAGAAGAGTATTGGAATGCAGCGATTCCCTATCTGCGCAGCGTGACGAGTCCTTGGGAGAAAGAGATTACCCCAAACTATGCAGTGACTAACACCTTTACTGTTGCTGAAATACTTACTAGATTGGGTCTGAACGATAAAGTCATTCCAGCCTCCAAAGAAACTACCAATTCAGGAACTACAACGAAGATTTCATCATCTTCGAGATTACCTATGGAAGTGTTGTCTCTTACCACTGGACATCGGATTAAAGAAATCTCAATTGGAGGCTCTATATTTACTGGACGTGAAGTGAGAGAGAAGCTGGGCCTACGATCCAGCCAATTCAGTTGGAGTCGTAAGGGGAATAAGATCTTAATCACGACCTTCGGAAATGGGCATGGAGTAGGGATGAGCCAGTGGGGGGCAAATGGGATGGCTAAAGAGGGTGGAACTGCTACCCAAATTCTCAAACACTATTATAGTGGTATCTCATTTACACAAATCTCAACTCTTCTGAAAAAATAACTTGAAAGATACGTATAAAAGAGAAAACCCCGGTAACACTGGTTACTGAGGTGATAACCATATGAATGAACAAGACAAAAACAAAACAAACCAAGATGAATCTCTCAAAAAAACTCAGGGAGATTTACCTGGTGCAAAACCTTCTTCATGGAACAGACTGGTATCTAAGCGTTGGGTATTCCCAGCAGTCTACACGGCGGCAGCGGCAATTATACTAACCTTGGTGTGGGTCTATCAGGATGCCGGCCAGAAGCCGCTCAACCAGGACACCGCCGCCACTTCGCAGCAAGTAGGAACTTCCGCTAACGAAGCTGGTACAACAACCGGAGGTCCAGATGCACTTGAAGTTGTTGCTTCAACGGAAAGTATGGCTTGGCCAGTAGCTAATCCAGGTGAAGTAGAAGTAGTTAAGCCGTATTATGATGAGAATGGTACAGAGGACAATCACGTTGCCGCTATGGTGCAATATAACGACAAATTTATTCCTAATGTCGGAATCGATATTGCCCGTGAAGACAACAATACGTTCGATGTTAAAGCAGCGCTCAGCGGTGAAGTGACCAGAGTGGAAGATGTTGCGGTATTAGGTAAAGTGATTGAAATTACCCATCAAGGTAATTTGAAGACTGTATACCAAAGTCTTGGTGAAACAAAAGTTAAACAAGGCGATGTAGTGAAGCAAGGAGATACTCTTGCCACAGCTGGTCGCAGTGAGATCGAAAAGGACCTTGGAAATCATGTACACTTTGAAGTGTACGAAGATGGCAAAGTAGTCAATCCATCGGATTTACTGCCACAGCGATAAAAATTTCTATAGCAGGGGGCGAAAGCCCCCTATTTTTTTGTGTATATAAGGATTTTTAAGGTTGTGTTTGTGATGAGCCTTTTGTTTACGCGGGAAACGGTTGTTGACCTAAAGGGAGAACGACGGCTTTTCATCATGCTAATAACACGGGTTATTAGGTTGTCCATTAAATAAAATGAGCCCTCCATAGCTTGTCATGTCTTGAAAGCGCGAATATATAAGCCCGCCCCTCATATAATGTACCAAACTATCCACAGTTGGGAGGCGGGAGCGTGCACGATTACATCAAGGAACGTACGATCAAAATCGGACGCTGCATCGTGGAAACCAGGCATACGGTCCGGACCATAGCCAAGGAATTTGGCGTTTCAAAGAGCACGGTGCATAAAGATTTAACTGAGCGTCTGCCAGAGATCAACCCTGATCTGGCCGATCAGGTGAAGCACATTCTCGAATATCACAAGTCCATCCGACATCTTCGGGGGGGAGAAGCCACAAAAATCAAATATAAAAAATCGACGGGGAAAAAACGTGAGGTTGCTGTAGCATCAAAGCCATGAGATTTTCGGAAATTTAAGGAAATATTCAGCTTTAATACATTGTGTACTTCCCCTAAAGTATGGTATTTTTAAATTTAGTACTAACTGCTGTTTTTTCAATTAAAATAACACTTTGGGGGCTCTTTCATTATGTTTAGCAAGGATATCGGAATCGACCTCGGCACGGCCAATGTGCTCATACATGTTAAGGGAAGGGGAGTCGTTCTGGATGAACCTTCCGTGGTCACACTTGAAAGTGATACGAAGAGAGTCCTTGCGGTGGGAGAACAGGCACGTCGCATGGTTGGACGTACACCTGGAAATATTATAACAATCCGTCCTCTCCGGGATGGTGTCATTGCAGATTTTGAAATCACAGAAATGATGCTCAAGTATTTTATCGACCGCGTTGGCGGCCGGTCCTGGTACGCACGGCCCCGTATTCTGATTTGCGCCCCTACAAATATTACATCTGTGGAACAGAAGTCCATACGGGAAGCGGCGGAGCGGAGCGGGGCTAAGGAAGTTTTTATGGAGGAAGAGCCAAAAGCCGCTGCAATCGGAGCGGGAATGGATATTTATCAGCCTAGTGGGAACATGGTCGTCGATATCGGTGGCGGAACGACGGATGTAGCCGTACTTTCTATGGGCGACGTCGTTACCGCTTCTTCGATTAAAGTCGCAGGAGACAAGTTCGATGAGGCCATTTTAAGATATATTAAACAAAAGTATAAGCTGTTAATCGGTGAACGTACGGCAGAGGATATTAAGGTTACAATTGGCACCGTGCGTCCAGGCCTGATGCAGGCTGAAATGGATATTCGTGGTCGTGATATGGTAAGTGGACTCCCTCAGACGCTCACTATTACTTCAGGCGAGGTAAAAGAAGCACTATGGGATCCGGTTTCTTCTATTGTGGCAGCTGCTAAGTCCGTTCTGGAACGTACACCGCCTGAGCTATCAGCAGATATTATTGACCGGGGTGTTGTTCTAACTGGTGGTGGCGCTTTACTTAATGGATTGGACGAGCTCCTCTCAGAAGAATTACATGTTCCGGTGTGGATAGCGGAAGACCCGATGCATTGTGTAGTTAAGGGAACCGGAATAATGCTAGATAATTTGGACAAGGTCGTTAAGAAAAAGTTCTAAGCAGCCGATATAAAAGGTAGCAAAAGATTCGGAAGGGGACTACCTTCATGATAAGAGGATTATATACAGCCGCTGCAGGTATGGTTACACAGCAGCGTAGACATGATACGGCAACACAGAACATCGCTAACTTGAATACAACGGGGTACAAGCAGGTTGACAGTGTCAATCATGCTTTTCCGGATGTACTGATCTCTGCTATGAGTAATGGCAATACAAAGCCAGTGGGGCGCCTTAACACTGGGGTTTTTGCAGAACAATCGATATCCCAATATTTACAGGGTGATTTAAGGGAGAGCGGCAAGACCATGGATTTTGCTTTATCTACGGATTTGCAAGTAGCTGATCCTGTGACAGGTCAAAATATCTCCTTTGATGGTTCAGGCAAATATGTAAGCCCTGAGGGTGAGGTTGTTTATCGTCCACAGGCCTTCTTTACTGTACAGGATGCTGAAGGGAATAATCTGTATACGCGAAATGGGAGCTTCTCAATAAACGCGGCTACAGGAGAGGTACTGAGCAGTGGTGGCTTCAAGGTTCTTGATTCCACAGGCAAGCCCCTTGTCTTGACAGGAAATCAGGACACCCTTAAAGTGGACGGGCAGGGTAATTTGCTTAATCCAGTAACAGGACTTCCGACAGGGACCAAGCTTGGTGTGAGTGTAGTAACAAAGCCACAGGAGCTTGTACGTGACGGTAATGGTGTATTTCACGCTGATGATGTAGAGGCGGCAGATATCCGTTTCTCTAACGGAACAGATAACATGCAAGTACGCCAAGGTTACCTGGAAAGCTCCAATGTAGATCCTACTCAGGTTACTGTGGATTTGAATGCCGCCTATCGGGCTTATGAAGCGAACCAGAAGATTGTTCAATATTATGATGGCAGCTTGCAGAAGGCTGTAAGTGAAGTTGGCAGGGTATAGGCAGTGCTTAGGAATGAGCTTTACAGGTAGAGCTTATAGGAGGTTTGATCTATGAACAACTCAACGATTAGTGCAGCAGTCTCCATGTCGAGCCTTCAGCAGCGGCTTGATATTATAGCGGATAATCTAGCCAACATGGATACCAATGGTTATAAGAGCAAGCAGGGCTCTTTTGAGGACGTGCTGACTCGTGTACAACAGCAATCAGATGATTATGACCAACCGGGCCGTTCTACACCTCTAGGCTTTAATATGGGTTTTGGGACTTATGTACCTTCGATCTCAACGAATTGGGAAGAGGGACCCCTTAAAGAAACAGGGAGTCCGACCGACTTAGCCATTCAGGGCAACGGGCTTTTTGGTGTTCAGGTCAATGGTACTACGGCGTACACTCGTCAGGGTGATTTTCACTTTATTCCTGACACGACTGATGCCAAAAAGATGGTATTGGTTGATAACACAGGAAACTCGGTTTTAAATACAGAGGGCAAACCTCTAACGGTTCCTGTAGGTGTGAATGCTGCTATCGATGAATCCGGTCGTGTGTTAACGAAAAAGACGGAGAATGGACCTGTTCAGGTAGCGGGTACTATAATGATAGTAGAACCTAAGACACAGAATGCCTTAAAGGCTGTCGATGGTAATTTCTATATGCTTGCAGATGGAGTTACAGCACGGCAGGCTTTTGTACAAAGAGCGGCAGGCGAGGCATCTGGAATTGGAGTGCGCTCAGGATGGCTGGAGCAGTCGAATGTCGATATGACCTCAGAAATGACAGAAATGATGCAGATTCAACGCACGTATCAACTCGTAGCTCGGGCACTTTCGTCCAGTGATCAGATGTTTGGTCTAGCCAATAACATGCGCGCGTAGAGGTGAAGGAATGGATCGACAGGAAAAAGTTAAATCGGAAGAGAAGAAAGAACCCTCTCCACGAGGGATCTCCAAATGGACCATGATACAATGGGTTCTTATTCCCTTGCTTCTCGTAGCTGCACTTGGAGGCGGTCTGGCCGTCGGTTACGTTGTCCTGGGTAAGAAAGAGTTAAGCGATGCTCTGCAGTGGAGCACGTGGAGACATGTATATGATTTGGTTTTTGCTCCATAAATGAAGATGATTTAACCACTCCCTTGTTATATAAGGGAGTTTTCTTTTTTATGCTGAAAAATGTATAATGGTGGGGGGCCTCGGGCAGCAAAAAGGGCCCTCTCCGCCATGCTGCCGCATCCGGTGGAGAAAGCCCCTTATCTCAACCTCCACTTCTGCAGTTGGTGAAGGATAAATATAGTTTTTACCGAACCTGCCTAATTTTATGCATTTCGGCAAAGAATAAAAGAAAATGTGCAACATCCGAAAGGAGTTTTGTCATAATGCTGGATATCAACCAAATTCAAGAAATCATCCCCCATCGGCCTCCATTTCTGCTGGTGGACAAAATTATCGAGATTGAAATGGGCAAAAAAGCTGTAGGAATCAAAAATGTAACGATCAATGAACCGTTCTTTGTAGGTCACTTTCCGGGCTATCCGGTAATGCCGGGTGTACTGATTACAGAAGCCCTTGCACAAGTGGGTGCGGTTGCTATCCTGGGAGTAGAAGCTAATCGCGGCCGAATCGGTTTTTTAGCTGGGCTGGACGGATTCCGTTTTCGTGGTCAAGTGGTACCGGGCGATACACTTACTCTTGAAGTAGAGATCACCCGCCTTAAGGGCAGCATCGGAAAAGGACAAGCTACTGCTTCCGTTGAAGGTAAGGTTGTAGCCTCTGGAGAAATTATGTTTGCTCTGAGCTAAATATTTTATTTTTCTATAAATATATCTAAAGGAGAGATTCATATGACTCAATTAAGTGCGAAAGCGGCAGACACATTATCCCGCTGGTTGCAGGACCCTTCTGTTGACGAGGCTACAAAGGCAGAGCTTCGCGCTCTGGAGAATGAGCCACAGGAGCTTGAAGAGCGTTTTTACAGAGACTTAGAGTTTGGTACAGGCGGCTTGCGTGGGGTTATTGGTGCGGGCAGCAATCGTATCAATCGTTATACTGTTGGCAGAGCTACACAAGGCTTCGCTAATTATATTCTAGAAAAGCATACTGGAGAAGGCAGACCTTCGGTTGTTATCGCGCATGACTCTCGTCGCTTCTCGCCTGAATTCACACTTGAGGCTGCTCTTGTACTGGCTGCTAATGGCATCGAGGCGCATTTGTTTACCTCCCTTCGATCAACACCACAGCTATCATTCAGCGTGCGTTATTTGAAAGCAACGGGTGGTATTGTAATCACCGCGAGCCATAACCCTCCTGAATACAATGGTTATAAGGTCTATAATTCGGAAGGCGGACAGCTTGTACCACACGAAGCCGAAAAGGTCATTTCTTACATACTAGAGGTTGACACTTTTGATGGTGTAAAGCGGATTTCGCAAGAAGAAGCTGAAGCTCAAGGGCTGTTGCACTGGCTAGGAGAGAAGGATGACGAAGCGTTTACCGATACTGTTGCTGCAGTCAGTCTTGCAAGTGAAGAGATTGCCTCTACGCTTGGGAAAGATTTTAAAATCGTATACACTCCGCTGCATGGTACAGGTAATTTGCCAGTCCGCCGTGTACTTGAGAAAATCGGCTTCACCCAGGTGCATGTTGTACCTGAGCAAGAGCAGCCGGATTCTGAATTCTCTACAGTGAAATCTCCGAACCCGGAGGAACGTGAAGCTTTTACGCTAGCTATGAAGCTGGGCGAAGAGTTGAATGCTGACCTTTTGATTGGTACAGATCCTGATGCAGACCGTATGGGTGCGGTAGTTCGCGACAATGAAGGTAAATTTGTTGTTCTGTCCGGCAATCAATCCGGAGCACTGATGATTCATTACTATTTGAGTCGTTTGCAGGAACAAGGAAAGCTGCCTAGCAATGGTGCGGTTGTAAAGACTATCGTTACTAGCGAAATGGGGGCTGCTGTAGCTTCTCATTATGGTGCAACTGTATTTAATACGCTGACTGGCTTCAAATATATTGGAGAAAAGATGACCCAGTTCGAACAATCCGGAGAATACACTTATCTTTTCGGATATGAAGAAAGCTATGGTTATCTTGCAGGCAATTATGCTCGCGATAAGGATGCTGTTCTTGCTGCTATGCTTATCGCTGAAGCAGGTGCTTATTATAAAGCTCAAGGCAAAACATTATATGATGTTCTTCAGGAATTGTACGAGCAGTTCGGATACTTCTTGGAAAGCTTGGAGTCCCGTACGCTGAAAGGCAAAGATGGCGTTGCGCAAATTCAAGGAATCATGAATGATTGGCGTTCTAATGCACCACAAGAAATTGCTGGATCTGCCGTAACAGAAATTCAGGATTATTCCCTGGGCTTAAATGGACTGCCGAAGGAAAATGTACTGAAGTATTTGCTGGCTGACGGATCTTGGTTCTGCCTGCGCCCTTCCGGCACAGAACCTAAGATTAAGGTTTATTTTGCAGTAGTGGGTGACTCCCTGCAGAATGCTAAGGATAAGGTTGCTGCACTGTCGAAACAGGTTATGGCTCGCGTTGACGGGGGACAATAATAAATATAGAGTGCTTTCTATATTGTGAATTATATTTTACGTAGAAACGGGTACCGTCTCTAAAAGGATGACGATCCGTTTCTACTTTTGTTAAAAGAGTTTTTAAAGCGAAAGAGGAGGTACTTTTGGTGCGGCAAAAATGGCAACGTTGGAATATTACTTCCCGAAAGTGGCTGTGGATCATAGTTGTGGTTGGCGTTATAGCAGCCTTGCCAGTGGTCTATGATCGACTGCAGACGGAGAAGTCTTCCAAAACAGTAGAATTTGTGTTTGATTATCGTGATCTGGTTGATGTAGCCAGCTATCGTGCAAATCCACAAGATTATATTTCCGAACAGTTAGATCGCCTTAAAGACGCTGGTGTTCAGAGTATGGCGATTTACGAAAGCACATTGGAAGATTATCGTAAGGCGCGTCGTCTTATGATATGGGGTGCGGCTGATATAGCTAATCTTACGGACACAATCATTCCTGAAAATGAGAACTATACCTATATTCTTTTTACCAGTGCTGATTACAGCGAAACTTTAGCGCCTGTAATTAAAGAAGCATTTAGTAATCTTGGGATTAATTCAAGAGACTGGAGTTTCCGCGGACAGCAGGGTCTTATCATTGAGACCCCGCTAGAAGACGCTACATTGAAGCCGCTGCAGCCCGATCCATTTACACTGGACATGCTGCATAACAAGGGATTCAGTATTGTACCTCGTCTTGTGGATTCTCTGACTTATAATGAAGCCACGGTAAAGAAGCTGTTGGATCGTTATGAGGAATTGGGTGTTAAACGGATTCTATTTGAAGGTGAGTCTGTTAAAGGGTTTAATGATGATGCCGATACTGGCAGTATCACTGACTTTGCTAATCTCCTTAAGGAACGTGGAATGGGGATTGCAGCAATTGAGAATATTAAAAAACAGCAAAAGGGCTTTAACAGGCTCGCTTATTTGCTGGATTATAATGTGACACGTTTATATTCCCTTAGTGAGGGAGATTCTGCCTTAGATCCAAAAGTAATTTCGGACCGTTTCGCTCTGGCAACAAAGGATCGGAATATCCGCATGATCTACTTAAACACGATTCCTGCAAGAAATACTGCTAAGGCACAGGTTACAGATACATTAGATAACCTTATTACCAGCCTAAGCGAACCAGGCGGAGCAGTTGAGCAGATTAAAGACAATGGATTTAAACTGGGACAAGCTACGGCATTTGAGGTTGTAGATTCCTCTTATCAACGTTACTTTAAGCTAGTTGCGGTGGTTGGAGCAGTGTCTTTAGTGGCTCTGCTGGTCTCTTACTTCATTCCACAGCTCACGCTTGCTGCCTGGGTGTTAGGTCTGATTGGAAGTGCAGGCCTGATGCTAGTGAAGCCTGAAATGTTTGAACAAGCGCTCGCGCTTGCCGCTGCGATAAGTGCACCAACGCTTGCCGTTGTGCTTGCCATTCGTAAGGTTAATGAAATGGGGCCACCTCTACGGAGCAATCCCCTTACCTATAAGGCTATGAGCCCGCAACGCCGGTTTACACATAGCTTAGTGCTTTATTTTAAGACTTCACTGATCTCTTTGAGCGCTGTGCCGTTTATGATAGCACTGCTTAATAATGTAACTTATAGCCTGGTTCTCAACCAGTTCCGTGGTGTCAGTCTGCTTCATATGGCACCTATCGGTCTTGTGGCACTTTACGTGCTTTTGTATCGTGGGGATTTTGTCTTTAACAAGACAGGTAAGCTACTGCGGACACCAATCACATTTGCGATGATTATCATTGCCTTTGTTTTGGCGGTTGTTGGCTATTATTACATGACCCGTACAGGTAACGGTGGCAGTGTGAGTCCGTTGGAAATGGTTTTACGTACATTCTTGGAAAATACGGTTGGCGTTCGACCGCGTAATAAAGAGTTTTTGCTAGCGCATCCGTTATTAATTCTTGGCGCATTCTTGGCCTTTAGATATCGGAATGCAGCGTTTATCATGATTATTGCTGTAATCGGTCAGCTCTCGATGGTAGATACCTTTGCTCATATTCACTCGCCAGTTCTGATCTCGCTCATTCGTGGCTTGCTCGGTCTTGGATTAGGACTGATCATTGGTGTGATTGCCGTAATCGTATGGCAAATTGCAGAAGGGTGTTGGAAACGATGGTCGCCACTCCTAAAAAGATAGTTATTTCCGGTTATTACGGTTTCCATAACAGCGGGGATGAGGCGGTACTGCAATCTATATTGATTGCACTGCAACAACATGCTCAAGCTGCAGGTATAGAGATCGAACCCATTGTCTTGTCCATCGATCCTGAGTGGACTAGCGCCACATATGGAGTGAAATCTGTGCACCGGATGAAGCTGGTTGAAGTCCGTCAAGCTATTTATGAGAGTTCTGGTCTGATTAGCGGTGGAGGCAGCTTGCTGCAAGATGTAACAGGAAGCAAGAGTATTCCTTACTATTTAGGTATTATTAAGCTTGCGCAGTGGATGGGTAAACCGACCTTTATTTATGCTCAAGGTATCGGACCTGTGCATCGTAAGCTTTTCCACCCATTAATCAAATCAGTGTTTCGCAAATGTACTTATATCTCTGTGCGGGATGAACAATCCCGCGAGCTTTTACTTTCTATGGGATTAGAACAGAAGAACATAGAGGTTGTTCCTGACCCGGTGATGGGCTTATCTTTACCTGAAGAGACTGATGCTGCTGAATTACCAGAGTCTTCAGATTCACTTCCGGTAGTAGGTATTTCGGTACGTTATTGGGAACAAGATCGCAAGGAGCTGGACGCTCTTGCTCAAGGCTTGATTAAGGCGAATCTTGAAAAACCATTGCATTTAAGATTCCTTCCGTTTCATCTTCCATCTGATATTGAAGCCTCACGTTATGTGATGGAGAAGCTGGAAGAAAATATAAGCCAGCATGGGGGGCAGGTCAGTATTTGTGAAGATGCTAGTCATCCGCAACACATGCTGCGGGAAGTAGGGCAATGTGAAGTGCTGATCGGAATGCGTCTTCATAGCCTGATTTATGCCGCAGGGCGGCGAGTTCCGCTGATTGGTATCTCTTATGATCCGAAAATTGATCATTTTCTAGACAGAGTTCGGTGTCAGCCTGTGGGCACGACCCAATCATTAGATGCTGGACAAGTTGCTGCTGAGATAGGCCATCTTTTGGAAACAGCAGAGGGATGGAGAAATGAGCGGGAGACGATCCTCTCCTCGTTGATTCAAGAAGCAGGGGCTCCAGCACGGCAAATCGTAGAATATTTCCACCATAAAGGATGATCTAAAGTGAAAGCAGAAAGCGCGGTACCTACAGTTCCTATTTTTGGGATTAGAGTCTCCAAGGTTGATATGGCAGCAACTGTTGCATATTTGACAGAGGCGGTTCATACCCGTATCCCGCATCAAGTGATTACAGCTAATCCGATTATGGTTATGGCTGCTTTGGAAGATCCAGCTTATATGGAGATAATGAAGTCAGCTGAATTAGTTGTCCCAGATGGAACCGGTGTGGTATGGGCTGCTAATTATTGTAAGGAGCCTGTAACCGAACGGGTAGCTGGTTTTGACCTGTTACATGAATTGATGCAACAGGGTGAAAGATATGGATGGAAGGTATATCTCCTTGGTTCTACACCTGAGGTGATTCAGGAAACCGCTGAAAGGTTACAATTGCAATATCCGCGTGTTATTATTGCAGGATATCATGACGGTTATTTTGGTCCGGAATCGGACGATGAAATTATTGCTGGAATTGTTAAAACCAATCCTGACTTATTATTTGTGGCCAGAGGCGCGGATAGTCAGGAACCATGGATTGCAAAACACAAATCCAAGTTAGGTGTTCCGATCATGATGGGGGTCGGCGGCAGCTTTGATGTAATTTCTGGCAAGAGCAAGAGAGCACCAAAAGTTTTCCAAAAAATGAGAATTGAATGGTTGTACCGTTTATTAAAAGAGCCTACGCGGTACAAAAGAATGCTTGCGTTGCCGAAATTCGCATTAAAAGTGGTGCGTGAGAAAGATAAAGTAACAAAAGTCTAGTCAAATGCCGATATTCACCTAGAAAATCAGATGAATAGCCTAAAAAAGGGATTGGAATTTGTTTTTGTAACAGCGTATAATTCAATGCGGTAGAGAAATGGGGGTCGACTGATCAAATGTTAATCATATACATCGCTGGATTTATCGTATGCATGGGACTCGCACTTGGCCTCACACCTTTGGTGAAGAAATTCGCCATTAAGATTGGTGCGACAGATGTGCCGAATGCTCGTAAAGTGCACACGAAAATTATGCCCCGCCTTGGCGGATTAGCTATTTTTCTGGCGTTTGTGTTAGGCCTGCTTGCCGTATTGCCGATTATTCCATATGAGTTCACTCCGCGGGAGGCCAACTTCATCAAAGCGCTGCTGTGTGGCGGCGGACTGATTGTACTTATCGGAGGTTTGGATGACCGATTTGAATTATCAGCAAAGTTGAAGCTGCTGGGCCAAATTGTTGCAGCATGTATTGTAGTTTTCGGTTTTGGTATTACTGTAGATTTTGTGAATATTCCATTTAACAATACGTATTCTTCATTGGAAAGCTGGATTGCTATCCCGCTTACGATTTTCTGGATTGTTGGTGTCACCAATGCTGTTAACCTGATTGACGGGTTGGACGGGCTTGCTGCTGGGGTATCAGGGATTGCGATTGCTACGATTGCGGTAATGGCTTTCTTGATGGGTAACACGATGGTTGCCATGTTATGCCTGTTGCTTCTGGGTAGCATAATCGGATTCTTGTTCTTCAACTTCCATCCCGCCAAGATTTTTATGGGGGATACGGGATCGCTGTTCTTAGGCTTCTGCTTAGCTTTACTTGCTTTGCTAGGGTTTAAACAGATTGCCGTGGTTTCGTTTATTACACCTTTGCTTATTATTGGTGTACCGTTGTCGGACACGTTCTTTGCGATCGTGCGCCGTAAGCTGCAGAAAAAACCAATCTTTGCACCAGATAAAGGTCACTTGCATCATTGCCTTCGCGAGCTAGGCTTTAGTCATCGTCAGACTGTGCTCATTATTTATGGTATTGCTGCATTTTTCGGAGTTTTAGCTGTTATTCAATCCTCTGCCGCTCTTTACGAGGCGAACTGGGTTACCTTTGTAGTCATCTGCATCATGCTCTTCTTCTTGCAGATCGGTGCGGAAGTTACAGGTTTGATCGGTAAGACTAAACGTCCGCTGATTGATTTCTTTTTAAGAATTCGTATGAAGGCTAATCCGGAAAGAGGTTCCAAATCTTAATTTATTAATGGTATTATTCTAATATTTTCTATAACTAACAAAACTCATCCCTTTTCGGATGAGTTTTTTGTTGTTTTCCCTAAAAATATCGCTTCCTATGACCGATAAAGAACAAAGTGAAGGTTTACGAGAATTTATACTCAAAGGAGAGATATAACACATGCAACGCTTTAAGAGACCGTTCGTTTGGCTGATGCTGGCGGCTTTGATCGTTTCTATGTTCCCAGGTAAATACACGCCCATAGCGGCAGCGGCTACCACGAGCTCCACGACTTTCTTCAGTCCGGATGATCTCACATTACGTAATACTGTTCTGTTGAAACAGGATGTTGTAGCAACAACAGCTAATCCTAATCCTGAGGGACTTATTGACCGTTCTAGTGTTTACAAAGTAAGTAGCCCTACCTTTTCAATTACAGGAACCTACTCTCAGGTAACATCTTCCACGATGAAGGTTACTGTAGAGCAGCTTACAAAAGATAGTCAATCTAATAAATGGGTAACAGATGCTACTCACCTGACTACGGGAGCGGTAACAACAGATACCAATAGCCCGGATAACCGTTTTGTAGCATCTGGTCTTGTTTTGTATACAGGGTTTAATAAGGTGACCTTTTCTGGTATGCAAGGGAATCTCCAACGTTCAGAATCATTTTATGTTCTTTATGATAAAGTTCCCTATGTAACAGAATTAAAAGTTTTGGGTGGTCCTTCTGCGCTTAATTTAAATGAAGGAACACAAGTTGTTGTACCAGTATCTACAGTTACTCTTCAAGGTAAAGTAACGAATGCCACTAAAGTCAGTGTCTCCGTGAATGGAGGAACTGCATTACAAACTTCCCTATTGGAAGACGGAACATTTTTCACCCCCGCTCTGAACTTGAGTCCGGGATTAAGTACGCTTAAGATTGTTATTCAAAATGCTTCGGATTCAATAACAATAGACAGATCCGTATATTTCTTTGATAAGGATCAACCGTACGCTTCTTTGAACATCAACCACGACAATGCGGACTATAATATCTTAAATGATAATGTGCCTACGTTGACTGCTGATTTGACTCCAAGTGTTGCAGGTTTTACTGGACAGATCTTAGTTCCATATAACGTGGCTCCGTTTGCAACAAATGCTGTGCTAACTCTTAATAAAGGTAATAGTTCCGAAAAAGTTGTAACGATTAGTGCTGTGACAGAAGAATTAACAATTCCTGGTCCTGATGGCGTTACGCCAACGTATAAATTGGTTAAATTTAAGACTGCAGCTGATTTAGAAATCTTGGCGGGTGTAAATGACTTTAAATTGTCTGTAGATTATGGCAGCCACAGCAGTTCTCATCTTTATTCATATAAATTTTTGAAAAATGAGACTGTTATAACAGAAATGTACTACCTTCCTGGATATACAGGCTCAGGTGATCTTACCAATATCTCTAAATTGCCTTTGAATGGCCAACAGTTAGAGACGGATAGTTTCTATATAATGGCGAAGACAAATAGATCAACAACCCCAGAAGATATAACTGCGAACTATTTGCCATTGAGTAATAAACCACTATCCATAGATTATGTAACTGCAGGCACAGGAACAAATGAATATATTTATAAAATATCAGGGTTCTCTAATGGTCAACAAAAGGTACAATTCCGTTATAAAGGATCCGAATCCTTCTATAATGCTGATATTTCATATGTATCGAAAAACTATATATATGTAAGTAATCTGCAAGATGGTCAGACCTACGAATTCGATTCCAGTGTAGAAAAAAAACTTAATGTCGCTGGGGAATATATCGGGTTCGAAAATATAGAAAATGCACAAGTGCAAATTAACGGTACAGACAGTAACTCATTATCTAGCAATCCTTTTAAGCTTGAAGTAGAAAAAAACTCAACAGTAAATAAAACAACTTTTAATTTCACTGTGACAATCAGTCAGACGGGACCACTGGTATACGGTGAGAATAAAATCGTGTTTACTGGAGTCTCAAGAGATAATGCTGGTAACCAACGTATTATCAAAAAAGAACTTAAAATTTACATCATTGATACCAACATTTCTGGGATAAAACAATTCCATCCTACTTTAGGGGATAATCGTTTACCTTTTACAACTACAACCCTTTCTAATGAAGTCGAGCGTAATGCCATGCTGGCATTGCCAGCTGAGATTGTATATAAGGATGAAAAATATACAACAAGCAAAGATAAATTCGACTTGGTACTACAAGGTAGTGGTGCTACAACGCTGAATCTATATCAGGGCTCTACTTTGGTGTTTACTTCGACGGGGCAGGATAAGCTGCTAATTGACGGTACGGAATCCGATGGACCTATTGGTCCTAAACGTTATCCTGATGAAGTGGCTGCAAATGGTCTGTATTATGACTACATTGGCAGTGCTAAAAACTTTATTTTAAGATTACGTGACATTAAATTTGATGCCCCAGGAAGTCAAGTTTATACCCTAGAGCTTATTAACAAAACAGGAGCAAGAACTACACAACGTCTTGAAGTAGTGCGGGAAGTTGCTCCATATCGTCTTCTGTCACCTGTAGCGACGGTAGGTGAGCAAATTGTTGTTAACAAAAACTTTGTTCGTTTTGATATTGAGGCTGAAGGTGCCACTAAAGTAATAATTGGCAAAGAAGAAGCAATTAAACGTACGGATTTGCCAAATCAAGATCGCTTCACCTATGATTATGTGGGCTTAAAAGCAGACAAATCGAATCCCATTAAGATACAAGTGGTTCGTGCTAACTCCACAATAAGCGATACTATAAATGTGTATTATGCTAGTGCAGTGCAGATTGATACACAATATATGGCGGAGAAGGTAGCTACGAAGTATAGTGTCTTTAATAAAACCTTGGAATTGAACTTCCCTAAAGGCACGATTATGAAGGGATATACTAGCTCTGGTGCTGCAAAATATTATCCTAATACAAAACTGTTGTTTGGTATTGCGGATCCCGCTGATGGCGTTGTTGAACGTAAGAATGATTACGGGAACATTATCAACGTAACGGGTAGTGACGACAGAACCGAAGGCGGGGGCGGGCAGCTTGTGATTCCACAGGATCTTGCTCTGCGCTTTACATCAACCGTCTCTACTAATAACTTTTCGAGAGTATCGGATATCTATTGGCTCAGTGGTGGTCTAGGAAATGATGGCGTTAATCTTGAGACCAACGGGGTTACCCCGCATTTCGTGGATGCCAGTGGAAAGACTGGATACTTTACACAGTATAGTCAAACAAGAAAAATCGTACCTTCTCAACGTGGTGAATTGACGCTTACTTTCAACTCCAGCATTGTGGATGAAGTGGGATCGACTATTACAGTATTCCGATATACAGATTCAGGTAAGTGGGAGAACTTGGGCGGGGTCGTAGATACGAAAAAACATACCATCACCGTTCCATTCGATGAATTTGGTTATTACACTGTTATGAAGCTGCGCCGTGGTTTTGTTGATATTACGAATCATCCATGGGGCAGAAATATAATGAATGGATTGTATTCCAAAGGATTTATGACCAATCTTCGAGCAGATGCATTCGGAGCCGACGATTTGACCACTCGTGGTGAATTTGCTACATTGTTGGTGAAATCATTAAGTATTCCTTTGAACTATGATGCTAATAAACAAACCTTCTTTGATATTGTGCCAGAAGCCGTAGCGGCTACATGGGATTTCAAACACATTGAGACAGCTGCTAGGGCAGGTATTGTTACAGGCCTCAGTGATGGCTTCTTTGGGCCTGATCAAGCCTTAACACGTGAACAAGCCGCAGTAATGATAGCTAGGGCGTTGAAACTCAAGATGTCTTTGAATGACAGTAAACTGCTGGCAAGCTTAAGCAAATCATTTGTTGATACAAGTAACATGGATTTCTACTCACGTCCTGCAATTGAAGCTATATCTAAAGCTAAGATTATGGAAGGAAGCGCTGTGACCGTTACAGGCCAAAAGAAGCCCGTCTATAACTTTAACCCGAAGGGTAAGTTGACTAGAGCAGAGGCTGGTAAGATTACTGTGGCACTCTTACAGAAGAGTACAAGCATCTTCCCTAAGAACTTTAACTAAAGAATAAAAAAGTGCTCCGGCCTGCGAAAAGTATTCGTAGGTCGGAGTTTTGATGTAAAGATAACAATTACCAGCGACATAAATTTTGTAATCTGCACCGATTTACGATACAATAATGTAGAAAATATTATTTTCTGAAAGGTGAAAGCCATCGATGAAACCGATTTTATCAAAAGCACAGTTGGATTACATGAAAGCCAAGAATATGTTTGAGAATAGAGCAAAAGTGTTGGAGAAGGAAATTGCAGCTAAACGGGCACTACAGGAGATCACTCAAGAGGTCATGGAAGAACTGGTGCAAGCAACAGGATTCCACGATTCATACAACGAGCTTGTTGTTACTGAGAATGCTCTGATCGAATGGTCTCATACTACAATCAAGCATGAGAAGAGCTACCGCGAGAACCGCACAGCTATTGATGCAATGTATGACAATGTGAACTCGAGTCCTGAGAAGCGTCAGGAATTGATCCAATTATCTATGAAGATTCGTTAGAAACAATGTAATAGAAGCAAGCGTCGGCAACGGCGCTTTTTTTGTTTTTTGTAGGAATGTTTAAATTAATAGTACAAGTGTTAATGATTCTTAGTAAATATTGCATAATGACGTTTAGAAAGCGACTATGATATACTGTTTTCCGTAGGCACCCATGATTAACAATAGTTAGTAGAACATACATATGTATCTTCTAATGGGATCACACCGGAAAATATAAAAAAGAAGATTTTTTTTGAGAAACCGCAACTTTTTCAAATCTTCTGCGTTTAAGGTGTAGAGTCATTTACACAGGGGCTGAAATTAACCGCTGGTAAAGCCAATTTAACAAAATGGAAAAATTAGCTTTACGTGACTTGAGGCACATTGTATAATACTTAGGTATAATTAGGAATCTAGTATTGTCATGTCCTAAATTCGTTTACCAGTTTCTGTGATACCCGTCACAGACATTATTTATACTTAATTTGCTCAACTCGGGAAAGGGGGTGCATCGGCTAATGAGTGACATGAGCTACTCAACTAAAGAAAAATCTCAGTTTATGAACGTCCAAGGAGGAGAAAAAAAGGTTATGAAGAAAATTTTATCCGTAGCATTATCTACAGCAATGGCATTCTCGATGTTTGCCTCTGTAGCGTTTGGTGACGCAGCAACAACTCCGCAACAAAAATTTGATGCTTTGGCAGCGAAAGGTATTCTCAACGGATACCCAGATGGTCAAGCTCACCTTGAAAAAGATCTTACTCGTGCTGAGTTCGCGAAGATCGTTACTAAATTGTTCGACCTTACTGAAGTAACTAACAAATTGTCTTACAAAGACAAAGGTTACAACGCATCGAACTGGGCTGTGCCTTACATCGAAGCTGTTACTGCAGTAAACTACATGCAAGGTAAAGATACTGTTAAAGGTATCTTCGATTACAACGGTAAAGTAACAGTTGAAGAAGTTGCGGCTGTATTGTTCCGCGCTTTGAAACTGGAACAACCAACTACAACTGACAACTCTGCATCCGCATGGGCTAAAGGTTACGCTCAAGCAGTAATCGACGCAGGTTTGGTTGCTAAAGACACTAACTTCAAAGCTAACGCTAGCCGTTCTTTGGTAGTTGAAACAGCATATGCTGTTGATCAATTGGGTCAAGCAGCTACAATCGCTTCTGCTGAAGCAGTAAGCCCAACTAAAGTAGTTGTAACTTTCTCTGACAAAACTACTACAACTGTTGAATTGACAACTGCTCTTGTAGCTGGAGTTGAAACTACAATCAACTTCAAACACAACGATCATGATTACACTACTAAAGTAACTTTGGCAGCTCCTAAGGTTGTTTCCGCAACTGCTCCAAATGCTAAACAAGTAGTAATCAAATTCAACCGTTCGATCGATGCAGATACACTGGCTGAATCCAGCAAAGTTATCGACGGTGTTGTAAAAGTAACTAAAGTTGGTAGCAAAGATGATGAAGTAGCTAACGCTTATGTAACTTTCAATGCTGACAACACAGAAGCTACTATTACTGTGCCAGGAACTAAAGGTCTTAAAGGTAACTACACAGTTGTTGTGAACGATGCTGTGAAGACAACTGCTGGTGAAGCTGTTCCAGCATTCACAACTTTGCTTCCTATCGCTGACACTGTAGCTCCAACTGTTGCTACTATTAGTTCTACAGCTAAAGCAACAACTAAAGACGTATACGTAACATTTAGCGAACCAGTTAAAACTACTGGCATCGTGGCTTATGTAAATGGTTCTTCTGCTTCCGCGACTGTACAAAATGACACTTACACTGAGTTCAAACTGAGTGGAGTATCGTTGGAAAGCGGTAAATCATATGATGTATCCCTGCTTAATGTAACTGACTATGCAGGTAATGTTGCTAATCCAAACCCAATCAAAACAACTGTAACTGTTGTTTCTGACGTTGCTGCTCCTGTAATCAAGAGCGTAACTCCAGTTAGCGACAAATTCGTTGAAGTTGAGTTTGACAAGAACGTTGACCGTGCATCTTTGGTTGGTAATGTTCGTCTCTTGAACTCTGTTGGAGAAAGCCAAGGTACATTTAGTGTTATTACTACTGGTAATGGCAAGAAATTCACCTTGCAAAGTCCTCTGAATAGCTTCCCATCCACTGGTACTTTCACTGGAACCGTTGTATTCGGAGCTACTGTTAAGGATACATTGGGTAACACATTGGGAACTGCTTCAAGTCAAGCGATCACTTTCACTAAGGACACTGTAGCTCCTACAGTTACTGGCATCACTTACTCAACTTCAACTTCTGTTAAAGGTCTAAAATTGACTTTCTCTGAAGATGTTGTAAACACTGGAGTAGGTTCTGTAGTACTGATCAATAACAAAACTGGTCAATCTACTGCGATTGCTAACACTACAAATGGTAGCGGAAAAACACATACATTAACTGCTGTTAATGTAGACACTGGTGAGTACACTGTTCGTCTGCCAGAAGGACTCTTTAAAGATAAATCTTTCTCTGGCAATAAGCTTGCTGCAACTGTATTGACTGTGAAAATCGGATCAGAATCTACTGATGGCGATGCTCCAGTACTGTTCAACAACGGCATTGTAATCAATGACAGCCAAAAAGTTGTAACTGCAACTGGAACTGTTTATGGTGATGCTACTGTCACTGTTGATCTGAAAGATGCAAGTGGTCTTAACGTTGCTTCTGTACTAGATGTTAATAGCTACACATTGGACGACAAGGCATTGCCTGCTGGTACTTATGTAAATATTAGTACTCTTGATGAGAAGGGTAATGTAACAACTAGCTCTTCCAGTCCGAAATATGCTCGTGCAACAATCAATATCCCTAGCTCTTCAATCACTGAAACTAAATCTGACTACAAATTTGTAGTTAACGGTGTTACTGATGTATCTGGTAACACTATCGAAGCAGTTTCCAAGACAGGTAAACTTACTAGCAGAACTAGCCCAGTGTTCGAATCTGCAGTGGTTTCCAGCGGCAACTCTTATGAATTGATTCTTGGATTCTCTAAAGAAATAACAAATCTAGACGAACAACATCTGGCAATCTACATCAACAATGATACCGTTGGAACTCGTCTTGATCAAAAGTATTACAAAGTAACTAAGATTGCTAATGGATCGGATAAAGGCAAATGGTCTGTTACTTTCTCGAAGCAAATCATTGATTCCAAAGCAAATATCAATGACGAATTGGATCTGAACTCCAATGAAGTTAACAGAATCATCGTTAAGATCGTTAAAGATGCAGACGCTCACGATGAAGTTGGTAACAAAATTACTGGCGAAACAGAAATCTCCGCTAAGTAATCTCCGATTACCGAAGCACAGAATAGCCTCTTCGGAGGCTATTCTTTTTTTATAGGTTTTTATCCCCAATAATGAGGAGGAACTTCTTTGAAACCGGTATGGAAAGTAACAACCGCAGCCGTATTGCTGGCTGGTGGTGTATGGGCTGGATCTCTGCTAAATATTACTGCTGAAGGTGCAGGTGTTGGTTCTCAGCCTGGCACAACGGATGATCCTGTAGTTACGAAAAGCTACGTAGATCAGCAAATTCAGAAAGCACTTTCAGGTGGTACAGTGACGACTCCGGTAGCGACTGCTACACCTGCGCCTAGTGCAACCACAGCACCAGTAGCTACACCTGGTCAAAATAGCAGTAATGAATCTGTGATTGTTGATGTGAAGCCTGGCCAAACTTTAATTGCTTCTGCAGGTGCTGAGTTTATCGTTCGCGCGGGTAAAGCAGTAATCGTTTCGCAGGATGCGAATGGTGTGGCGGATTTAACAGACGGTAAAGATCTTACAAACGGACTAGCTGCACCATCTAACCACTTATTGTCCTTCCCTCGTGATGGTCGTGGAATAACTGTTCAAGAGGGTCAAACACTTGGTCTTGTTGTGATGGTTCGTGGTGGATATACCTTGAAATAATGTGTAATGATATATATTCATAATGCCCGTAAACAGACGTAATCATACCTTCAAACTGTTTTCCAAAGTTACAAATCATTGGCGTGATTGAAGATTAAGTGATGGACGCACAATATTCCTGTAATCTTACAAATTCACAGGAGGTGCTGTAACATGGCACGTAATAATCGTACAGTCGTACCTGAAAGTCGGACAATGCTGAAACAAATGCAATATGAAATTGCAGCTGAATTTGGTTTATATGGGGCTCATTATGGAGGCGGGGCAGACACGGAGTTTGCTTCTGAGTTAGGAGCAGTCGGAGGTAGTAGTTCTGGCCGTAGTCAGTACCTTGGGCATCTAAGTTCAAGGGATAATGGGTCTGTTGGAGGAGAAATTACGAAGAGACTCATTAAGCAAGCTGAACAGTCTCTTTTTCAATAATATCAGGGGTTAGGATGCCCTTATTCCTTATCTGATATTGCTTTTTTATAGCGTGAAATCAATATTCATACTCTCACGGGGGGTTCTGTGTTTAATTGACACCACCCCCTAAATAAGATAATATGACTTTTGAGGAAAGCCTTAAACCTTTTCCATATGGAAAAGGTTCATTTTTTGAAGAGTTTAGTGAATGTAGGCATCAAATTTTGCGAAAATCCTTCATAAAAAGAAATCAGGCAAACCTGAATTATTTATATTATTTAGTTTTATTATTTGGCCTGTTATCATTAAGGAATCCCTTATACAGTGTCAGACTAACCATATGGGAGGTTGTTATACTTGTCTATTAAAGGGCGTCATTTGTTTACTTCTGAGTCCGTTACGGAAGGGCATCCGGATAAAATCTGTGACCAGATTTCCGACGCGGTATTGGATGCATTTTTAGTTAATGATCCTAATGCACGTGTAGCCTGCGAAGTAGCAGTAGCAACAGGTCTTGTACTGGTGATCGGGGAAATCAGTACCAAATCAGAGTATGTTGATATTCCTGCCATCGTACGCAATACCATCAAAGAAATTGGATACACACGTGCAAAATATGGTTTCGACTATAATACATGTGCTGTGTTGAGTTCTCTTAACGAGCAGTCCGCTGATATTGCCCAAGGTGTTAACTCTGCTTTAGAACACCGTGATCCTGCTCAAGTAGCTGAAGAAACAGCTAATATTGGTGCGGGCGATCAAGGACTCATGTTTGGTTTTGCTACGAATGAGACACCTGAACTGATGCCACTGCCGATTGCCTTATCACATCGTATTGCACGTCGTTTATCTGAAGTTCGTAAAAATGGAACTTTGGACTATCTTCGTCCAGACGGCAAAACACAAGTTACGATTGAGTATCAAGATGAAAAACCTGTACGCGTAGACGCTATCGTAGTATCTACACAACATGCAGAGGAAATTTCTCTTGAACAAATTCAGGCGGATATTAAAGAACATGTTATTTTGCCTGTTGTTCCTGCGGAACTGCTTGATGCAGAAACCAAATACTTTATTAACCCAACCGGACGTTTTGTTATTGGGGGTCCTCAAGGGGATGCTGGTCTAACTGGCCGTAAGATTATCGTCGATACATACGGCGGTTATGCTCGTCATGGCGGCGGAGCATTCTCAGGTAAGGATCCAACTAAAGTGGACCGTTCTGCGGCTTACGCGGCTCGTTATGTAGCTAAGAATCTTGTAGCTGCTGGTTTGGCCGACAAATGTGAGATCCAACTTGCCTATGCCATCGGTGTAGCTACTCCTGTCTCGATAAATGTGGATACATACGGAACAGGTAAAATCAGTGAAGAGAAAATGGTTCAACTGATCAGCAACAACTTTGATCTTCGCCCTGCGGGCATCATTTCTATGCTTGATTTGCGTAAACCGATTTATAGACAAACTGCAGCTTACGGTCATTTCGGACGTACTGATGTTGATCTTCCATGGGAACGCGTAGATAAAGCAGAATTGCTAAGAGATCAAGCAGGGTTGTAATTTATCATACGGTCTTATAATATGTTAGCCCGCAAGTTGGCCATGGTGTCAACTCTGCGGGTTATTTTGCGTGCGAAAACGAGCAAGGCTAGTGAATCTAACCATAGAGAAGTAGACTACTAAACTTTGCCAGCCTTTTAGCCGAAATATAAGAATATACATAAAGACGATAGTATGGCTTGAGAGGAGTCTATCACGGAATGAAAAGAAAAATTTCAATATGGACGGCACTTATTCTAGCGGGAGAGTTAGTACTTGGTTCGGGTTATCCTGCTATTGGAATAGGGAATTCAGCAGTGTACGCTGCATCAGAGTTTGGTATAACAGTCTCACCAGCGCCTGGAGCAAGTTATGTAAATATCGGATCATCCCTTAGACTGAGCTTTGATCGTCAAGTAAACCCGCAGTCAGGTGAAATTACTATTACGGGTCAAGGTGATAGCTCACCTTTTTTAACGATTCCTATTGGTAGCTATGGTCTAATTGGTAGTTCAAAAGATTACGAGCTTAAGCTAAATCAACAGTTTACTTCAAACAAGACTTATACAGTGACAATTCCTAAGGGGTTGTTCAAGGATAATGATGGTAATGAGTCAGGTGTTACTTCATGGGCATTTACTACTGCGCCTGAGAGTAATACAGCGATTACGGCAGGCAACTTTTCACCTGCTAATAATACAAGAGTGGATGCAGGAGCCCTTAAGGAGCTAAGTCTAACCTTAAATAAAAACCTGATAAAAGGTGGAGGTTCCATTCGAATTTTGTCGTCTGCAGATAATGCAACCGTTCAAGAGTTCAAAATTAAGGATGATGATACTAGAGTCAACGTTCAGACTGATGCTAACTCTACTACAGTTAAACTAACATTGGATAAAACATTGGCCTCCGGAAGTAACTATTATGTTCTTATAGATTCTTATGCTTTTAAGGATGTTGATAATCGAACGTATTCCGGGATTTCAAGCGGTGATGTATGGAGCTTCTCTACTAAAGGTGTGGCAGAGATTCCAGTGACTCCTGCACCGGCAAACGGATCAGGTGGGGTATCTACCACTGGAGCCCTACAACTTACATTTGATCGTCCTATGATGCCTGCAGCTGGAACCATAACAGTATCTCCAGGTGCAGCTAACGATGCTAGAACGAGATGGCTTAATGTAAACTCCCCAGCCGTTACAGGAGGAAGCAGCAGAACTATAACATTGCTTCCAGCATCAGCAGCATCACCCTTGCTAAACAGTACGCAGTATACGGTGACGATACCGCAGGGAGCTTTTTACGATCAAGACGGAAATGTATTTCCGGCTTCGGGTGCGTATACCTGGACATTTACAACGGCTTCTTTGACAGGACTTAACGTAAGCGCGCTAAATCCGGCTGACCGGAGTGAATCCATAGCTAACAACAGATCATTTTCTGTCACATTCAATCGTAATGTGAATTATAACAGTGCTGTGGAAAATGGCGTAGCACTTTATAAAAGTGGCGGTGCACAGGTTCCGGTTACTGTTAACCGGAGTACAACTGCTGCAAACGAATATGTAATTACACCTAAAACAGCTTTAGATAGCGACTCAACCTATTATATTGATATTGCTAAAGGAGCTTTTGTAGACGCTATTGATGCTAATGTTATCTATGATGGACTAAGCGGAAAAAATTCATGGAGCTTCCGGACCTTGTCTCAGGACAAAACAGCTCCACAGCTCACATCTGCATCACTCGAGAACAATCGGACCATTCGTTTAAAATACAATGAGAGCCTCAACTCTTCCATTGCACTGTTGATCTCCAGCTTTGGTGCTACGGTGAATGATGAGAATCGTACAATTGAAAGTGTCTATATCCAGGGAGACAGCGCCTATGTGGTACTCAGTACAGGGGTAGCGGTTGGACAGAACGTGAAGGTTAGCTATACAGGTGGCCTGCGGACCATTCAAGATCCAAGCGGAAATGCAGCCAGCACCTTTAGCTCAAAGCAGGTTACTAACACTATCGAGTCCTCCATGCCTACACCCAAAGATGGACGGATCACGGGTAGAACTGTAGCGTTGAATTTCAATGACTCCTTAAAGGCAGTTTCCTCTTACGCACATAGTCAGTTTCTAGTGACTTCAGATGGGGGATCCCTAGGGGTCAACTCCATAAGCTCCAGCGGGAACACTGTATATTTAGGGTTAAATAGCGATGCTTCTAATGGCCAGACCGTTCGTGTCTCCTATTATGCAGGCTCTTATCCTTTGCAGAATTCTTTTGGACAAAATATTGCGGATTTCACAGATTTCTACATTCGCAACAGCAACGATACAATTCCACCCGTGTTCCAAAGTGCAACCGGAGGTGGCAATAAAATCCTTCTGAATTACAATGAAGGCTTGTCAACGACAAACCTCCCGATGAACAGCCAGTTCTCTGTGCTTGTTGGCAGCACTCCTAACTATGTTACGAATGTATCAGTCAGTGGCTCACAGGTCACGCTAACGCTCCAGAGTGCTTTGACGGTGAATCAGAATGTTACTGTATCCTATGTTCCGGGGACTACCGGAATAAGCGATTTAAATGGAAACCGTGCAGCTTATATTAACCTGCAGCCTGTGTCCATCTCGGAAAATAGCGGCACTAGCATACCTGAGATTAGTTCTGCCACCATCAATGGCGACGAGCTTACGGTTACATTCAGTAAAAACATGCAGGCATCTGGTTCCCTCTATGCTAATCAGTTCGGAGTTAGAGCAGATGGAAGCAGTATGGGTGTGCAAAACTACACTTTGTCAGGGGATATTTTGAAAATAACAACATCCTCAGTAGTAAAGACCGGGCAAACTATCGATTTGTCCTATATGTCAGGTTCAGGTACGATCAAGGATCTGACCGGTAATGTACTGTCCTCATTCTCTTCTCTCTCTGTTAAGAACCTAACCGGCGTGAGCACCGGAACGGGAAATCGTCCATCCTATCTAGGGACGCTTGCAACAAGTGAGTTTGGAAAAGAATACGCGCTGCTGAAGAGTGACTCTTCACAAATCGTGGATGACCGTTCGTTATACAATCAATCTGTAAAAAGATATACCTTAAACACAGATCGCCTGACGGCCAGTTATGAATATCTGTATAAGGCAAGTAGTGATACATTAGCTTTTGAGGTGCCTGCTACAGAACAATCGGCCTATGTGACTGTTCCTTTAAAGCCTTTGCTTGATGCTGTAAATCGCAGTAAAACCACAAAATTTATGATACGTTATGGCGATCACTTATATAGCGTAGGACTAGACGATATCGATATGAACGGATTAGCGACTAGCTTGATTGCAGACAGTAAAAATATCTCGCTGGTGTTCCGCTTAGAAAAGGTTCCGGCAGGTACGTTCTCCCCATTTGAGCAAAAGCTAAAAACTATGGGGATGCAGAGCGTTACTAGTCTTATGGATGTCCGGGTGACTGCGATAGTAAGCAGCAATTATTCTAATGCTAAGGCATTATCGGTACCTGGAGAATACACTGTGCGTACAACTTCTTCATTGAACAATGCGCAGACATCTGCTGCTAGACTGGATCTTTCCTATTACGATGCAGCTTATCTGCCAACAAAAGTAAGTACGGTAGGTAGCTATACGATTATTCGTGCTCGTACGGAGGGTAATCAGGTGTTAGGAACCTTTATATCAACCCGGGCCTTCTCAGATATGAGTAAGCATTGGAGTAATTCGATCGTAGCTGAGCTTAGTGCAAAGACTATCATCGATAGCAGTTACGGGACTACATTTAGTCCAGAAAAAAAGATTACCCGTGCAGAGTTTGCAGTAATGCTTAGCCGGGGACTTGGTTTGCTAGGCGATCGCGAGACCGCACAGCGCTTCCGGGATGTGCAGCCTTCCACACAAACTGGAGACTATATTGGTGCAGCAGCCAAGGCTGGTATTATTACAGGGAACACGGATGGCTCCTTCCGGCCTAATGATAATATCACTCGAGAGCAGATGGCAATCATGATGATTCGGGCAATGGAATACACCAAACATCCTATTACTTTAAGCGGCACTTCTGCCTCAACACTGGCTCGCTTTAAGGATAAGTCTAAAATTCAGAATCAAAGTGCAGAATTCGTAGCTAAAGCTGTGCAATCTGGGATTATTTTGGGAATGACCACAAGTGAGTTCCAACCTCAGGGTAATGCCACTCGTGCACAAGCTGCTGTGATGTTGCATCGGATGCTGAAGCAAACAGATTATTTGTAGAATAAATAGATTGGTAAAGCCTGGCATTCTGCTGGGCTTTTTTTTATGTTAATAGTTTGTGTTACGAGACTCTATAAAGCTTGAAATCTCTCAATTTCGCAACTTTTTCGCTTATTTTCAGTCTATTAAAAGAGTACTAGAAAAATAGGAACCAGTTTCCAGACTTTTGATAACGGACTTGAAGAGTAAAAAAGAGATGGGAGAGTTACGTCGAAATGAATGAAGTTTTCATGGAGAAGAAGAGTAGAGAAGTTGTTCGGGGAATGAAATTATCATCTACTAAAAAATGGGTTGCCGCTTCATTAGCAGGTGTGTTGTGGATTATGCCGGTAATTGGCAGTGAAGGCTTAGCTATGTTTGGTCATAGTTCCACACCAATTGCTGCCGCAGCCACATCTAATTTTAAAGTAAGCAAGCTGGGTGAAGAAGTAATTACTTCGGGCGCCATTATGATGAAATACAAATATACGGCTACACGTTCAGGAGCGAGCGCTTCTGGCTTGGCGGATGTTATTCGCGTTGACCTCAACAATCCATATGTTTCTTTAGATGTTATGACAGGTAAGGGTGGAAACCTGACAACACGTCAAAGTACTGGCGGGATGGCTAAGGAAACTGGAGCCGTGGCTGCAGTAAACGGAGATTATTTTAATACAGGCGGGGAAGGCGCTCCGATTGGTGGACAAGTATCCAGTGGAGTCTTGGTTTCCACCCCTTCGCAATTGGATGGCATGTATGCCTTTGCAGTGACTAAGGATCGCAAGCCTCTTATTGATGAGTTCAGCTTTGAAGGAATGGTAACCGCACCTGACGGCGCACAGTTTGAGATATCCGGTATCAATAAAGGTGCTTATAGTCCTGAAGGTGGAAGCTCTACTTATAGCCATGCTAATGCAATGTATATCTATACGGATGTATGGACCGCACTCGATCGTCCCAAAAACAGCTCAACCACACCGACAGAGGTGCTCGTTGAGAACGGCGTAGTTACTCAAATATCTGAAAATGCTGCGCTTCCTACAGCGGTTCCAAAGGGAGCTTATATTTTGCGGGCCCATGGCTTAGCCGCACGGTATGTTACTGCCCATCTGACGGTAGGGCAACCGGTAACAAGTGTGTACTCCCTGAAATCCAAGACTACGCAGCAATCGCTAGATCCTGCTAATCTGCAAACAATGATTGGTGGACATACGATTCTTGTAAATAACGGAAAAGCTGCAACGTTCTCTCGCTCGACTAGCAGCATTGGCGGTTATCGTGCACGTACGGCTTTAGGATACTCTCAGGATGGACGTTATGTTTATATTATAGCTACTGAAAAAAATGGCAACAGCTCAGGAATGTCATTGACCGAGCTGCAATCTTTTATGACCAATATTGGAGTCTGGAAAGGGCTTAACTTAGACGGAGGCGGCTCTACAACGATGGTAGACCGGCCTCTCGGTGAAAGCTCAGCTACTCTAACCTTTAATACAGAGTATGGCACAGAGCAGCGCAGCATTGTTAACGCGCTTGGTGTTTATACTAACGCACCACAAGGTGAAGTAAAAGGAATTAAAATTAGCGGAAGCACTTCGCTATTAGTTGGACAAAAGGCTACTTATTCGTTAAAAGGTTATGACACTTACTATAACCCTATAGATGTAGCAGCAGGCAATCCTACTTGGACATCAAGCGGAGGAAGCGCAACTGTAAGTGCAGGAGAAGTAACGGCAGTGAAGCCAGGCACCGTTACCTTAACGGCTAAAAGCGGCGTAGCAAGCGCTTCTACAACCCTTACAGTCTTGGGTGGAGATGATCTATCCAGCATGAGTGTAGGCACTGCTACAGCGCCACTGACAGCTGGGACAACTGTATCTGTCCCTGTAAAGGCCTCTACGAAGAGTGGAGCAACCATAAGCGTTCCAGATTCAGCGCTGAAGTGGGAGTTTGTAGGCTTTAAGGGAGTCGTTCAAAATGGCAAGCTTACTGTAAACTCTGTGGATGCAGGGGTTACTACAGGTTACGCTATTGCTCGTTATGATGGATTTAGCACAGCGGTTGTATTATCGACAGCAGCAGCTACAACATGGGAAGATTTCGAGAAGGTAAGTTATCCAGTTAACTTTACTACCAATGTGCCAGCGGTACAGGGGACTGCAACAATAGTAGACGGATCGGCTGAAAGAGTAGGCTCCAAGGTGCTGTCACTCAGTTATGATATGACGGCTGGCAGCGGTAAAATGTACGCTTATGCTCAACTTAACGGCACAAGTGGAAAAGCCGTTCCAGCGCTTGCAACTTCGATGTCAGTTGATGTGATGGGCGATATGAGCTTAAATTGGCTGCGTGCTGAGTTTGTAGACAATAGTGGAGCTACAGCCTATGTAGATCTTGCGAAGATTATCGATTGGAACGGTTGGAAGAACATAAACATCGACTTGTCAGGATCAGGGATTAAATTCCCGGCTACGCTGAAGAGACTTTATGTAGTGAATGTAGAGGAAGGCCAAGATGAACGGGCGAAGACAGGTACGGTTGCTTTTGATAATATCACCTTCACAATGCCTTCACTTTCCAGTGATGCAGGGTTACCAAAGGGTACAGCTTCGATGAGCATCGGCTCCAAAGCAATGACCGTAAACGGAAATAAGAAGGCTATTGATGTAGCTCCAATTGTGAAAGACGGCAGTACTTATGTGCCGATCCGTTATGTGCTGGATGCTTTTGGAGGGAATGCTACCTGGGATCAGGTGAATAAGAAGATCATGGTGTTGCGGGGAGCCAAGGCACTGGATCTGACGGTAAATAAAAAGGAATACCTGTTAAATGGTAAGCGACAAAGTGCTGAAGTAGCACCTATTATTTTACAGGGTAGGACTTTAGTACCTCTGAGACTGGTTTCTGAACAGTTAGGATTAACTGTAAAATGGGAACAGAAAACGAAGACCGTAACTATCGAATCGTGATATGTTAATATATAAGGAAAACCTTAATACGATCCGATAGAAAAGGGGCAAGCATCCGTGGAATTTCAAGCCGATGCGATTGATCGCGTTATTAAAAATACCATCGACGTGATGGAGAGCAGCAAGTATCAGATTTTTGAAATATTGCAGGTTGCACGTGATGAACTTGCTGCACTCAACAAGGAACTGCAGCGGGTCATGGACGAAACGGATGAAACGTTGAAAAAGGTAGACAAGCTGGAGCTACAGTATCACCGCTCCAGAATCCGGCTGACAGAGGTCAGCCGGGACTTTGTCCGCTACTCAGAGAAGGATATCCGTATTGCTTATGAGAAGGCTACAGAGCTTCAGCTCGAACTCATGATGACGCGTGAGCGAGAGGTCTATCTTCGAAGCAGACGTGATGAATTACAAATGCGAGTGCGCAGTGTCGAAAATTCTGTAGAGCGTGCAGAGTCAATTGGTTCGCAAATGAGCGTAGTGCTCGAATATTTGTCGGGAGAACTAGGCCAAGTGACGAGAATTGTCGAATCTGCGAAGAACAGACAGATGATCGGACTCAAAATTATCCTGGCTCAAGAAGAAGAACGGAAGAGAATTGCCCGGGAAATTCATGATGGTCCCGCTCAAATGCTGGCAAATCTAGTCCTTAGGACGGAAATTGTAGAAAGAATGCTGGTAAAGCAGGAATTTGGGCTGGTGCAGGACGAAGTAGTAGATTTAAAAGGGCAGGTTCGTAACAGCCTGGAAGAAATGCGTAAGGTTATTTTTAATTTACGACCGATGGCTCTCGATGATTTGGGCTTGATTCCGACTTTGCGGAAATATGTGCATGATTTTGAAGAGAAGACGAAACTGCGGACGACTTTGGAAACCCGGGGACAGGAACACCGACTATCTTCAGCGATGGAGGCGGCGGTATACCGTCTTGTTCAGGAAGCATTGTCTAATGCAGCAAAACATGCCTACCCAAGCTTCGTATTGGTGGAGATTACATACCAAGCGCAGTTAATTAAGATTGTGATTAAAGATAACGGATTAGGCTTTAATGTACAAAAGTTAAAAAATCAGCAAGGTAATCGGGAAAGCTTCGGGCTAGTAGGTATGCGGGAACGTGTAGAACTGCTTGAAGGAAGAATGGAAATTGTATCAGCCGAGAATCAGGGGACAACAATCGTGATCCATATTCCGACGAATGTGGAGAAGGGGAAGGAGTAGTGTGATGGAGAACTTAAACTCTAGTAAAACGCCCATTAAGGTTCTTTTGGCGGATGATCATCAGCTTTTTCGTGAAGGGCTGAAACGCATTTTGAATATGGAGGAGGATATCGAGGTCATAGGGGAGTGCGGCGACGGTATTCAGGTATTAGAGTTTTGTAACGGTACTAAACCGGACATCGTATTGATGGACATCAATATGCCTGTTGAGAACGGCGTAGAAGCCACTCAAAAACTTCGGGAAATGTTCCCGGAGGTTAAGGTAATTATTTTATCCATTCATGATGATGAGAGTTATGTATTTGAGACCCTTCGTAAGGGCGCCAATGGTTATTTATTGAAGGATATGGAGGCCGAATCCCTTATTAATGCCATTCGTTCGGTCTGTGAAGGACATGCTTTTATCCATCCAAAGGTTACTGGAAAGCTTATCAATCAATTGCGGCGTATGACTTACCTTAACGAGACTGGCGTAACTACAGATACAGTGGTGAAGGAAGCTGGTGTTAAATTTATTGCTGGTGACAACAATCCTCTAACCCGTCGTGAAGCAGAAGTGCTGCGTCTAATGGCTGAAGGTAAGAGCAACAAAATGATTGGTGAATATTTATTCATTAGTGAAAAAACAGTTAAAAACCATGTTAGCAGTATTTTGCAAAAAATGGAAGTGGATGATCGGACTCAAGCCGTTATTAATTCGATTAAATATGGCTGGGTAACCTTGTAGAAGCTTCACAGTAATACGTTACATATAGGAAAGAAATTAAGTAGACACAGCTTGCTTCCCTGATGGGTGTTCTGGGCAGTCACCGACCTTTTAATGCCGGCATATAGTGTTGGTATACAGAGGAGGTGCATCTCCATGGTAGCCCAGTTGATATGGATTGCGGTTGTTTATGTATCCGCTGCAGTGATGATTCATATGTTGCATAACCGGCAGAAGGTGCGTAAAACACCGCAGTCCGGAAAATGGATTCATTATATTTTTATTACCCGCAATCATGAATCTGTTGTGGAATGGTACATTCGGGCACTGACATTTCAAGCTCTTCTAACCGGAAAACGATTGCGAGTAACGTTCATGGATGATGGTTCGAGCGATGGAACACTTGGGATTGTTTCCAAAATGGCCGCTAGCGGCTGCTCTATCGATCTTGCAACATCTATGTACTCTCTTCAGATGAGTGAAGAATTGCAGCATGAAGGAATTGTAGTAGACTTGCGGCTGTCAGGGCAGTCTGTATCGCTGCCTTTTATGGGGATGGCAGGAAGTAGGGGATGCGAATCAAAGCGCAACAGATCTTAAGTAAATATGTAAGTAACGGGTGAAGCACACTCTCCAAGAACTGGGGGAGTGTGCTTTTTGCGTTTGGGGAGACGGAGTCGTGAATTTGGGATCAAATATGGAGTTGCTAAGTACAAGCGAAAGGTAGGAGGGATTATTATACAAGTCGCTGTATATGCTGTGGAATGCAAGGGGAGCTGGAGGGTTGGAATTTCATTAGATCTTAGCGTGGATAGATGGTGGTGGTCTGTAGCTAGACCGGAGAAGAAAGCTGGGAGTTCCTTAGCGGCGAATAGTTTGGTTCTGCTTTCTTCTGCGTTGCCGCTAGGTTGGGCTGTGAAGCTCCGGGACAACTTTAAACAAAGAAGCGTAATGGGCACCTGGGCGATTAAGGAATGGGGGCAATATATTAATAGTATGCTCGAGGCTGAGTTGAGAGAGGAGAAAGAGGCAGGGGGACTGTGGGAGGCACAGTGGTTAAATGATGGAATATTCATATGGAAGCCTAATAAATCGAGTTTCGGAATAGAACAGGACAATAAGAAGAATGAAAGGTATTGCGGGAGTGAAAAAAAGGGTTTTGATTCTGGATTGCTAGAATTGGATTCAGAGCAATTATTGCGGGCTGTGGCCGGACGCTCTTTATTGGAGCCGGAAGTAGAAGCGCTGCTGGCAGAAGAATTGCCAGAGCTAGGGGGTTGCTGGCGCCAGGCGGCACAACTGGCGCATCTGCAGGGGCGGCTGTTGCTTACAGCCGCCGTAGGCAATGCGCCCCCGGCTGCGCACGGGGCGCGGGCCCGCCAGCTCCCTGCGGGTGCTGGCGTTATGATGCGTGCGGCGGCTAGGCTGCCGCACTTATTGTGGCGCGGCGCTGTCGCTCGCCGCGCGGTTTCGCGCTGCCTGCGTTGCGGCAGCGTGCCCACCGGCCGCACGGCATGCGCCGCGTGCGGGCTTATGGGCTGCGCCTATTGCGAGGCCTGCCTCGCGCTTGGGCGCAGCCGGGCTTGTGCGCTGCTGCTGCGCAGCGCAGCACTTCCGGCCGTGCGATGCACGGCCGCCCTTGACCCCTCCGTGGCCGCAGGCCGGTGGGGGCTGAGCCCAGCGCAGGCGGGAGCCGCTGGCGCTGCGCTGGGTTTTCTGGCGGAGGCGCGCAAGCGCTCCGCCAGTACATGCCCAGAGCGGTTTCTGCTCTGGGCGGTAACGGGAGCGGGGAAAACGGAGATGATCTTCCCGCTCCTAGAGGCTGTGCTCGCCGCCGGAGGGCGGGCGCTGGTAGCGACGCCGCGCCGCGACGTCGTACTTGAGCTCGCGCCGCGGCTCGCCCGGGCTTTTCCGGCGGAGGTTCTCGCCGTACTTTATGGCGGCAGCGCAGATCGCTGGGTGAGTGGTCGCTTAACGCTCGCAACCACCCATCAGCTCCTGCGCTTCCATCAAGGTTATGATCTCGTAATCATCGACGAGCTGGATGCGTATCCTTACCACAATGATCCTATGTTGGCCTATGCCGCTGAACAAGCCTGTAAAGTGGACGGCTCTTTCATCTATTTATCAGCTACGCCACCACAAGAAATGCAGCGTTTGGTCCGGTTAGGCAAGCTTCCACATGCCAGAGTGCCTGTCCGCTTCCATGGTCATCCCTTGCCTATCCCGCAGCATTTGAGTATACCCTCGGTTCTGACCTGTCTAAAGCGTGGAAGTTTGCCAAGATCGCTTATACAAAATCTTCAAAAGTCACTGGAGCGAAAAGCACAAATTTTTCTATTTGTGTCTCGAATAGCTCATATCGAAGGATTGCTGATACTACTTCGTCGTAGCTTTCCCGGCGTGGTTATTGAAGGCACCTCGTCCAAGGATTCATTTCGGGCAGAAAAGGTAACTGCTTTTCGCAACCGTATCATCTCTTTGTTAGTGACTACTACGATCCTGGAACGGGGAGTTACCGTGCCACGCAGTGACGTATTTATTTTGGATGCAGACAGTGGTCTTTTTGACGAAGCCTCTTTGGTACAGATGGCAGGCCGTGCTGGTCGTTCTAAAGATGATCCTGATGGCCATGTTGTATTTGCCTCCCCTCAGTGGAGCCGATCCCAGCGTGGAGCGATTGCTCAGATTCGTACTATGAATATCATTGCTCGCCGCCAAGGATATATTCGTAAAGGTGGGGCTATATGAATACCAAGCTTACAAGGTTCCGAAAATCTCTGTCTTTCCTCCTTACCCCCTCCGTGCCTCAATGTCTAACCTGCGGGAAGCACAGCCCACAGTCCTCACAGCTGCCTGGTATCTGTAAGAATTGTGCGGAATCCATTCCTTGGATACGCGCTCCACGTTGCTTGATATGTGGGCGGCATGTAGGCTGTCCAGACTGCACTCGCAGCGCTGAGCCCTCACCCATTGTATGTAACCGGAGTGCGGTAGCCTACACTAATGAGATGAGAGAATGGCTCGGTCAATATAAATATCGCGGGAATGAACGATATGCCCCTCTGCTTGGACTCATGCTGGATAGGGCATATTTAACCCTAAAGGAGGAAAAGCAGCAGGGGGCTCTTTTATCTCAGAAAGCATCTTTTTTTCATCTTATTCAACATAAAAGGTACATAAAAAACAGCCTTTGGTCAGCTGATTTATTAGTTCCGGTACCTGTCAGTGATACCAGGCTTCTAGAACGGGGCTTTAATCAAGCGGAAAGATTGGCCGATGTCCTATCTCGGCATAGAAAGATTCCACAGCTACCGCTACTAATTCGTACACATCATACAGGTAAGCAGAGCTTTAAAGGACGTGCGGAGAGACTGGCAGATATGAAGAATGCTTTTGGAGCAAATCCGGCAGTCTCCACACTATTTAAGGATTGGCTGAAAGATAACTCACCTATAAGCCGTCCTATTCGAATTATTATTGTTGATGATATCTATACAACCGGAAGCACGATTCGTGCTTGTGCCGAAATTCTAAAACAAATGGTTTCTAACTATGATTATGCTGCAGAAATCTATAGCCTAACCTGGGCGCGTTCCTAAAACGCGAAAAATGCATGATTGTGAACAGCTATATCCATTCCATTAAGGATTAGTTGCGGTTGGTAGCGTTTCTTCTGTCCCATAGACGAATTCCTTGCAATCATGTAATCTAGGAGCATAAGAATATTATGCATTGCACAGAATGTACGGAGAGGAGCGGCTGCTTGTTATGAATCTAGACAATTGTCCAAGGTGCGGCCGGTTGTTTGTCAAGAATCTTATGGGGTTGTGCTCGGCCTGTATCAAAGAGCTGGAGCATGAATATGAGATCTGCGTGAATTATTTACGGGAAAACAAAGGAACCAACATTCAGGAGCTCTCCGATGCTACGGGGATTTCTATTAAAGAGATTACCCGCTTTATTCGAGAAGGCCGGATTTCTATAGCTAATGCACCCAATATGATGTACCCTTGCGAAGTGTGTGGTACACTGATTCGGGATGGCCATATGTGTGACAGCTGTCGTAGCCGGCTCAGGAAAGATCTCACGAATGCTGTCAAGGAAAATTCTGCTGAGGATACTACTAAAAAGACATCTGATGGTGCATATCGTGCCATAGATAAGCTGCGTGACCTATAAAATCTGCAAAAAAACGTTTGCAGCTATAAAGAATGTTTCAGTCTACGCCGATAAACTTAGTAAAGATTATCGGCTTTTTTATATTAGAAGGAAGGTGGAAGTTATGAAAATTAACGAGACCGGACGAATTAACGCGATTAATCCGTATCAACGCAGCGCGGAAGCGCAAAGGCAGGAACAAATGAAGAAAAGCACACGCAAGGATGAGGTTTCGATCTCTGATGAAGCGATTCAACTCTTGCAAGCACAAAACACTGGCAAGAATGATCCAGAACGCGCACTTAAGATCGACAATCTAAAGCAGCAGGTCTCCGCAGGTACCTATCAAGTTGATGCATCTAAGCTAGCAGAGAAACTCGCCCCTTACTTTAAGCAATCCTCCGAGAATTAGGTGAAAACATCCATGGCATTGACGACATTAATAGAACTATTGGAGCGGCTAGATGGAGTGCATGTTCAAATGCTGGATCTGGCCGCTGAGAAGAAACAGACAATTATGGATAACAAGGTGGATGCGTTAATCGACATCCTTAACCGTGAATCCAAGCTAATGAAGGTAATTGGGCAGCTCGAGGAAGAGCGAATATTAGCCGCATATACCGTTTTGCAAGGTGTGGGTATTCGTTCCAACCTGAACCTGAACCTAACGGAGCTGTCCAGGCTTATATTTGACCCTGAAGACAAGGCACGACTGCTGCATATTCAGCAGAAGCTTTCGGGCACTTTGCATCGCCTGAAAGAAGCCAATGACCTAAATCAGAAGCTGATAGAGCAGTCGCTTACATTTATAGATTATTCTTTGGATCTGTTGGTCGGAAGACCAAATCAGGATATCACTTATCATCGTCCGTCCGACAAAGGCAACAACGTAAATCGGTCGGGGATTTTTGATGCACGAGGTTAGAATTGTACTGATGAAGTGTTCTGCCGGAGCAGAACATAAGGAGGAGTAAGAAGCATGACATCCACATTTCACTCGATAGAGACGGCGAGACGCAGCCTTTTTACTCAGACCGCAGCTCTTAATACAACTGGACACAATATCGCTAATGCGAATACCGAAGGTTATACTCGTCAACGTGTTAATATGCAAGCCTCTTTACCTATTGAAGCTTACGGATTGTTAAAATCTACTGTTCCAGGTCAAATGGGTACAGGGGTGGAATTCTCATCTATCGATCGGATTCGAGAAATGTTTCTGGATGATCAGTACCGTGGTGAGAACGCTGCTTTCGGCAACTGGAGTCTACAAGCAGATACGCTCTCTAAGCTGGAAGCTATCGTTAATGAGCCATCCGATACAGGCATTCGTACAGTTCTGGATAACTTCTGGAAATCTTGGTCGGATCTAAGTAAGAACCCTGAAGATCCAACAGCCCGTAAGATTGTAGTGCAAACTGCACAATCTTTGACGGATGCTATGAACTATATGAGCACGCAACTGAATAATCTGGAGCGGGATCTAACCACTAATATAGATGTTAAAGCAAAAGAAGCTCAGGGTTACCTGACCGCGATCGCAGATCTAAATAAATCCATCTATAAGATTGAGGGTATGGGGGATCATGCGAACGATCTACGTGATCAACGAGACCTGATGGCGGACAAGCTCTCCAAAATTGCTAATATTACTGTTGTAGAGACGGAAGCGGGTTATAACATTTCTTTGGGTGGACAACCTCTCGTAGAGGGTGGAGAAGTAACTGCAACCGTAGATGGCGCGTTTCTTAATAATGCTTATGCCTCCGGAACTTTGAAGGGCGGCGAGGCTTACGGAATGATTTTTTCCAATAATACCTATGTTGCCGATTACAAGAAACAGCTCAATGATTTGGCGAGCACTATTGCTACAGGTGACGTTGAAATTACAGTGCCAGCTGGCTCCAATCTTCCTGAGGGCACAGTGTTGACAAGTGATGCCAAGATTACACAAGCTGACGGTACCGTAGTTACTTTGACCGCTGGTCAGGCCATGCCTAAGGGCGCAACAATGTATGAGGACGTCAAGACCATTGTCAAAGGGTTTAACGGACTTCACAAGTTAGGTTACGCGATGGATGGAAGCGCCGGACGCGATTTCTTTGTAACATCAGGCGAGGCTGGAACGATTAAGCTAAATCCGGAAATTGCTGCGGATGTGAATTTATTCGCAACTTCGTTACGTACAACTGTTGATGCGAATGGAAATACGCAAGTCGTTAAAGGAAATAATACGTTGGCACTCTTATTGACTAGCCTGAAGGATAGTAAATTTACTACACCGGATGGTAGTGTGAGCAACACTGTTGGCGGACTTTTTGGCTCTATGGTTGGCCAACTTGGTATTCAATCCCAAGAGGCTGCACGTCAGACGGATAACTCAGATTATCTGGTAGAGCAGGTTAACTCCCGGCGTCAATCAGTCAGTGGCGTTTCACTGGATGAAGAAATGTCGAATATGCTAGTGTTCCAGCATGCTTATAGTGCGGCAGCACGTTTTATGACTACTTTTGATGAACTGCTCGACAAATTGATTAATTCCACCGGCACAGTCGGCAGATAAAAGGAGATATAGCGTATGTTGAGAGTAACCTCTAACATGATGAATTCACAGCTTCTGCTTAACTTAAACCGCAATGCACGTACAATGAACGATACACAATTACAGCTTTCCAGCGGACGCAAGATCAACAAGCCTTCCGATGATCCGGTAGGGATTACCTATTCCCTGCGCTACCGTGCGGAGCTCTCCTCTAATGAACAATATACTAAGAATGTTGATAGCGCACTTTCATGGCTTGATTTCAATGATACAGTTCTAGGACAGGCTGGAGATGTCGTTCAAAAGATTCGTGAACTGACTGTACAAGCTTCGACAGGTACTAATCCGCAATCCGCACTGGACAGTATCAATGCAGAAGTGATGCAACTAAAAGAGCAGCTTGTGGATATCGCTAACAGTACACTAAATGGTAAATATATCTTTAATGGTGAGCAATACACCACCAAACCATATGATTTTGCTAAGGGTGCAGATGGAACTTACGATGTATCTAAAGCAATTACTACGGATACTGGGCAGATTCAGTTCATTGTAGGTGAAGGTGTCCGTTTGCCAATAAGTACAACTGGCAATGATGTGTTCGGGAATACCGGGGATGCGGACAATTTGTTTGCAATCATTAATAATCTTTCTGCAGGATTAAAGGCTGGCGATCTCACGGCTATTTCGGGTCAACTTGATGTAATTGATACGCGTATGGAATCCATTCTGACTGCCCGTTCTGAGATAGGAGCCAAAACCAATCGTGTAGAACTAATGCAGGAACGTCTGAGTGACTTAAATGTAAACCTGACTGATTTACAGGCAAAGACAGAAGATGCCGACTACGAGGGTTTGATTATGGAGTCAAAGATTCAGGAGAATATTTATAATGCTTCCTTGTCTGTGGGCGCGAAAATTATTTCCACAACTCTCGTAGACTTTATCAGATAACGGAGGTGGTTTTTGTGCTTCAGCCGATATTGCAAATACGTCAGTCTCCTGCAGTAATTGGTATTGATGCTGATCTAGGCACATACTCGATTACTCAGCCTAAGGCTGAGGTCGATATAACAACCACTCCGGGGAAACTTACGGTCCAATCTTTTAGGCCAGAGCTTACTATAGATCAGTCCCGAGCTTGGGCAGCCTATAATGGTGGCTATATGCTCGATATGAACAAAAGAATATACTCAGGTATTCAACATTTGTATCTTCAGGGTATTGCAAAAAAGGTCGAGCAAGGTAATCGAATGGCTCAATTTTTCAAGCCTGGAAATACTATTGCAGAAGTATATGGAACAGATACCGAACCAAATTCTTTTCCAGAGATTCGCGGACCGGCATCATTTGACAATGTAGATATTCATATAGAAACGAGAGCACCACAAATTGATTTTCAAGCCGCAAAAGTGAATATTCAAGTAGAAAGACATGATCCCGAAATTGAATATACTCGTGGCAAGTTAAATATTTATATGCAGCAATATGCTTCTATTCAGTTTATTCCACCTGAATTGAATGTCCAATTGTAGCTTCTTAAGCTATAGATGTGCCATTAAGCGCTTCTATAGCTTTTGTGTTTTGTATAATTTATTAGGATTTTGTAAGAGGTTTTTTTTTCCAGCATAACTTTTGAGGAGTGAACAACTTGATTATAGAAACGCTGTCTTGGGGGAAACTTGAAGTAGATGAAGAGCAGATATATTATTTTTCTAAAGGAATTCCTGGGTTTGAGGACGAAAAGAGCTTTGCGTTGATTGCAATGTCAGAGGCTCCTTTTTGGTACTTACAGTCAATTAAGGATCAAGGAGTGTCCTTTCTATTGGGAGATCCATTTGTTTTTCATCCATCATATGAATTTGAGCTGCCTGATAATGAAGCAGAAGAATTGGAAATTGATTCGGAGATTGTAGTTCGCTGTATTATTTCAATTAAGGAGAATACAGCACAATCAACAATTAATCTGTTGGCACCCATTGTATTAAACCCGGTGAAACAAGCGGGGAAACAAATCGTTTTACACAAATCGCCTTATCATACCAAACATAGCTTGTTTCATGAGAGTTCAGATACTGATGGAAAGGATTGTGGCTGAAGTGCTCGTATTATCTCGTAAAAAAGGTGAATCTATTGTAATTCAAGATCAAATTGAGTTGACTGTGCTAAGTGTGGAGGGAGATACGGTTAAAATAGGTATTTCAGCCCCAAAACATGTGGATATTTTTCGTAAAGAGGTATTTCTCACAATTCAGGAATCTAATCATGAATCCGCAGCTCCATTACACTCAGATATGAATGCATTAATTGATCGGCTTCGAAGTCCCAATAATGATTTATGATGTAATATTACAGGTCTAGAACAGTATATTATTATGTAAAAAGAAGCCCCTCAATCAATTAATTGATTGAGGGGCTTCTTTTTACATAAAGGTGACATTATAGTTTCACCATAAAATTTCTGTATCCAATAGTCTTGTGAATTTTTCGGCTCCTTTTATATTTAAATGTGAAGCGTCCATAAAATCTGATTCATTAAAAAAATCAGATTCGAAATAATCCAAATATTGAAACTGATATTTATTTTGAAAATAATTAATGGCATTTTCAAAATCATTGATTACTTTTGTACCATTTATATGTTCTTTGTAGAAGTTTGTTACAGGACATACAACTACAGTGGCTTTAATTTTATACTTCTTTAATAGTATGAGAATTTCTTCGAATATTCGATGATTTTCTTGTACTGTTAATGGGTAGTTTTTGTCAAAGTCCTTTTCGATTTCAGTAATCAAATTCTTTCTTGAATTGTCATCCAGAAAATTACTATCAAACAACTGATTATTATAATTATATAACTGCTGATCACACAAAGCTCTAAAGTTGGATGCGAAACGCACGGTATGATCTTCTAGGAAGACAATATCATTTAACATATTAATTTGGTTAATTTGATCTTTAAGCGCAGTATCCTTATTATTGTGAGTACTCTGCGTTCGATAATAATAATAGCCTAAAAGCCAGTTTTGGGAGCTTAAGGAAAGATCATATTCAAAACTGTATTTAGCTAACCCTATTACACAATGTTGTAATTTACCGTTGTCTTTTAATAAAACCTCTTTCAATAGCATCAAATCATAAAATAGATCTTGGCTAGAAGCGGAAATATTACACATTTTTCTGGTAAAGTATTTTGTGTTAATAGCTCGGAGAGTGTAGGAAATACCTAATACAATACCATCGCTTACGCTAATACGTTCTATCGAATTGAGGTAAACTGCCCAACTATGTGAATGAGTAAAAATAAGATTCCAATATGACTCATAGTTAATTAGTTTATTTAAGTCATGAATGAATAGATTTTTCACATCATCAGATTCGATGAGAATGAAATAGTCATAATCATTTTGGACTACATCGGTTGAGCAAATTAACGGAGTATTTGCATATGAATTCATTTGGGGATTATCCGATATATAGGCCTTAATACAAGTGTTATCTAAAGACAAGATATTACGAACTGCAAAGGTCTTTTCTCCCATACCACAAATTGCGACATTTATTTTAAATAATCTACGAAGGTTATCCTTCAGTTCAACAAGAAGATCAATCAATTTTATTGAAATTGTTTTTTTTAGATTATGTTCCAATTCAACTGCATATTGATTTTTAAAACAATATAGGACATAATTCATCACACTCTGTTTGATTTCCCGAGGGACAAAAATGCATTTGTAAGATACGAGTACTAGTTCGTAAACATTGTCGATATATTCATCTGTATTATAATTAACATTTTCAATACTTATTTTATTCTCGGCATTCCAAATTCTATAAAATAATTTAGCATCTATTTTTGACATATTAGAGTATTGAGTTTGTTCACATATATCAGACAAGTTTGATAAATAATTAGTTGTGTTATAATACGTAGAATTATCTTCAGAAATACTATCTGTAAGACAAAAAAATATAAAGGCAGCTTTGTATTTTTTTTTGACATAAAAGATGCACCCTAAATTATAGAGTAAATCGGAGATATCAGTAAACAAAACTAATCCTTTTTTTAGGGATTGTAGAGAATTATCATAGTCTCCAATTGAATCATAAAATACGGATTTAATAGAATAATACTCTGAAGTTTCTCCAAAGTTATTTAAATACAACTCAACTAAAGAGTAAGCTTTTTCTGTATCTGCATTATTTATAGCAGATTCAAAATTCTCTATTAAACACTTGATGTTACTGGATACAGTATCCCCGGTTTCCATATATAAAAATCCTTTCTATGTATAAATGTACACATCATATGTTTTACTTAAACTTTATGTAATCATAATTGTAGTACTTATATATAATATCGGTGAAATAATAGCAAATAATAAATTGTAAAAAAAGTAAATTATTATTTCCTTTTTAATGCCTGATTTATTGCCGATATATAGGGTTTTTAGAGAATAATTCAAATTATAAAAAACTCTATCATTTATTAATGAGGTGTTGTAAATACGCTAGAATACCCGGATTATGAAAGACGATTAATGTGCAACTCTCGATGAGGATTTTTTTGAAAAGTGATCATGGTTCTATTTTTAAAGCACCGAGAAGCAAAAAAGATGCAATCTCGAGTGATTAGAATACTTGCAAGAAAAGATCATAAATAAACTTGGATTTTCAAATGATTTAGTTCCATATAACTGGAGTTTTAAAAGATGCAAAAAAAGTTCGAAAAAAAACTAAACACTTGAGTACATTTAGTCGATATATATATTAGACGCTGTCCGGCAGGGCGGCCGACCTTAATGGTTCAGCGTTTACCACATGGATGTGGAACTAATTTATTTTCAGGGAGGAAATATTATTATGATTATCAATCACAATATTGCAGCAATGAACACTCACCGCCAACTGGGTACTAACACCACGAATACTAACAAAGCTATTGAAAAATTGTCTTCGGGTCTTCGTATCAACCGTGCAGGCGACGATGCTGCAGGTTTGGCTATTTCCGAAAAAATGCGTGGTCAAATCCGTGGTTTGGATATGGCTACTAAAAATGCTCAAGATGGTATTTCTTTGATTCAAACTGCTGAAGGTGCATTGAACGAAACACACAGCATTCTACAACGTATTCGTGAATTGGCTGTTCAATCTGCGAATGATACAAATACTAATGAAGACCGTGCTGAGCTTCAAAAAGAAGTAACTGAGTTGACTACTGAAATTACCCGTATCTCGACTGACACTGAATTTAATACTAAGAAATTGCTTAATGGGTCTGGCGTAAGCAATGCTGTATTCCAAATTGGAGCTAATACAGGTCAAGCTATTAAATTGTCAATCGGCGACATGAGTGCTGGAAAATCAGGACTTGGCTTGCAGTCCGTTGCTATCGGAACTCAAGTAGGTGCTAACTCAGCATTGGCTATTCTTGATAGTGCTATTACAAAAGTTTCTGCTGAACGTGCAAAATTGGGCGCTAATCAAAACCGTTTGGAACACACTATTAATAACTTGGGAACTACTTCTGAAAACTTGTCTGCAGCTGAATCCCGTATTCGTGATGTTGACATGGCTAAAGAAATGATGAATCAAACGAAGAACAACATTCTTGCTCAAGCTGCACAAGCAATGTTGGCACAAGCGAACCAACAACCACAAGCTGTGCTTCAATTGCTTCGTTAATAGTAATACAAAAAAAAGGAAGCCTCAGGGCTTCTTTTTTTTGTATTACTATTGCTAATCAGTAGGGTATGGAACTCCGATATATATAGTAAAACAACAAGTGACTTATGAGAGGATAACCATATGATCAAGACAGTTTCTTTATGCATGATCGTTAAAAATGAGGAAAAGTATTTGTCTAGATGTTTAGAAAGTGTACGTAATAAAGTTGATGAGATAATTATAATCGACACCGGATCGACTGATAGTACTCTTGAAATTGCGAAGCAATATACAAATAAAATATATCATTTCACTTGGGTTAATGATTTTGCAGCAGCAAGGAATGAATCGTTAAAATATGCAACTTCTCAGTATGTTCTTATATTAGATGCTGATGAATACTTGGATCCTGCAGCAGATCTCCAAAAGGATATCTCTAGTAACTTTGATTATTACTATGTAAAGATTATTAATGATATGTCGTACGGGACTATACTCAAACATACGGCTATACGGTTGTTTGCCAATCATAAAAAACTTATCTATCATAATCGTTTACATGAACATCTAAATGTTATGGATAATCAAGGGGATTATAAAGGTTCAGCGGGAGAATTAATTATTCACCACTCGGGTTACACGAATGAAGTTATACAAGATAAGGATAAGCAAAGACGTAATTTATCTCTAATGCTACAGGAAGTTAAGGAGAGTCCAACAGGATATAATTTCTTTAATATGGGTAAAACCTATATGTGGTTAGGAGAACATGAAAAAGCAATACCTTATTTGCAAAAGGCATACTCATTAAGCAAAGAAATGATAATTATACCAGAGATAATAGTTTCCCTTTGTTCGTGTTTAAAAGATTTACACAGATATGAAGAGGGTTTGATGATTCTAAAAGATGCTATTCCTATTTATCCAAATGAAACTGATATGAAATATATGCAAGGATGCTTGTTTATGGAAGCTGGATATACAAAAGATGCAATGAAGGCGTTCGAAAAATGTATAGAACTTGGAGATCAAGGTATAACTGTTACAGAAGGAAATGGAGGCTATTGGGCTCGGTATAAGTTGGCTGAAATTCATGAGGGAGCATATCAATTATTTGAAGGCTACGATCAAATTACGCAGGTTTTAAAAGAAAAGAAAACATTAGGTGTTGGGTTAGAAAAGTACTTTCAAATTGTATCAAAAGCAAACATTCCTCATGATGAGGTTTATGAAAATTTCAAGCAAATATATACGATAAGTGATGAGGAAGATTTAAAGCTAATACTTGAGGTGCTTTATAAATTACGACATCCACTACTATACAAATATGTTGACCTTTATAATGTCAGTCTTCAGGATAATATTATTGCGGTGGCAAAGCAATATAATAAGATGTATGAAGAAGCAAGAGCTAATTGGATGGTAATGGATGAAATACCGAAACAAAATGTTGAAGATGTTTTATTATTGGCACTGATTTTTAAAGATATGAAGCTTTTATTACTGGTAAGAGATGAATTGAATTTGAGTATTAAGGAATCAAAAGTATTGAATGCAATTATAAATCAGGATGCACTGGTATCTATGAAAATTACTACACCTATTGAAGGTTTACTTTATAGGATGTTAGAGCATTTGATTATTCTGAAAGAGTTTGATCATTTTCAATTATTATCGGAGTATTTTTTACAAGGATCAGTGGAGAATTCCTATAAATTAGGGGAATTGTTATCAGGTTATTCTTTCAAGGAACTTGCTATAGATATTCTAATACAATCATTCAGAAAAAGTCCGAATAATGTTAATGTTGTACGTTTACTTGGAGATATTTGTTTTGATTTAAATTATTTAGAAGACTCTCAGTTGTTTTATACTAAATTACTAGATATATGTCCAGAGTATAGTTCCTATGAAAGAATCTATAATTTATACGAAAAGTTGGATGACAAAAACGGAATGAGTGAAACAAAAAAAACCATGAGAAATAAATTCAAACTTTCTATTTCTGGTTAGTAATTAGACATTATGAGAAGGGTTGGGGGAAGTTTGAGTTTAGATAATTTGGAGAATTATTCAAGAGATTTTAAGGATAATATACAGAATTTGATTGAGAACGGTTATTTAGAAGAAGTTAAAGTAATGATACTAGAATATGAGAAAATTGTGGAAAAAGATTTTGAATTATATTCAATAAAAGGGACTATTGCTTTACTGGAGGGCGATCTAAAAAAGGCGGAAAAGTATTTTTTAGAGGGCTTAACTGAAAAACCATATGATAGCGATTTGATATATAATCTGGCTTATTTATACGAGATGAGAAAAGAAAATATTAGTGCTTATAGACAATATAAAAAGTTATTCCCTTTAGCATTGGGTGATCTAAAAGAAATTGTGTCATTAAAGATTACTGAACTTGAGAAATTAACTCAAGTAAATGATTATATTGAGAGAAAAAAAGTGCTTATTATAGCGTATATTTTTCCACCTCTCGGGGGATCCGGAGTACAGAGAACATTGAAGTTTGTGAAATATCTAAGGGATTTTGGATGGGAACCAGTTGTTCTCACAGTGGATGAAGGTGACTTTCCATTTACGGATAGTACATTAGAAAAAGAGATCCCGCAAGAGGTTGAAGTTATTAGAATTAGAGAGAACAAAGACTTAGATATTTATTATGTTAATAAGCTAATAGAAATGTACCAGACTGTTGTGGGAAATGATGTAATACTGAAGGAATATATTGAATTATTAGAAAGTAATCCAGATAAATTGAATGATTTTGCTTTTCTGCCGGATCATGCAATTGTTTTTGCTAAAGAAGTGCTGGACAAAATAAATGATCTTCTTAATTTTGATGAAATTGATCTTATTTATTCTACTTCAGGTCCATATTCAGATCATCTGATAGGATATTTTTTGAAGAATAAATATGAAAAAAAATGGATTTGTGATTTTAGAGATGAATGGACTAATAACCCATATGCAGATTTTGATAGAAAAAGCATTTTATTTAAAATGATAGAAAGCATGGAAATTAATATTTTGGAGAGCTGTGATAAAATTTTAACCACTACCCCGTTGGCAATGCAAAATTATATTAGAAGTTTTGATCTTGAAACTAATAAAATTGAGACAATAACTAATGGATATGATGAACAAGATTTCTCTGAATTATTAACTAGTAATGAACAGGGCGGGGATAAGAAATTCCGGATTATGCATAACGGAATTATATATATGATAAGAACCCCGGAAACCTTCATGAAGGCTGTCCATAATTTAGTGCTCTATGATCTAATTCCTAGAGAGAAAATAGAGATTATTTTTACATTAACGGAAAATGATGATCATTGGAGAGATATAGCAGAACAATTAGGAATAGACGATCTTGTGGATTTTTTGGGCTATCTAAATCATCAAGAAAGCTTATTGTATGCGTCTAATGCTGATCTTTTGTTACTGATAGTTGGACCTGGGGAAAAAAATAAATCTGTATATACAGGGAAAGTATTTGAATACCTAAGATTAGGAAAACGAATACTAGCACTTTCTCCTTCTGAAAGTCTTGTTGAAGCATTAATTAATAAGACTAGTAGAGGGGCGAATTATGAGTTTGAAGATGTTCAGGGTATGCAAGAATATATTTTAAGCTTGTACAAAGAATGGGAGACTAAAGAATTTTTGGATCTAGTTATTAATGAGGATATAAGAGGATTTGAGAGAAGACAGTTAACCCAAAAGTTAAGTGATGTATTTACTGAGGTTATTAAAGAAAATAATTAAATCTAGTGTACATTCTAGAGGGATACGAGGCTTGGAAACAAGCCTATATTAAACATTATAGCGAAGAAAATTTTCGGATTTACTATTAGATAATAGATTAACGAATTATATAGATATTGAATTGATAATTGAAAGGAGAATGGCAATATGAAAATATTAACTATAATTGGTGCACGACCCCAGTTTATTAAGGCAGCGCCATTCTCAGCATTATTTAGAGAAGAGAATGAGGAAATATTAGTTCATACAGGACAACACTATGATGCGAATATGTCTAATGTTTTTTTTGATGAACTCGGTATTCCAATACCTAATTATTATTTGGGTGTGGGTTCTGGGAGCCATGGTTTACAAACAGGACGAATGCTCGAAAAAATCGAAGAGATAATTAAAATAGAAAAACCTGATGGAACACTTGTATATGGCGATACAAATTCCACATTGGCAGGTGCGTTAGCCTCGAGTAAATTGCATATTCCAGTATTTCATGTCGAAGCAGGATTACGTAGTTATAATAAGGCTATGCCTGAAGAACAAAATAGAATATTAACTGACCATATTTCAAAACTATTATTATGTCCAACCGCAAACGCAGTCGAGAACCTAAAGCAAGAAGGTATAATTTCAGATGTGTTTAATACTGGAGATATTATGTATGATGCAGTACTTAGGAATATAGATATGTCTATAAACCAATATTCTAATGGAATTTGGCTATCTGAGATACATGGAGAAAATGGAATGATTCCTAAGTTACAGGAAAATGAATACTATTTAGCAACCATTCATCGTGCTGAAAATACTGATGATTGTGAAAAATTAGCCTATATCTTTGCAGCCTTAAGAGAGATGGATAAACCTGTAATTATGCCACTTCACCCAAGAACTCGTAAAATGATAGAAATGCAAAAAATTACAACTCACAATGTAATAATTATCGAACCAGTGGGTTATTTATTGATGTTATATTTGACAGCCCATGCCTATATGGTGTTGACAGACTCTGGTGGTCTGCAGAAAGAGGCATATTTTTTGAAGACTCCCTGTGTAACACTTAGGAACCAGACAGAATGGGTAGAAACCTTAGAGAATGATTGGAATGTTTTAAGTTCAATTGATAGTGAAAGTATTTTAACCGCAGCAAGTAGAAAGCTTGATTGTATGAATTATACACAACCTATGTTATTTGGTGATGGATATGCTGCTGACCGTATATACCAAGCTATAGTAAATGGAAGGATAACATAATGGATCTTTTAAAACAAAAATTAATGAATAAAACAGCAACACTGGGTGTTATTGGTTTGGGATATGTAGGTCTGCCTCTTGCTGTTGAAAAAGCAAAAGCTGGATATAAAACTATAGGATTTGATATTCAAAATTCTAAGGTTGATTTGGTTAATACAGGAGTGAACTATATTGGAGATGTCGTTAACGAAGATCTACAAGCTATCGTGCGTTCAGGCATGCTCTCGGCCACTACTGATTTTGCACAGGTTGCTAAAGCTGATTGTGTATGTATTTGTGTACCAACACCTCTAGATGAACATCAGCAGCCAGATATAAGTTATGTCAAGGCTTCTGCAGAGAGTATTGTTCCTTATATGCATAAAGATATGCTGATAGTGTTGGAATCAACAACATATCCAGGTACAACTGAAGAACTACTAAAACCTATTTTTGAAACCTCAGGATTAAAGTGCGGTGTTGAGTTTTATCTAGCATTTTCACCTGAACGAGTTGATCCGGGTAACCTTATTTACAAGACTAAAAATACACCAAAGGTAGTGGGTGGTGTTACACCAAATTGCACAGAAATCGCAGCGATTTTATACGAAAGTGTTTTGGAGGCACCTATTCACAGAGTATCTTCTCCGGCAATTGCAGAAATGGAAAAGATTCTTGAGAACACGTACCGAAATGTTAATATTGGCTTGGTCAATGAACTTGCAATTCTAAGTAACAAAATGGGTATTAACTTTTGGGAAGTTATTGAAGCTGCGAAATCAAAACCATATGGTTTTCAAGCATTCTATCCTGGACCGGGATTAGGTGGCCATTGTATACCGCTTGACCCTTATTACTTGTCATGGAAAGCACGTGAATATGGATTTCATACTTCAATGATTGAATCTTCAATGATGGTGAATGACCGAATGCCAGAATACTGTGTTGAGAGATCAAGTAAAATATTGAATAGATATAAAAAGGCTTTGAATGGATCGAAAATATTAGTTTTAGGAGTAACTTATAAGCAAGATATTAATGACTACAGGGAAAGTCCAGCGATTAGAGTGATTAATGAGTTTGAAAGGCAGAATGCTGAGGTTATTTTCTATGATCCTTATGTGTCTGAGTATCAGGAGCATGGGAAAATAAAAAAAGGCGAAACTGAATTGACAGCTCAACTCATTGAAAATGTTGATCTGGTAGTTGTTGCAACAGCACATACAACAGTAGACTACAGTCTCATACAGGAGTACGCTAAAGTGATTTTTGATACTAAGAATGCTATGAAAGATATTCAAAGTAGATGGAATATAGAATTGTTATAGGAGGCAATAACTTGAGCCTTAGATATGCACTAATTGGGTGTGGGAGAATATCACCAAATCATATAGCCGCAGCGATTGAAAATGATTTGCAGATAATTGCTCTATGTGATGTAGCGACCGAAAAAATGGACGAAGTGATTACTGTATTCAATCTAAAAAATGTTGCTCGGAAATATACTGATTATAAAGAGATGTTAGAAAAAGAGAGGCCCGAATTAGTAGCTATTTGTACTGAAAGTGGCAGCCATGGGCAAATTGCAATAGATGCTCTTAATGCGGGGTGTAATCTTATTATTGAGAAACCCATTGCATTATCATTAGTAGAAGCCGATAAAATTATTCAATTAGCAGCAGAAAAAAACCTCAAGGTAAGCGCATGTCATCAAAATCGTTTTAATAAGTCTATTCAAAAAATCAGAGAAGCTGTCGAGCAAGGAAGATTCGGAAAGTTGTTTCATGCAACTGCTCATGTTCGTTGGAATAGGGAAGAGAATTACTATAAACATTCTCCTTGGAGGGGGACATGGGAGCAAGACGGTGGTGCCCTAATGAACCAATGTATTCATAATATTGATTTATTGAGATGGATGATGAAAGACGAAATTGTTGAAGTTGTAGGAATGACAGATAATTTAAATCATGACTACATAGATGCTGAGGATCTTGGTATGGCAATTATAAAATTTAGAAATGGTAGTTATGGAGTTATCGAAGGAACTGTTAATGTTTTTCAGACAAATCTTGAAGAGACCTTGTACATTTTCGGAGAAAAGGGGACAGTAAAAGCAGGTGGGAAATCTGTGAATCTTATTGAAGAATGGCGTTTTGCGGACAATAGAGATAATCCGGATGAAGTTAAAGAAATGTATAATGAAGACCCACCAAATGTATATGGTTTTGGCCATAGACCACTATATGCAGATGTAATCGAAGCAGTTGAAAATGATAGGCAGCCGTATGTTACGGCTGAAGATGGTAGAAGAGCTTTAGAGCTTGTACTTGCTATATACAAGTCAGCATATGAAGGTAAAAGTATACAGTTACCCCTAGAAAAGGGGAGCACTATGGAGTTTAAAGGTAGGTTTAATAAATGAGTCACTTTGTGCATGAAAGTAGTTATGTTGATGATGATGTAAGCATTGGTGATGGAACGAAGGTGTGGCATTTTAGTCATATTCAAAGTGGGGTTCAAATTGGATCTAATTGCTCTCTTGGACAAAATGTCAATATATCAAATAATGTAAAAATTGGTAATGGGGTCAAAATCCAAAATAACGTATCAGTTTTTGAAGGAGTAGAATTGGAGGATTACGTTTTTTGTGGACCTTCTATGGTATTTACGAATGATTTAACGCCAAGAAGTAAATATCCTAAAGGAAGAAAAGGATATGAAAAGACAATAGTGAGATATGGTGCCACTATTGGAGCTAATGCAACTATTGTTTGTGGGAATACTATCGGTAAATGGGCGATGATAGCTTCAGGTGCTGTTGTAACTGAAGATGTCCCTGATTTTTCTTTGTGGGCAGGTGTACCTGCAAAACAGATTGGTTGGGTCTGTAAATGTGGCAAGTCACTTAAGGATAGAACGAACTGTATATATTGTGGAGAAAAATATATTGTTATTTCTGGTTTGCTTCAAGAAAATCGAATAGAAAAAGGGTAATTTTGAAGAGGTGGATGTATGCAATTTAGGGATCTGCAAGCCCAATATCAAAAATATAAGCAAGAGATAGATTCGGCTGTTCAAGAAGTATTACTTAATGGGGATTTCATTGATGGTAAAGTAATAAGTAAACTTGAAGAGCAACTGGCTGAGTATGTAGGCGTGGAACAATGTATTTCCTGTGCTAACGGCACTGAAGCTATGACATTGGTGTTGATGGCATATGGAATAAAAGAAGGGGATGCTGTATTCGTTCCTGACTTTACATTTTTCTCAACTGGAGAGGTTGTTTCCTTTAGAGGTGCAACTCCTGTATTTATAGACGTAGAGAGAGATACTTTTAATATTGATCCTTTAAAATTAGAAAAAACTATTCAAAGAACTATACAAGAAGGAAATTTAATACCAAAAGTTATTATTTCAGTAGACTTATTTGGTCTTCCTGCTAACTATTGTAAGATCGAGGAAATTGCAGATAGGTATAATCTGTTAGTGCTAGAGGATGGTGCTCAGGGGTTTGGAGGTAATATTAATGGAAGAAAAAATTGTAGTTTCGGTAATGCAGCAACTACTTCATTTTTTCCATCAAAACCTTTGGGATGTTACGGGGATGGAGGAGCGATTTTTACAAATGATAGTGGTTTAGCTGGAAAAATAAGATCTTTAAAGGTTCATGGTAAGGGAGAAAATAAATATGATAATGTTAGGGTAGGTGTCAATTCTAGACTGGATACGATTCAAGCTGCGGTACTAATTATAAAATTAAAAGCTTTTATTGAACACGAACTTGAAGATGTTAATAAATTTTCTCAGCAATACAATAATGAACTGAGTGGTATTGTAGAAACCCCTATTGTTCCAGAAGGTTTTTATTCCAGTTTTGCTCAATATACTATAAAGTTGAAAAGTAAAAAGCAAAGGGATGAATTGCAAGCAAGGTTAAGAGAAAATGATATCCCTAGTATGATCTACTACGTCAAACCAATGCATAAACAGAGAGCATTTTCATATTTAGAAGTAGACGATGAGAACTATACTGTAACTAATGAACTATGTGATGTCGTGTTGTCATTACCAATGCACCCATACCTGACAGAGGAAGATGTTCATAATGTGTGTGTGGTAATTAAAACTTGCATAGCTCCGTAATTTGAAGGGTTCAAAAACATTTTAAAAAATAAGAACTTCAGTCCCCTCTGTACTAAGATGTGGGACATTTGACGATTGATTTCTGTATGACGGTTGAGTGGAGTCCTTCGCTTTAATTGAAATGATTTTTATAGTATTTATCTGTACTATTTCTAAATTATCCCTTCCTGCAACCGATATATATATTATAAACTAAGTGTCGTTGGAGGTCGGGCTCATGAATGTACAGTTCTCCGTATCTGCTAATCCATCAACTGGTGGACAGAGCAGGTCTGAGTCAATACCTGGTAATGGAAAAGTCGGGTCAGTGAACGAATTGACTTCAGTTAAAGATATCAAGGATTTAAGTAGCAAAGAGCGTGAAGGCATTTCAGTCTCGGTTGCAGAGGAGCAGTTGATCAGGAATATTGAGCGCGCAGTGAAGACTTTACAAGGACCGAAAACTATTTTAGAAATCAGTGTACACGAGAAGACACATGACATTATGGTTAAGGTACTAAATGAAGACACTGGTGAATTGATTCGTGAAATACCGCCTGAAAAAACATTAGATCTAGTAGCGAAAATGATGGAAATTGCAGGAATTTTAATCGATCAACGTGTATAGGGAGGAGTGAACAAATGGTTCTTAGGGTTAATGGTTTTTCATCAGGAATGGACATTGATAGCATTGTTAAACAAATGATGTCGGCAAAAAGGCAGCCCCTGGATAAGCTTAATCAACAGAAAACTCTATTAGAGTGGCAGAGGGACAGTTATCGTGAGCTTAACAGTAAACTTGTAGATTTCAAAGCCAATAAGTTAAGTAGTTGGAACAAACAATCTCAAATGAATGCACAAAAGGCAGTAGTGAGTGGAAATACTCTTGCGGTAAAGGCAGAGGCAAATGCTGATGCTAATGGAGTAGAAATGAGTGTTCGGGTAACGAAACTGGCTACAAAATCTTCTTTAGAGTCAACAACACAGCTTACTACCAGTTCATCCGAAAAAGCAACGATTAGAACAAAATTGAGCGATATGCTAGGTGCGACTACTCCATTAGAATTTAAAGTTGATGGAGGGGTCACTCTTACTTTTACTGATGAAGACACCATATCCTCAGCGATTAGTAAAATTAATAGTAGTTCAGCAGGTGTGACGGCAAGTTTTGATGAGGTGAGTGGACGATTTACTATTTCGGCAAAAGAATACGGGGCTGACAATGTATTAGAGAAGAATAAGTTGAGCGGTTCTTTTTTAAGTCTAATGAATGTTGGTGCCGTGAAAAATGCGGAGAACGCTGAAGTTTATATTTCCAGTGGTAAGCAAGGAAGTACGGAAACTCCTGTTAAATATACTCCATCTTCCAACAATTTCACGGTTAATGGCATTCAATTAACTTTGCAAGGCTTGTCTGGAACAGCAGGTACTACAACAATTAATACACAGACAGATCCTACTAAAGCTATTGAAACCATTAAATCTTTCGTGGAAGCATATAATGAACTTATTAGCTTATTCACTAAAAAGACAGATGAGAACAAGTATCGTGATTTCGCGCCATTGACATCAGAGCAAAAGGAAGCGATGAAAGAGAGTGAAATCACAACATGGGAGGAAAAGGCGAAAAGCGGATTACTGAAGAATGATGCAATACTGAAGTCTACAGTTTCTGACTTTCGGTCCGTTATAACTTCTAAGCTTGGAGATCTTAGTTCATTTGGGATTACTACAGGACAATACTATGAGAACGGTAAATTATATATAAATGAAGAAAAATTAAAACAAGCCTTGACTGATAATCCGGAAAAGGTTACATCCTTGTTTCAGACTCCTTCGGGAGGTTCAGGTATATTTACAAGTCTTTCAACCTTAGCTGATAAAGCTCTGGATAAAATTGTATTGAAGGCGGGCACATCTAAATTCTCTGCGGATATAAATAGCACATACAAAACTGAGAGTGTTATGGGAAGACTTCTGAAGGATTATAATTCCCGAATTGATGCGTGGGCTGACAGATTGACTGATATGGAAACCAGATATTATAAGCAGTTTACTGCTATGGAAACTGCAATGAGTAAGTACAATTCCCAATCAAGTAGCTTATCAAGTTTTATGTCTAGCTAGTAAGAGAAAAGGGTGACACAAATGATAAATTCTCCTTATGAAAAATACCGTCAGTCATCGGTAAAAACATCGACCCCCTCACAGTTACTGATTATGTTATTTGATGGAGCGATTAGATTTGTAAGGGCGGGTATGGAAGGAATCGATTCAGTTGACTATCAAAAGACAAACATTAACCTGGGTAAAGCGCAGACAATTGTTAGTGAATTGATGTCAACACTGGATCCTACCTATGACATATCTAAAAGTTTGAATGATCTATACGAATATATAAATCATTTGTTGATTCAGGCGAATGTGAAGAAAGACAAGGTTCCTGCAGAAGAGGCGTTACAGTATTTAACTGAGTTCCGCTTAACTTGGTTGGAGGCGTCAAAGCTGGCACCAGCACACGAGAAGGCCCATGGATAATTGTATCTTAGAGTTAAATAAGATTACTCAAGATATTATTAATAGACTAGATAATTGTTCATATGAAGAATTAAATGATTTCGTCGAACAACGTCAAAATTTGATAGATCAACTCGAACAGCATGTGAAAAAACAGTCGATCGGTGTAAACCAGCAGCATCAGTTACGAGAGTTGTTGGAAGCCGATCCTATGATAATTGCAAGAATGCAACAACTTAAAAGTGAGGCAGCTAAGTGGCTTCAACAGAGAGAACAGGCCAAAACACAACGCAACGCCTATGAGGCCGCCTACACCCCAGACAGTTTTCTTATGGATCGCAAAAAATAGTTTTATCGGTGTTTCACTATAGGAGTAGACGGGTATTAAATACCGTCTGCTCCTTTTTTTGATCATTGTACCGAATCTATTTCTTGTTTATGGAAAATTTAATAGTTTATTTTACGTGGTAAATTATTGAATGTAAACATTTTCTTTTCCAATTGACAATAAAGAAGTTACGGTGGTATAGTCGAATTGTGAGCAAGACTCACGTTCATCTGATGACGAAGGGAATGTTTAATCAATGGAAGGTAAAGTAAAATGGTTTAACGCAGAAAAAGGTTATGGTTTTATCGAGACTGCAGACGGTGGCGACGTATTCGTACACTTTTCCGCGATTCAAACTGATGGTTTCAAGACATTGGATGAAGGTCAATCCGTAGAATTCGATATCGTTGAAGGTGCACGTGGACCACAAGCAGCTAACGTAATCAAATTATAATCATCCGGCGAAGCCGAACTACATATAAGTAGATGGTTAGCAATTTAGACAGCGCTAGCAGGGATCTTGGAATCTTCCAAGATCCTTTTTTTGTGCGTTCATATGTGTCTAGTATAGCCAATCCTAGTAAAGAAAATAGCCTATTTTGTAAATTCATTTTATGGAAAATGTTAGAACTCTGCAAAAGGTGGGTAATAGATATACGTTGAGCTGTTTATCTTACCTCGACACACACTATGTTAGCCTAGGTTACTACATTCACGAAGAAATTCAATATAGCCTAAGCTATCAAAACAATTAGGAGGGTGATTAGCAGGATGAAGAAGATGTGGCGCGGTCTTATGACCGGAATATTAGGTACTAGTATGTTATTGGGGTCTCTCGGCAGCGTATCTGCTGCAACTGTACCTAAGGATATTCAAGGCCACTGGGCACAAGGTCAGCTGCAGGAATGGCTAGATAGAGGTTACCTTGGAGGCTACCCAGATGGAACGGTGAAACCAAACAAAGCAATTACGCGTGGTGAGTATGTGACTATGGTAAATCGCCTGTTAGGGTTTACAACTAAAGCAACAGTAACTTTCAAAGATATGAAAAGCACAAACTGGAATTACAGTGAAGTGGCTAAAGCTGTGGAAGCTGGATATATCGGAGGATACGAGGATAATACGTTCCGTCCTAATAATCCGCTTACAAGAGAAGAAGCAGCTGTAATTACTGCAAAATTACTTAAATTGAGCACCAATACAACTTCGAACAAATTTAAAGACAATGCACAAATTGCAGCATGGGCAAAAGGTGCTGTAGCAGCCGCAGTGGAAAAGAAGATTGTTAACGGTTATCCAGATGGAACCTTTGGTCCTAAGAGATCGTTAACACGTGCCGAGGCTGTAGGTATTATCAATACTTCAGCTATTTATTATCCTGGTAGTGGCACAGGTGGTGGTGTAACACCTACACCAACTCCAACGGCTACTCCGACACCAACAGCTACACCAACCCCAACTGCTGCTCCAGGTGGCAGTACTGGCGGAGGTTCTGGTGGTGGTAACGGTGGCGGCGAAAGTAGCACAGCGCCAACAGTAAGTGGGGCAACCTACGGTAATGTTGGTTCGGTCACAGCGGATGTATACCTGACACCTTCCGTAACTGGTGCAGTATACTATGTTGTAGCTCCTTATAATGCTGATGTAACTGCTCCAACTGCATTGCAGGTGGAAAAAGGACAAATTAGTAACGGGACTGCAAGTGGTATCCATGGTAGTGTTGCGACTGTAGCTGAAACAACGGTTACATTCTCTGTTTACGGATTGAATCCTGGTACAGAATATGCAACATATATCACGCTGGCGGATGCAGCTGGTAACTTGTCTACTGTAACGACAGTTCGGTTGACTACTGCTCAAGCTACTGCTAGCTCGATTTCGCTTTTTGAGCCGGGACAAGTTAGTACAGTTACAGCAGATGTATATGTTAAATATGGTGTGACAGGTGGCACTACAACCCCAGTTAGATATGTAGTATTGCCAGCAAATGATAAGGCACCTACTGCAGCGCAGATTGCTTTAGGTCAAAATGGTAGCGGTACTGCACTGGCTGCTCCATGGACTGACACACTTACGTTTGCTCCTGGTGTAAAACGTACACAGACCCTAACTGGTTTAGCAGCAAATACTGCCTATAAGGTATATGTTATTGCAGGATCGGGTTCTCAATGGTCCCCTGTAGAAATCATTCAAATTCATACCAAATAGCCTGACCTTATGTGATTTCATTCGGAGAATATAAGAGTGGAATCCGTACTATAATAACGACAGGTTTACTTTTGGTCCGGTAGGGCGATTGGTTGCTCTTACCGGACTTGTTTTATTTGTGAACGCTATGACAACATTTGTTATCTAAATGTAAGGGCTGTAAGGAATTGCTTTTTACTTAGCGCTTACAATTTGGTATAATGAAGGTGTAACTAAAGGAGGAGTGGCCATGCAATTCACCATTCGAGGTCAACAAATTGACGTGACCGACGCTTTGAGAGAGTATGTTGATAAGAAGCTCAGCAAACTTGAGAAGTATTTCGAAGCACCCCCTACCTCTGAAGGGTCTGTGACGCTTGGCGTAGTTCGCGGCCTTCATACGGTGGAAGTAACCATTCCGCTTGCTGGCGTGACGCTTCGTGCGGAAGATCGCAGCGATGACATGTATGCTTCCATAGACGCCGTTGTGGACAAGCTGGAACGCCAAATTCGCAAACACAAAACGAAGCTGAACCGTAAGTTCCGTCAAGAGGGACTCAAGACGCTGTTTGTGGATGGAGCTAGTGCCGCTGTTGCTGTAGAAGAACAAGATTATGATGATTTAGAAGTGGTTAGGAACAAACGCTTTACGATGAAGCCGATGGATGTGGAAGAAGCAATTCTGCAAATGAACATGGTAGGACATAATTTCTTTGTGTTTTCCAATATCGACACCTCGGAAGTTAGCGTAGTTTACAAACGTGATGATGGTAAATATGGACTGATTGAACAGGGCTAAGATACAATGATGCCAGTTATGCTCTAAGTATAAAGGGCCTCGAGAGTTAGTCAGAACCTAGGAAATTTAAACCGAGCCCCTATTCGCTTATAGCGAATAGGGCTCTTGTGCGTATATATGAAAAATGTGGCTGTTACACCTTGTATTGCGGCATCTCTTACAAACTGTTACAATTTATGAAGCAGCGGAATCGAATTTATAAATGGCCCTTTCAATTTTGTGAGGATGGGCTCGGTTCCACCATCTGTGTTGCATGAAAGGGGTTAACCATGCTAGGACTTGTAAAGAAAATATTCGGAGACACAAACGATCGTGACGTTAAACGTCTCATGAAGACAGTCGATGTAATTAATGGATTGGAGCCGGAATTTGTAGCACTATCCGATGAAGCTTTAAAAGCTAAGACGGAAGAGTTCCGCGCCCGTATTGAGAAAGGCGAAACCTTGGAAGAAATTCTTCCTGAGGCGTTTGCAACCGTACGTGAAGCTTCCAAACGGACGCTTGGCATGCGGCATTTTGATGTACAGTTAATTGGTGGTATGGCCCTGCATGAAGGCCGAATCTCCGAGATGAAGACTGGTGAAGGTAAGACTCTAGTAGGAACATTGCCAGTGTACTTAAATGCTTTGCTTGGTAAAGGCGTACACGTAGTAACGGTCAATGACTATTTGGCTCAGCGCGACAGCGCACAAATGGCACAAATCTATAACTTCCTGGGCATGACGGTTGGGGTTAACCTAAGCGGTATGGACCATGCTGATAAACAAGATGCTTACGCCTGCGATATTACGTATGGCACGAACAACGAATTTGGTTTCGATTATTTGCGTGACAACATGGTGCTTTATAAAGAACAAATGGTTCAGCGCCCTCTTTATTTCTGTATTATTGATGAAGTGGACTCCATTCTTATTGATGAAGCACGTACACCTCTTATCATTTCCGGACAAGCTGAGAAGTCTACTGAATTGTACTTTGCAGCAGACCGCTTTGTGAAAAAGCTTAAAGCTGAAGAAGACTACACAGTTGATATCAAAGTGAAGTCTGTAGCCTTGACTGAAAAAGGTGTAGCTACTGCTGAACGTGCTTTTGGTATTGAGAACTTGTATGATCACAGTCATGTAACCTTGAATCACCATATCGTCCAAGCCCTGAAAGCAAACGTAATTATGCGTCGTGACGTAGACTACGTTGTTAACGAGGGTGAGGTCGTTATTGTTGATGAATTTACAGGACGTTTAATGTCAGGCCGTCGTTATAGTGACGGTTTGCACCAAGCGATTGAAGCGAAGGAAGAAATCGAAGTACAGAATGAGAGCATGACGCTTGCTACGATTACTTTCCAGAACTATTTCCGTATGTATCGCAAATTGGGCGGTATGACAGGTACAGCTAAAACTGAGGAAGAAGAGTTCAAGAAGATTTATGGTCTTGAAGTTCTTCAAGTCCCTACGAATAAACCGAATCAGCGCATAGATATGCCGGATGTTGTCTACAAGAGTGAGAACGGTAAGTTCAACGCTGTAGTGGCAGAAATTGTAGAACGTCACAAAAAGAACCAACCTGTACTTGTGGGTACAGTGTCGATTGAGAATTCAGAGCTCGTATCTGAAATGCTGAAGCGCAAAGGCGTTAGACACCAAGTGCTTAACGCGAAGCATCATGCTGCGGAAGCTGAAATCATTACACACGCAGGTCAGCCAGGTACAGTTACGATTGCTACCAACATGGCTGGTCGGGGTACAGATATCGTTCTAGGTGAAGGTGTGACAGATCTTGGAGGTCTGCATATCATTGGTACAGAGCGTCATGAATCGCGCCGGATTGATAACCAGCTGCGTGGTCGTGCGGGTCGTCAAGGAGACCCAGGTTCTACACAATTCTACTTGTCCCTTGGGGATGAGTTGATGAAGCGTTTCGGCGCTGACAACGTTTTGAGTATGATGGATCGCCTTGGCTTTGAGGAAGATCAGCCGATTGAGAGCCGCATGATTACGCGTGCTGTGGAATCTGCTCAGAAACGTGTTGAAGGTAATAACTTTGATATTCGTAAAGTCGTATTGCAATATGATGACGTGATGAATCAACAGCGTGAAATTATTTATAAACAACGCCGTGAGATTCTGGAGTCTGAAAATATTAAAGATATCGTACTTGAAATGATTAAGCCGGTTATTGAACGTATTGTTCACGCACACTGCAGTGACGATATTCCTGAGAACTGGGAGCTGCAAGAAGTTGCTGATTACGTAAACAGCAAGCTGCTTGAAGAAGGTGCTTTGACTCGCGATATTCTGTGGGGCAAGGAAGCAGAAGAGATCATTGAGTACATCTTTGAACGTGTACTTGAGAAATATGCTGCTCGTGAAGAACGCCTAGGTTCAGAATTGGTACGTGAATTCGAGAAGGTAATCGTGCTGCGCTCCGTGGACAGCAAGTGGATGGATCATATCGATGCGATGGATCAATTGCGTCAAGGGATTCACCTGCGTGCTTACGGTGGTACAGATCCACTTCGCGAGTATCAATTCGAAGGATTCGAAATGTTTAATACTATGACGGCTACGATTCAAGAAGAAGTAGCTACTTATATTATGAAGGCTCACATCGAGACAAATCAGGAGCGTCAATCCGTTGTAGAGGAAAATAAAATTTCCACTAACAGCGAACCTGCTGAGAAACGTCCGGTACATGTTGAGGCGGCAGCTGGTCGTAATGATCTTTGCCCTTGCGGAAGCGGCAAGAAGTACAAGAACTGCCACGGTCAAAACGCATAAGACAAACGTTTAGTAGCGCTCATATTCAGGTGTTGAAGATGTAAGTCTTTAACCCTGATCTCTATGGGTATACTAACCATAAAGAGCGGCTGGGCCCGGGGGTATCCCCCGTTTACGGCCCAGTCGCTTTTTTTGGATATTTAGCACTTTGAGTGAATGTGGAATGGAGAGAAGGTTTGGAACTGGAGAAACGGAGTGTTCGCCTTTGTTTCGGGATTCCAACCGCTATGCGGTTATCAATTCAAGGAATCTGGAAACAACAGCGATCGGAAGTCCAATCCTTCTCGGAATGGCTGAACATTCACTCATTACTAACTTTCCAATAACGACGACCGTAACAACCTATTTTGAAAGGTGAAGTGACCATATGATTGAAGCTAATGTAAAGCAGGATCTGCGTGAAATAGGCAAGAAACTAACTGACCTTAGGGGGTCTCTTTGACTTAGATCTTAAGCAAGAGATGATCTCGAACTTTGAAGAAAAAATGGCTGCTCCAGGCTTCTGGGATAATCCAGAGCAGGCACAGAGCGTGATCGGCGAGATGAATGCCGTGAAATCGTCCGTGGATCAATACGAGAAGCTGCAACAAGAATACGACGATGCTGCGATGATGGCAGAGCTTGCGGATGAAGAGGGCGATGAAGATCTTGCGGCAGAGATTGGGGAGACGATCAGCAGTTTAGGCAGCAAAGTGGATGAATTCGAGCTGCAATTGCTACTTAACCAGCCGTATGACAAGCTGAATGCTATTCTTGAGCTCCATCCAGGTGCGGGCGGTACGGAATCCCAAGACTGGGGCCAGATGCTACTGCGGATGTATACCCGTTGGGCTGAAAAACGTGGATTCAAGGTTGAGGTGCTGGACTACTTACCGGGTGATGAAGCGGGAATCAAGAGTGTCACATTACTTATTAAAGGCTTCAACGCCTACGGATATCTGAAAGCTGAAAAAGGTGTACATCGGCTAGTACGGATTTCTCCGTTTGACTCTTCGGGCAGACGGCATACCTCTTTTGTATCCTGTGATGTCGTTCCGGAAATTGCCGATGATGTAGAAGTTGAAATTCGTACTGAGGATTTGAAGATCGATACGTATCGGGCGAGCGGCGCCGGTGGACAGCATATCAATACCACAGACTCTGCGGTGCGGATTACTCACTTACCTACGGGTGTGGTGGTAACCTGTCAGAACGAACGTTCACAGATCAAAAACCGCGAGCAAGCAATGAAGATGCTGCGTTCCAAGTTGTATGAGCGTAAACTGCAAGAACAGCAACAGCATTTGGATGAGATTCGCGGTGAGCAATCCGATATTGCTTGGGGCAGTCAGATCCGTTCCTATGTATTCCATCCGTATAACATGGTTAAGGATCACCGTACTTCCGTGGAAACGGGGAATGTGGGTTCTGTTATGGACGGAGATATTGATGTATTCATTGATGGTTACCTGCGTAGCCAGATCAAGATTGAGGCAGAATAAAAGAGAAAGTTTCGGGGGAAACGGATACCATTCATGGATTAGGATGGGATGGCCGTTTCTTCTTTCGTAGAGCAAGATGACACTTTAAGGAGAGCCTTTGAAATGCAAAAAGTCAATTCACGTAATAAACCCCCACTGATTCCTCTGAATGGCCCACTCCGACATGTGGTGGATACGATGTTAATTTTGCTCGGATCGCTAGTTACAGCGCTGGGGTTTAATCTTTTTTTTCTGCCTAATCATATTGCTTCTGGTGGTGTATCCGGTCTGTCGGTATTGGCTGAAGCTTGGTTTGGGGCTGAGCCGGCATTTACGCAATGGGCGCTTAATATTCCGTTGTTTGTACTCGGGGTAATCTTCTTGGGTAAACAATACGGAGTTCGCTCGCTCCTTGGGAGCTTTGTGTTGCCGCTCTTTATCTTGTTGACAAAAGATTTGCCTGCACCTACCACCAATCCACTCTTAGCCTCCATTTATGGCGGTATCTGTGTGGGGGTGGGGTTAGGTCTTGTGTTCCGCGGACGGGGCTCGACAGGTGGACTTACTATTTTGGCGCAGATTATTCAAAAGATATCCGGTCTCAGCTTCTCGATTTCTGTAGTGCTGCTGGACGGGACGGTCATTGTGCTGGCTGCTTTTATACTCGGTATGGAACAAGCACTGTATGCACTGATCGGTCTGTTTGTTACAGGTAAGGCCATTAATGCGATAGAGGTAGGCTTCCGTTATACAAAGGTGGCTTACATAATCTCGGACAAGACGGAAGAAATATCTGAGGCGATTTTGAATGATCTGGATCGGGGTCTGACGAAGCTGGATGCACATGGCGGTTATACTGGTGATGAGCGTACGGTGCTAATGGTTGTAGTAGGTCAGAATGAGGTTTCCAGATTAAAAGCGATTGTTCAATCGGTAGATACTAGTGCTTTTGTGATTATAACTGAGGCGCATGAGGTGCTGGGTGAAGGCTTTAAAAGAGAAGTGTAATTTCTCCGAAAGGAGAAGCTACGCTTCTCTTTTTTTGTAAATAGAATTATATTTAGGAATAAAGAAAGTTAACACTATGTGTTGTATTTATATTAATTCAGTCGTATAATAATACATATTTCTAAGACGGTATGCATTATATTATTTATTATAATTCATGATAAGCAGGAAGTGGGGATGACAGTGGAAGGCAAGCTGAGAGCGGCGATTGTTGGATCAACGGGTTATGGGGGCGTAGAGCTGATTCGGCTGCTACAAAGTCATCCTAAGGTAGAGATTACTTCGGTAATTTCCTCATCAAGTGCAGGGGATGCTATAGAGGAAGGTTTTCCGCATTTGACGGGCATCATTGATCGAAGGCTGGATGGCGTTGACCCGGCTCAGATGGCTGAGCGGGCGGATGTGGTATTTACGGCAACGCCGTCGGGTGTGAGCGCAAAGCTGGTGCCGCAGCTGCTGGAAGCTGGACTTAAGGTCGTGGATCTGTCCGGTGATTTCCGATTGAAGGATGGTGCAGAGTATGAGCACTGGTATAAACATCCCGCTCCGGCTGATGAATATCTAGAGCAGGCTGTATACGGACTTTGCGAGGTGTTTGGAGAGCGTGCGGCTGGGGTTGATTTTATATCTAATCCAGGCTGTTATCCTACAGCTACACTTCTTGGACTAATTCCTGCAATTCAGGCAGGTTGGATTAAGCACGACAGTATTATTATTGATGCGAAATCAGGAGTTACTGGAGCAGGACGCGGAACAAGCCTGATGGTACATTATGCAGAGATTAATGAGAACTTTAAAGCTTATAAAATCAATAAGCATCAACATATACCAGAAATTGAGCAGACGCTCACAGAGATTGCGGGAGAAAAGGTAACGGTAACGTTCACCACACATCTCGTGCCGATGAGCCGGGGAATTATGAGTACGATGTATGCAGGGATGATGGACAATTATACGGAGCAGGATTTTGTGAATTTATACCGTGAATATTATGCGGGCCGGCCATATGTGCGGGTGCGTGATGTAGGTGTGATTCCGGCGACAAAAGAAGTTAGCGGCTCTAATTATTGTGATATTGGATTTGCAACAGATGCTCGTACAGGGCGGGTGACCATAGTCTCCGTCATTGATAATGTTGTAAAAGGTGCGGCAGGGCAGGCAATACAGAACCTTAATTTGATGATGGGATGGGAGGAAACCCTTGGCCTCGGCTACACACCTGTGTATCCATAAGGATCAGCGGTACAAATAATATGAGCGAGATTGAGTTATTTACCACCTTGGAGGGTGGAAGCATCACTTCACCTAACGGTTTTAGGTCCGGAGGATTGCATTGTGGATTGAAAAAAACAGATCGCAACGATCTCGGAGTGATTCTGTGTGAAGTTCCGGCAACGGCTGCGGCCGTGTATACTACGAATGTTTTTCAGGCGGCCCCGCTGAAAGTGACTCGGGAAAGCCTTTCGAACGGAGTATTGCAGGCGGTTATCGTGAACAGCGGGAATGCCAATGCCTGCACAGGCGAACAAGGTGAAGCAGATGCTTATGAGATGCGCGCTGCTGCGGCTCAGCATTTAGGTGTGGCCGTTAATGATGTGGCTGTTGCTTCGACTGGAGTTATCGGTGAACTGTTGAAGATGGACTGCGTACGTACCGGAATTACTGCAATACCAGAGAAGCTGGACGGAGGAGCTATTGGCGCGGAGGAATTCTGCCAAGCTATACTTACCACTGATTTAGTTAAAAAAGAGATCGCCGTGAAGGTGCTCATTGGCGGTGTAGAAGTTACAATTGCCGGAGCTGCAAAGGGCTCAGGGATGATCCATCCTAACATGGCTACCATGCTTGGCTTTATGACCACGGATGCTGATATTGCAGCGGAGGATTTACTTAGTCTTTTACGTTCAGCTACGAATGTTACTTTTAATATGATTACAGTCGATGGAGATACTAGCACCAATGATATGTTAGTGTCGATGGCGAGTGGGCTTGCCGGTAATGAGAAGCTGACACGGCTGCATCCGGATTGGGACGCTTTTGCTGCTGGATTCACTTATGTGTGCCAGACGCTTGCCAAAGCGATTGCTCGAGATGGCGAAGGTGCAACTCACCTGATTGAGGTTCAAGTGAATGGTGCTGTTCATGATGAGGCGGCGGCAGCGATTGCCAAGACAGTGGTTGGTTCTAGTCTAGTGAAATCTGCTATTTTTGGAGCGGATGCGAACTGGGGGCGGATTATTGCTGCGGTTGGACGCGCGGGTGTTCCGGTATCGCCGGAGCATGTGAACATCTCGTTAGGGGATATTGAGGTGCTTTTGCACTCGAAGCCAGTCGCTTTTGACGAGGAAAAGGCTTTGGCCTATTTGCAAAAAAGTGAAACTGTGCTGATCACTGTAGATCTGCATGATGGAAGTGGAAAAGCAACGGCTTGGGGCTGTGACCTAACTTACGATTATGTGCGTATTAACGCCGCATATCGCACTTGATTTATGGCGTGTTAAGCCCATAAGGGAAGGATATCGATTATATGACGCTAAATAGCGAGCTTGAACTTATAGATGCTTTAGATGGTAGTGGATTGTTTGTAATGAAATGCGGCGGCAGTACGCTTGCGGCTCTACCTGATTCTTTTTTTGAGGATTTGCGAGATTTGCAGGAGGAGGGCATTCAGCCAGTAATTGTTCATGGTGGAGGGCCAGCCATTTCCGAGAATCTAGCGAAACTGGGCATTGAAAGCAGCTTTGTGAATGGCCTGCGAGTAACCACCGAGGAAGTACTAGATGTTGTAGAGATGACGCTGGCAGGGAGTATAAACAAGGCGATTGTCCGGCGAATTCAAGGGAGTGGCGGTCTAGCTCTGGGGCTTTCGGGCATCGATGGCAATATGATTATTGCTAAACCAGTGGCGAACAGCGCCGAAGTAGGTTTGGTAGGAGAAGTAACGGAAGTTAAGGCTGAGATCGTAACTGGTATTGTTGGGATGGGTTATATTCCTGTCATTGCACCTATCGGAGTAGATGCAGCAGGTCAGCGCTACAATATTAACGCAGATACGGCAGCAGGGGCAGTTGCTTCCTATGTGGAGTCTCCCAAAATGATCGTCGTCACAGATGTGCCAGGCATCTTGAGTACAGTGGAAGGTGAAAAGATTGTGCTTCCCTCCGTTACTGTACAGGAAATCGAAGCCTTGATCAAAAGTGGGGAAATCTACGGTGGCATGATCCCCAAAGTTCGGGCAGCTATCGATTGCATTCAGGGCAGCGTATCAGAGGTTATCATTGTGGATGGAAAAGAACCACGGGTGCTTAGTCGAGTACTGCAAGGTGAAGCGATAGGTACACGTATTATTCGTTCGTAGAATCATAGATGAATACAAATTAGAGGCGCAGCCTGTTCACAGGAGCAGCCGATGGGAGAGTGACTTAGAATGAGCAAGCTTACACAAGCGGAGTTGGATTCGCAAGCAGGGGCACAGCAGACCGATACAGTAGGATCAGGTACATCGGATGTTGCAGCAGGCAAGCTGAGTGCAGTGTTCCCTTCTTACGCCAGATATGATATCAGCTTAGTTAAAGGCAAGGGCACCTGGGTATGGGATGATAAAGGCAATAAGTATCTGGATTTCACCAGTGGATTGGCTGTGACCAGTCTAGGTCATGCTCCTGAAAAAGTCGGCGCTAAGCTGAAGGATCAGATTGATACGCTCTGGCATGTCTCGAATCTGTTCCATATTCCGGGACAAGATAAAGTTGCCAACCTTCTGACAGAGAATAGCTGCGCTGATCAAGTATTTTTCTGCAATAGCGGGGCAGAAGCGAATGAGGCTGCTATTAAGCTGGCCCGCCGTTACCATCAGAAGATTAAAGGTGTCGACCGTTATGAGGTTATCACATTCGAACAATCCTTCCATGGACGTACACTGGCAACACTAACAGCTACAGGCCAGCAAAAGGTAAAAGAAGGCTTCCTGCCGCTTCCAGCAGGTTTCAAGACCGTACCCTTGCATGATCTCCCAGCGTTAGAAGCTGCTATCGGAGATCATACAGCTGCTATCATGCTGGAGATGGTACTTGCAGAGGGTGGCGTGCTTGAGGTAGAACCTGAGTTCTTGAACGCTGTAGTGGCCTTGTGTAAGAAACACGGATTGCTTCTGATTGTAGATGAAGTACAGACAGGTATGGGACGTACAGGCAAGCTGTTCGCTCATCAGCATTATGGAATTGAACCGGATATTTTCACCTTGGCAAAGGGGATTGCTAGTGGGTTCCCGGCAGGTTTAATGCTTGGCAAAGGATATTTGCGTGAAGCCTTCTCAGCGGGCAGCCATGCGTCCACCTTCGGGGGAACACCGCTAGCAACAGCTGTTATGGCAGCGACGATTGAGACGATGCTGGAAGATGAGCTTCCACAGCGCGCCGAAGAAATGGGTAAATACCTGACAGGTCTTTTGAAAGAGAAGCTGGCGGACTGTTCTTTTGTGAAGGATATCCGTGGTAAAGGGCTGTTGATCGGGATTGAATGTCAATCCCCAGTAGGCGATATTGTACTGGCTGGACAAAAGAAAGGCCTGTTGTTCGTGACAGCCGGTCCTAATGTTCTTCGTCTGCTGCCTAATCTATATGTAAGCAAAGAGGAGATCGACCAAGCGGTGGACATCCTATGCGAACTCATTCATACTTATGCTAAACAAGCAAACGGGGAGGTAAGCTCATGAGTCAGGGCGTACAGAGTAATAAACACACCATTGCGCAGCAACTGAAAGGCCGTGATTTACTGGAGCTGAACGACTACAGCCCGGAGGAAATTACGTATCTGATTGATTCGGCGATTGAGCTGAAGAAGAAACAGAAAAATGGCGAAGAATTTCAGCCGCTGAAGGGAAAGACGATTGGTCTTATTTTTGAAAAATCCTCTACACGTACGCGTGTGTCGTTTGAAGTTGGAATGTATCAGCTGGGAGGGCATGCCCTTTTCTTGAGCAAAAATGATATCCAGCTGGGACGCGGAGAAACTGTTGGAGATACAGCGCAAGTAATGTCGCGTTATCTCGACGGGATTATGATCCGTACCTTCGGTCATGACAAGGTTGAGGATCTCGCTCGTTATGCCTCTATTCCCGTAATCAACGGTCTTAGTGACCTGGCACATCCTTGCCAAGTGCTGGCCGATTATCAAACGATTTATGAGCACAAAGGAAAGCTCAAGGGCCTGAAGCTGGCTTACATCGGCGATGGCAACAATATGGCGCATTCCTTAATGATTGGCGGAGCTAAGCTGGGCGTGGACGTATCTATCGCCGGACCGGAAGGTTATGAGCCAGATGCAGCGGTTGTCGCAGAAGCTCGTGAGATCGCTAAAGAAACCGGAGCGAAGATTGTGGTCACTCGCAGCCCGCAAGAAGCTGTACAAGACGCTGACGTCATCTATACAGATGTATGGGCGAGTATGGGCTTCGAGGAGGAGCAAAAGGCACGTGAAGCGGCATTCAAGGACTATCAGGTCAATGAGGAGCTTGTAAAAGGCGCTAAGAGCGACTATCTCTTCCTGCACTGCCTGCCAGCCCACCGTGAGGAAGAGGTCAGCACAGGCGTGATTGACGGCCCTAACTCGGTGATCTTTGATCAGGCTGAGAACCGCCTGCATGCGCAAAAAGCTTTAATGGCTGCGTTGATGAGTTAAGGAATTTAAAAAATATAAAATATAAATCACTATATAAATTGAATTAATGTTGGGCGAAGTTAGACTTTGGACGATGGAGTAATGGAGCGGAATTTTTGGAACTGTAGGAGCGTAGCGTTCGCCTTTATCATCAGATTTTATCCGCACAATGCGGTTTGAAATAAAAGAAATCTGATGATAACAGCGACCGGAAGTCCAAATATTCAGTGTAATTGCGATTTATCGTCAGAGTGCTGGCAAAGGCACGTTTATTTTAATTTATATAGCCCACACGAAAGGAAGTTGCCACACCATGGCTAAAGAAAAAATTGTACTCGCCTATTCCGGCGGATTGGATACATCTGTTATTTTAAAATGGCTTAAAGAGACTTATGACGCGGAGATCATCGCCTTCACAGCCGATATCGGCCAAAAGGAAGAGCTCGACGGTTTGGAGGAAAAAGCACTCGCTACTGGCGCATCGAAAGTATACATCGACGACCTGCGCGATGAGTTCGCTAGCGATTTCATCTATCCAATGTTCCAATCTGGTGCCCTTTATGAAGGCCAATACTTGCTCGGAACTAGTATTGCTCGTCCATTGATCGCCAAGCGCATGGTAGATATCGCCATCGCTGAAGGCGCAACGGCTATCGCGCACGGCGCGACAGGAAAAGGGAACGACCAAGTCCGTTTCGAGCTTGGCGTAGCTGCATTGGCTCCGAACATCAAGGTGATTGCACCTTGGCGTCTGGAAGAGTTCCGCAATCAATTCCCAGGTCGTGCGGAAATGATCGCTTATGCGGAAGCTAATGATATTCCGGTACAAGCCTCTGCGGCGAAGCCGTATTCGATGGACCGTAACCTGCTGCACATCAGCTATGAGAGCGGCGTACTGGAAGATCCTTGGTTCGATCCAAGTGCACCAGAGAACAAAGGAATGTTCCTGCTGAGCAACGCTCCTGAGGATGCTCCGGATGAAGCGGAATATTTGGAGCTCGAATTCGTTAAGGGAGACTGTGTAGCCCTGAATGGTGAATCCTTATCCCCACTTCAAGTTATGGAGACACTGAATGAGCTAGGTGGTAAACACGGTATCGGGCGTGTGGATATGGTTGAGAACCGCTTTGTCGGCATGAAGAGCCGCGGCGTGTATGAGACTCCAGGTGGAACAATCCTGTTCGTCGCTCATCGCAAAATGGAATCCATCACGATGGACCGTGAAGTGATGAACCTGCGTGACAGCCTGATCACTCGTTACAGCACTTTGGTGTATAACGGTTTCTGGTTCGCTCCAGAGCGTATCGCACTGCAAGCTCTTGTAACACAGAGCCAACAAAATGTAACGGGTACTGTTCGTCTTAAACTGTACAAAGGCAACATCATTGGCGCTGGAGTGAAGAGCCCAGTCAGCCTGTACAATCCTGAGATTGCAACGATGGAAGCTGATCCTACACAAGCTTATGATCAAGGGGATGCCACTGGTTTTATCCACTTGAACGCATTGCGCCTTAAAGTTTCTACAGGTGTAAATGGAGCTTCTAAATAGTACGATAACATAAACTTAAACGGGCAACCCCGAAGGCCGTTCCTCCCGTCAGGATAGGAGCGGCCCTCTGGCGTCCAAGAGGAGGAAACTACAGGTGAGCAAGCTTTGGGGCGGACGGTTTACTAAAGGAACAAACAAGCTGGTGGAGGAATATACGGCTTCCATTGGCTTTGATAAGGCTTTGGCCAAAGAGGATGTGCAAGGCAGTCTGGCACATGTCACGATGCTGGGCAAATGCGGAATCCTTCCACAAGAAGACGTGGAAACAATCAAACAAGGTCTGAACAAAGTGCTGGACAAGGTCAATGCTGGAGAGGTTGTTTTCTCAGTATCGGATGAAGACATCCATATGAATATTGAAAAACATCTGATCGAGGAAATCGGTCCAGTTGGTGGTAAGCTGCACACAGGACGTAGTCGTAACGATCAAGTGGCGACGGACATGCACCTTTATTTACGTGGACGTGTAGTTGAGCTAGTTAGTTTGCTGCATGAGCTGCAGGAAGCTTTGATCGAACAAGCAAAAGACAATGTGGAGACTATCATCCCTGGTTATACGCATTTGCAACGGGCACAGCCGATCCTGTTTGCTCATCACTTGCTGGCTTACGTATCGATGTTCCGCCGCGATGCAGAACGTCTGACGGACAGCTACAAACGGATCAACGTGCTGCCACTCGGAGCAGGAGCCCTTGCGGGAACGACCTTCCCGATTGACCGTCACTTTGTAGCGGAACAACTGGGTTTTGACAGTGTGTATGAGAACAGTCTGGATGCTGTCAGCGACCGCGATTTCATCGTGGAGTTCTTGGCGAATGCTTCCCTTATCATGACACATCTATCCAGACTCAGTGAGGAACTGGTGCTGTGGAGCAGCACGGAGTTCAGCTTTGTAGAACTGGATGATGCTTTCTGCACAGGCAGCAGCATTATGCCGCAGAAGAAGAACCCTGACGTACCAGAACTGGTACGGGGCAAAACAGGCCGCGTTTACGGCAACCTGATTGGCTTGCTGACGGTGCTGAAATCATTGCCACTGGCTTACAACAAGGATATGCAGGAAGACAAAGAAGGCATGTTCGATACGGTTACTACGCTGACTGGTGCACTGCAATTGTTCGCGCCGATGATCTCCACTATGAAGGTGAACAAAGGTCGTATGCGTGAAGCTGTGAACACGGATTTCTCGAATGCAACGGATATCGCCGACTTCTTGGTAGGCAAGGGGCTTCCTTTCCGCCAAGCGCATGAAGTAATCGGGAAAACGGTACTCTACTGTATCAATGAAGGCAAGTTCCTGTTGGATTTGACGCTGGAAGAGTTCAAGCAATTCTCACCGCTGTTCGACGAGAATATCTATGCTGTTCTTCAACCGGAAGCTGTAGTTAACGCTCGTAACGTTTATGGCGGCACAGCCACCGTTCAGGTGAAGGCTGCAATTGAACGGGCAGAGCTGGCATTGCACGAAGCTAATGAATGGGTTGTACAACACGGAGACGCTATATTGTAAACCGTATCAATATCAAATCTCGCCTCAGACCTTTATAGGTGGCAGGCGGGATTTTTTTATTATCTAAATGAACTATGACTGGATTAGCAGTGATCTTTACGGTTATCCTTAGGCTAGGGATAGGAGGGTTCGTAGGTATGAACAGAGAGCAAATCCTAGACGAGCTTAGATCGGAATTAAAAGTAGGCAATCATATTATTGGAGTAGCCACCGGTGCTGGTATAACGGCAAAGTATGCGAAGCAGGGTGGAGCTGATTTCATTCTGATGTTAAACTCGGGTAAATATCGCCAGATGGGGAGGAGCTCTCTCGCTGGTATTTTACCATTTTGTAATAGCAATGATATGGTGATGGACTTTGCATCTAGAGAGATCATACCGTTGGTCAGAGATATCCCTATTATTTTTGGCCTCAATGCAACTGATCCGACAAAAGATATGGAATCCTATATAAGTGAAATAAAGAATAGAGGCTTTGCCGGCATTAATAATTACCCCACGGTGGGTTTAATAGATGGTCAATTTGGAGAAGCGCTCGAAGAAGAGGGGAATGGTTATCTACTTGAAGTAGAAGCCATAAGAATAGCTCATGAGAAGGATTTGTTTACCATTGCTTTTGTATTTGACGAAATCCAGGCAGCACAGATGATTGAGGCTGGAGCGGATATTATTTGTGCACATCTAGGTCTAACAGAAGGCGGGTTATTAGGCGCTAAAAAAGTATTCTCTCTGGAAGCTGCCAAGGTTAAAGCGGACAAGATATTTAATACATGCAATGAGCTAAAGCCTGATTTAATTAAGCTGGTTTACGGTGGTCCGGTGAAAACGCCAATTGATGTGCAATATATGTACAGCAATAATCAAAACTTGATGGGATATATCGGAGGCTCTGCTTTTGAAAGAATTCCCTCGGAGAAGTCCATTACGAATATAACCAAAGCTTTTAAAGTGTCGGGGACGCTGGATGAAGATGATTTTATGGTCAAAATGTTAGACGGCATCACAAAGCACTATGATTATGTTGAATTTGTAAAAGAATACGTAGCTCAAAATTATAGGAATGAGATCTTATTTGCAGATTTAGCTAAGGTGGCGCATGTATCCCGAAGTTATTTGAGTAGTTTGTTCACCAAAAAAGTAGGCTGCAGCTTCCAAACGTATCTCGTGCAATTTCGGATGGATAAGGCAGCGGAAATATTACATAGAGACCCTATCCAGTTATCTGAGCTAGCGCCATTAGTTGGATACCAGGATTATGCGCAGTTTAGCAAAATGTTTAAGAAGTATAAAGGGTTCTCTCCAAAACAATATAAATCTAACATAAACACAAAAACATAAGACATAAAAGCGTTTTCATCGATAAATCAAAGAAGTATGATTAACTCATAAGTTGATCATGCTTTTTTTGTTGTAGATATTTGAAGAGGAGGTTGAAGAAATGAAGACGATTGCTATTGCCGGAACTTTTGACACCAAGGGTGAAGAATATCTCTACATTAAAAATTTACTGGAAAGCTTGGAGCTGGGTACATTTACAATTCATACAGGTGTGTTTGAGCCCACTTTTACACCGGATATCTCTAATAGAGAAGTAGCAGCAGCCGCGGGTGTAAGTATAGATGAGCTCGTTGCCAAAAAAGATAGAGCACTAGCAACAGAATTATTAGCCAAAGGTATGGAAAAATTAGTACCTGAATTATATAAGCAAGGCAAATTTGATGGAATTATCTCCTTTGGGGGCACTGGAGGCACTTCACTTGTAACACCGGGTATGCGGGCATTACCTATTGGTGTACCTAAAGTGATGGTTTCGACCGTAGCTTCAGGGAATACTGCTCCATATGTAGGCACTAGTGATATTGTCATGATGCCATCCGTAGTGGATGTTGCCGGACTGAACTCTATTTCAACAAAGATTTTTACTAACGCAGCTTTCGCCATCGCCGGTATGCTTAAATTTGAGAATAAACAAGTGATAGAGAAAAAACCATTAATAGCTACAACAATGTTTGGGGTAACAACCCCCTGTGTGACGGCAGCCCGTAACTATCTTGAGGCTAGAGGATATGAAGTGCTTGTATTCCATGCAACAGGTGTAGGCGGCCAGTCCATGGAAGCGCTAATCGAGGCTGGTTTTATTGAAGGTGTATTGGATCTGACCACAACAGAATGGGCGGACGAAATTATTGGTGGTGTGCTAAATGCTGGACCTCATCGGTTAGAAGCTGCTGGAAAACATCATATTCCACAGGTTGTCTCGGTAGGCGCGCTTGATATGTGCAACTTTGGCCCTTATGATACGGTACCAGCGAAATTTGCTGGGCATAAGTTTTATAAACACAATCCAACAGTTACTCTGATGAGAACAACAGTAGAAGAAAATGAAGCCATCGGCAAAATGCTTGTCGAGAAATTAAATATGGCCAAAGAGAAAACGGTGTTAATGCTGCCGCTTAAAGGGATATCCGGCATTGATGTTGCAGGGGAAGCTTTTTATGGGGTAGAGGAAGATCAAATGTTATTTGATACCTTAAGAAATGGTGTAAACAGAAATGTTGTCGAGGTTATCGAAATGGATTGTGCCATTAATGATGTGGAGTTTGCAGAAGCAGCAGCGCAGAAGCTAATAGATCTCATGAGCAAATAAGGCTTTTATAAGATAAATAAATATTTAAATGGAGGCGTTACACATGAACAAAAATACAAGAACTGAAATCATGGCGAAGTTTAGAGAAGAAGTGGCAAATGGAAAGATTCTTTTAGGCGTGGGAGCCGGCACAGGGATTACTGCAAAAAGCAGTGAAGCTGGCGGAGCAGATATGCTGATTGTTTATAATTCAGGAAGATACAGAATGGCAGGCCGTGGATCACTGGCAGGGTTATTATCTTATGGGGATGCCAACCAAATTGTGGTCGAAATGGGCTCGGAGGTATTGCCTGTTGTAAAAAACACCCCTGTATTAGCAGGCGTATGCGGAACGGACCCTTTTAGAGTAATGGAAGTTTATTTAAAACAACTTAAGGAACAAGGTTTTAGCGGCGTGCAAAACTTCCCAACCGTAGGTTTGATCGATGGCGTGTTCAGACAGAATCTAGAAGAGACCGGCATGGGATATGGTTTAGAAGTAGATATGATTAGAGCTGCGCATGAATTGGATATGCTCACCACTCCTTATGTATTTGATCCTGAGCAAGCAAAAGCCATGGCAGAAGCAGGCGCAGATATTTTGGTGGCACATATGGGCTTGACTACCAAAGGTACAATTGGAGCTAAGACCGCTCTGACATTGGATGATTGTGTAGAAAGAATCGAAGCGATTATTAAAGCAGGGAAAGCAGTAAATCCAGATATTATGGTGATTTGTCACGGTGGACCGATTGCAGAGCCGGAAGATGCGGCGTACGTAATTGAACGGACAGAAGGCATAGACGGATTCTTTGGTGCATCGAGTATTGAAAGATTTGCTGCTGAAAAAGGAATCACAGAACAGACTGGATTATTTAAAAATATCACCAAACAAGCATAATTGCCTTCGGCGTCCTTATAATTAAAAAGAACCCTCCGAAGAGGGCAATCTGAGTAGAACAGATATTAAGATGCAGCTTATGGCTGCATCTTTTTGTTGTCTATTAAGTACAGCTAGTTACTTTTTAAAGGTAGCCATGCCAGCACATCGCGGATTTTGGCATCCCAGTATCCCCATTCATGTGTCCCCGGACCTTCTTCATAGGTTAAAGAAAGTGAGGTTGCCTGGCAAGCATCGCGGAATCTCAAGTTATCGGTGTATAGGAAATCTTCTGTGCCACAGCATTGATACAACGCTGGTTTTGGTCCCGTGGAGCGGTTCACTTCCTCAAGCAGCCAAAGAAGGTCTTCCGGCGTTCCGGCGGTATCTTCTTTTCCGAAGATCATTTCGTATTCTTTGCTTTTAGTGGTAGCACCTTCCCCGTTCAAGAAATTATGCGCCATATCAAGTGCTCCAGACAAACTCGCTGCCGCTGCAAAAGACTCGGGTTTACGCAGTCCCAGCTTAATTGCTCCATAACCACCCATCGACAACCCGGCTACAAAGTTCTCCTCGCGTTTATCGGAAAGCGGGAAAAATGAGCGCGCCAGCATCGGCAACTCCTCACTAATGAAGGTCCAATAACGGCCTCCCATCGCCATATCTGTGTAGAAACTGCGGTGCACATTCGGCATTACCACAGCTATCCCCATCTCCGCTACATACCTTTCTATAGAAGTCCGGCGCAGCCAGATCGAATCATCGTCAGACAAGCCATGCAGTAAATACAAAGTAGGGTGAAGATCACCTCTTGTTACATTACTCATCCCGATTTGTGTAGTTGTTTTTTGCGGCAAAATTACAGTCATTGAGGTATTCAAACCTAGTACTTCAGAATAAAATTTGCACTCTATTAAAGCCATTTCATTCATCTCCTCTCTTTCCAAATCATAGCATAGACCTAAAGTGAGAGATATTGTAGAAATATCTGAATTATAAGGGTTTTGAGGATTGCTGTAGCTGGATATGAGAGAATATAATGGAAGTAGAAAATTTAGGAAAAACGTGCAAATACGAAAAGTATTTTCATAGGCGAGAGGCGGAAAGTAGGATGAAACCGGGCCTAAAGCAGGAAAAAGGATTTACGTTAATCGAAGTGCTGGCAGCTATTGTAATTTTATCGATAGTTTCACTGGTGCTTACGTCTTACTTTACTAACGCCATGAGTTACTCTAAATCGAACCAGAACAAAACGATTATGGTCAATCTGGCGCGAAACGCGCTGTTTTATGTGGAGAAGCAGGATTTTGAGGCGATGAAGGAATTTTTTATAAAGCAGAATCATGATGCGATAGAGGCGGCGAAATGCCAAAAGGATACGGATGATTCTCTGAAATGTGAGGATTACAAGGGGCTTGTTCAGGATACAGAAATCTTAAACCAGGTTTTGAATCCTGCAATAAATGGTGTGAACTATCAAATAGATATTAAATATCAGCGTGATCTACATAACCAAAGCTTGGAATCTAGTGATCCGGAGAAACAAAATATGGCAGTATATTTGTTACCTGTGTTGGTCAAAGTCAGCAGAGCGAATTCTTCTGGCGGACCTGAAAGTGAACCTGTTGTGGAGGGATATATTACCGATGAGAAAATTCGTTAATCTTCTTCGCAGAGAAGGCGGCTTTACCTTAGTGGAGCTAATTGTGGCACTATCGTTGTTTACAGTTGCAGCGGGAATTATTTCGGGGATAACAATGCTGGGCTTACGAAGCTATCATAAAATATCGATTGAAAACTCATTACGAGACGAAGGTGATTTGTTAATGTCGGCGATTATAACGGAGTTGTATACATTTGCTCCTGAGAAGGTCACTCCAACTATTCTCAAAAATGATGCAGGGACTATTATTGATAGCTACATTACGTTAGAACGTCAGGATGGAACTAAGTCTCAGATTCGTATTGTTAATGGTGCTCTTACAATAGCAAATCCTGATGTAGTCGATCCACCAGTAGATGCAAGAACTGAGACGATATCTAAATTAGAACAGGGTTCTGCTATAACTTTAGAGTGTCAGAATAGCATCCCTTGTGATAGCGGCTTGATATCTATAGATTTATCGCTAGTTCAGAGCTACGACGGAAGGGATTACCCATTGGAGTTGAAAAGTAAATTCGGATTCTAGGAGGAGCAGGAGGGATGAAGAATAATGAAAGAGGCTCAGCTCTAGTATTAGTTATGTTTGTTGCTCTTCTACTTACTATACTCGGAGTAGCTGTACTCGGGGCAACGATGGGTGGCGCACAACGAACGGAGACAAGGGAAAACGACGTGCAGAGCCTGCATCTGGCTCAAAAGGGGCTCGATGAAGCAGCGGCATACATACAGACGAAGTTGGACGGGCGTACGGATATTGACCCTGATCATATGGAAGATGAGATTAAAAGTATTGTTAGTGAGGTGACCACCAAAGTTGTCGGCGTTAACAATGGCGTAAGTACGGGATTATCTGGAGCTGGCGGTACGATCAAAAGTATCACTTATGAGAAGCAGGATAAGCAAAAATATTATGTAGATATTGAAGCACAAGCCACAGTTAATGGCGTCATCAGACAGCTGAGACAAAAGATTGTCATTGATACCTATCCTGATTTTCTTAAATATGCTTTTGGATCGGAAAAAGTATTAACATTAAACGGAGCACCTGGTCTCCATGGCAATATATATGCGGGTGAAGAACTAAACATCAGCGATACGGCTGTTTATACGTATAAGAAAGTGAAAGATCTTAAAGAAAAGACTCAATATCCTAAAGTAGAATTACTAAAAGACTCTGCCAGTCCAGCATCTACGGAACCTCTTCCTGAGGTGCATGTGCAATCACTTGAAAGTATTAAATATTCCGGAAATGGAATTATTAACGCAGCAGTAAATAAAAACAATGCCTCAATTATTCTTCCTAACATACTGGGAGTTAATAAAGAGCAGGTGTTTATCAAACCGCAAAAAAAGTTCGTGCAGATTAATGTGCTGGAATCGTTTCTTGATAAAGTGGAGGAAGCGACAGGGTTGACCGGGAAAAGGTCTGAACTTGAGCAAGCTATTGTGGAAGGAAGATTGGGTAATTACTTAAGTGCAACAGCATTGGATAGATTACCCGATGAGAATCCACCCTACACTGAGCCAGTACTTGAAGATAATCCGACAAAAGAAGAAAAGGATAAGTACGAACTAGAGTACAGCCAATACTTAGAACAATTGAGCATATATCAGAATTCCTTGTTGGATAAGGATTTGAATAATTCTACTGTTTATAACAGTAATCTGCTTATCGATGGAATTGATTACAAACAGTTAAAGTTTAGTGATGAAGCCAAAACAGGTAATCCTTCTAATAAGCCCAAATGGTTTATTGTTAATGGTGATCTGGAGGTAAATAACTATAGTCCAGATATAACTAAATTTTTGGAGATTCAAGCTAATATTCTAGTTACAGGTAATGTTACTATTAAAGGACAGGTGAAATTCAACTCTACTATGTTTGTTTTAGGAGAAACGAAAGTCGAGGACGCCGTGATCCAAGGTTTAAGTAGTAAGGAGTTAGTCCTCATATCTCAAGGAGATGTGCTCATTAACCGAATTGATACTTTTACTAATCCACCTAAGAAAAAAGTTGAGCAGGATTCATTTTATATGAAAGCTTTTTTTTACACGGATAGTGACGCTGATTTGTACGGAGTGGGGTCAATCTTTTGGTTAAATGGTGGCTTCTTTGCCAAAGGGAATCTTACAGTAAACGCAGTACTAGGAGGAGTAACTGAGCCCTTAGATCCGGCTCTCGGCTTTAATTTTGAAAATCAGGATGCGGATCGATATAATTTGGGTCACCGTTTTCAGATTCAATATAATCAGGATGTTTTTACTCATCAGCAGTCTAGCCTCCCGCGTGTGCAGCAGGTGAATGTAACTGTAGGCCCTCTGGAGCTTGTGAGTCATTGAGACCAATTGAAAAAGGGTATCCTTAAGCGAGTGCTTAGGGATACCCTTTTTTTCGTTGGAAGTTTCTTATTTTTAAATGTAAAGATTAGTAACGATCGTCATTCTGAGGTGCTACAACCTTAACTGTAATATCTGCTTCTGCTGTTGTGCCTGTGCTTCCGGTATAAGTAACTGTAATGGTGGTTGATCCCTTTTTGACACCTGTAACAATTCCTCTGCTATCAATATTGGTTCCATTATCGACACTGGCGATTCCAGAATTGTCGCTTACCCAACTCAAGTTACCTTTGATTTGCTCGATCGAGATGGAGGTAGGGAATGCCCATAAAATATTGGTTAACGGGAAAGTATGGCCCACTTCAATAGTAATGGACTGTTCTTTAAATCTTAACCCTTTCAAAGCATCAACGATGTTAACCTCGTGTGTTGAAGTCATATCTTTGAATGAAACCTCAATCAGCAGTCCTTCTTTAGCGGTATCACCAGCCGTCAATTTAGCGGTTGAGCCATCACTAGAAGGCGTAAGAGTAGCAATATGATCATTCGTAATAGTGTCATCCGTAATATTTTTATCCGTTGATTTCACGAATCTCCATCTTAGCGTTGCTGGATCAGCATCCGTAGGATTTCTACTTGCGCTTAGGTCGATTTGTCCTCCTATCAATACCGTTGTTGGACCTGTAATCGACAATGAGGTTAGTGGGTTAGTAACTGTTATGGTTTTCTCTTGGGTAATTGGAACCGGGTTACTTGAATTTACAGTAAGACTTACTAGGTAAGTTCCTGACTGCGTCGCACTGAAAATCTTTTCGGTATCATCACCGGGATACTCTGGATTGGTATTAATTACAGCAGTGCTTGCCCCAGAGGTAATGTTTTTAACGGACCAGATATAGGTTATGTTGGTCTCAGGTTCTTTACTGTCTTGGACGTACGAGGCACTTAACGTAATGGATTCATAGATTCTCGCTGTTTCATATCCTTTAATTGATAGAGAACGAGAATTACGTTCTTCTACAGTTATGAATGCAGTACCAGTAACTTCGCTACCATCAAGAGCCTTAACAGTGACTTGTGCTGTTCCTTTGGCCAACCCGATAATATCGCCACTGCTGGAGTCTATTTGTACAACTGAAGCATTACTAGTTGTCCAGAGGAATGCAGAATTACTTAAATCAGAAGGCGTAACTATTGGAATTAGTCGAATCTTATCTCCTACATAAATAGCTTTGTCATCCAATTGCAGGGTTTTAATTTTATATTCGGCTGTAAAAGTTAAAGTCTCAAACGAAACCGTAGTCCGCGCTAAATTAGTCGATGAAGGATCTGTTGGGATTGGAACAGGTAGCGGATAGATTTCCGCTGGTAGGCTACCGGTAAAAGGGAAATGGTATAAAGTGGCACTACTCATATTCATTGAAGCTCCAATGATTGTTCCATACACCTGTCCTCCATCAAAGTTTATAGTAGATCGTGGTGCCAGAATGGTTCCGTATACGTTGGCTTGGGAAATTAGCAAAGGCTTGGCGTTAGGGAAGTTGTATAGCACACGGCTACCGTCGCTCCCCAGTGGGAAATGTAAGAATGGTTCACTGTTACTGTCTTGTTGTACATTAACAATTACCGTTGATCCTTGCGGAACCTTAAGCTCGGAACTGTTAAGCGTATTTAACGCTGAACTAGAAATATTAACAATATTGATATCTGAGTTACCTGTGACCGTAAGTTTTCCGTATTCATGAGTCGCCGTGGCATTGGAAGGCAACTTGGCAATAGCATCAGAGAGTCCAAGGAGATAACTCTCTTGCTTGTTGAAATCGAGAAGTTCTCCGTAATTGATGGTACCATTTTGGATAGAACCAGGACGTTGGTCTTTAACGGTGCCTTTAACCATTAGGTTTCCGTAAACTGTTCCTTCAGGAAGGGAAACATCTCCGCCCGTGACAATACCATATGGCACTTGGTCTTTAAATTGTTCATTTACTGTAATACCCGCGTTGTTGAAGTTGACTGTTCCCCCAGAAGCCAGTGGTCCCTTGATAGTGCCTCCACGAAGTGAAGTGGTATGAAGGATAAATGCGTTGTATTTACCTAAGATTCCTAGAGGTGGCAATGTGGCATGAATATCGACATAACTAAGTTTGGAATCATTTAAAATATAGGTTTGGGTCTCGGTCGGTTTAACTGTGATTTGGAACGTTATAGGCTGTTCAGAGTCTGGTTTATAGATTTGGGCGCCGTTCACCGTTTTCAGTGAATAGGTTATGTTATTTAGATTGCGTGTCAATCTAAACCCACTGGTTGCATTTCCAGTGACTATCGTACCGGCTGGTAATTCTCCTAAAATCTCCAGGTTAGGTGGGAGATTCTCGGTAAATACAATATCCGATATTAATTGTGTGTTAGAGGTCTGGTTGACCGTGCCGACTTTATCAAACGGTACAGATTTTGGGGTGATGGAATAACTAAGAGTGACCGGTTCTCCCTTTTCTATTTTGCCGTTCACAACATTCTGAGAGAGAGATCGTGTTACACTCAAATTGGTGTTCGACGGCAGGACATTTACTCTGAGCGTTTTAATTGAGAGCGCCCCATTTTGATCCCAAGCTTTAATTTCGATGTCGAGTAGACCTCCGTTAGGAAGCGGATTGTCAACTGTTCTATATATATTTTGACCGGACTTGATGTCCATCTTGCTTATTTCATTCATAGGAAAGTATGTGTTCCCTGATTTGAAACGGACTTCAGTTGTTAGATCACGATCGTTAAAGTCCAGATCAGTTACTGTATAGTCGACAAGGAGTGTTTTTTGATAAGACGGAATCGATGAATCATTAGCCGGCGTATGCACGGTAATCTCTGGAGCATGATTGGCACCAATAAAAGCACGATACATAGTATTAACGAACAATTGTTGTTCCCAGACAGGGAATTTCTTTAGATTGGCTGGAATATCACTTACTCCAAAAAAGTGACCTGTACCTGAGTAGGTAATATTTCCTTTGGAATATGTGTAATATTGATTCCAGCTATCCTCGGTATCACGTTGGTATTGATTATATTCTCCATTTGGTTTTATCCTCGTACCTGATGCTTCACTTTGAATGTTATACCAAGATACTACTTCGGGATCTTCCAGATTAAGTGTGAAGTACTGGTTATGTGTTGGTGCAATTTGTGGTGTGGAAATATCGATTTGCTGGTTGCTGTCGTCCCTCTTGCTTAGATAAAAAGGATATTCCATCAAAAGCCCGTCATTCACCGGCTTAACCTTGGTGGAAAGATTGATGGCATTATGGCCTAAGTTGGTCTCAGGATTCACCTGACCAGTAATCCCCATGAAATTATTGATCCAGTTCTTTTTATTTGCATCTAAATTAATGATGGTATCGTGAGTGAACAAGGCGCTTTGCTTGAAAGTACCAGTAAATTGTGTAATAGCGTTAATCGCATTAGTGTTTAAATTAGATTTTTTGTAGTATTCGTCTACAAATCCAAAGATGAGCATGTCATAGGTGCCATTTAATCCGTAACTATGTGTTGCAGCATAGCTGTCATCAACATATTTTTTAAATTCAGTCATCGTTTTGATTTTTATATCGAGCTTATAGTCAGATGTATCGAGAAAATTTGGATTCATATTACTAGTGTCTAGGAGGCTGCTTTCCGTTAGAGTGTCAGGCATAATCTGAAGAATATTTACTATGGTTTTCTCGCCACGGTAACGAATTACACCGCTGTCGAAGTCTTTTAATTGTCTACTGTGATAATCATTAACTTCTAGCTTCCAGTAGAGCAACCCAGAGTATGTTTTTGGCAGAGTGTATTCAATAGTTCCGCTGGACGTACTAATCTCAGTTTCAGCAACGACCTGTTCTTCTCCCATTTTGATGGATTTATCAAGACCAACGTACAGTTTGACTGAGAGTGGAGCACTATTTTGTGTAGAGGGTGTGGTGACATTGAAATTAAAAGAAAGCTTCTCCCCAGGAACATAGATTTTGCTGTTAGTTGCATTAGGGTCATAGTTGGGAATTCTATTCGTAATTTGTAGACGAGGGCGTTTCTTCAAGTCGCTTATGTATTTGGAGTCTTGTTTTTTTAAATCGGCAAAAATATCCGCCAGTTCACTGTCATCTACAAACTTAACATTTGGGTTGGAGGTGGAAAGACGATAACTGTTAAAAGAGCTGTACAGTATACCTTGCTCAGTTTGAGGTTTTGCATCTTTGTCTTTAAAGGGCTGGCTATGAAAAAAAACATATAATCCCTTGTTGATAAATTCCTTCGTAATTTGATCAGCCTTCAGATGAGTAATGTCATTCTTCATACTTTTGGTATTAAGGGCCTTAGCTCTATTTTCCTCCGAGGCGGGTTGTTGATTACTTACCTGTGCAGGATTGTAAGTCCCCTTCCCGATATATACCGCATCATATCTCCCGTCCAGATCATCCCGCAGCGCCACAAAGCGCTTCATACTCATCGTGTCGATGGTAAGGTTAGATATTCCCGTTTTTAGAGACGCAAGCTCACTAACCCCACTCTCTGTAACCTCCAGCATACGAATTTGGTATTCATTAGAACTGGCATCGACATTCATAAAGTGATTTTTGATTGGCAGAACAAGCAGAAGGAGAAGTAGGGTAGTTACTGTAAAAATAAAAACTTTTTTGTTACTGGCAAGTTTCATTGTCATCTCTCCCTGATTGTTAACTATTGGCAGATATGGTCGTATTCCGTCTCGTATATGCTAGATTCCGACAGCCTTTTTCATTCCGTGTCGTTGTAAAATTATCCAATCTATGTTATATACATTCTAGGACATTCAGCATTGATAGACAACATAAATCTATTGAAATATACCTATTAAATTATAACTAAAGTCCTAGTTAGATTGAAAAATACTCAAAATTGACAAATTTATGGAAGGTATATTTATGGTAATTATATCTTTCGTTTTTGAGTGAATTTTGCTGGGAGTTTGATTTCTATTTCTATAAAAAATATCCATTATTTCAGCCGGCATAAATAACGGCATACGGAGATGAATAGATTTGGCTATCGCGAAAAAGAGACTGGGAGACTTGCTGGTAGAAAATAATATTATTTCGCAGGACCAGTTGCTTGAGGCTCTCGCGGAACAGCGTAAGAGTAAACGTAAGCTCGGCGATCTGCTAATCTCTCAAGGCTATATCACGGAGCAGCAGCTGATTGAAGTGCTTGAATTTCAACTCGGCATCCCGCATGTCAGTTTATTTAAATACCAGATAGATCCCGCAATCACGCAGATTATCCCTGAAAGTATGGCTAAGCGATATCAGGTGCTTCCATTCTTAAAAGAGGGCGGCAAGCTGATGGTTGCGATGGCGGACCCGCTGGATTATTTTGCGATAGAAGATTTACGAATGAGTACTGGTTTTCGGATCGAACCCGCTATTTCTACGAGAGATGAGCTGCAGCGGGCGATTGCGCGTCACTATGGCATGCGCGATTCTATGAATCAGATGCTGGTAGAACTTCCGACACAGGAAGAAATAGAGGAGACCGAGATTACAGATGAGGACTCTCCAATCGTACGTTTGGTCAACCAGATGATTCAGCAGGCAGTTGCCCTGCGGGCGTCTGATATACATATGGATCCAGGTGAAAATAATTTAACCATCCGCTACCGCATTGACGGAACCTTACGGACAGAGCGGATTATTCCTAAGCAGATGCAGGGCTTTATCACCGCCCGTCTGAAAATAATGGCCCGCCTGAATATCGCAGAACGGCGTTTGCCGCAGGACGGGCGGATCAAAATGCAGTTCGATTACAAAATGGTAGATATTCGTGTGTCTTCATTACCAACGATGCACGGAGAGAAGATTGTGCTGCGGCTGCTAGATTTAAGCACAGGGGTCAAATCCGTAGATGCTTTGGGATTCAGTGAGGGGAATGCAGAAGTTTTTAAGGAGATGATAGCTCGTCCTTATGGGATTTTGCTGATCACGGGACCTACAGGCAGCGGAAAAACAACAACTTTATATTCAGCGTTAAATCAACTTAATGTAGAAAGCGCAAATATTATCACAGTCGAAGATCCAGTGGAATACCAGCTTGAAGGAGTAAATCAAGTACACGTAAACTCGGCTATTGGACTAACCTTTGCAGCTGGGCTGCGTTCGATTCTTCGACAAGATCCGAATATCGTAATGGTCGGTGAGATACGGGATGCGGAAACTGCTGAAATTGCTGTTCGCGCCTCATTAACGGGTCATCTAGTGTTGTCTACTTTACATACAAACGATGCGATTAGCTCCGTCTCCCGATTGCGGGATATGGGGGTAGAACCTTATTTGATCGCTTCTTCGCTGATTGGTGTGGTAGCACAGCGGCTGGTGCGCAAAATCTGCACTGACTGCAAAGAAACCTACAAACCATCTGAACAGGAAGCAATTATGCTACGTAGCTTAGGACTACCTGCGGAAGCATTACAGCGTGGACGCGGCTGTGGTAGCTGTAACAATTCTGGCTACCGTGGACGAATAGCGATTCATGAAGTACTCAGTATTGATGATCACTTACGGCAGCTCATTACAAATACTGCCTCAGTAGAAGAACTGCGTGCAGCAGGTAAAGCGCGAGGGCTTGTTCAACTGATGGATGACGGACTACTCAAGGTCAGTCAAGGAATTACAACGCTTCAAGAAGTCATGCGCGAGACGGTCTCACATTAGAGGTTAACAGGGATTTAGCATTCTAACTTAGGGGGAGCGGCTAATGCCAACGTATACGCGGGATATTAGACAACTATTACAAACGGCTTACTCCTCCAAAGCTTCTGACTTACATATTTCTGTAGGATCACCGCCGGTTATTCGGATGGATGGAAAGCTGCACTCGCTTGAGGGTGAATCCGTGGTTGCTGAAGAAGCGGCAGATATGGCCAAAACGCTACTTGGTAATGAACGAATTGAAGCATTTCGGAATGCGGGCGAGTTGGATTTTTCATATCCGCTTGATGGTGGGGTAAGATTCCGGGTGAACGTTTATCGTCAGCGGGGCGAGGTTAGTATCGCCGCCCGGGCCATTCCTGCAGAGATTCCGAGTCTGGAACAGCTGTCGATGCCTTCGATTTTAACTACTTTGTCGCTTAAGCCACAAGGTCTAATTTTGGTTACAGGACCCACAGGCAGCGGCAAATCTTCTACGCTTGCAGCTATGCTGAATTATATTAACCAGACGGAGAGCAAGCATATAGTGACGTTGGAAGATCCGATAGAATTTCTACATAACCATGGAACCTGTCTAGTAGATCAACGTGAAGTGGGAAGTGATACGGCTAGTTTTGCTAATGGATTGCGTGCTGCCTTACGTCAGGATCCGGATGTCATTCTCGTTGGTGAGATGCGGGATTTGGAGACCATTTCAGCAGCGGTTACGGCCGCAGAGACAGGTCATCTTGTGATGGCAACTTTACACACAACAGACGCACCACAGACGATTGACCGAATTATCGACGCTTTTCCGGGCCATCAGCAGGGACAGATTCGTTCACAACTAGCATCAGTGCTGCTGGCAGTAGTCAGTCAGCGGTTGTTCCCAAGGGCTGGAGGTCGGGGGCGTTTATGCGCTACGGAAATTTTGATCAATACACCAGCCGTAGCCAATCTTATTCGTACCGAAAAAACACATCAGATCAAAAATGTGATGCAAACGGGACGCTCACAAGGCATGCACACCTTGGACATGAGCATCCGTGACTATTTATCGCAGGGGCTTATTGATCCAACAGCAGCTAAGGCGTTTATGGCGGAGGTGAGCAGCTGATGCCTCTTTTTGAATATCAGGTGAAGACATCCGCAGGCAAATCTATCAAAGGGAAACTAACGGCAACCGATAAACCTACGGCGATGGAGGAGCTACGCAAGCGGGGACTTACGGTATTTTCACTGATTGAACGCAAAACCACAATTTTATCGATGGACATTTATATTGGTAATCCCGTTAAGCCGCTTCATTTCATCATTTATTGCAGGCAGTTTGCCACGCTTATGCGGGCGGGGGTATCGATTGTGGATGCAACGCGTATTTTGGCAGAGCAGACCGAGAGTAAGCCACTGCGCAAAGCGTTAGTAGATGTTAATTCCAGCCTGATGCGCGGGATATCGTTCTCACAAGCCGTTCAGGATCATAAAAAAATCTTCCCGCAGCTATTTGTCAGTATGATCCGTGCCGGTGAGGAATCCGGTGATATTGAGGGGACGTTGGACAGGTTGGCTATGTTTTTTGAGAAACAGCACACCACGACAGAGAAGATAAAATCAGCGCTTACGTACCCCATTACCGTAGGGGTTATGGCGATTGCCGCGGTTATCTATCTACTTTGGGCGATTGTGCCGCAGTTTGTAACGATGTTTGAATCGATGGATGCCGAGCTTCCGGCAATTACACAGATGGTCTTGGCACTTAGCAAAAGCATTCAAGGTCAATGGTATTTCTGGATACTCGGAGTACTTCTCCTAGTGATAGCTTTTCAGATTACAAAACGTACGGAAAAGGGTGCTTACGCTCTGGATTATGCCAAGCTTAAGATACCTGTGTTCGGTAAGCTGAATCAAAAAGGCTCGATTGCTCAGTTTACGCGCACATTTTCTTCTCTTTATGCCAGCTCTGTACCGATTCTACAGTCCTTGGTGATTGTTGAGGAGGTAGCAGGAAATAAGGTCATCGGGAAATTCATCCGTAGTGCAGGCGATTCGCTAAGACAAGGAAATCCACTATCTGAGCCGCTAAAAAAAGCTTGGGTCTTTCCGCCACTAGTTACTCAGATGATAGCGATTGGCGAAGAGACAGGGGCGCTCGACACGATGTTGTCTAAGGTAGCTGATTTTTATGAGATGGACGTGGAGAATACCGTCGACCGTTTGAAGTCGCTGCTTGAACCATTATTGATTGCTTTTCTAGCCGCTGTTGTAGGTGTTATTGTGGCCGCCATTATGCTGCCAATGTTTAGTCTGTACGGTAATATGTGAACCTCTTGGTTCCTTATATATATTGAGAGGGGTGACGCCGGGGAGGCGGGGCAAGATCCACGAACTTACGCTGGCGATTAGACGACGATGGACGAGCTGTTTCCGTAAGCACAAGAAAGCTGATGGTGGATTCACTGAAATGAAGGATATAGGCTTTATCACTCACACACCACTTAGAGGGGGAAATTAAATGTTAGCACAAGCGATTAAGAAAAGATTGAGCAAAGAGGAAAATCAAAAGGGGTTTACGCTGATTGAGTTGCTGGCGGTTATTGTTATTTTGGGGATTATTGCGGTTATTGCAATACCGATGATTGGTGGAATTATTAATAAATCAAAAACAGATGCAGATTTAGCAACTGCTCGACAGCTTTATGATGCTTCCAGGATGTACATTATGGGTGAAAAAAATGGAGAATTTAAAAATGCATCAGTGACACTTCAAGAACTTAAGTTAAAAAATTACATTGATAAGACACTAGTTTTACCTAGTACCAAGAAAACGATTGTTGAAGCTTCTACAATAATTAATTACGGCGCTGATGGAGCACTTCAAAAAGTAACAATAGATCCTGCTCCTGAGGGAAGTGTTAGTGGTGAATATTCAGCTGATAAGGTGCTTAGTGCAGAGCCAGCAGCGTCACCAACGCCAACACCAGTGCCTGGTGGCTAACAGGAGTATCTAATTAATCTCTATAAATTCAAACTTACAATCTATCCTAAGGAATCGGACTTCCCGATTCCTTTTTTAAAATCCAGAAGCTAACAGAGGACAGCCATGACGATATTTATCGCAAGTTACATCACATTACTGGGCCTGGTTCTAGGCTCCTTCTATAACGTAGTAGCGCTGCGGGTGCCGGCCAAGGAATCCTTGCTTAATCCGCCGTCACATTGTCCGAACTGCAATACGCGGCTGAAAGTGCGGGATTTGTTTCCGGTGGTAAGCTACCTGCTGTCAGGAGGCAAGTGCCGATACTGCGGCACAAGGGTATCGCCATTATACCCGCTTGGAGAAGCGGCAACGGGTTTGCTTTTTTTATGGGTGTATTTGCAATTTGGTCTGACGGGTAAGGGAATCATCGGGTTCATTCTTGTGAGTTTAGCGGTTATCGTGACGGTTGCGGATTTGAAGTACATGCTGATTCCCAACAAGGTATTGTTGTTTTTTTTACCGCTGCTGCTGATTTTTGTACTGCTATTTCCAGAAGGACCGATATGGCATCATCTGCTAGGAGCTGTGCTTGGGGGAGGGGGCCTTATCCCTTTTGTTCTATTAGGTGGCATGGGGGCTGGAGATGTGAAGTTATTTGCGCTGCTGGGCTTGGTGATTGGCTTTCCGAATGTGATTTTGGCCTTTTTTGTGGCTTGTCTGCTTGGGAGCGTGGTGGGCGGACTGCTGATGCTGCTCGGTGTAATCAAACGTAAACAGCCGGTACCCTTCGGCCCATGGTTAGCTATAGGAGCTTTAATTAGTTTTGGATATGGTTCACACATCATCGGCGCGTATCTCTCGCTCATCGGATAGGAGGACATCGATCACATGCTTGGATTAGGCCCCAAAGTGGCCGGACTTTCAATTGAGGCTGCCGGAATCCGTTACATTAGTTTTAAGAATAAACAGTCATGGGAAGTCCGTAAAAAACGGTTTCTCCCGCTCTTTCCAGGCATGATCATTGAGAATCAGGTGGCGGATAGCGAGGCGCTTTATGATCGGGTAAGGCAGTGGGTGAAGAAGGAAGGGTTAAGGGGAAGTAATGTTTCTTTGTCCATTCCACCTTCGCAGATCATTATCCGTAAAATGAGTATTCCTAGTACCAATGACAAACAGGTAGAACAACTCGTGAAGCTGGAAGTGGAGACGGGATTGCATTTACCTTTTGAAAATCCTGTCTACGACTATGTAACGCTCGAAGTGGATGAGGAGCAAAGTCACCTGCTCGTATTTGCTGCTCCGCGAAAATCGATTCAGGATTACGTAGAAATTCTGGAGCGGGCGGGTCTTCGGATAAGTAGTGTCGAAATTTCGGCAACCGCCTTAGCGCGTGCTATAACCACTGGGCACGGGGAGAGCTTTGCGGAGACGATGCTGATTAATATGGAGCCATCGGTAATGGACATTTATATGTTCAGAAACGGGAATCCGGTCTTCATTCGTACGATAAACTTACTTGATCTACATAAAGGAAGAAATTTAGCGGGAATGGATCTTTTGACAGACAGTGAAACCTTGGCAGAAACAGCTGTCGCTGTGGAAGAACATTTATCACCCGAGCAAATGGTGGAAATCACTGCGGAAATCTCCCGTATGCTCAGCTTTTATCAATACAGCTTGCATGACGGTTCCACTCGTATCAACAATTTAGTGATTACGGGCACTTCCTCGATTCGTAAACAACTGGACCTAGAACTCCAGCAGTCCCTAGCTGAACTTGAAATAACACCAATAAGTCTGGAACAGATGGCTAGTGCTGCTGTTTCTGACCCTGAACTAAATGATTACCGTGTAGCTGCCGGGACCGCTCTAAAAAATAGCATCAACACGGATACGATTGATCTATTGCCGAGAGAAGATCGGGAGACATTGCTATTTCCTTATGTCACGATGGGGCTTGTAGCGATTTGGCTGCTGGGGATGATCGGAACGGGGATTTATTTTTCTGCCAATAAGGGTCAAATCTCTAACGGTAAAGAACAGCTGCAAGGCCTGCAGGATCGCAGTTTAATGCTCCAAGTGGAGCTCGCGAAGCTTAAGAACAGCGGACCTGGACAACTGGATCGGAAAGCAGCCATCACAGTGCTTCAGGACAATAAGGTGATTGCTGTCCCTATCTTGGACGAATTAGTGGAAGGATTGCCTAAGGGGGCACTAATCCGTGATATTAACTATACCTACCGGACATCTATAGATCTGACTGTAAATGTATCCACTATGGAGGATGCGTCCAACTATTTAAGACAACTTCGCCAAATGTCTTTTACGGCCGATGCCTCTGTTCAAAAGCTTACTGAAGGAGCCGCCGATGCCATTTCATACAATACGTATACGGCTATTTATAACGTGAACTTAGCAGCGGCTAAGCAGCAAAACAGTGAAACGGATGCCAGCCAAGGGGAGGTGAGCAGCGATGGAACAGATCAATAAATATCGCTCTCCCATCGTACTAGGGGTGTTAATTCTATTCCTGATATTGTTTGCATTCTATATGCTGGGTGTTCAGCCGACTAATAAGGAAATTTCCGCACAGAGCAGCGAGATCAGTCAGTTGGAAAAGGAAGCAGAAGTCCTCCAAACCAAAATCAATGAGCTGAAGGGCAGCGGCAATGAGGGAGATCTAGAACAGAAGGAATTACTGGGGGAACTCCCAAAGGGCGATGACAGCGAAGGTCTGATTGTTGATTTGCGGGAGGTTAGCACGTCCTCACAAGCGCGGCTAAAGGATCTTAGTTTTGTTTTGGATGAGGCTAATCCGATTCAGCAAATGACAGGTTCAGCTGAGGTGTCATTCCCGACGGTCAAACAGATCAAAATGACTGCAGTGGTGGAGGGCACATATTCGGGGATACGGCAATGGATGGATGAAATACAAGCCTTACCTCGTATTGTGAATGTGGACTCTTTCAATTTTCAGCAGTCCTACGAGGATCGTACTAAGAACAATACGGAGAGTATTTTGACTGCTAACGTAGCTTTTACAGCGTATTTTGAGGCCACCGCAGCAGCATCCAATTAGGGTTCTTGTGCTACTTTATTTAACTATATTACTCCGCTTTTCCTGTGAATCAGGAGGGTGGAGTTTTTTTATATTTTCAAAAGAGTTGTAATACGTTTTCATTCCTCTGTTTATTGGGTATTTTAGCTTGCGGGGTGCATAAGCTGAAACAGTGGCGATCGCCTGTATTTTTTAGATGAAAGAGGAGGAACTTCAGATGAACAAAAAATGGATGCTTGGTTCGTTGGCCCTTTCCTTAGGCCTTTTATCAGCAGGTAGCGGAGTTATGGCAGCTTCATCATCAGTGGGAAGCTCGGCAATAAAAAATGTGGCTGTGATTGGAACAGGAAAAGAAGGTCCAGCTACCATAAACAATTTGACGGTAAAAAGTGTTGTACCGCTTGTTGTACATGCCAGAGCAATCTATTTCTATACTAGCCGCGGGGGCAACTTTTTCCCGATGGAAACCTTCATGTATAAAGCGCAAGAGTACCGTTACCTTTCCAATGATATTGGGACAAAGGCGAAGCTGATGAATTACATAAAAAAAGCCTACACGCATAATGCAGCAGCTTATTATGTGCAGACTCAATTTTTGGAGCATGAAGGTAGAATGTCACAGGTGAATGCGGATCTTGGAAACTCATTAATGTTTGAAAAAGCCACCGCCCGAATGCTCTCCAAAACTGCAACAACCGCTGAATTTGACTTAACAGTTCCTTATTCGAGCGGGCAGGAAGGCAGTGAGTCGGTGTATGTGAAGCTGAAAAAGGTGAATGGATACTGGAGAATTGATACGTCACCGGATATTCTTTTTTGAGGAAGGTTTAGGGTAGAAGAGGAAAGGTAATGAGGTTCTACGCTTGGGCGCGGATAAGGTCAGAGGTATATGCAACACCAGCGAATTTACCTTTGCGAGTGATAATGACACAATCATTTTTCATAGGATCTGGGCGGTTCATAGCGAGGCTCAATACCATATCGAGTGGAGTGGAAATGTCAAGAATGAGCGGGGTTTTGTTCATAAGCTTCATGGCAGGTTCTCTGTAGAACAGGTCTACTCCCGATCTTCCTGTAGCTTTCAAAAAGAAACGTTCGCTCATCAACAATCCGAGGGGTTCATTCATAGCATTGCAGACGACGATACATTTGGATTCTGGATGCTGAAACATGACGCGAAGGGCTTCTCTGCAAGTGCGTGAGGCAAAAATAGCAGGAGCACTGCGGACAATACCAGTAAGATCATTTACAAGAGCTGTTGTCATAGGATGTTCATCCTTTCTGATTATGGGTCTACTTCTAATGTACCCCTGAATCGTAAATTTCAAAGCCGGGTAACGTAAGCTACAGGTAAAATAGATGGCTGGAAAAAATAACCGATCAGACCTTAGGGGCTCTGACCGGTTATTTGTTGTTAGCTATTCACTGCGGACGCCGTCCTCCACCAGCTGCTTTCGGGGGACATCCGGGATTATGGATTTGCTCACGCCTCCACGATTAATGGCGATTAATCGTTTTTGTGCGTAATATACGTCGCGGGACAGTTTATTCACCTCAGTGGATTTACCGTCAACATACTTTGTAATGTAGGTTTCAACAATATATCCGGTTTTCCCATTTTGAATAACGCGTGAGCTGCCACGAGGCAGTGAAGAATCGTTTACGTATTTATCGACTGGTGGGAGTACCTCTACTGTTTTTGAATGAACTTTGTAAGTGACATTTTGCGGAAACGTGCCGAACAGCTTTATGGTCAGTGATTTACCCTGCACAGCTGCTTTAATTATGAGATATTTGCCAGTCGTATTGCGAAAACGAAAGTTGATATAACCTTCAGCGAATGTTGCGTCCTGACCTTTGGGCAAGTAGTTGACGGGCAAGGAATGATTACGGCGTTCCACAATTTCTAGCCCTATACGCAGTGCGGCATTGTAAAGAGTGCTCGACACTTGGCAGATCCCTCCACCAACACCTGCTTGCAGTTTGCCGTTCACAATCACCGGCGCTTCACGGAAGCCGTAATTCACCTTTGCTTTTTCTATAGCTTTTCCATAATCAAAGACGGCTCCAGGCGGGAGAATGGTTCCATCCACAGCTTTGGCAGCAGCTTCCACGTTGTAGCTTCGTCCAGGTCCACTTGCACCTAGAGAGGTGCTGAACTGCATTACTTTTCGCTCGATACCTTGTTCCTTTAATTTCTTTAAAGTTATGTCAGGCTGCAGGATTAACAAAGGGACCTCCATCGTGATTCCCTTCTCCAGCAGGGCATTCAGATGATTAAAGTTGGTGGGGGCAGCTGCTCCTAAGGAAGTCTCCAGAGCTGTCCAATCAACCTCCAGGGAAGTTTGCTCAGAAGTATATACGATTCGGTCATCGCCTGTAATTCGTCGTGTAGCGTCCACTGGTTCACCAAAGGACTCCTTCTCCCAAGTGGGACTTAGAATCTTTTGAAATTGTGCGATTTCAAGATGGGTTTCAAGCCTCCACAGCTGAGGAAAGTTATAGCGTGCCTTTACCCGCTCCCAAAGCGTTCCTTCGGCAAGCTCTTTTAAGCCCTGCTGAAAAGCAGAGGCTTCATAGCTCAATCCAGTCTTACTAAGAGTTAGGGGTAAATCTGCATTGCCTTCCACTTTTAGTACTAGAGGGACGGATTCGAGGGCATGCAGCCGTTTATCCAGCTGGGAGCGGACCTCGGTGAGGGTCATGCCTCCGACCTGCCAGCCGGCAAGGGTTGTACCCTTTGGAAGCGTGGTTTTGCTGCCATATAGATGAAGCCCTCCGTAAATACAGGAGCCGATAAGGACGAGTGCGATGACCACTATGAGGGCAGCATGGATTTTTTTCATGATTAATCTCCTTTTGGGGATTTGGATTGCGCTAAGCAGGCGCGGCCCTGTAACAGAACTTAAAGAACACTTCGTGGGATACCGATAATAAATTAGTAAGAAATAAGTAGTCTCTAATAAAGGGAGTTACGACATCTGATAACAGGCACCGCTAGGTGCTTTTTTATATGTATATGTCCAGTCACTACAAAACTTTCGAATAGTCGTGCAGTTACGGGGTACTCAATCAGTTACAGATTTGTTACAATAGATACATTGCGGAAATATTGAAGTTTATGGAAACTTGAGGTGGACAATGTCGATTCGCACAAGTGGAAAATGTCATAATTGGGAAGTGAGAAAATGATTGAAATGCAAGATGTATGGAAAACGTACCCTAACGGAACTCACGCACTGCAAGGAGTTTCAGTGAAAATCGACCGCAATGAATTCGTGTACGTTGTCGGCCCTTCCGGCGCGGGTAAATCTACTTTTATGAAATTGATTTATAGAGAAGAAGTGCCTACCAAAGGACAGATTTCGGTGGGAGGTTTCAATATAGGAAAGCTAAAACCACGCAAAATTCCTTATGTCCGCCGTAATATCGGCGTTGTATTTCAAGATTTTCGGCTTTTGCCCAGAATGACGGCATACGAGAATGTAGCTTTTGCTATGGAAGTTATTGAAGCGCCGAAAAAAGTCATCAAGAAACGTGTGAATGAGGTTCTTGATTTGGTTGGGCTGAGAAGTAAAGCGAATCGTGAGCCCTCACAGCTTTCTGGTGGTGAGCAGCAACGGATCGCTATTGCACGGGCTATCGTCAACAATCCTTCTGTTATTATTGCGGACGAGCCTACAGGTAACTTAGACCCCGAGACTTCATGGGGCATTATGCAGCTGCTTGACGAGATTAATTTTCGTGGAACAACGATTGTAATGGCTACCCATAACAGAGATATTGTGAACAAAATGCGCAAACGGGTGCTTGCGATTGAGAATGGAAACATTGTCAGAGACCAAGCGAGAGGGGAATATGGTTATGAGTTTTAAAACCTTCTTGCGACATGTGCGGGAAGGCTTCAAAAGCGTATTCCGTAATGGCTGGATGTCGATCGCCTCAATCACTTCGATTGTTGTTTCTCTTTTTGTTCTAGGTGTATTTATTCTTCTTGTTCTTAACGTAAATTCTGTAGCTGATGAGGCAGACAGTCAGGTACAGATCAAAGTGCATCTAGCTTTGAATACAGATCAGAAGATGCGTGAGACCCTGCAGACTGAAATTGGCAATATGCCGGAGATCAGCAAGATTACGTTCATCTCCAAGGAACAGGGACTTAAAGATCTCCGCGCAGATATGGGCGAGGAGGCAGCAGAGCTTCTGGAAGGGTTCGATGAAGACAATAACCCGCTTCCAGATACCCTTCAGGTAGAAGTTATTGAACCTACTACCGTTGCTTTTGTGGCTGAGAAGATTCAAGCCCTTAACAAGACACATACCGAACAGCCTATCTACAAAGTGAAATATGGCAAAGGCTCGATAGAAACATTGTTTAAAATCACGCGTGCCGTACGCAACATTGGCTTTATTTTTGTAGCGGGGCTGGCACTTATGTCTATGTTCCTCATCTCCAATACTATTCGGGTAACGATTCTTGCCCGGCGTAAAGAGATTGGGATTATGAAGCTGGTAGGCGCGACAAATTATTTTATTCGTTGGCCTTTCTTTATAGAAGGGGCATTAATTGGACTCATTGGATCATTGATTACTTCGGGTGTTTTATATGCCGGCTACAAGGGTTTGGAATCTTCGATACAGGGAGATCCAATGCTCGGATTGCAGCTGATCCCTTTCAGTGATATTTGGCTGCTGCTCGTAGGTCTGTTAGTTGGACTAGGTGTGTTGATCGGCGTCTGGGGAAGTACGGTTTCTATTCGTAAGTTTTTGAAAGTTTAATTTAAGAGTGAAGGATGGGGAGTGCGAGTTGAAGAAGATTGCCGCCGGACTAGCCGTAATGTTACTAGCTGTCACTATATTCCAACCCTCTGATGGATATGCCAAAAAAACAAGTGTTGCCGAAATCGATAAGCAATTAAAGCAGCTGCAACAAGAGGTGCAGGAAGCTAAGGCGCAGCAAGAGAAAGCGGAGTCCCAAACGCAGGAAGCGCAGCACTATAAGAATAAGACAAATATCAATTTACAATATGTATTGCAGCAAGTGGATCAAGTTAAAGGCAAAATGACCGAAATCTCTAACAAAATTTCCGACACAGAAGAATCTCTTAATGTTACAGCAACGGAATTGGATGAAGCAGAGGCACGAGTGGCCTCAAGAGAAGAACTCTTAGGATCCCGTGTCCGGTTGATGTACACCGATGGAGCGGTATCTTACCTAGATGTTTTGCTCTCATCGACAAGCTTCTCTGATTTTCTGGGCCGCACCGATTCGCTTAAGATGATTGTGGATCAGGATCAGGAGCTGTTAGTCCAACACAAGCTGGACAAGCAGACAGTTGTAGAGAAAAAGCAGGAGCTTGAGGGGCAATATGCTCAAGCCAAGCAGTTATACACCTCCTTGGAAAATCAGAGAAGCCTGCTGAAAGAGAAGGAAGCGGAGAAGCAGGAGCTTATCGCATTTTATGATAAGCAGATTCAAGAAAGCGATGATCTAAGTGAAGAGCAGAACGAGAAGCTGGTTAAGCTGGCAAGCGAACGTTCTGCTTTGGAAACCCAAAAGGATAAGATTAAAGCTGAGGAAGCAGCGCGCAAAGCAGCAGCCGCCAAAGCAGAAGCGGCACGCCGGGCAGCAGCAGCTGCCAAGAAAGCCGCAGCCAGCAAGGCAAGCAGCAGTTCAAGCTCCAGCTCCTCAACCGCGTATGCTGGTGGAGATGGACCCTTCCTGCTCCCTGTAGGCTCGGCAAGAATCTCCTCCTCCTACGGACCACGGACACACCCTATTACGGGGGAGAAGGGGAAAGTACACACCGGGGTAGACTTTGCAGTTCCACAAGGAACCAATATTCATGCGGCTGATTCGGGAACGGTAATCGTAGCTGAATGGTATAGCGGCTATGGATATTGTGTAATTATTGATCATGGCGGCGGAGTTTGGACCCTCTACGGACATATCCGTAAAGGTGGTATCAAGGTTAGTCCTGGGGATAGAGTCAATCGTGGGGATGTGATTGCTGAATCCGGTTCTACAGGTAATTCGACGGGCCCCCATCTCCATTTTGAAGTTCGGATCGACGGCAAGACAGTAAATCCGATGCCTTATCTCTAATTTTTAAGAACTTATAACTCATATTATTTGAGCGTACGGCATATACTGGAAGAGATACCGTACCTTTCAGGACGGACTTATGGAGTTGTTTGCGAGATGGACAAGAAGGGACGGTGGGAACATCATGTTAAAAAAAAGCACAGCGGCGTTTATGATTATCGCCGCCCTGCTATGCGGTAGTCTGGTGACCTTGGGCGTGACGGGTTATAGTCATGTTATCGGACAAGCTGCAGGAGAAGGACTGGCCTCAGCATTGCAGGTTACTGGCCTTCAGCAGAAGGAATCCCAGAAGCTTGGAACTGCTCTCAGTCTGATTGAGAGCAATTACTACGAGACAGTAGATCGGGAGAAGCTGATAGACGGTGCTGTCAACGGTATGATGGAAGCGCTGGGCGATCCTTATTCCAACTATATGGGCAAAGAAACAGCTGAGAAATTCGAAGAAAGCATTGAGGGTTCCTTTTCAGGTATCGGTGCGGAGGTCTCTTCGGATAATGGCAAGGTAGTCGTGGTCTCTCCGATCAAGGGCTCACCTGCTGAGAAAGCTGGGATTCAGGCCAAAGATGTTATTCTGTCCGTTAACGGTGAATCGCTGGAAGGCATGGAGCTGAATGCAGCTGTTGCCAAGATTCGCGGTCCTAAGGGCAGTGAGGCCACTTTGAAAATACAACGTTCCGGCTCTGTAGAGCCACTCGAATTTGTTCTTACCCGGGATGATGTGAAGCTCGAAACAGTCTACGCTACCATGGAAAAAGACAATGTGGGTGTAATCGAGGTTACGCAGTTCTCCCTGAATACCGCAGAACGATTCAAGGAAGAGCTGGAGAAGCTGGAGAAGCAAGGCATGAAGGGACTTGTTATTGACGTCCGTAATGATCCAGGTGGTGTTCTTCCGATTGTTATTGAAATGGCAGAGCAATTCGTTCCAGCTGGAAAATCTATAGTGCAAATAGAATATAAAGACAAAAAACGCGAAGTTAGTACCTCAAAAGGATCGAGTAAAGCTTATCCAGTGGTCGTGCTGATGAATAAAGGTAGCGCAAGTGCTTCGGAAATATTGGCGGGTGCTTTGCAGCAGTCGGCAGGAGCTAAGCTAATCGGTGACAATTCTTTCGGTAAAGGTACCGTGCAGACGAGCTTTGACAAACAGCTTGGAGACGGCAGCTTGCTGAAAGTTACCATTGCCAAATGGCTTACGCCAGACGGCACATGGATCCACGGTAAGGGCATTAAACCTGATATCGCGGTAGCGCAGCCGGATTACTTCTCGGTGGCTCCGATTAACAAGAGCGTGGCGCTGCAATATAATATGAACAACGCTGATGTGAAGAGTGCACAGACGATGCTGGACGGTTTGGGTTACAAGCCTGGACGTAAAGATGGCTATTTCGATGCTGGCACTAAGGACGCAGTGAAGAAGTTCCAAAGTACAGCAAAGCTCCAAGTCACAGGCATAATTGACGCCAAGACAGCCGAGGCGCTGGAAGCAGCGCTGATCAAGGTCATTCAAGACCCTGCTCACGACAACCAACGGAATAAAGGGATTGCTGAGATTCAGAAGGAAATTAAGGCGGCAGCGTCGAAAAAGTAAGAAGGCTGAATTCAGCCTTCTTTTTTTCTTTTAGATATGAAAATGCCAACCGACGTAGAGGAATTAGAATATATACAAATCAGTCATCGGACGAAAAGGAGTGTGACGAACAGTTTGAATGTGATTCAGGAACTGTTAGGAAGCTTGGGCACTGCGTTCTTACACTTATTGATCCAGCCGTATTACTACATTGCTATTATATTTATTGCGTTATATTACCGTAGGCAGGTGGCATTAGAACGAAAGCTGATACATGTGAAATTACATAGCTGGGGTCAGGAAACGTGGCGGACGGTATGGAGTGGTCTAGTCATGGGTTTGGTCGTCTCTATAGCAGCCGTTCTGCTAGGAATATCATTATCAGGTACGGCTGTAGCCTGCATTTGGGTAGTTAGTCTCGTGTTGTCGCTATTGCGTGTACGGTATTTGTGCTTCGCGTATTCTATAGGCTTGTTAGGTATCATTCAATTTGTAATTTCTTTCTTTCCAGATGCTTTAGATAGTGGAACGGTAGGGAATATTAACATCGCCATACGGGAGATGGATATTCCTGCTTTGCTAGTGTTAGCTGCGCTGCTGCACATGGCGGAGGCACTGCTGGCCCGCAGACAAGGGGCCAAGCTTGCGACGCCGCTCTTCCTGAAGGGGAAGCGCGGCATGGTCGTCGGCGGCTATCAGCTGCAGGCCTTCTGGCCGCTGCCGCTGTTCCTGCTGCTCCCATCGGGAGCAGGAACGGATTTGCCATGGCACTCGCTGCTCGGCGGCAGCCTTGGCATCGTCTCTTTGCCCGTCATCATCGGCTTCAGCGAGATGACACAGGGCATGCTGCCCGGGCGCAAGGCGGCCCGCACTGCAGGACGGCTGCTGATCTACAGCATCGTCCTGCTCGGCTTAAGCCTGCTTGCCGCTTGGTGGAGCCCGCTGACTCTGGTCGCGGCGCTCGCAGCTATTGTGCTGCACGAAGGGTTAAGCTGGTACAGCGCTCTGGAAGAGCGCAGCATCAGCCCCATCTTCGTGCATCCACCGCGCGGCCGCAAAGTGCTGGCCGTGCTGCCGGGCAGTCCCGGTCAGGAGCTGGGCATCCTGCCCGGCGAGATCTTACTGAAGGTCAACGGGGTCCTGTTGACCGATGCGGCGCAGCTACATGAGGCGCTGCGCATGAATCCAGCGTTCTGCAAGCTGGAGGTGCTGAACCGTGAAGGGGAGAGCAAATACCTTCAAAGCCCGATCTATGATGGGGATCACCATCAGCTCGGTATTATTTTGGTGCCGGAGACAGATGGGATGATTACCGCTGAGGCGAAGCCTTCCAGCATCTACAGCATCATCGGGATGAAGACAGGCATACGCAGTCGGAACCTTCCGGACGGCCAACTTAAACGAAAAAAAACCACTGAAGCCAAGCAGGAATCAGCGGAAGGATAACTAGAAGATGCCCCATAAGCCATGAAATGGTGAATGGGGCATCTTTGTTTTTGATTAGATGGTAATTTCGCGTGCGAGAAGTTGCTATCGGACCCAGTTGCCCCTAATCACAGCATTTTCGCTTTTTTAGAATGGTAACGGACCCAAAAGGCGCTATTGGCATCAAAAACACCCCAAATGAGCCTCTTTCTGAGGAATAACGTCGCTGGGGTCCGAAACTCTGCTCAAACGCCGATAAAATTGTAAATAGCGTCGCTGGAGTCCGAACCCGCGTCCAAGGAGTAATGTCACTGGAGTCCGAACCGGCGCCCAAGGAGTAACGTCACTGGAGTCCGAACCCGAGCCCGTGCCCAAGGAGTAACGGTACTGGAGTCCGAACTCGCGCCCAAGGAGCAGCGTCGCTGGAGTCCGAACCCGCGTCCAAGGAGCAGCGCGTCACTGGAGTCCGTAAGAAAAACTAACTTTGGCAGTGGACTATTCATATGCTATATGTTACTAGTTCAACCTTGCCTATTCTTCAAATAAAAAATTGCAATTTGCGTACGATCGCGGAGCTCTAATTTGCTTAATATATCCGTTATGTAATTTTTGACGGTGCCCTCGCTTAAAAAAAGCTGTCCGGCGATTTCTTTGTTGCTATGCCCCTCAGCGATAGAAGCCACTACAGCCAGCTCTGTTTTGGTCAATCCGAAGGATTCCAGTGGCTGTAACTGTGGCAATTCTTGCCGTGCCGTAGGCTGCAGAAAGGTTGCCAGCTTGCGGGCGATATCAGGGTGGATAAGCATGTTCCCTTCAAAAACCGTTTTAATGCCTTGGATGATCCGGTCTGGCGGTATGTTTTTGAGCAAATATCCACTAGCTCCGTTACGTAGTGCCTCAATGATATATTCATCGTCGTCGAAGGTGGTCAGCATCAATATCGCAATTTGCGGAAAAGCCTGCTTAATCTTCTCCGTTCCTTCAACGCCACCGCAGCCGGGCATGCGGATATCCATCAGAGCCAAATCGGCCATTAATCCTTCTTGAAGTAATTCCAAGGCTTCGTTACCTTCACAAGCTGCTCCAACAACTTCAATATCTGGGTCCATCCCTAGCAATACTTGCAGACTTTGGCGAATAAAGGGGTCGTCATCAACAATTAACACTTTAATCATTAGCATGGCTCCTTTCGTTATACAATCTCATCTTGCTTATAAATGGGCAGCCGCGTAATGACTGTAAAATGTGGCTCCTGCCTTAGTTCGAGTGTTCCACCGATCAGATGAGTGCGCTCGTACATGCCTTTCATCCCGTCCCCACCACTCCCCAATAATTTGCGGAGCTTCTCTTCTTCTGGAAGTGATCCATTGTTGCTAACCTCCATAGTGATTCCTGCTTGCGCGTAGTCAATTTTGATCCGGATGGACGTTGCTTTTCCATGCCGCAAGGCGTTGGTTATAGCCTCACGGGCGTTTTTGTACAGGATCACTTGGATACTAGGATAGAGCGGATAAGGTATGCCCTGAACTTGGTATGAGGTCTCGATCCCCGTCTCACGCCCAATCTCTTCGAGCAGCCGGTCTAACGCATAAGCTCCCTCAAGCTTCGGGGTGTAGTTGATACGTTTAACTGCGGACCGCATATCGTCCATGCTGGCCGACAGCTGGTCACGAATCAGTTCCATCATTTGCATTCCACTCTCGGGAGAGGTGGGCAAGGTCTGGAGGGCGGCCTCCATCATCATTTTAATCCGGATTAGCCGGTGGCCGATATCGTCATGGAGCTGGCGTGAGATTCGGACGCGCTCTTTGGACTGGGCAGACTCTTCTACTTGCGCGCTGAACTCCAGCAGGCGGTTGCGAGCTTCATCAAGCTCGAAATGCTTTTTGCGCAACTCATCATATAGAAGAAGAGTGTCTTCGCGCCGCTGGCCAGCTTTCAATAATAGCTTATTTAGGTAGGCAGTGAGCAGAAATGAAAGGTTAATGTAAGTCACTACGAGCGATGGAGAATTCTGGAGTGCAACGTTCAAAGCTATCAGATGTACACCTGTGAACACGTAAGGCACTGCTTTAGGCTGGAGTCTGGAATAATAAAGCAGTGCTGATATAGCGGGGAAAATCATCATGCTGCCATATTGATAACATAACCAGGCCGTGAACAAGATTTCAATGATACTAATCAAAGCATGAATGGATCGAGGGAGCTTTGGCACCATGACCACAAGGAATAGAAGCATCAGGATATGCAGCGTGAAGATTCCATAATCGTTATATTGATAGACATAAATGGTAATAAACGCAGGGATTAAGATGAGTCCGTAACGCAATAAGTTTAGCTCTCTGGGCACGCCTTAGTCATCCTTTATGTTTTTTAATAATCTTAGCATATTATCCCACTACTTCAGGAGATGACTTTAGTCACCTTCAAAAAATGACCTTTCGTACATCCGCAAAAATTCAACCTAGAATAAAATTGAAAATATAGAAGCACACACGACAGGGGAGATAAGAGATGGCAATCGCGGTGTTGACCGATGTGGTGAAACGGTATGAGAACAAATTAACGGTAGATCATGTGAATGTTACGATTCAAGCAGGAGAGATCTTTGGCCTGCTAGGCCCGAACGGGGCAGGTAAAAGTACAACTATAAGTATGATTTGCGGCCTGCTAAAGATTGATAGTGGAGACATTGTTATTGATGGGTTATCAGTCTCTTCGAATGCACTGGAGGTTAAGAAAAAGATCGGCTTAGTTCCGCAGGATTTGGCTTTGTACAATACAATGACAGCAGCTGAAAATGTAACTTTTTTCGGAAGATTGTATGGCTTGCGGGGAAAATTGCTGAAAGAGCGGGTGGCGGAAGCTCTTGCTTTCACAGGACTTAGTGACCGGGCCAAAGAAAAACCAGCCACCTTCTCCGGAGGGATGAAAAGACGTTTGAATATCGCTTGTGCCATCATGCATCATCCAAAGCTGATTATTATGGATGAGCCGACCGTAGGGATTGATCCGCAGTCTCGTAATCATATCCTTGAGTCGGTCAAAGAGCTGAATCGGCTTGGCTCAACCGTCATCTACACTAGTCATTATATGGAAGAGGTTGCAGCCATTTGTGATCGGGTAGCGATTATGGATAAGGGGCATATCATTGCTTGTGGCACGGAAAAGGAGCTGCGGGAACGGGTTTCTCAGGAAGAAAAAATAGTGGTCAAAGCAACGAACATCACCCCGGAGCTAATCAATGAGCTTAGTCTACACCCGCGGATCACGAGAGTGGAAAGTAAAGAGGGAACGGTAGAAATGTATCTCCCCTCCTCACAGGATGAGCTGCAGGATATCTTATTTATTTTTGCTAAACATGAAGGCATTATTGGTTCTTTAAATATTGAGGAGCCGGATCTGGAGACATTATTCCTTAGTTTGACAGGACGGACATTGCGCGATTAAAGGAGGGCGAGAACGTTTTGAGAAATATTTGGACAATTATGATTTATGAGCTTCGCAGGCTGTTTATTTCACGCTCAATCATCATTAATATGTTTCTGCTACCGCTGCTTTTGATCTTTCTGCTGGGTGCTTCCCTCTCCAGTGTAATCGGTGATAAGGCAGCGTCTAAGATTGACCCTGTACGTGTTGGTGTAGTTAATCTTTCTGGAGAAGGGTATGAAAGCTCGGCGATGATAGACAGCTTTTTGAAGACGCGGGAGCTTAAGGATATCATTATTCCGGTCAAAGTAGGGAGCCGAGAGACAGCGGAAAGTGGCCTGCGCGCCGGGAAATATGGTTATGCGGTTATTGTTCCCCTAGGCTTCGATAAGAAAGTACAAAGCGGCGAAACTGCACAGTTAGAGTTTGTTCTGGGCAAAGATCGGACAGATAACATGGTTGCGGGGACGGTATTCGATAACTTTTTGAACAATATTAACTATAAGCAATCCGTAGCTATGACGTTGGGTCCAGAAGCTTTGACTGCTACTGCATCAAGTTTGGGAGAGCAGCCTTCTGTTAAGGTTGGGGCGCTCAGTGAAGGTGGCCGATCCTATACAGCCTCCCAATTCTATGCGGTATCCATGATGCTGATGTTTCTGCTATATAGCGGTTTGACCGTCAGCAGCTCTCTTTTTAATGAAAAAGAAAATCACACCCTCTTCCGAATAACCTCAATGCCGGTAAAAGGTTCTGAGCTGTTTATTGGTAAAATGCTAGGCGTAGGGGTTGTAAGTGTAGTGCAGTGCGCAGCGATTATTATCCTGACTCATTTGTTGTTTGGCGTAAATTGGGGCAATCGTCCGGGCTTGCTGCTGCTCTTCTGTCTTTTAATGATCATAGCTTCCATGACATTATCGATTGTTATTTCAATGTTTAGCAAAACTAAAGCAAGTGCAGGAAGTATTGTTAATGTTATCACTGTGGTCATGACCTTCATTAGTGGAGGGATGGCTCCACTTCCGGAATCATGGGTGAACTCGGTCGGGGCATTTACCCTGAATCACTGGGTACTACAAGCTGTTCTAAAAATGATGCTGCATGCAGAGGTCTCAGAGATTTTGCCGAATCTGCTGGTCTTGTCGATCATCTGTCTGGTTCTATTCAGTGCAGCGGTTATCTCGTACCGGAAGGTAGGTTACCATGGATAAGATCTTAACGATTGCTTGGAATATGGTGAAAAGAACGATTGGTTCTCGGAATGGGCTGCTTTCGTATATTCTTCTGCCATGTCTTGTCGTGGCCGGGGTAGTAGCAATTAGTGGAAGTATGGGTGAGAGACCGGCTACTATTTTATATTCGAATATGGACGATGGTGCAGCGGGCAAACATTTGCTTACCGAGCTGGAGAATACCGGTGATTATAAGCTGGTAGAGAAGACAGATGAGGCTGATTTGAGGGAGAGTATTATCGATCAGAACGGAGAAGCCGGTATTTTGATACCGCAAAACTTCACCTCCGCACTGCTTGCTGGAGAAGAGCCGCAAATTAGTGTGTATGAGCTTAAGGCTACCGAAACATCCATTATGGTAAAAATGAAAATCAGTGTAATTGCTGATGAAATGCGAAACACTGCTGGACTAATTGGAGCAGCTCGGGCTGAGGCTACGGACTCGGACTCACAGTTTGCTGCCGTAATGCAGAGAGCAGAGCAACATAGTGTAGGCAGTATAAGAACAGATTATGATTTATATCCAAAAGAGGGCTTAAGCATCGTCACAGGATTTACTTTGATGTTTTTAATGGGGCTGGTTACAAGTTCAGTGTCGCTTATTATGGATGATCGAAGAGAAAGAACGATGAAACGTATGTTCAGTGCCCCGGTTCGTTCGTATGAGATTGCCCTCGGTAATTTTCTGGGAAGCTTCATTGTTGGGTTAATTCAAATTGTTGTAGTACTTGCTTTGGGCCGTTATGTACTGCAGTTTGACTTTGGATTACCGCTCTACTTGTATTTTTTGGTTCTTGCAGCATTTATGCTCGTTTCCATGGGCTTAGCCAGTACGGTAGCAGGTCTGATTCGCAATCCCAATAATACTGGCATGCTTAATTCGCTGATCCTGACCCCGACCTGTATGCTTGGAGGCTGTTTCTGGCCGTTATCCATTATGCCGGATTATATGCAGAAGGCAGCTAATTTTGTACCGCAAAAATGGGCGATCCAAGCGATCGATATCGCTGCTACAGGTGGAGGCTGGAATGAATTATGGCTGCCTTTTGCCATCTTGGGTCTTATGGCCGCGGTGCTGCTGGCGATTGGTTCTGCTATTCTACGTCCGAGTGAAGCCGGAATTAACGCTTAAAAAATTTACAGATCATATAGATATGCATAGCTTGGACTACTCTATTCAGGTACAATAATAGGTATCAAATGTCCCTAGTTCTTAATATGTGTAAAAGAGGGGATTTCTAGGAGGATGAGCAGATGAGCAGCAATAAATTGGCTTGGACATGGCGGGTGAAGGAAGAATGTTTAGAGGAGTATGTAGCTATGCATTTAAATCCTTGGCCAGAAATTTTGGAGGAGCACAGTAAGGCTGGTATTTCTAACTATTCCATCTTTCAGAATGGCAATCAATTTTTTTACTGTTATGAGTGTGAGGATAGTAAGGCGGCTTTTGATTACATTGCCAAAAGTGATGCTTGCAACCGCTGGAATGCGATTACCTCTAAGATGGTTGAAGGTTCATTTGATTTCAATGATGAGGTGCCTATGCAGCCCTTACGTGAAGTGTTCTATCTGAAATAAGCAATTCAATTCTAGAACAAATCAAATGTGCATAATTTATATTATCGGCGCATCTGGTTTACAGTTATTTTAAATATAGGTATAATATAATTTATAAAGTTAAATTGAATAATTATTTGTTTTTTGGAGGAGCCTGTCAACAAGGGCTCCTCTTTGTCTTTTTTTGGCTTGGAGAAGCTCCTGGTTGGCAGTTCTTATATACAACAAGGGAGTGGATTGAAAGATGGAGTTTATTTTATATCTTATGCTGATCATATTGTTCACCAAAGTAGCTGGTGATCTATCTGTGCGGCTTGGGCAACCAGCTGTGCTAGGTAAGCTTATTGTGGGAATCATACTGGGGCCTGCGGTACTGGGCTGGGTTCAGGATGGAGAGTTTATTCATTATATCTCTGAGATCGGTGTTCTACTGTTAATGTTCATAGCGGGGCTTGAGACGGATCTGGATCAATTGCGCAAGAACTGGAAATCAGCTTTTGCAGTAGCCGTCGGTGGAATTATATTACCCTTTTTGGGTGGGTTCGCCTTAGGAGAAATGTTTGGTTTTGCTTATCATAATGCTTTGTTTATGGGCGTTATTCTTAGTGCAACATCGGTCAGCATATCGGTGCAGGTGTTAAAAGATATGAATAAGCTGAACACACGTGAAGGCTCTACAATTCTGGGGGCTGCCGTAGTAGATGATATTCTAGTTGTTATTTTGCTCGCTGTTCTGATGAGCTTTTTCGGTACAGGGGCAGACGTTTCTATTGGTCTTTTAATTGGGAAAAAGGTGTTGTTCTTTGCCGTAGCGATTATTGCCGGCTGGTTCATTGTTCCTCGGGTCATGAAATGGATGGCTCCGTTGAAGGTGACAGAGGCGATTATTTCAGCAGCGTTAATGATTTGTTTCGCATTCGCCTATTTTGCTGAAATCATGGGGATGGCAGGAATCATTGGTGCCTTTGCGGCTGGGATTGCTATCTCGCAAACTTCCTTTAAGCACACGGTAGAATCCAAGCTCGAGCCGATTGCTTATTCGATTTTTGTGCCGGTCTTTTTTGTAAGTATCGGACTTAGTGTTTCCTTTGAAGGAGTAGGCAGTCAAATAGGCTTCGTGATCTTGCTTACGGTTGTTGCCATTCTGACCAAGCTGTTTGGTGGCGGTCTGGGTGCGCGTCTTACAGGCTTTGATAACCGCTCGTCTGCCATTATTGGGTCTGGGATGATTTCACGGGGGGAAGTTGCGTTGATCATTGCCGCCACAGGGCTGCAAAGCGGCTTGTTACAGCAACAGTATTTTACTTCGGTCATTATTGTTGTCATTGTAACTACACTTGTAACGCCGCCACTATTGAAATTTATGTTCCGTGATCCAGTACGTGCGGAAGGGAAATAAACCATAACAAAAGGGAGTCCTGTTGGTCATTTATATGGCTAACGGGGCTCTTTTTTTATGCTCACGTTCCAGTTGCCATCATGAAGAAAAAGGACGGGGATCTGTCTACAGAAGGGGAAAGTTCCCCGTCTTAAGACTGAGTACGAAACCAGCCGTAGGGCTGTTTTGAGTTCAGCCAAAAATGACTAAACTAAATCTCGGGATGGAAATTAATACATAATCAAACAGACATAAGGGGAGTGCCAGAAATCATGTGGAGTGGAAGGGGAAAAAGAAAATGAAATGGTTAACAAAATGGTCGTTCGGTAACAAGGCTGCGGTGGGGCTTTTAGTAGTCATGGCTCTTGTGGTGGGAGGGATGAGCTACACTTCGCTACCGATGGAATTTATGCCAGAGGCGGATAATCCTCAAGTGACTGTAACTGTGCTGGGTCCTGGCCAGGATACACATGCTATGGAGACTAATGTAACGAAGCCGATAGAAGCTGGAGCAGCTTTTGTGAAAGGGAAGAAGGAAATACTGTCCACTTCCGGAGACGGATATGCGCAGGTAAATATTTTTTATGATTCGAAAACGAATATGAAGGATGCTGCGCAGGAGGTTCAGAAGGTCGTCGATTCATTGAAGTTCCCGGAAGGGGTAATGGCTCCTTTTGTACTTCAGTTGAATACCTCCATGATTCCTGTATCACAGGTTACTCTTGCTTTTGACGACGGCCTGACTAAAGAGAATCTTAAGCTTGCGGAAGAAACTATCATTCCAGAGATGCAAAAAGCTGAAGGGGTGGCGAACGTTGCTTTATATGGTAAGGTAACTCCGCAGGTCAGCGTTAAGCTGGACCCGAAATTAATGGCTGAGAAGGGAGTCACGACTCCACAAGTATTAGGTTTACTTCAAGGACGTAATGTATCGGCATCCCTTGGGGAGCAAACGATTGGTGGGCAGACCGGCAATGTTAACGTAGTTTCTACGATAGATAGTATGGATACTTTGAAAAAGCTTCCTGTATCTGCGGGCGTTAAGCTACAGGATATCGCTGCTGTCGAATTGAAGCAGGATCAGGAAAGTGTCAGCCGTTCGAACGGGAAAGACGTTCTATTCGCCATAGTGACCAAAGAGGCTAATGCGAATGCAGTCAGTGTCGGAGATAACATTCAGGCTGCCGTAAATCATATTAATACAACCATTCCTAATGCAGAAGCAGCAGTGGTATTCAGTACATCGGATATGGTAGTTAGCTCGGTGAACAGTATGATGCGTGAGGTATTGCTAGGTGCATTATTTGCGACGATTGTGATTCTGTTGTTCCTGCGTAACCTGCGGGCTACTCTGATTACGGCAGTATCCATCCCACTTTCGTTAGCAGTCACCTTATATCTGCTGAATATTTCCGGCATAAGCTTGAATATCATTACACTCGGGGGAGTCGCGGTTGCGGTAGGCCGTTTGGTCGATGATAGTATCGTGGTGATTGAGAACATTTACCGTAGGCTGCAAAAAGAACCCTTTTCCCGAGAAATGATTATTAGTGCAACTGGGGAAGTGGCTAGAGCGATTACCTCATCAACCATTGCTACCGTAGCAGTATTTTTGCCGATGGGTCTCTTGCGTGGTAGTTTGCAAGCTTTCCTACTGCCGTTTGCTTTAACAGTGACCTATTCATTGCTTACTTCACTCGTAGTAGCTTTGACGGTTGTTCCTCTTTTAAGCTCATGGCTGCTGAGAAGAACATCAATGAAAGAACACGAACCTTCTAAATGGTTTATCCGCTTTCTGGACTGGAATCTTCGCCGTAAATGGGTTAGCTTATCGTTGGGTCTCCTGCTTCTGATTGGCTCCATTGCTGCTTATGTGACTATGCCCAAAGGGGCGCTCGATGCTTCGGATGCCAGCTATGTTTCTGTTCAGATGAATTATCCGAAGGATGTTCCTGTCAAAGATATTTTGGAAAAGGGAAAGCAGTTAGAACAAGATTTGATGAAGCAGCCACAAGCAGAAACGGTAATCATGCAATCAGGGAATAGTGCGGACGCCGCTAAGTGGGGGAGTGTTACCTCTGAAACCTTAGTGGACTATACCGTTGTTATGAAAAAAGGTGCAGATGCTCAGGCTTTTATTGATCATGTTCGTGAGGTAAAAGATTCATACACTGGAGCAACACTTGTTGCTAACCAAATGAGTATGATGGGATCCAGCTCTACCAGTGAATATATTGATATTGTCGGAGATAATCTTACAGATATTACTACTGTAGCAACAGAAGTCACCGCTAAGCTGAAGACCGTAGAGGGAATTCAAAAAGTCAGCAGCAATATGGAGGACACGAAACCTGTATTTTCCTTTAAGGTAGATCCGGCGCAAAGTAATGCGCAAGAGATTTCAATGCAGCTGTCAGCGATGCTTAATCCGATTCCAATGGGGCAAATTGAGCTCGATGGTGACGCAGCAGGTGTAGTGTTAGATCCTATGGTTCAGCCGCAAACGGAGCAGGATTTAAAAGCGCTGACGCTCATGACGGCTGAGGGGCCGAAGCCACTGTCTCAGCTCGCAACTTACGAGGTTCGGAATGAACCGGCAATGTTGTTCCATAAAGATGGGAAGCCGTATGTACGAATTACAGCAGAGGTTGATCCGAAGAAGGTATCTGAGATCGGTGCGAATATTAAAAAAGAAACCGATAGTCTTACACTTCCGAAAGGCGTGACCTTATTTGCAGGCGGAGCGTCAGTTGATCAGTCAGAGGATTTCAACGACTTGGGCATGACGGCATTGATCTCCATCGGGTTGGTCTATCTGATTATGGTACTCACCTTTAAAACCCTTCGGGCTCCACTGGCGATTATGTTCTCCTTACCGCTCGCGGCGATTGGTGCGATTGTTGGACTTATCGTGTCCGGTGTAACGCCTGACTTCACAGCTCTGTTCGGGGCGTTGATGTTAATAGGTATTGTTGTTACGAATGCCATTGTGCTCATTGACCGGATTAAGCAAAATGAAGCCAATATGAGTATCCACGAGGCTATTCTAGAAGCTGCCGGAACACGGATGCGTCCGATTCTCATGACGGCGATCGCCACCATCTGCGCCATGACACCGCTGCTGTTCGGCCATGCCGAGATGGGCAGCATCGTCTCGCAAAGCTTGGCGATTGTAGTCATTGGCGGTTTAACCGCAGCAACACTGCTTACGCTGATTGTAGTGCCGGCGATTTACGAGTTGTTCTACTTCCGTAAATCGGCAAAAGAGCGTAAAGGAGCAGAAAAAACTAATGCTCCGGCGCTTTAAATAAGCAAACGGCAAGCCTCCGGGTTAATGGGGCTTGCCGTTTTTTTGTTTTGTTACAAATCCTTATAATTATGGAATCAGCTTGTCTAAACTAATAGCCAAAACTTTGTTTAGGAAAGGCTGAAAGGCGCTTTGCCAGATTGCAATATCCCCCCCTGAAATAAATATTTATTTTTTAATTTTAAATATTGCTATTTTCACAACAATGTACAGAGCATTTAACATAATTATTAAGAAAGATATTATTGGAAATATTCTATTTACCGCAGAAAATGCCAATATAAATAATGAAAACAAAAGTAAAAATGGAATAGACTTTGTATACTTTCTACTGAAAATCCCTACTAAACTCTTGATGGAATTCATTCCTTTCAGGGTAGCAGATATAAATATGTTGAGCATGATTTCTCGCTAGTCTAAGATTCCATTGTGAAATTTTTTTCTAATCAACGAATATCCTTATTTTCATAGAAAAAATGGATTTCGTATATATTCTAGGTAGGATATAGACAAGTGGTAATTGTTATGCTCTATTCTTTTTTTACGAAATTCCAAGAATACAGGACAGGTGAAAAGTTCTTATCAAATAATCGGCCATAGAAAAATAACCCAAACAATGTTATTTCAATTCTTACTAATCTCCCATAACCCTAACTAATTATGTCATTGTTTTCCTTTGGATGGAGTGCTATGCTCTGTTTAATAAATACCATTAGTTAGGAGAATCGACTGTTTGAATATTCTTGAATGCGAACGAGCTTGGTTTACAGTAGATGATGTAGATAAAAAATCTAATAATTCCTTGTGTGAATTTTACCAACCCTGGAGTAACCTCAAAACAGAAAAATCCTTTTCTATAGAAGAGCTGGTTCCCTACGAGATTTTAGTTGAAGTATTACATTCAGAATTGGCGAAAGTAATGGAATTTCTCTTATTGCCCTTTGTCTTTTTCTTAACAGATCAAGCCGGCAATATTATTAATATTGTCAGTCCATTCGAAACGTTTCAGGAGAAAGTAGATCATTATGGAATTAGGAGTGGAACTAATCTTTCGAAGCAAATCTCTGGAGTGAATGCAGTTTCTTTAGCGATGGAGGTTGAGTCAATTGCAGTAGTGCGTGGAGAAGAGCATAGTATGCCAATGTTTAAAGAGTGGAATTGTGTATGCGCTCCTATAATGATAAATGATTGTATATGTGGATATATAGACATCTCATTTGAAGCCGAGAGGCAACTTGGTTTTTCGATTCTCTTTATTAAACAATTATCCGAAAAGATTGTGTTGAAGTTGAAGGAACGAAGCCCGAAGTTAATTGAGTACATATTTCAGGAGAAGTGTGATTTGTATCGATTATCCCCTAGAGAGAGAGAGGTAGCGTATCACTGGGCACTAAGAAAAGGGGCGCTGCAAATTTCCAACGACCTTAATGTGAAAGAGGGAACTGTGCGGAATATCGTTAAGAGTATTTACAGTAAGATGAATATCAGCGAGAGATGGGAATTGATTGAAAGATTGGCCATTGTGGTCCCAACTATTTAGGAACTGTTCTATATCCGTATCAGCCAGAGAACGTAGGGGAAGCGGGTAAGATTGAGCTCCGGCGCTTTAGATAAGCAAACGGCAAGCCTCCGGGTTAATGGGGCTTGCCGTTTTTTTGTTTTGTTACAAATCCTTATAATTATGGAGTTAACTTGTCTACACTAATCGGATAGGTCTGATCCAGCATCCATTTGCCTGCTTTGGATTTCTTCAGCGTTGTGACAGAGGTGGAGCGGTTATCCTGAAACTCAGGACCCTTAAGCTTGATGCTCGTCTGAACCATATATACGGCTGCGGTATCCTGGGTATAATGAATGATTTTGGCAGATTCCAGAGTGAACTTTAGATCATAGACTGTGAAAATTTGGCTGAAGAGCTGTTTGGTTTGTTCGAGAGCAGGGGACTCAGGATCAATAGTAGATAGCACACCTTGAATATTCTCTGCATTGGTATAGTCCAAGTTGCTCTTAAGCACAGCTAATATATCCGTTTCATCCGACTTCGTCACAGCTGGCTTAGCGTTCAGCAGTTTATCTGGGAGTATATATTGTACGCCTTTAATCTGCAGGTTGTTGATTTTCCAGTCTTCAGTGCTGGCAGTACGCGTTAAGCTATAAATATATTCAGAGGTATTGTCTAAGGTGAATGGACCGCTGAGGTGTGTAGTCGTTTCAACGGTGTGAACCGTAGCCTCTGTGGGTTGAAGGCTGATAACCTCTAATTGATCAAGTGAAGTGGTCAGATCGTATTGTTCCATTTGGCTCTTAATCTGTGGCCCGATGACCACAAGAGGAGACTTGCTATCGATTAGGCTCATGAACCCTTCATAATTCTCATTGTTGGTATAGGTTACGTATTTTTCAAAAAAAGCATTGATTTCCTGCGGGTTTATCTGGTTAGTCTTGCCTGTAATGGTTACTGTCTTCGAGTGTGCATTCCAGGAGACTTCATTACCTGTAGCCTCCCCAACGAAGCGCAGCGGAATGTAAGTGGAATTATTGATGAGCTTAGGGGCAACAGAAAGTTGGGTTATTACACCATTGACGCTGGCCTGCTTGCTGCCTAGTTGCAGTGTAATCGTAAGCCCTTCCTTAGTACCCGTTATGGTACCTGTGGTTTGATTCCAATCGATTGAAAGTCCTAGTTTTTCAAAAACCGGGCGAAAAGGAACGACAATTGTACCATTATCATTGAAGGGAGCCTGTCCCTTCAGTGCGAGCTGTTGCTGATTGATCTGAATGGAGATTGGCTTCTCTGCGGCATGGACAGGCCAGGCGATAGCGGTAGAAAGAAGAGTTGCTGCGATTAGGCTAGATATGGTTTTCATCTTGTGATATCTCCTTTGGGTTATGAATGATAAATTAATGGTTATTAGAGGATAACTCCACTAAGAGCCAAAGTAACTTTTGCTTGGAATAAACCGTACTTTACTTTTTGCTTATCGAATTGCCGATTTAAGTTTAGTAAATCCAGCTTGTCCTGATCTGCCTGAGCCGCTGAGATTAACCCGCTATTTAGGAGAGTATCATTATCCTGGGAGACGCGTACGAGTTCCAATTGCTGCTCTTTTAGTTCTGAATATTCAAAATCAATTTCATTTGCTTCCGGCTTATAACTAGCCAGTTTTTCTTCGAGTTGTTGTTGTACTATATTTTTGTGTGCAATCTGGCTAGACCATAGGACTGAATAATAAGTGATGAGTTCAGCATCGGAAGCTTTAGCTGCATCAAGATTATCTTTGGCGAGTGTGATACGTGCATCTTCTTCGCGTAAATCATAATTACTAGAGAGGCTAATTACTGTATTACAATTCACAGGCTCTGGTGTACTGGAAATGACATCATCTAGAAGGACTTCTGAATAGGATGATAATCCTAACTCAAGCTTAAATTGTTCTAACTGAGCTTCATAACTTCGAAGGTTACGTTCAAAAATAGATTTTCGTACTATGTTTTTACGATTAAAATCGTCCAAACTTCTCTTAGACAGAAGACCATGCTCATAGGACCGCAAGGTATCCTCAGACTGTTGAAACCAATATTGGCTTTCTTGTTTGTCATATTCAATCGTTTTTTTTAGAGAAGAGAGTTGATAATATTTCTGCACAGCATAGTAGCGGATGAGGGCTTCTGTTTTTTGAAGTCGTAACTGATTAATTACTTTATCTGTTTCTAATGTGCGTAACTGGTCACGAAATTCCTTAAGCTGCGCTGTTTTAGTCTCTTGATTGTAACTGTTTTGGCTTTCATTCTGAGCGCTAACCCATTGATTCAGAGATGTGTTAATCATAATTTGAATGAGAATGGATTGATTGACCCCTGCCTGTTCTTCTTCACTTAAATCAGCGTAACCAGGAATACTATTGATAAAAATATCAGGATTTACTGGCAGCAGCCCGCTGGTTGTGACTACATTTTTTTGCTCCAACTTTTTCTCTTCAGATGATACATATGAAAATTTGGAATCCGTTTCTGCAATATTCCATTGTGAGAGCTTGATATCTACATAGTTAGTTAATGCTAGCTGGATTGCTTCTTCCATGGAAAGCGATTTTATTGCGCTAGATACCTGCGTATCAGCATAAACTGTAATGGAATGCGGCAATAGGAGTAATAAGAAGGCGAGTATCAAGAGAGCTGATTTCTTTAACATTTAGCTAGCAACCTCACTATTCCTTTAAGTTGATTTTTTCAAGAACAAAATCAATGATCTTCTTGGAGTCGGTAATAACAGAGGCTTGCGCTATCATCCCTACACGAAGCTCTCCACGTTCACCTCTGCGATTAACAAGGGGGTCATTGGATATCGTTGCCTCCACCAGATAGTAGCTTAGACCGTCTTGCTGAATAATTGAATCTGTGCTGATAGATGTAATCGTACCTTTTTGGGAACCAAAATTTTGTTTAGGAAAGGCTGAAAAGCTGAAATCAACTTTATTGCCAATCGCTATTTTTCCTGCTTCAGCATTAGGTACAGCGATGCTCATTTTATATTTTGACTCGTTGCTAGGTATAATGGAGATCAAGGCTTCGCCGGATTGTACCATGTCCCCGATGCTGGTTTCTTTTAAAATATTAATGGTCCCGGAAATTGGTGCTATGAGCAGTCTTTTGTCTCGTTCAAGCTCAAGTCCCTTAACAGCCTCTTGCAGCGTAATTAAGGTTCTTTTATTTTCTTCTATTGCTGAATGAATCTGTACAATACGGTCAAGTTTCAGTTTTTTCAATGAGGTTGCTTCAGATGAACGGTTAAGTTTCTCTTGATTCAGTAGATCATTTTGCTGCTCAGCCAGCTGTTTCTTTTGCATTTCTAAAGTTTTTCGTTCTGAAACTGATGGATCGTGCCCATTTTTTAGCAAATCGAGGCTGACCTCTATCTCAACCAATTGCTGATTGTAATTGGTGATATTGCTTTCTGAGCTGAGCACGGCTTCGGTTTGGAATTGGTTGATTTGCAAATATGAACTTTCATATTGATGCTGTTCATCTGTAATCTGGGATTGAGGCACAAGGCGGTCCCCCAAGCTGAGCGAACGATTATAGATTTCTTTTTTCTCAGCAGATTGTTTAGACAGTTGGACATATTTAATTTGGTATGTATTATATTGTTCCGTCCGTTTGGTATCTTCAATTGGAAGAAGATTTTGATTCTCTTTGATGGATTGCACAAGCAATTTCTCGTTTGCAATTTCAACATTTAGCAGTTTCTTTTTTCGTTCCAATTCAATTTTATTCTGAAGAGATTTATCCGAACTAGATTCGGCACTAAAGGTAGCAGAATCTTGCAAGCCTATATTCTCGTGAATGGCAGCTGTAAGCTGATCCTGGGTTCCTTGAAAGGTCTGCTGCTGCTGGCTGTATTCAAGGAGAAATTGTTCTACCATGTCATAATAGTAACCCTCATCTGCACGTTCAGAAGAAAACTGATTATCTAAATTGCTAATGCTTTGTTTATACAGCCCGAGATAGTGCAGTTTCTTAGTGAGCTTATTGATTTCTGAATTACGATTTGATAATTCTATATCAAGTTCTTTATGCTCAAAGGAAATTAACTGCTCGCCCTGCTTAATTTGCATCCCTTCATGGACATATACCTGTTCCACTTTTCCCATAGATGAAGTCTGAATGGTACTGACTTTTTCATTGGGTCTAACTACAGCAGAGGCTTTGGCAACTTCATCGATCTGGCCAAAATAGGACCAGACTAACGCAGCCCCCAATAGAATGAATAAGATAAGTATGAAAATGGAAATCACAGGACTGGTCTTGGATTCCATGATTTCTCTGCTATCTGTCATTTCTGATAAGTTATGTATTTGTGCGCTCATACAAGAGACACCTCGCCTACTCCTGCGGCATATTGATGGTTATGTTCTTGTTTTTGTTCAACTCCAGGGAGTTGATCTTTCCACAATTCATAGTACTTTTCACGGTAATCCAGAAGCTCCTGATGAGTTCCATGCTCAATAATCCGTCCTTGATCCATGACATAAATCCGATCACAACGCATGATTGTACTCAACCGGTGAGCGATAATAATCGTAGTCATGTCTTCAAAAGCATTAATCGTCTCCGATACAGCCTTCTCCGTTGTAGAATCCAGATTACTAGTGGCTTCATCCATTATAAGAATATCGGGCTGTTTAAGAACTGCCCTGGCGATAGCTAGTCGCTGCTTCTGTCCCCCGGAAAGGTTAGTAGCATTTTCTTCTAACAAAGTGTTGTAGCGGAGTGGAAGCTGATTAATGAATTCGTGTGCCTGTGCGGTCTGGCAGGCCGAAACAATTTGTTCCAGATCCGTATCCTGATTGACACCCAGACATAAATTTTCCCGGATTGTTCCGCTAAAAAAGAAAGTATCCTGTGATATATATGCGATTCGCTGTCTCAAGCTATCTAAATGAATATCTTTAATATTGTAGTTGTTAATTAAGATATCGCCTTTTTCATGTTGGTAAAATTGCATGATCAATTTGATCAGGGTGGTTTTACCCGAGCCGCTCTCACCGACAAAGGCGACTTTCTCGCCCTGTCTAAGTCTCAAATCAATATCATGAAGTACAAGGGAACGTGTACCATATCTGAAGCTGACACGATCAAATCTAATATCACCTTTTAATGAAGCGGGTTGAATCTTCTTGTCCTCATCCTCAAGCTTCTCCGCTTCTAAGTCGAGTATTTCCCCCAATCGGTCCGCCGCTACAACAGCTGTTTGCAGGGTAGGCTGGAGATTGATGAGATTTTGAATAGGTTCAAGGAAGTAAGCAAGTAATGAGTTATAAGTGATAAGTTGACCCATGGTCATATTTCCTTTTATTACTTGATTACCACCTACCCAGAGGATGGCTACACCTCCAAGCAACTGAACCACACCTTTTAGCGAGCCTTGTATATTATTGAAAATACCAAAGCTGAACACGGATTTCAGAAACGTGATGAATTTCTGTTCCGTCTCAAAGCCAACTTTAGACTCCGCATGGTAGGCTTTGACCGTCTCGATACCGTCTATGGATTCAACGATGTAGGAGGTAAGTTGGGCGTTTTTCTCCATTTGTTCACGGTTTAACCGGTCGAATGGCTTGTGGAATCCCCACACTAATGCTAGATATAAAGGAACCAGCAGCACAGTTACACCAAATAAAAGGGCACTTTGCGAATAAAGAATGATCCCCCCAGCAATAACCATGATAATATCGATCATGATGGTTAGGGTTGCGCTGGAGATGGCATCCCGTACCTTAGAGGCATCCATAAGTCTTGAGATGATTTCCCCCGTCTTGCGAGTACCAAAAAAGTTCATGGGTAGCTTTAACACATGATGGTAATAGCCGAGAATTAGCGAAATATCAAGCTTTTGGCTCAATGTTAGTAGAATGTGACTACGAAAAGCGTTCAATAAAACTTTGAATAGATATAGAATGATTACTCCAATGGATACTATATTCAGAGTCTTCTTTAAGCCAAAAGGAAGAATCTCATCTAGCAGAAATTGAAAATAAAAGGCTGATAATATACCTAATATTGTATAGAGCATGGATGTCAAAAAAATTCCTAGTAGCATTCTTCTCTGAGGAATAAGTAAACCAAAAAAACGAGTGAATAAACCCTTGGACTCACCGCCCTTTTTGAACTGAGGGGTAGGAACCATTAATATGAGAACACCGGTCCAGATTTTAAAGAAGTCTTCTGGTGTATATTTAACAATGCCCTTCGCAGGATCCGAAACGACAACTGTTTTTTTTGTGATTTTATGAATAACAACGTAATGCAATAAAGTTTGGTCTATGACCACATGAGCAATAGCCGGAAGGGGGAAATCTTCGAAGAATGCCTCGTGAGTCCCTTTTACAGCCTTGGCAGTGAATCCTAATTTTTCAGCAGCTTTAACAAGGCCATAGGCGCTGGTACCCATTTTATCGGTTCCCGACATCTCGCGAATTTTAGTTATAGGATAGTTGAGACCATAGTTTTTACTTATAGTGGCGAGACAGGCAGCCCCGCAGTCTTTAATATCTTGTTGTTTGACACATTGGTATTTAGTGAATGCCATATAATCCTCCGAAAAGCAATTATTAAATGATGATTTTATATTGTGACCTGTGCTATACAACGAATCATTTATCTTTGTTGCTCATGTAAAATGCAATGAAAAATCCGATCAGGCCTAACGCCACTAATCCTACGCTTAATAAAATATCTCCAGATCTATTGTCACTTCGAATAATACCTTTTGAAGTTAACATATCTAATATGACTAAAGAAAAATAGATGAAAGCATAAATAAAAACTGCTATAAATGTCTTGTTTTTATTTTTCTTATATATATATATACCTGTTAGAAAAATTAAGAAATTCATTATAAACCATTGGGATGGGAGGATTATATTAGGTCTTACAATTAATAAGAATGATATTACTAGCCCTAAAGTAATGTCTATTCTAATTAGATACGATATTAATTTATCTATTTTCAAAAAAATCACTCGCAATCTATTTATGATTATTCTCTTCTTTTATAGAAGAAAAGATGGAGACATATCCATCTGAAGATGAATGTCTCCATCAAAATTTAGAATGAAGTACCCACTAAATATCCGGCAGCCACTGTACCACTTATGTAGACAACTGCGGCTGTGGCTGTTACTGGTGCGGCAGCAACAGCAGACATGATTGTAACCATACCTAACACTCCTGCACCTACCTTGGCCCAATCAACGCCACCATCAATATTGATACTATCTTCAAGTGTAAGTTCTGAAAAACTAGGGGCATATGAAAGCATTTAATTCCTCACTCCTTATAACAGATATTTAATGTTTTAGTCCGCTACCAGTAAGATATCCAGATACTATTGATCCACCCACTGCCATAATCGCAGTAGGAATCGTTACTGGTGCTGTGGTAACAGCGGCTACCACGGTTACCATTCCCAAGACTCCATAAGCAACATTATCCCAATTTATACCTCCGGAAATCTCCATCGTTTCAATGTTGGACAATGTTGAAAATTGACTGTTAAGACTCAGTTCCATTCTATTCACCTCCTTTCGAGATAGACGAGTTTTGACTAGTTAAAGAAGACTAGGATTGATGCCAATACAAATATCTATTTTTATATTTTCACTAGTACCTTCAGATAAGTTTATATTATATGCGGATGTTATTTGATGTAGATTGTTTTGAGAGATATATTTGACTAAAAATTCATAAGCAGAATTGATGCCATTCATTTTACCTTCATACATCAAGCAAATTGCATTTATTAACTTGAATTCTTGCTTATATATAAAAGGGGGATTTTTTTTAATTTCTCCTTTTACTGGTACCATAATCTCAAAATCCACCATCTCTATGCCATTATTTCGGGATACAGAATGAGTAGAAGTGATTAAAGGACCATTCTTTTGGAGGTTATAGTTGTTTAGTGAAAGGATAAATTCGTTTAGTTTATGATGTAAACAACTGGAAGGAATAGTGTTGCGATATGAGACTAAATTAAAATACTGGAATGTTTGTTTTTCATTAATTTTATACAATTCCACTGTGTTATCTCCTTAGAGGTTTCTTTTTTCTATGACTTAAGGCACATTGAATAGAAGAGAGTGTAAGGATAATTATTAATAATAAATGGGGCATCTAGCGGTTATTTAAGTTCTACAAATGTAATTATGGTCTTTATAACAAAGTTTGAAAATATCCCCCATTGGATATTTACTAATATGAATAAATATGTTAATAGTTGGTTGAATCTTCAATATTTAAATATATAATGGTATCATTTTACATTATAAATGATGGAAATCAGGAGGAGTTGGAATTGACAGTAACATACGATCAGACAAAACTTTGGTGTTCAGCTGAAGATCTAAAAAAGGAACAAATGGATTCTATCTCTTCATTGGGTAAAGTCAAAAGTTCAAAGGCCCCACAAAGAACGAGTGCGCACTCGTTTGAGGAGATTGGCCAGGAATCTATTTATCACGAGGCAATGATTCTTTCCCTACATAACGAGATGATTAAAATTAGTAAGTTTATATCGGTAGATTTTGCGGCTTTTCTAACAGATGATATGGGGGGAATTCTCGATCTGTATTTCTCTTCAGTACATATAAAAGAAGAATTTGATAAGGCAGGAATAAGAGTTGGGAAGAGTTTTGCCAAACAGGATTTCGGGCTAAATGGTGTTTCACTTTCTATGGAAATGAATTCTATTGGAGTAGTTAAAGGGAGCGAACATACGAATTCTATATTTTCTAATTGGAACTGTGTATGTTCTCCTCTCTACTCAGATGGTGTTATAAGAGGCTATGTAGATATTTCTTTCTACAAAGGACTGCAAATCGAATTTGCTATTCCATTTATGCAACAGATAGCTGAAAACGTTACCGAGAAATGGATGTGGAGTAACCCTGAGATGCAGTTACTTAGACTAGAGTTTAGTTTTGAACAATTCAACTTGACTGCCCGAGAAAAAGAGGTGGCTCAAATGTGGTTATGTGAAAAAAGTGCATTGTGTATTTCTAACGAGTTGGGAATTAGTGAAGGTACAGTTAGAAATGTAGTGAAGAGCATATATAACAAAATGAATGTAACTGACCGTTGGCAGTTCACTAAGAAACTTTCATTTAATCCCGTACATAATCCAGAACTTCTGTATGTAAAATAGCATTTTTTAATATGAGAAAAGGAGACCACGTGTTAAGTGGTCTCCTTTATTTAGTGCGCCCAGCCGATAGTTATGGATTTCGTCCGAAAAGACAAGGGCATGATGCGGTAAGGAAAGCCAGAGCATTCATGAAAGAGGGATATCGATTCGTAGTCGATCTAGACTTGGAGAAATTCTTTGATCGCGTCAACCATGACCGACTGATGATGAAGATTTCGGCTAAAGTGAAGGACAAGAAAGTTCTCCTGCTGATTCGTAAATATCCTCAGTCAGGTGTGATGGAGAACGGGCTAGTAAATACGACAACAGAAGGGACACCGCAAGGTGGTCCACTCAGTCCGTTGTTATCTAACATCGTTTTGGACGAGCTCGACAAGGAACTCGAGAAAAGTGGACACCGCTTCGTCCGTTATGCGGACGACTGTAACATCTATGTGAAAACACTAAGAGCAGGAGAGCGAGTGAAGGCATCCGTCACCAGATTCATTGAGACAAGACTAAAACTAAAGGTGAACCAAGCGAAGAGTGCGGTGGACCGCCCATGGAGACGGAAATTTCTTGGGTTTTGCTTTAGTAGCGATAAAGAGCCCAAGGTGAGGATAGCAAAACAGTCCTTGCAGAAAGCGAAGGCTCGAATTCGGGAGATAACGTCCCGGAAGAAAGCGATGCGAACGGAAGAGCGAATCCAGGAGCTCAATCGATACTTGATGGGATGGCACGGATATTTCTCGCTGGCGGATACGCCAAGTGCCTTTAAAGCGATGGATATGTGGATTCGAAGGAGATTGCGAATGTGTCTCTGGAAGCAATGGAAGAGCCCGAGAACCAAAGTCAAAAGGCTTATATCCTTAGGCGTGCCTAAGGATATAAGCCTTTTGAGTGGGGAAATACTCGGAAAGGGTATTGGCGAATTGCAGGGAGTCCAATTCTGCAACGTGCATTGAATAACCAATATTGGGAATCCAATGGATTAAAGAGTGTATTGGACAGATACAACTCCTTACGGAAAACCGCCGTATACCGAACGGTACGTACGGTGGTGTGAGAGGCCGGGGGCTCGCCGCCCCCTCCTACTCGATTTATTATTGAAATATTAACCGCAAGAACAATTCAAAACCGGCTTACGCGCAGCCTGTGTCTCATCCAAACGGCTAATCTCTGTGGTATGCGGTGCGTTGATTACGATTTCGGGTGTCTCCTGCGCTTCTTTAACGATCTGAATCATCGTATCGATGAAGCCGTCTAGCGTTTCTTTACTTTCGGTTTCCGTCGGCTCGATCATCATGCATTCCTCAACGGTCAGAGGGAAGTACACGGTTGGCGGGTGGTAGCCGAAGTCGAGTAATCGTTTAGCAACGTCTAAGGTGCGCACACCATACTGCTTGAGGTTTTTGCCGGACATTACGAATTCATGCTTACATACACCCGGATATGGGATTTCAAAATACGGCGCCAGACGGTGCATCATATAGTTCGCATTCAGCACGGCATTTTCGGATACCTCACGTAGTCCGTCTGGACCATAGGTGCGAATGTAGGCATAGGCACGAACCAGAATACCAAAGTTTCCGTAAAAAGCTTTCACGCGTCCAATGGATTCGTGTCCGCCGAAGTCGAGTGAGAAGCTGCTATCTTCATTCTTCACCACAGTAGGTTGAGGCAAGAATGGAATGAGGATAGATTTTACGCCGACTGGTCCGGCCCCAGGGCCGCCACCGCCATGTGGGGTACTCATCGTTTTGTGCAAGTTCAGATGCACAACGTCAAAGCCCATGTCGCCAGGTCGGGTAATGCCCATAATGGCATTGGAGTTGGCTCCATCGTAATAGAGTAGGCCGCCTGCTTCATGCACGATCTCAGCAATCTCGACGATTTGGGTTTCGAACAAGCCGAGTGTGCTTGGGTTAGTTAGCATTAGTGCGGCTGTGTCACTACCGACGGCTGCTTTCAGTGCTTCAAGATCGACCATTCCTTTATCTGTGGAAGGGATCGTGATCGTTTCAAGTCCTGCTGCTGAGGCACTAGCAGGATTGGTTCCGTGCGAGGAATCCGGCACGATAACCTTAGTACGCGTCTCGCCGCGACTTTCATGGTAGGCGCGGATCATCATGAGGCCGGTCCATTCACCATGAGCACCTGCGGCAGGCTGTAAGGATACAGCATCCATGCCCGTCAGCGCGGACAGATCATTTTGCAGGGTATACATTAATTCCAGTGCGCCTTGAATACTTTCTTCCGGTTGGTAGGGATGAATTTTGGCGAAGCCGGAGAAGCGGGCAACATCTTCGTTAATCTTCGGATTGTATTTCATCGTGCATGAACCGAGTGGATAGAAGCCATTGTCTACACCAAAGTTACGACGTGAAAGAGAAGTGTAGTGGCGAATGACATCCACTTCCGATACTTCTGGAAGTACGACGGGTTCGCTACGGAGTAAACCTGATGGAATCAGGGACTCCAAGGTTTCTTCCTGTGGTACATCGCATAGTGGCAAGGAGTAGGCCGAGCGGCCCGGACGGCTTAATTCAAAAATTAGACTTTGCTCCGGTTTCATAAACAGCCCTCCAGTGCGCTAGCGAATTGGTCGATTTCGGTTTTGCTTCTTTTTTCCGTTACGGCAACCAGCATATGTCCAGCAAGTTCAGGATAATCACGACCCAGATCATAACCGCCGAGATAACCGTCCTTCAGCAGCTTAGAATTAATAGCGGTCACGCTGCTGCCTTCAGGAAGCTTCACAACAAATTCGTTAAAGAATGGGGAGGAGAAGGCAAGTTCAGCACCTGTTAGTCCGCTAAGTTTATTAGCAGCGTAATGGCTTTTGCGAATATTTAGTTCGCCTACTTCACGCATGCCTTCTTTGCCCATAACGGACAAGTAGACGGATGCGCAGAGAGCCAGCAGTGCCTGATTGGAGCAGATATTCGATGTCGCTTTTTCACGACGAATATGCTGTTCACGCGCTTGAAGTGTAAGAACGAAGCCACGTTTACCATTACGGTCTACCGTTTGGCCAACGATCCGGCCTGGCATGCGGCGCATCAGGTGATCAGCTACGGCAAAGAATCCGCAAGTTGGACCCCCGAGAGAAGCTGGAATACCGAGTGGCTGAGCATCACCGACTACGATGTCGGCTCCAAGTTTGCCCGGAGCTTCAAGTACACCAAGAGCTATTGGGTTCGCGCTGACTACAAGAAGACCTTTAACCGCATGGATCAGCAGCTCAACCGAGCGAAGATCCTCAATGCTACCGAAGAAGTTAGGCGATTGCATCAGTACTGCGGCAGTATCACCATCGATAGCTTCAGCAAGCTTAGCTTGATCGGTAACACCGTCTTTATAGTCAATCTCCACCACCTCCAGACCCCAAGCATTAGCCGAAGTACGTAGCACTTGGCGAGCCTCAGGATGAACGGTACGGGAGACGATTAATTTTTTGCGTTTGGTAGCACCAGCCGCGAGAACCGCTGCTTCGGATAAAGCTGTAGCGCCATCATACATACTGGCATTGGCAACTTTCATACCGGTTAGTTCGCAAATGTAGGATTGGAATTCGAAGATCGCTTGCAGCTCACCTTGGCTGATCTCCGGTTGGTAAGGAGTGTAGGCAGTGTAGAATTCAGAACGGGAAATGACATGATTTATGACCACAGGGATGTGATGATCGTATAATCCGGCACCGAGGAAGCTGGCGTGAGAATCAAAGTCGGCATTTTGGTCAGCCAAACCTTTCATGTGGCGCAGCAGGGCGTATTCATCGAGTGGTTCAGACATCGGCATAGTGCCTTGGTAACGTACCGCTTCAGGAATATCGGAGAACAGCTCATCTATAGACTCAATCCCGACGGCCTCCATCATCTCTACGCGGTCCTGTTCTGTCATGGGCAGATAACGGTGCTTCATTAAGGTTTCACTCCTTGGCTTTTTTAAAATATAAGAAAGTACAATTTTCACGCTATACTTTATTCTTCTATTTCTCGCTTAAAAGCTCACCGTCCTTATATGGACGCTAAAGGCGTTTATACTTGTAAAAAGGGGCCTTAATCACTACAGCCTTAAGCTGCTTACCGCGTATCTCTACGTAAACCTCTGTGCCTATTTCACTGTAAGCAGCATCAATCAAAGCCAACCCCAGGTTACGTTTCAGCGTAGGGGACTGTGTTCCGGTTGTGACCTCACCAATCTTAACCCCATCTGCCCAAACAGGATAATGGGAGCGTGGAATGCCTCGATCAATCATTTCTAGGCCGACAAGGCGACGGGGAATCCCAGTTTCTTTTTGCTGTATTAGTGCATCGCGTCCGATAAAGTCTATTTTGTCCAGCTTCACGAAGAACTGTACTCCTGCTTCAAGCGGGGTGATGTCAGCGGATAGCTCCTGACCGTACAGTGGTAATTTTGCCTCAAAACGCAGGGTATCCCGTGCACCCAGTCCAGCAGGTGTTAATCCGTGGGGCGCGCCTGCTGCAAGCAGTCCGTTCCATAACGTTTCTGCACCTTCCAGCGGAGCGTAGATCTCGAAGCCATCTTCACCGGTATAACCCGTACGGGAGATAAGTACCTCTACACCGCAAACGGTAGCGCGTTCGATGAAATGGAAAGGCTTGAGTGCTGAAATAGGAGCATCAGTAACTTCCGCGAGAATGGTCTCTGCCAGAGGACCCTGCAAGGCGAGCAAAAGCGTCTCGTCAGAGACATTAGTGAGCGTGACTTCATCGAATTCAGAGGTCAAATGCTCTTGCAGCCACTGCAAGTCCTTGTCGATGTTGGAGGCATTAACGACGAGCATATAACGCCCTTCGCTTAGGCGATACACGAGTAGGTCGTCGACAACTCCGCCATTTGGATAACAGAGCAGTGTATATTGTGCCGCACCATCCGTGAGGCGGCTGACATCATTGGTTGTCATTTTTTGCAAAAAGGCTTCTGCACCGTTTCCAATCACCATGAATTCACCCATATGCGAGACATCGAACAGCCCAGCCTGCTGGCGAACGGCTTCGTGCTCTTTCACGATACCTGTAAACTGTACTGGCAGCTCCCAGCCACCGAAGTCAATGCACCTGGACTCCGCATAAGCGGAATAGAGATCATAAAAAGGTGTTCTTCTCAAAGCATCCATGTCGTCACTCCCCTTGATCTGATTACATACGAAAAAAGGACAGGCAGAAGCAATCATGCATAAATGCACAAATCGCTTTCTGCTCTGTCCTTTGTACCTGAGAGTTACCCTGCCGTAACTAGCTTGCAGGTTTCCCCGTTGGTGATCTGACGCATCTAGCCTTGCGTCTGATGCTCTCCAGAGATACGTCCGACAAAGGTCCTTTTGCCTGAGAGATTCACCCCTGTTAGGGCTTACTCCTTCGGCGCCGTCTTCAAGTGAGACAGTCTCTCCCTATGCCATCATCCGCAATTATATTTCTTCGAGAAACGGTTATTGTCTATAAAAAGACGACAACGTCATTTCTTCTTGTATGTCTCCATTAAACGGGTATAGTCGGGCGCTGTCAACAAGAAAACGTCGAAAAAATGACAAATTTAAATTTCCTGTTAGTAATATTGACATTGTGAGCCGGGATAACTTAGGCTATAACTAAATTTAGAACTCCAAATTGGAAATGAGGCGGCTTGAAATGAGTGAAGTATTAGACAACCTTCTTTACAGCGAAGAGCATGAATGGGCACAGCAAGTAGAAGGGCGAGTAGTACGTGTTGGGATTACGGACCATGCTCAGCATTTATTAGGCGACATCGTATTTGTTGAGTTTCCTGAGGTAGGATCGACCATTTCAGCCGGTGACAGCGTAGGCAGTATCGAATCCGTTAAGACGGTATCGGAGTTGTATTCGCCCGTCTCTGGGACGGTTACCAAGGTGAATGATGGATTAGAAGCTAGTCCGGAGCTTATCAATGATCAGCCGTATGGCGGGGGTTGGATTTTTGAGATTGAAGTTGATGGAGAGTATGCTGATGCTGTAAAAGGTCTGTTAGATGCAGCTGGTTATAGCGCGTTAGTTGCTGAATAATTGGAAATCGGGGACGGAAAATAGTCTGATCAAGTGTGATATTTTTAGCAGCAAGTTTCTGTGATTCGGGGACTTGCTGTTTGTGTTTCTTATGTGGATTGTGCGAGTATTCGTAAACCCAATCGAGTGGTTTGAGGGTCTAGTGGAGTATGGAATTAGGGAAAACCTCCCTCATTTTAGACGATTATAGCGTGAGAGTTAGGGTTTTAGGAAATTCCTCCCTAATCATCTCGGTAAAACCACTATTTCAGACTAAAAAGAGTAATAATCAGGGAGAAATTCCCTCATTCCGCGATTGGATACGATAATAGGTGAATAATCAGGGAGGTTTTCCCTAATTAAATTGGATGAAGCCCCTTGTAAGCTCAATGTGGTAATTGCAAAGGCCCCTGCCGCCGAACTTAGCTCTGAGCGCAAGCAACTATATTTTATTCCACCTCTTGAAGCTGTCGAAGTACAATGATCTCTACGCGTCGATTTTTCTGTTTGCCTGCTACCGTAGTATTATCTGCTGTTGGTCGGGTATCGGCATAACCTGCATATTGAAAAGTGTCCGGGTTCAGTCCTTCATTATCTAAGAAAAAGCGCAGCACAGAAAGCGCACGAGCACCCGATAGCTCCCAATTGTCGTTATAACGTGAAGCTGATGACACTGGTGTATTATCCGTATGTCCTTCAATGCTGATCGTTGCTCCGATATCTTTGAATAAGCCAGACAACTGCTGAAGAGCAGGAAGGGCTGGTGACTTCACATCTGCTTTACCCACATCAAAAAGAAAACGGTCGCTGAGCGTGATTTCTATGCCCTGCGGTTTGTCGGCTACAAATATTTGTTCACCGAGATTATTCTCCTCCACATAGTGGGTGATCACACCCATTAACTCAGCAAGCTTCGCCTCTTGTTCTCGAAAAGCCAACTCCCGTGCTGAAGGTGTTTCATTCTCCGTTTGTTCATCAGAACCGTCATTTGGTTTTGCAGTTGCGTTCGCATTCCCATCTGTACTCTCTGGTTTGTTGTCAGGGGTCTTTCCAGCATCTAAAATACCATCCCCGCCTTCAAGAACAGTGCTGTTCGACTTGAAAGTCTGGGATAAAGAGCCGGTCACGATATTATATTTGTCAGTGTCCAGGCTGCTCATCGCATACAATATAACGAAAAATATAAGTAAAAGTGTAATTAGATCAGCGTAAGTAATCATCCAACGATCACGGCTTTCTCGATTCTCTTCCCGCCGTTTGCGCCGGTCTCTTTGTCTCATATAAAACCTCTTGCTTCTGCACGGTCATCTGTGGTGGTGTCTGAAATGAAGGAGTTCAGTTTTTTACGCACCAGCAGCGGATGATCCCCGTTCTGTAGAGAAAGAATGCCTACTAGAAGCATCTCCATGCTATGCAGCTCACTTTGGCTGCGGGATTTGATTTTGGAAGCAATGGGTAAAAATATTAGATTAGCGATGGCTACTCCGTACAGTGTTGCAGTGAACGCTACTGCGATAGAGGTACCTAGATTTGATGGGTCCGTAAGGTTGCCCAGTACCCTAATGAGTCCCATAACTGTACCGATGATCCCCATCGTTGGAGCATATCCGCCAGCGGCTTCAAAAATCTTGGCGTAGCTTTCATGCTTCAATTCTTTCGCATCCATTTCCAATTCCAAAATCTGTCTTACCTGCTCAGGGTCAGTGCCATCGACGATAAGCAACAGTCCTTCGCGTGTAAAAGGATCAGGATGCAGTTCCGCTTGTTTTTCGAGCATTAAAACGCCGCCGCGGCGGGCCACTGTGGCCATTGCGATAAGCTCTTCTGCTTTCTCTTCATCACGTTCAGGATTGCGGCCAAAAGCCATGCGCAGAGCGGCGGGAATGGAGCGTAGCTTAGCTGCCGGGAAGCTGATCATTACGGCAGCAATCGTACCTCCAAATACAATCAAAGCTGCATTAAGCTGCAGCAGTCCGGAAAGGCTTCCGCCTTCCCAGAGGTAGCCGCCGATTAGCGCAGCCAGTCCGGCCACTAGGCCGATTATTGCGGTAATATCCATGCTTCAAGCTCCTAACATTTCTGTGTATTATGGTTTGCATCGATCTAAGCAACACTGTATAATGAACGGGAACACATATTCTTATCTTCCATATTTTTTACTGTCGTATGGAGAGAGAAGATTCAGACAACAATTATAATATATTAATCTAGTTTAGACGATAGAGGGGAGACGGGCAAATGAGTGATATTGTCGTCAGTACGAAGACTTTTGAATTGGAGTCCGAGTATACACCCCAGGGCGATCAGCCTCATGCCATAGATGAATTACTACAAGGCATCCGGCAGGGTAAGAAGCACCAGACGCTGCTGGGAGCGACAGGTACAGGGAAGACCTTTACTGTCGCGCAAGTTATTTCCAAATTAAATCGCCCCACGCTGGTTATTGCGCATAACAAGACACTGGCTGCCCAGCTGGCAAGTGAGTTTAAGGAGTTTTTCCCGAATAATTCGGTAGACTATTTCGTCAGCTACTACGACTATTACCAACCAGAGGCGTATATTCCCTCCTCCGATACTTATATTGAGAAAGATTCCAGTATTAACGAAGAGATTGATAAACTTCGCCACTCCGCGACAAGCTCCTTGTTCGAACGGCGTGACGTTATTATTGTAGCGAGTGTGTCTTGTATTTACGGTCTCGGTTCACCAATGGAATACGGAAGCTTGCTGTTGTCCTTGCGGGTTGGGATGGAGAAACCGCGCAATGAGATTCTGAGCAGACTGGTGGATATTCAATACCAGCGCAATGATATCAATTTTGTACGCGGAACATTCCGTGTACGTGGTGATGTGGTTGAGATCTTCCCGGCCTCTCAGGGTGAACATGCGATTCGTGTTGAATTGTTTGGGGATGAGATTGAGCGGATCACTGAAATAGATGTTTTAACGGGCGAATTGATCGGTGAACGCGATCATGTCGCCATTTTTCCGGCTTCTCACTTTGTTACCAAGGAAGAAACGATGCGTGTAGCAATAGTCAATATTGAACGGGAGCTAGAAGAGCGGCTGACCGTGCTTCGTGACGCAGGCAAGCTTCTGGAAGCGCAACGTTTGGAACAACGGACACGTTACGACATTGAAATGATGAAGGAAGTGGGTTTCTGTTCGGGGATCGAGAACTATTCCGGGCCACTAACCTTCAGGGAACCGGGAGCAACTCCATATACGTTAATGGATTATTTTCCTGATGATATGTTAATCGTCGTAGATGAATCCCATGTTACCCTTCCGCAAATTCGGGCGATGTATAACGGTGACCGGGCGCGTAAAACAGTGTTGGTAGAGCATGGTTTCCGTCTGCCTTCTGCACTGGATAACCGTCCGCTTCAGTTCGAAGAGTTCGAAGATAAAGTAAACCAGATCATTTACGTTTCCGCGACACCTGGACCTTATGAAATGGAACACTGCGAAACTATGGTGCAGCAGATTATCCGTCCGACTGGTCTATTGGATCCAATCATCGAGGTCCGTCCTACAGAAGGTCAGATTGATGATCTGATTAGCGAAATCCGTGACCGGGTTGAACGCGATGAACGTGTACTCGTTACCACTTTGACGAAGAAGATGTCGGAGGATCTGACAGACTACTTTAAGGAAATCGGGATTAAGGTTCGTTACATGCACTCTGACATCAAGACACTGGAACGGATGGCGATCTTGCGGGATCTTCGTCTCGGTACGTTCCATGTACTGGTAGGGATTAACCTCCTGAGAGAAGGTCTCGACTTACCGGAGGTATCTTTAGTTGCAATTCTCGATGCCGATAAAGAAGGGTTCCTTCGTTCCGAACGTTCACTAATTCAGACGATTGGCCGTGCGGCTCGTAACTCTGAGGGTCGTGTAATCATGTATGGTGATCGGATCACTGATTCGATGGAGAAGGCGATGAGCGAAACATCGCGCCGTCGCGCCATTCAGATTGCCCATAATGAGAAACATGGCATCACCCCAACCACTATTAATAAAAAAGTGCGTGACATCATCGAGGCAACGAAGGTTGCTGAGTCTAAAGCTGATTATCTCACAGGTGTTGGTGGCAAGATGAATAAGAAAGAAAAACAAAGTCTGATCCAGCGTCTGGAAGCTGAAATGAAGGACGCTGCCAAGAACCTGCAATTCGAACGCGCGGCAGAGCTACGCGACGCATTGCTGGAGCTTCGGGCTGAGTAATAAACTATTAATGCATCACCGATATTTAAAATAGGTATTGAACGGTGCTGTCCTAGACCGTTCTTTTTGAATCAATAGAGGGTCGCGTATCCCGCGATGTTTATGACACTTATGCGTATCCGCAGGGACAGCGCCCGAAATGCACTTGGCACTTATGCGTATCCCACAGGGACAGCACCATGCAATGAACTTGGACTTTTGCGTATCCCGCAGGGACAGCACCATGCAATGAACTTGGACTTTTGCGTATCCCGCAGGGACAGCACCATGCAACGTCTATGACAGTTGCTTGTACCTGCTTTTAGGTAGTGCGAGAATGTCCAAGCGGTCCCGCAGGGATAAGCGCTCCGAGCGTCGTAGTCACTAAGTTACCTCCCACCATACTCCTTCTCCAGAAAATGCGGGTGTCCAGAGGGTGCAACCCTTGGGGCCCTCCCTTGGAAGGGAGGGTTTGGGAGGGATCGAAAGGCTTTGAAAGGGCTTTGAAAAGGCTTTGAGAATATTTTGAAATAAAGTTGAAATAGTTTTTTTAAAAGGAGAGGTTCCGTTGGCGAACGAAAATATTGTAATTAAAGGCGCGAGGGCGCACAATCTCAAAAACATCGATGTGACGATTCCACGTGACCGTTTCGTCGTGCTGACGGGACTTAGCGGCTCAGGTAAATCATCGCTTGCATTTGATACGATTTATGCTGAAGGACAACGGCGTTATGTTGAATCTTTGTCGGCTTATGCACGTCAGTTTTTGGGACAAATGGAGAAACCAGATGTGGATTCGATTGATGGTTTGTCCCCGGCGATATCTATAGATCAGAAGACAACAAGCCGGAACCCACGCTCCACGGTAGGTACAGTTACGGAGATTTATGACTATTTGCGGCTGCTCTTTGCACGTATTGGTCATCCCCATTGCCCAGAGCATGGCATTGAGATTACCTCCCAGACCGTTGAACAGATGGTAGACCGGATTATGCAGTATCCAGAGAAAACTCGGTTACAGATCCTGGCGCCAATCATTTCAGGACGTAAAGGTGAGCATAAAGGGCTTTTCACAGATATCTCTAAGCAAGGCTTCGTACGTGTGCGTGTGGACGGGGAGCTAAGAGATCTGTCAGAGGATATTGAACTAGAAAAGAATAAAAAACATACAATAGAAGTTGTGGTAGACCGGATCGTTGTTAAAGACGATGTGGAGACCCGGCTGACGGATTCACTGGAGACGGCGCTTAAGCTTTCGGGCGGTAAAATCCTTGTTGATATCATCGGCCAGGAAGAGCTGCTTTTCAGCTCTAACTTTGCTTGTCCAATTTGTGGTTTTAGTATTGAAGAGTTGGCACCACGGATGTTCTCTTTCAACAGTCCGTTTGGAGCTTGTACAGAGTGCGATGGACTTGGCATGAAGATGGTGGTCGATCCAGACCTGCTTATTCCTGATGCTGAGAAATCCATTGAAGAAGGTGCTTTTTTAGCTTGGACTGGAAGTACTTCTAATTACTATCCGCAATTTCTGAAGTCGGTTTGTGAACACTTTAAAATTCCTCAGAACGTTCCGGTAAGCAGTCTGACACCTGATCATATGAATAAATTACTGAATGGTACAGGCAGTGAGAAGGTTCGCTTCCGTTATGAAAATGATTTCGGTCAAAAGAAAGATGCGATGGTTGCTTTTGAAGGGATTATACCTAACCTCGAGCGGCGTTACCGTGAAACTGCTTCGGATGGTATTCGTGAATTTATCGAAGGATTTATGAGTGCTAAGCCATGTCATGTATGTAAAGGTAAACGTCTGAAAAAAGAAATATTAGCTGTGACTATCAATGATCATAATATTTCTGATGTTACGGACCTTTCAATAGGAGACTGTCAGCATTGGTTTGAAGAGATAAAATTGAGCGAAAAAGAAACAGCCATCGCCAATCTCATTTTAAAAGAGATCTGCAATCGGCTTGGATTCCTTGTGAATGTAGGCTTGGATTATTTGACGCTTAGCCGTGCAGCGGGTTCGCTTTCCGGTGGTGAGGCGCAGCGTATTCGCTTGGCTACTCAGATCGGTTCAAGTCTCATGGGCGTATTGTACATTCTGGATGAGCCAAGTATTGGCTTGCATCAACGGGACAATGATCGCCTGATCTCTACGCTTGCGCATATGCGTGATTTAGGCAACACGCTGATTGTTGTAGAGCATGACGAAGATACGATGATGGCAGCGGATTATATTATTGATATTGGTCCGGGCGCAGGTATTCATGGTGGACAAGTTATGGCTCAAGGGACGCCAGAAGAGATTATGAAAGATCCGAATTCATTAACGGGTGAATATTTAAGCGGACGTAAATTTATTCCGGTTACCGCTAAACGCCGTCCTACCGATGATCGCTGGGTAGAAATACGTGGTGCTAAAGAGAATAACCTGAAAAATGTGAATGTGAAGATTCCATTAGGTGTATTTACAGCGGTGACAGGTGTATCGGGTTCTGGTAAATCCTCGCTTATCAACGAGATTCTTTACAAGAGTCTGGCACGGCAGTTGAATAAGGCTGTGAAGGTGCGTCCTGGTCAGCATAAAGAAATTCGTGGACTAGAAAATCTCGATAAAGTTATTGAAATCGATCAGTCGCCAATCGGGCGGACGCCGCGTTCCAACCCAGCAACCTATACAGGTGTATTCGATGACATCCGGGACCTGTTCTCCAAGACAAATGAGGCTAAGGTACGTGGTTTCCAAAAGGGGCGCTTCAGCTTTAACGTAAAAGGCGGACGTTGTGAAGCTTGCCGTGGAGACGGGATCATTAAGATTGAGATGCACTTCTTGCCGGATGTGTATGTCCCTTGCGAAGTATGTAAGGGCAAACGGTATAATCGGGAAACACTAGAAGTGAAATATAAAGGCAAAAACATTTCAGATGTGTTAGAGATGACGGTAGAGGACGCAACAGAGTTTTTTGTAAATATCCCGCGTATCCATCGTAAAATGCAAACATTGATGGATGTAGGACTTGGGTATATTAAGATTGGTCAACCGGGAACCACTTTATCCGGTGGTGAAGCACAGCGGGTAAAGTTGGCTTCTGAGCTCTACCGTCGCAGCACGGGTAAAACACTTTATATTTTGGATGAGCCTACAACAGGCCTGCATGTAGATGACATTGGTCGTCTGCTTGAGGTATTGCATCGTTTGGTGGATTCCGGAGAATCGGTTCTTGTTATTGAACATAATCTGGATGTAATCAAGACAGCGGATTATATCATCGATATGGGACCGGAAGGTGGTAGCGGCGGGGGTACCGTCCTGGCAACAGGGACACCGGAGAAGATCATTACAGTCACAGAGTCTTACACAGGTAAGTATCTGAAACCGGTTCTGATTCGTGATACAGAGCGGACCGAAGCGCTTATGCTTGAGACGGCGGAAACCCTCTAAATAAACAGTAAGTAATATAACCTATGTATAATAAGGCCTCGGTATCTTGCCGGGGCTTTTATTGTAGGTTGTAAGCAATAATTTTCACAGGGAAAATATCTAACAAATAACAACGAACAGCTAATCTCGTCCTCTAGAATGGAGTCAAGGCCATTTAAGGCGTTGTAGTTTATCCGGTGATTATACGAAAGACGGCTCATAGATATATGATGTGATATTTCTAGCAAAAGTTATACGAATTCTATAGAAAAAATGGATTTAATAATAGGCAAGGTAGGCATATGTAGGACATGTTCGTAGTAAGATTCAATGAGGAGTATTCTGTTGATAGGGTTAACGGGTAAGTGATTAACATTAGGGTCAAAAGTTCCTTGAAAACCGAATAATTAATCCTTCATATCACTCTATCAAATAACTGTTTATTAGATTAGGGAAAACCTCCCTGAAAATCACAAAATGAGCTGATAATCGGTCAATTTTAGGGAATATTTCCCTAATTCATTAAAACCCTAAATTTCGAGCCCAGAGTTCTAAGTTCTAAGTTCTGAATTCCAATTCCAATTCACTGCTCAATTTATTTCATCTCTAAAGCAGTTAATGGACTTTCTATTGTAACCTTCACGACGAAAGAGTTGACTGGGCTCACAGCACTTTTCACTATGTTGCACTCAATTGTCAGTGATCAATCTCATCAATATTACGGATTTTGCAGGGATAAAATATATTTTTTGCGACAAATACATAATTTTTCTACAAAACCTATTGCATCGCCCAAATGGTAGCGATAACATAGAAGGTGATATGGGGATTACTGGATCTTGCTTGACAACATTTTTGAGGAGGTAAGGTTATGCTGCTTGCAGAAGTTGCCGCGCAAGGACCGTCTAAATTTCATACCTTTGATGTGTTTATGATTTTATTTACCATCTTGATTTTGGTCGGGGTTGTTCGACTATTGAAAGCTCCCCAGAAGAACAAATTTGCCATTGGTTTTGGAGCCGTTAGCTTGCTGGTTTTTGTGATCTCTGACTATGCCATGGTGATGCATTGGTTAAGTTAATGAAAGAACTAAATTGAACAGCTTTGCACCAAAAGACTCCTTTAACGCCATGGGCGCATTGAAGGCGTCTTTTTTCAAATTATATAATGTTAAATTTATCCATTGGCAAAGAGAGGGTTTGGTGAGGAATGAGGAGTATTGGGGAGAAGCTGGTGAAGAAAGGATTGGGTCTATTACTGTGCGGCGTAGTGCTGTCGGGAGTATGGAGTCAGTCGGTGTTTGCTTTTGATAGTACTAGTAAGGTAGTTAGTAAAGCAGCGGCAGAAGATCCGATACCTGGAATTATTAAAAGTATCACTCCTTCTGTTGTGGGCATTATCGGTAAAGACGAGAGTGGCGGTAATAGTGGCCCGGATGATCGGTACAATCTGACGCATGGCTCCGGCATCATTGTGAAATCGAACGGATGGATTGTAACCAATGCTCATGTAATCAAGGATCTGCAAAATGCCATAGTGGTCACTTCGGACTCCAAAACCTACACCGTTAAAGAAACCTATCTGGATGAAGTTAGTGATCTGGCGCTGATCAAAATCAATGCCACCCATTTAAAGCCCGCCAAGTTTATTCCAGCGAGTGGCAAAACAGTGGTTGGGGAGAAGGTTATTGCTATCGGAACACCGATTAGCTTTTCTCTACGAAACTCAGCGACAGTAGGCGTTATAAGTGGTCTTAACCGTGAGGTAGATGCGGCGTATCGTCTTATCCAGAGTGACACTGCGATTAATCCCGGAAACAGCGGAGGGCCGCTTGTAAATATGAAGGGTGAGGTGCTGGGAATCAACAGCCTGAAATACTCAGCGGTGGGTGTGGAAAATATGGGGTTTTCGATTCCAGCGAATACTGTGCAGTATATTATGAACCAGCTTTTAAAATATGGTGAGGTACAGCATCCGAGTCTAGGGCTAGAGCTGGAGGCGAGCTGGTCTACGATTGTGGGATTGCCAACGCTGGACCCGCTGTCCGTCACTAAGGTGGTGTCTTCAGAAGCGCTCAAGTCAGGGGTTGCTGAAGGGGACGTCTTGTATAGCATCGATGGGCATCGTGTGGTCTCACTAGTTGATATTAATGAATTGTTCAAAAGCTACCTGCCGGGAGCAACTGTGCGGCTGGTTATGCAAAGCGATGGGGATATCGTCGTCCGTAAACTCGTGCTCACTCAAGGTGATCCGTTGTTAAGCGGAGATGATTATGAAACGGATGGGGACGAGCACGCGGATGAGTGATCAGCAAACAGGAGAGGGGGACAATAAATGGGCTTAAGAATTTTAAAGCAAGGATTTTGTGCGATGCTGGCCTTATTACTGCTATTTTCTATATTACCCATACAAACAGTATTAGCTTCACAAGGAGATAAGCTACAGCTGAGTCTAAAAGTTGGCAGTACTTCAGCTACGGTGAATGGTAAGAAGTTGGCTATCGAGCGGCCTTATACGGAGAATGGAACGGTTATGGTCCCGCTTGGGGTTTTTAAAAAGACGTTTGGCAGCACTGTTTCCTTAGAGCAGAACAATGTTGTAAAAGTAACCTATGGTGCTCATTCAGGGGTGATGACGATTGGGAGTGATATCGCTTGGAAGGATGGGATCAAAGTTAAACTGGGCTCAGCGCCCCGGATGGTTTCAGATGTGCTGATGGTACCGCTACGTTTTGTAGCTGATGTGTTAGGTGCGACCCTCTCTCAAGGGAGTGGGGGTGAGCTAATGGTTACCCTAGTTCCTATAGACAACGAAGAAGATACGCCAGAGGATACTGGGATTGACAGCGATGTTGGTAAGACTCAAATTGGAAACAGTTATTATCATTGGACACTGAATTATCCCTCTGGGCTGATTGCTGGAAATAGCGGTGGAGATGAAAGTGTGGCTACCTTTTCAAGTGCGGACAATCTATATTATGTGGAGATTCATGTAAGTGACCAGGCGGTTGCGGTGGATGCGGATGGGCTGCTGGAACAGCTGGTTCGGGAGGTCGAGGCAGGTGGGGAGTTGATATTGGATCGGGAGTCGTTCCCCAAAGCCGCGGTACCTTATGCTAGATTGATCAGTAAAGATTCCAGTGGAGCGCTCTGGGAAAGCAGACTGTTATATGCTGAAGGTCGACTCTACGAGATTTATTTGACGGATAACAAAGCAGTTAATTATAAGGATTTTGCTAAATATACAGGATTACTTAACTCTTTCCAGCCTTCTTTTGATACTAAAAGTAAAAAAATCCGTGATCTTTCTACGGTGAAAAGTGGATTGCGTGACGCGTACAATGAGGACTATGGGATTTCACTACAGGTTCCCGCAGATTGGAGTAAGGACGACCAGCATCTCTATTACGAGAGTAAGCAGGGAAGTCATCTGAGTGTGGCAGTTACCTCGGCACCTGCTGGTTCTACACTAGAGAGCTGGGCTGAAGATCTGAAAATGAAAACTAAAGAAAATTTTGTAGCGGATGCTTATATTCTGAAAGACAGCAACAAGTCGGAGATCTCGGGCGTATCCGCACAAATTAATGAGCTACAGCTAAATTACGGCAACGGTGTTACTACAGAATATCAAGCTCTCATACTCAAAAATGGGTATCGTTATTATTTTGAATATGTAACAGCTGCTGGGCAAGATGACGATAAGGCAAAATTCAAAGCCATCATATCCTCTATTGATATTGATTTTGCTCTGCTGAAGGAGAACTTCGGGCGACTCGCTAGTGATGATTATAAGACGCTCAAAAATAAGACACTAACCAAAGTATCCAAAACCTACGGTTATGCCATTGATATTCCAAGTTTATGGACACCTTATCAGGATATTTTTGAGACGCAGTCGATTGAATATCGGTTCAGCGGAGGACGTCTACAGATCAACTCAAAACCCGAGGGTTCAGTGGATTATACAGTTAATGTGCTCAAAGATGCTTATCAAAATAAAAATAATGATCCCAAAGGCCCTCGTATAGAAAGTGTAGTGGAGTCTACCATTGCGGATGTCCCTGCTACGATCATAACTGCACATCAAATCAAAAATGGCATCCCTCTTCGCAGTAAGCAGGTTGTGTTTGGTAAAAATGATGTGGTCTACACGATTACCGTTACGCTGAATGATGCCAATGCCACTGCAGAACAGCAGGCTCTGTTAGACAAGACACTACAATCGTTTCGGTTTACAAACAGTAAGTAGTTAAAAAAGTACGAAAATCGTAGCTGACACACGAATAGAGGCGTATAATTTAATCAGACGAAGAACGTCCCAGTTGCCGATTTGGCTTGGGGCGTTCTTTTTTTGTATAAAGGGGGAAAAGGGATTCGACCTAAGGATGTTATGAACGATTATGGCGTTAACTTTCGTTTTGCTCGTAAATGGTTGCAGAGTTTAGTGGATAAGGGTTAGCTGCGGCCTATTATTAAAAATACATATATTTGTTACTATAAACCGATAGAAGGGTTGTCGGAAGGGTTGTTTTAGAGGTTCGGAGCCAATGTTATCCAAGTTGGGCATAATGTGAATAGCTAAAGGGTGGATTGATGTATTTGATACAACATTCTATCGTATGTCCCGTATGTCACGGAATTCCTAGTGAATTGTTGTAAATGTTGCAACTTTTTGTGCCGGTTGTCGCTACTAGAGTGTGAGAATGATGCTTTATGTACAACATTTAGTTGTCGAAGCGCTGGATTAGGCAATAAAGTTGCATGTTCTACAACATTCATGGAGTAAAGTGCAATAAGCAAGAAGTCAGCTTCCTGACAGCATTATGACTTTTATTCTATATAAATGTTGGTAAACGCATAGCGCTCAAGTGTGATATTTGATACAATTATCAAGTTAATCAACTAGAAATGACCCGTCAAATGGCGGTTTGGGAGGATATAAATGAAAGAGCAACAAATACGCAGAGAAGACGTGGAGCTATTGGCACCCGCAGGTGATTGGGACTGCATGCGTGCAGCGGTAGCAAACGGAGCGGATGCTATCTTTTTTGGCGTAGAGAAGTTTAATGCACGGGCCAGAGCGAACAACTTTCGCATGGACGAGCTGTCGGAAATTATGGCGTTTTTGCATAGCTATGGTGTGAAGGGATTTTTGACCTTTAATATACTGGTTTTTGAAAATGAATTGTCTGATGCAAAAGAACTGATTGATGCGTGCGTGGATGCTGGTGTGGACGCAGTAATTGTACAAGATTTAGGTTTGGTCAAAATGATCCGCGAAATCTCACCGGATTTCCCGATTCACGGATCGACACAGATGACCATTACTTCGCCGGAAGCGGTCGAGTTTACTAAACCTTTCAGTTTGGAACGTGTGGTATTAGGTCGTGAGAACAATCTGAAACAAATTCGTACGATCGGAGAGCAAGCCCGCTTACCGATGGAAGTATTCGTACACGGTGCTTTGTGTGTTTCCTACTCAGGTCAATGTCTGACTTCTGAAATGTGGGGCGGACGTTCTGCCAACCGCGGTGAATGTGCGCAGGCTTGCCGCCTGCCTTATGATCTGATGGTGGATGGTGAGGTAAAACCTATGGGAGACGTAACTTATTTGCTTTCTCCTAAGGACCTGGCAGCAATTGATCTAATGCCTGAGCTGATCGAGGCGGGTGTGACTTCTTTTAAAATCGAAGGTCGCCTCAAAAGCCCGGAATATGTAGCGAATGTAGTTAGTAAGTATCGTAAAGCGATTGATCGGTATTTTGAAGGCGATCTGTCCAAACCTTCGAAGGAGGAGGTGCGCGAGCTGCAACAAAGCTTCTCCCGTGGGTTTACACATGGTTTCCTGGATGGAACGAACAATAAGAAACTGGTAGACGGGACTTTCCCAAAAAGCCGTGGTGTATATTTGGGGACGGTTGAGCAAATTCTGCGTGACGGAGTGGTCTGCCGTATTCATGCACCGCTTAAGCGTGGGGACGGAATTGTTTTTGACGCTGGGGATCCAACGAAAAAAGAAGAAGGCGGTCGTGTCTACGACCTCCGTCGTAAAGGTGTGAAGCTGGAAGGCGAAGCCGGAGAAGGCTGGATCATCGACATCGTAGCCGGTCGTAATGATGTGGATCTTCGTCGTCTAAATGTCGGTGACCGCATTTGGAAGACAAATGACCCAGCGTTAGATAAGGCGCTGCGCCAGACTTATGAAACTGAAAAGCCGTACCGGGTATTTCCGGTACATGTTAGAGTGCAAGGCTGCGTCGGCGAGAAGCTGACGACTTGGTGGACGGACGTTCAGAAGAACGTTACCGTCCGTGTGGACTCGGAGCTCGCGCTGGAAGCCGCGCAAAAGCGTCCGATGGATACCGCGCTGCTGGAAGAACAATTCGGCCGCCTGGGCGGGACCGTGTTCCAGCTTGACGCGTTGGAGTCGCATCTGCAAGGCGACGTCATTGTCCCTATGCGCGAGCTGAACAGCATCCGCCGCCAAGCGGTGGAGCTGCTTGCGGGCGAGCGCCCGAAACCGCCCGTCTATGTGAAACGGGTGATCGAGGTTTACGGCGACGCCACCCACAAGGGCGTCGCTCCGCAGCGCGTTGGTGAAGCGGAGCTCACCGCGCTGTGCCGCAGCCTGCCGCAGGTGCAGGCTGCGCTCGAGGCCGGCGTGAGAAACATCTACGCCGACTTCGAGTTTATCAAGCAGTTCCCGGCAGCGGTAGATGCGGTACGGGCTGCAGGGGCCAGCATAGCGCTGGCCACGCCGCGCATTCATATGCCGGGCGAGAACGGCTACCACGCGAATATTCTTCGCTTGCAGCCGGATGCTGTGCTCGTGCGTAATACAGGCGCGTTATATTATTATCTGCGCCGCCGCCAGGAGCAGCCGGATGCTGTGCATCCACGCCTGATCGGTGATTTCTCACTGAATATCGCCAATCATAAAGCAGTGGATTTGTTCCTTGAGGCTGGCTGTGACATAGTAACGCCATCCTATGACTTGAACATTCAACAGATGGTTGATCTGCTTGAACACAGTGATACGTCCCGGATGGAGGTTGTTATTCATCAGCATTTGCCGATGTTCCATACTGAACACTGTGTGTACTGTACCTTTATGAGTGAAGGCACAGACTATACGAACTGTGGTCGTCCTTGTGAAGAGCACCGTGCTTCTTTGCAAGACCGTATTGGAATGTCACATCCAGTTCGTGTGGATGAAGGCTGCCGTAATACCGTCTATAACGCTGTTGAGCAGTCTGGTGCGGAGTATCTGAATAATTTCCGTGAACTAGGAGTATCTTCATACCGTGTGGAGTTCTTGGAAGAGACGCCAGAGCAAGTGGCTGAGGTAATCAGCCTCTACAGCCGCGCTCTGCGTGGTGAAATCTCTGGTACACAGGTATGGAAGAGCCTAAAGGCTACTAACCAACTTGGTGTAACGCGTGGGCAATTGGTGAACGCGAAGTAATAAGAGTTAAGAGTTAAGAGTTAAGAGTTAAAGATAAGGGCTAAGTAACTACCAGGTAGATGCTGGTATTGCTTAGCCCTTTTTTTAGAATTGATCTCGTCCTCATCCTAATTTGCATATACTAAATAGTAGTATATTATAGGGTCAGCAAAGTATTTAAAATAGCAATAATTGATTATAATTCCTGCCCTCTTATTTCATTGGAATAGATATACAAATATAACAAACACTCTGACATAAATGTGCTGTAACTGCTATAATTGAAAGAAATATGCCATTTTAGGGTACTTACAGATATGTAATTGAAAAGAGTATACGATAGAAGGAGTTAATGTGATGAAGATCCGTAAAGCGATTATTCCCGCCGCAGGTCTCGGCACTCGTTTTTTACCTGCAACTAAAGCAATGCCTAAAGAAATGCTACCGATTGTAGATAAACCAACGATCCAATATATTGTTGAAGAAGCAGTCGCTTCCGGGATCGAGGATATTATTATTGTAACGGGGAAAGGCAAACGTGCGATTGAGGACCACTTTGATAACTCATTTGAACTGGAATTTAACTTGGCTGAGAAGCAGAAGTGGGAGTTGCTTGAATCCGTTCGCAAATCTTCTGAAATGGCTGATATCCATTATATCCGCCAAAAAGAGCCAAGAGGTCTCGGACATGCGATTTGGTGTGCACGTAAATTCATAGGAAACGAACCGTTTGCTGTCCTACTCGGCGATGATATTGTTGAAGCGGACAAACCGTGCCTCAAACAGATGATTGACATATATGACGAGTATAAATCTTCTATCGTGGGTGTTCAGCCTGTTCCGTGGGAGGAAGTATCACGGTATGGTGTGGTAGATGGTTCGCCTTTGGCGGAACGTGTCTACAAGGCGAATCGTCTAGTAGAGAAGCCGAAGAGAGAAGAGGCTCCTTCGAACTTAGCTATACTGGGACGATATATTTTAACTCCGCGTATCTTCGATATGCTTGGAGAACAGCAGGTGGGTGTAGGTGGAGAGATCCAACTTACAGATGCGATAGCACGTCTTAGCGAGGTTGAACGAATTATTGCCTATGATTTTGAAGGTAAACGTCATGATGTGGGTGAGAAAATGGGCTTTATCCAGACCACCATTCATTACGCACTTCAACACGAGGAGCTCAAAGATGACTTGCTTCGTTATATGAAAGAGCTTGTTGAGAGTGAAGCGGCTAAGACCGGGCTATAATTAAATCTCGTATAATCGAAAAAAAAGGCGCGCCACGGTTATTACAGTGGCGCGCTTTTATGGTTTCATTCTTTTTTAAAATTGTGAATTTGTAATGGCCTCAACTTGTGCTGCTTCCGCAGGATCAGCTGCGATCAGCGAATCGTATAGTGCCTGATCCTCGCCACCAGTTTTCGCCAGTGCAGCAAGGTACCAACGAGCAATCTCACGATTGGTTGCATCAGCGAAATCTTGGCTTAAGGCTGTTTTTAAGATGGAGGCTGCAATTTGTATCTTTCCAGACATATATTGCATTTTCCCTACCTTCAGTGTCACATCCGGAGTAAATATCTTCGAAGGATCATTATCCGCAAGTACATGATCGTAGGCCAAAAGCCCAATAACAAAGCCAGCTTTCATGTTGTCTATTCTATCTGGATTATCTTGTTGTGCATAAGCTGCCTGCCCCAAATCAAATGAACGGCTGATGAGTGAACTGTACCAATTTATATCCCATGGAGTTTCACTGTTCATGATATCCGTGTAATTAGCATCTGAATTAAGCTTGAGAGTGGTGTTCGCTGCATCCTCTTGTCCGGATAAAAGTTGCATTTTGCCAACGTTCAAAGCGATAGTTGGCGTTACTGAGAAAGGGCGCCCTTGCAGTTGTTCTGGTGGAAGAGTCTTCAGATGTTCTATTCCAGCAAGAACGTGATTATATGCTTCTTGCGCTTCATTGAAATACTCTTGTTTCTTTGTCTCATCCTTTTGATTAAGTGCCTGCTGACCTAAGGCAAAGGAACGGCTGATTATTGCATCATACCAATCGATATCCCAGTTGAACTTATCTGCGTTGTCACGGTAAATACCCAAGGCGACGTCGCTTTGACCTTTCAGATCGTAGTAGCTCACTAATTGGAGCAGAAGATTTTTGTTGTATGGCTCATCTTTGAGTGCGCGAGTTAATACACTGTATGCCTCGTCAAGGAACTGTTCCTGTTGTGTTTGACTAAATACCTGCTGATCCAAGGCCGATAGATAAATTGTCGATTCTGGATGACTTGGACGTTTGTTCAAAGTCTCAATCAATGGGGCTCTAAGCTCTTCGTAGGAAGTGCTATAACTTCTCAATTGTTTAGCTTTCAAAGCAGAGTTACTGGAGCCAATATAGCTGATTGACAAGAACACTAGGAACAAGGTTCCTAAAGAAAGCACAGCGAGGTATCCGAAACGGATGCCCGCTTTATTCCAATTTTTCCGCAGTGGCTTGCTATCCATAACGGAGGCCATTCCGGCAAGGCCAATAAAAACTAGTATGCCCATAAAGGCATAACTCATGTTGAAATCAAGTAGACTGTGCACAAGAATAGATAGAGCAATAATTAGATAGAAGAAACCATTCTCAAATTCGTTTTTATCCCGTTTTACATATCCACGAATATATTTATAGAAGATATACAGAATGAAACTCATAAATATGAGAAATCCAACAATACCTACTTCAATGAGAAATTGTAAGAAGAAGTTATGCACCTGCCGGCTTGTATAAGGGTTGTTTTGATAATGCTCATACAGTGAGGCCCAGCCTCCTCCACCAGCACCGAGGACCGGATAATCCTTAACCACCTTCACGGCATCCTTATAAAAAGTAATCCGCTCGAGTACGCTATGTTGCTGGAAATTGATGTTCTCGAGGCGAGTCTCCATGTTGTCAGGTAAGATGCTTTTTGCACTCGTACCGATAAGCAAGAAAGCTACAATAGCAACTAGAGCGACAGATCCGAGCGGAATCCAAAGACCTGTCCGTTTACGTGACGACCAATTCTCTAGTTTTGCATACAACCATGGTGCGACAAAACGCTGAATGACCCAAGAAAGGCCAGCCACAACTATTGAGGCTCCTAATAGATACGCCCAACCTTTTAAAGCTGAAGAAGAAGTGAAATTAGCATTTAACTCTATTCCTAGGTTAGTAACGGGTGTCGTAATGAGCAAAGCTACAATACCAGCAATTCCTAGATGCAGAATCCAAAGGATTTGCTGTGCAGGTTTTAGGAATAGAAGTAGGAGTATGAATACTACAGGTAGCAGGACTAAGCCGCCACGAGATAAGGTTAACAAGATCGACACAATGATGGGAACTAACATAAAGCCATGCGTCAACGTTCCATACCATTTTTTAGAGCGAATAAGCGCGAATATTGCTACAAATAGAAAGGCCATCAAGAAGGCTGCGTACGTATTTGCGTACTGAAAGATCGAAGTCAGACGAAGTCCGTTAGAGTCAGTCATAACTGCATCTAAGTAGACATCATTTCGGACGGTGTTTGAGAACCAGCCCACAAGAGCTCCTGCTAATTTACTGCTGCCTAACCAATTTAAAAGTCCAAAACCCACTATAAAATATGCAATCGCTAATATAGCATTTTGAATGACAACATTTACTTGCTTTTGCTTCATGAGATAAAAGGCTATAATGAAAACTGCGGCATATGTACACTGAATAAATAGCATATTCATCGCCGTGTAATGCGAAACTGCGACAAACAGTGACAGAGCATAGGTCACAGGGAGCAATAATGCTGCCCAAGCTACTAAATCACTCTGCCCTTCAAGCTTGAACTTTTTGTAATACAAGCCAACACAGGCCAGCAGCATCAGTGCGCTTAATAGTGCTGATACATATATTGGCTTCTCGTAATCAACTAGTGATCCATTAAACAATCCCACTTGAAATGGGGTCCAACACAAAAATAAAATAAAACCAACAACTAATGCCCATATCGGACTTGCTATCTTTTCAACATTTCTCGACTGAGCGGCGTTTTTACCGTATACTGGTTTCGACACGTTATAATCTCCTTTTCCTGTAGGTACGACAATATTTTAGCATATTGCTAACTTCTATTACTACTACTATGAATTGCACAATAAAGACCAAGTAAACTAGTACCACTTATTGTATCATCTCTGGACCGTTCTACTAGCGATCTTGATTTAGTTAGACAGAATGGCGTGATTTTAAATATATATTTTTTTTGAAACAGAGGTTATTTCTAAATTTTCGTGATAATTGAAGGGGTATACGAATGAAATTTAAAAAATTGATACTTGCTGTAATGGGACTTATCTTAGTGGTCTTATTCTTTAATATGTTTGCTACATATCAAAAAAATGGAACCAAATTAACTTTTGAGGTTCAATTGAATTCTAACCAGTCCGATGATTACCAACTATTTTATATTATGAATAAGGATCAGGAATGGACAGAAGAACAATCACTTCATCAAAAATATGAGCAAAAGGGAGACTGGGTAAATCTAAAGTATGATTTACCTAAAAATGTATACTCCCTTAGATTAGATGTGGGGAATCAAAAGGCTATAGTTAAGATTAAAGATGTTAAGTTAAAAGGCAACTCAAGTGTAATCATTCCACTTGATGAAATAATAACTCAAGAGCATGAAGTGAAAATAACAAGTCAGAAAGATAAACAAATAGAACTTCAAGTATTAGATTCTGATCCGTATGTGATTTTAGATATTAAAGACCATCGTGATACGGCGATAGAAGGAACTAGCCTTCTGAATATTTCGATAATTTCATTAAGCAGTGTCGTTGCAACGTTAATTAGTCTTTACATTATAAACTCCATTAAAGAAGTTTATAGATTCTTGAGAGAGATATTTAAGGGTAGAAGGCTGATTTTTAGCCTAGCTAAAAATGATTTTAAAACTAAATATGCGTCTTCCTACTTGGGAATAGTCTGGGGGTTCATTCAACCACTACTAACCATTGTGACCTACTGGTTTGTATTTCAGGTAGGGTTACGAAGTGGTAGTGTATCGGATGTTCCATTTATTTTGTGGTTTATAGTTGCCATAATTCCATGGTTTTTCTTCTCAGAAGCTTTGTCTAGTGCTACAAATGTGTACTCAGAGTATAGTTATCTTGTCAAGAAGGTTGTATTTAAGATTGAACTTCTTCCTATAGTAAAGATTATTTCGGCTTTATTCGTACATTTGTTTTTCATTTTATTTATATTCGTGATGTATACTGGATATGGATATTACCCTGATTTATACAGTTTTCAGATGTTATATTATTTAATTTGTACAATCATGCTTGTTTTTTCGATGTCTCTAGTCACATCTGCAATTGTGTTGTTTTTTAAAGATTTAAATCAAATCATAATAATAATTTTGCAAATAGGGTTTTGGTTCACTCCTATTGGATGGTCATACACTATGTTACCGGATTTTTGGAGTAATGTTTTTAAATTAAATCCTATGTTCTATATTGTAGAAGGCTATAGAGATACTTTCATTTATAGCGTTTCATTTATCCAACATCCCTACTATACTCTTTATTTCTGGATGTTCTGCTTAACAGCACTTGTAGTTGGAATAAAGAGCTTGAAAAAGTTGAAGCCTCATTTTGCAGATGTAATATAAAGTTGTAAAGGTGGAGTAAAGTTTTGAATGAGATAATCGAAATTCAAGATGTTGTAAAATCTTATAAATTATACGATAAACCCATAGACCGCTTGAAAGAGGCTCTTTCCATATCTCATAGAACGTATCACAAAGAATTCAAAGCTCTTAACGGTATCTCATTTAAAGTTGAGAAGGGAGACGCTCTTGGGATTCTAGGTAAAAATGGATCGGGTAAATCAACGCTGTTGAAGTTGATAACAGGAGTCTTATCACCTTCAAGTGGGTCTATACAAGTAAAGGGTAAGATATCTGCAATTTTGGAGCTAGGAGCTGGATTTAATCCAGAGTACAGTGGCAAAGAGAATGTGTACTTAAATGGTCTGATGATGGGCTTTAGCCGTGAAGAAATTGACATCAAAATGAATGATATAATCGAATTTGCAGATATTGGAGAATTTATTGAGCAACCTGTAAAAATTTACTCTAGCGGTATGTTTGCGAGGTTGGCTTTTGCTGTTTCTATTAATGTAGAGCCAGATATACTTATTGTTGATGAAGCTCTTGCTGTTGGGGATGTACGTTTTCAAACGAAGTGTATTGATAAAATGAAAGAGTTGAAGAGTAAGGGAACAACAATATTGTTTGTATCCCATGCAACTGAGCAAGTGAAGAGGTTCTGCAATAAAGCAGTTTGGCTTAAGGATGGTATAGTGCAAGCATCAGGAGAATCATCTGAAATTGCTGATCTATATGAAGATTTCATGAAATACAATACTGAGCATATTATGGAAACTACGATTACCAATGATAATGAGCCAATTCCAGTCGTGCCACAAGATGATTTTATTAGACCGACGAATCCCGATGTATTAGCGTCAATTACAAAAGTGGAACTAAACAAGAATAACTTTAAAACTTTTGATGAGCTAGTAGTGGAAGTTGAATATGAAGTTTATGAAGATGTCATAGAAGATTTATTATTGGGTGTAGCGATTTATACTCCAGATCGAGAGTATATATTTGGCCCAAATACACACTTAGAGAAAATTGATATTCCGAATAAATTAGGAAGACATAGAGTGAAATATATTATATCTAGTTTGCCGTTACTTGGTGGGACTTTCTGTATAGATGTAGGGATATTCAATAATGAAGGAATAGTATGTCTACACTATAAAGAGAATATTGTGGACTTTATTATAACAAATAAATATATTTCTGAAGGGCTAATATATATGAACCATAGATGGGAAGTGTCAAAATGAAAAACACACTCTTTGATCAATATCAAAGATATAATAATATTCGGAAAATTATTAATGAAATGCGATGTGGTGATGAAAGCTTCCGTATTCTTGAAGTTGGGGCTAATGAACATCGTAATTTAGAAAATTTCTTGCCTTTAGACAAGATAACCTATTTAGATATTCAACTACCGGAAGAATTACAACATGATCCAAGTTATATTCTCGGCGATGCTACAAATATGGATTTCCCAGATGATGAGTATGATGTAATTGTTGCATTGGATGTATTTGAACATATTCCAGTGGAAAAGAGAAATCAATTTATTGATGAGTTATACCGCGTTAGTTCGCAAGTGTGTATTATAACTGCACCATTTCATTCACAACAATCGATAGATGCAGAATCTAGAGTGAACTCGGTCTATAAGAGTTTATTTAAAAAAAATTTCATATGGTTAGAAGAACATATGGACAATGGACTCCCTAATAAGGATTCTCTTAAAGAGTATCTCGAATTAAAAAATATAAGATATATGATGATTGGACATGGAAGAATAAATATTTGGGAAAAGTTAATGGGAATTCACTTTTTTGCCGCAAAGAATCCGGAATTGGCTGTCTATCGCCAAGAAATTGATAGATTTTATAATTCTTATATATTTGACCATGATTATACGGAAGATTCCTATAGGAAAATTGTTATTTTAGAAAAAGCAAGAAATCTAAACTTATCATTTGAAACATCTTCAGAAATTCCTGCAGAAACATTGAAAACGTTAGAAATGATGGAACGCACATTTTATAACCTATGCTCAATGACAGGTGAAAATGAGGAAGAAAATGCCTTTGTGGATAAAGTTCAGATCTTTATAGATTGTGGTGATGGGTTTACAGAGTCAAATAGTGAGTATTTTCAATTTAATGATGTAGAATTAATGAAATTTGTTAAAGTTGATCTTCGTGATTTTGATGTTATCAAAGGTATTAGAATTGATCCTTCAGATTACTGTGGCTTTTATAAAATCGATAATCTCAGACTTATTGGGGCTAATAATGATACTGAGATAAAATATCAAATGTCAGGTAGTTTTGATTTTAAAACTTCTAATGTTTATTTGTTTGAAAAGGATGATCCAAATATAATATTGAATTTTGAATCTGAAGTGGGCATAGCGCACATTGAATTCTATATATCGAAATTATCTACAACTGAGATTGTCAATCAATATGTGAGTATGTCAGTTAGTAAAGAAAATGAAATTATGTCTATAAATAATGAATATAAGCAGCAAATAGAGATGAAAGAAGCGCATATAAATAATTTAACTAATGACAAATATATCTTGGAAGAAGAAAATGAAAATCATTTAAAGACGAAGGAAATTTTTATAAGTAATTTATCAGATAATGGCAGGGTAATTGAAAATTTGAATGCTGAAATTGAGCACTTAAGAGCAGGGAATATTGTAAAAGAAACCGAAAAACAAGAGTTGATTCAACAATTAGTAGAAAAGGAGCAAATATTTAACCAACAATTAGTAGAAAAGGAGCAAGAGTTAAGTAGTATTTATAACTCTAAAGCATGGAAGTTAGTAGTTAAAACGAGAAGAATATTGGGGAAATAACTAACAAAAGAAGCGCACTTAGGAGGATTGTATTGAAGATTACAGACATAGTTATTCGAATTTTGACAGTGATAGCGGGTGTGTTTGGTTTTAGATCAACCTTGAACCCCCTTCCCGTATCTGATTTGAAAAAAGTGAATGGAACATGGATTTCATTGGGTACAGATCCAGCATTTATTTTGGAAGGGAAGTTTTATTACGGCTGGAACATCATATCTTGGAATTCAGTGAGCAGCGATAGTATTCCAGTTAAACTATATTGGGATGATGGTGCGGGGTTTTCGGAAGAAAAAAGTATGAATTTGGCCTCCATTTCAGCGGGTGAAAGTAAGTATAAAAGTATTTTTCACATCCCCATTGGCGTTAAAAAATTGAGACTAGATCCAGGTGATAGGGAATTTGAGTTTAAAATGGAAAAGGTATTGATTAAAAAAACAATTAAACACTATCTGATTTTAAAATCAATTCTGAATATTTTAAAACAACGTGGACTTAATATAAAAACAATTAAAATATTATTGCACAAAGCTTTAACTGTTTATAAAGCCCAAGGGTTAGCGGGTTTAAAACAAAAAATTAAGATTGTACAAGAAAATAAATTAGATACTAATAATAGTTATCAAGTCTGGCTTACTCGAAATGCTGTTACATCAAGTGCTTATCAAGAAGCTAATGAAAGCATGAAGAATTTTAATTATAATCCTTTAATATCAGTTATTCTTCCAGTCTATAATGTGGATGAAGTATGGCTAAGAAAATGTATTGACTCAGTAGTAGGTCAAATTTATACAAATTGGGAATTGTGTATTTCAGATGATGCCTCACCTAAAATGCATATTAAAAATGTGTTAAAAGAATATGAAGAGCAAGATGCAAGGATAAAAGTGGTGTTTAGGAAGACGAATGGTCATATCTCGGAAAACTCGAACTCAGCTCTTCAAATAGCATCAGGAGAATTTATCGCATTATTAGATCATGATGATGAATTAGCTTCAACGGCATTATTTGAGGTAGTGAAATTATTAAATACATATCCTGACGCTGATATGATTTATACAGATGAAGATAAAATAGGAGTTAATGGGGAGAGACATTCCCCATATTTTAAACCAGACTGGTCGCCTGACCTGATTCTTTCTCATATGTATACATGTCATTTAGGTATATATCGGAAAGAAATCGTAGATCAAATAGGTGGATTTAGAAAAGGTTATGAGGGCAGTCAAGATTACGACCTTGTATTAAGGTTTACTGAATTATCTGAGCGTATACATCACTTGCCGAAAATCCTCTATCATTGGAGATCGATTCCTGAATCTACAGCTTCTGGATCAGGTGCTAAGAATTATACACACTACGCAGGAGTAAGGGCTTTAGAAGATACAATTAAAAGAAGAGGTATAGATGGTAAAGTACAAGAAATTGATGGTTATCCTAATATGTATCGAATCCATTACAATATAAGCAAAGAACCTCTTGTTTCAATAATTATCCCTACAAAGGATGGAAGTGGAATACTAGATCTTTGTTTAGAGTCTATTGTTACTAAAACGAATTATAGCAACTATGAAATAATAATTGTAGATAATGGGAGTAAAGATGAAGAGACATTTTCTGTATTTGAAAAATGGGAACAACGTTTAAACGATAATCTTAAAATAATTCCTTTAGACATTCCGTTTAATTACTCAAAGATTAATAATGTCGCTGTTCAAGCATCTAATGGTTCTTTAATATTGCTGCTTAATAATGATATTGAAATTATAAGTCCGAATTGGTTAGAAGAAATGGTGGGGTACACCCTTCGACCTAATACTGGAGCAGTTGGAGCCAAGCTATATTACCCAGATCGAACTATACAGCATTCAGGTGTAATTATGGGGTTAGGTGGAGTCGCTGGGCACGCTTTTAGAACTTGTAATGAATTCGACCCTGGGTATTTTGGTATGTTATTAACAAATCGTAATAGTTCAGTGGTAACAGCGGCGTGTTTAATGGTAAGAAAAGAAGTGTTTAATGAAGTTGGTGGGCTTGAAGAGGATCTTTCTGTAGCATTTAACGATGTGGACTTTTGCCTCAAATTAATTGATAAAGGGTATTATAATGTTTGCCTAAATAATGTGAGTTTATATCATCATGAATCAAAAACTAGAGGCGCTGAAGATACGGAAGAGAAAAAGGCAAGATTTATGCAAGAAATTGAGTATATGTTAGAAAAATGGCCTGGATATATTAAGGCTGATCCCTACTATAATATAAATCTCTCATTAGAGAGTGATAAGGCTTATCTATTAAAAATTTAGAAACATATCATATTATAGTTATATAGTAGTTTAAAGGAGATTGAGCAATGGGCCCTTCCAAAAGACGTTTATTTGAATTAAATAATGAATTTCAATCTTTTTATTCTTATATAAAAAGTAATAAGCTGTTTTGTGTTGTCATTTTTTTTGTAGCTCTATTTGCCTACGGATTTCCATTAACACATTTTACACTTTCTATCGATGAAGAGAACGCTCTATTTCGTATTGGAGATGCTATAACTGTTTGGAGCATGCAGGGACGTTTTGGAATATCAATTTTAAAGACTCTGTTCTTTAGTGGGCAAACTAATTCTATTACGAGTACCTTTTTGTCTGTATCAGCACTCAGCTTAACAAGTCTAATATGGGCGTACGCCCTTAGTAGCTTGGATGCGGATAAAAATAAAATGAAGTTTGATTTTGGAGGATTGACTGTAGCTGTATTATTTTTAAGCTTTCCTGCTCATTCAGAAAATATAGGGTTCTCTATAATGAGTTTTGAGCTGGGAATTGGATGGGTATTTATATCGATAGCTACATTACTTGTTGCCAAATGGGCGATTTTAAGAAAAGATAACTGCTATATAGCAGTAGGTATTCTTCTATTAATATTGGCCATCTCTATATATCAAGCATATTTACCGGTTTTTATATGTGGTGTGATTTTACTTACATTGATAAATTTAATATCTCTAAGTAAGGTGAATACCAATGTTATTTTTAAGGAATACCTAATAGTAATATTAAAATATATACTTGTTACTGTGATTAGTCTAATTGTCTATAAGATTATTGATACAGTTATTTCATTATATATACCGAGATCCAATTATGTTGAAGGCTTTTTTGTTTGGGGTAAAGAAAATCCTAGTATTATAATCAGAGGCCTAATCAACAACTTTAAAGGCCTTATAATGGGGGATGTCATTTATGGTAGTAACATTATATTACCAAGTATGATTGTTTGTTTCTTACTTTTGTTTTTATTCATATATAAAGCTTTAATCCGTACTGAGGTAAGGAGAACTGCGTGGTTAATAGTAATCTTGTTTCTTAGTTTCGTAGTTTCTCCTTTTTTGATGTCTGTTTTGTTAGGATCTGCCATGCCAATTCGAGCGAATTTTGTTTTAGCATTATTTATCTCCGCAAGTTGGTATTTACTATATAAAATAATAGATATAAAAAAATTAAAAATTGTATTTATAGGTTGTACAATAATTGCGGTTTTTTATCAGTCCCAGTCAATGGCACAATTGTTTTATAGTGATTACAATAGATATGAAGAAGATGTGAAGATAGCTAACCAAATTAGTTATAGAATTATGGACCTTGATTTAGGTGAAACACCGCCATACCCTGTTGTTTATCTGGGTAAACATGAGCAAAAGAAAAGAGCTAATGTTATAAAGCAAGAGGTCTTAGGGTTTTCCTTTTTTGAATGGGATGGAGGGAACAATAATAGGATAGGTAAATTTATGAGTTCTTTAGGATACGAATATAAGATTCCTACTGAAATTGAAAGAGAGAAGGCAACTAAGTTGGCTGAATTAATGCCTGTGTGGCCATATAAAGGTTCTGTGGCATTAGTCGATGACTTAATAATCGTTAATCTATCAGATAATCCCGAAAAATACGGATTGAATTTAATAAATGATGAGAATAAATCTATGTCTCAATATAAGAAAACTGAAAGTGTAAAGCTAGATAAGGATAATATTGATTTTTTTTCTGACTTGGTTATAGAAAATGCAGAAAGTGATAGTTATATTTTGAAGGCTGGGGATATTGATCCTTATATATCAATATCACTTGCAGAAAAATTAGAAAAGGATTCTTTTGAACATATATCCTTTACTATAGAGTCTAATGTTGAAGGTGACATGCAATTATTTTTACTTCAAGAAAATGATTCCTATAGTGAAAAGTATAGTGGGGTTATTAAATTAAAAAAAGGGATGAACAAGATAATCTGTGAAAGACAACAGTTTATGAATAATCTTATATCTCTTCGAATAGATCCTCCTGCCTTATCAGTTATTAAAATTAAGGAAATATCTTTTTTTAAATGATTAGCATAATCAGTTAGTAGGATTTGGTTTTCTATATTATGAATTAAATCACGAGGAGATACGAGATGAAATTGGATGGAAATGAGAAGGAAAGTTCAATTAAAGAAAGTAGTGCACTTGGAGATGAAAGAGGTTATCTAACTGTTATAGAAGGGCAAAATTCTATTCCGTTTGACATTAAGAGAGTGTTTTATATTTATGGAACCTTACCCGATATACGTCGAGGATTCCACGCTCATTATAAAACTAGACAAGCTCTAATAAGTGTATCAGGGAGCTGTAAAGTTTATTTGGATAACACGAAAAGGAAGACGGACGTGGTTCTAGATTCACCAACTAAAATACTTATACTTGAACCAAATGATTGGCATGAAATGTATGATTTTTCTCCTGATTGCGTATTACTCGTTCTCGCTTCCCACTTATATGATTCGGCAGATTATATTCGTGATTATGACAAATTTATAGAGGTGTATGGGGGATGAAACATTACTTTACTCATCCGCAGGCTATTGTCGAATCGGAAAAAATTGGACATAACACCCGAGTTTGGGCGTTTGCACATATCTTACCGAATGCGGTGATTGGTTCAAACTGTAATATTAACGATCATACTTTCATCGAAAATGATGTAATCTTAGGGGATAATGTTACTGTTAAATCAGGAGTCTATATTTGGGATGGTGTTACAATAGAAGATAATGTTTTTATTGGTCCCAATGTTACTTTTACTAATGATTTGAGACCTCGTTCCAAACAGTACCCAACTGAATTTTTGAAGACTGTGCTTGAGGAATGGGTTTCAATAGGTGCAAACGCAACAATTATAGCAGGGAATACAATTGGTAGGTACGCTATGATTGGAGCAGGGTCTTTAGTGACTAAAAACATTCCAAACAATACGTTATGGTATGGTAATCCAGCCAAATTCAAAGGATATATTTGTAATTGTGGAGAAAAACTTAATAATGAATTGTTATGTTCTGCTTGTAGTAAACAATACTTACTGGAAGATGAAGTTATAGTTGAGCAACACTAAATTAATGAAATAGGTGAACAAAACATGATCCCTTTCCTCGATCTGAAGAAAATCAATCTGCGTCATGAAGAAGCTATATTAAATAGTGTTCGCAAAGTTCTACACTCTGGATGGTATATAATGGGTGAAGAAGTTAAATCTTTTGAATCGGAATTTGCTGATTATTGTGGCACCAAATATGCTCTGGGAGTAGCTAATGGATTAGATGCTCTTGAATTAATAATTAGAGCTTATGATATTGGTCCTGGAGACGAAATTATTGTTCCTTCGAATACCTATATTGCATCTATATTATCCATATCCGCTAATGGCGCAATACCTGTGTTAGTCGAACCTAACTTACTAACATATAACCTAGACCCTGACAAACTTGAAGATAGTATTACTCCTAATACAAAGGCAATTCTAGTTGTTCACCTCTATGGTCAAGCATGTAATATGACGCCAATTAAGAGTATTGCAGAAAAATACAACCTGAAGATAATTGAAGATTGTGCGCAGGCTCATGGTGCTGTTTATGCTGATAAAATGGTGGGCAACTTAGGAGATGCCGCAGCATTCAGTTTCTATCCTGGCAAAAATCTCGGAGCCTTAGGAGATGCAGGTGCCATCACTACCAATGATGAAGAACTATATACAAATCTTCAGGCTTTAAGAAATTATGGATCACATAAGAAATATGAAAATATTTTCAAAGGATATAATAGTAGATTAGATGAACTTCAAGCACCAATTTTGAGTGAAAAGTTAAAGTTTTTAGATGAAGATAACAACTACAGAAGAACTATCGCAACATATTACTTGAATAATATAAATAACGAAAATCTTGTATTGCCGTATGTTGAAGAAAAACCAGAATCACATGTCTGGCATGTGTTTGTTGTTAGAACGTCCTTGAGAACTGATTTTATTAACTTCATGAACCAAAAAGGTATTCAAACTATGATTCATTACCCTATTCCACCTCATAAACAGGAAGCATATAAAGAATGGAATGAATTATCCTTCCCTATTTCTGAGAAAATCCATTCAGAAATTCTTAGTCTTCCAATTAGTCCTGTGATGGATATGGAAGATGTGAAAAGAATTGTGGAGGTTGTAAATGAGTATAAACCGAATTAAATTATCGATTGTTGTACCTATATATTATAATGAGCTGAACATTCCACATACTATCCCACGATTACAGAACTTAGAGAAAATCATTCCGAATTGTGATTTTGAGTTTGTATTTGTAGATGATGGTTCAAAAGATAATTCATTTTCTTTACTAATGGATGCTAAAGAAAAAGATCCCCGTATTAAAGTCATTAAACTAAGTCGTAACTTTGGTTCGATGGCGGCTATACAAGCAGGCTTAAAATATACTACTGGTGATTGTGTTGGCATTATAGCTGCTGATTTACAAGACCCTCCAGAAATGTTTGAAGAGATGTTAGAACATTGGCGGACTGGAAAAAAGGTTGTACTTGGAACAAGAGCAGATAGAGAAGAGTCTCTTTCTCAGAAAATGTTCTCCAATACCTATTATTTTTTATTAGAGAAATTTGCATTAAAGGGTTACCCAAAAGGCGGATTTGATTTTTTGCTAATTGATAAACAGGTTGTACAAGAAGTGTTGGAGATACAAGAGAAAAATACGAATATCATGAGTCTCATTTATTGGCTCGGACATGATCAAGTACAAATACCTTATGTCAGACAAGAAAGAAAACTAGGGAAATCTAGGTGGACACTCTCGAAGAAAATAAAACTATTTGTTGATTCATTTGTAAGTTTCTCATACACACCTATTCGTTTTATGTCATTTATTGGTTTTGCTACAGCTCTTTTGAGTTTTCTATATGGTGTTTTTGTTATATTTAGCACTGTTTTTGGTATTATTGAGTTACAAGGATGGACTACAATTATAGCGCTAATTACTTTTTTATTAGGGATTATAATGATTATGTTAGGGATTATAGGTGAATATCTCTGGAGGATATTAGATGAAAGTAGAGAAAGACCATCCTACGTTGTTGACCAAACTTTTGAATAAACAATTTTTGAAATTTGTCATTAGTGGAGGAATAAATACATTATTTACATATTTGGTTTATTTGCTCCTTCTTCAAGCCCTGAGTTATTCCATGTCTTATACAATCTCATATATCTCGGGTATATTTCTTTCATATTACTTAAATACAATTTTTGTATTTAAAGAAAAAGTTACATTCAGGAAATTTCTTAAATTTCCGATCGTATATCTCGTGCAGTATTTAATAAATTTATTAATGTTGTTTGTTTTAGTAGAGTATTTAAATTTATCGAAACAAATCGTACCCTTAATAGTTATTGTAGTGACAATTCCAATTACCTACACACTTTCTAAGCTTATTATTAAAAGTAAATGAATGGAGGGAATATAATGAAAGGCATAATCCTAGCAGGTGGTACAGGCTCACGCTTATATCCATTAACAAAGGTAACAAATAAACATCTTCTTCCTGTAGGAAAATACCCTATGATTTTTCATTCTGTATATAAATTAAAGCAAGCGGATGTAACAGACATACTGATTGTTACGGGGAAAGAACATATGGGCGACGTAGTTAATCTATTAGGTAGTGGGCGTGAAATGGGCGTTTGCTTTACTTACAAAGTACAAGATGAAGCAGGTGGAATTGCGCAGGCGTTGGACTTGGCAGAGCAATTTGTCGGAGATGATCAAATGATTGTTATCCTTGGCGATAATGTTTTTGCTGATGATATTGCTCCGTATGTGCGCAATTTCCGTGAGCAAAAGACAGGTGCGAAGATTTTAATACAAGAAGTTTCTGATCCTAAGCGTTTTGGTGTACCTGAACTAAATGGAAATCAAATTGTTTCTATTGAAGAGAAACCAGCTATGCCTAAATCAACCTATGCAGTAACAGGAATTTATATGTTCGATAGTGAAGTGTTTAATATTATCAAAACGATTACTCCTTCTGCACGTGGAGAATTAGAGATTACAGACGTTAACAATGCATATATCAACCGTGGAGAATTGACATTTGATGTTCTACAGGGATGGTGGACGGATGCAGGTACACATGCCTCATTAGCTAAAGCACATAACTTGGCTCAAGACCTTCTCTTTGGTGAAGAATTCGGAAAACTGAAACTTTAGATGTGAAGGAGTTTTGCAATATGAAAGTTACACCTCTACAACTACAAGGCGCTAGTATACTAGAACCTGTGGTCCACGGCGACAACCGGGGTTTTTTTATGGAAAGCTACAATGAAGAGATAGTGCATAAACTCGGTATAACTTACAATTTCATTCAAGACAATCAATCCCTCTCCGCAGAGGTTGGGGTGTTGCGTGGCTTACATTACCAGTTAAACCCTAAAGCTCAAACTAAATTAATTCGCGTCTTATCCGGTGCTATTTATGATGTTATCGTCGATATACGTCGTAATTCCCCTACATTTGGTCAATGGGTCGGAGTAATTCTTAGCGAATATAATAAACGTCAGCTACTGGTGCCTAAAGGCTTCGCGCATGGTTTTTGTACGTTAGTGCCTAACACCCAAGTATTATATAAGGTGGACGAATATTATTCCCCTGAAAATGATCGTGGCATATTATGGAATGATCCAGCCTTAGATATTGATTGGCCGACTTCTAGTCCGATATTGTCGGATAAGGATCAACGTCATCCATTACTAAAAGATGCGGAAATAAACTTTGATTAACAGTGGTAAGCAAAAATTTAAATATAATCTCAAAGAACAAAAGGTGGGCTATAAATGAAACTGCTAGTTACCGGCGGGGCTGGGTTTATCGGCAGCAACTTTGTGCTGTACATGTTACAACAACACCCTGATTACGAAATTGTTAATGTAGATGCATTAACGTATGCAGGCAATCTAGAGAATCTGAAAGCAATTGAGAATAATCCTAATTACACTTTCGTGAAGGCCGACATTACAGATGTTACTGCGATGGATGAACTGATTAGCCAGGGTGTGGATGTCGTTGTCAATTTCGCGGCGGAGTCGCATGTGGATCGGAGTATTTTAGAGCCGGAAGTGTTTGTGAAGACGAATGTACTTGGAACACAAGTGCTTTTGGACGCGGCGAAAAAATACAGTATCACTAAGTTTGTTCAAGTATCTACGGATGAGGTATATGGATCACTGGGAGCGACAGGTTTATTCACCGAAGAAACTCCTCTGGCTCCTAACAGTCCATATTCAGCAAGTAAAGCAGGCGGAGACTTGCTAGTACGTTCGTATCACGAAACGTTTGGACTGCCAGTGAATATTACCCGCTGCTCAAACAATTATGGCCCGTACCAATTCCCGGAAAAGCTTATTCCGCTGATGATTTCCCGTGCACTTGCTGATCAAGCGTTGCCTGTTTATGGCGATGGAATGAATATCCGCGATTGGTTGTATGTTGAGGATCATTGCAGCGCGATTGATTTGGTTATTCATGAGGGTGTGAACGGCGAAGTCTACAACATTGGTGGCAATAATGAACGTACGAATGTGCATATTGTAAACACGGTATTGCAGGAACTAGGCAAGCCTGATTCTTTGATTACTTATGTTCAAGACCGTCCTGGTCATGATCGCCGTTATGGGATTGATCCAACTAAGATTATGAATGAACTGGGATGGAAGCCGAAACATACGTTTGAAACAGGTATTAAAGAAACTATCCAATGGTATCTCAATAACCGCGAGTGGTGGACCCGTATTCAATCTGGGGAATACCAAAAATATGCTGAACAGCAATATGGTGATCGTTTAGGTGACTCATTGTAATTTTGATACGGGGGTAAAATAGCTATGAAGGTACTTGTTACAGGTGCGGCCGGACAACTAGGTCAGGACGTAGTTTTACTGCTCCAGCATCAAGGTCACGAAGTGTTGGCTTGCGATCGTCAGGAGATGGATATTACTGATCTGGATCAGTGCATCCAAGTTATTGGCGGGTTTGGACCGGATGCGGTTATTCATTGTGCTGCTCATACGGCAGTAGATGCGGCAGAAAGTGATATTGATGCAGCTTATTTAATTAATGCTACTGGCAGCCGAAATGTAGCGCTTGCTTCTGAAAAAGCTGGAGCCAAGCTGGTGTATATTAGCACGGATTATGTATTTGATGGTATGGGTGCACAGCCTTACCATGAATATGATAATACAGACCCTAAGAGTATATACGGCAAATCGAAACGTGCGGGTGAGGTACTCGTTCAATCCCTCTCCTCTAAGTATTTCATCGTACGAACGTCATGGGTGTACGGCAAATACGGAAATAACTTTGTCAAAACAATGCTAAAGCTTGGTCAAGAAAAGCCAATGCTTCAAGTTGTCGATGACCAAAAAGGTTCGCCTACTTACACAGTCGATTTAGCTCGATTCTTGCTTGAGCTTGTTCAAACTGAGAAGTATGGTGTATACCATGCGTCAAATAGCGACTCTTGTACCTGGTTTGAATTTACACAGGCGATCTTTGTAGAGGCCGAGGATATTTTGGGTTTCAAATTCACTGCTACGCTTGAACCGTGTGCTACGGAACAGTTTCCGAGACCTGCACCACGTCCTCGGAATTCGGTGATGGAGCATCTGTCGATACGTACGAATGGTTTTGAGGACATTCGACCTTGGCGTGAAGGCTTGAGAGATTTCCTCTTAGAGCTAAAAGAATAGAATAACACCAATTGAAACTCCTAAATCGTTTATAACGATGCGGGAGTTTTTTGTGTTCTTTCGTTATAATAAGAAGGAAGCAGGTAGTTAATTAGAAATTACAAAGTCGAGGATACTCATGAATAACAAAACAGTTAGTGTACATATCGTCACCTACAACAGTGCGGATGACATTATAGATTGCTTAGAGGCAGTAATGGCACAGGATTATCCTATTGAGAAAATTGTTGTTGTGGACAATGCGTCTTCGGACGATTGTGCAGAGAAAGTGAACACTTTCTTTAACATGGTCGATACTATCAATTCACAAGCTAACAAGGAAGCGCCCACGAGCCTGCTACTCATCCAAAACCCAAAAAACACAGGCTTCGCCCCAGCTCATAACCAAGCTATAGCTACTACAGAAACAGATTATGTGCTCGTTCTCAATCCGGATTTGACGCTGGCACCAGACTATATCTCTAGACTAATCGCACTAATGGAAGCCAACCCGCAGATCGGCAGCGCCACAGGTAAGCTTTTGCTAAAGGCTGATCACGGATCAGTGGATAGCACTGGTCTTCAGATGAACAAGGCACGGCGTGCGTTTGACCGTGGTGCGGGGGATCCAGCAGAACTATGGACACAGTCGGGTACAGTATTTGGTGTATCTGGGGCGGCGGCGATGTATTCTCGACGGATGATTGAAGACGTTAGTGTTGATGGGGAGTTTTTTGATGCAGATTTTTTTGCATATAAGGAAGATGTGGATGTGGCTTGGAGAGCCCAGCTATTTGGCTGGCAGGGGTATTATGATGCTGAGGCAATTGGGTATCATGAACGTGGGTGGAAAACGTCTGGCCGTAGTACCAAACCAATGTTCATCCGGCGAATATCTTACATTAATCGCTACAAAATGATCTACAAGAATGAATCGGCTCGAACTATGCTGAAGACAATCTTGGTTTCTCTTCCCTATGAAATTGCCGCGCATGGTTATATGCTTCTGAGAGAGCCAAAGTTAATCGTAGCGTGGAAATCCTTTTTCACTCAGCTCCCAGCGTTAAAAAAGAAACGAAAATATATACAGACCATCGTAAAAGAGCGAAAGAACACGTAAATCAAACAGTATCTGGAAAAACCTCCCTGAAAGGTCACCTCCTCTCAGGGAGGTTTTATGTTATAATAATTGTCGGTAGATTACTATATTTGTCAGGAGCGTTACGCAGTGAATGTAGATGTAAGCATACTTATTGTCAATTACAACACGTGTCGCCTGACGATGGACTGTATCAGGTCGGTATATGACTCAGAAACGAACTATTCCTATGAGATTATTTTGATAGACAACAATTCCCATGATGATTCGGTAGAGATGATTGGTAGAGAGTTTCCAAGTGTCATGTTGATCGCAAATAACGACAATGTCGGTTTTGCCCGTGCAAATAATCAGGGGATGGAAGCTTCATCCGGACGGTATGTACTATTGCTCAATTCAGATACGGTGGTAAGCAGGGATACGCTGGAGACGATGATCTCCTTTATGGATGGTCGGCCCGATGTTGGGGCGTCAGGATGTAAGATTATTTTGCCAGATGGGTCGCTGGATAAAGCGTGTAAGCGAGGATTTCCTACACCGTCAGCTTCCTTCTATTATGCTTTTGGTTTCAGTAAGTTGTTTCCGGATCGACCGAAGTTTAACGGTTATCAGTTAGGTTATCTGGACCCTGATCTTGATTACCCGATAGATTGTCTGGTGGGTGCGTTTATGCTGCTGCGGCGGGAGACGATTGATCAGGTCGGCGGATTAGATGAAGAGTTTTTTATGTACGGTGAGGATTTAGACTGGTGCTATCGTATTAAAGAGGCTGGTTGGGAGATTTATTATTATCCGAAGACCTCCATCGTCCATCTCAAAGGCGGCAGTGCCAGACGTAGACCGTTCAAGATCGTCTATGAATTTCACAGGGCAATGATTTTATTTCATCGTAAGCATTATAGTAGGAAGTACAACAGTATTATAAATGGAACAGTATATGCTGGTGTTGGTATGAAGTTTGCTCTGTCCCTTTTGCGGAATGCCCTAATCTTTCCTAAAGCAGTTCCATCACCTGCACAGAGTCTTAGCTCTGCTACGGAAACAGGCGCTCGTAACGATAAGAATACTGAGGTGAGATTATGATTCGGCGGAATCAGAAATTTTTGACACAGCTCTATATGGTTGCTGACTTTCTTGTCATCCAACTGTCCTTTTTAGCGGCTTGGTGGATCAAGTTCAAGAGCGGATGGATGGAATCCTATAACACGCTGCCTGTAGAGTCTTACGCTTATTGGAGTATGATTTATGGCGTAGTAGCTGTCTTAATTGGTATCCTTTTATCGCTTTATTTGCCTAAGCGTAAGAAACGTTTTGTCGATGAATTTATTAAGATTTTCCAAGTGCATATCATGAGCATCTTCATCCTGCTCGGTCTAATGTTTTTCGTGAAAGAAATTGATATCTCCCGTACATATCTGGCTATTTATATGGGATTTAATGTTCTTTCCATTATGCTTTACCGTTATGTGTTGAAGAAGATGCTTAAATCTTTTCGAGAAAAGGGATTCAACCGCCAGTTCGTGCTTATTATCGGCGCTGGTACACTCGGCAAAAGATTCTACAACAATTTGGAGCAATATCCAGAGCTCGGATATGAAGCTATTGGTTTCTTAGACGACTATCATACTTGGGATGGAATTGAAGAACAGCGCTATAAACCGATTCTAGGTACGGTTGATCAGTTATCCGGAATGCTGGAGATGCTGCCTGTGGACGAGGTTATTCTTGCTTTGCCGCTCGATGCGCATTCTAAATATCCTTCGATTATTGCGGCCTGTGAAAAAGCAGGGGTACGCACATTGATTATTCCGGATTTCTTTGATTATTTACCGGCGCGTCCTTACTTTGATAACTTTGCAGGTATGCCAATGATTAATGTTCGTGATATTCCACTGGATATGACGGGAAATAAGATGGCAAAACGTTTGTTTGATATCGTGTTCTCTCTATTCGCTATTATTATGATATCTCCCGTGATGCTGATCGTAGCTCTCGGCGTACGTCTTACCTCACCGGGACCGATCATATTCCGGCAGGAACGGGTGGGACTTAATCGGCGTAATTTTATGATGTATAAGTTTCGTTCAATGAAGCTGCAGCAGGACGGGGAAGAGGATACAGGTTGGAGTACGCGGGAAGATCCGCGTAGAACTCGATTTGGAACCTTTATCCGTAAGACAAGTCTGGATGAGCTTCCGCAATTTTTTAATGTATTACTCGGTCATATGAGTGTAGTTGGCCCACGGCCAGAACGACCATTTTATGTAGAACAATTCCGTGATGAAATTCCGAAGTATATGGTGAAGCACCATGTGCGTCCAGGAATTACGGGCTGGGCACAGAGCAATGGGCTGCGCGGGGACACTTCAATTGAGGAACGGATTAAGCACGATATTTTCTATATCGAGAACTGGTCCTTACTGTTCGATATTCGAATTATTTTCAAAACGATTCGCAACGGCTTCGTTAACAAAAACGCATATTGAGACCTGCACTTATTTAGATTTGTGAAATTTAATAATACCCCGTTTTGCCACTGGCAGAGCGGGGTATTAATTTTCTAATCTAAACTTTGCAAAGGAAACTCACAACTATGAATAAGAAAAAGATTATTGCAACCGTAGTAATGATTGTCGCACTAATAATGATTCTTGTAATAACGTTGAACAAAGAGGAAGAGCAACCCACGAGCGGTTTTGAAGCGCACAGAATCGTTGCACATGCCATGGGGGGAATTAACGGATATACGTATACCAATGCTTGGGAGGCCTTTGTCGCTAACTATGAACGGGGAACTCGCGTATTTGAAGTTGATTTTTTGTTATCGAAGGATGATCAGTTGGTTGCGCGGCATGAATGGACAGGCAATATGAGCAAGCTTTTAGGTCAGTTGGAGGTTCTCCCTGCTAATAAACAGGGTGTGGCACTAGATTACGAGGAATTTATGGACAGCCCCATCCTGAATATATACTCTCCGCTTGATATTGAGAAGGTGCTTGATCTAATGCAGAATTATCCAGATGCTTATATCGTTACGGATACCAAAGAAATCCAACCGGAACTTATAGAGAAGCAATTTACATTGCTGACCGAAGCGGCGCAGCGTCGGGATCCAGCGTTGTTGGAGCGGATAGTTCCACAGATCTACAATCAGCCGATGCTTGATGAGATCAATAAGGTGTATTCTTTTCCAGAAGTGCTTTACACCCTGTACCAATCTAAGGATACGGATGAACAAGTTATTGAGTTTGTTAAAAAAACAGGTGTGGATATTACGATGCCAGTTAGCCGGGCCACCAAGAGTTTTGTCAAACAGTTAAAAAATATCGGAGCTCGTGTATACGTTCATACAGTGGATGAAGAGGATGAGATTAGAGCGTTATCTCGTATGGGTGTAGACGGATTTTATAGTGATTTTGTGCCTGAAAATGATTTGAATAACCTCAGAGGTATACGCTGAAATTTATCTCCACTCATTACAACTAATATATCCCTGCAAAGTGCTGCTTTCCTCAGATGTGTATTCAGGTACTTTGCGGGGACCTCAAATTTACATACGAAAAAATGTTCGTATTTTTGTTCGCTTTAAATTGACACACCTCCTGTGCTGGCATAGACTAGATCTATATCTTTTGCGGCGGCAGGAGTGTTTTGTCTTGCCCAAATGACAATTAAGGATGATTCCCATGAAATCAGTACAGCAAATGATCAAACCTTGGCGGCATGTGTTTAAGTTGGACCCAGATCGTATGATTTCAGATGAGGATTTGGAGGCCGTTTGCTTGTCCGGCACGGATGCCATATTGATAGGAGGCTCTACAGGAGTTACTTATGAGAATACAGTAGATCTCTTATCAAGAGTAAGACGTTTTGAGCTGCCCTGTGCACTCGAGGTATCCGAACTTGAAGCTGCTGTACCCGGATTTGATCTTTATATGATTCCTATGGTGCTAAATACACCTGATCCAGCTTGGATTGTAGGCCATCATCGTCGAGCTATAGAGCGTTATGGATTTATGATCCCATGGGATCAGCTGCTAACGGAAGGTTACGTCGTTTTGAACAGTGATTCTTCAGTTGCGCGGATTACAGGGGCCGAGACAACCATTAATGCTGAAGAGGCGGCTGCGTATGCCCAGGTTGCGGACAAGCTGATGTCCCTGCCAATAGTCTATCTTGAATATAGCGGTAGATTTGGGGATATGGAGACAGTACGTATAGTGCGTGAGATGGTGGAGCAAGCCCAACTATTTTATGGAGGCGGCATTACTTGTGAGGCAGAGGCCGAGCAGGCAGCAGCTCTATGTGATACAGTAGTTGTCGGCAATATTATTTATCGGGATGTAGAGCAGGCAATTCGTACGGTATTTGCTGTTAAAAAGACGGTGCAAGAGCAGTTCGACTAGCGGTTAGCTTATGGACTACTTATGATTTGTAATTTTATTTTTAGAAAGGAGCATGTTACACATGCAACTTATTAACATACAAGACGCGGTCAGCCGATTGAATCCTCCACAAAGGCAGGCTGTCGAAACTACTGAAGGACCCCTTTTGATTATGGCTGGTGCGGGCAGTGGGAAGACGAGAGTGCTGACTCACAGAATTGCCTGGCTGATTGCTAATCGAAAGGCGCCGCCTTGGGCGATTTTGGCGATTACATTTACGAATAAAGCTGCGAGGGAAATGCAGGAACGTGTATCTAAGCTCGTTGGACCTGAGGGAAGAGATATTTGGGTATCCACCTTTCACTCCATGTGTGTTCGGATCTTGCGGAAGGATATTGAGCGCATTGGATTTACTTCCAACTTCTCGATTCTGGACTCTACAGACCAGTTATCAGTCATTCGTAATTGCATGAAGGAACTGAATATTGATACGAAAAAATTCGAACCGAAAGCTGTACAAGCCATAATTAGCGCATCTAAGAATGAACTGATTACTCCGGCGCAGTATGAGCAAAAAGTCGGTGATTATTTCGAAGGTTTAGTTGCCAAGGTTTATAAAATGTACCAACGGCGTTTGAGAAGCAATAACTCGCTTGATTTTGATGATTTGATTATGAAGACTATCGAATTATTTAAGGAAGTTCCCGAGGTTTTGGATTTTTACCAAAAGAAGTTCAAATACATCCATGTGGATGAGTATCAGGATACGAACAGAGCACAATACATGTTGTGCCGCATGCTGGCAGACAGCCACCACCGCATTTGTGTGGTAGGGGATAGTGACCAGTCGATCTATCGCTGGCGTGGTGCGGATATTACGAATATTCTTAATTTTGAAGAGGATTATCCGGAAGCGAAGACGATTCTGCTAGAACAGAATTACCGTTCAACCGCTAATATCCTGAATGCAGCCAATGGGGTAATCGCGCTTAATAGTGGCCGTAAACCGAAAAAGCTGTGGACCGATTCCGAGGAAGGCGCCAAGATTAAGGTGTACCGGGCGGATTCCGAGCATGACGAAGGGTATTTTGTAACCGGAGAAATCAGCAAAAATGTGAAGCAAGGTCAAGCTTACCAGAATCACGCGATTCTGTATCGGACGAATGCTCAGTCACGGGTAATAGAAGAAATTTTGATCAAATCAGATATTCCATATCAAATCGTTGGCGGGATCAAGTTCTATGATCGTAAAGAAATCAAGGATCTGCTGGCGTATCTACGTTTACTGTCTAACCCTGATGATGATATCAGCCTGACGCGTATTATTAATGTTCCTAAGCGTGGATTAGGAGATACAACGGTTGGCAAGCTGGCAGCTGCTGCTGGTGAACGTGGTGTTTCTATTTTCCGAGTGCTGCAAACGGTCGATGATTTGGGCTTTGCCGGACGGACGCGGAATATGCTAGTAGAGTTCTACGATATGATTGAAGCTCTACACCGTATGGTGGAGTTCTTGTCTGTAACCGAATTGACGGAAAAAATACTGGAAATGTCGCAGTACCGTTTGGAGCTGCAAAATGAAAACACACTCGAATCACGCTCGCGGCTAGAGAATATCGATGAGTTCTTATCGGTGACGATGGAGTTTGAAAAGAACAACGAAGACAAGTCGCTGGTCTCCTTCCTCACGGATCTTGCACTTATCGCAGATATCGATAGTGTGAACGATGATGAAGAGGATCGTAGTGATGCGGTTGTGTTAATGACGATGCACAGCGCCAAAGGTCTGGAGTTCCCGACGGTATTTATCGTCGGAATGGAAGAAGGCGTGTTCCCACACAGCCGTGCCTTCCAGGACAACGACGAGCTGGAAGAGGAACGCCGGCTTGCGTATGTGGGGATCACCCGCGCGGAGAAACAACTGTTTCTCTCTTGTGCGCGGATGCGTACGCTCTTTGGCCGGACGACGGCGAACCAACCGTCCCGCTTCTTAGAGGAGATTCCGGAGGGACTGAAGGAAGATACCGTTAAGACTCAAGACCGCTTCCAGCGCGGAGGCGCGGAGGCAGGCGGTGCTTACGGCGGACGCGGCTTCGGCAGCGGTGGCCGTGGGAACTTTGGCGGCCGGGGTGGCGCCGCCGGAGCTACGCCGGCAGGCGGCGGAAGCACGGCGTCAGCGGCGGCAAGCAAGAGCAGCGTGACCGTGACCTCCGGAGGCGCACAGCGTGCTACCGGAGCAGGGGCTGCTGCAGCTGGCGATTACAAAGCGGGTGACAAGGTCTCCCACGGCAAATGGGGCACGGGCACCGTTGTATCTGTTAAAGGCAGCGGGAATGACACGGAGCTACAGATTGCTTTTCCGGCTCCCGTGGGTGTGAAACGCCTGCTTGCGGGGTTTGCGCCGATTACTAAAGTGGAATAATAGCAGACAACGATTAACGAACGGATATTTAGACCACGCTAACTTTAGGAAACTTATTGACGGAGGGATGTACCTGCATGGATGCTATGCATGTGATGGAAGAGCTTGTTGCGGAATTAAATAACTATAATTACCACTACTACACGCTGGATGCACCGCTAGTCAGCGATAAGGAATACGATGTTTTATACGACAAGCTTGTAGCACTGGAGGCTGAGAGTGGCTTCGTACTACCGGATTCGCCTACACAACGTGTAGGTGGAGAGCTGCTTAAGGGCTTCACGCCGCATCGGCATCTGGCACCGCTTTGGAGTCTGGATAAAGCACAGAATATTGAACAGCTGCGCAGCTGGAATACCCGGGTGCTCCGGTTAGTGAATGAATACAATCTTAAGAATCCAGATACCCCTCTTCCTGATCCTTGTTATGCAGTAGAACTGAAGTTCGATGGCTTAACGCTGAATTTAACCTATCGTAATGGTGTTCTCGAACAGGCATCAACGCGTGGCAATGGTGTAGTTGGCGAAGGAATACTTGCACAGGTGAAGACCATCAAATCCGTTCCATTGACGATTCCCTTCAAGGATGGGGTCATTGAGGTTCAGGGTGAAGGGATTATGAATCTGTCTGTGCTGGCTGATTATAATACAAGGGCTGCAGAGCCGCTGAAGAATGCGCGTAATGCAGCAGCAGGTGCACTGCGTAATCTTAATCCGAAGACTACTGCGGACCGCCGTTTGAACGCTTTTTTCTATAATGTAGGCTTTGCAGAAGGCGCGGAGTTCGCTGACCATCAGGAAATGATGGATTTTCTGCGGAATAACAAATTTAAAGTGAACCCATACCTGACCTACTGCAATGATTTTGATGATGTAACTGAGCAGCTCGCTGGAATCGAGGAGAGTCGTTCGAGTCTTGATTACCTCATTGATGGGGCTGTAATTAAGGTCACGGATTTCCGGATCCGTGAGGTGCTTGGCTACACTGACAAGTTCCCGCGTTGGGCAGTTGCTTATAAATTTGAAGCCGAAGAAACGACGACCGTGCTGGAGTCTGTTAGCTGGAATGTAGGTCGTACAGGTAAAGTGACTCCGCTGGCTCGGGTTGAGGCTGTAGAGCTTGCCGGAGTTACCGTTCAGAACTGCACCCTGAATAATGTGGGTGATATTGAGCGCAAAAACTTGAAATTCGCCTTAGGTTCGCGGGTCTTTATTCGCCGTTCCAATGATGTTATCCCAGAAATTCTTGGCAAGGTAACAGAGGAGAATGACGGTGGAGAGATTATTTTCCCTGAGGACTGTCCAGCTTGTGGATATCCGTTAGAAATGCGCGGAGCACATCTTTTCTGTAACAATAAACTGAATTGTAGGCCGCAGATTATCAGTCGGATCACCCACTTTGCTTCGCGTGATGCGATGGATATCGAGACGTTCAGTGAGAAGACGGCGGGTCAGCTCTATGATGAGCTTAATGTACATGACTCTGCGGATCTGTATGAACTGAACTTTGAGCAGCTTGTACAGCTGAACCGTTTTGGTGAGAAAAAAGCACAGAATTTGCTGCAAGCTTTAGAAGATAGCAAAGGTAGAGATCTTGCTTCATTTCTCTTTGCGTTAGGGATCCCTAACACAGGTAAAGCAACGACGAAGATGTTGGCTGATCATTTCCGCGATCTGGATGCTGTGATGCAGGCCAAAGCCGAGGAGCTCGCTGAGTTACCAGACATTGGTGGGATTGTCGCCGAGAGCATTGTCAGCTTCTTCGCAGACCCAGTTGTAGTAGCTAATGTTTCCCGCTTGCGGACGTTGGGTGTGGAAGCAAAGGCTCCTGAGGCGCCACGTCCTGTTAGTACCGATTCCTTCTTTAGTGGCAAAACGGTCGTATTGACCGGTTCCTTGCAAAAGCTTACCCGAGATGAAGCAGCTGAACGTCTGGAAGCACTCGGAGCAAAGGTGTCGGGAAGTGTGTCCAAGAAGACGGATTTAGTTATCGCTGGTGAAAAAGCTGGCAGTAAGCTGGCCAAAGCCCAGCAGTTAGGCATTCAAGTCATTGAGGATGAAGATGAGCTAATTCGCTTGTTGGATATGTAAGTAACAAACTATATTCGATTCCAAAAGGTTCCCGGTTCCATTTCGTTTAAGTACGAGAGGAGCAGGGGCCTTTTTTGCGTGGATTACAACTAAACGTTTCTTTTTTAGAAAAAAATTCGGTTGATCTGCTAATATATAGGCTATAGATATTTATTACTATATTTGAAAGGAAACCCTTCCTGTGAAGAGAGAAACGATATTGTTAGTAGACGATGAGAAGGAAATTGTAGAACTGTTAACGATTTATCTCTGTAATGAAGGCTATAGACTGCTAAAGGCTTATGATGGAATGGAAGCGCTGGAATGTCTGCAGAAAGAGGAAGTTGATCTAATTATTCTTGATGTCATGATGCCTAAAATGGACGGGCTAGCTGCATGTATGAAGATCCGTGAAGAGCGGAAAATGCCAATTATCATACTATCAGCCAAAAATACAGATATGGACAAGATCTCCGGCCTGAGCCTCGGGGCAGATGACTACGTGGGCAAGCCGTTTAATCCTTTGGAGATTGTGGCACGAGTAAAATCACAGTTGCGCCGTTATCACGGATTTAATAAGGATAGTAATACGTTAGGAAACGACAGCAAACTAAGCTTTGAGGATCTGACTATAGATACGTCTAAGCATGAGGTATATGTAGACCAGCAGAAGATTAAACTGACTCCGCGGGAATTCTCTATTCTAGAGCTTTTAGCGAGACACCAAGGTCAAGTGCTTAGCTTGGAGCAAATTTACAATAAGGTATGGAATGAACCCTTTTTAGATGGCGGTAACACAGTGATGGTACATATTCGTAATCTCCGAGACAAAATCGAAATCGATTCGAAACGCCCACGTTATATACAAACCGTCTGGGGAGTTGGCTATAAATTAGACGGACCTTCCTGAAAGGATTAGGTGAGGCTTCTTGAATTCTAAATATATAACGACGATTCGCTGGAAGTTTATGTTTGCTTTTTTGCTGAGTGTGCTTTCGGGCGCTTTGCTGCTCATGGCAGGGTACCAACTCGTCAACTTTATGATCTATCTAAATCCGGCTTCAGAGTCGGCTCCCTATTCACGCATACTGCGCTGGATTATTAATCATATTGGCTCTATGCCACTAATGACAGCAGCGGGTATTATCAGCTTTTTATTATTCTTTTTTATCTACACTCGTAAAGTTGTGCTGTATCTGGAAGAGATCACAAAAGGGATTCGAGAAATTACAAGCTCCGGGATGTCCCATAGAATTGAAGTCAGAACCACGGATGAGCTGGGTGTGCTGGCTGAGAATATTAATGAAATGGCTGAGCGTTTGCAGCACTCCATAGAGGAGGAACGTAAAGCTGTAAATGCGAAAAATGACTTGATCACAGGTGTTTCCCATGATTTACGCACCCCGCTTACCTCTGTCTTGGGCTTTCTGGAATACATCGAACAAGATCGATGTCAGGAAGAAGCGGAAATCCGGTATTACGTGGATATAGCCTACAACAAATCCCTGGTGCTGCGTAAACTGATCGATGATCTTTTTGAATACACACGTGTAAATAGTGGAGAGTACCCTTTGGTTATGCAGAGATTGGATTTGAAGGCCTTCATACGGCAGCTGGCGGAGGAGTCAGTTCCTGAACTAACAAAGGCGGATATGATCTATGAAATCGAGGACGTTGCTGATGAGTTATGGATAGAGGCTTCGCCTAAAGAATTAGTACGTGCTTATGAAAATTTGATTACTAACACGATCCGTTACGGCAGAAGCGGCGGGAAATTGGAGATAGGTTTCAGTAAAAAGGAAAATGATGCTGTGGTCCGTATTAGCAACTTCGGAGAGAGGATTGCGGAAAGTGATATCCCTTTTATTTTTGAACGATTCTATCGGGCAGAAAAGTCGCGTTCACAGCATACAGGCGGCTCAGGGCTTGGACTTGCGATTGCCAAAAGTATCATCGAACGCCACAATGGCGTTATTTATGTAGAAAGTACATCTCTTCGCACGGATTTTATTACCCGTTTCCCATTCTTCATAGAATCTTAAGAAAACTATGGCGGGTTCTTAAGATTTGGAAGTTATCCTTGTGGCACAAGGAGGGAACTACCATGCCAAAACTTCGGACGGTTCGTATCAGCTATTTATATATTTTTATGGGTTGTGCTCTTTTGAGTGTTGCCTTTCTTTTTGTTGTCCAGCGGGCTGTCGCTTTGCTGTATTCTCATTATTCGGGTCAACCAGGAGCCTTTTTTGTCCGGCTTATTCATTGGGTTATTAATCATATGGGTCAAACCCCTAGTGCCATCCTTCTATTTATTCTAGTCTTCGGTGGGCTGTATGTTCTTCGTTCACAGAAAATGGCTGATGATTTGCGCTCGCTAGTGGTGGGAACCTCGGAGCTGGCAGATAAAGGAGTCGCCCAGAACATCAAGGTTCTCTCTGGAGGAGAAATAGGTGAAATTGCTGCTAACCTCAATCGAATGCAAAGAATAGAAGTTCCAGATAGAGGTGCAAGCTCAAAGCGGATAGAGGACACACCAGCAGTAGCTTTATTAATAAGGACTAGGGCGATACTTCGCACTCTCCGTGAGGTTGAAGAGGATGGGGCGGAAGTACATACACTTCTTGCAGCAGCGAATGATGAAGTACGCAATATGGAGCGGTTCCTGGAGAACCTGATTATCGAATCATGAGCAGATGGAATGCACGCACCCGGATATTGCGAGTAGGGTACCTATTATTTGATGTGAGTGTTATTAGTACGGTATTGGTGCTTTTGATTTTGTTCTATGTATACCAGTATGGGGGGATTGTACTTAACCGGCATGAGGATAGGCTGCAATTGCCAGAATCAAGCCTCATCACAGCTTCAGATGGAACGGTTATACGAATGACTCCGCTACCGAGCTCGGGTTATAGGCTTACAGCAGAGCTTGAGGAGATGCCGGCTTTATTAATAGATACCTTTTTAACAGTAGAAGACCGCCGTTTTTATAGCCATCAAGGGGTCGATTATAAAGGGATATCACGCGCTTTCTTGAAAAATATCTTGGACATGAGTTTATCAGAAGGTGGCAGTAGTATTACTCAACAGCTTGCTCGCAATCTTTATTTGAACAGAGATAAGAATATGCTGCGCAAGTTAAATGAAACCTCTATTGCTTTTGCCTTGGAGCAGCGACTGACGAAACGTGAGATTTTGCAGCTGTACCTCAATCAGATTTATATGGGGCGGGGACAATATGGAGTAAAAGCAGCAGCGAAGCGTTACTTCGGCGTGTCTGATCTGAAAAAATTGGAGATCTGGCAAATAGCCACTCTGGCGGGAATCCCTAAAGGCCCTTCTATTTATAACCCAGTAGACAATAGTGCATTATCCAAAACGAGAAGAAATCTAGTGCTAAAGATGATGTTCAATCAGCGACTAATCACGTATGAGCAAATGCAGGAAGCTATGAATAAACAATATCAGCCTCCAGCTGCGGTCGAAAATGGGGTTGCCGGAGTGTATTATGTGGATGCAGCCCTTAAGGAAGCGGCTCAGATCACAGGGGAATCCGTAGAGGAGCTTCGTACAGGCGGCTACACTATAGTGACAGGTTTGAACATCAAAGCACAGCAGGCACTTGAGCAGGCCGTTCTCAAAGAGGCTTCATTTCCACCTGACGGAAAAGATCAGCAGGTAGAAGCAGCTATGACCATAATGGATCATCGTACAGGAGAAGTAGTGGCATTGATTGGTGGGCGAGATCAAAACGAGGGCAATTTGAACAGAGCTATTATTGATGCACGTCAGCCGGGTTCCAGCTTTAAGCCGATCATTGATTATGGACCTGCACTGGAGAGCGGGATATTCAACCCGAATAGTATGCTGTCCGACCGTAAAGTTGCTTATGGCAGCTATAAGCCTGAGAACTTGAACGGTATATACCTAGGTCAGGTCACAATGAACACAGCTTTGCAAAAATCCATCAATGCACCAGCCGTATGGGTATTGAAGCAGGTTGGAATCTCTTCTGCGCGGCAATTTGCCGCTAAATTAGGAATTGTACTGACGGAGGAGGACAATCATTTATCAATAGCTTTGGGGGGGCTTCATAATGGGGTTTCTCCACTAAAAATGGCCCAGGCCTACAGTGTCTTTGCTAGTGGAGGAAAATTTAATGCGGCTCATATGGTGCGCTCCATAACGGATTCAAAAGGGAAGGTCTTGTATACTCATCCCTCTGAATCACGTCAGGTAATCTCGCCGCGTACCGCAGAAGCGATGACGGCTATGTTACGCAATGTTGTTAATGAAGGAACAGGGAAAAAAGCGCAGATGAACAGACCAGTAGCGGGAAAGACCGGTACGACCCAATTGGACTTGGCTGGCGTGAGCAAGAAAGCTAATCGGGATCTTTGGTTTGTAGGCTATACTTCGGAGTGGACAGCTGCGGTATGGATGGGTTTTGATCGTACGAATCAGGATAATTACATGACTGAAGGCAGCGGGAAGGCTGCCGCTCTATTTTCTACAGTAATGAGTAAAGCCTTAAGTGATCATTGAGAAGTTATTGCGCCGCCCATTCTTCTAATTTCTCATCTCTAGGAAGCAGCAAGGCAAGAAACCCAAGCAGCGGGAGGAAGCCGCAAGCGATGAACACTTTAGCAATCCCGATACTATCAATGAGGTTGCCGAGGACTAATGAGCCGATCCCGCCGAGTCCAAAAGCAAGTCCCGTGATCAGACCTGAAACTGTGCCAATGTTGCCCGGATATAGCATTTGAGCATAAATGACGGTAACAGAGAAGCTGGACAGAAGGATGAAACCGCCAATCAGCAGCAATACAGCCGCCCATAATGGACCTACAAAGGGTAGAGCAAGTGCAAAGGGAACGGTTCCTACCATTGATAGTAAGATGAGATTACGCCGTCCAAAACGGTCAGCCAGCGGACCTCCAAAAAATGTGCCCACTGCGCCAGCAGCCAAATACATAAAAATATAGATTTGGGCTTTATCCAGCGTCATTTGATATTTGTCCATTAGATAGAAGGCGTAGTAACTGCCGATAGAAGCGCCATACCAAGACCTAACAAAGACTAGGAATACAAGAATAATCGTTGCTGTTCGTATACTTTTTCGGCGGGCGGGGTCGATTGCCCGTGCTGTTGATTTTTTATGAAAGGTATAACCGGCATCTAGCATTTCTCTATACCAGCGAGCTACATAGGTCTGAACAGCGATTCCGGCAGCCGCGACGATCGTGAAGCCTAGGGCACCAATCTGGCCAAAGGGGATGAACACCCATTTCGTAAGCATTGGACCCAGGGACTGTCCAGCATTGCCGCCCACTTGAAAAATAGATTGCGACAATCCCTTTCGCTGACCTGCCGCCATATGAGCAACACGCATACCCTCTGGGTGGAAGGTGGCTGAACCGAATCCGATCAGGATAACCGAGAATAAGACCAGAAAATAGCTATTGGCATAAGCCAATAGAAGTACACCTAAAAATGTGCTGCACATACCCAGTGGTAATAATATAGGACGGGGTTTACGGTCTGCAGCATATCCAATGACGGGTTGGATTACTGATGACGTCATATTTAAAGCGAATGAGATCCATCCAATCTGGGCGAAAGAGAGCAGTAGATTATCTTTGAGAATAGGGAAGATTGCTGGAATGACTGCCTGTATAGAATCATTAAATAAATGAACAAAACTGACAGCTAACAAAATTTTATAAATCGTTGCCTGCTGCAGATTACGCTGCTCATTGTCCTTGCTGTCTACCTTTGATGCAGCGTCTGTAGGTTTGGTCTCCATTTTGACTCCTCTCTGTACTGATAGTTAAAAGGTAAGATTGGCGAATACGATAAATTCTATTTAGCCACAAATAATGGATGAATGGTATCAATTTGTGTTGTATCGAAGTTATTTATACGAATGATTTTTTTATTTCAAAAAAAGCTTGCAAACTCAATGACAGCATGGTATATTATCTCTTGTGCTTACGACGCATCGCACATACGAAACACAAGCGATGAAGAAATAAGTTGACAAGATAGAAACAAACATGATATACTCTAATTCCTGTGCAAGAGACATTGAATGTCGAAATGCTAGGAGCAAGTTCTTTGAAAACTGAACAAATGGAACACGTTAATTTTTAAAAAGATTCAATTAATGAATCGTCAGTTTCAAAATGAGCATATCGCTCTTTTCAATACTAATTGGAGAGTTTGATCCTGGCTCAGGACGAACGCTGGCGGCGTGCCTAATACATGCAAGTCGAGCGGAGTTATTTTGAAAGCTTGCTTTCAAAATAACTTAGCGGCGGACGGGTGAGTAACACGTAGGCAACCTGCCCTTCAGACTGGGATAACTACCGGAAACGGTAGCTAATACCGGATAATTTCTTTTTTCTCCTGAGAGAAGAATGAAAGACGGAGCAATCTGTCACTGAGGGATGGGCCTGCGGCGCATTAGCTAGTTGGTGGGGTAACGGCCCACCAAGGCGACGATGCGTAGCCGACCTGAGAGGGTGAACGGCCACACTGGGACTGAGACACGGCCCAGACTCCTACGGGAGGCAGCAGTAGGGAATCTTCCGCAATGGGCGAAAGCCTGACGGAGCAACGCCGCGTGAGTGATGAAGGTTTTCGGATCGTAAAGCTCTGTTGCCAGGGAAGAACGTCCGGTAGAGTAACTGCTACCGGAGTGACGGTACCTGAGAAGAAAGCCCCGGCTAACTACGTGCCAGCAGCCGCGGTAATACGTAGGGGGCAAGCGTTGTCCGGAATTATTGGGCGTAAAGCGCGCGCAGGCGGCTATTTAAGTCTGGTGTTTAAACCTTGGGCTCAACCTGAGGTCGCACTGGAAACTGGGTGGCTTGAGTACAGAAGAGGAAAGTGGAATTCCACGTGTAGCGGTGAAATGCGTAGATATGTGGAGGAACACCAGTGGCGAAGGCGACTTTCTGGGCTGTAACTGACGCTGAGGCGCGAAAGCGTGGGGAGCAAACAGGATTAGATACCCTGGTAGTCCACGCCGTAAACGATGAGTGCTAGGTGTTAGGGGTTTCGATACCCTTGGTGCCGAAGTTAACACAGTAAGCACTCCGCCTGGGGAGTACGGTCGCAAGACTGAAACTCAAAGGAATTGACGGGGACCCGCACAAGCAGTGGAGTATGTGGTTTAATTCGAAGCAACGCGAAGAACCTTACCAGGTCTTGACATCCCTCTGAATCTGCTAGAGATAGTGGCGGCCTTCGGGACAGAGGAGACAGGTGGTGCATGGTTGTCGTCAGCTCGTGTCGTGAGATGTTGGGTTAAGTCCCGCAACGAGCGCAACCCTTAACTTTAGTTGCCAGCAAGTAATGTTGGGCACTCTAGAGTGACTGCCGGTGACAAACCGGAGGAAGGTGGGGATGACGTCAAATCATCATGCCCCTTATGACCTGGGCTACACACGTACTACAATGGCCGGTACAACGGGAAGCGAAGCCGCGAGGTGGAGCCAATCCCATCAAAGCCGGTCTCAGTTCGGATTGCAGGCTGCAACTCGCCTGCATGAAGTCGGAATTGCTAGTAATCGCGGATCAGCATGCCGCGGTGAATACGTTCCCGGGTCTTGTACACACCGCCCGTCACACCACGAGAGTTTACAACACCCGAAGTCGGTGGGGTAACCCGCAAGGGAGCCAGCCGCCGAAGGTGGGGTAGATGATTGGGGTGAAGTCGTAACAAGGTAGCCGTATCGGAAGGTGCGGCTGGATCACCTCCTTTCTATGGAGAATCGTTCTCTGCAATGAGAACATTCAAATCGGAAGCTTAGCTTCCACAACCAATTAACGTGTATCCATTTGTTCGGTTTTGATGGAATTTGCGGGGCCATAGCTCAGCTGGGAGAGCGCCTGCCTTGCAAGCAGGAGGTCAGCGGTTCGATCCCGCTTGGCTCCACCAACAAACTTCATCTATTTGTTATGTCTATACACTTGATCCTTGAAAACTGGATACCGAAACGAATTTGCGTTTTAGAACATCTTTTAGCAACTTGTGTAAACAAGTAAATGTTATTAGTGAGATTTTTCTTCGGAAAAATCAAGGTTAAGCTAATAAGAGCACACGGAGGATGCCTAGGCGCCAGGAGCCGACGAAGGACGTGGCGAACAACGAAACTGCCTCGGGGAGCTGTAAGCAAGCTTTGATCCGGGGGTGTCCGAATGGGGAAACCCAGCTGTGGTAATTCGCAGTTACTCATTTCTGAATACATAGGAAATGTAGAGGCAGACCAGGGGAACTGAAACATCTAAGTACCCTGAGGAAGAGAAAACAATAGTGATTCCGTCAGTAGCGGCGAGCGAACGCGGAACAGCCTAAACCTAAGAGCTTGCTCTTAGGGGTTGTGGGACGTCTCACATGGAGTTACAAAGGAATATGGTAGGTGAAGAGGTCTGGAAAGGCCCGCGATAGAGGTAAAAGCCCTGTAACCTAAACTGTGTTCTCTCCGAGACGGATCCCGAGTAGTGCGGGGCACGTGAAACCCCGTATGAATCCAGCAGGACCATCTGCTAAGGCTAAATACTACCTGGCGACCGATAGTGAAACAGTACCGTGAGGGAAAGGTGAAAAGCACCCCGGAAGGGGAGTGAAATAGAACCTGAAACCGTGTGCTTACAAAAAGTCAGAGCCCTATTAATGGGTGATGGCGTGCCTTTTGTAGAATGAACCGGCGAGTTACGTTTAACATGCAAGGTTAAGCCGAGAAGGTGGAGCCGCAGCGAAAGCGAGTCTGAATAGGGCGAATTAGTATGTGGACGTAGACCCGAAACCGTGTGATCTACCCCTGTCCAGGGTGAAGGTGCGGTAACACGCACTGGAGGCCCGAACCCACGTACGTTGAAAAGTGCGGGGATGAGGTGGGGGTAGCGGAGAAATTCCAATCGAACTCGGAGATAGCTGGTTCTCCCCGAAATAGCTTTAGGGCTAGCCTCGGTATAAGAGTAGTGGAGGTAGAGCACTGATTGGGTGCGGGGTCCGCAAGGATTACCAAGCTCAGTCAAACTCCGAATGCCATATACTTATTGCCGGGAGTCAGACAGTGAGTGCTAAGATCCATTGTCAAAAGGGAAACAGCCCAGACCATCAGCTAAGGTCCCCAAGTGTGTGTTAAGTGGGAAAGGATGTGGAGTTGCACAGACAACCAGGATGTTGGCTTAGAAGCAGCCACCATTGAAAGAGTGCGTAATAGCTCACTGGTCGAGTGACTCTGCGCCGAAAATGTAACGGGGCTAAACACACCACCGAAGCTATGGCTAGATACGTATGTATCTGGGGTAGGGGAGCGTTGTGTAGGGGTTGAAGGTGTACTGAAAAGAGCGCTGGACACTACACAAGTGAGAATGCCGGTATGAGTAACGAAAAGATCAGTGAGAATCTGATCCGCCGAAAGCCCAAGGTTTCCTGAGGAAGGCTCGTCCGCTCAGGGTAAGTCGGGACCTAAGGCGAGGCCGAAAGGCGTAGTCGAAGGACAACAGTTTGAAATTACTGTACCACCGTAATCCGCTATGAGCGATGGGGTGACGCAGGAGGGTAGTGACGCGGACTGATGGATGTCCGTCTAAGCAGTGAGGCTGATGTGTAGGCAAATCCGCACATCATTAAGGCTGGGCTGTGATGGGGAGCGAAAATTGTAGTAGCGAAGGTCATGATCTCACACTGCCAAGAAAAGCCTCTAGCCAGGAGAAGGTGCCCGTACCGCAAACCGACACAGGTAGGCGAGAAGAGAATTCTAAGGCGCGCGGAAGAACTCTCGTTAAGGAACTCGGCAAAATGACCCCGTAACTTCGGGAGAAGGGGTGCCCCGGTAGTGTGAATAGCACGAGGGGGCCGCAGTGAAAAGGCCCAAGCGACTGTTTAGCAAAAACACAGGTCTGTGCGAAGCCGCAAGGCGAAGTATACGGGCTGACGCCTGCCCGGTGCTGGAAGGTTAAGGGGAGTGGTTAGGGGTAACCCGAAGCTATGAACCGAAGCCCCAGTAAACGGCGGCCGTAACTATAACGGTCCTAAGGTAGCGAAATTCCTTGTCAGGTAAATTCTGACCCGCACGAATGGCGTAACGACTTGGGCGCTGTCTCAACGAGAGATCCGGTGAAATTTTAATACCTGTGAAGATGCAGGTTACCCGCGACAAGACGGAAAGACCCCATGGAGCTTTACTGCAGCTTGATATTGAATTTGGGTACGATCTGTACAGGATAGGTGGGAGCCGTAGAAATCGGAGCGCAAGCTTCGGTGGAGGCGCCGTTGGGATACCACCCTGATCGTATCTAGGTTCTAACCTAGTGCCCTTATCGGGTACGGGGACCGTGTCAGGCGGGCAGTTTGACTGGGGCGGTCGCCTCCTAAAGAGTAACGGAGGCGTTCCAAGGTTCCCTCAGAATGGTTGGAAATCATTCGCAGAGTGCAAAGGCATAAGGGAGCTTGACTGCGAGACCTACAAGTCGAGCAGGGACGAAAGTCGGACTTAGTGATCCGGTGGTACCGCATGGAAGGGCCATCGCTCAACGGATAAAAGCTACCCTGGGGATAACAGGCTTATCTCCCCCAAGAGTCCACATCGACGGGGAGGTTTGGCACCTCGATGTCGGCTCATCGCATCCTGGGGCTGAAGTAGGTCCCAAGGGTTGGGCTGTTCGCCCATTAAAGCGGTACGCGAGCTGGGTTCAGAACGTCGTGAGACAGTTCGGTCCCTATCTGTCGTGGGCGCAGGAAATTTGAGAGGAGCTGTCCTTAGTACGAGAGGACCGGGATGGACGTACCGCTGGTGCACCAGTTGTTCCGCCAGGAGCATGGCTGGGTAGCTACGTACGGACGGGATAAGCGCTGAAAGCATCTAAGCGTGAAGCCCCCCTCAAGATGAGATTTCCCAATTAGTAAGACCCCTTGAAGACGACGAGGTAGATAGGTTGGAGGTGGAAGTGCAGCAATGCATGGAGCTGACCAATACTAATCGGTCGAGGGCTTATCCTATACGTAGAATGCAGATTCGTTTCGGATTCAGTTTTCAGGCATCAAGCCTGAAATACGCTTAGAAATTCATTGTCACTTCTGGTGATGAACTGAATTTCACGCGGCAGCGTCTGTTTCACAGACGCATGTTTGGTGGCGATAGCGGAGGGGTTCCACGCGTACCCATCCCGAACACGACCGTTAAGCCCTCCAGCGCCGATGGTACTTGGACCGAAGGGTCCTGGGAGAGTAGGACGTTGCCAAGCACAAATAGACCACTGTTGATAACTCGACAGTGGCTTTTTTGCGTCTATTATAGATTGTGGAAAACTTGTGGATAATTCATTGGAATTTGCAGAAAACTTACGCACATGTGGATAGATGATTAAAAGGCAAAAAATCACCAAATGGTGTGGATTAAGTACATATTTATGTAGATCTGTCAACAGAAAACCTAAGTAATACACGGGTTGCTGTGGATATAGTCATATTTATGTGGATAGAGGGATTGATAAGTGGATAATTATTTTAACTTGAATAGAACAAGATTACAAGACTATTTTTAAAACTGCCTAAGGCTGTGGATAACTGAAAAAAGTTCGAAAAATATCCTTATAATTCGCACACAATACACTCTCTTGTTATACTAACCATAAAAGTAAATTCATAAATGATGAGGTGAGTTTTGTGGATATCAGACAGTTGCACTCAGAAGAGTTTGATCTAAGCATGGATTTATCTGAATATGCTTTTCAATACAAGCTGCCTAGTGAGAAAAGGGCGAATGCTAAGGAAAGATTTAAAGCAGAACGCGTATGGGGTGCTTTTGAAGAAGGTACTTTGGAAGCTAAACTTACTCTTCTTCCGTTCGAAGTGTACATACAAGGTAGATTAGTACCTATGGGAGGGCTCGCAGGGGTAGCGACATGGCCAGAGAATCGCAGACAGGGGCATGTGGCAAAGCTCCTGGCGCATACGCTGCAAACGATGAATGAGGCGGGGCAGACATTATCTTTTCTGCATCCGTTCTTGATCCCCTTTTATCGCAAATTTGGTTGGGAAGTTTATTGTGAATATAAGAAATACTCCATTCCTGTTGCCAAGTTTCCCAAGAAGGTTGAAGTTGAGGGCAAGGTAAGACGTGGTGTTATAGATATCGAAGTATTGGACAACTTATACAATCGTTTTGCAGTTAGATATAACGGAACACTTAAGCGTGATTTGGACTGGTGGGAGAGCTCTGTTCTGGATGATGAAGGTCAGACTGCGGTATTTTATTCACAGCTTGGGGAACCTGAAGGATACGTACTATATAAGATAGAAAATAGAGAACTGGTCATTGATGAATTTGTGTTTTTGAACGAACAGGCCCGGCAGGGGCTGTGGACATTTCTTGCGAATCACGATTCGATGTTGACCGGTGCATCGCTAAAACTGGTGCCATCCGATGATATGTTACCTTTTTTGCTGCCTGATCCGCGTATAGAGCAGGAGAATTATCCTTATTTTATGGCGCGTATTGTTAATGCTAAAGCATTCGTGGAGAGTTATTCTTTTAAGCGTCACAACAGTCAGAAGAAACAGGTTATCTATATTGAAGATAAATATGCCCCATGGAATGACGGGTTGTGGGAATGGACTGTCTCCGAAAAGGGAGCAGCAGCTTTCTTGCGTATAGAGGGTGAACGGGATGCAGCTGACTTAAGCTGTGATATTGGTACGCTGACGATTCTAATGTTTGGATATAAACGCCCGGCAGAGCTGGCTCGTTATGGACGTGTGACTGGTAATCCGAGGGCTCTGGAATGGCTCGAAGAAATCATACCGCAAGCTGAAACTGCACTTTTTGATCATTTTTAGAAAATAATTAGGCTCTCCCCTTCGAAAGATGCTGGGAGAGTTCTTTATTTCCGAATACATTCGCTGAAAAAAGTGAAAAATAAGAGAATCCTCTTGGAATTAGCACAGAATATGTTATAATATTAAAAAGTCAAAGAAAGTCAAAGTCAACGCACCTGATGACATACAGTGCGATCCTCTGAATTTGTGAAGTTTTCTTCAGACTTATATGAATGAAGTTCACTAATGAATGTCATTAAGGATGCGGGCGCAAGCGATATTATGAAGCTTTAAAGAGCACTGGAGGATGAGTGATGCGCAATATCTCTGATATTATTGAACAATATCTGAAGAATATTTTGCATGAAAGTCCCGAAGGTACGGTGGAAATCCAGCGAAATGACCTGGCGGACCAGTTCTCATGCGTACCGTCACAGATCAATTATGTTATTAGTACACGCTTTACACTGGAAAAAGGCTATGTGGTGGAAAGTAAGCGTGGTGGCGGGGGATATATTCGTATTCAACGTTTTGAATTGCCGCCAAACGTGGCACTGCATGCCCATTTAAACCATACTATAGGTGGCGGGATAGATCAGAACGCTGCCGAAGGGTTGATTTATCAACTGGAGGAAGCTGGTTTTCTAAGCAAGCGTGAGGCGTGTCTTATGCGCGCTGCTGTTTCTCGGGATTGCCTAACGGTTAAGATTCCATATCGGGATGAGATTCGGGCCAAGATTATGAAGGCGATGTTAATCTCTTTGTTAGGCAAATAATTGTCAATCATAAGGGAGGGGCTTTCGCTTATGCAATGTCAGGAATGTGGCGTCAAGCCAGCAACACTCCATTTCACCAAGATCGTGAATGGAGAGAAGACAGAATTTCATATCTGCGAGAGCTGTGCGCGGGAGAAGGGTGAACTGATCCCGGGAACTGCTGGAGGATTCTCCATTCACAGCTTGCTGTCTGGTCTGCTTGATCTTGAAGGGGCCGGTAAGGAAAAGACGGCTGCTACGAAGACTACGCAGAGTCTGCAATGTGAGAATTGTGGAATGACGTACTCGCAGTTTAGCAAATTGGGTCGTTTTGGCTGCAGCTCCTGTTATAAATATTTTAACAGTGCACTGGACCCGCTCTTTAAACGGGTGCATGGCAGCACTTCGCATGTAGGCAAGATTCCTAAACGTGCTGGAGCACAAATTGTGTTCAAGCGGCAAATTGATGAATTGAAGCTGGAATTACAGCAAAGTATCGCACAGGAGGAATTCGAAACTGCGGCAGAGCTGCGGGATCAAATTCGCCAACTTGAAAAAGAAATGGCACAAGAGTAAAGTCTTTGATATATAGGGGGGATATGACATGTCAAGTCTCCGATTTACTGAACAAGCGCTTAGTGATTGGATGCGCTCGGGAGGCAGTCACTCCGAGATTGTAATTAGCAGCCGTATGCGTATTGCACGTAATTTAGAGCATCTTCCATTCCCTATGCTTGCTTCCTTAGAGCAATCGGAAGAAGTATTAGAGCTGCTGGCCCCTGTGTTTCATGGGGAAACTGCTGCCGTATTCGGATCTTTTCAACTGATAAAGCTTGCTGAAGTGAATGAACTGGATAAAAAGGTATTGGTCGAGAAACATCTCATCAGTCCTAATCTGGCTAATGATTCACGTGGCGCAGCTGTGATATTAAATGAAGATGAGTCGGTCAGCATCATGATTAACGAAGAAGACCATCTGCGGATCCAATGTCTGTTCCCGGGTCTTCAGGTAAGAGAAGCATGGGAACGTGCGACAGCCATCGATGATATCTTCGAATCGGCTGTGAATTACGCTTTTGATGATAAAAGAGGATACTTGACCAGTTGTCCCACCAATGTGGGTACAGGGCTGCGTGCCTCAGTAATGCTGCATTTGCCAGCACTAGTAATGACCCAACAGATCAATCGCATATTGTCAGCAGTGAACCAAGTGGGATTGACTGTAAGAGGAATTTATGGTGAGGGCAGCGAAGCAGTAGGGAACATCTTTCAAATTTCCAATCAGATTACTCTCGGTCAAACAGAAAGTGAAATCATCGAGAACCTTCACAGTGTAGTCACCCAGATTATAGAGCATGAACGAAATGCCCGTGAAAGGCTGCTTGTAGATTCCGCTTTAAGAATTACAGACCGAGTGAAAAGATCTTATGGGATTTTGTGTTACGCTGCTCTAATGGAGCTTAAAGAATCCGCACAACGGCTGTCTGATGTGAGACTTGGGGTTGACCTTGGTATACTGGAAGGCCCTTCGATTTCCGTGCTTAATGAGCTTAACGTTAAGACACAGCCAGGATTTCTGCAAAAAATGTTCGGTGACGAGATGAACGCCACTGAACGGGATATGTATCGGGCGAAACTGCTCCGAGAAACACTGGGAACACAACATTAATATAGATATTTATTATTCATGGAGGTGCAGGAGATATGATGTTTGGAAGATTTACGGAACGCGCACAAAAAGTGCTAGCGCTAGCGCAGGAAGAAGCTGTTCGTTTAGGACACAACAATATTGGCACAGAACATATTTTGCTAGGACTTATTCGTGAAGGAGACGGCATTGCTGCTAAAGCATTAATCGCTTTGGGTCTGGGTCTTGAGAAAATCCAGGACGAAGTGGAGACACTGATTGGCAGAGGCCAAGAACAACCTACGAACATTGCTTATACTCCTCGCGCCAAAAAAGTAATCGAGTTGTCGATGGACGAAGCCCGCAAGCTGGGACATACGTATGTCGGCACTGAGCATATTCTGCTAGGACTTATTCGTGAAGGAGAAGGTGTCGCGGCTCGTGTGCTTAATAACCTAGGCATCAGCTTGAACAAAGCTCGTCAGCAAGTGCTTCAGCTTCTGGGAAGCAGCGAGGCTGCATCCAGTCATAGCGGAACACCTGCTAATGTCAGCACACCTACTCTAGACGGCCTAGCACGCGATTTGACGGCTTATGCCAAGGATGGCAACCTGGATCCAGTTATCGGTCGCAGCAAGGAAATTGAACGTGTTATTCAGGTACTGAGCCGCCGGACGAAGAACAACCCGGTGTTGATAGGTGAACCTGGGGTTGGTAAAACAGCTATTGCTGAAGGCTTGGCCCAAAAAATCATTAATAATGAAATTCCAGAAACACTGCGCGACAAACGCGTAATGACGCTCGATATGGGCTCTGTAGTGGCTGGTACTAAATATCGCGGTGAGTTTGAAGACCGCCTCAAGAAAATCATGGATGAGATTCGCCAAGCGGGGAATATCGTACTCTTTATCGATGAGCTTCATACGCTGATTGGTGCTGGTGGCGCAGAAGGTGCTATTGATGCTTCCAACATTCTTAAGCCGGCTTTAGCCCGCGGAGAACTTCAGTGCATCGGTGCGACTACGCTGGATGAATATCGTAAATATATTGAAAAAGATGCAGCTTTGGAGCGCCGTTTCCAACCGATTACGGTGGATCAGCCATCTCCAGAAGAAGCGGTACAAATTTTATTTGGACTTCGCGATCGTTATGAAGCACATCACCGTGTGAAAATTACGGATGAAGCTATCGTGGAAGCTGTAAAGCTGTCTGATCGTTACATTCCGGATCGTTTCCTGCCGGATAAAGCCATTGACCTTATCGATGAAGCAGGGTCTAAAGTAAGGCTTCACTCTTACACTATCCCGCCAAATCTGAAGGAACTAGAAATGCGCTTGGATGATATCCGCAAGGAGAAGGATTCTGCTGTTCAGAGCCAAGAGTTTGAGAAAGCGGCTGCCCTGCGTGATACGGAGCAAAAAATCCGTGAAGAGCTTGATACGACTAAGAACCAGTGGAAAGAAAAACAAGGACGCACCGATTCTGAAGTTACACCTGAAGATATCGCACAGGTTGTTGCAAGCTGGACGGGAATCCCTGTAAGCAAGCTGAAGGAAGAAGAGACCGACCGTCTGCTTAACATGGAAGCTCTGCTGCATGAACGAGTGATTGGTCAGGACGAAGCTGTTAAGGCTGTCAGCCGGGCATTGCGCCGGGCGCGTGCGGGTCTTAAAGATCCGAAACGTCCAATGGGCTCCTTTATCTTCCTCGGTCCTACGGGTGTAGGTAAAACTGAGTTGGCACGTGCGCTTGCTGAAGCCATGTTCGGCGATGAGAATGCGGTCATCCGTATTGATATGTCGGAATACATGGAGAAGCACTCCACGTCCCGTTTAGTTGGTGCCCCTCCTGGATATGTCGGCTATGAAGAAGGCGGCCAATTAACAGAGAAGGTACGTCGTAAACCATACTCTGTAGTACTGCTTGATGAAATTGAAAAAGCACATCCGGAAGTATTCAACATTTTACTGCAAGTGCTTGAAGATGGTCGCCTTACCGACTCCAAAGGCCGGGTAGTTGACTTCCGCAATACACTTATCATTCTGACCTCTAACGTAGGCGCACAGGCAATCAAGAAGAATTCAACGCTTGGATTCACGGCTGTGCAAGATGCAGGAGCAGAATACGGCAATATGAAGGGCAAGGTTATGGAAGAGCTCAAGAAGAGCTTCCGTCCAGAGTTCTTGAACCGGATCGACGAAATCATCGTCTTCCACTCACTCGATGAGAAACATATCGCTGAGATCGTTACGTTGATGTCTGATGAGCTGCGCAAGCGCCTGCGTGAATATGATGTTGATTTCGTACTCACGGATGCAGCGAAGGCCTTCTTGGCTAAAGAAGGTTATGACCCAGCCTTTGGTGCACGTCCATTGCGCCGGGCAATTCAGAAGCATATTGAGGACCGTCTTTCTGAGGAATTGTTGAGAGGAAATATCCAAAAGGGTGATTCCCTCAATATTGATGAGGTCGGCGGAGAACTTGTGGTGACTAAAGTGGACGCTCCAGTAGCGCCAGCGCTTGAAAAAGAAGTAGAATCCGAATAAAATAAACAAGGCTTTCGCTCCTTATTTATAGAGGAGCGGAAGCTTTTTTTATTGGAAATAGATCAATTTAAAATATACATTTAATGCAAATACCGAATGACCTTTCGTTAAAGGGGTAGAAATGGTAAACTTTCATTAGAAGAAAATGATCCGAATTGTAAACAGTTCGGACCGTAAGGAGAACAAATGGCTAAAGCAAAAACAAAATTTTTTTGCACCGACTGTGGATACGAATCGCCAAAATGGTTCGGGAAATGCCCAGGGTGCCAGGCTTGGAACTCCATGGTGGAGGAAACGGAAAGCGTAGTCAAAACACAGGGAATGAATGCCCCTATTTTTCATAGTAAAGAAAAGGCACAGTCGATCATAAGTATAGAAAGTGACAAGGAACCGCGCATACTGACAGGTATAGGTGAGCTTAACCGTGTTCTCGGTGGGGGGATCGTACCAGGATCGCTGGTACTAGTAGGGGGAGACCCAGGAATCGGTAAATCTACGCTCTTATTACAGACCTCGCACGCCCTTACAACACAGGGATTGCGAGTATTGTATATCTCGGGCGAAGAATCGGTAAGGCAAACTAAGCTGCGCGCGGATCGCCTCGATGCGTTGTCAACGGAGCTTTATGTACTATGTGAGACAAATATGGAAAGCATAGAAGAAGCGATCGAACAAATCCAGCCACAATTTCTTGTCATCGATTCTATTCAGACCGTATTTATGCCAGAAGTAACGAGTGCGCCAGGCAGCGTGACCCAGGTTCGGGAGTGTACGACAAGATTTATGCGTATCGCTAAGATTCGTGGAATTGCAACAGTTCTCGTTGGTCATGTTACCAAGGAAGGGGCTATTGCTGGACCACGGATGCTTGAACATATGGTGGACTGCGTGCTGTATTTTGAGGGTGAGCGGCATCATACGTATAGACTTTTGCGGGCTGTAAAAAACCGCTTTGGCTCTACGAATGAAATCGGCATTTTCGAAATGGGTGAAGCGGGGCTTACCGAAGTAGAGAATCCATCGGAGCTCTTTTTATCGGAACGTCCGCTTGGCGTGGCTGGTTCTACTGTGGTGGCAAGTATGGAGGGAACTAGACCTGTGCTTGTAGAACTTCAGGCACTTGTTGCTGCCACCCACTTCCCTTCCCCACGGCGAATGTGCACAGGCATGGATCACCAGCGGATGGCACTTATTATCGCTGTACTCGAGAAACGGATGGGCATGTTCCTGCAGAATCAGGATGCATACCTTAATGTTGCCGGGGGAGTAAAGCTGGATGAACCGGCGATTGATCTAGCTGTAGCTATTAGTATCGCCTCCAGTTTTCGTGATATTTCAACAAAACCTTACGACGTTTTCTTCGGAGAAGTAGGACTTACCGGTGAGGTAAGAGGCGTTTCGCGCGCGGAAATGCGCGTTAAGGAGGCCGCAAAGCTTGGCTTCCGGCGGGTGATTATGCCTGAAAAGAGCATGAAGGGATGGAAGCACCCGCAAGATATCCAGATTATTGGCGTCAGTACCGTAGCAGATGCACTATCGGTCGCGTTAGATTAGGGGGCACAGGGATATGAAAGAATATAACCAATTAGAGAATATGAATGATCTGCTCAGACTGGCGGCACCGGGTACACCTTTTCGGGAAGGTTTGGAGAATGTGCTGCGCGCTAAGACAGGGGCACTTATTGTCGTAGGGTACAGTCCTGAGGTGATGGACGTAGTGGATGGCGGATTCTCCATTAACTGCGATTTTTCGCCCAATTATTTATATGAGCTAGCTAAAATGGACGGAGCTATTATTCTAAGTGAGGATTTAAAGCGTATATTGTATGCTAATACACAACTTATACCGGATTCTTCTATCTCATCCATCGAGACGGGGATCCGTCACCGGACCGCGGAGCGGGTAGCGAAGCAAACGGGTAAGCTGGTGGTTTCCATTTCACAACGCCGCAATATCATCACGCTTTATCAAGGCTCGATACGTTATGCACTCAAAGAGATCGGGGCTATTTTGGCAAAGGCTAACCAAGCGATTCAGACACTTGAGAAGTATAAAGCAGTGCTCACGCAAGGACTGACGAATTTGTCAGCTTCAGAATATGAGGGCATTGTTACCGTTGCTGAAGTAGTGGGTGTTATCCAGCGTGTAGAGATGGTTTTGCGCATAAAAATGGAGATCAAACGCTATATCAACGAATTGGGCAACGAAGGACGCCTGATCAGCATGCAGATGGAAGAACTGGTTGGAAATACAGAGGAAGAAGCATGGCTTCTATACAGAGACTATGCTAAGGAAGAGCAGGAAGATAAAATCCGTGAAATTATCGCCGGTCTCAAACGGATAAGCGATGATGATCTGATGGATGATAACCATATTGCCCGTATACTGGGTTATTCCTCTACGGCAATTACCTCTGAAGAAGTGGTGACTCCACGTGGTTATCGCCTGCTTAACAAAATTCCGCGGCTTCCGAATGTGATCATTCACAATCTGGTGGAGCGGTTTGAAATGCTGCCTAATTTGATGTCCGCAAGCATAGCTGAATTGGATGAAGTGGACGGAATTGGGGAGGTGCGGGCCCGTAATATTCAGGATGGGCTCAAACGTTTACAGAAGCAAGTTCTTATTGACAGGCAAATGTAAATAACATACAATCACGTAATATTGGGGACGTTAAAGGCCAAAGTTAGAAAATTGAGGTGAAGAAATGATACAAAAATCAATTCCGAGTCTTTTTACGATAGGTAATTTGATGCTCGGAATGTTTGGTATCATGATGGCGTTTGACGGTAAGATTAGCATGGCCGCTATCATGGTTATTATTGCTATGCTGTTAGACGGCTTAGATGGTCGAGTAGCTCGCGCTCTAAAATGCGAAAGCGAATTTGGCAAGGAGTTGGACTCCTTATCTGATGTCGTTTCTTTCGGAGTCGCACCGGCCGTTATTTTGTACGTCTCAAGCCTGCAGGATTTAAACTCTGCATTAGGCTGGACAGTAACTGCAATTTTTCCGGTGTTTGGTGCTTTGCGCTTAGCCCGTTTTAATGTTCGTCCGGGGGTTCCGGGTTATTTTATCGGTTTGCCAATTCCTGCTGCAGGTGGTGTACTGGCCACATTAGCTCTTTTTAATAAAGATGTTTCGGCTCCGTTTATGATCGTTGCTACACTGCTCTTATCCTATTTGATGGTCAGCACTGTTAAATATCCTAATTTTAAAAAGATTGGATTGCCGAAAAAAGCGGTGGTTGGAGCGCCAGTGGTTATTGTTGTTGCAGTGGCTGTAGCTGTTGTGTTCCCAGAGCAAATCGCTAAGCTGATCTTTGTCTTACTTGGAATTTATGCATTATACGGCTTTAAGCAAAATATTGATCGGTTGACAGCCAGACGCCGTCATCGTCGTCGTAGCCGTTCAGAGGATAAAGTGTATCACTCCAAGAACGGTTAATCGGTCCATAAGGTAAGGTAACTGAATAAATTATGACCAAAGGTTTTGTCTTCCCTAGGGGATGGCAAAGCCTTTTTGCATTTCCAGCGCTACCCCAAGTTTATCGTCTTGAAAATTGGAACATACTGGTGAGGAATAGATCCATTTAGGATGAATAAAAAGGAGGTGCGTTAGGTTATGTGGAAAAAAGTGATTTTGTCTTTTGCCTTAATATGTGGTGCTTGGTCAGGTTTTTCGCTATACCATGCGCTCGAAAGAGGATTCCCCAAGGGGATGGAAAAGCTGGGTGAAAGCTTACCTGTAGAAGGAAGCATTTTATTTACGGTGCTGGGTGCCATTATTTTTTTGTTTGCGGGGTCTTTATGCGCGGAATGGGGAGGTTCAAAACTGCGGGAGGCGGTTCACTACTGTTCGCGTATTCCAATGAATGAATTAGCTGCAAGTGCAGCTGGGCTTACAGGGGGGCTTCTGTTATCTCTCCTGTTATACCCTGCAATGATCTGGCTTGGGAAAGCTGGGCAGCTGCTGCAAGTGCCAGCTACGTTGGCTTTTGGATATCTGGGGCTGCGGATCGGTTTGGAGAAAAAAGAGGAGCTTGCTGCGCTGTGGACATCTGGACGCTGGGGCCAAGCGGCTGAGCCGGAAGGCCGCGGGCTTGAGGAACATAAAATTCTCGACACAAGTGTTATTATCGATGGAAGAATCGCTGACATTTGTAAGACGGGATTTATTGAGGGAACCATTGTCATACCTGAATTCGTGCTTGAAGAGCTCCAGCATATTGCTGATTCTTCGGATCTGTTGAAGCGGAACCGGGGACGGCGTGGGCTTGATATTCTCAATAAAATTCAAAAAGAGCTTGATGTGAAGGTATTGATCTATGAGGGAGATTTTGAAGAAATCTCTGAGGTTGACAGTAAGTTAGTGAAGTTAGCGAAGGTACTCCAAGGTAAAGTAGTCACTAATGATTTCAACTTAAATAAGGTTTGCGAATTGCAGGGTGTTTCCGTTCTGAATATTAACGATCTGGCGAATGCTGTGAAGCCTGTAGTGCTGCCTGGTGAGGAAATCGTAGTTCAGGTCATTAAGGATGGCAAAGAACATGGGCAAGGGGTAGCCTACTTAGACGATGGAACGATGATTGTTGTAGAAGGCGGACGTGAATATATCGGGACTACGATGGAGGTTCTGGTCACTAGCGTGCTGCAAACTTCGGCTGGCCGAATGATATTTGCTAAGCCAAAACTTTTGGAAAAAGCGCAATAAGTGAAGATAAAGTGTATGGGGACTGTCCTATGGGTTGGAAATGCCCGCCAAACACGTTATGATGGGATTATACGTGAAAGACAGGAGCCAGATTAATGTCAAACAGTGTGGGCGTCGTCATTGTGGCGGCAGGCAGAGGAACGCGAATGGGAACTGCGGAGAGCAAGCAATATTTGTTACTGCAGGGGAAGCCGATTATCGTTCATACGCTGGAGGTATTCCAGCAGCACGAATTGATCTCTGAAATCGTGCTCGTAACCGGTGAAGAGGATATTGAACGCTGCCGGGAATGGATACAGCTCTATAAGCTGGACAAGGTTAAGGCTATAGTAACTGGTGGATCTGAGCGTCAGCATTCCGTACATAAAGGGTTGTTGAAACTTACGACACAGTGGGTAATGGTACATGATGGTGTTCGTCCGTTTGTACAGCCGAATGAAATTGAGGCTTGCTACGAACGAGCGAAGCAGATGGGTGCTTCGGTTCTTGCTGTACCCGTCAAGGATACGATCAAACAGGTGGATAATGAAGGACAGGTACTGTCTACGCCGGATCGGCGAAGTCTGTGGGCGATTCAAACCCCGCAGACTTTTCGTCTTTCTGATTTGCTGGAGGCTTATGCAGCGGCAGAGCGGGATGGCTTTCTGGGCACCGATGACTCCAGCTTGGCGGAGCGTGCGGGGATTCCGGTTTCTGTGGTAGAGGGAAGCTACAGAAATATTAAGATTACGACACCTGATGATTTGGATTATGCAGAATTCACAGAAAGAAACAGGGGAGAGGGACAATCATGATCGCTGTAGGACAAGGATTTGATGTGCATCAGCTGGTAGAGGGCAGGCCTTGTATTATTGGGGGAGTTACGATTCCTTACGAAAAAGGATTGCTTGGGCATTCCGATGCAGATGTGCTGCTGCATGCAGTTAGTGACGCGATTCTAGGCGCACTTGGACTTGGTGATATTGGCAGACATTTTCCGGATACAGATCCAGCCTTTAAGGACGCAGATAGCTTGAAGTTATTAGAAGAGGTATGGGCACTTGCTCGTGAGCGAGGATATAAGCTGGGAAATATCGATTCAACGATTATCGCCCAAAAGCCTAAGATGGCTCCGTACATTCCACAAATGACCGAGATTATCGCACGTGCGCTTAATGCCGACCCGTCCAAGGTGAATGTTAAAGCTACTACAACTGAGCAGCTTGGTTTTGCCGGACGCGGCGAAGGAATTGCCGCACAATCTATTGTCTGTCTACTCCAAGATGTGATATCATCTTGAGATGGTCTAAGTAGTAAATTAAGTTCAACCATATGAAGCGGAGGGAATACAATGACGGATGAAGTCCGGGTGCGTTACGCACCGAGCCCTACGGGACATTTACATATAGGTAACGCCAGAACGGCGCTGTTTAACTATCTGTTCGCCCGTAATAAAGGCGGTAAATTCATTATCAGAATTGAAGATACAGACGTAAAGCGCAATGTCGCTGGTGGTGAAGAGAGCCAGCTTAAGTATTTGAAATGGCTGGGTATGGATTGGGATGAGAGCGTTGATGTTGGCGGAGAGTACGGACCCTACCGTCAGACAGAACGTCTTGACTTATATCGTGTACATTGGCAGGATTTGCTGGACAGAGGTTTGGCTTACCGCTGCTATTGCACAGAGGAAGAGCTGGAAGCGGAACGTGAAGAACAGACTGCCCGCGGAGAAACGCCTCGTTATTCTGGCAAACACCGTGATCTGACTGAAGAGCAACGTTTAGCTTTTGAAGCTGAGGGACGAGTGGCTAGCATTCGCTTCCGTGTGCCAGAAGATCGTACGTATGCGTTTGATGATCTCGTAAAAGGCAGTATTTCTTTTGACACAAAAGAAATGGGTGACTTTGTTATTGTGAAGAAGGACGGAATTCCGACCTATAACTTCGCGGTAGCTGTTGACGATCATCTGATGGCTATTACCCACGTATTGCGTGGAGAAGACCATATTTCCAACACACCCCGCCAGCTTATGATCTATGAAGCGCTTGGCTGGGAGCCACCTTTATTTGGTCACATGACGCTTATTGTTGGCGACAACCACAAGAAGCTCAGCAAACGGGATGAATCCGTTATTCAGTTTATCGAGCAATATGATGAATTGGGTTACTTGCCTGAGGCTCTGGTTAACTTCATTTCTCTGCTTGGCTGGTCTCCAGAGGGAGAAGAAGAGATCTTCAGTAAAGAAGAACTTATTTCTATTTTTGATGCGGACCGTTTGTCCAAAAGCCCGGCTGTGTTCGATAAAAACAAGCTGGCGCATCTGAATAATCATTATATTAAACATGCTGATCCTAAACGGATCTCTGCACTAGCTATTCCGCATTTGCAAAAAGCGGGTAAAATACCTGCTGAGCTGAATGAAGAGCAACAAGCATGGGCGGAAAGCCTTGTCGCGTTGTATCAAGAGCAGATGACTGCAGCTTCTGACATCGTGGCGCTATCGGAACTGTTCTTCCGCAGTCACCTAGAGTTAGAGACGGAAGCAGCGCAGGTTCTGGCTGAAAGCCAAGTTCCTGAGGTATTGTCTGCTTTTCTGGCTAAGGTTGAGGCCTGTCAGGATTTCAGTGCAAGCAACATGGCTGTTCTGATTAAGGAAGTACAGAAAGAAACAGGTCATAAGGGCAAAGCACTCTTTATGCCAATTCGTGTGGCTCTGACCGGACAAACGCACGGACGTGATCTTAATATAACCATTGCTTTGCTCGGCAAAAACCGGGTCATCGAACGTTTGAAATCACAAATTAAGGGCGCTTAAGGTCGTATTTCATACGACTAAACCCCCTTGTCAGTATCTTGTCTTTTGCGCTAAGATAGAATTATATGATAATAGCTGTGATCAGGAGAAGTACGTCCATTGAAGACAATTGCCAGAGAGAATAACCGAGAAAGGGACATCCTTTCGGGCTGGGAGTTATTCATTTGTCCGGGGCAGAACATGCGCCTGTGAGCTGCACGGTTGAATGACCTTTTTAAGGCTCATTAGATCGCGCCGGGAACGTCGCCGTTAATGATGCCAAGTGGAACGAAGAAATTCTGCCGTTTGTTACAATAGCGGCTCATTTGATTCGTTCAAGCAGAGTGGAACCGCGGTTAAACGTCTCTGCAGCATTATGCTGCAGGGGCGTTTTTTGTCTAAATATAAGCAAAAATAATTTTCATACAATACTCTTTGTCTTATATTTCTAAGAGATAACAAACCAAGCGAACACTCACAGCATATGTATGATAAGGATGATGGGCCTGGAGACAATACCTTTCTTGTGTACCTGTAAACAGGAGATAAGGAAGTTAAGAAGAGAGGAACCGTGATGTTTAAGCATATTAAGTCGGACATTCGGGCGGTATTTGATAACGATCCTGCTGCCCGCAGCTGGTTCGAGGTTGTCTTCACATATGCCGGCTTGCACGCCATTTGGGGTCACCGGATCGCCCACTCTTTTTTCAAACGCCGCTGGTATACAATGGCTCGTATGGTTTCGCAGTTTAGCAGATTTATGACTGGTGTTGAGATCCATCCTGGAGCTGTCATCGGAAATAGGCTGTTTATCGACCATGGTATGGGGATTGTTATTGGAGAAACCTGCGAAATCGGTGATGATGTTATAATCTATCAAGGGGTTACGCTTGGAGGAACAGGAAAAGAAAAAGGTAAGCGACATCCCACGGTCGGCAACAATGTAGTTATTGGTTCCGGTGCGAAGGTTTTAGGATCTTTTCGTATTGGTGACAATTCAAATATAGGTTCGAATGCAGTTGTGTTGCGTGAAGTGCCTAACAACAGTACAGTAGTAGGGAATCCAGGTCGTGTGGTAAAACGTAATGGAGAACGGGTATCCGATCGGCTCGATCATACGAAGATGCCTGACCCGCTTGTCGATTCATTGCGGTTTTTGCAGAAAGAAATCGAAGAAATTAGGGAAAAGCTTGGCGCAGAAGATAAACAAAAAACCGCACAGCGGATAGCAGAAGCTCAGCAGTATATTGGTGACTACGAAATTTAAGCATCCCGGTATGAAGGAATCCGGAAGAACAGAAAGGGCTGGAATAAGGATGGCTTTACAAATATATAACACAATGACACGCAGCAAGGAGCAGTTTGTGCCCCAGGAGCCGGGCAAAGTTAAGATGTATGTGTGTGGTCCAACCGTTTATGGATATATGCATATCGGAAATGCTAGACCTATAATTGTTTTTGATATGGTCCGGAATTACTTGGAGCAGTTAGGTAATGAGGTGCGGTATGTTACGAATTTCACGGATGTCGATGATAAACTGATTCGCAAAGCCGAAGAAATGAACACTACTGTAGCAGAGGTAGCGGAAACTTTCATTGCTGCTTACCGTGACGACCTGGAAGGGCTTGGTGTTAAACCGGCAACCTTGAATCCCCGTGTAACGGAAAGCATGGAGCTGATCATTGGATTTATTAAAGAGCTTGAGGAAAAAGGATACGCATACGAAAGCGGCGGCGATGTATATTACCGCACTTCAAAATTTGAAGACTACGGTAAATTATCTCGTCAGAATCTGGATGAGCTGCAGTTTGGTATCCGTGTTGAGGTGGACTCACGTAAGGAAAAACCGGAGGATTTTGTGCTTTGGAAAGCAGCCAAACCTGGTGAAGTGCACTGGAGTAGCCCTTGGGGAGACGGACGTCCCGGCTGGCATATTGAATGCTCGGCTATGGCGCGAGAGTTCTTGGGAGATACGATTGATATCCATGGTGGTGGACAAGATTTGCAGTTCCCGCATCATGAATGTGAATGCGCTCAGACCGAAGCTCTGACTGGTAAACCACTCTCTAATTACTGGATGCATAATGGATTCATCAACATCGGGGACGAGAAAATGTCGAAATCGCTCGGTAATGGCTGGCTTGTAAAAGACATCCGTGAGCGTTTTAAAGCAGGAGCTATCCGCTATTTCATGCTATCGACCCATTACCGTAACCCGCTGAATTTCTCAGAGGAATCTATGACTTCCGCCGAAAAGAGCGTTGAACGGATCACGCTTGCAGAGAGTAACGTTAAACATCGGCTTGAACTCGCTGCTGATGGTGCTCAAGGTGAGGTCAACTCAGAGATTAATGATAAGCTGTCAGCTATAGTGGCCAATTTCCATGCTAGAATGCAGGATGACTTTAATACGCCTGATGCGATCACGGCTATGTTCGATTGGGTGAGCCTGGCAAACCATACGCTTGCGAATAACGAGGCTGCTCCTGCTGATTTTGCTGCATTACTGCAAGCTTTTGGCGAAATGAATGCTGTGCTGCGATTGACGCCTGAACTGGAAGAGGAAATAGCAAGTGAAGAAGTTGAACGGTTGATCGCCGAGCGGGTTGAAGCTCGTAAGAATAAGAATTGGAGCCGGTCTGACGAGATCCGTGATGAATTAGGCCGCTTGGGCATATTGCTTGAGGATACTCCACAAGGAATGCGGTGGCGTCGTAAATGAGTGAGGAACGCAAGTTTGATAACGGATGGTTTCCTTATGAGCCTTCCAAACCTGCGCGACTACTTTCGCCTATTGTTCTAGCTTATGTAGGAGATGCTATCTATGAGGTGGCTGTTCGCCAGTATTTAGTATCTCTTCCGAATTTGCGTCCGAACCATTTGCATCGTTCTGCTACAGGGCTGGTATCCGCTAAAGCACAGTGTGCAATTCTGAACTTTTTGGAGCCTAGTCTCACGGAAGAGGAGAAGGATGTCGCCCGTCAGGGAAGAAATGCGAAATCGGGAAGTGTTCCTAAGAATGCGGATGTGCTTGAATACCGTCATGCTACAGCTTTTGAGTGCTTGATTGGTCACTTGTACTACACAGGACAACAGGAGAGAATAGAAGAAATTGTGCACAAGGGTATACAGTTTATGTTGAAACAGCCGTGATAGGCTTTGGTGAAATAGAAAATAGGAGAAGTGAACATGGAAGAAGAATTGAAGACTGAAGAGGAAATATTGGCAGGGAAGCATTCTGTGCTTGAAGCGCTTCGTGCTGGTCGTACATTAAATAAAATTTGGATTGCAGAGACAGCCCAGAAGCATCTGACAGCACCCATCGTTGCCGAAGCCCGGAAAGCGGGAATTGTCATTCAGCATGTGGACAAGCGTAAGCTGGATCAACTGGCACCAGGCGTGCAGCATCAAGGGGTGGTTGCACAAGCAGCACCATTTGCCTATGTTGAAGTGGATGATCTGTTAGCTATAGCAGAAGCCAAAGGGGAACCGGCATTCCTTATTTTGCTTGATGAAATTGAAGATCCTCATAACCTGGGCTCGATTCTGCGGACGGCGGATTGTACTGGAGTACATGGGGTAATCGTACCTAAACGCCGTTCGGCTCAGATAACTGCGACCGTGTCCAAAACATCCGCGGGTGCTGTGGAGTATGTTCCGGTTGCCCGGGTTACAAACCTGGGTCAGACCATTGACCGTCTAAAAGAGCAGGGAGTCTGGGTAGTAGGAACAGACGTGGATACCGATCAGAATCTATACCAATCCGATATTTTCACGGGTCCGGTAGCTGTTGTAATCGGCAATGAGAATAAAGGAATGGGACGCCTGATTCGTGAAAAATGTGATGTACTTCTTAAGCTGCCGATGGCCGGAAAGATCAATTCATTAAATGCCTCTGTCGCCGCAGGAGTCATTATGTATGAAGTGATACGCCGCCGGCAACAGCAGGGATAGCTATGGCCGACTGGCGCGATGTGCTGCTTGTGGATGGATATAACATGATCGGTGGCTGGCCGGAACTTGTGGCACTGTCCCAGATTGGTATGCAGGAAGCACGCGACCGCTTGATGGATTTGCTGGCAGATTACCAGGCTTTCTCTGGACGAAGAGTTATTGCTGTTTTTGATGCATACCGTGTTCCGGGGTTGGGAAGGTCTTTTGTCCAGGGTAAGGTCCAGGTGTACTTCACCAAGGAAAAAGAAACCGCAGATGAATGCATTGAGCGACTGGTTGGGGAATATAGCAATCGGCGCCGGCAGATCTATGTGGCTACGAGTGATTTTATAGAGCAGCATATTATTTTTGCACAAGGTGCATTGCGAATTTCGGCAAGGGAATTGCATCTGGAAATTGAAGAGAATCAGAAACAAGTAAAAAAAGCTATTGAACCTGGCGGTGTCAGTTCTACTCGTCATTCTTTGGAAGACAAACTGCCTCCCGATGTGCGCAGTAAGTTGGAAAAATGGCGCAGACAGTGAGATCGAGGAAGAATCAGGAAATATTTTATTCCAATTTATGCTATTCTAGATTGATTTTGGACAAACTCCGGTTGACGGTGGAAGGTAACATAATATATACTGATCCTATATTTCGCGAAGTAACGATGTGTCTTGCGTTGCAGCCGGGGGGATTCTTGGTGAGTGTCGACCTCAAGGAAATAATGCTGTCTGAGTATGATTTCATAAGTGATGAAGATATTGTCGAGGCTTTCCGTGGTGGCGACAGTGGCGCATTAGAACACTTGATTAATAAATACCGTAACTTTGTACGTGCTAAAGCCCGCTCTTATTTCTTGATCGGGGCAGACCGTGAAGATATTGTACAAGAAGGAATGATTGGTCTATACAAGGCTATTCGTGACTTTAAAGGTGACAAGCTCTCTTCATTCAAGGCTTTTGCTGAGCTCTGCATTACACGACAGATTATAACGGCTATTAAGACGGCCACTCGTCAGAAACATATTCCGCTGAACTCTTATGTTTCCTTGGACAAGCCCATTTATGACGAAGATTCTGATAGAACACTTATGGATGTCATTTGTGGAACACAGGTTCTAGATCCAGAAGAGCTAATTATTAATCAAGAAGAATTCATTGGTCTTGAAGATAAGATGGCGGAGATTCTAAGTGACTTGGAGCGCAAGGTTCTGATGTTGTATTTAGACGGAAGATCCTATCAAGAGATTGCTGAAGATCTTAAGCGGCATGTAAAGTCTATTGATAACGCTCTACAACGAGTAAAAAGGAAATTAGAAAGATATCTAGAAGTACGTGACAATTGATGATATAATGAACAAAAGAGGGCTCGGACATCGAGTTCTTTTTTTTAGTCTTTTTGAAATCACTCGGATAGAATTAGGTGCTTGCACCATAAATTACTATTTGAGCCGATTTTAGTCGTTGCCGTTGAAGGTAGGTTTATACACAGACGGAATACCCCATAATGGTAAGGAAGACAGCGAAGTGTGAGGAAGAGATAGACCCAAAGACAGGGTACGGCCATATGACTACTAAACCCGGAATTACCCAGTGCAGAACGGAATTCTTTCGTTGACACAGACCTTGACATTATGCTAAAGTGTTTTAGGTAGGCCTAAATTCGCGGCTTTTTTTTAGGATCAATATTTGCGTCTTCTAATGTGAATTAGAAGGACGTCTCGGGAGGTGCACATCATGCGGGTAATTATCACTTTGGCTTGTACAAGTTGCAAACAAAGAAACTATGCGACTACCAAAAACAAGCGAAATCACCCCGACCGCATGGAGATGAAGAAATTTTGCAAGTATTGTAACTCGCAAACTCCTCATCGCGAAACCAGATAGTCTGTGGAGGTGTAGTCGGCATGAAACGTAGTTTCAAGTCTATGTTTTCCTTTTTCACTGAGAGCTGGAGTGAACTCAAAAAGGTTCGCTGGCCAAGTCGTAAAGAATTGACCAACTATACATTGATCGTTCTCGGTACGATTGTAGTTGTCGCTATTTACTTCTGGGTTCTGGACATCGGTATTTCCGCTGTGATTGAAGCGATTATTTAGAGAGGTCCCAGGTGGCTTGATATGGAAAAAAGATGGTATGTCGTTCATACCTATTCTGGGTATGAGAATAAGGTCAAAGCCAATTTGGAAAAGCGCGTTGAGTCCATGGGCATGGAAGACAAAATATTCCGCGTTCTTGTTCCTATGGAAGAAGAAATCGTAAACAAAGACGGTAAGAAAAAAACCGTTATGCGTAAAGTTTACCCCGGATATGTTTTGGTGGAAATGGTTCAGACTGATGATTCCTGGTATGTTGTCCGCAATACTCCGGGCGTTACTGGATTTGTTGGTTCGACAGGCTCAGGGTCTAAACCAACAGCTTTGCTTCCGGAAGAGGTAGAACAAATTCTGAAGCATATGGGCATGGTTGAACCTAAAGCGAAGATTGATTTCGAAATCAAGGAATCCGTACGTATTATGGTTGGTCCGTTTGCGAATTTTGTGGGCTCCGTGGAAGAAATTTTGGCTGACAAGAGCAAGATCAAAGTGCATGTTAACATGTTTGGACGGGAAACCCCGCTAGAGTTGGATTTCACTCAAGTGGAGAAAATATAACATAAGCTAGGGTTTCTTGTGGGAGAGCGCTATTGGCGTTCGAAGACCACTATTTTTGCAAGGAGGTGTCACTCATGGCTAAAAAAGTTATTAAAATGGTGAAACTGCAGATTCCTGCAGGGAAAGCGAATCCAGCGCCTCCAGTAGGTCCGGCGTTAGGTCAAGCAGGTGTCAACATCATGGCATTCTGTAAGGAATTTAATGCTCGTACTGCCGACCAGGCTGGCTTGATCATTCCGGTTGAAATTACAGTATTTGAAGACCGTTCCTTTACTTTCATCACTAAAACTCCTCCGGCTGCTGTTCTGCTTCGCATCGCTGCTAAAGTAGAAAAAGGATCCGGCGAACCAAACAAGAAAAAAGTAGCAAAAATCGGCCGCGCTGCGGTACGTGAAATTGCTGAAACAAAAATGCCTGACCTTAACGCTGCAACTGTTGAAGCTGCAATGCGTATGGTTGAAGGTACTGCCCGCAGTATGGGTATCACAATCGAAGACTAGTAGTTTTCGAAGAATCGGTCATTCGTGACCCGCAAGTATGTGGGAGGAATTTCCGCTAACACCACAAAGGAGGAACATTTTCATGGCTAAACATGGTAAGAAATACCAAGAAGCTGCTAAGCTGATCAACAGCGAAGCAACTTACGAGCCTTCAGAAGCTGTAGAGCTTGTGAAAAAGGCAGCGACTGCTAAGTTCGACGAAACCGTTGAAGCAGCAGTTCGTCTGGGTGTAGACCCGCGTAAACAAGACCAAGCAGTTCGTGGTGTTGTTGTCCTGCCTCACGGCACTGGTAAAACACAACGCGTGCTTGTATTTGCAAAAGGTGAAAAAGCGAAAGAGGCTGAAGCTGCTGGCGCTGATTTTGTTGGTGATCAAGACATGATCAACAAAATTCAACAAGGCTGGTTTGAATTTGATGTCTGCGTAGCTACACCTGATATGATGAGTGAAGTCGGTAAACTGGGTCGTCTGCTTGGTGGTAAAGGTCTTATGCCTAACCCTAAAGCTGGCACAGTTACATTCGATGTTTCCAAGGCTGTGCAAGAAATCAAAGCCGGTAAAATCGAATACCGTCTCGACAAAGCAGGTCAAATTCACGCGCCAATCGGCAAAGTGTCCTTTGATGCTGCACAATTGAACGATAACCTTAAAGCTCTTATCGACGCTTTGAACCGTGCGAAACCAGCTGCTGCTAAAGGTGTATACCTTAAAGGCATCTCGATTTCTTCCACAATGGGACCTAGCGCTCGTGTGAACACAACCGTCTTCAGATAATTAAGGGTTGACTCTTTGAGTCAATTTTGATAATCTATAACAGTTGTGAAACTTAAGGTATCAATCTTAACCTTGAATATGCTTACCGTAGACAGTAGGTGCCTTAGTGCTTAATTTCCTACCGAGGTGTTGTGATAGAAACAAGAAGTAACGAGCTCGCTCGTATAACTTTCGTTTTATCAAGCCTTCGTGATTCTGCGGAGGCTTTTCTACTGCCTGCGTAGGAGCGGTGAAGCTTTCCTTGGAAAGAACGCCGACACATAAATTTTCAGGAGGTGTATACATTGGCAAATGCAAAAGTAATTCAAGCAAAACAAGACGCGGTTGACGTCGTTACTGCAAAACTGCAAAACAGTCTTTCGACTGTTGTAGCTGACTACCGTGGATTGAACGTTTCCCAAGTGACTGAACTGCGTAAGCAACTTCGTGAAGCTGGCGTTGAGTTTCAAGTCCTGAAGAACACATTGCTGCGTCGCGCAACTGCTGCGGCTGAGTTGAGTGAATTGGATGAAGTTTTGACTGGTCCAACAGCTATCGCATTCAGCACAACTGATGCAGTAGCACCAGCTAAAATTTTGAACGATTTCGCCAAGAAAAACGACGCTTTGAAATTGAAAGGCGGCGTAGTTGAAGGTCGTGTCATTGACGCGGAACAACTGAAAGCACTGGCTGAGCTTCCATCCCGCGATGGTTTGCTGTCCATGCTGCTTAGCGTACTTCAAGCTCCAATGCGCAACTTCGCGCTTGCAGTTAAAGCTGTTGCTGAAAAAGAAGAACAAAGCGCGTAAGCCTTTGACTCTTGCAGCATAATCAATACCACAAATAAATTTAAATATAAAATGGAGGTTCAATCATGAGTAAAGAAGCAATCTTGGAAGCAATTAAAGGCATGAGCGTATTGGAACTGAACGACCTGGTTAAAGCAATTGAAGAAGAATTCGGCGTAACTGCAGCAGCTCCAGTAGCAGCTGGCGGTGCGGTAGCAGCAGTAGCTGAAGAGCAATCCGAATTTGACGTAATTTTGACAGGCGCTGGCGCTTCCAAAATCAACGTTATCAAAATCGTTCGCGAAATCACTGGTCTTGGCTTGAAAGAAGCTAAAGATCTTGTAGACAACGCACCAAAAGCAATCAAAGAAAAAGTAAGCAAAGACGAAGCCGAAGCTACTAAAGCAAAATTGGAAGAAGCAGGCGCAGCTGTAGAAGTGAAGTAATTCCTTCTATTACTGAAAACCCCTTGAACTTGTTCAAGGGGTTTGTTTTATAAATAGAGTTAGTAGGGCGTATATACCAACTGCTAACATAATAGGAAAGGGAGGAAAGAGATGTCGCAACATTATTATTCGCAGCAGCCGGAAGTACGTCATGACAGACGTAGCATTGATACCGTACTAAGAGGCAAAAGCTTTCGTTTTACGAGCGATGCCGGTGTATTCTCTAAAGGAGACATCGATTACGGTAGCCGAGTTCTTATTGAAGCTATGATAATTCCGGACGGTTCAGCGGTGCTTGATGTAGGTTGTGGTTATGGGCCGATTGGCATAAGTGCAGCATACCTAGCTCCCAAAGGACATGTAACCATGATTGATATTAACAGTCGTGCGGTAGAACTGGCGCGTGAGAATGCTCAGCACAATGGAATCCGGAATGTTACGATAATGGAAAGCGATGTGCTCGGCGCATTGAATGAGCAGCAGAAGTTCGATGTGATTCTAACTAATCCTCCGATTCGTGCAGGAAAAGCTGTAGTGCATAAGATTTTTGAAGATGCGTATGAACATTTAAATGAGGGTGGCTATCTGTGGATTGTGATTCAGAAGAAGCAGGGCGCTCCATCCGCAGTGGCAAAACTAGAAAGCTTGTTCTCAATGGTGGAAGAAGTGGGGAAAGACAAAGGCTATCGTATTATTAAAGCGCAAAAATAAAATACAATAGGTTATTGACATGTGATAGTGATAATGGTATTATTATAAAATGTCAGTATTAAGATAGGCTCCATGTCTTTAGTTTGCTGAAATGTCAAGCAATATATTGTCGCCCGGCTAGCGCATGCCGCACGGCAAGTTTTTGCGAGTTGGTTGTCTATGCTCTAACGCAGCGAATGCTACGTGGTAATAGATAATAGCGCATAAACTATTGCTTGGTGACGTATAATATGTACGTTTTGGGCAAATCTACTTGATAAGGAGTATTTTGGTCATGGATAAATGCGCTCTTTTTTCGAAGATTTCGATAAGGGCTTTTCTTTTATTTATGACTGAATCCTTGTAGTATGGTTCCATTATACGGTTCCAAACAAGGGTTCGCAATCAATTTTTAAGTGAGTAGACATGAGGGGTGAGTAAAGTTGGCAGGACATCTTGTTCAGTATGGTCGACGCACTCGGCGGAGCTATGCGAGAATTAACGAGGTACTCGAGGTCCCGAACCTGATCGAGATCCAACAAAAATCTTATGATTGGTTTTTGGAGGAAGGATTGCGGGAAATGTTTCAGGACATCTCGCCGATCCAGGATTTCACAGGTAATTTGGTACTAGAGTTCATTGATTACAGCCTGGGTGAACCGAAATATACGGTTGACGACGCTAAAGAGCGGGACGTAACGTATGCGGCTCCTCTGCGTGTAAAGGTGCGGCTCATTAATAAAGAGACCGGTGAGGTTAAAGAGCAGGAAGTGTTCATGGGAGATTTCCCGCTGATGACGGAGACCGGCACTTTTATTATTAATGGTGCGGAACGGGTTATTGTCAGCCAGTTGGTTCGCTCTCCAAGCGTCTATTTCAGCACAAAAGTGGATAAGAACGGCAAAAAAACCTACACCGCCACAGTAATCCCGAACCGCGGAGCCTGGTTGGAACTTGAAACCGATGCTAAGGACATTATGTATGTTCGTATCGATCGGACTCGTAAAATTCCTGTTACCGTACTTTTGCGTGCTCTCGGTTTCGGTAGTGATGCCGAAATTCTGGAATTGCTTGGCAATGATGAATATATTCGCAATACGCTGGATAAAGACAACACGGACTCCACGGAGAAGGCGCTTATTGAAATTTATGAGCGTTTGCGTCCGGGCGAACCGCCGACACTAGACAATGCCAAAAGTTTGCTGGTTGCGCGTTTCTTTGATCCAAAACGCTACGACCTAGCTAATGTAGGCCGTTACAAAATCAATAAAAAGCTACACATTAAGAACCGTCTTTTCAATCAACGTCTTGCTCAGCCTTTGGTTGACGACTCTACTGGAGAAATCCTGGCAGAATCCGGCCAAATGGTCGATCGTAGACTGCTTGATGAATTGATTCCATATTTCGAAAAGAATGTTGCCTTTAAAAACTACCGTGTTACTGGTGGAGTTATGGACAGCGAAGATATTCCTCTTCAAACAATTGACGTATTCTCGCCGATTGAAGAAGGCCGGGTTATTAAGCTGATCGCTAACGGCAATATCGACAAATCTGTTAAGCATATTACTCAAGCTGATATTATATCCTCAATCAGCTACTTTATTAATTTGCTTCACGGAATTGGCAATACCGATGATATTGACCACTTGGGTAACCGTCGTCTGCGTTCTGTAGGTGAACTCTTGCAGAATCAGTTCCGTATCGGTTTGTCCCGGATGGAACGTGTTGTACGTGAAAGAATGTCGATTCAGGATGCTAATGCGATTACGCCTCAGGCTCTGATCAATATTCGTCCGGTCATCGCGTCTATTAAAGAGTTCTTCGGTAGCTCCCAGCTGTCTCAATTTATGGATCAGACGAACCCGCTTGCGGAACTTACGCATAAACGTCGTCTGTCCGCCCTCGGACCTGGTGGTTTGACACGTGAACGCGCGGGCTTTGAAGTTCGTGACGTCCATCACAGTCACTACGGTCGGATGTGTCCAATTGAAACGCCGGAAGGTCCAAACATCGGGTTGATCAACTCCTTGTCTACCTTTGCCCGCATCAATGAATACGGCTTTATTGAAGCTCCGTATCGTTGGGTGGATCCGAAGACTGGTAAGGTGACTGAGCAAATTGACTATCTGACTGCTGATGAGGAAGATAATTATGTAGTTGCTCAGGCTAACGTGTTGATCGAAGAAGATGGCACCTTTAAAGAAGACATGGTAATCGTTCGTTACAACAAAGACTCAGACAACATTACAACGATGCCAAGTAATCGTGTCGATTACATGGACGTTTCGCCTAAACAGGTTGTATCTGTCGCTACGGCGCTCATTCCGTTCCTTGAGAACGATGACTCCAACCGCGCACTGATGGGATCTAACATGCAACGTCAAGCTGTTCCGCTTCTAATTCCAAAAGCTCCGCTGGTCGGAACAGGGATGGAACATAAATCCGCTAAGGATTCTGGCGTATGTATCGTTTCCAAGTATGACGGTATTATCGAACGTTCTTCAGCTAATGAAATTTGGCTGCGTCGCGTTGAGACTGTCGAAGGCAAGGAAGTTAAAGGCGATATCGTTAAATATAAATTACACAAATTTATGCGTTCTAACCAAGGTACCTGTATTAACCAACGTCCTCTAGCTAAAAGAGGGGACATTGTTAAGAAGGGTGATATCCTGGCAGACGGTCCTTCCACAGAAATGGGCGAACTTGCTCTTGGCCGTAACGTAGTCGTTGCGTTCATGACTTGGGAAGGTTACAACTACGAGGATGCGATCCTGTTAAGTGAAAAGCTGGTTAAGGAAGATGTATATACTTCGATTCATATCGAAGAATACGAATCTGAAGCTCGCGACACTAAATTGGGACCTGAAGAAATTACGCGCGATATTCCGAACGTCGGCGAAGAAGCTCTGCGCAATCTTGATGAGCGCGGAATCATCCGCATCGGTGCGGAAATCAGCGCTGGTGACATTCTGGTGGGTAAAGTTACTCCTAAGGGTGTAACTGAACTGACAGCAGAAGAACGTCTCCTGCACGCTATCTTTGGTGAGAAAGCTCGTGAAGTACGGGATACCTCTTTACGCGTTCCTCATGGTAGTGATGGTATTATCGTGGACGTTAAAGTCTTTACACGTGAGAACGGCGATGAGCTGCCTCCTGGTGTAAATCAATTGGTTCGTGTCTACATCGCTCAGAAACGTAAGATCTCTGAGGGTGACAAGATGGCCGGACGTCACGGTAACAAGGGTGTCGTTGCCCGTATCCTGCCAGAAGAAGATATGCCGTTCCTTCCGGACGGTACGCCAGTACAGGTTGTTCTTAACCCTCTGGGCGTTCCTTCTCGTATGAACATCGGACAGGTGCTTGAGGTCCATATTGGTATGGCCGCATTGCGTCTGGGAATTCACATTGCAACGCCGGTATTTGACGGAGCGCGTGAGTACGACGTGTTTGATACGATGGAAGAAGCAGGTATGCAGCGTAATGGTAAAACTGTACTGTATGATGGCCGTACAGGTGAACGCTTCGAACGTGAAGTTACTGTTGGTGTCATGCACATGATCAAACTGGCGCACATGGTTGATGATAAGATTCACGCCCGTTCAACAGGACCTTACTCGCTAGTTACGCAACAACCATTGGGTGGTAAAGCTCAATTTGGTGGACAGCGTTTCGGGGAGATGGAAGTGTGGGCGCTTGAAGCTTACGGTGCTGCATATACATTGCAAGAAATTTTGACCGTGAAATCCGATGACGTGGTTGGTCGCGTGAAGACGTACGAATCCATTGTCAAAGGTGAAAATGTACCGGAACCAGGTGTTCCTGAGTCGTTCAAGGTATTGATCAAAGAACTGCAGTCCCTGGGTATGGATGTTAAGATTCTTAGCGGTGACGAGCAGGAAATTGAAATGAGAGAATTGGACGATGAGGACGAGACGTCAGGCGACAAACTAAGCCTCAATTTAGAAGGTTCAGAAGTCGGAGTAGAATAATCAAGCTGGAGCTTAAAAGTTCCATTTTATAAAGGACCGCACGCCCTCTTTTGATGTAACAGTCAGAAGAGGGCAAAGCGGTACTAAATCAGGATTAGGTTAAGGAGGGTTGCTCCTTGTTGGACGTTAACAATTTTGAATTTATGAAAATCGGACTCGCTTCTCCGGAGAAGATTCGTTCATGGTCCCGCGGAGAAGTTAAGAAACCGGAAACCATTAACTATCGTACATTGAAACCGGAAAAAGAGGGTCTTTTCTGTGAGCGTATCTTTGGACCACAAAAAGACTGGGAATGTCATTGCGGTAAATACAAACGTGTCCGTTATAAGGGCGTAGTCTGCGACCGTTGTGGTGTTGAAGTTACCCGTGCTAAAGTTCGTCGTGAACGTATGGGTCACATTGAATTGGCCGCTCCGGTATCTCATATCTGGTATTTCAAAGGTATCCCAAGCCGCATGGGGCTTGCACTAGATATGTCTCCAAGATCACTTGAAGAAATTATCTATTTCGCATCTTATGTTGTAACGGATCCAGGTGAAACTCCACTGGAAAAGAAACAACTTCTGTCCGAGAAAGAATATCGTAGCTACCGTGAAAAATACGGTTACGGTTTCCAAGCCGGCATGGGTGCTGAAGCTGTTAAAAAGCTTCTTCAAGATATCGACATCGATAAAGAGCTGGAATTCCTCAAAGAAGAACTGCGTACGGCCCAAGGCCAACGCCGTAACCGGGCGATCAAACGTCTGGAAGTCATTGAAGCATTCCGTAACTCCGGCAACAAGCCTGATTGGATGATCATGGATGTTCTTCCGGTTATTCCTCCGGAGCTTCGTCCGATGGTTCAGTTGGATGGTGGCCGTTTTGCTACGTCCGATTTGAATGATCTCTATCGCCGTGTTATTAACCGGAACAACCGTCTGAAAAGACTGCTTGATCTCGGTGCTCCTGACATTATCGTGCAGAACGAAAAACGGATGCTCCAGGAAGCTGTCGATGCTCTCATCGATAACGGCCGTCGGGGACGTCCGGTAACCGGTCCTGGTAACCGTCCGCTTAAATCGCTCAGCCATATGCTGAAAGGTAAACAAGGACGTTTCCGCCAGAACTTGCTCGGTAAACGGGTTGACTACTCTGGACGTTCCGTTATCGTAGTAGGACCGTACCTCAAGATGTATCAGTGCGGACTTCCTAAGAAAATGGCGTTAGAATTGTTCAAGCCTTTTGTTATGAAAGAATTGGTCAATAAGGGCCTTGCCCACAACATAAAGAGCGCGAAACGTAAAGTTGAACGTGTAAGTCCTGAAGTTTGGGATGTACTCGAAGAAGTAATTAGAGAACACCCAGTACTTCTAAACCGCGCACCAACACTTCACCGTCTCGGTATTCAAGCATTTGAACCGATTTTGGTGGAAGGTCACGCTATTCGTCTTCACCCACTCGTATGTACGGCGTACAATGCCGACTTTGACGGTGACCAAATGGCGGTGCACGTTCCTCTGTCTGCAGAAGCTCAAGCGGAAGCACGCATTCTTATGCTTGCATCTGGTAATATCTTGAACCCTAAAGACGGTAAGCCAGTTGTAACACCTTCCCAGGATATGGTCCTTGGTACTTTCTACTTGACCATGGATAACAAGGAAGAAAAGGGTAGTGGTATGATTCTGCGTACGGTTAACGAAGCTGTATCAGCTTACCAACGCGGAACTGCAGGACTTCATGCTCGTGTTGCTATTCCGGCTAAAGCACTTGGCAAAACATGCTTTACGGAAGAACAACAAAATGCAATGTTGATTACTACGGTCGGTAAGATCATTTTTAATGAAATCTACCCAAGTAGTTTCCCTTATATCAACGAAGCAACCAAAACTAACTTGCTGCACGGCACACCAGAGAAATACTTTATCTACGAAAAAGGCGCGAACATTCGTGAGCTGATTGAATCCGCTCCAGAAGCCAGTGCTGTAGGTAAAGAATATCTGGGTCTGATTATTGCTCGTTGTTTTGAAACTTATCACACAACCAAAACTTCTATGATTTTGGATAAAATTAAACAACTCGGATTCACTTACTCCACACGTTCTGGTGTTACAGTTGCCGTGTCGGACGTTATTGTCCCTGAGGAGAAAGTTACCATCCTGAAAGAGTCTGAAGCTAAGGTTGATGTGGTTGCTAACCAATATCGCCGTGGTTTGATCACCAATGACGAACGGTATGACCGTGTTATTGAGATCTGGTCGAAGACTAAGGATGATCTTACGAACATCCTGCTTAAGTCGATGGACCGTTTCAACTCTATCATGCTCATGGTTGACTCTAAAGCGCGTGGTAACAAATCGCAGATCACTCAGCTGGGTGGGATGCGTGGTCTGATGGCAACACCTTCAGGTCGGATTTTCGAATTGCCAATCAAGGCGAACTTCCGTGAAGGTCTTACCGTCTTGGAGTACTTTATCTCCACTCACGGAGCGCGTAAAGGTCTTGCCGATACCGCACTTCGTACCGCTGACTCAGGGTATCTGACTCGTCGTCTTGTTGACGTTGCCCAGGACGTTATTGTCCGTGAAGAAGATTGTGGAACCGATAAAGGCTTCACAGTTAGTCGTATTCAGGATGGTAAAGAAGTTATCGAAGATCTGTATGACCGTATTGAAGGTCGTTACTGCTTCGAAACTGTTCGTCACCCAGAAACAGGCGAAATCATTGTTCACCGCAATGATTTGATTGACTCCGATAAAGCGGAGGCAATTGTAAACGCAGGTGTAACTAAGCTGCAAATTCGTTCTGTACTGAGCTGCCGTGCCCGTCATGGTGTTTGTAAGAAATGTTACGGACGTAACTTGGCAACTGGTAAACACGTTGAGATTGGTGAAGCAGTTGGTATTATTGCCGCACAATCTATCGGTGAACCAGGAACCCAGCTTACAATGCGTACGTTCCATACCGGCGGTGTTGCCGGTGATGACATCACTCAAGGTTTGCCGCGTATTCAGGAGTTGTTTGAAGCTCGTAACCCTAAAGGTCAAGCTACAATCAGTGAGATCGATGGCGTAATTAAGGAAATCCGTGAAACCAAAGACCGTCGCGAAATCGAGGTTCAAGGTGAAGCAGAATCCAAGACTTATTCCATTACTTATGGTTCACGTCTACGTGTTAGCGAAGGCCAAGAAATAGAAGCCGGCGATGAGCTGACAGACGGTTCGATTGACCCTAAAGAAATGCTGCGTATCAAAGGGATCCGTGGGGTACAAAACTACATTCTGCAAGAAGTACAGCGTGTATACCGTAACCAAGGCGTTGAGATCAATGATAAGCACATTGAAGTTATGATCAAGCAAATGCTTCGGAAGATCCGTATCATTGACGCAGGTGACACAAGTCTGTTGCCAGGTGCATTTGCGGATATTCATGAGTACGAAGGTGCTAACAAGGAAGCTATCTTGTCTGGTAAAGAGCCTGCTGTTGCTAAACCAGTCTTGCTCGGTATTACCAAGGCGTCTCTTGAAACTGATTCCTTCTTGTCAGCTGCATCATTCCAAGAAACTACTCGTGTCCTAACAGACGCTGCTATCAAAGGTAAAGTAGATAAGTTGCTTGGACTTAAAGAAAATGTTATTATCGGTAAGTTGATTCCTGCAGGTACTGGGATGAACCGTTACCGTAACGTTAAGCTAAGTGATCCAAATGCAGAAAGCGAACTTGAATCTTTAGAGACGGTTCCTGCTGAATAAATTAGCAATCATGGTAGTGTGCTCATGTCATACCTACTCATAGGTGTGGCATGAGTGTTCTGCTGTGTATAATTTCTATAAAAATTGTTGCTGAATTTCTTGACACCATCTATTGATAATGCTAAAATGTCTAAGGTGCGTGAGTAGCCATGTTATCCTTGTTCATTGGAGGTAAAGAGAATGACTGATGATAGAGGACTACAGGATGCTCAGGTCAAGATCGGTACCAAACAAACCGTCAAGGCGGTAGAGTTGGGCCTAGCCGCAGAAGTCTATGTGGCAGAGGACGGAGATCAAAGGCTTACTTCCAGGATAGTTTTGCTTTGTAACAAACAAGGTGTTAAGATCACATATGTGGATACGATGCTGAATTTGGGCAAGGCCTGCGGAATAGAAGTTGGCGCTGCGATGGCAGCCGTCTTAAAACAATAGCTACAGAAATGTTTTTGTACTGGGGTGAACACCAGCGGCAAGAACTTTTCATTTGTCTTTTTATGAACCGCCTGGGTCTGTGGGCTTAGAGTTCTTAAATCGACTATCATTTCAGGAAGGGGGTGGCAACAACATGCCAACAATTAACCAATTGGTTCGTAAAGGCCGTCAAGCCAAAATCGAAAAATCTAAATCTCCCGCTCTTCAAAAAGGGTATAACGCCCTCAAGCGTGAGGCTACAAATTTGAGCGCTCCGCAAAAACGCGGTGTGTGCACTCGTGTAGGCACAATGACTCCACGTAAACCAAACTCAGCGCTTCGTAAATATGCCCGTGTTCGTTTGACGAACCGTCTCGAGGTAACAGCTTATATCCCGGGTATCGGACATAACTTACAAGAGCACAGTGTTGTATTGCTTCGCGGAGGTAAAGTAAAGGACCTTGCAGGGGTTCGTTACCATATCGTTCGTGGTGCTTTGGATACAGCAGGTGTAGCTAACCGGATGCAAGCTCGTTCTAAATACGGTGCAAAACGTCCTAAAGCTAAGAAGTAAGATAACAATATCTGAATAATAAACATTTAAGAAAGGGGGATATCCATGCCACGCAAAGGTCCAGTTACAAAGAGAGACGTATTGCCAGATCCGTTGTATAATAGCAAGTTGGTTACTCGTTTGATTAACCGCATTATGCTGGGTGGTAAAAGAGGTGTCGCTCAAAGCATTCTGTACAATTCATTCAAATTGATTGAAGAACGTACGGGTAAAGATCCGATGGAAGTTTTCGAAGCTGCCATCAAGAATATCATGCCGGTTTTGGAAGTCAAAGCTCGTCGTGTCGGTGGTGCTAACTATCAAGTACCTATCGAGGTTAAACCAGAGAGACGTACTGCTCTGGGATTACGTTGGCTCGTAAACTACTCTCGCAACCGCGGTGAGAAGACTATGGAAGAGCGTTTGGCGGCTGAGATCATCGACGCTTCCAACAACACAGGCGCTTCTGTTAAGAAACGTGAAGATACACACAAAATGGCTGAAGCAAACAAAGCGTTCGCTCACTACCGTTGGTAGGATAAAGGTCATTCAAATAACTTATATTTTGAAGGGAGATCCATTTCATGGCTAGAGAGTTCTCCTTAAAAAATACACGTAACATCGGGATCATGGCGCATATTGATGCTGGTAAAACAACTACCACAGAGCGGATTCTTTTCTATACAGGCCGTACGCACAAAATCGGTGAAGTTCACGAGGGTGCTGCTACAATGGACTGGATGGAGCAAGAACAAGAGCGCGGAATCACGATTACGTCCGCTGCTACGACTGCTGCGTGGAAAGGTCACCGCATCAATATCATTGATACCCCAGGACACGTTGACTTCACTGTTGAAGTTGAACGTTCCCTGCGTGTATTGGATGGGGCAGTTGGTGTATTTAGTGCAAAAGAGGGCGTTGAGCCTCAGTCTGAAACCGTATGGAGACAGGCTGACCGTTATAACGTTCCCCGGATTGCATATGTAAACAAAATGGACATTATCGGTGCGGATTTCCTTAACGTAATCGAAACTATGCGTGATCGCCTTCAAGCCAATGCAGTTGCTATTCAATTGCCAATTGGTGCAGAAAGTGATTTCACTGGTATTATCGACCTAGTTGAGCAAAAAGCACACATGTTCAGAGATGATCTGGGCCAAAACATCGAAGTAACGGATATTCCGGAAGAATATTTGGCCAAAGTTGAGGAGCTGCGTCTCGAGTTGATCGAGAAAGTTGCTGAACTTGATGAGGATCTGACTATGAAGTATTTGGAAGGCGAAGAAATTACAATTCCGGAAATTAAAGCTGCAATTCGCAAAGGCGTAGTTGAAGTTAAATTGTTCCCTGTAATTGCTGGATCTTCCTACCGAAACAAAGGGATTCAGCTTATGCTGGATGCTGTTGTTGATTACTTGCCATCTCCTCTTGACGTTCCAGCTATTACTGGACATCTTGATGACGGTACAGAAGCTGTTCGTCACTCTTCGGATGAAGAGCCGTTTGCAGCTTTGGCATTTAAAATCATGACAGACCCTTATGTTGGTAAACTTACGTTCTTCCGTGTTTACTCAGGCGTACTTGAGTCCGGATCATACGTAGTTAATGCAACTAAGAACAAGCGTGAACGTATTGGTCGTATCCTTCAAATGCATGCGAACAGCCGTCAAGAAATTTCCATCGTGTATTCTGGCGACATCGCAGCTGCTGTTGGTTTGAAAGATACCAGTACAGGTGATACACTGTGTGATGAGAAGAATCCAGTAATTCTGGAATCAATGAACTTCCCTGATCCAGTTATCGAGATCGCTGTTGAACCAAAAACTAAAGCTGACCAAGATAAAATGGGCGTTGCTCTCGGAAAGTTGACTGAAGAGGATCCAACTCTTCGTGCTCACACTGATGAAGAAACAGGCCAAACAATCCTGGCTGGTATGGGTGAACTTCACTTGGACATCATCATCGACCGTATGCGTCGTGAGTTCAAAGTAGAAACTAATGTGGGTAAACCACAGGTAGCTTACCGCGAAACGTTCAAGGCACCTGCTCGCGTCGAAGGTAAATTTGTACGCCAATCTGGTGGTCGTGGTCAATACGGTCACGTATGGGTTGAATTTGAACCCCTCGAACCAGGTACTGGTAGCAAATTCGAAAGTAAAGTTGTTGGTGGCTCGGTTCCTAGAGAGTACATCGCTCCTGCACTTGCGGGTATTGAAGAACAAATGAAAAACGGCGTACTTGCTGGCTTCCCGCTAGTAGACGTTAAAGCTACCATCGTAGATGGTTCTTATCATGATGTCGATTCCAACGAAATGGCATTTAAAATTGCCGGTTCGATGGCACTCAAAGCAGCTAAAGACAAGTGTAAGCCTGTCCTGCTTGAGCCAATCATGAAAGTCGAAGTAACTGTTCCTGAGGAATATATGGGTGATGTAATGGGTATGCTGAACTCCCGCCGTGGCCGTATCGAAGGTATGGATTCCCGTGGTGGAGCGCAAATTATCCGTGCTAAGGTGCCTCTTTCCGAAATGTTCGGATACTCTACAACACTTCGTTCTGGTACACAAGGACGTGGCGTATTCTCAATGGAGCTTTCTCACTATGAAGAAGTTCCTAAATCCATTGCGGAAGAGATCGCTGCAAAGAACAAAGGCGCTGAATAATTACCAGTTTTAACTTGCCGTCCCGGGTATAAACACTCAGTCATCTAAGATTACAGGTATGCGGGCGGCTCAAATATAAGGAACCCCACATTAAGGAGGAACTGTTCAAATGGCAAAGGCAAAGTTTGAACGTAACAAACCGCACGTTAACATCGGTACTATTGGTCACGTCGACCATGGTAAAACGACTCTGACTGCTGCAATCACTACTGTATTGTCCAAAACTTACGGTGGCGCAGCTATCGCATTCGATCAAATCGACAAAGCTCCTGAAGAGCGCGAACGTGGTATCACAATCTCCACTTCCCACGTTGAATATGAAACTCCTAACCGTCACTACGCTCACGTAGACTGCCCTGGTCACGCCGACTATGTTAAAAACATGATCACTGGCGCAGCGCAAATGGACGGAGCTATCCTGGTTGTATCCGCAGCTGATGGCCCAATGCCACAAACTCGCGAGCACATCCTGTTGTCCCGTCAAGTAGGCGTTCCTTACATCGTTGTCTTCTTGAACAAATGCGACATGGTTGAAGACGAAGAGTTGTTGGAATTGGTTGAAATGGAAGTTCGCGACTTGCTTAGCGAGTATGACTTCCCAGGCGACGATACTCCAATCATCCGTGGTTCTGCTCGTGAAGCTCTGCAAAACCCAGATGGCGATTACGCTAAAAAAATCATCGAAATGTTTGAAACAATCGATGAGTACATTCCACTTCCTGAGCGTCAAACTGACAAGCCTTTCTTGATGCCTGTCGAAGACGTATTCTCCATCACTGGCCGCGGTACTGTGGCAACTGGTCGCGTAGAACGCGGAACAGTTAAAGTCGGAGAAGAAATCGAAATCGTTGGTATTCACGAAGATACTAAGAAATCCGTAGTTACGGGCGTAGAAATGTTCCGTAAATTGCTGGATTCCGCTCAAGCTGGGGACAACATCGGAGCATTGCTTCGTGGTGTTGACCGTAACATGATCGAGCGTGGTCAAGTATTGGCTAAGCCGAACTCCGTTAAACCACACACTGAGTTCACTGCTCAAATTTACGTTCTGACAAAAGAAGAAGGTGGCCGTCACAAGCCTTTCTTCACTGGATACCGTCCACAGTTCTACTTCCGTACAACTGACGTAACTGGTATCATCAACTTGCCAGAAGGTACTGAAATGGTTATGCCTGGTGATAACATCTCCGTAACCGTACAACTGATCTCCCCAATCGCTATTGAAGAAGGTACTAAATTCTCCATTCGCGAAGGTGGCCGTACAGTTGGTGCTGGTAGCGTAGCTTCTATCCAAAAATAATAATTTGACTTCTATCTGCGGGTAGATTCCGAATTACAAACACCCCTGATTCTTCTTGCGGAGAATCAGGGGCTTTTTTGTTTTTTTTCTGAGAATAATGTATTATTCGACACCAATTGATAATAAAGCATAACAATATGATCTTTTTCTACATAATTCGTCAAATTACAACAATCAATTGTTTACAATTATACTAATGATAGAGTAAAATGAAGGAGGAATAATAATGTAAAATAATAGGAATTGTGGGGGAGTGGTAATATGGGGAAATGTCCTTTTTCCTTCATGCATGCGTTAACTGCACGTAATAATAATGTGGATTCTCCTGCCTCTCATTCCTTAGACTTCAAGGATCAGAATCATTCTGTGGCAGGGTCTTTTCATAAGCTGGAGGGACATGGTGAGCTTAACGAGCAGATGAGAATGATTGATCTAACTGAAGCAGATTTGAACTTACTACGCAGGGTGAAACCTGTTGTTGAGCAGAATATAGACTATATCATTGATCAATTTTACAATTCGGTATTAGGCGTAAATAAACTTGAAGCTATTATTTTAGAGCATAGCAGTATAGACAGGTTAAAAACTACTCTTCGTGGGCATATTCTAGAGATTTTTAATGGAAAGGTTGATGATGAGTACATAGCAAAGCGTCTAATGATCGCTAATATTCATAAAAAAGTAGGGCTTGAGCCCAAATGGTACTTATCTGCTTTTCAGAATCTTCAGAACGTATTTATACGCGTTATATATAATGAAACAAACGATGATAATACACGCCTTCGAGTGGTTCAGACCGTGACCAAACTCCTTAACCTTGAGCAGCAGCTGGTTCTAGAAGAATATGAGAAGGAGAACATAAAAGAGAAGGAAGAGCAATATCTATTGGTGAAAAATGAATTAAAACAAAAAATTTCAGAGTTTAGCGTTGAATTGATAGATTATAGCATCGATACTAATGCTGCTGTAAAGCAGCTAGTGGCAAGCAGCAATGAAGTAAGTGGAACATTCCAACGTACGGCTGCATCCGCCCTGGAGTCACAGGGATTAGCTACAGATGGGCACGAACACTTGGGTGATTTGACTGAGCAAATTAATCTTATATATCAGACCACCAGTGAGATGGAAGACTCGATCATTGAGTTAAGCGATTCCTCTAAGCAAATTCAAAAAATTGTGAACTCAGTAAGGGAAATTGCCGATCAGACTAAAATCCTCTCACTTAATGCAACGATTGAAGCCGCTAGAGCCGGTGAGCATGGTAGAGGTTTTAGTGTGGTTGCTCAAGAAGTTAGCCGGCTTGCAGAGGATACTAAGAGTACTGTAATTCAGATCGTAGAGCTAACAAATAAATCAGGTCTACTCACTCAGCAGGTTGTAGAAGAGATTCGTAAGGTGCAGGAGTTAACTAAGAATGGGAAGCACCAATCGGTCGAGACTAGTCTTTTGTTCTCTGATATTGTAGACGCTATGCGTAGCAGTACACAGGAGATTGTAATAGTGGAAGAAGAAATAAGAACCTTAATCCAAACCATTGAGGGGATCGGAACAGCAACGGCTCAGACTGCTTCCTCCGCAGAGTTTTTTAAGTCTGCCACAGAGAATCTTTAACATATATATAGTAGAAGAACAGCGCATGAAAAAAATATGCGTTGTTTTTCTATTTTCGCTTGCAATACTGCTGCCTATTATATATAATAATAAATGTTGTTCTGAGACGTTGCGATGATGTGAGAGGTTACTGACACACCCGGCCCCTTTGCCATGGGGACGAGGTCAGAAAATTTTCACGGAGTATGTCCGATACCAAATTGGGCGATAGAAGGAGGGACTAAAATGGCAAAGCAAAAAATTCGTATTCGCTTGAAAGCATACGACCACAGAATTCTTGATCAATCCGCTGAGAAGATTGTTGAAACAGCAAAACGTTCGGGTGCAGGTGTGTCCGGGCCGATTCCGTTACCAACTGAGAAGCAAATCATTACTATTCTCCGTGCGGTACACAAGTACAAGGATTCCCGTGAACAGTTTGAACAACGGACTCACAAACGTTTGATCGATATTGTGAACCCAACACCACAAACTGTGGATGCCTTGATGCGCTTGGATCTACCGTCCGGTGTAGATATCGAAATCAAATTGTAATTCTATTTTAAGTAATTTAGGAAAAGAAAAGAGGTGTCAACATTGAAAGGTATCTTAGGAAAAAAACTCGGTATGACTCAAGTGTTTACTCCAGAAGGTAACGTAATTCCTGTTACTGTTATCGAAGCAGGCCCTTGTGTAGTACTGCAAAAGAAAGACCTGAATATCGACGGATATGAAGCAGTGCAATTGGGCTTTTCTGATAAAAAAGAAAAACGCTCCAATAAGCCTGAACAGGGTCACGCCAAAAAGGCAAATGCAACACCTAAGCGCTACGTTCGTGAAATTCGCGGTGTTGATCTCGGGTCTCTCGAGGTTGGACAAGAGCTGAAGGCTGATATCTTTGCTGAGGGCGAATTTGTTGACGTAACTGGTACATCTAAAGGTAAAGGTTTCCAAGGTAACATCAAACGTTGGGGACAAAGCCGCGGACCAATGGCACACGGATCGCGTTACCACAGAAGACCGGGTTCCATGGGTTCTATCCAAGCTAACCGTGTTCCTAAGGGCAAACGCCTTCCAGGACATATGGGTCACACGACTATTACGGTTCAAAAGCTTGAAATTATCAAGGTTGATGTTGAACGTAACGTATTGCTGGTTAAAGGCGCTATCCCAGGTCCTAAAAACAGCTTCGTGAAAGTTAAACAAACCGTTAAGAAATAATTATTGAAGAAAGGAGGAACATGAAATGCCAAAAGTAACACTTTTTAATATTAGTGGCAACGAAGTTGGTGAAGTGGAACTGAGCGATTCAGTATTCGGTATTGAACCGAATGAGCACGTTCTACATGAAGCTGCGCTTATGCAAAGAGCTTCCCTACGTCGTGGTACACACAAAGTAAAAGGACGTTCTGAAGTTCGTGGCGGTGGACGTAAACCTTGGAAACAAAAAGGTACAGGTCGCGCTCGTCAAGGCTCCATTCGTTCTCCACAATGGAAAGGCGGCGGCGTTGTCTTCGGACCAACACCACGTAGCTATTCCTGGAAACTGCCTAAGAAGGTTCGTCGTTTGGCGATCAAATCCGCTTTGTCCTCGAAAGTACTCGAGAATGACATTATCGTATTGGATAGCTTGACAATGAATGCTCCGAAGACGAAAGAATTCGCAGCAATCTTGAACAACCTGAAAGTAGATCGTAAAGCGTTGATCGTAGCTACTAGCTATGATGATAACGTAGCACTTTCCGCTCGTAACATCCCTGGGGTGAAATTCGTAGCGGCTGACGGCATTAATGTTCTTGACGTACTGACGTACGACAAACTGATCATCACTAAAGAAGCAGTTCTGAAGGTAGAGGAGGTGTTCGCGTAATGAAAGATCCTCGTGATATTATCAAACGTCCGGTGATTACGGAACGTACTTCCGACTACATGAGCGAAATGAAATACGCTTTTGAAGTGGATATCCGTGCTAACAAAACCGAAATCAAAAAAGCTGTCGAGGCTATTTTCAAAGTAAAAGTAACTAATGTGAACACAATGCGCGTACCTGGTAAACTGAAACGTTATGGTAAATATTCTGGTTACACTCCAGAGTGGAAAAAAGCCATCGTTAAGCTTAGCCCGGACAGCAAACCGCTTGAATTTTTTGAAGCGGTAGAATAATACTCTGTTGAAGTAAGGAGGGAACTACAGTGCCAATCAAAAAGTACAAACCGACCTCTCCGGCAAGACGCGCTATGTCCGTGTCTACGTTTGAAGAAATTACAACAAACCAGCCAGAGAAATCGTTGCTTTCTCCGCTGTTCAAACATGCGGGACGCAACAACCAAGGTAAAATTACGGTTCGTCACCATGGCGGCGGACATAAACGTAAATACCGTATTATCGACTTCAAGCGGACTAAAGACGGCATACCAGGTAGCGTTGCTACAATCGAGTATGACCCGAACCGCACATCTAATATTGCTTTGATCCACTATGCTGATGGAGAGAAACGTTATATCATCGCTCCTAAAGGTCTAAGAGTTGGGGATAAAGTAGAGTCCGGTCCTGCGGCCGACATCAAAATTGGTAACAGTCTTCCACTGGAGAACATTCCAGTAGGTACAGTTATCCACAACATTGAGTTGAAACCAGGTAAAGGCGGACAATTGGTTCGTGCAGCTGGTACAGAAGCTCAATTGCTTGGTAAAGAAGAAAAATACTGTTCCGTTCGTTTGTCATCCGGTGAGGTTCGTAAGATCCTTAGCGTATGCCGTGCTACTATCGGTTCCGTAGGTAACGAAGATCACGAATTGATCAAAATCGGTAAAGCTGGACGTAGTCGCTGGCTCGGCCGTCGTCCTGAAGTTCGCGGGGTAGTAATGAACCCTAACGATCACCCACACGGTGGTGGTGAAGGTCGCGCTCCAATCGGACGTAAATCGCCAATGTCTCCATGGGGCAAACCAACCCTTGGTTACAAAACGCGTAAGAAAAACAAGGCATCTGATAAATATATCGTTCGCCGCCGCACTAAATAAGACGCTTCTGGCAAGTTAATAAAGCGCGAAGCGTCGATTCGCGGTTTGAAGAACCGGATGAAGGGAGGATTCACACATGGGTCGCAGTTTAAAGAAGGGGCCGTTTATCGATGGCTACCTGCTTAAAAAAGTTGAGGAACTGAACGAGGCTGAGAAAAAGGTTGTAGTTAAAACTTGGTCCCGTCGCTCAACCATTTTCCCTCAGTTTATCGGACATACGTTTGGTGTATATGACGGCCGTAAACACGTGCCTGTATACGTAACAGAAGATATGGTAGGTCACAAGTTGGGCGAGTTCGCGCCAACACGTACTTACAAAGGCCACGCGGGTGACGATAAGAAAACAAGAAGATAATAATAAGGTCTCTGTTTGAAAGGAGGTTAAACAATGGAAGCAAAAGCACATGCAAGATCGGTGCGAATTTCCGCTCGTAAAGCGAAACTGGTTGTTGACTTGATTCGCGGTAAGCAAGTGGGGGAAGCAATTGCTATTCTTCGCCACACTCCGAAATCCGCTTCTCCGGTCGTTGAAAAGTTGCTTAATTCGGCAATTGCGAATGCTGAGCATAACTATTCTTTGGACGTGAACAGTTTGTTCGTTAGCGAGGTTTTCGTTAACCAAGGACCTACTATGAAACGTTTCCGTCCGCGCGCCATGGGCCGCGCAAGTCGGATCAATAAACGCACGAGCCACATTACACTGGTGGTATCTGAGAAATAAGGAGGGATAACACGTGGGTCAAAAGGTAAATCCAATCGGACTCCGAATCGGTATTATTCGCGATTGGGAATCTAAATGGTATGCAGGAAAAGATTTCGGTACTCTTCTGATGGAAGACGTCAAAATCCGGGAATACCTTAAAGGCAAATTGAAGGATTCCGCTGTTTCCCATATCGAGATCGAAAGAGCGGCTAGCCGCGTGAACGTTACAATTCATACAGCTAAACCAGGTATGGTTATTGGTAAAGGCGGAGCAGAAGTAGAAGTACTTCGCAGCGCAGTTACAGCAATCGCTGGTGGCAAAAAAGTACACATCAACATCAATGAAATCAAGCACCCTGAATTGGATGCAATTCTTGTAGCTGAGAGCATTGCTCAACAATTGGAACGTCGTGTATCGTTCCGTCGTGCCCTCAAACAAGCGATTCAAAGAACTATGCGTTCTGGCGCAAAAGGGATTAAAACTCAAGTGGGCGGACGTCTTGGCGGAGCTGAGATTGCTCGTTCAGAAGGTTATAGCGAAGGAACAGTTCCACTTCATACGCTTCGTGCCGATATCGATTACGGAACGGCTGAAGCACATACAACTTACGGTCTTATCGGCGTAAAAGTATGGATCTACCGTGGAGAAGTTCTTCCCCCAGCTAAGAAACAAGCTGCTCAGGAAGGAGGCAACTAATCATGTTGGTACCAAAACGCGTAAAACACCGCAAGCAACAACGCGGACACATGAAGGGTATGGCAAAAGGCGGTACTGAATTGAACTTCGGCGAATTCGGCCTGGTTGCACTTGAACCGTCTTGGATCACTAACCGTCAGATCGAAGCTGCTCGTATCGCGATGACACGTTATATCAAACGTGGCGGTCAAGTTTGGATCAAGATTTTCCCAGATAAACCTATTACTCAAAAGCCTCTCGAGGTTCGTATGGGTAGTGGTAAAGGTAACGTTGAGAAATGGGTAGCCGTAGTTAAACCGGGCAAGATTATGTTCGAACTCGGAGGCGTGTCGGAAGAAATCGCTCGTGAAGCGATGCGTCTTGCCGCTCACAAGCTGCCTGTAAAGACTAAGTTTGTGAAACGTGAAGAATTGGGTGGTGAAGCAAATGAAAGCTAATGAACTTCGCAACTTAACCACTGCTGAGATTGAACAAAAGATCGCTGGATTCAAAGAGGAACTTTTTAATCTCCGTTTTCAATTGGCAACTGGCCAATTGGACAACCCAACTCGGATTCGTGACGTGCGTAAGGAAATAGCTCGTGCTAAAACCGTGATCCATCAAAGAGTGCTTGGGATTAGTTAAGTGAGACGGATCGCAGATCCGTATTCAGGAAGGAGGCTAACTAATGAGTGAAGAACGTAATGCACGTAAAGTGCTAATCGGTAAAGTGGTCAGTGATAAAATGGATAAAACCATCGTAGTTGCTGTTGAAACCTATAAGAAACACAATTTGTACCACAAACGCATCAAGTCTACGAAGAAATTCAAAGCACATGATGAGGGAAATGTTGCAAAGATTGGCGATACCGTAAAACTCATGGAAACTCGTCCGTTGTCTAAGGACAAACGTTGGAGACTAGTTGAAGTGGTAGAAGCAGCGGTTATCATCTAAGATAATCAAGAGAGTTTTTCCGGAAGGAGGAAATTATAATGATTCAACCATTTACACGTTTGCATGTGGCTGACAACTCTGGTGCGAAGGAACTGATGTGTATCCGCGTACTGGGTGGTACTGGACGCCGTACAGCAGCAATCGGTGATTTGATCGTTTGTTCCGTTAAACAAGCAACACCAGGCGGCGTTGTCAAAAAAGGTGATGTTGTTAGAGCGGTAGTTGTTCGTACGAAACGTTCCGTTCGTCGTAAAGATGGATCTTACATCGCATTCGACGAAAATGCAGCTGTTGTTGTTAAAGACGACAGAAGCCCTCGTGGAACACGTATCTTTGGACCAGTTGCTCGCGAACTTCGCGATAAAGACTACATGAAGATCGTTTCCTTGGCACCGGAAGTTATCTAATAAACACGGCACCAATAAGTTGAAGGTTAGTTATAGGAGGTGTAATAAATGCCTAGAGTGAAAAAAGTTCTGGAATCCCATAACAATAAACTGCACGTGAAGAAAGATGACGTGGTGCTTGTGATCAGTGGTAAAGACAAAGGCAAAAAAGGCCGTGTCATCGCTGCTTATCCTCGTGAAAACCGCGTTCTGGTAGAAGGCGTCAATATGGTGAAAAAACACCAAAAGCCGAACCAGCTGAATCCACAGGGTGGAATTATTGAGCAGGAAGCTTCGATTCATGTGTCCAACGTAATGCACATCGATCCGAAGACCGGCAAAGTAACCCGTATCGGTTACAAAGTTTTGGACAATGGTAAAAAAGTTCGGATTGCTAAAAGATCCGGAGAGATTATCGACTAATCTAGCCCTTAAGAAAGGAGGTTAAATCTTCATGGCAGCAAGAATGAAAGAACGTTTTCTTAACGAAATTACACCTGCTTTGATGCAGAAGTTTAACTATACAACTGTTATGCAAGTGCCTAAGATCGAGAAGGTTGTCATCAACATGGGTGTGGGTGACGCTGTTCAAAACTCCAAAGTACTTGATGCTGCAGTTAATGACATGCAGTTGATCGCTGGTCAAAAACCAGTAATCACTAAAGCTAAAAAATCCATCGCTGGTTTCAAACTACGCGAAAATATGCCGATTGGGGTTAAAGTAACACTGCGCGGAGAGCGTATGTATTACTTCTTGGACAAATTGTTCAACGTAACACTTCCACGTGTACGTGACTTCCGTGGTGTTTCCACTAAAGCCTTTGACGGCCGTGGTAACTACACACTTGGTCTTAAAGAACAATTGATCTTCCCCGAGATCGAATATGACAAAGTGGATAAAGTCCGCGGTATGGACATCGTTATTGTAACGACTGCTAAGACGGACGAGGAATCCCGCGAGCTGCTGGGTCAGCTGGGAATGCCTTTCGCAAAATAAAGTCGGTTAATCCATTTTCTCCGAAAATGTTTAGGAGGTGTCAGGCTAAGTGGCAAAAACTTCGATGAAAGTTAAACAACAACGTACGCCTAAGTTTAAAGTACGTGCATATACACGTTGCGAACGTTGTGGTCGTCCACATTCGGTACTGCAAAAGTTCAAAATTTGCAGAATTTGTTTCCGTGAATTAGCTTATAAAGGCCAGATCCCTGGCGTGAAAAAAGCAAGTTGGTAAGAAGTTTATAAACGGGAAGGAGGTTTACACACATGACTATGTCTGATCCTATTGCAGATATGCTTACTCGTATTCGTAACGCTAACATTGTGCGTCACGAGACGGTAGAAATGCCTGCTTCTACTATGAAGAAACAAATCGCTGACATTTTGAAGCGTGAAGGTTTCATCCGCGATGCGGAATTCGTTGAAGATAGCAAACAAGGGATTATCCGTATCTTCTTGAAATACGGCCCTAACCAAGAGCGTGTTATTTCTGGTTTGAAAAGAATCAGTAAACCAGGCCTTCGCGTATACACGAAGAGCAATGAAGTGCCTCGTGTACTCGGTGGTCTAGGAATCGCGATTATCTCCACATCTAAGGGAGTTATGACCGACAAAGAAGCTCGTCAATCAAAATCTGGCGGAGAAGTTGTCTGCTACATTTGGTAATAAACGTCACAAGATAAGGAGGTGCAACACATGTCTCGTATTGGTCGCAAACCAATCGCAGTACCTAGCGGTGTAGATGTCACTTTGGACAACGCCGTTATTACAGTAAAAGGTCCAAAAGGTTCTTTGACTCGTGAGCTTCATAAAGACATGAAGGTTACAGTTGAAAATAACGAAATTACCGTTGTTCGCCCGTCGGATAACAAATTGCATCGTTCACTTCACGGCACAACCCGCTCCGTTGTCAACAACATGGTAGCAGGTGTGACTGAAGGTTTCTCGAAATCTCTGGAACTGGTTGGGGTCGGATATCGTGCAAGCAAATCCGGAGATAAAATCGTTCTGAACGTTGGTTATTCCCACCCGGTTGAAATTACACCGGAAGCTGGTATCGAGTTCGAAGTTCCTGCGAACACGAAGATCATCGTTAAAGGTATCGATAAAGAACGCGTTGGCGCATACGCTGCTAAAATCCGTTCCGTTCGTGAACCAGAACCGTATAAAGGTAAAGGTATCAAATATGAAGGCGAGCGTATCATCCGCAAAGAAGGTAAAGCTGGTAAGAAGAAATAACCAGTTTAAACTTAATTGTAAGATACCCCGTGCATCTTAAAGTGAAGCTGTTTACGGCAAACTGAAGGGAGTGAAAGGGAAGTCATGATTACAAAAGAAGATAAAAACAAGGCTCGTCTCAAAAGACACCTGCGTGTTCGTAAGAAGATCCAGGGAACTACTGAGCGTCCACGTTTGAACGTATTCCGTTCTTCGAAACACATCTACGCTCAACTGATCGATGATGTTAAAGGGGTTACTATCGTATCCGCTTCTACACTTGATAAAGATCTGAGCGCTAATATCGGTAATGGCGGTAGCGTTGAAGCTGCAGCGAAAGTTGGCCAATTGGTCGCTGAGCGTGCCAAAGAAAAAGGATATGCAGTGGTCGTATTCGACCGCGGAGGTTACTTGTACCATGGACGGATTCAAGCATTGGCTGATGCAGCTCGTGAAGCTGGTCTTGAATTCTAGAATAATTCTTAAAAGGAGGTTAACGACTTGCGTGTAGATCCGAACAGTTTAGAACTGACAGAAAGAGTTGTACACATTAACCGTGTTGCAAAAGTTGTAAAAGGCGGACGCCGTTTCAGCTTTAGTGCACTTGTTGTTGTGGGCGACGGCAACGGCTACGTCGGTGCTGGTATCGGTAAAGCCGGCGAAGTTCCGGATGCCATCCGTAAAGGCATTGAAGACGCCAAGAAAAACCTGATTCACATCCCAATCGTAGGAACTTCGATTCCCCATCTCGTTACTGGACACTTCGGCGCAGGACGCGTGTTGCTGAAACCAGCATCAGAGGGTACTGGCGTTATCGCTGGCGGTCCAGTTCGTGCGGTATTGGAATTGGCAGGCGTTGGCGACATTTTGACAAAATCACTGGGTTCTTCGAATTCCATGAACATGGTCAATGCAACTTTGGAGGGACTTTCCCGTCTGAAACGCATTGAAGAGGTCGCGAAACTTCGCGGCAAATCTGTCGAAGAATTGCGCGGTTAAGGAGGGGAACGTCAATGGCAAAATTGCAAATTACCCTCGTACGTAGTGTAATCGGACGTCCAGAAACACAACGTGTTACTGTTAAGACGCTCGGCCTGCGTAAACTCAACACGACAGTGGTTCACAATGACAGTCCTGCAATTCGCGGAATGATCAATAAAGTGAGTCACTTGCTATCTGTAACTGAAATTGAAGGCTAATCGCCTCGCATAAATTAACAAACATAAGGAGGTGCAAACGATGAAGTTACATGAACTTGCTCCAGCTCCTGGTTCCCGCAAAGAACGCAATCGCGTTGGTCGTGGTCCTAGTAGCGGAAATGGTAAAACTTCCGGTCGCGGTCACAAAGGTCAAAACTCACGTTCTGGCGGTGGTGTTCGTCCGGGCTTCGAGGGTGGACAAAATCCGCTCTATCGTCGTCTGCCTAAACGTGGTTTCGTCAATCCTACCCGTAAAGAGTATGCGATTGTGAACCTGGAAGATCTGAATAGCTTTGCAGAAGGAACTGAAGTGACTCCGCAGTTGTTGCTTGAAACTGGTGTTGTCAAGAATTCCAAAAGCGGCATCAAGATTCTCGGCAACGGTGAGTTGACCGTAAAATTGACTGTACAAGCAAATAAGTTCTCTCAATCTGCGGTAGAGAAAATCGAGGCTGCCGGCGGTAAAACCGAGGTGATCTAATGTTCAAGACGCTTAAGAATATCTGGCATGTTGAAGATTTGCGCAAAAAGATCCTGTTTACCTTGTTCATTCTGATTATCTACCGTATCGGTTCGTTTGTTCCGGTTCCTGGTGTGAACAAAGATGTACTGCAAACAGCAAATCAGAGCGGTGACGCTTTGATGGGACTCTTGAACACCTTTTCGGGCGGAGCGCTCAAAAACTTCTCGATATTTGCGATCAGTATTTACCCGTACATTACAGCATCCATCATCGTGCAATTGCTGTCGATGGATGTTGTTCCTAAGTTTGCTGAATGGGCTAAACAAGGGGAGCACGGGAAAAAACAATTGGCGCAAATCACTCGTTACGGTACAGTGATATTAGCCCTGATCCAAGGTTTTGCTACGTCGATAGGGTTTAACCGGATATATAATACTCAAATGATGCCGAATGCGACATTTGCTGATTACTTGCTGGTTGCCATTATCTTGACGGCGGGTACTTCTTTCTTGATGTGGCTTGGTGAACAGATTACCGAAAAGGGAATCGGGAACGGGATTTCGATCCTGATTTTTGCGGGAATCGTCGCCGCCATTCCGGGATATATCACAAGTACGGCTAACTCAAGTTTTATTCAGCCGGATCAGGTGTTCCTGAATATTCTTAAAGTCGTTATCGTGCTGATTGTGATTGTAGCGATTATTACAGCAGTTATCTTCGTACAGCAAGGTATTCGGAAGATTCCTGTTCAATACGCTAAACGCGTAGTCGGCAATAAAATGTACGGTGGACAGAATACACATATCCCATTGAAAATTAATGCGGCAGGTGTAATTCCGGTAATCTTCGCCGTATCATTGCTTCAGTTCCCAGTTGTTCTCTCCAGTTTCTGGTCAACACATGCCTGGGCTCAATGGATTGCTAAGTATTTAGCAACCGATGCTCCACTTGGTATGCTTCTGTATGTAGTGATGATCATCGGGTTCACGTTCTTCTATACGTTCGTGCAGATGAATCCTCAGCAGATGGCCGATAACATGAAGAAGAATGGTGGTTACATTCCAGGTATCCGTCCTGGTAAAGCTACAGAGAAATATCTGACTAGAGTAATGTCTCGTCTGACTATGTCCGGCGCTTTGTTCCTAGCTTTGATCTCTGTTCTGCCGATGTTCTTCGGTGCTTTATCTGGATTGCCTAAAGAAGTTCGAATTGGCGGTACATCACTGCTGATCGTAATCGGTGTGGCATTGGATACTATGAAGCAGATCGAGAGCCAATTGATCAAACGCCATTACAAAGGCTTCATCAATAAATAGGTGATAGGTTCCGGTGAAGCTTAAGTTTTTATTCTTCCCGGCACCTATTATGCTGTTTCTTGCTTGGTGGCGAACTTTTGGGGGGAGAGAGAAATCGTGAACATTTTATTCATGGGCCCTCCTGGGGCAGGCAAGGGAACACAAGCGGCAGAAATCGTTAAAGAATTTGGTATTCCTCATATTTCAACAGGAGATGCTTTCCGTTTGGCAATCAAACAGGAAACTCCGGTAGGATTGAAGGCCAAATCGTTTATAGATCAAGGTTTGCTTGTACCAGATGATGTGACCATTGGGATAGTCGAAGAACGGCTGCAGCAGTCCGATTGCGAAAAAGGATTTCTATTGGATGGTTTTCCAAGAACTCTTTCGCAAGCGGAAGCGCTGGATGATATTCTTAGCCGTTTGAACACTTCTTTGGATCATGTCATCAACTTGAATGTTGACCGTGGATTGCTAATGGCGCGTCTTACTGGACGTCGTATCTGCAGCGTTTGCGGAGCATCCTACCATTTAATCTTCAACCCGCCGAAGCAAGATGGCATTTGCGACATTGATGGCGGTGAATTATATCAACGTCCGGATGACAACGAAGAAAGTGTAGGCAAGCGCCTGGATGAGTATGATAATAAAACAGCGCCGCTGCTTGCGTTTTATGATAATAAAGGTCTTTTGCGTCAGGTAAACGGGGAAAACGAAATTAATGTCGTTACTTCTGAAATCGTGTCTTTAATGCGGGGTTAATGTAATGATCATTTGTAAATCCGAACAGGAACTTGCCTTTATGAGGGAAGCTGGTCGAATTGTTGCCGAGAGTCACCGTCTTATTGCTCAGGCCATTGAGCCTGGCATTACAACGGGCGAGCTCGACAGAATCGCCGATCAATACATTCGCAGTCAAGATGCTGTGCCGTCTTTCAAAGGCTACAACGGTTTTCCTGCCAGCATTTGCGCTTCAGTCAACGAACAATTGGTGCATGGATTTCCAGGTAAACGTAAACTGATCGAAGGCGATATTGTTACGCTGGATATCGGTGCAGAGTACCGCGGTTATCACGGTGATTCCGCCTGGACCTACGGTGTGGGCAGCATTTCCGAAGAGGCTCAGCGTTTGCTGGACGTTACGGAAGGCTCCTTGTACGCGGGACTGGCGTTAGTTAAGCCGGATGTGCGCTTGTTTACAATCTCCCATGCTATTCAGCAATACATCGAAGAGGCTGGTTTCTCAGTCGTACGTGAGTATGTTGGTCATGGTATTGGGGCAAAACTGCATGAAGAACCGCAAATTCCGAATTATGGCATAGCGGACCGCGGACCACGTCTGAAACCGGGTATGGTGCTCGCGATTGAGCCGATGGTAAACGCAGGAAAGAGACATGTCAGAACACTGGAAGATAACTGGACTGTCGTTACGGTTGATGGCTCACTATGTGCTCACTTCGAGCATACAGTAGCAGTTACTCCGGACGGCATGGAAATTTTCACAAAACTGAATGCGTAGGTGATCTCCACTTGAATACTGTGAGCAGCCCGCAGGTTGGTCAATTAGTGAGAATTCTCAAAGGCAAAGATGCCGGAGAGGCAGCCGTTGTTATCGCAGTTGTTGATAGCAGATTTGTATACATTGCAGATGGAGACAAACGTAAGTTTGATGGGCCAAAGAAGAAGAATATTCTTCATCTTGAGCTCATACCCTTCATCAGCAGTGAGGTTGTGGACAGTTTGAAGGAAACTGGGCGGGTAACAAACGGAAAGCTGCGATTCGCAGTCATGAAGTATGCTGGACCCACCGGAATAAGTGCTGATGAGAAAGGAGACTAACTGTGGCTAAGGAAGATGTCATTGAAGTAGAAGGTACTGTCCTTGAACCGTTGCCAAATGCAACGTTTAAGGTTGAGCTTGAGAACGGTCATCAAATACTTGCCCATGTATCCGGTAAATTGCGGATGCACTTTATCCGTATTTTGACCGGAGACAAAGTGGTCGTGCAGTTATCGCCTTATGATTTATCAAAAGGTCGTATAACTTACCGTAAATAGATGGGAACTACGAAAAAAGTTTTGCTTCGCAAAACTTTGAGGAGGTAATTAACATGAAGGTAAGACCTTCTGTAAAGCCCATTTGCGAGAAATGTAAAGTAATCCGCCGCAAAGGGACTGTTATGGTGATTTGCGAAAATCCGAAACACAAACAAAAACAAGGTTAAGAAGGGGGTGTAGCGTAAAATGGCTCGTATAGCTGGAGTGGATTTGCCACGTGACAAACGCGTTGAGATCGCCTTGACTTATATTTTCGGAATCGGTAAAACGACTTCTCAGAAAATTCTTAATGAAACAGGCATTAGCGCTAATACACGTGTCCGTGATTTGACGGAAGATGAAGTCAGCAAACTGCGTGAAACGATCGACAAAACGGTTAAGGTTGAAGGTGACCTGCGTCGTGAAATTTCCTTAAATATTAAACGTCTTACTGAGATCGGCTGTTACCGCGGTGTTCGCCACCGTCGTGGATTGCCTGTTCGCGGTCAACGTACTAAAACGAATGCCCGTACCCGGAAAGGCCCGCGTCGTACGGTAGCAAACAAAAAGAAATAATAAGGGGGGATAAGAGACAATGGCTAAACCGAAAAAAGTCGTACGTACCAAACGTCGCGACCGTAAAAATATCGAATCCGGCGTGGCACATATTCGTTCCACGTTCAACAACACCATCGTTACCATCACGGATCCTCACGGAAATGCAATTTCCTGGGCAAGCTCCGGCGGCCAAGGATTTAAAGGTTCCCGTAAGTCCACTCCATTCGCAGCGCAAATGGCAGCTGAATCAGCAGCTAAAGCAGCTATGGAGCACGGCATGAAGTCGGTTGAGGTTATGGTTAAAGGACCGGGCGCGGGCCGCGAAGCAGCCATCCGTTCCCTTCAAGCTGCAGGGCTTGAAGTTAACCTTATTAAAGACGTAACTCCGGTTCCTCACAATGGATGCCGTCCGCCTAAGCGTCGTCGCGTATAGTGAAATCAGTATTGTGAATGTGGTATAATTCTGACGCATCTGCTAATAATAGGTGTTTAGGCATACTACATGATGCACCTGATGGGGTGACAGTTTCATATAGGAGCGACGTTGAAGGAGGGGTAAACTCGTGATAGAAATCGAAAAGCCGAAGATTGAGACCGTAGAAGCTAATGATGAAGGTACCTATGGGAAATTCGTAGTTGAACCGCTGGAACGTGGGTATGGCACGACTCTGGGGAACTCGCTTCGCCGGATATTGCTTTCTTCGCTTCCAGGAGCCGCAGTGACTTCGGTCCAAATTGACGGCGTTCTGCATGAGTTCTCGACCGTTCCAGGCGTAATGGAAGATGTGACGGAAATCATTCTGAACCTTAAAGCCTTGTCTCTGAAGATTCATTCAGACGAGGAAAAAGTGTTCGAGATTGATGCTGAAGGGGAAGGCATCGTTACCGCAGGTGATATCCGTGCGGACAGCGATGTTGAGATCCTCAATCCGGATCTTCACATTGCAACGCTGGGACCTGGTGCGAGACTTCATATGCGTATTTTTGCAGGCCGTGGTCGCGGCTATGTCCAAGCGGACCGGAACAAACGTGACGATCAGCCAATTGGTGTTATTCCAGTTGACTCCATCTACACTCCAATTTCACGCGTTAACTACGGCATAGACAATACACGTGTTGGTCAAGTGACTAACTATGACAAATTGACGCTTGAAATTTGGACGGATGGAAGTATCAGACCGGAAGAGGCTGTAAGCCTCGGAGCCAAAATTTTGAACGAGCACCTCGTTCTGTTCGTAGGTCTTACGGACGAAGCGAAAGACGCCGAAATTATGGTTGAAAAAGAAGAAGACAAAAAAGAAAAAGTACTTGAGATGACAATCGAAGAGCTTGATCTTTCTGTTCGTTCCTACAACTGCCTCAAACGTGCTGGTATTAATACCGTACAAGAGCTTACCACGAAGACTGAAGAAGATATGATGAAGGTGCGTAACCTTGGTCGCAAATCTTTGGAAGAAGTTCAGGAAAAGCTTGAGGAACTTGGTTTGGGTCTCCGCACAGAAGAATAGCTGCAGATTGCTTTAGTAAAGGAGGGAAAACACAATGGCATACCAAAAATTGGGCCGTGATTCCAGTGCGCGTAAAGCGTTATTTCGCGACATGGTAACGGATCTGTTTTTATACGAGCGCATCCAAACAACGGAAGCTAAAGCGAAAGAAGTTCGTTCTATCGCTGAAAAGCTGATCACTAAAGCTAAAAAAGGTGATCTTCATGCTCGTCGTCAAGTAGCTGCATTTGTTCGCCGCGAGACTGTTGATGGTGAACAAGATGCAATTCAAAAATTGTTCTCTGACATTGCTCCTCGTTACACTGAGCGTCCAGGTGGATACACTCGTATCCTTAAACTAGGACCTCGTCGTGGCGACGCTGCGCCTATGGTTTATCTTGAATTGGTAGACCGCGCGTAGTATCACAAGTATTGATTTCCGATGCTTCCCTTTCATCCAGCCCTCTTTGGAGTAAAGATGGGGGAAATATCAGCGTTATTGTGCTGCAGAGGCGCAAGACTCTGCTGTACTAATAACCGTGGGAATCACCTTGGTTCAATTGAAGGAGCTCCCGCAGGGGCTCTTTTTTTTGAAATTAAGGATCCTATAGGACTTGTAGTTCTATATATGAAAAATGGATGCCGTCCTTCTAGGGACGGCGAAGCCATTTCTTCAAATAGAAGATCAGACAGTGCTTCGATCGACGTTCTGCTGACCGGTTTAAAAAGGAGAACGGAATGCGTAATCTATTGATGAAGGTCAATTATGACGGAACGAATTATGATGGCTTTCAGACCCAGCCTCAGGGCAATACGATTCAGGATCGGCTGGAGCAAGCCATACTCCATCTGACAGGTGAGAAGCTTAAGATTACTGCTTCAGGCCGCACAGATGCCGGAGTACATGCCTATGGCCAGCCTTTTAACTTTACAACCTCCTCTCGAATCCCAACTGAACGTTGGTGTCTAGCGCTTAATGCCCGGCTGCCACAAGACATCGTGGTTACAGAGGCTAGGGAAGTTCCGCTAACGTTTCACTCTCGTAGAGGGGCTAAGCGTAAAACTTACCGATACACGATCAATGGCAACAGGTTTCCAGATCCGTTTCAGCGGCGCTGGCAGCTTCACCATCCAGTGAAGTTGGATATTCCTGCGATGCAGCAAGGCTTAACGCAAATTATAGGGACACATGACTTCACTTCGTTTGCATCACGACGGTCTACGAAGACTTCTCATGTACGAACGATCTTTGAAGCTCATATGGAAGTAGACCGCAGTATGTGCCGACCCTCTTCATCAGATCAAGGAGTTATCCATACTTATATAACGGGTAGTGGATTTCTTCAGCACATGGTTCGCATTATTATGGGGACTTTGATCCATGTGGGGGAAGGTAAAATACCTGCTGATAAGGTTGCTGAAATATTGGCAGCATGTGATCGATCACATGCCGGTCCAACAGCTGTGGCCATGGGGTTAGCTTTGTGGAGTGTTGAATATGACGAGATTGAAAGTGAATAGTTTTTTCTATAAATTTCTTCCTGATTAATAGGTTAAATGTTTAAAAATCACTTGCACTTGTTATGTTTATACTGTAATATAAAAGTTGTGTTTTCTTGATGGCTATCCCACAGCCCCGATCGAGAAAATGCCAAAAAAATGCTTTGCTTAACTCACATAATCGTAATTCAATGAGAAACAAGATATACGAAACAGAAGATTTTCGTACGAGAACAAGGAGGAAACATTCATGCGTACCACCTATATGGCGAAGCCGAACGAAGTTGAACGCAATTGGCACATTATTGATGCCGAAGGCAAAACACTCGGTCGTTTGGCCAGCGAAGCCGCTGCTTTGATCCGTGGCAAACACAAACCGCAATTCACTCCACACGTTGATACAGGAGATTTCGTTATCGTAATCAACGCTGAGAAAATTCACTTGACCGGTAAGAAATTGCAAAACAAAAAATACTACCGTCACTCGATGCACCCAGGTGGTTTGAAAGTTACTAATGCTGAAACTCTGCTGAATACTAAACCAGAACGCGTAATTGAATTCGCGGTTCATGGTATGATTCCTAAGACTCGTCAAGGGGACCACATGAAGCTGAGATTGAAAGTATATGCAGGCGCCGAGCATCCACATGCAGCACAAAAACCTGAAGTTTACGAACTTCGCGGATAAGAATAGAGGAGGACAGTTTCATGGCACAAGTACAATACTATGGGACAGGTCGTCGTAAACATTCGGTAGCACGTGTTCGCCTTGTACCGGGTGAAGGACGCATTGTCATTAACAAACGTGAGATGGACGAATATTTCGGTGTGGAAACACTGAAAATGATCGTAAAACAACCTTTGAACCTGACTGAAACACTGGGCAACTACGATGTAATCGTTCTTGCACATGGTGGCGGCATTTCCGGTCAAGCTGGAGCAATTCGTCACGGTATCTCCCGTGCATTGCTTAAAGTTGACCCTGAATATCGCGGTGCATTGAAGAAAGCCGGCTTCCTGACTCGTGACCCACGTATGAAGGAACGTAAGAAATACGGCTTGAAGGCTGCACGTCGTGCGCCTCAGTTCTCGAAACGTTAATATTTACAGAATTCAACCCTTGGCCATATGGCCAAGGGTTTTATTTTTTATTGCCCCTTTCCACAAGAAATGGGCTTTTTTTGCATCTATTTACTAATTCTAACGGTTGAAACGCATTGACTTCCTCAGTAAAAGTTATATACTATTTCATATAGAATTAGTTGGTTTTATTACTTCTTTTACCTCATTTATTCATACGATTAATATTTTGGATGGAGGAATACCTTAATGAACCTGCTCGAGAAAGAGGATTTAATCAAAGTTAAGGCCGAAGAATTAGAAACTGCTTCACCCGAGGAAATTATCCGCTGGGCTGTAGAAACATTTCCTAACATTACTTTTGCCTGCAGCTTTGGTGCCGAAGATGTAGTGCTAGTTGATATGCTTCACAAAGTTAGTCCGTCTACAGACGTCTTTTATCTCGATACAGATTATCATTTTAAGGAAACCTATGAGACCCGAGATTTGATGGCAGATAAATACGGGCTGGAGTTCGTACGAGTGTCTCCACAAATCACTCCGCAGGAGCAAGCACTTCAACACGGTGATGCGTTATGGACAGTAGACCCTAACCAATGCTGTGGGATTCGTAAAGTAGAGCCGCTGACTCGTATCCTATCTCAATATGAAGCTTGGATTACAGGGATTCGTCGTGACCAAGCGCCTACCCGTGCTAATGCCAAAAAGGTTGAGTATGATTATAAATTTGGTTTGGTTAAGTTTAATCCAATTGCGGATTGGACAACCGAGGATGTATGGAACTATATTCGTGAAAATGATGTAATTTATAACCCTCTACATGACCGTAACTATCCAAGTATCGGCTGTGAGCAATGTACACGTCAGGTTATGCCTGGTGAAGATCCGCGTGCTGGACGTTGGGCTGGATCAGAGAAGACTGAGTGCGGATTACACAAGTAAGACCTATCCCCGTGAGAACACAGAAGGAGAGACGATAATGACTTCAATACGTCCGCATGGCGGAACATTAGTTAACCGTGTAGTAGAGGGTACAGAAAGAGAAGAATTGCTGGAGCTTGCACGTGAATATAAGGCGCTTGCCGTGAACACTTGGACTTTATCTGATTTGGATCTAATAGCGGTAGGTGCATTTTCTCCACTGACTGGATTTTTGAATGAACAAGATTATCACTCCGTAGTCAAAAACATGCGTTTAGCAGATGGCACAGTGTGGAGCATTCCAATAACACTTGCTGTAGAAGAGGATGTGGCCTCTGGTTTAGCTATTGGAGACAAGGTATCTCTAATCGGTGAAGAGGATGGCGAGATCTACGGTTTATTGGATATTGAGAGTATTTATACGGTTGATCAAAACCTTGAAGCGCAAAATGTATTCAAAACAACAGACCCTGAACATCCAGGAGTAAGTAAGCTGTTGGCCCGCCCGGCTATCTATGTAGGAGGACCAATTACAGTGCTGAATAGACCACAGCGAGAAAAGTTCGGAGAATTTTATTTTGACCCTTCAGCTACACGTAAGATATTTGCAGACAAGGGCTGGAGAACAGTTGTAGGCTTCCAGACGCGTAACCCAGTTCATCGTGCACATGAATATATTCAAAAATGCGCTATGGAGGTTGTAGACGCTCTGTTCTTAAACCCGCTAGTGGGTGAGACGAAGTCTGATGATGTACCGGCAAATGTACGAATGAAGAGCTACCTGGCGCTTTTGGAGAATTATTATCCTGAGGATCGTACCTTTCTAGGTGTTTTCCCGGCGGCCATGCGTTATGCTGGTCCGAGAGAAGCGATTTTTCATGCTATGGTTCGCAAAAATTACGGCTGCACCCATTTTATTGTCGGACGTGACCATGCGGGCGTAGGTGATTACTACGGAACTTATGAAGCGCAAGAAATTTTTGCGGATTTCACCGCTGAGGAACTTGATATTACTCCATTATTTTTTGAACACAGCTTCTTCTGTAAAAAATGCGGAAATATGGCTTCCAGTAAAACCTGCCCACATCCTGGCGACGATCATATGACATTGTCGGGTACAAAGGTACGGGCTTTGCTTCGGGAGGGTCAATGTCCGCCTCCTGAATTTACGCGACCTGAGGTTGCGCAGATTCTAATTGAAGGCATGACTCAAGAAGTAACAGCTTAATCATCGTTAGCTAGTACTATTTGGCCTTCTTGTCCCATATAGATGAGTATTATCTATCGGGACGAGGGGGTCTTTGTTATGTCTGGCCGAAAACACAGTAAAGTCTCGGTCTGGATCTCATGGAGCAGTATCAAAAAATGTATGCTGGGCGCGACACTGCTAGCTATAATGATCGGCATTATAGCGTATGATATGCCTACTGCCAAAACGTTAAATTATTGGAGTCTGCCTTTGTCTGGTAAAGTGATCGCTATCGACGCTGGACATGGTGGAGCAGATGGAGGGGCAGTTAGCCGGGAAGGGCTAATTGAGAAAGACATTAATCTTGCAGTCTCTCTTTATTTACGTGATTACCTGCAACAGGCCGGGGCTATTGTTGTGATGACCCGTGAGGGGGATTATGATTTGGCTCAGGAGGGCACTAAGGGCTATTCTAAGCGCAAGACTGAAGATCTTAAGCAAAGAGTAAGAAGTATTGAAGAGAAGGGCGCAGATCTTTTTATAAGCGTTCACATGAACAGTGTGCCTTCGAACCGATGGAGCGGGGCGCAGACCTTTTACTATCCCAATCACAAGGATAATAAAGCTATCGCAGAGTTTGTACAGAGTGAGCTGAAGACTACACTGGAGAATACTGATCGTGTAGCTAAGACTGTAAATACTGTTTATCTACTAAAAGCATTAAAAATACCTGCGATCCTTGTAGAGGTCGGTTTTTTGTCGCACCCTCAGGAATCAGTTCTACTCGGAGATGATGTTTATCAACGCAAGGTAGCGACTAGCATATATCGTGGCATTCTTCGTTATGCTTCCGAGTAGCCGGGACTACTCATCAGGAGATGGGTAATGCTATAATAGACAAAAACTCCGGAAGAATTCTCCTCCGGAAAGGAAACAGAGGTGCTTTCCATGCTGACTAGGGAACATATCCAGGAAATACTGCAGTCAATAACAGACCCGGAAACCGGAAAAAGCCTTGTGGAACTACAGCTGATCCGTGACATTATGATTAAAGAAGATCGTATATCTTTATCAATCGTATGTCTGGATCCTGAAGAGCAAAGTCGCATGGATCTAGAACAACGGGTTCGTGAGTTGCTTGAAGCAGGTGGAGTCACTAATGTGCATATCCGGCTGCGTGATGCAACCGATTATGAACGTGCTCTGCTTCGCGGAGAGAGTGCCGGGGAAGAGCCGTTGGTTGATGAACCGGGGAAACTTAAGGGACATGCAGCTGGCCTTGACGATCATGAATTAATCAATGAGAACTCTGGTGTTAACTTTATCGCCATTGCCAGTGGTAAAGGCGGTGTTGGAAAGTCTACAGTTACTGTGAATTTGGCAGTAGCTTTGGCTAGAAAAGGTAAAAAGGTTGGATTGATTGATGCGGACATTTATGGGTTTAGCATCCCTGATATGATGGGAATCGAAGAGGGACCCGTTGTAGAAGAGGGAATCATTATTCCTGTGGAACGTTTCGGAGTGAAGGTCATGTCTATGGGCTTCTTTATCCGTGAGAATAGTCCGGTAATTTGGCGGGGACCTATGCTTGGCAAAATGCTGCGCCAATTCTTCGGTGATGTGGGCTGGGGAGAACTTGATTATATGCTGCTTGATCTTCCTCCAGGTACAGGTGATGTGGCGCTTGACGTACATCAGATGCTCCCTCACAGCAAAGAGATTATTGTTACTACCCCTCATGCTACCGCAGCGTTTGTGGCGGCTAGAGCGGGCTCTATGGCTCTGCAGACAGAACATGAGATTATTGGGGTCATTGAGAACATGGCTTATTATGAGTGTAAAGACTGCGGTAAAAAAGATTATATTTTTGGCAGAGGCGGAGGCGCTCGGCTTGCGGAGACACTCCATACCGAGCTGCTTGCACAAGTTCCATTGGGCGCACCGGACAACCATATTTCTGAACCGGATTTCTCACCTTCCGTATACAAGGAAGACACAGCTACTGCGTTGTTGTTTGCTGATATCGCTGATAAGCTGATTGCGAAATATGAGCACTAATTATTGTGCATAAAAAGAGGCCGTCCCACTTTGTTAGGTGGGATAAGGCCTCTTTTTTGTTATGTGCTTGAATCATCGCCGCTACCGCTGCCACTTTCACCACCGCTGCCGCTGCCTTCCTGTTTATCGCCGCTTTCGCCGCCCTTTTTCTGTTCCTTCGGTTCGAGCTCGTCCTGAACGACCTTTTTAAGTAAATTCAATACCTCCATCCGGAATAATGGAGTCTGCATAGATTCCTGGATGGTCTTCATGGATTGCTTTCGGTAGTCAGGTGTTTTGGTGAGATTAAGAAACATGGTCATCATTTCTGGAGACTTCATGATTTCCTCGACGGATTTTTGATAGGTGGGATCTTTAATTAGTTGCAGGTGCAATTCTTTGCTTTGTGATTGAATGGCTTTAGCAAAATCGCCTGCGAACTTGGGATCAGTCATAATTTTCTCGATTTCCTTTTGATATTCCGGTGCAGTGAGGGTATCTTTAACAGCGGTTTTTATATCCTCTGTTGTTTGAAGTGGCATCATTTTCATACTCATTCCGCTGGTGCCTCCAGAACTGGAATTTGATAATGATTCCTCAACTGCTTTTTTTCCATCTTCACTTTTTAATATATCAATAACCATGGTCTTCATTTCTTTATAACTGCCCTGACCAGAAGAAGAACTGCTCTGCTCACTTCCGCAAGCCGTTAAGGCCATAACAAAGCTTAAAGCCAAACCCACAGATCCGATAAATCTCCATTTCATTGGCGCTGCCCTCCTTTATTAGGATTCTCCAGTTGTATTATGCCGCATTAACACACATTTATGTTGCTGATGTAATGGTGTTTTGTCGGTATCCTTGGTAAAATAAATCTGACATAGGGGGAGGTGAAGTGGCTGAGTATAAAAAAATGGTTTTATTTATTTTGGACAACCCTTCTAATAGGAGCGGGCGGAGCAGTAATCGCAGGTCTGGCACTGCAATTCGTGAACGGTCGAATTGATTTCAAAAGTGTCGCTGATTTCTTTTTATACCCGCTGATACTATTCGGCTACGGTATGCTTGTCAGTGTTTATGCGCAACTTGGTTTTTTTGCTTATCTAATTTTAAATTACATGGGCAATGGTGTTTTCCCGCCAAAAATTTGGAAATACATACAACTGGTGCTTTCTGTACTCGCATTGCTTGAACTGATTTTTTTGCGTACCGTCGTTGGCGGGGAAAGAAGTGTCTTGTCTGATCTAATATTAGGAATCTTTATTTTGTTAGCTGCCGTTATTGTGTCTTATTTCAAAGTGAAAAGTACAAACATCTCAGCTTGGATTCCAACCCTCTTTTTTATGACAGCTATTTCAATTGTGGAAATTATCGGCGTGCTCCGTATAGGTGTTGATAGTGCGACAGTGTTTATTGTTGTTCCGCTCATCGCCTGTAATGCATTCCAAATTTTGATGCTTCACCGTATTCTCAAGCCGGCAGCCGGATAAAGGCTGGGGCGAATTCAGCAAATCATGAACCCCGTGCTCTGGCCTTCAGAAAACGGGGTTTTTTGCTCTAGAATGTATCCTAACGATTAAAATCCGCTGGAGGAGGTTAATCTTAAAGAACAATAGAGCGGATTCTTTGTGTGTAGCAACGCTCACAAAACTAAGTAGATGCTTCCGAAGTGAGTTTTGTACGAAGTTTTTCAATGATGCACATGCTTTACAAAACTTTTAGGAGGGGAATATATGGACATCAAGCGCTATATGATAAAAGACACAAATGAAATCCAGCTTAACAAGCTGGACCCGGACGATACAGGTAACTTTAAATCAAAAAAAGAAGCAGAAGCCAAAACAGAGCAGTTAAAGGAACGGTTGGCAGAGCTTCAAGATATTCTTTTTGCACAGAAAAAGCATTCACTGCTCGTAATTCTGCAAGGGATGGATTCCAGCGGTAAGGATGGAACGGTTAAACATATTTTTTCAGGGATTAATCCACAAGGCTTTATAGTGACCAGCTTCAAGAAACCTTCTCTGGAGGAAGAAGCTCACGATTTCTTATGGAGAGTGCATCAAAAGACACCCCCTAAAGGCTACATCTCTGCATTTAACCGCTCACACTATGAAGATGTATTGGTACCGCGGGTACATGGGGGATTGAAAAAGGATGATATGAAGCGCCGCTTTCGTTACATACGGCAGTTTGAGGAGATGCTGGTGGAAGAGGGAACGACAATTATCAAGCTTTTTCTGCATATTTCAAAAGAAAAGCAGCTTAAGAAAATAAAAGAACGGCTTGAAGATCCCAAAAAACACTGGAAATTCGACGCAAGTGATCTACAGGAGCGGGAGTTTTGGGATGATTACCAAGAGGCATATGTAGATGTTTTTAAGGAGTCAAGTATTGATAAAGCACCCTGGTACTGGATACCAGCCAATCATCAATGGTACCGCAACTATTTGGCCTTATCCATCGTTGTAAAGACACTGGAGAGTCTGGATCTGAGCTATCCGAAGCTGAATACCCCCACACCCGACATATCGGAGCTCATTTCCCCGCGTCATTAATATTTGGATAAGACCAACATCTATTGCGGTACCTAAGATTGGGAGGAGTGTTACAGCCCGGCAGCATCCTCTAAGGCACTATTTAGTGAGGCCGAGTCGCGAACCTCTTTACCCTCCGCATTGCTTTGGCTGATCAGCTCAGAGACGGTAACGAATTCATAACCTTGTCTGCGGAGCTCATCGATAATTTGCGGAAGAGCTTCGTGAGTTTGTTTGCAGGAATCACTGGCATGTAGTAGAACGATATCACCAGGATGTGCTTTAGTCGTTACACGCTTCACGATATTGTCTACACCTATGTTCTTCCAGTCTAGAGAGTCTGTGTCCCACTGGATGACTTTGTAACCAAGATCATTGGCCACTTGCAGAACTCTTTTGTCAAAATCACCATTAGGCATACGAATTAAGTTTGGTTCTTTACCGGTTAATTCTGTAAGCACAGTGTGAGCCGTTGTGATCTGAGTGCGAATCTCTTCGTTACTTAGAGTGCTGTAATTGACGTGTTTATGGCCATGGCTGCCAATTTCGAATCCTGCGTTTTTAATGCTTGTTACAATATCCGGGTGAGTCTTACTCCATGGTGACGATAGGAAGAAGGTGGCTTTGTCCACTTTCTTGTCTTCAAGTACCTTCAAAATTGGTTCGGGTCTCTTTTCCCCCCAGCTAATATCGAAGGTTAGGGCAATCAGCTTCTTCTCTGTTGGCACACTGTAAATGGCAGAAGGTCCAGCTTCAGAAAAAACGGTGATATTACCCCTCTCGACATAGACAACTCCAGCAGCAAGAAGCACAGCGGCGAAGATATAGATGAACCTTTTGATCTTTTTGCCGCTGAATACATAAAAAGAATTCATTAATGACAGCGCTCCTCTCCCATGCGAAATGCTTGTTTGTTCTAAATGTATGCTCGTACCGCACGGTTATGACCTAAGAAACAGAGATCACAATTTCAGGAGGTATTTATGTTGTCGTTCTTCACGTTTGTTAAAGATATTAAATCGATCCGCAAGGCTTTGCTGCTATCCTGTCTGCTCTTCGTAATAGGAGCGGTTGTTGGCTGGGTAGCGACAAGTAGTCTGGAAAAACTATTGGTTCAGCAATTGGAAGGGCTTAGTGAGATCAGCGGAAACTTAAGAGACACCGCTAATCCGCAATGGAACTTCTTTGTATTTATATTTCTGAATAACGCCATCAAGGGCGTGGTTATTATTTTCCTGGGAGCGTTGTTCGGCATATTGCCAGCTATATTCTTATTTATAAACGGAGCGGTAATTGGCTACTTGATACATTTATCCGCACTGCAAGGGCAGGATTTGTTCGATTTAATCGTAAAAGGATTGCTGCCACACGGGATTATAGAGATTCCGGCAATCATTATCGCTTGTGCCTTTGGACTGCATTTTGGCGGGAAAGTGATTTCAAGTTTATTTCGATCTACAGATAGAAAAGAGGAGAAAAGCGCAGACTGGTCTGCATTCATGCGTCAAACACTTACGGCTTCCATATGGACTGTAATCCTGTTATTTGTTGCAGCCATTATTGAAAGTACAATTACTTTTTCACTTTTATCATAAAACTTCCGGGAATAGAGCATAACATTAAGGGCGTTCATCCAAGGATTGCCTAAAGGTAAGGAGTATATAATCGAGACGAAACCATAAAGGGAATTTTTAATAATTATGGTTATAAAAAGAGGACTCCGGTTAATCTAGTGTAAGAGGATCTTAAGGCAGCTTTCTCCATGAGATGTACTTACTGATTATCCAAAAAAGGTTTTGGGGGTTTAGAGAAGGTGTTAATTGCAACTTCATGAAGGAGGCCAAGCATATGTTGGGAATGTTGTTTAACGAAAAGGAATGCAAGGAACTGGATTATGTTTTGAGAAAAGAACTAGATGAGATGCTGTTAGATTTGAGTGATCAGCGCTTGGACCAAAATATCAGGCACGCCATCGCTAATAGATATAAGACTGTATTCCGGATGTATGCTCGCTTCGCTCCTCAGAAAGAGCTTTCCAAGTATGCATGGGGTGGGCGTTCTTCTCAGTATAAACACTGAAGATATACGAGAATTGCTACAGTTTTATAAAGTTTTCAGATTATTTAATAAAATAGCTTGACTAAAAAGGAGTGCTCATGATAAATTATATCTCGCGCTCCTTTTGCTTGTGTAAAAGGGAAGCGGAAGGCAAGAAAAATTGAAAAAAAGATTTTTCAAAAAAAAGACTTGCCAAACAGCTTAACACTGTGATATATTATAAAGGTCGCCGCTGATAAACAACGACGACGAAATGAGAGACATTGATCTTTGAAAACTGAACAACGAGTGAGTGGGAAATCACGCAAGTGAAATCCAAATTAGAGAATTAATTTTCTCGTCAGATGTTTCAAAATGAGCATATCGCTCTTTTCAATACTAATTGGAGAGTTTGATCCTGGCTCAGGACGAACGCTGGCGGCGTGCCTAATACATGCAAGTCGAGCGGAGTTACTTTGAAAGCTTGCTTTCAAAGTAACTTAGCGGCGGACGGGTGAGTAACACGTAGGCAACCTGCCCTTCAGACTGGGATAACTACCGGAAACGGTAGCTAATACCGGATAATTTCTTTTTTCTCCTGAGAGAAGAATGAAAGACGGAGCAATCTGTCACTGAGGGATGGGCCTGCGGCGCATTAGCTAGTTGGTGGGGTAACGGCCCACCAAGGCGACGATGCGTAGCCGACCTGAGAGGGTGAACGGCCACACTGGGACTGAGACACGGCCCAGACTCCTACGGGAGGCAGCAGTAGGGAATCTTCCGCAATGGGCGAAAGCCTGACGGAGCAACGCCGCGTGAGTGATGAAGGTTTTCGGATCGTAAAGCTCTGTTGCCAGGGAAGAACGTCCGGTAGAGTAACTGCTACCGGAGTGACGGTACCTGAGAAGAAAGCCCCGGCTAACTACGTGCCAGCAGCCGCGGTAATACGTAGGGGGCAAGCGTTGTCCGGAATTATTGGGCGTAAAGCGCGCGCAGGCGGCTATTTAAGTCTGGTGTTTAAACCTTGGGCTCAACCTGAGGTCGCACTGGAAACTGGGTGGCTTGAGTACAGAAGAGGAAAGTGGAATTCCACGTGTAGCGGTGAAATGCGTAGATATGTGGAGGAACACCAGTGGCGAAGGCGACTTTCTGGGCTGTAACTGACGCTGAGGCGCGAAAGCGTGGGGAGCAAACAGGATTAGATACCCTGGTAGTCCACGCCGTAAACGATGAGTGCTAGGTGTTAGGGGTTTCGATACCCTTGGTGCCGAAGTTAACACAGTAAGCACTCCGCCTGGGGAGTACGGTCGCAAGACTGAAACTCAAAGGAATTGACGGGGACCCGCACAAGCAGTGGAGTATGTGGTTTAATTCGAAGCAACGCGAAGAACCTTACCAGGTCTTGACATCCCTCTGAATCTGCTAGAGATAGTGGCGGCCTTCGGGACAGAGGAGACAGGTGGTGCATGGTTGTCGTCAGCTCGTGTCGTGAGATGTTGGGTTAAGTCCCGCAACGAGCGCAACCCTTAACTTTAGTTGCCAGCAGGTAATGCTGGGCACTCTAGAGTGACTGCCGGTGACAAACCGGAGGAAGGTGGGGATGACGTCAAATCATCATGCCCCTTATGACCTGGGCTACACACGTACTACAATGGCCGGTACAACGGGAAGCGAAGCCGCGAGGTGGAGCCAATCCCATCAAAGCCGGTCTCAGTTCGGATTGCAGGCTGCAACTCGCCTGCATGAAGTCGGAATTGCTAGTAATCGCGGATCAGCATGCCGCGGTGAATACGTTCCCGGGTCTTGTACACACCGCCCGTCACACCACGAGAGTTTACAACACCCGAAGTCGGTGGGGTAACCCGCAAGGGAGCCAGCCGCCGAAGGTGGGGTAGATGATTGGGGTGAAGTCGTAACAAGGTAGCCGTATCGGAAGGTGCGGCTGGATCACCTCCTTTCTATGGAGAATCGTTCTCTGCAATGAGGACATTCAAATCGGAAGTTTAACTTCCACAATAGAACCTTCGGGTTCGAACACTCACTCGTGTTCAGTTTTGAAAGAGTAAGTCTCTTTCGTATGCGTTTGGTGGCGATAGCGGAGGGGTTCCACACGTACCCATCCCGAACACGACCGTTAAGCCCTCCAGCGCCGATGGTACTTGGACCGAAGGGTCCTGGGAGAGTAGGACGTTGCCAAGCGGACAACCAATTCATTGGTTGATTCACAATGTTATATATGTTATATGGGCTTTTAGCTCAGTTGGTTAGAGCGCACCTCTGATAAGGGTGAGGTCGGTGGTTCGAGTCCACCAAGGCCCACCATATAACATTATAGAGTAATTTTATGGGGCCATAGCTCAGCTGGGAGAGCGCCTGCCTTGCAAGCAGGAGGTCAGCGGTTCGATCCCGCTTGGCTCCACCATAAATTTTTAAATGAATAACTTTTTCAACTTGATCCTTGAAAACTGGATACCGAAACGAATTTGCGTTTTAGAACATCTTTTAGCAACTTGTGTAAACAAGTAAATGTTATTAGTGAGATTTTTCTTCGGAAAAATCGAGGTTAAGCTAATAAGAGCACACGGAGGATGCCTAGGCGCCAGGAGCCGACGAAGGACGTGGCGAACAACGAAACTGCCTCGGGGAGCTGTAAGCAAGCTTTGATCCGGGGGTGTCCGAATGGGGAAACCCAGCTGTGGTAATTCGCAGTTACTCATTTCTGAATACATAGGAAATGTAGAGGCAGACCAGGGGAACTGAAACATCTAAGTACCCTGAGGAAGAGAAAACAATAGTGATTCCGTCAGTAGCGGCGAGCGAACGCGGAACAGCCTAAACCTAAGAGCTTGCTCTTAGGGGTTGTGGGACGTCTCACATGGAGTTACAAAGGAATATGGTAGGTGAAGAGGTCTGGAAAGGCCCGCGATAGAGGTAAAAGCCCTGTAACCTAAACTGTATTCTCTCCGAGACGGATCCCGAGTAGTGCGGGGCACGTGAAACCCCGTATGAATCCAGCAGGACCATCTGCTAAGGCTAAATACTACCTGGCGACCGATAGTGAAACAGTACCGTGAGGGAAAGGTGAAAAGCACCCCGGAAGGGGAGTGAAATAGAACCTGAAACCGTGTGCTTACAAAAAGTCAGAGCCCTATTAATGGGTGATGGCGTGCCTTTTGTAGAATGAACCGGCGAGTTACGTTTAACATGCAAGGTTAAGCCGAGAAGGTGGAGCCGCAGCGAAAGCGAGTCTGAATAGGGCGAATTAGTATGTGGACGTAGACCCGAAACCGTGTGATCTACCCCTGTCCAGGGTGAAGGTGCGGTAACACGCACTGGAGGCCCGAACCCACGTACGTTGAAAAGTGCGGGGATGAGGTGGGGGTAGCGGAGAAATTCCAATCGAACTCGGAGATAGCTGGTTCTCCCCGAAATAGCTTTAGGGCTAGCCTCGGTATAAGAGTAGTGGAGGTAGAGCACTGATTGGGTGCGGGGTCCGCAAGGATTACCAAGCTCAGTCAAACTCCGAATGCCATATACTTATTGCCGGGAGTCAGACAGTGAGTGCTAAGATCCATTGTCAAAAGGGAAACAGCCCAGACCATCAGCTAAGGTCCCCAAGTGTGTGTTAAGTGGGAAAGGATGTGGAGTTGCACAGACAACCAGGATGTTGGCTTAGAAGCAGCCACCATTGAAAGAGTGCGTAATAGCTCACTGGTCGAGTGACTCTGCGCCGAAAATGTAACGGGGCTAAACACACCACCGAAGCTATGGCTAGATACGTATGTATCTGGGGTAGGGGAGCGTTGTGTAGGGGTTGAAGGTGTACTGAAAAGAGCGCTGGACACTACACAAGTGAGAATGCCGGTATGAGTAACGAAAAGATCAGTGAGAATCTGATCCGCCGAAAGCCCAAGGTTTCCTGAGGAAGGCTCGTCCGCTCAGGGTAAGTCGGGACCTAAGGCGAGGCCGAAAGGCGTAGTCGAAGGACAACAGTTTGAAATTACTGTACCACCGTAATCCGCTATGAGCGATGGGGTGACGCAGGAGGGTAGTGACGCGGACTGATGGATGTCCGTCTAAGCAGTGAGGCTGATGTGTAGGCAAATCCGCACATCATTAAGGCTGGGCTGTGATGGGGAGCGAAAATTGTAGTAGCGAAGGTCATGATCTCACACTGCCAAGAAAAGCCTCTAGCCAGGAGAAGGTGCCCGTACCGCAAACCGACACAGGTAGGCGAGAAGAGAATTCTAAGGCGCGCGGAAGAACTCTCGTTAAGGAACTCGGCAAAATGACCCCGTAACTTCGGGAGAAGGGGTGCCCCGGTAGTGTGAATAGCACGAGGGGGCCGCAGTGAAAAGGCCCAAGCGACTGTTTAGCAAAAACACAGGTCTGTGCGAAGCCGCAAGGCGAAGTATACGGGCTGACGCCTGCCCGGTGCTGGAAGGTTAAGGGGAGTGGTTAGGGGTAACCCGAAGCTATGAACCGAAGCCCCAGTAAACGGCGGCCGTAACTATAACGGTCCTAAGGTAGCGAAATTCCTTGTCAGGTAAATTCTGACCCGCACGAATGGCGTAACGACTTGGGCGCTGTCTCAACGAGAGATCCGGTGAAATTTTAATACCTGTGAAGATGCAGGTTACCCGCGACAAGACGGAAAGACCCCATGGAGCTTTACTGCAGCTTGATATTGAATTTGGGTACGATCTGTACAGGATAGGTGGGAGCCGTAGAAATCGGAGCGCAAGCTTCGGTGGAGGCGCCGTTGGGATACCACCCTGATCGTATCTAGGTTCTAACCTAGTGCCCTTACCGGGTACGGGGACCGTGTCAGGCGGGCAGTTTGACTGGGGCGGTCGCCTCCTAAAGAGTAACGGAGGCGTTCCAAGGTTCCCTCAGAATGGTTGGAAATCATTCGCAGAGTGCAAAGGCATAAGGGAGCTTGACTGCGAGACCTACAAGTCGAGCAGGGACGAAAGTCGGACTTAGTGATCCGGTGGTACCGCATGGAAGGGCCATCGCTCAACGGATAAAAGCTACCCTGGGGATAACAGGCTTATCTCCCCCAAGAGTCCACATCGACGGGGAGGTTTGGCACCTCGATGTCGGCTCATCGCATCCTGGGGCTGAAGTAGGTCCCAAGGGTTGGGCTGTTCGCCCATTAAAGCGGTACGCGAGCTGGGTTCAGAACGTCGTGAGACAGTTCGGTCCCTATCTGTCGTGGGCGCAGGAAATTTGAGAGGAGCTGTCCTTAGTACGAGAGGACCGGGATGGACGTACCGCTGGTGCACCAGTTGTTCCGCCAGGAGCATGGCTGGGTAGCTACGTACGGACGGGATAAGCGCTGAAAGCATCTAAGCGTGAAGCCCCCCTCAAGATGAGATTTCCCAATTAGTAAGACCCCTTGAAGACGACGAGGTAGATAGGTTGGAGGTGGAAGTGCAGCAATGCATGGAGCTGACCAATACTAATCGGTCGAGGGCTTATCCTATAGTTAGAATGCAGATTCGTTTCGGATTCAGTTTTCAGGCGATTAAGCCTGAGCATTTACGCTGTAAATGCCCGTTTGGTGGCGATAGCGGAGGGGTTCCACACGTACCCATCCCGAACACGACCGTTAAGCCCTCCAGCGCCGATGGTACTTGGACCGAAGGGTCCTGGGAGAGTAGGACGTTGCCAAGCGGATATTCCCTGATAGCTCAGTTGGTAGAGCACTCGACTGTTAATCGAGTTGTCACAGGTTCGAGTCCTGTTCGGGGAGCCATGCTCTCATAGCTCAGCAGGTAGAGTGCTTCCATGGTAAGGAAGAGGTCACCGGTTCGAATCCGGTTGAGAGCTCCACAGATTTGCAAGGCCCGTTGGTCAAGGGGTTAAGACACCTCCCTTTCACGGAGGTAACATGGGTTCGAATCCCATACGGGTCACCAACTTTTACTTGTACTTACCCTTAGAGGGTCCCATAGATATGGAGGCTTAGCTCAGCTGGGAGAGCATCTGCCTTACAAGCAGAGGGTCGGGGGTTCGATCCCCTCAGCCTCCACCATAATCTTCCTAAGAGATTATGGGCAACATAGAGGTACCATCAATGGGGATTAGCCAAGCGGTAAGGCAACGGACTTTGACTCCGTCACTCATAGGTTCGAATCCTATATCCCCAGCCAAGTGCGAGCCATTAGCTCAGTTGGTAGAGCACCTGACTTTTAATCAGGGTGTCGAAGGTTCGAGTCCTTCATGGCTCACTTTTATTATTATCATGCGCGTGTGGCGGAATGGCAGACGCACCAGACTTAGGATCTGGCGTTTCACGACGTGGGGGTTCAAGTCCCTTCACGCGCACCACTTATTGCGGACGTGGCTCAGCGGTAGAGCATCGCCTTGCCAAGGCGAGGGTCGCGGGTTCGATTCCCGTCGTCCGCTCCATAATTTTGCGCCCTTAGCTCAGCTGGATAGAGCGTTTGACTACGAATCAAAAGGCCGGGAGTTCGAATCTCTCAGGGCGCGCCATTTTATTATTAAGCAATTATAGTATTTATAACGGGATGTAGCTCAGCTTGGTAGAGCACCTGGTTTGGGACCAGGGGGTCGCATGTTCAAATCGTGTCATCCCGATTTTCACCTTTGCGGGTGTAGTTCAATGGTAGAACTTCAGCCTTCCAAGCTGATAGCGTGGGTTCGATTCCCATCACCCGCTCCATAATTTTATAGTAACGGGATGTAGCTCAGCTTGGTAGAGCACCTGGTTTGGGACCAGGGGGTCGCATGTTCAAATCGTGTCATCCCGATACTCAGCTTAATCGCTGCTCAAAAGCTCTTACTTCGGTAAGGGCTTTTTTGTTATGTATTGAATATACATATAAATACATCATAAGAACGTATGTTCTATTATTCCTCCAAAAAAAATCGGACTTCCGGTGGAATTCCAATCCGTAGATAATAGTTTCTCCATGATTCCTCTTGTTCGGGGCTTCTGCCTGAAGATAATAATTTTACAGCAAATACATTAGCTTGACGTTCAAGCTTCCCAGGAGAGAAATAGGAGCTTTCCTCCAGAAAAAAGCGATTGATCCCCTTGTGAAGCCGATCATGTCCTAATTCATGCGCACAAACGAAGCGCTGCCATTCTACAGGCAACTCATTATGAATGACGATAAACCTTCTTCTTAATTTTCGATAATATAATCCCTTTGTGCCAGTCCCCAGATTCATGAAACGAATTTGAATGCCTAGTGCTGCGGCAAGCTCGAACGGGCAGTTGGTTTTATATTTTTTAATCAGACTATTGATCAGTTCATCCATGTTCTTCACCTGCAGCATGTTAGTATAGTTATTTAGTGTCTTTGGATTTTTTTCTCTTATTCATCTGTTTGGCTTCCCAGAACAATCCGGTTAGTACATCTTTTATCCTCTGTTTATCTTCTTTGTCTAATGGAATTCCGTCAAACATCAGCTCTCCATCATCCTCTAGCATTTTTCGAAAGTCTCTTTTATCTTTACTTGTGGCCCAATCTGGGACAGCCTCATTGCTTGAAAGAGTCTGGTCCTGCAAATACCCTGCTTGATCCATTAGCTCCTCGTAGGGGACGCCAGTGGCCTCAGCAATTTTGCGTAACGTGGTTGGTTTAGGAACCCCTCTTAATCCATTCTCAATCCGGGAAATTTGCGAACCGCTGATTCCGGCAGCTACTGCTAATTGATTAATGGTGAGTCCCTTTGTTTCCCGAAGATGCTTCATATAATCCCCGAATTCCTGTTTCATCTCAACTCACTCCTTATTGGCTGTAACCTTATGATAATAATATAAGCCATTTTTGCCAATAGGTAAACAACAAAGCGTATATAATTGCCAAAAGGCAAGATAATGGAGGGATATACGCTCTTTTTCGATAAAAACAGCCTAAAACGGGGTTTTACGAGATTGGTAAAGAAGTGGTATATTATAGAAAAAATACGAACAGAATACGAACAAGATTTATTTTATCACATTGGGCTGGAAAATTCCGCAAATTAAATCTCATTCAGTTAAACCCAAAAGGAGTGCATAAATGATGAACATATCAACTTTACCAGAGTTGGACCGTCGCCGAACCCAGGTCGCTATAGAGAGCATGTTGGAGAAATACCGTATTTTTAAGACCGTTACATTTGAAGCTAAGGAAGCAAGCACAACTTATTCATACACAGAAAGATTTCATGGTCCTACTAACACTGTAACTGATCAGACTGCTGCGATAGCTTCTTATAATGTGGACATCCCCGCCGCAAGGAGAGCTTATTGTTCCGCAATAGACTCTGTGGTAGAGAGACTCGATACGAGAGAACAGCAGCTGGTACGGGAAAGGTATATGAGAAGAGACGAGATGTACGATTATACGATTTACAATCATGTGTTTGATCCACCGGTAAGTAAGGACACTTACGTGAAGATACGCTCGAAGGCTTTTTACAAGATGGCATTAGCGTTAACGGATCTCGGCTTACTGTCTCTGCAAACTTTAGTAACAACAGCGCCTAGGGTAAAGAAAGAGAAAATGAGTATTACTTAATAGAAGTAGAATAGTTTGATTAGTAAAGAAGACTGTATCGTCCGAGCGGATGATGCGGTCTTTTTTTGAATTATAAGAAAGTATAAGTTTCAGGGTGTACTTTATCCTTATAATCCTCGCACAAATGCTTGCCGTCCATAAAAGGAGGGTCGAAAGCTCTTTAGCTTGTCTTCAATTGTGTACCACCAAAAAAACGCTCTATACCATCCCAAAGCTAGCCAAAACCTCGTCCGTTTACCCTCTCCGCAAGGATAATATGGGGGTATGATTATAACATGGCAAATGAAGCAAAAGAACACCGCAAGAGCATGAATGCTCTGCTAATAGTTCCGCCCTAAGGGTGATGAGAACAACCTAGCGGTGAAAGATTCTTCTCGCATTTGCCTAATGAAGAAGGGATATTATCCAACCTCGGATAGTATCCTTTTTTCTTAAATCTAGTTGAGGGGGTGTCTGCTTAATGTTCATGCAGTTGAAGGTTAACACCATCAAGGATCGACGAACGGTCGCAGATCAGAAAGGAATGGAGTGATGTCGGTACAACAATTGCGAGAACACATTACAAGTACACTTGAACGGTATTTTCCTGATGTGCCTGTATATGTAGAAGGAGAAAAACCTCAAACCGCTTATTTTCATCCCGGATTGATCTCAGCAACACTGGATCGGCAGCGGGAGGGCAGATATTTAGCGGTCTACCGTTTTGGCATCCGTTATGAGCAAGGCAATTTGCTGGAAGCTGAGAGAATGGCAGATAAGCTGAGTGAGGCGATGGCAGGAATGGAGCAGGATGGTGGAGCTTTTCGTGTAGTTAGGCAAGCTTGGGAAGCTGGAACTGAAGGGCATGGGCCGCTGTTTACAGTTGACTATATGTTGTATTTGCAAAACGACAAGCCTGACAGCATTAAGATGGGACAAATGATTGGAGGAGAACGATTGAAATGAGTACTAAAGGGAGTAACGGGAATGGGTTCAGTAAGGAACAGATTGTGAATTCCTCACTTTTTACGCCGAGGGAAAAGGATATATTGAACGTTATTTTGCAGGATGGCAAGAACTATACGCTCGAAGAAGCAAAGCAATCTATGGGATTGTTCAAAAATAAGGAGGTAATGAACTAATGGCAGGCGGAACATGGACAACGCAAAATAAGGTGCGCCCTGGGGTGTACGTAAATGTAGCATCAAATCAAGGTGCCATCGGCAAAATGGGAGAACGCGGGATTACGGCATTGGCGCTTGCCCTATCTTGGGGAGAGCCGGGAGTAATCATGAAGATTACCCCGCAGGATGATGTGAATAAGCTGCTAGGAGTGGATTTGGAACATCCAACTCTACTGCCAGTGCGTGAAGCGCTGAAACGGGCGGGAACCTTGCTGCTCTATCGATTGAATGAAGGCGTTAAAGCGGCAGTCACGAATAACGGCCTTCAGGTAACAGCTAAATATGGCGGTGTACGCGGAAATGATCTTTTGATTGTGATTGAGAAAAATATAGAGAATGCTGCTCTTTTTGATGTAAAGACGTTGCTTAATGGAACCGAACTGAACAAGCAAACGGTCGGAACGGCTGAAGAGTTGGTCGCGAACGATTATGTTCAATTCCAGAAAAATGGTGCAGAAGGCTTGAAGCTAATTGCAGGCATGCCGCTTACAGGGGGGGCTAACGGAACCGTGACGAATGGAGCACATAGTGACTTCCTGTCTGCTCTTGAGGTGCAGGAATTCCAAACAGTGGGTCTAGTATCGCAGGATAGTGCTCTGAAGGCACTCTACAGTTCTTTTGTGAGACGGCTTCGGGATACAGAAGGGAAAAAGGTACAGGCTGTACTATCCGATTATGCGGCTGCAGGTCATGAAGGTGTGATTAGCGTGAATAATGGGGTAGTACTGAGCGACGGAACTACGATTGATAACGTCAATGCCGTTGCTTGGGTAGCTGGTGCTACAGCAGCAGCTGCTGTTAATGAATCGCTGACTTATCAGGGTTATGATGATTCGGTGGATGCTGATGTAAGACTTAGCCATTCTGAGACTACAGCTGCGTTGCTAAAAGGAGAGCTTATCTTTACTTACAGTGGCGGACGGGCTGTGGTGGAACAGGATATCAATACATTTACCGCGTTTTCACCGGACAAAGGCAAAGCATTCTCCAAAAATCGTGTACTGCGCGTGCTGGATGGAATTGCAAATGATATGAAGCGTATTTTTGAGAACTACTATATCGGTAAGGTCGCGAATAATGAAGATGGCCGTGCTCTTTTCTGGTCACAGTGTGCGACTTATATGAATGATTTGCAGGATATGGGTGCAATTGAGGGCTTTAACGCGCAGACAGATGTTGTAGTTGTGGCTGGTGCAGATAGTGATAGTATCGTGCTGGATGTGGCTGTGAAACCGGTAGATTCCGTAGAAAAAGTATATATGAAAGTGAAGGTGGTTTAAGATGGCATTTTTAAAAGCTAGTGATACGATTTCCGGCCAGGAGGGCCGTGCTTATGCTGTGATTGGTACGCAAACCGAAGAGATGTTCTATGTGAAAACTCTTGAAGCTACAGTAGAAAAAACAAAGGCAGAGGTGAAAACACTGGGCCGCCGGGGTGTTCAGCATAAAGCGACTGGATGGTCGGGCAGCGGTTCGATGACGATTTTTTATATGACTAGTCGTTTCCGCCAGATGATGCTCGATTATATGAATACGGGTGTTGATCAGTACTTCGATATTGAGGTTACGAACGAAGATCCATCGTCCAGCGTGGGAGCACAGCGTATTATTTTAAAAGGCGTGAACCTTGATAGTGTCATCATGGCCTCACTTGATACAGAGTCAGATGCTCTGGAAGAAGAAGTTAGCTTTACCTTTGAAGATGTGCAGATTGTGCAAGCTTTTGGTGCTCCGGCAGGTTCCGGGCTTTAATTAAGACAACTAGATAGATTGGAGCAAGCAAGACCCGAACGTAGAATGAGCGGCGGGTCTCTTCTCTGTCTATTGGCAGCTAGTAGCAGGAGAAGTATCTAATAAATAATTCTAGGAGGAAGACAATGAGCGAATTAAGTTTGTTTTTTGCCCAAAATGTAGCATGTGACACGACCGAGGAGTTTGTAGTATCCCAGCGTTTTAAGGATAAGGAAGGAAATGCGGTAGCTTGGAAGCTGCGCAGTATGACTGAGGATGAGAATCAGGAATGCCGCAAGGCCGCAACCCGTAAAGTCAAAGGTAAAAACGGAGTGTATACCTCCGAAATTGAGCCTAACGATTATATGGCGAAGCTGATGACCTCAAGTGTAGTGCATCCGGATCTGAAAAATGCTGAATTGCAGCGTTCTTATGGCGTACTTGGCGCTGAGACACTGCTGCGTAAAATGCTGCTACCAGGTGAATTCGCGGCGTTGGGTGAGCGGGTGCAGGCCTTAAATGGTTTTGGCACGGACATGAACGAGCTGGTGGATGAAGTAAAAAACTAATCAACGAGGGCGATAGTGAAGCCAATTTTGCTTATTACGCCCTCCATGAGCTGCACATTTTACCCCATGAGCTGATGAAGCTGTCTTCCCGCGAACGCGCCGCAATATATGCGATGATTGCTGTTCGTGTGGAGAAGGAGAAGCGCGATCAGGCACGGAGTAAGGCGAGGAAGAGATAGTTAGGGGGTGAGAGAATGAAGATAGACGCATCTAAAGCCGTAATGCTACCGATGAAATCTCTGGCAATTTGGAAGAGTGTTAATAAACAATGTGTTCGTGTGAACAGCAATCTGGATATCGTTAATCGATTGGTCAAGGGAGTGCAGGTAGTTGTTAAGCGGTCAAGCGATGAGATGAGCCGTTCTCTGAATCTAGTGAACCAATCTTTGCAGGATATCAATGATACGCTACTTGAAGGCTTTAAGAGACTTCCTCCTAAGGTCATAGTTTCTAGAGATATAGTTATCGAGCAAAGCCAACAAGCAGGGCAATCACAACAGTTAGCGCTTCGAACATTAAATAGCTCCCCAAGTGTGCAAAAAGGTAAGGCTGAAGAAGAAGAGGCGAAAAAGGTAGAGTGGTGGAAAGGGCTAAAAGCGAAGGAGAAAAAGAAAGAAGAGGAGAAAAAGCCGGAGGTTAAGGCTGATCCGGTCCCCAAGCCCAAAATTAATCTGAAAAAGGAACCTCCGGTTCCACCATCCCCACCAACTCCTGACTCGAGAATTATGAAGTTTCTCAAGACAGTTGATGTGGTAAAGCCATTTAATGCCGTGAAGTCTTTTGGGGAGAAAGCTGTAAAAGCTGCGGCACAACCAGGAGATATCGCTGACTGGAATAAGCTGAATGACAATACAGATGCTGCACTTGGGAAAATCGGTGAGAAAGCAATGGGAGCCTTGAGGCCAGTGATGGATACTTTGAACGAGGCGCTGACTTCAAACCAATTTATGCCGATTATAGATGCTATGGCTAACGGCTTTCTGATCATTGCTAATGTGATTGGCATGGTAGTGGATGGCTTATTATGGTTGGTTGGAGTGTTGCAGGAGAACTGGTCTTGGATTAAACCGATTCTTGAAGCGATAGCCATTGTCTATCTCGTAGCTATGATCGTACAAGTGGCTCTACTTGTAGCAGCCGCTTATCAGCTTGCAGCAGCATGGTTGGTAGTAAACTGGCCTATTTTAGTGGTTATCGCTGTTATAGCTGTTCTTATTTATATTTTTCAAATGTTAGGTATTTCTGCGGGGGATGTCGTTGGAGCTATAGTGGGAGCATTTGGATGGTTAAGCGCAGTGATGGATAACATTTGGATTTTTATACAGAATGCAGCTATCTCTGCATGGGATTATATAGTGAATAAATTTCATGAAGCGGTCAATTTTATGAAGCAGCTGCTATATGATTTGGGTATGGGTGCCCTTAATGTTCTTTACAATATGACAGTTGGAGCAGAGGGCTTTGCCGGGGGATTCATGAAGGTAATGGCAAAAGCAATCAATTGGGTACTAGACAAATTCAATTCCATGATTGAGGCTTTAAGTCATATTCCATTCTTCGACGAATTGGGGATAAGTGAACTAAAAGTTGAGAGGAAGGAGCCGGAAATTCCTCATGCAGCAAGCGATATGATCGATAAATACCGGCAAAATTTTAAGGCGTTTGCTCCTACCGCTGATAATTTTCCAGAGCAAAAGACTGCTAAGATCGAGTACGTTAATCTTGAAGATAGTTTTAATAGCGCCAGTCAAAAAGGAAAGAATGCCACGAACAAGTTGATGGACAAAGGGCGCGATGCTACTGAAAAAGTGAAGGATATGTTGAATCCGATCAGCAGTACAAAAGCACTGGATTCAACAGGTCTACTAGCTACTCAGGGCAATAATCTGAACACCGTCAACCGTGTGAACGAGCTCGGCTCCATCAACGACACCGTAGACATCTCCAGTGATGATCTGAAAATGCTGCGCGAGCTGGCCGAGATTCAGGCGATCCAGAATTTTGTGGAGCTTACGCCGACGGTGCAGGTGACGACCGGGAATATTAACAATGCCGGAGACATTGATACGATTATCAACAAGATCGGGCAAAAGCTGAACGAGGAGTTTGTCTCTACGGCGCAGGGGGTGTATACGTAACGTGGAAGAGTACGGGATTTTTTTGGGCTTTAATAATCAGGAGGATGCAATCCGGCTGCCAGTCAATCCAGAGACCTTGGAAATCAAGGAGAGTGGAGATGGAAAAAGCTATACCATTATCGATCTGGGTGAGATCAATACGATTGCTTATCCGAAGCTTACGGAGATCACAATTGAAAGTATTTTCCCGGCACAAAGGTATCCGTTCGTATTGGTGCAAGAGGATGGATTGAAAAGGCCTTTTGAATATGTGGAGCTTATTAAGAAATGGATGAAGAGTCGTCGTCCTATTCGGTTTGTGTTCTCCGGTGTGAGGTATCCCGATGATACGAAAAAGGATGAAAAGAAGTTAAACAAACCGCAGAAATGGCTAGAGGAATCTTCAATTAGTGAGGATAGATCTTTAGAAATTGATTTTGCTGTGAATATGGCTATGAGCATTGAAGGTTTCACTTGGAAGCTTAGTGCGGGTACGTCAGGGGATATTGAATATTCGTTATCTCTCAAAAAATACGTATTCTATCAGGCGGTAGCTGTGAAGGTTGTCAAAGGTGAAGTGAAGGCGGAACAGAAGCGGGCCAATGAAAAAGCAAAGCCTACTACCTATACCTTAAAAGCTGGAGACAGTCTATGGAGCATCGCTCAAAAAAACCTAGGAGATGGCTCGAAGTACAAAGTCATTCAGAAGCTTAATGGCATTCCGGATAGTGAGCTGAAGAAGCTGCCCATCGGTAAAGTCATCAAGCTGCCGTAGGAGGATGTTATGGAACTGCTAGTGAAGAATAAAGAAGGGAATCTATGGGATATTTCTGGCATCGTCTCAGATATTTCTTGGAAAACCGCACGGTCAGGTAAACCGTCAACGCTAGAGTTAACGCTTGTGGACAGCGGAATCTATCAGCTCCCCAAGTTCGGGATCAGCAATGGTGATATTATTCAGTTCAGTAAAGATAATGTGGATGTATTTTACGGATTTGTGTTCAGCATTGATACGGGCTCGGATCAGGAGATTAAGCTGACTGCCTATGATCAGATTCGTTATTTGCTGGGCAATGGTAGTTATGTTTTGCAGGATGTTACGGCTAGTGATGTGATCAAGAAAATAACAACGGACTACGGATTAAAGACAGGTGTGCTGGAGGAGACAGAGTACCGGATTCCTTCTTTAATTGAAGATGACAAAAAGCTGTTAGACATCATTATGGGAGCCATCGGCAGTGAGCTTCAGTATAAGGGGCGGTTGATGGCTTTTTACGATGATTTTGGGAAGCTGACGCTGCGTAAACCGGATTCTATGCTGCTTAACCTGGTGCTCGGAGCGGGTCATTATCTGTACGATTATTCGCTCAAAAAAAGTATTGATGACGATACGTACAACACGATTTTTCTGTACAAGGATAACGAGGCATCGGGCAAACGCGATTTCTTTCCGGTTAGTGACAAGGATAATGTGAAACGCTGGGGTATCCTGCACTTGTATCAGAAGGCTGATGACAAAGCGAATACTGCACAAATTCAGGAGAAGGCAAACAATTTACTGAAAATGCACAACCGTGAAAAGCTCAGTCTCTCCGTACAGGCGATTGGTGATATGCGTGTAAGAGCAGGCAATTTCATTTATGTCCTATTGGATGAATTCGAGACTCAATTGTTTCTGGTAGACCAATGCAGCCATAAGATTTCTGGAGGGGAGCATACCATGTCCCTCGATATTAAGGTGGTGTAGAAATGATGTTAGATATTATTAAAAAAGCAAGTCTAGGAGCCGTGGGAAGTACAAATCCCGTGGCTTTTTCTTATGGAACGGTAACGGAGGCAGCTCCTTTGCAGATCCAGGTGGATCAGCGGTTTATTTTATCGGGGAATGCGTTAGTGCTGCCTGAATCGGTAATGGAAAGCAAGATCGACATCGAGGGCAAAGAAGTAATACTTCGGCGAGGATTAGCGAGTGGGGACCGCGTATTAATGGTTCGAATGCAGGGCGGACAAAGCTACATTGTTCTGGATCGGCTGGTGAGCCCGATATGATCCCGGCGATTGGAAAAGCTGGACCGATAACGGCCTTGCTTGAGGGGGAGGTCAACCTTGAGCGTGGGGAAAGCCCTAGTCTTACGTACCGGATGGATTGGGAGAGAAAAAGGATTACAGGCCAAACGGATGGACTAGAAGCAGTTCAACAGGCAGCGGCAAAAATTTTGCGAACCGAACGGTTTGAACATCTGATTTACAGTTCTGATTACGGAACAGATATCGTTGATATTGCCGATTTGAACGGGAATATGGACATTTTGGATAATGCAGTGAATAGCAAGGTCGATAAAGTTACTGGTAAGCAGCTATCCACGAACGACTACACCGCAGCTGAGAAAACAAAGCTGGCGGGGATTGCAACAGGAGCGAATAATTATGTGCATCCTAATCACACGGGGGATGTTATAAGTACTGGTGACGGGGGGACCGCAATTGCGGCTGGGGTGATTGTAAACGCCGATGTTAATGCTTCAGCCGGAATTGATGCTTCGAAGATTGGAACGGGAGTGGTCTCTAACGCGGAGTTTGGGTACTTGGATGGGGTGACTAGTGGGATTCAGGGGCAGTTGAATGGTAAGGCGCCGTTGGTTACTACGCCTCAGCAGACGACAGCGGATATTACGTACTACGTACGGACGGACGGGAATGACACAAACAACGGTTTAGCCAATACGGCAGCAGGGGCATTTAAAACAATCAATAGGGCTATCGGCATGATTCCTCAAGTTGTTAATCATACTGCATCTATAAATGTTACATCTGGAACCTATGCCGAAGATGTGAGGATTAGCGGCAAAGTAGGCGGTGGTCATGTTCAATTTATGGGTACTTCTGTAACTATCCGCTCCTTCGTGGCTGAACGGTGCAATCGTATTGTTATAGACGGTTTTTCTGCTAATACCACAACCTCAATGGGTTTTAATGCATATGACGGTGGAAACATCGACATTAAAAATTGCTCCTGTGGAACTACCGCTAATTATCCGGGCATTAATATTGCAGGTCAAAACGCAGACATTAGAAATTCTTCGGTATCTGGACGAAACTTTGGAATAATAGTCGGAAGTGCTTCGATTGTTACATCACTCGAAAACACGGGGCAAGCGAATGGCGTAGGTCTTTACACTAGTCATGGCGGTTCAATCTATAAATATGGCTCACAGCCATCAGGAATAACTCCCGAAGGCTCATTAAATGGTATCATCACAAGTGGGGTTCTTAACCCATGGGGAGATAATACAACGAATTCTAGAAGTAATATTGCATGCGGCGGTAGCGCTACACAAACAATCGTACCGCTCACATTCACTAAACTTTTATTCCCATCGGTTTACTATGATCGTTTAGGTGAATGGAATGCGACCACCGGGATTTTCACTGCAAAAGCTGCTGGTATATACGCTATTGATGTTATGGCTACATGCACATCCGTACCCTTGCCATTTGTGGTTCAGATTCAAATTTATAAAAACGGAGCGCGGGATCAGTGCATTGGAAGAACCGTTGCGTCAGCTAGTGGGCAAGACGTTTCCGTCCTTGGGGTTTCTAATACAGATCTTAGCGCTGGGCATACGCTTGAATTTTACATTTATCATTACGGAACATCTAACGTTGGGGTAACTGGTGACGGTCTTTTCAGTCATTTGAGAATAGTTAAAGTTGCATAGAAAAGGGGATGAGGAACAATGAATATAGCACAAGCAATTATGTATCTATACCCAAACGCCGACCCAATAAAAGATTTCATAGTGCAAGATAACGGAGCTGAACCCGTATTACACGAAGGCGTACACGGACGCACACGCTACGAAATCCGACTATTAGATCAAGACGAAACCGAGTATATAGAAGATGTACACTATCGTTATGTAGTGGATTTTAACCGATTGAAAAAGGGCGTAGACTACGACATTATTGAACGTGGCCCATACATCGCAGCTTGGAACCTAGATGTCCCACAACCAACGGAAGAAGAACTCGAAGCCGCGTGGGAAGCATATCTAGAAGCAGAAGCTAACAAACCACCAGAATTAAGCGAATTCGAGCAACTCCGTGCTGAGAATACTACTTTGCAAGACAGGCTTCAAGATGTCGAAGTCATTATGGCTGAATTACTCAGCATATAAACCCAAAAGGAGGTGAGTTGTAATCATGACAATGGATTCATTGACAGCCGCCAAACTCCGCTTGATGGCCAATGCCTGCATCACTCGTTTTGATCGTGAGGAGGGTCCGATAGAGAATATCATTTCTTCCTATAACATGCAGCCGGATAATGAGATTTTGGTTAAGGATCAGATTATCGAGAAACGATCAGATATTCATTTTGCTGAAAACGATTCGACTGAGCAAGCTTCATCAGCCAAATAATTAGCACGCATCCACACAGGAGCGTGTTTTTTGTGCCCTCGGTGGTGCCGGGGGCTATTACGCATCAACATCATTACAGAAAGGAGCAGACGAATGGGCGAAGGGGATATTGCGCAATTGGAGAAGCTGCTGCCGCTGGCAGATAAGTATGGGCTGGCTTATATTGTTGCTTTCATTTTGATGATCGTACTGATGGTGTTATTGCGTGCGATTGTCAAAGGGAACCTTGTACCGCGAGAAATGCTGGATCGGGCAGAGGAGGATCGGGATCGTCTGCAAGCGATTTTGGATAAGGAGCGCTCGGAGTTTATGCAGCCCACACTGGACGTCTTAAAGAAACTGAAGATTGACCATACGGAAGACAGGGGGAGTTAGGAATGCTGTCACAATGGATTCGGCGGCTGCTTCTCCCCCGGCATGTTGATAAAGAGATGGAGCTCCGCAGAGCCTCTACCAGCGTTACACTGACCATAAGTCATTATAAAAATGTCTCGCAGGAAATTCAGGAGGAGATTGATCGTAACCGGTTCGCCAAATATTTAGTTTATGATCGAGGGGATCATGATGCACATGATTGAATTTTTATTATTGGTGCTATATGGCACTACTACGGCCTGCGGAATATACATTATTCATCGCCACAGGCAATATTTTTACGAAAGATTCCAAAAAGGTGTGGTCAGCGTGTTTATGCTGGCTATGCTTTTTTTCTTATTGGCTTATACATTCAATATGCTTATCGTTCTACTATTCCGTTTGGCAGAATTACTAGGAGTGGACATGGCAACAGGGCTGACTTGGCTTCATTATAGCTGGGCTATTGCCCAATTCGGTACAACTGGTGGAATTATCATATTAGCGATACTGACACGTTCCGGGAAATACGACCAATTTATTTATCTGAAAAAGATAGACAGAAAAGAGGAACTTCATGCTGACAATAACTCAGGTGAAAAATAAATCAGCCCAACACCTAACAGGCCTACACCCCGTAGTTCGTTCCGCTGCTACTGCTCTAATCGAACGTTGTTACAAACTCAACATCCCCATTCTCATTACGCAGGGACTTCGCACAATTGCCGAGCAGGATGCTCTATATGCACAAGGGCGCACTAAGCCCGGAGCGATTGTAACCAATGCACGTGGCGGATATAGCTATCACAATTTTGGATTGGCCGTAGATTTTGCTCTTTTGCTGCCGAATGGATCGAGTGTGTCATGGGATATGTGCCGGGACGGCAATAACAACCAGATCGCAGATTGGCAGGAGGTTGTGAAGGAGGCAAAAGGGCTGGGCTTCGAGTGGGGAGGCGACTGGACAAGCTTCAAGGATTACCCCCATTTTCAAATGGCGTTTGGGTTAACACTCACACAGTTTCGAGCAGGGACAAAACCCTCAACATCTGCGGTGGAGTCAGCGTATAAGGTCATCAATCGGAAGGAGGAGGAAGAATTGAAGAGTGATGTTATTGCTGTCGTAAAGGTTAATGGGGTTAAGGTTGCAGATGGAGTGCTTGAAAAAGGCATCACCTACGTCCCTGTACGTGTTATTGCAGAAGCGCTGGGTGCTCAGGTAGGTTATGATTCTGCGACTCGAACGGTTGAGATTATAAGTAGCCACTAAGGAGGGAAAAGGATGGAAACTGGAACAATTTTAGATGATGTTATGGCGTTCGCCTCTATATTAGCAGTATTCGTACTGGCACTGGTTCAGTTGGTCAAAAATAGTATCAACATCCCGCGTAATGCAGTACCGATTATCGGACTATTGATAGGTTTGTTCATCGGCGTAGTAGCGTATCCTTTTACTGAACTTGATTTAGTGCTTCGCCTTTGGGCTGGGGGTCTTGCAGGCTTATCTGCAACCGGGTTGTTTGAGCTAGCTTTTAAGAATAGCCCGGGCACGACGAAAGGGTAAGTGGATAATAGGTACGAATTATAAAAAGGGCTGTTCCAAAAAGTCTGAAAAAGACCTAAGGAAGAGCCCCATTGTTTTTCTCATGATATTACATAAATAAGTTTCAGAACGAAAGCGTGCTGCCGGGTTGTAAAGAATATAGTCCTGTGAAACCTTCTCCTTTTAATATAGAAGCTACTTGGTCGATATGTGGTTTGGGAGCATGGACGAGCACTGTCCGGTGGCTGGGAATCGTTTGGAGCATTTTGCGAATGTCCGGCAAACCTTGATGGACTTTATAGCGGATAAGTGAGACTGTACAGCGTACGCTGCTAGATTCTCCGATCATAGCTTGCTCAACAAGACGATGTCCAAAGCTTCCGGCCGCTAAATGTCCCGTAAAAATCACATGGTTGTCTGGAGAAACAGAGAGTTGCTGAAAGTATTCTTGTGCTTTTGCCGACTGCATCATCCCGTCATTGGTGAATACGATAGCTCCCTTAAGATTCAGCATTGCCTTCGCGCGTTCGTCCGAATTAGATACAACACACAAGTTTTTTCTGTTAAAAAGCGCATTTACACGCTGAATAGCGTCCTCTTTCAGCCATTCCACCTTGTCGCTTAATGCTCGTAAAGGAGCGACGAGTACTTCTTCAACGATCAATTGATGATCTGGAAAACATTCATTTGCCCATAGGACCAATTCCTGGCTTCTGCCATGGATAGGCACAGGAAGGAGGACTGAGCCCCCTTTTTGCAAGGTGTTATGGATGGCTATCTCTAATTGCTGTAATTTTACAAGCTGCTCATCAGGATCAGCCCCATAAGCGGCATCGATAATGGACAGATCAGCCACATTTTTAGCTTCGGCTTCCATAATTGCTGGGGTGTCTGCCGTGAGCAGCTGCGACTCCTCTGTATAATCCCCCGAGAAATATATGAATTTTCCGTCCCATTGGATAACCAGCCAAACCGAACCTGCTAAATGCCCGCTACGTCCCCATTGAACTCGAAGGTTAGGCGCAAGCGTCAGCCAAGTTTGAGGGGAGACATGCTCCTCTAAATACTTGAATTGAATAGCTTCTTTATCCGTTTCCTCATAGGGGAGCGGGGCGGATTGAGCCGCCACATATTTATCCCAGGCCTCGAAATAATCAGGAAGCTGTAATGAGGTGGATCTAGTAGTCCATACCTTCCCTCTGTATCCGTGTTTATAAAGTAAGGGCAGCGCTATGGAATGATCCTCATGAGCATGAGACAGAAATACTGCCTGCAAATGTGGAATAATATCCTTATCAAGTAGGGGGTATTCCCCTGGGCCTTCTTTTTTTACGCCACAATCGAGCAGGATGCCATTTCGTGAATCCTTGCCCTGCAAAAGATAGGAGGAACGGCCATGCTCTCCGGCCCCTCCCCAAATCGTTAGTCTGCTCATTGTTGTCTCCGCTTTCTATCTGGGCTTAAATATTCTAAGACTAATAGTAGTATGGTGGTGATACCTACTGAAATTACAGCCATGGCCATCCCCATCGCTACCGCACCTTGTTCAAACTGGGCAAAAATATAGGTTGCCGAGGTCTGCATTGAAGGCGGAAGAATGAGTAATGAGGCTACCAGTTCCCGATTGGAAATGGTGAAGGTCATCATCCAGCCAGCCACCATCCCCGGAAGGATGAGGGGAAGCAGGATACGGCGGAACACATACAGCTTACTACCTCCGAATACTTGTCCCGCTTGCATCAGAGAGGAATCGATTTGCCCATAGCTTGCTTTTACATACTGAACAGTATAAGGAAGGAAAAGTACGACATAAGTCAGTACAACCATCCAGTAGGTATTATAGAGCGGGATAGGCATCCAGCGGGCATTCCACAGCAGAATTAGCCCTACTACAATTACAATTCCAGGGACTGTATTAGGAAGCAAGCTGAATAAATCTGTAATTTTCTGCTTGAATGTAGCCCCTTTTCCTACCGTTAAGGCAAACCAAGTCCCCAGAATAACAGCGATACTGGAAGCAACGATAGCTAATGTGAAGCTATTTAATAAGGCCTCAAGTCCTTGCGAACCCGGGGATAACAGCTCTGCATAATGTTTTAAGGTTAGATTGCTCCAGGATACACCTTCTCCCCGAAGCTTCAATAATGAGGCTGTTATGATAGAGAAATAAGGAATGCCGATGGATGCCAGAAGCAATAGAAGAACATAACCCCAGCTAAGAAACCCTACGATGCCTGTACTCTTATAACGTTTAGTACGAGTTCCTTTTCCACCGATCAGACGGTAAGAGTAGCGGCTGCTAATTATAGTTTGGATGTACCACATGACAAGACAAACTCCGAGCAGCAAGGAGGCTAGTGAAGTAGCCTTACCAAAATCAATCGGCCAACTGGAGATATATTTATGGATCTCAGAGGTCAGCACGTAAAAGCCGATCCTGCGGCCAAAGGTCGCAGGGGTACCGAATTCAGCAATTGTTTTGACGAAGATGAGCAGTGCTCCAAGCCCATAGCTAGAGAGCAGTAAAGGAATAATCACTCTTTTAAATCTGTAAAAGAAGGGGGCGCCGTGAACCGAGGCTGCTTCCTCCAGATTGCCCCCGATCTGCAAAAGCGCATTGCGCAGCAGCAAATACAAGAAAGGGAACAGATGAAGGCTCATGATCAGCACCATACCCCCATAACTAAAGAAATACGGTGTCAACACGGAGGAGGAGGGCAGAAACTGCTCCATATACCCACCCGTCTGCATAAACAACATCCAGCCCATAGAACCAATGTAAGGCGGCGTCATAAATGGAATTAACAGCACGACATCCAGCCAGTTGTGGCGCCCTAAGTCGGTTTTTGCCATAATCCAGGCTAGAGGCAGCGCAAACAACGTAGTTAGCAGAATAACGCTTACCCCAAGCCCGATAGAATTCAGCAGCACCTCTACTAGGTCATTGCTCGCCATAATGGTTCGTAGTGGTGCGGCTATGTCGAGATGCCCCTCTGGATAAATACTGGTCCAGAAAATGAGCAGGAGTGGCAGCAGCACGAGCACGGTTAGTATAAATAAAGCCAGTCCACCGCTCACCCATTTAAATGAGCGCAAAGAGTTAGTATTCATTACGCTTATTTAAAAATTTGTGTGAAGGTCGAGGAAACTTCATCGCTGTGCTCATTCATCCATTCCCAATTCACATCAAATGTTTTGATTTCTTCAAGATTGGCACGATTTTCTGCCTTCACGTCAGTTCTGCCTGGCAGCAAATAGGCTTTGGCAACAAGGGCTTGCGCTTCATCGGAGAGAAGGTAGTCGATAAAAGCCTTAGCGTTATCTACATTTGGGCTTGTCTTAATGATCGCAGCTGGGCGGGGGCTGATCACTGTTCCTTCAGCAGGATAGACGATATCCACAGGTTCTCCGTCAGCTTTTGCTTTATAAGCCATGTAATCTACGCCAGCAGCAACTACGGATTTAGCACCGGTAATCACAGGATCAAGTGCCTCTTGATTGGCGCCTGCCATAGCTACTTCATTGCTTTTATATTGTTTGAAAAGATCCCAGCCACTGTCCCCCTTAGCACTTAAATACCCAGTCATGAAATCAAGAGCCGAGCCGGAAAGTGAAGGATCGGGGATATTGACTGCGCCCGTCCATTCCGCTTTGCTGAGATCATCCCAGGAGGTCGGCGGTGAGCTTACTTTTTTGGTATTGTAAACAATACCGAGTGCGGATGCACTGTAACTGAAATAGTTACCTTCATCTATATCTGACCAATCGCTAACCAGCTTGTCTGAATTAATCGCTTCTTTATATGGAAGTAATAATCCGTCGTTTTTCATTCCTTGCATGGACGGAAGAGAGGCGAGGACAACAACATCAACGACCGGATTGGATTTTTCTGCTTCCATGCGGGCAAGTATTTTTCCTGTAGTGCCTTGGAACATTTCAACCTTAACGCCGGTTTTGGCTTCAAACCCGTCTTTGATTTTATTGGCTAAGCCTTCAGGGCCTGCACTGTAAACGACAAGATTGCCGCTTAGTGTCTTTTCTGTTGGTTGTGGGGCTTCAGTTTGCGTCGCCGCCGCAGTATCGGTTTGGTTGTTGCTTGCGTTAGCCGCAGGGGTGTTCGAGGAGCCGCAGCCCACTAAAGTAATACCAAGTGCAGTTGTTAGAAGAAGTGAACTTAACCCTTTTGTCTTTTTCATTTGATTCAATGTTATTGCCTCCCTAATATTGTTGTGTGCATCTTGCTGCATGGAACAGCATCATATAGAGCCATTCCATGCAGTGGACGCTTAATTCAGATGATGGATTTGGTGCTCTGAAGCGTACAGCTGAATCTTTTCCCCTACAGGTAGGCGCCGCTCATGATAAGCGGTCCAAGTCCCATTGTGCTCCATGTCCAGAATGATCTCATAGCGATCCCCCATATAACTCACATGCTGAATAGTCCCTGTAAAAGGAAGAGAGGAAGCATTCTCCTGAGACCAGCGTAAATGTTCTGGACGCAGCATCTGTTTATCCGGAACGATCCAGTTGGATTTACCAATAAAGTGGGCTACAAAAGGATGACTCGGTTTACGATAAATGTCCTCAGGAGATCCACTTTGTAAAATAGTACCACCTTGCATTACAACTACTTCATCTGACATAGACATCGCTTCGGTTTGATCATGCGTCACATACAGGGCTGTAATGCCCATGTTTTTTACCAAGGAGATTAACTCCAGCCTCATTTCATCTCGCAAGACCGCATCCAGCGCACTTAATGGTTCATCGAATAATACAAGCTGAGGGCGCATGACTACGGCTCTGGCAAAAGCAACCCGCTGCTGTTGTCCACCGGACAGCTGATGTGGAAAACGCAGCTCCAGCCCCTCCAGCTTGACCGATCGAAGCGCCTCCTGTACCCGAATCCGTAAATTCTTTTTTTGTTTGGAAGCTCGAAGTCCGAAGGCTACATTCTCGAACACAGTCAGATGCGGCCAGAGGGCGAAATCTTGAAAAACCATGCCAAAGTTACGGCGATGAATGGGGTGGCTAATTCTTTTGCTGCCTGAAAAAATAAACTCATCATCGATCAGAATTTCTCCTGCATCCGGTGTTTCCAGCCCAGCAATCAGACGGAGTAGTGTCGTCTTTCCACAACCTGAAGGACCGAGTAATGTCGTAAAGCTTCCAGCGGGAATCTTCAGATTTGCAGCTTTCAAGGCATGCACATCTCCGAATTTCTTTTCCAATCTGTGGATTGTAATTTCCTTCATTCTATCTACCTGCCTGTTCTTAAGCTTGTTCTTAGTGTAAAGGTAAAGAATTCCCGCTATATTTGCTGAATGTAACTGTGATATTAACTTTTTTGCCGATTTATTTTAACATTCATAGAATTCTTCTATGTTACCGTTTAGGAAAAGGCGAGGGAGTGGAAGAGAATGAACCTTAATCTAATGAAGCTGGAAATTGTAGAACTGCTGAATAAACATAAAAAAATTACCACGGTAGCAGATAAACTCGGACTAAAGCAGCCCACCGTTACGTATCATTTGAAGAATTTAGAGCAGCAATTGGGGGAGAAGTTATTTGAATCCAGAATGGATAAAATGATTCTTACGGAGAGTGGCAAAGCTTTTCTTCATTATGCGATCAAAATCAATGCGCTTGCTGCGGAAGCGGAGCGGGTGGTAAAAGAGTTCAGTCAGGCAGGTCGGGGGACACTGAAAATTGGCGCCAGTTATGTTCCAGCTACTTATATTCTTCCACAAATATTGGGGCAGTTTGGCGAACAGCATCCGGGGATTACCATTTCTTTATCGGTTAAGCCTTCACCGGTGATCAAAGAAATGCTTGCCAGTCATGAGATTGATCTTGGTATTTTGTCTACGGAATCTTTTTATCTGCCTGATCTGCATACTCAAGCCTTATGTGAGGATGAGCTTGTCCTTGTTTTTGCACCTACACATGATTTTGCCGGATTTTCTAATTTAAACTCAGCGATGATTGCTTCAGCGAGCTTTATTTTACATGACAAGGAATCAAGCACACGCCAGTTGACGGATAAATGGTTTGAACGAGAGGGAAAAGAATCAAAACCGCATATTTTGCTCGATTCACTGGAGGCAATTAAGCAATCGCTCATGAGTGGACAACATGTTTCATTTATTTCACGCCTTGCTGTGGAGGACGAGGTAGCCAGAGGAAGATTGCTAATGCGAGCCATTCCGGATTATAATTTTGAAAGACATATTTATTATTCGTATAACCGTGATCGCCATTATTCTCCTTTAATTGGACTGTTCATTGATCAGCTCCGTACAATCCGAATATAAGCATACATAGAGAATATACGATAGAGCCATTATATATATGAAAGAATACATAAAATATAAGGACTGTATAAATTCAGAAATTGGTGTATAATCTTAGGTGCTGTGTCGCTTTACAGCACAAAAAAGTTGCAGATTTTCAAACGGTTTTATTGTATGATATGAGGAAGCTTTAATAGACGATATTTAGACAGACAAACTTAACACATTGATCCGGAAGAGAATGGGGGGAGCAGCATGACCGAACTTACGACTACCGTCAGCAAAAGCAACTCTAACAATCTGCTGCGACGGGACGTACGGTTCTTGGGGAACATTTTAGGAGAGGTCTTGGTTCACCAAGGCGGTAACGAACTGCTAGAGATCGTGGAGAAGATCCGCGAGACCAGTAAATCGCTACGCTCACTATTTTTACCTGAACTGCATAGTGAATTTAAGGAGTTAATCAATTCTTTGGATCCGGAGAACCGTCATCAGGTAATAAGAGCGTTCGCCATTTATTTTCAATTGGTGAATATTGCCGAACAGAACCACCGGATTCGCCGTAAACGTGACTATGAACGTTCAGCTGGGGAGACAGTACAACCCGGTTCTATAGAAAGCGCTATTCAAGAGCTTCGTGAACGTGATTTCTCTCATGAGGAAGTCAACGAGATTATTGAAGGATTGTCTCTGGAACTTGTAATGACGGCACATCCAACGGAAGCTATGCGCCGTGCGATTCTCGATATTCATAAACGGATATCCGATGATGTTATGGGTCTTGATAACCCTACTTTAACTTTCCGTGAACGTGAACAGCTTCGCGAGAAGTTATTGAATGAAGTGATTACGCTTTGGCAAACGGATGAGCTGCGTGACCGCAAGCCTACAGTACTCGATGAAGTGCGTAATGGAATGTATTATTTCCATGAGACGATTTTCCATGTATTGCCCGACGTGTATCAAGAGCTTGAACGCTGTCTGAGCAAATATTATCCAGGACAGAATTGGCATGTGCCAACCTACTTGCGTTTTGGATCATGGATTGGCGGAGACCGTGATGGTAACCCATCGGTAACTTCAACAGTCACTGCGCAGACTTTACGCATGCAGCGTAAGCTGGCCATTCGTGAATATCAGCGTATTATGCGTGAACTCATGAAATATCTAAGCTTTAGCACAAGTATTGTTAAAGTGACGCCTGAGCTCGTAGAATCCATCGAAGCTGATCGTCAGATCATTAACCTAGGCAAGATGGAAGAATGGCGCAATGACAATGAACCTTACCGTATCAAGCTTAGCTACATGATCTCTAAGACACAAAATGTTTTAGATGATGAGAAAAAAGATACTCCTGAGCGTTATGCTACACCTGAGGAGTTCATAGATGATTTGAATGTCATTGACCGCAGTCTACGGCATCACTACGCCGACTATGTGGCCGATACTTATATTAAAAAGCTAATCCGCCAAGTGGAGCTGTTCGGATTCCATACGGCAACTCTTGACGTGCGTCAACACAGTCAAGAACATGAGAATGCCATGACAGAAATTTTGGCGAAGATGAACATTTCGCCGGACTACTCTAAGTTGACGGAGATCGAGAAGATTGATCTGCTGGAGAAATTGCTGAATGATCCACGTCCGTTGACCTCTTCTTACCAGACGTATACTGAAAGTACAGAGGAGTGTCTGGCGGTTTACCGGACGATCTTCGCATCGCAGGAAGAGTACGGCAAACAATGTATCACCAGTTATCTGATCAGTATGGCTGAAGCTGCGAGTGATATTCTGGAGGTTATGGTCTTCGCCAAAGAGGTAGGACTATTCCGCAAGGATAACGACGGTACAGTTGTATGTACCCTGCAAGCTGTGCCACTTTTTGAAACGATTGATGACTTGCATGAAGCACCGCAAATTATGAACACACTGCTCAATATGCCGATCTACCGTGATGCGGTAAGAGCAATGAATGATTTGCAGGAAATCATGCTTGGATATTCAGATAGTAATAAAGATGGCGGCGTGGTTACTGCTAACTGGGAACTGCGTGTTGCCCTAAAAGAAATTACAGCGACAGCGGATAAGTTCGGAATCAAGCTGAAGTTCTTCCATGGTCGTGGTGGAGCGCTCGGCCGCGGGGGTATGCCACTTAACCGCAGTATTCTTGCTCAGCCTGCTTCGACAATTGGCGGCGGGATTAAGATTACCGAGCAGGGAGAAGTAATCTCCTCCCGTTACTCCATGCAAGGAATTGCTTACCGCAGTCTGGAGCAAGCGACATCTGCGCTTGTAACAGCAGCAATTAGTGCGAGAGTGCCACAAGCGGATCTTTATGAAGAGAAATGGGAAGAGATTGTTGCCCGTATTTCTGAGGTCTCGCTGAACAAATATCAGGATTTGATCTTCCGTGATCCGGATTTCCTGACTTATTTCAAAGAATCAACACCTCTGCCTGAGGTTGGAGAGCTTAATATCGGTTCCCGTCCTTCTAAACGGAAGAACAGCGACCGTTTTGAAGATCTGCGTGCAATTCCTTGGGTATTTGCATGGACACAAAGCCGTTATTTGCTCCCAGCCTGGTACGCTGCTGGAACCGGACTGCAGAGTTTCTATGAGGGTAAGGAAGAGAATCTGAAGATAATGCAACATATGTATGAGAACTTCTCATTCTTTACTACACTGATAGATACGCTGCAAATGGCTATTTCAAAAGCGGACTTGATCATTGCTAAGGAATACGCCAGCATGGGCAAGAACGAGGAAGCACGTCAACGGATCTTTGGCCAGATTGAAGATGAGTTTAATTTGACCTCTGAGCTGATCCTGAAGATTACAGGCCAGCAGGATATTCTGGATAACGTTCCTGTGATTCAAGAGTCGATCAGACTCCGCAATCCATACGTTGATCCGCTTAGCTACCTGCAGGTTCAATTGCTATCCGAGCTTAGAGCGCTCCGTGAAATTGATGGAGATGATAGCGAGCTGCTTCGCGAAGTATTGCTTACCATCAACGGCATTGCCGCCGGTCTTCGGAATACCGGCTGATATTGTCTTAACAACAAAAAGTCCGCCCTATTTGGGGCGGACTTTTTTTGCCTAATACAAGTTGTTGTGATCATAAACTGTATATTGCTGCTGTGAACTTTACTTGTTCCTAAATATTGGATAGTCATACCCGATATTTCTTTATTACCCTACCCAAGTAACCGAGATGTAATCGGAGGTAATTAACGTGGCACTTATTACTTCGGTGATGGAGCAGCGTAGAGAATATTTGGAACTGTAGGAGCGCCAGCGTTCGCCTTTATCCTCAGATTTCGACCGCTATATGCGGTTTATAATCAGGAAATGTGAGGATAACAGCGACCGAAAGTCCAACATTCTTTGGAATGCTATCGTATTCACACCGTGTTTTATTCCTAAAAATTAACTCAGTTTACATAGAAGGTTACAATACAATCCTTGATTTTTACACAAACTTGAATTACGATTTAATTGCTTGTACCGTGGATATTTGCGAAGAAATACCAAGGGCGGCAAGTCTGGGGGAGTTAACAGGTGGAGAATTTGGAAGGCAGATTGACAAAGCTCGCCTTGAAGGGCGACCAAAGGGCATTTGCCGAGCTTGTGGAACTATATAAAGACAAAATATATCATTTAGCTTACAGGATGTTGAACAATCGCCATGAGGCGGAGGATATTGTTCAGGAGACCTTTTTGCGTGTGTATAGGAATTTGGATCGTTATGATGATAAACAGAAGTTCTCCACATGGATTTACCGGATTGGAACGAACCTCTGTATTGATAGATTACGTAAACGAAAACCAACCTATTCACTGGATGCTGAAATGAACGATCAGGAGGGCCTTGATGGCTATTCGTTGATTCCGAGCGACAATGTGACACCTGAGACCGAACTATTGCTCTCTGAGACGCAGGGGCTAATCTATGAAGCGATTGACAGTCTGCCTGTGAAATACAGGTCGGTGATGATTCTGAGATACCTGCAGGATCTGTCCCTTCAGGAGATTAGTGATGTCCTGGATATGCCCGTGACCACGATTAAGACGCGTGTACACCGAGGCCGTGAATTTTTGCGTAAAAAATTAGGCCCAAAAATGTAAAAATAGATTTTATTTATGAAACATCTTTTCGAGAGCGACGTATGTAAGTTAAGCAAGTCTTATGTGTCCTGACCCTTTGTCTTAGGATAATTAAATAGCACTCATGAAAGGATTGGCTCCTATGGAATGCAAACTGGCCGTCTCTATGATGCATGACTACTTGGATGACGACTTGCCCGAACAGCAGCAGAGGGAATTGAAGGAGCATCTTCTATCCTGTCCAGATTGCCGTGCAAAGTTTAAAGAATTGGAACAGACAGATATGTTGATGTTCTCCCTAATGCATCAGAATCCTGTAGCTTCAGATGATCTTGTAAGCCGGATAATGAGTTCATTGCCAAAGACTAAGAAAGAAAAAGCCTTTATTACCTGGATCAAGAGACACCCTGCACTTACAGCGGCATCTCTATTCCTTGTCGTTATGCTGATGAGCACCGTAACTTTTTGGAGTCCAGACCGACAACTTGTAGTTAGAGGTGTTGATTTGGATCAAGTGGTCATCAAAGGGGATACTGTAATTGTACCTTCCGGCAAAATAATTACCGGGGACCTTACCATAGAGAACGGTAAAGCACAGGTATATGGAGAAGTGAACGGCAACGTGACAGTCATTGACGGATCTCTATATCAGGCTTCAACAGCTCATATTTCTGGGCAAGTCAAAAGCATAGACCAGGCAGTAAGCTGGTTCTGGTATAAAGTGACGAACATGTTCTCTGAAGTTGCCTACCGTTAATGCGGGCAGTGGTTACCTTGAGCAGGAATATTAATTAGCGCCTCTTTTTCCGGAAAGATGGCGCTTTTTTGTTTCCTTAAATTGGGTGGTTTCGGAAAGGATTGAGGGACTAAACTTGCAACTGAAGCCCGAACGTTATAACCTAGATATGATACAGAGCTAACAGACATTTTACATAAACCCAGCTAATTTGAAATGACGGGGGTTTTAGGCAATGAGTTATTTTACTGAGCTAACATGGAAAGATTCCATTAAAGATATAATTGATATCCTAATCGTCAGTTACATTATTTATAAAGTGCTTAATATGGTACGCGGGACGCGGGCGATTCAGCTTTTAAAAGGGATACTGGTTCTGGTCTTGATTTGGGCGGTAAGCACAATCTTGGACTTGTATACACTTAAATGGCTAATGAATCAAATGTTTACTTTCGGGGTCTTAGCTGTCTTTATCATTTTTCAGCCGGAACTACGAAGGGGACTGGAGCAGCTTGGACGGGGCAGATTTTTCGGACGGGCTGGAGAAAGTGACGAAGAGATCAGTAAGTTAATCGGCGAAGTGATTAAAGCCGTGAATTATTTATCTCGCAGAAAAATAGGGGCGTTAATCGTTTTTGAGCGGGAGACGGGGCTAAACGAATATACAGAGTCAGGTATACCCATGCGTTCCCTGGTAAGCTCCGAATTGCTTATTAACATCTTTATTCCCAATACACCTCTGCATGACGGAGCCCTTATTATGCAGGGAAATCAGATTGCTGCGGCTGCTTGTTACTTGCCTTTGTCCGAGAATCCTTTTATCAGCAAAGAACTGGGAACCCGGCATCGGGCTGCTATAGGAATAAGTGAGGTTGCAGACTCGGTGTCTGTCATTGTCTCGGAGGAGACAGGGCAGATTTCCCTTGCCATCAATGGCCAGATCGTTAGAGACATTAAGGAAGAATCCATGATATCGAAGCTCCATCAAGAGCTTAGTGTAAGTTCATCGCTGAAGGAGAAGGGTTCAACTTTCTGGAAACGGAAGGGGGACAAGAATCATGGATAAGTGGATGAACAATAACAATTTCAATAAGATTCTAGCCCTTGTGTTTGGGATCATTTTGTTTACGATGGTTCATGTCGATACTGCGCCTTCTGGACAGACAACAGTGGATATTAAAACAAAAACTATTGAGAATGTGAAGATTGAAGTGACCGGCCTTGACGAGGACAAATATGTCCTTGAACCCTTGGCTGTCGATAGTGTCAGTCTGGAGGTAGCGGGTAAAAATTCCGATATCTCCTTTCAGTTCTCGGATGACTATAAAGTGATGCTTGATCTGAGTAAGGTTGAACCTGGGGACACCACGTTGCCACTTTACTATAAACTACCCAAAGGTGTATCTCTGGTAAGAATGAATCCTAAAGAGGTTACTGTACATGTAGAACCGCGAAACACGAAGTCTTTTCCCATAACATTGGTTACAAAGGGAAAACCTGCAGCGGGTTATCAAATAGGCACGCCTGTCTTGCAGCCTACAGATACTGTAAAAGTGACACTTGCGGATAATGAACTAAGCAAGGTAGCCAAGATACAAGGGACTATTGAGCTTAACGGTGAGAACGAAACCTTTGTAGAAAAAAAGCTGAAGCTACACGCTTATGATAATAACGGAAATGAAATTAAAAATGCTGTAATTGAGCCTTCTAATGTATCTGTGGAATTGCCGATTACCTTACCTTTTAAGAGTGTGCCGCTGGAGATTGGCTTTACTGGGCAACTTCCAGATTCACTCGTATTATCCAAAGTGACCCCTGAGCAGGAAACGGTCGTAGTGTATGGACAAGCAGAGGCTTTAAAAGCTTTATCTGCTTATGAAGCTACAGTCGACCTTAGTGCAATAGATTCTGCGGGGACGAAACAAGTAAAGGTGGATCTGAAGGCACCGGCTGGAACGGAGAAAGTTATGCCAGAAGCTGTGAATGTTTCATTAACCATCTCAGAAATTGCTGAGCGGACGATTGAGGCGGTACCCATCAAGCTCCAAGGCGTGGGGGATGATTTGGAAGGAAGTATTGTTAATCCTTCAAGCAAGGAAATTGCGCTTACCTTAAAGGGTGCACCTGCTTTACTTGATCAACTTGATAAGAAAAATATAGGGGTTGTGGCTGATGTTAGCGGACTTTCAGCTGGAACTCACGAGGTTTCTTTGCGGGTATCATTACCCAAGTTCATCGCACTAGCCAATGCAGGGGTGCCACTTACTGTGACCGTGCAACTGCTATCGCCTGCAGCACCAGTCCCTACGCCTCATCCAGATACGGGGGGTGTAACTACTCCTGAACCGAGTTCTGAACCTGTTATAGGCGATGTGGAACCTACGGAGAAGCCCACGCATAGTGGAGAGGCTGGTGGAGCAACACCAACGCCTGTCCCGACGGATAGCAATCCGGAGAATAACGGCACAGCTAACACAAGTACGAATTCCGAGAATCCTGTAGGTACAGGCGGGACGTAATCTTTTGAGCCCAGAGGTACACCAAAATAGTATGCAATTCATATGATAGTACATTAAGCTAACGTAGCGTATTCAAAGGAGAAAAATAATGGGGAAGTATTTTGGAACTGACGGTGTGCGGGGAGTAGCAAACCGTGAATTGACTGCAGAAATGGCTTATAGTATTGGCCGTTGTGGAGGATATGTACTAGCGGGTAACTTGGATAAACCGAAGGTTGTTATCGGAATGGATACACGTATTTCCGGTCCTTTATTGGAATCCGCGCTGATAGCGGGCTTATTGTCTATTGGAGCCGATGTAATCCGTATAGGCGTAGTGAGTACCCCTGCTGTTGCTTATATTACGAGATTGTTAAAAGCAGACGCAGGCGTCATGATTTCAGCTTCTCACAATCCTGTAGAGGATAACGGCATTAAGTTCTTTGGTGGGGACGGCTTCAAGCTTACAGATGAAACTGAACTGCGCATTGAAGAGCTTATGGATGCTGAGGTAGATGAATTGCCACGTCCTATCGGTTCGGGTTTAGGTATGGTTACCGTAGATAATGATGCTAAGTATCTTTATCTGGAGTATTTGAAAACCACCATTTCTCAGGACTTTAAAGGAATCAAGGTTGTACTGGACTGTGCGCATGGCGCAGCGTATGAGCTTGCTCCAAGACTGTTCAGAGAGCTTGGCGCTGAGGTTATTTCTATCGGGGCTGAGCCAGATGGATTGAATATTAATGATGGATTTGGTTCGACACATCCAGAGACTTTGCGTGAAGAAGTCTTGCGTCAAGGAGCCGATTTGGGACTTGCTTTTGACGGAGATGCTGACCGCCTGATCGCTATTGATAATAACGGTGATGAAGTCGATGGCGACTTTATCCTTTGTATTTGTGGTGATGCCATGAACCGTGCAGGTAAGCTGAAGGATAGCACGATTGTATCAACCGTTATGAGTAACATCGGATTCTATAAAGCTACTGAGAAATTATCCCTGAATACTGCTAAGACAGCTGTAGGGGATCGTTATGTTATGGAAGAAATGCGTCGTGGGGGCTTTAATCTAGGCGGAGAACAGTCTGGACATGTTATTTTCCTGGATTACAATACAACTGGTGATGGTATTCTTACAGCTATTCAGCTGGTAGACACGCTTAAGGCTACAGGCAAACAGCTTAGCGAAGTTAAGAGTATGATGACTAAATACCCGCAGGTGCTGGTTAATGTTCGTGTACAGGATAAGACTAACTACCCTAATAACCCGGCTATAGAAGCGGCTATCGCAGAAGTAGAAGGCAAACTAGGCGACAATGGCCGTGTGCTTGTACGTCCGTCAGGTACGGAATCTCTAATCCGCGTTATGGCAGAGGGACCGGATAAGGCAGATTTAGATCTTTATGTGAATCAAATTGTGGAAGTAGTTCAACGCGAATTGGTATAATCCATTACCTTAACTATAAGGCTGGTGCAGTGAGCGAGAGCGATTCGGACTCGTTGCACCAGTGTTATTTTATTTTAGGATTGGATCGTTTGAACTGGTTTTGTAAAATTTAGGTTGGTGCGCCATTGCCAAAGTACTACAAGGTGCATATAATAGATTAAGTGTCATTCTAGAAGGAAAGCGGGGATTGTGAGGTTAGCAATAGCAAGCGCCAGAGCTTGGTCTAGCGCGGGGGAGAAGGGAAAGCTGCTTACTTGTTATGTAGGCTATGGCTTGAACGGATCACGGCAGACGTAAGCTGACGAGGTGGAGGTGTTCGAAATGTTCGGCGGGGACCTCCCGGTGATGCACCAGAGCCGTAAATGGATACGGAAAATGAAAGGGCGACCTTTCACACAACGTTTTCATGGGTGCAACAAATTATATTATTCATGTGTGCGCGCATCAGAAGGAAACACGTTATTTCTGCCACGGCAGAGGAGAAGGCTGTGCATTTCATGAACATTAGAATGTAAGTGACAGTTTATTTTGTTGATCCTAAAATACAACAGAATATTTGCTTTTTCTCAAAAACATGCCGCACGGCACGTTTCTTTCCTTATGCCGCCACATTACGATAACTCGGACGGGGGAAATTATAATGTGTGGTATTGTAGGATATATTGGTAATCAGAATTCGCAGGGGATCTTGGTTGAGGGTTTGAAGAAATTGGAATATCGTGGATATGATTCCGCTGGTATTGCTGTATTCACCCAAGAAGGACTGCAAGTAGTGAAAGCTCAAGGCCGTTTGGCGAATCTGCAGTCGAAGCTCGAAGACAGCCCGCTGGCAGGTAGCGCAGGTATCGGACACACACGCTGGGCGACTCACGGTAAACCATCCGATGAGAATTCACATCCACATACGGATAACAGCATGAAGTTCTCGGTAGTTCACAACGGTATTGTCGAAAACTATCTGGATCTGAAAGAAGAGCTGATCGCTGGCGGATGCCACTTTGTCTCTGAAACCGATACAGAAGTTATTTCACATCTGATTGCTCGCGAATATGACGGAGATATCGTGAAGGCTGTACAAAAAGCGATTACGTTCATGCGCGGTGCGTTTGCATTAGGTGTCCTGACTGAATATGAGCCAGATAAACTGGTGGCTGTGCGTCAAGCTAGCCCGCTCATTATCGGTCTTGGCGAAGGAGAAAATTTTATCGGGTCAGATATTCCGGCACTGCTTGAATATACCCGTAACGTATATATTTTGAACGACGGCGAAATGGCTGTGCTGACAAGAGATGCTGTCGAATTGATGACGATTGAAGGCAATTTTATTTCTCGGGAAATGATTACTGTCGATTGGGATGCAGTTACCGCAGAAAAAGGCGGCTACGAGCATTTCATGCTGAAAGAAATACACGAGCAACCTAAGGCTTACCGCGACACCATGCGTGGTCGTATCAATGCCGAAGGTAACAAGGTTGTATTGCCTGAACTGAACATGACTGAAGAACAAATCAAGAACATTCGTAACATTCAAGTCGTTGCTTGCGGAACGGCATACAACGCTGGTGTGGTAGGACGTACTATGATCGAATCTTTGGTTCGTATTCCGGTTGAGAATGATATCGCTTCGGAATATCGTTACCGTTCACCAATCGTGACTCCAGAAACTTTGGTTATCGTAGTCAGCCAATCCGGTGAGACTGCAGATACTTTGGCAGCTCTGCGTGAAGCACAAGCTAACGGGGCACATGTATTGGCGATCACTAACGTTGTGGGCAGCTCTATTGCTCGCGAAGCAAATGATGTGTTGGTAACCTTGGCAGGTCCAGAAATTGCAGTAGCTTCGACCAAAGCTTACACTTCACAATTGATCGCATTTGGATTGTTTGCTCTTTACTTGGCTGAAGTTCGTGGTACACAAACCGAAGCACAAGTTACTAAGATTCTTGCAGCTATGCAATCTCTGCCAGAACAAGTCGAAGAGATCCTAGCTCAAAAAGAAGCGATCAAAGGTTATGCTGAACAAATTTCTGAGCACAAAAACTTGTTCTTCATCGGCCGCGGCGTAGACTACGCTGTTGCTCAAGAAGGATCCTTGAAGCTGAAAGAAATTTCTTATATTCACTCCGAAGCTTATGCTGCAGGTGAATTGAAACACGGTACATTGGCTCTGATCGAAGAAGGCGTTCCAGTTATTGCCCTGGCAACTCAGGAAGCTGTACTTGAGAAGACCGTCAGCAACATCAAAGAAGTAAAAGCTCGCGGCGCAGACGTGCTGGCAATCACTCACCAAGAGCATTTAACTGACCTGCTTAGATCAGTTGATCAAGTGTTCGTGATTCCTAAAACACTTCCAATGCTGACAGCAGCTTTGTCCGTAGTGCCTCTGCAATTATTGTCCTATTATGCTTCTCTTGCGCTGGGTCATGATGTGGATAAACCACGTAACTTGGCGAAGAGTGTTACTGTGGAGTAGAATTGGTGATGTGAAAGTACAGTTGTTTGACTAATTACATTAATGTGTTGTTCTGAACATTAAAGTATTGTTTTGAGTAACAAAATTGCAATAGAGTTGTGTTTTGAAAAGCTTAAGACAAAAATGAGCGTGGAACAGCAACACTGACATCTAAAGCCGTCCTGAAAATACAGGGCGGCTTTATCTTTTTTTTATATGGGGGAAGATGATCTCACAAGGCCGACTTAGTGAAATTGAGCAGGGAAAGACTAAACCCTCTGCCGAAACTCTAAAAGAATTAAGGAAAGAATTTAATGTTGATTTAAACTGGTTATTCGACGAGGATATTTAATTTTGTTAATATGTTGATGGAGTGTCTGGTGACATTTAACTCAGTGTTTAGGTGGTGTCTTTAAAACAAAGTTTGAGTTTTTATAATAGAGTTGGTGCTTGATGAAGGCGTCAAATATTGTTTGTAGCTAGAAAAAAAGAATGTAACTGTTGATTATTGTCAAAAGAAAATAAAGTTCTAGACTGAGTTAATTGTAGTAACGTAAATAGAGGATGGTTAGTTCATTATATGGGCTAATCTCCTCTATTTTTTGTTTAATAGAAATATTAACTTAGGCTTTAAATCTTAGTATAAATTATTTAATATATTGAGGATAAAAGCTTTCGTTGGGGGTGCTGTTGTGAGAGTACAAGAAGTAATTCTTAATGATAATAAAAAGAGATATTTGCTGTTGGATGCGGTAGGTGTTCCAGTTGTTCCTGTGATGAAGTATTTAAAATACCTGGATCAGACAGGTAAAAGCAACAATACACTGAAGACTTATTGCTATGCATTAAAACAGTATTTCACTTATCTTGAAGAGCGGAAGATAGATTACAAAGAAGTAGGAGTTAAGGATCTTGCTGACTTTGTAGGGTGGTTGCGTAATCCGTTTGAAAGTGGAAAAGTTACTCCATTACAACAGATTGAAGCGAAAAGAACAGAAAGATCAGTGAATCTTATAATCACAGTGGTAACAAGCCTATATGATTACTTTACTTTTTCCGTATTCAAGAGATCCAAAACGATATGGTAGGTAAACTGGTAAGACAAGTATTTAGAGGTGGTCATAGTAAATATAAGGGATTCCTACATCATGTCAATGAAGGAAAACCGACGAATAAGAACATTTTAAAGCTGAAAGAACCCAGAAGAAAACCTAGGGCTTTGCATAAGGACGAGGTCGAACAGATATACGAGTTTACAACGAACAATCGTGATCGATTGTTGATCCAGCTGTTGTTTGAAACGGGACTACGTATAGGGGAAGCATTATCACTCTTCATGGAGGACTTCGTATTCGATCACAAGAATGGCCATCGAATACGTTTAACGGACCGCGGTGAATTGGAGAATGGAGCTAAACTCAAGACAGGTGAACGGGAATTGTATGTTTCGCAGGGAATTATGGATTTATACGACGACTACCTATACAACGTGATTGATGAACTTGAAATCGATACGAATTTCGTATTTGTTAAACTGCGGGGAAACCGTGTTGGACAACCGATGAATGACCGTGATGTTCGCGCCTTATTTAAAGTACTGTGTAAGAAAACAGGGATGCACATTCACCCTCACTTGCTGCGGCACACGCATGCAACAATATACTACCGTCAAACGAAAGACATCAAGCAAGTGCAAGAACGATTAGGGCACGTAAATATTCAAACAACTATGAACATGTATGTCCATCCATCGGAAGAAGATATACGTGAGAATTGGGAGAAAGCTCAACATGCATTTCAGCTTGGCAATATACAATCAAAGGAGATAACTGACAGTGGTGTTACAGAATAAAAAACATATGAAAGCGGATAGGTTGAATTATAATCGGCTTGAACAAGAGATCTCCAGCTATCAAGAGCGATTAGTTCATGATGATGGGTCCGTATCGTTTCACAAAATAGAGAACCCCTATTTCATGACTGAAAATACTTGGAGTGTAGATGTAATTGGTTCAATAGCTAACTTTCGGGATCAGCGAGACAAATATATTCGATCAAATAGAAATATTCGATTCGAATTTAATAACCCATGGGTTAATCTTGAAATGAAGTATGTTGTGTTCCATAAGTTATTTAATGATGAATGGTCTTTTTCAAGCTTATTCGGAACTAATTTCACAAACGTAAACCGGCTCACAAGATTTCTTAATGAAAAACACCCTCGACTAGAATCATTGTTAGATTTGAACATCAATAAGGCGGACCATGAGTGGCTGTTTTGGTTGGAGAATCAAAATATCCGTACACAAACTATAAGGAAACATGATGTGTACGGAGAACAAATAATTAAATGTTCAATTACACACTTCTTAAGACATATGCATTTTACTTTATTTCAACTTATAGATACTCGCCAAGAATGGGATAAAGATCGTTGGGATATCCGAGCTTTGTATGCTACGTATGGGATTAATTATAATAAATCACAATCTCAACATTTTGTTGACTTCTCGAAAATAAGGAACCCCTCAATTCGGAGTAATGTTAAAGAATATATAAAGCAACGTCTTTTAAATAAAAACAATTTTTCTTGGTCTACTGCAGTAGTTTATATGAATGTTATTCCTGGATTCTTAAACTTCATTTGCAACTTAGAGCCTTTATGGAATGACCTAAAGGATCTTCAAAGAAGCCATATTCTAAAATATATTGAATCGCTGCACCAAAGTGCAAAAAAGCTTACAAACCGAAATTCAAATCCTGAATCATACATTAAATACAATCTATCTGCTGTAAGTAAGTTTTTAGATGACATTCAACGTTATGAATATACAGTTGCGCCAAAAACAAATACAAGACAACTGCTTTTTCCAGAAGACAGACCAAAACGTAAAAAGAAACCTTACGATCAAATTGATTACATACCGGAATATGTATTAGAACAGCTTTTTGCTAATTTAAATCATTTGCATTCAGAAGTCCAACCTTTGGTATGGATAGCGTTCAAGACTGGTTTACGTATCTCAGATGTATTGGGATTAACGCAAGATTGCCTTTTAAGAATCAATGGAAAATACTACATTGAAACTGATATTGAAAAGACATATGTGAAAGGTCGTCGCATCCCAATCGATGACGAATTAGCTAATATGGTAGCGGCTCTAATAAAGAAATCAATTGAGAACAGCAATGATGACAACAATCCAGAAAAATACGTCTTTATTCGATTTCGTGGTTCAAGAAAAGGCAGACCTTATTCCCAATTCTGGGTTGGAGAGAAATTGAACTGCCTGGCAAGAAATGTGAACATTACTGATGAATGCGGAAATTTATTCTACTTTAAAACTCATCAATTTCGTCATACCTATGCTATTAAGATGCTTAACGGCGGAGCAGATATATTAATCGTTCAAGAGTTATTGGCGCATGCATCTCCTGAGATGACAATGCGCTATGCCAAGCTTCTGGACAATACTAAGCGCAAGGCGTTTGAAACAGTTATCAAACAAGGCGTATTTAGCTTTGATATGAATGGGAAAATCCATGAGATCCATAAGGATGAAGAAATCCCATACGATATCCTGGAAACGCTCTGGCGTGATCAAAAACTAAATGCGATTGATAATCCCTACGGCTCCTGTCGGGCCCGTGTAAACGGAAATTGCCCATACGCGGAGGCCCCCCCTGCTTAACTTGTAACGGCGGAAGCCCTTGTAAAAACTTAGCTGTAGGTCTCTCTGACATGGACGTACCTAAGTACGAAATTCATATTCAATCGACCTCGAAAATGATAGAAGTTGCCAAACAATACGGCCGCGACGAAATTGCGGAGAAAAACCAAATGAACCTTGATCGGCTGACCAGCATCTATGAGACGATCAGGAAAGGCAACATCGTCTTTGGGCGAATGGAGCGTATCAAAGGAAAGCAGGGTGTAAAAAATGTCCGATTATGATCGCAGAGCGCATTTAAAGCAGGTTCATGAGTCTCGCAAAGCAAAGACCATACAAAGAGTGGATGAGTCGATTAGGCGGCTTGTAAAAGCCAAAGAGAGCATCAATTTTAATAGTGTGGCAACGGATGCTGGCGTAAGCAAAGCAACGCTCTATAACAATCCTGAGATACGTGGACGCATTGAATCGCTTCGTCAGCAGCAAGCTCAAGTGCCGACACCAAAACAAATCAAGCGAGAAATGGATGAAAACAATAAGGACGCCATCATTGCTTCGCTAAAACGTAAGATGAAGAAGCTCGAAGATGAAAATAAAAAATTACGAGAACAACTTAAGTTTTCATATGCGGAGGTTTATCAGAGGATTTGAAAGAATGTATGTTGCCGTCCTATTCAACTAACGGGCAGTTTAGTTGAACAAGATAAGTGGAGGTTTTATGTCGCATTTGACGCATACTGCTCATTAGTGAATTCTAAAAGATCTCGTTTTGCGGGCTCCAATACAAGTAACCAACAATTGTCTTAGACTGAAAAATAAAGTTCTAGACTACTGTTGGTTTATTGAACTATCGTTCTCCGTTAGCGTAATGACCTAGTTATAATCATTGGAACTCAGTTTTGTTTTTAACGACAAGTTTTTAGGAATTTGTAGGTGGACACGCTTATACCATGAAACACCATCGAACACCAAACTTATCAACAAAGGAGACCAAACAATCACTGAAGAATATTGGACCAATTGGGGTAATTGTTTTGCTGCCATCATTTATTACTTGGTATGCCTCTCTTAAAACTTCTTCATTTTCAAATACAGCGACAATTTCCATAGTGGAATCTACAGATGACTCATTAGTTCCACCAAAATCACTAAGCATTAACCTAGTTCCAAGAATGTGTATTTCAGCATGAATAACAAATTTTTCAGGTTCTTTCCCAGAGTCGTGAATAATTGAATCTGTCTCAGACTTAAATACCTTTTTATAAAGTTCGATAGCTTCAGAACAAGCACCATTTAAATATAGTTGTGGTACTAACATTTGCCCTCTCCCTCGAATTAATTATTTGTTGGAAAACAGTTACATGACCATATTCTACCATGCGTATTCACAATTAGGATCACATTTTTTAGCACAGTTTAAGAAGTTTGAATGAACTCTACTACCCGTTAGATGATGCACAGTACGAAGATATTGTGTAATAAAAGAAAGCGTACTTGTTCAACTAACGGGACACGATAGCACTATGACAATTGGCAGCCGAAATCATTGGCTGCCTATTTAGCTAACGGGCAGTTTAACGTAACAAAATGCTTCTATATACGTTTAGCTGGCTTGTACTAAAAAAATGTTGACAAAAAACGAGAGCCTATTTGCTGGGTTCTCGTTTTTTCGATAAATCTACCTAATTCATGTGTCTAATACACGAGGATGAAGACTTCTATATTTTTTATCTGTAAAATGTGTTTTCACTACATGATGTACAAGCTTAGGTCGTCTATACCAATCCACGATCCCTTTGTTATTAAGCGTCTGCACTCGCCATAAGGGCCCCATCTTTTCCTCTGTTACTCGACAATCGCAGAATTGCTAAATGTACGTGCCAGAGACAAAATCACGATTACGGTAAGCCGTTAGGTTGCTGTCTATAGTCTTCGCCTGTCTTTCTTCTGTTCCTTTCACCATACTAGGTGAACGATATCCATAAAAACCATCTGCACCGAATACACTCATGATCATCGGTTTTCCAAGCCCGCCTGTGGAGTCTTCCCAGCCTCTGGCCTTATCACACAGCTCATCAGGATCTTCTGGTCCGTACCAACCGGGATATAAATTAAAGGAAACGATGTCAGCAAGATCAAAGCAAATTAGTAGTTATACTGGATTTTCTCTCTTGTGCAATATGGATTTTCACCATTACCCAACGAGCAATTGGCTGAATGATTATGCACTCTAGAAACAAGACTATTAGGAAATTACGAGGAAATGTATTCAGAAAAGTAAGCAAAATATTCTTACTGAAACCATTGCCGATAATAGTGCCTATCAATGTCATTAATGCACACATTCCTAGTACCGTAAATAATGTATTCAATAGGATTTTGGGATAAAAACTATCTGTTGGAGTGGTTAATTTTCGAACTATTTTATCAACAATTGGTCCAACTACTATTGGTTGAAGAAACATTGCGATGATCCAAATGAAGGGCATTGCAATTAAGATTTTGGTAACTATAGCTAAATTGATTGTGCCACTGTTCAACACGATATTAAAAGTTGTCATAAAGATGACTGTCAATGTACAAATAATTATCCCATAAATCGCACCCTCCTTGCTGTTATGTGGTAGTCGGTTATCTTTTGTCATTATTCTTCCTCTCTTTCATCTATTCAAATTAAGCAAATAGAAAAAAGCGCAGGGACCATCTGGGTTTCAGATGGTCCCTGCGCTTTAAAGCATACTCACTGTTAATACCAAGTATATCATAAACATATATTTAAAACAAATAGCATGCTCTTTTTTATTATGCACAAATGGGGTAGCATTCCTGTAATGAGTGAACCGAATTTCATTGAAACAGTCAAAGCTTGTGAACATATTTACTTAAACTCCCTTGAACATTAAAATAGCTCAATACTAGTATAAGAACATAAGAAGTAAGACCCAGAAAACACTCTCATGAGTGCTTCCCAAAAGGGAGCGACAATCTTTGATGCAGTGGGGTTCGTTGGAGTCAGACTAGCGGATGGACTCTAAGGCACCATAGTTCATCGACCTTCCTCTCCCAGCCATAGTAGCATTGTTAACAGATATAACCATTTTCATCATGTGTGGTGCGGCGCTTGCGCTACATGTATGGCTAACGAACGAGCAGGATAGTTTAATTTACCGTCAGTATAATATGAGATTAGTTTTCTGATTACATCTATGAAATTCGAACAGAGATCTTAATTAAATACTCCTCATAACCTCTAACTGAAAGATCATCTAACAAAACATCCTCATAAAAAAATCCCTTTATTTCTATTCTCTTATCATTAGCATATTTTATTATTCGATCATAAGTGTCACTTACGCTCGAGTACCCCTCTGTATGAAACGCAGTTAAATATGTTCCTTTTTCTCGCTTGAAATTTGAATAATTTGATTGTTCACTAACTCTTGTATAGAGATAATCATAATTGAACGTTTCATTTGCTAAAACTCTATTTGTATCTCTCATCCAGCCTACCGTGTGAGAGGTATCAATGCTATAAATGTTCAAGTACTTTTCGTGTTTTATCATAGAATCGTAAATGCTTTTATCATTTGTATAAGGATCAGCTTCTGTTATTACCAAAAACTCCTCGATATTTTCCTCAATAATAATTTCAGTTGGAATAATCTCAGTTGCTGCCTTCGTAATTTGTCTCTTCTCTGATATTATACTTTTCATTTTTTTAAGATGTTTAATTTTTGCATTCAGCATTGCCTCTTCTTTATCAAGTAGGACAATGAGCTCATGAGGTGATCTTTTATTTAAATATTCTTTTATCTCTTTTAATGGCATTTCTAATTCTTTAAGTATTGAAATCACTTTATAAACATCAATTTGATTAATTGAATAATATCTATACCCATTTTCAGCTTTAACTTCAGGAGAAAGAATTCCAAGTCGATCATAGTGAAATAAAGTATCCTTGCTAATACCCATCACTTTTGCAAATTGTCCTGAAGTTAATTGAGTTTGAAAATTATTCTTCATAAAACCCCTCCTTGACTATGGTGTTACACCACACTTTATTATAACCAAGTAACCTTCAAATAGCAGTAGAACATGAGTAGTATCTAATCGAATTTCAGTGGATATTACGAAGAAGGTTACTTGGCAATTTAGCAACACCTAAATAATTTCATCTCGGGAGGATATAAGCAATGAAAGTTCTAGTTACAGGAGCAACAGGAACAGTAGGCGGACACATTGTAGAACAACTTCTTTCACAAGGCGTAGAGGTAAGGGGCTTGTCTCGCAACCTCAAAAACACAAGTCTTCCACCTGAAGTTCATACTGTTGTAGGAGACCTTAATAATCCCGACACCTTGCAAGGGCATCTTCAAACTGTCGATAGTCTATTTTTAATTACACAGAGTGAACAAACAGAGGCTAGATTTTTGGCAAACCAAAGAATTATTCGAATGGCAAAAGAGGCAAACGTTAAAAGGATTGTAACGTTGATGGATTATGAAGGAAACCCAATAGAGAGCATCATTCAAGATAGCGGAATGGACTGGACAATCTTAAGGCCGGCAGAATTTATGAAGAATGCACTTTATTTTTGGGCAGAATCCATTCAAAAAGAAGAGATTGTAAGAACGGGATTCCCTGATGCTTTGAGCGTTAGAATTCACGAAGCAGATATTGCCACTGTTGCAGTTAAAGCGCTTACCGAAGATGGTCATCATGGAAAGATATACACTTTAACTGGTCCACAATCGTTATCTACCAGGAGTATGATTACTCAGATTTCTGAAATTATTGGCAAACCGATTGAGCTAATTGAACTGACTGAGGAACAAGTAAGACAAAACTCCAAAAATCAAGGCTATGATGATGAATTCATAGAATACTTCCTCATAGGAATGGTAAAGAATCCACCTGAAAGCACATATACTGTTTTACCGACAGTAGAACAAGTAACAGGAAAACCAGCAAGGACATTTGCCCAATGGGTTACTGAAAACAAACACTACTTTGAGTAAAATTCTTTTGCTGAAGACTTGAATGGATGGCCAGCTCAGTATTTAAGACTAAGATATCCTCAGCTAAAATATGATTGCCCATTAAGCTAACGGGGAACGATAGTTGAACATAAAGGGTTTCACATATTAGTCATGACTAATATGTGAAACCCTTTAATATATCTATCTTTCTTAAATTTAGGTCTTGATAAACTAGGAAAATAAAGTATTTTCTTAGTGCTTTGGATAAGATAAGTCCCCTGTTTAAGCACTACATGCTACCCGCGTACGTTCTTTAATAGGTAATTGGAAATGGAATATAATGAGGAGGACGCAGCCCAAGCGAAGGCGCGGGAGCATTCTTTTTATTAAACTAACGGGCAGGATATCCCTCAATTCAATGTTTTAAGTACGGCAGCATAACGAAACAGTAGTTCATTAGCGTTCGAACCAAAACAGTGAGATACAGACAACTGAAGCACGGATGAGTCGGAACGAAACTATCATACGGACGAAGATCCTGTCGGGCAGCATATCTGACCTCCACCTCATGGACAGGTTGAATGAAGGAATGTGGGAGCGTGGACTGTGAGACTTGGGAGGGTTGACCTCCATGAGGAATGTGGAGATCCATAAGTGCAACCATACTTTTCCTAGGTAACCACTTTCTTCAGACTGTGGTTAAGGAGATGTTCTTTTGCGCTTTTCCTCGTCCCAATATTTTCTTCGATTTCAACTTGATTCCACCATGAAGTCGTCTGCACTGAACGAATAAAATCAGAAACCTAAGATATTACGAGCATTCAAGAGAAAAGTGATTCCTCATAGAGGGAGAATAGTTTAACAAAGGACAGGATACCGAAGCACCTGCTCTTCAATAATTTTTTCAACTATCGTGACGATTACTTGAATAATTCGATTCTGAATCTGATCATCTTCTGTTTGGAAAATCTCCACGAAAAAAAGCGCCGGCTCATGATGTTATCGTGAAACCGGCGCTTTTTCGATCGATACCACATATACGTTTAAATGGAGTCTATATTAGGAGGTCTAATTAATTGATGATATGGATCTGGTATAACAACTGTTCCAAGAGTACCGCTTGTATTATACTGATTAACAACCCTGCCCCTGGGTCTACTCAGCCCTATTGGACGCCGCAGGACTCCGGCTGAGTACTATTCAGGAAGCACGTATCAATTTCGATGAGCCGTTCACTCTATGCCATCAGCGATTACTTTGTTAAGTTGGCGCGGAATGTTGTGTCCAATACCGTCCACCAACATTAGCTCGGCTCCAGGGATAGAAGTAGCCGTGTTTTCGCCACACTCCGGTAGGATCAGGGGATCACAAGCTGCGGACGACGGTCACCAGCGACAGCCATAGCAGCAATTTGTCGTCCGACACTGCTTGGGTCGGGTCGTAGTCTCGCTGGATTTCCTCCAGAATGAGCGCCCGATAAGAATCCTCTTCAAACGGATAGCCGGTGCCGGTGATGCGTTTGGCAAAAGAGAGTTTTTGCCAAAAATTCTGCGTCATCCTTGTCCAGTGACATTAAAGATGTGAAGTGCAGATTAAAGTTAGCGCTTCTCCAATTTATGAGTTCAAGTTATATAGGGTGAAATTTCTTGATTTGTTTGCAGTAACTTTAATACAATGCCAAATACTAAACTAATACATTTAGATTTTGGAATTTAATAACCAAGTTTTTAGGAATATAACCATCATTACTGTTCACCATACTTCGGCTACTCTTTGTAAGTGGATTGATCTGTGTCCATGTAGACTACACATTAAAAGACTTATTAGAACATAATATTACATAGAGGAGAATTGGAGATTATTGCGCAAGGAAATTAATATTATAGTAAACTGATGTTCACATGCACTTTAAAAGGTAGTATAATAAAATAAGGAAAATAATACATTTTATAGTTTAATTTTTTCCTTTACGGACCTTATCCATTCGTTCAACATTTAAGTGAATATAATGTTTTAAAGTAGGAAATAATTTATTGGTATAGAAAGGGCGGGATAATATGTTTAAAAAAATATATTTAATAGCCTTTGCAGTGACTATTATTTCAGGAGTGGCATTAATATCAAATTCAAAAGCAGACACCTATCCAGAAATGGAAACCGTAAATAAGACAGTTGAAAATCCTGTTAACACTAATTTTTCAACAAATAACGTAAAATCCGTAGAATCCGTAGAATCAGTAAAAAACGTAGAATCCGTAGAATCAAAAATCGCAAAAGGGTATTATAGTCAACTATATACACCTCATGGCATGTTCTTGCGAGCAGATAAACAAAGTATCTTTAAGGAATCGGAGATAGCAAGAAATTTAGATCAAATCGGGCCTAATACGAATCAACTAATTTTTGAAGGCGAGTTTTTTTTAAAAGTAGATGAATCAACATTTCTTAAATCGTATCCCAATTCGTTGCTCTTAAATGAAACCTTAAATGAAACAGATGAAAACCCGATTAGACTGACGATGCTTCATTAAGCTAACTGGCAGGATAGTTTAAATATACGGTATTATTTTAATTATATCGATAGTAGTACTTTTTATATGCATCGGATACATTCAGTTCCAAAGGATGGTTCAAAACAGTCAAACAAAATCATGAAGGTATAAGCCGCTATAATACGGCTTATACCTTATTTTGATGGAATTCACGATGAAGCTTAAATTTGGCCTTCGGGTACATCATAAGATAATCGATTTACGGGTCGGATTAACAACTTTATCAAGGTGATTTTCCATTACAAGAGGGAGGGATATTGTATCGGTCATAGGCCGGTGGAATAGTCGAAGAGGTAGGACCAGAAGTTTCAAAAGTGAAACAGGGGTTATCCCTTTCAATATTGTATCTGACTTCATACGAGCTAATATTTAACTACTGGCTACTCAGAAAATTGTAAGGTAATATCGCCGTTATTTGTATAAGCAGATAATTTTTTTGAACCATTCTCTTTATTGGCAGGCAAATTGCTATCTCCTTTCTTTACATTGCTTAAGATCGCGAAATCATCATATGACCCTAGAATTGAACCGCTAATATTTCCGTTTTTTGTTTCAAGGGTTATAGCCGTCCCTACATTCAATTTGTCCAATTGGATATTTCCGTTATTTATGTTTACTTCCACTGTCCCCAAAAACGCGATTGTTGGTAATACAATACTTTCATTCGATGTTTTTAAAGTCAAATTTTTTAAAGTTGCGTCAGGTATCCATACCTGAATAGTTCTGGTTACTTGCGAGCCTTTTCCTCCGATATAGTCATTCCATTCCTTATTACTGTCACTTACCATTGACAGTTCTTTATCATCAGATAGATCAATCTTGTAAAATTCTTTCTCACTTTCATAGTAAACAATATGAATTTGTTCATCTTTAGATTGGAGGATAGTTATTTTTTTGTCCTTTACATCAATTGTTAAGGTATCAATCTTTTGGGCAGGGATGATGTAATTTTTTTCTTCCATGGAAGTGGAGTGGGAGGAGCATCCTGCCAATGCTATCAATAGTGTCACAAATATGCCTATAGTAGTTAGTAATTTTTTTGCAGTACTTTTCATTATAAAATGCTCCTTTGTTAAATCATTTTTCTTTTTAATATAGCCAGTCCTACGAATACCAATCCTAAGCTGCTCTGCAAAAAAAATTGCTATATGCAACAAAGTATTAGAGTTGAACATAATGATCTTGAAAAAGTAATAAATCCATTTTTGTATTTCGTTGCGTTTATCAGTCGCATATGTTTTAATCATCATAAACTTTTGTGTTACAAAAAGGTCAAGAGGGTAGATATGAACAACTATTTTACAATTAAGCAAGCAGCAGAGATCGTAGAGACGACCAGTGAGACCTTGCGGCACTATGATCGTATTGGATTAGTCAAGCCATGCCATAAAGATGAATTGTCGGGATATCGATACTATTCCGAGCAGGAGCTCGTAAAGCTGCAAACCATTGAACTGCTCAAAGCAATGGATCTTACTTTAATGGATATTAAAGATATATTGCAGCAGAATGATCTCTCTAAAGTAATTGAATTTCTAAAACAGGCAGAAAAAAGAGCAGACGATAAAATTGCTCGTCTGCAGTATGCAAAATCGAAAATTAAACGTGCCTATCTACATTATGAAAATAAGTTCCACAACGGTTATAGTCAAAGTGAAAATTACTTTGTCAGAAACATAGAGGAAAGGGTAATTATGCTTTCGAATAAAATGGAAAGCCCCACACTTAAGAATTTATGGGACTATCACAGACATTTCTATCAACAAATTGAGACTTCACTGCATTCACAATTTCTGTTTGAAGATATGGCGGGAATGTTCACGACTGAAGGAATAACACGGTTATTTGCTGTTTGCTTGAAATATCCGTCTTTAGAGGGGTTAACTGTGCTACCAGAAGGGGACTATCTGTGTGCAAACTGTACCGAAGAGAATAAGAATGCTGTATTACAAAATTTACTTGAAAGGGCAAAGACGGAATACGATGTGTGTCCAGATTTTGTTCTTCATAACATTATTGTGACTGGAATATTGCAGTGGGATTATCAGATACAACTGTTCATTAAGAAACGCACATGTTAGATTAAATACAAAGGAAAGGGTTTAGGAAAAGAAAATTATTTGATTAAAAGTCGCTAATTTTAGCGGCTTTTTTTGATTAAGGAAGCACGTTTTTTGCCCCAGGCTGAGGACAAGAACGTTATACTTCGCCGATTAGCTAAATATTTAACTATAGTTCAATGTTATCTATTTAGCTAACTGGCAGATTAACGCTATAAGTCTTAGGAATAGTATGCTTAAGTGAAAAAAGTATTCGCATGAATTCTCTAATGTGAATAAATACAAATTCCACTGCAGTTAATCCATTTTCTATACATATTTTTAATAGTATATTGAGGTAAATAAAGTGATTATTCACTTTGATAAATCCGAAATTGCTTTGTCGGTATTATTTTATGGCTTCGTAAGGATTGCAAAACCATCGAAATATGGGAGTTTAAAACAGATGTGTGCCGTAGTTAGTTTTATGAAAGGAAGGTATAGGGGTGAGTATTTATTACGCTTCAAGCAAAGAGGATATCACTAAGGATGCACTCCAAGAGTTATTTCTTTCGGTAGAATGGGAGTCTGGCAAGTATCCAAACGAGCTTTTACAAGCAATTGGAGGGTCTCATTCAATTGTTACCGCTTGGGAAGGAGGAAAGCTTGTCGGTTTAATAAATGCTTTGTCAGATGGTGTTTTAACGGTATATTTTCATTATATGCTTATTAATCCGAGTTATCAGAGTATAGGTATAGGTAAGGAAATGATGAATATAATGCTTGATAGATATAAAAGGTGTAAAACAAAGGTATTAATTTCTTATCCGCATGCAGTGGATTTTTATAATAAGTTTGGCTTTAATACAGAGGATGGAGCTACACCAATGTTTATCTCAGAGTTGATATGATTAAAATAACGGATCACGATAGTTTAATCGCAACAAGAAGGCAGCCGATCAGAGGATCAGCTGCCGTTTTTATTGAAGTAAAGGGGCAGGATAACTCAGTAATTTCGCGAATACTCAAAAGATGGAATTATCACAAAGCTCCCGAATAAGACGTTATAAGAAATCGGCGAGAAACTATAAGGAGCAGAAAACATGAAATGCCCTCACTGTAACACCGAATTAAGTGAACTTCCTTTATGTTACGGAAGTGAAGCACCATATTATTTTTACACTGTACCAGAAGAGAAAAGAACAGAATTAATTAGAGATTTTTGTGTAATTGATGAACAGCATTTCTTTATTAGAGGCCATATTGAAATACCAATAATCGATAGCAAAGAGAAATTTATATGGAGTGTGTGGGTTTCTCTTAGTGAAGAAAACTTTCTGAAGTCTAATGAATTATTGCACGTAGAAGGAAGGGAGACGGAAGAACCTTATTTTGGTTGGTTATCGACTGAACTTTCAATATATCCAATAACTACATTATCGTTAAAGACAATGGTGCATACACAAGAGGTTGGTGCTGTTCCGTTAATAGAATTAGAACAAACGAATCATCCACTTGCAGTTGAACAAAGAGAAGGAATTACAATGGAGAGAGTTAAAGAAATTGCTCATTTAATAAATCATAGTCAGTAAGAGAAAAATTTGAATCTATAGTCGAAGAAGCTGCCGACATCTTATTAAATCATATCTACGCCAGCAGACAACCTTGCAAGGCTAAACTCGGTGTGTAATGTCGTTTAAGCTAACAGGAGACTTTTGTTCAATGAAACAGAGACAATCTAATATTTTATTTTCTGCTGACAATGACACGTTAGTCCCGATGATGTGAATAATCATCGGGACTTTTTATTCAAAAGGCAAATTTTAGATGCTATTACCATGATTGTACGGAATGTTATTTCCTGATTATTTGAATTGCCGCCTGGACCGGTCGAAGCAACTGCTTAATCGGTCAACCTGAGATGGAGATACAAGAAATCGTCCTGTCCAAGTTCCCGGACGGTCGGAGAGTGAATTGAAATATACTTGTAACTAATGCAGCAGCTGACCTAAAGAGTGGGGCAGCTGCTGCATTAGTATGGAAATCTGAAGGACACCGGAGATCTTGGCTAGTCAGAGCTCATTTTTTGGATCAGGAATTTACTCCGGAGAAAATTAGAACTCGTAGGTCTTTAGTTCTCCATTTCTTGACGCCAGTTTCAGAATATTTCCATCCTCAGGCATCCCTTCAAAATATGCTCTTATTGTGCCTGTTGTACACTGGTGCCCGCATATGAGGATATTGATCTCTTTTCCACCGTGTTCCGCTTCAAGCTCCTTCATAAACCCAAAGACTCTTGAGACATAATTAGCGACATCTTCAACATTCTCGTAAAAGGCTGGATCAGGAATGCCTCCTGCCAGTCTGACCTCTTCTTTTTTCAGACCATCGGCTGTGCCCAAATCAAAGACATTAAGCCGTTCATCGTTGCAGGCTTGCATACCGGTTGCGATTTCAGCTGTTTGAACAGCTCGTTCCTGTGGTGAGGAGAAGATATAATCAAACTGGATTCTATTGATTTTTTCTTTAAGGTTCTCCGCTTGTTGGAATCCGGCGTTATTCAAGGGAAGGCCATTGCGGCCCTGAACTCTCCCTTCTTTGTTAACGTCTGTTTCTCCGTGCCTGATCACATAAAGCATGATTAACCTCCCGATGTATCTATAATTTTCTGATTTCCTGGAGCTTTAGATTACGAAAAATTTTGACGGATCGACTCAGCTTTTTCTTTGGTAAAGACACCTGAATCAAGCAGGTCTAGTATGGACAATACTCCTCCACGAGAACCCCAGCTCCCTTCATCGATCACTTGGAAGGATACCCACCAGCCTGGAGATGGCTCCTTCATGTCAAGAGCTTGGGTCAAATTAGAAAGTATATTCTGAATAACCTCTTTTCGAACCTCATTTCTCCAGTCGCCGTCCATGACCAGAATGTTTATGAGGATGATATCCCTTTCCGGTGTATCCACTACCAATTTCCCCCCAATACCCATATGTTCGGTGGAGAACTCTGAGAATCGGACCTGGAAACCTTCACGTGCAGGCGGGCAAAACTGTCCAATCTCTGGAACTAGTACTGCATCTGTCAGTGTTTCCGCAAGAATGCGGCGTTGCTCTAAAGAAATACGGCCTTCCGGATAGTTAACTGCAATCATAGTCATGATGATTCGCTCCTTTTTTTTGTAGGCGACATTTAAGAAATAGTCGGACTTCTAAATGAGCATCCTGCTCATACCTATAATCTAAACGGCTATCAAAGCATTGTCAACAAAGATTATTTTAAAAATATATATTATTATAATATATGTGCGAAATCAGTGTATCTTCAGCTGAAATGTTTTATAATAAACTTGTCAGCTTCATTCGAGGTTAGCGTTTTGATTTTGGCAGCATTTCCATGGGAGGTAATATTAAAATGGCTTCACTATCGGCAAAAGAGAACACGATGCTTGCCATATTAGGCATTCTTACAATTGGTCCCCACACTGGCTACGATATTAAACAGCATATGGAACAAAGCACCCAGTATTTTTGGAAAGAAAATTATGGTCAAATCTATCCAGGTCTAGCTGAGCTTCTGAAAAACAAGGATGTGGCAGTCCGTGTACAGCGCCAGGATGGAAAGCCTGATAAAAAAATATACAGCATTACAGAACAGGGGAAGCAACTCTTAAATAATTGGCTCTCCCAACCCATGGAGCACATGGTGATGCTAAAGAAGAACGAATTATTACTAAAGGTTTTTTTTGGAAGTAATACTTCAGCTGATATTATTATCGGGCATATACTGGATCATAAGAAAAAGCTAGAGGAAGCATTACAGATCTTTTTGGGACTTGAGGAATGGCTTCTAAAGCAAGAAACGGATGACCCCAATATTAAATACTGGCTAATCACAAATGATTATGGGAAAAGACAGTTTAGCAGCCTTATTCATTGGTGTGATGACAGTATCAGTTTGCTTAATAAATCCATTTGAATAATCCTAAAGAACCCACGCCTGAGAGATTTATATGACCCGACAATTGATGTTTTCTTTCATGAGTTGTCGCCCGTGAAACACTCAACGTCACCCGTACTCCTATTAGGGAGTTAACGGGTGGCGTTTTTTCATGCCCAATTCTACATATGTAGTATCAACAAGGCGTGCCCTAAATCATTACACCTATAAAGATCACGGGTTAAATTGCAATCAATTTCAAGCTAATGGAAAGTTAGCTTTACATACACACTTCAATGTGTTATTCTTACGGAAAGTTAACTTTCCATAATTGCTTCAGGAGGTAAGATATTGAAAAACAGGCTTGAAGAGATTAGAAAAGAAAAAGGCATTAAACAAGAAGAACTAGCGGATAAATTGGAAGTATCCAGGCAAACGATTGGTTCACTTGAAAATGGCCGGTATAACCCATCCATCATTCTTGCATTTAAGATTGCGCGATTTTTTGAAATGAGTATTGAAGATATTTTCATTTACGAGGAGGAGCTGGGTAATGAAAACGGCAAGTAAATGGGTGCTCTTAACAATTGCAGGTGCTATTATGGTTTATATGGGTGGATTTATTTTAACTGACGAGAAGCTAAAAGGAATTTCCGGTTTGCTCATTGGTGTGGGTTCAGTCCTTGCAGTGCTTGGAGTAGGAAATATGGTGTATTCGTTATGGCTTAATAAGCCCCAGAACAAAATAAAGAATGATGAGAAAGTTAGAATGAGTAAAATTGAGGCTAATGATGAACGGAAAATAAGAATAAGAGAAAAAGCGGGTTGGAAAACTAATATTGTTAACTTTTACATCCTAATGGCTCTAACTGTTGTATTTAGTTTAATGGGAGTAGATCAAACTATAGTCACTGTGTTATGTGGTGTTTTTGTTTTTCAAATCTCCTTAGGAATCTTCCTGTTTAATTATTATGCTAAGAGAATGTAATTGGAATGACGTAACATCAATTAGAATATTCGAAAATATTTTGTTAGGAGAGAATGACATGGAAGTATTTGCAGAATATTTAGCGCAGATTGATAACCTGCAACATCGGGAAAGAATGGAAGAGGTTTTAGCTTGGGTAGCTGGAAAATTTACTGATTTAAAGCCAAAAGTTGCGTGGAATCAGCCTATGTTTACCGATCACGATACTTTTATTATTGGTTTTAGTGTATCCAAACATCATTTGGCGGTTGCCCCTGAAATTGCAGGAATTAATCGTTTTTCTGATGAAATTGTGCAGGCAGGTTATGATCACACCAAGCAGTTGTTACGCATCCGGTGGGAAAGTCCAGTTGATTTCTCATTACTTGAAAAAATGATCGAGTTTAATATTTTGGATAAGGCAGACTGTTCAACTTTTTGGAGGAAATAAAACATATTATTTAGCGTTCAATTCATTTTTAGCAAATTTATAAGTGGAAGCACCAGAGGACAAGTCACTTTTAATATGTGATTTGTCTTTTTTATTAGAATTCTCAGCACGAAATATTCAATATTTTGGAAGGTGGATGGAATGTTGAAAGCGAATTTATACACGTTAGTTCAACCTGTTATGCGGAGCAGGCAGACAATCCGAGGAGACTACGACCCGGTGCTGGAACGCCTTAAGCCACTAGTATTCCTGAACGCGGAAACGTTTAAGAGGTCAGGGTATTGCTGCGATTCTAGATGTCAGAAGAAAATGTATTACGCATTTGCAACTGCAAGTGTCGTAAACGCAACCTCAATCATATAGCATAGACTCTATTGTTTTTCTATAATTAAGGCAAGATATAGCAAAGGAGAGCAAGCAAATGTCTTTCAGTGAAAAATTGTTGCAACTTAGAAAAGAAAAAGGTTATTCCCAGGAAGTGCTGGCCGAAAAACTGTGCACAACCAGACAGGCAGTCAGCAAGTGGGAAAACGGACAGGGGTTCCCCGAAACCGAAAAATTGCTAATGATTGGAAACCTGTTCGAGGTGTCCATTGATTATTTGCTAAAGGAGGGCGAGGTAAAGGGCGGCGTTGAAGAGCGTGGGTATTATGTCAGCCAAGAGATGGCGGAAGGGTATTTGATTCATCAGCGAAAGTCATCCAATCGCATTGCGACAGGTGTGTGCCTTCTAATTATGTCTTTTTTGCCGTATTTGATGCTTCGGAAGGAACAAGTCATTTATTCTTTTCTTATTATCATTTTGTTGGCGGCAGCGGGTGTCGTTGTTCTTGTGTCCGCCATACTGAAAGACGAGGAAAGGTACCATGTGCTGGATAAAGAGGCTCTTATGCTGGATCAAGGTTATGTGAAGCAATTAACAGAACGTTTGAATAGATTGAAGAGTAGGTACGCAACTGTGATCATTGTGGGTGCTGGCATGTTGGCGGTAGGTGGAATGGGCTTTTTGCTAGAGAGAAAGGGGATCTCCAAAGGCGTGTTAATCCCTTATTATCCTATTTGCGTCATTTTGATTGCTATAGGCACATATGTAATTATTAGAACATCTACTTTGTTGTCCTCCTATAGTCTGCTGATCTACAATGAGAAGCATATTAATCGAAGGAATGACGGCTTTTGGAGTAAAATAAAAAAGAAGTTGGCAGAATAATAAGTTAGGCTCTTAAATCAATGTATAATATTTGACAGATGTCTATTGTTAACAATATGTAACGAATCCTGATTAAGAAAGCAAATAAGTTAAGGAATATTATGTAATGGGGAACTTTAGTTCAATGAAACAGCGACAGTTTAGGACTTTATTTTCTCGTCCATTGCTGTCGCTGTTTCAATTTCTAGGGTCAGTTTAAAACTTATTTTATGAAGTCAGACGGTATAATAATTAGAAGAGCAGCGTGGAATGGAGAGCCTATAAGACGCTAAAGAGTTTGATGATACTAAATTCATACAACAAGATTAATCTATGAGGCTATTGCGGAGATAATAAACAATCCAAGGAGAGGAACCTATGAACAAATTAAAGGTAATCATAGTTCCGTTATTCTTAATCTTTTTATTTGGATGTAGTAAGGAGCAAATTAGCGATAATTCAAAAAAAGAATATAGCAAAGCTGAACAATTTATTACCGATATGGGCTATCTGATCATTAGTAATGAAGGAATTGTTTCTGAATATTTATTAGATAAAAAACTGCTGACGGAAATGCCATACATACAATATTGGAGTGTTCAAAGTGTTGATCCAGTCGATTATATAGGCAAGGAAATAACTACAAGTAAGTTCATCGTTAAAAATCACCCCTTAGATAATAAGAAGGATAATACAAAAAAACAAACCCTGATTTTTCTGCTAGAAGCAGACGATCAAGTGATAGGAGGCTATAGTTTTCCTGATTTCGATGAATTACATATGGGCTGGGTTTATACCATTGATGGGAATACACTCGAAGAATTGACCGGAGAAGCTTTCCCGAAATGGTCTAAGGAGTGGAATTTAAGATATAAATAATGGCTGGGGAGTATTTATAAAGGAGCAGATATGAAAAAACTAATCCTAGTACTTGTAGCTGTGGTTATTATTTCGAATGCGATATGGAGTTATTTATATTTCAATAAAGAGGTCGAAACAAATTTAAACACTGGTGTTCAAGTATATACACTTAAGGGTACAGGGGATACATGGGATGTTTTAGATTACAAAATAATAATTTCATCTAATAAAATTTTACGGGGACATGGGAAGTTAGTGTTCAAGGGAGACCCAAGCGCTTTAGTGAATAGTAGCTATTATAAGTATGAAGTCAATGAAAAAAACAATAATAATAAGGATGAAACAGTTCTTGTAAATGAAGCTAGGTCAACGGATGGACCCGTTTCAATATTAAGTAACACTGATATCGCGTCTATAACAGGTCCGTATTCGTATGACGAATTAAATAAAAATAGACAAAATTATGAAAATACCACTTTATCTATTACATGGAATGATAATGAAGGGGAGATTCATTCCGAAACAATAAGTTTAGATATTGAGAGTGAAATTTCTCTTAAGGATGATCTTTAAGGGTGATAAATCCAAGAGACTAAGATTGAATCTCAACGGACTGAAGGAAGATCCTCTACGCCCCAAAAGCCTGCCGGTACTTCACAGGAGACATGCCTTCAAACCTTCTGAACACTTTAATGAAATAGCTGGACTGGGCAAAACCGGACTGAGTCGCAACCTGAGCAATGGAGAGTCCTGTGGACACCAGTAAAAGCTTGGCTTTAGCCAGCCGACAATCGGTTAAATAACGGTTAGGTGTTTTACCCATAACCACCCGGAACAGCCTTAGAAAATGATAGCTGCTGTACCCGGTCAATCTTGCCATCGATTCCAGAGACCAAGGGCTGGCACATTCGACATGGATGATATCTGCAGCACTGCGGATGGACTGCCTAACCTCGTGCGGTACTGAACCGTGAAGCGGCTCGGAGTTCTGCAGCAATTTTACTAGAAGCTCATACAGCAGAGCAGATAGTCTTGGCTCACTACGGATCACGTAGGAAGCGCTTAGTATATACATTTCCTCGAATAGTTCGTCCAGCTTAGCATCCAAATCAAAAGTGAACAGGTATGCACGAGACTGGTCCACTTCTTCTAATAAGGGAAGGACAATTTCAGTGTTAAAATGAACCCAGCGGACATCCCAAGGCTCGCCTGGGTCAGAGCCGTATTGCTGATAAGCCCCTTTGGGGTACAGAAAACCTCGTCCTCTACTCATCGGAATACGTTCGCCCTCATGGAATACATAACCCTCCCCACCAAAGATCAAATGCAGGTTATAACTCCCCAGAAACCCTTCGCTTCTTCTCTCTGTATGTTGTGGAAAGTGAGTGTAATGTCCCAAAAATTCAGGATAACAGACATATTTTGAAAAAGCCGGTGTCGGCAAATACCATTGTTTCTTCATGTTTGGCAGCACCCATTTCTGTAGCGCAACAGAGCGCAAGTTGGATTAAGGCAATGAACGCAAGATTGTTATATGATAGCAATATTTTGTTATATAAGACCTCTTATCATTGATACTACAATAGAATTATATAATATTGAAAGCATATTTTTAATACTTTGGAGGTAATGATGAAGAAACCTGTCGCAACTGAAAAATTCGAGCTTGGCGTCTGTTATTATCCGGAGCACTGGCCAGAAAACATGTGGGAGGACGATTATCGCCGGATGCGTGAACTCGGCTTTACGATCATTCGGATGGGGGAGTTTGCTTGGTCTATTTTTGAACCGGCAGAAGGGCAGTTTCAGTTCGGGCTCTTTGATCGGGCGATTGATCTAGCACATAAATATGGTCTTCAGGTTGTACTTGGTACTCCGACGGCGACGCCTCCAGCTTGGTTGACTGATAAGTATCCCGAAGTTTTAAATGTAACCTACGAAGGTGTTACACTTCAGCATGGCATGCGCCGTCATTATAATTACAGCAGTCCTAAATACCGGGAACTGTGTGCGCGTATTGCAGAACAAATGGCTGAACATTACGGCAATCATCCGGGTGTAGTTGGCTGGCAAATTGATAATGAGCTCAACTGTGAGATCAGTGAATTTTATTCGGAGAGTGACCATAAGGCTTTCCGGGAATGGCTACAGCAGAAATATGTTACACTTGAGCATTTGAACGAGGCTTGGGGAGCTGTTTTTTGGAATCAAAGCTATAGTGACTGGTCTCAGGTCTATCTTCCACGTCCGACTCCAGTACCGAAGCAACCCAATCCTCATCAGGCATTGGATGAAAAACGGTTTATTTCGGACAATACAATTTCTTTTGCCAAAAACCAAGCGGATATCATCCGTAAACTTGCCCCTAAGCAGTGGGTAACCACGAACGGTCTGTTCGGGCATCTCGATAGCCATGAAATGACGGATGAACTGCTGGATTTCTTCAGTTATGATTCCTATCCTCAGTTCTCTACTATTTTTTATGACCCGAATGAGCAGAATCCGCTGAATGATAGAGGCTGGGGATTGTCGTTATCTGTTGTTCGTTCGATATCCCCGAATTTCTGCATTATGGAGCAGCAGTCGGGCCCGGGTGGCTGGGTGAACCGGATGGATATGCCTTCTCCAAAGCCCGGGCAGATGCGGTTATGGACTTATCAGTCGATCGCTCATGGAGCAGATATGGTGTTATATTTCCGCTGGCGGACAGCTACGATGGGCAATGAAATTTATTGGCATGGAATCAATGACTATCATAATCAGCCTAACCGGAGAGTACGGGAAGCGGGGCAGATCGGTCAGGAGCTGGCAGCAGCAGGTCATGCGTTTGTCGGTACTCGTAATCAGGCTAACATTGCTATTGTTCGTGATTATGACAATGAGTGGGATGGAGAATACGATGTTTGGCATGGCCCGTTTATGTGGAAGAGCAATAAGGAGTGGTACAAGGCGCTTCAGCGGAAGCATATCCCGAATGACGTACTCTATTTACGCAAAAAAACAACGCTGGAGGAGCTTGCAAGGTACGACGTGCTTATCTATCCTCACCCAGCGATTATGACAGATGAGACAGCAGCACTGCTGGATGAATATGTTCAGCAAGGCGGCAAACTGATCTTCGGCTGTAGAACTGGCTATAAGGATGAGCGCGGTCAATGTTATATGCGTCCTTTCCCAGGTGCTGCTAAGGATCTATGCGGGATCACAGTTGAAGAATTCACAATGGTTAAGGGCAGTCGTCAGCCAACAACAATTAGCTGGTCGGGCGTGACCGAAGTCGTTACAGGAGCAGATGACTTTAATGATATTCTCAAAATAGAGGAAGCTTCGGTTGAAGTGATGGCGGTTTACGCCTCTGATTATTATGCGGGAAAACCGGCGGTAACTAAAAATCGTCGCGGCAAGGGTGAGGTTTGGTATTACGGAGCCGTATTTAATGAACAGGCAGCGGCTGAGATCATAAATTTAATTGATCTACAATCGCCAGCAGATTGGCTGGAGCTCCCAGAAGAGGTAGAGCTGCAAGTCCGTACCGGAGCTTCTTCCAGTTATGCTTTTTTGCTTAATTATAGTGAGACTCCTGTCACGATCCATCTTCGTGAGACCAAAACAGATTTACTGAGCGGCACAACATTGTCGGGCGAGGTGCTTCTGGAAGGATTTGGGGTATTGGTGTTAAACTAACGTATACATTGATCTCACATTTGAGTAGATTTGGATAATTCTCTCTTTTCGGTTATACTTTGAAGTAGCAATTATATAGTCACGGGAGCTTGGTGGGACCAGGCTGAGAGGATAGTTATAACTATCGACCGTCAAACCTGATCTGGATAATGCCAGCGGAGGAAATGGAGCTCTATTTCTATTTGTCTACTCTAAGGCCGCATCTTATACAGATGTGGCCTTTTCTATGTGTGGGGAGTAGACCGTCTCCGCTTGATCAAATCACCTTATAGGAGGAATTGAGATGACAAGCGAATTGAACAACGATCCAATCAATCTATCAGCTTTTCCAGCAAGTCAAAAAGTGTATGTAAAGGGTTCACGGTCTGATATTCAGGTGCCTATGCGGGAGATCTCACTTAGTCCAACTGCGGGCATAGACGGCGAAGAGGAGAATGCCCCAATTCATGTTTATGACACAAGCGGGGCTTACACGGATGCTAATATTCATACTGATATTCGTCAGGGGTTAGAGCCCAATCGTCTAAGCTGGATTGAGGAACGAGGGGATGCAGAAGCGTACGAAGGAAGAACCGTGAAGCCTGAAGATAACGGAAATGCAACGGGAAAAGCTGTGGCGGAAGTGTTTCCAGCGCTCCATAGAAAACCTTTGCGAGCGAAAAAGGGGCGTAATGTCTCTCAAATGCATTATGCACGCAAAGGGATTATTACTTCGGAAATGGAATACGTTGCGATTCGTGAGAATGTGGCACCGGAATTTGTAAGAGATGAAGTAGCCCGCGGCCGCGCCATCATTCCAGCGAATATCAATCATCCAGAGAGTGAACCAATGATTATTGGACGCAATTTTTTAGTGAAGATCAATGCCAATATAGGAAATTCCGCAGTATCCTCATCCATAGAGGAAGAGGTAGAGAAGATGAGATGGGCCACCCGCTGGGGTGCAGATAATATAATGGATCTCTCAACAGGTAAAAACATTCATACGACACGCGAGTGGATCATCCGTAATTCTCCTGTTCCTATTGGAACGGTGCCTATCTATCAAGCGTTGGAAAAAGTGAATGGGAAAGCGGAAGATTTAACGTGGGAAGTATACCGTGATACGCTCATTGAGCAAGCGGAGCAAGGGGTTGATTATTTTACCATTCATGCGGGGGTTCTGCTTCGTTATATCCCGTTGACTGCACAACGTATGACAGGCATTGTTTCAAGAGGTGGCTCCATCATGGCGGCATGGTGTCTTGCGCATCATCAAGAGAACTTTTTATATACACATTTTGAAGAGATATGTGAAATCATGAAGCTGTACGATGTTTCTTTTTCCCTAGGCGATGGATTACGTCCGGGTTCGATTGCTGATGCGAATGATGAAGCACAATTTGCCGAGTTAGAGACGTTAGGTGAATTAACAGCTATAGCTTGGAGTCATGATGTACAGGTAATGGTAGAGGGTCCAGGACATGTGCCGATGCACTTGATTAAAGAGAATATGGATAAGCAACTTGAAACCTGTAACGAAGCCCCTTTTTATACATTAGGTCCACTGACTACAGATATTGCGCCTGGTTATGATCATATTACCTCTGCTATAGGTGCAGCGATGATTGGTTGGTTCGGTACAGCTATGTTATGTTACGTAACTCCGAAGGAACATCTTGGCCTGCCTAATAAGGAAGATGTACGTATAGGGGTCATTACTTATAAAATAGCGGCTCATGCCGCAGATTTGGCGAAAGGGCATAAAGGAGCACAAGACCGGGATAATGCTCTTTCGAAAGCCCGTTTTGAATTTCGTTGGCGTGATCAATTTCATTTATCGTTAGATCCTGAGCGAGCGCTCGAATATCATGATGAGACATTGCCTGCGGAAGGCGCTAAAACAGCTCATTTCTGTTCCATGTGCGGGCCGAAATTTTGCAGTATGAAGATCTCTCATAATATCCGGAATACGACGAGAATTGAATCAGGAATGCAAGAGAAGGCGCAAGAGTTTCTCCAAGGCGGGAGCCTCATTTATAGATAACTTTTTCTGCTAAAAAGAAATATCTAAAAGAAGTCGTCATTGGCGGCTTCTTCTTTTATACTTTGAATAGATAGGAGTTGATGAAATGGAAGCGATTCGTTCAGAGGAAGCCATTTTAGAGGATTTAAGTAATAGTTTCTATCATTTTTTTGGATTGAAAGTCCTTCATGCTACCCCAATAAAACGTGGCTGGTTAAATCTTAAATGGAAAATCATAACGGATTCAGGACCATTTCTACTTAAACAATACAACAAAAAAAGATATAAATTGTATAACCCAGAAGAGCTGAACTTTGCTTTTTCTCAACAGAAAAGACTGTATCTACAGGGGCTCCCATGTCCCGAATTGTTGGCTTATAACCATAAAGTTTTATTGGAATCAGATATGGGAGAGACGTTTATGGTTATGGAATATTGTGAAGGGCGTGTCATAGAGCCGGGCAAAATTAACATCCTTCAAATGTTTGATTTGGGTCGTGCCACAGGTAAAATGCATCGTTTATTAAATGATGGGACCCTTAGTTTGAAAAGAACCCCACAATTTATTCCCCAAAGCCCTGAGGAACGTTTAGAACATTGGAATGTACTCCTACAACAATCAAAGGAAATGGGCAAAACTTCACTCATCACTGACCTAGAGATACAACTGAGAGCGACTGAAGAAATAGATCCGGAAATATTCGAAGGACTTGTAGCTGGATGGGCACATCGTGATTTATGGGTTGATAATCTTTTATTTCAAGATAGCCAATTGTCTGCAATTCTAGATTTTGATCGGTTCAAATATGATTATCCGCAGCTTGATGTAGCGCGAGCAGTGATGTCATGTGCTTTAGATGAAGATTTAGATGGAGCACTAGCTTCAGCATTTATTGACGGATATCGTGAGGAACGAACGGTGGAGCAGGGGTATTTAACAAAATCATTGCAGTTGTTGTGGTATATGGAAAGCCCGTGGTGGATTAATGCCGCGATGGACAAACATAGTGTACCTCCAAAACGTTTTGCAAAAGAAATGAATTGGCTGGCTAAGAACCTGAACAATTTACCTGCTATCTTAGGGAACTTATAGTGAAAACGATTGAATTATAGCCTAAAAGATGCATTGACCAGCAAAAGTTTGGCGCCTATAATCTTAACAAGGAAAATCCATCAGATATAGAGCTGTTTGTAAACGCATACAATGAGTTTTTTCCTTATTAATCATTGAAGGAGGAGATCAAACCTATCAAGTATTTCTTTTTTTTTCATTTTTGCAAACGTTTGCACCCCACGATGGCGCTTAAAATCGTAAGCTGCACTTAAAATTATGAGGAGGTTATTTACTTGGTATCCAAACAATCCAGGCGTTATATTTCGTGGTTAATTATTTTTTCACTCATTTTTAGTTTATTTGGTTTATCGGGTGGAGCATCGGCCAGCAATACGGATCATACAGTCACCTATACCAATCCTACAGCGGCAGCTGTGACCTTACATTGGACTACGAATAACTGGGCTAATACTACGGACACGGTGATGACCAAAAATGGAACCACGTTCATCGCCAACCTCAACGTTCAGGAAGGCGCCACCCTAATTTATTGTTATCACATCACGGCTCCAACGGATAGTTGGGACAATAACGGCGGGAAGAACTGGACGGTTGTTATTCCGGTCGCCGGGAAATACGAAGCAGAGAGTGCATCCCTGTCTGGTGGTGCAAAAGTAAATACGAATCACACCGGATATTCGGGCACTGGTTTTGTTGATGGATATACAACTACAGGAGCAGCCACCACTTTTAACGTCCAGGCTTCCGCAGCAGGGTCCTATAATGCCACGCTTCACTATGCTAATGCATCCGGCAGTGCTAAAAAAGTGTCCATTTATGTCAATGGAATAAAGGTTACACAGACAACATTAGCCAACCTGACCAACTGGGATACATGGGCAGACCAAACAGAAACACTCTCTTTACAGGCAGGAAATAACACGCTTGCTTATAAATATGACTCGGATGATAGCGGGAATATTAATATCGACTATGTGACCCTTTCGGCCGGAGCTACACCAACACCAACGATAACTCCTACCCCAACAGTGACACCAACACCTACGGTAACTCCTACCCCAACAGTGACGCCAACACCTACGGTAACTCCTACACCTACGGTAACTCCTACACCAACAGTGACGCCAACACCTACCATAACACCCACACCAACGCCAACGCCAACAGTGACGCCAACACCTACACCTACTTCAGCGGGGCTAACCGTTCACTTTAAGAAACCAGCAAGCTGGAATGCAGCGATCCGCATCCATTACTGGAATCTGAATCCGGCAACCGTTCCGACTAGTGGAGCATGGCCGGGAATACTGATGAAATCGGACGGGAACGATTGGTATAGCTATACTGTTCCAAATGCTACAGGGGCAAGCCTGATCTTTAATGACGGCAATGGCAAACAGACGGCTGACTTATCTCGCAGCGTAAAAGAGGGCTGGTATAACTCAGATAACGTATGGTATGACGCCAATCCAGACGTTCCTAAGGTTCCGGTGATATCCGTCTCGCCTGTGCCCAAAACCTATGATTCTGCCCAAACGGTGACCCTATCCAGTACAAATAGCGGCGATAAAATTTATTATACGACCGACGGATCAACACCTACGACAACCTCAACGTTGTATACGACTCCAATCCAAGTACCTTCTTCTTTGACTATCAAAACATTCGGCGTTAACTCTATAGGGCAAGCGGGTAATGTAGGCTCTTTTGCTTATGTGATTGATCTGAATGCCGATTTGCAAGCTCCGATTATCACTGCGAATCTGCCTGTTGGGAATTCGAGCTCAGCGGTTTCCATATCTTTTAATATAAAAGACAACAAGGCGGCAACGACCACAGCATATTACACAGATAATGGTACGGAACCAACAACGAGTTCAAAAGTCTATATTTCAGGCAATGCACTGACATCTCTTACCGGACCGTCTATCTTGATTAACAAGACGACAACCTTAAAATTCCTTGTGATCGATGGTGCCGGAAATGAAACTAAACAGAGTTTTGTTTATAACATTGGTAATAAGGGCGATTTTCGTGAAGATACGATTTATTTTGTAATCACTTCCCGGTTTTATGACGGTGATCCGAGTAACAACGAACATGCATGGGAGGATGCCAAGGCAGGAAATCCGGACTCTGATCCAGCTTGGCGAGGGGATTTTAAAGGACTGATTCAAAAGCTCGATTACATTAAAGCACTAGGCTTCAGTGCCATCTGGATTACACCTGTGGTGCAGAATGCCAGCGGTTATGATTATCATGGGTACCATGCAATAAATTTTGCAAAAGTAGATCCAAGATATGAATCCGCAGGGGCATCTTATCAGGATTTGATCAATGCAGCACACGCTAGAGGGATAAAGGTTATTCAAGATATTGTCGTCAATCATACCGGTAATTTTGGAGAAGAAAATCTGTTCCCGATGTTCAAAAAAGATCCAACGGCGGCGGACACCGTGAGTAACATGCTCAAAATTACGGATAAGCTGCCAGCTAACTATGATTCCATGACCCCGGATCAGCAATATCAGGCAAGACTTGCCTTAATGAAGACTGCGGAGACTAACAATAATATTTACCATACGGAAAAAAGTCTTTCTTGGGAGTCTTACACCGTCCAGACAGGACAGATTGCGGGAGACTGTGTGGACTTAAACACAGAGAATCCTCTAGTGAATCAGTATCTAATCGACAGCTATAATCAATATATTGATATGGGTGTGGATGCTTTCCGGGTCGATACTGTAAAGCATGTAAGCCGGTATATTTTTAACAAATATTTTGTGCCGGCATGGAAAACAAGAGGGGGCTCAGACTTCTTTGTCTTTGGGGAAGTGGCTACTCGGTACAGAGATGTGTGGAACAGTGGAATTCCGGCGATATCAACACCATTTTATACTTGGAAAAGCTCAAAACCCTATCCAGGTGACGGTCAAAATGACTACGCTTCCAACAAGCTATCGGTGGAACAAGAGTGGGCAGATAACTCTACTACAGCAGGACAACCTACCTCGAACAATGCTTTTTTAACAGGAAATACTTATCATACGCCTGATTATTCGAAGAAATCGGGTATGGATGTTATTGATTTTCCAATGCACTGGGCTTTCAAAACTGCTCAGGAAGCATTCAGTATGAGAAGCGGTGATCAATTCTATAATGATGCTACCTGGAATGTAACTTATATTGACTCTCATGACTATGCACCTGACCAAGCACCAGAAAATCAAAGATTTGCTGGCACACAGGACACTTGGGCTGAGAATCTCGCGCTGATGTTCACCTTCCGAGGAATACCTGCGATCTATTATGGTTCTGAAATTGAGTTCAAAAAAGGATCAGTCATCGATGTAGGTCCAAATGCGCCGTTAAGTACAACAGGCCGTGCTTACTTTGGCGATCATATTGAGGGTAGTGTTACTGTTCAAGATTACGGTAAATATACCAATGCTACTGGCACACTTGCAGACTCGTTAAATTATCCTCTGGCGAAACATATCAGACAACTTAATTTAATTAGAAGAGCTGTTCCTGCTTTGCAAAAAGGCCAATATTCTACAGAAAATGTATCAGGTGATTTGGCATTTAAAAGAAGATACACTGATAGTAGCAAAGGAATCGATAGCTTTGCTTTGGTTACGATCTCAGGAAATGCAACATTCACCGGAATTCCTAACGGAACATATGTGGATGCGGTCACTGGTGATACCAAAACCGTTACCAACGGTGTGATCACAATCAACTGCTCCGGGAAAGGAAATGCACGGGTGTATGTATTGAACGGTAGTGGTGGAATCGGAGAGTCAGGAACCTATCTGAAGTAGAACCTTGTATCCATTTCATAGTTAAAAAGAAGCAACATCAGCTCGGATTCCGCAACTGATGTTGCTTCAATTTCATATATGTGGAGAGATATTATGCATACTATAGACGTCGATTTAGTAGCAAGATTAATAAATGAACAATTTCCTGAATGGTCCGATTTAGAGATCAGACCTGTGAAATTCAGTGGGCATGATAATCGGACTTTTCATTTAGGTGAACAGATGAGTGTGCGATTACCAAGTGCAGTCGCTTATGTTCCTCAAGTGGAGAAAGAACAACAATGGTTACCTTTTTTAAAGAAAGGACTGACGTTACCTATTTCAACACCATTAGCGAAAGGGACACCTACCAAAGAATATCCCTGGCCTTGGTCTATTAATAATTGGCTAAAGGGAGAGACTTTATCCCATGAGAACATTAATGATCTCAATCAATTTGCGAGAGACTTGGGAAGCTTTTTAATTGAATTACAGTCTATTGATGCTAGTGGGGGACCTTTAGCCGGAGAGCATAATTTTTATAGAGGTGGGTCCTTAACTGTATATGATGAGGAATCTAGAAATGCGATTGAGCATAATAAAGATATTTTTAATGAAGGTCTATTGAAAAAGATCTGGGAACTGGCATTAGACTCTGAATGGGAGTCAGAACCAGTTTGGGTTCATGGTGATGTCGCACCTGGAAATATATTAGTCAAAGACGGACAGCTTTGTGCAGTCATTGATTTTGGCATATTAGGGGTGGGTGATCCTGCTTGTGATGCTGCAATGGCGTGGACTTTTTTTGATCAGGCTAGTAGAAGGATCTTTAAAAAGGTATTAAACATGGATGCACAAACGTGGAATAGAGCAAGAGGGTGGGCTTTATGGAAAGCACTGATCACCTATAATGGAAATCGATATTATTCTAACCCAACAGTAGCGGAAGAATCCTTGAATATTATCAATCTAATAGTAGAAGACATCGAATTGTAGAAATTGAACTACATAAAACATGTAAACTAAACCATAATAGTCAATAAGCACGAATGAGCATCAGTCAGATGATAAAGTGTTGTATTTAAATCCGAAAGAAAGGAATTTGTATGAACATTTAGCGACTGACAACGATTATCATATTAGAATTATTATAAATAACTTGACAGGCCTTAATTTGGTTAATTATAATAATTATAAATAGTATCCACTCTATTCATAAATTAAACCCAAAGGAGATTAAACAATATGTCATTAATCGGAACAGAAGTACTACCATTCAAAGCAAGCGCATTTCAAGATGGGAAATTTATCGATGTTACAGAAGAAAACTTCAAAGGTAAATGGAGTGTAGTTTGCTTTTACCCAGCTGACTTCACATTCGTATGCCCAACTGAACTAGAAGATTTGCAGAACCAATATGAAACCCTCAAACAACTAGGTGTTGAAGTATATTCCGTTTCTACTGACACACACTTTACACATAAAGCATGGCATGAAAGCTCCGCAGCAATTGGCAAGGTGAAATACATTATGATCGGCGATCCTTCCCATGTGGTTTCCCGCAACTTTGATGTATTGATCGAAGCTGACGGTCTTGCTGATCGTGGTACATTCATCATTGATCCAGACGGTGTTATTCAAACTGTTGAGATTAATGCTGGTGGTATCGGCCGTGATGCTAGCGCTCTTGTTAACAAAATTAAAGCAGCGCAATATGTACGCAATCATCCAGGTGAAGTTTGCCCAGCGAAATGGTCGGAAGGTGCAGAAACTCTTAAACCAAGTCTCGATCTTGTAGGTAAGATTTAAGGAGCGAAAGCTAAATGAAACTAGATCAAGAAATAAAAGCTCAACTAGCGCAATACCTTGAACTCTTGGAAGGCGATGTAGTACTGAAACTCAGTGCAGGCGCTGACGAGGCATCACAAGAGATGACCGAACTAGTTGATGAAATTGCCAAAATGTCACCTAGGATTACGGTGGAAAGAACCGAACTGTCTAGAACCCCAAGCTTTAGTGTAAATCGTGTGGGTGAAGATACGGGCGTAACCTTTGCCGGAACTCCGCTTGGACACGAATTTACTTCATTAGTATTGGCTCTGTTGCAGGTTAGCGGAAGAGCTCCTAAGGTTGAGCAAAGTGTAATTGATCAGATCAAAGGCATTAGTGGTGAATATAAGTTTGAAACTTATGTTAGCCTGAGCTGTCATAATTGCCCTGATGTTGTACAAGCACTGAATCTTATGAGTATCTTTAATCCGGGCATTACCCATACGATGATTGACGGTGGAGTATTCAAAGAAGAGGTAGAAAGCAAAGAAATTATGTCTGTTCCAAGCGTCTACCTTAATGGTGAATTTTTCGAAAGTGGTCGTATGACGGTTGAAGAAATTTTAGCTAAAATGGGCAGCAGTGTGGACGCATCTGAGTTTGACAATAAAGCTCCATATGATGTGCTTGTTGTCGGCAGCGGCCCAGCTGGTGCAAGTGCAGCCATTTATGCGGCACGTAAAGGTATTCGTACAGGTATTGTTGCTGAACGCTTTGGCGGACAGGTTAACGACACGCTTGGTATCGAGAACTTTATTAGTGTGAAGTACACTGAAGGTCCTCAACTCGTAGCTAAACTTGAAGAGCAAGTAAAAGAGTATGGCATTGATGTGATGAAATTGCAGCGTGTCAGACGTCTAGACAAAAATGACTTAATTGAAGTTGAACTCGAGAACGGTGCTGTTCTAAAGAGTAAGACGGTCATTCTGTCTACAGGTGCTCGTTGGCGGAATATGGGCGTGCCTGGTGAAGCTGAATTCAAGAACAAAGGTGTAGCCTACTGCCCACACTGTGATGGTCCTTTGTTTGCAGGCAAAGATGTTGCAGTTGTTGGCGGCGGTAACTCAGGTATTGAGGCAGCTATTGACCTTGCAGGTATAGTGAAGCATGTAACGGTTCTGGAATTTGCTCCAGAGCTCAAAGCTGATGCTGTACTGCAAGATCGTCTCTATAGCCTTCCTAACGTTACTGTTCTTAAAAACGTGCAAACTAAAGAGATTACCGGAACTGATAAGGTAAATGGTATTTCTTATGTTGATCGTGCGACAGAAGAGACTCACCATGTTGAATTGCAGGGTGTATTTGTACAGATCGGTCTGGTTCCAAATACAGAATGGCTAGGTGACACAGTTGAACGTACTCGCGTAGGTGAGATTGTTGTAGATAGCCATGGTGCTACTAGCTTACCAGGAGTATTTGCTGCTGGTGACTGCACTAATAGTGCTTATAAACAAATCATTATCTCGATGGGATCCGGTGCAACTGCAGCGCTAGGAGCATTTGATTATCTGATCCGTAACTAATCGATATTATTAGTAACAGCAAGAGAACGAAAGCCCTCACTTTTCACAAAGTGGGGGCTTTTTTTATCTTTTGTGAGAGAGAAATGGGTGTTTGTAAACTTTTTTGGAGGATTTTATGAAGATTTTCGCGAATACATATCTAAAATATGAATTAAGCAAAATTAAGGATTTAGATTAAATGCATGTCTGCAAGGCATAATCTGGTTAGACTTGGTGCGCTATAAATAACGTTTTGCTGGAATGGAGACTATATTTCTGTGATTAACAACATTGAATCTTTAGACAAATTTATCTCACTTATACCAATTATAAAATTATCTATCCCCGCTGATTTATCAATAGCGATATGTGATTTGGAACGGTTCGTTGCTTATTTTCCTGGCGACACCATAAATTTAAACATTAACGAAGGACAACCTTTACACAAAGAAGAACCACTTTACTTAGCGATACAAGAGAATCGTACCTTGAAGTCCGATGTTCCAGCCCACTTTTATGGATTTGAGTTTACAGGTACAGCAACACCTCTTCACGATCAAACGGGACAAGTCATTGGCGGGATTGCAGTTCAGATTCGAAGACAAAGTGAATTAAAAGCCATTGTAGAACAAATCTCGGAATCATTATCCCAAGCCAATGAGCAAATTAATAAGATTTCCTATGGCGTAAGTTCGCTTTCGGATCACTCTCAGGAACTACTCATTCAATCTCAGCAGGCTGGAAAAGATGTGGAGAATACAACAGAAGTCCTATCCATTATAAACAGGGTTGCTGATCAAACGAATTTACTTGGGCTGAATGCTGCAATAGAAGCAGCGCATGCAGGTGAGAAAGGTAGAAGTTTTGAAGTCGTAGCCAAGGAAATCCGGAAATTTTCAAGGGAAACCGTCGCCTCGACGCAAAACATAAATAAAACCATGTTACAGATTAAGGGAATTACGAATCAAATGGCTAATTCGATAGAGAAGATAGCAGCTATCGGCCAAGAACAGGCGGCATCTGTTCAGCATACTTCTACATTTATTGAGGAAATAAAAATAATGTCCCAAAAACTTAATGAGTTTGCTAATAAATTATAAAAAGAGATTCAGTAGCAGTATTTTTGTCGCAATAAAAGAAAATTTTAAACGTATATTTAAAATCATGAATGGTATAGTAAGATAGTAATGAGTAATCAACATAGGAGGAATAAATTATGTCAACGCCGCACAATGCAGCACAAAATGGTGAAATCGCCAAAACAGTATTAATGCCAGGAGATCCTTTGAGAGCGAAGTATATTGCAGAAACCTATTTGGAGAACCCAACCCAATTTAATACGGTACGTAATATGTTTGGATATACAGGAACTTATAAAGGCAAAGAGGTTTCGGTAATGGGTTCGGGAATGGGAATGCCAAGTATCGGTATTTATTCTTATGAACTATACAAAAACTATGGTGTGGAAAACATCATTCGTATCGGTAGTGCTGGAGCATACACTGATAAATTGAATTTATTTGACGTGGTGTTGGCGGATAGCGCGTGGAGTGAATCTACATATGCCTATGTGCAAAGCGGTGTAGAAGGAGATATCCAGCTGCCAAGTAAAGAATTGAACGAAGTCATTGAAGCAGCGGCTACAAGTATTAACAAGCCAGTTCTGACGGCGAGAATTCATTCCAGCGATGTATTCTATCATGAAGACAATGTGCCTGGAGTTAATGAATTTTACAATGAACATGGCTGTGTTTGTGTAGAAATGGAGAGTTATGCGTTGTTCCATAATGCGAAAGTGTTAGGTAAACAAGCTGCATGTATTCTTACCATTTCCGATTCGTTAGTTACTCATGCTGTAACCACGGCAGAAGAAAGACAAAATTCTTTCAACGGCATGATGGAAGTAGCTTTAGAAGCAGCGATTTCTATTTAATAAAAAAGATTAATCAGCTTAAAAAGTTCTACGAGAAAAAGCTTGAAAGCCTATTAAATTCAGGATTAAGTCCTGATATTTAATAGGTTTTTTTCTCATTTGTAAGGTTGTGGAAATGGATAGGTGAAGCGTGTAAATTATTGTTGTTTTTAATCAAAATTTAATGTTAAATTCGTAATAATTCTCTCGGATTATACCGATATAAAAATCAAACCAAATGGCTACAAATCTTAGAAAAGACATCTAATCTCCATATGGTGGAAGTATTTATATTTTGGTGTAATGCCAAAGGGGGAAAATTGTGATTAAGCGGAGTGGCAATCTTTTATTAGCAATAAGTTTAGTATTCTCTATCGTCAGTTCTCTGTTTATGCCTGCAGTAATTTATGCAGCACCCAGCAATAGCAATATCATAGATCAAAGCTCCACATCAGCTGGAAATTTGAGCAGTGTTGCTTTTGGTAACAATGTTTTTATAGCGGTGGGCCAAGGAGGGATATCTACATCATCAAATGGCGTAGATTGGTCTATCTCAAAAAAGGCGGGGAACCCCAAACTAACTTCTATTGTGTTCGCTAATGGGCTGTTCTTAGCTATTGATGGTAGCGAAAAGGCAGTATACAATTCACTCGATGGTGAAAATTGGACAAAAAAAACGTTAGCTATCACACCGGAAAGGTTGAAAGCGGTCAATGAAAAGTTTTTTGTATGGCAGTCAGTATATAAACCTGGCACCAATCCACCTTCTTATGATGTAACTCTACTACAATCCTCGGATGGCATTAACTGGACAGACACAGGAATCACTTCTACCAATGCAATATTCGGAATGCAAAGCTTAACGGATATTGCTTATGGCAACAACAAATATGTGGTCTCTGCTAACAATGCTGTCTATTATACCTCAACGAATCTGATCAATTGGACAACGGTCACCTTAACCGATCTTGTGATCAACCACTATAACTCTAGTTGGCCTTATGTTACGAATGTAATCTATTTAAATAATCGTTTCTTTAGTTATATCGTGACTCCTTATGCTAAAAAAGTATTCACCTCTACAGACGGTGCTAATTGGACCGTTGATGCCTCATGGGATAACAAGCAATTTTATGGGGGAGGTTCTTTAAATGGGAGCTATTTGTTGTTTGGGCAGGGTGTAATTTATAAATCTTCTGCGGCTCCGCTGGACAGCACCCAGTGGACATCTTCGGATACCCATACAACAATGATGATGAACAATATGGTTTACGGAAATGGAAAATATGTTGCTTCAGGGGGCAACGGCTTACTGGTTTCTTCTGACCTATCGGCGTGGAGTAATGTCAGCGGTAATCTGAAAAGTATTGCTAAGGATGGTAATGGCAATTATGTTGCCGTCTCATCCGGGGAATATGGCTCTATTTACAAATCTAATAGCTCCGCAGTATGGAACGATGTCACACCCTCCAAGCTGCCGGGAATGAATGCGGTCACTTATGGAGCAGGGAAGTTTATTGCGGTTACAGATAAAGAAAACTACAATCTTAACGCCAAAGTGGTGACCTCGACCAACGGTGATACTTGGACTATGACAGATACCGGAGTGCAGGACAATCTGACTGGCGTTGCTTTTGGCACAAATCAGTACGTTGCTGTTTCCGATTATGGCGGAATTTATTCTTCAGTTAACGGAACCTCATGGACAGAGAGATTTAAAAATGGGGATTTTGCATTTAATACAGTAGCTTACTTGAATAATCAATTTGTAGCTCTTGGGATGAAATACAATAGTACTACTTATGAGCAAGAGAGCGTTGTTATCGCAAAATCATCAGATGGAATACAGTGGAATGTGCCCTTAGAGATTGGGTTCCCCAATACTTCTTTAAAGGGAATTGCCTATGATGGTAGAGCTTATATTCTGGTTGGAGAAGATACACTTAGCCAGCAGGCAGTAATTCTAACCACAGAAGATTTGGTAACTTTTACGAAGGTTACAATGTCAGCTAGCGCACTAAATAATATCAGCTTTGGTAATGGAAGTTTTCTGGCTGTTGGATTGAAGGGGGAGTTATTCTCTTCGGCAGACGGATCCACGTGGACTCAGGAAACATCTGATCTTACCTCTAATCTTAATGGCATTATTTACGATGGTACTAACTTTAAGGTCGTGGGGGATTATTTCACTAAAATGACCCTGAACCTAGGACCTACTCTTGCATATAGCATCACCGCCTCAGCGGCGACGTTGACACCTGTCGTAGGTGTGGATAATGGGATTACGCTGACCGTGAAAAATTCGCTGGGCGATACGGATACAACGTTCACCGGAACGAAAGAAGTGACGGTAACGGGTTATGGTGTTGCGCCGGACGGAACGTACGGAAGCTTAGGAAGCACCGCTTTAGCGGCTTCACCGAGCAAGATCAACGTTAATTTCGTTGAGGGTGTAGCACAGGTGAACCTGAAGCTGAATAAAGCGGGAGCACAGGCTGTTGTGTTCAGCCAAGCAGGCGTAACCTCGCCAGCAGCAACAGGGCTGAACATTACACCTGTCGCAGGTAGCACAGCGACAATGAAGCTGACCACAGGCGTAAGTGCTCCGCAAGCCAATGGCGGCAGCTTCGCGCAGCAGCCAGTAATTACTTTGCTGGATCAGTTTGGGAATGTAAACCTTGGCGACAACAGTACGGTTGTTACTGTGTCGAAGAAGGACACTGGAAGCTGGACGTTGACGGGGAATACGACATTGACGGCAGTAGCGGGTGTCATTTCCTTTACGGATCTGGGAGCTACGAATGCAGCTGGAATCACCGGAGCGCAACTGGCATTTGATGCGACAGGACTTCCACAGATCACTAGTGTAGCGTTGAATCTTCCACAGCCACAGGGAGCACAAAGCATCACCGCCTCAGCAGCGACCTTGACGCCTGTCGTAGGTGTAGATAATGGCATTACGCTGACTGTGAAGAACTCGCTGGGCAATATGGATACAACGTTTACCGGAACAAAAGAAGTGACGGTAGCGGGTTATGATGTTGCGCCGGACGGAACGTACGGAAGCTTAGGAATCACCGCTTTGGCAGCTTCAGCGAGCAAGATCAACGTTGATTTCGTTGCGGGTGTAGCACAGGTGAACCTTAAGCTGAATAAAGCGGGAGCTCAGGCTGTTGTGTTTAGCCAAGCAGGCGTAACCTCGCCAGCGGCAACAGCGCTGAACATTGCACCTGTCGCAGGTAGCACAGCGATAATGAAGCTGACCACGGGCGTAAGTGCCCCGCAAGCCAATGGCGGTAGCTTCGCGCAGCAGCCAGTGATAACGCTGCTGGATCAGTTTGGGAATGTAAACATTGGCGACAACAGTACGATTGTTACTGTTTCGAAGAAGGATGCAGGAAGCTGGATGTTGACGGGGAATACGACGTTGACGGCAGTAGCGGGTGTCATTTCCTTTACGGATCTGGGAGCTACGAATGCAGCTGGAATCACCGGAGCCCAACTGGCATTTGATGCGACAGGACTTCCACAGATCACTAGTGTAGCGTTGAATCTTCCAGAGCCACAGGGAGCGCAAAGCATCACCGCCTCAGCGGCGACGTTGACACCTGTCGTAGGTGTAGATAATGGCATTACGCTGACCGTGAAAAATTCGCTGGGCGATACGGATGCAACGTTCACCGGAACGAAAGAAGTGACGGTAGCGGGTTATGATGTTGCGCCGGACGGAACGTACGGAAGCTTAGGAAGTACCGCTTTGGCAGCTTCACCGAGCAAGATCAACGTTGATTTCGTTGCGGGTGTAGCACAGGTGGATCTGAAGCTGAACAAAGCTGGCGCGCAAGCGGTTGTGTTCAGCCAAGCAGGCGTAGCCACGCCAGCAGCAACAGCGCTGAACATTACACCTGTCGCAGGTAGCACAGCGACAATGAAGCTGACCACAGGCGTAAGTGCGCCGCAAGCCAATGGCGGTAGCTTCGCGCAGCAGCCAGTGATAACGCTGCTGGATCAGTTTGGGAATGTAAACCTTGGCGACAACAGTACGGTTGTTACTGTGTCGAAGAAGGACACAGGAAGCTGGACGTTGACGGGGAATACGACGTTGACGGCAGTAGCAGGTGTCATTTCCTTTACGGATCTAGGAGCTACGAATGCAGCTGGAATCACCGGAGCGCAACTGGCATTTGATGCGACAGGACTTCCACAGATCACTAGTGTAGCGTTGAATCTTCCAGAGCCACAGGGAGCGCAAAGCATCACTGCCTCAGCGGCGACGTTAACGCCTGTCGTAGGTGTAGATAATGGCATTACGCTGACTGTGAAGAACTCGCTGGGCAATACGGATACAACGTTTACCGGAACAAAAGAAGTGACGGTAACGGGTTATGATGTTGCGCCGGACGGAACGTACGGAAGCTTAGGAAGTACCGCTTTGGCAGCTTCACCGAGCAAGATCAACGTTGATTTCGTTGAGGGTGTAGCTCAGGTGAACCTGAAGCTGAATAAAGCGGGAGCACAGGCTGTTGTGTTCAGCCAAGCAGGCGTAGCCACGCCAGCGGCAACAGCGCTGAACATTACACCTGTCGCAGGCAGCACGGCGACAATGAAGCTGACTACGGGCGTAAGTGCGCCGCAGGCTAACGGCGGCAGCTTCGCGCAGCAGCCAGTAATTACTTTGCTGGATCAGTTTGGGAATGTAAACCTTGGCGACAACAGTACGGTTGTTACTGTGTCGAAGAAGGACACAGGAAGCTGGACGTTGACGGGGAATACGACGTTGACAGCAGTAGCGGGCCTCATTTCCTTTACGGATCTGGGAGCTACGAATGCAGCTGGAGTTACCGGAGCGCAACTGGCATTTGATGCGACAGGACTTACAGAGATCACTAGTGCAGTTATTGACCTTACCTGGCCTGAACTTGCTGCGCCAAGTATTGAGTCTGTAACAGCAGGAAACGGACATATTCGTATTACTTGGAGTCCCGTATATGGTACCGATAGTTACGCTGTATATCAGTCTACAGCTTCAGGTGTTTATGGAGCTGAGGTAGCTACTATAAGTGGCTCTGAGAACAGTTACGATGCTGTAGGATTAATTAATGGAACTGCTTATTATTTTATTGTTAAAGCTGTTAATCCTGATGGTATCAGTGCGGCTTCCAATGAAGTAACTAGAACGCCTCAGGTTCCAGCGCCGGGCGCGCCAATACTTCATTCACCTGTGGCAAGTAATGGCCTCATCGGCTTAACATGGGATCCGGTGAAGGGTGCGATTGGATACACTATATATCAAGGTATCACTTCTGGAATCTATGAGACCCAAGTGGCTACAGTAAGCGAATCTGTCTACAACTATGATGTGACAGGGTTAACTAATGGCCAATCTTATTATTTCGTAGTTAAGGCATCTAATCCGGGCGGGGAGAGTGCAGCTTCTAACGAAGTCAGCACGAAACCAAGAACATCACCATCTGCACCTACGGACTTAATAGCGGTAGCGGGAGATGGCGAGGCGACTGTGACATTTGCAGTTCCTGATTCGAACGGGGGAACTCCAATTACGAATTATGAGGTTACTGCTTCTCCGGGTAATATCGTAACGGTTGGGGCAACAAGTCCAATAACGGTAACAGGTCTAGCGAATGGAACCACTTATTCGTTTACAGTTAAAGCGATTAATAGCGCTGGTAGTAGTGTAGCTTCTGAAGTTTCGAACTCCGTGACACCGAAGTCATCAACGGAGGTTGAGGTTACACCTACACCGCCAACACCAACGCCAACGCCAACGCCAACAGAATCACCGACATCAACACCGACTGCACCACCTTCAACAACTGCACCAACTGCAACAGCAGGATCCACTGCTACAGCTACAGCTACACCATCTAGCAGCATGGTTGAGGTATTGGTGAACGGTAAGGTTGAAAATGCCGGAACAGCAACGATATCTGAGCATAACGGGCAGACGGTTACCACGATTGTTGTAGATCAGGCAAAAATAGAGCAACGTATCGAAAAGGAAGACCAGAATGCAATTATAACTATCCCTGTGACTGCGACTTCAGATGTGATTATTGGCGAGCTTAATGGCCAAATCATCAAAGATATGGAGCAGAAGCAGGCGCTGCTAATCATTCGTACTCCAAAAGGTACTTATACAATATCAGCAGCACAGATTGATATCAGTGCAATTTCAAAACAGTTTGGCACAGACATTGCTCTACAAGATGTGAAGGTGCAAATTTCAATTTCTGTTCCGACTGCGGATGCACTGAAAAGAATAGAAATGTTGGCAGCCAATGAAAAGCTAACGTTGGTAGCTCAGCCATTAGATTTCACGGTGAAGGTTACTTACGCTGGGAAAACTGTTGAACTCACTAAGTTTAATACCTATGTGGAAAGAACTATTCCTCTAGCGGATGGTGTAGACCTTAAGAAGATCACGACTGGGCTAGTGCTTGAAGCGGGGGGGACATTCCGCCATGTACCCACACAGATTGTTGCCATTGATGGCAAACACTTTGCGAAAATACACAGTTTAACGAACAGTACGTATTTTGTAGTTCAAGATCCACAGAACTTCAAGGATGTCGCCACCCACTGGGCTAAGGACATTGTCAATGAGATGGCTTCCCGTAAGGTTATTAATGGAGTCGGCGACGATTTGTTTAACCCTAATCTGGAGATTACACGTGCAGAATTTGCGGCGATTATCGTACGTGGATTGGGATTGAAGTTGGAAAGCGGGACAACATCCTTTGCGGATGTAAAGGTCTCAGATTGGTATAATGATGCGGTGCAGACAGCTTACTCCTATAAGCTAATCAACGGTTTTGAAGATGGAGCGTTCCATCCAACAGACAAGATTACTCGGGAACAGGCGATGAGTATTATTGCTAAAGCTATGGTGATTACCGATCTGAAGACAAAACTTCCGGCCAAAGAAGCAAGCGAGCTGCTGAGCATTTACACGGATGCGAATGAAGCATCAGACTGGGCGAAGAGTGGCATCGCAGACAGCCTGCAAGCAGGAATCATCACGGGCAGAAGCGGAAATGTACTTGCCCCACAAGCCTTCATTACGAGAGCAGAAGTTGCGGCTATCATCCAAAGATTGCTGCAACAATCAGATTTGATTTAATACACGGTTCTGATTCGAGAGGATCCTTCATGCAGGAAGAGCTGCGGAGGGTCCTCTTTATTTTATTAGGTCAGAGACAATCATTTGTTGCTTTTTTATTGACAAGAAGAAGAATCCAGTTAATAATAACATATGAACACATGCTCATATGTTATTATTAACTGGAGCTTTTGAATGTAACTGCGCAGGGCTACGAATACTATCTAGCTGAAGGTAATAGGAGGTTAAGCATGATGAACAAGAAGAACAAACGCAATCATCAGGTCGAGAATGTACACGGGCAACAGTCCAATCACGATCACAGTAACCACGACCACGCTCATGAAGGACACAGTCACTCCCATGGTTCTCACGGGCATCAACATTTTGATCCTAGTGGAAATAAAAAAGGGCTTTTGATTGCGTTGATCATTACGGTTGGAATTATGTTTTTGGAGTTTTTTGGTGGGTTGATTACTAACAGCTTAGCCCTGTTATCGGACAGTGGGCATATGCTAAACGATGCAAGCTCTCTAGCATTAAGCCTAGTAGCGGTCTGGTTTGCAACTAAACCTGCTTCTCCGAACAAAACGTATGGTTTTCATCGATTTGAAATTTTGGCGGCACTCTTAAACGGAGTTACTTTATTTGTAGTTGCTGGATTTATCATTGTAGAAGCTTATGGGCGGTTTTTTGAGCCGCCGACAGTTGCCAGCGGATCTATGATGCTGATCGCAAGTATTGGTCTTTTAGCCAATGTGGCTAGTGCATGGTCGCTTATGAGAAAAGGGGATGTGAAAAATAACATTAATCTCCGTAGTGCTTATCTCCATGTGCTTGGTGATGCTTTAGGTTCAGTAGGGGCAATTATTGCCGGTTTAATCATGATGATTTTTGGCTGGTATGTTGCTGATCCAATCATAAGCGTACTGGTTGCTCTATTGATTCTTAGAGGGGCATGGGGAATTATCAAACATACCGTTCACGTCCTTATGGAAGGCACCCCGATTACAATTAATCCAGCTGAAGTAAAGGAAATCCTCGAAAGCATTGAGGGGGTTAAAAATGTCCATGACCTGCATATCTGGACCATAACTTCGGGATTAGATTCACTCAGCTGTCATATCTTAATTGAAGAGGAAGCAGATGACCAACGCATTTTGCAGCAAGCGATTCGGTTAATTGCCGATCATTTCAAAATTCAACATACAACCATTCAGGTTGAAACTTCAGCTATAGTTCATGAAGAATTGAAAATCTAATCAATGATTTATTTTTTGAATAGAATAGGGGGGCTATAGTATAATAAAAATACGAGGAAAGGGGTGATCGGTGCATGGATAATCTGACTCACGAGCATGAATCATGCAGTACGGATGAGCGGAAAAGTCATCACTCAGATAAAACTAAAAAGAATTTGATTAGCCGGCTCAATAGAATTGAAGGTCAAGTTAGAGGGCTAAAAGGGTTAATTGAAAAAGACACCTATTGTGATGATGTGTTGCATCAAATCTCCTCGGTCCAATCTGCATTGAACGGCGTGGGCAAGCTTTTGCTGGAGCATCATATGAAAAGTTGTGTAGTGGAACGTATCCAGGAAGGTGAGAACGAGGTACTGGATGAACTATTAGTTACCATCAATAAATTAATTAGATAATTGATCAATCGGAAGGATTCCCCGGAATCCTTTTTTATTTGCTCAAATTGGGTATATATAGAGTAGGGGACTATCCTAATTAATGAATTGAGAGGAGAATGTGTTATGGCACATCAAAACTACAAAGAGTGTATCGATGAGTGTTTAAAATGTATGATAGCTTGCAATCACTGTTACTCAGCTTGTTTGGATGAGGATCATGTGGGGATGATGAAGGAGTGCATTCGCCTGGATCGTGAATGTGCAGATATATGCGAGTTTGCAGCTCATGCCATGTCGATGAACAGTAAATATGCAAAAGAGATTTGTTTAGCTTGTGCAGAAGCTTGTGAAGCCTGCGGCAACGAATGCCAAAAGCATGATCATGAACATTGCCAGCAATGTGCAGAAGCTTGCTTAGCTTGTGCAAAAGTTTGCCGTGAAATGGCGGCGTAATTTAAAGCTTGAAACTGAAAGGGCTGCTGCGGCAGCCCTTTATTCATGAATAGGAAGCCAAATCTAAGGGCAACTAGTGAGGTTTTGTAAAATTATTAAGCAATATAGGTAAATATAGTGTTAAAATTTATTGAAATAATACCTTTATAATCAAGAGATATAGATGCCATAGGGGATGGCTGAGAAAAATAAACAGTTATGAGAGGGATGTTAACGACGGTATGATCAATCTTAGTCCAGAACGACTCCAGCAAGTTAGCTATATAGGGATTACTGAGGCTGATTTAGAATTATTAAAAAGCAAGGAGAAAGAATTTAACTTAATCGTTAGCTCATTGGTTGAGGAGCTGTATAAACAGATGACGATGGAGCCAGAGCTGCTCCACATCATTGAGCAGCACAGTACACTGGATCGATTGAAAGAAACACAGCAGTGGTATTTTTTATCTATGGCCGCTGGTGTGATCGATGAAGCATTTATTGAAAGACGTTTGCTTATCGGGAAAACCCATTCCCGTATTGGATTAACAACGAATTGGTATTTGGGGACGTACATATTATATCTGGATTTGGCTACTGCTTATTTTGAACGGATATTACCAAACGAATGGAAGCCTGTTATTCATGCCTTAACCAAGATGTTTAATCTCGATTCACAGCTCGTTCTTGAAGCCTATGAAGTGGATGAAAAAGCAAAAATAGAAAACTTGCTGGAGAAGCAAAATCACCTGCTTACAGGAGTGAGTTCAGCCGTTCAGGAGCTGGTATCTTTGATGGTTCAATTAAAGGATAGCAGTGAATCGATAGAAAGTTTAGCTAGTAAAAATGCTGATTATCAAGAGAAAACGCATCAAACGGTATTATATTTGGACAAAGAGGTGGAGTCTATTCATCAAGTGGGTACGATGATTAGAGAAGTGGCTGATCATACGCATCTTTTAGGCCTGAATGCGGCTATTGAAGCAGCCAGAGCTGGGGAGTTTGGAAGAGGTTTTGAAGTTGTGGCTAATGAAGTTCGTAAGCTAGCCCGTCGCTCAAAGGATTCACTGGTAACCATTGACCAGAAACTCGACAATATCAATGCCACCCTTTCCAAGGTGAAAAAAGAATCGGAACATAACTCCATGTATTCCAAGGATCAGGTCAAAAGCTCTCAAGAGCTGGCTTCCTTCGTGAACTTAATTGAAAAAGTGACTGCTGAGTTAGAGAACTTGAAATGAAGCTGCTACGGATTGAAACACTCCTTCAGAAAATTCTGAGGAGTGTTTTTTGATTGAAGAAGTTATTAGCGGTATAGCTTAAACATCAGTTTTGGAGACACCGTTTAAGCTGGGCACATAATCAGCAGCCTTATCGATGTTCACCATCTGAGCGGCTTCATTGAAATTGTTGTTATTCTCCGCATTGTTTTTCTTACTTGGTTGATGTTTTCCTGGAGCTTCTTTGGGATTGGCACTATTTTTGGGCATGACATTCACCTCCATATTCTTCACCTAGTATGAGAAGGTAGTTTGAATTTTATGCCAGCAGTTGACAAGTGTATCATTAAAAGATATAGTTCATTTAATGATATATCTTTTAATGATACATATGAGGAGGTGATTAAGTGTCAAGAACGGACTCATTGGAAATGGGAGAGCTCACAGACACTGCATTTTATATTCTCTTGTCTTTAGTCGAAGCCAAACACGGATATCTGATTATGAAATCAATCGAAACGATGACGAACAATCAATTTTCAATTGGGCCTGCTTCCATGTATACAACCATTAAGAAGCTGTTAGCGGCTGAATTTATTGAGCTGTATAAAGAAGAAGAGGACGACAAACGAAAAACGTATATTGCAACGGAAAAAGGAATTGGATTGCTAAGAAAAGAAGTAGAGCGCCGAAAAGAAATGATTAGACATGCAGAACAAATTCTCAAATAAAAGGTGGGGAATAGGCATGAAGAATACAAAATATGTGACCAGCGGGGGCTTAGCTTTTACTGAAAAAGGAGATATGCAGAAATTGAGTAAGTATGCCAAAAGGGGCTGGCTCCTGGAGAGCTTTGCACCTTTGGGTTATAAGTTAAGAAAGGGAGATCCCCAGAATCTTGAGTACAGTGTAGATTATCACACAAATGTCGATGAGGAGTATTATTTGATTTTTGAAGATGCCGGATGGACTTATGTCTGTTCTGCCGGAAATGGGTTTCATATCTTTCGGGCAGCTGCAGGTACGGCGCCTATCTACTCGGACACAGGGACCCTCATTGACAAATATGAACGTGAAAAGAAAACGATGGGCAAAGTAGCCTTGCCATTGCTTATAGCTTTGATTGCTTTTATCTTCCTAGCGATCTTGGGCGTTAATGGATGGTTACCTGAGATCGTGAGGAATATCAGCCTGGTGTTAGTAGTGGTCACACTTTGTATGTTGGTCTTTCCGGGTCTTCCATACATTGCGTATCGATTCAAATTGAATAAATTACGAGAATAGCGAATGGATTTTTATCTAAAGGATGTTTGCACAGCCATGAATGAAGTTGGTTGTGGAACCATCCTTTTTTTAGTTGAGGAGTGAGAACAAATCTAAGTCTCAGGTATATAGTACTAATGATCTATTAATGGAATTGCTTATATATTAATTCCATATTCTGTATTACAATGATAGTGAATACGAATTAGCTTGCTGTTTTCTTTCAAATTTATTACCACAATTGAAGAGGAGGCAATGAATGATGAAGAAGGATGCAAAGCTTAGGTTGAGTTGGAAAAGCCTTATTGTCGTATGCTTGGTAATTAGTATTCTTCCTGCCGGTTCCGCGTTTGCAGCAGTGAACAACCCTTTTCCGCAACACACCACCTACACGAGTGGATCTATCAAGCCAAACAATGTAACCCAGACCAGTATGGATAATTCAGTGAAGACCAAATGGGATGCGTGGAAAACGGCCTATCTCAAACCAGCTGGCACTGGCAAATATTACGTTAAGTATAATTCTGATGGAGAAACGGTATCTGAAGCACATGGTTACGGGATGTTGTTCACAGTTTTGATGGCTGGTTATGACAGCAATGCTCAGAATTATTTTGACGGCTTATATAATTATTACAAGGCTCACCCAAGTGCAATTAACCCTTATTTGATGTCCTGGAAGCAAAACAGCAGCTTTCAAAATATTGAAGGCGAGGACTCTGCTACAGATGGAGATATGGATATAGCGTTCTCATTGCTGCTTGCGGACAAGCAGTGGGGAAGTAGTGGTACGATCAATTATTTACAAGCTGCAAAAGATATCATTAATGCGATTATGGACAATGAGATTAACCAGACACAGTGGACGATCCGTCTAGGTGACTGGGCGAATAGCGGCTCGTATAATACGGCAACTAGACCTTCTGATTTCATGCTAAATCATTTAAAAGCATTCCAACAGGCTACAGGAGATACCCGCTGGACGAATGTTATCGATAAAACGTACACGATTATAAATAGCCTTTATACGGGTTATAGCTCTAGCACTGGGCTCTTGCCTGATTTCGTAGTTTACTCTGGGGGTGTGTATAAACCTGCTGCGGCGAATTTCCTTGAGGATGCCAATGACGGGAATTACAATTACAATTCTTGTCGTACCCCATGGCGGATCGCAACAGATTATTTGATTACTGGAGACAGCAGGGCGCTTACGCAGCTCAATAAGATGAATAGCTGGATTAAGACTAAAGTAAGCAGTACACCTGGTAGTATAAAAGATGGGTACAAGCTAAACGGAACCGTATTTGGAAGTTACAATAGCGGTGCCTTCTATGCTCCATTTGGAGTCAGTGCGATGACCTCATCAACTTACCAAAGCTGGTTGAATTCTCTCTGGAGCCACACAGCAAGCAGTGCTGCAGAAGATTACTATGAAGACAGCATCAAGCTGTTTTCGATGATCGTTATGTCTGGTAACTGGTGGACCTATTAAGAGAACGTATAGTTAGAAAAAGGCTGTCCCCAAAACGTTCATACCCAAAACCATAAAAGTCAAACAGAACAGCGATTCTCCTAATATTGGAGAATCGCTGTTTTGCATTTTTGGTCAACTACTGTTTGTTTCAGTAGATTAGGGGCAAAAGTAAAGCCACCTGATCTCTAATGTTACGGTGGAGCATCCTTTATTTGATAACCAATTGAATCAAGGGGCGTACCTATTGATGCTCCAAAGGATGCAATAAGTGAAGCACTTATACAGCAATTGGGGAATTTCTCCCTAAAATTCAGAGATTTCTGTTCATCAGACTTATAATTAGGGAAAACTTCCCTGAATTTTGGCCGATTCAGTAACTAATAAAGAAATCCCCCTGATTATTAGGGAGGAATTCCCTGATTCCGTCCTTTTAGAGCCAAAATCGGCTATTTTCAGGGAGTATTTCCCTAATTAGTTTACACTTACGCTGCACATCGCACATCGCACATCGCACATCGCACATCGCACATCGCACATCGCACATCGCACATCGCACATCGCACATCGCACATCGCACATCGCGCATCGCTCACCATTTCACTATTTTTAGGACAACCTTACTGAAGACTTTGCGGCATACAGATATGCAGTACCGCAAAAGAATTGTGGTTTTAACGAACGTTGTTTTCGGTGAAACGTCCTGCCTGGTTATATACAATTGGATTAAATAGGAAGATATAGTTCCTTATATCTAAAAAGGGTAGGTGATAATATTGCTCTCAGACAAGAAACAATCTCTTCTATTTATTATTTTCGTATGGGCAATGGCGTTAGGGATGTTGCTGCTTCCGGAATCGGCGCAAGGTCTGTATGGATTTACTCCTTTTTTCACAGTATGTATCATGATGTTTCTGATTGTGAGAGATGGATACAGTGCTGAGGGATGGAGAAGGTTGGGCTTCAAATTTAGGGGAGGCAAAGAATACATATTGGCTTTAGTTATTCCCTTAGGTTCACTGGGAGCGGGATATGCTGTCTATTGGATGGGATGGAACTCAAGCTTAATTTCTCCAGATTCATGGATCAAGACTGCTATATATTTGCTCGTTTACATTGTTCTTGGTTCATTATCTGCTTTGGGGGAAGAGATCGGTTGGAGGGGTTGGCTGCTCCCGCGTTTTCAATGGATGGGAAGAGTAAGTTCTAGTGTAACAATGGGCTTAATCTGGGCTATATGGCATTATCCGGCGATTCTTGGGCCGCGTGCTTATCATTCCTCTGGAAGCCGCTGGCTCGTGGTGGTGCTCTTTACCTTATCTGTTATGTTTGCGGGCATCATTATAAATGAACTGCGTCTGACCTCCGGTAGTATTTGGCCGGCAGTGCTTTTACACGGAACTAATAATGCTGTAGATAGTGTTTTGCACAATATTACTGTCAGTTCTTCACCTATGTTGGAGTATGTAGCCGGGGAGAGTGGTTGGGTTCCAGTGATTTTATATGGCTGCGCAGCGATATGGATTCTGGATCGAAACCACAGAGTGAAGCAGCAAAAAGCCAGGATAGAGCTATAATTCAATGCGGATATTTAGAGGAGAAGGAATATCATGCATAAAAGTATATAATTTCCTTTGTGATTCATATAAAATGGTAGGGGAATACCAAATAAGAATAGAGATATGTATAATTTTGTTCGTTCGGGGGATTTGAAATGACAGTAAAACTCCGCCAGTTATTCATATCAGGGTTACTTTGCCTTTTTGTTTTTCTTATTATTCATTTTGTGTGGGTCATTCACTCTAACATCTTGCTTGGCGTTGGTCTGGAGCAGAATGAAGAAGGGCAATATTATATTGCTGAGGCAGACGTTTCAAGCGAAGGGTATAAACAGAATCTAAGGGAAGGGGATATCTTATTACGGGTTAATGGGAAGCCGATTGATAAAGTGGATGAAGCTGTGAGATATGGAAGCTTAACTCAGGTTCAATCCGTTGACCTTCTTCGTAACTCCAAAGGGGGGGCTCCACTTGCTTTGCATTATGATATTGAGAATAAGTCCTCCATCTATCATACGTTTACCCAGCTTGTAGTCCCTGGAGCGACATTTGTTTTTTTGGCAGTGTTAAGCCTTCTATTATACCGCAGGAAAAGCGGGGATCGCTCAGCAGAGCTGCTGATTTTATTCTTTTTATTAGTCGGAATAACTTACTTTGCGGGATATGCCTCAAGTAGATCTGATCTTATAGGTAGAATCGCGATGGGTAGCGTGTTGCCTTTAATTCCACTGGTTTTTATTCACTTTCTCCAAGTATATCTGAAACGATTTGATGTATTAGTTCTATCTACTACTGTAATCAAAATATACTATGGCCTGGTCATTTTACTAAGCCTATTTTCCACCTCCAGTCTAATGGTTTACTCCTGGGATAGATCCTTGTATTCCTTTGTAAGGTTAATTATTATTGGGTTCTTTGTTTTTGGGATTTTTTACAGCATATTTAAGCTGCTATATTTATACATTACTTATCGAAGCACAGCGCTTAAATCGATGTTTAAAATTATGCTTACCGGACAAATCCTTGCGTTTACACCGTTTGTTCTCTTCTCAGCTGCACCCATTGCTGTTGGGGTCAACCTGATTCCTTACGAAATTACTACGATCTTTTTGTTTTTGATGCCAGTTACTTATTTTTATCTGCTGACGGCTAGGCAACTATTTGATATTGATTTCGCTTTTAATCGGTTTAAATATTATTTATTAATTGCTTTTTTTCCGGCGCTAATGATTGTAGCCGTACTTGCGATCATTCAGAGCAGGCAAGAGTATGATTGGATCAAATGGATTCAGATGTTTTTGGTTGTATATTTATCTATTACAATCTTTTTATTCTTTAAGGAGAAAATAGATTATTATTTCCGGCCTAAACTGTTCCGTGAGCTTTATCATTATCAAGGTAGTCTGGAGCGATTCTCGAAGCAAATCTCCAAGGTTATGATGCGGTCTGATTTTGAGGCTGCAATTTACAAGGAAATCAATGAGATTTTACCGGTTAGTCGGTCTGCTTTTTTTGAGAGAGATGAGGATATGAGTAACCTCGAACAAATAGTCGACAATTCGGGCCAAGAGATCAACATAGAATTTGTATCGAAATCTCCAGTTTTTAAGGTAGGAGAAGTAGTTCAACTCAAACAGGGGATCTTACTCGTAATCGGACGTCACCAAAAAAAATTTCATCTCCTCTGGATTGATCATAAGAAGAACCATACAAAGCTTAATTCGGATGAGCTTAACTGGTTAAATACCCTCGCAAATTATGCGAGTATTGTCTATGAGAATTTATATCTTATTGAAGGCTTGATTGAAGACCTTGAAGCAGAGATGAAAAAAGAGCTACATGCAGCACCATGGGTTCTACGCCTGATCTTTAACTTATCAGAGAAAGAACGCAGAAAGCTGGCGGCGGATTTACATGATTCTGCTCTTCAGGATCAGCTCATTTGGCTTCGCAGGCTGGAAACACTGATCTCCGATCATGATATTGAGGCGGATATTTTGCCAGAGCTGCTTCAGATTAAAGAGGGACTTCTGGATGTGATATATCAGATTAGGGAGACCTGCAATGAACTGCGTCCACCGCTGCTAAGAGAGACCGGAATTGTGAAGGCACTGGAACTATTGTTTGAGTATGCCCAGCTGCAGTCCAACTACATTATCACTTTTACATCCAGTCCGATTGGTGAGCTAAGTGATGACCTGGTGATTGCGTTGTATCGAATAGTACAGGAGCTCCTGCGGAATGCCGGGAAACATGCCAAGGCGAATCAGATTGAAATTGAGCTGGACCAGCAAGAGCATCTCTATTTTCGATATAAGGATGATGGGATTGGCATGAATATAGTTGATATCAGGGAATCTTTTCAGCATATGGGCCTGTCTGGAATCAAAGAACGTGTTGCTAGCTTAGAGGGGGAGTGCACTTTTACCTCGGAGAAAGGGAAGGGACTGGAGGTTATTATTTATTTACCGACAATGGCTTTTGTAGAAGAAAAGCACAGAGGAGGCGATGACGATGATACGTATCTTGTTGGTTGATGATCATCCTTCAGTCGGAGAAGGAACCAAAACTATGATTGAGCAGGACGCGGATATGGAGGTTACTTTTGTTTTGTCAGCGATGGAAGCTTTGGATAGGCTGGAGCAACAAGAATTTGATGTGATCTTATGCGACCTCAACATGCCTACGATCAGCGGACTTGAATTCGCCAAAAGAGCCGTTCAACGTGATCCTGAATCTAAAGTGGTGATTTATACCGGATATGAGATCAGTGCTCATTATAATCTTTTGATGGAGTCAGGGGTCATAGGATTTATCTCTAAAACAGCTTCCCGAGAACAGTTGTTAAATACCATTCGTTGTGCACTAAGGAATGAGGCGGTCATTCCGGTGTCTTTACTTAAACAGCTACGAAGAAATGATATCAAGATTTCTAATCACCGGGATAATCGGCTGCTTGAAGAAGTGTCCATTAATCAAAGAGAACAGGAAATACTCCAAGAAGTAGCTAGTGGAAAAAGCAATAAAGACATAGCCAGCAAGCTTTTAATGTCACAAAGGACTGTAGAGTATAACCTGACGAGAATCTTTGAGAAGCTTAGTGTACATTCCAGATCCGAAGCTATAGTGGAAGGGAAGCGACTAGGTCTTGTTAGGATGGAGACTTTCTAAGTTGAAGCCCATACAACCCAATACATAGTTTTGTTAGTTTTATTCATGGTGTTAAGCACCTCACTTTTGCATCTTGATCGTCATTACCTGTAATTCATAATTCTGAACCATTCAGGTATTTAGAGTATTATTCTGAAGAAATCAAGGAGGAACATCCATATGATTGACATGAACCAAATATTTTTGATTACAGATATCCCAGGTTACTCCCCGCAAATCAGCCGACTTTTATCCATGATGAACTATGCAAGATATACAACATTAGAAGCCGTTAAGGGTCTAACTGTGGAACAACTGGATTATTTATTGGATGCTCAGAGTAACTCTATTGGAGCGTTATTATTGCACTACGCTGCTGTAGAATATGCATATCAAGTGGCAACGTTTGAGCAAAGAGATTTGTCTGAAGAAGAGCTAACGAGATGGGGGCCAGCATTAAATTTAGGAGACGAAGGACGAGCCAATATTAAGGGGAATGACCTGAGCTATTATTTAGATCGCCTAAATGAAGTTAGACAAAAGACTTATGAATTATTCGCAACCGTCGATGATAATTGGTTATATACTGAAGAGGAATTCTGGCATAACAAACCTGCGAACTACTATTTTATGTGGTTTCACGTTTTTGAGGATGAAATCAATCATAGAGGCCAGATTAGGCTGATCCGAAAAAGAGCACTAGCTTAAGAAAGGAGGCGCGCGAATGGAGTACATAGAGAAAAATATAAAGCCTTTATTTAAGAAATATCCGCTGCTCTCGAAATTTGTATTAACAGTGGTGATTATAGACATCGTTTATTACGCCGGAAAACAAGTTGGAGGATTAGCTTATTACCTCATGCACTAATTTCTTTTGAAAATAAGCCGAATAGAAAAGGCGAGTTCCACTCATTTTGAGTGTGAATTCGCCTTTTTATATTGCTTAACCTAAATATCTGCTGTAGCTCTGACTCTTCCATGTGGCTATCCAGTTCATTATCAGTTCACACAAATTTGTTAGGGTATGAAACATCAAAAGAGATATAGAGCATGACCAGGAGAGGAAGAGAAACAAATGAAAATATTAGAAGTTAAACATGTAAAGAAATCATATACTTTGTACGGTAAAGAAAAGGTGCCAGTACTCCATGATGTGAATCTAAGCTTTGAGACAGGTGAATTCGTCTCTATTCTAGGTGAGTCTGGCTGCGGAAAGTCCACACTGATGAACATCATTGGGGGAATGGACTCCGATTATGAGGGCGAGGTCCTTGTCCGCGGAAAGAATTTAAGCACGATGACCGAAAAGGAAATGGATGATTATCGCAAGAACAATATTGGCTTCGTTTTTCAAAATTTCAATCTGATCCCACATCTGTCAGTTTTGGAGAATGTTACAGTGGCGATGCAGATGACGGATACCAGTGAGAAGGACCGTAATAAACGTGCTATAGATATTTTGACTGAGGTAGGCTTGAAAGAGCACCTGAAAAAACGTCCCAATCAGCTGTCCGGTGGACAGAAGCAAAGAGTGTCCATCGCCCGCGCGCTAGCGAATAATCCTGATATTATTTTGGCAGATGAACCTACAGGGGCCTTGGACAAGGATACCGGCGATCAAATTTTAGCCTTATTGGACAGCATAGCCAAAAGAGGGATATTGGTCATTACCGTGACCCACTCACAGAAAGTAGCCGACTCTGGTACCCGTATCGTAAAGGTGGAAGAAGGACGGATTAAAGATGATATTCAGTTAAAGGACCGCTCTTTGATTAGTTACGATGGAGGAGAGGGGTCATCCCGGAATCTCAGTTTATTTGCATCTTTTAAAATGGCTCTGCAGAACATGAAACTCAACGCCAAACGTAATGTATTGGTAGCTTTGGGTGGGTCTATTGGTATTTTAAGCGTACTGTTGATGCTTTCCTTAGGGAATGGAATTACGAACTATATGAATGACGAAATTAATTCAAGTATGGATCCTTTACTCGTGGATATAACTAAACCCAGTGAAGAAGCTAAAGGCATGCAAGGTCCAGAGGCAATGATGTTGCCCGGCGAAACGTTTACGGCTGCCGATATTGAAACCATCCGAAATATTCCAAATGTTGATTATGTAGAAACCATCACTTCCATTTCGGGCAAATCTACTATGGTTTATGCAGATCAGACGGTTAGTCTTACACAATTAACAACCTTAACGGATGCTTTTGCTAAAGAGACGATTACCGCAGGAGCTTTTCCAGAGGGCAAAGAGATATTATTACCCGTGAAAACGGCAAGTAAATTAAGCGGAAATGACAGTCCAGAGTCTTTAGTAGGGAAATCGATTTATCTATATATTAATGAAATGGATGCTAAGCATAAACCGATCACATTGGAACAAGAAGTCACTATCTCTGGTATTTATGAAAGCACTGATCCAAGAGCGCAAATGCAACCCACGGGTTATCTTCCAGCGCAGACTCTGGAGCAAATGTATGTTGACAAGGGGATTACAATAGGTCCAATTCAAGTTAATGCTTTTGCAACCGATATGAAATATGTGAATGATATTAATGCAGCCGCTGTTGATGCTGGATTCTCAGGTTCTCAATCGGCAAAAATCATGGAGCGAATCACAACTTATGTGAATATGGCTACTATAGTTCTCTCTGGTATTGCCGGGATTTCACTTCTCGTATCAGGGATCATGATATTGGTTGTGCTATATATCAGTGTAGTGGAACGGACTAAGGAAATTGGGATTCTTCGGGCAATTGGCGCAAGGAAAAAAGATATCAAACGTATATTCTTTTCTGAATCAGCTTTATTAGGTGTATTCAGCGGTATCTTTGCGGTACTCTTTGCCATTGTCATTAGTTATGTGTTAAATATTCTCTTGGACAATGCTTTTGGAGTGAAACTTATTAATCTATCCGGTTATTATGTGTTATTTGGGATCGTTGTGAGTACCCTGATTAGTATTATCGCCGGTTTGATGCCATCCTCTAAGGCTGCCAAACTGGATCCAATGGAATCTCTACGATATGAATAAATAGGTTAGCGGAGAGGAAAATTGAGAGATGAACACGATTCTAGTGGCGGATGATGATTCTCATATCCGTAGATTAATACGATTATATCTTGAAAAAAACCAATTTTCCGTAGTGGAAGCAGCAGACGGTCAAGAGGCATTAGACATTCTAGCGCATACAAAGATCGATTTGGTGATTGTAGATGTGATGATGCCAAATGTAGATGGTATTGAATTGACCGAAGATATCCGATCTTATATCGATATTCCAATTCTGATGGTTACAGCTAGAGGAGAATCTAAGGACAAAGTCAGAGGATTTAATGCCGGATCAGATGATTATTTAGTCAAACCGTTTGATCCCATTGAATTGGTCCTGAGGGTAAAATCACTATTAAAAAGATATCATTTAACCTCCTCGAGTGTGATTCAACTAGGCGCAGTGATGATTGATCTGGGGAATTTGAACGTTGTTACGGCTCAGAGAACGGTGGAGTTGAAGAAAAAGGAATGTGAGTTGTTATTTGCTCTGGCGGGTTCGCCAGGGCAAATATTCACGCGTTCTCAGCTCATAGAAAATATTTGGGGTGTCGATTATGAAGGCGACGAGCGTACGGTAGATGTGCATATCAAACGTCTGAGAGAAAGACTTGAATCGATTCCCGAGCTAATTATTTCTACGGTAAGAGGACTTGGATACCGTCTGGAGTTGGCCTAAATGTTAAAAAAAAGCCTGCGTCTGCGTATTGTCATTACGTTCATTGGGATTGTGATCGTCAGCTTAATGATCTCTTTTTTGCTAAATGTACGGTTTTCCGAAAATAATGTGACCCCAAACCATATCTTCATTAGAGTAGCTGGAGACGTAGCCAAAGTGCTTACCCTAATCGATGATCCGGAAAAAGCACAGGCATTTACTAAACTGCTCAATAAATATGGGGTCGATATTGCGAAAGTGAGAGTGAATGAGTGGAGTGATGCTGTTTTTTCAGTGGATAAGGAGAAGGTTGCCGCTCTATTTAAGCCAGATTCCACAGACGCAGTGATGCTTAATGATAAGTCTGGTGTTGCTATTGTTGGCATTCCCATCGTAGATAAGGAGAAAGCTGCGCTCATCATTAAAATTGATTTTTCGTCGAGCTTGATCACATTCAGACGCAACGTGTTTTTTACACTTCTAACGGTTTTAGTCATTGGAAGTTTACTGATTCTCTTGATGTCCGGATTCATTGTTAAGCCTATCAAACGTCTGACGGAAGCAGCTAAAAAAATGGCATCAGGCGATTTATCTGTGCGCTTGACGCATAAAAATCAAGATGAGTTTGGGGAACTGATGGAAAGCTTTAATCATATGGCTAGTGAGCTGCAAAAGATAGATTCAGTTCGTGATGATTTTGTCAGCAATGTCTCCCATGAAATGCAGTCTCCACTTACGTCGATTAGAGGGTTTACTAGAGCGCTGCAAGATGGTGTCGTTCCAGTAGAAGAGCAAAAAGAACATCTGGATATTATTTATCAGGAAACGCTGCGCTTATCCCGCCTAAGTGACAATCTGCTTAGATTAGCCTCGCTTGATTCAGAACATCATCCGGTTAATCTCACCACTTTTCAGCTGGATGAACAGTTAAGAAGAGCGATCGTTCTGGCGGAGCCACAATGGGCACAGAAAAACATTCAGATAGAATTAGATTTATTGCCCTGCGAAATTACGGTGGATAAAGATTTGTTTGATCAAGTCTGGCAAAACCTAATTAATAATGCTATAAAATATACAAGCCAAGAGGGTATCATTCATGTCGAAATCGAGCGTTCTATAGCGTTTGTGAAGGTTTCTATTAAAGATTCTGGTCAAGGCATACCAGAGGCAGCATTGCCCCGCATTTTTGATCGTTTTTATATGGTGGATAAAGCGCGGAGCAGCGTTCATAAAGGGAATGGACTTGGATTATCCATTGTTTTAAAAATTCTAAAAATGCATGATTGTAAAATAGAAGTGGAGAGCAAGGTTGGGGAAGGAACTCAGTTTATTGTCTCGATCCCTGTCTCTCAACCCTATGAATAGTTAACGGGCTGAAGCTTAAGGCAAACGCAGACCCTTTCATTTGTGAACCAAGCAATAGAAGACTCTCAAAAAGTTCCCAGAACTCGGTTCGCGCAAGCCATAGTTGCAGTAGGAACTGAACATTTGATCGGCATGATTGAATTAAATATTAGAAGCCATACGGACAGAAGCGGCGAAATCGGCTATATTGTCCATCCTGATGCCTGGATTCTTTGATGTTCAGTATGTTGGAGCATGAGTGGACGATAGCCCGCTAAAAATCAACTCTTGCTTCCGACTGGTAGATTCACTAGAATATAAGTATTAGCTTATATACTTTCAAGAGGAGGAGAGAAGGAATGCAGACACTAACGGAAATTGCTGAAGACTTGAAGCTGTTCGGAGATAAGACACGATTGGCAATGCTTTCTCTTCTGAAAGAGCGGGAATGGTGCGTGTGTGAATTCGTTGATATCTTTGACATTTCCCAGCCGGCGATTAGCCAGCATTTACGGAAATTGAAAAGTAGAGGAATCGTTCGGGAAAGCAAGCGGGGACAGTGGGTACATTATTCGTTAAATGTCGAGGATAAACCACATCTTAAAGCTGTTCTTCAACAGATGCCTAGTTCCAAATCGATATTGGCTGAACTGAATAAAGAGGCTAAAGAGCCATGCTGCGACTAAATTTCAGGTAAGAATTTTTATGACTTATATATAACTATATAGTTATATGATGATGTTGGATTGAAGTCACATGCTTATATAGGAGTGTTGAAAAAGATGTGGATTGGCAGTAAAAGGGGGATGGCACTTTGGCTATTGTAGCTATCCTTATATTTTTAGTAACTTTAATCCTTGTAATCTGGCAGCCCCGTAATTTATCGATTGGATGGTCAGCCTGCGGTGGCGCGATCATAGCTTTGCTAGCTGGGGTAGTCAGCTTTAATGATGTTCTGGATGTAACGCAGATCGTGTGGAATGCTACTTTAGCGTTTGTGGCTATTATTCTGATTTCTTTAATTCTGGATCGAATCGGATTTTTTGAATGGGCTGCTTTACATATGGCGCGGGCTGCCCGCGGGAATGGCAGACGAATGTTTGTGTATGTCATCGTTCTTGGTGCGTTAGTGTCTGCATTTTTTGCGAATGATGGAGCGGCTCTGATTCTTACGCCTATTGTGCTTGCGATGGTAAGGGCGCTGCATTTTGATGAGAAAAAAGTATTTCCGTTTATTATCGCCAGCGGTTTTATTGCCGATACCACCTCATTGCCGCTCGTGGTCAGCAATCTGGTCAATATCGTATCAGCGGATTTTTTCGGGATTACGTTTATGGAGTATGCAGGCAAGATGATTATACCTACGCTGTTCTCACTTGTGGCGAGCATCGTAGTGCTCTATTTCTTTTTTCGCAAAAGTATTCCCAAGCACTTTAACGATTCACAGCTAAAAGATCCGCATGAGGCGATTAAAGACAAAAAAATGTTCCGGCTGTCATGGATTGTATTGGCTGTTCTTTTGGTAGGGTATTTTGTCAGCGAATTTTTGGGTATTCCGGTATCTGTGGTTGCGGGGATCATAGCTATTTTGTTCCTGCTTCTCGCGAGAAGCAGCCCTTACGTCAAGGTGAAAGAAGTGATTACCGGAGCGCCTTGGGCGATTGTGTTCTTTTCTATCGGAATGTATGTCGTAGTATATGGACTTCGAAATGTTGGGCTGACGGATTTACTTGCTAAGATGATTGGGTCTATTGCTGATCAGGGCTTATTTGCCGCAACGATGGGTATGGGCTTCATAGCTGCATTGATCTCATCGCTGATGAATAATCTGCCTACCGTTCTGATTGACGCGCTTGCCATTGATGCGACGCATACCACTGGAATCATTAGAGAGGCTTTAATATATGCGAATGTTATAGGCTCGGACTTAGGACCGAAGATCACTCCGATTGGCTCACTCGCCACACTGCTGTGGCTACATGTACTTTCGGCTAAAGGCGTGAAGATTTCTTGGGGAACGTATTTTAAGACAGGTATTATTTTAACCATTCCAACGTTATTTATTACGCTTTTAGGTCTTTATATGTGGTTGTTGATTAACTAATTTGGACAGGGGAAGATCAAGATGAACAAGAGAACGATTTATTTTTTATGTACAGGGAATTCCTGCAGAAGTCAGATGGCTGAAGGCTGGGCTAAGCAATATCTAGGAGAAGAATGGAGTGTGTACAGTGCAGGTATTGAAGCTCACGGTCTAAATCCAAAAGCTGTACAAGCGATGAGCGAAGTAGGCATAGATATTTCCGGCCAGACTTCGGATATTATTGATGCTAATCTGCTGAACAATGCCGATCTGGTCATTACCTTATGCGGAGATGCTGCGGATAAATGTCCAATGACCCCTCCGCAGGTCAAACGGGAACACTGGGGCTTCGATGATCCGGCAAAAGCGCAAGGGAGTGATGAAGAGAAGTGGGCAGTGTTCCAGCATGTGCGTGACCAGATTGGTGAAAGAATCAAACAATTTGCGGAGACGGGTGAATAAGCAAAGGGAGAAAGTAACCTATTCTTTTAACTTAGGGTATTTCACCACTGGCCATTTCACTTTCCGTAAGGCATTGATCACTTCGGGCCCAACGTTCAAATTACTTTGAACCAATTCATGGGGAGTGAGAGCCATCCATTGGTTCAGAGAGACGTCGGCAAAACGGTCACTTTTGAACATTTCGAGGAACCACAACGATTCTTCTCCTGTATTCTGAATATAATGTCCAAATGCAAAAGGAACATACCCAACATCGCCAGCCCTGTAATTAAAGGTACGTGCTGCACCGTTTCCGGCAAACACAGTCATCCGTCCTTTTCCGGTAAGATAATATTGCCACTCATCGTTGTTGGGGTGCCAGTGGAGCTCTCTCATTCCTCCAGGTTCAATCTCTACCAGTGCAGCAGCCACGGTCTTGGAGACCGGAAAGTTGCTGGAGTCAACGATTCTGACGCTCCCGCCAGGAGTCTTCAATGGAGGCTGTGCCAACAGCGAATGTTTGAAGCTCTGTGGAATTTCTCCATACGGCGATTGCACCTTTTGGCTTTGTAATGAGCCGGGAACTTGATCCTGATAAATGTAAACCTGTTCAGTGGGGATGGAGTCGAAGGCCTCGGCAGGTATTCCAAAGTTAGCTGAAAGTACCTCTTTGGGCGTATGGGCGAACCAATCGGAAATAGACAAGGTATTCAGATCAGAGAAGCTTCCGTCGTCGAAGACAAGGAGAAATTCACAGCCTTCTTCAAGACCTTGTATAGAGTGAGGAATACCCGGCGGAAAATACCATAGATCACCAGGTCCTACATCTGCTATAAAGTTCCTTCCATTCTGATCCACAGCAGTAATCCGAGCGCGGCCTAACAGCATATAAGACCATTCCGCTTGCTGATGCCAGTGAAGCTCTCGTACTCCACCGGGGGTCAGGCTCATATTCACACCTGCCAGTGTAGTTGCGATAGGGAGTTCTCTGACGGTTACTTCTCTGGACCAGCCACCATGATTAAGCTGCATATGCGCATCAGAGAAAGAAAATTTCAAATTGGGAACCAGGCCCGCATCAGTCACCGGAGGTACGAACATATCCGGATTCTCAAGATCCCGCATAACATCGCGGGGTCCTTTATCTAATCCCCCTGTGCCATCGCTTCGGATGGGCTGGGGGATGTTTGTTTTGTTTGCCGAATCCTGTCCAGCAGAAGTCATAAGATGTTCTCCTTTCTTGTTCCTTAAGAGTTCAATGAAAATATATGCGGAATGCTGTCTTTTATGATGGATAGCAGAAGTGGTACAAGTTGACATGTGTAGGGTCATCATTGATTATTACTAATAGAGGCTAAGGTTCTACATGAACTGGAGAGGGGTTTGTGATGATTCACATCAAGGAGTCCTTACAACGATTAGGGAAAATAAAAGCTTACGTAATAGGTCTATTAGTGATTATGTTCGCCGCGGGATCTGCGGTTACACCTACATCGGTGTCGGCAGCTGTCCAGTTAGGGACACAGGTAATGCCACTGTCATACGGGGGATATTACGTGCTTTTTCCAGGTAAACTCGCCCCTTATTTCAAAGCAGGTAAATTAATGGTGCCGATTCGAGCCTTCTCCAATGCGATTGGCGCAGATTTGCTCTATGACGCTCTGAGCAAGAGTATTACTGTTTCACTGCTGGACCGATCGGTAGGAAATATTAAAGCAGGGCAGCTAGAGGCAGATTTTAATGGGGAGACCGTAGATTCATTAGGCGTTGCTCCAGAGATAAAGGATGGCACTCTGTTTGTTCCGGCGTCCCCCATTTTAGAAGGGCTTAAGTCTTTTCGCTGGGAAGTGCAATTTAATAATGTGAATAAATTAACCCTTGGTATTGGAGCCAGAAAAGGGGAGGAATGGGTGAAGCCTGAGGCAGATCGTGTGCTTGCTCCTTATCCACTCGAAACGACAGCACATCCGTATCCGTTATATCCTACTATGCTAACGCAGGCTCAATCCGGGAAAGAATATAGATTGACCTTAGGCGTGCAAAATACCTCCGGATTCATCATCCCTAAAGGAAATGCGGAATTAGAGCTGGTGAGTGTGGACAGTAAAGGGAATTCTTTTTATCAAACGTTGAAAGGACCTGATTCCTCAACCTCCAAGGCGGCATTATTATCATTTTCCGTTACCATTCCAACAGAGGCTGAATACGTCATTTTCAGGTCACGCACATTGAGAGCGCAATAAGGCAATTGCTATAGATTATTCCAACAAGCTAGACAGAGAGCGGGTAAAGAAACAGATGACAGGTAACAAAGAGCAGCAATATCGCTTCAGCGAAGCACCGATTTGGGAATTGCAACGAACATATTATGAAGAGCAGGGATTAAAGGCTTGGAATAATGATCAGGTCCCGCAGTACATCACGAGTAACCCTATGATTGCGACAGCATACGCAGAGATGATCTTTGGATTTCTGCAAGACCGGGCTGGACAAGGGCATCTCTCAGAGACCGTTACGATTCTAGAACTTGGAGCGGGAGCAGGCCGGTTAGCCTTCCATGTGCTTAAAAAGTTATGTGAAATCGTAGACTACGCAGATATTCCTCTTCCTCCTTTTCGTTATGTGATGAGTGATTTGCCTTCCAAAAATATATCCAGCTGGCAGCAGCACCCGAGCCTACTTCCTTACGTAGAGCAGGGTATTTTGGACTTCGCTCGTTTTGATGCTGTGCAGGATGTAGAACTACATTTAGTACACGCTAAGCTCAGCATTCGGCCGGGTGATTTACAGCAGCCATTGGTGATTGTGGCAAATTACTTTTTTGACAGCATTCCGCAAGAATTAATTTATGTGGATGAAGGAAAAATATATGAATGTGAGGTTTCGATCCAGTATTCGGCGGAAGTTGATCCGGATAACCCCTCCGATGCGCTCGGCAAAATCATCCCGCAGTACCATTATAGGCGTGTGGCTAGTTATGAAGAGGAGACTTATCCCTATCATGACGTTATAGCGCTTTATCAGCAGAAGCTGGAGGATTCACATATACTCTTTCCGGTGGTGGGGCTTACTTGTCTGGAGCGGCTTGCGCGGCTCTCTACAGAGGGATTCGTGCTGCTTACAGCGGATAAGGGAGACCATCGCTTAGAGAACTGGGAATTTGCAGAACCTCCATTGCTGATTCATCACGGAAGCTTCTCTTTGACCGCGAATTATCATGCGATAGAGCATGTGCTGAAACAAAAAGGGGCGCATTCAATATTCACCAGTCATCACTATAAAAACCTGAACATCGGCTGTATTCTTATGCTTCCAACACCGCTGAGCTATACAAACACTCGGCTGGGTTACAAGCGGTTTATAGAACGTTTTGGCCCGGATGATTTCTTTAGTATGAAGGAATGGATGGATCAGCAATTAGATACGATGGGGCTGCAGCAAATTTTGGCCTTTTGGCGTTTGGGTGGGTATGATGCTGAATGGTTTATCCATAGCGCTGAACAGATTTCGGAGCTGCTGCCGGGTGCCAGTGATGAAGAAATGCTGGATCTACAGCGAGGTATACAGTTGATGTGGACGGGCTATTATCCGATGGAACAGAGTTATGATCTGTCGCTAGATGCGGGGTTGCTGCTGTATGAAATGGATAAATTCGCGGAAGCATTGGGTTACTTAGAACGCTCCATGCATGCGATCACGGAAGAACCATTGGCATCAGTGCTTTATAGCATGGCAATTTGTAACTACGAGCTAGGAGCTGAAGCTGCTGCATTGGAATACGCGCGTAGAGCTTTGGCTGCAGAGCCTGACAATGAAGTAGTATTGGAACTTCTAGCGGCGCTGAGCGGGGAATAAGCACATTTACATAGGGTTATCTTTTTGGTATCCTATACAAAATAATCAAACGCGATGACGAGAAGAGTACATGAAATCATTCCTTCACAGAGAGCCCTGGATGATGAGAACAGGGTAAGGGGGATTTTATCGAAACAAGCCTCTGAGCGGCATATCGGAACCGGATTAAGGGGATGGTATGACGGGAGCTCCTGTTATAGAGCTAGAGTATAAGCACTGCGTAAGATGTTTTGCCGTACTTGATGAGATTAATATGGCGACATATTAATGAACCTGGGGTGGTACCGCGAGAATTTCGTCCCCAAGACCATAAGTCTTGGAGGTGAGGTTCTTTTTATTTTGCAGATTAAGCAGGCGGATATCACTTATAAACAGGAGGTAACACCAATGAACGAGGAACCGGAAGTATTAGCAGAGAGTTACATCGACAGATTGATTCAAGAAGAGCTGGAAGCAGGGACTTACAGTAGAGATATTTGCACGAGATTCCCACCGGAGCCTAACGGGTATCTGCATATTGGCAGTGCGTATGCTATTCATACGAACTATACGACTGCGAAAAAGTATGGCGGGAAGTTCCATTTGCGCTTTGATGACACCAATCCTTTAAAAGAGGATCTGGAGTATGTAAATGCCATCATCGAAGATATTCAATGGATGGGCTATCCACCGGACTATATTTTTTATGGATCAGACTATTCTGAGAAAATATACAATAGCGCAGTTACGTTAATCCGAAAAGGAAAGGCGTATGTCTGTGATTTATCACCTGAAGAGGTGACAGCCTATAGAGGGACGCTTACGGAGCCGGGAAAAAACAGCCCGTTCCGGGAGCGTTCTGTGGAAGAGAATTTGCGGTTATTTACGGAGATGAAAGCTGGAGATTATCCAACGGGAGCCAGAGTGTTGCGGGCTAAAATAGATATGAGCTCACCTAATATCAACTTACGTGATCCGGTGATTTACAGAATCATTCATGCGGAGCATTATAGAACGGGTAACGAATGGTGTATCTATCCGATGTATGATTTTGCCCATCCTATACAAGATGCTATCGAAGGGATTACGTATTCCTTATGCTCGATTGAATTTAAGGATCATCGGCCGCTCTATGAGTGGGTATTGAAGGAGCTGGATATCCCTGAGGCTCCTAAGCAAAGAGAGTTTGGACGGGTGAACATCACCGGAGTTGTGACGAGTAAACGGTATATCAGACAGCTGGTTACAGGCCATTATGTGGATGGCTGGGATGACCCGAGACTTCCTACGCTTCGCGGTTTACGCAGAAGAGGTTTTACGCCGGAGAGTATCCGGAATTTTGTGAAGGAAATTGGCTTTGTCAGAAATAGCACCATTGTGGATATTGCCATGTTAGAGCATGCGCTTAGACAAGATTTGAAGGCAAAGGTTCCAAGTGTGATGGCTGTTCTTAAGCCTTTAAAAGTGGTCATTACTAATTATCCTGAAGATCATAATGAATGGCTGACGATTGAGAATAACAGTGAAGATAAGTCACTTGGAGAAAGAGAGGTTCCTTTTTCACGAACCCTTTATATTGAACAAGAAGATTTCATGGAGGAGCCGCCAAAAGGGTATCACAGGCTGACTATGGGGAACGAAGTAAGGCTGAAGGGTGCTTATTTCATAAAGTGCAATGAAGTAATCAAGGATGAAGTTACCGGAGAAATCCTAGAGCTTCGCTGCACCTATGATCCGAGAACGAAGAGCGGAAGCGGGTTTAATGAACGGAAGGTTAAGGCAACCATTCACTGGGTATCGGCAGACCAGGCTATCAAGGCTGATGTTCATCTATATGAGCGTCTGCTGAAAGATAACGACGGTCCTAAAGAAGACGGTGAGCGCTGGGACGCGTATCTTAATCCAGATTCCTTAACGGTCCTGAAGGATTGTTTGCTGGAGCCATCGATGGGCAACGCAAGACCAGAGGATAAGTTTCAATTGATCCGGCATGGATTTTTCTGCGTGGATAAGAAGTATACCACGGCAGATAAGCTGGTGCTGAACCGGATAGTACCGCTGAAGGACACATGGAAGAAAAATTCATAAGCAGCTTAAGCTGGGCGAAGATCGGGTAATTCCTGATCATCGTCCAGCTTTTTTTGTGCCTAGTCGTTGGTGAACAAGCAAATGAAAATTCCATATGAAACATGTTTACATTTTTCAGAAATAAGCATATACTTTAAATATAAGTTGCACAGGGGAAACTTTCGTGTATATAGACAACTTTTTCAGGGCAAGAGGAGGAATTGAAATGCTCGAACAAACTTTAGTAGAACAACCACATATAAAACAACATAAGAACTCGATTTCAGCACAAGCCGTACTTAACGGGGAGATCAAAGGGATTAAACGATTACTTCCTTTTCTAGGCCCAGCTTTTATCGCTGCTGTTGCTTATCTGGATCCAGGTAATTTTGCCACCAATATTACGGCGGGCTCCAAATATGGATATCTCTTATTGTGGGTGATCGTGGCCTCTAATCTAATGGCTGTGCTAATCCAAGCGTTATCCGCCAAGCTGGGGATTGCGACAGGCAAGAACTTGCCTGAGATCGCCCATGATCGTTTTCCGAAGAGTGTATCGATCTTCTTATGGATTCAAAGTGAGCTAGTGATTATAGCTACGGATCTGGCAGAGTTTATCGGGGCGGCATTAGGACTATATCTCTTATTTGATATTCCGATGCTGCCAGCAGCACTGATTACTGCGGTGGGCTCATTTGCTATCTTAGAGCTGCAACGCCGGGGATATCGCTCCTTAGAGGCAGGGATTGCCGCGATGATCCTTATAGTCGTATTAGCCTTCGCTTTTCAAGTTATTGTAGCTAAACCGGATATGGGAGCAGTTGCCGTAGGCATGTTTACACCTAAGTTTGAAGGGGTGGACAGCATCCTATTGGCCGCAGGAATTCTAGGTGCAACCGTGATGCCACATGCGATTTACCTGCATTCATCACTTACACAGAACCGTATCGTCGGGGTGAATGAATCGGAGAAAAAACAGATTTTCAAAATGGAATTTATAGATATTATTATTGCGATGATTATCGCAGGTGCAGTAAATCTGGCTATGGTTATTGTCTCCGCGGCATTGTTTTTCAAAAATGGTCTCGTGGTTGAGGATCTGGATGTCGCGTTTCAACAATTTGGTCACTTAGCTGGGCCAGTAACGGCGATCTCGTTTGGGTTGGGACTACTCATTGCGGGACTGTCGAGTTCCTCCGTAGGGACTATGGCTGGCGATGTGGTTATGCAAGGCTTCATCAACAAAAGAATTAACCTGTACTTGCGCCGTGCGATTACCATCATTCCGCCACTAGCGATCATTGGTTTTGGTGTGAATCCAACCAAAGCACTCGTGATCAGTCAGGTGATCCTGTCCTTTGGGATTGCGTTCGCGTTGATTCCGCTGGTTGTGTTTACAAGCAATCGCCAGATTATGGGCGGGTTAGTGAATCGCAAAATGACAGCCACTCTGGGCTGGATTATCTCCGGTCTGGTTGTATCGTTGAACTTGTTCTTGGTCTATCAAATGCTCGTATAAGGAAGCAGTCAAAAGAGCCCGACCCACAGATCTCCTCAGATCATACCTGAGAGATACATGGGTCGGGCTTTTTTTGGAGTGTTGTTCCAGCCAGTTATTTAAAATAATCCGCAACGCCTTCAGCGATGGCTTTAGCCGCTTTTTTCTGATAGGAGGCCTTGCGGACAATGGACTCGTCTGTAGGATTGGTAAGGAATCCAAGCTCAACCAAGGTAGCTGGAATCCGATTCTCCCTTAGGATGTGATAATCGCCAAAGGACAACCCGTTGCTTTTCAGACCGATGCCTTGCCCCAGCCGGGTTTCAATCGCCCGCGCCAGCTTCAAATCATCCGCTTCTGAATAAAAGAAGGTCAACGTTCCGGACACATTTTTAGGTGAAGAATTATAATGAACGCTTACAAAAGCATCAGCACGCAGGGCTTGGCTCATCTGAACACGACGAGCTAACGTCGGCTTCTGATCGTCTCGGGTGCGCGTCATCTCTACCCGTGCTCCTTTAGCAACAAGAGCATCGCGGACATAAAGTGCAGTATGCAGATTCAAATCTTTTTCCATGGTGTTATATGTAGTGCCAAGCATGCCCGGATCACTGCCGCCATGACCAGGATCGATGACGATCAGCTTTCCTCGTAGTCCGCCTTTATGCTGGACGGTGCTTATGCTGCTTGTACTGCTTGTACTGCTTGATGTGCTTCCACTTCGGATATACTGCTCTGCCACCCAACCAGTTTCACCGCTGACTGTGCGAATTCGAGCCCAGCCGTTCTGATGAAGAAGGAGAGTGACTGTATCCTTGGCTTTTAAAGAACCGAGCACCTTATAGTGAGTTCCTGGGCCACTTCGGATGCGCAGAGAATCAGCCGTGACTGTAGCCTTTGAAGTTCTACTAGAAGTATTGGCTGATGTTGACGAGGCAGTATTGGTTTTAGTAGCAATAGACGTTCCAGAAGCGCTGGATTGCAGGGAGTTGCTGTTCACCTTTTTTAGGTAATAACCCGCTACCCAGCCAGAGGTGCTCCCCGCCTTAACCATTAACCATCCGTGCTGCTCATCAGTCACAGTAACCCGAGCCCCATTCTTAATTGATCCTACAACAGTTGCATTCTTAGCCGGTTCATCGCGTACATTTAAAGAACTCGCATATACCTGTGCGGTATAACTTCCCGCTGCTGTCTTTGCTTCAGCAGACTGTGGCGCTGCTATACCCAAAAGGCAAGCTGTGAGCAGGGTGACACCTATCATTTTGTTCATAGTATCCTCGCTTTTTGAGAGTAGTCGTAATTCCTTACCCAATTTACGAGGTTTAGAATAATATTTTTTGAGAATATGGCCTCTTTTCTGGTGGTCTAAAGACTTGTATAATTATTACATATCGGGAAAGAGGATGAAGGAGCATTGCCGTGACTAAACCAAAGCTATTCATTGGATCTTCCAGGGAGTCTATACGTTATGCAAGAGCGATTCATGAGCAGCTGAAGAGGGATGCTGAAGTGCATCCTTGGTATGCCAACGCTTTTCGGGCGAATGAATACACTATGGAGGCGTTGGAGCGAAATTTGGATGAGAGCGATTTTGCCGTATTTGTGTTCTCGCCAGATGATGTTGCCAAAATCCGTGGTAAATATTATTATGTGACCCGCGATAATACGGGGTTTGAAATGGGTTTGTTTTGGGCTAGATTACGGCGCAGCCGTGTTTTTTGTCTAGTGCCTGATCAGGTAACTGCGCGTGATGATCTCATCCCTGGAGAAAATGTAGAAGAATATCATCTGCTATCTGATTTAGCGGGAATTACATCTTTAGAGTATGAAGTGCATCACGATAATCCTACGGCTGCTGTGGATGTGAGCTGTGGTAAGATTATTGATAGTATTCAAGAACGTGGAAGATTCCGTGACCCGCTTAAAGATTTAGAGCAGCTAAAGATGGATTTAAGGCGCAAGGAAAGTATCCTTCATTTTTTTTGGCAATATAATAGTAATGTGACCATCTCCGAGAATGGAGATAAATATCACGCACTTAGTGAGGCGATACGCAATTCCTTTTTACCTCCGAAGCATTGTCGTGTAATCGGTGCAGCCATCTGGCAGGCACAAGAGAAGGAACAACTTGTTCAGGTGGGGGGGAATGTCGGACGCGGTCACTCCTATCCCTTGTCTGTAACGAAAGGGAATGAGAAGCAGCCTAGTGTGGTAGATGCATTTTTATCGAGTAAATGGACTTTTTTTCAACGCACGGAAGTTGCAGAGGTATATATCCTATGCTATCCTCTAGGTAAGAAGTATGTTCTTTCCGTTCATTTCTCAGGAAGTGATGGATTATCTGCAGATGATCTTAAGGCGGTAGTTGGGAATAATCAGGATTTATTCCGTACCATCAATCATTTAGTAGGAGAGGATTCAGCATGAAGAGAATAAAAGGTATTAACAGCTTATCCGATGCTGTTCTCCGATCTGCGAGTGGTGGGAGCAGGAGTGCAGGCGGCGATGACAAAAGCACCAAAAGAAAAGCGGGCTCGAGTCATTCTGCTCAGCAGCCAGCTTCAGCTCAGATTTATACTGCACCTTCTTTGGACGGCGGAGACGACGAATATAAGAAGCTTATCAGCGGAAAAGTAGATAATAATAAACCATCCTTTGCGTGATTTTTTTTATAAAAAGGGGGCCTCAGCCGTTGGCTTGAGGGCCCCTTTTTGGTATTCCATTCTAACGGCTGTTCTTCTTGGCGATCTCACGCCGTACTACAGGTGCAACCTCTGTTGCCAAAAGTTCAATGGCTTTGGCTACCTGAGCGTAAGGAAGGCCGCCGATATCGAGCTGAGTCATAAAGCGGCTATGACCGAACAGCTCATGCTGATAGAGAATTTTTTCGATAATTTGCTGCGGGCTGCCCACAGCCATCGTGTTATCAGCAGATACATATCGCCCAAAGTCATCACGAGACACCTTGTACTCTTGACCCGGTTTTGGACTGATAGAGTTACGGTAACTATAGTAGTAAGGGTAATATTCATCCAAAGCCTGCTGTGAGGTTTCAGCAATGTAACCGTGGCTAGTGATCGCAATCTTTAGATCCTCAGGTGGATGTCCTGCTTGAATTCCGGCACGCCGATAGGTTGCGGCAAGCTCTTGAAAAGGCTCTGGACTGCCGCTTAGGATGGCGATAGCCATTCCGGTCCCGAGCATCCCGGCCTTCTCCGCGCTTTCTGGAGAACCGCCTACACCAATCCAGAGCGGAAGATTCTCCTGTAATGGACGTGGAGCAATCTCCGAATTCTTCAGCGATGAACGGAAGGCGCCCTCCCAGTTCATAACTTCATGTTTGTTAAGCTCCAAGAGTAAATTGATGTTCTCGGAAAATAGACGGTGATAATCTTCAAGCTCATACCCGAAGAGCGGAAAAGACTCCACAAAAGCACCACGCCCCGCAATAATCTCTGCACGTCCATTCGACAGCAAATCAAGTGTGGCGAAATCCTCGAACACCCGTACAGGATCAATGGTGCTTAATACGGTTGTTGCGCTCGTTAGTTTAATTCTGTTAGTAACCTGAGAAATGGCAGCCAGCACCACTGGCACCGAAGAAATTACAAAATCAAGACGATGATGCTCACCTACACCAAATACATCAAGTCCCGCCTCATCTGCCAGCTTAGCTGCAGCTACAACTTCGTCGAGACGTTGTTTTGGACTGATCTTCTTCCCTGTATGACAATCCGCTACGATGTCTCCTAAGGTATAGATACCAAATTCAAAATCGGATGCTGGTGCTGCGGTTGCTTCGTTACTCATGCTCACAAACCCCTTGTTATTCATATATTTGCTAAAGCCTGTCCGTGTATGGAGGAATGTGATTATTATAACACAATGACTTACAAAATGTAAGTTTGTGAGTAAATGTTTTGATTTCTTCTGTTGTTTTTGACAAAATGGAATAATAATCCATAAGGATTGTGTCCTGCTCGTCCAATATTATTATATTTGATTTTAACAAGCTATCCAAATGAGGCAGTTACTTATATGAGGAGGAGTTTGGTGGTGAGAGGAACAATATTGAAATCTTATCTTCGTACTGCAGTTATTGGTTTAGGGGTATTGCTTATGGTAAATCCGGTACAAGCAGCTGCGGTTGATCCACACACCTCTTTTATAGGCTCGAATGGTGATGATTACTATGCAAACCTGCCTGCTGCGAAGGTTGAATGGTCAACAACAATGGATTTGCCAGCTTTGAAAGATGTGCCGTCGGATTATATCATGGGTAAGGGTGTTGTTGCAGTCGGAGCGGGCAAAGCTTTTATCCTTCAAAAGGGTCAGCTTTTAGCGATTAACGTCCAGACTGGAAAAGTAATGTGGAAATACGGCTCCAAATTAACAACGCCGCTGCTCTATCAGGATGGCGTGGCTTACGTCACTTCGGAGGCAGGTACGATCTATGCAGTTAACGCGGCTACGGGCAAAAATAAATGGAGCTCATCGGCAACCAGTAAAGGTGTCAGTAAATTGTTAATTGATAAAGAGCAGTTATTCGCTGCTAATGGCGATATTCAAGCCTACAATCTGAAAGATGGCAAGTTGCAGTGGCGCGATAATTTCAGCGAAATGCTGTTTGAACCATTTATGGTTGAGGGGAATCTGGTGCTAGCTCAAAACTCAGAATCCGGAGCGTATACGTATGACATTTTACATGCGTTTGATCGAACAACAGGTAAAGAGCTTTGGAATAGTGGTAATCATAGTCTTCCGATTGCAGCAGAGGGGACTACGCTTATCTCACAACGGGAAGCTACATTGGTAGACCCTCTTCCTTTGACGACACTCGATCATTTGGATGTGAAGACAGGTAAGCTTGTAAAGGCTGTAGAGTATAACCCCGCTCATATAGATCCTAATCATCCGAAACCAGAAGAAGAATATATGACTAGCGGAGGCAGAGCCTGGATCATTGGGGACAGGATATATATTGGGGGACAAAAAGGAGTCTATGGCTACCCAGTAAATGTTGATCCAGCTGCCGTAACACGAGATAATTATTCGTATGAATCCATCGGAGATAAGTTATCCTACGCGGCGGGTCCTTATGATGGAAGAATTCTTTTTAGTAACGAACAGAGCATCTATGGTGTTAAAATGTCTAATAAATCTGTGTTCCAGTACGGAGGAATCAGCAATCCGATTGCCCGCTTCGATCTGCTCGGACATGGCATGTATGTTGCCCAGACCGATGGGAAATTGGTTGCTATTGATCTAATTACCGCCAAACCTATCGTGCAGCTCAAAACATCAGGTAGAGTATTCGGCCCAACCTTGCTGGAGGATGGGATGATTATTGTGCAGAGTAAAGGGAAGTTAACTGCTTTCAAGGAGCCTCAGGCTCTGAAAATGAAATAATCGAATCCACAACGGCTCTCCGATAAACATCCGGCAGAGTCGTTTTTTAGTGGAATGATTCCACAAACCCAGTGCGAAAAATACAAATCTATTTTATGATAATAAGGTTATAGGATGAGTAGACTGTAAGTTAACGAAATTACATAGAAGGACCGAGGGATATTATGGAACAGCAAGCGGTTTGGGCGATAGGCATTTTTCTGCTGATTTATGGACTTATTATTTCCGAAAAGATTCACCGTACCATTCTGGCGATGTTAGGAGCTATCGTCATGATAGCGATGGGCATTGTGGATCAGGAGACGGCACTGCAGCACATCGATTTTAATACTATAGGATTGCTTGTAGGAATGATGATGATTGTAGGGATTACCGCTGACACGGGGCTCTTTAAATACGCAGCTGTGAAATCAGCTAAGTTGGCGAAGGGGAAGCCGAAGAGAATACTGATTGCTTTGTTTGTGATTACCGCAGTGGCTTCAGCCTTTTTGGATAATGTGACGACAGTGCTGCTTATGGTGCCAGTCACCTTCAGTATTACAAGACAACTGCGCATACATCCGCTGCCTTTTTTGATGTCACAAATTATCGCATCTAATGTAGGCGGAACGGCAACCTTGATCGGAGACCCGCCTAATATCATGATTGGCAGTGCGGTTAAGGAGCTGACCTTCATGGCTTTTATTAGCAATCTGACACCCGTGATTATCATCATTGTTTTGGCGTATATCCCGCTGCTGTTATTGATGTTCGGTAAACAAATTAAAACTACACCTGAATTGCAGCAGAGCATCATGGACATGGATGAGAAGGTTATGATTACAGATCATAAGTTGCTGCGAAAATGTTTGATCGTACTGGCAATTACGATTGCCGGGTTCTTTTTACATCAGGCGTTACATTTGGAGTCCGCTACGGTTGCACTGGCTGGTGCATTTTTACTGCTGCTGCTGACCGGAGGGGAACATATGCTGGAAAAAGCTTTTCACAGCGTGGAATGGATTACGATCTTCTTTTTTATCGGACTGTTCGTGTTGGTGTCAGGGCTTGTAGAGACAGGTGTGATTGCAGAGCTGGCAGCAAAAGCGATTGAAATAACGAATGGTGATGTGCTGATGAGCTCAATGATGATTTTATGGGTCAGCGCCATTACCTCGGCATTTCTGGATAACATCCCTTTTGTAGCAACTATGATCCCGCTGATTCAGGAGATGGGCAATATGGGGATCAGCAATTTGGAGCCGTTATGGTGGAGTTTGGCCTTAGGCGCTTGTCTGGGTGGCAATGGCACATTGATTGGTGCGAGTGCTAATTTGATCGTGGCGGGTTTGGCAGGAAAAGAGGGGTACCCGATTACATTCATGAAGTATTTGAAGGTCGGATTTCCTTTAATGCTGTTATCCATTGTGATCTCCAGCGTGTATTTATATTTAAGATATCTGATGTAAGCAGCGTTGCTAAGAGCCGGGGGAGCGATATGCTTGAAGTGATATTTTGAAACGGCAGGTAGAAGTTGTGGAGGAAGTAGAAGGAGTAGAGGAAGTAGAGGAAGTAGAGGTAGTAGATGGAGTAGAGGAAGTAGAGGAAGTAGAGGAAGTAGAGGAAGTAGAGGAAGTAGAGGAAGTAGAGGAAGTAGAGGAAGTAGAGGAAGTAGAGGAAGTAGAAGGAGTAGAGGAAGTAGAGGAAGTAGAGAAAGTAGAGGAAGTAGAGAAAGTAGAGGAAGTAGCGGAAGTAGTGGGAGTAGTGGAAGTAGATGCAGGAGTATAAGTAACAAGAGGAGGCAAAATGCAGATTTTGAAGCGGTGACATATGTTGAAGTTACGGTGGGAGCATATAAGTGTATTTTGTACAGTTATAACTCATCGAATAAATTGTCCCCCAAAAATAGCTGTATTCAGTACACTTATTTTCATGATTTCCTCAGCTAAAGGTGGTTTTTCTGGATTTTAATTGTATAGAATACAGTTATATTTAGGACAACCCCTTTTTTATACGAAATAAGTGTACAGAATGCAACTAAATCAAAGATTTGATCTAGATTCGGCGATTAAAATATACGGGGGATCCGGAGGAGTTATTCCGAGGTTTACCCAAAGTCGACTTAACGCTACGCAATGCAGATAATCAAGCAGGCATTGATTCTCCAATATCTGGAGGCTCACTGCCTGCTTGTTTTTTCATTAGAAAGGGCTGTTTAAGGAGTATGGCTTCCAAAATACTGGTAAGTTCCTTTGGAATATTGATTCCACTCGCCCTCAAGTGAATACTGCTGTGATCCAGTGTATATACCAGATTTACGGACAATAGTTCCACCTGTGGAGAGGAATTGCTGAGTAGAGGTAGGGTCACCGAGAACATCCACGATTTGGCCGTTTTTCTTCAGTACTAATGCTGTAATATTATATGTTTTTGGATTATATAGACTCAGTTCATCATTGTAATAGGAGATATTCATTAAATCAAATGCGTCCCCAAAAGTAGAATCTATAAACATATACGGCATTGCTACAGGTACAGGGAATAATGGCCGGGAATAAACCTGTTTGGTTTGGGTGGCTTTCATAAATTGGTGAACTTCAAGGGTGTAACCTTCTGCTTTTCCTGCGGGATTACCATTTCCTTTATAGTACAGCTCAACTGCGATTCTGCCGTCACCGCCGTCCAGATACTCTGAGAAGAATAGCTCAGAGGTACCCTGTGAAGCCACGCTTATAGATAATACAACCGCTTTGCCATCAGAACCTATTATCCATACCGTTCCTGGACTTGTAGGACCATTCCATATAGCTCCATTCAGAGTTGCAGGTCCGCTCAATGAACCTGTGCTGCTTTCTGTATACACTTTAAATTGACTCTGATTAGGAATCAGCTTGGAAATATCGAAGGAAATATTGGATACACCTTGCTTGGTGGTTATTGGCACAAAGCCGTTGTTTACAAGCTGGGCTGTAATCAAGGTGAAAGTTGAGGTAGCTGAACCTCCTTTATCATCCGTTGCTGTGAGGGTCACTAAACCACTAGCTGAACTATTAGCTGCCGGAGTTATCGTCAGAGTGTTGCCATTAAGGCTAAGTGTACCAGCATTTACGTTATCTATAGAAGCTGAATAAGTAAGCATGTCATTGTCGGGATCTTGAAAAAGCTGGGCCAGATCAAATGTACGTGGTGCAGTGATACCTGGTGTTAAGAGTTGAGTAGTGATTCCAGATATCGCAATTGGTGGCTGATTAGACGTTACAGTGAATGCAAAAGTAGCAGTGTTAACGCCACCTTGGCCGTCCATTGCTGTTATTGTAATCATGGCTGTGCCTGAATCGACCGGCACAAGGTTGAGATGATTCCCATTTACAGATACAGTGGCAACGCTAGCGTCAGAGGATGCAGCTGCGAATGTAAGCGGGTCGCCGTCCGGATCAATGAACACATTACTGATGTCGACGTTTTGGACACCACTTGTGATCAGAGCAGATATTGGATCAATATTATTTTGCACGACTGGTGCATGGTTCACCGGAGTAGGACTAGGAGTCACGACCGGAGTAGGACTAGGAGTCGCCACGGGAGTAGGCTCAGGAGTCGGCGCCGGAGTAGGCTCAGGAGTCGTCACCGGAGTAGGGCTAGGAGTCGTCACCGGAGTAGGACTAGGAGTCGTCACCGGAGTAGGACTAGGAGTCACTACCGGAGTAGGCTCAGGAGTCGCGACCGGAGTCGGCTCAGGAGTCGCTACTGGAGTAGGACTAGGAGTCGCCACCGGAGTAGGACTAGGAGTCGCTACTGGAGTCGCCACCGGAGTAGGACTAGGAGTGGCCACCGGAGTAGGACTAGGAGTCGGCGCCGGAGTAGGACTAGGAGTCACTACGGGAGTAGGCTCAGGAGTCGCGACCGGAGTAGGCTCAGGAGTCGTCGCCGGAGTAGGCTCAGGAGTCGCCACCGGAGTAGGACTAGGAGTCGCGACCGGAGTAGGCTCAGGAGTAGGCGCCGGAGTAGGCTCAGGAGTCGTCACCGGAGTAGGCTCAGGAGTCATCACCGGAGTAGGCTCAGGAGTCGTCACCGGAGTAGGACTAGGAGTCGCCACCGGAGTAGGACTAGGAGTCACTACGGGAGTAGGACTAGGAGTCACTACGGGAGTAGGGCTCGGAGTCGTCACCGGAGTAGGGCTAGGAGTCGCGACCGGAGAAGGACTAGGAGTCGCTACGGGAGTAGGGCTCGGAGTCGGCGCCGGAGAAGGACTAGGAGTCGCAACGGGAGTAGGCTCAGGAGTCGGATCGCTCACGGAGTTAGCAGACGTGGACGAAGTATATGCAGGAGCAACGGCTCCTGATGCATTTTGAACCTTTTGGATATTATCTTGAATGGCTGTGTAATTTGTTATGAAATGTGAAGGCAGACTGTTGCCAGGCAACTGCAGATTTTGAATAGACAAGGAGGGATCGATGGTGATCCTAGCGCCGCCTTCGACTATTTTTAAGGTTTGCAGGGGACCGCTGCCATGAATAGTAACTGGAGTTATAGAGTCCACAATGATCTGCCCAATTTGGCCCTGAAAAGTTATACTCGAAACGCCATTTTTAATCTTTAGATCACCGGTAACATTACCTTTAATAACAACATCATTTCCAGAAATATTGAGCAAAGAACCGGAGGGAAAGCCGGAGGTATTTAGTTGAACCCCTTTTTGTACAATTTCAAGCTCTTGCAAACCATCTACATGACGATTCAAGGAATTGAACTTAAGGACAGCTCCTCTTAAAGCATCATGGTTGCTATCACCCATTAATTCTTTGAGTGTACCTTCAATGAGGTAAGGCGTGCCATTGATCGTTACGAAATCTCCATCTATATTGTCGATCGTTGCAGTTTGTTGTTCTTCTTTAAAAATATTCAGCAGAAAAGAAGCCATATCCTGCCGCTGAACAGTACCTTTGGGGCTGAACATATCTTCGGGAGAGTCTATAAGTTTAAGACGTAGTGCGACATCAGTATACTCTTTTGCCCAATTGCTGATTGTGGATTCGTCATTAACCTTGTTGGCTTGTCCGCCTTGTGCTCCAGTTCCGCGGATGGCACGTACAAATATAACTGCAAGCTCTTCCCTAGTTACAGGTCTGGATGGATTAAAATTACCTGTAAGATCACCCTCCATAAATCCTGCCTTTTTAACAGCCTCAATAGCGGAGACACTCCAACTGGAATCAGATACGTCTCTAAAGGAAAAAGCGGAATTCACTGAGGAATCTAGCTTTAAGGTCTTCGCTAAAATGGCTGCCAGCTCTTGGCGAGTCATAGTCGCAGTGGGTCTGAATTGTCCATTGGGATCGCCTTTAAGCAATCCTAGACGAGCAGCCTCGAGGATTGCGGCACTTTTCGTCTGTTGTATTTCGGTTAAATCGGAGAACGGTGGAGTGATTTCAGCTGCAGATGCATAGAGAGTACCACCGAACAAGGTGTTAAGGGCAACAAGTGTTGCTCCCCATTTTAATGATATGCTTTTCAAGCAAAAGCCCCTTCCTTAGAACCAATTTGTCATAAGCTTACTTCATTATATCGACGCAAAAGCAAAGTTTTTTAATACTTTCATCCTACTAAAAGTGATTAAATTCATTGCTTTTCAAACTTATGAACTAGAAATAACTCCACTTCTGTTCCATAAAAGGGCTTGTTTTTTGTTGACAGCTTATAAAATCGATGATATTTTAAATATTATAATTCCAATTGATTTACTTTGAATAATGATTGCCGACTGTTCCTACAGAGGTATTGCGAATGTAAAAACGCAATGCCTCTGTTTTTTTTGTCCATACAGATTAAAGGAGGGGTCAAGGTGGGAGAAGCGTTGCTGTCTATTTCGAACCTAAATAAACGTTTTGAGTCTGCCGGTGGTCATGTTCAAGCACTCCATAATGTAGATCTCCATGTACAGGAGGGCGAATTTATTACAGTCATCGGCCCCAGCGGCTGTGGAAAAAGTACACTATTACGCATCGTAGCCGGTCTGGATAGCGGGTACACTGGCAGTGTCACCCTGGAAGGGGCGGAGATTGGGGGTCCTGGGATCGATAAGGGTTTTATTTTTCAGGAGCATCGCCTCTTTCCCTGGCTTACCGTTGAGAAGAATATTGCCTCTGATTTACCGCTAGGGAACAAGGAGGTTAGGCGGAAGGTCGATGAATTGATTGATCTGGTGAAGTTAAATGGATTTGAGAAATCTTATCCCCGCGAGTTGTCGGGAGGGATGGCCCAGCGGGTGGCAATAGCTCGTGCACTTCTGCGCAATCCGAAAATACTGCTGCTGGACGAACCGTTTGGTGCACTGGATGCATTCACTCGGGCTCATATGCAGACGGTATTGCTGGACATTTGGTGGGCTAACCAAACAACCATGATTTTTGTGACACATGATATTGATGAGGCTGTGTTCTTGGGGAATCGGGTAGTGATTCTAGAGCCGCGTCCCGGGAAAATACGTAAAATTGTACCGATAGATTTACCGTATCCACGGAAAAAAACAACGACCTCCTTTCAAGAGCTGCGTTTGAAGGTGTTGAATTATTTTGAAAAGGTAGATGAGCTAGAGCTTACAGACGGAGCCGGAATATAAAATAGGTCGACCATACCCATGGAGACTTTCGAAGGCATTACATTCGAGGGTCTCTTTCCGTTTATTTAAAGTGATTGTAAAGCTGAAAAAAGGTGGGTTCAAAGTATGACAAATCGGGCTGTAGCCATAAGAACTTCCGGAAGACCCGGAAAGGTGGCAACACTAGGACTTGGTCTTTTGCTGCCGGGCAGTGTGCTAATTCTGTGGCAGACGCTCGGGCATTATGGAATGATCTCGGAGATGCTGTTCCCTACGCCGTATACGATTGCGGAATCTTTTGTAACTTTAGCGGCTTCAGGCGATCTGTGGCCGAACTTTAGAATCAGCTTGGTCAGAGCCTTTTCTGGATTCCTGCTAGGTGGTGGACTGGGTCTGCTGTTAGGACTTCTCGTAGGCCTGTTCCGCAGATCGGAGAAGCTGTTAGATCCTTCCCTGCAAATGATCCGCATGATTCCCAGTCTGGCGGTAGTACCGCTGTTCATTTTATGGTTCGGGATCGGTGAGGAGTCGAAGGTGCTATTGATAGCTAAGGGAGCTTTTTTCCCGCTTTATATCAATACGTTCATGGGAATTCGCGGCGTGGATAACAAGCTGTTCGAAGTTTCCCGGGTACTTGGCTTCAGCCGATTGAAGCAGATTGGCAGGTTAGTACTTCCAGCAGCGCTGCCGAACATTATTCTTGGAGTGCGTCTCTCTCTAGGGCTTTCTTGGCTGGGGTTAGTAGTGGCAGAGCTTATTGCATCTACCTCAGGCATTGGATACATGATGTCCGACGCGCGTCAATTCGCGGACACACCAGTGGTGTTCGTGGGAATTATTATTTTTGCCGTAGCTGGATTGTTGAGTGATTCCATTGTTCGTTACATTGAACGACGGTTGTTGAGATGGCAAGACAGTTATCGCGGATAACCTTGAACGCTCATTAAACAAAAGGGGGATGCACCATGAGCGATGTAGTAGAAGCTATTATCAAAAATACTAAAAGAGCCAGAGAAACGCTGGATAGCAGCGGCACAGCTCCTTTATCCAAGAAGACACCGAAGAAACCTGCAATACAAGTTGCATGGAAACCCCTGCTCTCTGATTGGGGAATGGGTGCAATTATCCCGGTGGTGACGTTAGTCCTTTGGCAGCTGGCAGGGAGTACGGGGCTGGTCTCAGCAACCTTTTTGCCGACTCCGCTTTCGATTGCAAGAGCTTTTACCGACTTGTTGGTTACTGGAGAGTTAACTCATCATCTGGGTGTCAGCATGGGTAGGGCGGGCATCGGATTTCTTATTGGAGGTGTGTTGGGTCTTCTATTCGGCGTACTGACTGGCTTGTTTCGCAGTGTAGAATATGTGCTCGATCCTAGCGTACAAGTGCTTAGGCTTGTTCCCCATTTAGCTATAGCGCCGCTCATTATTCTCTGGTTCGGGTTTGGAGAGATGTCAAAAGTTGTGATCATTATGACAGGCTCATTTTTTCCGCTCTATATTAATACGTTTATGGGCATCCGCAATGTGGACAATAAATTGTTCGAAGTAGCTCGTGTATTGGGATTCAGTCCATATCAGAAGCTGCGCAGGCTTATACTCCCGGCGGCGCTGCCTGGAATTTTGTTAGGGCTAAGGTTGTCGCTGGCTGTAGCTTGGATTGGTTTGGTTGTAGCAGAGCTTATTGGATCACAGTCAGGTATTGGGTTTCTTATCAATGAAGCGAAGCAGAACTCTAATACAGAGGTTGTATTCGTAGGCATTATTATTTTCGCAATTGTCGGTAAGCTGATCGATTCCTTGTTCCGGATTATTGAACGAAAGTTCCTGTTCTGGCGCGATAGTTACGAAGGCTAAACAAACTGAGGAGGTCTTAAACATATGAGTGGATCGGTGAAAAAAGGATCGGTGAATTTGGTGGCAGACGTGCTCGTTATCGGAGGAGGTCCGGCAGGAACGTGGGCAGCCCTTACTGCATCAGCGAAGGGGGCCAAAGTAATCCTTGCAGATAAAGGGTACTGCGGTTCAAGTGGGGCAACGGCACCGTCGGGAACGGGAGTCTGGTATGTGAAGCCGGATGAGAAGCTCCGGAAAGAGGCAAAAGCAAGTCGTTATGCGCTTGGCGGGCAGCTGGCTGAATCTCGCTGGATGGACCGGGTGCTGGATCAAACCTATGCCAATATGAACAAGCTGGGTGTTTCCGGTTATCCATTCCCTGTAGATGAGCAGGGCAATCAATTCCGAAGAAGTCTGCAAGGACCGGAATATATGAAATTAATGCGTAGGCTGGTGAAAAAGGCAGGCGTTAAAATTCTAGATCACAGCCCAGCCTTGGAACTCCTGGCAGATGAGCATGGCGTAGCTGGAGCGGCTGGAGTTCATACCCAGAGTGGAGAAACCTGGACTGTTCAGGCAGGAGCAGTCGTTATTGCTACCGGAGGCTGCGCCTTCCTAAGCAAGGCACTTGGCTGCAACGTGTTGACCGGAGATGGTTATCTCTTCGCTGCTGAGGCTGGGGCGAATCTGTCCGGCATGGAATTCTCCAATGCCTATGCGATCTGCCCTACGTTCTCTTCGGTGACCAAGACGGCGTATTACAGCTATGCCAGCTTTTATTATGAGGATGGAAGCATTGTGGAGGGAGCCGGTTCCAAGAAAGGCCGTTCTGTAATTGCCCGGAATCTGTTGGCAGGTAATCAGGTGTACGCCAAGCTGGATGGGGCACCAGAGGATTTAAGACCGCTGCTGCGGGTGGCGCAGACGAACTTTTTCCTTCCTTTTGACCGCCAGGGAATTGATCCGTTCAAGGATGCGTTTCCGGTTACTTTGCGGCTCGAAGGCACGGTTCGGGGGACGGGTGGCATCCATATTACAGATGAAAGCTGCGGCACAGGTGTTCCCGGACTTTACGCGGCAGGAGATGCTGCTACCCGCGAGCTGATTTGCGGAGGTTTTACTGGCGGTGGCAGCCATAATGCGGCGTGGGCGATGTCTTCAGGTTCTTTTGCTGGTGAAGGAGCTGCTGTCTATGCACAGAGTCTGGGGTCGCACGCTGCGCAGCGTAGTCCAGTCGGCTTATCATCATCACCACTGGTGCATCAGGAAGTGAAGCCGGGAGTGGCAGCCCAAACAGCAGAGTATGTGTCTGCTGTACAGGCTGAGGTGAAGCCGTATGATATCAATTTGTTCCGGACAGAACAAGGGCTGACGTCTGCACTAGATCGTCTGGATGGATTGTGGAAAGAGCAACGAAGCCGCGAAATTCAGCGTACGCCAGAAGGGGTCAAGGCACGGGAAGCCGAAGCCATGACCGCAACAGCCCGCTGGATGTACAATTCTGCACTTGCTCGTACAGAGACGAGAGGCATGCATAAGCGTGAGGATTTCAAGGCTACAGATCATGGCCAGCATCACCGCTTGATCAGTGGCGGATTAGATCAGGTATGGGTGAAGACGGAAGCCGTGGCTAAGGAGGGTGTTCTATCGTGATTGAGGTGATCAGCGCTGCCAGATGTGTAGAGTGCAACCAATGTGTATCTGTCTGCCCGACTAATGTTTTCGAACGGGTAGAGGATGGCATTCCTGTTATTGCCCGGCAGAGTGATTGCCAGACTTGCTTTATGTGTGAGCTGTATTGTCCTGTCGATGCTCTCTACGTTGCACCAGACTCTGAGAATATTATTGGTGTGACAGAAGCGGAACTTCAGGAGCAGAAACTACTTGGCGGTTATCGTGAAAAAGTAGGCTGGGGTAAGGGCAGGCAGCCGGTGGCAAGCCATGACTTTATGTATAAATTGGCGTCGAGGGCAGGGTTCTGAGCTGGATCAAGATTTAAATAAATAGCATAAACCTAGGGGGAGAAACAATGAAACAAGCGTACAGAGAGATTCAAGGGAAACGTTCTAGGAAGATTCGGTTTGCACTTTTAACTACAATTATGATGGCCATGCTGGTGCTTCAGGCTTGCGGAAATAATACGGGCGGCAATGGAGCATCTGCCTCCGGGGGATCAAATACGGAGAAGGCGGGAGAAGGGGCCACGAGCACGAGCAATGTTCCAGCGGTATTGAACTTTGGGTTTATCGGTTCCAACAAATTGAATGTGCCCGGCGGTGCAGAGGGTTGGGGCTTTTATAAAGGGATTATTCAAGAAGAGTTGAAGAAATACGGCATTACTGAAGTGAAGCTTACTGGCTTTCCAAACGGTCCGGATCAGACAGAATCCTTGATTAGTGGTCGGCTGGATATCGGCAGCCTTGGAGATACACCTGCTATTATTGCCTACGCTTCTGGAGCCAAGACCCGTCTGATTTCACAATCTTCCGCGAACACGATTGGTTATTTGATCGGCAAGAAGGATGGGCCCAAGACGGTGAAAGATCTGCAAGGTAAAACTATCGCGATTCAAAAAGGCTCCTTCATGCACCGTTATGTAGTTGGATTACTACAGGAAGAAGGCGTGACCGACTACAAACTCGTGCATATGCTCATTCCTGATGCTACTGCAGCTTTAGCCCGTGGAGATGTAGATGCTACAACAAATCTAGGTGTTCCTGCGCTGAAGCTGATTGACCAAGGTTACACTCACTTGGATGATGCCTCGAAGCACCCGAACCTGCTTGGTTCTAGCGCAACAGTTGTGTCTGAGGATTATCTGGCGAAATTCCCTGATTTTCCGAAGGTATGGAACGAAGCTAGAGAGAAAGCCTTGGCAGACTTGAAGCAGCATGAAGATGAGTATTATCAATTTCTGGCTGAAATCGGAGATACAACGCCTGAGCTGGCGAAGCAAGTGAATCCGATTAGTGATATCAAGGATACTGCGTTCACTGATGAAGGAACAAAGCTGCTGGACGGTACCAAAAACTTCCTCGTCGAAGAGAAGTTAGCGAAAAAAGACTTCAATATTAGCGATTGGCAGCTGAAATAAGTTGCTTAAAGGTTGCTTTAATTGAACTTAAGATTCTTCTGTAAAGGTAATTGAGTGACTGCGGTGAATGTTTGGACTTTCGGCCGCCTCTCCGCCACTCCTCCCTTTAGTGATTTTTAAGTTCAACTAACTCAGCTAATGGTGTAGGAGGAAAAAATATGTCGCAGCTTAAGAAGGAAATGACAGTGGATGTCCTCGTGCTTGGCGGAGGTCCTGCTGGGGCGTGGTCGGCATGGAGTGCAGCCTCGCAAGGTGCAAAGGTAGTCCTGGCGGATAAGGGCTACTTGGGCACTAGTGGCGCAACTGCACCGGGAGGAACAACGTTGCTAGTTATTCCTCCCATTGCCGAGCTGCGGGAGCAGGCAGTGCAGGCCAGACTTAAGGCCGGCGGATATTTATCGGAGAATGCTTGGATTCACCGGGTGCTGGATCAGGTAGAGCAGAACCTGGCTCAAGTGGAGCAGTGGGGGTATCCGTTTCCGAAGGATGAAGAAGGAAACTCACTGCGTACCCATCTCCATGGACCAGAATATATGCGGATTATGCGAAAAGTTGTGCGCAAAGCAGGGGTCACAATTCTTGATCAGTCACCAGCGCTGGAACTTCTTCACGATGAACACGGTGTTGGTGGAGCGCGTGGGATCAACCGCCTGACAGGAGAGTCCTGGGAAGTGAAGGCAAATGCCGTTGTGATGGCTACCGGCGGCTGTGCTTTTCTCAGCAAAGGTCTTGGTTGCAACGTGCTGACAGGGGAAGGATTGTTGATGTCCGCAGAGGTGGGAGCTGATCTCTCGGGCATGGAATTCAGCCGCCAATATGCGCCAAGCTTTGCGGACGGAACCGTAACACGTGGACGCATGCTGGCTTGGGCCACTCTCTATGACGCGGACGGTCATCCGTTGCATAGAGGGGATCGGACCTTTGGCAGCATTCCTGAGCTGATGCTGAAGGGTCCGGTTTACGCTTCGCTGGATCTGGCAGACACCGCGGAGAAACAGGATTTCCTGCGCAAAGCGCATCCGATTTTCTTTATGCCGCTGGAGCGGGCGGGAATTGATGCGTTTAAGCAGAAATTCCCGCTCACCCTGCGCTATGAGGGCACGATGCGCGGGACTGGGGGTCTGCGCTTGAGCGGTACGGATTGCCAGACGACCGTGCCCGGACTCTATGCGGCCGGTGATGCCGCATCTCGCGAGAAAGTGACCGGCGCCATCTCCGGCGGCGGGGCTTATAACGCTTCCTGGGCCATGTGCAGCGGAAGCTGGGCTGGACAGGGAGCCGCGCAGCATGCGCTGTCCTGCCGAGGACAGGCGAACAGCCGCAAGCTGACCGCAGCGGGACGCTACGGGCTGGCGGCTGGCGCCGATGCCTCGGAAACGCTGGAGGTGAAGCCGCTAATCGCGGCAATCCAGCGTGAAATCTTGCCGCTGCAGATCAATTATTTCCGCAGCGAGCCGGGCATTTCTTCAGCCTTGAAGCGGCTGAATGCCTTGATGCCCTATTTGAACGGGCAGGCTCCTGCCAGCGTTCAGGGCATCGTGCAATCGCGTGAAGCCGCGGCTATGCTCGCGGTCGGCAGGTGGATGTACACCGCGGCACTCGCCCGGAAAGAGACCCGCGGACTGCAAAAACTAGCGGAATATCCGGAGCTTGATCCGCGCCAGACTCACCGGCTGATCTTATCCGGTATTCAACATATAAGCGTCAGTACAGAGGCTGTGCCCCATGCTCATGAACTGAATGCGCTGAAGGAGGGGCAAGCGATATGATCGAATTAATCAGCTTGGAGCGTTGTGTTGGTTGTAAGCTGTGTACGAAAGTATGTCCGACGAACGTATTCGAAATGCAGGGGAAGATTCCGGTCATTGCCCGTCAGGAAGATTGCCAGACCTGTTTCATGTGTGAAGCTTATTGTCCTGTAGATGCTTTATACGTGGCACCACAGGCGGATCAGCTGATCGGTGTAAATGAGGAGGCGCTGATTCAGTCAGGTGTGTTGGGAAGCTGGCGTGCTGAAATCGGCTGGGGACCTGGTGCGAATGGTTCGATGGCGGAGAGGGACACGACTCCTTATTTTGAAGTATTTACCGAGCAGTACCGTACATGATTAAGCAGATGCTTAAACCCAAAAAATCCGCCCGAAAGCTGGGCGGATTTTTCATATATTAGAAACTTATAGCAGGGCTTCGATAGCTGGTTCAATATCCAGCGGGTCCACCGTAGATTCGAATCTAGTGACCACATTGCCTTCGCGATCAATCAGGAATTTAGTGAAGTTCCACTTGATTTCGTCATTGTTCAGAGCCTCTGGATCTTTGTCTTCAAGCATGCTTTGCAACAGCTTTCCTGAAGAATGGTTGATATCGAACCCTTCAAATCCAGCCTGTTCTGTCAGGTAGGTGAAAAGAGGGTGTTTAGCTTCGCCTTTTACGTCAACCTTTTCAAAGAGTGGGAAGGTTACCCCGTAATTGATTTGGCAAAATACATTAACCTCTTCATTGCTGCCGGGTTCTTGCTCTCCAAATTGATTGGAAGGAAAGCCGAGAATTTGGAGGCCGCGTTCCTCGTACCGCTCATAAAGCTTTTGCAGATCTGAATATTGGTGGGTAAATCCGCACTTACTTGCTGTATTCACTATCAGTAGCACTTTACCTTTGTATTGCTCTAGCTCGATATCTTTTCCCCGAATACTGCGTGCTGAATATTGATAAATGCTCATGGCTGCTACATCCCTTCAGTTATCTATGCTTTTTGAAAAAGAACAGGAAATATTTATAATAATTAAATTGTAAACAATTCAATTATCGCTGTCAAACAATACAGCTTGAAGGAATTGGAACCGTAATTGCCAGGTTGGAATAGGATAGATAATGGGTATGGATCAGTCAAAAAAATTTATTGCGTTAAAGCTACTCTGCGTTCCATTATTATCTTGCATCGGGGACGTTTTTTGATTAAGATAGCAGAAACCAGCGCAAAAGCCGCGCTGACATAGATAAGGACTATGACGAAGAGAGTAAGCATTATAGCGGATCTTAACAGGGAAGGCGTGCCGGAGACTGAGAGCACCCTCATGAGACGATTAATGCCGAAGTTCACTTCCGAGTCGGCCCCTGAAGTAGTTTGTCACAGGTTGTGGCAGGTATGAGTAGGGAGGCCCGCGCCCCGCGTTACCGGGTGAAAGACAGAATTAATTCTTAGTCAGGGGAATATGAGATTCTATTCCTTTGTGCTAGTATTCGGGTTAATTCTAAATAAGGGTGGTACCACGGCTCCTCGTCCCTTGCGACGGGGGGCCTTTTTGCGTTCCAAATTATAACAAAAAGAGGGAGTGGAAGGGTAATGAGTAACGTGGAATTGGATGTTCTTAGAGGTCGTCTGGATGAAATTAATGGGCAATTGCTGGAGCTGATCTCCGAGCGGGCTAAGATTGTTCAGGAGATTGGAGGAGTTAAAGAAAAACAAGGTGTCCCTAAATTTGATCCAGAACGGGAAAAACAGATGCTGGATAAGCTCGTAGCGAGCAACAAAGGCCCTTTCACTAACGGGACGATCCGTAGCCTCTTCAAACAAATTTTCTCAGCTTCTCTGGACTTACAAACAGATGATCATAAAAAAACTTTACTGGTAGCCCGCAAGAGCCACAAAGAGGATACAGTGATTGTTCTGCCGGGAGATGTAACGGTTGGCGGTGCTTCTTCACTGATGGTAGCCGGTCCTTGCTCCGTGGAAAGTGAACTGCAGACTCGTACCGTAGCTGCCGCCCTGCAAAAAGCCGGAGTACGTGTAATGCGTGGCGGTGCCTTCAAGCCTCGGACTTCACCTTATGATTTCCAAGGACTGGGAATGGACGGTTTGAGAATATTACGAGAAGCAGCAAATGAATATGGACTGCTGACCATCAGCGAAATTGTAGATCCAAGACATATTGAAGAGTCACTTGATTATGTGGATATCATCCAGATCGGTGCACGTAATATGCATAATTTCGAGCTGCTAAAAGCGGTCGGAGAAGTCGACAAGCCGGTACTGCTGAAACGTGGATTGGCTGCCACACTCGATGAATTCATCCATGCAGCGGAATATATCATGTCTCGTGGAAACACACAGATCATGCTGATTGAACGTGGAATTCGTACCTATGAAAAAGCGACCCGCAATACGCTTGATATCTCAGCAGTTCCAATTCTCAAACAGGAATGTCATTTGCCAGTATTGGTTGATGTAACTCACTCGACAGGCCGCAAAGACATCCTTATTCCATGTGCGAAAGCCGCACTCGCAGCTGGAGCTGACGGTATTATGGTGGAAGTGCATCCTGATCCTGCAACGGCATTGTCTGATGCCGCTCAGCAGCTGAACATTGATGAATTCAACACCTTCTTTAATGAAGTGAAAGCTTCCGGATTGTACCGGTAATCTAGAAATATAGAATTTGCATGATATTTTAAGGATTCGCTAGAAAATGAGGTGTATAAGCGCTTACAAGTCTAACTAATCTTTTTGTGAAGGTGAAGGTGGGTCGAGTACAATAAGCAACATTAGCGTTGCACCGGCCCCGGGTCTTTTCTGACAAAAGATCCACACATTTTAATAGTCACAGGAGGAAAATAGATTTTGAAGCAGCTTACCTTAAATAATGGGTGGTTTTCTAACACTCGAACCGATATTTTATCGGGGATGACCGTAGCCGTTGCGCTGATTCCTGAAGCGATCGCTTTTTCGATCCTGGCGGGAGTAAGTCCGATGGTTGGTTTATATGCCTCTTTTTGCATTGCGATTGTAACGGCACTTGCCGGAGGCAGACCCGGAATGATCTCGGCGGCTACGGGAGCTATGGCTCTGTTAGTCGGAAGTCTCGTACTAGAACACGGAATAGAGTATCTGTTCGCGGCAACTGTACTGGCTGGCGTGTTTCAGATATTGATGGGGATGCTAAAGCTGGGGCGGTTTATCACGTTTTTGCCACAGCCGGTCATGACGGGTTTTGTCAACGCGCTGGCGATACTGATTTTTATGGCACAGCTTACCCATTTTAAAGGACAAGGCTGGGTGATGTACGGACTGGTAGCTCTGACCTTGCTTATTATCTACACGGTTCCTCGGTTTACCAAAGCCGTACCTTCGGCACTTGTAGCGATTGTTATTGTTTCTGTTCTTAGTATCGCTCTTCATCTGGACGTAAGAACCGTAGGCGATATGGGGAATATTACAGCAACTTTGCCACTATTCCATCTCCCGCAAATCCCGTTCACGCTGGATACGCTGCTTATTATTTTGCCATATTCACTTTCGCTGGCCGTAGTTGGGCTATTGGAATCCCTGATGACTGCCACCTTAATAGATGATATTACGGGCACAGGTAGTGATAAGAACAGAGAGGCGAAGGGACAGGGGCTTGCGAATGTAGTCACTGGTTTTTTCGGAGGGATGGCAGGCTGTGCGATGATTGGCCAATCGATGGTTAACATGAAGTCAGGAGGACGCACGCGTCTGTCCACGTTTGTATCAGGGATCTTTTTATTATTCTTAATTATCGTACTTGGCGATGTGGTGAAGCAGATCCCGATGGGCGCGCTCGTCGGCGTAATGATAATGGTCTGTATCAGCACCTTTGAATGGGGCTCACTCAAAACTTTAACCCGTGTTCCGCTAAGCGATGCGCTGGTTATGATTGTGACGGTGGTCACTGTGGTGGTTACGGACAACCTTTCTATTGGGGTTTTGTTTGGAGTTCTGCTAAGTGCTTTAACGTTTGCTTGGAAAATAGCTTCGATCCGCCTAACTGTTCAGGAAGCAACCTCTTCCAAAACATATGCGGTATCCGGCCAGTTGTTCTTCGGCACGACAAGCCACTTCATTCATGAATTCGCCTACGATAGCGATCCGGATCATATTATTATCGATTTTTCACACTCCCATGTGTGGGACCAATCCGCTGTCCATGCCATAGCGAAGACGATGAGCAAATACGCCGAGCATGGTAAAAAAGTCACCATTACCGGACTTAATGACCAGAGCTCACAGCTGGTTCAGCGGGTGGGATTATCCATATGAAAAAAGATTGCGCTATATGCGCGATCTTTTTTTTATAGCAGATATTAACTGAAAGAAAGGCCAGCAAGGTTTTACTTTTGGTGCAAACTGATATAAAGTATAAAGTGGATAATGTTTATCCGCTTTATACGCGGATGGTATTATCTACAGTTTGAATCAAGCTATTTACGTAAATCGAGGTGCTGTACATGCATATGAAAACAGGGGTAGAACAGTCGGTATATGCACTGGTTCTACTCAACATGCTGCCGGATAAGGCGGTGTTGTCTGGGGAAGCGATTAGCCAGCAGCTCGGAGCATCGGCGACCTATTTTCAGAAACTGTTAAGAAAGCTGGTAACCGCAGACATCATCACGTCTGTTCCCGGCATTAAAGGCGGTTTTAAATTAAAGAAAAGCCCTGAAGATATTCGTGTATATGACGTTTACCTCGCGGTGGAAGGCCAGCAGTCGCTGTATTCATCGAATGGTATTCTGGTAGATATGTTGGATTTAGAAAAAGAAGACAGCTGCTGCCTGTTATCGAATCTGATGGAAGAAGCTGAATCCTCTTGGAAAGCCGTATTAAAGCGGGAGACTATTGCTTCGTTGTCGGAGGAAATGCGTGGTGAACGCTTTAAAGATAAGATTGCAGCCCTAGAGGAATGGGTCAGTAATAAAATGGTCATCTAACCAAAGAAGGGATGTATTCGCATGAGATTAAGCATATTGGATCAGGCACCCGTGACAAGCGGCAACACTGCGGAAGGTGCCCTGAATAAAGCAGAAGAACTCGCTATTTTAGCAGATGAGCTGGGATATAGCAGAATGTGGATGGCAGAGCACCATGGCGGAAATACATTTGCTAGCTCAGCTCCGGAAGTAACGGCTGCCCGTTTAGCCGCCAAGACCAACCGTATTCGAATCGGCACCGGCGGTGTAATGATGATGCATTATTCTCCGCTTAAGCTGGCTGAAGTATTTAAAACGTTAAGTGCTTTTTCCCCGGGGAGAATTGATTTTGGTGTGGGACGAGCTCCTGGTGGCGATACAAGCGCCATGTACGCTTTATCTGAAGGCCGTGAGTTAATGCTGCATAATATGTATGACAAGCTTGGCATTACCATGCAGCTGCTTAGTGATCAGATTCCGGAAGATGAGCTATATGCCAAAAATCTCGCTGCTCCAACGAAGGTGGCGCTCCCAGAAGTATGGTTGTTAGGCTCGAGCGGCAATAGCGCGCGAAAAGCTGCACAAATGGGAGTCGGATACTCCTTCGCACAATTTTTTAATGGTGCGATGAGTAATGAAATCTTGGACCATTACCGGAATAACTACCAGCCTTCTATCTTTATGGACAAACCAGAGATCAGTGTATCCTATATGGTGACCACAGCAGAAACGAAGGAAGAAGCTGAGTATGAAGCATTACCGCAGGATATTTTTCGGTTGATGATGAGTAAGGGCCGGATTACTCAGGTGCTGACACCAGAAGAAGCTCAGAACATTTCGCTATCGGAAATTGACCGGATGTCAATCAAGGAAGGGCGCAAGATTCATTTAGTTGGTGCGGTTAAAGACATCGCCGTACGTTTGCAAGAAGAACAAGCACAATATGGATTCCAAGAAGCAATGATATGCAGCATCCCACATTCGCAGGAGAAACGGCTAGAGGTTTACCGACTACTGGCGCGTGAACTGCTAGGCTCTTGATTCTGGATAGCTAACCTTAACCCGCATTTGATGCGGGTTTTTTGTATGCCAATTTAATTTTTTTGATCGAAGTTGGTCCTCAAAAGACAATAAATTAACCCTCCCGCCTCCTAAAAGTAACATTTGAATGCCTAACTTCATCTATGATTAGTGAAAGATTTATTTTTAAAAAGAGGTTAGGAAGTGATCAAGGATGTTTCCTTTACATAAATCCGTTACGCTGACAGCCTTGCTTCTAATGAATCTACTGGCAGGTTGCCAACATCAGGTGGACCCATCCCCCGCTCAATCGGCTAACGACTACCACACCTCAAGACCGAAGCCAACAAACACCGCTGCTAACCTCATTAAGCTGGAGTGGAACCTGGTGGATACAATGCCCATAGTCTCTCAACTAAGTGCTCCACCCACAGGCGCTACTTTGATTACAGAGAAGAAGCTGGAGGATTTTGGAGGAGTCAAAGTGAGTGTGTATACGATGGCTAGTGACGAAGACTATGTGTATGCCAGAACTTCTACTTCCAAAGGACAATACAGTCTAGGGGCGATAGGAACTTATAATTATCGTCAACCGGAGGATATCAAGGTAGAAGTAGTGCGGCTATTTAGCGAAAAGGTGTTGAAAATCACCGGGGGACTAGGAGCAAATAACTCGCTCAGTAACTATTATTTAATCGACGAGAGCGGTAACCCCTCGGGTTTGCTGCAAATTGATATCGGACATTCCAAAGAGCTGGATGTTGATCAGGATGGATCTTTTGAGGGTGTAGCCGCACATGGAAATCCGATGAGTGCCTATATTTACCGCTGGAATGTTGATCACGCTGAGATAACTTTTGTTAATGATGCTTTAAAGGCGGACTCCGTGGTGCTAACGGATGAAGGAATATATGAAGCTTCTAACATCGGGGACAAGCAGAGCAAGAAATTCCGGTTGACCGTAGAAGGACTGATCCCAGAGCGGTAACGCCATGACCACTGCTGTTGAAATATTTCCTGCGACCATTTACCCTAAACCTCCGTATAGACGGTTAAGCTTGAATGATTATCCATAATCTAGGAGGGGTATTGGATGAATATGCAAATGAATCCGAAATTGAAACAGCTGCGTCCGGGAAAAATAGTCACCGGTATTGCAGCGGTGCTTATTGTATTGTTGATCGGCGCGAACTCTTTTGTATCAGTGGAATATGGGCATGTAGGTTTATACAAAACCTTTGGTAAATTAAATGACAATACATTGTCACCCGGCATTCATTTTAAAATTCCATTTATTCAGACGGTGATTCAGGTCAATACACAGGTAACGAAGGCGGAGACCGATACTTCAGCCTCTTCAAAAGATCTTCAGCCCGTGTCCACACATGTGGCGGTGAACTATTCCGTAAATAAGGCTTCCGCCTTTAATCTGATGAACAATATCGGAGGTAATTTTGATAGTGTAATTATCAATCCGGCCATTCAAGAAATCGTTAAAGAAGTGACAGCCAAATATCCAGCAGAAGATTTGATTACGCGTCGTGATGTAGTGTCGAGTGAGATTAGTGAGCACTTAACCGCTAGGCTGGCAAAATATGACCTGATCGTCAACGATATTAACATCGTTAACTTTAAATTCTCGGAGGCATTTAACCAGTCGATTGAAGCAAAGCAGGTCGCCCAGCAGCAGGCATTGAAGGCCGAAAATGATCTCCGGCGGATTGAAATTGAAGCGAAGCAAAAAATCGCCCAGGCGCAAGCAGAGGCTGAATCTTTAAGACTTAAGAAGCAAGAGGTTACACCTGAGCTGGTGCAGCTGAAGCAAATTGAGGTTCAGGAGAAAGCGCTGGAAAAATGGAACGGCGTGCTGCCATCTGTAACAGGGGGAGCCACACCTTTTGTGGATGTTCAATCCCTGACTAAATAATTCATTATTGGGTTTCTGATTTATTTCCTCTGATGAAAGCCCTACTTCTATAGAAGTAGGGCTTTTTATGCTATTAATATTGATAAAGCATCGTAGGAATTTGCCAGCCAGCGCCAACTGACCAAAAGAAGACATAATCGCCACGTTTAATTCGTCCGTCCTCGACTCCGCGTTGAAAGGCGATAAAAGGACTGCTTGTGGCTGTGTAGCCGAACTCGTCGCCTACATAAATGAACTTTTCTGCGGTTAGCCCAAGTCCGATTTGGATGAGCTCGATATTTTTCAGTGAGAATTGTGAAAGGCAGAATGCAGAGATATCATCCGTAGTCAGACCGTTGCGTGAGAGAAGCTCCTTCATATCCGCTATAGCCGCATCCACACACACTGTACCGTCAAAAGGGGTCCACCGTATCCGAATCTGCTCTGGGGTCATACCCTCTTGATAAATATTGGACAGGCCGCAGGCCGGGAACATAATATTTTCGGAGCCTTCAGAATCGGTGTAATAAAGGGAATCTATGAAGCCTGCATGCTCACTGCTGCGCTCTAGAATCACTGCTGCTGCGGCGTCCCCAAAGTTAGGGTAAGTAATTTCATCATCTGTATTGCAGTTTACTGAGCTGTAGTCGCTTCCTACAACGAGTGCGTACCTGATGCTGGGATTGGCTTGCATATAACGACTTGTCTGCTCCACGGCGGAGACCATTCCTGCGCAGTTAGCATTGGAATCCTGCGTAATGGTCCGGTGTTTACCTTGAAGCATACGGTGTAGGAGAAGTGCATTGGTAGGATAGGTGTACTCTGGCGTCTGTGAAGCGAACATGATCATGTCCATATCCTCACCTTGCAAATTCGCTTCGCTAAGCACTTTTTGGGCAGCCTTTAATCCCATCGTCAGAGCATTTTCACCCTGTTCTTTTACGATGTATCTCCGGTCGCGACCCATGACTTCTAGGAATCGTTTGATGTCCTTGCCCATACTCTGAAAATGCTTCAGATAATATTCGTTATCTACGATATGCTCTGGGTGGTAATAAGCAGCTTGGCGAATCGCTATATGTCCCAAGTGGCGCCTCCTATGCTTCAATAATTTCGTAATTTTCTAATTTCGTTGCCCGTGCCACTCGGCTTAACTGCATTTTTAGGACAGGGCTTTTGGCAATAATAAAGGTTACTTTTTTAAATCCGGATTGTTTGTACAGTATGTAGCATTGCTCAAGCATGGGAAGTGTGTCCTTTGAGGATACATTCAATGTCTTGCAATCTAGGATGATCTCATATTGTTTCGGGTCGAATGCACTTATGATTTGGTTGTACTCATTAATGAAACGTCCTGCATCTTCTGGCGACATAGTTCCTTCCACTTGTACATTCAGTTTTTGATCGGCAGCATTTGTGGCGAAATTGAAGTTTCCCATTTTTGATTAATCTCCTCCTAAGTTTTATCTAAGAAAAATTTTGATGAATAGGATAAAAAAACCTATTTATCTAAGACTATTATCGTATTTTTAATTGGGAAAGTTTAGGGGATTAAACCTTTATTTTTTTAAAAAGATAATTTAGGGAATGATAAACTACTTAAAATCCATAAAATCTGCACAAATTAAGGTTTGAGGTAGGCATGCCCACCCTGTTTGCTTTGCAAAGCACAGTTCTATTGGTATGATTACAGAGATGAAAAAAACTACTATCCAAATCATGGAGGAATAATAAAAATGAGCGAAATTACACTATCGGGGATCATTGATCATACACTGCTTAAAGCAGATGCACGGAAAGAAGACATTATTAAATTGGCGGAGGAAGCTAAAACTTATAAGTTTGCTTCTGTTTGCGTAAACCCTGCTTGGGTAGCTACTGCCCATGAAGTGCTGAAAGATACGCCTGAGGTTAAAGTATGTACAGTAATCGGCTTTCCGCTGGGGTCATCGACAACAGAGAGCAAAGCATTCGAGACTACCGATGCTATCGCTAAAGGTGCAGGCGAGGTGGATATGGTCATCAATATCGGAGCATTAAAAGATGGCAACGATGAGCTGGTTAAACGTGATATTGCAGCTGTTGTAGATGCAGCGCGCGGCAAAGCCCTGACAAAAGTCATCATTGAGGCTTGTCTGTTAACGGAAGAAGAAAAAGTTCGTGCCTGCAAGCTATCTGTTGAGGCCGGAGCAGATTACGTAAAAACATCCACTGGATTCTCTACAGGCGGGGCAACGAAAGAAGATATCGCGCTTATGCGTGCTACAGTTGGACCTAATATCGGTGTAAAAGCTTCCGGTGGTGTACGTAGTGCAGAAGATGCACATGTAATGGTACAAGCAGGTGCAAGCCGTATTGGAACTAGTGGTGGTGTAGCGATTGCTAAAGGCGAAACAAGCCAAAGCAATTACTAAGCCGAAGGGCTGAATCGGAAGCGGCGAGTGAGGAGGACAAGCTCATTCGCCGCTGTCCTGATTCAAACTATTAACCGATCAGCTTGATTAGCGATTGTGTTTTATACATAAGGTTGAGGTTTTTATTAATTTATATTGAAAGCGTTATCCAGTAGGTAGAGGACACTAGCAGAAGCATTTGACCAAAGTACAATAATTCACACCGGAATAATGAGATTTTTTTCTTTTCAAATGACGTGGTTTGTGAGAGAATGGGTACAATTCAAAATTGTTAATCATTTCTATACTTAATTATAGGGGAGGAAATACCTATGTCAGAAGATCGCAAGCTGTCGTTTGAAACTTTGGCTGTCCATGCAGGCCAGGAAATTGATCCAACTACTTTCTCACGTGCTGTACCGCTTTATCAGACCACTTCTTACGGGTTCCGTGATGCTGATCATGCAGCGGATCTGTTCGCGCTTAAAGAATTCGGTAATATTTATACTCGGCTGATGAACCCAACTACGGATGTATTTGAACAGCGTGTGGCAGCACTTGAGGGCGGGGCAGGTGCGCTTGCTACAGCTTCCGGGGCAGCGGCTATTTCCTTTTCCATTCTAAATATTGCGGGCGCTGGGGATGAAATTGTATCTGCAGCAAGCCTATATGGCGGGACTTATAATCTATTTTCGACAACACTGCCTAAGCTTGGTATTAAGGTACATTTCGTAGATTCGGATAATCCTGAGAACTTCCGTGCTGCGATTACAGATAAGACCAAAGCCTTGTATGCAGAAACAATCGGCAACCCACAGGGGAATGTTCTGGATATTGCGGCAGTTGCAGCGATCGCCCATGAACATGGGATTCCTCTCATCGTAGACAATACGTTCCCAAGTCCATATTTATTGCGTCCGATTGAGCATGGCGCGGACATTGTTGTCCATTCGGCAACCAAATTCATCGGTGGACATGGTACATCCATTGGCGGGATTATTGTTGACGGCGGTAAATTTGATTGGAAGGCAAGCGGTAAATTCCCAGGTCTTACGGAGCCAGATCCAAGCTATCATGGAGTGGTTTATACGGAAGCGGTGGGCCCGATTGCTTATATTATTAAAGCCCGCGTTCAATTGCTTCGCGATTTAGGGGCGGCGATTTCACCGTTCAACTCTTGGATGCTGCTGCAAGGTCTGGAGACTCTTCATTTGCGGATGGAACGTCATAGCCAGAATGCGCTGAAGGTAGCGCAATATTTGGAGGCACATTCAGATGTGGAATGGGTAAGTTATTCGGGACTTCCTACGCATCCATCTCATGAATTAGCGCAAAAGTATTTGCCTAAAGGCCAAGGTGCGATCCTTACTTTTGGTATTAAAGGTGGAAGTGCTGCGGGACGTAAGCTGATTGAGAATGTGAAGCTGTTCTCTCATTTAGCGAATGTTGGGGATTCCAAGTCATTGATCATCCACCCAGCGAGCACAACTCATGCACAGCTGTCGGATGAGGAGCAAATCACAGCCGGAGTAACGCCGGAATTGCTGCGTTTGTCGATCGGGACGGAGTCCATTGATGATATTATCTATGATCTGGAGCAAGCTATTGCTGCCAGTCAACAATAGAAGTTTATATTTCGAAAAGCATTACTGCTCTGCGGTAATGCTTTTTTTGTTGCCTAAAAAAGTTGGAATATTCATCGGATTTGGCAACGCTTGCATATTTCAGGTGTGGCTCCCGTATTTATAAGTGAGGTAGGTAAATGAAATGTCGGTCGCTTATGTTATATAGCTTGGCATACCGGCAGCAATCCAAAGATAAAGGGTGGGTGCGAGGATGAAGGGTGAACGTCAGCAGGATGGTTTGCGGAGTAGTGAAGAGCGCCCGTTCAAGTTCATGTATAAGGCTGGTGATCGGACTGTGGGAATGGAAATGAGCCAAGCTGGATCCGTAGCCTCCGCTGCCGCAGAATTTATCGCTGGAGTAGAGCAGAGGGATGTCATTGAGCCTTTGAAGCGGTCTTATTTTAAGCGGCCGGGGGAACCATCGACATTCCTAGTGCTGCGTGAAGGAAGAGAAGAACGTCTTGCTGGACGGGAAGGAACAAGGACTGTTCAAGCGGGCCCGTGTTTGATACGGAGTGAGGAATGGCTGCTGGAACCAGAGCTGTTCTGTCTTTATGAGAACTGGTTATCTAGCGAAGATGAACTCCAAACAGCGCGTATTCTGCAGCGAATCTCTTATCGTCTGCGTGCAGCTGTTGCCGAGCTGCTCGAATCGCCGGATGGCGAATGGGCAGCGGTCACCCTGCTGCATCCAGAGTCGCTTGCGGTGGCGCAGCCCGCCAAGCTTGCCGCGCTTCAGGACGCGCAGCTCGAAGCGCTGTTCGCTGCGGTGGCGGAGAGCCAGCGGCAAGGCGGCGATTGCCGCCTTGACCTGCTGGTCGCCTACACCGCAAGCGCAGCCGAATTCGCTGCAAAGCGCGAATTCATCGAAGACGTGGCCGATCAGACACTCGGCCACGCTTATGCGGCGGCATGCCGCATCGGGGCGCTGATCGCGCCCGATGTGGAGCCTGCCGCCGCTGCGGAAATCGCGCGTATCGCCGATTTCCTAGTGCTGGACGGCGCGGCGGGCGAACACGCGCCGGAAGAGACCGCCGCGGAGGAATTCGCCCTGGCGGCGGGGAAGATCTTTGCCGCCGTGACGAGCGTGAAGCCGGCGGCGGTGGTGCTCGCCGCGGGGACACCGGCGGCGTCGGCTTTGGCCGATCTGTATCAGATCGGGCTCAGCGGGATCTTTTGCAGCGCCGGTCAGCGGACCGAAGCGCTGCTGAGAGCGGCCTGCCTGATCTGGATCGCCAGGCAGCGAGAAACGCTGGATACTGCCGCCGGGGGAAGGCAGTAAGCTTTTTCTGCTGAACGATACGGTGCAGTTCATATAAGAATCGAAAAAAGACCTCAGAGCAGCGATTATCCGGTTATCGGAGAATCGTTGCTTTGTTTTTTTGGTCGTTAGCTGCCTGCTTCAACAGTGTACATATATCCCTTTACTCAATCACTATACTCAACCTCCGTGCTCAATACTGTACTCAACCTCCGCCCCCTGATGCTTAAGGACCCAGATGACGCTATTTGCCTGATTTTAGCTTTTTAAGCATGGTTTCGGACACCAGAGACACTATTCGTTAGGAAGAGGTACATATTTGGTGCTTTTCAGGTCAATAGCTGCAATGGAGTCCGTTAGAATACCAAATGTGTTTAAAATCAGCGATTAGGGTCAGCTGAGTCCGATAATAGCAACATACGCGAGCAACTTGCATCATACGCTCATCAATCGTGTCGTACTCATACTTTGAACTCAACCTCCGTACTCAACCTCTGCACTCAACCTCCGTACTCCCACCCTGTGCCCAACCTCCGTTCTTAAACTAATCTGGCACTCATGCTTTTGGATGCAACCTCCGCACTCCCACCCTGTGCCCAACCACCGCACTTAAACTAATTTGCACTCATGCTTTGCATTCAAACTCTGAACTCAACCTCTGCACTCCTCCGCCCCCCGATGCTTAAGGACCCAGATGACGCTATTTGCCTGATTTTAGCTTTTTAAGCATGGTTTCGGACACGAGAGACACTATTCGTTAGGAAGAGGTACATATTTGGTGCTTTTCAGGTCAATAGCTGCAATGGAGTCCGTTAGAATACCAAATGTGTTTAAAATCAGCGATTAGGGTCAGCTGAGTCCGATAGTAGCAACATACGCGAGCAACTTGCATCATACGTTCATCACTCGTGTCGTATTCATACTTTGCGCTCAATCTCCGTACTCAACCCCCGCACTCAACCCCCGCACTCAAACTAATCTGCACCGATCCTTTCTACTATCACCAGTAGCTACAGACAACATTAGTTTTAGGACATCCACATACGTTTCCAGCTTCTCCTTACATTTTACATAAACAGGATAATGGCCGCAGCCGCTCGAATTTAATTAGCATCTTGCTGAATAGGGGTGCTGTAGATGTCTACAAATTTTAGAGTTGGCCTGCAAAAGGTCGTAGATCATTCTTACGATATTGAGATTGGGGAAGGTCTTTTTGGTGCTCTGATCGAGGATTTGAAACATGGAATTGTCGAAAATGTAAGCAAATTCGCGATTGTTACAGATTCAAAAGTTGAAGCCCTGTATGGACAAGCCTTGTTAGAACAACTGCATCAGAATGATTTTCAAGCGGAGTTATTTTCTTTCCCTGCTGGAGAGAAGTCTAAAACCCGAGAAACGAAGGCACAGCTGGAGGACCGGCTATTAAGCCGGTCTTATGGACGGGATTGCTGTATCCTTGCCATCGGAGGTGGAGCGGTAACGGATTTGGCAGGTTTTTTGGCTGGAACATTTGGTCGGGGAGTGCCAAGTTTGAACTATGCAACTACCCTTTTAGCAGCAGCGGATGCTTCTATTGGTGGTAAAACGGGCGTGAATACACCGGTTGCAACCAATCTAATTGGTGTTTTTCATCAGCCTAAAAAGGTCTACATTGACCTAGCCACTTGGAGAACGCTTCCGGTACGTGAGCTTCGTAGTGGGTTGGCTGAAACAATCAAACATGCCTGCATCGCGGATGCTGATTTTTTTGAGTTTCTTGAACAGAATATGGAGCGAGTGGTTTCCTCAGAAGGCGATCTTGTATTAGATCGAGAGGTTTGCGAACGGATTGCTTTTCATAATTGTGAGATCAAGTATAGCGTGGTGGAAAAGGATGAACTGGAGAGCAACCTGCGCCAAATTCTAAATCTGGGGCATACTGCTGGCCGGGCGTTAGAGGCATTAAGTGGTTATGAATTATTACATGGTGAGGCTATTGCGATTGGACTCGTGGTTCAGGTGCAGCTGGCAGAGCAGTTGGGGTATGTAACGGCTGACCAAACTCAGCGTGTGATTGCTTTGTTGAAGAAGGCGGGACTTCCGACTGAAATACAAGCAACCATTACAAATAGAATGCTGATTGATAAGATGTATACGGATAAAAAGGTTCGCAAAGGGCGTATACGGTTTGTGTTCCAAGCTGGAATTGGAGCGATGAAGTCTTTTGAAGGTGGAGCTTATTCGACGCCAGTCGAAGAGCAAGTCCTATCCGAGCTTTTAAATAAAATACGCAGCTAAGATAGGAAAAAGTTATTCTAAATTTATGACGAATAGCCCAGAAGGTAGGGTTTACTTTTTCATTCAAGGTGGTATTATTAAAATATAAGTTGCACTAAGGAAATATAGTTGTACTGTTGCAACAATGATTATCATTCTCACTACTCATAGTTATCATTCATGCTGTCCCGGCTAAGCCGGGGCAGCATGTGTCATTTTAGGGGTCTTAAGAATGGCTCTCATTATCATTTAGACAAAACAAAACGTATGCTCCCGAAGCAAGTTTTGTTGCGAAGAGAAGTCAATGAAGTAATCCTACACAAAACTTTCAGGATGGTGATTATTATGCAAGCAACATCAAAACATTTACCCCAGCAAACCTCAATCTCCGGCAGCATGAAGAAACCAGGCGCTCCAAAACGCCGGTTCGATCTGAGAGCCATGCTCAGCAACTCCGAGATGCAGGCTGCGCTTGGCAGCGGAGTGCTTATGCTTTTTGCTTGGGTTATGGGCAGCTGGTCAGAAGTTTTCTCTATAGTACTTTATGTTATTTCGTATACCATTGGTGGCTGGAACAAAGCCAAAGAAGGCGTTGAGACGCTCGTCAAAGAACGTGATCTCGATGTGAACCTGCTGATGATTGCGGCCGCACTAGGCGCAGCTACCATTGGGTACTGGAATGAAGGTGCTATGCTCATCTTTATTTTTGCGCTTAGTGGAGCTTTAGAGAGCTATACGATGGAACGGAGTAAGAAGGATATTTCCTCACTTATGGCCTTGAAACCTGCCACAGCCATGCGGATTGAGAAAGGAAGCATGAACGAGGTAGCTATCGATCAGTTAGTAATTGGAGATCTGTTGCTTGTACGTCCAGGGGATCTTATTCCTGCAGATGGTAAGGTGTACAGAGGAGAATCGGCAGTAGATCAGGCTTCCATTACAGGAGAGTCAGTGCCTGTTGAAAAATGTGCCGGCAGCGAAGTATTCGCAGGTACGGTCAATGGAGAAGGTCCACTTTATATTGAAGTAACGAAATCAGCAGAGAACACACTTTTTTCCAAGATCATTAAGATGGTAGAAGAAGCAGAGTCGGATGTTCCAAACTCACAGCGATTCATTAAAAGACTGGAAGCCATCTATGCACGGGTAGTCGTTGCCTCGACTGTGGCTCTTATTTTCCTTCCACCCTTTTTGCTGGACTGGAGCTGGAGCGCAACCTTTTATAAAGCGATGGTTTTTCTTGTAGTAGCCTCGCCTTGTGCGTTGGTCTCATCGATTATGCCTGCGATGCTGTCGGCCATTTCCAAAAGTGCGCGAAAAGGGATTTTATTTAAAGGCGGGGTCCACCTCGAAAATATGGCTCGGACCTCTGTTGTAGCTTTTGATAAGACAGGGACCCTTACAGAGGGAACTCCGCAGGTGACAGACTTTATTGCAGCTGAAGGCTACAACCGGGAAGAATTACTGGCGATTAGCGCATCCATTGAGCATATGTCACGCCATCCATTGGCGGAAGCCATTGTGCGTAAAGCTGAGGAAGAATATCTGGAGCTGCGGGGAGTGCAGGAAAGTAAAACCATCACTGGCTGGGGAATTGAAGGTCAAGTTGACGGGCATCTCTGGAAAATTGGAAAGTCCAATTTACTGGATGAGCTGATTTCATCTGCGATGAACTCTGAGCTTGCATTCTGGAGAACTAAACGGCAGCAGTTGGCGGAAGAGGGGAAGACTGTCTCCATTATTTTGGACGGTGAGCATATTGCAGGTATGATTGCATTGCAGGATACAGTTCGCCCACAAGCAGAAGCCGCAGTGCGGAAGCTGCAGGAGCTGGGGATTAAAGTGGCTATGCTTACGGGTGACCGGGAAGCTACAGCAAAGGTTATTGCGGCTTCAACCGGAGTAGATTTAGTATTTGCCGACCTTTTACCAGAGGATAAAGTAAAGCATATTAAGGCGCTTCGTGAAGAGCACGGTAATGTTGTGATGGTGGGTGACGGTGTGAATGATGCGCCTGCTCTGGCTACAGCGACTGTTGGTATGGGAATGGGCATGAAAGGCAGTGGTGCAGCGCTTGAGATCGCCGATGTAGTGCTTATGAATGATAATATTGAAGAGATCGCCTCGACCATTTCATTGGCACGGCGCTCACAGCGTATTGTGAAGCAAAATATGATTTTTGCTGTAACAGTAATCGCGGTTCTGATGATCAGTAACTTTGTGCAGGGCATCGCCCTTCCTTTTGGCGTGATCGGTCATGAAGGCAGTACGATATTGGTTATTCTTAATGGGCTGCGATTGTTGCGGTAAGAGGTCAGTGATGTTACTGTGTATTATTTATTGCCAAAAATTAAATTGTTCACAAATGATTTTTCCCTGAGGGAGTCTGGCTTATTGACATTTTTGCTTTCAGTTAGCATAATTAAGACTACATTATAATTATTTTAAATAAGAAGCGACGTCACTGCCGTCTAACTCAAGGAGGATATAGATATGTATAAATCAATAATTGTTGGAACCGGACCGGCGGGGTTGACTGCTGCTATCTACTTGGCTCGTGCCAATTTGAACCCACTAGTAATCGAAGGACCTCAACCTGGCGGACAATTGACCACCACTACAGAAGTGGAGAATTTCCCGGGATTTCCTGATGGAATTATGGGTCCAGACTTAATGGATAATATGCGTAAACAAGCTGAACGTTTTGGTGCGGAATTCCGTACGGGTTGGGTGAACAGTGTAGAACTTGGAGAGCGTCCTTTTAAGCTTAATGTTGAAGGATTGGGTGTTCTTACGACGGATACCCTGATCATTTCGACTGGCGCTACGGCAAAATACCTCGGTATCCCAGGCGAGCAGGATAATGTGGGACGCGGTGTGAGCACCTGTGCTACCTGTGATGGATTCTTCTTCCGTAATAAAGAGATCGTGGTTGTTGGCGGTGGAGATTCTGCGCTTGAGGAAGCGGGTTTCTTGACTCGTTTTGCCTCCAAAGTAACGCTGGTACACCGTCGTGAAGAGCTACGTGCTTCCAAGATCATGCAGGATCGCGTTCGCGATAATGTTAAAGTAGCTTGGAGCCTGAATCGTACTCCTCTGGAAGTAACTTCTGGAGACAAAGGCGTGAGTGGACTAAAAGTGCTGAACAATGAGACCGGACAAGAAGAAATCATTGAAGCAAGCGGAGTGTTTGTGGCGATTGGCCACCATCCTAACACTGCATTTTTGGGTGGACAAATCACAACTAATACTGAAGGTTATATCATGACTAACCCAGGTACTTCTGAAACTAATATCCCAGGCGTATTCGCTTGTGGTGATGTGCAGGATACCCGTTATAGACAAGCAATTACAGCAGCAGGCAGTGGATGTATGGCAGCTATGGATGCTGAGAAATACATTGAAAGTCTGGAACATAGCGCGGTTATTCTGTAACATAACTGTAATCTTCCATAGGAGGTCTAATGATGGAAAATGTAATTGTATATACATCAACAAATTGTCCACATTGCCGTCAGGTGAAGAGCTTTTTGAGCGAAAAAGGCGTAGCCTATGAAGAGCGTAATATTGAGCAGAATGATGATTACGCGCAGCAGGTTTGGGATATGGGAATGAGAGCTGTTCCTGTAACTGTAATTGGTGAGCACAAAATCGTGGGGATGAATAAAACTCAGTTCGACAAAGCATTGGCGACTGTTTAATTAAATATATTTCTGTGAGGAAATTGCAAAAGGTCGCTTCCATTTTGGAGGTGATCTTTTTGTGGTCTAAGTATACAAAAATAGCCTGACGCTAATATGCGCAGGCTATTTTTTATGATGTAAATCGCAAAGTTCAATTTAAGCTTGAGTGAAAGAGGTAATGATCTGAAATAGGACGTATACAGCAACACCGCTGCCGATCAGAATGAACCCTGATTTCTTTTTGGCTTGAAAAAAACGGAGCACACCGAGACTGATCAAAGGGGCAATAATGAGCAGAAAAAGCAACACAGTGATGAACATCTGTGCCGAGATATCAGACGTATCAACATAGGTCATGGACTCGCTCTCCATTTCAAAAAAGGGGTTGTAGTGATAAATGTCACACTAACTTATCCTTTATTATATAGGATTTAAGTTGCTTTTACTGCACTTTTGATCCACCTAAATGCGGCAATTTTACGTCAATTCTATCCGCTCTTGAATTTCACCCGTGAAACTGTCCCGCAAAACGTTGTCCATTAGACTACCTTAAACGGTCACCCGAATATCGCCTAGAAAATGCATAACTGCAGAGAACCCCGCGCCTATCATCGTGCCTCGGCTGCCCAGCTTGGAGAAGGTAATCTCGAGCTGCTGCTTATGATAAGGAAGTGTACGCTCGGCTACAACCCGGCGAAGGGGCTCCCCTAACCAGGCTTCTGCTTCGGATAAGGCTCCACCGATGACAATCAGCTCTGGATTAAAGCTATTGATTAGATTCGTTACTCCGATGCCGAGATATTCACCCATAGATGAGAAGTGGCGCAAGGCGTCTTCTTGTCCAGCGGCTGCATAACGGACCAGTTCTTGTGTAGTATGAGCAGGGAGGGAGAACTCGGAATGGTCATAGGTTTTCTCCGAGGCATATAGCTCCCAACAGCCACGACTCCCACAACTGCACGGCTTGCCTTGTGCTTCAATCGTCATATGTCCGGTCTCGCCGGCATATCCTCTTGCACCTTTGTACAGCTCTCCGCCAATAATAATACCGGATCCGATCCCTGAACCCGCACTGATGTAGAGCAGATGTCTAACGTCTTTTGCCGCCCCAAAGTTCAGTTCACCTTGTGCACCTGCGTTAGCTTCGTTATCAATAGTGACTGGAACCGCGAATTCCGCCTCCAAAATACCCCGCAGGTCGACCATTTCCCAGCCAAGGTTGGGAGCAAAAAGAACAACCCCGTTCTCATCCACCATCCCGGGGACACCTACTCCGATGCCGACGATACCGTATGGGGATTCAGGTGCTTTATCAATCAAGTCTGAGATTATTTTTTTCATCCGTTCCAGTACATAAGGCAGCGCATGATTATCCAGAGAGAAATCGCTTTCGAAAAGAATGCCACCACTTAAATCACATAAGACGGCTGTCAACTGCTTCACTCGCAGCTCTATGCCGATTACGCTGCCAGCCATGCTGTTAAAATGCAGCATTAGCGGTTTACGACCGCCACTGGATTGACCTGGTCCAACTTCAGTCACTAATTCTTGAGCGCATAGCTCTGCCACCAGATTGGATACGGTAGCTTTATTCAGTCCGGTCATCTCTGAAACCTTGGCGCGCGAGAGCGGAGAGTTCCTTCGAATAGTATGTAGTACGATCGATTTATTGATTTTTTTGACCAGCGCCTGATCTCCGGTAACCTTCACGAATCACACATCCTTTTTAGCATAGTTCCCTTTTGTTGTATGCCACTTAGTCTAGAGTGATGTGCTGGAAATTGCAATACATCGGCAGAAAAGAGGAAATCTATGTTTGTTGGATTTTTTGAATATTAAACGGATAGGCAAGGGAGACTTAAAGAGGCGGAAATTTTATAAAAAAACTTTGTTTAACCAATATACAAAGTCAAAAAGATGTGTTAAGATGATGCTGTAAACGCTTGCTAGCGTAGCACAATATGAGGAGGATTACACAATGGCTTATTTTGAGACAGTGAACAAAATCTCTTACGAGGGAAGCCGTTCCACCAACCCTTATGCATTTAAATTCTACAATCCTAAAGAAGTCGTAGCCGGCAAAACTATGGAGGAACATCTGAAATTTGCAATGGCTTATTGGCATACATTAACTGCTGGCGGTTCTGATCCGTTTGGCGCTGAAACTGCAATTCGCAGCTGGGACAAATTGAGTGGTCTTGATAAAGCTAAAGCTCGCGCTGAAGCAGCATTCGAATTTATGGACAAGATGGATCTGCCTTACTTCTGCTTCCATGATGTAGATATCGCACCAGAAGGCGCATCTTTGCGTGAGTTCTACAGCAACATCGACACTATTGTTGATATCCTTGAACAAGGCATGAAGACTTCCGGCAAGAAATTGCTGTGGAATACAGCTAATATGTTCACTAACCCGCGTTATATGCACGGTGCAGGTTCTACACCTAACGCTGATGTTTTCGCACATGCAGCAGCACAAGTGAAGAAAGGTCTGGAAGTTGGTAAACGTCTGGGCGCAAGCAACTATGTATTCTGGGGCGGCCGTGAAGGTTACGAAGAATTGCTGAATACAGATATGGGTCTTGAACAAGATAACATTGCACGTCTGTTCAGCATGGCCGTAGATTACGCTAAGGAAATTGGCTTTGATGGTCAATTCCTGATCGAACCTAAACCAAAAGAGCCTACTAAACATCAATATGATTTCGATGCAGCAACAACAATTTCGTTCTTGCAAAAATACAACCTCGACAAGCACTTCAAGCTGAACCTTGAAGCTAACCACGCTACGCTTGCAGGTCATACTTTTGAACATGAACTTCGTGTAGCTCGTATTAATGGCATGCTTGGATCACTTGACGCTAACCAAGGGGATACACTGCTTGGTTGGGATACTGATGAATTCCCAGTAAACATCTACGATGCAACACTTACTCTTTATGAAGTATTGAAGAATGACGGTCTTGGCAAAGGCGGAATTAACTTCGACGCTAAAGTACGTCGTCCTTCCTTCGAGCCACAAGATCTGTTCTTGGCACACATCGCTGGTATGGATACTTACGCAAAAGGCTTGAAAGTTGCTGCTAAATTGATCGAAGATCGCGTATTCGAAGATTTCATTGACAAACGCTACAGCAGCTTCACAGAAGGCGTTGGTGCAGACATCGTTTCCGGTAAAGCAACATTGGCTTCTTTGGCTGAATATGCTTTGAACAATGAGAACCCACGTCCTAACCAATCCGGACGTCAAGAATACCTGAGAGCTACCCTTAACCAATACATCTTGGCTGAGTAGTCCTTATAGGGAGCTTGAAGCTTAGGCTTTGAGTCGAGTTTGAACAAATGCAACGGGGGTTGCTGAAGAGAGCATTCTTCGGCAGCCCCCTTTTTGTAGTAAAAACTAAGCAAGATGCTTACGAAGTAAGTTTTGCTCGAAGTAATTCAATGAAGTCTATGCTAACAAAACTTTTAGGAGGTCAAAAATGAAATACGTTATAGGTGTTGATTTGGGGACTAGTGCAGTGAAGACTGTTCTAGTGGACCCGCAGGGGAAGGTGGCTTTTGAGCATTCTGAGTCCTACCCGCTAAGCAGACCCCAACCGAACTGGAGTGAGCAAAATCCTGAAGATTGGGTAAAGGGCACGCTGGTCAGCCTGCGCCGTCTGATTGAAGTATCAGGCATAGACCCGTCTCAAGTAGACGGTCTAAGTTTCTCCGGACAAATGCACGGATTGGTACTGGTAGATAAAGAAGGGCAAGTGCTGCGTCCAGCTATTCTTTGGAATGATACCCGTACTACTGCACAATGCCGTAAGATTGAGAAGACGCTTGGAACGAAGTTGATCGATATCGCCAGAAACAAAGCATTGGAAGGTTTTACACTGCCTAAGATTCTGTGGGTTCAAGAGAATGAACCAGAAGTATTATCACAGGCGCATCAGTTCCTGCTGCCAAAAGATTATGTTCGTTATCGGTTGACGGGTGATTATGCAATGGATTACTCCGATGCTGCCGGAACGTTGCTATTGGATGTAGGTTCTAAAGAATGGAGTGCAGAAATCGCAGAGGCTTTTGAACTTCCGCTTTCTCTTTGTCCTAGATTGGTAGAATCCTTTGAACAGACTGGAACTTTATTGCCGGACATTGCTGAAGCGTCAGGTCTTTTATCTTCAACGAAGGTATTTGCTGGTGGTGCAGATAATGCTTGTGGCGCGCTCGGAGCGGGTGTATTGGGAGAAGGCCGGACCATGTGCAGTATTGGTACATCTGGTGTAGTTCTTTCTTATGAGAGCAATAAAGATTTGAATCTCGAAGGCAAAGTCCATTTCTTTAACCATGGTGAAAAAGATGCCTACTATATTATGGGGGTTACACTAGCTGCTGGTCATAGCCTTACGTGGTTCAAAGAAACCTTTGCGGCGGACAAAAGCTTTGATGAGCTGTTAAGCGGAGTTTCCTCTATTCCAGCTGGCAGCGGAGGCCTGTTATTCACACCTTATATTGTAGGAGAACGTACACCACATCCAGATGCGAATATTCGAGGAAGCTTTATTGGTATGGATTCAGGGCATACGTTGACGCATTTTACACGTGCAGTATTAGAAGGCATTACCTTCTCACTGCGTGAATCCATTGAGATTGTACGTGAGTCAGGCAAAGAGATTACAGAGATCATTGCAATTGGTGGTGGAGCTAAAAATGAGGCTTGGCTGCAAATGCAGGCTGATATTTTCAATGCATCCATCGTGAAGCTGGAAAGTGAACAGGGTCCGGCAATGGGAGCAGCTATGCTGGCGGCTTATGGAAGCGGATGGTTCACATCCCTTGCGGAATGTGCAGAAGCGTTTATCCGTCCTGCTGATGTTTATAAACCAGATCCGAAACAAACGGCAATCTATGATGGTCTATTCAACCTCTATCAGGAGGTTTACGGCCAGACCCGCGAATTGAATAACAAGCTGGCTGCATATCGCCAATAAAACGCCATTTATCAATCTGTCTGATATAAAAAAGGTCTTTCGCATCTGGCGGAAGGCCTTTTTAAAGACCATCTTCTTTATAGAGGTGATGAACGGCAATATTCAAAAATGTTGCCGTTTTCATTTTTCTTCTGTAAAGTATGGAATATCTCCAAGGTAGTGGCAGCCTGTACATGAGATAGTGAAGGTTTCGGGGGGCGAAAGGCCATGTTTCAATGGTTTGTTAAGGTGCTGAATGACATCAAAATCCGCAATAAGCTGCTGCTTGCTTTTTTACTGACTACACTTTTACCGGTATTACTGGTAGGTGGTTATCTTACGATTGAGATGAGGACCATGGCGTTTGAGAACGCACTGGAGCAAGCTTCAATTAACGTAGATCGGGTAAAAAAAAGAACAGAAGAAGTCATCGGTGTATCGCAAGATATAGCGTATCGATTGTCCAATGATGCCCGGCTGAAAAAACTCGCCATACGCCAGTATGTAAGCACTTATGATGTGGTTGAGGCTTATCGGGATTACACTGATATGCGTGAATACCTAAGATTATATAAAGACATATCCAACATACGTTTATACACTGATAATGCTACGCTGCTTAACAACTGGGAGCTGATCAATCCTTCGTCTGCCATTAAGGAGAGCCAGTGGTATCAAAGAGCACAGCGGTACGATAGCCTCGTCGGTTGGGAATATATAGAGGATGAGCGTGATCAGCGGAATTATTTAAGTCTTGTCCGCAAAATCGAGCTGGAGGGCTCCAGTAAAATTGGCGTGCTCGTTATTAATGTAAACAGTCACCAGCTAACCTCAATTCTGAGCCAGGAATCATTTGATACCATGATCGTGGATGATCAGGATAATATCATTGCTGCGAACCGGAGCGATCGGACAGGAAAGAAACTGGCAGATGTTTCTTTTGATACAAAGCTTTTGGGGCAAGGAAGCGGGAGCTATGAGGCAGAAGTAGATGGTGAAGCCTCCAAAATAGTGATAGAAGAACTTAAACCACAAGCCAGCCGTAACGCCCTGCGAATTATTTCTGTTTTTTCTATTGATAGTATAGTCAAAGAACCTAATCGGGTGATTAAGCTTTCGATTACCGTGATTGCCGTAAGCGTTTTATTGGCCTTTTTAATCATATATAGTTTCTCTTCATTATTTTCACGTCGATTATTGCAGTTAAGCAGACATATTAACCGCGTTAGTACGGGTGATTTTGACACTTCATTAAAAATTGATGGCAAAGATGAAATTGCTCTGTTAGCTCGTCAGTTCAATTCTATGGTACGGAGTATTAACGATTTGATGTACGAGGTACAGGAATCTAATGACCAGAACAGTCTGCTGGAACAGAAACAGAATGATATCCGTTTTAAAATGCTGGCAAGCCAGATCAATCCTCATTTCTTGTTCAATGCGCTGGAATCTATTCGTATGGAGGCCCATATGAAAGGGCAAGTGGAGATTGCACGGGTAGTGCGTCTTCTTGGCAAAATGATGCGCAGTAATCTGGAGGTAGGCCGAAGTAAAATTTTGCTTAGCCAGGAGCTTGAAGTGGTTCGTTGTTATTTGGATATTCAGCAATTCCGTTATGAGGATCGTTTGAAATATCAATTTATTGTAGACCCTGCCGTCGAATCACTCTACATCCCGCCGCTGATTGTGCAGCCGCTTGTGGAAAATGCGGTGATTCATGGGTTAGACAACACGATGGATGGAGCAATGGTTACGGTGAATATCAAGCGTGAGCAGAATCATGCGGTCTTTACCATTACCGATAATGGAGCCGGGATCACTCCGGACAAGCTGGAGCAGATCCGTTATACCCTTGAGGTTCGTGATGAGCAGGAAGAGGCACGCATCGGGCTGCGCAATGTACACGACCGTTTGAAGTTATCCTACGGTGTTGAATATGGACTGAATATCGAAAGCCGGATGAATGAAGGAACATCTATTACGTTTCGTATTCCAATGGAGGACATAAATCTATGATCAAAGTATTGATTGTTGATGATGAGCCAAAGCTGCGGGAAGGCCTTCGGGCTCTAATCCCTTGGGAAGAGCTAGGGTATACGGTGGTGGCTACGGCCGCCAACGGCTTGCAAGCTCAGGAGAAATATCATATTTTTTATCCGGAACTGATTGTGGTGGATATCCGCATGCCTGGTATGGACGGGCTGGAGTTAATCGGTGAGCTGCGCGAGGAAGGCTCGACCAGCCATGTGCTAATTTTAAGTGGTCATGCGGATTTTGAGTATGCCAAACGAGCCATTTCTTACCGCATTGACGGCTATTTACTGAAGCCGGTGGATGAGGAAGAGCTAATCAACTATTTGGAGGAACTCAGAGTCACGATCGCTCAGGAAGATCGCTTTAGCCGCTGGAATGAAGAGGAGCCTGCCCGTAATCGCGAAAGCCTGCTGCGTACATTGCTGCAGCCTTCAACTGCGGAGGAGGGGGAGAATGATCCTGCTAAGCAGGCGGCAGCACTGGGTCTTAAATCAGACCGTGTCGAAGTGATCCTACTCGAATTACTCGCGCCTGCGGGCGGCAGTGAGGAAGGGGAGCGGGCCGTTAAGGCCGCGGTAGAACAGTATTTTGGCAGCAGTGAAGAGCGGATGTTTTTCACGATGCCGCCATATATTGGATTCCTGCTGCAAGAGCCGCTGCCAGGAAAGCAGGAACAGGAGCGGCTGATGGAAGAGCTTGCGTCCTTAATTTGCCGCGAGGGATACAACTTCAGCGCAGCAACGGGAGGCCCTGTAGCTGGACCAGAAGAGGCGGCACAGTCTTTTCAAGTGGCGCGTGAACTGCTGCGCCGGGCATTCTTTTACCGCAAAGGGATTCTGATCAGCGCCGATCTCTCCGGTATGTTGTTTCCTGGAGTGGCGGAGGCGTACACCGAAGAAGGGCAGGATGCGGAGAGCCGCCTAATGCTTGCTGTTGAAACCGGAAGCCGCGCGGCCATTGAACCGCTGGTGGATACGATCTGTGCGGAGCTACTGGCTGCGGGCAGTGAGGAGCAGCAGATCAAAGATACATTTGTGCGGATTCTCAGTACGGTGTTGGCCCGTCTCGAACCGGTCTATCCAGAGATTCGCAGCAATGCCGCTAAGCATTCCCCGCCGATCGGTGAGCTCTACCATAGTCATTATCTGGCAGACCTGCAAGAGCAGGCCGTTAATTTCATGGCGGAGATCGCCGATCAAATGTCCAGTGGCAGCAAAGGGAATGAGATCAAAAAAATTACGGAGCTAATCAACCGCCGTTACAATGAGAACCTTAAGCTTGAGACCTTATCTGAGTTATTTAATTACAACAGCGCATATCTAGGTAAAATGTTCAAGAACACTACCGGGGAATACTTCAATACGTATGTGGACAAAGTGCGGATTGAGAAGGCGAAGCAATTCCTAGCGCAAGGCATGAAAGTATATGAGGTGGCCGAGAAAGTTGGGTACATGAACCCCGATTACTTCAACGCCAAGTTCCGTAAATATGTAGGACTCTCCCCAAGTTCTTTTCGCAAAAACATCTAAAATAGAAGCCCAAAAAGCCACAGTTGCAGTTCAGGTATAACCTGAGCTTTAGCTGTGGCTTTTTTTCTTACATTAAAGCTACTTCACTAATAATAAATCTAATCTTTGTTGCAATTCTTGATTTGCAGGGTCCTTTTGAAGGGTCAGAAGTAACTCTTGAATTTGATCCATCTCTTTAAAAGGTTCATTTTGTACATATTTGTCATGTATTCTGGTTTCCAAGGTATATCCATAATCGAACCCTAATGTTGAATACGTCGAAAGGGCGGCAACTTTACTCGCTTGCTCTACAGCAAGAATGTTTGGTGTTGAGGATCGTTCTAATTCCACTCTTAGACCGTCGAGTTCTGATGTCAGATTCAGGTCCAGCCTATCCATTAATCTGTTATGGCTTACGTTGTTATTGAATTGAAATAAATTTAGTGTCAATAATACTGCGGCGATAATCAATAATAATGTCTTGATGTTTTTGTTTTTCATTGCTCTCCTATTACCCTCCTTTAGGAAAATAAATTGCAGGTACAACAGATAATGTCGACTCGGCATGTGCGTATAAGGAATATGTATCTGAAATAGTTGAAGTACTGATGTATCAGGTAATATTTTCTAGCTAAGATGATATTAAAGTAATTAATTTTAATTGAACCATACGGAGGTTTTCGTTGAGGAGCAGGGCAGGGGTTACGGGTATACTTGTTACGCCTCATCTGAGAGCATATTATAGTTTTCATTCGCGGGTATGACGGACTCCAGAGTCGTTATTTGGGCTATTTCGAGTCCAATTTCGATTTATCGGACTCCATGTACGTTATTAGCTGCAAATGTTCTCCAAAAGGTGGTTTTTTAAGTGAATAAGGTCTTTATAGTCCGCCTAACCCAATAAGATGTGCAATTTGCTTAAATAAGGTCATTTCAGTCCGCGCCTTCGCTTCCGGCCACGTTCACTTATAGAACGTTAGCTCGGGGCGTTTTTTAATTATGGGATGAAGTATTAATTGTGTGAAATAGACAGGGGATTAAGTATCGTATTGATTTATGAAATCAAATAATTTCACTTAATTTTATTTTCAGTAAATTCATGTTTGTTTTCAGTGTTTTCAACGATGTATCCGCTTTATTTGGGCTCTAAATCTCTAATTTTCACCTGATTTTAGGTCGAATTTATAGGGTACTGCAATCGCTTACAGAGATTTAGAATATAGACATAGAGAGGAGGGGCTTTATGAAAGCGGACACAGTAACTTCTCAAATCCCGCCGGATACCCGAACACGCAACAAAAAGCCTGCTTCAGGAGGACGGTTTTGGAGAAGCTTTAAGAATCAAAAGTACTTATGGATGATGTCGATACCTTTTGTGATCTGGGCATTCGTCTTCAGTTATCTCCCGTTATGGGGCTGGACGATGGCTTTTCAAAAGTACAAGCCCGCACGTGGCTTTTTTGAACAAGAATGGGTAGGTTTTGAACACTTTAAGACACTGTTCAGTGACTCGCAATTCCTTCTGGCGCTGCGTAATACGCTGGCGATGAGTGGAATGGGCTTAGTCGCAGGATTTATCTTTCCAATAACGTTTGCAATATTGCTCAATGAAGTGCGTCTTGGCTTCTTTAAAAGATTTGCTCAAACAGTCTCGTATTTGCCCCACTTTGTATCATGGGTGGTTGCAGCGGGGATTGTAACTAAAATGTTATCTGGTGAAAATGGTCTTGCAAACGATATCTTGTTAGGAATAGGATTCATAGACGCACCTATCCAGTTTATGGCCCAGGGCCATCTCTTCTGGGGAATCGTTACCTTATCGGATGTCTGGAAAGAGACCGGATGGAACGCCATCATCTACCTTGCAGCTATCGCAGGTATTGGGCCTGAATTGTACGAAGCGGCCCGGGTAGACGGTGCCAGCAGGCTTCGTCAGGTATGGCATATTACACTTCCGGGTATTCGCCCAACAATTACTGTACTACTCATTATGTCGGTGGGTAATTTGCTCAATATCGGCTTTGAGAAGCAATTCTTGCTCGGAAACAACCTCGTTACCGACTATTCTCAAGTGCTAGACTTGTATTCACTGAAATACGGACTGGGCATGGCGAGATATTCCTACGGTACTGCGATCAATATATTCAACTCAGTGATCAGTGTAATTCTACTGTTTACGATTAATGGAATCTTCAAACGTACAACAAAAGAGAGCCTTCTGTAGCACAGAAGGCCCTTCTACCCAATCGTGGCAGTAAATTGCCCTTTTCATGAAAGGAGAGCGTTACAGTGGGAAATTCAGCTATCACCGGAAAGTCATGGTCAGACCGGATCTTTGATTTCTTTGTATATTTTGTAGTACTGTTCGTGGTTGTAATCACGATTTATCCGTTTTTGAACGTGCTTGCCATCTCACTGAATGATTCAGTGGACAGTGTGCGCGGTGGAGTGACCATCTATCCCCGGGATTTTACCTGGGACAATTACCTAAAGATCTTCACTTTCTCCGGATTAATCACCGGGTTTAAAATATCCGCTTTGCGGACAATTATCGGTACTTTGTTCGGACTGATCAGTGCCTCGATGCTGGCGTTTACGATCAGCCGCCCTGACTTTGCAGGTCGCAAGTTTGTCTCCACATTCTTGGCAATGACCATGTATATCTCAGGAGGAATGATTCCAATCTATATGCTGATCAAGGATCTGCATATGATGAACAGCTTTGCAGTCTATGTATTGCCTGGACTGGTTAGTGCCTTTAACGTCTTCGTTATCCGCTCCTTCATCGACGGCCTGCCGTATGCGCTGCAGGAATCGGCGAAGCTGGATGGAGCCAATGACTTTACTATCTACTTCCGCGTTATTCTGCCATTGATGAAGCCAGCGCTAGCAACGATCGCGCTGTTCCTAGCAGTAGGTCAATGGAATGCTTGGTTTGATACTTATCTGTACAATGGTTCAAGCCCTAACTTGACCACATTGCAATATGAATTGATGAAGGTTCTACAGACCACAACCAGTGGTAACGGAGGCGACTACCGCTCCAACATTGCTTCGCTGGCTTCCAATCAGGTCTCGCCGGAGTCGCTCAAAATGGCGATTACGATTGTCGTAACCGTACCGATCCTGTTGGTTTATCCGTTCATTCAGAAGTATTTTGTTAAAGGTATGACACTTGGTGCTGTGAAGAGCTAATCACAGTTTAACGGGGGAGCTTAGTCTCCCCTATGCTTAAAACCTATTGTGTATCCGTTTTCTTTTGGCAAGCTGGGTAAAGTATTAACAGGTCTTCACCTGTGATACGATAGATAAACAATTTTAAGGAGGGTTTATTTAATGGGAAGTAATAGAAAGATAAAAGCCAAAGCTACGGCATTAACGCTCACTTCTATTATGCTGCTCGGTGTGCTTGCAGGCTGCGGCGGTAACAATGGCAACAATGGTAATGCTGCAGCTGGAAATACAGGCGGCAATGCAACTAATGCTGGAAATGCGACCAATGCGGCTGAGGATATTTCCCCGCTCACGATGACCTTCTTCAGTGCAGACCCTAACCCGAACTGGACAGGTATGCAAGATGAAGTTGGTAAAGTGATTACGGAAAAAACGGGAGTAACCCTAAATGCTGAATATGCAGTTGGTGATCCTCAACAAAAAGTAGCCTTGATCGCAGCGAGCGGCGAATATCCGGATTTGATCAGTGCTAAGACTGATGTCAGTAAGCTGGTGGATGCAGGCGCAATGCTTGATCTAACAGACCTGATTGAAAAATATGCTCCGAATATCAAAAAAGTATTGGGCGAAGAAGGCATGAAACGTTCACGTTACAGTGACGATGATCATGCGATTTATGCTATCCCTACCTATGCAGGTGTGGACAACAAATATTTTGATGCTGGTGGCGGATTTGAACTACAGCACCGTGCTGTTAAAGAAGCTGGATATCCTGCAATCAAAACTGTTCAAGATTATGAGAACGTAATCAAGGCTTACCTGGAAAAACATCCTACCGATGAAAATGGTAACAAAAACATCGGCCTGACTTTGAATGCAGATGATTGGTACATGTACATTACAGTAACTAACCCAGCATTTATTACTACTGGTTCTCCTGACGATGGTGAATATGCGATTGATATTGACACCCAAGAAGTAACTTATCACTTCCGTCGTCCGGCTGAAAAAGAATATTTCCGCTGGCTCAACCACATGAACGATATCGGATTGCTTGATCCAGAAAGTTTCGTTCAAAAGTATGATCAGTACAAAGCTAAAATCGCTACCGGCCGCGTTATTGGTTTGATTGACCAAGACTGGGGTTATGGCGATGGAGAAAAAGCATTGAAAGCTGAAGGCAAGCTGGATCAAGGCTATGGACACTATCCTGTAACCTTGTCTGAGGAGTACAAAGAAACCTCCTTCTGGCCTACAGGCTTCATGGGTGGTAACGGAATTGGGATCAGCGTAGATGCTAAAGATCCAGTTCGTGCAATTAAATTCCTGGACTACCTAGCTTCCGACGAAGGTCAAGTATTGGTTAACTGGGGTATTGAAGGCAAACACTACAATGTTGTTGATGGCAAACGTGTCATTCCTGAAGATGTGAACGACCGTAAATATAATGACACTACCAACTTCCAAAAAGAAACTGGTTTGGGTAATGTCGGATCAAACTATGCATTGCTGAGCGCTCACTATGGCGACGGTGTATTGGATCCATCTGGTAACTACTACACAACTCGTTTCCCTGAGCAAGTAACTGTAGGTTACAATGCGGTTGAAAAAGAAACACTTGCTGCTTACAAAGCAACAACTTGGAAAGACCTCTTCCCAAGTGAAGATGAGTTCAAAGTTAAACCTTGGGGCGCAGCATGGAACATCACGATTCCTGGGGATAGCGAAATTGTCGTTCTTGACAACAAGCTGAAGGATATCAGTTGGAAACGGATCCCAGAAGCAATCTTGTCTAAACCAGCTGATTTCGATAAAGTTTGGGATGCTTACATGGCTGAGCTTGATAAAGCTGGTGTAACGAAAGCTGAAGATTTGCGTGAAGAGCTGGTTAAACAACGCGTGAAACTTTGGAATGATTAATTATTAAATTTCGTCTAATCCAATAAAAGCATGAAGATGGCGGGAAGTCCGAACGAAAGTCCGGGCCTCCCGCTGATTGCTTTTCACCGTTAATAACAGGACAGGAGGAATATACATGGGAGAGAGCAAGAACTCCGGACGGCATGAGTTATGGTACAAGCAGCCGGCGGCTGGATGGGAAGAGGCGCTGCCCGTAGGTAACGGCAGGCTGGGCGGCATGGTCTTTGGTGGAATCGAAGAAGAACGGATTCAATTAAATGAAGACACTCTATGGTCAGGTTTCCCGCGGGATAAAGCCAACTATGAGGCACTGCGGCATTTGGCTCCAGCTAAACAGCTAGTTGCAGAGGGGAAATACAAGGAAGCAGAAGCACTGGTGGACGCCAAAATGTTAGGCAGCCGGACGGAATCCTATCAACCGCTTGGAGATTTGCGATTGAAGTTTAATTTTGCAGGTCCTGTAGAGGATTACCGGAGAGAGCTTGATCTGGATCAGGCGTTGGCTACGGTAGCCTATACTGCCGGTGGTGTAAGGATCGTACGTGAAGTATTGGCCAGCAGACCGGATGACATTATAGCTCTTCATATCCGTGCTGAGGGGGGGGAGGGCCAAGCTACTCTGCCAGATTTCTGGGCGGATCTGGCATCACCACATCCTTTCAACTCGGAGATTACTCCGGATGGCATGCTGATTATGACTGGCCGTGCCCCGTCGCATGTGGCTGATAACTACGTAGGGGATCACCCGCGTGCCGTATTATATGAAGAGGGGCTTGGCATAAGTTTTGCTGCGGTTATGGAGATCCAGACGGAAGGTGGGACTTGTGTAGCGGAGAACGGCTCGCTGTTGATTTCTGGCGCGCACTCCATTACCCTTCGTCTGGCTGCGGCAACCGATTATGCCGGGTATGACCGGATGCCGGGAAGCGGTGGCAAGCTGCCAGCGGAGTTGTGCCTAGTGCAGTTAGCTTCAGCCTCTAAAGCATACGCAGAGCTTAAGCAGCGCCACTTAGAGGATCATCAATCCTTGTTCCACCGTGTGGAATTGACGCTTGCATCTGCTGCTTCCCGAGGAGAGCTTCCTACTGATGAGCGCCTGGCACAATACCGCGAAGGACAGGCAGATCCTGAACTGGAAGCGTTGCTGTTCCAGTATGGCCGCTACCTGATGATTGCTGGCTCACGGCCGGGGACGCAAGCCCTGAATCTGCAGGGCATTTGGAATCCCTATATTCAGCCACCATGGAACAGCAATTATACGACAAATATCAACACCGAAATGAATTATTGGCCAGCCGAGTTATGCGGATTGGGCGAATGCCATGAACCTTTAATAGATTTTATCACGGAGCTTAGCGTGGCTGGCAGCCGTACAGCGAATATTCATTATGCCGCACGTGGCTGGACAGTACACCATAATACCGATTTGTGGCGGATGACTTCTCCATCAGACGGTAAGGCGATGTGGGCTTTTTGGCCTATGGGCGGGGTATGGCTCTCTCGCCATCTATGGGAGCGTTACGCTTTTCGTCCAGATGAGGACTATTTGCGCACAGCTTATCCCATACTAAAGGGAGCCGCATTGTTTTGTCTGGATTGGCTAGTAGAGCTGCCTGATGGAAGATGGACGACAGGTTTGTCTACCTCGCCAGAGAATGTATTTCTGACTGCTGACGGCACACCATGCAGTGTCTCGGCTGGCTCAGCTATGGATTTATCGCTTATCGCTGAGTTGTTCAAGCACTGCATTCAGGCTGCTGATATTTTAAATACCGATGTAGAGCTGCGTCAGGAGCTTATGCAGAAACAGAAACAGCTTGCCCACCAAGGGATCGCACCGGACGGAACTGTCCGCGAATGGAATGAGGATTTTGCTGAACAAGAGCCTGGGCATCGTCATGTTTCTCATTTGTATGACCTGTACCCTGGGAACGTAATTAGCCCTTCCTCCACACCAGAGCTAGCGGAGGCGGCAGCCTTAACACTGAAGAAACGTATAGAACATGGAGGTGGCCATACAGGCTGGAGCGCAGCATGGTTGCTTAATCTTTATGCGCGTCTGAAGGATGGCGAGAGTGCGGTTAGCTGTCTACGTCGCATTTTGCAAGATTCCAGTTTGCCGAACCTGTTCGGAAATCATCCTCCGTTTCAGATTGATGGAAACTTCGGCACTACAGCCGGAATAGCAGAAATGCTTTTGCAGAGTCATCAGGAGGGTCTGGAACTATTACCTGCTCTTCCAGAGGAATGGTCTGAAGGCAGCGTGAAAGGGTTGGTGGCACGTGGTGGCTTTGTCATGACTATAGAATGGAGCGGGGGCTGTTTAACTAGGGCAGAGGTTACCTCGACTCATGGCCGATCCTGCAGAATTGTTCAACACCAGCCTTTGCTCATTCAAAAACCGGATGGTACACAGATTGAAGGAGCGGGGCTGGAATTTGAAACAGTAATAGGAGAGACCTATATCATTACACCCCTAAAGAAATAATTCATATTGATCTGGCTTAGAGGCTGTTCTCAGAGTAGAATTATTCTACAGAGAACAGTCTTTTTTTGCCCAAGTCTTCATTATCTATTAAATGGAGGGTTTTGAATAAGTCTGTAGGAGCCGGAGGATCAGAATAATTATGTGGAAAAAACGCTTCACGTTGGCAAAAGTCATTCTTGGAGGAGTGATTATTTGCGCAGCCATTCCCCCGACATTGTATTGGACCTGGGGGCATGCTTATGCGGCCACGACTTCACCGACCGTTCGTTCTGTGAGTGAAATTGCCCAGAAGCTAACCGGTGCGATGAATAATCGTAGAGAGACTATCACTTTTACTTATGAGGGGAAAACCTCGAATTTAAAAACACAGATACAAACGGGTCTAGATCAAGCGATGAATAGCGATCCCTATTTGTATTACATCATAGATAGCTACGGATACACTTATCGAGGGAGCAAAAGTTCTGTAAAGGTTACGGTAGAAGTGAAATACTTGGAAACGCTGGAGCAGACCGCTTTTGTGAACAAAGAAGTAAAGGCAACGCTCAAGAAGATCATTACACCGGGCATGAATAATCATCAGAAGGTTAAGGCTATCCACGACTGGGTGGTGCTGCGTCTGAAGTATGATACCTCTTATCGTAAATATACGGCTTATGAAGGCCTGAAGAGTGGCAGTGCCGTTTGCCAAGGGTATTCGCTGTTGACCTATAAGCTGCTCAAGGAAGCGGGATTCAGTAATAAAATCGTCGAGGGCACTGCAAAACAGCCGGGAGGACGCAGCCAGTCTCATGCTTGGAATCTAGTGCTGCTCGAAGGGAGATGGTATCATCTCGACACAACTTGGGATGACCCGACACCTGATAAAGCCGGCGTGGTAAGCACCGCGTATTACTTGAAGACGGATGCACAAATGCGTCAGGACCATAGCTGGACGAAGTCTTATCCGGCAGCTTCGGTTGCCTATTATAAGACCTTGTCAGCACTTGTAGAGCGTGGAGGACAGAACGCCGGGGTGTATAAGCAGCTTCAGAAGGACCTTAATTATGAGCTGTATGCCGAGGAACGGATTGTACGTTCAGCAGCAGATTTAATTCAGCTGGCGAATAAGGCTGTCGCTTCAGGAGAGGGATCTTTATTATTCCGTTATCACGGTAGTGGAACCCAGCTGAAGAATGATCTACAGGAGTTATATAAACTTGGACTAGAGGAAGTGTCTTATTCTAGCACTTCTTTTGATAATACGGGTGATCTAAAAGTGTATGTGACTTGGGAATAGGCAAAGGGCTAAGTAAAATCAGGAGTTGAATATACTAGATTGATTTATATAAAAATGGATATCCCGCAGCCTTTCAGGCTTCTGGATATCCATTTTTGCGGAGTCTATTTATTCTGGGTGAGTACTAAGATCGCATTTTTCCAAAGGAATAATATTACTCTTGCGGAAGAAGCGATAGCCGGCCCAAATCAAGACGAATAATGGCAGGCTGATATAGGAAACGGCAATACCGTACCAGTCGATGTTTCCACCTGAGAAGGCACCCATATTCTGGCCAAGGATGGCTACCGTACAAAGTACTAAGGCAAATATAGGCCCAAACGGGAACCATCTAGCCCGGTAAGGCAGCTCATCAAGGGAATGACCTTGAGCTATAAAGGCGCGTCTGAAACGATAATGGCAGACAGCGATGCCGAGCCAGTTAATAAATCCACACATACCGGAAGCATTAAGCAACCAGTTGTATACAGCACCATCACCAAAGAATGATGCTAAAAAGGCTAACATACCAACGGCTGTGGTCACGAGCAAAGCACCAACAGGAACACCGCGGCGATTAAGCTTGCCTAGAGCACGTGGAGCCATTCCATCCTTAGCCATAGCGTACAGGACGCGGGTGGAGGCGTACATTCCCGAGTTCCCGGCTGACAATACGGAGCTGAGAATGACAGCATTCATGACGGATGCGGCAATAGCAAGTCCTGCTTTATTAAATACGATCGTAAACGGACTGACTCCGATATCATCAATACCACCGCGCAGCAGATCTGGATTCGTGTAAGGAATCAGCATTCCGATTACTAGTATAGCGAGGATATAAAAGATTAATATACGCCAGAAGACTTGGCGAATAGCAATAGGTACGTTACGGCGAGGGTTCTCACTCTCACCTGCTGCAACACCGATTAGCTCGGTGCCTTGGAAGGAGAATCCCGCAGCCATAAAGACACCGACGAAAGCGAAGAAGCCACCGTGGAACGAGCTGCCCCCGATCTGGAAATTGCTGAAGCCTACGGCTTTTCCGCCCATGATTCCGAAAATCATCAAAACTCCGACAATAAGGAAGGCGATAACAGTAATAATTTTGATAATGGCAAACCAATATTCTGATTCTCCGTATCCACGAGCAGATAGGAAATTAAGACCGAACATCAGCAGCAGGAACACGAGACTCCAGAGAAAGGAGGGACTGTCCGGGAACCAATATTTAATAATGACGGTGGCGGCAGACAATTCTGCTGCAATCGTAACCGCCCAGTTATACCAGAAGTTCCAGCCGATGGCGAACCCAAAAGCGGGGCTGACGAAACGCGTGCCGTAAGTGCTGAATGAGCCCGAATCCGGCAAATAGGTAGCGAGCTCTCCCAGACTGGTCATGAGGAAATAAACCATAACACCAACAGCCGTATAGGCTAGAAGTGCTCCACCGGGTCCGGCTGAAGCGATAGCGCCACCACTGGCCAGGAAGAGTCCAGTACCAATAGATCCTCCAAGCGCAATCATGGTCAAATGCCTTGCTTTAAATGATTTTTTTAGCTCAGGCGGGTTACCTACGTTGCCTTGTGCTAGATTTTGCTGCTTGCCCTGCATGATTTGACACTCCTTATGATCTAATCTTTCAATTCATGAACGGGGAGTGCTGAGCTGCTTCCTCCCGCAGAGCGGGAGAGTGTATTTGGTGGTCTCCATAAGGTTATGGACAAACACTAAATATACAAATTCTGTAAACGCAAAGAAACCGCAGACTATATCTGCGGTTTCCATCTATACAGCTCCGCATCATACTCCCTGTGAAGATAGCGCAACACATTATGACCTGCTGCTATGCAGGTTATACAATGTGACAGTTCCGTGCCTTTCGGCAACGGCCCCAGCCTGCACCGCTGTAAGAGCGACAGTGCAGACTTCGGCAGATATTCCTTTCGACGCGATTCATAGACGGCTCTAACGTCTCCACGCGCGTACTCTTTATATCCGCGACCTCTACCTCATCTTAGTATGACGAGGCTATCTTTACTTCATTCATTTATAAACAACAGGAATTAGTATAAAGCAAGTTCGCAAGTCAAGCAATGACAAAATCCGGTAGGGAATGTTAGCTGCGACGACGCTCTGACATTTGCTGCCAAACGGTACCCGCCGCTGCTTCACCGGAAGCGATACGTTCCAAAGCCATTTTGGCCTGAAGTCCAACCTCGAATTCCGGATCTTCCGCCGCAACTGACAGCGCTTCTTGGGCATCGGATGTGCCCACCTCATAGAGGAAACGAGCTGCGCGCCAGCGGACAAGCTTGCTCTTATCTGTCAGTGCTGCCGTCATCACTGGCGTGGCGGCAGGATCGCCGATGTCGGACAGCGTATCGCCTGCCGTACGTCTCACGGCTGGCGCGCTGTCTGCCATCGCCTCATAGAGCAGCTCCATCGCTTCAGGCGTGCGAAGGTCGCCTAGATACACGACCGCAAGCCTGCGAATATGCAGCTTGGGATCGTGCAGCGCCGCCTTAAGCTCCGGCAGGAGCTCCGCCGTCGGCGTAAGATCCTCCAGCGCGGCGTAACGCACGCGCCAATCCTCATGCTTCAGGTCTCGCAGCAGCTCATCCTGACTGCGGGTTCGTCTCTGCTCGACGAACTCGCCTTCGGCGCCGTGCGCAATGGCTTGCTGCACGAGAGAGTCGAGGCGTTCCTGCGGATACGCCGCTTCGACCTCTTGCTCCACCTCGCGTGCAATCTCCGCGGGCTCGCCATAACGCACGCCGTAATCAGTGAGCTTACGCTCTTTAATCATCACGGCGCTAGCCACATCCATAACCGCCTTCGTGAAGCGGTTTGCTAAGGAGATGCGCTCTTCATTCGCGCCGGTCTTAACGCGGATCTGCAGCGGAATTCCGCGGAACATCTGGACGAAGACTTGAGCTTCGCCGAAATGAGCGCCAGCGTTCTCATCGGCAAGATTCCAATCGTCATTTAAGCCTTCGCTGTTGCCGAAGCGGTTCTGGACTTCTCTTAGAATCGCTGCCCAATCCGCATTGCTCTTGCGTTCGAGCGCTGCAAAGTCAGCAGCGTGATAGATGCTAATAACGCCCGGTATCGTTAACATTTCGCGTGCCCAGGCCGGTGCGGAACGTTCACTTTCTGGTGTATAGGTTCTGCGAATTCCAGGTTCCAGACTTTCGTCCAAATGAAGCTTCATCGTATTTGGACTTGGAGTCGGTTCAATAAAAGTAATCTTCATACGTAGCTCCCCCTTGAACGGTATATGCACCGCCATACTTTATACACATATTATCTCATTTCTGGCGTGAAACACAAAAGGGTACTTAGATATTTTGCGGAAAAAGGGCGCACCATTACCAAGTAACTTGTATATTTTGCAAAATACTCTGCCGTTCAATATAGTTGTATTATATTCGCTAAAGTAAAGCATGCTCTGCAAACTTCTAAAGATGAGGTGCTCTATGGCTAAATTTCGCTACAATAACCTCGACAATGTGAGTACCGATAAAACACTTAAAGAGTTTCGTAAGTGGCGGGAGGAACGTCGACGGAAGAAAAAAGATTATTCATATGTAGTGCCAAGTACGCCGCCGAGGTTAGCTTATCTGGCGGAGAATCGCCTGGAGACCACCATTACGTGGATTGGGCATTCAACGTTTTTCCTTCAATATGAAGGGATGAATATCATTACTGATCCAATCTGGGCGAGAAGACTAGGCTTTGAGAAAAGATTGGGGCAACCCGGGATTCCGCTCAGCGAAGTGCCTCCCATTGACCTGATTCTGATCTCGCACTCTCATTATGACCACTTGCATATGGCTTCTATCCGTAAATTATATAGAGCAGGGACAACCCTTGTTGTTCCTATAGGCTTGAAACGAAAGATGCTCCGCAAAGGATTTCATAACTGCATAGAAATGGAATGGTGGCAGGAAAATACGCTAGGTAAAATTAAGCTTACCTTCGTGCCGACTCAGCACTGGACGCGGAGAACGCCTTGGGACACGAATACTTCTCATTGGGGAGGATACATTCTGCAGCCGATCGAATCGGATAGCGACAAGCTGCCTCCTAACCTGTATTTCGCAGGAGATAGCGGTTATTTTCCGGGTTTTAAGGAGATTGGGAGCCGCTATAAGCTTCATGTTGCACTCATGCCGATTGGAGCTTATGAACCGGAGTGGTTCATGACCTCGCAGCATGTAACCCCTGAAGAGGCTATACAAGCATTTGTAGATGTTGGAGCGGAGACCATGATTCCGATGCATTACGGCACCTATAGACTTGCTGATGATACGGCCCGGGAAGCGCTGGATCGTATGGAAAGTGCCCGGCTTAAACAGGGTATTTCTGAAGAACGAATCCGTACGCTCAGCTATGGCGAAACGCTTATTATACAACCCAAGAATCGCATAACTGGACAATAATTGAAAAAATTCCTCCTAACTGGCGACCTCTGTACAGCAGCTGGAATAACTTTAGTATTGGAGAGAACAGCTGAAAAGGCTATTTTACGGGCTTTTTGCTCTCTATTTATGCTATAATGAGCCGAAACCCTAAGTGAAAAGGATGGTAATGCGTAATGATTAGCACAAGCGGCGTAACACTCCGCTACGGAAAACGCGCTCTCTTTGAAGATGTAAACATAAAATTCACCCCTGGTAACTGCTACGGTTTGATTGGTGCCAATGGTGCCGGTAAATCAACCTTTCTGAAAATTCTGTCTGGTGAGATCGAAGCAAATACCGGTGAGGTACATGTTACACCGGGCGAACGTCTCGCAGTACTCAAACAGAACCATTTTGAGTATGATGAATTCCCAGTACTTGAGACCGTAATTATGGGTCATACACGTCTTTATGAAATTATGAAAGAAAAGGATGCGCTTTATGCGAAGTCCGATTTCACAGAAGCGGATGGCCTGCGTGCAGGGGAGCTTGAAGGTGAGTTCGCTGAGCTTAACGGCTGGGATGCTGAGCCAGATGCAGCTGCCATGCTGATTGGTCTCGGAATTATGCGTGAACTGCATGACAAAAAAATGGCCGAACTGAGCGGCAATGAAAAGGTACGGGTACTCTTGGCGCAAGCCTTGTTTGGCCGTCCAAATAACCTGCTGCTAGATGAGCCTACCAACCACTTGGATCTCGAATCTATTGGCTGGTTAGAGAACTTCCTCATGGACTATGAAGGTACTGTTATCGTCGTATCCCATGACCGTCACTTCCTGAATAAAGTATGTACGCATATTGCGGATATTGATTTTGGCAAAATCCAGATGTACGTCGGCAACTACGACTTCTGGTATGAGTCCAGTCAGCTTGCGCAAGCTTTGCAGCGTGATTCGAACAAGAAGAAGGAAGATAAAATCAAGGAATTGCAGGCATTTATCCAGCGTTTCTCGGCCAATGCTTCCAAGTCTAAACAAGCGACATCACGTAAGAAGCAACTTGAGAAAATTACACTGGACGACATTCGTCCGTCCAACCGTAAATATCCGTTCCTTAACTTCAAACCAGAACGTGAAGCGGGTAAACAATTGCTGACAGTCAGCGGATTGTCCAAAGCGGTTGAAGGTGAAAAGCTTCTTGATGAAATTAGCTTTGTAGTAAATAAAGGGGATAAGATTGCGTTTGTAGGCCCTTACTCCCAGCCTAAATCACTGCTGTTTGATGTGATCATGGGTGAGCAAGAAGCGGATGCGGGCGAATATACATGGGGAGTAACTACAACTCAAGCGTATTTCCCGAAAGACAACTCCAGCTATTTCGATGGTGTGGAAATGAATCTTGTAGAATGGCTACGCCAGTATTCTAAAGATCAGGACGAAACTTTCCTGCGTGGATTCTTGGGCCGTATGTTGTTCGCCGGAGAAGAAGCACTGAAGAAAGCAAGTGTGCTGTCCGGGGGCGAGAAGGTTCGCTGTATGCTGGCCAAAATGATGCTCAACGGCGCGAACGTGCTTGTGTTCGATGAACCAACCAATCACTTGGATCTGGAATCCATCACGGCACTGAATAACGGGCTGATCGATTTCGATGGCACGATTCTATTCACTTCCCATGACCATCAGTTCATCCAAACCATTGCTAACCGCATCATCGAGATTACACCTACAGGTGTAATTGATCGCTCCATGAGCTACGATGAATATTTGGAGAATCCAGAAATTAAGGAAATGCGCCAGCGCATGTATCCTGTAGAAGTATAATATTTAATTTCCGCTATGCGGAAGGAATCCATGAAGCAGCTACACTAATCCTTTTAGGATCAGGGTAGCTGTCTTTATAATTTCAATTTTGAAAAGTTATTCACAAGTAGAATTCTACGGGGTGTATGCGGGGTTTCCAAGACAGGAGTCTTTAGCCCTTGAGGTTTCCCAAAGCGCATGTTTTCAGCTGGCTAATCGTACATTAAAGAAAAGCAGTTATGAATTTGAAGAGTTCTAATCCATCCTATCAGGCAGGACGAACGTATAAACGGCTGCGTTTCCCCGAGGGATTCGCAGCCGTTTATGTTTAAGTATAAGTAAATACTAAGATCCGCCAGTACGACGGCGTTGGTTGTTAGGCTTTTTGTTATTTTGGCTTTTTAGCGGTTTGGCGGAACCGGCCTGAAATGTGGATCCAGGCTTGGAGGAAGATTGTTGCTTCTTCTGTTCCAGTTTTTTACGGATAGCTTCCGCTAAGTTGATTTTTCCTTTATCGTTGCTTTCGCTCATTATGATAACCTCCTTCGAAGCAAGTCCTTACACTTTATTCTAATTGTTTTTAAATGCTGCCACAAGGGCAAGAATAATTGAAAGAATTCTTTTCCGTATTTAAAATAATCGGGGAAAAGAGGGGGAGCCAAGAATGACTGATATTTACGAAGATATACGTAAAGGTGAACGAGGAGCTTGGGTGAGCATAGCGGCTTACCTCATCCTATCATCATTCAAGCTGGTTTGTGGTTATTTATTTGCATCTAGCGCACTCGTAGCGGACGGGGTCAACAATTTAACAGATATCGTAGCATCCATAGCTGTACTGGTGGGGTTACGGATTTCGCGGAAGCCACCTGACTCTGACCACGCTTATGGGCACTTCCGGGCAGAGACCGTAGCGGCGTTGTTGGCTTCTTTTATCATGGCGGTAGTGGGCCTTCAAGTGATTGTGGAGGCGGTGCGTTCCTTTTTCGATCGTACAAAAGAAACGCCGCAGCTCTGGTCGGCAGGGGTGGCTATTGTATGTGCAGTAGCTATGATGGGGGTATACATATATAACAAAAGACTGGCCAAACAAATTAACAGTGGGGCACTTATGGCAGCGGCTAAGGATAATTTTTCTGATGCAATGGTCAGTGTTGGAGCCGCAGTTGGGATTGTGGGTGCACAGTTTGGTTTGCCATGGATTGATTCCGCAGCAGCTGTTCTTGTCGGACTCATTATCTCCAAGACCGCTTGGGATATTTTTCGTGATTCGACCTATCGGCTTACCGATGGCTTTGATCAAGATAAATTGATGGATCTACGCAGTACGATTGCTCGAACGCCGGGAGTAGAAGAGATTAAAGATGTGAAGGCACGGGTTCATGGTAATCATGTGCATGTGGATGTTGTAGTGGAAGTGGATGCGAATATTTCTGTGACGGAAGGTCATGAAATAAGTGATTCCATCGAAGAAAGAATGAGCAAAATGCATAATATTATGAATGTGCAGGTGCACGTGGAACCTAAAAAATAAATCGCGAAATGCTATATTAAGGAAAAATAACACATATTCAAGGAGAAATCGAGACTTTAGACCTGTGTGTTACCATAAAGTGGCATGATTATATGTGAAATTTGGAGCATGTTCCAAATCCCGGGCAAGCCTATAATGAGGGCATAAAGGAATAATGTAGTACAATCCTTTATTGAAATCTCATCATGGAATTTGGGGGAACGTATGATCAAATCACATAAGCAAATTACAGCATCTTTGTTAGTATCTGCTGCAATTGTTGCAGGTTTAGGAGTATCTGCTCCTGGACAAGCAGCGGCAGCCTCAAGTTCATCTAATTCAGTTACAGCAGCTTCAGCCGTTCAAACAGGTGTGATCGAGGCTAGTGTTCGCCTTCGCAGCACCCCTTCTACTGACGGAGAAATAGTGAAGTACTTGCAAAAGGGAGATCAAGTGCAGATCCTTTCGCAGCCTAACAGCTATTGGTATCAAGTAAAAACGGCTGATGGTTCAGTGGGTTATACAAGTGCAGGAGATAAATATATCAGTGTATCCTCTGCTTCAGTAACGACACCATCGGCACAAACTGGCACCATTAAGTATGGTGTGAATCTTCGAGTTTCACCTTCAACAAGCGGGAAAATAATGAAGCTTTTGAATAAGGGAGAAAAAGTAGAAGTTCTGGCGCAGCCTAACAGTTACTGGTATCAAGTTAAAGCGGCGGATGGTAGCATCGGATATATAAGTTCAAGTGAACAATATAGTACACTTTCAGGAAACGGTGGGGGATCTGGAACGGTAACACCAACACCAACACCAACACCAACGCCTACACCCAATCCACCTGTAACCACACCGGGGGCTTCAGCCCAAATCGAACGGGTGATTGCTGCAGGCATGGGATATCTAGGAACGCCTTATGAGTATGGCTCCAGCAGAAATGATACAAGCACCTTTGATTGCTCGGACTTCATCCGGCAAATTTTTATGGATGCAGCCAATCTCAAACTGCCGGCGGATTCCCGTCAACAGGGAGATTGGGTGAAGTCGAATAGTACGGTGGTTACGTCTATTTCCAATTTGAAGCGCGGCGACTTAATGTTCTTTATGGATTATAAGGGGAATTCTGCTTCTGCTTATGAGGGAATCGACAAATCTACAGCTAGAATATCGCATGTTGCAATGTATCTAGGAGATGGACAAGTTCTACAAACTTATTCCGTAGCTTCAGGCGGGGTAAGAGTAGATAAACTAAGCGCTTCTTGGATGAATCGTTTTCTCTACGGAGGTTCGGTCATTCGCTAAATATATGAAAATGCAGGAAGCGACAGCATCGCATGTTTGTGACGGGTGAACGATGGCGGGCGTACGCGCAAGAGGGCTATCCTTTTAGTAGAATTCTCTACTGAAGGGGTAGCTCTTCCTGTTTATCTGTTCAGAATATGTACTCTCCACATAAAAAAAGGGCAGTACCATCGGCCATTTTCTTGGCTCTTGGGACACCCCTTCTTCGCTTATTGATTAATTATGGCAAAATCACATTGGCTGATACAGGAACCTTAACCCATGCTTTTCCTAGCCAAGTGTAAATTTCTCTCCATTCATTACCCCAAGTATCCGAAATGACTTCACCTGTTGTATCAAGAGTCTGAACGCCAAGCCAGCCTGCTGGAATTATACCTCCGACTGAAAAGTAGAAAGGTGTTTTCTCAGTCAGCACTATTTGCGGTGTAGCTGGACTCATATCCGCTGGAGTTATAATGGTTTCAAAAGAATTGCTGTAAGTGCTTCCAGTTACGGTTGCAGGAGCCGTAGTAGTTCCTGTTACTTCAGCTGCTGAAGCTGTAGCTGCAATGGAAGCCATAAGTCCTAAGGCTACTGTAAGGCTGGCGATTTTTTTCATGTTTGGTTCCTCCTGTGGGGGTTGGATGTATTTTTTTCCAAAAGCGCTGTTTGTTAATAAGCTAGTAAACGTAATTGATGCGTGATGAACCACCCATTCAACATTTCTTATTTTCTCAAGTGACATCTGTGCAGGAATGACCTATACTTTCTGCATGATGAATAAGATATATGGATAGATATGGGAGGGATACAACAGTCACACCATTAATAAGAGGGGCTACATAGATCTGCCTCTGCGTCCCGTGAAGAGAGAAATTACAAACAGAACCAGGAAGACGAAGAACAGGATCTTAGCAAGACCAGCAGCGGCAGCTACTAGGTTGAAGAAACCAAAGATTCCGGCGATTACTGCGACTACAAGTAGTATTGCGGACCATTTTAACATTACATATCACCTATCCTTTTTTGATTAATGTAGTCATTGTATAAACGGGGACTTTGATTTTGAAACAAAAGGGAAGAGGGACTCTTGACAACGCTCGACAAGATGTTTCGGCTTATGGGACCAGGGGTAACTATGCAGTATACAAGGCTGATTAGCCGATATTTATGAGATATGGAAGGGGTTATGAATATGATCATTGAACTTAGTGTAGCACTCGTCGCAATTGCATTCGCAGTACTTGTTTTCTTTTTAATTAAAACTTTAAAGTCGGCAAAGGATTCACTCGACAAAGTCAGCCAAACCTTGGTGGAAGTACAGAAGACGATGGATGAGCTTACTTATGAAGTGAAAACGACGGTCAGACACGCAAATGAAATCACTGCCGATGTACAGCATAAGATTCAGAAGATTGACCCAGTCATCGATTCTGTCAAGAATCTGGGTGATGTTATGAATGAGCTAACCTTAACAGTCAAACAAGTGTCAGTCACAGTGATCGAGAAATATCGTAAATCGCGTGAGCTGAAGGAGAGAAGTAAGGAAGTCTCTATTAAAGAAGCTCCGCTAACTCCTGCTGAAGAACGTACTGTTAACTCCTATGATGCCATTTATGCTGAGAAGTCACCGGGAAAAATAGCTACAGTGCTAAAAGGTGTAGACGTAGCTGCAACTCTTTGGAAGAAATTTCGTCATTAAGCATAAGATAGTAAGGCTTCTGTAATCGGTGGCTGCAGATAAGAAAGGTGGGACACAACATGAACATGATGATCCTTTTATTTGGTCTTCTTTTCCCATACTTTGATGCGTCTCCACAGTTGGTGCCTATCTCTACTTTTATTGAACAACCTAAGTCGGTTCTCGCATTTGAACATGCTTCAGAATCCAGCCCATATATAAATCGCTTTGATTCTCTGCAAGGTGTCGCTTTATACACCACAAAGGAAGAACTGCTTCTGACCAAAGGCAATCCGCTTGCGGTGACAAATGATCCATTGCTAGAGACAGTGGAGTACCATTACGCAGATGTGACAGTGGGTGTGGGCGAGGGTGTTGTACTTTATGTACATGTTGCACCTCCGCAAGCACAGCAGTTCGGTTTACATGTAGATGGCGTAGAAATCGATCCTTTAACAGATAATCTGCAAGATACTCTGGGCAAACCGTATTTTATAGCCGAAGATGGGGATGTATACCTGAGAGGGAATAACGCACTCAAAATATATCGAAATTTGGCGGGTGAATTTGAAGGAATTGATTTATTTGATAGTATTTCTTCCTAATCTGTTTCATATTTGAGCAAATTGGTTAATAAACATAGGCTGTCTTTAGAATAGAGTAACCTCCAGCCCCACTAGGTATAGTGGGGCTGGAGGTTACTTTGCTGAATACGTAAATTGATCCTATGACTATATTTACATATTATGAAAATAGAAATAACACTGTGAAATAGCGTATGATATAGTTAGTAGGTTTGCAGAATTTTACGGTCGTAATACTAATCGTGTGAGGTGAAGATGATGAGAATCTTAATCGTGGATGACAATCCGACTAATGTTATCATTATCCGTGAAATCCTGAAAAAAGAAGATTACCGAAATTTCGTAACCGCATCCTCAGCCAAAGAGATGCTGGAACGGCTTGGAATCGGTTCGGGGAGTGAAGATGGACGTCCCCGGATGTCAGATATTGATCTGATTTTACTGGATATGATGATGCCAGAAATGGATGGGATCGAAGCATGTCGTGTTGTGCAGCAATACGAACATCTTAAGGATATTCCAATAATAATGGTTACAGCTGTAGGCGATTCTAAGAAATTGGCCGAAGCGCTGGATGCAGGTGCAGTAGATTATGTTACGAAACCTATTAATAAAGTGGAGCTAATGGCCCGGATTCGGCTTGCTCTGCGGTTAAAACGTGAGAAAGATTGGCATAAGGAACGGGATCAGCGGATTCAGGAGGAATTGAGACTGGCTGCACTCGTGCAGAATGCTGTACTCAGCCTACCCCTGCAGGAAGAGAATTTCGAGGTGCATGCTATCTATCAGCCTTCCTCTGAATTGGCGGGTGATTTATATGCCTGGTATCCCCTTGGAGATGGCCGATATGGCGTAATCCTCCTGGACATTATGGGACACGGTATATCGTCCTCTCTTTTTTGCATGTTCCTTGCGTCAGTATTAAAGGATACGGTAACTACCTATGTAGAGCCGGAAAAGGTAATTCAGGAACTCAATCGAAGGTTTAACCAACTTTATATTGAGAAAAAGCTGATTCAATATTATTTTACGACGATTTATCTTGTGATCGACACTCGTATAAAGCGTATTGACTACGTTAACGCCGGGCATCCACCTGCGCTATTTTTTGAGGGCGCAGCTAAGACTCCGGTCTTGCTGGAAAGTAATTGTCACCCTGTAGGCCTGTTTGAACGGATTGATATTCAGCCTCAGAGCTTGACCTACGAAGATGAAGGGCATTTGGTTCTCTATACAGATGGTCTGCTGGAGCTGGTTGAGGGTGAACAGGAAGAGCAGCTGAAGTTTATGATTAAGCATTTAAATGTTGAGCATGAATGGAAGGAAGAAACTATACGGGCTGCTTTTTTCAATGCTGATGTTCCTAAAGAGCGTGACGATGACAAATGTATAGTGTGGATCTCACTGAAGAAGGGAACAGAATGAGGATGAAAATAAAGGCTAAACTCTTAATTGGTTTTAGTGCGATGCTGGCGATTATGCTGGCACTTACTATGATTGGATACGATCGTTTGGATTATATGAATGGTCAGCTTGAGGGTTACCAGGATAGATATATGAAGGGGCGCTCTTCTTCAGGTATGCGTGGAGAAGTGAATGATATGGCGCGCATATTAACGACGACCATGTTAAGTGCGGATACATCAACGGTAGAATCACAAAAAAAAGAGATTGATAAAAAAATAGCTAAGGCGAATGAGCACTACGACAAAATAAAAGAATCAATGACTAGCGCTGAAGAGATGCAGATCGTTAATCAAATTGATGATTCTTATACGATCTATCTAAATTATCAGGAAAAAATATTGAAGCTGCTATCAGCTGGTTATTTCCAGAATGCCAGCACGTATTCTAACACAGAGGGACAAGCGATTCAGAATGCCGTGTTAAACGCTCTGAACAGTCTCTCTGATTATAATGCCTTTATCATGAATGAAGAGAGCGCGAAAGCCAAAGAATCCTATCAAAGTTCTACCCAGATGGTCATCTTAATGATGATTGTAGGTCTATTACTTGGACTTGGAGTTGTTCTATGGATCATTCCAAGCATTACGCGGGGACTTAATGTCGTTTCGATGATGATTACCAGCTTTGGCAACGGCAGAATCCGGGCCATAAGGCGCATAAAGGTTACTTCGAAAGATGAGATTGGTGAGGTTGCCCTTGTCTTTAAGAAAATGGCGTTAGATCTTGAAGAGAAACAGCAAATGGAACAGGCTTATGCACAGGCACAGAATGATCAATCCTGGCTGAATGCAAATGTTGCTCAGGTGACAGAACTTCTCCGGGGGGTTAGCTCATTGGATCAGGTCTCACAGACCTTTATCAACGAGTTCACCCCTGTGCTCGGAGCCCAGTTTGGAGCTGTGTATTTGAAGGATGCTAACCGTCCCGATTTTTTACGAAGCAGTGGTTATTATGCAGTAGATAACGATAAGAAACCAAAGGAAGGTTTTTTGATTGGAGAAGGGCTTGTAGGACAAAGTGCGCTTGATATGCACCCAATCAGATTGGAGCGGGCTCCTGAAGATTATATCTCCGTGAAATCCGGCTTTGTGGATTCACAGCCAGGATATATTTCCATTCATCCGCTTATTTTTGAAGACGAGCTGCTCGGTGTAGTAGAATTCGCTTCATTCCAGCCATTTAGCAGTCTGAAAAATGATTTGCTGCAACAACTTGCGAATAATTTAAGCATTATTTTCAATAATATTAGTCGTCGTCTGATTGTAGAGAAATTACTGCGTGAGTCACAAGCACTTACGGAAGAACTGCAATGTCAGTCAGAGGAGCTGCAGACTCAGCAAGAAGAACTGCGTCGTTCCAATGAGAACTTGGAAGAGCAGACGGACGCACTTAAGCGTTCAGAAGAACTGCTGCAACGTCAACAGGAGGAATTGGAACATTACAATACGGAACTCGTCGCCAAGACTCGTGCACTAGAGGAACAAGTGCAGGAGGTCGAGGAGAAAAAAGATGAAATTGAGCATGCTAAGGTTCAGCTAGAGAAACAGGCTATGCAATTATCCGTGACTAGTAAGTATAAATCGGAATTTATGGCGAACATGTCCCATGAATTGCGGACGCCGCTCAACAGTCTGCTGATCTTGTCCCAGCTGCTTACCGAGAACAAGGATGGTAATTTAACGGAGAAGCAGGTTGAATTTGCCCATACGATTTATATGTCAGGTGCTGACCTGCTTAAGATGATTGATGAAATTTTAGACCTGTCCAAGGTTGATGCAGGAAAAATGGAACTGAATCATGAAGAAATTAAACTGACTGAGCTGAAAAGTTTTGTGAAGCAGAATTTTGCTCCGCAGGCGATCAAAAAAGGACTCTCCTTACGGATAGCCTTTAACGAGCCGCTGCCAGATAGCGTAATTGCCGATAGTCACCGGTTGAAGCAGGTTTTAAGAAACCTGCTTTCCAATGCCTTTAAATTTACAACCGAAGGTTTTATCGAGTTTTCAGTTAGCCCGGCAGATAGTAATCTCTTGCCACTAAATCTGCCGAGTGATAATGAATATATTGCTATTGCTGTGAAGGACAGTGGCATTGGTATTCCGGCTGACAAAACAGATATTGTATTCGAAGCCTTCCAGCAAGTAGATGGAACTACCAGCCGTAAATATGGAGGCACGGGCCTGGGATTGTCGATCAGCCGTGAATTGGTTCGTATAATGGGTGGAGCTATTGTGCTCGAATCCCGTGAGGGACAAGGCAGTACCTTCACTTTGTATTTGCCGGTGAAGGCAAATTACAGTAAACAACCTGCAGAAATAGAAGCTGCTGTGTCCAAAGAGGATTCAACATATGATGAATATATTGGAGACATGCTTCCAACCTTAGTGCCAGCAGCCGTTAATGTACCCCTTCCACAACTGACGATTGAGGATGACCGTGACAATTTGACGGCGAATGACAAAGTCCTGCTTATTATTGAAGATGATGAAAGCTTTGCGAAAATCTTGCTAGACATGGCTCGTGGTCGCAGATTTAAAGGCTTAGTAGCCCTTCAAGGCGATATTGGACTACAGATGGCAAAAACTTATTTGCCAGATGCGATCATTCTCGATATACAGCTGCCCGTAATGGACGGCTGGACCATCCTTAGAGAGCTGAAAAGTGCATCTCAGACCCGTCATATTCCTGTTCATGTTATCTCTGTGAACGATGAAGTGAAGCAAGGGTTGATGATGGGAGCTATGGCGTATCTTAGAAAACCATCTTCAAGAGAAGCATTGGAGCGGGCTTTCTCACAAATTGAGAACTATACGTCCAGCACAGTGAAGTACCTTCTGATTGTTGAAGATGATGAGATTCAACGTCGTTCCATTATGGAATTGATCGGTCACGATGATGTAGCTATCACCGCGGTATCAACCGGCAATGAGGCACTGATGGAGCTGCGCAAGCAGAGATATGATTGTATGGTTCTGGATCTTATGCTTGGGGATATGAACGGCTTTGAATTGCTGGATCAGATTCGTGATGATGAAGAATTAAATGATCTTCCTATTATTATTTATACAGGTAAGGATTTAGATAGCAAAGAGGAGACACAGCTCCGCAAGTATGCTGAATCCATAATTATTAAGGATGTTCGTTCTCCGGAACGACTACTGGATGAGACAACGTTGTTTTTGCACCGGGTAGAAGCCAATCTTCCGGAAGATAAACGTAAAATTTTGCAGAAGCTGCATAACAAAGAAGAGTTATTCGAAGGGAAGAAAATACTGCTCGTCGATGATGATATTCGTAATGTTTTTGCACTCTCTAGTGTACTGGAAGAATACCACATGGAAGTGAAGTTTGCGGAGAATGGACGTGAAGCGCTGGAAATGCTGGTAGAGCAAGAAGATTTTGATCTCGTGCTTATGGATATGATGATGCCGGAAATGGACGGATATGAAGCTATGCGCCGAATCCGTGAAATGCCGCAATATCAGAAACTGCCTATTATTGCGCTTACCGCCAAAGCAATGAAAGAGGATCGCGCCAAATGTATTGAAGCGGGAGCTTCTGATTATATGAAGAAACCGATCGCAACAGGTCAACTTCTTTCGTTAATGCGTGTCTGGTTGTATTCGTAAACTCAAATTTGGGGTAATACCTTTTTAAGAACTAACATGACTAGAATTACGGTGTGTTAATAAGGGAGTCGGGATAACAATGAAAGCGATAGAACACGGATATGAGGAGCAGCCCGTTATGGTAGGAAGTGACGAGTTGGAGCAAATTGAGATCGAGCTGCTCCTTGATGGAGTACACCGTTTATATGGATATGATTTCCGGAATTATGCGTTGCCTTCTTTGAAGCGACGTATCTGGCATCATGTGCATGCGGAGAATGTACACAGCATATCCGCGCTGCAAGAAAAGGTGCTGCATGATCGTGCCTGTTTTGAACGATTTGTCTATAGTCTCTCCATTCCGGTTACCGAAATGTTTAGGGACCCGGGGTTATTTTTAACGTTTCGCCAGAAGGTAGTTCCGTTGTTGAGGACTTATCCCTATATTCGTATCTGGCATGCTGGATGCTCCACTGGTGAAGAAGTATACTCTATGGCCATCCTGCTTCATGAAGAAGGGCTTTACGATAAGGCTCGGATTTATGCCACAGATATGAATGAGCGTTCTTTACAGCAGGCTAAGGAAGGCGTCTATGATATTAGCAGAATGAAGCAATACACTAAGAATTATTTGGAGGCGGGAGGTACCCGGGCATTCTCTGAATACTATACAGCGAAGTATAACTCGGTTATTTTACAGCCATATTTACGCAAAAACATTATATTCGCTGAGCATAACTTGGCTACAGATACTTCTTTTAATGAGTTTAATGTTATTTTCTGCCGCAATGTGATGATCTATTTCAATGATGAGCTGCGGGATCATGTTCACGGCTTGTTTCATGAAAGTTTAAGTCGTTTTGGAATACTTGTTCTAGGCTCTAAAGAATCCATTCACTTTACGAAGTACAGCGATTGTTATGAGTCTTTGGACAGAGTAGAAAAAATATACCGTAACATAAAATAACGCATGAAGGAGGGTGGTCCTATGGGGTTTCAAGAACCAATTCATATACTACTAGTAGATGACCGTCCTGAAAATCTGCTGGCGCTGGAGGCGGTACTTGAAAGCCAGCATTATGAGCTAGTCAAAGCCACCTCCGGCGAAGAAGCGCTGCGGTGTTTGTTAAGGTATGATTTTGCTGTCATCGTACTGGACGTGCAGATGCCAGGTATGGATGGGATCGAGACCGCAAAGTTGATTAAAGCCAGAGAAAAAACAAAGGAAATTCCGATTATCTTTATCTCTGCGAATAGTAAGGAAGCGGAGCATTTATTCGCGGGCTATTCTGCAGGGGCTATTGATTATATGGTCAAGCCCTTCATTCCACAAATTCTGAAGTCTAAGATACAAGGTTTTGTCGAGATGTATATTACGAGCAAGAAGCATCAGACTCAGACCATGCTGCTGCAGCAAAAGACGAAAGAACTGGAAATCATAAATAGTGAGCTCGTAAAGGCTAAGGAAGAGGCGGAGATCGCCTCCAAAGCGAAGTCGGAATTTCTGGCTATGATGAGTCATGAGATTCGTACACCAATGAATGGCGTAGTGGGTATGATTGATTTATTAATGGAGACTGACCTTGCTCCTGAGCAGAAGGAGTATTCCGAGATCATTCGGAAAAGTGCAGACACGTTGATTACGGTGATAAACGATATTCTTGATTTCACCAAAATGGAATCCGGTAAAATGGAAATCGAAGAGCAGCTGTTCGAACTTCGCACATGTATTCAAGAGGTGTTCAGCCTCTTTTCGGTGGAAGCGGGAAAAAAGAACTTGGAGCTCGCTTATTTTATCGATCAGAAGTTGCCTAGACTTTTATATGGAGATATGGCCCGTTTACGCCAAGTATTAATTAATCTGATTGCTAACGCAGTTAAATTTACGAATCAAGGCGGTGTCTATTTAGTCGCTTCCATCAAAGAAACATCTGGGAACAAGGTAGAAGTCGAGTTCACGATCATGGATACTGGGATTGGTATTTCTCCAGAGAAATGCGACCGATTGTTCCAACCGTTCTCACAGCTGGATTCTTCAATGACACGGAAATACGGTGGGACAGGGCTTGGTTTAGCCATATGTAAATCCCTTGTAGGCATGATGGGCGGAGAAATACGGGTAGAATCCATGGAGCAAAAAGGAGCTACCTTTATTTTTACGATACAAGCATCCGTACCTGGAGAAGATTTGACAGGAGGTTATCAAGAAGAGGAATCGCCTCATCTTCTTCTTAATCAGGAGAGCAGAAGCCGAATCCTTGTTGTAGATGACCATCCTATCAATCAGCGTCTGATGGTTAGCATGCTAGATAAGCTTGGCTATGAAGCTGATATGGCTGAGGACGGGAAACAGGCTGTGCAAATGGCGCTTAAGCAGCCCTATGATTTTATCTTTATGGATCTCCAAATGCCAGTAATGGATGGCCTGGAGGCAACCGCTCAAATCCGTCGAGAAGGCGGTCCGGCGGCTGAGAAGACTATTATTATTGCAATGACTGCGAATGTCATGGATGGCATCCAGAATCGCTGTAAAGCCTCAGGAATGGATGACTATATCAGCAAGCCACTTAAGATGAGTAGTATTAAGCAGATTATCTCTCGGTATTCTAGCAGCGATAATCGGATGGTTGAACCAGATACATCTATTTTTCAGGCGTAACCCAAGATTTACTAGTTTATATTTTAATGTTATTTGTTTCAAAGGTAGGACTATGAGGTTATTAATATAGAAAATATTTATCAGGAGAGATCGTCTATGAACACGCATAAAAGTAATAAGTTTCACGCTAAGACAGAGACAAAAGAAAGTGTATGTACGGTTTTCCTGAATGGTGAACTTGATCTATCCGTGGCTTCCGATTTCCGTTTGGTAATGGAGCCGCTTGTAGGTGATACGAAGCATGATTTAGTAATAAATCTTAAAGAATTAAAATACATCGATAGCACGGGTATTGGTATTCTACTTTCGATCCTGAAATCAAGACAAGGTATGGACGTTAAGTTTATGGTTGAGGATGTTCCTCCCCAAATTCAGAAGCTGTTTGACATGACTGGTATTACCAAGTTTTTTGCCTCCCAAGAGAATTCCCACTAGGAAAGGATAGAACAAAGAATGAGTGATGATGTGCAAAAAGTAATTCTTCAGCTGCCGGCTAGCGCAGAGTATGTGGATATTGTTAGGTTGAATTTATATGGTATTGCTTCAAAAATGGGCTTCACCTACGAAGATATTGAAGATATGAAGGTAGCTGTATCAGAGGCGTGTAACAACTCAGTATTGTACGCCTATGGACAACAAGACGGAATGGTTGATGTAATCTTTGAGGTGGGTGAAAGTGCCCTATCCATTACAGTCAAAGACGAGGGGGAGAGCTTTGACGGTTTGGAAGACTCGTCCAGTGAGCGTATGACACTGCATGATAAAGAGTTAAGTGACGTTCAGGTCGGCGGTTTAGGGTTCTACTTAATGCAAGCGTTGATGGATGACGTGAGCGTCGTAAGTGAGGCCGGAAGAGGGACGGTAGTAACTTTGAAGAAGCACCTTAACTTTAGCGAGGAAAAGGTATGAGTGATAAGGTGACTCCCCCCGAGTCCATGAATGAAGCAGTCACCCAAATTTGGGAATATCAGCAGACTAAGGATAATGAACGCGCAACAGTGCTGATTAAGAAATATGAGCCTATGGTAAAAATGGCTGCTGGAAAAATTTCTCGCAACCGCCCCGACTTGTATGAGGATTTATATCAGGTCGGGCAAATGGCGCTCATCCGGTTATTACAGCAATATGATATTAGCCTTGGAATCCCTTTTGAGCCCTATGCGATGAAAAGCATGATTGGACATATGAAGAATTTCCTACGTGATAAATCTTGGTACATACAGGTACCTAGACGGATTAAAGAAAAGGGAGCACTTGTTCAACACGCGATTGACGAACTAACAGTGAAGCTGGAACGTTCGCCTGCGGTGGATGAGATTGCTCATTATCTTGATTTGTCTGTTGAAGAAACTGTAGAAGTACTGGCGGGCAGAGAATGTTATCATTACGTCTCCCTAGACTCGCCCCTTTCTCAAGAGGAGACAGGAGCCACACTAGGCGAGCTGATCAGCTCTGACGCAAATGATTACGAGACCGTAGAGAAACGTATGGATTTGCAACAAGCACTAGGTCAATTGAAGGAACAGGAGCAGCAGGTGCTGCTGTTAGCGTTCCAAGATGGACAATCCCAGCGGGCGATCGCCCAGAAGCTGGGGGTATCACAGATGAGCGTTTCACGCATACAGAAGCGGGCCACTGAGAAGTTAAAGCAGATTATGGCCAACTCTTCCTATTGAGTTCCTGTATGGGTAATATACATTTTCGACGATAAGGACATGCCTCTCTCCGCTGACTGGAGACCCGCATGTCCTTTATTTGTATACTGTTGTAGACTTATTCCCCCGCTTGTCCGTCCAACCTAGAGGATTAGACGGACAAGCGGGGGAAGCGGTCGATAGTTGGGGAATAGATTGATAGTCTTGCGGTTAGCTATTAGCATCAATGTATTTTTTAATTTCGCCAAGATACTCTCCGATTACTGGAACATTAAGAAAAAGACTAAGAATGTAGCCTAATAAACCAAGGACTACAAATGTTCCGAGAGACAGTCCAAGTCCCCGAGATATACCGGCCATCAGGTTTGTGATGATTCTTTTTTTCGGATCTGAATAGTTGTCGAGAATGTCTTTGAATTCTGATTTTTCCAGTGAGTGAGCGATCTTATCAAGACGACTGTTTAAGCGTTTCACTTCATGTCGCAACTCGAAAGGATGTTCATCAATTTCATAAGGTTTTGTTTGGTTATTTGAATCTGCCATGCGCCATCCCTGCTTTCTATAGCCCGAACGGGCATTAATTAAATGTCTAGTTGTATCTGCTGATGTGAATAAAGGTGTAACTAAACAACAGCCAGCTGCGGTCAGCTGGCTGTTGTTTGTTAAAGTGATAGCTGTATGATGCCGCAGATTAGTAATTGGATTTATAGGAGGATTTTACATCCTCTTTCGCATCCTTAGCCTGATTGGCAACCTCTTTAGAGGATGCTTTAGCTTCATCAGCTACGTCTTTAGAGGCGTCTTTAACATCCGAGCTTACATTGCTTGAGGCTTCACTTACAGTGTCACCAATTTTACTTCCAGCCTCTTGAAGAGTGGCGGCAATTTGTTGTTTGCTGTCACTGACAGTGGTATAGATATCAGAAGCTTTATCTGACACCGTACTAGCCAAATCGGTTGCTTTTTCGCCAACTGTTGTCGCAATAGCTTTGGTTTTGTCAGTTACGGCACCAGCAACTTCTTTGGTCTTGTCTGTAGCTTGAGAAAGTTTATCTGACAGATCACTGCGCATTTCACGACCAGGCTTTGGTGCAAATAGCAGGGCTGCTGCGGCACCAATTAAGCTACCAATAAAGATACCTTTTAATAAGCTGCTTCCGTTCTCTACTTCATGTTCTACGTTACTCATCACCAATCACTCCTTATAATTTATCTTACTTCGTATATAAACTTTGGCGTATGGGCTGAAACAGTTGAAGAGCAAGGGAGAGATTACGGGAGTTTAAGGGAGGATACGGTAACCTAGAGGGCTTTAGGTCATATAAACCGCCTTTTTAAGGCTTTATCAAGATTTGTTTATGCGCAAAAAGAAGGGCGAAGACAGGCTGTGATATGCAGCATATGTCTCCATCCTTCCACGATTGAATTTATAATGTTACGGATTAATCATTAACGGCTTGGAGTACCGCATAGCCGAATTCAGGCAGATTCAGATGCAGCTGGGATGTGGAGGTTTCAGTCCGCTTCTGCGTCTTTAGATTTACCCATATCGTGTCTGCTCCGGTTACAGGAATGATGACTTCGGCCATAACATCTTCATTGTTCAATACGATTATGAACCGGCTTTGTTTGTCCCACCGCTCATATACAAGCAGCTTTGGATAACCCGGAATCTCCAGCGCTTTAAATCCACTGCTCCGGAATGCGGGATGAGATTTACGAAGGCTGATCGTCCAGCGATAGTATTCGAACAATTCTTGATTCTGTTTCTGGGAGTCCCACTCCATACATTTTCGGTTGTCCGGATCGTATCCGCCATCCATGCCGATTTCATCGCCATAATAAACACAGGGTGCTCCTTGAAAGGTCATCTGGAACAAAACGGCCAGCTTTAACTTCCTGATGTCACCGCCACAAAGTGTCAGGAAACGAACTGTATCATGGCTGTCTAGCAGATTAAAGGCGGCTTCCGTAATTTGCTGCGGATAATTCGCTAGCATAGTAGCAACCGACTGAGAGAATTGTGCAGCATTGATCTGTCCGTGAGCGAAAAAATTAATTTGAATATTCGTTAACGGGTAATTCATAACGGCGTCAAATTGATCGCCAAGCAGCCACGGCAAGGAATCATGCATGATTTCTCCTACGAGATAGGCTTCTGGATTAATGCTTTTGATCGTACTGCAGAATTGCCGCCAGAACGAATGGGAGACTTCATTTGCGACATCAAGCCGCCAGCCGTCTATACCGATTTCCTCGATCCAATAGCGGCCTGCATTCAGTAGATATTCTATGACTTCAGGATTCTCAGTGTTGAATTTAGGCATGATAGGCTCAAATGCAAAGGTGTCATAGGTGGGAATTCCGTCGATGACCTGTGGCGGCCACTCGCGTACATGGAACCAATCCGCATAACGCGAAGATTGCCCGTTCGCGAGCAGATCAACAAATGGCGGGAAGGTATGGCCGCAATGATTAAAGACACCGTCCAGGATGACACGGATGCCTTTAGAATGACAGGAGTCCACAAGCTCTTTCAGCAATGTATTAGTGCCAAAATGAGGATCGACCAAGTAATAATCTTTTGTATCGTATTTATGATTGGTGGTTGCCGCAAATAAAGGATTAAAATATATAGCATTGATGCCCAATTCACAGAGATAATCCAAATGATCTAGTACACCCTGTAAGTCTCCTCCGAAGAAATTCCGAGGACTCGGCGTGCCGCCCCATTCTAGTACATCTGTCGGATCGTTGGTGGGATCCCCATTTGCGAAACGCTCCGGGAATATTTGATAAAATACTGCATCTTTCACCCATGATGGAGGAGAGTGCACATCTTCACGATTCAAAAATGGAAAGTCGAACAAGCCCTCATATACAACAGCAGGTGGCTCTGGATAAAAACCTTTTTCCAAAAAATAAAGAACTTCGTCTTTGTCATAAAGCGCAAAGTAATACGCGAGTCTGCGGTAAACGGGACGGACGGAGGCTTGCCAGTAATCGAACAAGCCGTCAGAAGCGAGGCGCTGCATTGGAATGACCTCATGCGTTGTGTCCCAGCCAAATTTATCTCCACAGAAAAGATCGATCTGTGATACGTTGTCCCGCTTAGTTCTTATGCGAATATGAAGTGTAGACTCATCGTAGGCATATGACCAATTTTGTCCCATACGGTGATAAACGGCTTCCGGTTGAATCATACTCATTTTCCATCCTTTCGGGCATGTAAACGCAAAAAAGGGCCAACCTCATGATTTTCAGAGGTTGAACCCTTGGCGGTTTCATTGCCTTTAAATTTGTCTGCATCTTACCATAACCCTCAAGAGTAAAGCAAGAGGTTATTTCACAATAATTTACAATATGGAATATTTAGTATGTGGTAGGGATAAAGAGAAAATAAAAGAAAAGATAAGATAAACTTTGTTAAACCGTATTTTTTGGACTTATACTCTGATTGCAATCAAAATTATGGATATTATAGAATGAGGGCGAACGAACTTGATTTTTCATAACACGCATTCAAATTAAAGGCACTGTTACCTGGAAAGGTACAACCTCGGCACTTTGTGCAAATGAGGTTGTACCTTTTTTATATGCTTTTTTTCAATGCGGGTTAGGTTTAATCACTCATGAACGAAGGGGAGATGAGCAAATGAAGAAGAGTAAACGTTCCAAAATGCAAGCGGTAACATTTAGTTTAGTCCTATGCCTGCTGTTAACTTTGACGGTCACCGCATGCGGTTCAGGCAATGGGAACTCCGCATCAAAGCCGAATTCGAGTCCAAATTCCGCAGTGAACGAGCCGGGGGGAACCACAAATGAGACAAATACTTCCGGAGAGAATACCAACGATGAGGAAATGAAACCAGAAGCAGGGGCCAAACTGATGGTCTGGGAAGCCAAGGAGCAGCTTGAGTACATGAAGCAGGTTGCTGCTGATTTCGAAAAAGAATATGGTGTTCCCGTCACAGTTGAGGAAATGGCAGGTGGTGATCAAGGCGCAAGACTGGCGACGGATGGTCCGTCTAAACTTGCTGCAGATGTGTTGACTCTGCCCCATGACCAGATCGGGCAAGCCGTAAAAGCAGGGCTGCTTTTGCCAAATGATGTTTTTGAGGAAGAAACCAAATCAACGATGGTGGCAACAGCCGTTCAGGCGTCGTCTTATGATGGCATTCTTTACGGTTATCCTAAATCGGTAGAAACCTATGCGCTGTTCTACAACAAGGACCTGATTCCTGACGCTCCTAAAACGTGGGATGATGTGATTGCTTTTGCAGATACGTATAACAATCCGAAGGAAAACAAATTTGCAATCATGTGGGAATTCGTCGGATATTACAGCTATCCGTTTATTGGCAGCTTCGGCGGATATATTTACGGAGACAACAATACGAATTTCAAGGATATTGGATTGAACAATGAAGGCACTATCAAAGGGTTTACGTTTCTGCAGAGCCTCAAAAAAATTCTGCCTTTGAATGCAGGAGATATCACTTATGACGTGAAAACACAGTTGTTCCAAGAAGGTAAGCTGGCGATGAATATCGACGGGCCGTGGTCCATAGCGGCGTTTAAGGAAAATGTTAACCTGGGTGTGGCGCCTCTTCCAAAGGGACCTGACGGTCAAGACAGTCTTTCTTTCTCCGGGGTCAAATCGTATTATGTCAACTCATATACGGAATATCCGGTCGCAGGCCGTTTGTTCGCACATTTTGCAAGCAATAAGGAGAATCAGCTTAAGAATTTTGAGATGACGGGAGCGATTCCTGCGAGTATAGAGGCTGGAGAAGCGCCGGAAATCAAAGATGACCCTATTATTGGCGGATTCTTCGAGCAATTCCAAAATTCCGTTCCAATGCCTTCCGTTTCAGAAATTAAATCGGTCTGGGAACCCCTAAAAGCAGCGTTTGTGTCCCTGTGGAACGACTCAAATCTTGATGTTAAACAGACGCTGGATCAGACTGTAACCACGATTCAGGCCGATCTGGAGTCGAAGTAAAGGGCAGGTGATTTAACCATGAGGAAAAAAACAGGCGCAGCGCTACTCTCGGCTATTATTCCGGGACTGGGCCAGTTCTACAACCGGCAGTGGCTGAAAGGATTGGTATTCCTGCTGGTGGGGTCTGCTGGAATCTACTATATTGCTCATGATCTGATGGGACATTTGCATGGCTTAATTACGCTTGGTGAATTTCCAAGCCGTATGGTCAAGGTAGGCAAATTAACCCGGATGGTGGAAGGCGACCACTCCATTTTTATGATGATCAATGGTCTAATGGCATTGCTGGCGCTGCTCTTTTATACAGCATTTCATTTACTGAACATCAGAGATGCATTCCTAGTTGGAGCTGCACGGGACCGGAAAGAGCCCATTCATTCATTCGCTGAATCGCTCAGAGCTATGGGGCGGAGGAATTTTGCCTATCTTGTCCTCGCGATTCCCTTTGTGGCCGTGGTTTTTCTGACGATATTACCACTTGTTTTTTCGGTGCTACTAGCGTTTACAAACTATGCCGACCCGATTTTACCGCCAGCACATCTGGTAGACTGGGTGGGTTTCGGTAATTTTAATAAAATGCTTAGTCTGGATGTCTGGAGTTCCACCTTTGGTGGAGTGCTGACTTGGACCTTGATCTGGGCGGTTATTGCTACTGCGACGACTTACATTGGAGGTGTGCTTATTGCAGTACTTATTCACCAGCCCCGTGTCCGCTGCAAAAAGCTTTGGCGCACACTTCTGATCGTTCCTTTCGCTATTCCCAATATGATTTCTCTGCTCGTCATGCGCAATATGTTCAATAATCAATTCGGACCGATCAATAGTTATTTAAGAGCCTTGGGACTGGAGGGTGTGGCCTGGCTAACCAATCCTTTCTGGGCTAAGGTCACTGTAATCCTGGCTAATATGTGGATCGGCATTCCGGTGACCATGATTCTGGCCTTTGGGGTGCTGACAACAATTCCGAAGGATATGTATGAAGCGGCAGAAGTAGACGGTGCTGGGTCATTTTATAAATTCCGCATGATTACGCTGCCCATGGTATTGTTCGCAACCGCACCTATCCTGATTATGCAGTTTGCCGGCAACATTAACAGCTTTAATGTCATTTATCTAATGACTAACGGAGAACCGGTTAATCCTAACTACCAGTACGCGGGCCACACTGACCTGCTGGTGACTTGGCTTTATAAACTGGCGCTGAACCAGTCACAGTACAGCTTTGCTTCTGTCATCGGGATTGTCATCTTCCTGATGGTCGCGACATTCTCCATCTGGAGCTACCGGCGGACGCGATCCTTTAAAGAGGAGGATATGATTGCATGAAGCTAAGACTGACGGAAGCGTTAAAAACGTTTGGAAGCCATTTATTGCTGATTGTGCTCAGTTTTATTAGTCTTTTCCCAGCTTTCTGGATTATTATGTCTTCTTTCAAAACAGGAAACAGTTTGTTCAGTGACTCATTGATTCCTAAGAATTTCACCTTTGTTCATTACAAGGAACTGTTTGAGCAAACTAAATATTTGCTATGGTTCATGAATACGCTAAAGATTGCGGCGTTGTCTACGCTGCTCGGCACCTTTTTGCTGCTGCTGACTTCGTACGCCATTTCTCGTTATCGATTTACGGGCAGAAAAACTACACTAACCACGCTCCTAGTTCTGCAGATGTTTCCGGGATTTATGGCTATGATTGCAGTTTACGTGCTGCTGAACACACTTGGGCTACTGAATTCTCATTGGGCACTTGTGCTCGTGTACAGCAGCGGTGCTATTATCACGAATGTTTTTGTGGCTAAAGGTTTTTTTGATACGATTCCTAAAAGCTTGGAAGATGCTGCGCGAATGGATGGGGCGAGTCATATGAAAGTATTTCTTTCTATCATGATCCCGTTATCTAAGCCGATGCTCACCTATGCCAGCCTTATGATTTTCAACGGCTGCTTTGTGGATTTTATATTCGCCGACCTTGTATTGCGCACGGAGGATACAAGAACGCTCGCCGTTGGGCTTTACCGGATGGTGAACCAAAGTAACTCAACCGAGTTTACGTTGTTCGCTGCCGGAGCGGTATTGGTCGCTCTCCCAGTCACGCTGCTGTTCATTTTCCTACAGCGTTTCTTGGTGGATGGCCTGACCGCAGGTGCAAGCAAAGGATAAGACGAACTGCGCTACCCTTGTGAGGCTACGCTGAATTCCATAAAAACCGCTTTCTACTCAGAGATCAAGGTTCTGAGAAGGAAGCGGTTTTTTATATTTTATCCGGTTTCTAAAATCTTCTTGGTGGGGACAGGATTGAAGAATAATGAAAATAGGAGTAGAATTCCTCATGGAACCAACACTTAAGGGAGTTTGTGGAGTACTCAAAAATCCCGGAGCACGGGGTTATTTTCTAGCATTTATTAAATGTGAATACTAATAAGTCCTTGTGAGTTATAGAGCATCTAGTTAAAGAGGAGAGAAATCATGGAAACCGTATTAGTACGAGAGTATCGGGCGGATTTGCTGGAATGTGTCCATAGTGGGCATATTGCCATCGTAGGAGAGAACGGAAATTTAAAGGGGTATGCAGGTGATCCGGAATTTGTATCGTTCACCCGTTCAGCTGCTAAACCCCTTCAGGCTATTCCAGGCGTACGTGGGGGGATTGTGGAGCATTACGGCTTTACACCCGCAGAGGTTGCCCTGATGACCGCCTCTCATCGGGGAGAGAGCTACCATGTAGCTGCGCTAGAGAGCATATCCTCCAAGATTGGCATCGATGAGCAACAAATGATCTGTGCAACGAGTTACCCGCTGGATTATTCCAGTAGGGAGAACGCCATTCGTGGTGCGGGCAAAAGAAAGTTCTATCATAACTGTGCGGGCAAGCACATGGGTATCTTATCTTACAGTAAGCTCAAAGGTTTGCCGCTTGAAGAATACTCACAGCCGGAGCAAACGGTGCAGCGTGAGATTATCGACACCATTGCTTATATGGCCGGTGTGGCCCCAGACAGTATCGGTTTAGGTACGGACGGATGCGGGCTGCCGGTATTTGCTCTGCCTCTGACCGCCTTGGCGACGGCCTATTTGAAATTAGCCAATCCGGATTTGATTGCAGATGAAGCTACTCGCAAAGCGGTTACTACTATTACAACGGCAATGAATGCTTATCCGGAGATGGTTTCTGGATCTGGTCGCCTTGATTCTATTCTTTTGGAAGATGATAATATTATTGCTAAGGGTGGATTTAAGGGTGTCTATTGCTTTGGCTTACGCCATGAGCGACTGGGGATTGCCTTCAAGATTCTGGACGGATCGGAAGAAGAGTGGGGACTTATTGTACAGGGAATTTTAAATCAAATTGGTTATAGTCAGAAAAATACCTTGGAAAAGCTGCGCAATGCATTTTCAGGCGTGATTTACAATGACGGGGGTACACGAGTAGGCCATGCGGATACCGAGTTCAAGCTTAATTTCATAAAGTAGGATCATATAAAAAGAGCCCTTCGACTACGAATCCATCTTCTGGATACGCAGCAAAGGGCTTTTTTCTACGAGAAGCGGTAGTCATCTTTAAAGGACGGCAACATCGGTTCTTCTTGTAATAGGGAGACCTATTATTTATGACGTAGACGGCCGAGTTCGGAGACGAGTGCTTCCACCTGAGAAATACTTAGTCTGTCGCTGCCCATGGCTACCTCATAAACATCATAGATATCTTCATAATGATCTACTGAAAAAGCGGAGGCTTGCATCGCCGCGGCACTGGCCATTTTTAATTTGTTTTTGATAGCCTCGATCATATACTCAACATTTTCCTGACTAGGCTTTGTTAAATCCATTAGGTTAAAACATCCTCTCTGTATACTGATTCATGTATTTTACCATGTTTGGCAGCTTGACCACCATTTTTTTGTCGGGTTCCCTGAAATCATGTTAAATTAAAGGCATGAGATCAAAAATATCATCGAAGGGAGGAAATGTATTGGCAATCAGAGAACAGGGAAGCGGAAAACGCATTAAAATGGACGATGCTGGATTAGTGTCCTTTTTCATGGAAATAGCTGCTCTGCATTCCGCCGAGGAAGTCACGTTCCTGTGCATTGGAACAGATCGATCTACAGGAGATGCACTCGGTCCGCTGACGGGCAGCAAACTTGTGGAACATGGCTTCCGACATGTAATCGGTACGTTGCCGTCTCCTTGCGATGCAGATAACTTGGTGGCCAGAGTGGCTGAGATTCCCTCCGGGCATATTGTAGTTGCGGTAGATGCTTGTCTGGGTCCTCCGATCGCGCTTGGATATTACTTCGTTTCGAGTGAGCCACTGCAGCCTGCACAATCGGTGGGGGCAAATCTTCCAGCCGTAGGTCACTATAGTTTGGCGGCCGTTGTAGATATGAATGGCCCGAAACCCTATAGAACGTTGCAGACCACTCCACTGCATAGAGTGATGGTTATGGCAGAACATATCGCTATAGCGGCAGCAAAAGGATTCGGACTCCAGTAGTACCCATTGGGCACTTAAAAATAAGTTGTCCGTTTCAAGGCGGGCTGTTTTGCTTAATAATAGATATTAGACATTATCTTAGTATTCTAGAAAGAGGGAAGCAGCCATGGAAAGAGTTCGTTGTGACGGAAGCAATATATGCTACAGTGATCAGGGGAAAGGCGAAGTTATTGTATTGCTGCATGGCTTTTGTGGAAGCGCTGAATATTGGGAACAAGTCATTCCTGTCTTAAGCAGCGGCTACCGAGTGATTGCTCCCGATTTACGTGGTCACGGAGCTTCGGAAGCTCCATTAGGACCTTATAGTATTGAACAAATGGCAGATGATGTTCTGGGTCTGTTAGATTCGCTGGAGATTGCTGAATGCATCATGCTTGGTCATTCGCTTGGCGGATATATTACGCTATCGTTTGCTCAGCGTTATGCTTCTCGATTGAAAGGCTTTGGATTAATTCATTCTACTGCTTATCCAGATAGTGAAGAAGCTAAGGAAAAACGACTGAAGAGTGTCAGCGCGATTCAAAATGAAGGGATTACTCCTTTCGTAGACAGCTTCGTACCAGGATTGTTTGCTGAAGCAACCGCTTCTGTATCCCCACAGTTGCTGGAGCGCGCTAAAGAAATCGGCTACAAAACGCCTCCACAAGGAGCGGCAGGAGCTGCACTGGCGATGCGTGAGCGTCCAGATCGACGGGATGTAATTACGGCCACTACGTTGCCGGTATTGCTTGTTGCTGGCGAGCAGGATGGATTGATTCCTGCTGAACGAACTTTTACTGCGGATAAACCGAATATAACGCAAGCAACGATATCGGGTGCAGGCCACATGAGTCTTTTTGAAGCTCCTGAACGATTAGCCGAGATCATAAAGGATTTTGTTCAGGCTTCCGTTTTAGACAATAGCCGCGTATAAAAAATCATCTACAAAGAGGCAGCACGGCGCCATTATGGCGTGTGCTGCCTCTTTTTTTAAGGGCTATCTAATGATCTGGTATTTTCCTTAACTGGCATAGAATTCGGCAATGGTTTAAGATAAATCAATAGAATAACTTAAGTGGTCTGAGTCCTGAATTTTTTGCTACCACAGTACGGAAAAGGAGGAATTGCATGTTTCGAAGAGACTATATTGTCCGGATGATCGAAGATATGACGGCGATGGTTGCCAAGGTATTTTCTCTAAAGCAGGAACGGAAGACGACAGAAGCTTTATGGGAAATCGATGAGCTGTTGAACCGGCATTTTCCGCTGAATTCACGTCTTTTAAATTCACTATCTGTAGAAGATATCATAGATATGTTTCGTTTCGGCGGTGTGGTTGAGTCCGATAAGCTTCAAGGTCTGGCCAAACTGCTGAAGGAAGAAGGCAGCATTTATGCGGCAAATGGCGATAAGGATGCAGCATTATTTAGAAGTATGAGAGCTTTACACTTATATTTGTACGCGGATCTTCATGGAGCAGACAGGGAGCTGCTGCATATGACTCAGGAAATTGATGAACTCTTGCAGGATGTGCAGGCCTATCGTCTCCCGTCTAAAACGGAGCGGCTACTGTTGGAGTATATGGAGTCGGTAGGACGATATAGTAAAGCGGAGGACAGCCTCTACCGGCTGTGGGAGCAAGGAGAAGATGTTGTAATAGAAGGGGATAAGCTGTACAATCGGCTGCTGCTCAAATCATCTGCAGAATTGGAACAAGGTGCCCTTCCTCTGGAGGAAGTAGAGCAGGGGTTAAAAGAGTGGGGCAGGGTAACAGGGATACGAAAGGAAGCAGGAACCTGATGAATACGATGAATATCCCTTTATATATTATCGATGCTTTTGCAGAACAGGCTTATTCAGGCAATCCTGCGGCGGTATGTTTACTGGAGCATCCCGTCGATGAAGGTTATATGCAGAAGACAGCAGCGGAAATGAACTTGTCAGAGACAGCTTTTCTCTGGCCAGAGGAAGATGGATATCGCTTGCGATGGTTTACACCTAAAGTTGAGGTCAAGCTGTGTGGGCATGGGACTCTAGCAAGTGCGCATGTACTATGGGAGAGCGGATTGCTAGCGCCTGACATGGAAGCAAGGTTCTATACACGCAGTGGGTTGCTCAGAGCTTCTCGTTCAGGAGATTTGATCTCACTGTACTTCCCGCCTTATCAGCTTCAACCCTCTCCTGTAATTTCAGGTCTCGCAGCAGCGCTTGGTATTGCAGAAGCCAATGTGGTGGAAACTATGCGATATGCTGACAATGTACTTGTACGACTGGATCAGGAAGCCCGGGTTCGCGAACTCAGCCCTGACTTCGGAGCTTTATCCGGGCTTGAAGGGAGAGGTTTCGCGGTTACCGCAGAAAGCTCTATCGAAGGTATTGATTGTATATCACGTTTTTTTGCGCCGAAGGTAGGAGTGAATGAGGATCCGGTAACAGGCTCAGCGCATACTGCACTGGCACCCTTTTGGGCGGATAGACTCAATCGTACGCAGTTGACCGCTTATCAAGCTTCGAAACGTGGAGGTTTGCTTCAGTTAGAGGTAAGTAAAGACGAGATTAAGTTGTCTGGGCGAGCATTAACTATAGTTAGTGGTGAGCTGCATGTTAAGCCCTGCTAGAACAAGGAACGCCCCTTGTTAACACGTGATATAATGAACGATGATGGTTAGGAGACATAGATTCTCCATTTTTAATCCCGAAAGTGAGATGTGCGTTGTGGAATCTTTAACAGCTCTAATTGAACAACTAATTAATGACCGTACTTTGATTACGGCTACCCTAAGTCAAGTACGTTATAAAGGCGAAAATTGTACCAAAGTGCAGGTTAAACCTGTTGAACTAAAGGGGAAGCTGCATTATCAGTTTGCGTCCTATATTGGTACAAAGGTAGAACATCGCAACGTACCCGCTGAGTTAGCGGCGGAAGAAATATCTCTTTTATTTAGAGAAACGTATCGGCAAGGTTTGTTGTGTACAGTAGAAGCCGATTATCAGGTGCTTATTAGTAAGAAATTCAAAGTATCAATCCTAACCAAGTCTCCAAGTAAAAAGGAAGAGCCGGATCTAGCTCACAACCGTCGCAAACGTTATGTGCTGGAGGATGGAGAGCCTGTGCCATTTCTGGTGGAGCTTGGAATCATGAATAAAGAAGGTAAAGTGCTGGCCAAAAGATATGATAAGTTTCGGCAGATCAATCGTTTTCTGGAGATGGTAGAGGACGTGCTTGCCGATCTGCCAACAGGCCGACCGTTGACGATTGTGGATTTTGGCTGTGGAAAATCATATTTGACCTTTGCGCTGTATCACTATCTGACCGTTCGCAAGAAGCGGGAGCTTAATATCATTGGGTTAGATTTAAAAGCAGATGTGATTGAGCATTGTAACGAACTTGCTGCCAAAATCGGTTATGATCACTTGAAGTTCTTCGTGGGTGACATTGCCGAGTATAATGAGCTGGAGCAGGTGGACATGGTGATCACACTTCATGCTTGTGACACAGCTACCGATGCTGCCCTTGAAAAAGCAGTACGTTGGGGAGCGTCTGTTATTTTGTCCGTGCCTTGCTGCCAGCATGAATTATTCGCACAAATCGAAAATGAAGTAATGAGCCCTATGCTTTCGCATGGCATATTGAAAGAGCGTTTTTCCGCCTTGGCTACAGACGCCATTCGCGCCAAATTGCTCGACATGATGGGTTATAGCAGCCAGCTGCTGGAATTCATCGATCTGGAGAATACACCGAAGAACATTTTGATTCGTGCCGTTAAGAGCTCAGCCGGGGACAACTCCGTCAAATGGCGCGAATACACCGCATTCCGCGATTTTCTGGGAGCAAAACCCTACCTCGAACGCGTATGCGCGGATCTGCTTCCTACTGAGAGTTCGGTAGAAGGGTAGAGGATATTAAGGTAGAAAGCGTAGGACGTTGCAGTGAGTGCGATCTAATGGCGAGTTGGTTTAGTTGTACTTTGTGCAATTAAATATGCTCTGAAGCTGCGTTTTAGTGATTTAGTTGCACTTTGTACACTTAAAAACGAACAATACTCCGCATATGGCGGGATTCTCGAAAAACAGTTGCACAAAGTACAATTAAAGTGGAAGTAAGCAGCGAGAGCACGGGAATAGCTGCACTTTTTACAATTATATAGCTTTTTTGGATGGGAATTCAGATAGTACAGCTAGTGCGATCTAATGGTTAGGATGGTGCAGTGAGTGCGATCTAATGACGAGTTGGTTTAGTTGTACTTTGTGCAACTGGATATGCTCTGAAGCTGCGTTTTAGTGATTTAGTTGCACTTTGTACACTTAAAAACGAACAATACCCCGCATATGGCGGGATTCTTGAAAAACAGTTGCACAAAGTACAATTAAAGTGGAAGTAAGCAGCGAGAGCACGGGAATAGCTGCACTTTTTACAACTATATAGTTTTTTTGATTAGAATTCGGATAGTGCAGCTAGTGCGATCTAATGGTTAGGATGTTGCAGTGAGTGCGATCTAAAGGTTAGGACGGTACGGCTAGTGCGGTCTAATGGTGAGTTGATTTAGTTGTACTTTGTGCAACTGGATATGCTCTGAAGCTGCGTTTTAGTGATTTAGTTGCACTTTGTACACTTAAAAACGAACAATACCCCGCATATGGCGGGATTCTTGAAAAACAGTTGCACAAAATACAATTAAAGTGGAAGTAAGCGGCGAGAGCACGGGAATAGCTGCACTTTTTACAATTATATAGCTTTTTATGGGAATTAGGGCGGTACGGCTCCTTTGTGGAGAGGTATCGTCTTTTTGCGTTCTAGTCTTGTATAAGGGAAATGTGGAAAGGATAGAGATAAATTAACGAATACAGGGGTATCTAAATGTGGCGTTTTAAAAAAGACCGGAGTCTGGAATCATCAATCGCATATATGTGTGGAGCCTTAGTGATAGCGGCTGGGGTGGGTGCTTGTTTGTTGCGGGGATTGTTTTTTACTGAGGAGATGTATCCCTTTCTAACTTTATGGTTTGTATTGTGTTGTACGTGCTCGCTTTATTATCTTGTTGGGGTTGGCGCATGGAGAAAAAGTGGGGGAGGTGCAGTAAGTGGTATTACGGGAGTCAATGGAGTTAGTGAAGGTAGTGAAGGTAGCGGAGAAAATAAAGCGTTAAGAATATTATTAAGCGTCCCTTTAATTATTCTATCACTTTATGTGATTCATTGGTTGCGCGGGCCGCTTTCCTCCCAGGGAACTATGAATGAAACGCTGCGGTGGGGCTTGTATGCTAGCTTTGCATTATTGGTTTGTTTTTGTGCGGTGAACCGGGTGGGGCGGCGGATTGTAAATGTAACTTGGTCTATGGCGGGTATGTTTTTGAGCATGAGCGCTTTGTTGGCTGTTTGTGGAGTGGTAAAGTTGCCTTTCGCTGTGGCCACAGCAATTCATCGGAAGTGAGTGCCACAGGGGTTAGGTTAGCAGGATTGATGGAATATCCGAATGCTTTTGGTGCTGTTATGGCTGTTTTTCTTCTGCTGGAACGGCTATTTGCTGTTGCTGTTTATTACGGGGAGCCAAAAAAGAGCGTGAATATGTTGGGAGCAAGAAGTGTTGGGCTGGGGATGGAGTGCGCAGAAGCAGAACGGAGGAGCAAAGGGGCAGGAGGCGTGGAAGCGAAGCAGGGAAAAGCGGGAAGCACGACCGCCGCGCTGCTGCGCTTGCTGCCGCTGTTCCCGTACACCGCCGCGCTGCTCCTCAGCGAGTCGCGCGGCGCATGGCTGACGGCGGCTTGCGCCTGCGCCGCCGTCTTGCTCTGGAAGCGGCAGCTAATCGCGCCGCTTCTTGCTGCTGGCGCCGCGCCCGTGGCCGCCGCGGCGCTACTCTACCGCCAACTGGCCCGTGCCGGGTTGGCGGTAGAGCCTGTGCCCGGCCTGCTGTTGCTGGCCGGGCTTTGGGCCGGCGCGCTGCTAGCCGGCCTGTGGCTGTGCCGCCGCCAGCGCAGCGCGGCGGGCACTGCCCGAGCCGCTATGCTGGCATTGGCGGCGGCGGGTTGGACGGCGGCGGGGATCGCCGTCCTCCTGCACGTGCGCGAGCGGATTACCGGACCGTCATCGACGGTATCCGCGCGCGGGCTGTTCTACCGCGACGCCTGGCGGCTAGCGGCAGAGGCACCTTGGCTGGGACGTGGGGGTGAGACTTGGCGGCATGCCTACCTTGCCGCCCAATCTCGCCCTTATGTAGGCAGCCAGGTGCATAATGGATACCTTGACATCCTGTTGAACTTAGGATTCGTTGGTCTTGCAGCCATACTCCTTATGCTGTTGGCAACAGGCTGGCTGCTGGCTACTAAATCGCCGCGGTTGCTGCCGCCGTTTCTGGTCATCGTCTTACACAGCGTCGTCGATTTTGACTGGAGCTACGGATTATTTTGGCTGCTGCTATTCTGGCTGCCAGCGCTTGCTCTGGCTGAGGATAAGCAGAAACATCAATCTGCGCCAACCCACCCTCAGTCTGAGACCAAGCTGCCAATTCAATCCACATCTACGAATCCGCTCACCAATGTCTCTACACCAGCGAATCCGCTAATTGCTCAATCTTCATCTACGAACCCGCTCACCAATGTCTCTACACTAGCGAATCCGCTAATTGCTCAATCTTCATCTACGAATCCGCTCACCAATGTCTCTGCACCAGCGAATCCGCTAATTGTTCAATCTTCATCTACGAATCCGCTCACCAATGTCACTACACCAGCGAATCCGCTAATCGCTAACTCCACACCAGCGAATCCGCTGATCACTCACTCTACACCTACGAATCCGCTAATCGCTTACCCCACACCCAAGAAATCGCCCCAAATCCGCCTTCGCCAACTAATCGGAACTACGGTATGTTGTTTTTCGCTTCTGCTGGGGGTGCTATCTTTTCACGCCGCTCAAGGAGAGAAGTTCTATCGACAAGCGATTATGTCGGTGGATCCTTCGGTGAAGGTAGAGTTGCTACAGCAATCGCTGGGTTGGAATCCCCGGTCACCTCGAACGGTTATAGCATTATCTAGGCTGCTCTCGGGTGAACAGAGCGTGAGTCTGCTTCGGCAGAGTTTGTTGTATTCTCCCGAGAATGCCAGCTTAAGCTGGGAGCTGGCTGAACGATGGATGAGCAGTGACCATCCGGGGGCAGCGTTATATTGGATAGACCAGAGCTTTAGGCTGGATAAGTACAACAATGCCAAGTGGGTGAAGGCGATTGAAGGGATGCTTCTTATGGGGCAAAAAAAGCTTGCAGAAGGAAATCGAAAGGAAGGCCTAGTCTGCGTCGCCTCTGGGAATGAACTTCTTCTGGAATATAGAAGGTTGGCAGAAGAGGAGGCTAATAAAGGAGGGCAACATAATGATCGTGAGTTCCAAATGACAGAACAAGCCGACGACTTGAGTCGACGGCTTAGTATGCTGGCTTTACGATTTTAGCGGACGTGAAATCATCCAGGAGTAGAGAATGGGCACGATAATTGCAAGTACGAGTGCCGTAATAATAAGAAGCTGAGACAAGGCTCCGCTCAAAAAGGCTCCTGCAAAAATAAGTAGGCCACCGATCATCCACATTATCCCGGATAGACGATGTGTTTTTCGCCATACCTCAGGGTTGGCGAGCGTCCAGGCTGTACGAACCCCAAACAAGTAATTATCTTTTACCTGTGGCATGTAGTTGCCAAGAGCAATAAACATTATTCCAACAGCGCCTATGGCGATCTTCCCAACATTTATATCTTTACCTAGACCGTAAGCAATCGACAGCACCAGCATTAGATTAAAAAGCATCCCAATAGCAAGTCTGCTCATGGCATAGGCATTTTCGAATTTTTTGTAATTGTCCCGCTTAGGGTCGATGCTGCGTGTGAACTGCATGATCAGCGGGAGCACAATGCCTAAGATTCCGAACACAAAAATAGCTATATTTTTGTCCCAGTATCTGTTGACCTTACCCGTAATTCCAAATTGTGCCGGTAACTCCTGCGGAAGCTTGCTGTAATTGATCAGAGCGTAGGCTAATGTAGCTAAACCTAATATTACGATGAGGGTATCCTGCCATCTCCATTTGAAATCTTTCATCATTAATCCGCCTCCTTTTTGGAATCGATATCCTGATGTTGCTGCTTTCCGTCCAGTGATTTACTCTCCGTCTCCGTTTGCTTACCTGTCCCAGTGAGCTCCAATAACCAACCGAGAACCTCTTCGAGGACTGTTGTGTTTAGCGAGTACATAATAAATTGTCCTTTTCGCTCATCCTGTACAAGATCGGCATGCTTCAGCGCATTCAGATGGTGAGAAATGCTTGGCTTAGACATGTTGAAAAAATCTGCGATTTCACCTGCGGTTCGATCTTTCTCCCTTAGTAACCGAATGATTTGGCGACGGGTAGGGTCAGCTAGTGCTTTGAAGGATTCATTCATATTCCACCCTGCCTTTCGATATTTAAATAATTATCTAAATATATAATAACTCTTTGTTTTAATAGCTGTCAATGCAGTATTCACTTAGCAATAGCGTGTGTAAAAGTGTCACCGAATCTTTAAAATTAAGGACCGTTCAAAGCCTCCTCCTGTTCATACTAACGAAGGGCATGCATTCCTTGATGCACCGAACATACGATGCAGAGGAGCGGATATATGATACTAACCAATAAAGTAGCAGTAGTTACGGGTGCAGGATCGGGGATTGGAGAAGCGATTGCTCTGCTTTTTGCCCGACAGGGTGCTAAAGTGATTGCTGCGGACATCCATCTGGCGAATGTAGAAGCGGTAGCCAAAAAGGCGGAAAAGGGTGAGGGACACGGAGTCGTCTACCCTGTAAAGGCCGATGTCTCGAAGGAAGAGGACACACAGCGAATGATTGATGCCGCAACCACACAGTTCGGAGGCCTTCATATCCTTGTTAATAATGCCGGAATTATGGATAAAATGACGCCAGCGCACGAGATCACTGATGACTTATGGGAGCAGGTGCTTGCGGTCAACGTAACCGGTCCGATGAGAGCCATTCGTAAGGTTTTGCCGATTTTTATGGCGCAGGAAAGCGGATGTATCATCAATGTAGCCTCTATTGGCGGCTTAGCGGGCTCGCGGGCGGGAGTGGCTTATACTTCCTCTAAGCATGCTGTAATCGGGATGACCAAAAATATAGGATTTCAATACGCTAAGCTTGGAATTCGCTGTAATGCCATAGCGCCGGGCGGGGTAAAGACAAATATTGATCTGTCTGATCCAAGTCCTTTTGGGAGTCAAAAAGCGGGCGAAGGTATGGCGTCGATGCCACGGACAGGGGAGAGCAGTGAGATTGCTTCAGTAGCTTTATTTTTAGCTTCAGATGCTGCAAGCTTTTTGAATGGATCGGTGATAACGGCGGATGCCGGCTGGATGGCTTATTGATTGAGCGCAGATAAAAAGGTGTTCATTTTCCCTTTATTGGTGGAATTTGTTCACCTTTTTTGTTTATGCCTATTACTCAAACTCTTTTTAAGTATGGATTGGAAGATGGAAGCTGCTTGCCGCGTAAGTAGAAGTGATAAGGTTGCTTGTGCTAGAATAGGCTAAGAGAAACTGGAAAATATAGCAGAGCGGCAAAGCTTTTAAAAATATAAGAAAGTATAAGATTAGTATCTATGCTTTTATGTTCTTATATTTCACTCGCTTAAACGCTTAGTGTCTTATAAAGATGCCAAAGGCGATTAGCTTGATACATGTAGCCATATTCTGCGGAAAAGGGAGGAGGAGCACGTTTGCATTTTATTTCTGATCTGATCTCGACATTATTTGAATGGATTCAGAGTCTTGGTTATTTTGGGATTATGATCGGACTGATGATTGAAGTTATTCCTAGTGAAATTGTATTGGCTTTCGGTGGTTTCTTGGTATGGAGTGGAGATATTAATTTTTTCGGCGCAGTATTGTTTGGTACGATAGGCGGAGTGATTGCCCAGATCTTTGTATATTGGATTGGCCGTTATGGGGGCAGGCCTGTACTGGAGAAATACGGGAAATATATTCTTATCCAAAAAAAGCATATTGATCATTCGGAAGAGTGGTTCAATAAATATGGGACAGGCGTAATCTTTACGGCACGCTTTATTCCCGTTGTTCGCCATGCCATTTCCGTTCCAGCGGGGATTTCTCGTATGCCTTTAGGTAAGTTCACTTTATTGACTACACTTGCTGTTATTCCATGGAGTGCTTTGTTCGTATATCTCGGTATGACATTGGGGAATAAGTGGGAAGATATTGACGAGGTAGCAGCTAAGTATACCAACGAAATTATTCTCGTAGCGTTAGCACTAATCATCATTTATTTTGTGTATAAGTGGTTTAAATCCAAGAAGAGGGGGACTGCAAAATGAAACCGAATGTAGCTCATAAATTTGGAAAAGGTCTTACACCGCGCCAATTTGTAGAAAGCATGACGAAGAACCAGCAGGCTTTTGAATCCTGGTATGAGAAGTTTTCTTGGGAAGATGAGAGTGACAAGGAATTTTTTGAAAGCCTGAACCATCGTGATGATTTGCGGGTACTTATCCTTGCCGCTGATTGGTGTGGAGATGTAGTTCGTAATGTCCCTGCGGTATTCCGTATTTTGGAGACTGCCGGAATGAAGACAGAGGTATTCATTTTGGAGGAGAACCAGGAGCTTATGGATGAATTCTTGACCATGGGCGGAAGATCTGTTCCGATTGTGATCTTTGCAGATACCGGCGGATATGTGCTTGGACATTGGGGTCCTCGTCCAGAGCATGTGCAGAGCCTAATGAGAGAGTTCAAACGTGAGAATCCTGATCGCGAGGCCGCTGATTACGACAGCAAAATCGCAGAAGTACGTAAGGCTATGGGGCAAGCTTATGGGGAAGGAACGGAATCACAGGCAGTTATCGCAAAAGAGCTGCGTAGTCTGATTTCCGGATTCTAGACCAATGCTAAATATACGTTCGTTTAATTTAGGTCCTCTTCAGACCAATGCCTACTTGCTGACAGGTGCAGATCCAACGAAGGGTATCATTATTGATCCCGGTATGAATCCTGCGGCATTAGTGCGGAGTATTGAAGGGATGGAGATCGAGGCTATTTTGCTGACGCATGCGCACTTTGACCATATGGGCGGCGTAGACGAAATTCGTAAAGCTAAGAAATGCCCTGTTTATTTACATCCACTAGAGAGTGAATGGCTCAGCAGCCCTAAGCTAAATGGTTCATTGATGTGGCCTGATGTTTCATCTCCTTTAACTACAGATCCTGCAGAATATGATCTGGCAGAAGGACAAGTTCTGCAATTCATCGGACATACCTTCCGCGTGTACCATACACCTGGGCACTCTCCGGGCAGTGTCAGCTTCCTATGCGGGAATGATTTATTCTCTGGAGATGTGCTGTTTAAGATGGGAGTTGGGCGCACCGATTTGCCTGGTGGCAGGGAACGTGATTTGTTCGATTCTATTCGTGGCAAGCTGTACAAAATGGATGATGAAGTGAAGGTTTATCCAGGTCATGGCTCCCGAACAACCATCGGTTTTGAAAAAGTTCGTAACCCTTATATCCCTCAATAAACAATCATTCTAGTAGAACTGACAAGAATCGAGGAATTTTTGATAGACAAAGGGATACAAAAGGACTACAATATTGTTAATTAAATGTAACATTAACCTCGCGAAGCACGCAGACTGCGGAATTAATCCCGGTTTGCGTTCTTTTTTTTGTCTACATATAGGTTTAAAAGCATGGGGGGAAATAGATTGGAGAAGAATATATATTACCCGTTGGATTACGGATGGTATGACTCCAAGGAGAAATGGACTAGTTTTTGCAGCAGTAAATGCCGATGTTTTTCAGAATGTTCTGGAAAGGGCGGTTTTTGTACTTCCATAGAACGCAGGGACATACAATCTGAGAATAAGGATGGGAGAATACCAGTGAATTCAGGAGACGAGCCTAGAAGAAAGCCTCTTTTTTGGCATTTCCCTGCTGAAGCAGGATTGCTTCAGCCATGGCGGCGTAAGCTCTGGGAGCTCAAAAAATAAAATTAAAGCGCATTGAACGAATCACTATACATAATCGTATTACAAATAAGAACGAAATCCTGAATGGAGGGGCAGATGAGCGATCAGGCGCTGGAGAAAATCAGACGGGCACAGCAGGGAGATACTTCAGCACTGTCTTCACTGCTGCGAGAACATTATACTTTTCTGTTCAAATATCTACTCAAAGTGACTATGGATCCGTTGCTGGCAGAGGATCTTGTACAGGACACGATGGTCAGATGTATGGAAAAAATCAATACCTATAACGGTTCTTCTTCGTTCTCCTCTTGGTTAATTACGATAGCCACCAGAATATTTATCGATCGAAAGCGGCGCTGGAAACGTGAGGCAGAATGGAAGAAACGGGAACAGCAGGCGCAGGGCACCCGTTCGATTCGTTGGCGGTTTGAGAGCAGGGGGGAAGAATGGAGTGAAGTACTTGATTCCATTTCCAAGCTACCCTCTGCTCAGAGGGTAGCTGTGCTGCTGAAGCATTATTATGGCTATAGCTATGAAGAAATCGGTGTGATCATGCAAATTCCTTCTGGCACGGTCAAATCGCGTGTGTCCCTTGGTCTTAACCAATTGCGAAAGGAGCTGAATGAGGATGGAGAAGGATAAGGAGCCAGAACTGTATTTGCACAAGCTTACTGAAGAGCTTGAACGTTTGGATGCGCAATATGATGACATCACCCCACCTTCGTTACAGGAACTGGAGTGGTTAATGGCTGATGCAGCTGTGCAGAGAAAGAGAAGGGAACGCAAAGAACTACTGTTATTCTGGGGGGTCTCATTGATCCTGATCTGCGCATTTTTATCCATTCTCACTTCTGCGCCAATGATCTATTGGATTATTCAGGCGATCATTCCTATTGTAGGACTGGGTGGCTTAGGGATCGCCAGGATCAGAAGAAATAGAGAAGGTGTACAAGAATGAATGAGCTGCAGGATGTGCCTCTTTGGTTGTGGTTTGGCATAGCAGTAGCGTTAATGCTGCAGGGGACCTTACTGTTCCGGGACGCAAGACGGCGAGGGAAAAAAGCTTGGTTCTGGGGATTATGGGCGATTACTACAGTTCCGTCACCCGCATTAGTCTACTTACTTGTTGTTATTCTTCCTGATCGACGTAGACGGAAGAAGCAGTTGTGAAGCTTTAGTAAAAAGCTCGTTCCTTTCATCTTATTACAAGGAGTGGTACTTCATGGAAGAGGTAAAATGGGGTTTAATCATGCCGTTAATTATTCTGCAGGCTTTGCTTGCTATTATTGGTCTGATATCTCTGGCCAAAGCGGATAACGTTCGTGGTCCAAAATGGATGTGGATTATTATCATTATTTGCGGAAATATATTAGGCAGCGTAGCTTATTTCACAATAGGAAGGAAAGATGTCTGATGTCACTCCTTCAAGTTAAGAATTTGCGCAAAAGCTATGGGGCGCATATTTCCGTAAATGATATAAGCTTTGAAATTGAGAAAGAACGGTGCGTCGCTTTACTGGGGCCTAACGGTGCTGGGAAAACGACCACACTTCGTATGCTGGCAGGGCTGCTAGAACCCACCTCTGGAATGATTTCATTTGAGGGGAGCCGTCCTGGAGCCGAATATCGCAGAGGATTAGGATATGTGCCACAGTCCCCAGCTTTTTATGGTTGGATGACTGGACATGAATATGTTGTTTTCGCTGCAAAGCTTAGTGGAATGGGAACTAAAGACGCAACCAGCAGGGCATTGGAATCGCTCGAGCGTGTAGGGCTTAAAGGTGATGCTCGTCGCCGGATTGGTGGATACTCCGGTGGGATGAAGCAGCGGCTGGGTCTGGCTCAGGCGCTTGTGCACCGGCCTCGTCTGCTGTTGCTTGATGAGCCTGTATCTGCACTTGATCCGATTGGCCGCAGAGAAGTAATGGGACTGCTGCGGGAGATACGTGAAGAGACAACTGTAGTTTTTTCTACACATGTGCTGCATGATGCAGAAGAAATTTGCGATGATATTATTTTAATGAATCAGGGCTTGATTGCTGAGAAGGGGTCTTTATCACAGCTGCGTACACAATACAGCCTTCCTGTTATTCGTTTACGTACAGAGAAGCAAGAAAAAGCTATTCAGTGGCTGGAGTCTCTTGCTGCCAAACCGTTTGTACTAGAGACTCAGTTGTTCGGAGATCAGGCAATTTTTAATGTGAACGATGTAGACATGGCCCGATGGACGATTCTGCAAGAAGCGGCGCAGCTCGAAATTCCATTACTGCAATTTGAAGCGGGTTCTTCCACGTTAGAGGATTTATTTATGAAGGTGGTGGGAGTATGAGAAGCGCCTGGGTCCTTTATCGCAAAGAAATGCTCGAAATGGCTCGCAGTTATAAGTTAATCTGGATACCTGTCGTTTTTATCCTATTAGGTATTATGCAGCCGTTAACTACTTATTATTTGCCGGAAATATTAAAAGCTTCAGGTGATGTTCCCCCAGGTCTGCTAGAGGGGTATGAAATACCGAGTGCCGCAGCTGTGATGGCGCAATCTCTGGGACAGTACGGAACGATCGGAATGTTAGTATTGGCGCTTGGCGCGATGAATGTTTTAGCCGGTGAGCGCTATAGCGGAACTATGGAATTAATTCTGGTAAGGCCGGTTTCTCCAGCCGCAATAGTGTTCGCTAAATGGGCAGCGCAGCTGACCCTGTTGATCGTTGCTCTAGGATTAGGTGCAGCGGGGGCGGCTTACTACACGGAGCAGTTGATTGGTTCACTATCTTGGGGAGATGTCATCGCAGCTTCTGGAGTATATGGATTGTGGCTGTTATGTGCTGTCTCAGCTACGTTGTTGTTTAGTGGATTTTTAAAATCTCCAGTTGCCGCCTTTTTAGCATTGGCGCTAATGGCAGGATTATCATTAGGCCAAAGCTTATTACCTTCATGGTTTGAATGGGCACCTGCGGGGCTTTCCGGGTTATCGGCTGGAATTCTTATGGCTGGAGAAGGCTTCAGGGTTGGACCCTATCTTTCAGCAGCTATTTTGATCTTGATTTGTTTAGTGGGTGCTGCACTTTTGACAAGGAAGAATAACTTACCCGCTTGAACCATAAGTTATATTTTTATTAAATATAGTATATTTTCATAGAATTTGTAGGATCGGCCAGCCTTCAACTAGACAGTTCTATCTTTTTTTAGTAGACTGTTGAAACAAGCAAAATCTTGAAAGATTTTGGGGTTAGGAGGTAGGGCGATGCTGCGTTTAGGAGAGAAGATTGTCATTGTTGCGGACGCTTTCGAGCAGAGTCTTCCTATCGGGGAATACGGCTACCTAATTGCTTACGACCGCAATCCCGATAATGCGTTTGACTATGTTATTCGTGTACCAGAGGCTAATAGGAACTTTTATGTTCCGGCTGAGGACATTGAGGCGGAAGAACATTTATTAGTAGCTGAGGCTGAGAGAGCAACGCATGAAGCGTTGATTGATTATGCTTTGTCCACGTACAATGAGAAGCTGTTCCATCATTTGATGAACGGTGAAGATATGGATATAGAAGAGACGGAATCAACGTCAAGCGAAAGCATGTCCCAAGCGGATTTCATCAAACAAGTGAATCTTCGAGCTTGGATTTAAGGAAGGCCGGCGCAAGCCGGCTTTTTTGTTTTGTCATACCGCTGCTAAATGCTGTGAAATCACTGACTGTCAAAACCCTTCTCTATGAATATACTAACGATACGCTCCTTTAAAATGTGTAGGAATCCCCTTCACTTTGATAAAGGAGCGTTTGTTTTACAGCCCATCATTGAATTGTCCAAGCTTCTACAATATAATTAAAAACGTTATCCGGGCGCTTTAGCCCTTTAAACAGGAGGGATTTTTCTTATGAGCATTACCGTTAAAGATGTGCAGCATGTGGCCAAGCTGGCTCGTCTGCAGCTGAGCCCGGAAGAAGAGGCAACCTTTACAGAACAAATGAATGCTATTTTACAATATGCCGAGAAATTAAATGAGCTAGATACGGAGAATGTAAAGCCGACCACGCATGTGCTGCAAGTCAGCAATGTAATGCGGGAGGATGTTGTGAAGGATAGCCTTACGCAAGAGGAAGCACTTCTTAACGCTCCAGATGATGAAGACGGACATTTCAAGGTTCCAGCTGTTTTGGAATAACTACATAATTAGAAAGGGGGAAGAATCTTGAGCCTGTTTCAAAATCGATTGCCTGAAGTACACCGCATGTTAACTGCTAAAGAGGTATCGGTCAGTGAACTGACTGAAGAATCGCTGGCGATTATCGCTGAGCGGGATAAGAACGTAAATGCATTTTTGACCTTGAATGAGGAGGGCGCTCGTAGCACTGCACGCGCTTTGGACGACAAACTGGCATCCGGAGCAGCACGTGGGTTGCTGTTTGGTCTTCCTGCCGGAATCAAGGATAATATTGTAACTAAAGGCCTGCGCACAACTTGTGCCAGCCAATTTTTGAGCGACTTCCAGCCGATTTATAACGCTACTGTAGCTTCTAAACTGCAGCAGGCAGATGCCGTAACGATCGGTAAATTAAATATGGATGAATTCGCAATGGGCGGATCTAATGAGAACTCAAGCTTTGGTCCTGTACGCAATCCTTGGGATTTAGAGCGTGTGCCCGGCGGTTCCAGTGGCGGATCTGCAGCAGCAGTAGCTGCGGGCGAAGTGTTCTTCTCACTAGGTTCGGATACTGGGGGTTCCATCCGCCAGCCAGCTTCCTATTGTGGTGTTGTAGGTCTCAAACCTACTTACGGTCTTGTATCACGTTACGGGCTGGTAGCCTTTGCCTCCTCACTAGATCAGATTGGACCATTAACACGTAATGTAGAGGATTCTGCCTATGTGCTTCAAGCAATTGCTGGTTATGATGCCCAAGACTCTACTTCGGCTAAAGTAGAAATTCCTGATTATTTGAGTTCACTTACTGGTGATGTTTCCGGACTTCGCATTGCTGTTCCTAAGGAATACCTGGGAGCAGGTGTCGATGCTTCTGTGCGTGAGACAGTTTTGTCTGCACTTAAAGTGCTGGAAGGAATGGGTGCTGTCTGGGAGGAAGTTTCATTACCACATACGGAATACGCAGTAGCAGCTTATTATTTGCTGTCCTCTTCGGAAGCTTCATCTAACCTCGCGCGTTTTGACGGTGTGCGTTATGGCGCACGTGTAGATGAAGGCGGAGGATTGCTTGATCTATATCTTAATTCCCGCAGCCGCGGCTTTGGCCCTGAGGTTAAACGTCGTATTATGTTGGGTACTTATGCACTCAGCTCCGGGTATTACGATGCTTACTATTTAAAAGCACAAAAGGTGCGTACTTTGATTAAACAGGACTTCGACGACATTTTTAAAAAATATGATGTGGTCATCGGCCCAACAGCACCAACGACAGCATTCAAATTGGGTTCACAGACTGAAGATCCGCTGACCATGTATCTGAACGATATTCTCACGATTCCTGTAAGCTTGGCGGGTATTCCGGCCGTGAGTGTTCCTTGTGGTTTTGCGGAAGGCATGCCTGTAGGTCTGCAAATTATCGGTAAGGAATTTGACGAGAGCACGATTCTGCGTGTCGCTCATGCTTTTGAACAAAATACAGATCATCACAAGCAGCGTCCACAGCTGTAGTAAAGGAGGGAATGGGATTACTTATGTCTAAATACGAAACGGTCATCGGCTTGGAAGTTCACGTAGAGCTTCATACCAACTCCAAAATCTTTTGCGGATGCTCCACTGAATTTGGAGCCCCACCTAACACTCATACCTGTCCTGTCTGCTTGGGTCACCCCGGCGTATTGCCAGTGCTCAACAAACAAGCGGTAGAATACGCTATGAAAGCAGCGATGGCGCTGAATTGCACCATTGGTGATGTTAGCAAATTCGACCGCAAAAACTATTTTTACCCGGATTCACCAAAAGCTTATCAGATTTCACAATTTGATCAGCCTATCGGCCTGAACGGTTGGATCGACATTGAAGTTAACGGAGAGACCAAACGGATCGGCATTACTCGTCTTCATTTGGAAGAGGATGCAGGTAAGCTTACGCACGTAGATGGCGGTTTTGCCTCGTTAGTCGATTTTAACCGGGTGGGAACACCGCTTATCGAAATCGTATCCGAACCTGATCTGCGCTCCCCTGAGGAAGCTCGTGCTTATCTGGAGAAAATCCGTGCGATTATGCAGTATTGTGACGTATCCGATGTCAAGATGGAAGAAGGATCGATGCGCTGTGACGCGAACATCAGTCTACGCCCAGAAGGACAAGAGGAATTCGGCATTAGAGCAGAGCTTAAGAACATGAACTCCTTCCGCGGTGTATTGCGTGGACTGGAGTATGAACAATATCGTCAGGCTGAGATCCTGGATGATGGTGGAGTTGTTGTGCAGGAGACTCGCCGCTGGGATGAAGCACAAGGGAAAACATTATCGATGCGCGGGAAAGAAGAAGCGCATGATTATCGTTACTTCCCGGACCCGGACTTGATCGTTCTGCATATTGATGATGCTTGGAAAGAATCCATTCGTTCAACGATTCCAGAACTTCCGGATGCTCGGAAAGCACGTTATAGCGGGGAACTGGGCCTGACAGCTTATGATGCAGGCGTCATTACATCCTCTAAACTGTTAGCGGACTTTTTCGAAGGGTGTCTTGCCTATACGCAGGATGCCAAGGCTGTAGCTAACTGGATTATGGGTGACTTGCTTGCCTATTTGAATGGTAATAATCTGGAGTTGTCGCAGGTACAAATTACACCACAAGGGCTAGGCGAGATGATCGGGCTGATTGCAGCCGGAACCATCAGCAGCAAAATCGCTAAAACAGTATTTAAAGAAATGCTAGAGAGCGGTAAACTGCCAGCTGTTATCGTTGAGGAAAAAGGTCTGGTGCAGATCAGCGATGAAGGTGCCATTAAAGGGATAGTGGAAGCAGTCGTAGCCGCCAATCCGCAATCAGTGGAAGATTATAAAGCGGGTAAACAGAAAGCAATCGGCTTCCTGGTCGGACAAGTCATGAAAGAAAGTAAAGGTAAGGCGAATCCGGGTCTTGCTAATAAACTTCTCATCGAGGTATTGAGCAGCTAAACGCTTGTCGTCTGTAAAAGGACGCCAGCGGCGTTTATAATTGGGGTAATATACTTATGTAATAAGCTAAGGGCTTGTCGGCAACGGCAGGCCCTTAGCGGCATATAAGGGGACTGGTTAGGATGAATACAATTAACAAGCTAAATCTGCAGGATGAAAGCACCGTTAATGAATTATGGAGTCTTCAGCATAAGGCCTATAGACTGGAAGCTGAACTTATAGGCTTTCGTGAAATACCACCTCTGATGGAGACGAGAGAAATGCTCAGCAGCTCTAAAGAGGGTTTTTATGGCTGCTTCGATAAAGATGAGGAACTAATGGGTGCTGTTGCTGTAGAGGAAGAATCTCCTGGAAAATTGACGATTACACGAATGATGGTGGGGCCGGACTTTTTTCGTAGAGGTATCGCTAGCCATCTTTTGGAATATGTATTTGAGCATTTTGCAGGGATGGAGCAATTCATTGTGTCGACAGGCAAAAAGAATACACCTGCCGTTTCGTTGTACAGTAAACATGGTTTTCTGCCTACCGGTGTGGAGGAAGTCGCTCCAGGAGTTGAATTGATTGAATTTCATCGGAGTGGTTCTCTTTGAAAAAAGATATTCATAGACAACTATTTACGAAAGGAGGAGTCCAAAATGAAACATGACTCTGCAATGCTCCCAGAGCAGGAAGAACTGCAAGGTTCTGTTGATATAGAGACTAAGGAAAATGAGATACAGAAGAGGATTATTCCTCCGCGTCCGAAGCGGCGCCACCGCAAACGTAAATTTATTGCTGGACTGCTGGCAGCACTCATCCCTGGGACGGGGCATTTGTATTTTGGGCTTCTCCGAAAAGGGATCACCTTCATCTTTCTAATTCTTTTGGATATCTCAGCTTTATTGTATTTCTCATCCATCGGGATGCAGATCAATGTTCCACTGCTTATTTTACTTGCGCTCATTATTCCAGTGATCTATTTTTATAACGTGTATGACGTATTGCAATCAGCGGACAGGCTTCTTCGCTTCCCAGAGGATCATGATCTTGATATTTCTGTGACCAAAGCAAACGAGGCTCCTAAACGTCGTAGTATCGTCAGCGAGCCTGGGATATCCTTTGGACTCTTATTGCTCTTAGGGGGCGCCCTGCTTATTCTGTTCCGGCAGAAACCAACATGGCTCCAGTTCTTTATTGAACATTATGCCGAAATGGCCGTGTCTGTCATTTTAGTATGCGGTGGCTTATTTATAGGAGCTAGAGAAATTGCCAGAGCAGTTGTGCAGCGTAAAGACAATGAACCTCGCAAGCGGCGCGTGGGAAGATATACGGCTTCTGTATTACTGATAGCTATTTCTGTTCCTTTGTTTTTGGATTGGAGAGAGGGAACTGACTATATGCTTCTGCTCTTGAAGTGGTGGCCAGTCATCCCGGTGTTATGGGGGATTGAGTTCCTGCTGATGTTTATCTTCTCTAACCGTTCAGCTAAGGGAACCAGAATCAGATTGGATTTACGTGGGCTTTTATCTGCTATATTGCTAGCTGCGAGTGTATTTATTGTTGCAGAGCAAGAACATTATTTATATCTATGGAAAAATGTCAGTCTAAACCTGACGGCAGCAGCAGTGGACTATGGTGAGGCTAAAGGCAGCAAATATCAGAAAGCCCCGCTAATTGTTCCGGTGGAATTAAATACAGCAAAAATATCTATTGATAGTATTAATGGTGATATTTTATTACACCGTGCTCCAGTGGATGATATTCAAATTACAACGACAGTTTGGGTAGATCAGTTGGATGGGCCGATGGCTGAAGCTATATCAGAACAGTCCTTTGTGGACGTTGTTGAAGGGCCCAACATAAAAATCACCTCGAATAGCAAGGCCTATGGAGAATCTGGTAAACGCCAGCCACGCATGGATCTAGACATTTACTTGCCGGAGGATCGCCGCTTTAACCTCGATGTTCGCACTATGAATGGCGGGATCACGTTGCAGAATGTAGAAGCCATTGAAGACATTTCTCTGGAAACGGGGAATGGAGAGCTGATCCTTCATCGTATCTTTGGTAATGTTAAGGGAAAAACACTGAATGGAGCTGTCCGTGCCAGATCTGTTCAAGGTAGCGTTGATTTAACAACGAGCGGAGGCAATATGAATGCTTGGGATGTTACCGGTGCTTTGAAATTATCGACGGCTGTCGGCAATATTAGTGCGATCGGAAATAGCAATGATATCGATATTACTACCAAAAACGGTAATTTAGAGGTGGATGGAGCCAGATCCAAGCTACATGCCGAATCTCTAAATGGTACCATTGATGTTCGCTCTTCTGATGTCGCTGGAGATTGGGACATTTATAGCGCAGTTGGTGACATTCAATTGTATTTACCGATGTTAAGCAACTATACAGTGAATGGTTCCAGTGGATATGGTGATATTACTTCAGATTTGCCTGAACTTACAATTGATAAGAAAAAAGTATCAGGTGAAGTGGGAACCGGCGAGTTCAAGCTTCATGTTGAAGGAAATAGCAATCTAAATGTTAGGAAATATTGAAAAAAGTAATTTTTCTTATATAATAATAAATATAATGTATAGACTTCGTTGACAATATTGAAAAATCGGTCTTACAATCTTAAGAAGTATTTCTTTTATTTTTAAATTCAAAAGGCGGTGACAGTAATGGGGAGTGGAGTACAACATGCACTGGAACAATTAAAGACAACAGGTGTCCGTATAACGCCCCAGCGTCATGCGATTCTTACGTATTTGATGGAAGCAATGAATCATCCTACAGCTGACGATATATACCGGGCGCTAGAGCCGAAATTTCCGAGCATGAGCGTAGCAACTGTATATAATAATCTCAAGATGTTTATGGAAGCCGGCATGGTTCGCGAGTTGACCTACGGAGATAGTTCCAGTCGTTTTGATGCCAATGTATCTGATCATTATCATGTCATCTGTCAGCTATGCGGTAAGATTGAAGATTTTAGTTATCCTTCGCTTCATGATGTAGAGATACATGCAGAGCAGGAAACGGGCTTCAAAATTACGGGTTTGCGTATGGAATTGCATGGAGTTTGCAAATGTTGCAGAGAGAAGCAACAATAAGACAGAATACTACTGACTTAAGGGCGTATAGCCAAGCTACACAATAAACGTGTGAAATCCGAAAGCGGAGGACTCACGTTTTTATTTTTTTCAAAATAACAAAATATAGTGAAAATGACTAACTTATACTGGTTATCCGGAACCAAGTGGATGTTATAATCGTATTGTTAGACTTAACTTAAAATCATCTAATATTTGGAGGATATATTTTGGACAGAAGATATAGACAGAAACGCGTCAAAAAGCGCGGAGGTCTTTTCCGACGCTTTTTTGGACTTTTGCTCATTGCGGCAGCAGCTTATTGGGTTGTGTTTTTTGTATTGCCAAATCGCCAGCACATCGATCCAGACTGGAAAGGCCTAGAACATCCTATCTTCGTAAAAGGAGAGCTAACAGGATATTCCGCCTCAGGGACCGGTGATAGCATGCTTTTACCTCTACCATTACTGCAGGAACATGTGGACTCATCTATTCGTTATGAAGAAAAGACTAAATCGGTCATCCTATCAACGGAAAGTGAACTTCTATATATGCAAGAGGATAAAACCGATGCTAGTCTGAACAATCGTCCGCTGCAGCTGCGGCTGGCACCTGAAGTTAAGGAAAAGATAACTTATCTTCCTGCGGATGTTTTAGAAGACCTGTATGGGTTTGAGATTCAAGAGGATACGACTACCGGGGCTGTGCTGTTAATGACAGCAGGGGAGACTGTACCGCTGGGGAAAGTGAAAGGTGAAGCAGGTGATAAGACAGTCGCTCTTCGCAGCGAAGCGTCGATTCACGCACCCATCGTGGCCGATATGTCCCCAGGTGCCATCGTGAGTATTTGGAATAAGGAAAATGAGGACTGGCTGTATGTGCAGTTAAGCAGCGGTTATGCGGGTTATACCAAGGCCAGTGATATTATCTCAGACGGTCAAAAGACAGTGGAACCCAAAAGCACCACTCCCTCACGGGCAGAACGAAGCTGGAAAGGGAAGTCAGTGAATTTGTATTGGGAAGCTGTTTATCAACGCAAACCTGACCCAAGTACATTCGGTGAGCTTCCGGGCGTTAACGTGGCTAGCCCGACTTGGTTCAGTATCATAGATGGTGACGGGAATGTGCGCAGTCAGGCTGATAGTGCGTATGTGCAGTGGGCCCATGAGCGCGGTTTGGAAGTATGGGGGCTGCTCAGCAATAGCTTTGAACCAGACATAACCACTGAGGCATTGTCGAGCTATGAGAAGCGGATGAACGCGATCGTACAGATCCTCGAGTATTCAGATTTATACAAGCTGGATGGAATTAATATTGACTTTGAGAATGTATATACGAAAGACGGGGAGAATGTTACACAATTTATGCGAGAGCTAAAACCTATGGCTCAAGCCAAAAACTTAATCGTCTCCATAGACGTAACCCCTAAATCTAACAGTGAGATGTGGTCAGCATTCCTTGATCGTAGAGCTCTTAATTCAGTAGTTGATTATCTTATTGTTATGGCTTATGACGAGCATTGGGCTGCTAGTCCTGTTGCGGGCTCTGTTGCGTCTCTGCCGTGGGTAGAAAGCTCGTTAAGCCGGATTATAGAGGAAGACGATGTGCCGCCTGAGAAGCTGATTCTAGGGATTCCACTGTACACTAGAATCTGGACTGAGGCCCAGGTGGATGGCAAGACCAAAGTAAGCTCTAAATCGGTTAGTATGAATGCCGTTGAAAAAATTATTAAAGAGAAGAAGCTGACCCCAACCTTTGATAAGGCAGCAGGGCAGAATTACGTTGAGTATAAGGAAGATGGCGCTCTTAAAAAAATATGGATCGAAGACAAAGTTTCTTTAAAAGCTAGAGTTGAGCTTGCTAAGTCTTTAGGGCTTGGTGGCATTGGTTCATGGAATCGCAGCTTTAGTAATCCGTCTGCGTGGGAGGCATTACAAGGGATTCATAAGTAATTATTATTTCATTCATAATAAACAAAGGGGCTCCCAATATAGGGGCCCCTTTGTTGTATTAAGCAAATGTTTGATTGCATTATAAATCGCTAGTAATAAGCTTCTGTAAGATGTGTTTTATTGATTAAGCTGCTGACTCTTAAGTTGTTCCGCAGTAATATTGGCCTCAGCTGGATCCATAGTAAGGATGGTATGGCAGAACATACAGCGGTCTGTTTTGCCCAGCATTTTGGTCAGCTTGTGACATTCAGGGCATTCCAGTTGGACTGCGCTAGTTGACAGCATCCCAGCCCAGAAATAGATTGCAAGACTTGCCATCATTGAGATTAAACCGATTACAAGACCGATTCCAGCGAATACTTTTCCAGTTGAGCCCCAAAACACGATGCCCGCTGTACCCAAAACCATAAGTCCCATTCCGAGCATTGTGAGCAGTAATCCCCATGTGCGAAAAGCGTTGATCTTAGCCGTTTTAAACTTCATGAGTGTTTGCTCCTAACTAAATATAGTTGGGTTGTCCAGAAGGAACTGTCTTTCATATGTAGAATAATAATTATAACTGAATTATAACTGACTGGACGCAAAATCGCCAAATTTAATGGAGGGAAGCATGGAACTGTCCAATGTAACTTTGTTGAGTGGAGAAACGTTTGATGAGAATGTTTTAGGAGCGGTCGTTTTGCGGCAGAATGGGGATATTCCGTTTCAAAGCGCACTTCTTCAAGATTTTGATATGGTAGTGTTAGTATTGCATGAAGAACAGGATAGAGAGCATATTGTTCGCCATACCATTGCCGGTGACCAACGGACCCAGTCAGTCCATATTGGCCTTTTTGCTTTGGAGCAGGCTGTTATGGCAGGGGATAATAACGAACTTCTTATCAGTTTGATGAGGGGGGAAGTGATCTGGGACCCCAAGGGAATACTAGAGGAAATGCGACGTGAGATACTGCAATTTGAAGGACCGATCAAGGAACGGGTCGCATTTATGGAGTTTGCTCGCTTTTTGCATATGTATGTGAAATCCAAGCGCTATATAGAGGCTGGCTTTATTATGGATGCTTACAACTGTGTATTGATAGCCTTATACCATTGGGCAAGAATAGAAGTGAGTGAAGTGGGTGCTTTCCCCGAGCCAGCTATTTGGGAGCAGGTTAAAAGCATGAATACCTCTGTTCATAAACTTTATGAGGAGTTAACGGTCAGTACTGAGACCTTAGAGCAACGTGTGGAGCTTGTGCTTCTTGCATGTGAATTTGGGATTATGTCCAAAATGACGGACTGTTGTCTATTGCTCTTTAATATTTTGAATAGCCGTAAGGAAGCATGGAGCATTAAAGAATTACTGCAGCATTCAGGTCTGAGTCAATTAGAGTCTGAACTACCCCTTGTTTTACGAAAGCTGGTTTCTCGTTCGCTAATCCGAGAGATTACATCTTGGGCTGATGTTCACGAGGGAGAAGGGCATGCGATCCGCTATACATTATAGAGATAAATTAGATACAGTAGAAGATGTTTAATTATAGAGAGATGAGCAAGGATAGGGAGAGGCTGAGCACTCTCTTTTTTGTTTGTTTACTAATATGAAACGCTCATATTTATTCGGAAAAATTAATGGTTGACTCTTTCCTTGTTCATGTGTTAAATTATAACTCGTCCCTCTGACACAGAGATGTGCTTTCGAAAACATTCGAAAGACAACCGAAAAAAGAAATTAAAAAAAAGGTTGACTAAAACGAGGACGCTGTGATATATTATAAAGGTCGCTGCTGAACAACACATCGACGAAATAACAGCTTGATCTTTGAAAACTGAACAACGAGTGAGTAGGAAATCACGTAAGTGAAATCCAAAATTAGAGAATTAATTTTCTCGTCAGATGTTTCAAAATGAGCATATCGCTCTTTTCAATACTAATTGGAGAGTTTGATCCTGGCTCAGGACGAACGCTGGCGGCGTGCCTAATACATGCAAGTCGAGCGGAGTCACTTTGAAAGCTTGCTTTCAAAGTGACTTAGCGGCGGACGGGTGAGTAACACGTAGGCAACCTGCCCTTCAGACTGGGATAACTACCGGAAACGGTAGCTAATACCGGATAATTTCTTTTTTCTCCTGAGAGAAGAATGAAAGACGGAGCAATCTGTCACTGAGGGATGGGCCTGCGGCGCATTAGCTAGTTGGTGGGGTAACGGCCCACCAAGGCGACGATGCGTAGCCGACCTGAGAGGGTGAACGGCCACACTGGGACTGAGACACGGCCCAGACTCCTACGGGAGGCAGCAGTAGGGAATCTTCCGCAATGGGCGAAAGCCTGACGGAGCAACGCCGCGTGAGTGATGAAGGTTTTCGGATCGTAAAGCTCTGTTGCCAGGGAAGAACGTCCGGTAGAGTAACTGCTACCGGAGTGACGGTACCTGAGAAGAAAGCCCCGGCTAACTACGTGCCAGCAGCCGCGGTAATACGTAGGGGGCAAGCGTTGTCCGGAATTATTGGGCGTAAAGCGCGCGCAGGCGGCTATTTAAGTCTGGTGTTTAAACCTTGGGCTCAACCTGAGGTCGCACTGGAAACTGGGTGGCTTGAGTACAGAAGAGGAAAGTGGAATTCCACGTGTAGCGGTGAAATGCGTAGATATGTGGAGGAACACCAGTGGCGAAGGCGACTTTCTGGGCTGTAACTGACGCTGAGGCGCGAAAGCGTGGGGAGCAAACAGGATTAGATACCCTGGTAGTCCACGCCGTAAACGATGAGTGCTAGGTGTTAGGGGTTTCGATACCCTTGGTGCCGAAGTTAACACAGTAAGCACTCCGCCTGGGGAGTACGGTCGCAAGACTGAAACTCAAAGGAATTGACGGGGACCCGCACAAGCAGTGGAGTATGTGGTTTAATTCGAAGCAACGCGAAGAACCTTACCAGGTCTTGACATCCCTCTGAATCTGCTAGAGATAGCAGCGGCCTTCGGGACAGAGGAGACAGGTGGTGCATGGTTGTCGTCAGCTCGTGTCGTGAGATGTTGGGTTAAGTCCCGCAACGAGCGCAACCCTTAACTTTAGTTGCCAGCAAGTAATGTTGGGCACTCTAGAGTGACTGCCGGTGACAAACCGGAGGAAGGTGGGGATGACGTCAAATCATCATGCCCCTTATGACCTGGGCTACACACGTACTACAATGGCCGGTACAACGGGAAGCGAAGCCGCGAGGTGGAGCCAATCCCATCAAAGCCGGTCTCAGTTCGGATTGCAGGCTGCAACTCGCCTGCATGAAGTCGGAATTGCTAGTAATCGCGGATCAGCATGCCGCGGTGAATACGTTCCCGGGTCTTGTACACACCGCCCGTCACACCACGAGAGTTTACAACACCCGAAGTCGGTGGGGTAACCCGCAAGGGAGCCAGCCGCCGAAGGTGGGGTAGATGATTGGGGTGAAGTCGTAACAAGGTAGCCGTATCGGAAGGTGCGGCTGGATCACCTCCTTTCTATGGAGAATCGTTCTCTGCAATGAGGACATTCAAATCGGAAGTTTAACTTCCAAAACTCAGGTTTAGGCCTGTTACTCACTCGTTGCTCAGTTTTGAGAGTTTAAGCTCTCAAGTAAGACTTGATCCTTGAAAACTGGATACCGAAACGAATTTGCGTTTTAGAACATCTTTTAGCAACTTGTGCAAACAAGTAAATGTTATTAGTGAGATGATTCCAAAGAGAATGTCATCGTATGATATTTTCCTGCGGAAAAATCAAGGTTAAGCTAATAAGAGCACACGGAGGATGCCTAGGCGCCAGGAGCCGACGAAGGACGTGGCGAACAACGAAACTGCCTCGGGGAGCTGTAAGCAAGCTTTGATCCGGGGGTGTCCGAATGGGGAAACCCAGCTGTGGTAATTCGCAGTTACTCATTTCTGAATACATAGGAAATGTAGAGGCAGACCAGGGGAACTGAAACATCTAAGTACCCTGAGGAAGAGAAAACAATAGTGATTCCGTCAGTAGCGGCGAGCGAACGCGGAACAGCCTAAACCTAAGAGCTTGCTCTTAGGGGTTGTGGGACGTCTCACATGGAGTTACAAAGGAATATGGTAGGTGAAGAGGTCTGGAAAGGCCCGCGATAGAGGTAAAAGCCCTGTAACCTAAACTGTGTTCTCTCCGAGACGGATCCCGAGTAGTGCGGGGCACGTGAAACCCCGTATGAATCCAGCAGGACCATCTGCTAAGGCTAAATACTACCTGGCGACCGATAGTGAAACAGTACCGTGAGGGAAAGGTGAAAAGCACCCCGGAAGGGGAGTGAAATAGAACCTGAAACCGTGTGCTTACAAAAAGTCAGAGCCCTATTAATGGGTGATGGCGTGCCTTTTGTAGAATGAACCGGCGAGTTACGTTTAACATGCAAGGTTAAGCCGAGAAGGTGGAGCCGCAGCGAAAGCGAGTCTGAATAGGGCGAATTAGTATGTGGACGTAGACCCGAAACCGTGTGATCTACCCCTGTCCAGGGTGAAGGTGCGGTAACACGCACTGGAGGCCCGAACCCACGTACGTTGAAAAGTGCGGGGATGAGGTGGGGGTAGCGGAGAAATTCCAATCGAACTCGGAGATAGCTGGTTCTCCCCGAAATAGCTTTAGGGCTAGCCTCGGTATAAGAGTAGTGGAGGTAGAGCACTGATTGGGTGCGGGGTCCGCAAGGATTACCAAGCTCAGTCAAACTCCGAATGCCATATACTTATTGCCGGGAGTCAGACAGTGAGTGCTAAGATCCATTGTCAAAAGGGAAACAGCCCAGACCATCAGCTAAGGTCCCCAAGTGTGTGTTAAGTGGGAAAGGATGTGGAGTTGCACAGACAACCAGGATGTTGGCTTAGAAGCAGCCACCATTGAAAGAGTGCGTAATAGCTCACTGGTCGAGTGACTCTGCGCCGAAAATGTAACGGGGCTAAACACACCACCGAAGCTATGGCTAGATACGTATGTATCTGGGGTAGGGGAGCGTTGTGTAGGGGTTGAAGGTGTACTGAAAAGAGCGCTGGACACTACACAAGTGAGAATGCCGGTATGAGTAACGAAAAGATCAGTGAGAATCTGATCCGCCGAAAGCCCAAGGTTTCCTGAGGAAGGCTCGTCCGCTCAGGGTAAGTCGGGACCTAAGGCGAGGCCGAAAGGCGTAGTCGAAGGACAACAGTTTGAAATTACTGTACCACCGTAATCCGCTATGAGCGATGGGGTGACGCAGGAGGGTAGTGACGCGGACTGATGGATGTCCGTCTAAGCAGTGAGGCTGATGTGTAGGCAAATCCGCACATCGATAAGGCTGGGCTGTGATGGGGAGCGAAAATTGTAGTAGCGAAGGTCATGATCTCACACTGCCAAGAAAAGCCTCTAGCCAGGAGAAGGTGCCCGTACCGCAAACCGACACAGGTAGGCGAGAAGAGAATTCTAAGGCGCGCGGAAGAACTCTCGTTAAGGAACTCGGCAAAATGACCCCGTAACTTCGGGAGAAGGGGTGCCCCGGTAGTGTGAATAGCACGAGGGGGCCGCAGTGAAAAGGCCCAAGCGACTGTTTAGCAAAAACACAGGTCTGTGCGAAGCCGCAAGGCGAAGTATACGGGCTGACGCCTGCCCGGTGCTGGAAGGTTAAGGGGAGTGGTTAGGGGTAACCCGAAGCTATGAACCGAAGCCCCAGTAAACGGCGGCCGTAACTATAACGGTCCTAAGGTAGCGAAATTCCTTGTCAGGTAAATTCTGACCCGCACGAATGGCGTAACGACTTGGGCGCTGTCTCAACGAGAGATCCGGTGAAATTTTAATACCTGTGAAGATGCAGGTTACCCGCGACAAGACGGAAAGACCCCATGGAGCTTTACTGCAGCTTGATATTGAATTTGGGTACGATCTGTACAGGATAGGTGGGAGCCGTAGAAATCGGAGCGCAAGCTTCGGTGGAGGCGCCGTTGGGATACCACCCTGATCGTATCTAGGTTCTAACCTAGTGCCCTTATCGGGTACGGGGACCGTGTCAGGCGGGCAGTTTGACTGGGGCGGTCGCCTCCTAAAGAGTAACGGAGGCGTTCCAAGGTTCCCTCAGAATGGTTGGAAATCATTCGCAGAGTGCAAAGGCATAAGGGAGCTTGACTGCGAGACCTACAAGTCGAGCAGGGACGAAAGTCGGACTTAGTGATCCGGTGGTACCGCATGGAAGGGCCATCGCTCAACGGATAAAAGCTACCCTGGGGATAACAGGCTTATCTCCCCCAAGAGTCCACATCGACGGGGAGGTTTGGCACCTCGATGTCGGCTCATCGCATCCTGGGGCTGAAGTAGGTCCCAAGGGTTGGGCTGTTCGCCCATTAAAGCGGTACGCGAGCTGGGTTCAGAACGTCGTGAGACAGTTCGGTCCCTATCTGTCGTGGGCGCAGGAAATTTGAGAGGAGCTGTCCTTAGTACGAGAGGACCGGGATGGACGTACCGCTGGTGCACCAGTTGTTCCGCCAGGAGCATGGCTGGGTAGCTACGTACGGACGGGATAAGCGCTGAAAGCATCTAAGCGTGAAGCCCCCCTCAAGATGAGATTTCCCAATTAGTAAGACCCCTTGAAGACGACGAGGTAGATAGGTTGGAGGTGGAAGTGCAGCAATGCATGGAGCTGACCAATACTAATCGGTCGAGGGCTTATCCTATACTTAGAATGCAAATTCGTTTCGGATTCAGTTTTCAGGCATCAAGCCTGGTATGAATATTCCCTGATAGCTCAGTTGGTAGAGCACTCGACTGTTAATCGAGTTGTCACAGGTTCGAGTCCTGTTCGGGGAGCCATATGGAGAGGTGTCCGAGTTTGGCCGAAGGAGCACGATTGGAAATCGTGTAGGCGCCACAAGCGTCTCGAGGGTTCGAATCCCTCTCTCTCCGCCACAAATTTTTAATTAGTATGGCCCGTTGGTCAAGGGGTTAAGACACCTCCCTTTCACGGAGGTAACATGGGTTCGAATCCCATACGGGTCACCAAATTTTCACTTGATTTATCCTAGTGGACTTTGGTACAATAACAATTGTTGTTTATGGAGGCTTAGCTCAGCTGGGAGAGCATCTGCCTTACAAGCAGAGGGTCGGGGGTTCGATCCCCTCAGCCTCCACCATAACACTTTCTTACTGACGCGGGGTGGAGCAGCCCGGTAGCTCGTCGGGCTCATAACCCGAAGGCCGCAGGTTCAAATCCTGCCCCCGCAACCAATTAACTTAAGCAATTATATCTTTTGGAACCGTGGTGTAGTTGGCCTAACATGCCTGCCTGTCACGCAGGAGATCGCGGGTTCGAATCCCGTCGGTTCCGCCATTTTCATCATGGCTCGGTAGCTCAGTCGGTAGAGCAGAGGACTGAAAATCCTCGTGTCGGCGGTTCGATTCCGTCCCGAGCCACCATTTATCATCACAAAAGAATGAGTGCCATGCCGGTGTAGCTCAATTGGTAGAGCAACTGACTTGTAATCAGTAGGTTGGGGGTTCAAGTCCTCTCGCCGGCACCATCCTTGGAGGATTAGCGAAGTGGCCAAACGCATCAGACTGTAAATCTGCTCACGTGAGTGTTCGGTGGTTCGAATCCATCATCCTCCACCAGTTTTTAGGGGCATAGTTTAAAGGTAGAACAACGGTCTCCAAAACCGTTGGTGTGGGTTCAATTCCTGCTGCCCCTGCCAAGTTCTTTCTAAAGTTTAATATGGCGGCCGTGGCGAAGGGGTTAACGCACCGGATTGTGGTTCCGGCATTCGTGGGTTCGAGACCCATCGGCCGCCCCATTTACTTTAAAATGAATAATGGCAACAATATCAACTTAATATGGCGACTGTGGCGAAGGGGTTAACGCACCGGATTGTGGTTCCGGCATTCGTGGGTTCGAGACCCATCAGTCGCCCCATTTTACTTTAAAATGTTATTGGGGATTAGCCAAGCGGTAAGGCAACGGACTTTGACTCCGTCACTCATAGGTTCGAATCCTATATCCCCAGCCATTTTATGCGGACGTGGCTCAGCGGTAGAGCATCGCCTTGCCAAGGCGAGGGTCGCGGGTTCGATTCCCGTCGTCCGCTCCAAGTTTTCATGGCGCCATAGCCAAGTGGTAAGGCAAAGCTCTGCAAAAGCTTTATCCCCAGTTCAAATCTGGGTGGCGCCTCCATTTAGTTCATATGTGCCGGCGTGGCGGAATGGCAGACGCGCTCGACTCAAAATCGAGTGGGAAACCGTGGAGGTTCGAGTCCTCTCGCCGGTATCTTAAAAAGGTTTGTAAGATTGCTTATAAAAGCATTCTTACAAACCTTTTTTCTTTATGTTCTTGGGTTTACAGCATTAAGCCGTTGAAATAGAGAAACTCTCTATTCAACGGCTTTTTTAATCTGATTAGTGATTAACCTGATTGATTATTAATGCGGAATGCTCGCGGAGTAAGACCTATTTCTCGTTTGAACATATTGCAGAATTGGGCATCGTTCACAAAACCTGCAGCAGCGGATACTTCAGAGATTTGCATCTGAGTATGACGTAATAGAGATTTTGCATAATCCAGGCGTTTTAACAGCAAATACCGCAGGGGTGAAGACCCGAAACGTTCTTTAAATAGATGGCGAAAACGATCGTAACTATATCCGGACATTTCTGATAGTGTTTCGACGGACAATTTATGGCGATAATGCTCATTCATATAATTAAGGACATATTGTACTCGATCTTCTGTTGGGGATTGATATCCAGAGGCACTAAGAAGCCTCATAAGATGGACGGTAATCTCGCTCATTTGTAGGTTTAGAAGCTCAGAGAATCCGTCTTGCTTGCGTGTAAACTCTGCTTTCATTCGCAGCAGGATTTGAAGAACGGTCTGATCTTTATCATCTTCATATACGCCGAGCAGATTACTCATATTAGGGTGTTCCGAGTGGAAGCCTACAAATAATACATTTGCATCCTCACGGTGGTGCTCGTCATGTTTATGATTGGGTGGCACAAGCGCGAAAGAAGAGGAGCGAAAATGGTAACTTCGTGGGCCAACATTGGTTGTCCCTACCCCCTGTAAATAATAGACTAGTTCGTAGCATTCATGCTGGTGTGGAGGGATATAAGTATTTAGCTCATGTGTGGCACTTACAATATATAGAACACGATCCATGATGATCCTCCAATACTTATGTTTTAGCCGAATCGTACAAAACTATGACCGAAATCATATAATTATTTTTAATAATATTTGTTATGATCGTATCAATAAATCCGAAAGTTCGCAACCTGACTGGCCATCTCGTTCGGAAATAAAGCGGATTATTAATAATAATGGTATTTTTATTGCTATTTTTGAGCCTAAACGTTAAATTTATTACTTTTAATGATACTTTATTTGGAAAAAAGAGAATTTCCATTTAAACCGTGAATTATACAATGGGTGAAGATGGGATTCTGCGGATTACTAACCAACTAAAATTAGGGGTGGAATAGAGTAATGAATAAAAAAGTTCTTTCTTTGTTGTTATTAATGGTGATGGTTCTGGTCACAGCATGTGGGAATAACACGTCCAATAACGGTTCTTCTGCGAATACTGGATCAAACGCTGCTGAGGGTGGAGAAACAGGTGCAGGGGATAAACTCAAGGTTGTATTGCTGATTCCGGGGACACTTGGGGATAAATCATTTTTTGATTCCGCTAATAACGGCTTGCAAAAGGTTAAGGATGAACTTGGTGCAGTAACAAAGGTTGTTGAAATGGGCGTTGATAAAACGAAATGGGAGCCTACATTTAACGATATCGCTTCCGAGGATTGGGATGTAATTATTTCTGGCGGTTCTGAAATTACAGAGATGTTTAATGCAACGGCAGAATTGTATCCAGACAAAAAATTCATTAATTATGATACCGACATCGATGAAGCACCAGATAACATGTACAACATGTCTTATGCGACAAATGAAGTATCTTTCTTGGCAGGTGCCGTAGCAGCATTAGCTACACAATCGGATATGCCGAATGCTACCCCTGAGAATGTGATTGGGTTTGTGGGCGGTATGGATATTCCGGGGATTAATGCTTTCTTGGTCGGTTACATTCAAGGTGCTCAGTACGTTGATCCTGATGTAAAAGTGGCTGTGTCGTACGCTGGTGATTTTGTTAACCCGGCAAAAGGTAAGGAGCTGTCTCTAATTCAATATAACTCCGGTGTGGATGTTATTTTTAACGTGGCTGGGGGTACAGGTCTTGGGATCTTTGACGCAGCTAAAGAGAAGAAAAAATATGCAATCGGTGTAGACTCCGATCAGGCAATGTTGATTAACGATACAGATAGTGAAAAAGCAAATCTAATCGTTACTTCATCTATTAAAAAGATTGATACGGCTATTCTAGGTGCAGTGAAGAGATTGCAAGAGGGTACGCTAGAAATGGGCAAACGTGATGTATTGAGCTTTGTAGATGATGGTGTAGGTATTGCTGAGAATGATATTTATAAAAATGTATTCCCGGCTGATCTTCAGGCCAAGGTTGAAGAAGTGAAGCAAAAGCTGATCAATAAAGAAATTAAAGTGGATAATGCGATGGGGATGGAAACCGCAGAGGTAGAAGCTATTCGTAACGCAGTTAAGCCTTAAGCCTTAAGCTTTAAACCTTAAGATCAGCTCTATAGAGATAAACCTACAGTTGGAGATTCTTCTAGTCAGGGGAATTCCAGCTGTATATTTTTGCAGACCTCCAAGTTGAAAGGCGTTGAGACCTATGTACACAGCTCTGCTGGAAATGCGGGGAATTACCAAGGTATATCCCAATGGCGTCGTTGCAAATAAAGACGTGCATTTTTCTTTACGTGAGGGAGAAATACATGCGATTGCAGGTGAGAACGGTGCAGGTAAATCGACTTTAATGAAGATTATGTTCGGCATGGAAGAGCCAAGTGAAGGCGAGATCTATATCAAGGGTGAAAAAGTAAAGCTGCAATCCGCTCAGGACGCCATTGATAGAGGCATCGGCATGGTCCACCAGCATTTCATGTTGGTACCTTCTTTTACGGTGGCAGAGAATATGGTGCTGGGTATGGAGCCGCGCAGAGGAGTTGGCATCAATTATGCCGAGGCTGTGCGCATGACGGAAGAGACCGCAAGGAAATACAATCTGGCCGTGGATCCAAAGGCAAAAGTAGAGGATCTTACAGTTGGGATGAAGCAAAAGGTTGAGATTCTTAAGGCGCTGCTGCGTGGTGCGAAAATTCTGGTGCTTGATGAGCCAACTGCGGTGTTGACTCCACAGGAAACAGAGGAATTGTTCCGCGAGCTTAAGCAATTAAGGGAACAGGGCCATACGATAGTTTTTATTTCGCACAAATTAAAGGAAGTCAAAGCGATTTGCGACAGAATTACGATTATGCGCAGCGGCCGTAGTGAAGGTGTTTTTCAAACACAGGATGTGACAGAACAGGAAATCTCGCGGTTAATGGTCGGCAGAGATGTCGTGCTGAAATATGACAAAGAGATTCTGGCTGTTAGTGAGCCAGTACTAACGGTGCAGGGACTCGGTGTGAATGATGCAGATGGCAAAGCATTATTGTCGGATATCAATTTTGCGGTACGTGGTGGGCAGATCGTTGGGATTGCTGGTGTAGAAGGCAACGGGCAGACACAGCTCATTGAAGCTCTTACAGGTAGCTTGAGAGGTGTCTCAAGTCAGGGTTCTGTACTAGTGAAGGGAAAGGATATCCGTGAATCGGATATTTTGGATATTCGTAAGCTAGGCGTTTCCTATATACCGGAGGATCGGATGCGGCAAGGGATCGCTAGTGAGGCAAGCATAGCTGATAATCTGCTATCTACTCAGTATCGTACAAAAGCAATGAATAAAGGTCTTTTTTTGAATGGCTCACGAATTGCCAAGCTAGCAGTATCCCTTGTAGAGGAATTTAAAGTCCGCTGTTCAGGACCTTCTCAGCCCATAGGAATGTTGTCAGGTGGTAACATGCAGAAGGTAGTCGTAGCTAGAGAGTGTTCGACTGAACCGCAGCTGCTTATTGCAGAACAGCCGACACGGGGTGTGGATATAGGCGCAGCCCAGTTCATACATCAAAAGTTGTTGGAATTACGTTCAGACGATTGCGCGATTTTGCTAGTGTCGGCAGATTTGAATGAGATCTTGGAGATCAGCGATAGTCTGTTAGTAATGTACGAGGGTAAGATTGTTGCCTTTTTCGAGGAGCCATCTAAGGTTAGTGAGGAAGAATTAGGTCTTTATATGCTGGGGATTCATCGACAGGACGAGGAGCACATCGGGAGGGCCGTAAATCATGTTTAAAGTTAAATATTTTGAGTACATTCGGACATCGGCGGTAATCGTTATTGCACTCGCTATTGCCTTTCTGATCATCTCTTTGGTCAGTAATCAGCCTGTGAAGACGATTGGTATATTCCTATTAGAGCCGTTATCCAGTAAAGGTCATATTGGTAATGTGATTGAGATGGCGATTCCGCTCATGTTCACTGGGTTGGCAGTATCCTTGTTGTTTCGAGCCAATATGTTCAACCTGGGAGGTGAAGGGATTTTCTATTTCTCCGGTGTTGTAACTTCCGTATTGGCTATTCATTTAACGCTGGACGGCTGGCTGCATCCGATGGTAGCTATTGCTGCAGGTTCAATTGTAGGAGCGTTGCTCTCGGCAATACCTGGTATTCTGAAGGCAAAATGGAATGCTAATGAGTTGGTTACATCCTTAATGTTCAATAATATTTTGTTCGGAGTAGGGCTATACCTACTGAACTATCATCTGCGTGATGCTAAAGCTTTTGCCAATGTATCCTACAAATTCGAGAAAACGGCACTGCTGAGTAAAATGGTCTCGGGCACCCGTATTCATACCGGTCTTATTATCGTTATCGTGCTTATTATTGCAGCTCATCTATTCCTATACAAAACGAAATGGGGATATGAGCTGCGCATGACAGGCATCAACCGGGACTTTGCCCGTTATTCCGGTATGAAGACAGCCAAGGTTATTATTCTCGTCCACTTGATTGCAGGTTTTATCGCAGGTATGGGGGGTTCCGTAGAAGTGCTGGGGATGTATAACCGTTTCCAATGGACGTCACTGCCTGGTTATGGTTTGGATGGTGCCCTTGTAGCGATGTTAGCCAAAAATAATCCGCTGTCCGTAATCGGCTCTGCATTGTTCCTAGCGTACATTCGAATTGGGGCTGACATGATGGCGCGTCTGTCTGATGTACCTTCAGAGATGATCTCAATCATACAGGCAATTATCATTCTTCTGATTTCGGCTGAGCAATTTCTGAAATTCTGGAAAAATCGGATGCTCTTGAAGGAGGCGAAGGAAGCGTGAATAGTTTGTTTGATGTGATTTTTACAACTGACTTTGCGTTCTCTGTCCTTCGCGTGACGACTCCGATTCTGTTCGCCGCGCTCGGCGCACTCATCTCCAACCGTGCAGGGATCATTAACATTGGGATGGAGGGCATCATGCTTGTTGCCGCTTTAGCGGGTGTCATCATAAGCAGCTATACACATAGCGCATGGGTAGGTCTGCTTGGGGCGGTGCTGTCTGGAACATTGATCGCTGGAATATTAGCTTTTTTCACCCTGAAATTCAAAACACATATCATTCTCGGGGGTGTGGCCATTAATATGTTCGCTTCGGGAGGCACTGTGTTTATCCTCTATCTGCTTAGTGGCGACAAGGGTTCTTCCACTTCTCTGGCGAGTAAAGTTCTGCCTAGTGTCCAGATTCCTTTGTTGAAGGATATCCCGGTGCTTGGACCTATTTTATCGGGGCATCACATTCTGACGTATGTTTCTATATTGGCTGTGTTTGTTGTCTACTATCTATTAAACCGTACACCGCTTGGACTGCGCATTCGTTCAGTGGGTGAAAATCCACATGCGGCTCAATCCGTGGGTGTAAGTGTTGTGAAAATACAGTATATGGCTTTGCTGCTTAGCGGATTTTTTGCCGGTTTAGGCGGTGCTTATATGTCGATGGGGTATTTGTCACTGTTTACCCGCGATATGATCGCTGGCCGGGGCTGGATTGCCATTGCCGCTGAGTCGATGGGAAGAAGTACGACCGTAGGCACGGCGCTGACCTCTTTATTATTTGGTACTGCAGATGCATTGTCGAATGCGCTACAGGTGTTAAAGATTCCTGCGGAGCTAATCGCCACTCTTCCTTATGTAGCCACAGTAATTGGACTTGTGATCTACGCAGTATCTGAGACACGAAAAAAGAATAAAAAACTTAAAAGTCCGCTAGTTAAATAGCGATTGAAATGATTGATACACAGACAAGGAGTGAGTAACTATGCCAACACCTATTATTATTGACTGCGATCCAGGGCATGATGACGCAATAGCGATACTGCTTGCCATAGCAAATTCGGAGAAGTTAGATCTGCGCGGGATTACAACGGTTGGTGGAAACCAAATTTTAGATAAAATCACGGAAAACGCCCTGAAGGTGATCAGCTTCGTGAATGCTGACATTCCTGTAGCTAAAGGGGCTGCTGGCCCACTGTTCGGCAAGCTTGTTACAGGTGAGGAAGCGCATGGAGAATCGGGCATGGATGGGCCGCTTTTGCCTCCAAGTAAATTCCGCCCTGTAGAGCAGGGTGCTGTGGAGTTTATGCTGAATATCATCCGTTCTTCAGAGGAGAAGATTACGCTCGTGCCGATGGCTCCTTTAACAAATATCGCACTGCTAATCACGGCTTATCCAGAGATTAAAGACAGAATTGAAAAAATCTCACTGATGGGGGGAGGTATCTCTTATGGGAATGTCACCTCTACTGCGGAGTTTAATATCTATGTAGATCCTGAAGCAGCCCGTATTGTGTTTGAGTCGGGGATTCCGATCACAATGAGTGGTCTGGATGTGACCGATAAGGCTGCTATTTTTGAAGATGAGATCCTAGCATTGAAAGAGCGGGGACCAGTGTCTACAATGGTCGGAGAATTGCTGGATTTCTATTCGATTTACGGTAAAAAAATGGGCTATGTCGGCAGTGCGCTGCATGATCCATGTGCTGTTGCCTGGCTGCTGCATCCGGAACTATTTGAATCTGAGCATCTATATGTAACGGTGGAGACCGAAGGCAAGCTGACGCGGGGAATGACAGTTGCAGACAGACGGAAAAAGACGGATCGTCCAGCGAATGTACAAGTATTGGTGGGCGTTGACCGGGAAGCATTTATGAAGCTGATCTTTGATTCACTGGAAAAGCTTGATCAAGAGCTGCTGCTAGCGGCTGAAGGGAAGTAGCCTATGGCAGGATGGGAGAGACTTCAAGAGACCGTGCAGTTTGAAATTGCTCAGCGTGGAGAAGAAGGTTGCGAGATTGATGGGTTCGCGGATAAGCTAGCGGCTGCTGGTGCCGATGAGCTCAAGCTGATGCAGGTATACAATGAGCTAATGGAGCTTACGATTAGTGAGGATTTTCCGTATCAAGAGCCATCCTCTCTGGAGGAGATTCGTCAACTACGTCCAGAAGGTCCACGTAAGCTTGAGGCGGACTGGAGCGAGGCAGAATGGAGAGATAAGTTCTATGGAGCCTGGCTCGGTAGAAGTGTCGGCTGCGCACTCGGGAAACCGCTGGAGTATTGGGACTATCTCTATGGGAAAGATGGCCGTTCGGGCTGGGAGAATATTGAGCTATGGTTTCAGGGTGCGGACGCCTGGCCAATTACTGGCTATACGCCTGGGCATTCACGGGCAGAGGCTGAATATGGTCTTGGCTTAAGTGAATGGACATATGCGAGTACCCGCGAGACGATCAAGTATATGGAAAGCGATGACGATATTCGCTACACTGTCCTGGGTCTTATGCTGCTGGAGCAGAAGGGTCTGAACTGGGATTCTTGGGATATCGGAAAGCTGTGGCATACACATTTAACATATAGTCAGGTGTGCACGGCGGAGACACAGTCATATATGAATTTTGCGCAGGAGACCTCTCATCTGCATGGCGAGAAGCCTGCGGATTGGCTGGTGCGGCAGGAAAGAGTGCGGATGCACTTAAACCCTTACCGCGAGTGGATTGGTGCCGCTATACGCGCAGATGGACTGGCTTATGGCGCAGCAGGTTATCCTGAGCTTGCGGCAGAACTAGGCTGGCGCGACGCTTCATTTTCACATGTGAAAAATGGTATCTACGGTGAGATGTTGAATGCGGCGATGATATCGGCAGCTTTTGCAGAGAAGGATAATGAACGGATCCTAGAGATAGGCCTTAGTGAGATTCCGCGTACCAGTCGTTTGGCCAGTGATGTTTTGCGGGGGATAGATATTGCGCAGAAGGCCAAAAGTGAGCGGGAGTTGGTTCGTAACATTTGGGATACTTTTAGCCACTATGATGCAGTCCATACAAATAATAATGCTGCTCTTGTAGCTGCGTCGCTTGTTTATGGCGGGAATGACTTTGAAAAAACAGTTGTCACTTCCGTATATGGTGGAATGGATACAGACTGTAACGGGGCTACTGTGGGCTCAATTATGGGAGCGAAGCTTGGAGCAAGTAAGTTGCCGGCTTCATGGATCGAACCGCTTCACGATAAGTTATATGCCGATCTGCCCGGATTTCATCCGATAGCGATTTCGGAATGTGCGGAACGCAGCTACCAAGTGTTCTTGAAGATTCGCAGAGAGCTTGGCGAAAAGGCATAAAAGATTTAGCGAGTATGGGACTCGATAGATCAGGGATTCAGGGATTACTATATGAATTATGGGATGTCTTAAGCTATTGGCTTAGACATCTTTTTTTGTGTAACAGCAGGTCTTTAATCACACTCCAACGAACCAAATGTAGCTTTAACTGCATTTCATACACTTAAAAAAACCAAATATGGCTATATTAACAGTGGAGCGTTTAGTGGTGGGGCAATAGGAGAATCATGATTTCAAGAGGGAAGGATTATCTTTGCTAACCCTTTTTATTTTATTAATAAATGTGTAAAAAGAGCCCGGTATAAAGGGGTTTTAGGTTTTCATCAACCTTCCTGGTATATCATTTAAAGAAAAATGATGACACAGCAGAAGAAATGTCTTATTATTTAAGGAGATTTTTAATAAAACAGATTTTAGAAAATTGTAATACAATGTCTCACTTGATGGAGGTTCATTATATAAGGGAAAGGAAGGGGGAGCTTCTAATACTGTCGCTGAGTCGGGTAAGTAAAGGGTACAAGCTGAAGGAAGGCATCTATCAGGCTGTAGATGAGGTATCGCTGGAGGTAAAGCAGGGATCCATTCATGGGATCATTGGTGAGAGTGGTGCGGGGAAATCTACGCTGCTGCGACTGATGAATCTTCTGGAACAGCCGGATGAGGGAACGGTTACCGTAGATGGCCACAACCTGACCGAAATGCCTAGTAAAGCACTGCGTAAAGCAAGGCAAAAGATTGGAATGATCTTTCAACAATTTAATCTTGTTTATAACGTCACTGTAGAGCGGAATGTTTCGATCCCGCTGGAGCTGGCAGATGTCCCAAAGCATGAACGAATGAAGCGTGTGAAGGAGTGTCTGGATTTTGTTGGACTGGCAGATAAGGCAAAACAATATCCGGCACAGCTCAGCGGAGGACAACGTCAGCGTGTTGCGATTGCCCGCGCGCTAGCGAACAGTCCGGGAATATTACTGTGTGACGAGCCAACGTCCTCCCTGGACCCTGGAACCACTACAGATATCTTGAACGTGCTGAAGCATGTGAATTCAAGTCTTGGAGTAACGGTTGTCATTGTTACGCATGAGATGGATGTTGTCAAAAGCATATGTACTCATGTATCGGTGATGGAAAAAGGGCGCATTGTAGATTCGTTCTCTCGTAAAGACGGTGAATTCCGTCCAGCGGCAGCCAGTACCGGGACATACCGCGATCAGATTCTTGGTAAAGCGGGGGAAGATCATGTTTGATAGTGTACTTCAATATCAGGCACAGATGTGGGATTCGATTGGTGAAACCTTTGTGATGGTTGGTATTTCTGTTGGAGCGGCAGTGCTGCTGGGGCTTCCACTGGGTACCTTGTTGTTTTTTTTCCGAAAAGGGCAGCTTTATGAGAATACAACATTGTCTCTGGTGCTCAACAGTATCGTTAATATTATCCGCTCTTTTCCGTTCCTGCTGCTGGTCGTTGCGCTAATTCCAGTCACTCGTTTCCTGGTCGGGACCGCCATTGGTACGATTGCAGCAGCGGTTCCATTATCTATAATCGCTATTGCCTATTATGCTCGGTTAGTGGAGCAGTCGTTGCTGGAGGTTCCTAAAGGGGTCATTGAAGCAGCATTATCGATGGGAGCCTCGAAGCTGGGCTTGATCTTTAAATTTCTGTATGTGGAAGCTCGTTCGGGTCTAGTCCTTGGACTTACTACTTCTACAATTAGCTTTATCTCCTTCTCGACCGTGATGGGAGTTGTTGGTGGGGGAGGGGTTGGTGATTTCGCTATCCGTTATGGTTATCAGCGTTTTGAGACGGAAGTGATGATCTATGCCATTCTAGTGATGATTGTATTAGTCCAATTGGTTCAGTTCACCGGGGGGACTATCGCAAGGCTGTTGGATAAGCGGTAATACAAAATAGTTCAATATATAAACTGGGGGTTAGTAGTACTAATGAAAAAATCAATGATACTTGTGCTTACATTAATGGTATTGGTCGTAGCGGGTTGTGGCTCTAATAAAGCAGCCGAGAACAATACTGCAAAAGGTAGTAATGATGAGTTAACCAAATTAAAGATCGCTACACTGATCCCACCTATGACAGAAATTCTGGATATTGTGAAGCCGCTCCTGAAGGAAGATGGCATTGATCTGGAGATCGTTGTTCTCTCTGATAATGTGCAGCCTAATGAGGCGTTGGCTAATAAAGAAGTAGACGCTAACTTTTTCCAACACGTTCCTTATATGAAGCAATATAATGAAAGCAAAGGCTCTAATCTGGTAGAGGTACAGCCTGTTTATGACGCTATTTATGGCGGATACTCCAAACGTTATAAGACTATAGCTGATCTTCCTGAAGGGGCTACGCTTGTAATGGCTAATGATCCATCTAACATCGGCCGTTCATTGCAAATGTTCGCTGCAGCTGATCTTATTAAGCTAAAAGAAGGCGTAGGCATTCAAGCCACACAAGCAGACATTACTGAAAATCCAAAAAAATTCAAGTTTGAAGAAGTCGATCTCTTAATGCTGGCCCGTATGCTTGATGATGGCGATCTGGTAGCCATGACTCCGGCTTATGCGAGCCCACTAGGATTGACACCGAAGAAAGATGCACTGATTACGGAAGGCGAAGATTCCGAATTCACAATTACTTTGGTGGCACGTGAAGATAACAAGGACTCTGACGCCATTCAAAAGCTGGCTAAACGGATCAGCGGTCCTGAAGTGAAAAAGTTCCTTGAGGATAATTACGCGGATATTGCGTTGCCTGCGTTTAAATAAGCTGAATATGGATCTATAAAAAAGGGCAGCCCGGCGATATTTACCGGGCTGCCCTTTTTGTAATAGGAGTATTTAGGTGTGTCTTACATTACTCGGCTTCTCTCAGCCGTTCCACAATGGATGCTTGGGATAACGTTTTATAGGCTCTCAGTGTCACTGTGTAAGCGAGAATTAACAAAATAGGAACGGTGAGGATAAACGGCAGCCAACTCATCTGAAATACCATAAAGGCCATATTATCCGTGATGTTTTTGGAAAGGTTATAGGTCAGCAATACACCTAATGTTGAGGTTATGAGGACGGTTAGCAAAACGGTGTAGAATCCTTCAAGGATCAGCATACGTTTTAGCTGCTTTTTGGTCATGCCAATACTCTCCAGCATGGCAAGTTCATTCCGGCGGGAGACTACCCCGGTGAGTACAGTGTTGATATAATTCAGCACCCCGATTAGAGCAATGACCAGGCTAAGCCCATACCCGACGGTTTGAAAAATGCGAATGAATCCACCGAGCTCATCCTTGTAATCCTCCCTTGATTTTAAAGTTAATTCATCAGTTGAATCTGTTAAAGCTTTGACCACTTGTTCTACCTGGTCCAGCTTAGTCGGATCGACATGTAGTGTGGCTGAAACGATATTGGCTGGATCTGTACCCTTCGGCATTTCCTTCTGCAGCTCCGAAGCAGGGAGGAAGATGTTGTAACCTAACATAGAGTAAGATTTTGTTGTGGCAGCATATACTGCATCATGTTTTACTACTGCCATCACTTCATAAGATTTATCCGACTTCTCGAAAGTGACTGTATCTCCAGGATGATAATAGGTGCGGTAGCTATCTTCTTCTATAAACATGGCCTCAGATATGACCGCATATTTTCCTGAAGCAAACTTCTGCCTGTTAAACTCCCCTTCAATAATATCCTTGTCCACAAGATCATACCAGCCCGGATCTAATCCATATAAATGATTGTAGACCATCCCCCCCTTATCTAAAGTGGAGAGAAGATAAGGATGTGGGTCAGCAGCTGCCATTGGCTCCAAAATAGCCCGGACAGCATCATCGACAGGAGATGGAACATATCTGTGGTAAACCTTATCAACAGTTTCTACACCGTCAATTTTACTTAGATTGTTGGCGAATTCCTCTGAAAGCTTATATGGATCACCGTCTCGAGGTCCTGTAATACTGACTAGCACTTCATTCTGAACCACAAAATCACCGGAGATAAAGGCACGCAGATATTTATTCACATCCAGTGAGGAAATTACTGTAAAAATGGTACTGAACAAGATGATACTCAAGGAGAGTGAAGAGAGCATCAGGATCAGCTTCTTTTTGCTTCTGAACAGGTTGGAGAACGCCATGTTGTGAAGTTTTGCGCCATGTTTTGATTTTTTGGCATTCCGTTTTCCACCGCTGCTGACTCCGGCAAATTTTACAGCCTCTACCGGCGAGGTTCGCGAAGCCATTCGGCCCGGTTTGCTTGCGGCGATCCATACTGTCATAAACGAGAATGCTGCTGCACCAATAAATATCCACGGGCTAGCAGAATAGACATTATCAGTAGAACCGTTTAAAAATGAGGAGGCCATAGGGAGAATCAGCAGACCTAGCAGATACCCGAACCCCAATCCAAAAGGCAATGCGACGAGATAAAGTGACCGGGCCTGAATGGAGATGATCTTTTTCAGTTGTCGGGGTGTGGTACCGATGGTCTTTAGCAGCCCGTAAAATTTGACATCCCGCACGACGGAAATAAAAAAGATATTGTAGATTAGTAAATAGCCGCTCAGCATGGTGATAAGAATGACAACTGCATAAGGAATGATATTCAGTAGATTATCGGAGAGAGAAACACTTGTATAAGCCGGATTGACACCATAAGGTACATCCAGGCCGGTGTCCGTCAAAATCTTTTGTACCTTCTGTTCAATATTATAAGAATTATTAAACATCACCCCTAGACCTGCGGTGTTCACATAAGAACCCGTTGCCTCAGAGATGTCCGGGTCAATATGGGAAATGTTCTTCTGTGTAAATGCTTCGGATACAAAAGCCAATCCTGACATCGCCAAATTTTGATCGGTTTCGTAATATCCGGAGAGCTTAAAGTCTTGGCTTATGACTTTTTCACCAATGTCTATATCCAGCTTCACAGTCTGGCCTAACTCATGTTTTGCTCCTAGCAAGTCAAGCGCCCAAGTATTTAGGACGATTTCATTCTCTTGGGAGGGCAGTCCGCCGGCTATAAAGTTGATAAAACCGTGTTTGGCATAATTCTCGTCAATTCGAAGGACCTCTACCCGGTGATTCTTGAACAGACTGGTGCTTATATCGCCAACCTTAAGGAAGACGCCATACTCTTTGATGGATGGTTGATTCTTCAGCTTCTCCAACTCGGCAGGATTCAGATATTTGAAGCTTCCATGATAATCGCTGCCGGTAGTCTGCATTTGTGCGCGTTGCATCGATTTGTTAATACTGAGCGCCAAGGTAAACACGCTGGTGATCAAAAGCGTAGTCAGTACGATGGCACAGATGATAGTGAAATTGCGAGCACGGTTGGCTTTGAGGCTTTTTTTGGCTAAAGTAGCAATGGTCTTATGGTTATTCGTGCTGATCATGGCTGGCTCACTCCGGAGCTACGGAGTGAGCCAGTGAAAATGACGCCATCTTCAATACGGATAATACGGTCAGCAGTTTGAGCAATTTGTTCATTGTGTGTGATCATCACAATGGTTTGGTTGAATTTTTCACTCATCTGTTTAAGTAAAATCAGCACTTCTTGGCTTGTTTTGCTGTCCAGATTACCTGTAGGTTCATCTGCTAAGATGATTGAAGGTTTGGTCGCCAATGCTCTGGCTATTGCCACCCGTTGCTGCTGTCCGCCAGACAGATTAGAAGGTAGAGTATTCATCTTTTCCTGCAAGCCTAAAGTGCGGATGATTAGATCAAGATAAGTTTCGTCAATTTTGCCACCGTCCAGTTCAATGGGCAGCACAATATTCTCCCGCACATTTAGTATGGGTACCAAATTGTAATTCTGAAAAACAAACCCCACCGATCTGCGCCGAAAAATGGTCAGCTTCTCATCACTCATCGCAAAAATATCATTCCCGTCCACGTAAACCTTGCCCTCTGTTGCCCGATCTAATCCACCAAGCATATGAAGAAGGGTGCTTTTGCCGCTGCCGCTAGTGCCGACAATGGCGACAAACTCCCCTTTATCCACTGACAGTGATATACCGTCCAAAGCCTTAACGCTTGCGCCAACCTTTCCATAGTGTTTTTTTAAATTTTCAGTCTGTAGAATCGGCATAACTCTTCCCCTCCAATGAGATCTGTTTGTCCATGATTTAAGGGTAGCAAATCAATCTGACAGGAGAGTGTCTGAATTCTGACCATAATGACACATTCTATTTCAGCGCTGGGGCAGGTAAACAGAGAAGGTTGTACCTTTTCCAGTTTCAGAAATGACGTTGATATGGCCGCCTTGCGCCGTGATAATCTCTCTGGACAAAAACAACCCGATGCCGACCCCCTCGAATTCACGCGCTTGCTTTCCTCGGTAAAACCGCTTAAAGATGTGAGGGATTTCTTCGCTGGGGATTCCAAGTCCAGTATCGGTAAGGTGGAGACAGGTGAACATCTCGTTGCTTTCAGCAAGAACGGAAATTTGTCCGTTATGTGGTGTGTACTTCACAGCATTCTCGAGCAGGTTGAATAGTGCTTCACTTGTCCATTTGACATCGTGGCAGGCTAAGATGTGTGTCCCGCAGTCAATATTGATCGTAATTTGTTTGTTTTCCGCTTGTGCATAAATCTGGGATAAAGCCTGCGTCAGAGTTTGTATGAGCGGTTTCGCCTCAATCTGCTGTAGGGAGATCATTCCTGTTTCCAAACGTGATAATTTGATTAGAGACTGAATCAGCCAATCCAACTTATCTGACTGCGCTTTAATATGCTGTATGTAGTGCCGGACATTCTCATTTAGTCCGGGCATCTCTTCGAGCAACTGACTGAATACCATGATATTAGAGAGGGGGGTCTTGGTTTGATGGGAGATATCCGAGATCAGCTCTTTTATTTTGTTTTTCTCTGTTTGGATATTTCGTTCATTCGCCTTAGCCATCCCTATATACCGCTTTAGTTTATGTTCCATCGAAGACAGAGCGGTTTCTTCATAGTTAGTGAGTGGCGGCAGGTCATGTATAGCCCGTTCAATCGCAGTATCCAAGGTCTGTATATAGATTGCGATCTGGCGGTTCCATAACCAGACCCATACGGCTCCTGTCGCTAATATACAGATGATAAATAGAGAAGTCAGTTGGAGCAGAGTGGGGTCGAACCCGTACAGAAACATTATACTGCCGATAAAACAGGCCACTAGTATAAGGATGATCAGTAAAAAGAGCCTATGAATTTGCTTGAAATTAGCAGGTGGGCTATTGGTTTTCATGGTTTTTGCCCTTCAGTCCACATGTATCCAAGTCCGTAAATGGTCTTGATATATTTGGGTGCTGCCGGGTCATCCTCAAGTTTAGCACGCAGCCGTTTGATGGCTACTGTCAATGCGTTTTCATCCACAAATTCGGCATCCTTGCTCCAGATCTTGTCTATCAGCTGTTCTCGGGTCAAAATATTGCCCGTATTCGTCACCAGCAGCCGCAACAGTTTTTGCTCAGTTTTGCTCAGCTGGAGCGATTGTTTATTTTTGCTGTACTCCAGTTTCTCAAAATCGAGTTCTAACGGACCCAATGTTATTTTTCCAGTCCCTAGCGATTCCGTTCTTCTGAGCACTGCCATTACTCTGGCGCGAAGCACCATTAGGCTGAATGGTTTAGTGATATAGTCATCGCCCCCCAATGCAAAACCGGTGATAATGTCGGACTCCATATCATTGGCGGTTAGGAAAATAATGGGTACGCGTGAGGTCTTGCGAAGTTGCTCGCAATAGTCCAGCCCACTTCCGTCTGGCAGATTGATGTCCAGAATGATGAGATCAATAGGGTTAACTGCGAAAATATGCTCCGCCGCGGCAATATCGTAGGCTTGATGGATCATGACATTGTTTTGAGAAAGAGTGAGAGCGATCCCTTTATTTAAACTACGGTCGTCCTCAACGATCAGTATGTTCATAGTAATTCTCCTTTGTTTCTTATTTGATCATTATACATTCTCGGGATTTATTCGAAAGCGAGATTTTTATTTAGTAGACAGTTGAAAGTGGACTTTTCTTTATAATCTTTAAAAATGTTTTATTGTATATTAAATGTAATTTTCTAGAACAAATAGTTAGTATAGTCCTCAAAAAAAACATTGTAAACGAATTTTTTTATATAAAATAGTAAATTAATGGAATAAAGTGGATCTTGGAAAAAATGTCGAAGCACACACTATTTATTCTAGTTATTGGTATTGCAAGAAATTTCACGACGGTATGACACATGAAGAATCAGATATTCTAAAGAAATAGAGGGGTTGTGCATGAGTATATTAAAAGCTAACGACTTGAGAAAGTATTACGGTAGTGAACCAAACCCTGTCAAAGCGTTGGATGGCATAACAATGAGTGTGGAGCAAGGTGAATTTGTGGCTATCGTTGGGACTTCCGGCAGCGGTAAGTCTACGCTACTGCATATGCTCGGGGGCCTTGATAATCCTACCTCTGGCACCGTAGAAGTGAATGGGAAAGAACTGTCAAAGATGAACAGTGATCAGCTTACGATTTTTAGACGTAAAAATATCGGGTTCATTTTTCAAAATTATAATCTAATGCCGATACTTAATGTCTACGAGAATATCGTTCTGCCGATTGAACTTGATGGAAACAAGGTGGATAAGGAGTATGTGAACATCATTGTAAGGATGTTAGGACTGAAGGAGAAGCTGAATAATTTACCCAACAATTTGTCTGGGGGCCAACAACAGCGTGTAGCAATTGCAAGGGCTTTAGCGATGAAGCCCGCTATTATCCTTGCCGATGAGCCCACTGGAAATTTGGATAGTCAAACAAGTGAAGAGGTAATCAAGCTGCTGGAAATGACTAGTCACCAACTAAATCAAACAATCATTATGATTACACATAACAACGAAATTTCCTTGCGTGCTGATCGGATTCTCCGTATGGAGGATGGGAAAATCGTGGATTAGAGAGGGAAAAAATGTATAGAAATCATTCTTCATCCGTCATCCGAAAATTATTTCGGAGATACTATAAGGCAAACAAAACCAGAAATATTATATTGGCATGCGCCATCATTCTTACGACCATTCTGATTACAGCAGCTTGCAGCACATTTTACAGTTACTTGAAATTATCTAAACATCAAGAAATGAAAGAAACCGGGACAAGTGCTAATGTTATTTTGAGTCGTCCAACACAGAATCAATTAGATTTATTAAGTAAATTTGATATTTTAAAGCCTGAAATGAATATTCAAACCAAAATGGGATCACTTGTCAATAATAAGGGACAGGCTGGGATTGATATACAGATGATCAGTTCTACAAATTGGGAGGAATATAGCGGATCACTTGTAGATAATATGCAGGGTACCTATCCTGCTAAAGGCAATGAAATCATGATGTCAACATGGCTGTTGAATAGGTTGGGATACTCAAAGCCGCAGACTGGAATGGAGGTTTCATTGTCTGTTGCTATCAGTGATATTTCAAAAAACGGCGACGCAGAGGTTCAGAGCCTTCCCTTTACTCTGTCTGGATTCTATGAGGACACGGCAAATATCAATTCTGAAAACAATCGAATTGTCTTTTTTTCAGAAACATTTTTAAGAGAACATCCGCAGGAAGTGCCGAATCTTGTAGGGTTATTATTTAAAGATACCAGACATTATCACGATAAAATCGAGCAGATTCGAGCCTCCATTGATTTGGATGGAAATCAGCAGTTGATTCCTTCATATGACGGTAAATTGAATATGAATGTCAAGGATTCACTGGTTGCAGTAATAATGGTTTTATTTTTTATGTTTGATGGATACCTTATTATTTTCAACGTTGCGTATATCTCTATTACTCGAGACGTACGATTTTATGGGCTGCTGAAAATGCTGGGAATGACTAGTGCGCAAATCAAGCAAATTGTCTATTACAGTGTTGCTAAAGTAGCCTTTTTTGCCCTGCCTGTGGGGATGCTGTTGGGATGGGGGCTTTCATTTTACGTAGTGCCGCTTGCCTTATCTTCGTATGAGGGTTTCTCATCCATAGATAGGCAAGTCAACTTATGGGTGTTGCTCTTGGCCCTATTTTTCTCAGCGTTAACTCTATTTTTAAGCTATAGAGCACCTGCAAAGAAGGCAGGGAGAATTTCTCCGATTGAAGCGTCGAAACATACTGATACACAATCCGGAAAACAAAATTCAAGAGGTAGACATGGCGCGAAAATACCGTATATGTCGTTAAAAAATATACTCCGTAGTAAAAAAAGATTGCTTTTTGTTGTGTTAACGCTCTTCTTAGGCAGCACTGCACTTGTGGTGCTTTCCACATTTCTAAAATCCTTCAGTGCGGAGGAATACATCAATGCAGAGGTTAAATACGACATTGCTATGTATAACCAAATGACCAGAGCCAGTTTTAATCCAACAGAGGAGCAGCACTTTACTCCTGAGTTGTTGTCGCAAATTTCCGCAGTAAACGGGATCCGTGAACTCGAACGAACGACGGTAGTATCTATTTTCCAGCATTATTCAGATAGTACTCATGGTGAGTGGCTGCGAAATTACAATGAATTTCGTGCAGGTGTGAATGAGGAACTCAGAGATAAAAAACATTATGAGGAAGATCCTAAAACTAACTTTTGGGGTTTATTGATCGGCATTGATGATAAAAAACTGGAGGAGTATAACCGTACTGCTAAGAACCCGATTAATTTAAGCGACTTTTCCAAAGGGAAGATAGCATTGGTAACTGATATTAATGGGAATGGCATTCCAATAGGTGTACAGATACCCTTTACGGTAATTGACAACAACAAGAGCTATAAGGTGAAAATTGGCGGTCAAATGACGTTTGAACGTGATGCTATGAATAGTGGTGCTGCTCCATGGCTAATTGTGTCAAATAATGTTATCAACAAATATCATTCTGATGATGTGATTTACTCTATTAAGATTAATGCGCAAAAAGGAAAAGAACAGGATGTGTTGAATGAGGTCAAACTCCTTACAAGCGGAGACAGCAGCATTTCACGCACCTCAAAAATTGAACAGGCAAAAGCGTTTGCTGACTTAAAGCAGTCTTTTTCCAATCTTTCTATTGTTATCATTATCATTTTAAGCAGCATCGGTGTTTTGAATTTTATTAACACTATATTAGTAAGCATTGTATCCAGAAAACAGGAGTTTGCTGTTCTAGCATCTATTGGCGCGACGAAGAAGCAGATTAAATGGCTGATCACCTTTGAAGGAATCTGGTTTGCTCTAATTGCTTTTGTTCTTACATTAATAGTGGGTAGTGGCATTAGTTATCTGGTCTTTAATATATTGCATGAATATATAGGCTATGGAGTGTTTAGATATCCGGTTACCTCTTTAATCATATATTCGGGGGTTGTCTTGTTGATCTGTTCTATAATTCCTGGTTTGTTGTACAAATCTATTTCCCGTTCAAGTGTTATTGAACAGCTAAGACAAGCGGAATAATAATGCAAGGGAGGTGGGAACTTTGAAACACAATAGTGGAAAAACTATGAAAAAATTGGCAAAGCGCTCTCTTAAATCTAGCAAAAATTATTTTGCTATTCTGGCAATAGCCTTGGCTGCGATTATGTTCACCAGTGTATTTACTATTGCAGGGAGTTTGTTAGAGTCAATGAAAGACAACAAGATGAGAATCGCGGGGAGCAATGCTCATGGTGGATTTCATCAAATGTCTATGCCTGAGTATAAAAGAGTCTCTTCAGATTCAATGATTAAGGACATCTCCTATTCGGTTCTTATCGGTGATGCACAGGGGGCTGCCTTTTCTAAGTTACCTACAGAAGTGAGGTATGGTGAGGAAAAGTATGCAAAATGGGCGTATAGCTTACCACAGCTTGGAAACATGCCACAGCAAAAGAAGGACATAAGTGTAAGCACCTTGGTATTGGATGCGCTGGGTCTTCCCCATACATTAGGTCAATCCATTTCATTAACCTTCAAAACAGATAAAAAAACAATAACAGATACCTTTACCGTTTGTGGAATTTGGGATGGAAATCCGCTCTCTTGGCGTCAAAATATTTGGCTTTCTCGTGAATATGCAGATTTAATAGCTCCTGTGGCAACTGAACCATGGAACAACCGTCCCAATGTGTACTCAGGCTATATCAACAGTCAATTTTGGTTTTCGAATACGTGGGATATTGAAACGAAATCTGAACAACTTGCCAGCAGAAGTGATTTTGATGGTCAAATAACTGTTAACGCTTCTTATGATATTCTAGGATCTGAACCTCAAAATATACTTCTAGGTTTCCTTGTAATCACAGTGATTTTCTTAGCTGGATATTTGTTAATCTACAATATATTCTATATTTCAATTGCACAAGAAATTAAATCTTATGGTTTATTAAAAGTCATTGGGACAACCTCAAAACAAATCAAAAGAATGGTTCGTTATAAGGCAATATATCTTGCTTGTATCGGTATTCCTTTTGGACTAGTGATAGGTTGGACGATCGGTCGTTTTCTTGTTCCGGCTATTATCGATATTTTTGGTGAAGATATGCGCGTCGTAACAAGTGTACACCCGCTTATTTTTGCTATTGCCGCTATATTCAGCCTCTGCACAGTGTTATTAAGTTGCTTAGGGCCAGCAAAGGTTGCATCAAGGGTTTCTCCAATAGAAGCTCTAAGTTATGTTGAAGGAAAACAGGCGGGAGAACTAAGAAGAAAAAAGAAAAAAGCTCAACCAATAACATCCGTTCGTCTAGCAATGGCTAATTTAAAGAGGAACCCCCGAAAAGTGATCATCGTCACGCTTTCTTTTACACTTAGTTTGGTTATTCTTAATAGTACTTATGGTCTTGTGCATTCTTTTGATTTTAATAAGTTCATTGAGTTTCAGTCTGTTTCGGACTTTACGGTTGCTGATACTTCTATCATAAATAATTCGCCTCCATTTGATACTTCCGGTGTAAGCAATGAGTTCATAAAACAAGTAGAGTCATTGGACGGGCTTGAAAATAGCGGTAATGTTTATGTACTCCCTTTAACACAAAATTTAAGTGATCAGGTAATGTCTGCGCTGAAAAGAGAAGTCGGCTTGATGAATGAAAAGGACCAAGAGGAATTTCTGAGTTCTCAGGAAATGGTGAAACGGAGATCAATAGTGAATACATTTGGTTTCAGTGAGTGGCCGGCACAGATGATTCAAGTAAAGGAAGGAGCTTTGGATCAAAAACGCTGGGAGAACGGAGAGGGAATCTATGTTACTAACTGTAAGAAATTCCTAGATGGTACAAGCAGCATTTATCATCCGGGAGATAAAGTTAAAGTGAGTTTTGGAAACGGAAAGGAAAAGGAATATGAAGTGCTAGCCATTGTTGATTTTCCGGGAGCTATTCACTCAGTGGCATATTATGATATAGGATTAGAGTATTTGTTGCCTTCGGATGAACTGCTTGCCCATGCAGATTCTATGCTGCCAATGTATACAATCTTTAACGTAGATGATGAACATTTAACTCAGACAGAAAAATGGCTGGAGGACTATTGCTTACATACGGATACCGGATTGGATTTCTATTCGAAGAATACTTCTAGAGAAACCTTTCGTAGTTTAATCTTTATGTATGAGGTGGTAGGAGGTGCATTTTGTATTCTGCTAGGTGTTATTGGGATTCTGAATTTCATAAATTCCATGCAAACTTCTATTTTAACCAGAAAACGAGAAATTGCCATGCTGCAATCAATAGCCATGACGGATAAGCAGGTAAAAGAAATGCTTATCTTTGAGGGGGGCGGGTATGCCTTCCTAGGGCTGATGTTTTCGATTGTGCTAGGAAGCTTGGCAAATACTACCCTAGTACCCGCAATGGGAGCAGAACTTGATTATTTTACTTGGACTTTTACATTAACCCCTATTTTACTTAGTATAATCCCCTTTATGCTGGTCTCTATTGTAGTACCCGTTTTGTGTTACCACAGCATATCTAAGAAGACTATTATTGAAAGATTACGGAGCGAGGTTTTTTGATAAAGAGCCGCATAGTTAACCCTAAAGGAAAGTTCAAAAGGGCATCACCTATATAGGGTGGTGTCCTTTTAATTTTTGATGGGTGCATTCCCATTTATATGTGCAAAGGTTGGTTATGAGCTACAACTAGCCCAACAGTGGTCTGTAGTCGTACAGCTACCTCGACTAAGGTCCAGTACGAAAAACCGTCGTTGGTCTGTTTTGAAAGTCTGCGATTTACCCTAGAATAAGGCTATAAGGTTAAGGACAACGAAAGGCGGTGAGAAAAAATGCAAAGAAGACAAGGAAACGGATTAGCGGTTGTACTGATTGTGATTGGTGCGGTTATGCTGCTCGGCATTGCGCTTCCTCTGATCCACGGAATGTTCAGATTACTATTCCCGGTATTGCTGGTTGTTCTCGGGTACTACGGGATTAAGAGCGGACGCAAGATTATCGGTTGGGTGCTGATGTTCATTGGTGTGATGTCCCTGATCGCGAAGCTTTCCTGGATCATTGGACCACTTCTAGGAGTGGCGTTGATCGTCTGGGGCGTATCAGCATTAAAGGGCAGAAGTAACAAGGGTACTTATTAAGAAGCAATGTACTTAAACAAGAAGCAGGGAGGGAGCAGGAGATCATGAGTGTTTTTCGTCGCATGAGGGATATTACTGTAGCTAATCTAAACGAACGTCTGGAGCAAAGCCAAGATCCCGTGAAACTAATTGATCAATTTCTACATTCAACCCGTGAGGAAATCAGTGAAGCTGAAAGGCTGTACCAGCAATATGCTTCCCACACGAAGCAATTGCAGCAGCAAGTGAACCAAGCAACTGCCATGAGAAACAAACGTGAAGAGCAGGCGTTGTTGGCACTTAAAGCAGGCGAGGATCATCTCGCGAAGCTGGCTTTACAAGAAAAGATCATTCACGAGGAAAAACTGGAGCAATATAGCGGGCTGCTAGAACAGAGCAAGCAATCCTTGTTTGAACTTGAAGCACAGCTGAATGAGCTGAAAATAGAGTATCAAACGGTGTACAGCAAACGTCAGTATTATTCGGCACGAATGGAGTCGCTGCGATTGCAGCAACGGATGAATCAAAGAGCCAGTGCTTATGGCAACGGTGGTGATGTTCCCAAAATGTTCGGTCGTCTGGAAGATCAGATGTCGGATTGGGAATTAGAAGCAAAGAGCTTGCGTGATTTGCGGCGCATGGGACAGGAATATGCGGTGCAAGCGGGTGAGACCGTAGCGACCGTACTCGAAAGAGAAATGGCTCGCCTAAAGGAGAAACTGAACAATGGTGGAAAGGAGTAGCGCTATGAGTCGATTGTATCGTTCAACAAGAGATAAAGTGATGACGGGTCTTGCAGGTGGATTATCTGAGACACTCGGTATTGATTCCACGTTATTCCGGATTCTATTACTGGTCAGCATTCCGTTTACAGGTGGTGCGGTGATTCCGGTATACTTCATTGCAGCAATGGTCATTCCTAAGGAACCGACGCATTATAATCCATTTGGACCAGGGCCTGGGGCACCGGGTGGCCCATACGGCGGACCCTACTCAGGCAGACCGGAACATGGACACGGACCACAAGCTACTGGCGGATATGGACCTTATGGACGCCAGCCAAATTACAATCCTAATTTTGAGAAGAACAACGCTTATTCCGCACCGGACTCCGGTTTGGATGCGATGATGAAGGATATTGAGAAGAAGGCTTTGCAAAAAGAAGTAGAAGAACTCAAACAAAAACTGTCTAAATATGAGAAAGGGGAATTGTAAATCATGGGAGTATTTCAAAGAATTAAAGATATGACAAAAGCGTCGGTAAATGACTTGTTGGATAAGGTAGAGGACCCAATCGTAATGCTTAACCAATATCTGCGCGATATGGAGGCTGAAATTCACGAAGCAGAAGTAACAGTTGCTAAACAAATGGCTAACGAACGCCGTATGAAGCAACGTGTGGAAGAAGCAGCAAAAATGTCTGCACAACGTGGATCACAAGCTGAACTGGCACTGAAAAATGGCCAAGAAGAAGTAACTCGCAAGCTGTTGGAAGAAAAAATCTACTTTGACCAAAAGCAAGTGGAATACAGTGATCTTCACGCACAAGCTGAAGTACACGCTAAGGAATTAGTGCAACAACTGCATGACATGAAGGATGAGTTCTACAAGCTGCGCAACAAACGTAATGAGCTTGTATCCCGTGCTCAAATGGCTAAAGCTAAAAAACAAATGTCGCAAATCAGCAGCGTACATTCCATTGAAAGTGGCAGTGCATCACTCGGATTCCACCGGATGGAAGAGAAAATTATGCAGCTTGAGGCTGAAGCAGATGTAATGCGTGCACCTTACAGCCCATCCGCTGCTTATAGCAAACCCGTTGATGTTGAGAAGCAACTGAAAGTGGATGAGCAATTGGCACTACTGAAAAACAAGCTGAATGATACACCCGCGGCTCCTTCTCTAAACAAAAAAGAACAATAAATCCTGTTCCTAAAACTTGGACGGATATGATATGCTGGACAAGAAGAAGCCATACGGTATGGATCTCCATACCGATATGGCTTTTATAGCGGCTAGCTATAATATTTAACGGTGATAATATTCCTCATCATAGTGACGGATATCTAACCGATAGTATAAAATGAGTTTTGCTTCGCAAAACTTTTAGGAGGTGCGAAATGGATAAACGAAACCGTTTGATTGCCATCGGACTGATTGCTGTTGGCTGCATGATGATTTTTGGTAGATGGCTCGGCTTTTTCTCCATTGTCGCGCTTCTGTTCCTGCTGCTGGGAGTCTACCGTACGACATCAGGCAAAGTAAAGCAGGGCTATAAACTGCTCGGGATAGGTGCTGTATTGCTTTTGCTGGACCATTTGGTGCTCGTGCTGGGGATTTGTTTAATCTCACTTGGGATGTTTTTTACCAAATCCAAAAGAGTACAGCGTAAGGAAGGGTTTATGCAGAAACAGAACTTTTCATCCAGATTTGACTGGGACCGCTCACCTTGGGTGATGCACAGCCTTAGCTCTTGGCATGTACTGGGTGAGGCCGATGTGGATCTTTCATTAGCTATGGCGGATCATAAGGAAACGGTCATGCTGTTTCAAGGGATTTTTGGCGATATGGACATTAACCTGTCCGATGATTACGGCGTGGAAATTGAAGCTTTTGTGCTCTTTGGGTCCATTGAATTCGGCAACCAGCGAGATACAGGGATGTTGAACCGTCTGAATTGGAAATCAGCTAATTATGACAGCAGTGAATACAAAGTGAAATTTAGTGTTTCTTATTTAATGGGAGATCTAGATGTACGATTATCTTGAAAAGCTTGATAGAGAAGGGAGAGTCCCCCGCATGGAAAAAAAGAACAAAAACATGATATCACGCAGCATGGGTGAGGGGGCTCTGTTCTCTTTGGTCATGCTGCTTGTGATAATGTATGTCATGTATACATATGGCTATTTGAAGCCTTTTGAAAGCTGGAAATTTGGCGTGCGGACAGCCGTCACTCTAATTCTTCTGCCTATGGGCTTTGGGATTGGTTATGGCTTTTATCAGAGCTTTCGTGTGAAGCGGCAGTTGGAACGTCTTAGGCAGACCCTCGTATTATGGGAAAAGGGAAATTTGACGCTGTCCATGCCGGATCTAGGTGATGATGAGCTGGGAAGGCTTGGAGAACAGCTTGGCCGGATTAGCGGCAAATGGGAGAATCAAGTGACGACGCTGCAGCGGTTGTCCACGAATAACGCGAAGCTTGCGGAGCAGGCGCGGGTATCTGCTATTATGGAGGAACGGCAGCGGCTTGCGCGTGAACTGCACGACGCTGTTTCCCAGCAGCTATTTGCAATCTCCATGACTGCCACGGCGGTAGGCCGGACCTTGGAGAAGGATTTCGATAAAGCCCAGCGGCAAATTGCGCTTATAGAAGAAATGTCTGCCGTAGCCCAATCGGAGATGAGGGCATTGCTGCTGCATTTGAGACCTGTTTATTTGGAAGGAAAGGGCCTCGAACAAGGTCTACAGGAATTGATCAAGGAGCTTAAGATCAAGGTTCCAATCGAAATTGTATTTGAAATGGACCCTGATGTGCAGCTGTTAAAAGGGGTAGAGAATCACTTGTTCCGTATCGTCCAAGAGGCGATTTCTAATACACTTCGTCATGCGAAGGCAGAAAAAATGGAAATCCGGCTGCATAGACGGGGAGATACAGTTCGCTTGACGTTGCGTGATGATGGGATCGGCTTTGAGATGGACGACACCAAACAAGCTTCCTATGGTTTGTCGAACATGCAGGAGCGGATTAATGAAATCGGAGGCTCCATTCAGTTCATTACCGCTCCGGGTAAAGGGATGCGTATTGAGATTACCGTTCCGTTAGTCAATGAATAATAGGAGGAAAGAGTAACCATGGAGATGGAGGAAGCAATTAAAGTACTACTCGTAGATGATCATGAAATGGTACGGATCGGACTAGCAGCTGTTTTAGGTACCGAGGATGGAATTGAGGTCGTAGGTGAAGCTGGAAGTGGAGAAGAAGGCATTCGGCTGGCTCAGGAGTACAATCCCGATGTGGTCTTAATGGATCTCGTAATGGATGGTATGGATGGCATAGAAACGACTAAACAGCTGATGAAGCAGTACCCAGAGATCAAAGTTATTGTTCTTACAAGCTATTTGGACGATGAAAAGATGTATCCTGTTATTGAAGCGGGCGCTTTTAGTTACCTGCTGAAGACTTCGCGGGCTAGTGAAGTGGCGGATGCGATCCGCGCTGCGGCAAGAGGACAGTCCGTGCTTGAGTCACAGGTGGCCTCTAAAATGATGAACCGTTTTAGAAACAATGCAAAAGGAGAATCACCTGCTTATAAAGAGCTTACGGAGCGCGAGATGGAAGTATTACGTCTGTTGGCGCAAGGTAAATCCAATCAGGATATTGCCGATCAACTAATTATTGGAATCAAAACTGTGAAATTTCATGTGACGAATATTCTCGCGAAGCTGGGCGTGGAAGACCGGACCCAAGCAGCAATTTATGCATATAAAAATGGACTAGCTGAATAACAATAAAGGACTGAAGCCTCTGCTTCAGTCCTTTTTATTGTACAAGAAAGTGTGTTTTGGGGCTCCCGCAAAGTACTTGAGTACGCATCGAAGTATAAACCCTCACTTGGTGGGGATATTTCAGGTATAGAATCTCCTAATTCGAACATACTGTCTAGTAGATTGCTAGAGAGGTTCGAAGGGAGAATGACATATGCGGAAGATGAAGCTGAACAACGGAACAAAAAAAAGGACTTTTTTTATAATGATAATCGTGTGCTGCGCTGCGGCTCTGCTAGTTAATCTGCAAAGTGTTAAAGCGAATTCAACCGTTCTTGATGAGGGCGTTAACCAAGCTTCAACAGGAGCCGAACTGAATCATGCTCTTGTGAGTTTAATTGATCTCGGAAAAGAAACAACCGTTTCTGAATCACCGCTGCGTTTAGTGTTAAAGTGGCAGGGAGAAAGCAGCAATTACGCGGATCTGTCTGCCGAAGTTGCTAAGCTAAGCACAAGTCTCGGATTGAATGTACCGTCAGGTACTGAGGAAGATGGACATATGACGTATCATACAGTAGCTGTAAAACCATATGAATCGCGGCTCTCCTTATTTTGGAGTGAGCTTAGCGAAGGCAACAGTTATGTGATTGTAACGTTAGAAGCGGCTGATCTGCAAAATGAAGCCAGCTTTCAAGCGGCTGCTCGTGAAGTAAGTATGATTCTTGAACAGAATAAAATTAAGGTGGAATGGAATGTATCCCTTCAAGGAAGCGCGCAAGAACAGGGAGCACCTGAAAAAGTTCTAACACAGACGGAGTCATTGATGCATGACCGGTTTGAAGCTGTGACCGGAGGAGAAAGCTACAAGGATATCTCAACGGTTAGCCGTACGTATTCGATTCCTAATTTGAATCGTTCTGTGATGAGTGGAAATCAGTCAGTTTCTGCCCAAATCGCAGTGCATCATGAAGATCAGAAGGGGACAAACCGCGTAACTATAGGCTTTCCTTTAATAACCATCGAATATTGACATTTTTCTCTTATATAAGCGCAGATATAGTTAATAATAAGAAATATTAATTGAAATTTGCGAAATCCCGAGAGTATTTGTCAGGAATGTGATAGCATCCTTTTTAGGAATATGCTAAAATGACATAACGTCGTTATTCACCTTATGTTAGTACCGACGCTGAGCATGTCAATAAACTATATTACATACAGAAAGATGAGGAGCCATGGCTGAAAATCAAACCCTTGATGCACTGCACACACCCGGTGCTGTCTTTTTTATCTTTGGGGCAACCGGAGACTTAGCCCGGCGTAAGCTTTTCCCGGCGATTTACAGCTTGTACCGTGAAGGTAAGCTGGCACAAGATTTTGCGGTAATTGGCGTGGCGCGGCGCCCGCGTACTCAGGAAGAATTTAGAAGTGATGTGAAGGAATCCATCCTTGAATTCTGCCGTTACAAAGCGGGAGAAGAAAGCGAATGGAATGAGTTTGTTCAGCATTTCGAATACAAATCTCTGGACATTAACAATATTGATGGTTTCCGCGAGTTAAGAGCACAAACTGAAGTTCTTGAAGAGAAATTCAGTATTCCGGGCAATCGGATGTTCTATCTTGCGCTGGCGCCTGAATTGTTCGGCAGTGTCTCCTTCAATCTTAAAGCTGGCGGGATGCTGGATAGTACGGGTTGGAATCGCCTCGTAATTGAGAAGCCTTTTGGTTATAATCTAGAGTCGGCTGAACAGCTGAACGAACAGATTCGTCAGGTCTTCAAAGAAGAGGAAATTTACCGGATTGACCACTATCTTGGTAAAGAAATGGTACAGAATATCGAAGTGATTCGTTTTGCTAATGCTTTTTTCGAACCGCTCTGGAATAATAAACATATTGCCAATATTCAAATTACACTTGGCGAAACCGTAGGTGTAGAAGAACGCGGTGGTTACTATGACCATGCGGGAGCCTTACGGGACATGGGCCAGAATCATATACTGCAACTGCTGACTATGATTGCTATGGAACCACCAAGCCGTCTGCTCGCAGAAGATATTCGTGATGAGAAAGTGAAGGTACTTCGTTCCCTTCGTCCTTATGCGACATCTGATGAGGTGCGTGAGAATGTCGTAAGAGCACAATATATTCAAGGCTTACACCAAGGCAAAACCCTTCCTGCTTACCGTCAGGAAGATAAGGTTGACCCTGAGTCGAATACAGAGACGTATTTTGCTGCCCGTGTATTTGTAGATAACTTCCGCTGGGCTGGAGTTCCTTTCTACATCCGTACAGGTAAACGTCTCCCAGTGAAGACGACGGAAGTGGTAGTTGAGTTCAAAGGTATGCCAACCAACGTTTATTTGGGACAAAAGCATAAACTTGAGCCTAACCTCCTTGTAATCCGTGTGAACCCAATGGAAGGCATTTATGTAAAGATTAATGCCAAGAAACCGGGTTCAGAGTCTGAGATTCAACCGCTGGCAATGGACTTCTGTCAGAGCTGCCTGGTTGGAATCAATTCTCCTGAAGCATATGAGCGCTTGCTACATGATGCCGCACGCGGCGATTCCACTTATTTCACTCGTTGGGATGAGGTATCCTCGGCATGGTCATTCGTGGATCGTATTGCGAAAGCATGGAGCGAAGAGTCTAGCGACTTATCTTCTTATCCTGCTGGCTCTTGGGGTCCAGTGGAAGCAGATGAACTGCTTGCTAAAGAAGGTTTCCATTGGTGGCCTGTAAACGGCCAAGATGAAGATAATGTGGTTTGGCTGAAGAATAACTAAACCTTGAGTTAATGCTATCTCCCTGCAGAGGATGCAGGGAGATTTTTTGTAATGCTAAGATCTAAAAGATCGGACTTCAGACGGTGTTTGGGGGATCTGGGCATTGTTCTAATAACTGCACTTTGTACAATTAAAATCGCTTATCTCGTTGTGATTAGTCTTTTAGATGTATTTTCTGCAACTATAATCACCGGATAAGGCGGAAAAGCGTGCACAACTTATTTTTAATTGCATCAAATGCAACTAAAGGCTAATGAAAATGCTAATACTTCAAGTAAGTGTAGGAAATACATCTATTTTCTTGAGCGATGATATGTGGGGATCATAATCCAGACCATTTGGGAGATATTTTGCGGCACGCGCTTTTTAGTAGATAATGTCTGCCGGATTTTGATATACTTTAGAGGATGCTTTCACTTGAAGCGGACTGGAGCTAGACCTAAGAGCTATTCATTCAGAAATGAAGGGGTATGAACAATGAGCAGAGCACCGATTTGATGAACCCCAGTGTAATTGAAGCAGAAGCAGGAATTTTATATATGAAGGGATATGTGTAATGAACAAAGCAATAGATCAGAAGCTGCAAAAGGAAGTGGATAGACGCAGAACCTTTGCGATCATTTCCCACCCGGATGCGGGTAAAACAACTTTAACGGAGAAACTGCTGTTATTCGGTGGCGCGATCCGTCTGGCGGGAACGGTTAAGGCCCGTAAAGCGAATAAACATGCGACGAGTGACTGGATGGAAATTGAGAAGCAGCGGGGGATTTCTGTAACGTCTTCCGTGATGCAGTTTGATTATTTGAATCATCGCGTGAACATTTTGGATACACCGGGTCACCAAGACTTCAGTGAGGACACCTACCGTACCCTAACTGCAGCGGATAGTGCGGTCATGCTTATTGATGTGGCAAAAGGTGTGGAAGCCCAAACCACCAAACTGTTTCAGGTATGTGCTAAACGGGGCATTCCGATCTTTACCTTTATTAACAAGCTGGACCGTGAAGGACGTAGCCCGTTTGATCTGATGGAAGAGCTGGAGCAGGTTCTTGGTATTCGTTCTGTGCCAATGAACTGGCCGATCGGTAGCGGACGTGAGCTATGCGGCGTGTATGACCGGATGAAAAATCAGGTAGAGCTGTTCCAAGGTGACGATCACTCCGTAATCAAGGTTCAAAAGGTTGACGGATACCGTGATCCAATCATTCGTGAAATGGCTGGAGAGTATCTGCATGATCAACTGTGTCAGGATCTGGAGCTGCTGGATGTAGCAGGCGATGCTTTTGACTATGAAAAAGTATTAAGTGGTGAACTCACACCTGTGTTCTTTGGCAGTGCGATCAACAATTTTGGCGTACAGACTTTCCTCGATAATTTCTTGGATCTGGCACCGAAGCCTGAACCACGCCGCAGTACTATAGGGGTAGTAGAACCAACGAATGAGAAATTCACTGGTTATGTGTTCAAAATTCAAGCGAACATGAACCCGGCTCACCGTGACCGGATTGCTTTCCTGCGTATTGTGTCCGGGAAATTCGAACGGGGTATGAGCGTGAAGCATGTACGTGCCGGTAAAGATATCAAGCTGGCGCAACCACAGCAATTTTTGGCGCAGGACCGCGATATCGTAGAGGAAGCTTATCCGGGAGATATCATCGGTCTGTTTGATCCAGGTATTTTTAGAATTGGTGATACCTTGAGCCAAGCAGGAGATATGGAATTCGATGAGCTGCCAACGTTCTCACCAGAGATTTTTGCTAAAGTGAGTATTAAAAATGCATTGAAATCGAAGCAGTTCCAGAAGGGTGTCGATCAGCTGACTGAAGAGGGCATGATCCAGGTGTTCCGCACGGTCAACTTTGACGATATTTTGCTTGGCGTAGTTGGACAACTGCAGTTTGAAGTGTTTGAGTACCGCATGAAGGGTGAATATGGTGTGGATGTTCAGTTGCAGAGAATGCCGTACCAGTTTGCACGTTGGATCGTAGATGAAACTAAGCCGGATGCGAGCAAATTCAGAATCAACTCAACGTTGGTGACGGATAAGAAGGGCAATTTTGTCGTGTTGTTCGAGAACGAATATGCTATGCGGACAGCGATGGATAAGAACCCGACAGCTAAATTCCTGGAAATGGCTCCAAAAGCATTACTATAATTAGGACGCTATAACTTTCTGAATGTAATAATAAAACCTCCGCCTCCATAGGTGAAGTTACACCATGGTGAGCGGAGGTTTTTGACTAGTTGCGGTCAGTTTACGATGTGATATCCCCAGGGGTAATAGTCTCCAGGTGATCATGTAGCATGGTAACCAACCTATCTTGCTTAGCGGGATCTAAATCCTTCCAGATCATTTCGAACACGGCGCCAAGTCCCGGGAGTGCTGCCTCCGGACCGTCCACAGAGCCTTCAATCATATGACGTAAATCCTCTTCAGATTGACCGTGCACTTTATGAATAATCGCCTGGCGCAAGTCAATGGTAACGGGCATAATGTACCTCCTTTTTTGAAAATATAGTGATATTGACCTCGTTATAATGTGCCCTGCAAAGGTGCTGGAAATTCAAGTTTTTGTCCAAATATAAGATAGTATAAGTTTGACACATATATATCATCCTTATATTCCTACGAGAAACGGTTGTCATCCATAAGGACGGCAATGACGTTTCTTCTTGGCTTATGCTATACTGTTTGAGATATAGAATGCTACGGGAGGTACATAGACATGGCCAAAAAACAATATGCCGTCATCGGTATGGGGCGTTTCGGATCTAGTGTTGCTAAGGCGCTCAGCGGCATGGGGTTTGATGTACTTGCGATTGATGCTGACGAGCAGCGAACACAGGAAATTTCAAGTATTGTAACTCATGCCGTATCTGCAGATTCCACGGATGAGGAGGCGCTGCGTGCCCTTGGTATTCGCAATTTTGATGTGGTGGTTGTAGCCATTGGCGAGGACATACAAGCTAGCATCCTGACAACACTTATCCTAAAAGACCTGGGTGTGCCTGCAATTCTGGCAAAAGCCAAAGGTGAACTGCACGGCAAAGTATTAAGCAAAATTGGTGCGGACAAGGTGATTTATCCTGAACGGGATATGGGAATGCGGGTTGCGCATCATCTTGCTTCGCCTAATATATTGGATTATATTGAGCTGTCGCCGGACTACAGTATTCTGGATATGAAGGTATCCGGACCGATGCTCGGAAAAAATCTACAGGAGCTCGACATCCGCGCAAGATTTGGCTGCAACGTAATGGCCATCCGCCAAGGTGAAGAAATGAACATCTCTCCCCGTGCAGAGGATCGCCTGATCGATGGCGATATCCTTGTTATTGTTGGGCATAAGGATAATTTGACGAAGCTGGAGATGGCGTATCAGTAGGAACAAAGAATAAATGGCAAGGCAGAAGAAAGGAAGACTTTATGGAAATCATGTCTCCGCAAAATACGCGGGTTAAAGAGTGGGCCGGGTTACAGGAGAAAAAGCATCGTGACAAGGCTCGTAAATATATCGTAGAGGGCGTTCATCTGGTTCAAGAAGCACTGCTGGCTGAAGCAGATGTGGAATGCCTTGCTTATGACCTCGACAAAGGAATGCCTGCTGAACTTAAGGGGCTGCTTCAGGCTGTTCAGGGAATGGAAGTGATTGGCGTTTCGGCGGCGATCATCTCAAAATGCAGCAGCACCAATACGCCGCAGCCGGTGTTCGCCATCGTGCGGAAGGAACAGCAGGCAGTAGAAGCTATCCTAGCGAAGAAGGATAGCCTTGTGGTTGTGCTGGACGGCGTGCAGGATCCGGGCAATGTCGGCACCATCATCCGCAGTGCGGATGCAGCGGGAGCAGACGGAGTGATCCTCGGACAAGGCTGTGCCGACCTCTATAATCCGAAGACCATCCGTTCCACGATGGGCTCGATGTTCCATCTTCCGGTGGTGGAGGGAGATTTAAGTGAGATTTTGCCACAGGCCCGGGAAAATGGGGCGCTGCTGGTGAGCACTTCGCTGCAGGGCGAAGAATCGTGCTATGAGCACAATTTCCACGGCAGCCAGTGGCTGCTGATTGGCAGCGAAGGAAAAGGCATCTCGCCGGAAACGGCGCGACTCGTGGACAAGAGTATCATCATCCCGATGGCAGGCCGCGCGGAATCGCTGAACGCCGCAATGGCGGCGACGATTTTGCTGTTTGAGGGCATGAGACAGCGGGGATAAATTGTCACCGTTTGTAACGTGGTGTGAGTTGTAAGTCATCTTGTCACCGTTTGTAACGTAGTTTTCTCACACTAAATCCAGTCCTGATGATCAAGATAATCTTGATCATCAGGACTTTTTTATAATCCTGCAACAGTATTGGCTGCACATAAGCCTGGCCATTTCCATTCTCAATAATTATACATTCTTTAGAAATTACTGTTTTCCGAATATTCATGTGTCATTCTTTTTTACGACAAATATATACGAATGTTGGAGGGAAAGTGTAAGGCACAAATTCAATTTTCTCAATAAGTAGTTGTTTAGCCCATCTTTTTTTCATGTGCAGCGAGTGCTGATATGCAACTAAAATTCCGCCTGGTTTAAGTGACTTAACAATCTGATGTAGGATTTTGTCACGCATTTCAATTGAAAAATTAAAAAATGGTAATCCGCAAATTATGCAATCTAACTCACGGATGCCTTCCTGATTCAATTTCTTGAGTAAGTAGCTGGCGTTGGAATGGAAAATGCATTCCGGATAAATTGCTTTTAAGTGTTCTCTCATTTTTTTATTCCGCTCAAACAAAAGCACTTTTGTAGAATTCGTTAATTGTGATGTCATGAGATGTGTAATAGCACCTGTACCAGCTCCAAGCTCTGCAACGGCATTTACATTATGCCATTGTACAGACTGGACTATTTTATTGGCTAATAATTGCGAACTGGGTAGAATATTTCCTACCCGCTTTGGATCTTTGAGGAAGCCTTGTAAGAAAAGTAAGTATTCAGACATAATCAATTAGCAATCCTCTCCGAAAGGCAATCTCAGTTGGAATGTGAAGACGTCATGAGTGTGTTTAAGCGTTAAAGTACCCTTGTGCAACTCAGCAATATTCCTAGCTATCGAAAGACCAAGTCCTGCCCCGGTTTGAATTCCCTGGCTTTTTCTTGAGTGGTCAACCTTATAAAATCGGTCAAATAGACGGTTTTCTTGATCCTGTGAGAGGGGAGTTCCTTTATTTTCAATCTCAATGGTACAGTGTTCAGAATCAGTTGTAATTCGTATGCTAATGCTTCCCGGGCTGATGGAATATTTTAAGGCGTTCATAAGTAGATTATCTATGGCTCTGGCTATTTTCTCACTGTCGATTAAGGTGAGGATTGGGCTCTTATCTATATCTTTTATAAGATGCACATTGTTTTCTTGAGCGATTGGTTCGAATTCGAACAACAATTGATTCAAAAGCTGCGAAAAATCGATTCTCTCCAGATTTAAACGGGAATCCACCGAATTAAGTCGGGTATATTCAAACAAATCATCAAGGAGTTTCTTCAAATGAAGCGCCTTGTTATAGGTGTTTTGAATAAAACGTGTGTATTCTTTTTTATCTTGGTACGATTCTGTACGTAAAAGCTCAATATACCCGATAATACTTGTAAGAGGGGTGCGTAAGTCGTGTGAAATCCCCGTGATCATCTCCATCTTGGATTTTTCTATTTCGCGTTCCTTGATGATCTGTTGCTCTAAGCGCTCTGCCATCCGGTTGATGTTCAAAGCCACCAGTCCTAGTTCATCTTGGCGCACAACTTTTACCCGATAACTCAAATTACCTTCGGATATAATCTGAAGTCCTTGTTCCAGCGCAATTAAATCTTTGACGATTCGCCGGGTCAATGTAAAAAATGTAATAACGAAAATAATGAAAAACATCGGAGTAAGAAGGTAGGCAAGAAAATTGAACACCCAATCCAATTTTGTTGCATTTCCAAAATGAAAGAACAAGATGCTAAGTGAGGTATTTATCGCAATGGTAATTATGAAACTCAACACCATCCTGATTAAGATATTGGATTGAATGCGTTTATTTATTTGTAGATCTTGTATGATTTTAATCAACTTTGTAACCAACTCCCCAGACTGTCTTAATATACAGAGGTTCTCTTGGATTTTCCTCTAATTTTTCTCTTAAGTTACGAATATGAACCATTACGGTATTGTCAGAATATCCGTAAGGCTCTTTCCATACACTCTCGTAAATTTGCTCCGAACTATAAACTTGCCCAGGCCGGCTTGCAAGCAGGGTTAAAATCGCAAACTCTAGTGGAGTTAATGAAACTTCAATTCCATTTAACTTTACGAAATGTTTATTTTTATCTATGATCAGGTTTTTAATTATAAGCAGAGAGTTGAATTCTTCCTTTCCAATTAAGGACTGACGCCGTAACTGAGCTTTTACACGGGCCAGTAGTTCCAGTGGATTAAACGGTTTGATCATGTAATCGTCTGCCCCGGTAGTTAGACCCGTGATTTTATCAATGTCCTCTTGCTTGGCTGAGAGCATAATAATTGGGATATTTGATATTTCCCTAATTTTGAGACAGGCTGTGATACCGTCCATTTGAGGCATCATGACATCCAGGATAACCAGTTGAATGGATGTTGTTTGTATTGTACTCAACGCCTCTTGACCATCTGCAGCTTCAAGCACTTGGTAACCTTCATTTCTTAAGTAAACATGAATCACATCTCGAATTTCAGAATCATCATCTGCAACAAGAATTGTATTCAATGGACGCTGCCCCTCTTCTATATTTATTTTATTATGTTTCCCTTTTACGACAGACGTAGACGAAAGCGGGAGGGAAATTAAATGGCACATATTTTATTGTATCAATATTAAAATATTCGGAGAGTTGCTTCTTCATTTGAAGTGAATACTGAAAGGCAATAAATAATCCCTCAGGTTTAAGGGATTGGTAGATCTGTTCAACCAATGTATTTCTTAATTCGGGCTCAAAATTGAAAAAGGGCAGCCCACTAAAAATACAATCTAACTGATGAATATGTGAACCTTTAATTGTTTCTACTAAACTAGCAGCATTATGATAACAAGAAAAGTCCGGATAGCTTGTCTTCAGGTTATGCCTCATGGTTTTATCCATCTCAAATAGTAACACTTTCGTTGTACTAGTTACCTTAGTATTGATTACACGGGTGATTGCACCTGTACCTGATCCAAGTTCAGCGACTGCTTTAACTTCATGCCAAGGGGCTTGGTTAACCATGCTGTGTGCCAGAAACCGGGAACTCGGGGTAACACTGCCTACCTGTTTTGGATCCTGAATAAAACTTCTTAAAAATAAGAGTTTTTCATTGAAGCTCATTCGGAATTCCTCCATAATTTTAGAATTGATTTAGATGTTTATTAATTTTGATAGGATGTGATCTCCAAAGTACGTTCCTACAAAAAAGAACAGTAAGGTCCAACTTAAAGCACTGGGATATGAAATAAGGGCAAATCGTTTATAGCTTGTACCGCTGAGCCCGATCAACATGGGAATGATGTAACGTACAACTGGAATAAACATGCCGATATACATAGCTGTACGCCCACGTTTTTTTAGAATCTGCTCTGCTTTTTTAAAATGTCTATTAGCTTCAAATTTGCACTTCAGCTTTTGCCCAAAGAATTTACCTGCAAAGTAGGCAACCGTAAAGGCCGTTAATAGCCCTGATAAAATGCAGAAATAAGTCATCCAGGAATTGATAATCCCCATGTGGCTTAGGGTAGCTCCAGTGAGGATTGTAATTTCATTAGGGATTGGAATTCCAAAAGGGCCTAACGTGAAAGCAAGATAAAAAATCAGATATCCATACTGATTGATTAGCTCTAAGACGGTATTACTGGCCAATATGCCACCTCCTTCGCTTACTTCAATACAGAAATCTTAACTAAAAAAACTGAGGAATTAGGTGGGGGAATTCTAAAGAAATCCTGAAGAGACTTAAAATTCGATAGGATTGGCCAAGTCTCTTATTTATAGGGGGCTAAATTATGATAGAAGAAGGGATCCGTTTCTGCCTTGCAATTTGAAATGTCGCTGATATCAAGGAATCAGTCCCACAGTCACAATAAAAAAGTCCTGAGGATCAAGAAACTCTTGATCCATCAGGACTTTTTACATAATGACCTACCCTTTCATCATCAAACGAAGCGAAACGATGATGAGAAAAACGGCTAATAGCTTTAAAAGCAGCTTGGCAGGAAGGCGTTTTGCCAGGCGTGCGCCAATTTGACCGCCGATAATTGCGCCAGGTGCTAGGGCTAACACCATAAACCATTCAACATTCAATAAAAAGGCATGTGTTGTGGTGCTTACGATAGCTGACAGGAAAATTTGAAGCATAGAAGTTGCAACAGCGATATGGGGGGCAAAGTTGAGAAGTAAGGTCATTGTCGGAACCATAAGACTCCCGCCGCCAATCCCAAATAGGCTTGCTACAAAGCCAACAAGAAAACTGATGATTATGCCGGTAGGCATATGATAAGCATATTCGAAATGAGCACCGCTATTATCGGAAAAGCTTCGCTTCACGGTTGGTTTGAAAGGCCAATGGATGGGTTTATTCGGCTTGAACAAGAGCAATAAAGCGACAAGGATTAAGAAAATACCGAAGCTTACGAAAAACATTCTCCCGCCCATTTGCTTGGTAAAGAGTGCACCTATTACTGAACCCGGAATCGAAACGGCGGCAAAGGTGAGCGCTGCTTGATAATCGATTCTCTTCTGCTTTGCGTACACATAAGTACTTGAGATGGAGTTGAAAAGCAGCATCGCCATTGATGTTCCAGCCAGATGTGAAGGCTCCATATCAGGAAAAAGGAAAGCCAACGCAGGCACAACGATGAACCCGCCGCCAAGTCCGACCAATGAACCGGAAATGCCAGCTGCTAGCCCGATGACTAAGAGCAGTAAGTAAGTTAGCACAACAGCATGTTCCTTCCTCTACGTGAATTCTACAATCATTTATCTTACCAGAAAAAACGTCCCGCAAATAAATTGTTTTTTAGCCAATTGCGCTGTTCTGCTGCTAAACGGGGATCATTGTCCATTTGGGACAGGATATCTTTTTTTACAAGTTTGCAGACGGATTGAACAATAGTTTGATCCTGGCTAGCATCTAACCAGAGAATTTCCGCAGACCGGGGATTAGGGGTGTATCGTTGCCAAGCAGGTTGTCCCTCAGCATTAGGATTACCGGTATATAGGAAATGCCGTAAATAGTCCCTCATTAGGGAAGAGAGCATGTTACGCCCAGGCTCGTTATGCTCGGAAATTACATCCGCAGGAAATCTTTCCTGGACACCGGAAAAGTCACCTGTATAGAAGGGGATGTCTGCACCATGCGGGGCACCCATAAGAAAACGGATATAAGGATCGATCACTCCGTCTCTTAACCCCCAGGCGAAGCGGTAAGCATAGATGGGCATCTCCGGAATCGCACTTAATAATATCTCTGTAGTCTGCTCTACATTAAATTCTGCATACAGATCGCTCCCATATTGGACTGCAGCTTCATAGAGCTTCTTTTCTTCCAGATTTCCGGCTAACTCTTCCTTTTGCACTAGGGAGAAGAAATGAGTATCCCATAAAGTGAACTCGGAGAATTCGCTGGCAGTGCTGCCAAGGATGATCGGCAGGGAAGGGTGATCGCGGTTATTTAGATTGTCGAAGCCACCAATAGGAATGACCGTGCCATCTTCGATCAAATGGGGAAAAGCAGCCATCTGAAGCCCCGTCTCACGAATGATTTCGACAAAGTGAAAGGCATTCTGACGATATAGGAAGGCGGAAATCTTATCCGCAGATTGTGTGGAAATCCATACTCTTGCCTCACCTTGAGTGCTGACCATTCCTGTTTTTATTAATAACTCTGTTAAAATGTCATCTGCTTTTTCTTCGCTTTGCTCCGTAACAGCCGTTGTTAAACCTCCGCTCATAATAAAAAGCTTATGAAAGAGCCCTCTGCCCAGCGGTGAAAGGTAAGCAGCTAATGCATTTCTTGCACCTGCAGACTGGCCCCCTAATGTTATGTTCCCTGGATTTCCCCCAAAGCAAACAATGTTATTGCGCAGCCACTTTAGCGCATGAAGAACATCGAGGAGACCGTAATTTCCTGAGTCATCCAAGGGGTCCCCGGTTCGGAGTGAGGGATGCCGGAAAAATCCCATTGCTCCTAAACGGTAATTCACTGTAACCACTATACTATTTGTCTTACACGCCAATTCTCCAGCTTGAAAATCCCGTCCCGAACCCCCAATATTTCCGCCGCCGTGGAGGAAGACGAATACGGGTAAGCCTGCCTCGGCATGATCCGGTCGCCAAATATTCAAAAAGAGGCAATCTTCACTGCCGCCAGGTTCCCCTTGAATGAATTGGACACTGCTATTATTAAAATGGCATGCAGGCAATACACCTGTCCAAGGTTCTATCTCACGCGGTGCTTTCCATCTGAGCTTATCTATGGGAGGTTCCGCATAAGGAATCCCTAACCATGCGATCGCCCCAAGTGTTGGCAGACGTATGCCTTTAAGCTGACCGCTGGAGACTGTAATAATTTCTTCCATGGGTTCTCGTGTGCTCATTTATAGTTCCCCTTTCTCCTGCAGATTCTTATGTATTTTTAATTCTCTTTATTATAGTGTTCTGCTATGATGATGAAAAATATATTATTATATATAAAATACATAACTCTAAGGTTATAGAAGAGGGTGGGTTCGTTGGATTTACTTTCGCTTCGGTACTTTCAAACGGTTGCAAAGCTTGAGAATATGACCCAAGCAGCCGAAATACTCCAAATCTCACAGCCTGCTATAAGTAAAATGATCAAAAATCTTGAGGGCGAATTAAACGTCAAATTGTTTGATCGCACAGGAAAATACATTCGATTAAATGAATATGGAAAGCGGTTTCTTGTGAAAGTTGATTTAGCCCTACAAACGTTAGAGGAGGGGAAAACAGAGCTATTGGACTTGTCTGAGCGACCGACAGGAACTGTAGTGATTTTTATCCAAGCGGGTTCCTATTTGCTTCCGGATATGATCACATTATTTCGTCAGAAATACCCGGAAGCTCAATTCAAGCTATTGCAGCAGGATCAGGAGATCTCACGTTATCCGGCTTTTGATTTGTGTATTTCTTCTACTCCGCTCAAGATTCCAGGAACAGTGTCGACACCGGTATTAACGGAAGAAATCCTGCTGGCGGTTCCTAATGAGCACAGGCTCGCAACCCGTAAAAGTGTACGTCTGAATGAACTCGCGGAAGACGGTTTTATTAGTTTGAAAATAGGCAAGCAGCTGCGCGACACGACGGATTCTCTATGTCACGCCGCCGGATTTGCTCCGCGTATCATTTATGAATGCGATGAGCCTTCGATGGTACGCAGTCTAGTCCGTTCGGGACTAGGGGTTTCTTTTATCCCCGCTGTAACTTGGGGGGGGTCTCAAGGATCCTCTGTCGTGCTTCTTCCCATTGAAGAACCCATAAGTACCCGCACCATTGAAATCTCATGGTATACCAACCGGTACATGACTAATGTCGCTAAAAAGTTCAAGGCCTTTGTTGAGGATTATTACAAGCAGTTAGAAGAAGACAAATTAAAAAATGAGTCAACTAACCCTAAGGCTTAATTGACTCATTGTCAGCAACGCTAATCATTTAATCCCTTGCCCTCAAGGATTTGCGGGATGAATTTTTCAATTCGGGATACGCGGGTTTTGGATTGTTTGGCTTGAGAAAAATGATAAATATATGCGTTTTGCCGTCCAGGCGTTAGGGCTTCAAAAGCAGTTTTCAAGCCAGGAAGTTCAGCGAATTTAGTCTGAAGCTCTTCAGGAATGAGGTAATCCTCTTTCTTTTTTAATTCGACTTCCAAACCCGCTTTTTCAACTTCTATGGCATTTTGAATGTAGGCTTTCAGAACAGCTTCCATTTCAACGATTTGTTGCACATTCGTAAACCGAATTTGGCGCGCTGCCTGCACATTTTCTGTTTGTTGAATTAGAATCCCATTGGGATCCTGTAACAAGGCACCTTTGTGAAAGAGAAGCGCACAATATTCTTTAAATCCATGAATTAATACTATGTTTTTATCATCAAATGTGTAACATGGATGCATCCACTTATAATCTTCGGTCAGCCCGCAATCAAGCACGATCGTTCTCAACTGCTCATATTCTTCCCGCCATTGTTTCGCTTTACTTAAGAATTTATCAACCCTAGGATTCAATACATTATTTGTCATAAAAAACACCCATTTTCATCATAATTTTCAATACAATTTTACTTTTTTTTATGGAATGTACAGTCGTAATCTTCTGGGAATGGGCAACCTATGTTGTCTCCCGTTCGATCAGTTGGAACGATAGGGGCTGCAGCTCCATATCCAGTCCAAGCAGGGTTGGAGCCAGCAGAAGAAAGGCGTTCTCCGCCTGTCCCGCAATCGGATTCCGAACAGTGGTAATTCCGAGTGTCTGTGACAGCTCCGAATTATCAAAACCAATGATGGCTAGATCACGGGGCACATCCAGCTGCTGTCTACGTGCTTCGCTCAGAACGCCCACCGCCACCAAATCATTGGAGCACAGAATAGCATCCGGCTGATCGGGTTGTCCAATTAGGGTTCGCACCAATTGCTCTCCGTCACGGATTCCATAAATCGTGGAGTAATACCATTTCTCAACGATGGGAAGATTATATTTGGTCATGATTTGCTCATAAGCTAGTCGTCTACTTTGGGTATTTATGCTGCTTGGGCGGCCAAAAGCATTAGCGATACGCGTATAACCCCGCTCTATCAAATGCTCTAGAGCGAGTGCATATCCATCATATTGGTTCATGGCAACTGACGGTATTTCAGGATGGTCCATGCGTTGCCAAGACACAATCGGGCCGTATTTGCAGTAGGAAGTTATGACATTTTTATCGTTAACAGCGGTCAGAATAAGCAGAGCGTCGACTCTTTTTTGTTTGAGATCCTCGAAGGCCTGAAGTTCCTTTTGCTTATCACCGCCGGTGGTATAAATAATCGTCTGATACCCGTAACGGCCGGAAATTTCGACGAAGCTGTTCATGAAGCACAAAATAAGCTCGTTGAGGTCTAAGGTAATCATGCCGATTTGCTGGGTTTGGCCTTTGGATAAAGATATGGCATTCCGATTGGGAACATAGTCCGTCTCTTTCATAATGGCGAGAATTTTCTCCCTAGTTTCCTTGCTGACATGGGGAGAATCGTTCAGGACTCGGGATACCGTAGCTTTGGAAAAGCCCGACAGCTTAGCAATTTCGTCAAGTGTGGACATCGGCTTATCTCCTTTGCAAGATTAATCCTTGACATGTAACGCGTTCCAAGGTTTAGGATTCGGATTAGAGCAGTAAACCTATACTATCACAATAGCAAAGGCGGGAAGAAATATGAACTTACAATTTCCAGAAGGATTCCTATGGGGTGGGGCTGTAGCCGCTAACCAGCTTGAAGGGGCATATCAGGATGATGGCAAAGGCTGGTCTACCCAAGATGTCATGCCGCATGGCATTAAGTCTGCGCCTACAGAAGTTCCTACCGACGATAACATGAAGTTGATTGGTATCGATTTCTATCACCGATATAAAGAAGATATTAAGCTGTTTGCGGAAATGGGCTTTAAAGTATTCCGGACGTCTATTGCCTGGTCCCGGATTTTCCCGAAAGGGGACGAGCTGGAGCCGAATGAACAGGGCTTGCAGTTCTACGACGACCTGTTCGACGAGTGTCATAAATACGGCATCGAACCGCTAGTTACGATCTCCCATTATGAGACCCCGCTGCATTTGGCACGAGAGTATGATGGATGGGTTAACCGTAAGATGGTGGAATTTTACGAGCGTTATGTGAGAACGATCTTTAATCGTTACAAGAACAAGGTCAAATACTGGCTGACCTTTAATGAGATCAATTCTATCCTAGAGTTCCCATTTATGAGTGGCGGAATCAATACTCCATTGGAAAAATTGAGTAAGCAGGATCTGTATCAGGCCATTCACCATGAGTTCATTGCAAGTGCTTTGGCGGTAAAAATCGGTCATGAGATCAATCCTGATTTCAAAATAGGCTGCATGGTGCTGAGCATGCCAATTTATCCGCTCACTCCGCATCCGGACGACTTGATCAAGGCGATGCAAAGTGATCACAAAAATATGTTTTTTGCGGATGTTCATAGCAGAGGTTATTATCCAGGCTATATGAAACGGTTCTTTAAGGAAAATGGAATTCACATTCATTTCGAGTCAGGGGACGAAGAAATTCTGAAGCATACCGTGGATTTCATATCGTTCAGTTACTATATGAGCACATGTGAAACAGCCGATCCTGAGAAACAGATCAGAGGAGAAGGAAACCTGCTGGGCGGGGTACCGAATCCGTATCTGGAAGCGAGCGAATGGGGTTGGCAGATCGATCCGCAGGGCTTGCGTTATGTGATGAATATGTTCTATGACCGATACCAAAAACCGCTGTTTATCGTGGAAAATGGCCTTGGCGCCGTCGATCAGCTGGTTGTAGACGGGAACGGTGAGAAGATCGTAAACGATGATTACCGGATCAATTATTTGCAAGATCATTTGGTTCAAGTAGCGGAAGCTATTGCTGATGGCGTGGAAGTTATGGGATACACAAGCTGGGGCTGCATCGACTTGGTTAGCGCAACAAGCGCCGAGCTGAAGAAACGTTATGGTTTCATTTATGTAGATCGTCATGATGATGGTTCAGGTACACTGGACAGATACCGTAAGAAGTCCTTCCACTGGTACAAAGAAGTAATTGAATCCAACGGACAAAGCCTGTTCTAAAAAAAAAGTCCTGATAATCAAGTTATTCTTGATTTATCAGGGCTTTTTTTGTTATCCAATATTATACAGGCTCTGGTTTATTGTTGACATCATTAATTGAACATGTTAATTTGTAAATAATAAATTAATCGGATATCAGGATTGCTACTGCATAGCAGGCAAAACCTAAGTTTCATTTATGATTACGGGGATAATCTCTCTCGTACATAGATGTGATTTAGGTTTTTTTGTGTTCCCTGATATCGGTGATTAATTGATCTGTTACAAAGGGGTGTATAAAAATGAGTTATGAACAGCTAAGTAAAGACATTATTCAATCTGTCGGTGGGGAGAAAAATATTAACAATGTGATTCATTGTGCCACGCGACTAAGATTCACACTTAACGATGAGCAAAAAGCTGATAAAGAAAATTTGGGAAAAATGAAAGGGATTATTGGGGTAGTTAGCAAAGGGGGACAGTTTCAAGTTATAGTGGGTACCCATGTTGCTGATGTGTATAAAGAAATTGCCAAATCCATATCCCCTAACAGTGACTCTGGCGAGAACAAGGTAAAGAAACCTATAGGGACTCTGATTTTTGATGTTATTTCTAGAAGCTTTTCGCCTCTGATTGGTGCTTTAGCAGGTGCGGGTATGTTGAAAGCGCTATTAACCGTACTTGCTTCGTTACATGTTCTAAGTGCGGATAGTGAAACTTACAAAGTATTAGCCGGCGCTAGTAATGCTGTGTTTTATTTTCTACCCATTTTCTTAGGAATTACGTTATCGATTAGGCTGGGTGTTAATGCTTATGTGGGTGGCAGTATCGGTGCGGCTTTACTTGAACCTAATATTACGGGATTATCAAGTGTTGAATCTCCACATTTTTTAGGTATTCCTTTAGTAATTTCGGACTATTCATCAAGCGTGTTTCCGATTTTTATCGCCATCTGTATATACGCTTTATTGGATAAGCAGCTAAGAAAGTTTATACACAAGGATTTGCAGATGTTCTTGGTCCCTATGCTATGTTTGATTGTGATTGTTCCGTTAACTATTTTGGCTTTCGGACCGTTTGGCGTGAATGTAGGGAATTTAATTGGAGACGCTATTTTGTTCCTCAGTACGAAAAGCGGTATTGTTACAGGGGCAATTGTGGGAATAGCTTGGACGTATTTGACTGTACTCGGATTGCACTGGGGACTTGTGCCAATTATTCTTGAGAACATTGCTAAGGGTGGAGATCCAATATATGCAATGGCCGGCATGGCCATCTTCGCGCAGCTGGGTGTAGCGTTGGGTATCTTCCTGAAAACAAAGGACAAACAGTTGAAAACATTGGCCGGCAGTACATTTATACCAGGCGCGCTTTCCGGTGTAACAGAACCTATTATTTACGGTTTGCTGACTCGTTACAAACGGACTTTCATTTATGTAACCATTGCCGGCGGTGTAGGTGGAGCACTTAGTGGTCTTTTCAAAGTGAAGATGGAAGTCTTCGCATTTGTGAGCGTATTAAGTCTTCCCGCATTCTCTCCGCTGGTCGTTCAAGCGATTATAGCAGGTGTGACCATTGTATTGGCTATGGTAATTACCATGGTATTTGGTTATGAAGATAAAAAGAAAGTGAATATTGTAGAAGAAAAAACGAATACTGAAAAAAGCGAGGTTATCCTCCCTCACGCCGTTAAAAGTTCAACCGTTGTAAGCCCTCTGGCTGGTAACGTAATCCCGTTAACCTCAGTAAATGATGCTGCCTTTGCTTCTGAAGCAATGGGCAAGGGGATTGCAATTGAACCCACAGAAGGTAAGCTTTATTCTCCGGTAAGTGGAGTTGTATCCACTATTTTCAGAACAGGTCATTGTATTGCGGTAGTATCGGATGAGGGTGTTGAGGTCTTGATTCATATCGGTATAGAAACCGTGAAGCTAAAAGGTAAATACTTTGATGTGAAGGTGCAAGAAGGAGCAACCGTTAAACAGGGTGATCTATTGATTGAGTTTGATTTTGAACAAATAAAAAATGAAGGTTATCAATGCACAACACCGATAATTATTACCAATACGGCTAATTATAGTGATGTGATTGGTACCAATAAAACAGTTATTACACCGGGTGAAGATTTGCTGACTGTTGTAGTGTGATCTATTGAAGAGTCATAAGGTATGAATGGAATCGATCTCTTAGTACTGCTACTTAGAGATCGATTTTTTATTATAGAATACTATAAAAAAGTGCTAGCTTCGTAAGATGAAAAGGTAAGGAGCTGTAATATGCGGATCGAAAAAGTGTTAAACAACAATGTTGTTACTGTCATAGATGACCAAAATTTTGAACTAGTAGTTATGGGAAGAGGACTGGCCTTTAAGAAAAAACGTGGAGACTTTTTAGAAGAAGATAAAATTGAAAAGATATTCACTTTAAGTAATCAAAAACTTTCAGATAAGCTAAAAACGCTGCTTTCCGAGATTCCAATCGAGCACATGGAGCTCTCAGAAGAGATTATTAACTTCGCCAAACTGCAGCTCGGTAAAATGCTGGATGACAGTATTTATGTTAGTCTGACAGATCATATCAGTTTTGCGCTGGAGAGATTCTCAAAAGGGATGAAGATTAAAAACGCCATGCTTTGGGAAATCAAAAAATTCTATAAAGAAGAATATGAAGTTGGGAAAGCTGCGCTTCAAATTATACATTCCAAGCTCGGAGTCAGACTTCCCGAAGATGAGGCCGGACATATTGCGCTCCATCTGGTGAATGCAGAACTAAATGAAGAGATGCCTAACATGGTGAATATCACCAAGATCATGAACGACATCCTAAATATCGTGAAGCGCCATTTCAGGCTAGAGTACGAAGAGGAGTCCCTTGCTTATTACCGTTTTATCACTCATTTGAAATTTTTTGCACAACGTCTCATCAACGGTACTCCACCTCCTGATAATGAGAATGGCTTATTTATTTTGGTAAAGCAGCAGTATAAGGAAGCTTTCGCAAGCGTTGAGAAAATTAAAATCTATATTGATAAAACATATAATCGGGAGTTAACAAATGATGAAATGCTGTATCTGACCATACACATTGAAAGAATTACAAACCAGATCATGGAGTAGGGACGGTTAAGCCTTAAATTTTAACTTTGACTTTCGGGAGAATCGCGTATAAGATTACTAATATGTTTTCTGTGATAATCATTATCAATAGATTGATAACTGTTATCATAGAATAAACTTCGAACGTTGAATCCAGGGGGATAAAGTAAATGCACAAAAAGTTAATTAGTTTATTTATGGTTGTTGCTATCATATTGGTCGTATCAGGCTGTGGTACTAACCAAAAGAACAATTCAACATCGAACGCGGGAGCAACTGATAAACCAGCTGCTGAAAACGCGGGCAGTGAATCTACAAGCGGTCCTATTGTTTTAAAGGATTCTAAAGGTGAGATTACGCTGGACAAACCTGCGCAAAGAGTTGTGGTATTGGAATGGACCTTTACGGAGGATGTTATTGCACTGGGAGTGCAGCCAGTAGGTAACGCAGATAACGAAAACTATAAGCTGTATGTGACTTCTGAAGCACCACTTGATGCAAACGTGACTGATGTTGGTTCCCGTGACGAGCCAGATCTGGAGACAATTGCTTCATTAAAGCCTGATCTGATTATTGCCAATACGGGTGGGCATGAAGGAATTTATGATCAACTTAAAAGTATCGCTCCAACACTGATTTTCGGCTTGTATCCGAATGAAGGAGAAGGTAATCAGTACACGCTGATGGAAGATACTTTCAAAACGATTGCAGCGGCAGTAGGTAAAACAGCAGAAGCCGATAAGGTTCTTGCTGATTTGGATGCACATTATGCAGATGCAAAGGCAAAGCTGGCTGATGCAGGCAAAGAAGGCTTGAACTATGTACTGACACAAGCATACAGCTACCAGAATGCAGCAACGATGCGTCTTTTTACAGATAATTCACTTGCGGTACAAACTTTGGATCGGATCGGTCTGAAAAACGACTGGAAACCTGAAAATTTCGAAGTTTACGGATTCAGCACCTCTACAGTTGAAGCATTGCCTGCGGTTCAGGATACAAATCTGATCTATATCGTCCAAGAGGATGATAATATTTTCACGAAAGAACTGAAGGATAATTCCGTTTGGAATGGCCTTAACTTTGTGAAAGAGAATCGCACCTTCGGATTGAGCAGTACTACTTGGGTGTTCGGCGGTCCGATCTCCTCCAAAGTTATCGTGGATGAAGTTGTAAATACATTAACGAAATGAGTGCGGTTATGAACGAAAAGAGTAGCAAAGAAGCCTCTATCGGCATGAACTGGCGGATCATTGGAATATTTGGGGGCGGCTTTGCCGTCCTCTTCATTCTGTTCGTTTTAAGTTTGGGCTTTGGGGAAGCCAAGATCCCTGCAGCTACTGTAATAGATGGCTTGCTGAATCGCCAAGATATAATTGAACATAATCTGCTCTGGGATATCCGCATGCCACGTACAGTTATTGGTCTGCTGGCCGGGGCTGCTCTGGCTGTGGCTGGGGCATTATTGCAAACTATAACGAAGAACCCGCTTGCTTCCTCAGATACACTTGGGATTAATGCCGGGGCATACTTTATGGTCGTGCTTGGTATGGTAGCTTTTCCTGCTTTGCAGCATGAGTTTCCATTTTTGTTGGCAGTTGCAGGGGGACTGCTTGCTGCTTTAGCCGCTTATTTATTGAGTGGAGGCAAGGCGGCCACACCTGTTCGGCTGGCTTTGTCAGGTATGATCGTCTCCATGGTGCTCGGAGCGTTTACATCGGCCATACATATTTTTAAAAGAACAGAAACACAAAATCTGTTTTTATGGGGTTCAGGTTCCCTAATCCAGTTGGATTGGGACGGTGTTATATATGCCTGGCCTTTTGTCGTAGTGCTGCTATTGGCAGCGATATTTGCCGGCAGACAATTTGATGCGCTGGAGCTCGATGAGTCAACGGCCCGTTCACTTGGACAGCGAGTAGGGTTAATTCGGGCGACGGGGCTTGGCCTATCGGTATTAATGGCTGCGGTTGTAGTCAGCGTGGTCGGCCCGATTGGCTTCGTCGGCTTAGTGGCTCCCCATCTTGTCCGGCTTAGTGGAATTCGCAAGCATCGCCTGCTCATTCCTGCAAGCGCGTTGTGGGGAGCCTTGCTCATCACGGCAGCGGATACGCTAGCGCGTGTAGTGCGAAGCAGTGTGGGTGAAATGCCTGTTGGTGCAGTTATGGCGATTATTGGAGCCCCGTGGCTCATTTGGCTGGTACTCACCAAGATGAAAAATATATCGGGCTCAGGCGCTGGCCAATCATCGATGAGTATCGGTGGGGCGGGACTGCGTCTGCGCTTTGTGCCGACGGCTATAGTTATGACTGTGCTGCTGATTGCTATTATCCTGGTAAGCTTATCATTTGGGGGAACAAAAATACCGATCAGCGAATTGCTGAGCAGTCTGTTCCATAGGGGGGATCAATCCTATTCCGTCCTGCTGAATTTACGGCTTCCCCGTACACTCGTAGCGGCTGCAGGAGGGATCGCACTTGCAATCAGTGGTGTACTGATTCAGAGTGCTGTTCGAAATCCACTGGCAGATGCCTCTATTATTGGTGTGACCTCAGGGGCTGGCTTTGGTGCTTTGGCCGTAATGACCGTTTGGCCAGCATTGACGGTATTTGCAGTTCCGCTTGCCGCAATCGTGGGTGGGGCACTGGCTGCAGCTTTTGTCTTTTTTATGGCCTGGCGCAGGTCCTTGAATCCATCGGTTCTGATCTTGCTTGGAATTGCAGTTTCTGCTATTGCCTCTGCCGGAATCCAGGTCATGATCGTCAAAGGAAGTTTATGGAGCAGTAGCTCCTTAATTTGGTTAACGGGTTCGACTTATGGACGAAGCTGGAATCAATTTTACATCCTATTTGCATTCCTGCTTGTACTTGTTCCGATTGCATACTATTTGGGCCGAAAATGCGATTTGTTGGCATTTGGTGACGAGAGTTCAACAGGATTGGGCTTGCCGGTTCGAGGAACGCGGCTTTGGGCTATGATTATCGGCGTTTTGCTTGCAGCGGGAGCCGTTGCAAGTGTGGGAACAATTGGCTTTCTCGGACTCATGGCGCCGCATGCGGTGCGGATGATGATTGGTCATCATACGAGACGCTCGATTGTTTTGTCAGGATTACTTGGCGGCTTGATGCTCGTCATTGCCGATACGCTCGGAAGAACCATAATGGCGCCGAAAGAAATCCCTTCAGGCCTTATTATTATGCTGATTGGGGCTCCGTATTTCTTGTTTTTAATGTACCGGTCACAGGTTAGAAAAGTGTAGATTTTGTTATAAGAAAAAATCAGAGGGTGCCCCATCAGCCGTAAAATGGCTGCTGGGCACCCCCTGATTAATTAGAGCTTGCTCCATCAAGAACGCCTCAAACATCGTTTCATCTGTTTAAAATTCCCCTTCCTTACGCTACAGCTATCGGACACAGATGACCTTAAACGCAGCTTTATTTCGCATTTGAAGTGACAACGGACCGCATAGTCGCTATTGGCATGAAAAGCACCCGATTTGCCCTTCTTCCTATGAAATAACGTCATTGGAGTCCGAAACCAAGCTCCAAAGGCTAAAAATGCGCATATAACGTCATCTGAGTCCGTAGGCCTCAACGAATGATGACAATTTATTGGTGCAGGCCACCAACGCCCATAAACAAAAAGCAGCGATTCTCCCATACCGGGGAAAGCTGCTTTTTTAATTGGATATTATCGATTTGTGAACAATTATTTAACTATTATTCTTAATTTTGTATATTTCCATTTGCTAGTTTATACTTTAATCTTATGCTGTAGAATTTTGGAAATAAGGAGTGGGATTATGTGAGGCTCTTCGACAGAAAAGGTGTACAAGACGACAGCAAAACTATTAACAACTCTGGCGAATTAAGAATCAACATTTTTTTCTTTAGCACTTTTATTATTTTTTGTGTGATTATCCTACGCCTTGCGGTCTTGCAATTTGTCGAAGGACCTACGTTATCTGAAGCTGAGGCTAATCGGGATACGAAAATAGTGGCATTATCGGCATTGAGAGGGAATATCCTCGCTGCTGATGGTGAGAAATTGGCATACTCAACGCCCGTTCAATCTTTGTACCTTACTTTGGATAAGGAATATACCGCAACAAAAACAGATAAAACTACGAAAAAAGTTACCTTAACTGCTGAGGCAAATAATAAATCAAAGGCGCTCGCCAGCAAGTTAGCAGAAGCCTTCGAAACTTATGGTGATCCTAATGAGAAAAAACTAACCACAGAAGAGATCCTTGAGTCTATGGATTTATATTCAAAAAAACTCTCTGGTTATGTAGCGAGAAGAATTAAATCAGGTTTAACTAAGAAAGAAATCGCTTATTTTTTAGAACACAAAAACGAATATCCAAACCTTGAAGTGATAGAGGAAAGCAGCAGGCATTATGATACCGATACGGTGGCTGTACAAGCTGTTGGCTACGTGAAATTTTCCAAATCCTCTACTAGTTTAGATCTTTATAAGGATGTACTTCAGGCGATGAAAAATAATCAGCACCCTGGACTTAACTATAAAGAGGATGAGCTAGTAGGCTTTGATGGCTTGGAGCTGCAATACCAGAAGGAGCTTCGGGGACAGAATGGTTATAAGGAAGTTTCTGTAGATCCGCAGAATATGGCAGAAAAAATTGTGAGTATTGAACCCCCGGTCAAAGGAAGCACTATCTGGACGACCCTTAATAAAAAAATTCAGCTGAAGACCGAAGAAGCCATTAAAGATCAGATTCAGTGGTTGCATTCACACACCGTTCAGGGAGAAACACATCCTGATGCTCTAACAGGTTACGCTGTAGCCATGGAAGTGGATACAGGTAATGTTATTGCTATGGCAAGTATGCCTGACTATGATACCAACAGCTGGGCTACGGGTTCGATCTCTCCAGAGGTGTATAAAAAAATTGAAAAGCATTACCAAAATGGAACAATAACTCCATACTCATCGGGAAGATCAGGGCATAATTTTGAATCTACTGTGCTGCTCGGTTCGACCATAAAACCATTGAGTGTGTTAATTGGCTTAAAAGAGGGCTTTATAAGTACTTCTTCTACCTATCAAGATAAAGGGATCACCTCATTTGGTAGAGAAGGACATGAGACTAATGTAAGGAACTCATCCAATCATGTATACGGCTCTTTGTATCCTTATACAGCCATTGAAAAATCTTCAAACGTATATATGGTTGATATGATCGGGAAAAAATTGTATGACAAATACAAGTCTAAGGGCATTGGGGTATGGGACACATATATGAAAGAATTCGGTCTAGGTGTTCCAACAGGGATAGGTTTACCAAGGGAATACTTGGGTGATCTGAATTATAAAGCTGAAGCTAAAGCGGGTTCAGTTCAGTCGGCACTTGTTTATGCTTCTTTTGGGCAGCAGGGACGTTATACCGTTCTTCAGTTGGCGCAATATGCGGCTACACTAGCCAATGAAGGGCAACGAATCAAACCACAGCTAGTAAGCAAGATCACGGACTCCAAAGGTAAAGTTATCAAAGAATTCAAACGGGAAGTGCTTGATGAAGTGACTACTTTCGATAAATCCTATTGGCGGGAAATAAAGAAAGGGATGAACAGTGACGTTAAAGGTGCCTTCGGTGATTTCCCCTATGATTTTGCACGTAAAACAGGGACTTCACAACAGACGGATAGTAAAAACATAAACCGTGATAACGGAGTATTTATAGCTTTTGCACCACGTGAAAATCCAAAGCTTGCTGTAGCTGTAGTTATTCCTGAAGGCGGATTTGGATCTAGCAGTGCAGCACCTGTAGCGAGAAAGATTTTTGATGCTTATGATTGGGAGTACGGATTGGATGGAATTCCGAAGAAAAATGTGGATAAAAGTATCAGCGAATAACACAAAGGAGAGAGCGCACACTGCGCTTTCTTTTTCTTTTTACAGAGCGGTTTGTGGCGGATCGAAGGAACGGGTTCCAGATTAAAATATTGTAACCATAATGCGTGAAACTTTTATCCTAGTAGGAGCGTCAAAAGGTTAGGAAAAAAATGTATTCGTCATTCCAGGAGGGTGAATCTGTGAAGAAGTTATGGATTTCTATTTTAGTGGGCTTATTAGTTTTGCCGATGATGTTTCAATCTTCAGTGAAAGCTGCTACTGCGCCCATCAGTATTTTTATTGATGGGGTTCGATTGTCCACAGATCAAGCACCGGTGATGGTAAATGGACGGACGATGGTACCCCTACGGGCAATCTTTGAAGCCTTTAATGCCACCATCAAGTGGAATCAGAAAACACAAACTGTAACTGCAACTAAAGATGATACAACGATTATGTTAAAGATTGGCTCAAAGACAGCCACGATTAACAATAAAGCTGTAACTCTAGATGTGCCGGGTCAGAATTTGAAAGGAAGAACGATGGTTCCTACACGGTTTGTAAGTGAGTCATTGGGTCATGATGTGGGTTGGAATCCAAGTACCAAAGTGGTGACCATAACGACTTCCGGCGGTAAAACTGGAACTGTAAATCCGGCATCGAATGTACAGTTAAAGGATGTAAGTGATAACGGTGACGGCCGTGATCTCCAGGTCAGCTTCACCCAATCTTCTAATGAAGCTCTTGTGGATCATTACCGGGTAATGATTGTAAAGGCTTGGAGCACTTTTAATATCTCATCTGCACAAAAGGTTACATCCGCCAATTATTCTACTGTTTTAGCTACAGGCACTAATCCTACGATTAGAATGACCGCAAATTCAAGGGATGTGGATGGTGACCTCATTAAAGGTAATCAAACCTATGTAGCTTATGTTTTCGCAGTGGGCAAAGGCAATAATACCAGCGCTCTCTCGTATAGTTCTTCGACTATATCGCTTAATACTAATACCGTAGTCGTTGCCCCAAGTAATGTACAAGTAAGTGATGTGAGCGATTATAGTGATGGCCGCGATTTAGCCGTAAGCTTTAATAAGGTATCGGATGAATCCAAGGTGAGTTCTTACCGGATATTTGTAGTCAAAGCTACTAATTATTCTTCTTTTAATTTGGCGGCAGCAAATGCTGTTAGCAGTTCAAATTACACACAGGTCAACAAAACAGGTTCCAATATCACCCAGATCTTATCGTCTGGAGCGAGGGATGTAGATGGAGCCCTCATTAAGACGGGAGTTGGTTACCGTGTGTTTGTTATGGGTGTAGATAGTGGCAGTAATACAGCCAATAATTTATTGTCTGCTGCTTCATCTGCGATTACGCTGTCCTCGGTCAATGTCTCTAATTTAAGTGTAAGCGACGTTAGTGACTTTGGAGATGGCCGTGATTTAAAAGTATCCTTTAACCACGCTACAGATGAAACGTATATTAGCCAGTACCGAATTCTAGTTGTGCCTACAGCTTATTCCAACAACTTTAGTTTATCTGAGGCGAATAATGTCTCCAGCTCTTACTACACAACGGTGAGCACAACAGGATCTAGCACCAGTCAAGTGTTAGCCTCGTCAGCAAGAGACGTGCGTGGTAATTTGATTAAGAATGGAACACCTTACAGAGTGTATGTGTTAACGATTGGAAGCGGGAAGAATTTGGGCACCAACATTCTCTCAACGGAGTCAACATTAATTACGTTGGCTGTTGACTACAATGTGAGTGCTGTCTACAATTTGGATGTAAGCGACGTAAATGACTATGATGATGGCCGGGATTTAAGAGTATCCTTTGACCACGCTACGAATGAAACGTATATTAGCCAGTATCGCATCCTGGTTGTACCTACTTCCTATTACAGCAGCTTTAGTTTATCTGACGCCAATAATGTGTACAGTTCCAACTACACAGTAGTGAGCACAACAGGATCCAGCACCAATCAAGTGTTAACCTCGTCATCAAGGGACGTGCGCGGTAACCTGATAAAGAGTGGAATCAATTACAGAGTATATGTTTTAACCGTCGGAAGCGGGAATTACTCGGGCAGCAATGTTCTTTCTTCTGGTTCACCTTTAATTACGTTGAATGTAGATTACAAATTGGCTCCTATTTCGAGCTTGGATGTAAGGGACGTTAATGATTACGAAGACGGCAGGGATTTAAAAGTATCCTTTAACCATGCCACAGATGAAACGTACATTAGCCAGTATCGAATCCTGATTGTACCTACTTCCTATTACAGCAGCTTTAGTTTAACCCAGGCAAATGCGGTTTCTAGCTCCAATTACACAGCGGTAGGCACTTCAGGAAATAACACCAGTCAAGTCTTGGATTCTTCAGCCAGAGACGTAAACGGAAATTTAATAAAGAGTGGAATCAGTTACAGAGTGTATGTGTTAACGATTGGCAGCGGCAAGTACTCAGGCACTAATGTGTTGTCCTCAGAGTCGAATGCCATAACTTTATCCACTAAGCTGCCGGTAACCTCTGTCACCAATGTAACGTACAGTGTGGATGAGGGTAAAATACTAGTAAGTTTCAACCGTTCCTCTAACGAGTCTAACATTTCGGAATATCGAATTCTGGTGGTTCCGTCTAAACAAGGTTTTGGTTCAGCGGAAGCAATTGAGGTGAAATCCTCGTATTATACGTCGATAACGCCTAACGGAACGAATCCTACAATTGTAGCCTCGAGAAGAGATGTTAATGGTGCATTAATTGTTAAAGGTGTTAAATATAAAGTATATGTTCTTGCGGTAGCCAATAATAATGGCGTGCAGAGTGGTGGTCTTTCGGATTCAACGGAAGAGATTGAAATATAAGGATAGTGAATAAAGGCATTATAATATAAGGCAAAAACCTTCATTGAGCACTGGGCTTGATGAAGCGCTTTTTGCTTTGTTTTTTTGTTTTCTATTTTTTATAAAAATAGGGTTGCGATTATACACATTTAAAACATTTGGTTTAACCTATTGGAAGCGCTATAATTGAAAATAATTACATGCTTAAGGAGTCTATCATGAAAAGAGGCAGGATATTCTACAAGATTTTTGTTCCTATTCTGGTGCTGGGAATTGGCCTGGTTATTAGCTTCGGTGGCTATATTTATCTGACGACGATTAATTCGGTAAATGAAAGAGTAGCGGATGATAAACAGAGTTTAATTACTCAAATTAAAAACACCCTGGAACAGAAAATTCAGACCATTGAATACGCTTTTAATACTTACAGTACCACCAGTTCCTTCAGGGAGGTCGTGCAAAATCCGATCACCGAGCAGGATTTTGAGAAGTATCGCGAGATTAATTCCCAGCTTAACTACATTGCCAGCATGGGGATGGATTTTGTTAATTATTCTCTAATCAGTTTGGAGCAGAAATGGCAGATTTCCAATGGTAAGCTTTCACATTTAACGGAAGAAGAGAGCAGGACACTTTATGAGAGCTATATTAATAACCGTAGCCGGGGGTTGTTTTGGGTTAAGACGGATAAGGGTATCCGCTTTGTAAATACCCTGCCGGTATTCTCACAGACCAAACAGGCGATTGCCTTATCTGATATATCCCTTCAGACCTTGCAGAGCACCCTTCAGACCGAAGGAAACACACCGGTGTTTATTCTTAACCGGGAGGGTGAGCTTTTATATGAGTCGGAAACTGGAAAGTCCCTGCTGACTAATAATCAACTTAGCCATATCACTAATGTTGCCGGAGGCGGGGGGCAATTGGGGACGATTGCCATGGAGCGGGCTGATCACCAATCGATAAAAGCTATTTATGCTAAATCTTCTTATAATAATTGGATTTACGTAACTATTTTGGATAAATCAGAAATTTCTGATGCACTAAAGACAACCCGATTCGGGATTGTGATGATGGTACTGCTTATTACGTTGTTGATTGCGGTAGTCGCTTATGTGATCTCTTTGTATTTCACCAAGCCATTCCGGCAGATTCAGCGCCGATTATTGCCTGCCAATGCGGAGCTAGAGCCTAAGAATGAGGTAGACTGGATTATTAATTCGATTGATACCATCTTATCGGAGAAAGAAAGCCTAGAGGGTCTGATTGAGTCTGAGATGCCTAAGTTGGAAACTCAGTTTATTCTAAATCTGTTTCGTAGCCGGATATCCCAAGAAGAGCTTAATCTGGGTTTGCCTCGTTTCGGTTATGAGCTGTCACAGAATTCGGTGTACGCAACGCTGCTAATACAGCTGGATAACTATGGGGAACGGCAGGCTAGTGATAAGGATCTTCTGCTTGTAGCGGTTAACAAACTGGTGGAAGAGCTGATTCCGCAGGAGAGGCGGATGATTCCTATCTTATTAAATGACCGTACACAAGCGACTATCCTGATCTTTGAGGGAGCGAATGAACAGGAGAACCGGAGAATAGCACTGGACTATGCCAAGACAATTATTCGAACAGCTAGAGAGATCCTGAAACTATCCATTAGCGTTGGAATCAGCAATTTTTATGATAATTTATTGTTTAGTAGGGAAGCTTGCGAGATGAGTAAGCAGGCGCTGCATCATCGTTTAAATCTGGGCAAAGAGTCTATCATCTTCTATGAGGATATATCGAAGGTGATCTCGGGTCCAGTTCTACTGCATTATCCGTCTGAGTTTGAGTCCCAGTTATTTGACGCGATTCGGATTGGAGATGAAGAACAAGTCTCCTGTTCTCTGTATCCATTACTCGGGGAAATGATGAAGCACAGTAAGAACCCTTTGAATTTCGAAGTCACATTAATACGTTTCGTCAACAATCTGATTCAGCTGGAGCAGCTGCTGGGTGTAGAGGTTCTGCTGACAGAGGACAATTCTACGTTGTATCACCGATTGTTAGACATCCGTAATCCGGAAGAGATCGAACGCATTTTGGTCAAAGAAGTTATCCATCCGATGGTGACCAGCGTTAAGGAGAAGACAGACCGTCAGTTCCGCCTCTTATCCGATAAAATTGCGGTGATTGTCCGCTCGGAATTTGATCAGGACTTAACGCTAGAATTAATTGGTGATCGCCTCCATTACAGTCCGAACTATTTAAGCAGTATTTTCAAAAAAGAGTACGGGATGACGTTTAGCGAGTATCTAATGAACTATCGTCTGGAAATGGCTAAGAAGTGGCTGGTGGAAACGGATATGACCATTAAAGAGATTGCTGAAAGGCTGCAGTACCATAATCCACAGAACTTTATTCGATCCTTCCGTAAAAAAGAACATGTAACACCAGGTGCATACCGAACCCAGAAACAGGAGAAGTAAGGCGCTGAACACAAACAGCCAGCCCCGGGAGACCGGGGCTGGCTGTTTGTGCAGCTGCAATGTTTTAGCCTTTTACAGAACCCAGCAGGGCTCCTTTGGTGAAGTGTTTTTGTACGAAAGGATAGGCGAGCAGCATTGGAACGGTTGCGACTACGATAACCGCCATTTTGATGGTTTGAGCAGGTGGGATAATATCAACAGAAGCATTATCTCCCTGCATCCCGCTGGCGACGATAACAATTTGGCGCAGCAGGACTTGAATAGGCCACTTAGTGGAGTCTGTCATATATAAAATTGCACTCATATAAGTGTTCCAGTAAGCTACCCCGTAGAACAAGGAGAGGGTCGCGATAGATGGCATCGCCAGCGGAAGCATGATTTTGAAAAATACACCAAAATCATTAGAGCCGTCAATCTTGGCTGATTCCTCTAGCCCTTCCGGCAGCGCCTGGAAGAAGTTACGCATGATGATCAGGTTAAAAGCATTGATCGCAACAGGCATGATCATGGACCAGTAGGAATCGATTAATCCGAAATATTTAACTACCAGGAAAGTAGGGATCATTCCCCCGCTGAAGAGCATGGAGAACACGATTACGAAATTGATGAAATCTCTTCCGTATAGATATTTTCTAGATAATCCATAAGCCATTAAAGAGGTAAGAACCATACTGACAACTGTACCCACTAAGGTTACACCGATGGATACGCCAAGCCCTTTAAAAATAGTAGGCGTTGACAGTATATAACGGTAAGCATCCAAAGAGAATGTCGTCGGGAACAGGATGAAGCTTTTTTCTACTACCTCCTGTGTTGAAGCAAAGGAACTGGCAAACACATTGACAAAGGGTAAAAGACAGGCTAGGGCAATGAGTGTAAGCAGTGTGGTATTTACAATAGTAAACAGCCGGCTACCCATATTTTCTTTTTTAAAAGATGATTGCGACATGCAGATATCCTCCTTGTAATCGTTTCATTGAAACTTTAACAGGGGTCTGTTATTCCGTATATAATCATTAGCTTGGGCTTTGTTTTGGGAGGAAAAAGCGTGATAAGGCATAGATGATCTTTATGTATTGTAGTAATCACTATAAGATGCACGGGCCTGGAAAACCTTATAGCTGTAGGGTTCTTGGAGTATCAGTATCTGATGATTATATACGTAATGGACGAATGATCGTAATCTGGGAATCGTAAAGAAACGCGATCAAGGAGGCCGATCAGGTGAAAGAGGCAAACGTCACCATGCTGAACACGAAAGTTAATCCAGTAAGAAAAAAGCGAACGGGGCCTAGCTGGCTGAGTTTAAAAAGAAACAAGTTATTGTATCTGATGATACTCCCGGGATTTTTGTATTTTGTTATTTTTAAGTACCTGCCTATGGGCGGTCTTATCATTGCATTTCAGGACTATCAGCCGTTTCTGGGTATAGCGGATAGCCCGTGGGTAGGGTTTAAGCATTTCGTCCGATTGTTTACAGAACCTACCTTCTTTATGCTATTGAGTAATACACTTATCCTGTTTGCATTAAACATTGTTATTTTCTTCCCACTACCTATTATAGTGGCGCTGATGCTTAACGAAGTTCAGCACAAGTTATTTAAGAGCACCATTCAAACGATTATTTATATCCCCCATTTCATGTCATGGGTTATCATCGTCTCCATTTCCTATGTATTTATGAATGTGGATGGAGGGGTGCTGAATGAGATGTTGGCGGCCCTTGGGATGCAGAAGATCAGCTTTTTGACTTCTCCTGAGTGGTTGCGTACCGTGTATATCGGACAGATCATTTGGAAAGAAATTGGTTGGTCAACCATTATTTATTTGGCAGCCATTACCGTAGTGGATACGCAGTTATATGAAGCAGCTGAGATGGATGGAGCGGCAAGATTGCGCAAAACATGGCATATCACCCTGCCGGCAATTCGCCCAATCATTATTACCTTGCTTATTCTGAAGATTGGCCACACGCTGGATCTGGGCTTTGAGCATATGTACTTGCTGATCAATTCCTTGAACCGCGAAGTTGGAGAAATTTTCGATACCTATATCTATACAGCTGGTTTAAAGAACGGACAATTGAGTTTCAGTACCACAGTAGGTCTGTTCAAGGGTGTGGTTGGCTTGATTCTCGTTATGCTGTCGAACAAGTTAGCCAAAAAAATCGGCGAAGATGGTGTTTACTAGGCTTCACAGTATGCTGAATTCTTACCTCTGCCTTAAGGGCAGAGGTGGAAGATACAACACAAATACATTAGTAAAAGGGGTAATGTTGATGAATCGCAATTACAAAAAAATTGCAGCCTTAATGTTGTGTAGCGGGTTAGTACTCACTGCATGCGGAGGAGGCAATAACGCGAAGGAGTCAAATTCTTCAAATGAGGGAACGAATTCAACGGCTAAAACAACTGCTGCACCTGCAGATGTGCTAGATGCTAAAGCAAAGATTAGCTGGCTGAACATTTTACAAACGTCTACAACACCAACGGGTCCTATTCTGGACAAAATTGAAGAATTGACGAATACAGAGATTGAATTCTCATGGATTCCGGATCCTTCCAAAGAAGAACGTATTAATACTTCATTAGCATCGAATTCCCTAGCAGACATCGTTACCCTGACTATTCTTGATAACTCTTCTGTACGTAATGCACTGAAGGCCGGCATGTTCTGGGAAGTAAGTCCTTATCTTGATGAGTTCCCGAATTTGGCTAAAATTTCACAGGATACACGTACATCGGCATCGATTGCAGGTAAGCTGTACGGGGTTCCTTTCCAGAAGTCCTTGGCTAGAAACGGCGTTGTTCTCCGTAAAGATTGGCTGGATAAGCTTGGACTGCAGGTTCCAAAAACAACAGATGAGTTGATGGAAGTTGCGAAAGCGTTTACCGAAAAAGACCCTGATGGTAATGGCAAAAAGGATACCACAGGCTTCATGGACCGCAGCGATCTTGTATATGGAGCATTTAAGACATTGGGCTCATACTTTGGAACACCGAACTATTGGAGTGTAGATGATGCGGGTAAAATGACACCGGAGTTCGATACAGAGGCTTATGTCAAGACCATGGATTATATGAAGACTCTTTATGATGGTGGTTATATCAATCAGGATTTCGCTGTGACGGCTAAAACAGATCAGCAGCAGAATTTTGCGCAAGGAAAGGCTGGAATTTATGTGGGTGCCTTGTTTGACAGCAAGAACCTGCTGAATCTGTCTAAAGGCATACAGGATGGTATGGATTTGGTTATGGTTAACGATATCACTTCCACCGGTAATGAAGCGGATCGCGCCATCTGGGCTGGTAATAACGGAATTGGGGGACTGTTGTCTTTCCCGAAATCCGAAGTCAAGGATGAAAATGAGTTAAGACGGATCTTGAAATTTGTTAATGATCTTATGAATGAAGATGTCTATGGCTTGATGACTTATGGTATTAAGGATGTCCACTATACAATCGATGGAGAACAAGCGGTTACGATTAAGGATACAGATCTCTGGAAGCAAGAAGTTCAGCCATTTTCGGCATCTCGTCCATTAGAGAATGGATTCATTATCCATGATGCTGATCCACTCAAAGTTGAAGCTGATAAGCTGATCGTTGAGAATGCTAAATATGCTGTACTGAATCCTGCTTACTCTCTGGAATCTGAGACCTATTCTACTCAAGGATCTGAGTTGCAGAAGATTATGACAGATGCCACTTATAAATATATCCTAGGCAAAATTGATTTGGACGGATTTAAAGCTGAGGTTGAAAAGTGGAAGAAATCCGGCGGCAGCAAAATCATTACTGAATATGAAGCTGCTTATAAAGCTGTAAATCCTTAAGAAGTACTACAGACTATATTCTAAGAAAATAGTAGAGGGGTCCTAAATGGGGAGGCTGCGTTTAGGACCATATCTATTCAAACAGGAGGAAAAAATGAAAGACAACAATGCACTTAGGAGTATGGGCTGGGGTGTTCGAATGGCAGATTCGATTATGGAGCGAACGCCAAGATTATATGAGGATAACGGATATCATGGAAAATGGTCTTATGATTATGGAGTCATCTTGAAGGGTTTTGAGCTGCTGTGGAGACAGACCGGGCAGGTTAAATATTATCAATTCATCAAAGATAATATGGATTATTTTATTGAGGAAGACGGCTCTGTGAAGGGATATCGCCTGAGCGAACATAATATTGATCACTTAAATAACGGAAAGATCCTATTTGTGCTCCATAAAGAAACTGGGTTAGCGAAATATAAAATGGCTGCAGATTTATTAAGAAAGCAGATAACAACGCATCCTCGAACCTCAGAAGGTGCGTTTTGGCATAAGAATGTATATCCTTATCAGATTTGGCTGGATGGCTTGTATATGGGCTCTCCTTTCTATCTGGAGTATTTACTTGAGTATGAAGGCGGCAAGGGTTTGGACGATGTGACCCGGCAATTTATTCTGTGCGAGCGTCATACCAAGGATGCTGAGACGGGTCTCCTGTTTCACGCATGGGATGAAAAGCGGGTACAGCCGTGGTGCGATCCTGAAACGGGGTTGTCTCCGAACTTTTGGGGGCGTTCGCTGGGGTGGTATGTGATGGCGCTAGTGGATGTACTCGGCATGCTCCCTAAGGAACACGCGGATTATGAGATCGTGGCACGTATACTGACAGATACGCTGACAGCGCTTCGTCAGGTTCAGGATGCGGATGCTGGAGTATGGTATCAGGTTGTAAACATGGGCGGCCGTAAAGGCAATTATTTGGAGGCTTCCGCCTCTAGCATGATCACCTATGCAATGGCTAAGGGCATTCGGATTGGTGTACTCGATGATAGTTGGTTCGAGACTCTTGACCGTGCTTATCAAGGTCTTATTGCTGAATTTGTGCTGGAAACCAAAAATGGCTGGGTTAACCTGAATAAAAACTGCCAGGTCGCTGGACTCGGTGGTGAGGACCGGAGAGATGGTACTTACGCCTATTATATCAGTGAACCGATCGTAACCAATGATCAGAAGGGGCTTGGCGCATTTCTCCTGGCTTGTGGAGAATATGAATATTTGCAGCGTCCCGCCGTGACGAAAGGAAGCGAGTGAAGCACATGTCTATCTACAATATAAATGACTACGGAGCGCATCCTAATAGTGCAGAGCCTTCAACGGAAGCGATAGCCAGTGCCATTCATGCGGCAAGCGAGGCAGGGGGAGGAACAGTTTATGTTCCTTCCGGGCACTATCAGACGGGTGCTATCTTCATGAAAAGCAATATTGAGCTGAAGCTCAGTCCTGGAGCTGTGCTTAGCTTCAGCTCTGATCCTAACGATTATCCGGTGGTGGATTCCCGTTGGGAGGGTGTGAAGCAGAACGTCCATGCTTCATGTATTTTTGGAATAAATCTAGAGAATGTATCGGTTACAGGTGCAGGCAAGCTGGATGGAAGGGGCGCACCTTGGTGGGATAAACATCGGAATTCTCCTGATTCACTGCTGTATCCCCGCCCGAAGCTTATCAGCTTCGACAACTGCCGTAGAGTCACGCTCAGAGATCTGACACTCGTGAACTCCCCAAGCTGGACTGTGAATCCTATCTGTTGCCATGATGTTACGATTGATAATCTGTCGATCTATAATCCGGCGGATTCGCCTAATACAGACGGTATTGACCCAGAATCCTGTGTGAATGTCCGCATCAGCAACTGCAATATCGATGTGGGTGATGACTGCATCGCCATTAAAGCAGGGACGGAGGATACGAAGGAGCGGGTTGCCTGCGAGAATATCACGATAACTAACTGCACGATGATTCATGGTCATGGCGGTGTGGTGCTGGGAAGCGAAATGAGCGGAGATATCCGTAATATCGTGATCAGCAATTGCGTGTTCAAGCAGACGGACCGCGGCATTCGGCTGAAGTCCAGACGCGGGCGCGGAGGTGTTGTCGAAGATATTCGTGTCAGCAATATCGTGATGGAGGACGTGATCTGTCCGTTTATTCTTAATCTTTATTATTTCTGCGGACCACGTGGTAAGGACAAATATGTATGGGATAAGAATCCTTATCCGGTGACGGAGGAGACCCCCTGCTTCCGACGGATTCATTTTGCTAATATTACTGCTCGGAATGTTCACGCGGCTGCAGGTTTTCTTTACGGCCTTGCGGAGCAATACATTTCAGAAATTACCTTTTCCGATATTGATATTTCCATGGCAGAGAATGCAATCCCTGGTCGTCCAGCCATGATGTCAGGAATCCAGGATATGAACAACCGTGGGTTTTATCTGGGCAACGTAAGAGATATCCGCTTCCGCCAAGTGACGATCGAGAATCATGAAGGACCGGCTTTTTATATTGAAAATGGAGAAACGGTAGATATCACCGGCTGCCAATCGAGAAACACCCGTAAAGTGGAAGAATTAGTGCAGCAGGTAACCGTTATCCCGTCACAGGAAGATCTAAGTGAGCAGACAGACTGATAATTGACAGGATAGACCGCAGATTTGCTTAGGGTGAAGGGTGCGGATGTATGGAAATAGGAAGGAGTATGAAGATGATTACAGATAATATTCAGACTGGAGTTATTCACAATCCCATATTAAAAGGCTTCAATCCTGACCCTTGTATTGTAAGAGCGGGGGAGATGTACTATATTGCTGTTTCTTCTTTTGAATGGCTGCCCGGTGTGAGGGTGTATCAATCAGCGGACTTAGCAGACTGGGAGCATTGCACAGATATTCTGACTCATCAGGTAGATCTGCGGGGAAATCCGAAAAATTGCAGTATCTGGGCTCCACAGCTTAGTTATTATGACGGTTTGTTTTATCTGATTTATACCGATGTTAAGAGCACCAAACGGCCTTTTAAAGACTGTCATAACTATCTGATCACTGCGGAGGGTATTGAGGGACCTTGGTCTGAACCGGTATACCTAAACAGCAGCGGGTTCGATCCATCTCTGTACCATGATGAGGATGGGCGCAAATGGCTGCTGAATGAGCTGTGGGATTACCGGATTACGGAAGGCAATAAGTCCTGCGGGATTGTAATTCAGGAGTACGATCCAGAGCAGTGCCAATTAATAGGTGAACCTGTGAAAATCTTTGATTGCACGCCGCTGAAGAAGACGGAAGCGCCGCATATTTACAAGCGGGGAGGTTATTACTACTTAATTACGGCAGAAGGCGGCACTGGATCGGGGCATGCCGTAACCGTAGCGCGCTCCAAGGCGCTGCTTGGTCCGTATGAGGTGGATCCGCTCAATCCGATGTTGACCTCACGGGATAATCCCGAGCTGCCGCTTCAATGTGCAGGCCATGGAAGTCTGGTAGAGACACCAGAAGGTGAATGGTATATGGCCCATTTGTGTACGCGACCCCTTGAAGGCGAATACGCCATACTGGGGAGAGAGACTGCCGTTCAGCAGGTGCACTGGAATGAGGAGGGCTGGTTAAGACTAACCTCAGGCGGAAATACACCACAGCTCAAGGTACCAGCACCTAAAGGAACACAGTTCCTGAACCAAGTGCGGACGCTTGAATTTGAGGATGATTTTAACGGCCCAGAATTGAAAAAGAACTGGAATACATTGCGGATTCCTATGAATGAAAGCTGGTGTTCCCTTGCTGAAAGACCGGGCTGGTTAAGAATCAGGGCCGGGGAGTCCGTGCAGAGTCTGTTTGAGCATCATATTCTGGCTATTCGCCAGACGGATATAAGCTTCCGCGCTGAAACAGCGCTTGAATATGAACCGAATACTTATCTGCAGATGGCAGGACTACTGTTATACCTGAATGAGGATAACTATCTTTATGCGTATATCAGCCATGAAGAAGGACGTGGCAAGGTGCTGCGGTTAATGCGCTGTCAGCGCGATGAATTCACTGCGGAGCCTGTAATGATTGAACTAAATGCAAGGGAGACAGTGCGGATCGCGGTTGAGGTGCAGGAAGTGACTGGGCAATTTGTTTATCTTAAGGGTGACGATACGGAGTGGAAGCCACTTGGCGATCCGCAGAATATCAGCTTTTTGTCGGGAGGCTTCACTGGGAACTTTGTTGGCATTGCGGCGCATGATATGCAGCAGTTCGGTGGCAGCAGTGCTGATTTCGCATATTTCCGTTATCAGGGCAAGGAATAATACACACGGCTTTACTAAGGAAGGGGTTGCTCTGAGGACAGGGCCCCCTTCTTATTCCAATAGATATTAGGAGGTCTTGTATGAAGAGAAAATGGTTATCCGGGGCGCTGGTTGCGAGTCTTCTTGCAACATGTATGCCATTTGGTGGTGTCGAGGCCGCTTCTTTGGAAGCGCTTCCTGCTTTTCCGGGCGCGGAAGGCGGCGGCAAATATGTAACCGGCGGAAGAGCTCAACCTGTGTATGAAGTAACGACGTTGGCTGATTATGGTATCAAGGAAACTCCGATCCCCGGCTCCTTCCGCGATGCGGTAAGCCAAAGTAATCGGACCATTGTTTTTCGAGTGGGGGGAACCATCCATCTGAAGGAATCCCTCAAGATTACCGGCTCAAATCTGACGATTGCCGGGCAAACGGCTCCAGGTGACGGAATTACAATTGCCGACTACACAACCTCTGTTGAAGCTGACAATATTATTATGCGCTATATGCGTTTCCGGTTAGGCGACCGGGTAGCTAGTGAAGATGATGCTTTTGGATCAAGGTACCATAAGGATCTCATTATCGATCATAGCTCATTCAGCTGGTCGGTGGATGAAGTGGTCAGTCTGTATGATAACGAGAATACTACTGTGCAATGGTCGATATCCGCTGAAAGCATGCTGATGACGACACACCAAAAGGGACGTCACGGCTACGGAGGAATCTGGGGTGGCAAAAATGCCAGTTTCCTTCACAATCTGATTGCTCATAGCACCAGCCGCAACCCCCGTTTGCCGACGGTGACCAAATTGGTGGACCTGACGGAAATGTCTAATAACGTTATCTATAACTGGGGATTCGCTTCGACCTATGGTGGGGGAGCAGAAGATTATCGATATAATATCACTAACAATTATTATAAAAATGGTCCAAACACCTACACCAGTGTAAAAAATCAATTGTTTGGGGAAGTGTCACCAGAAACCCGGTTGTTTATAGATGGGAACATCATGGATGGTAATCCGAAGGTTACTGAAGACAACTGGAAGGGTGTGCAAAAGTATTCGGATATCTCTAAGCTTACGGAGCCGGCAAAGATGCCTAACCCCTATGCGGCAGTGTCGGCGGAAGAAGCCTACGCAAATGTAATGGCGGATGCCGGTGCCACTTTGCCAAGGCGTGATGCTTACGATGCGCGGGTCATTAATGATGTGAAGAATCGCACTGGACAGCATATTAATTCACCTATTGAAATAGGCGGTTACCCAGACTATACAGAGACAGCTTCCAATGTAATCGACATGGATCATGACGGTATGGATGACAGCTGGGAGATTGCTAATGGACTAGACCCTACCGATTCTGAGGATGGTAAGAAGACGACGTTATCTGCGGAGGGCTATACGAATCTAGAAGTGTATCTGAATGATCTGATTGTTTTGGGAAAAGCAGGGAATGAGCATACAGACAATCCTGTAACCGCTATCAATTATCCTGTGAATAACCAAATCATAGAGTCAGGCAACAATGTGAAGGTTACAGCCTCTGCCAGTGATAGTGATGGTATTGCTAAGGTGGAATTTATCGTTAATGGTGTGAAGCAAGCCGAAGCTACCACAGCACCTTATAGTTTCGATTGGAACAATGTGCAGGATGGTACCTATTACCTCGTTGTTCAGGCTATAGACAATAAGGGTCTCAAGACACAATCTGATAACGTGGCTATTCATGTCAACACGTCTGGATCCGTTCTTCCTTGGACTTCGGTGGATATTGGCCATCCAGGGATAGCGGGAGTGACTACGCTTCATCCGGATAGCGGGAAGATTACGCTCAAATCGGCTGGACTTATCGGAGCAACATCAGAGAGCGAAACGGCTGTTGATAATTTTCATTTTGCTTATCAAACCCTGACAGGCAATGGTGAAATTATTGCTAGAATCGACTCCGTAACGGGAACTGACGATTATGCCAAAGCAGGTGTCATGATTCGTGATAATCTCAATGAGAACTCTAAAATGACAATGCTGGCAATCCCTTATGTCAAATATGGCAAGAAGGGAGTTATGATTACCCGCTCCACCACAGGAGCCAAGGTGGTAAAAACAGAACCGGACAGCTTCATCAATACACCTTATTGGGTGAAGCTGGTTCGTCTTGGTAATGAAGTGACAGGTCTGGTATCGCCGGATAAAGTAACATGGAGCAAGGTAGGCACGGTGAAGCTTGACCTGAATGATACGGTTTATTTTGGTCTTGCAGCCGATGCCGCTAAGGTAGATAACGAGGTTAATCGTTATAATGCATCTGTCTTCAGTGAGGTGGAGCTGAAACCGCTTAGTGATCAGTTTCCTACTGCGCCCCGTGGTCTTACAGCGACAGCAGGTGAGGAAAAAGTGAAGCTGAACTGGGAGGATGTTGGTTCTGCCAAGTCGTATAGTGTTAAACGTAGTGAGGTTTCAGGCGGTCCATACAAGACGATCAATACTGAAATTAAAGATAGCCTGTATACTGATTCCGGACTCAGCTCCGGAAAAACTTATTACTACGTGGTCAGTGCTGTGAATGAGCTTGGTGAAAGCTTTGATTCCGATGAGGCCAGCGCTACGGCTGAAGGTGAAGCAGGTAATGTGTATTATGTGGATGAAGACTTTGAACAGGTTGCTGTGGGTGTGACACCAGAGTATTATGATGTGACTCCAAATCCACAGACTGAAATTCAAAAGGTTATTGTATCTCCCACACCGTCTGACAGTAAGGGGAATACGTCAGATCAAGTGTTGAATGTGTTCGATGGTGCGAACGGCAGCGTGCAGTTTATCCGCAAATTCGCGCCAATTACGGGTGCACTCGTTATTGACACTGACTTTATGTTTGCGACAGAATCGGGAACCTCGGTGTTCCTGCAGGCCCAGAGTACAGATGGAAGCAAAACGGCATTCTCCATTGAGAGCAGAAAGCCAACGCTTCCTGAAGCTACAGGTAAATATACGCTAACCATGAGCAGGGGGAGCAGTCAGTATCATCAACTGATGAACTCTTATTCCCTAAAACAATGGTATAACCTGAAGCTAAAGGTGGATGTGAACAACGATAAAGTGGATGTATATATTGATGATCAGCCTGCGGGCTCTTTTCCGTTCACAACTACGAATTTCGCCAGCTATGGCATTGGGCGTATTTTGTCCAAGACTCCAGGCGGCGGCTCAGGAAATTATTACTTAGATAATTTAAAGATCTATGTTGAGCCGATTGAAACACCGCTTGGACTGACTGGACTTCCAGGAAACCAAGCAGCCCAGCTATCCTGGCCTGCTCTTGAAGGGGCAACTTCCTACAATATTAAGAGAAGTCTTAAGAGAGGGGGGCCTTATGAGACTATTGCCAACGCTATTACAGAGACATCATATATTGATACTGAAGTTACCAACGAAACTACCTATTATTATGTTATCTCGGCGATGGCGCCGACTGGTGAATCGGGAAATTCCAATGAAATTAGTATTACCCCATCCGCTTTGGCGGTGAAATTGCCTGCGCCAGAATCGTTCGCGGCTGTAAGCCGGAATACTCAGCTGGATCTCAGCTGGAATGCTGTGGAGAATGCAGCCAGCTACAGCATCAAGAAGTGGAATGAGACTTCAGGCAGCTATGAACTCGTGGCAAAAGAAATCGCCGGCACAACTTACCGCGTCGGAGGTCTGGCCAACGGGCAAACCTACCGTTACGTCGTATCTGCAACAAATGTGGCCGGAGAGGGAAAAGAATCAGCGCCTGTTGAAGCTACTCCGCAATCTCCTTTGGGAACGCCTGTGGTTTCCATTGAAGCTGGTGACAGTGTAATGAAACTCAGCTGGCCAGCGATTGAGGAAGCGAGCCAGTATATTGTCAAACGTGCCTCATCGGCGAAAGGTCCTTATGAAGTGCTCGGGTCTGATTTATCAGGCACAAGCTTTACTGATAGTGGGCTCGTAAACGGAACACCGTATTATTACAAAGTCAAAGCAATAAATGGTACCCGTAGTAGTCTAGATTCAGTTGTTGCCTCAGCGGTTCCATACAAGAATTCCGGCCAGCCGCAGGCTCCACAAGGAGTTAGTGCTGAGCCTGGCAACACTGATATCCATCTGACTTGGAATGTAGCTGATGGAGCTAGCAGCTATCAAATTCTACGCTCGGAGAGCGGTGGCAGCTATGCGGTCGTGGCCGAAGGCATCGAAGCAACCGATTATACCGATAAAGGCTTGATCAACGGAACTGCCTATCAATATGCGGTAATCGCCATCGGTGATAAGGGTGCCAGTCTTCCATCCGAGGTGGTCAAGGGAATTCCAGCTCCTGTCATTATTGTTGCTCAGAATGGGACAGGAGATTATAAAACGATTAATGACGCTATTCAAGCAGCACCTGATAATAGTGCCCTAACCACGATTATTAAAGTGAAGAACGGCACGTATAAGGAGAAGGTGCTTGTACCTTCTAGTAAGATGAATATTAGTATCATCGGTGAGAGCCGGGAAGGTACCGTACTTATTAACGGTGACTCCGCGAAAACCATTGGCTCAGATGGTAAAGAAATGGGCACCAGCGGCAGTTATACACTAAAGGCTGCTGCAACTGATTTCACACTGGAGAACATGACGGTTGAGAACAGTGCTGGGCGGGATGCCGGTCAGGCAGTCGCTTTATATGCTGAAGGAGACCGGGGAGTGTACAGAAATGTTAAGCTTCTAGGATATCAGGATACCCTGTTCGCAGATAAGGGAAGAGCTTATTTCGTTGACAGCCATATTGAAGGTACAGTGGACTTTATCTTCGGTAATTCCGCTGCTGTATTCGAGAATAATGTGATTCAAAGTGCGGGTGCTGGCTATGTTACTGCGCCTTCCACGGCAGCGGGTAAGCCTGGTTATGTGTTCATCAATAATCGACTAACTGCCAGTGAGGACGTTGCTGCTGGAACCGTTGATTTGGGCCGGCCATGGAGAGAATACGGCAGCTCTACCTTCATTAATACGGAGATGGGAGCTCATATTCGTGCTACTGGCTGGCATGAATGGTATGAAGGTCGTTCCAAAACTGCACGGTTCTCTGAGTTTTTAAGTTACGGAGAGGGTGCTAATGCAGCTTCACGTTACAGCTGGTCCAAACAATTAACAGCAGAAGAGGCGGCTGCCTATACGATTGAAGCTGTGCTTGGTGGAAGTGATGGCTGGAATCCACAGCAATCCAAGATTTTAGTGGGACAAGAGCAGATACCTGCGGTACATGTCTCTTCAATTACTTTAGCGGGTAAAGATGGAATTAGCAGCATTGAGTCGAAGGGCAGTGCCTTGCAGCTGCAAGCCTCTGTGCTTCCAGAAAATGCGACGAATCCTAAAGTTATCTGGACGGTAACTGAAGCAGATGGGGTAACCTCAACGGATAAAGCGGTTATTGATGAGAAGGGCTTGCTTACAGCTAGAAAGAACGGTAGCGTACAAGTAACTGCGCGAGCTATAGATGGAAGTGGAGTATCCGGAAGCCTAGAGATTAACATCAGCGGACAAGATGAGATTGCCCGTAATCTGCCCGCTGCAACGCTGAACGGACCGGTAACAGTGGTGGCAGGACAGGATTTCACTTACCGTGTAGGGCTTACAAATGTTACTACCTCCGTCTACAAGGAAGTGTATGCTGTAGACTTTACCATGGCTTATGACGTATCTGGTGTGGAATTCGTATCCGCTCAGACCTTGCCAGACGGATTCAGCATCACTCATATTAATGAGGACAGTCCAGGTCTAATAACAGTTAGTGTAGCTGGAACGGAGGCAGGTAATATCCTGACCGATGATGCGGAATTCTTAGAAATGATCTTCAAAGCGAAGAAGACAACCCGTGAAATCGCCGTGCCGCTTGGATTTATTTCTTTCCGAGGATCCAACACAGATGTTGAATTTGACATCCTGCATGAGGCACAGTCGGTTGTTCATGTCATTCCTATATCCGTCATGGAGATAAAAGTCTCCTCCAAAGATAATGTGAGCGAAATCAAGTCAGGGCAAACCCTGCAAATGGCAGCTGTAGTCCTGCCGGACCATGCATCCGATCCAGCAGTGAGCTGGTCAGTAGTGAATGAGGATGGATCAGCTACTGAGCGAGCAACTATTACGGATACCGGCTTGCTCACTGCAATTGCAGCAGGCACGGTAACCGTGAGAGCGACAGCTAAAGATGGCTCCGGTGTTGTAGGCACGATGTCCATTGAGATTAAGGCAGAATCGCAGGTTTCAGAATCGGGCGGTACTTCATCTTCAACGACAGTCAAACCAGTGAAACAACCGGAACCAACTGTGAACGCAGATGGAGTTACTCTTTCCGTGACAGCGGATGTGAATGGTAAAGCTATTGCAGAGGTATCCTCAGCGATTCTGCAACAAGCAATTGGCTCAATGCAGAATGGAGTATTGAGAATCACAGTGAAGCCATCCTCTGCCAGCTCGGTGGTTGAACTGACCTTGCCAGCTCGTGAGTTGGCTGGAGCGGGAGCAAAAGCAATTCAACTTTTAGAAATAGACATGGGATTGTCTACGTTCCGAATAAATGCTGACCTGCTTCTTGCGATGGCAGGATCTGACGCCGTAAGCGTTAAGCTTGTAGTTGGCAAAGTTGACGCGAAGACACTGTCGCTTCAGACAGATGTCGGGGATATTTATGAGTTTAAGTTCTTTGTTGATGGCAAACAGTTTGACAGCTTTGGGCGTGGACTGAAGGTTGAACGGGATTACAAACCAAAGACAACTTCAGGTGTAGAACAAATAGTAGTCTACCAAATCCGTGAAGACGGGACTGTGGAGGTGGTTAGAAACTCTCAGTTTAATCTGACAACTGGCAAGATCATCTTTAGACCAGACAATTCCAGCAGATTCGCAGTAGGATATGCGGAAAATTCCTTTAAGGATATCGCTGGACTAGGCTGGGCACAAAATAGCATTCAAGCCCTCGCCGCCAGAGACATCCTGAATGGCACCGGAGATCATAATTTCGGGCCACAGCTGAATGTAACTCGGGCACAGTTCCTAAAGATGCTGATGCTTGCATTAGAGCTAGAGGAAGGTAATGCGGCAAGTACATTTAAGGATGTTTCGCTGGATGCTTGGTACTACAGCTCCGTTGCTGCTGCTCAGCAGCTAGGAATTATTCAGGGCAGATCTGATGGAACCTTCGGTGCTAATGAAACAATTAGCCGTGAGGAAATGGCGTTGATGGCTTATCGTGCAGCACAGCTCGCTAAGCTTACGGTCGTGGAAGTGGACCAGCCAGTGAATTTCAATGATGCCGCTGATGTTTCAGCCTACGCTCGTGAGGCTGTACAATTCATGAGCGGAGCAAAGATTATTCAAGGTGTGGGCAAAGATAACTTTGCACCTAAAGCCAATACAACTCGTGCTCAGGCAGCTGTTATTGTCTATCGATTGTTCCAGCTAAATCCTTAAATTTCAAGTTGACACCCTGTGTGATTTATCATATTATGATTGGAGTTGTTATAAGTAAATAAACCAAACTCTATCCAGTGGATGGAGTGGCGGAACTTTGTCAAAGATGTATTCTTTGGTTTCAATCGCCCCTTGTCATTTCGATGACAAGGGGCTTTATTATGTTAATGAGCTTGCTCAAGAGAAAGGGAAGAGGTTTACGATGAATATGAAGTTATTCAAATATGCTTTACTAGTTTTTTTAGGCGCTTGTAGTTATGGCTCACTCTCTACGATCGTCAAACTTGGAATGAACGATGGCTTTAGAATGAAACAATTGGTAGGATCACAATACTTTTTTGGATGGTGTATGCTGCTCTTGCTGGTCTTATTATTTTCTCGAAAGAAATTAGGGCTAAAAACAGGCGGGAAATTATTAGCCGCTGGGATCACCATCAGTTTAACTGGCATTTTTTATGGCTTCGCCGTTGAACAATTACCTGCTTCGATTGCGATTGTACTGTTATTCCAATTTACTTGGATCGGTGTAATTCTGGAGGCGGTTGTAGATCGAAAACTTCCTAGTCGGGAAAAAGTGATTTCGATGGTTATCCTTCTAATTGGTACAGTATTAGCGGGGGGCATCCTTGAGCCGAGTATAGGTGGAATTACGACCACTGGTGTGATTTTTGGCTTAATGTCAGCCGTGTCGTTTGCTTTCTATATTTTTGTGAGTGGAAGAGTAGCTACGCAGGTGCCTGCCGTTAATAAAAGCTTGTATATGACCACTAGTGCAATGGTTATTATTATGACTGTTTTTTCGCCTTCGTTTTTATATGACGGTGCGATTACCGATGGGCTTTGGAAATACGGCCTACCTCTAGGTTTGTTGGGCATCGTAATTCCAGTTCTGTTCTTTTCGATCGGGGTTCCGAAGCTGGGTTCAGGTCTAGGCGCGATTTTAGGGGCAGCGGAGTTACCGGCAGCTGTAGTAGCCTCCGTGTTAGTTCTGCAAGAAGAGGTATCATTACTTCGCTGGATCGGGATTATCGTAGTTCTGATCGGGATCGCAGCTCCACAAATCCTACCGATGGGGACAGGGAAAAAGTCATCCAAACCATCACCGAAGCAATCACTCCGTAAGGTAGAACTTTAATCGGCAAACTGGCATCGATGGTATGATCTGATCCTGAGAGGATTAGATTATCTATCGGTGTTTTTTTTGTGAAAAAAAAGATTGGTGTTAATTTTTCTGGTATCGATAATGGATGTCTATTATATAGTGGTTCTATTCTTAACTAAATGGAGATGACCACTTATGAACACTAAAAACTATGACTATTTTAAAACGCTGCATGATCAAAAAAATCCACTGATCCTGTACAACTGCTGGGATGTAGCCTCGGCTAAAGCAATAGAGCAAGCTGGATCAAAGGCGCTAGCAACCAGCAGCTATTCCATGGCGGAAGCGTGGGGATATTCGGACGGTGAACAGCTTACATTTGAGCTTATGCTTTGGATGATATCAAAGATTGCCGAACGGGTAGCAGTTCCATTGACCGTAGACATCGAAGGTGGATATGCTATAGATGAGGATATTTTAGCGCATAACATGGAGCAGTTATTTCAATTAGATATCTGTGGTATCAATTTTGAAGATCAGATCGTAAATCATCCTAACAATGAACTATGGGAGACCAGCGAACAAAGCCGGAGGATCAAAACCATACAACAAGTAGCCTCCAAACTGCAAAAGCGCGTGTTTATTAACGCTAGAACGGATATCTTTTTCAAGGCTAAGGAACATTCGATGGATCTAGTGAATCAAGCTATAGAACGTACCTATGCTTATGCTGACGCTGGAGCGGATGGGATTTTTATACCGGGGCTCGCTGATCCAAGCTTGATTGAACAATTTGTTGAAAAATCGCCACTGCCTGTGAATATTATGGTTATGGACGGTATGCTTTCAAATCATGAATTACAAAATATTGGCGTGAAACGGATTAGCTATGGACCGCGTAGTTTCTTTCAGGCACAACATAACCTCCAAGAAAATGCCCGGCAAACGCTTGATGCCTCAGGACTTTATTTAGAAATGAGCTAACCACACTATGATAACTAATGAGCAGGATATCGATAAATATTATAAGATGCTGGTCGAGAAAAATTCGAATTATGAGGGCGTATTTTTTGTAGGAGTGAAAACAACGGGCATCATGTGTAGGCCAACTTGTCCGGCTAAAAAGCCATTAAAAGAAAATTGTGAGTTTTTTGCTACAGCCAAGGAAGCCTTATTAGCTTCATATAGACCTTGTAAAAGGTGTCAGCCGCTATCCAATCCAACAAAAATGTCTCCTGAAGTAAAGCTGCTTGTAGAAGCTATTGAGAGCAATCCGGAACGAAAATGGACAGATAAAGATTTTGATGAGCTGTCTATTAGTGCAAACACGGCACGCCGCCAATTTAAGAAACAATTTGGAATGACCTTTATCGAATATGCACGTTCTAGACGTTTAGGACTGGCATTCAAACATATTAGGAATGGGGATTCAATCATTAACGCACAACTGGAAAGCGGGTACGATTCGAGCAATGGATTTAGGGATGCTTTTTCACGAACGATGGGGACTGTCCCGAATCATTCCAAGCAGATTAAAGTGCTGTACTGTACTTGGATAGAAACGATATTGGGTTCTATGCTGGCCATCTCCGATGAAGAGAGTCTTTTACTGCTGGAATTTGTGGATCGCAAGGGACTTGAAAATGAAATCAAGAGATTACGCACTCGTTTAAATGCAACTATATTACCTGAAAAGGTAGCCGTCCTTCACCAAATTGAGGAGGAATTGAAGCTGTATTTCACCGGTGAACTTACGGAATTTACAACGCCGGTTCGTTATCTGGGCTCAGACTTTCAGCAAAAGGTGTGGAATGAACTCCGGAAAATACCTCTGGGACAGACAGCTTCTTATAAGGAGCTTGCAGAGAAAATCAACAATCCTTCTGCTTGCCGCGCTGTAGCAAGGGCGAATGGCACCAATCAACTCTCAATCTTGGTTCCATGTCATCGAGTGATAAATAGCAATGGTGAATTGGGGGGCTATGGAGGCGGGCTTGCCAGAAAAGAATGGTTAATCAAACATGAGTCTAACCGCTCCTTAAAGGAGAATAATTTTATTTAACTACTTCTCTCTATTACGGAGAAAGTGATGGGTCCCCTTACTTCAAGGCAGGAGATTCATCACTTTCTGTACTTAAATACTGAACTAACATGTCCACAAATCGGTTAGCAATTTGAATATCCTGAAGTTCGTTGTTGAAATCGTCTTTGGAAATCAGGCTCATTTTCTGCAATAAACCCATCATAGACGTGAAGATGAAATGAGCAGTGGATAAGGGTTCTGTATCAAATTTTAATGATCCATCTTTAACTCCGGCCTCCAGAGCATCCATTAAGAAATGTCGTTCTTTACCCCGCATCACAAAATTTCTGTAATTTTCTTTGAGTTCTTTACTGTAATCATAGGCTTCAAAATGCAAATCGAATAGAAGAATGAATTTGATGTAACCTGGGTGTTGCCGGGCATAATCAATCCAAGCATTAAGCATCGAAGCAAGCATTTGCTTACCATTCATTTCAATTGAAGAAGGTGCGCTTCTAACAAATTGCGTCATGCTCTCCAGAATTTCCATCTGGACCTCAAAAATCAGTTCGTTCATGGACTGGAAATGCTTATAAAAGGTAACCCGGCTTACACCAGCCACGTCGCAGACATCCTTAATATTAACTTTGAGAAAGCTTTGCTTCATAAAAAGATCCTTCGCCGCAGCAATCAATTCTTCCCGGTTTCTGTTTTTTAAATTCTGGTGCCAGTTCTCAGTGATGGGTTACACTCCTTTCTTGTTCTTTTTTTGGTTTTTGTAAGGTGATGAAAAAGGCAGATGCCAGGATAATTGCCCCAAAAATATAGGGGATATCCATGTGTTTGTCAAACATCAATCCCGCTAAAATGGGTCCAAGTATGTTTCCTATGCTGGTATACGTTGTATTTAATCCGGCAGCATATCCTTGCCGATCACCAGCTGAGTTGGCAATCAATGTACTTACTGTGGGTCGTAAAAAAGCATTAAAAGCAAAAAATAAACCGGATACAACTAATAAATAACCTAAATTGATCTTGAATATCATCAACAATAAGGTTATAGCGGTCATCACCAATGATATACGTATAAGCTTTATCTCGCCAAGTCTCTTAATCAGATGATCAAGCAGCCAGATCTGCACAATAATGCCTATAATAGCACCAACCGTAATAATGATTGAGATTTTCGTTGCATCAAAACCGTATTTTTGTTCCACAAAAAGGGCGTACACCGTTTCATAATTCATCAAACCAAATGTCATAATCAGAATGAGCAGCAGATAGCGGAAATAGGACGTCCGGAATGAATTTACGATTTGATTACGAATGGCTTCCCGAGGGGCCCATTTGTTAACGGATTTCCGTTTTTCCTTTGGGAGTGTCTCTGGCATATAAAAACAAAGTATCGTAGCGATAAGCCCAAGTCCACCCGCAAAAAAATAAGGCATCCGTATGCCAAACCCAGCGATAATGCCGCCTAACCCTGGACCAAGTACCATACCCAAATTCATGGAAGCCCCCAAGTACCCCATACCTTTAGCGCGGGTTTCATGGGTGGTGATATCAGCGACGTAGGCCATATTGGAAGGAACCATGATTCCGATACCTATACCCCCAATAAATCTTGCGATATAGAGTAGGGGTAATGTCGTAGAGACAGCAAATATCAGATCTGAAAGCACGGTTAAAAACATTCCGGAAATGATCATTGATTTTCTTCCCCATTTATCCGAAAGCTGTCCCCCTATAGGTGAAAAAATAAACTGTGCTGCTCCAAAAGCTGCAATAAGATATCCGGCAGCAGCTCCTGACGCATTAAACAGCTTCAGATACTCAGGTAGAATGGGAATAACCATACCTTGCCCTAATAAAGCGATAAATAGATTCAACATCAGAATGAAAAGTGGAAATCTAGCAGACTTAGATAAGCTGCTCATATCTTTGCCCTCCAATATGGTTTACACTATGTAATTCTTTACTCAATGTAAACCATGATAATGGAATGATGGGTCCTTGTAAAGGTGTATCTGAAATATAGGATACGTCGTTTTTTGTGCGTTTTTTCAAGTAAAAAAAGTACTGTTTTAAACAAAAGAAGGAAAATTTATGAATTCACATCATTATCCAAGTATGATAGCATGATCTATATATTTTGGTGTAAAGCGCGGGCTTATCTTAATAAGATTGGAGCGAACATCATGCTTAAGGTTCTGATCGTGGACGATGAACCCTGGGTTCTTGAGGGGCTAAGGACGATGATCGACTGGGAAAAATTCGGTTATGAAGTTTGTGGTGAAGCTCAAAACGGCACGGATGCGATGAGGCTTATCCAGGAGAATAAACCGGAACTGGTTCTTACGGATATTAATATGCCTGTAATTAACGGACTTGAGCTTATTACAAAGTTGAATGAGGTCATGGAGAAACCTCCTAAATTTGTGATTCTGTCTGGATATGATGACTTCAAGTATGCACGTACGGCATTGCGCCAGCGGGTAAATGAATATTTATTAAAACCCATTGATGATGAAGAAATAGAGGCTTTATTAAGCAGGATCACTCCAATAATCCAAAATGAAATCGCTTCCAATGAGGAGTTTGATAAAAAGCAATTTTTTATCGTAAATAATATCATCAACCGCCTGATCCAAGGGGAGTATAACGAAAATTTAGAGCTTCTAACCCGAAACACCTTGAAGCTTCAAGCGGATGCAGAGTTAATGTGTATTCTTATCGAACCGGCCTCCTCTATGAATCCATTCCAACCGCAGATAAGTGATTATTTTTCCGAGGAACACTTCTGCTTCTTTCAAGACGGATCGGGAAGAGCGGGGATCATTCTTCAGTCTGCTTCTATCGGCAATGAGAGCCTGGAGACTATCGTCAACCAGATGCATTCAGATCTCACTGAACAATCACAGGAGCTGGTCTTTTTAGCACTTAGCAGCAGAATGGTCGGGGTGAGCTCGATTCGAGAGATTTATAGGCAGGCACTTGAGGTATGGAAACGAAAAACGCATCAGCAGAAAAGAGGGGTCTTTTATTATAGTGAGCTTAGGAACCTGAAAAAGGAAGAACCTCATGAGGACCATTTCAGACAGCTGCTGCATAAGGTCCAAACGAATGATACGGAACAGATCCAGCCTTGTGTAAAAGAAGCGTTCACTGCTTTCGTTGAGAATCTGCTGACCCTTGAAGTTGTAAAAGCAAAAGTGGCCCATTTAGAGCTTACGATCTGTAGAATTATAGCTCAAATGAATGGAGACCCGGATACGATTATGATTAAGCTTCAGCAAGAATACGGAAATCTAGGTGAGCTTAGTGATTATTTTATATTAAGCCGTTATGTACAAAGTCTGTGTGAACGGGCTGCCGTCTATCTGTCTGAACTAGAGCAGCAGAATGAACAAAATACGATTTACAAGGTTATTCAGTATGTGGATCGGGAATTTCGGAATAAATTAAAGCTTCAGGATTTGGCACAACAATTTCATATTAATTCTACCTATTTGGGACAACTGTTCAGAAAGCAAACGGGTCAGGGTTTTAGTGAATACCTAAATGCCAAACGGATTGAAGAGGCAAAAAGTCTGCTGAAGCGAACACAGTTAAAGATATCGGATATAGCGGTGCAGGTGGGATTCTCTAACACTGATTATTTTATAGATAAGTTTAAGCTGCTTGTAGGGGTAGTACCATCCGTGTATAAAAATGAGAATAAGAACCAACAGCTCTAGGGGAAGCAAGGTGTTTCATATGGAGAGAAAAAAATTCAGATTTAGAAAAGTAGTGAATGATATTCCCTTAAATTATAAATTTTCCCTTATTTATATCATAGGTGTTCTTCTCCCTATCATTATTATTAACCTTGTTTTTTTGGATCGGATTTCCGATCTGATCAAATCGAGAGAGCAGCAGAATCTAGAGATATCCTTAGAAAGAGCCCGAAAGGATATTCATGACTTCATTGAAGGTGGGGTAGCTGTCAGCTATACGCTTTCTGCTGATAAGAACCTGTATGAATTGCTTGAGCGGACGTATGGGAACTCTATTGAATTCTATGACACTTTTGATGAACAGCTAAGAGGCCGCATGAATAGCTATATGCCGGTGAACAATCAGATTGAACGGATTACTGTATTCACGAACAATGATTCCATTGTTTCTGGCAGCAACTATCAGGTCATCAATGAAAAGGTTATGAATAGTGAATGGTATAAGCAGTCGAAGGCTGCGAATAAACATCTGTTTCTTGCCGCTTATCATATGAGTGACATCTCTAGTGTGATTTCTACAGCGCCTTATTTGAGTGTTATTGAGCGAATGGACGCTTACAGCTCATACAATAAATTTGAAAAGCTGCTTAGAATTGATTTGGATCTCAGTAAAATATATGACGTGATTATCAGAGAAAAAGATTACTTGAGTCTTTATCTGGTTAACGAGCAGGACGAGATTATTATGTCTGCCCAAAGCGGGTATCAAAGAGGCACCGCGGAACCTTATCCCGTGTTCAAGCTGCAGGATGATGAGCGCAAGGAGGACGTTCATATTGTACCCGTCGGCGGAGCTAGTTATATAAAGGGCTGGCGGATAATAGGAATTACACAAGGTGAGCGTATTGCCCAAGCGATAATGGAGATTCGGATTTATGCAGGGATTCTGGCGTCTATTGTCACGCTAATCACAACCGCTTTTTTATATGTGATGTTAAGATCCTATAATTATCGGGTGAAACGGTTGTCCAGACATATGCAGAAAGTATCCAATGAGAAATTTGAGCTGATTCGGATTGATGAAGGTCAGGATGAGATCGGGGGCTTGATCCGTAATTTTAACAGGATGACCACTACCATTAATTCCTTGATCAATGATGTATATAAACTGGAGATTCAAAAAAATAATCTGGAGATGGAAAGAGTAAGAGCTGAACTGAATTTCCTGCAAAGCCAGATGAATCCGCATTTTCTGTTTAATACGTTAAATGCCATTTTGGTGGTCTGTACTAAAAATAATTACTCGGATGTTACGGATATCATTAAGAGTTTATCGAAATTACTTAGACGGCTGCTGAGCTGGAAAGAGGATCTCGTTACCTTGGAAGAAGAAATGACTTTCATCGAGATGTATTTGAAAATTGAAAAATTCCGGTTCAGGGATAAATTCGACTATCAATTTGAGATCGATGAGCAGTCGCTTCAATATAAGATTCCCAAGCTAAGCATGCAGCCGCTCGTTGAGAATTCCTGCAAACATGGTCTACAGGCCATAGAGGGACTAGGTGTGATAAAAGTGAAGACGTTAGTGGAGGAGGGACGATTAAAAGTTACCGTCTCTGATAACGGTAAAGGGATAGAGCCAGAGAAGCTGCAAGAATTATTAGGTAATGTTCAAAATGAAGCGTCTTCGGGAACGAATATCGGAATCCGCAACGTGTACCGCCGATTAGAATTGTACTATGAAGATCAGGTCCGTTTTGATATCAGCAGCGTTCCGGATGAAGGGACCATTGTCACTTTTGACATTCCACTAAAACTCCTGGAACGGAAGAATAGCTAGAAAGTGAGGGACCCCCAATGAAATACAAAGTATTATTGATCGATGATGAGCCTAGTGCGCTTGAAGCGATGCAGCTGTGGATTGATTGGCAGGAGCTTGGCTTTGAGGTATGCGGAACCTCCAGCAATGGCAAAGAGGGGCTGGAGCTAATGAAACAGCTAGAGCCAGATCTTGTAATTACGGATGTTAATATGCCGCTAATGAATGGGCTGGAGATGGTCGCAGCTTGGCAACAAGCTGAGATTAAGGAGATCAAATTTGCCATACTAAGTGGTTATAGTGAGTTTGAATATGCCAAGACAGCTATACACTATGGAATTAATCATTATCTGATGAAGCCAGTGTTTCCGGAAGAGGCGGCAGAAGAATTGCTGGAGATATATCAGGAGCTGGAGCAGGAAGCTCAGAAGCGCAGTTTAAATCAAATAGCCTCCGCGGAGGAGGCTGTTTCTCTCCTGAAAGGAATGCTGCATGAGAAAGCTGAGCAGTCGAATCAGGAGGTACTTAACCGACTATCGAAAGGTAAAAGCGTTTGGAATATTTGTTTGATACAGACAGAGCCGGTTTTATATACGGAGATCAGAGAGCAAGCCTCAGCCCTCCTAACCGATAAAGATTCGATGTTTCTGATGGATCTGGAGAGTCATTGTTTTGGAATCGTATATGGATACAATTCATTGTCCACTGAGGGAGCTGTGATCGATCAGATTGCAACTCCTTTGCTGAATGAACACCCCAAACAAGCTTTATATATTGCAACAGGTGCTGGTGTAGGCTCCTTGCTTCAGATCGGGAACAGTTTCCGAATGGCGAAAGAAGCATTAATGTATTATTTTTATTATTCTGAAAATGTAGAGATCCTGACTTATCAGGAGATTAAGGATAGTCCCTTTAGTTATCATTATGATCAAATTCAACTGATGGATGACTTGATAAGACCGATTAACACCCTGGACTCCGCAGGCTTTAGCCAAGCTGTGAACTCGGCAGCCCGCAGTTTCCGGGAACAGCGCATCGCTCCAGAGGTTGTGAAGAAAATTGTTATTCATATGATGTATAAGATTATTGAGTTTACCTCGGAAGCCAGTGAAGTTCATGAGTCCTCCTTATCTAATCAAATTAGAATCCCCGCGATGTTAGACTCAATGATCACCTTGACGGACTTAATGCGTAATTTGCTATTCTGCGGCGAGGCCAGTATCGATATCCTTCTTAAGGAACAAAACCTAAAATCACAGGGGATTGTTCAGGAGATTAACAATTATATTGAAGAGCATTTTCGCGAATGTCTTACCATTAAGAGACTATCAGAGGTTTTTTTCCTGCACCCGGTATATCTGGGTCAATTATTGATCAAGAAGAACGGTATTAATTTCAATGAACAGCTGCATAACCTCCGAATAAAAGAGGCAGTACATTTACTTCAACAAAATAAATTAAAAAATAGTGAAATCGCTGAAAAAGTGGGCTATGGCAATTATAGTCAGTTCCTCAAGCAATTTGAAAAAAAACTGCATATGAGCCCTAACGAATTTAAAAACACTAATACCTAAACTTTTTGGGGGTACATCTTTAATTCTGGCGTATTTTCAGAAGATTATCACCTCTATAATTTAACTTGTAAGGGCTTACAACATTGTTACACCAACAAATATATGGAGGTGCTTTATGGGGGGCAAGTTAATATCCAAATGGAAACTTAGTCTGATTGCTGTGTTATCCCTAAGCTTTACCTTAGCAGGGTGCGGAGGAAATAACAGCAACAATACGACGGCTAAAGGGGAAGACAAACCAGCAGAAACAGCCACTTCAACTGCTGCAGGAACAGATTCTGATAAGATTGAACCTTTTGAAATTAGTATCTTTCTTGGAGAAGCAGGCCAGCAACCAACACCAGATAATAAAATTTACAAAATGATTAAAGAAAAAACAGGCGCATCCTTCAATTTCGAATTCTTAGCTGGGGATCTTAACCAGAAGTTAGGCGTAATGATTGCCGGTCAGGATTATCCGGATTTGATGACTTCCAATACTAAGCTGACAGGAGCGGAAGCTTTTATCCCGCTTGAAGATTTGATTGAACAATATGCTCCAAATTTGAAAGCGCATTACGCAGATTACTGGAACATGATGAAAGACCCGAATGATGGACATATTTATACGCTTCCGAATTATGGTGCGTATAACGGTAAAGTGAATACAACCTATTATGCAGGTCCTGCTTTCTGGATTCAGAAGGACATCCTGAAAGATGCTGGTTACCCACAGGTGAAGACCTTGGACGAGTATTTTGACCTCATTGTGAAATATAAAGAAAAAAATCCAACCATCGATGGAACGCCAACCATCGGATTCGAAATTCTTAACAACGACTGGAGAAACTGGGGGTTGTTTAACGCTCCTCAGCATCTGATCGGACACCCTAATGATGGCGGGGTAGTAGTTAATGATAACGTTGCAGAAATCTTCGCAGATAAAGACTATGCTAAGCAGTACTATCAAAAGCTTAATGAAATGAACCAATTGGGCGTTATCGACCAAGAAACATTTGTGCAAAACTACGATCAATATTTGGCGAAACTGTCTAGTGGAGCCGTTCTGGGAATGTTTGATCAGCACTGGAACTTTGGTTCAGCAGAAGATTCACTCCGGACACAAGGTAAAGATGAAAGAACTTATGTAGGACTTCCACTTGTGTTTGATACCAGCACTAAAGATTATTATCTGGATCGCCCAGCGCTGAACTTGAATAATGGCTTCGGGATCAGTATCAATGCCAAAAACCCTGAAAGAATTATTAAACTAATGGATACATTGATTCAAGAAGATTGGCAAAAAATCTTCACTTGGGGTATTGAAGGTGAAGATTATCAAGTGGAAAATGGCCGTTTTATAAGAAATGAAGAACAACGGAAGAACGCAGTTGATGCTACATGGAAGCTCAGCAACAAAGCAGATGCTTGGTATGCTACAGCTCCGAAATTGCAAGGATTCTTTGAGGATGGAAACTCAACAGATGCTGCGGCTCAACCAGAAGAATACCGGGCTGCACTCAAGCCGTATGACAAGGAAATCCTTGATGCTTATGGCTACAACAGTTATGTGGATTTCTTCAGCGAGCCTGAGCCGAACCCAGTAGCTTATCCAGCTTGGTCCATAGATCTTGTTGAAGGCTCAGATGCCAAAATTGCCGAAACGAAGCTGAATGAATTGCGAACCAAGTACCTGCCAAAAGCAATCTTGGCCAGTCCATCAGAATTCGATAAGGTTTGGAATGACTTTGTTGGAGAAATTGGTAAAGCGAATGTCAAAGCCTATGAAGACAAAATCAATGAACAGCTTAAATGGAGATTTGATACTTGGAGTGTTAAATAGTTAGAGCTTGCTTAAAAATCAGAAAGTGGTGGCTTATTAGGCCAACCACTTTCTGAAATATATGGATGATGTGGGGAGAAAACATATATGGATGAGATATTAACGGGGAAAAAAGTTAACCGGCATCCTAAAAGAAAAAAGAAGCAACCGATTACTATGACCTTGATTAAGAATCAGAAACAGCTGATTTGGATGTCGGTTCCATTAATGCTTTATATTATACTATTTGCTTATGTTCCCATCTGGGGATGGACGATGGCTTTCCAAGATTATAAACCAGCTAGAGCATTTAGTGAACAAACATGGGTGGGTTTAAAACACTTCAAGTTTCTTTTTACGGACGATAGCTTTTTGAGAGTACTGCGCAATACGTTGGCCATGGGCCTAATTAATCTAGTTCTAGGATTTGTGACTGCGATAATACTGGCATTGCTGCTTAATGAGATCAAAAATGTATTTTGGAAAAGAACCGTTCAGACCATATCCTACTTGCCTCACTTCCTCTCTTGGATTATTGTAACAGGCATTGTAGCTACTTCTCTTTCGGTTAATGACGGGATTATCAACATCGTGCTCATGAAATTGCATCTCATTGATTCACCGATCCTTTGGTTGAGTGAAGGGAAGTATTTCTGGGGTATTGTAGGTGCTTCACACGTCTGGAAAGAAGTCGGATGGAGTACTATCATCTACTTGGCGGCTATCGCCTCTATTGATCCGGCTTTATATGAAGCTGCTGAGATTGATGGAGCGAACCGGTATAAGAAAATGCGTCATGTAACTTTGCCGGGCATGAAAGCAACCATTGTAATCCTGTTAATAATGTCCGTAGGACATGTACTGGAAGCTGGATTTGAGGTTCAGTACTTGTTAGGAAACGGGCTTGTCGTAGATTGGTCGGAAACGATTGATATATTTGTATTGAAATATGGTATAGCGCAAGGGAATTATTCCTTAGCTACCGCGGGTGGTATTTTCAAAACAGTCGTAAGTGTAACGTTGCTGCTATTAGCTAACTGGACTGCGAAGCGGCTAGGGGAAGAGAGGCTGTTATAATCATGGAAAAAACTCAATTGATTCCTCAAAAATCTCCAAAAAGTAATGCTGGAAACCGGATGAAAAATCTGAGGTTCGAACCCGTAGTGTTCAGCACCTTCAATACTATATTTATGGTTTGTCTAGTTATTGTTACCTTGTATCCATTCCTGAATACTATAGCAGTCTCCTTTAATGCGGGGAATGATACCATCCGCGGCGGCATTTATTTATGGCCTAGAGAGTGGACCATACAGAACTACAAAGCGGTTTTTGCCTCAGGTACAATTTATAATGCTTTTTGGATTTCGGTAGCACGAACAGTGATATCTACGATCCTGAATCTATTTTTAACCACGATGCTTGCGTATACGTTAAGCCGGAAAGAATATGTTTTCCGCAAACATATTACCTTTATATTCGTCCTTACCATGTATTTTAGTGCGGGTCTGATTCCAAACTATTTCCTTATGAAGGATCTTCATTTGCTCAATTCGTTCTGGGTATATGTAATCCCGTCCATGGTAAGTGCATTTAATATGATCGTTATCCGTACTTATATTGGTACCTTACATGAAAGTCTTATGGAATCTGCAAGAATCGACGGTGCCGGGGAATTCAAGATCTTCATGAAAGTAGTCTTCCCTTTGTGTAAACCTGTTCTTGCTACCATCGCCCTTTTTGTTGCAGTAGGTGCGTGGAACCAATGGTTTGATGCGTTTATCTACACCTCTTCCCGCCAGAACTTGAGTACATTGCAATATGAATTAATGAAGCTGCTATCCTCTACTATGAACTCGAACAGTAACCCTAGTGTAAATAACGGGACAGGGATGACTCAGGAGTCGGTACATGCCATGGTTACACCAATCTCCATACGGGCAGCCGTTACGATCGTTGCTTCGGTTCCAATTTTGCTAGTTTATCCATTCATGCAGAAATATTTTGTGGTCGGTCTAAATGTAGGAAGCGTGAAGGAATAAGGAGCTTGCAATCACTATTAAGTAATAGGAAGGTTGTCTGTTAAATTATGACCCCATCTTCAATCACATACACGAATCCGATACTTCCAGGCTTCTATCCTGATCCAAGTATCACTCGGGCAGGGGATGACTACTATTTAGTTTGCAGCTCCTTTGAGTATTTCCCTGGCGTACCTATTTTTCATAGTCAGGATTTGATTCACTGGACACAAATAGGTCATGTGCTCAATCGTGTAAGTCAGCTGGATACTCGTAAAAGCAAGAGCTCTGGGGGGATATTTGCCCCAACGATCCGGTATCATGAAGGAACGTTTTACATGATAACGACCGAAGTACACGGGAAAGGAAATTTCTATGTTACGGCTACGGATCCTGCGGGTCCGTGGTCAGATCCGATTAGTATTCCTTATGGAGGAATTGATCCTTCTCTAATGTTTGATGAGGATGGAAAGGTATATGTAACCACCCAGCAGGGGGCAGATTATGACTCCCATGCCATCCAATATGAGATAGATATCGCTACGGGAGCAGCATTAACAGAACCAGTTGTCATCTGGACTGGGGATGGCGGACCTTGGACGGAAGGCCCTCATTTGTACAAAATAAATGGAATGTACTATATCATGACGGCTTCAGGAGGAACGGCTAAGGAACATCGGGAGATCATTGGCCGCAGCTCCTCTCCTTATGGACCGTTTGAACGATTGCCGCATCCGATATTGACGCACAGCGGTACTGACAATCCCATTCAGTATTTAGGGCATGCCGATTTGATTGAGGATCGTAACGGGGATTGGTGGGCCGTATTCCTTGGAGTAAGACTAGTAGATACAAAATTCACTGTGCTTGGAAGAGAGACTTTCCTTGCTCCCGTAAGCTGGACTGAAGACGGATGGCCGATGATCGATAATAATGAAGACACAGTTGGACTGGAAATGAAGGTTTCACGTGTACCTGGTCAATCGCCAAAACCTAAGACTAGTGGAAGATATGATTTTGATGATCAAGTATTGCCGCTGGGATTAGCCTTTCTGCGGAATCCGGCTGAGGGAAGCTGGTCCTTAAACGAAAGACAGGGATGGTTATCTCTTCGAGGACAATCTGCAGGTCTCAGTGAAGTAGGCCAAGTGGCTTTTGTAGGCAGAAGACAGCAGCATACTTCGGCAGAATGGAGCACGCTGCTTGAAATGCCTTCATCTATTGCTGATGTGGAAGCTGGACTTTGCGCCAGATTAGATGAGAATGCTCATTATGAAATTGGACTTGTTCAAAAAAACGGGCAAAAAGTGATTACAGCTCATGTGACTATGGATGGAGTAACCCATACAGCGGCAGAGGTTCCAACTACTGCCGAGCGAATTTATTTGAAAGTTAAGGCTGAGCTTACCGAATACAGCTTCCTTTATTCTTTGGATGGGCAGGAGTGGAATAAGCTATCAACAGCAGCAGCGTATCCATTATCTCCTCAAGCCGTAAAAGGAAATGGATTTACGGGTGTTCTTATCGGATTATATGCAACAGGTCATGGCAAGGTGGCTGAGGTGCCTGCCTACTTCGATTGGTTCGATTATCAGTCTTAATTATTCGAATACTGATATAAATGCGTTTGTCAGGAGGGAACTTGTTGAGACAAGCTAGTGATTACACAGAACCTGCACTAAAAACAATATTTGCTGAGGATTTCAAAATTGGCGCAGCCGTTAACCCGTTGACGATACAATCACAGGAGCATTTGCTCGCCTATCATTTCAATAGCATTACCGCTGAGAATGAGATGAAGTTTGAAAGTTTGCATCCGCTTGAAGACAGTTATAACTTTAAACTAGCAGATCAGTTGGTTGCCTTCGCCCGAAAACATCATATGGCTATGCGTGGGCATACTTTAGTCTGGCATAACCAGACTACGGACTGGTTGTTTGAGGATAAGAAGGGCGGGCCTGTAAGCAAAGAGACATTGCTTGCACGGCTCAAATCACATATTCAGACCGTGGTTAGGCGTTACAAGGAAGATATCTATGCTTGGGATGTTGTAAATGAAGTTATTGCAGATGAAGGAGAAGAACTTCTTCGCCAGTCAAAGTGGCTGGATATTGTCGGACCGGAGTTTATCGGCAAAGCTTTTGAATTCGCTCATGAAGCCGATCCTAAGGCTTTATTATTCTACAACGACTATAACGAGTCTAATCCTCTTAAGCGTGACAAAATCTATAAAATGGTGAAGTCGCTGCTGGAACAAGGAGTGCCGATCCATGGCGTCGGATTGCAAGCCCACTGGAATCTATACGATCCGGACTTAGATGAAATACGTGCTGCTATTGAGAAGTATGCATCTTTAGGGCTTCAGCTCCAATTGACAGAGCTGGATGTGTCCATGTTCCGTTTCGATGACAAACGAATGGATTTAAAGGTTGCACCTGCCGAACTGCTCGAGCTACAGGCAGAGCGCTATGAAGCGATGTTTGCTCTGTTGAAAGAATACCGCGACGTGATTAGCTCAGTCACTTTCTGGGGAGCAGCGGATGACTATACATGGCTGGACGGCTTCCCTGTTCGGGGACGGAAAAATTGGCCATTTCTATTCGATGAGCAGCATAATCCTAAGCCAGCGTATCACCAATTGCTTAACGCTGTCACCAAATCATAGAGCGGGTAACCTGCTCAAGCTTGCGAATCATGAACCCGTCCTTTTCAATCCAGGGCGGGTTATTTATACGGGAGGAATAAACATGACAAATACCGCTTATGAGGCTTGGCTCAATTATGGTCAGCTGAAATCAGGATCTCTATACAATCAATATATAGATTGGTGTGTTGAGTTGGTAGTAACGGAGGACAACGAGACGATTCAGGCGGCAGCCGCGGAATTCATACAGGGGATGACCTCTATGCTGGGCAAAGCGCCACTGCTCACAGCGAAACCTGAAGGACCGTGTATCGTTATAGGAACCTTCCAAGGGGGGAATCCATTAATTAGTAGAGTATTCGCAGGAGAACGAACCGATTCACTGGGTCCTGAAGGTTTCCTTATACGTACAAACGCTACTGAGCAATGTATCGCTGTCGGTGCTTCAACGCCTGTTGGAATATTGTATGGCGTATTCCATCTGTTACGGCTGATAGGAACAGAAAGCGAAATAGACGCTCTGAATTTGTCTATGAGTCCGGTGAACGGCCTGCGAATGATTAATCACTGGGATAATTTTGATGGCAGTATTGAACGTGGCTATGCTGGACGGTCCTTTTTTTACGAGTCCAATCAATTTCTTAACGATACAAAGCGGCTGCGTGATTATGCCAGATTGATGTCCTCTGTGGGGATCAACGCGATTTCGATTAACAATGTGAATGTTCATGAGCTTGAATCTCTATTTATAACGGAGCAATATTTGCCTGATATCGCGTTAATTGCAGGAATATTCCGCGTATACGGAATTAAGCTATTCCTCAGTGCTAACTTCGCCAGTCCGATACAGATCGGAGCATTAGAGACAGCTGATCCACTGGACCCAGCGGTGCGGCAATGGTGGAAAGATAAGGCGGGTGAGGTTTATCGAGTGATCCCTGATTTTGGCGGGTTTGTGGTCAAAGCAGATTCAGAAAATCGACCTGGACCATTCACTTACGGGCGTGACCATGCCGATGGCGCTAATATGCTGGGAGAAGCACTGGAGCCGTTTGGCGGAATCGTGATTTGGCGTTGTTTCGTATATAACTGCAAGCAGGATTGGCGTGACCGTAAGACAGATCGGGCCAGAGCAGCGTATGATCATTTCAAACCATTGGATGGCCGATTTAATGATAATGTAGTGCTGCAAATCAAGAACGGACCGATGGATTTTCAAGTTAGAGAACCGGTATCTCCGCTGTTTGGCGCACTGGAACATACCAATCATCTGATGGAGTTTCAGATTGCTCAAGAATATACAGGGCAGCAGCGGCATCTCTGTTATCTCGTTCCACAGTGGAAAGAAGTCCTTGATTTCAATACTTATGCCAAAGGGCAAACTACGCTTGTGAAACATATTGTGGACGGATCGGTGTGGGGAAATAAGTATAATGGTGTGGCTGCTGTAACTAATGTCGGGGATGACATGAACTGGACGGGGCATGGGTTAGCTCAAGCCAATCTGTATGGATATGGGAGATTAATTTGGAATCCGGAGCTGACGGCAAAAGAAATAGCTGAGGAATGGATTCGCCTTACCTTTGGCACTGATAAAGGTCTAGTGGCTGCTATTCGCGGGATGTTAATGGACTCATGGAGGATTTACGAATCTTACACAGCTCCATTAGGTGTGGGCTGGATGGTTAATCCGGATCATCATTATGGGCCGAATGTGGATGGATATGAATACGCCAAGTGGGGAACGTACCATTATGCGGATCATAAGGGCATTGGTGTGGATCGTTCAGTCAAATCGGGAACGGGGTATAGCGGACAGTATATGGGTCTTAACGCATCAAATTATGAGAATCTAGCGTCTTGTCCAGAAGAGCTGCTGCTGTTCTTCCATCATGTTCCATACACGCATGTTCTGCAATCGGGGCAAACGGTTATACAACATATCTACGATACTCATTTCGAGGGGGCAGAGCAGGCTGCACAGCTTCTAGCAACATGGGAATCACTTGAAGGCAGCATGGAGAGTGGATTGTATGTGCAAGTGAAGCAACGTCTTGAAGAGCAAGCAGAGCATGCGCAGGAATGGAGAGATCGGATCAATACGTATTTTTACCGCAAGAGCGGAATTGAGGATCTTAAAGGCAGAAAGATTTATTAGATTTCGATTCGAGGGATGATGATAGTGAGCCTCACGATTAGAGCGATTTTGAAAGATTTAATGGGAACTGTGGAACAGGTAGAAGGGACTGTGGATATTCTGAACCCAGGGGAACCGGAAACTGAAGTCACAGGGATTATTACGGCCTTCTCTGCCACACAAAATATTGTGGAGCAAGCAATAGCGTTAGGAGCCAATTTGCTGATCACGCATGAAGGTGTATTTTATAGCCATCATGCAGCGAGCGAGTGGTTAGAAGGTGATCCGGTTTATCATGCGAAAAAAAGTCTGATCGAACATTCCCCAATAGCTATTTTTCGTTATCATGATTATTGGCATCGGCAAGAGCCGGATGGGATTATGATGGGCTTGCTGCGAGAGCTGGATTGGTCAGACTATGTGGAAGAGCAGCAAGCGGCTGCTACGATTCTCACTATTCCTGCTATGACTGTAATGGAAGCTGCTCAGTATATTAAAAGTAAGCTAGGCATCTCTTATGTACGCGCTGCTGGTGACCTGTCTCTGTCCTGCAAACGCGTAGGGATATTAGTAGGTTACAGAGGAGGCGGGATGATGGCTATTCCGCTTTTTAATGATCACAATCTTGATTTAATTATCGCTGGAGAGGGACCAGAGTGGGAGACTCCGGAATATGTGCGGGATGCAGGGCACCAAGGCAGATCTAAAGCGCTCATCATGTTAGGTCATGCGGAGAGTGAAGCACCGGGGATGAAATATTTAGCTGAAATCTTAGCAGACAAATATCCCATGCTTCCTACCCGGTTCATTGCTGAACAACCCATCTATCAGATGGTTTAATCTGGGGAAATTAAGAGTACGGAATAAATAAACATATTATGGAGAAAATGAAGGGAAACAGGTCACTGAGAAAGGAGTGTTTCAATGGAAATTCCTTTGGAGGCTGATGAAGTATTAAGTCGCATCAAAAAGCTGCAAAGCGACGGAAGCTCGATCAGTAAAAAACAAGTGAAGCAAAGCGACCCAGAGCTTATGAGAAGTGCGCTGTTCTTTTTTCCAAGCTGGGAGCATGCATTGAAAAACGCCGATCTTTTGTAGCCATAGTATTGTAAAAGGAAGCTAAGTGGACAGGGGGAGATCTCTGATTCTGCTTAGCTTTTTTCTTTTTTATGAAATCATTCGTGCTGTTCATGTGAAATAATATTAACAAGCTTGCCAAACGGATCGGGGACATAGAAACGACGAACACCCCAAGGTACAGAAACTGGCCCAATATTGGTATTGAAGATTGTCGTTTCTTATTAAATAGGAAAGTACTGGTGAATCACCCCCTTTTTCGCTTGCTTCAGAGCTGTTTTTCTTAAGAAAACGAGTAAACAAGAGCAAAAGAAAGAGAAAATGAAGAGTATGCTTAATATGAAATGAAAAGCATTGCTTTCAACATTATTTTGACCAGAGCCCTCCTTTACAAGAAAACCTTACAAGAGTATGATTCATCTCAGAACTGAGAATTATCTTAAATTTACAATTACATAAGCAATCCGCTTAATTTCCGTTTCTGGAAAGCGGGGGAACCAACAACTGGCAGCCGATGTGAGAGTCGGCACTGGTTATGGGGTGAATCCTGTTCCGGGTGCATAATATGCATCCCTGCAGGTAGGGCAACTCTCACTGCCCGAATCCGACAGCTAACCTCGTAAGCGTATGGAGAGAGGATGAATGGCGTGTTTAGTGATGAATAGCCACAGAGAATCCCTCTGTGGTTTTTTGCTGCGTTTTTAAGCAGATATAGTCGTAGAATTTATTATGAAAGAGGTGTTACCTTTGCCTATCGCTAAACTGAACGGAACTTCGCTCTATTATGAAATCAATGGAACTGGCACTCCGGTTGTGTTTATCCATGGACATGGATTAACACACAGTATGTTCAAACCACAGCTGGAGTATTTTTCCGATAAATATAAAGTGATTTTGTGCGATTTACGGGGGAATGGCAAGTCTGGTAAACTGCTGGAGGCCCCACATGAGATTATTGAGACGCAATGTCTGGATCTGATTATGCTGTTGAATGACCTAGGTATCCGTGAAGCAGTTTTTGTAGGAATCGCCTATGGTGGCTTAGTCGTTCAGCATATTGCCAAACAATATCCTGAGCGTGTAAAAGCAATTGTGGTCGCGGATAGCTTTTGTAGGACTCACGGATCAACAATAGTAGGGAAAATACAAACTATGGCAGCATATTGCAGTTTACTAATGTATTATCTCCCAAGCGAGCTGGTGTTGCCTTCGATTCGGATGATGTACCGAGAGCGCTGGAGTCTGGCCTACAATGAGATTAGAAGAGGACTGCTGGACAAACGCCCCCGGGAGTTATATCGGCAAAGGCTGGCTACGAGCCATGTTGATTACACCAGATGTTTAAAGGCTTTTAAACGTCCTGCATTATGTATTGTGGGGGACTTTAATGAATTTGGAGTGAATTGTATGAAGGAAATGGTGTCTCAGCTGCCGCAGGCGCAGTTGGCGATTATTCCGAACGCATTAGATCCAAGTAATCTGTGCCAGCCGGAGCAATTCAATGCGATTCTTCAGCGTTTCTTAGAGAAGCAGCAGGGCAGTCAGCAGATTAGCTGATCTATTGGGAGACCTTCACAAGCGAAGCGTTTAAGTGAGAAAAAAGACGTCCCATAGCCAGGGAGCACGAGCTGGCTATGGGACGTCCTTTTGGGTTGAACTTTAGGGGAATTCTCCCTAAAGTGAAGGAGATTATGGCTCCTAGAACATGGATTAGGGAAAACTTCCCTAATAATAGGATGTTTTTAGGGAGGATTTCCCTAATATAATGGACATCCAACTAAAGGCTGGCTTATCAGTAGTAAAATCTACGAATGAGCCAGCCTTGTTATTTTACTAACCGATGGATGTTGAACATTTACAAGCATTTTGTACCTAGAACGCCACTTAATGACCCACCCTACCACAGCATCAAATATAGCTCACCCGACGTGGGAAAGAACGGTAGACCTAAGTAGTGATGGTAAGTGTATAGAGGAAGGCGTAACAAGCAGCACATCTGCTACTCTTGCATTTTGTACAATGCGATCTACTCGTGTAAGATTAAGATAATTCATACTAAAGGAGCTGAGTCATGATGTCTCAAGCTGAAACTATAAAACTGACTTCATTATCTTCAAAAGGGGGCTGCGGCTGCAAAATCGGTCCCGCTGATCTCATGCAGGTTATTCGCAGTCTGCCACCAACTGTTCCTAACCCGGATCTACTTGTAGGTCTGGACACTAGTGATGATGCAGGGGTGTACCGTTTAAGTGATGAATTAGCGTTAGTGCAAACTGTTGATTTTTTCACGCCGATCGTGGATGATCCCTATTCATTTGGTCAAATTGCAGCAGCCAATGCATTAAGCGATATTTATGCGATGGGTGGAAAGCCGCTTACGGTGCTTAATATTGTGGCCTTCCCTATTTCTGTTTTAGATAAAAGCATTCTCGGTGACATTTTGCGCGGTGCAGCGGATAAAGTACAGGAAGCAGGAGCTACTCTTGTGGGCGGACATTCCATCGACGATAAAGAGCCCAAATTCGGATTGGCCGTTACGGGCCTTGTGCATCCTGACAAAGTAAGAACGAATGCGGGCGCCAAGGTGGGAGACAAGCTGGTTCTAACGAAGCCTATCGGTGTGGGGATCTTAACAACTTCCATTAAAAAGGATCAGCTATCTCCTGAAGAAACCACACGCCTTACGACAGTAATGTCTACTTTGAATAAAAAAGCGGCTGAAATCATGGAGCCTTATGATGTACATGCTTGTACAGATGTTACCGGATTTGGGCTACTGGGACATGCCTCGGAAATGGCTAAAGGGAGCGGCACGGGCCTGATCATTCGTCAAGGCGATGTACCTATGCTGCCAAGAGTAAGAGAGCTTGCGGAACAGGGATTTGTTCCAGGAGGCACTAAGAATAACTTTGCCCATCTGGAAGGCAGCATTCTTTATCCGGAAGAGATGGACCAACTAAGCCGCTATATTCTATGTGACGCTGTGACTTCTGGCGGATTGCTGATCTCTGTGGCCCCTGAACAAAGCGAAGATTTGCTAAAAGAGTTAGTAGATGCAGGGGTAGAAGCGGCATTGATCGGAGAGGTAACGGAAGAGCATCCGGGTCAGATTACAGTTATAGCTGCTGTGGAATAACTGTTGTATATCAGCTTAGAGCAAATTATAAAGGTTAGCCACCAGAGGAGAGAGCATATTGTTTCAGGACATTACACTGGAAGAACTTAGAGTGTTAAAAAACAAGAAGCAGATCACCATTATTGATGTTAGATCTCCTTCTGAATATAAAGATGCAACGCTGCCGGATAGTTTGAATATTCCTTTTTTTGATGATCAGGAACGGGCTGAAGTAGGGACGTTGTATAAACAGACAAGTGTGCAGGCCGCGAAAGAACGTGGTTTGGAGATTGCTGCGGCAAAACTGCCTTCTTTTGTCAAAGAATTTGCAGCGATTCAAGGAGACAAAGCTGTATTCTGCTGGAGGGGAGGTATGCGCAGCCGTACAACTGCGACCGTACTCTCTTTAATGGATATTCATGCTTACCGGCTGATAGGCGGCTATAAGGCTTATCGTAAATGGGTGCTCGACGAATTGGAGTCCTATGAATGTAAGGCGAAGTCTTATGTGATTCACGGAAATACAGGCACAGGTAAAACCAATCTGTTACACCGCCTGAAAGCGCAAGGCTACCCCGTTCTGGATTTGGAAGGGATGGCAGGTCATCGCGGTTCTATTTTTGGTGAGATTGGCCTTCGTGCGAACAATCAAAAAACGTTCGATAGTCTTCTTTTAGAGGAGTTAATTAAGATCGGGGATTCTCCTTATGTACTATTTGAAGCGGAGAGCAAAAAGATTGGTAAGGTAGTAATGCCCCCATTTATGGCCGAGCAAAAAGAGAGCGGAACGCAGATCTGGATTGAGATGCCTTTGCATGCCAGAGTGGAGCAAATCCTTGAGGATTACCGGCCAGAAGAATACAAGGAGCAATGTATTTCTGCATTTCGGAGTATTAAATCCCGAATTCATATCCCTATTGCGGCAGAAATCGAGCGATGCTTGCAGGCAGATTTGTTCGGCGAAGCTGTGGCGCTGCTGTTAGAGTATTACTACGACCCTAGATACGATTATACGTCCACTCAGTATGAAGGCATTGAGAGAGTTACTTTTAAAGTGAATAATCTGGATGAAGCTGAGACTGCTGTGCGTTCTTTTTTTAAACATCAAGAAGTATAAGTTTCGCGTTATGGTTAAAGGGGGCTTTACTTAATATGATCTATTTAGATTACAACGCTACAACACCAGTAGATAAGGAAGTAGCAGAGGTTATGATCCCTTATCTTTACGGTCATTTTGGGAATCCTTCAAGCAGTCATTCTTTGGGGCGGGAAGCTAAACTCGGAATAGAGCAGGCAAGAACACAGGTGGCTGATTTCCTGAATTGTGCGCCGGGTGAGGTGCTTTTTACCAGTGGGGGTAGTGAGTCTAATAATACTGTCATTAAAGGAGTAGCCCAAACGTATCGCCATAAAGGTAATCACATTATCCTGTCTGCTATTGAGCATCCAGCGGTAATTAAACCTTGTCAGTACCTGGAGCAGATGGGATACAACCTGACTTATGTACCTGTTGACTCGTATGGAATGGTGCAGGTTGACGATGTGAAAAAGCAGCTCACGGACCAAACCATTCTGGTCTCCATCATGCACTCTAATAACGAAACGGGTACGATCCAGCCGATCAAGGAAATAGCTGAGGTCTGCCACCAACGGGGCATTCTTATTCATACAGATGCTTCACAATCTGCGGGAAAAGTAGACCTCGATGTAGCGGATTTGGGAGTGGATTTTCTAACGCTTGCAGGCCATAAATTATATGCGCCCAAAGGCATTGGAGCATTGTACATTCGGGACGGCATTCACATTGAGCCTTTGATACACGGTGCGGGCCATGAACAGGGGCGAAGAGCGGGGACAGAAAATACACCCTACATTATTGGCTTAGGAAAAGCCTGTGAGCTTGCTGCTGACTCTGATTCTAGAAAAAGAGTTAAGCAAGTTACGGAGTATTTCTATGGAAGACTGCAGGAGTCTTTTGGCGAAAAAATTCATTTGAATGGTCATAAACACAAGCGCTTGCCTAACACCCTTAACGTTAGTTTTCTTGGAGCAGTGGGTCATGAAATTATCGATTCCCTGGAAGCTGTGGCGGCTTCAACTGGCTCAGCGTGCCATTCCGGTGAAACGTTGATTTCGCCTGTTTTAAAGGCTATGCATGTGTCGGAGAACATTGGACGGGGGGCGGTTCGTTTTAGTGTGGGACGATATACGACTACAGCGGAAATCGATGAGGTCATCGATAAGTTGAAGGTGTATTTGTTATAAGCTGAAATCGTATTAGTTGTGAGGTTCGTTTTTGCAAACAGTGGCAAAGTGTGAATCCCAGGGAATGGACTATGAATCTCAGTGAACGGATTATGGCTCCCAGTGAATGGACTATGGCTCCCAGTGAATGGACTATGGCTCCCAGTGAATGGACTATGACTCTCAGTAAACGGAGTACGAATCTCACTAAACGGGCTATGGCTCCCAGTAAACGGACTATGATTCTCAGTGAACGGATTATGATTCTCAGTGAATGAACTATGGTTCCCAGTGAACGGATTCGCTATCGGACTCAGGTGCTCTTATTTGCAATATTTTCCTATTTTTGAGTTGCTATAGGACTCCATAGGCGTTATTAGTACAAAATAGACACTACTGAGCACCATTTCTGCCCAATAGCGCCTCTCAGGTCCGATAATCTCTCTAAACAGTGATAAATTAACGAATAGCGGCATCTGAGTCCGAAAGATCAAGAGTTGAATCCGCATATTACAAAAAAAGCATCTGCCACCTCCTTCAAAAGGAATCGCAGATGCTTTTTTAAAATTTGTTTTAGTGATTATACAATCGTAAAGCCAGCACTTGCATAACCAGTGACTGTATTTACAAGGGTGAGGCCTGTAGCGGTGGCTGAGAATACCATAAGCAAACGTGTCTGTGGAGTTACAGCAAAATTGATACCATTCGTAATTCCGCTGACAAAAGTTCCTAGATTTATAGTACCTGTGATAGGTGGGAGCGGTACTATTGCCCCTGGAATAGCAGTAAATGTATTATTTGGTGTGGTCGATTGGTACAACTGTGCTGTTACATTTATCGTAGTACCAAGCAGCGATAAAGCTATGGTATTACTGAAGTAAGCAGCAATGGAAGTTATTACTCCTGCTCGAGGAGTTGAGAATGCAAAGTTGATAAGCGGTCCAAGGAGAGTACCTGTCAAATCAATATTACCGCCAACAAGCGAAATGCCTGTGGCTGAACTTCCGAAGCCTACAAGACTTGTTGTTCCAACCAAACCACCCAAAACCGTGGTCATAATAATAGGTCCTCCGGATGCCAGAGGAATAATTGCACCGTTACCGGTTGCACCAGTGACTCCGGTAATGCCAGTAGCTCCAACCGCGCCGGGATCACCAGTCGCTCCAGTCGCCCCCGTAGCTCCGGCAATGCCGACTGCCCCCGGATCACCAGTCGCGCCCGTTGCACCCGTAGCTCCGGCAACGCCGACCGCCCCCGGATCACCCGTCACCCCTGTGGCACCCGTAGCTCCGGCAACGCCGACCGCCCCCGGATCACCCGTGGCACCCGTTACACCCGTAGCTCCGGCAACGCCGACCGCCCCCGGATCACCCGTCGCCCCTGTGGCCCCCGTAGCTCCGGCAACGCCGACCGCGCCCGGATCGCCAGTCGCGCCCGTTGCACCGGCAGGGCCCGCCAAGCCGGCAGCACCCGTCGAACCAGTCGCGCCCGTTGCTCCTACACCTGGACCTGCTGGTCCTTGCGCACCTGTTGGCCCTTGAATTCCTTGCACACCCTGTGGTCCTTGCGGTCCCACCGCGCCACCAGCGATTAACAAGTAATCTGGTGAACTCCCGGGTATTCCAGTAGGTCCGGAAACGGTAGCTATATAGGTGCTGCCATTGAAGGTTACTACTTGACCTGCTGGATAAGTAGGACTTTGTGCAGGATTAAAGATTACAATCCCTTGCAGCCCTACCCCTTGTGGTCCCTGAGGTCCTTGAAGTCCAGGCGTTCCTTGAGGGCCTTGTGGTCCTTGCGGTCCTTGGGGGCCTGTGGAGCCACCAGCAATTAATAAATAGTCTGGTGAACTTCCAGGTGTTCCCGTTGGTCCAGCAACAATAGCAATATAGGTACTGCCATTAAAGGTTACTACTTGACCTGCTGGATAAGTAGGGCTTAATGCAGGATTAAAAGCAACAATTCCTTGCAGCCCTGCCCCGGTGGTTCCCTTTACGCCCGGAACCCCTTGCGCTCCTTGCGGACCCTGAGGTCCCTGTGGCCCTTGAGGTCCAGTCGCACCTTTAATAGGCAATCCGATTGCTTGTGTAATAGAAGCTTGAATATGTCTGATCTGAATAATCAACTGATCTTTACAATTAGAGTCAATCTTCGTGGCGAGAATAAAAGATAATAACTCAGCTAACAACAGTTGAAGATTGGTGCCCACGCTTACGACAGAGAAGGGACTGACTTCGGTCGATACAATGGTTATCTCTACTACAGAAAGTAGCTCAGTTCTAAAAGGACTGCATAACTTAGAGGTATGCAAGAATTCCAATAGTTCTCTTAACACTCTTTGTAGATTGGCAATATGAAGTGTTGTGGGATTCGTAAGTACGGGGGGTACCACTGCAGAGAGATCAGTGACTATTTTTAATAGTGCGTTACACTCCCTCTTTCTAATAGGACTGCTGATCCTTCCATGCTTGTTTAGGATAGCATCGCCTTTAAATGGTCTGTAATCAGGCATATTTCTATATCTCCTCCTTGAACTTCTCCTGTTCATTCCTTTGAAAAATGGGAACCTGCCCAATCAGCATATTCTGAGAAGCGGAAGTTGTTACAAAAATCGCCCTAAAAGCCGTTATTCCTGAAAGTCGTTATTAATGAAGCAATACAAAAAAGGCAGGCCACCGCTAATTACGGTAGTCTACCTTTTTAATAGATACGTTAAGTAGTCTCTCCTTTAATGAGAGTTACGTCTACAGTAGTGTTGTTGATTAGCTCTCCGTCAGCACTTTCGATCATTTGCAGGAGAGTATTGGTCAGCATGACCCCGATCCGATCACTAGGTTGCATAATGGTAGTCAATTTAGGACTCTGAAGCATGCGGGTAAAGCTGTGGTAATCATAACCGATGATTTTCAGTTGCTCGGGCACTCGAATGCCTTGCTGTTCAGCATAAATGTATAAAGCATAAGCCACAATATCATTACTGCAAAATACTCCATCATATTCTCGAAGTTGGGCCGGAGAGATATTTTCGGTGACAAAGGACCAAAAATAATCAAAGGTAAGCTTGTTGTGCGCGCCTTCGATAATATCGTAAGTTACACCATGTTTCATACTTGTGATGACAAAAGCATCCCGACGACGATTCGCTAGAATATCCAGATCTAGCGGGCCGGAGATATGTAGCAACCGTTTACAGCCCAGCTGTATCAAATGTTCGGTAGCTAGCTCACCACCGCGGTAATTATCCGATCCCACACAAGGGATATTGGAGGAAATAAAACGGTCAAAAGAGACAATAGGGAAAGGGACCTTTTTATAGCTTTCAATATTCATGGTGTGGCTGCACATGATAATGCCATCTACTTGATTCTGGCGAAGCATGCTAATATAGTTGGCTTCCTTCTCAGGATCGTCAAGAGAATTGCATATTAGCAATTTATAGTTTTTTTCATTAGCACTCATTTCAACATACTTGATGAGATCGGAAAAGAAAGGGTGATTTGAATCTGGAACAATAATCCCAATAAAAAAGGATTGATTCTTCTGTAAGGCTCTGGCGATTTGATTAGGATGATAATCTAAGGCGTCCATCGCTTTTTCAACTTTTTTACGCGTCTCTTTGCTGATATATCCCCGGTTGTTCATTACTCTGGACACGGTAGCTACAGCAACGCCCGCCTCCTTGGCAACATCTTTAATACTTGCCATACCCTCATCCCCGTTTCATAAAATGCTCTAATCTATATTCTACAACTTTCTTGGATTGTTGACACTAATCGAGACTAACAATTGTAAAAGCATAGATAGTTTTTGATAGTTATAATAGGTATGTTATACGTTACCACAAATATTTAGATATAATATTAAAAATCAATCATTATACCCATATTTTATTGATTTAATTATATGAAAACGTTTGACATATTATTTGCGCATCTATAAAATTGGTTTTGAATAAACCTTCATCTAGGGAGGAACAAGATCGTTAGGAGAACGCTTTCATAAGTTGCGTTAGTTTGATGATTTCTCAGACCTTATGAAGCAAGGGTGTATAAATTGAAATAGAAGGAGAACGCCAATATGCAGATTAAAAATGAAGCTATGCTTATCACTTACGCAGATAGCATGGGAAACAATTTAAAAGAACTAAACGAAGTACTGGAGACACACTTGCAAGGAGTCGTGGGTGGGGTTCATTTATTGCCGTTTTACCCCTCTTCGGGCGACCGGGGATTTGCTTCGATGGATTATACGAAGGTTGATTCGGCTTTTGGCGACTGGGCGGAAATCGAAGAGATGAGCGAGAAGTTCTACATGATGTATGATTTCATGATCAATCACATTTCACAGCAGTCTCCATACTTTCAAGATTTCCTTGAGAAGAAGGATGCATCGCAGTACAAGGATTTATTTATTCGGTACAAGGATTTCTGGCCTAACGGTGAACCAACTGAGGTTGATGTGGATTTAATTTATAAACGTAAACCGCGGGCGCCATACGTAGAGGTTACCTTTAAAGATGGGACGAAGGAAAAGGTTTGGTGTACGTTTGATGAGCAGCAGATCGATCTGGACGTGACTACGGAAACTACGAAGAAATTTGTAAAAGACAATCTGACCTTCCTTGCTGATAAAGGAGCATCGATTATCCGGCTGGACGCTTTTGCCTATGCCAACAAAAAGATGGGTACCAACTGCTTTTTCGTAGAACCGGATATTTGGGAAATGTTGAATTTGTCTAAAGAAGTAGTGGAGCCTTATGGCGTAACTGTTCTTCCGGAAATCCATGAGCATTACAGCATTCAATTGAAGATTGCAGACAAGGATTATTATGTCTATGATTTCGCCCTGCCAATGTTGGTATTACATGCTCTATACAGTGGAAAAGTAAATCGGCTTGCGCATTGGCTGGAAATCTGTCCGAGAAAACAATTCACTACCCTGGATACACATGACGGCATTGGCGTAGTGGATGTTAAGGATCTGATGACCGACGAAGAAGCTGAGATGACCAGAGAAAGCCTATATAGCCAAGGAGCAAATGTTAAGAAAAAATATAGCTCTGCCGCTTATAATAATCTGGATATTTATCAAATTAACTGCACTTATTATTCTGCACTTGGCAATGATGATCAGGCATATCTTTTGGCCAGAGCTATTCAGTGCTTCGCCCCTGGTATTCCACAGATTTATTATGTAGGTCTATTCGCTGGCGAGAATGATATTGAGCTGCTCGAAAGCACAAAAGAAGGACGCAATATTAACCGCCATTATTATTCTAAAGATGAAATTGCTGCTGAGGTACAACGTCCTGTTGTTCAGAAGCTGTTCGCATTGTTGAAATTCAGAAATAGCTGTCCAGCTTTTAATGGTGAGATCAAGATTGAACAAGGTAGTGAGAATGAGCTGAACATCACTTGGAAAAATGAAAACAGTGTGGCGAAGCTTGAAGCTAATCTGTTGACCAAAGAATACACCATTGTTGCAGGTGAGAATGAAGCAAATATTGCGAAGGTATTTTAATATTTCCTTTGATATCGAAAGGTGTTCCAAAGGCCAATGTAATGGCTGCTGGAGCACCTTTCTTTTTGGGGGATAGGTGATTCATGTTATGAACTGTTTTTGGTCCGTCTGAATTCTATTGGTGTAAGGCTGAAGTTGCGTTTGAACATCCGGTGGAGATAAGAACTGCTGGTGAAGCCAGTTACTTCAGCAATATCCGATACCGATAAATCACTCTCTACAAGCAGGCGGCATACTTCCTTCATCCGTACCTCCATGATGACATCCACAATAGTGGTTAGGGTCTGCTGCTTATAAAGTCTGCTGACATAGATTGGAGACATATTAAGTTCATCGGCAATTTGGTTCAGACTTAAGCAAGGGTCCATGTAAGATTGCTGAATGGTTTGGTTAATTTGCCGGATTAGATCGCTTTGCTTGGAGCTGCGCTTATCCGCTTGGAATTCCTGAATATGATCAAAAAGCTGGTAAAAAGCTGCCTCAAATTCTTCTATTGTTTCATAATGTTCAAGCGAAGGCATCACCATCATCCCTTCGGTGGGGGTAGGACTAAGCTTCTTGATGTTATCGACAATTCGTTTAATCGTTAGCGTCACCCTTGAAACAGTAAGTTCCAGCACATGATAGGGATATTGCTCCATTTCACGTACCATTTCGGAGAAGTGACTGCGGGCTTCGTCTGTTCTGCCACTTGTGAGCGCATCGACCAGCTTTTTCTCGCTGTCAGCCGGGTAGGAGTAAAGATTGTTCTGAAGCTCGCTAATTCGCTCAGCATTGATCAGGCTGCCATGACCATAAAACAGTCTATGTTTGGAAGCTTCTCTGGCCTGACTGTACAGCCGGTTTAGTACATCTGGATTATCACTGATAGGGCTGTACACTAACGACAGTCCGATTTTTAAATAATCACAACAGGCCACACGGATCTGCCGCAGCAGCACTTCAATCAGCTCGGTATCCAGATGCTCAGTGGAGGTCATGCTGCTAAGCAACATGACCACACTATCGTCATTCATATCTACAGTTTCCACCTGATAAGTCTGTCCACAGATCTCTGAGGCAATATTCATGATGGCAAACTTGTACGGAAGGAGATAAGAGCCTCGTTCCTTTCGCAGAGCTTCGTACTCATCAATGCGTAGTAATACTAGCCGGTAGCCCTCGTTTAAATTAAAAGAAATACCCAGCTGTTGAACATCATTTTGCCGGCTGTTATGAGGAGATTTAATGCCAAGCACCAGATTGCGTAATGAGTTCTGCCTGATCGTAAACATACTGTTGCGTTTATCTGCCTCAAGGGTGTTCATTCGGCTTACGATCGAATCAATCGGCAGATAAAGCCGTTTGGACAGTACCCTAGAAATAACAAGACCGAACAATAAAATAATTAAAGAAATCAGAAGCGTAGTATTGCGGATATGATTGGTCTGTTCAGTAATTACCTCATAAGGAGTAATGCGCACATATTGCCAGCCAAGCGAATCGGGCGAAGTATAGGACACCAGTGATTTATTCCCTCTAAAAGGGGCAGTAAAATAGCCGGCAGAACGTGCTTTTACTTGATGCTCCAGCCAACTGTTTTCATCCCCGGAGAGCTTCTCCAATGTCAGCTTATTCCCCGACAGAAAACGGCCTTGGTCATCCAAAATGTAGGTACTGCCACTACCGGGTGTATTGCCGTTAGCCAGTTCTTTATTGATCCAAGCCGCGGATATGTTAACAATAACCGCAGAGTTAATAGAGCGGTCCCAATTGATCGCATCATAGCAAAGGTAAGTATAGACTGAGATGGTTTTTTTCTCAGGTTCATCTATGGAATAGGTTCGCGGAATCGGCGTAAATGTTTTGTAATCCTGATAATGATTCAGCATCTGAATAATTTCAGTGTCCACCAGTTCGCGGGTGGTGAATACGCCATTCTGGCCCTGTGCTGCCGAAATATAAACCGTGTCATTATTCGGATTATATACATAGATGGATTCAATATAAGGCATGGAATTTAAGTAGTTTCCGAGATCGGACATCGCCGCGGTTACCTCATAAATAGAGGGCTTGTTGTAGAACAACAGATGAGAAATCGTGCTGGTTCGATACAGTTGAAATGAAAGCGTTTGCGCGACTTCAGCCATGTTGACCACTTTTTTGCCAGTCTGGGTCAGATCCCTTAGATCGGAGCGAAAGGTTTGCGTCTTCTCGACGCCGATGTAGTACGTATAGTAAACAAAAGTAGAGATAAGAAGGGTTAACGATATGCATAGGGTTATGGTGGTGAGCAGCTTGCCATACAGTAGTCTTTTTCTCCGTAGATCATTATTCTTCATACCGTCCCCCCTGATCATCATATGACTTACTCGGACAAGACTCTGGATGAATTCATATTATGAAGTTCCTTTATTATAAGTCCCCAAGAGTGAACAGAACAGTGGAGCAACCTTAGAATCCTGCATTTTTCCAATCTGAAGGGAGTGAACAAATTAAATATTCGTGTACAAAACAGTCTTTTCTACAAGGATTATAAGGAGTTAGCGAAGCTTGAGAAGCTCAGTGGGTCTCCGAAGACTTTTACATAAACATCCTGATTGTTCAGTTCCTGTTTCGCCAGTTTGAGCAGTAAGGCTTGTAAGCTTCACTTCTGTGTTCAGAAGAATCCCCCTATAGTGGAATTATGCAGTTTCTATATTAAGGGGAGTGAGAGATCTTGAGCCAAACCTCATCCAAAGGAATTTCAAACGTCGAACTTGGCATCCAGGCTGATGGTAGAGCACGCTTACGAACGACAAGAAAGAAGAAAGGATTGTTGTATGAGCTGGTGCACAATCGGGTAATGTTTCTGATGCTGCTGCCCACCTTGATCTTTTTTCTGGTGAATTCCTATTTTCCAATGGTAGGCATCTATTATGCGTTCACTCAATTCGACTTCAACAGCAGCATGTTCAACTCCAAGTTTGTGGGATTACAGAATTTCGAGTTCCTCTGGAGATCCGGTACGCTGGTGAAGCTCACGATGAACACGATAGGATACAATATTGCTTTTATTGTACTAGGGAATGTGCTGGCAATTGTCTGTGCGATCCTGCTGAGTGAGCTCAATGGAAAATGGTTTAAAAAGATTAGCCAATCGGTAATGTTTCTGCCTTACTTTGTATCCTTTGTAATTCTCAGCGTAATTGTCTACAACTTGTTTAATTATGACAGCGGTTTCTTAAATACAATGCTTACCCAATTTGGCCTTGATCCGGTCGACGTTTACAGTAAACCTTGGGCATGGATCTTTCTGATCATTATCTTTTATCTATGGAAAAATCTTGGTTACAGTATGGTGATTTATCTGGCGGCGATTACGGGGATTAGTGACGAATATTATGAAGCGGCCAAAATTGATGGCGCTAATATTTTCCAACGGATTTGGTATATAACGGTGCCGATGCTGAAATCAACCTTTGTGGTGCTGCTGCTCTTTGCGCTCGGGAGTATTATGAAGGGCCAATTCGATCTTTTCTATCAATTAATAGGCAATAACGGGCTGCTCTACAATACGACGGATATCCTTGATACCTATGTATACCGTTCGCTTAAAGTAACCTTTGATGTGGGCATGGCAACGGCTGCCGGGGTCTATCAATCCTTGTTCGGCTTCGTCCTCATTATGACGGTCAACTACATTATCCGCAAAATAAACGATGACTACGCCCTGTTCTAGGAGGATAAGAAATGAAAATTCAAAAGGATAAATATACGCGAATGCTTCATTGGATTGCCTATGTGGTCATTATTGGCTTATCGATCGCTTGCCTGCTGCCCTTTTTGCTAATTATCTCTGCATCTTTGACCAGCAATGAGTCCATTATTCGCGATGGCTATCATCTGATTCCGGCACAGTTCTCACTGGAGGGCTACAAGACGGTATTCATCTTCCCGGATGAGGTGCTGCGGGCATATGCGGTCACAGTCAGCACAACTGCTATTGGAACGGTAATGGGACTTTTTTTCATGACTATGGCGGGTTATGTACTGGCGCGTAAAGATTTTAAATATCGAAATAGCTTTTCCTTCTATATATACTTTACGACTTTGTTTGGGGGAGGACTTGTCCCGTGGTACATCATGATTACGAAATACCTCGGTCTGCTGGATTCCTATGCGGTACTGGTGCTTCCAGGTCTGATGACGCCATTTTTGATCATTTTAATGAAAAACTTCATCAAATCAGCAGTTCCTGAGGAATTGTTCGATTCTGGCAAAATAGACGGGGCCGGTGATTTCCGGATTTACTGGCAGATTGTACTCAAGCTTTCCATGCCGGGCATCGCTACAGTCGGTTTGTTTCTGGCTTTGTATTACTGGAATGACTGGTTCACCTCTTCACTGTTCATCAATGATACGCATAAATATCAGCTGCAATTCTATCTGTACAATGTTATTAATTCAGCACAGTTTATCGCACAGATGGGGGCGGGAACCGGGGTGTCACTGGCTACGGAGGTCCCTGCTGAGTCTACCAAAATGGCGATGGCAATTGTCGTGACGGGACCTATTCTTTTTCTGTATCCGTTCGTTCAGCGTTATTTTGTTAAAGGCCTAACCATCGGCGCTGTAAAAGGTTAGAACCGCAACCTGCCCACTACCGGGTTAAGGTACAGTCGGCTAACATAGAAGCATAGTGAAAAGGGAGGATTCAGATGAATAAACAACGGGGCAAACGCATGTCTATTCTGCTTACGTCAGTACTGGGCTTGACGCTGCTGGCAGGCTGCGGGGGGAATTCTAATTCTGCAAACGGAGACAATGCGGCGGTAAAAGAGAGCAATAGCGGAGGAAACACAGCACAAAGTACGAACGCAGGGACTGAGGAGAAGACCGGACTGGACACTTCCAAAAAGGTCGAGCTGCAATTCTATATGCTAGGCGATGCGCCGAAGGACCTCTCAAGCATTGAAGCGGAAATTAACAAAATGGCTGAAGAGGATCTGAATGCAACCGTTAAATTCAACTATACAACCTGGACAGATTGGGATCAGAAATATAAGCTGCTGCTGTCGTCGGGTCAATCAATCGATCTGATCTTCACTGCGGACTGGACACAATATCAGGCTTATGCGAAAAAGGGAGCTTTTTTAGCTATTGATGATCTGCTGCCCAAAGCTGCCCCAGAACTCCAGCAATTCGTACCACAGGAAATGTGGGATGCTGTGAAGATTGATGGCAAGATTTACACCGTTCCAGCGACTTATAAGGAGTATGTAACGAACGGCTTCGTATGGCGTGAGGATCTGCGCAAGAAATACAATCTGCCTCAGCCGACAGATCTGGCTAGCTATGAAGAATACATGGAAGGAATCAAGAAAAATGAACCGCAGATGTCACCTGCTTCTTTTAACAGTGATGTAAGAGGTAACATTCATGATGTATATTCAACACTTACCGCACAGGTCGGCAGTCCGCTGCCTTATGGTATTGGTATTAAGTACGATGATCCTTCAAAAGCTTATCTGTATTGGGGCTCGGAGGAACATAAAGAAGAGCTGCTGACGATGAGACGCTGGCAGGAAAACGGATTGATTTCCAAAAACGTCCTGAACTTGAAGGATACCATCCAGGCTCCGATTATCGCGGGCAAGGCAGCAAGCATCTTCGGAGATAATCCGACTCGCTTCAACGATACGTTGATGAAGGTGAAAGCAGCACATCCGGATTGGGATCTAGGTTACTATCCTTATGGCAATACCATTGGTTATGCAACACCAGTTCATCCTATTCATAATGGTTTCGCCATTCCGAAGAGCAGCAAGAACCCTGAACGTGCACTGGCCTTCTATGAAAAAATGGTCATGGATAAACGTTATAATCAGCTGACACAATACGGTGTGGAAGGAAAGAACTATAAAATTGATGCGAACGGTTACTATGAACTTATTGGAGATGCTTCAACGAACGGTTTTACACGCGAGGGAATGAATGGCTGGGCCTGGCGGAATCCGGAGTTCATGCTATTTGATAAATCCTATGATGGCGTGAAGGAAATTTTCGCTGAGCTCGACAAAATTCAGAAGCCGGATATTTTCACCGGTTTTGCTGAGGATTATACCTCCTATCAGGCGGAAAAAGCAGCACTAGAGCAGGTGGAAAAGCAATACCTGTATCCATTGCAAGCTGGATTAGTAGAGGATGTTGATGCGGGTTTAGCCACCTTTATGGAAAAGGCTAAGCAAGCCGGCCTTGAAAAAATCCAGACCGAATATATCAAGCAATGGGATGCTTATGTGCAGGAGAAGGGTTTGAAATAATAAAAGTAGCAAGGGATGTTCCTTAAGCCTAATGGCAGGGAGCATCCCTTTTTTTGTGTTCTTTAACGTACTCAGATTTACGAGAAACGTTGACGGAATTCCCGTGGAGTGGTTCCTTCTATTCGAATAAAGCTGGAGCTGAAGTAAGGCGCCTGATTGAAGCCAACTTCCTCGGCTATACGGGCAATTGTGTAGCTGGTCTGCATCAGCAAAAGTTTACTTTGCTGAATCCGATAATGCAGCAGATATTCCATCGGCGCACAGCCGTATTCCTTCTTCATGCAACGAGCGATATATACAGGGTGAAAGCTTAGACTTTCCCCGAGCTGCTGCGCAGTGATATGCTCACGAAAATGGCTGCGTAAATAGGAGGCCGCTTGCTCTGCGCATATTTTGGAGGGCGAGGGGCGCTCATGGCTGAGGGAGGCGGATAACTGCTGTATAACCTCCTGAAACAACAGCTGCTGCTGAAATGGAGTATCACTTAAATGGGAATTAGGCACAAGCTGATTCAGCTGCGAGAGCAGCTCTTCCATCTTGGACGGCTGCAGCAGAGTTGTATATTGAGGCAAGCGTAAGCTAAACGGCCGGATATCAAATTCGTCAGATTGCAGGGGGTTCTCTATTTTGACGTTGTCTTTCTCAAGCGCAGCGGCCGTATCCTCGGTTATATTCCAGTCGCCCACCGTTTGAAAATGCAGCCAATAATAAGAGGTGGATTCCTTGCAGCTGTCCGTACTGAAATGATGGCTGTCTGGACGAAGCAAGAGCGCCTGACCCGCTTTTACTTGAAAAGGGAGACCGCCTTCACTCATATATAAACAGCCTTGTTTAACTACAAGCAAATCGAACACCCGGGTATTATGGCGGCTCATATGATAATGGCCGGGGGAGAAAGTATGGAATCCGCTCACAATGTAGTACAGCAACGGAGGAACGGTGAAGTTCAAGATGTTCATGTCAGAAGCTCCTTTTAGTGAGGTTGGAATAATGTAATAATTGGTTTGAAATCTGTACCATCATCCAAAGTATATCATCTATAATTTAGTCTGACATAATGAATAAAGATGTTATTTTTTAGGCTAAGTCTATAGGTATGGTTTACGAGGAGGGTTTGTATAGTGAAAAAAGAAAGACAGGGTTTTGGACTCTGGGTATTGGCTTGGCCTATATTTATAGAGGTATTTCTACAGACTCTGCTGGGTACGGTAGATACATTAATGGTCAGCCGTATCTCTGATGATGCAGTCGCCGTAGTCGGCATTTCCAATCAATTGTTCGGTGCATTGACCACACTTTTTACAACATTTGCGGGTGGAGCGGGGATTCTGATCGCACAGAGAATGGGCTCCAAACGTTTTGGTGAAGCGCGCACGATTGCTATTATGGGAGTATCGGTTAGCCTCGTGTTGGGGATTGTCGTGAGTATTGTGTTGTTTTTCTATGCGGGCCCTATTGGTGGGGTTCTAAATATAGCACCGGAACTATTATCACTTTCGAATGTCTATATCTCCTATGTCGGCGGTGGACTTTTTATGGTCGGGATGATCGCTTCCCTCGGTACCGCTATCCGGAACACAGGGAATACCAAAGGGCCGATGTACACAGGGATTATAATCAATGTCATCCATATAATTCTGAACTATATTTTTATATTTGGTGTATTCGGTCTGCCACAGCTAGGCCTTGCGGGCATCGCGATCTCCAGTATTGTCAGTAGACTGGTCGGAGTGATTATTCTCTATTCCTTATTCCGGCGTTCTTTCGAAATCAAGGTTAGACTTAGAGATTTCCGTATATTCAATGGGAAGCTGTTCAAGCAAATTCTGAAGATTGCCTGGCCGCTGGGGATCAATTCTTCCTGTTGGGTATTCTCCCAGCTTATTGTGTATTCCTTTCTGGCTGCACTTGGAGCCGAAGCGTTAGCAGCACGCACGTATCTTAACACCTTGGAGTCCTTTTGCTTCACGCTTGGTTATGCTTTTGCGCTGGCGGGGCAGATACAGATTGCTCATTTATTCGGAGCAGGCAAACTGAAAGAAGCTTATCGCAGTGCGTATCGTACACTCTTTATTGGTTTGAGCATTGTGTCAGCTAACATGTTGTTATTATTCTTGTTCGGAAAACAGCTGCTCGGTTATTTCACATCTGATCCGAAAATTATTGCGATCGGGGTTTCTTTGTTAGCTCTAAATCTATTGCTTCAGCCCTCCAAAATGCTGAATATGGCCCTCGGCAACGCGCTGAATGCCATCGGGGATACGCGTTATACGATGTATACTTCCATCGTGTCTATGTCCCTCATTGGCGTGGGCTGCTCCTATTGGTTAGGAATCAGCGTCGGCTGGGGACTCATAGGTATCTATTGTTGTATGATAGCCGACGAATTGGTGAGAGGTTTGCTTGTTTTGGCGCGCTGGAGGGGGCGAAAGGTTCTCCGCCAAGCGGACACCGGCTTGAGTGAAGAGAATGCTTCACTACATGGAGCGGGGAAAAGAAGCGCCTCGTTAACCACATAAGCGGGACTCTATAAGCCCAGCTTGATGGGCAATGGAGTGGTTTTAGAGTAGGACGTTGTTTGTGGAGTAGTGTTTTTGTTTCGGCAGTAGGGTGGTAGTAGTGCTGCAGTAATGCGATAGTAGGGCCATTGCGGGAGGCGGTAGTAAGGCGGTTGCGGGCGGTAGGTAGGGCGGTTGCGGGAGGGATGACGTTGTGCTTTCGGACTCAGATGCCGCTATTTGCTAATTTAGAGCCTTTTCCGGTTAGTTTCGGACTGAAGGGGCGCTATTCCTTGTAAAATGGCTCCTAATGGGGTCGTTTTGCACCAATAATGACTCTGGAGTCCGATAGCTTATGAAAAGAGACGTTTGTGCGGAAATAACGGCTCTGGAGTCCGAAAGCGACTTTGAAAGCCCAAGTAACACCGTGCACCCAAGCGACAACGAGCACTTCAAGTAACATAGAGCAACTCTGTGGCTTGAAAATTGATTAGTTTAGGGGCAGTAGGGCGTTGTGCTTTCGGACTCAGATGCAGCTATTTGCTAATTTAGAGCCTTTTCCGGATAGTTTCGGACTGGAGAGGCGCTATTCCTCGTAAAATGGCTCCTAATGGGGTCGTTTTGCACCAATAATGACTCTGGAGTCCGATAGCTTATGAAAAGAGACGTTTGTGCGGAAATAACGGCTCTGGAGTCCGAAAGCGACTTTGAAAGCCCAAGTAACACCGTGCACCCAAGCGACAACGAGCACTTCAAGTAACATATAGAGCAACTCTGTGGCTTGAAAATTGATTAGTTTAGGGGCAGTAGGGCGTTGTGCTTTCGGACTCAGATGCAGCTATTTGCTAATTTAGAGCCTTTTCCGGATAGTTTCGGACTGGAGAGGCGCTATTCCTCGTAAAATGGCTCCTAATGGGGTCGTTTTGCACCAATAGTGACTCTGGAGTCCGATAGCCCATGAAAAGAGGCGTTTGTGCGGAAATAACGGCTCTGAAGTCCGAAAGCGACTTTGAAAGTCCAAGTAACACCGTGCATCTCAAGCGACATTAAGCAGTTCAAGTAACATTAAGCATCTTGAGTAACGGCGAGCACTCTAGGTAATAATTGAGCATTCCAAGTAACGATGAGCACTCCAAGTAACAATGATCATCCCGATTAACATAGAGCAACTCTGTGACTTAAAAATTGATTAGTTTAGGGGCAGTAGGGCGGTTGCGGGAGGGAGGGCGTTATGCTTTCTGACTCAGATGCCGCTATTTGCTAATTTAGAGCCTTTTCCGGATAGTTTCGGACTGGAGAGGCGCTATTCCTCGTAAAATGGCTCATAATGGGGTGATTTTGCGTCAATAGTGACACTGGAGTCCGATAGCTTATGAAAAGAGACGTTTGTGCGGAAATAACGGCTCTGGAGTCCGAAAGCGACTTTGAAAGTCCAAGTAACACCGTGCACCCAAGCGACAACGAGCACTCCAAGTAACATCAAATTTGCTGATGCTTTTTTGAAAGAGGTTACCTCATGAGTAATTACTTCTGTGAGGGCCTCTTTTTTATGCGCGTATAAAGTTTAAGTTTGACGGTCCTCAAATTTGATTATTCATTCATATAGAGTTTGATTCTATGATATAAATGAGGTAGCCTTTATAGAATGGGTAGCCGTTATATAAATACATGTCAGTGAAGGGTTTGAGGGAAATGTTGTTGTCAAAATGGAGAGGGTTTTCGTTACTAGGGCTGCTCTTAATGCTTGTACTATTATCAGGCTGTTCTAAAGGAACAGCGCATGTCACAGTGAATAAGAATGGAAGCGTAGATTTTGCAGTGAATATGAAAGTGAATTCGCGGGCAGAAGCGTTGATTAGCGGAAAAATGGAAGATGCTCTGGTAAACAAACTTAAAGATCAGGGGATTGAGCTAGAGAAAAGCCAAGATGGAAAATCTACAGTCTATGAATTCATGAAATCTTATGCCTCTTTTGAGGAAATGAAAGCACTCTCTGGTGACTTGGATATTGTGGACCTGAAATTAGATACCAAAGATTATTGGTTTTATACCAAATATGATGTTGAGGCGAAGCCCAAATTAAATAGTTACATAGACACCATAATGGATAATATGGGATCGCTCAGCTTATCGAAGCCGATTATTCGGGCGTTTTTACAAAACATGGCTTTCGACTTTAAATTAACGTTACCTGTGGATTTATATGGAGACAATAATGCAAATGTGGAGGACGGCAGAACCCTTACTTGGAATGTTACACTAGCGGATACAGAGCCAATTCAAATGCAGGTTTATGTGCCTAATGTATGGAATATCGTGATTGTGCTTATCATTTTAGTGGTGGTTATTGTAACTGCGATTATATTGTTCGTCAGAAAAAGAAAGCAGCGTAATAGAAAACGTTTCTAAGTGGGTTCGTAAGGTTTAGGAAGTGCCGGGAAGCTAAGATGCTTTACCGGCCTTCTTTACTTTTTAGCAGGCACAGAGTTATAATTAGTACCAAGTACTAATATCAGATACTAAATGAAGAGGTGATTGGAATGACAGGTGCAAAAATTACCGCTATCGGAACCTATGTCCCAGCCAAAAGACTGACTAATGCCGATCTGGAGCAGATCGTAGATACAAATAATGAATGGATTGTACAACGGACCGGAATCCGTGAGCGCCGAATTAGTAGGCAGGATGAGTATACAAGTGATTTATGTGCAGCAGCTGTGCAGGATCTTATGACTCGTTATGGAAAAAGCGTTCAGGATGTCGATATGGTCCTGGTAGCTACGAGCACACCTGACTTTTCCTTTCCCTCAGTAGCTTCTTTGATTCAAAATCGTTTTAACATTCCACAGACTGCGGGTGCTATGGATTTGAGCGCAGCATGCGCGGGTTTTGTCTATGCACTGCATACTGCTCACAGTTATGTGGCTTCAGGAATGCATCGTAAGGTACTGGTTATTGGTGCGGATACGATCTCCAAGATTACGGATTATACTGACCGCAGTACATGTATTCTTTTTGGGGACGGAGCGGGAGCTGTACTTGTGGAAAGTGATGAGCAGTCGACGGGATTTTTGGGCTTCCAGCTGGCAAGTGATGGCGGTGGGGCACATCATGTGTACCGTACGGGGCTTGCCCATACTGTAAACAATATTGAGCTGGTAGATACACAAATGCTGGTACAGAACGGACGTGAAGTGTTTCGCTGGGCGGTCAGAACGGTTCCTTTAGGTGTGCAACAGCTGCTTGAAAAAGCGGAGGTAACTCTGGAGGAAGTAGACTGGTTTATTCCACACAGCGCTAATATGCGCATGATTGAGCCAATATGCGAGCGATTAAATTATCCGCTGGAGCAGGTGTTGCACAGTCTTGTGAATTTCGGCAATACTTCTGCTGCCACGATTCCTTTAGCACTCGATTTGGGCATCCGCGAGGGTAAAGTACAAAATGGACAAAAGATCCTGATGTATGGTTTTGGTGCCGGATTGACCCAGGCTGGACAATTGATTGAGTTGAATTTGGATCATCAGGTAGGGATACCTACTCCATATTAAGAGGTAGAATTTGGCGAGTTGATGTCCAATGAATGTTTATAACGAAACGTTTCGGTTAATCAAAAAAAGACAACGCCGTTTGCGGAAACCCGCTTACATTGGCTGTTGTCTTTTTTTGATTACTGAGTATTTAATTGACTGCCACAGGATTCACGTACAATAAGCACAGGCTCCACTACAAACGATCCACCGCCAGACTGATTGTTAATCAAGTCATAGAGCATATGAGCAGCGAGGATGCCAAGCCGTTCTTTGTTCTGGCGGATGGTCGACAGTTTTGGACTGGTATATTTACAGGCTTCAATGTCGTCACAACCGATAATTGCAATATCTTCAGGAACGCTGAGGCCGTGTTCTTTCAAAGCCCGGATGGCTCCCAGAGCCAGCAAATCAGAAGCCGCAAAAATGGCTTTTGGTAAATTTCCGGCTTGAATTAATTGCTGCATAGCCGTATAACCGCTGGGCTCAAAGAAATCGTCGCCATGAACAAACCACTGACGGTTCAAAGTGAGGCCGAAGCTTTCAATAGCTTTGACATATCCAGATTCCCGCAAGTTAGAAATATCTGAATCCGCTGCACTTCCGATAAATCCAAGCTCTCTATAGCCAAGTAGATAAAAATGCTCCACGACCTTGGAAGAAACCTGAAAGTTATCTGACATCACAAAGCCAGATTTTTTGCCCTTTAGCTCAAGGTCGACCCCGATACAAGGAATACTGCTCATATCCAGATCGCGGATGGTAGGCTCCATCTTTTGCCCGGAAATAATGACACATCCATCCACATTAAAATGAACAGATCGAGCGAAATAATCGCCGCTGCTGATGAATTTCTCGTTGGAAAAGAAAATGAGATCGTAGCCCAGAACGCCCATCTGCTTTTTAAAGGAATTTAGCACTTCTACGAAAAAGGGATGGGTAAATTCGACATTAAGCTCGCCAGCAAAAATAACCCCGATCAGATTCGACTTCTTAGTTGCGAGTGTCTTGGCGGAGTTGGAAGGTGAATATCCGGTTTGTTCGATGATCTCCAAAACTCTTTGCTTGGTTTTTTCGGAAACATCGCTGTAATTGTTCATAATTTTCGAAACAGTCGAGACAGAAACGCCGGCCATTTCGGCAATCATTTTGATATTCATAGTTAATAAAGCCACCCTCCGCTAAATAGTTGAAATTTGAGAAAAAGACTGTTCTAGAGCGGTTATTTGCGAGTTATTATGAATAGGGTGAATGAAAATTCAATTATTTTCAGTCTATTATTATTGCCGAAACAAGTCAAATATATATTTCACTATGCAGATTTATTCCAAAATAATCTATGTAAAAAAATTCAAAATTACATCTTTACAAAAATAGAAAACTAAGCAACAATAGCATTGTCGAAACCGATTTCGATTTTTCGCTTGAATTACGAATATTACGAAATTCGAGGAGTGATGTTTAGGATGAAAAGGAATTTCACAGCAGCACTTGCTGCTATGCTCCTTGTCACCGGGCTGCTATCACCGGTTGGGAGCATGAATGCTTCAGCGGCAGAGGCGTTAAAGGAAAACTCACCTGATTCAGCGGCAACGAAAGTGGAAAATGAACCAATCAATGGATTGAAAGCGTTTACCAATGTATCTCCAAGTCATTGGGCCGCAGGCCCATTACAGCGTTGGAGCGCAAATGGGATCATAAGCGGATATGACGACGGGTCGTTTCGTCCGGGTAAGGAAGTCACGAAGGCAGAATTCGCAGCTATTATGAATCGTATATTTAATTATCAGGAGCAATCGGATAAGGTTCCCGCTGATGTCCAGGCTACAGACTGGTATAAAAATGATATAGCCAAAGGGATTGCAGCTGGATATTTAAGCAGTGATCAGAAGAACAATATTTATCCTTCAAAAGCACTTTCGCGCGCTGAGGCGGCGTTAGCATTGGAGAAAGTGTTTCGTTTCAATGCAGACAAAAGCAGTACAGCAGCATTCACCGATCTGAACGGAGTCAGCGATGAAACCGCAAAAGCAATAGCTGTTCTATCGAGTGCAGGTTTTGTAAAAGGATATCCTGGAGGTTTGTTTAAGCCAGATGGTGGGATCACCCGTGCAGAGTTAGCTCAGTTGGCTGATCGAATGGTTTCGGGACTCCTCCTGAAATCAGGAGAGACTTCACTAGGAACAGTAAAGGGCAATGTAGTCATTAATCGGGCTGACGTGATTCTTAAAGACACGGTCATCCAAGGTAATCTTTATCTAACCGAGGGGATAGCTGAAGGGAATGCAAAGCTTGAAGGTGTAAAGGTAACAGGGACTACTTTTGTACGGGGAGGCGGCGAGCAAAGTATCGGCTTACACCATACTTCTCTTGGACTGCTTCAAGTAGCCAAGCCTAATGGTAAGGTTCGGGTTTATGCCAGCGGGTCAACAGCTGTGGGTACTGTGCATCTGCTATCTGGGGCAATCTTGGAAGAAAGCAGCGATCTTACCGGGGCAGGGTTTGGGGATGTTGAGATGGATGTCGTTCCTCACAATATTTCGCTTCGCGGAACATTTGCAGCGGTTCGTTCGGCAGACTCAGCAGTCAGCGGTTCTTTGTTAAGAATCCTTGGAACTGTCGGCAGCCTTATTCTGGGAAGTCCGGCCCAATTAACATTGGAGAACAATTCACAAGTGGCGGCACTAATCCTATCTGCGAGCGCTGGAGGTACAACAGTTCAAGGCAGCGGAAGCGTAACCACAATAGATAACAAAGCCGATGGAGTAACGATTGGCGGTGTAGCATTAAAAAAGGAAACACTGGCAAAACAACATTGCCAATAGCAAGCTCAGCGCCAAGCAGTTCGGGGAATGTAGGTCCAATATCGACACCAAACTCCACACCTGAAGCAACGGCGACACCTACGGCAACTGCTACGCCAATCGAAACACCAACACCAACACCAACACCAACACCAACACCAACAGCCACACCAACACCAACACCAACACCAACACCAACAGCCACACCGACACCGACACCAACAGCCACACCGACACCAACATCAACACCGACACTAACACCGACACCAACAGCCACACCGACACCAACAGCCACACCGACACCAACACCAACACCAACACCAACACCAACACCAACACCAACACCAACACCAACACCAACACCAACACCAACCACTGATCCGTGGACACTGGTGTGGGGGGATGAGTTTGATGATGGAGACATTGATGCCACAAAGTGGACCTATGACCTTGGAGATGGATCGCAATACAACAATCCAGGTTGGGGAAACAATGAGAAGCAGTGGTATACCAACGATGAGAAGAATGTAAAGGAACAGGACGGTAACCTGATCATTACGGCCCACAAAGAAGAAAAAGCCGGCAAACAATATACTTCTACACGGATTAAGACTAAAGGGTTGTTTAGTAAGAAATATGGGAAATTTGAAATTCGGGCCAAAGCACCTACTGGAAAAGGGTACTGGCCGGCGATCTGGATGCTGCCGGAGAACGATGTGTACGGGACTTGGGCTGCTTCCGGTGAGCTTGATATTATGGAAGGCTGGGGCAGTCGTCCAGACACGGTAGCGGGGACGATTCATTACGGCGGTATGGCGCCGAACAATGTATACTCCGGCAAAGAGTATGTATTTCCGGATAACGCTACGATTGAGCAGTTCCATACGTACTCTATTGAGTGGGAGCCGGGCGAAATTCGCTGGTATGTGGATGGTGAATTATATTCGACCAAAAATGACTGGTACAGCATCAGCAATGGGCAGCCTGCCAATAATGTGTATCCAGCGCCGTTTAATCAGAAGTTCCATTTGCTGATGAATCTGGCCGTAGGCGGTAACTTTGATGGTGATCCGACTAGCGAAACCGTATTTCCAAAATCGATGGAGATTGATTACGTTAGAGTCTACGAGCTGACAGGTCGTGAGTACCGCGAGCCTATTCCAGTTACACTGGAGAAGGAAGCCTATCCAGAAGGCTCCAAGCTTGCACTGGCAGACGGCAACATGGTCTATAACAACAATTATTCGGAGCAGGTGCCGGGGGATGACGGTATGGGAATCCCAAATACCGCACATTGGGCACTTTATAAAGAAGCAGGGGCTGAAGCTACGGTTTCTACCGTTCCTATTGGGGAGCGCAATTATGTGAAGGTAGATATCAGCAGTGGCGGCGGGAATTTTTATTCGATTCAACCCCAAGCTATCGTATCTATAGCTAAAGGCAGGTTCTATAAACTCAGCTTCGATGCCAAAACCGATATGTCCCGCAGTATGAGCGTTCGGTTAACAGGTGGAGAATCTCGTGGATTTGCAGCGTATTCTCCATCGTTTAAGGTAGATCTAACTTCAGCGATGACGCATTACGAAACGATGTTTCAAATGAAGGAGAACTCAGATATTGCTGCACGCGTCGAGTTCAACGTGGGTACCAATACTTCACCGGTATGGTTTGGTAATGTCAGATTAGAAGAGATTGAGAATATTCAATTCCCGCATGATAGTGTGAAGGAACCGCTGGCCAACGGTAATCATCTGTACAATGGTACTTTCGATATTGGCGAACCCAATCGGATGAGTTATTGGCATACGGAAGCAGCTGGTGGTGTCACGGTAGAATCAAGCGTTAATGACAATGGCCAGTTAAAGCTACAGATTGGCGGCAGTGAAAATGGTGAGGTTCGGTTACTTCAGAAGGGAATTCAGCTCATTCAAGGGCAGGACTACGAGGTTACCTTCAATGCTTCAGTATCCTCTGCACGCACAGGAACGGTCCAACTACTAGGAAAAGACGGCAGTGTACAGGCAGAACAACCGGTTAGCTTAAGCGAAGGTGAGCAAAAAATTAAAGCCACCTTTATCAATCTTAGAGGTGCAACCGATCATGAAGGACAATTCGTATTATTGTTAAACGGGGCAGCGGATACAGTCGTTCTGGATAACTTCCAGATGATACGTACTAGCTTCTATTTTGATCCATCGCTAATATATTACCCGCTCCTGAATGGTGAATTTAACTTTGGGTTTAGCGCCTGGGACCGCCTGTTGACAGAGCAGGGTGGTCAGAGCAGCGCTACGGTTGCAGATGGAGCAGCGAAATTTAGCATTACGAATACCGGCAGTCAGGCTTATTCTGTAATGTTGTTTCAGAACAACTTGAAAGCTGCTGCTGGAATGGATTATGTGGTTGAATTTGATGCCAGTTCAACCGTAATCCGCAAAATCGGGGTGAACGTAGAAAATGGTACGTATCAGGCCTCGTTCAGCAATATTCTGGAGGTAACGCCGGAGACGAATCATTACAGATTCGAATTCCGGCAAGGCAGCAAGGATACATTGTCTCTTAAATTCCTGCTTGGGAAGGTTGAGGGGATTAGTATTCCTCAAAACCATGATATTATCATTGACAATGTGAAATTTGAGATCAAAAATGCACCGGCCAAACCGCAGGAGCTGCTGAGCGACAGCAGTAATAACAGAGTTTCGCAGCCGATTGAGCTTACTTTTATCGACAATGCAAATTGGCGGAATCAAATCATGGCGGTAAAGGTTAACGGTACAACACTTAATGCAGAGCAGTACACTATTGAACCGGGAAAAATCACAATTGAAGCAGCAGTATTTCCGGCAGAAGGAAGTTATACCATTACTGTTGAGGCTGAACATTATGTTACTGCAACTGTCGCGCAGACTATTCTAGCTAATGATAACAATCTAGTCATCAATGGTTCGTTTGGCAGCGATAAGACGGGCTGGACTACATGGTCCGGAGAAGGTGGCGTCTCCGCGTTTAATGTGAAGGATGGCGTAGCTGAAATCCTGATTACGTCGGCCGGATGGGAAGCGTGGCATACACAATTTTTCCAAGAGGGTATTCCACTGGAGGGCGGAAAAACATATGAGGTGAGCTTCAAAGCAAAATCAACGGTTCCGCGCCAAATTGTGTTAGAATACTCCAATACTTCAGCTGCTTCCGCGCAAGCTAAGTTTGATATTCATGCGGATTGGGCTACTTATACAGCACAATTTACGGTGTCGAACAGCAACCCGCTGAAGCTTAATTATCTGATCGGCAAAACGCTGGGCGCTGATCCTGCGGCTAACAGTACACCGCATACGATTTCTTTTGACGATATTGTGGTCAGGGAGGTACAAGGGGGTCCACCAGTAACACCGCCAAGCGGTACCCTGGATAATGGAACCTTCGATGTAGATGCAACGGGCTGGAGCCAGTATTTTGACGGAATCGGAACTGCTTCTGTTCAAGAGGGGGAATTTGCTATCAACTTAACAGGTACCGGGCAAGCCCCTTATAGCGCACAGGTGGATTACGAAAATCTCAAGCTCGTTCAGGGAAAGACGTACACCTTGAAGTTTAAAGCTCGTTCTACAGTAAACCGCAATATTCAGGTAGCTGTGGAGCATAAGGGCGGGGACTACACCAAATATATGGAAGCTGAGCTTGTAGCCTTGACCCAGAATATGGACGAATACAGCTACACTTTTACCATGAATGGGGCAACAGACGCTGGTGTTCATCTGGTGTTTTTGCTAGGGCTTATAGATGGGAATAGTACGGAGACGAATAGTGAAATTAGCGCGGGCAGTACAATTTATTTAGATGATGTAAGCTTGATCGAAGGGTAAACGAGAAAAAACGGCAGTGTTTTCCTTTTTACAGGAGCACTGTCGTTTTTTTGTGTGTTTTTTGTGGGTTTGACTTAAGTTTCTTTAGGGATAAATTCAAAAATTTTGCCACTCTCAAAAGATTCTATTAGTTTCAGCAACCAGCGGTAGTAGTTAATGGATTCAGTTATTTTTTCTTCATCTGTATTTAAGAGCTGCATAAGTTTACTATCGTCACTATACTCTTTTTTCATATCGTTAATTTCTGCAAGTGATTTCGCTAGTGAGATCATATTACCTTCGACGGCTTTTCTCCATTTAATAGAGAAGTAATCACTGAAGTTCTGATGCCAGTCAGGCACAGTGGTGAACAAGTCTTTGCGCGTCCCTCTCCCCCATACTTTGTCGATCATTTTCAGATCTAGAAGGGTACGGACTCCCGTACTCATGGACGTTTTACTCATTCCCATTGTTTTACTGAGTTCATCCAGTGTCACTGGACCTTGATTGAAGTACATATAACCGTATAAATGTCCAATAGACAAGGTAATGCCATACAGATCCATGTTTTTGCCGATAGAATCGATCACACGTTCACGGGCTTTACTAATCTTCTCTATTTGTTCGGGCGTAAGCCCTTCTAAATCGTTCATGATGTCCCTCCTGAGGAATAGGTCGATAGACTGCAACCTTATACAATGTATTGTAATCAAATCCCCCTCCATAAGTAAAGAATTCATGAAGAAAGGAATTTGGCGTAAAACAGAGTATTCCATACATAAAGTTCATAAAGTTAAAACTGTACACTAAATTTTATCCGTATATGGTGTTTGCATGAATTTTCAATAGTCCGGTAAACTACTATAAGTGAACTAAACCCGGATAACATTTCGGGAGAAGGAGGACGGCATGGCTATTATAGAGGTGAAACAACTAACCAAAGTATTCGGTCATGATGCGGGGCGCGCGATTCCTTTATTAGAGCAAGGGATGTCGAAGGAAAAAATTGCTCAGGAATTGAAGTTGACAGTCGGAGTCAACAAAGCCGAATTCAGCATTGAAGAAGGAGAAATATTCGTCATTATGGGTTTGTCCGGCAGCGGTAAGTCGACGCTGGTTCGTTTGTTGAACCGCTTGATTGAGCCTACAGGGGGGCAAGTTCTTTTTAAAGGGAAAGATGTTGTGAAAATGAATCCGGAGCAGCTGCGCCAATTCAGACGGAAGAATATCGGCATGGTGTTTCAGAAGTTCGCATTATTTCCACATCGAAGCGTACTGGAGAATGCAGCATACGGGCTTGAAGTTCAGGGCGTAGATAAAAAGAAAAGAACTGAACTGGCAACAGAAGCCTTGCATCTGGTAGGTCTGAAAGGTTGGGAGAATCATCATCCTGATCAACTCAGTGGAGGGATGCAGCAGCGTGTTGGACTGGCACGGGGCCTTGCTAACGACCCGGATATCCTGCTTATGGATGAGGCATTTAGTGCACTGGATCCGCTTATTCGTAAAGACATGCAGCAAGAGCTGCTGGAATTACAGGCCAGAGTGAAGAAGACCATCGTGTTTATCACTCATGATCTAGACGAAGCTTTGCGGATTGGAGATCGGATCGCACTGATGAAGGACGGAGTCATTGTGCAAATTGGTACACCGGAAGAAATCCTCATCCAACCTGCCAATAAATATGTAGAGCGATTCGTGGAGGATGTGGACTTGTCCAAGGTGTTGACTGCAGCTCATGTAATGCGTCAGCCGGAAACAGTCAGACCTGAACGCGGGCCTCGGGTAGCGCTTCAATTAATGCGTGACAGTGGTATATTCAGTCTGTATGTAGTGGACAAGGAAAATAAGCTTCTGGGTGTTATTACAGCTGAGGATGCCCTTAAGGCACTGAATGATAATAAATCTATTCTGGAAGTAACGCGGAGAGAAATCCCACGTGTTCAACCGGAAACGCTACTCAATGATTTCTTTGAATTAATATCTGAGACACATTTGCCTGTAGCCGTCGTAGATGAAGCGGATAAATTGAAGGGTATTGTGATTAAAGGAGCCGTTCTTTCCGCACTCGCCGGCAACGCGGTACCGGAAGGAGGATTATAATGGACATTCCTAAACTGCCTTTGGGAAAGGCACTCGAGTGGTTGGAAAATTGGCTGACGACTTATTGTGGGCCCCTGTTTGACTTCATCCATTCGATTATCGGTGGTATGGTGGCTGGCATTGAAAATGCACTTACCTTCCTGCCAGCATTAGTACTTATCGTGCTTATTGCAGCTTTGTCTTATTGGATCGGTAAATGGCGCATGGCACTATTTGCGGTCATTGGGCTGCTTCTGATTGATAATCTTGGATTATGGGGACCTTCTATGCAGTCCTTGGCCCTTGTTCTAACCGCCTCGATATTGGCTGTAGTAATTGGTGTGCCGATTGGTATTTTATGTGCGCAGAGAAATACCGTTAGAAATATAGTTACGCCTATTTTGGACTTTATGCAGACGATGCCGGCTTTTGTATATTTATTGCCAGCAGTATCCTTTTTCTCATTGGGCGTAGTTCCAGGGGTTATTGCTTCGATTATTTTTGCAATTCCGCCAACGATTCGCTTGACCAATCTCGGAATTCGTCAGGTTTCGGAGGAACTGGTGGAGGCAGCAGATGCTTTCGGATCGACACCTACTCAGAAATTAGTTAAATTGCAGCTTCCAATCGCTTTACCAACAATTATGGCAGGTGTGAACCAGACCATTATGTTGTCACTGTCAATGGTTGTTATCTCATCGATGATTGGTGCACAGGGCGTGGGTGCCTATGTATACCGTGCGGTATCACAGGCTAAGACAGGAGACGGATTCGAAGCAGGGATTGCGATCGTTATTATCGCCATTCTGCTGGACCGTTTGACACAGAACGCACTAAAACCAAAACAAAGATAGGAGTTTTAAATAAATGAAGAAGAAAAATATAGGGGTATTCCTGTTAGTTATTATGATGATTGCTGTTATTGCTGGATGTTCTTCATCAAGTAAAGAGAAGGTAAAATTAGCATATGTAGCATGGGATTCGGAAATTGCGAGTACTTATGTAGTAAAGGAAGTACTTGAAACTAAGCTTGGAGCTACCGTTGAAATGCTGCAGGTAGATGCTGGTCCAATGTGGGCTGGGGTTGCAGACGGTAGTGCGGATGGAATGGTTGCAGCTTGGCTGCCAAGCACCCATGCGGCTTATTTAGAGAAGTACGGTGCAAAAATTGAAGATTTGGGTGCAAATCTAAATGGAACTAAGGTTGGCTTGGCTGTTCCGGCCTATATGGATATTAACTCTATTGAAGACTTGAAGAACAGTGATATGGCAGCAAAGCTGAACAATCGCATTATCGGCATTGAGCCAGGTGCCGGCATTATGACAACCACAGAAAAGGCTATCGCGGAATATGATCTTAGCGATTACACACTTCTTGAAAGCTCATCCGCAGCGATGGCTCAGGAACTGCAAAAGGCTTATGACAACAACGAGCCAATCGTTGTTACAGGCTGGACACCGCACTGGATGTTCGCCAATATGGATCTGAAATATCTGGAAGATCCAAAAGGGGTTTACGGTGCGGATGAACAGATCCACACGATGGTTCGCCAAGGTCTGAAAGATGACATGCCCAATGTCTACAAATTCCTGGATCAATTCGAATGGACAGCAGAAGATATGGCCAAAGTAATGATCGAGGTTCAGGGTGGGAAGTCCCCAGAAGAAGCCGCTAAAACTTGGGTGGAAAGCAATCCGGATAAAGTGAATGCTTGGGTTGCAGGTATAGAATTGTAAGTAGATTAAAAACTGTGTTATGATGTGAAGAATAAATGGAAACAAAAATGTAACTTGTACGCTAACTACTGTTCTTTACACATTACACTTCATAAGCAAGCTCATTCAATAAAACACCCCGTAAGGGGTGTTTTTCTTGGGAATATAAGCAAAGTATTACAAGCTCTTAGTGTACCCTGCTTATATTTCAATAAGAATGGATACCTAGTTTACACACTTAGACTTATGCTTTGTCAAAGTAAATCAGGAGGCAGCTGCTGCAAGGAGTCAAGAGAGGAGACTGCTTCATGACAGAGACCATAAATACCTGGATTGATTGGCTGCTGCAAACGCTGGGCCTTAGCGGGCCATCTATTTTATTCGTGACCATCCCGCTCGCACTTTTGCAGAGTATATTAGGATTTTTTCCATTCGTAATTTTGATCGTGCTGCATGTCTCTGTTTTTAACGTAATTGGAGGCATGCTGATCAGTTGGCTGGCCTGCAATCTGGGCGGAATACTGATGTATTTTCTCATTCGGCGATATCTGTATAACTGGTTTGACCGAAAATGGAGAAGCAAACTGAAGCGCTATGATAAATGGCAACGTTACTTGGATCGATATGGGATTTGGACACTGGTGCTATTGCGTACGATCCCGATTATTCCGAATAATGTAATCAATTTCATGTCTGCTGTTTCACCGATTAAAGCCTCATCTTTTATATGGGGAACCGTACTTGGTAATTTGTCTTATATATGGTTATTCGGTACGATCGGATCCACCCTAATTGTTCCGCGTGAAGAATGGAATGGTTATCTTACCTGGTATGCGGTGTTTATAGCTATTCTCATTGGCATCTTTATTCGGCGTCATTGGGACCATTTGCAGGAGGATAAGCGGAGCAGAATGCACTAATATCATCTTCCCAGTTCATGATCTAAAGGATGAAGAACGTTACTTCAGGCGCAGTTTGCCGGAGGGAACGTTCTTCTTTTTTGTCCTCTTAGCGAATACCTTAAATTAAGTGGAGGTGGCTTGACCTCTGCGTAAGGCGGGAGGGACTGTTGCAATGGGCAGATTGAAAAAATGGGGAAACCGAAGGCTGAGAATACCTGATCTAGGCCATTTTCGGCTGCCAAAAATAAATGGGGACACGAATCGGAGATTCTCAGCGAGAAGCTCCGCATTCAAGTCAAAACCCAGCCGGGCAGCGGTTAGGCCGCAGCGTACGCGCTTTGAAGCCAAACGTAGCAAAGGCCGCTTTAGATTATCCAGCCGGCCAGAGAGTAAGGTAACGGTTGCAGGCGGAAGAACACATAAGCCAAGAAGCCGACGTAAATTTTGGCTGATAGCATCCTTAGTAATACTTGTGCTGGTGCTGCAATCCTTGCGCTATGTGGAGCTGCATATGAAACCGCCCATCCTGCATTTAGCACAAATACGTGTGAAGCAAATCGCTACGGAATCGATTAATAAGGCGATTACCTCACAGGTTGCGAATGGAGGGAATGCGGAAGAGCTAATTGATTGGAAGACGGATAAGAACGGGAAAATATCAGGGTTCATGCTCAACTACGCGGAGCATATGCGTATTACTTCGCAAGCGGCACAGGTCATTCAGTCTACGCTGCAGGAATTGCATAATCGAACAGAATATATTCCGCTGGGGCAAGCGCTGGGCAGTCCCCTTATTGCTTCTTATGGACCCGATATTCCGATCAAGATTGAACCACAAGGTGCGGTTAAGGTTGAACTCAGCACCCGCCAGCAAAACGCTGGGATCAATATGATTCTGGTCGAGGTATACATTCATATTGTGACAGAGGTTGCAGTCGTCATTCCTTTTGATATGGAGCCGCAGGTAGTGGATACAGAAATTCCTGTGTCTTATCTGATGGTTGTTGGAGATGTACCTATGTATTATTACGATAATCAAGGTCAACCTGTGGGGGCGAACGGCAGCAGTGCTCCGGGAATTGCCATTCCTGCTCCAGCTGTAGGCGGGGATAAGAGTGGAGTAGTGGATCAGGGCAAGGATACCACCAGTAACAGTCAGAAAGATAACAGCTCGTCTCCAGCGGCAACCGATCCCGCGAGTACGGGTGCAGATCATACGGAAGAAGACAAAGGCGCGGGCGGAGGAAATTAAGGGGATATCACGCTTCAGCGCTCATAGACTATAGGTAGAACAGCTTTAATAAATGGAGCGTGAATCCTAATGTCGCAAGAATCTCTGAATGTGGAACGCTTGGCGGGAAGGTATGGGTTCTTGGAGCGCACGGGACTACTTCCACTGCCGAGTAAAGATGGACTTACCCTTGTAGTTGAGCTAAGCCGCCTGGAATGTGCCGCAGCTTGCTTACCCTTGCTGCTGCTCCATTCTGGAGAGTCTGTGCGCATTATTGCTGTGGCGATGACTCCTGATTTTCCTATGGAAACTTTAGCGGAACAGTTCTCACCGGAGCAGCCGATTCTCTTTCTTCCTTATGAAAAGGAGGAGTACATGCCTAACCAGGCTTTGGCACAGATCGAAACCAGTTTCGCGGTTTTGCTTGAAGATTCGATCATGGTATCGCCTGGCTGGCTAAGTGAGCTATTGTGGGTTCCTTTTGATGACGCTTCAGTTAAGGTGGTGGCCCCTCGCTCTTCAACCGAAAGAGGGGAAGGGAAGAAACGTCTTCACTTCGGCACCTATGATGAGTTTGCTGCTCATGTAAGCTACAATCTTGGCCGGCATCAAGGAGAATGGCGAGAGATGGATGTACTAACGGGTTCTTGCCTCCTGTTCTCTAAAGAGCTGCTTCAGCGTATCGGAGGGTTGGACACCTCGCTTCAAGTGCGGTCTCTTATGATTGCCGATTGGTGTCTTCGAGCGCGGCAGTCTGGAGCCAAGCTGGCGCTAAGTGATGCTGTGTATGTTCATGCTATACATTCACTTGATAGGGGCCAGAGAAGGATGAACGGACCAACACTTGCGGATGGCTGGCAGGCGTATAGTACAAAATGGGCACTGGAAGATGTCTTAGAAGCCGAAGAACATCTTGTACCGCAGAATGGATTCTTACAATCAACACAACCTGTTATTCCACTCGGTAAGGCAACCTTGCAAACGCCATTAGTGACGGCGATTGTTTATTGTGAAGAGGATGGGAATGGGGACCATCTTCCGCAGGAATGGGCAGCTACACAGGAGCAGCAGAGCTACAAGAATATTCGCTGGATCTGGATCAAGGACAGATGGATGAACACAGCTTCCGGCTTGCCAGTAAATGAACAGGATGTAGTGATTGCAGTTCGTGGTCAAGAGGCTTGGCTGCGGGCTTTGAAGAATGCATCTGCATTATTTGAGAGTGAGATAACTGTGTATTTATCAGACTCTATCAGGTATGAGAAATATTACGTTGAACGGGTAGTGAAGGCGATCACCCAAGGTTCCGCGGATCTGATCGTTAGTTTATCTACGGATATGGACGAAGAGGTGGGGCGGTTGCTTAGGGGGGACCCTTCGGGAATTGTTTTTCCATTAGAGCGAGTTGCTCATAAAGGCGGGAATGTGCCTGGAGTGATTACCTGTAAGGCGTCTACTTCGCACCAATTGCAGCTTCACCCTGAAGCTTCACTAACTATAGGTTATGTGGGGGATTTGTCCGAACCGCAGGGGAAGAAGGCAGATAGGAGCAGGGGCAAGGAGGCGCAGTCATGAAATATTTAATTCTGAGCAGAGGCTCCTGGGAGGAATACGAATATAAAAGACTGTTGGATCTTCTGCCCGAGCGGGAAGAGGTCTGTTTTGCCGGAAGAATGACTCTTGAGCAGCAGACTAACAGCCAGATCAAGCCGGTAATGATCGCGGATATTCATACTCTCAAGGCGAGGGAGTACACATTTCTGGTCTCTTCTCCCTATTGGCTACCAGAGGTTCTTTCTTTGCAAGCGGGATATATAGTGGCTTTATTAGAGCGCTGTCCGGAAGAAGAAAATAAGGTCTTATGGGATAAATACAGCGGCTTGCTTGGAGCAAAGGCCGATCTAGTAGGAACCCGGTCAGAACGGATCTATTTGGAGCAGAGCTTGTGCAGGGAGAATATTATTTATCTCGACGGGGATCAGCAGGAATCGTATGGAGTTGTATGTCAGCGCGAGCGGATTTATTTTCTGACAGATTATGAGATGTTGTGGAGTAAGGCGATTGAGAACTTATGGCAGGAGGAGCCCCTCCTTGCTACGGACTGGTTTAGGATTCAACTCCAGCTTAGGGCGGATTATTATACCTCGATGTGCGCCAAGCTGCCCAGCCAGCCTGTTGTACATTATTTGGCAGCATCTTATTTGTATTTGCTTGGGGACTCCACAGCGAATCGATATCTGGCGCAATCCTTTGAGTTAATGGTGCTGTATGAATATTTGGATTGCCTTATTTCACACTTCCGGTTTTTTTCTGCAATAGAAGCCAAGACAGGGAATTTGGAAACGGCGGTCCGCCAATTTGCGATTACAGCATTTACCGCAGAGGAGAAGCAAGCAGTAGAAAGGATGGAGGGCTGGCTCCATTCCGGGCAGGATGAACTGGTTCGCGCGGAGTTGTTCCACCTGAATGAGGATGAGGCAGCGGCAGTAAGAATTTTAAGTCCGCTAACTTCTCCCGAGGCAAAAGCGTTGCTGGTGCAAAATTATGTGCGGACTTTTCAATGGGAAAAGGCAATAGTGCTGCAACATGAGCAGGAAGAAAATGTGGATGAAGCCATGGAAGGCACCATACACTTGCTGTATGGCAGGCGGCACGAGGCCATTCGCAGCTTTTTAAATGCAGGAGGGCAAGACAATCAGGCATGGCCACTTTTGTCAGAGATGGCAGATCTCGAAGAGGCTGTAAGACGATTGAGAAGGAGAGTGGAGGATGAGTAGTCATAGAGGGCCACTCCGCAAAACATCAGGCAACCGTCTGACCGCTATTATGCAGGTTAGGAACGAAGCCGGAAGGTATTTAGAGCAGGTGCTGGAGGAATTAAGTGAGTTCGTGGATGATATTGTGATCGTGGATGATGGAAGTACAGATCATACGGCTCAGTTATGTCTCTCTTTTGCCAAAGTTAAGAAGCTCGTAACCCTGCAAAGCTCTTTGTTTAACCGTGAATGGGAGCTACGGCAAACATTGTGGGAGCTGGCGGTATCTACGAATCCGGATTGGCTGCTGTCTGTGGACGCCGATGAGTTCTATGAAGAGTCTGCTAAACGGGAGATGAGGCGACTCATCGATCAGGATGTGTATGACTGGGTATCCTTCCGATTATTTGATTTTTGGGGCGGCACCACACATTACCGTGAAGATGAGCATTGGAATATCCACACGAAGCATACCCGTACACTAGTCCGCTATTTGCCGAACTTTCATTATTTTTTTCCGAAAATGGATCATCATGTGCCAAGACTTCCGCTCTCTTATTCGGTATTGCCGGGGTTTCTTACCGAGCTGCGTGTGAAACATTATGGTTGGGCGATATCCCCTGAGGAGCTTCGGCGAAAATACTCGCGTTACCTGGAGCTTGATCCAGAGGGGCGCTGGGGTAGTCTGGAGCAGTACGAATCTATCCTTGATGAGCAGCCCCATCTGGTGGAATGGCAAGAGGAGCTTTGAAATCCGCATCTGATCTGCCAACCGGCTAAGTCCGGCTGGCAGATCTCAGAAGCAGCGCAGAAGGGATATGAGCTGATGGTATCCCTTGCGGATATACTTCTGCTGCGAGCTGCAGCTTGTAATAAGCGAGGCTCACGGCTGCGGTAGCCCCCCCGACTCTACGCAAAGCGGCTTCATCCTCTACATGAAGGATGGGCATCTCTCCACAGGAGTAGGCTATCGCAGCGTATAATTGCCACTCGGTACAGTCCGCAGGTGTATGATATTGAGGGTGCTTGCTGACATAAATAGAGCACCATTGTTTTTTTATGGAGGTGGGGGCTTCAAGTAATCCGTAGAGTAAGGGCTGCGGCAGACTGGACCAGTGTAAGGAAGATCCTTCCGAATGGCGATAAAGTGCTAATAAACTATTCCAAGCACCAGTCTGAAGCAGCAATTGTGCTGCATAGCTTAGATCCGAAAGATCAGCTTTAAGGCTATAATTCCCTGCTAAAATATGATGGATCGATAAAATCCCCGGTCTGTAAGGCAATAGACAGACAAGCCAGCGCATGGCAGACTCTGTATCTCCAATACGGCAAGAGAAAGCCCACAGATAGCCAAGTACAAAGGATCGGTTGGAAAGATGGGAAGGATCATGAAGCAGCTGTTCAAGCGGTGCGAGTGTCTGAAGATGTTCCGGTTGATTGTTTATTTCCAGAATCGCCTGCAATGCAGCCTGAACAGATGAGGGTAACTGGCTGGCTGTAGAAAGCTCAGCTTGCCATTCCGGATCGCGGGCATTGAGCGCTGCGGGCAGAAGATAAGTCAAAGTATCAGGAGATAAAGAGTGCAGATGGTTGTGGGTCAATGCTCGTAGTTGTGCCTTCTCTCCAGATAGAAGGCTTAGTGGGATGAGTTCTTTCCACGCCTCGTTATAATCAGGCTTATGTTGTATGGCAGCCTCGTAATGTCTCCACGCATCCGGATATTGGTATAACTTCTCACAGACTCTTCCGGCTAGTAGTTCTGTCCGATACGTTCCACTGCCTGAGGAAGAAGGGTATTTATGTGCTGTATTTCCGCTCTGAAGTGCGTTCTCCAAGAAATGCTTGGCTGAGCTGAGCTTCCCTTGTTCCAGTAACAGGAGGGCATAGCTTTCTAATAAATCAGTGAAATCGGGAAAAAGACCGCTCCCCGTACGAAAAACTTCCTCGGCTTCCTGCTTTCGGCCACATAGTTGTAAGGCGTACGCCGTCTTAAGGTAAATATCTGAGACATAACCGGAAGGGGCTGGAGCATCGGTGAGCAGCGGAAGGAGGATCTCTGCCGCTTCTTTATATTGACCCTGCTGATAATACTCTGCCCCTAACGCGTAACGAAGAAAAAGATGGTTCGGTTGAAGCCGCAGACCCCTGTTGATGAGTGCTAAATTGCGGTTATATTTATTTTTACGCATCAGTTCATCTTCTAAATATCCGTAGTGGAAAATACGCAAATCTGCATAAGTGATCTCCCCAGCTGGAAGCTCCCAAATGCTGCTGGCAATCTCCTCATGAATACTTCCACGAAAAATAATTCTTTTATCATTTTTGAATAATCGACAGACATGATCTGTAACAAAATCCGCTTCAGGTATTTCACCGACATAGTGGATAATGGGCAGCCAATACCCATGAATATACTCGGCACCAAGCAAGGGCTGGAGCAGCTCCTCACTCCAATGATCCACAGCCTCATCAGCATCCAGTACCAGAACCCAAGCGGAAGTTGCATACTCTAGGCTTATATTCCGCGCTTTGGAAAAATCATTTTCCCAAGGAATGTCGATAATCTTTGCACCGAACCTCTGAGCGATTTCTTTACTGTTATCCTCTGAGCCTGTATCCGCAATGATAATCTCAGACACTAGCCCGCGCACAGAGGATAAGCATTTCTCCAGATGGTTTGCCTCGTTCTTAATAATCATGCAAAGTGTGATATCCGGTGTGGTCATAGGAATACGTCCTTCCTAATCTGAAACTCTGGGCAGTGGAAGTGCGAGCCGCACTCTTTTAGCCGCTGGAGAATAGGGGGTTGAAGAAGTGAGGGAGGCAAGCAGACGATCCGCCAACAAAAGCTCCGAACGCCCTGGGTGATAGGCTGGGTTGAATAACGAGTCATTAGATGAGGACTGCCCTGTGGTCTTCATCAGCTGTTTTGCTGCCTCTTCACATCCCTCAATCCGCAATAAATCTAAGAGAAGTCCGCTTTTAGCGGCTGTGTATTCGGGTAGATGAGCGTGAAGCCAGCCCAAAATTTCATTTTCGCGCTCAGCACATTTTAAGGCTCGGATCAGTCGGGTTATAATGGGCGTTGGCTCGGGATGAAGCTGAGCAGCTTTGGTATAACAGACACAGGCCTCGGTCTCATCGCCTATTTCTTCGCATAACTGTCCCAGCAAATAAAATGTCAAATAAGATCCGAATCCGGACTCGGTATGGTAACCGGAAGGAGCTTCTCCAATGACTAAGGCTTGCAGCAATGCTGTTTTGGCCTCAACTAGGGCCCCCATTTGAAACAGCAGCACACCTTTGATATGAGCCAAGTCAGGATAATCCGGATGTAAGGTTATCCCTGAGTCGCAAGCTTCCAGCGCCGCGTTGAAATCTTTTAATTCTGCCAGGCAGCGGATTTGATATTTGTGCAGCAGATGAACATAACTTGTGTCGGGTGGAGCTTCGTTAAGTGATCTTTTGATATGCTCTAGAGCCGGTTGATATTCACCAAGCCGCATATATTCAACAGCCATATTGAAATGGTGGAAGGGGTCATTGGGATTTAACTTTAGCTGTTCCTTGAGCAGCTCAACATTTCGTTTGATCTTATCTTTTTTTGCTACTACGCCGTCTGCATAACCGTAATGATGGATGACTACGTTGCTTAAATGCATTGCTGCTTTGGGTGTAGCTTTTACGATCGTTTCTGCAATCTGTTCGTGGATGATGCCGCTGAAACGGTACTGCGGGCGGTTACGGAATAGCCGGATAATCGGATTAACAGTAATGGTCTGTGAAGCTGCGGTTAAACCTTTATGATTATGAATGCGCAGAAAAAAAGCTTCATACTCCAAATGCTCCGCACACAGCAACAGCTCCCCCTTACTTTTCGCATCCAGTTCCTCGTCTCCATCCAGAATGAGAATCCATTGTCCGTGGGCTTGCTGAAGACCCGCGTTGCGGGCAGCGGCAAAATCGCCATTCCAAGTATGGTGAACAACTTTAGCTCCAAAGCTTAGAGCAATTTGTAGCGTGGAGTCAGTAGAGCCAGTATCGACTACAATAATCTCATCGGCGATACCACGTACACTTTTTAAACATTGGTTTAGGTTATCTGCTTCGTTCTTAACGATCATGCATAGAGAAATCAGAGGTTTTTGGCTGGGCATGCTCATTTGGCTGTCCTCCCCTCACTCTGGCGGAAGCTCCACTGTGTATGCCACGGTGTACGATTTAGTAAAAAGATGGATTTATGGATGGCACCAATATCCGTTTGCAGTGGACCATGAACGTTAGCTGCATCCAAGCTGTTTAGTGCCTCCTCCATGCTATGCTTCGCTTGCTGAAGGTAACAGAGTGCTAAACCCACTCGGGCAGCCTCATGCTCAGGCATCTGCTCCAGCGCTTGTTGAAACCATTCACTGGCTTCCGTGTAATGCCCTTTGTCAAAGACCATCTCACCTATATAAAAAAGAACCTTCGCATCAGCGGCTTGATCGCTAACTAACCTGATAAAATGCTCACCTGCCGCATTCCTATTGCCTTCTTTATATAATGCTGCGGCTAATTCAGACCGAAAGGTAGGGAACAGCTTTACCAAAGCGTCGCTTAACTCGGGCTGGTGTAGTTTTACTGATTGTTCGATCAAATCTGAAATGAATGAGGAATGTAATGGTAATGAATCTACCTCTGCTTCAGCGGGATCTACCTTTTGTTGCTGGTGGCACTTCTGAATGTATTGCAGTCCGAAACGAAGTTCGTCTGGTACATAGGTTAGCAGGTCATTGTGGAATTCTCCAAAAAGCGACCAAGAGCAAATAGCCCAGAGGGTAGGCCACTTTTTCAGATATTCTAAATCATGGTTATCTTGCGTAGCTAAGGAGGTCATTTGTCTTATGGTTGTATAGGCGTCCTCTAGCTTGCCGGTGATCAGGAGTGAAGAGATCATCCAATTTGCCGTCTCTAATTCCAAGGGAAAAGTGTCTCGGGATAAGTTGGTGATGGTCTCATTAGCATTTATCGCAAATAAGCTGTCAATGATCGCAGCTCGTTGGGCAGCATTAGTTGGGGGGACGATTTGTATCAGCAAGCCGGCAATCTCCTCATCGGGTACAGCTAAGCGTTGAAAAGCAGAAGCTATTCCCTGCAAGGCAGGCCTATATAAAGAGTGGTGTTGAAGCGCACGGTGGTAGAATCTCGCAGCGTCCTCCTGAAGCTCAAGCCGCTCTGAGATTAAGCCTAGTCGATAAAGTGGGCGGAAGGTGTTCATCCCTTGCTCAGATACATATTTTTGACTAACCTGATCTCCAGAAATGGATACTGCACGCTGATAAGCTTGAAAAGCACGTTCTAACAAGCCTTGACTCTCCAAAGATTGGCCTAATAAAAAATGCAGGTCAGGGTAATCCTCATAACGCTCCAATTCAGGCAACAGCAAGGTATCTATGATATTCGTTTTTCCTTGAGTCAGATAAATTTTACAGAGATCTCTAATCATCGTAGGACGGTAGGAAGCTTCAAGTGGCACATGGTGAAGGGTCTGGCGAAGTAATGTCTCTGCTTCCAGAAGACGACCGTCCTGACAGCAGGTGACTGCTAAATTATACGAGTGAAAAGGATCTTCCGGTTGTTCGGCTAAAGCGAGTCGCAGCAGCTGCTCATTGCGTTTGATTTTATTTTTTCGTGCCATGATTTCCGGCAAATATCCGAAGTGTTCAATCTCAATATCACTATGCTCAATCGCCGAGATGTTATGTGATTTAAGGATTGCAGCGTCAATTCCTTCATGAATTCTTCCGCTATATCGATAACCCTGTCCATTTCGGAATAAACGAACCGCACTGTGCTTTACCTTATCTTCAGGCCGAACGCCAAGCCAATTATCAATTTGTACTGTAAAAGCCTGAGCTTGCGTGTTTTGCAGGAGGCTGCGAAGTTCCGGAAGTGGAGTTTGCAGGCGTTCATCGGCATCAAGGACTAGAATCCAATCGGTATCCGCCTGATCGAGACCTTCGTTACGTGCTGCAGCAAAGTTTTCTGTCCATTCCCGTTGGAATACTCTAGCCCCGTGCGCTTGGGAAATAGCTATGGATTCGTCAGTAGAGCCTGTATCTATGACTACAATCTCGTCAACACCTGCTACGCTTGTGAGACAGTGGGGCAGAAGATCAGCTTCATTGTTAACGATGAGGTGGACGCCAAGCGTAATATTGTTCACGTTGTTTCCTCCTTGTTACATATGTAGAAGTAGAAATCAGCTTTTGCTATCAAAAGAAAAAGCACATGGATATCCATGCACTCTTTCGTTACAACATATGATGGGCATCTGCATTACGTTCCCTGTGCGTTGAAACTTACATTGATTGTTGAGGCGGCTCCTGCATTCGTTGATTGATAGGATAAGCGTGTATATTTCAAGAATCTGGCCGGAACTATGACATCTATAGAACCTGCTGCTAAAGGATTATCTCCTGTGGTATCGACGAAATAGTTCGTTCCGTCAGCACTGATTTCTACTCGTGTGTTGACCGGGTTAGCTCCAGTGTTATTGATGAAAAAGGAATAGGTCCCCAATACGCTTGTAGTCACTGCTGGCAGTGGAGTATAGGCATTAGCAGTTGCAATACCCGTCGTCGTCTGTTCGATAAAGCTGCGTTGTGAAATAGAGGTCACACTGCTGAGCGTACCAGCGGTAATGGTGGCTCCAAGCACACTGGTAATGGTCCCGTTTAAGAGGTTGGTGACCGTACCTGCTGAGGACAGAGTACCCGCAGTGATCGTGGCTCCGAGCACGCTGGTAATGGTCCCGTTTAAGAGATTGGTTACTGTACCAGCCGAAGACAGAGTACCCGCAGTGATCGTGGCTCCGAGCACGCTGGTAATGGTCCCGTTTAAGAGATTGGTTACTGTACCTGCTGAGGACAAAGTACCAGCGGTGATTGTGGCTCCAAGCACGCTGGTAATGGTCCCGTTTAAGAGATTGGTTACTGTACCTGCGGAGGACAGAGTACCGGCTGTGATTGTGGCTCCAAGCACGCTGGTAATGGTCCCGTTTAAGAGATTGGTGACCGTACCTGCTGAGGATAGGGTACCAGCTGTGATCGTAGCCCCTAGCACACTAGTAATGGTCCCGTTAAGGATATTGGTGACCGTTCCTGCTGAGGACAAAGTACCCGCGGTAATAGTTGCGCCTAGTACACTAGTAATGGTACCAGCCGTAATCGTAGCTCCGAGCACGCTAGTAATCGTGCCTTCGAGAATGTTAGAAATGGTACCTGCGGAAGACAAAGTACCAGCTGTGATGGTAGCTCCAAGTACGCTAGTAATAGTCCCGTTAAGAATGTTGGTAACCGTACCTGCGGAGGACAAAGTACCCGCAGTGATGGTAGCCCCGAGTACGTTAGTAATGGTACCTGCGAGAATGTTAGTAATGGTACCTGCGGAAGACAAGGTACCAGCTGTGATGGTAGCTCCAAGTACGCTAGTAATGGTCCCGTTAAGAATGTTGGTAACCGTACCTGCGGAGGACAAAGTACCCGCAGTGATGGTAGCTCCGAGTACGCTAGTGATCGTCCCGTTAAGAATGTTAGTAACTGTTCCTGCTGATGACAAAGTACCCGCAGTGATGGTAGCTCCGAGTATATTGGAAATCGTACCATCTAGGATAATTGTCGTTAGATTTCCGCCTGGATCTGTAGTGAGCGGATGATCAATCAGCGAGGCATCCCGGCCAAAAATAAGCGTTCGTAGATTATCGGGATTAGCTTGAAAAGAGCTGTAGTTAGGCAAAGTTCCTCGTCCCTCTCTTATAAAATTGTTAACTCATACCTATAGACTGGGCTTGGACGTATACATCAATTTTGCCTAAACCCGTTGACTGTTGCGTGGAGGCGGATATCCGAGTCCACTTTAAAAATCTGCTTGGCACTAGCACCTTCATTTCTTTTGCAGCCACGATCTCTTCTGAATCTATAAAAGAATCAAAACTGTTCGGACTAATCTCCAAGCGGACGCTAACAGGGTGGTCTCCTTGGTTCATAACTGCGTAAGAGATCATCGTTTTGGTTCCGCTTTTTTGCCAAGGCAGAGGTGAAATGGAGCTGGACACGGGGAATCCGATAAATTGATGCTCGGAAAATAAAGGACTGATCGTCACCTTACGGCGGTTTCTTCGACCCTTTGGAGGTGGAAATGATTGCGGATTTCTAGAACAATTCCCCTGTTTTTTTGAGTGTTTTATTTTGCTGCGCTTTTTTAGTTCCAGACCGTTATGGATTTCATTCACCTCCTACGGGTTTTCTGGAACCCTATCCATAAAAGGACCCTAACCGTCGTTTGAGCCCTGAGCATCAATAAACCGCAGTTCAATAAGCCGCGAACCGTTAGGGACAATCCTTAGCCATTCGAATGGTGATAATAATATATGGTGAAAAATAAGAGGTGATTGGGCTGGGAAAGCAAAAATACGCACATTCCCAAACAACCTGTTACTTAGAGCGGCATAAAATAAGATAAGCTCAAGTACGGGGAGGATAGCGCATGCCAAACGATTCAGTCTTTAATCAGAGTAGCCAGCCACTCTTTACAGAACAAGTCAACACGTATGTTGCACCTGGTATAGATTCAGCTCCGGAGGGAGGAGCGGCTAAGGCGGGGCTATTGTTTGGAATCCCTTTTACTTCTACGGTAACGACTGCTGCACCGCTAGTTGTTCAGATTAGTAATCCGGCAGGCAGCGGACGTACATTGTATGTATCCCGTGTTGCAGCTAGCTCGGCAACAGCTGCTGTTACTTTATCTCTGCTTCGAAACGCTACGGTCACCGGGACTACCGTTACACCGATAAATTTTAATTTTGGAAGTGCGTTAACCAGTGTGATGACGGCCAGAACCTCGACTTCTGCCCCTACGGGAGGTCCGGCCACTCTAGTATCTTTATTACTGGCAGCGGGTCCCGTCATTGTTGATTTTACTGGACAAATCGTTGTTCCTCCCGGAAATTCCATAACCACGTCCATCACGATTGCATCGGGAACTTCAGCAGCGACAACATCTATCAGCTGGTGGGAATATTAGAAATGGGAGGGGATAATCATGCCTAATCAATATGTGTTTAACGACAATGATCAACCTCTTTTTGTGGATATGGTCAATACCTTCCAATCTCCGGATATCAGCGCGCCACCTGAAATAAGTGCTTCGAAGGCTGCGGTCTTGTATTCTACCAACACATCCGCGTCTAGTTTGGTCGTACTTAGTCTTATTTCTGCAATTACTTCTATTCGGATTAGTAATGCTGCTGGTAGCGGGAAAACCGTATATATCTCTCGTATTAGCGGCAGTATCGGCGGATCTTCTCTGCTATCGGCTATGTCTGGAAGCTTTACAATTGTAAAAGGAGGGACGTTAACCTCTCCTGCAACCTTGACACCAACCAATAATAATCTCGGAAGCGCGGCTACAAGTGCGATGACCGTTCAATCTTCAACAGCGGCAATTAGCGGGGGGACGACGCTTTACAATTATCAATTAGCTCCAGGCGCTTTCTCACAGAACTTTACGGGCAGCATCATCGTTCCGCCGGGGACTGCTATTTGTGCTAACGTAACTTCATCTAGCTCGGCTGTAGGCTTAACGATTACTTCTGCACTTGGTCTTCTTTGGTGGGAGCAATAGAGTTTATATTTTTTTTTGAAACTATAACGGTGGTAAACCTTGACATCATTTGGTTAAGGTTTTACATAGAAGGTTGGAATGAATAGAAAATAAAGGGGATTGGCATTATACAATAAAGTTGGAATTCAGTATGGAATGTGAAAAGAGGGACAATTATGGAAAGTTGTTTATTTATTCATGGCTTTACCGGAGGTGAGCATGAAATCTCTCCCTTGTCCCAGTTTATGGAGCAGCATAATTATCGTTCCAGAACATTTACCCTGAAGGGGCACGGGGGCAGCAGGAATGATCTACTGCATTCGGATCGACATGATTGGCAGCAAAGTGCTGAGGATGAATTAACAGAGCTGTTAAAGACAAATGACGGCGTTCATCTGATCGGTTTTTCAACCGGTGCTCTTATTGCTTCACATCTTTCCGTGCGCTATAAACCTTGGATTAAATCTCCCACTTTGTTGTCTACCCCTGTGTTTCCGCTGAATCCTGTAGAAATTATTAAGACCCTTGGGAGCTTTTCCATGCTAAAAACTTATATTAGTAAATTCAGTTCAACGCCTCCAAAAGCAACTCGAGAGTTCCAGCGATTGGTTCGTGAGAGCTTTTCTGTCTATCCGCATATTGAGACTCCAACCCTGATCGTGCAAGGAAAAAGAGATCATCTAGTGAAGACTAGAAGCGCCGATTACCTACGACATCATATGATCAAGGCGACCCAAAAACAGGTGCTGATGGTCGACAACAGTGGTCATATGGTGTGCCATTGTGAAGAGAAGGACCGAATTATGAATGAGGTCTTGCAGTTTATTCAGACGGCGGGACGCTGAACTCAAACAGTAAATATTCAACTCCAAGAGCTTCCTAAATAGGAGCTCTTTTTTTGTTGTGCATTTCAATTTTAAGGCTTGACAACGCGTCTGGTGTCATGGTAATTTTTAGTAGGGAAACCGGTTTCCCTAAAATTCGTTTGTTTCTATGCCAAAAACATCGCTGGAAAGGTCGTTTTTAATCCAAGAAGTAGGTTTTAGTGTGTTATGAATACGCTTTAATAAGAGAGGGAGATGCGCGCGATGAAACGTAAGTTATGGTACGTGCCCGTTCTGATTACATCTATTCTTCTTTCTACTGTGATTAATTTATTCGTCTTAGCGCCACAACAGGCAGATGCGGCCAGCATCGGTACGATTAACGAGAATGATACCATTTATCAGATTATGGTTGACCGGTTTAATGACGGGGACTCTTCCAACAATGCTACGGGAGCGGCAATTCGCTATGGCGAGAACTCTGAAGAAGATTTCCGTTATATGAAAGGCGGAGATTGGCAAGGAGTGATCGACAAGCTGTCTTATATTAAAAATATGGGCTACACCGCGATCTGGATTTCCCCAGTGGCGGAGCCGCAAATGACGAATCGGGAGAACAATGGCAGCGGTAAAAACACGGCGTATCACGGGTACAACGTTAAGGACCCTAACGCAGCCAATCCCTACTTTGGTACAAAGGAGAAGCTGAAGGAGTTAGTGGATTCCGCACATGCGGTTGGCATCAAGGTGGTTATAGACGTTGTGCCAAACCATATCGGGGATTATATGCTGGGTACCCAAGCCTACTATGATATCCCTAGTCTGCAGCCAGCAGCTCCTTTCAATAACCCGGCTTGGTATCACCATAATGGAGATATCAACTGGTCTTTGGCAGACGGAAGATATGATCAATGGGCACAGGATTACTTAGAAAATCATGATCTAGGCGGACTGGATGACATTGACTTCGATGTCCCTGCTGCTAAAAAGGCCATATTTGATTCGATTAAAGGCTGGTTTGACTATACAGGGGCAGATGGTGCGCGTGTAGACGCAGCCAAGCTGATGAAGCCGACTGATATTGGTGAATTGCAAAATTATCTGGGGGTTAATACCTTTGGCGAGAATTTTGACGGCAATGCTGAATTTGTCTCGCGCTGGGTCGGCAACAACAAGGAGTGGGGCATGCTTGATTTCCCAATGTTCTTCTCCGTTCTAAATAGCTTCGCATATGGGCAGTCTTTTGACTCCAATATTAAAAGCACCTTGGCACAGGATTCCTACTATAACGGAAATGCCAATCACATGGTTACCTTTATCGACAATCATGACCGCAATCGTTTTCTCACAGAAGCTGGAGGAAGCGTAGATAAGCTGCAGAACGCTTTGAGTTTTATTTTTACAGTGCGTGGAACACCCGTTGTCTTCCAAGGTACGGAACAGAACAAAGGCAATGGTAACGGGCAGATTATGACGGGAGGCATCGCCGATACCTGGAACCGCTGGTCAATGGTGAAACGGGATGCAAACGGCAATGTATTAGAGAATTATTTTAATGAGAATGCCAGCACCTACAAGCACGTAGCCAAACTTAATGAGATTCGGAAAAATAATCCGGCACTCCGTACAGGCACTCAACGTGAAATGTGGTCTGCACAGAACTTATATGCTTTTTCACGTCGTATTGACACTGGAACTAATCTGGGGCAGGAAGTTATCTCCGTATTCAGTAATAAATCCAGCGGCTCGCAGACCGTTACCATTCCACTGCGTGCAGAGAGCAGCTTGGCAGTCGGGACGGTTCTTTATAACCAGTTGAACACTTCGGATACGGTAACCGTACAATCGGGTGGAGCAACTGGCAAGCAGATCACTGTAACCGTGGGTGCAAATGCAGCCAAAATCTATGCCAAACAACAGCTTCCTACAGATACAGTTGCTCCAACTGTACCCACTAACGTGACCGCAACCGTTCAAAATGCATCCAGTGCTTTAGTAAGCTGGACCGCTTCCACCGACAATGTAGGTGTGACCGGATATGAAATTTATCGCAACGGCGTAAAAGTGGGTACATCCGCAACTACTTCATATACGGATAACGGATTATCTGCCAGTACTACGTATGACTATACGGTAAAAGCAATGGATGCAGCAGGCAATCTATCCCTCCTTAGCGCGATTGCTTCAGTGACAACACCAGCGGGGAACAGTGTCACTATTTACTATAAGCAGGGCTATACCTCGCCTTATATTCATTATCGTCCTGCAGGAGGAACTTGGACGACATCACCGGGTGTGGCGATACCTGTCTCTGATGTAGCAGGCTACAACAAAATAACGATTAATATTGGCTCAGCCAGCCAGCTTGAAGCTTGCTTTAACAATGGCAGCGGCACTTGGGACAGTAACGGGGGCAGCAACTATTTATTTAGTGCCGGCACCTGGACCTATACACCAACTGGCAATATTCAATCGGGTGGACCCGTGACGCCGACACCAACGGTAACGCCGACACCAACAACAACCGTAACGCCGACACCGACACCGACGGTAACACCAACGCCAACTCCGACGGTAACGCCGACACCGACACCAACCGTAACGCCAACACCGACGCCAACGGTAACGCCGACACCCACCGTAACGCCAACACCAACGGCAACACCTGTCGGCAGTACGGCAACGATCTATTATAAGAATGCGGCTTATAGCAGCTCTTATATCCATTATAAGCTCGATGGTTCAACGGTCTGGACGACGTCTCCAGGCGAGCAGCTTCAAGCTTCTGCTTTTACAGGATATAAGGCGGTTACGATTCAGTTGGACACGGCAGCTGGGCTGACCGCAGCCTTTAATAATGGCAGTGGCACATGGGATAACAATGGAGGCAATAACTATCATTTTGCTGCGGGCACCTGGAGTATGGTGAATGGTAACATCACCGCAGGAGAGCCACAAGCGGATAGTGTTACATTCCGAGCAACTGTTCCTGCGTCTACTCCTGTGAGTGGTCCCGTTTATCTCTCCGGTTCCTTCAATAGCTGGAATGCGGCAGATCCGAACTACCAACTGACGAAGGGTAGTGATGGTATTTACTCCATCACACTAAGTCTACCGGCGGGAACAGCAATTCAATACAAAGTTACACGAGGTGCTTGGACTAATGTGGAGGTGAATTCGAATGGATCGGATCTTTCCAATCGAACCCTTACGCCATCAGGCGGTGCACAAACCGTAAATCTGACGGTTCAGCGCTGGAAGGATCTATAAGCTTCATAATATCTACAGCTTAAACACACCAAGGAGCGGCTCCCGTTTGGGGCCGCTCCTTGGTAAGCAGTATGAAGCTTTTTAATTGCAGAAAGTACAATTAAACTTTCTGTTTGAAGCTGGTAGAAAGAATTAACTGTATTTTGTGCAGTAGAATTCAGGAAAAAGGCTGTTTTTTACCGATTTTATGAGTTTTGACTGTACAAAGTGCAATTAAATCGAATGTTACCCATCCTATAAGGATTTCTATTGCACAAAATGCAATTAAATCCGATGTAGCCATTTTAGCTACTCAAATTCGATCAAGCTAAAGCAGTTACTCCAGACAATCAAGCCGAATCAGCACGCAGCGCAATAAAGTTCAGTCAACTACACAAGCTCAATCAAGCTCAGTTAGTTACTCAAGACAATCAAACCGAAATAGCACTCAGCGCAATAATGTTCAGTCAGCTATACAAGCGCAACCAAGCTTCCCGCCTCTTCACTACGTTCCCGCCGGGAACTGCGATCTCATAGTTGACTCACGAGGAATGAGTTCTGGCTCGAGAAGCAAATGCCTAGAGGGTATGTTGTTATTACGAATGCGTTGCATCAGCAGCTCGCCTGAAGATACCCCCAGCTGGAAGGTGTCGATATTTAGCGAGGTTAGAGGAGGCGTAGTGTAACGGGACAGAGGATATTCATCAAATGCGGCAATGCCGAGCTGTGAGGGAACATGAATATCCAGTGATTTTGCAGCTTGAAGCACCCCGAAGGCAACATAGCTGTTCATGCATACTACGGAGTCTGGTCGATCTTCGCTCTGTAGAAGCTCAAGTGCAGCAAGATAGCTCTCATGTTCATCAGCCTTACAATTGATAATCCATTGCTGCTGATCGGCAAGATCTGCTTGCTGCAATGCTTGCAAATATCCACTCAGACGATGGGTATAAATCTTTTCCTGCTGCTGCCCGCCTATGAAGGCTATTTTGGAGTACCCCTGCTTTATTAAATGTGAGGTCAGCATGCTGCCGCCTGCTTCATTATCGAAATCAACCCAGCTTCCGGGAGTCATAATTTCGCCGATGGAGATGTAGGGAAACTCCAAGCGGTTTAGTTCTTCGCAAAGCTCTTCCGTTAGTACGGAGTTATTCGCTATGATTCCGTCGACACGTTTGCTGAATACAAGTCTATTTAGAAAATGTCCTTCCGGACTACTATGCTGTACATTGGAAATAGTCAGCTCGTATTTTAAAGGCGCAATTACACTTTCTATTCCACCGATGATGTTGTAGAAAAACTGGTTTAGAAATTCACTTTCCTTGGACATATCGACCAGGAGACCAATATTACAGCTGCTTTGTCTGGCTAATCCGGTAGCGATACTACTTGGTGTATAGTTCATCTGCTTCATAATTTCGCGAACTTTGTGTTTCGTTTCCTGTGATATTTTTGGGGAATCGTTTAATACTTTGGATACGGTAGATTTAGCCACATTGGCTGCTTTGGCAATATCAGAAATGGTTACTTTCATTGTCTTCCCCTCATAATCCGGAACGGTATTTGTAACCATAATAACACAAATTTAGCAGTCTCTCTAATCACAAAGAGTCTTATAGATTTAACGATAAAAGCATAAAAAGGAGTTTAGAAGTTATGCCTCATACATGGTTTTTATATCATACAAGTGAAGATCCGTTTGCCTATCCTATGGGTACGGGCATCTTGAAGCTCAGACTGTTCACGCAAGCTGGACAGCAATTATCCTGTACCGTCATCTACTCAGACCGTTATGATTCTCCGGGGCATGAAGTTCCTTTGCAGATGGAGCGGATTGGGTCGGCAGGTGTTTATGAGATACATGAAGCGGTCATTGAGACCCCTACTAAAAAATGCAGATATCTATTCCATGTAACTAATCCTGCTGGTGAATATGTCTGGTATGGAGAGAGAGGGGCGTCGGAGAACCGGGAACGTGCGGGTTCTTTTCAATATGCATATCTCCATCATTCTGAGGCGTTGAAGTTACCTTCATGGAGCATGGATGCAGTAACCTATCAAATCTATCCCAGCAGTTATAACGAAGGAACCTTACAAGGCATCTCTGACAAAATGCCCTACCTGCAACAGTTAGGAGTAAACGTTGTTTATATGACGCCTGTATTTGAGTCTCCTTCAGAACATAAATATAATACCTCCGATTACTATAAGGTTGATCCAGTATTTGGGGATACGGAAGGATTGAAGGCACTGGTCAGCCAGGCGCACAGGCATGGAATCAAAGTGATTTTAGATGCTGTGTTTAATCATTCGGGAGACCGCTTTTTCGCGTTTAAGGATGTGTTGGCAAAAGGAGAGCAATCTCCGTATAAAGATTGGTTCTTCATTCATTCCTTTCCGGTTACGCAGACCCCTGTACCCAATTATGAAACGTTTGCCAAAGCTGAAGCGCATATGCCAAAGCTGAACATGGACAATCCGGATACGGCGAATTACATGATTGAGGTTGCGAAGTATTGGGTGCGCGAGACAGGGATTGACGGCTGGCGTCTGGATGTGGCCAATGAAGTTAATCCGCGTTTTTGGTCCCGGTTTCGGCAAGAACTCAAATCTGAATATCCTGAAATCCTGCTGATCGGTGAGATTATGCATGCTTCTGGGCCATGGCTTAGAGGGGATCAGTTCGATGGAGGAATGAATTATGTGCTTCGTGATGCAGTGTTAGAATTTTTTGCGGAACAATCGACGGGGCCAGTTCGCTTTATGGAGCAATTGCTCCATCAGGAGGCGTTGTATAATGACCAGGCGAATTCGGCTATGTTTCAGTTGCTTGGCAGCCATGATACCCTGCGGTTTCTTACAGCGTGTAAAGAAGGTGGGCGTGGTTGGGACCGCTTGGGTACCGCTGTTGAACGTATGATGCTGGCTGTTTTTTTCCAGATGACCTATATCGGCATTCCAATGATCTATTACGGGGATGAGGTTGGGATGGAAGGGGCGACGGATCCCCACTGTAGAAAAGCTATGATATGGCAAGAACAAGCTCAGAATGCAGTGCTGCATAAGTGGTATCAACAGTTGATTTCTCTGAGAAAAAGTCATGAGGTTCTGCGCAAAGGCTCCTTCCGTCCTTGGTTTACTGATGAAGTTCGTAGTGTGCTTGGTTACATACGAGGTGTGGAGCACGAAAAGATAGGGCTGATTATCAATAATTCTCCAAACCCTTACCAACTAGAGCTTAGCCCATATCGAGCTGATAAGAACGAATTAACTGATTTATTGTCTGGAGTAATTTTTAAAAATAATAATAAGCTTACGGTCAGCATTGAACCATTCGGCTGTTTGATGTTGTATTAAAAAAGAAAAGGCCCCTCTCTAAGGAAAGGGACCTTATTCTAATTTACGGCACTTTTTTTGCTTCTTTTGTTCTTTAAGTCTCTATATTCCTGATTCTCCCATTGTTTCAGCAACGGAAACGGATCAAAAGCCCATTCGGTAATTCCGCGATCGCGGTAAATGCCAAAATGTAGATGCGGAGGAAATTTCCCTTGAGTTCCGGGATTGCCGTAACCCGAGCTGCCTACCCAGCCAATAATTTCACCGGGGGTGACTATATCTCCGCGAGAAATCGTTTTGTTATATCCAGATAGATGAGCGTAATAATGGTAACGGTTCTCAATATCGCGAATCCCGATTCTCCAGCCGCCGTACCGGTTCCAGCCTTTTGTCTCCACTAAGCCAAAGCAGGTGCTTCGGACTGGCACTCCTTGAGGTGCAAATAAATCTGTTCCTTCATGGATACGTGCTCCACCCCAGCTTCTTCCAGTGCCCCAAGTGCTACGATAAGAATAAAGGTTACTTAAGGGAAGCGGGAAGGCATTGCCGGATAGGTCCAGCCTTCCAAAATGTTCATATAACTTCGCGAACTGGGTAATGCGCTGCGAGGCGCGGCCATTGTGATAATACTCCCAGACCCCGATACTGAAATCACTAGCGGATTGTCCATACTTCAATAAGTGTCTAGCCATACTATACAGAACGTCCGCATCATTCTCTGGATCAGCAATCCCGTCTCCTGAGCCATCACTGCCAAAACCATCAAAGAAGCTAATGGAGTTCGGGGAAGTATCCCCTTGATCCGGATTGAGTGGACCAGCCCATACCGGTGCCGGGATCTTTATGGCTGTAAGGCGCGTGGAGACAGGCTGCCCTGAGGCTCCCTTTTTGGCGAGCGTGCGTTCATATTGATCAATGGCTGCGAACCTAAACCACGGGATACCAGTAGCTGCGCTCATTTGCTCATAAAGCTGTCTTCGGCCAGACCATTGCGCTTCTTTGCTAGCACTAGCGGGATCCCCGCTGCTCATCACCGGTTGGATTGTAGGCCGCGCTACAGCTGCTGAAACGGGAAGGTTTAAACCACCCCAGAGGATAGCGGCCGCGGACAGGCATAACAGGGTTCTCCGGTCTTTAATATTCTTAAATAGGGCCAGCAAGATAACAGCCTCCTTTTGTCCGGGCATTAAATTGAGTGTAGTCACTTCGGATGAAGCTTTTTTATAGATTGGTGCAAAATGCTACTTTTTATCCGTTCTTGTCTAAAGGTACCAGAAAAATCTCGCTGGAAACTCCAGATGACACACCCTGCATATTTCACAAAAACAGGCAATTGTAAATCGCACATGTTATAATATGAGGCAGCAACTTTCATCTGCAGCATCACATTCAGGAGGAAGCGGGGTTTATCATTTTGTCTAATAAAACAGCAAAGCAACCTAAACCGGATTGGATTAAGATTAAGCTAACTACCGGTGACAACTATCAGGAAATCAAAAGCATGATGCGTTCCAAAACTTTACATACCGTATGTGAAGAAGCTAGGTGTCCGAATATTTATGAATGCTGGGCAAACCGTACGGCTACCTTCATGATTTTAGGTGATATTTGTACACGCGCATGCCGTTTTTGTGCAGTGAATACAGGGATGCCTACAGAACTGGACCTGCAGGAGCCTGAACGTGTAGCTGAAGCTGCAGAGAAAATGAATCTTCGTCACTGTGTGGTGACTAGTGTGGCCCGCGATGATCTTGCGGATGGTGGCGCTCAGATTTTTGCTGAGACGGTAGCGGCGATTCGTAAACGCCTTCCGTTATGTAGTGTTGAAGTGCTTATTCCAGACTTTTTAGGAGACCGGAATAGTCTTGAGATTGTCATGAACAGTAATCCAGACATTCTTAATCATAATATTGAGACCGTGGAACGGATGTCAGATCGTGTACGGGCTAAAGCGAAGTACCCTCGTTCCTTGGAATTGCTGCGCAGAGCCAAGGAAATGAAACCCAATATTCCAACCAAATCGAGCATCATGCTTGGTGTCGGTGAAGAGTGGAATGAGATTTTACAAGCAATGGATGATTTGCGAGCCGTAAATTGTGATATATTGACTTTAGGACAATATTTGCAACCCACTCCAAAACACTTAAATGTGGAGAAATATTATCCACCGGAGGAATTTGCACTGTTGAAGGAAGAGGGAATGAAGCGTGGCTTCAGCCATGTGGAATCAGGCCCGCTAGTCCGCAGCTCTTATCATGCGCATGAGCAGGTGAAGTCTGCAGCTCAAGCTCGCGAGGAGCGTGCGGTTTCTTCTAGCTAATTATTGCTTTTCTGTGGTTTAATTCACGGAGAATGTTAGTAAGAGGAGGAAGAAGCGACAGCGTTCTGATATCTCTGCTCTTAGGTTACCCATAAAAATCGTTGATTTGCGTCATCGGAGGGGAATATTGGTGCTGTAGGAGCGGTTCTAGAACAGCGACCGAAAGCCCAATATTCCACATAGATGGCGGCATAATCAACGCCACGATACCCAAAGAAAGGCAGGCGACAAAAGGTTTGATCGTAATAGGCGGAAAAGGCTATGAACTTATGTTGGATCATAAGGATGGTTGGAATCCGGAGGCGTTTCGCGGGAGATATAGCGAGGTGCTGGAAAGATACGACTATATTATCGGTGACTGGGGTTACAGTCAGTTGCGTTTGAAAGGTTTTTACCGGGACAACCATCCTAAGGTGAATCGGGATACAGCGATTTCGGGTATGGTTGATTATATTAATGAATATTGCAATTTTGGCTGCGCTTATTTTGTGCTGCATAAATTGAAAGAAATACCACAGGAAGGCATGTTCAAGGATATTTTAATCAAAGAAATACCAGAGCCGAGTGATGAAGAGGCCTTGGAGCAAGAAGGGGAAGCTAGTGATGAAGCGGCTGCAGATAAAGAGTTCTCTGTTAAAGAAACATCCTCTAAGCAAGGCTCGAATCACTCATTGGCATTTAAAGAGATGACTTCTTCTAAGGACAATATGGTGAAGGATAGACCTGTGAGAGAACATCAGAGCCGAAATCACCGGGGCAAGGATTCACAGGGCAAGAAATCCAAAAAGGATTTCCAAGGCAGACCGCCACAAGGTCAGTCTCAGAAGCCCCAAAACACACCAAAACCTCAAAGCGCTCAAAACAACCAAAACAACCAAAACAACCAGAATAACCAGAGCAACCAAAACATAGAAAATTCACAACCTTAATGATGAAAGCTGAACCATAAGTAGAGTCCTTCTACGAATGAGCCAGCTTTTTTTCTTATAAAAAATAGCAGAGCAGCGTTTCTCCCGTTACTTGGAGATCGCTGCTCTGCTGTTGCTGTGCCGCTCGGTGTTGCTGTGTTGCTGTGTTGCTGTGCTGTTCAGTGTTGTTGTGTAGCTTAGTGTTGCTGTGCTGTTCAGTGTTGCTGTGCTGCTCAGTGTTGCTGTGTTGCTCGGTGTTGCTGTGCCGCTCGGCGTTGCTCAGTGCTGCTCTGTGGGCTCGGTGTTGCTGTACGTTCTTCAGTGTTGGCGGTGTGGCTCAGTGTTGCTGTGTGTTGCTTGGTGTTGTTGTGCGTTGCTCTGCTGCTCTACTGCTCTATGCTGTTAGTCGTTGGCTGCTTGACCCAGCAGTTTCATCATCCCCTAAGGCTTAAGGATCCAGATGCCGTTATTTACGAATTTTCAGCCTTTTGAGCGGGGTTTCGGACTCCAATGATGCTATTCGTTAGAAAGAGGCGTAATTATGGTGTTTTTCATACCAATAGCCACTATGGGGTCCGATAGCATAACAAATATGGATTAATATTGCGTTTAGGGTCATCCATGTCCGATAGGTGCTACAGATGTTTCGTAGGTGCAAATATTATCAAACTAAACAAAGAACAGGAGTTGTCCCAACGGCCATTTCATGGCTTATGTGAGACAACTCCTGTTTTTACTCATTGGTGCTTGATTCAGCAGCTTAATGATTAGTGAGATTAAGGATCTATTTTACAGATAATTTCAATTGTTTCTGTGTTGCATTGTAACTCCATACAAGCGCAGGGAACTTCTTCTTAAAGGCATTTAATTCAATGAAGGTCTCGCCGTTCTGAGAAAGCGCCTCTTTGGAGGACAATGTAAAGCCGGTCGCTTTACCTGCCCCGTTCGTTACGATGACTTTTTTGTTCTTGGCATCCCATGTGATGTCGCCTTCGATCAGTGCACCTAGTACGAGCGAAGAAGCATAAGTCTTATCTCCTTGCTTTATTAGACCTACATTACCAGCAAAAGCAACCCCGTTGACGTTCAAGATATGATGATCACCGGAAACCTCAATGCTTTTCATTCCTGCAATCTGTAGAGCGGTAATCAGCTGTGCAGTTTTGCCTTTAACCTCAATATCCGGTGCAAGCCCGATGTGATTAAAGTCTTCTTTATTTGGAGTTAGGTATTTCTGCGTAGTCAGCTTCAGCATGTCTCCATTAGACATTGGAAGCAGGCTCTGAATACGTGCTTTGCCGAAAGAACGAGTGCCTACGACGGTAGCGAGCTTATTGTCACGTAATGCGCCAGTAAGCGCCTCAGAAGCGCTGGCAGTGTACTCATTCGTTAGAATGACGACGGGTACGCCTATTTTGCTGCCGCTGGTAATCGTTACTGGAGTAAGTGCTCCGGTTTGATCAGAGGTATACATCATAATGCCTTTATCCATAAAATTGGAGGTAATGTTGTATGCCGAATCCATATAGCCGCCTAAGTTGTCACGCAAATCAAGCACCATCGATTTCATACCTGCTGCGCGCATCTTTTTCAGCATAGCGGCGAATTCTTCATCGGAATTCTGTGTGAAACCGCTCAGTGTGATGTAGGCTATCTTCTGTCCAACAATGGTTCCGGTAACGGAAGTTGAGCTGATTTCATTCCGGGTTACACGAAATGATTTAGACACTCCATTCCGGAGCACCTGCAGAGTGACCTTGGTGCCTGCGGCTCCGCTTAACTCGTCACCTTCAGTCTCTTCAACGGGGATTCCGTTAATTTTGACTATCGTATCGCCGCGTTTCAGACCTGCTTGTTCTGCAGGCGAACCGGGTGTTATGTCTTCGATGTAGAGCTCTGTTGCGGTATATTGCAATCTAACACCAATACCAACGTATTCCAGATCAACATCATGTTCAAATTGTGCCGCTTCCTCGGTATTGAAGTATTGGCTATAGGGATCATCCAGGGTGTTCACCATGCCATCAATGGCTCCACGAATCAAGGTATCCTTATCTACACCGGAGAGGTTATAGTTCTCCAGAATATTCATGACTTCATTGATAAGATCACGGTTATCTGTAGATGCCTGAGCGGCATCGGCAGCAGACACCACTGGAGCAAAAGTTAGGGATAAAGCCAGACAGCTGCCTAGAAGTGCACTTATTACTTTATTGGATTTCATGGAATCATACGCCCTTTTTATATAATTTATAAGATAAGAAAGTATACACTGCACGAATTAACTTTCTGTGACGTATGGTTGTTAGGATTTCACAAGTTTATAGTAAACGCTGTAGGTGTTATCAGTAGTCCATACCCCGTTATCCGACTTGGATAAAATGAAGATCGTGCCTTGCTCAAAAGTTTCCTCTTCACTGGCATCCTTCTCTTTGCTTTCTACATAAATAGCTGCTTCTTTGGCGCTAAAATAGTAGATACTCGAAACGCTTGGAGTATAAATGACGTCATATGAAGTAAAGAAATCTTCCAGATCTTCCTTAAGGGAAGTATCATATTCTTCTCCGTATGAAGTCATGGTGGAAAGAACAGCGGCCGAATTTTGTTCATTCATAGCTTGATAATATTTGGTGATATTACCTTTGATGGCATCCGCATCATTTTGAGGAATGTTAGCTGCTGTTTTTAGAGCTTGTTCACGAGTCAGCAGTATCACGGAGCTTTGGGATTCCACAGATGATATTTTCCAGCTTCCATTCTTGCGGACAAGTGTATACATGTATTCGTCCTCTGTATCTGGCGTATAGGCCCCACCTGTCCGGCGAGAGCTTTCCAGTGTATAGACAGTAGCGTCATTGCCTGAAATATCAATGATTTCCAAACTCTCAATAGTATTTTTTATGTCAAAAATCTCAAAGGATGCATTAAGATCCGCTACTGACTCCGCATTTGAGGATTCTGAATCCATAAGGGAATAGAAGCTAATCGCTTTTTCTTCATTGAAATACTTATTAGACAAACGGATTAATGCTGTAATCGCTGCTTCGTCCTTATCTTTGGATACTGGGGTGGTAATTTGCACGCTTCTGCTGGTTGAATTCCAGACGGCTGTGCCTCCGGTTGCCTCTGCGATAAAACGTAAAGGAATGTATGTAGTGCCAGCTGAGGAGACTGGTGCGGTGGTCAGTTTTTTCACGGTTCCGTTAACGGTTGCGCGGTTGCTGCCAATTTTCAGGCTGATCGCCAGATTTGAACTTTTACCTGTTACTGTTCCAGTCTTGGCATCCCAAAGCACCTGCAGTCCAAGCTTTTCGAAGATGACCCGGAAAGGGACAAGTACAGAATTGTTCGCTAAGTATGGGGTTCCTGCGGTAAAGGAAACCTTACTGCCGTTGATATAAACATCAATCGGTTTTGAAGCAGCAAAAGCCGGGACCGCCAGTATCAGGGCCAGAAGACTTATGCTCAAGAGGGATAATAATTTTTTCAACAGTACTCTCTCCTTTTATGTAACTCTTTGTAAAATAGCCTCATTATACCATTTGATTTCTCTCTATGTCTATCAATTGGTGTTAGTTTTGTCACACCAAAAATAGCCGGAGATATTGAAATCTCCAGCTTTTTGATCCCCTGATCTCAGACTAAGAAAGCTTCACGGACACGGTTCCAGAACGGAAACGGACGATACCTTGCGAAGCTGACTTTTTTGTCTGAAACTTGACAGCGTACTGAAATCAGGTCATCAACAGGAATGTTGTTATGATCTACGGTGAGCAGCAAACGCTGGTCTTTACATGAAAAAATGTCACAATGATGATGCTTCGGCAGTAGTAGCGGCGAGCCCATTGTCCGGAATACACGGTTGTTAATAGACGCGATTTCGGCAATCTGCAGCGCTTCTATTGAAGGGTGAACCATAGCGCCCCCAAGGCTTTTGTTATAAGCGGTGCTGCCAGAGGGAGTTGAAATACAAAGTCCATCGCCCCGGAACATTTCGAAGGTGACATCATTGATGTCGATTTGGATCATTATAGTTCCATCCACCCCTTTAAGGGTAAATTCGTTGAGGGCAATGTGAGACGAAGATCCCGATTTTTTGTGAATCTCCAGCTCTATTAATGGATATTTCACAATGCGCGGTTTCTGCGGCTCAGAATCACCGGTTCCGCACATATAATCGATTAAGGTGGGCAGCTCTTCTGCTTGCCAGTCCGCATAGAAGCCGAGGTGTCCTGTGTGCACACCTACAAAGGCTAAGTTGGGAATCTGATCGATAAAGGTATGAAAAGCGTGCAGCATTGTGCCGTCTCCACCTATCGAGATGACGATTTCCGGAGACTCGGCATCCAGTTGCAAATCCCGCTCCGCCGCCAGCTTGTGAAATTGCTCGGCAAGTTTGATTGACAGCTCATCACCGCGGTCCAGAACATAATATCTCAAGATGTACAAGCTCCTTTATATAATTCCGTCATACACCGATCATAATCAATCTTGCCCCGGAACACAATATGTAATCAACTTCGGCGCATCAATCGGAGCATTGCCATAAAGACAGGGATAAGCAGTGACACTAGAAGAGCAGCGGCCAGTATAAGACTCAGTAGAGCTAGGCTGGCAGTAACACCTGAGGCTGAAGGTGTAAAGGCGGTGGAGGCTGGCAGAGAGACCCAGGCAGAAGACAATCCTGATCCCATCACAGGCTTCCATAGCAGCACCACGAGACCTGCTGCGAGTACGGCATGTATTAGTCTCGCAGTTAAGAAAGGCAGATAACGCAGCCCGGTACCGTTCAAAATACTGGCGACTTGGGCATGTACAGATAATCCGCCCCAAGAGAGAATAAAGGCAGCTGCTGCGACCTTGAATTGAAGCGGGATGGAAGAAGCGGCTTCACCAGCAGAACGGGCACCTATGGTGACCTCGAATAATCCGCTGATCAAGGCCTGAGCTAATTCGGGAGGCCCTCCAACAAGGGAGACGAGAGATCCGGCCAGGCTAAATAGTGAGGGCAGGATTCCGGCACGGGCAAGCAGCTCCATTAGCACGTTGAAGAATACAACCAGACCCCCTACGACAATAATAAGCTGTAGCGAGGATTGGATCGCTCCTTTTAACAGCTCCCCGAAGCTACGTCCATCCTTGCGCCGGGCTTCGGACATCGCAAGGAGTGCGGCATGTATTCTGCCGAATCCTTGTTTTGCTGGAGCAGAGGGGACGTCAGAACTACTTTTTGTTGGGTCTTGGGTGGGGGTCTTTTGTTCCTTACGTCCATGAAATGACATTAGGAGACCAACCATTAAGCCACTTCCGTAGTGGGCTAGTGCCAATATTAGCCCCAAAGAAGCATCGCGAAAGAACCCAACGGATACCGCCCCTAATAGAAAAATAGGATCGGAGGAGGTTGTAAATGCTACAAGGCGTTCACCTTCGATTCTGCTGATCAGCTTCTGCTCCCGCAGCTTAGCGGTTAATTTGGCTCCAACGGGATATCCTGATACATATCCCATGGCCGCGACAAAACCACCGCTGCCTGGTATACCGAAGAGGGGACGCATCAGTGGATCAAGTAAAGCGCCGAAGAGATGGACAATGCCTAAGCCTAGCATGATTTCAGAAATGACGAAGAAGGGAAACAGTGAAGGGAAGAGCACGTCCCACCAGATGGCCAGGCCACGTAAGGCTGCGGCAAGAGATGCTTCAGGATGAAGTAACATAAGCAGCATACAACCTGCCAATATGAATCCCAGCAGCGGGCCGCCAATCTTTTTAAAAGTCATAATTAACGCCTCCTGGTCTATGGTTAGATGTATGCAAAAAGAGGGACAAACAGCACAAAAAAATGGAGAAAGCGGTTACAATTATCTGTGCTTTTTCGCAGGAATTATGATATTATGTAATAAATAAATGCACCCTCTGTTACACGATTAAATGGGATGGAGTGATGGCGATGAGCGTTATAGCCGGAGTTCTCGTTTGTGCTTTTGTATATGTAATCCGGGTCTCACTCGTCCCTCCTGGTGATGAGGAATTTAGGACCTACTAACCTTACTCTTCAGGCGCTGAACTATAGTTTAGCGCCTTTTTTCTGTAGTTTAGAGAGCACTTTCGACGGATATCCGTGTTATGCTTATCTTTGGTATAATAAAATAAGTAACGTTTCATTAATATGGAAGAAGGCTGGTAACCTCAATGAATCCAAATGAGAGTATATATGACAATCTAGGGGGGGCTGAAGCACTACATCGGTTGGTGGAAGTGTTCTATGCCAAGGTACAGCTTCATCCGCAGCTGGGACCCTTGTTCCCTGAAGATATTACTCCAGTTCTGGAGAAGCAATATCAATTCCTGACACAGTTTTTTGGCGGGGGTCCACTTTATTCGGAATTACATGGACATCCCATGATGAGAGCAAGGCATATGCATATTCCTATTACTCCAGAACGTGCTGAGGAGTGGTTACAATGTATGAAAGAGGCACTGGTGGAGACTGGAGTCGAAGAACCACTGCGTTCATTCGTGCTTAGCCGCCTTGCAGGTCCTGCACATCATTTTGTTAACATGCCCCAGGAATAACAAGGGACAGGTTGATCCTGAAAGGAATGAGAGTACTTGACAGAGTTAATACCCCTATATTCTATTAAGGTCAAGTGTTGCAACTGTGAAAATGAATTTTCAACCTCGCGGGTACGTCCTAGTCTAAAAAAGGCTATTCGACGTGATGCTGATTTCTGCGCGTATTATAAAAATGAGAATCCGGATTATTATGTTGTACGGGTCTGCCCCAATTGCGGGTTTGCCTCCACAGAAAATTCGGCTGACAAGCTGACGGAACGCCAGCGCAAGGCATTTAATGAACAGGTAGGGAAACGCTGGAAGAGCCGGGACTTTGGAGAGAAACGAGACTGGGAAACTGCGCTCGAGACCTATAAGCTGGCGCTTTTATGTGCTCAAAGTATTAACGATAAAGATCGGATTATCGCAAGTCTGCTGCATCATATTGCTTGGCTCTATCGCTATCAAGGGGAGACTGAGCAGGAGAAGCGTTTTTTACGCTATTCTTTGGACGAGTATGTTAAGGTCTATGAAATAGATGGCATTGCCGGCAATGATGCCCGGCTCATGTACCTGATCGGCGAACTTAATCGGCGGATCGGAGAATACTCAGTGGCTGTAATGTGGTTCTCCCGTCTGATCAATGATCAGAAGATCATGGATGCGGCGATGATTCGAGCGGCACGTGAGCAGTGGGTTATTTTACGGGAGCAAATGCGTGCTGAGGCTCTAGATGTTGAAGTTGATATCGAAGGCTTGTCTTCAAGTTCATAATGTTTGCGAACAACAAAAAGCGCAGAAGAGAATTAAATTCTCCTCTGCGCTTTGTAGAAAGAAAATGTTAGGATTTGCTTATCTGACAGCTCGATCGAACAAAAGGTAATCGCCGTCATTATCTATAACTGTAGGACTGGCGCTGCAGCAGGGGAAGACGAGCAGTTTTTTCTTGCCGTCACGAACGATTTGTAATTCTTTTGGCTTCATAGGCAGAAGCACATTCTCTGAGTTGCAGAATGGACAGTATTGCACATACATATCGCCTAGAATGATGTCATAAGGCCAGGTATGACTAAATGGAATCATTGTGAGTCCTTCCCAGAAGGAGTCTCTTCATTTTCTCCCTCAGTTTGTGGGGGATTTTCTTTTTTGGATAGCTCCGCTATTTTTTGTAGTAAAATATGTTGGGGCATATGCATCAAGTGTTCCAAAGGAACGCCTAGTTGCTTGGATAACGTAATGGCTGTTTCCGGTGAAATTTGTAGTGGCTTCATATGGATGCCCTCCTAAAGTTTATCGGCTATAAATGTTCAGATATCGTTATTCACTTTACCATGGTGTTAAGACAATTACAAAGAAAGTCAAATGAAAGCAAAGGAATGGTGAGTACACATGAAACAACCGTTATCACTGACTTGGGAACTTGATACTATTTTTCCGGGGGGTTCTTCGTCTGCAGAGTTAGAAGGGTTCTTGAGCAAGCTTGAAAAAGATATTTTATCCTTGCAAGGCTTTGTGAAGGATGCTGTGGCACCAACGGATGTTGCGTCTACAAAAGCATTGGATGAGGTTATAGCATTGCTTCAGAGCTGTTCAGGAAGACTTGTGGAGGTCACTTCCTTCGCAGACTGTCTAGGCGCTCAGAATCAGATGGACAAGGGTGCGGTAAGGCTGGCGGCCAAAGTGACAAGCATGCGCGCCGGATTCGAAGGGATCAGCTCGCAATTTAGCAATGTACTTCGTCAGACTACGGACAAGGTATGGGCTGAGTGGATGGCTCGTCCAGAGATTGCTCCTTTAACGTTCGTACTGAGCGAGAGCCGTGATTTGGCCCGTGAGAAGATGAGCCCTGAGCTGGAAAGCTTAGCGTTGGAATTAGCTGTTGACGGATATCATGGATGGAGCGGGCACTATGATACGATTGTTAGCTCGATCAAGATCCCATTTGAGGATGAAGAAGGAACAAAGCTGCTATCTGCTGGTCAAGCTTTTAATAAGCTGGATGATCCAGATCCAAAAGTGCGTCAAACGATGTTCCATAAATGGGAAGAGGCTTGGACTGAAGCGGCAGATAATTGCGCGGATACCTTAAATCACTTAGCAGGCTTCCGCCTGAAGCTCTATAAGGGCAGAGGCTGGGACGATGTTCTGAAAGATCCGCTCAGCATCAATCGTATGACACAGGACACCTTAAATACGATGTGGGACGTGATTACGAATAGCAAACCTGTACTTGTGTCCTACCTTCAGCGTAAAGCCAAGCTGCTGGGGCTGGATTCTCTCTCATGGGTCGATGTCGAAGCTCCTGTAGGCAAATCCTCCGGCAAGATCCCTTATGATCAAGCTGCGAAGGATATCGTCACACAGTTCCGTAAATTTAGTCCTAAGATGGCTGAGTTTGCAGAGCGTGCCTTTGATAATAACTGGATCGAGGTTGAGGATCGTAATGGCAAACGTCCTGGTGGATTCTGTACTTCCTTCCCTGAGAGTAAAGAATCACGGATATTCATGACTTACAGCGGCACACCTTCCAATGTTTCAACATTGGCTCATGAGCTGGGACATGCTTATCATTCCTACCTGCTTGATGATCAACCTGTATTTAATCAGAATTATGCAATGAACGTTGCAGAGACCGCTTCAACCTTCGCAGAAGTGATTGTATCTGATGCTCAGGTTAAAGCTGCGGGCAATGCAGAGGAGAAGCTGGCTCTGCTTGAAACGAAGATACAGAACAGTGTGGCATTCTTTATGAACATTCACGCTCGATTCTTGTTCGAGACTCGCTTTTATGAGAAACGTAAGGAAGGTCTTGTAAATGCTGAGGAACTGTCCGCTCTGATGGTGGAAGCACAGAAAGAAGCTTTCTGTGGTGTGCTTTCTGAATACCATCCTCACTTCTGGGCGTCGAAGCTGCATTTCTATATCACAGATGTACCTTTCTATAATTTCCCGTACACCGTTGGTTATATGTTCAGTACAGGCTTATATCGTCTGGCATTACAAGAGGGAGCTTCCTTTGCAGACAAATACGATAGCTTGTTGCAGGATACCGGCGTGATGACATTGGAGGATTTGGTGCTCAAACATTTGGGTGTGGATCTGACAAAACCGGATTTCTGGCAAGGAGCTACAGATCTGATCGTGGCTGATATTACCGAGTTCTTGGAGATGACAGAGCATTTAGCGTGAAATGTCTAAAATAAGACAAATTTCAGGACACAAAAAATAACGGAATTTCAGTGTGAACACGCAAAGACCCCGGTTAAGGGGTCTTTTTTTAATGCTTAAATGTCGAAAACCCCCGGTTTATAAAAATTAATATACGAATGATCCATGAATTTTGCGCATTACTAGGGATAATAACCCAATTTTGTAGAATAATGTTGTTTGACGTATTTAAGGGGTCTATAATGAGCCTTGAGCCTTATAAAAGGCTTGCATGGAAGACAAATGAGCTCAGCTCAAAAAGCTTAAGTAAGCGCTTACTAAGCCGATTTGTACGAAGTAAACTCGAAGTAGCTAAGCTCACAAAACTTTTAGGAGGAAAGATATGCTTAAGACAGAACAGCTATCATTAGCAAGACAGATGGATTTGGTGTTTAGGGAACTGCAAGAGGAATTGTCAGGACTATCTTCCGGTACGGTATTTGTGCAAATACGAAATAATACCATTGGCAAATTCGGCATACGTCATCATCCTTTAGCCGGTCGGGGGGGTGGATTCACAGAAGTGAAGGAAGGAATAACGGAGAGCCAGCAGTCTTCTTTTCGTCTAATGGCACTGGAGAGTCTGAAATACAAACGCCGTTGGACTTATGGTGAGATCAGCTATGAGTTCGCTATAAGACAGGGAAAGCTAATCGTAGATGCTACGCTGGAGTCTAATTATAATATGGCGAATCTGATGATTCGATCTCCCCGTAATGCTTACGCCGAGAGTGCTGATCAATTTTTAAGTTAAACGTTTTACATAAAAATTGTTTGCAGCTGGGATTATAGGCTATAAATTAGAAAAACCTCCCACAGCTTCTGGAAGAAGTGTGAGAGGTTTGAAAGCTAGTCGGCAATAGGCTTTTTAAGACCTCTGCCGGATAAAACACTTAAGATAACGATGTTACTGACGACCGGACAGTTGTTGTTCTGCCAGTTGTACTAGACGTTTAGTGATGTAACCTCCCAAAGAACCAGTTTCGCGGGAAGTGTAGTTCCCGTAATAACCGTCAGCTGGGATCGTTACTCCAAGCTCTTGTGCTGCTTCATATTTCAATTGTTGCAACGCTGCATTTGCTTGAGGAACTACAAGGTTATTGGAACGGCTGCTACGACCTTGACCTGCTTGACCCATGTGTGTCACCTCCTTCGCCCGTTGTGAAGATAGTATGAGCGCTAAGAGGCTAATTCATGCATGCTATCGAAAGGTTTTAAGGATGGTAATTATTAGTCGATTAAAAGTAAGGGTAGGAAAGCCTAAATAACTAAGCTCGCACAAAAAATCGGCCTTCTCTTACGTAAACGCAAGGGAAGACCGATATAATGTATATCTGCTTTAATTCTCGGGATAGATCATTTCCAGCATAGTGGACAGCTCAAGACTTTGACCTGGTTCTACCTTCAGCAAGCCCGTGAAGGAAGGGTCATCTGAAACGTTAGGAGCATCCGGGAGCCAGGTGTAAGGTTCGATGCACAGAAATTGATCGGCCGGTCCTTTGGTATACAGGACCCAGTGACGGAAATGATTCTCGTCAGCTGTATAACGAAGACCATAACCATCATCGCGTAATAGCAAGGCTTCTACGGGCTGCTTGTCACCAATACGTAGAGCAGTATCAAAATTAGTTCCCTGGAGGTTGATTCCAGAGTTTAGTGAATCTAGATCACCAAGTGGAATTAGATTGCCGCTAGGGAGCAATTCATCGTTTAGTTCATAAATGCTGTTTACGGGCAGCTTGAGATTCCAGCGTTCAGGTTCTCCATCGATCATAAACCAGGTGTGATAACCGATCCCAAAGGGAATACGGTGATCGCCGAGATTTGTAACCTTTAAAGTCTGGCTGAGCCGGGCATCCTGAAGCCTGAATGTCATTTCGAATTTGAGTGGAATGGGAAATTGCTCCATCCAGTGCGGATCATCTTCAGTAAGGAATTCAGTAGTGACTGCACAACCGTCCTCGTCTTCTTCAATATCGCTGACACACCAGGATTGAGTCCGGTGTAGACCATGGATATGATTGTCACCAGCGGTATTCTGGTCAAATTGATAACTTGTACCCTCGAATTGAAATTTTCCTTTACGAATTCTTCCGGGTGGAATTAAGAGCGGGATGCCAAAATGGTAAGGTTTTTGCATAAAGAAAGCTTGATCGCTTTCATCAGGCCGCCGCAGAATTTCCCGTTGTTCCTTTACATCAAACAATGAAATCACGTTGTTTCCTAGTCGCGGCAAAAGCGTGACTTCCAGTTCGCGGCTGTGCAAAATATAAGTATCATAACCGCCCCACTGCCCTTTGGTCACCTGTTTCATGAGATATGCTCCTTTATCGTAACTGTAATCGAATAGAACATGGATAACCTTATCATAACAGATTTATGCGGAAGTGGTTAAGTGATTTGACAACTTCTCTTTATGGTTCTATGATGAAGGCATTAAATTATGATGAGAATGTGATGACGGGGACAAGTAGACAGGAAATGCACCTTCAGAAAGCCGGTGGTTGATGCGAACCGGTAGGACACTCCTGATGAATGGACCCCTGAGCGCCGCGCTTGAACGGGAGCAAGATGCCCTAGTAGACCGGCCGGATCTTCCCCGTTAACGGAAGACTAAGGCTGTTTCCCTTTGACTATACAAAGGTTAAGCAGCGAATAAGGGTGGCACCACGGTCTCACGTCCCTTGCGGATGAGGCTTTTTTTGCGTTCTCGGAAATCGGAAATTACATCTAACGGAGGTCTATATTATGTTGAAAAAAGTAATGTCAGGCATACAACCGAGCGGTTCTCTAACTTTGGGTAACTATATCGGAGCGCTGAAAAATTTTGTGAAGCTGCAAGACGATCATCAATGTTTCTTTATGGTTGTCGATATGCATGCGATCACCGTTGCTCAAGATCCTGCGGCACTGCGTGAGCAGTCTGAAGCTGTAGCTGCACTCTTTATCGCGGCAGGAATTGATCCTGTGCGTTCGAATGTATATATGCAGTCTCATGTGCCTCAGCATGCGGAATTGGGCTGGATCATGACTACGCTAACGGCAATGGGCGAGCTTGAGCGTATGACACAGTTCAAAGATAAATCATCAGGTAAGGATTCAGTTGGCGCGGGCCTATTCGTATATCCTTCTTTAATGGCAGCAGATATTCTTGTTTATAATGCGGATCTTGTGCCAGTAGGTGAAGATCAGAAGCAGCACTTGGAGTTGACCCGTGATTTAGCGGGCCGATTCAATAACCGTTTTGGCGAATTCTTTACGATTCCTGAACCGTATATCCCTGAAGTGGGCGCACGCATTATGTCTCTGGATGATGGCACTAAAAAAATGAGCAAGAGCAGCCCGAATGCAGGCAGCTATATTGCCCTGTTGGATTCGCCGGATGTGATCCGTAAAAAAATCAGCCGCGCAACGACTGATTCTGGACGTGAAGTGATCTTTGATCCGGCTAACAAGCCAGAGATTAGTAACTTGATGAGTATTTACTCGGAATGTTCTGGGATGTCCCTCCAGCAAATTGCCGATCGTTATGAAGGACAAATGTATGGTGGCTTTAAGAAGGATCTTGGGGAAGTGGTTGTATCCACACTTGAGCCTTTGCAACAAAGATATCATGAAATTCGCAGTTCAGGTGCGATCACTGATATTCTTGCTGAAGGTGCTGAACGTGCACGTATTGTTGCAGCTGAGACGTTGAATGGCGTAAAAGAGCGGATGGGCTTTCTGCCAGCTCGTTAATCTTAGTCAGAGCTTAAGCTTTCCTGTTTGCGTCTAATTCTGGCTTTGAGGATAAATCCCCAGCCAATATTCATTACGCAAAGAAAACCAAGCAGAAGTGCCAGCCAGAAGCTATAGCTGATCGCGATTGAAGCGGCAGTGAGAATAAGAATAGAAGAACAAGCGAACCAAAGTGAGAGTCCTTTACCCATTAAGAGCCTTCCTTTCCGTGTCTGCTAAAATGAATCCCGGAGTATTATAAAATACTCCGGGATTTTTTGTGATTATAGAATAGATCTCTCAGTAAGTCTACAGTTTCATCGTAGAGAACCAGGGTCGATGGAAAATCGTTTGTCGAGCTTATCACTGCTAAGCCAGCCTACATAAGTATTTAAAGGTTTATATTGGTTATCCATAACTAATACAGCCACAAAAGGGTATTGTTTGCGGTGTAAATAACGAACGTCTCCCCAGCGCACCATATATCCTGAAGGAAGCTCCTCCACTTCGGCAACCGCATAAGAGGTGAAATATAGAAAGGACTGAATATCTGGATGCGACTTGGATATTTCCACAGCGGGATGATTCGAGCAGACCGCATGTTTGAACCATTCCAGGCGGTTGTTCAGTAGCTGTCCAACGTCATAGCTGCCGTCTTTTTTCACTTTAACTACGTTCCAGCGTTTAAGTGAAATTGTAGGGATTACAATATAACGTTCACCAGCATTATGGTGTATATCTTTAAGCTTGATGTTTCGTGTAAGGCGGGCATGAACAATTGTTCTCCAAATATAATAAAGAATGGTACAGGCATAAAGCGTAATAAATAAAGGTTTGGGCGGCACAATCCCAGTGATCCAGAGTAGAATAGCTGCGATATGGCTGCCAAAAATAAATGGATCGAAAATGTGGATGATATTCCAGGCAATCCATTTCTCAGTAAATGGACGGGCGGCCTGGGTTCCATAGGTGTTAAACAGATCAGAGAAGACGTGCACGCCTACGCCTATGAAACCCCAGAGTGCAACATGGCTTAAAGCTGCCAAATCAGTAAATCCAAACAGAGGCCCTAAGACTAGGGCAATCAGAGCGGGCCACAAAATTAGAAAAGGCAAGGAGTGTGTGATTCCCCGGTGATTACGAATATATATTGCATTGTCCTTTAGTCTTAATGCGGTATCGGCATCAGGAGCTTGTGAGCCTAAAATCGTAGCCAGCATAACGGCTCCGGCCAGTTTAGGGTCAGAAGCAACGACAGGATCTACGAATGAAAGTCCGGCTAACCCTATGCCCATAACTAAATGTGTAGCGGTGTCCATTGGTCAGTTCTCCTTTGTTGTTCGGAAGTACATTATTAATAATTACCCAAATACAGCTTAGGTTATTAACGGGCTGGAAATAAATATTGTCACGTAATTGTCAAATTCATGAACATACTGTGCCATGACTGTCAAAGTCTCCTCGGGTTTGATATGATAAAGTTAACAGCGAAGTCTATTTAGTGCTTCGGCTAGAACGTTAGAAGTTCGTTTAGAAGGAGGATCATTTGGTGTGGATAATCATATAACATTTCAAGCTTCTTCCGATTCTGCAGCTATGTCTGCAAAATCTCCACCGGAAGGTGCAAGTTGGCGTGATTTCATTACCGTAACAAAACCCGGTATTATCCGATCTAACCTCATCGCTGCCTTTGCAGGATATTGGCTGGCTTCAGGTTGGGATGTTCAATACGGCAGATTAGTTCTGACTCTGCTCGGTACAATGCTGGTTATGGCTTCGGCCTGTGTTTTTAATAACTATTTCGACCGTGACCTGGACATGAAGATGGAAAGAACGCGCGATCGGGGGCTTCCTACAGGACGACTGAAACCCAAAACCGTATTGCTGTATGCTATTGGGCTTGGAATTGCGGGCTTGATTGTGCTGTTTGCTTTTTCCGGAGTTTTAGCCGGTCTGTTCGGGATTGTAGGGATGTTCGTTTACGTTGTAGTATACACCCTTTGGTTGAAACGGACATCAACATGGAGCACTTCAGTAGGTGCGATCTCTGGAGCTATGCCACCGGTAATTGGCTATGTTGCAGTTACAGGAACAGTTGATCTAGGGGCTTGGCTGATGTTTGCGATGTTGTTTCTGTGGCAACCTCCCCATTTCTGGGCGCTCGGGATTAGACGTAAAGAAGAATATAGAGCCGCTGGATTTCCGCTGCTGCCTGTAGTCAAAGGAACACGTCGTACGAAGTTTCAAATGATTCCTTATGTAGCACTGTTGCTGCCTATTCCAGTGTTAATGTACGCCTACGACTATGCGGGCATTTTTTATCTGGTGATTTCAACAGCGCTGTCTCTGGCTTGGTTAATCATAACCTTGATGGGCTTTGCAGCAAAAGATGACGAAGTCTGGGCGAAGAAGAACTTCCTCTTCTCCATTAACTACCTAACGGTAAGTTTGATCGTACTTGTATTGAATACGATTCACGGTTAAGAAGAGGGAGGGTATTATTGTCCGTGCAGACCTTTAAGCGTTATAAATGGACCTGGATTCTATTATTGCTTGCTTTGGTAATGGCTGGTTATCTGGCAGTTAATTCTTTGAATTTAGGAAAAGAAAAACTGCCGGTAATCGGAGAAGTGCAGGACTTTTCACTTGAAAATGTGGATGGAGACCAGATTACTCTGGCTGATACACAAGGTAAGGCACGGCTGGTATACTTTTTTTTCACACAATGTCCGGATGTATGTCCTATAACTACGTTTCTGTTATCTCAGACGCAGAAAATTCTGGTCGACGATGGCAGCTTTGGAAAAGATACGGCGTTCGTCTCTATTTCTTTTGATCCAGAGAATGATACGCGTGAAGCCATTAAAAGCTTTGCGGACCGTTTCCAGGCAGATTATAAGGGTTGGTACTTCTTACGGGGGGATCAGGAAGTCATTCGTAAGCTGGCAACTGATTCTTTTAAAGTACTAATTGCAGGGAATAGTAAAGAAAATTTCGTACATGCCAATCGCATAGCATTGGTTGATCGAGACAATCGTCTCCGTGCATTGTATGACGCAGGGGATACGGATAACATAACGCCTGAATTTCTTGCCGATAGGCTGAATGAATTGGCTCGTGAATAGAACATAACCGCATAACAGAAACGCCTTTTTCGAATCCCATTTATTGAAGGATAACGAAAAAGGCGTTTTTAATTTCTTAGGCAATATATCGCGAATCAAAAAGGAATGGGTTCAGGGTAAATGATGAACTCTTCCAGACCCGCTTTTTCAAGCTGATTAATATTGTATTCATCTGGAGTGCCTTCCACTCCGGCATAACCCCGGCGCGTATAGATGTGACCGGCATCGGGAAAGGCATCGCGGAGAATCCCGCGTATTTTTTTGCCTGAACTGTCGTTATCCATATAAAGATATACTTCTCCATCTCCTACTTTTTGTCGCAGGGACTCGAGTTTGAGCGTATTTAATGTACCAAAGGTACAGAGGATTTCGACTTCCGGTACCAGCACGCGTCGTAATCTGCTGCGATCGTTTTTGCCTTCGACAATAATCGTAATGGACATTTGCTGACAATCACCTCCGGAAATGAAGTCTGAACTTACAGACTCATTATAGTTTACCGAAGGAGGAGCAGTTTTAACAACTGTTTCTACAGGAAAATCTTCATTCCCCGGGAAATGTCGTAAAAACAATAAATCATGCGGCCCGCCCATTCCATTTGGAAGAGTAGGTAGACAGCTTGGTTGAATTTTTTGGCGGAAGCAGTAATAGTGCAACCATCAGCAATAGAAAGGCAATGAAATAAGGCGAAACAACGGCTCTTAATTGTCCTGCGGCCACAGGGCCTGCGAATGCGCCTAGTGACATGGCTATCGACTGCATGGAGAAGGTGCGTCCCATACGTCCTGGTCCACCTAGACTAATAAAGAGCGATGCCATTGCAGGAAATAATATTCCTTTGGCTGCACCCAGCATAAAGAGAATAACGGAAGCGGGAATGCTGTGAAGTGAGGCGAGCGCAAAAAAACAAAGGGCCATACCTAGCAAGGCCACGGCTATTCTTCCTCCTGGGGAAAAGCGGTTCAGGAAGAACAAACTGAGTGTTACCAAAGCCCCTAAGCTAAGGAGCGATAAAAGAATGCCTGTGGAAACAATGCTATTACTTCCGGTCTGAGATAGAGGAAGTTCAAAAAACAGAACCCCTTGTGAACAAGAAACGAAAAAAGGCAGCAGATAATAACGTTTGGAAACTGGATTGGCATCGGATATAGGGACCGAAGGAAGATCCTGTTTTTTTAAAGGAGGTGCTGCAGAGTTTACAGGGCGTACTAAACGCCGGGCAGGCGCCGGTACACTGAAAAAAGCCATGATGCCTGTAGCGATAAGCAGCCATCCCAATGTGGTGAAGGTGCCGGAATAGCCAGCTTTAGCTACGATAAAGGCCCCCGCTGCCGGGGATACCACTGAAGCTAAGGTATGAACGATACCATGTCCGGACATATATTTCCCCTGCTCAGTAGCATCAGATGATAATGAAGCCAGCAAGGTCATGCACGCTGGAGAGAGGAAGGCGAGCGCGAACCCGCTTGCTGCTCGTAGCATCAGCAAATGCCACGGAAGCTGAGCATGAGCCTGCAGCAGTAGAATGGCTCCCGCAGTAACAAGGCTAAAGACGATGTAGCGGCGGCTGCCATTACGATCGACGAGTACGCCTGCGAGCAAATTGCCAGGAAGATGGGTTAACGAATACATGCCCATCATCCAGCCAATAAAGGCGGGTCCCGCACCAAGAGAGATGGCAAAGGGCGTTAGAATAGGATACTGTGCATGTAAATCAAAAAACGCCAGAAAAAGAAACAGGTACAGCCACAGCGCAGTTTTCACAGGGAAACACCTCCGAGAGCCACCTACAATAAAGATTAATGCAGGAAGGCGGATTTTAAGAAGATCAAATTTAAGCAACTACTTGTACTTTACGTGGGACAGAGAGGGCTTATACCGCTTTTTTAATTCCTATAAGCAGGTATACCTTTCTCTGGCTGTGGAACCATGAATTATGATGGGCATTCATGTATAATAATTAATATTGGCGTCATGTCTATAGAGGAGATAATCCTTAGGACGAAACTAGGTGATAGGGGTGTTGTGAGGTTGATGGATCCAGAGGTGTGGTCACAGTTTATTAGAGAGAATTGGTTAGTTATTGTTATTGCGCTCATCCTGTTGTTCGCGGTTGTTAATTTGGTCAAAACGATGTTGAAATGGGCGATTGTCATTATTATCGTTGTAGGTCTATTCATCTATAGTGGTGTGACAATGGACCAAATTGGTAACGCTGTGAATAAGGTGGCAGATGGAACGGTAAGTACGGTGAAGAAGGAAGCACAAGAGGTTATGCTTAAAGAGGCGCAGGATGCGAAGTACACTTCAAATGGTGACGGAACATTTACGATCACAACTCCGAATATTGAAGTGAAAGGTACTACTGGCGAAGATAAGGTAGAGGTTACTTTCCGCGGAGTTAGTCTTGGGAAGTGGAGTATTACTGATACCACACAAACATTTATCGAGGAAGCTCGGAAACATCAATAAACGGCTTCAGTTTAAATCATTATCAAAAACAAGCAAGCGGGCGACTGAAAGGGGAGATTGGATATGATAAACGGTTGGTTGACTAGTCTGAGTGATGCAAATATCATCTCCATCGCCCTCCTGCTGGTAGTAGTCTTTTCACTATTGCAAGGCTGGAGCAGAGGGTTCTCAAGTGCTACCGGAAGATTATTCGGTCTGCTGGGAACAGGACTGTATACAATAGCTTCTTTGGTGCTGGCCATTCCTGCTGCGGCTTATCTCAATCCTCATGTACAGACTTGGGCAGCAGGAATAAGTCTGCCTGATAAACAGCTGACCCAGTGGCAGCAAATTTATTATACGGCTGTGTCTGTGCTGGCGGAATCGCCGCTGGTGCGGTTTCTATTGTTGTTATTGCTCTCTTATATCTTAATTCGCATGCTTCTGGGATTGTTGTCTATGCTGCTCCCATTCCATCAGCTACGGCGCACCAAGACATTTAAGGACAGAAAGATTACGCAAGTAAGCCGTATGGGCGGAGCTATCATAGGATTAATTATAGGCTTGACTCGTGGTTTAATTATTGTGCTTGCTCTCTTCATTTGTGTTGGCCTAAATCCAGAAAGTCAATTTAGCCGTTATGTGGAATCTTCTCCGATCTACAGTCAAAGCGCTGCCGCTGTATTTGAGCCCTTTGTTGGGGAGACCGTGCAGAAAAAGCTGCCTATTCTGACGAAGACCGTTGCAGCTGAGATGAATGATATCCTGCGCAGAAAATATGAAGTTATTGATCATGACATTCCACAAGATATTGTGGGTGCGGCTGAAGATATTATTGGACAAGCGCAAGGAGACGAGAAGAAAGCCAGACTACTGTATGATTGGGTAGGAACACGAGTAACTTATGATTACGCCAAAGCGGAAAATTATGAAAAAAATAGAATTTGGCATGAACAGACCCCGCAGGATACCTTCGACACACGCATAGGGGTATGTATTGATTATGCCCGTCTTTACGCTGTAATGGCCCGCTCCCAAGGATTGCAGGTGCGCGTTGTAACGGGTCAAGGCTATGATGGTCGAGGCGGGTATGGCGCACATGCCTGGAATGAAGTTTATATAAGTGACCGGCAAGCTTGGATTCCATTGGATCCCACTTGGGCGAGCAGTGGAGATTGGTTTAATCCGAAGGATTTTGACGATACGCATATTAGGGAGAACGCACTCTGAGTGAGGGCGCCGCACTCCTTCCGTGTGGTACAATAAACTCATACCAACCGCTCTAACACAAATGCGAGTGCAATGCTCACAATCAGCTTCTTAGAAATCACCTTCATTATAAGAGCAATGTCGCTGGCTAAGGCAATTCAGACATTATTTTTATATAGAAGGGAAGAAAGCTGGTGAGCTTTGGGAAGCAGCTCCCGCCTGCGGACGGGAAATCTTCGAAACATTCTGTAGGTCTGAGATTGAATCTGTTTTTCTTTGGCACTTTTTTTATTTTTTGTATCATTATTGTGCGTCTTGCAGGTTTGCAGTTTACTGAGGGAGCTTTGCTGACAGAAGAAGAGATCAAACGGGATACGAAGTTTGTTCCGCTGGCAGCCATGCGAGGGATTATTTTTGCTGCCGGGGGTGAGCAGATAGCCTATTCTACACCTGTTGAGTCGCTCTATCTTACCCTAAATAAGGAATATACAGCTAAAACTACCGATAAAGTAACGGGTGAAACCTCACTAACGGAAAAAGCGAAAAATAAGTCTAATGACCTTGCAGCAAGATTAGTAGCGGAGTTTGAGAAATATGGAAGTGCAGATGCCCCTAAGTTAACGCAGCAGGACGTGCTGGATTTACTTGATCTGGACTTTAAAAAGTATCTGGGTTATGTACCGCGTCGTATAAAAGCAGGGCTAACTTCAGAAGAAATAGCTTATTTCATGGAACATAAGGATGAATATCCAGGTATTACCATTGTGGAAGAAAGTGTACGCCACTACGATAAAGATACGGTAGCTGTGCAGACGGTGGGTTTTGGTAAACCTTTTAAATCAACCGAAGACATAGCGATGTACAAAAATATTCGTAGTGCAATGAAAGACAATTCTTCACCGGGACTTATGTATAAAACGGAAGAATATGTAGGATTTGACGGTCTGGAAATGCAGTATCAACGCGAACTGCGCGGAGAAAATGGTTATCAGGTCATTTCGGTCACTCCTCAAAATATGGCGGAGAAGGTAGAACAGACCGTTCCCCCTGTAAAAGGCAATAACATTTGGATGACCATTAATAAGAATGTTCAGATGAAGACTGAACAGGCTATATTGGATCAGATTAAATGGCTGCATACCAATGCTGTTCAAGGCGAAACTCATCCTGATGCTTTAACAGGTTATGCAGTAGCAATGGAAGTAGAGACTGGGAATATTGTCGCTATGGCGAGTATGCCTGATTACGATTCGAATGTATGGACAAAGGACTCGCTGCCTACATCTGTCTGGAATAAAATTATGAATAATCATCTGAATGGTACAATTACCTCGAATTCTTCCGGGAGATCGGGTCATGATTTTAGCTCACTTGTATTCTTGGGATCGACCATTAAACCGTTAAGTGTATTAATTGGTTTAAATGAAGGGTTTTTTAACACCTCGAGCACCTATCCCGATGTGGGGATTACCTATTTCGGTAAGGATGATAAATCATCGGTTAGAAATTCATCAGGTCACGTCTATGGAAAACTGTATCCGGCTGATGCTATCAAGCAATCCTCTAACGTATTTATGGTAGATATGGTCGGAAAGCAACTATACAAGAAATACCTGGGGGATAAAGGTGTAGAGGTCTGGGACGAATATATGAAAAAGTTCGGACTGGGTGTGTCAACACAAAGCGGTCTTCCCGGTGAATCACCAGGTCAGATTAACTATACAGATTTCAAGGCTGCAGGGAGCTCACAGGCCGCGCTCGTCTACGCATCTTTTGGCCAGCAAGGCAGTTATACTACATTACAGCTTGCCCAGTATGCTACTACACTTGCAAATGAAGGTGTTCGAATTAAACCGCAGCTTGTAAGTAAGATTACTGATGCGCAAGGTAAGGTGGTTAAGGAATTTAAAAAAGAAGTGCTTAATAGCGTAACCTTTGATAAATCGTTCTGGAGAGAAATCAAACAGGGAATGAGCAGTAAAGTTAGTGCTTTTGACGATTTTCCTTATGATTTTGCCCGTAAGACAGGAACCTCTGAAAAAACGGATAGAAAAAATATAAACCGTGATAACGGGGTCTTTATTGCCTTTGCTCCACGTGAGAATCCGAAGCTGGCTGTAGCGGTTGTGATTCCGGAAGGCGGCTTTGGCTCCAATAGTGCAGCTCCGGTTGCCCGTAAGATTTTTGATGCTTATGATTGGGAATATGGGCTGGATGGGGTTCCGAAGAAGAATATTCCACCTGTGGCAGATCCCGTTCAAGAACAATAAGCTTAAATTAGAGAAAAAGGAGAGAAAAACTGTGAGTTTTTTCCGTAAGCAGGCCTCACCTCCTGACGAGACCAGCAGCAAAAGTTCCATTGGCCTGCGACTCAACGTGTTTTTCTTTAGCACGTTCGTTATATTTTGCGTAATCATCATCCGACTAGCTGTTCTGCAGTTCGTGGAAGGTCCAACTTTAACTGAGGTAGAGACGAGTAGAGATACTAAAAATGTACCGTTAGCTTCCATGAGAGGGGTTATATACGCTGCAGGTGGTGAGAAGCTAGCTTATTCCACACCTGTTCAATCGCTGTATATCACACTCAATAAAGAGTATACGGCTAAGGAAACAGATAAAGTCACCGGTAAAACAACGCTGACCCCAGAGGCTAAGGCCAAGTCTGATGCATTGGCAGCCAAGCTGGTAGCTGATTTCAATAAATATGGGGATCCAAATGCAGAGAAGATGACGGAGAAAGATGTAATTGATGCGTTGGATTTATATTTCCGTAAATCACTTGGCTTTATGGCACGGCGAATTAAGGCTGATCTGACTACTGAAGAAGTTGCTTATTTCATGGAACATAAAGGAGAATATCCGGGGCTTGAGATTGTCGAGGAGAGCATTCGTCATTACGATAAAGATACGGTTGCTGTACAGACGATTGGTTATATCAAACCCTTCAAATCCGCGAACAGTCTTAATATTTATAAAAACATTCTAAGTGCTATGAAAAACAATCCGGAGCCAGGGCTAACGTATAAGGATGATGAATTTGTTGGATTCGATGGGCTGGAGCTGAAATATCAGCGTGAGCTTCGCGGGCAAAACGGCTATCAGGAAATTTCCGTCAATCCACAGAATATGGCGGAGAAAATTGAGCGTGTCGTTCCGCCTGTCAAAGGAAATGACATCTGGACAACGATTAATAAGAACGTTCAGATGAAGACAGAACAGGCGATAACAGATCAGCTCAAATGGTTGCACTCTAATACCGTACAAGGCAGAACGCATCCGAATGCTTTAACGGGATATGCAGTAGCGATGGAAGTGGATACTGGCAATATTGTTGCTATGGCGAGTATGCCTGACTATGATACGAATGTTTGGACAACGGGTTCTTTATCTGCAGATGTCTGGAACAGTATTATGGATAACTATCAGAACGGCACGATAACTCCTATTTCTTCAGGAACCTCAGGGAACGGACTAAGATCTGTATTGCTTCTAGGTTCAACGATTAAACCTTTGAGTGTACTCGTGGGCCTGAATGAAGGGTTGTTTTCAACTTCTTCTTATTATCAGGATAGAGGTTTTGCGACTTTTGGTAAGTCTGGGCATGAAACGAAGGTAAGAAACTCTTCTAACCACGTATATGGTTCTTTGGATCCTGCTAGAGCCATTGAGAAATCCTCGAATGCATTTATGGTCGATATGGTCGGTAAAAGATTGTATGACAAATATAAAAGCAAGGGGATAGACATCTGGGATGTCTATATGAAAGAGTTCGGCCTTGGTGTATCTACGGGAATTGACCTGCCAAATGAATTCTTGGGTCAAAGAAACTATACCAATATAGAAGCTGCTGGTAGTGCGCAGTCCGCACTGGTCTATGCCTCTTTCGGACAACAAGGAAGTTATACAGTAATGCAGCTTGCGCAGTATGTTACAACACTTGCTAATGAAGGACAGCGGATTAAACCTCAACTGGTTAGCAAGATTACTGATGCAGATGGAAATATAATCAAAGAATTTAAACGTGAGGTGCTTGATGAAGTAACAAACTTCGATAAGTCCTACTGGAATGAAATTAAGCAGGGGATGCGAAGTGAAGTTAGTGCTTTTTCTGATTTCCCTTATGACTTTGCCCGTAAGACGGGAACCTCTCAGCAAGTAGCTAAGGGTGAAATTCGCGATAATGGGGTATTTATTGCATATGCTCCACGTAATAATCCTAAGTTGGCTGTGGCGGTTGTAATCCCTGAAGGTGGTTTTGGTTCACAAAGTGCGGCACCAGTCGCACGTAAAATATTTGATGCCTATGATTGGGAATATGGCCTTGATGGAGTTCCAAAGAAAAGTCTCCAGTCTGGCAATAATACTAATGATAATGCGAAGGAGGGAGAGACTACAGGTACCGAGTAACTCTGACCCTATGGCTAAGATGTAAAAAAATAAACAGCTTCTCAAATGAGAGCATACAAGAATGGAGGGGTGGCAAATGATTGCCAAATACCGCCTGCTTGCATTGGATATGGATGGAACCCTACTGAATGATGAACAGATAATTACACCCACAACGGTGGAATGGATTCAAAAGGCGGTCAACGCAGGCGTTCATGTCTGTCTGTCGACAGGCCGGGCATTTGTAAGTGCCTTACCCTATGCAGAGCAGCTAGGTTTAGAGACACCGATGATCACTGTGAACGGCAGTGAGGTGTGGAGAGCGCCAAATGAAATATACCGGAGATCACTAATGGATCCCAAGCTGGTACAAGAAATGTATGATCTTGCAAAAGCAGATGACATCTGGTTCTGGGCTTATTCTCTGGACGAAGTTCTTAAACAGGATAACTGGGATGGGGATGTAACGGGTAGAGAATGGCTTAAGTTCGGTTATCACACTGAAGATGATGAGCTTCGTCATAAGCTGTTGCTTCGTCTTCAAGATATGGGTGGACTGGAGATTACGAACTCTTCTCCGCACAATCTGGAGATTAATCCTCTAGGCGTGAATAAGGCAGCAGGAATAAAGGAAGTCTGCAAGCTGCTGGGAATAGAAATGTCGCAAGTTGTAGCTGTGGGCGACAGCCTTAACGATCTGGCGGCGATCCAGCAGGCTGGGCTTGGGGTTGCCATGGGCAATGCGCAAAAGACGGTTAAACAAGAGGCTGACGTTGTGGTGGCGACCAATAATCAAGACGGGATTGCCGAGGTCATCCAAAAGTATATCTTTACCGAAGCTGCAGCCTCTGTAGGCAGCAAATAATAAAAGCAGTACTGCGAAGTGAATCCATGGAGCATTATGCTAGTAGGAGGTTAAGGAATTGACGATCCTGGGTTGGATTCTTATCATTGTTTTGTTTGCTGTAGGATTGGCAGGGGCTGTGTATCCTATACTGCCGGGTGCGTTAGCGATCTATCTTGCCTTTTTTGTATACGGCTGGTTCTTTTCTTTTGAGCCCTTTGGGGTTTGGTTCTGGATTATTCAAACACTGATCGTTGTAGTTCTTTTTGTTGCTGATTATGTTGTAGGAGCGTGGGGTGTCAAAAAATTTGGCGGCTCACGTTCATCGATTATCGGGAGCACGATCGGGCTGATCTTGGGACCTTTTGTTATTCCAGCTTTTGGTCTTATCATTGGACCATTTCTAGGGGCTTTTATTGGAGAATTGATTGTGGGATCTTCCCCGTCTAAAGCTGCTAAGGTAAGTGTTGGCTCCATACTCGGCTTATTTAGCAGCACCTTGGTCAAAATCGTGTTGCAGGTAATTATGGTCGTCCTCTTTTTTATATGGGTCGCCCGGTTTTAATTTAACAGTGAAGAAGGGGAAAGAGTTTGTCCAAGAAAGAGTCTTTTGTTAAAGGCACGCTTATCCTTGCTGCTGCAGCTTTGGTGGCAAGGGTACTCGGGCTTGTCCAGCGGGTGCCGCTGGAGCATTTATTTAATGATGTTGGTAATGCTTCATTTACGCAGGCAAACACAGTTTATTTGATGTTATTACCGCTGGCTACAGCAGGGATTCCAAGTACATTAAGTAAAATGGTATCTGAGCGTTATGCACTGAATAGGCCAAATGAAGCTCAACAGGTGTATCGGGCGGCATTAATGTTTGGTGTTGTAGTTGGCGTAATTATGAGCGCATTGTTATACATAGGTGCTCCTTATTATGCAGAATATGCAAAAGTTCCTGAAAGTACTTTGGCGATCCGGGCCATAGCTCCGGCACTCCTACTCTTCCCTTCTATAGCAATGATGCGTGGGTACTTTCAAGGGCGGAATAATATGATGGCTGGTGGCATCTCTCAAATTGTGGAGCAGATCGCGAGGGTATCTACAGCTGTTCTTCTGGCATTTGTATTGTTACAAAAAGGGTACGACAACACTTGGATGGCTGCTGGAGCATCATTCGGTAGTGTATTTGGTAGTGTTGGTGCTTTTGGTGTAATGCTCTATTACGCTATGAAATTACGGCGTAGTGAGGGGCAAACTGCGTTATACGAAACGAATGAAGCGAAGCTTCCTCTATTTGGAATTTATAAGGATATATTTAAATTATCCATTCCTATCGTGCTATCTTCAGTTACGGTTCCAGTAGTGAACTTTATTGATACATCTTTAATTGTACCGTTACTGAGTGGACAAGTTGGTGTAGCTGATGCCACACGTGCTTTGGGTATTTTCGGGAGTCGGGCACAGAGTGTCGCCGGGATTCCGCCGGTTCTTTCTATAGCACTGAGCACTTCACTAATACCAATTATTTCAGCTGCATATGCCCGTCGGGATGAGAAACATCTAAAAGGGCAAGTGACGTTAGCGCTTCGTATCTCTATTTTAACAGGAGCACCGATTGTTCTATCACTCGTAGTTGCTGCATATTCAGTTAATGGCCTCTTATTCAGTAGTTTAGATGGCAGTGGTATCGTAGCCATGCTTACTTTAGGAACGATCTTTCAGATTACGATGATGACAACGAACTCTATTTTGTTAGGTATGGGCAAATCGCGAATTTCCATGTATTATGTGTTAGCGGGTATTATTGTAAAATTAGTGGCAAGCTTATTACTTAGTAAGGTATTTGGCATCTACGGAATCATCGGTGCAACAGCACTTTGTTTCGTGGTCATTACTTTGCTTAACTTACGTATGCTGAAATCGATTGTGTCTTTTGAAATTATGGGCAAACGTTGGGGCGGTTTCGTGATTGCGGTACTTGTGTCCGGCGGGATTGGTTATGGCTTGAATGAGGCTGGGATTCTGTTAACAGATCTGATGCCTGCACGTTTGGCGTTTCTGATCACTTGTCTTGTTGTAGGAGCCGCTGTTGTTGTTATTTATCTAGTACTGCTTATTGTGCTGGGCGTGCTGACTAAACAGGAAATCTCCAGTTATCCGCGGGCGCTGCAAAAATTATTGAATCCGCTGATGAAGTTACAGCCTGCACGTGTTCGTATGAGAGAATAGGTTTGACTTCTACACTGCATTTTGCTTCACTTAAAGAGTAGAAAATAGACAGATATTGAAGAAGGGACTGAGTAAATCATGGACAAAATTAGTTCTCCTGCTGAATTTCAGGTAGCCATTCAATCACCTCGATTAACAGTGGCCATCTTCAAGGCTGACTGGTGCTCGGATTGCAAATTTATCGATCCTTTTATCCCAGAGGTAGAGCAGTCTTATGCAGACCGCCTTACACTGGTTGAGGTAGATGTTGATGCCGTGGGCGATGTTAGTCAAGAACAAAATATTATGGGTATTCCAAGCTTCGTCGCATATTCGGATGGGCGGGAATTGGTTAGATTCGTTAATAAATTGCGCAAATCCCGTGAAGAGATTGAGAATTTCCTTGATAAAGCGGTCCAAGTGCATCAAAGCCTTCAAAAGTAATTCCTAAGGAACCACCGCTTTCGCCTGTTTGTGCAAAGCGGTGGTTTTTTGAAATATAAGTCTGGCTGCTTCTTCATTACTAAAAACTGCGGGTGATATTTTTGACGACAAATCAGTTGAAATGGCTTAGTTATCTTACTTGCCTTATCATGTTCCTCGCTGTACTCGGAGGAGCGGTAGTGACGAAGACTGGATCGGGCTTGGAATGCGGAAATGAATGGCCGCTCTGTCATGGAAAATTAATTCCGGCTTATACTATAGGCTCGATGATTGAATACACCCATCGCTTGTTTAGCGGTTTGGCAGGGTTATTCTCACTTGCCTCGATGTTTGCTTTTTGGCGTTATGCCCGTACTCGGCGCGATTTGCTGGGATATGCATTTATGACCTTAGTATTCGTCATCGTTCAAGGTGGTATGGGAGCGCTTGCAGTAATTAAATCCCAATCCGCCGCTGTAATGGCGTTGCATATGGGTTTTTCTTTGATCGCCTTTTCAAGCGCTATGATGTTGGCTCTTGGAACCAAGAGATGGCATGAAGCACGTGAATATGATCATAAGCTGGAGGCTCAAAAGAAGCCCGTAAGTAAGGCTTTTCGCAATTTAACCTGTTTTACTGCCATCTATTCATATATTGTCGTGTATATTGGAGCCTTTGTAAGTCATACGGATTCACAAGGCGGGTGTACGGGTTGGCCGCTTTGTAATGGAGAATGGGTTCCGGAGCTTTCCGGAGGTGTAGGTGTTGTTTTTACGCATCGGATTGCGGCTTTAATCTTATTCATGCTTACTGCGCTGCTCGGGCATTTAGCATTTTGGAAACATAAGGATTATCCAGAGCTTAGAGCGCTGGGTATAGCTGCAGTGCTGTTATGCTTGATGCAGGTATTTAGTGGGGCGGCTGTGGTTTACACTCTAGATAATGAAAGGCTGTACATATTTGCCGCTTTGGCTCATATTTTGCTGATTGCCAGTTTGTTTGGTGTCTTATGTTATATGAGTGTAAGAGTCTGGCAGCTAAATCGCGCGAGTAGTGTCGTGTCTGGAAAAAATGTAACGAGCCCAATGATTCCACCGCCTTGGTAGAACATTCCCTCCGTGGATAGAGGTGCTTCACCCGCGGAATAATAAAGTGGAAATCGGTATATCGTGGAGCTGATTGGCCGATGCTTACGTCGCGAGTTTTGTACGAAGCAGTCCATGGAAGCAGACGCTGAACAAAACTTTAGGAGGACTGGGATATGCTGCGGGTATTACTTGGAGAGCCGCCTCGAAAGAACAGCGGTGTGTTGGCTGATGCGATGGAGAATATGGCCACTTTTGCAGCATTGCTGCGCAAGGAAATGAGTGCCCATGAGGATAATGACCATGAATACCGCAAGCTGGAGATTTGGACACGTGGGCTGATTTCCTCTCTGGATGAACTGGAGCAAAGTTGGTTCGCGGCCGCTTTTTACCGGAAATTAGTGATTGCGGGTTATATGGATGATATGACACCGGTGGAACAGGGTGATTATGCACGTTATGTTTATTTTTATAAAGATGGCTTTATCCGGGTTTTCTCTCTTCTGGACAAGCTTGGGACGGTACTGAATCATTTTTATGATCTCAAAACATCCAAATTAAAAACGCACTTTTCTTACTTTACAGTGCTGCGTCAGCTTCAATTATTGAATGTGCATCCTGCATTAGCGGATCAACTGGAAGAGATTAAGAACTCCTACCGCGATCCATTGGAGAATTTACGCAAGCGCAGAAATGCTGAAATTCATTATATGAATTCCGAAATGCAGGATGATTTGTGGCAGCGGCACCAAGGTCTGCATGACAAAATTCAGCTCGAGGATCTGGATAGCCATCTTGAGGATTTAAAACAATCGCTCGAAATGAACTGTAAGACATTAATCGCGGCATTTAGCTACAGCAATGAACAGCTGCGTAAGGAAATAAGCAAGGTAAAGAGCATAAAATCGTAATTGTTCAATATATTTCCTTTTGACAAAAATAGATAAACTCACTATACTTATGCTTGCATTAAAGTATGTACGATTTCAGAAAAAATATAATTTCATAACTTTATCTTATCGAGAGCGGCGGAGGGATAGGCCCGATGAAGCCCGGCAACCGATTTGTAACCAGCGCGGGAAGCGTTGTACAAATGTCATGGTGCTAATTCCTACAATGGCGCAGGTTGCGGTCGTTGGCAGATGAGAAGGCATTGTCTTAATAAACCCACAGAGCCTCTTGCGATCTGCATCGATCGTTGGAGGTTTTTTTGTATAGAATAAGTGAAGTATAAAGGGGGGGCGACGAGAGTTGATTAATCTAAAAGGGATAACAAAGGTTTATGGAAAAGGGAGTAATGCGGCAACAGCACTTTCTGGATTGAATCTGTCCATCGAGAAAGGTGAAATATTCGGAGTCATCGGCCACTCTGGAGCCGGGAAAAGTACATTGATCCGTTGCATTAATCTGTTGGAACGTCCGACAGAAGGAGAGGTCTGGGTAGACGGTGTTGAGCTAACCAGTCTTAACCAAGGTCAGCTGCAGGAACAGCGGCGCAAGATTGGGATGATTTTTCAACATTTCAATTTGCTGTCTTCGGCGACCGTATACGATAATATTGCCTTTCCACTGCGCCTTGCAGGTACATCTAGAACAGCTATTGATACAAAAGTCAAAGACCTGCTCGCTCTAGTTGGGCTTGAAGAACATAAAGATAAGTTTCCTTCTCAGTTATCTGGAGGACAAAAGCAGCGGGTCGGCATCGCCCGGGCACTAGCCAGTGACCCTGATGTGCTGCTGTGTGACGAGGCCACTTCTGCGCTTGATCCCCAGACAACGGATTCCATTCTTAAGCTGCTGCTCGATATTAATAAAAGATTCCATTTGACCATTGTGCTGATCACACATGAAATGCATGTAATCCAGAGCATCTGCGACCGTGTCGCGGTCATTCATGGTGGTGGGATTGTTGAGCAAGGCAAAGTTACAGAGGTATTTCTCAAGCCGCAGCATGAGGTTACACGCGATTTCATCCGCAGTGAGACACAGAATGAAGGACCTCTTCGAGTGGCGCTTGATGCTGCTGCCGGGGATAACTCTAAAGCTGTCAAAATTACTTTTTTCGGAGAAAAAACATACGGCTCGGCACTATCCGATGTCGTGCGTGATACGGGTGTAAGCTTTGCAATCTTACATGGTACCATCTCAACGATTAAAGATGTGCCTTATGGACAGATGATTGTGCGGTTCGAAGGGCCAGCTGAGGCGATTGCTGTAACGATCTCCAGACTAATTGCTCAAGGCCTTGATGTGGAGGTGATTTCGTAATGAATTTTGCAGATCTAAATTGGCAAGAAATGATGGATGCTACGGTTGCTACTATAAAAATGATATTTTTTTCCGGATTGTTCACAATTATTCTTGGTTTACCACTCGGAATTCTATTGTATTTATGGGGAAAATCGAATAGTATAGTAATCAGAGTAACTTACTCGGTCTTATCATTACTTGTAAATATCCTACGTTCCGTACCCTTTATCATTTTGATGGTGGCTCTAATTCCTTTCAGCAAAGCCGTTGTTGGAACCTCCATTGGTGTACTCGGTACGATTCCACCTCTGGTGATTGGTGCAGCTCCATTTTTTGCCCGCTTGGTAGAGACGTCGTTAAGAGAGGTAGACCGCGGAGTCATCGAAGCCGCACAAGGTATGGGAGCATCGACGAACCAAATCGTTATGCGTGTTCTTTTGCCAGAAGCTCGTCCAGGTCTGCTCGCTGGAGTTACGATCACACTGGTTACACTGGTCTCCTATACAGCAATGGCTGGTATGGTTGGGGGCGGCGGATTAGGTGACTTGGCGATTCGTTACGGCTACCACCGCTATGAGACGGAGATTATGATTGTTTCTATAGTATTTATTGTCGTACTGGTGCAATTGCTACAAATGGCCGGTGACCGACTCGTAAAACATTACACACGGAAATAAGGTACATCCATATATATCCTTATTCAATACAAAATATAGATTAGAGGGGGATTTACAATGAAAAAAGTACTACTTACATTTTTTAGCCTGACACTGGTTGCGGTGCTTGCGGCTTGCGGTAACAACAATGCATCTAATAATGCTGGGAGCTCGGCTGCTACAACAGCACCAAACGCAGAAGCAACAAGTGAACCTACTAAAGATCCAGTGAAATTGGTTATTGGTGCCTCACCTGTTCCTCATGCTGAAATTTTGAAGGCTATTGCTCCATTGCTTGAAAAAGATGGAATTACACTTGAAATCAAAGAATTCACTGACTATATTCAACCTAACGTGCAGCTTGATGAGAAGGAGTTAGATGCTAACTTTTTCCAACACCAACCGTATCTGGATGACCAAAACAAAAATAATAAAACCGACCTGGTCTCTGTTGCATCCGTTCACGTTGAACCTTTTGGGGCTTATTCCAAAAAAATCAAATCGATCGATGAGTTGGCTGATGGTGCAAAAGTTGCCATTCCGAACGATGCTACTAACGGTGGCCGTGCACTAATCCTACTTGCAAAAAATGGTCTGATTACCTTGAAAGATGATACAAACATTGCTGCAACAAAAGCAGATATCACTGAAAACAAGAAAAATCTCGACATCATTGAGTTGGAAGCAGCTATGCTCCCACGTCAACTGGATGAGGTAGACCTTGCTTTGATCAACACGAACTTTGCACTAGACGCTGGTCTTGTGCCAACTAAAGATGCATTGTTCATCGAGGGTGTAGATTCCCCTTATGCTAACATTTTGGTAACCCGTCAAGACAATAAAGATTCCGAAGCCATCAAAAAGCTGGTTGCTGCCCTGAATTCTCCAGAAGCTAAAGCTTTCATTGAAGAAAAGTACGAAGGTGCGATCATTCCAGCGTTTTAAGGAATGAAGTTAAATTCATCTATAGTCATAACAAGAACCCGCAGCCAAGTTGGCTTGCGGGTTTTATGTTCTAAGGTTGTGAGAGAATGTTAAATCCTCTATAATAAGAAAATCCCGATCTCCTTTACAGGAGAATCGGGATGGTTATTGAACGGGATTTAGAATACTTGAACTACTTCTTCAACGCCTTCTACTTCTTCAAGGAGGGCGCGTTCAATCCCGGCTTTCAAGGTGATCGTGGAGCTTGGGCAGCTGCCGCAGGCACCCATAAGTTTCAACTTAACGATGCCGTCTTCCACATCGACCAGTTCTACGTCACCGCCATCGCGCTGCAGGAACGGACGAAGCTTATCCAGCACTTCTAGTACTTCATCATACATTTCGGTGCTTTGTGCATTCTCACTCATTTCTCAATCACTCCTTTCGTAAGTTCATTATAGTACAAAAAGTTAAAAAATAAAATGGTTAGGCGGAATAGGGAGATCATCATGAGACCAATTATTGAATTTTGTTCCAGCAACATGGGTCACGGAACAGACAAGCTAATGCATAAGCTGGAGGAAAATCCAGATTATGATGTTATTGAATACGGATGTCTGAACAATTGTGGAGAGTGTTATTTAATGCCTTTCGCCATGGTTGAAGGTGACATTATTGCAGCAGACACTGTTGCAGAGCTAGAAGAGAAAATTGAGGCCAAGATCAAAGAGCTTGAGGCTTGGTTTAATATAGATCTTGACTAAATTTCTCGAGAAAAAAAGAGGGAGCACTCCATAATCTAAATTATGGAGTGCTCCCTCTTTTTGGAACCTTACTTGAACAAAATCCACCAATTTGATCGATTAGGCAACATATTGGAGAGTGCAGGGGCTACCGTGAAGGTGCCACCGGACTCAGGCGACCTTATATTGAGTGTTTTCCTACATTTGGATTGCTATCGGACCCCATAGTCACTATTCACCTGAAAAACAGCATAAATGAACCTCATTATAAGCAATAACTTCACTGGAGTCCGAAACTCTCCTTCAAAGGCTGAAAATTTGCGAATAAGGTCATCTGAGTCCGAAGGGTATACGCACCAATAACGTAAGGAAGCTACTCTCGTGTTTATCTGAGAGTAGCTTCCTTTAATACTTATGAACCAATCATAGGCTTATCCTAAAGTGCGTTTCGACATCCAGAGCACTCCGCTCTTGAGGATGCGGGGAACCCGTCCTTTGACGGAGCGTTGTCCCATAAGTCCGAATCCTGCTTTTTTTCCTAGTGACCCTAAAGTACCCTTCAGGCGAATAGGATGAAGCTTAGGAGTCTCACCGCGCCAGGTCGCTTGGATAACCTGAGCTACCTGCTCACCCTGTGCTCCAGCGGCTTGTGCGCTTGGTGCGAATGGCAGACTGGCACAGTCACCAATCACATATACCTCCGGATAATCCGGTATACGATAATACTCATCCAGCATAATCCGTCCACCGCGGTCCTTCGACACATTCAAATCTTGAACTACTTTTACAGGTTGAATCCCTGCGGTCCATACTGTCACATCTGAAAGGATTTCCTCGGTACCGTTAAAAATCGAATCCTTCTCTACATGAGATACAGAGATTCGTCCCAGCGTTTGCACCTGATGGTGATGAAACCATTCCTCTACGTACTGTGACAGCTTTGCCGGAAAGGCAGACAAAACACGTTCACCGCGATCCAGAATAGCAATGTTAAGGTCTGGACGGCTCTCCCGAAGCTCTGCAGCTAATTCAACACCGCTTAATCCTCCACCTACGATGTTTATCGTTCCGTAAGGCTTCACATCATTTAAACGGCGGTAGGTTTCCCGAGTACCAGCAAAGGTCTGGATGCTGCAGGTATATTGATCAGCACCAGGGATGTTGTGGTAATTGTCGGTACAGCCAAGAGCAATGGCTAGGAGATCATAAGATACAATCTCACCGGATTCCATACTGACTATTTTGCTCTCCAAATCAATGGAACTCACTTCACCGTACCGGACAGTAAGCCGGGGGTGAACCGGAAAATGAATGCGCAGGTGATAATCAGTTACGGTACCTGCGGCGAGCGCATAATATTCCGTTTTGATTCCTTGATAAGGCATTCGGTCAATTAAGATAATTTCAACATCATGAGGAAGATGATTATTGAGTAATTCTTGAATTAAGGCTAGGCCGCCGTAGCCACCGCCAAGAACGAGTATTGTTCTCATGCTGACCGAACTTCCTTTCCAATATGGGATAACAAATCTCAGGTATTCTTCTTATTCGTATACCTTAACTTCATTATAGAAAGTGTCACGTTCGACAGGAATTCGTCCAGCACCTTTCACTAGCCAGATCAATTCGTCGCGAGTCAGACCTTCCGGTGTTAAGGCGCCAGCCGCGTGGCTGATACGTTCTTTTAGAATTGTGCCATGCACATCTGATGCACCGAAGTTCAGCGCAACTTGAGTAAGCTGAGGGCCAATGTTAATGAAGTACGCTTTGATGTGATCGAAATTGTCCAACATCAATCTGCTGATCGCAATGGTCTTCAGATCCTCATAAGCAGAGTTGCGGCGCATGATGCCAGCGTTTTTATTCTTAGGCTGCATGGACAATGGAATGAATACCATAAAGCCATTGGTTTCGTCCTGCAAATCACGGATTTGCATCATATGGCGGATACGGTCTTCATGAGATTCAATGGAGCCGTACAGCATAGTGGTATGGGTCTTCATCCCAAGCTGATGTGCTGTCCGATGGACTTCCAGATATTCTTCCACATTAGCTTTGTCTACACGCATTTTTTTACGATATTGGTCGGATAATATCTCTGCGCCACCACCGGTGAGTGTTTTAAGTCCAGCAGCACGCAATTGTTCCAGTACCTCACGAATACTCAAACCGCTAATACGGGTGAAAAAATCAATTTCAGCGGCAGTGTAGGCTTTTAAGGTAACCTCAGGGAAACGTTCGTTCAAAGCTTTTAAAGAATCCACATAATATTGGAAGGGAACCTTGTCGTTATGGCCACCAACAATATGGAATTCGCGTACGCCTGGGTGGATATGCTGTTCGACATATTGCACCATTTCCTGACCGGAAAGGGTATAGGCTCCCTCTTCTCCATCATCTTTGCGGAAATTGCAGAATGCACAGTGCGATTCGCAAACATTGGTGAAATATAGACTCATGTTTTCGATAAAATATACCCGATTGTGATTCTTGGCGATATTGACTTCATTCGCTAGCTGGCCAATGGTAAGTAAATCGTTGCTTTGATATAAATAAACGCCATCTTCCAAATTCAATCTTTCGCCGCTGCGAACCTTATCAATAATGTTCGCCATTCGGGCATCCGTGTGGGGGGTAAAAAGAGTAGACATATTATGATTTCCTCCTGAAAGTTTACGAGCAGATTGCTCGAAGATAAATTCCAGACGTACCCAAGTGGTAGCTGTTCATTCTAAAAAAGAAAGAGGCGAGCTTGCCTCCGTGACAAATTTCCGAATTTTTACTTAGAGTGCCTTCCCTATTATAAACCTACTCTCCTAAGGGTATCAACAGCTTGATATTGATGGTGTTTTTTGCTGTGAAGGGTCATGCCGAAGGCAGTTGTGACTTGAGGGTAACGGAATAGTCGGTTATACTGAATTTATCAAGCATAAACGTCATTGGCATCCTTATAAAGTTGATAAGCGTTTAAGCGAGAAATATAAGACATAAAGAATAGGTGCAACACTTATACTTTCTTATATTTTTATGAAATAACTTTTGGCCGGAAGGTCCCTTAAACATAAGTTTCCGCTTATGAAGGGAGACGAATTTGTAGGAGGATGAGATCATGATTAATATTAGTGAAAAGGCAGCAGAACAATTAAAGGCGATGCTTGCTGAACAAGAAGTACCGAACATGTTCCTCCGTATTGGAGTAACGCCCGGCGGTTGCAGTGGATTCTCGTACGCTATGGGCTTTGATGATAATGAAACCGATCAGGACGTATATATGGACATTCAAGCCATGAAAGTGGTTGTGGAGAAGGAGAACCTTCGTTACCTGGACGGCCTCGAAATCGACTTTGAAGAATCCGGTATGACGGGTGGTTTCACCATCAACAACCCTAACGCTACTGCAACTTGCGGCTGCGGTTCAAGCTTCCGTACAGCTACGGATGCAGGGAAACCTAACGAAGAGCCTTGCTAATCACAGCAATCACGGCTCCAAGCCCCGTGTTGGATTCTAACAACACAGGCTTGGAGTTTTTTTTATTCTCAATGACAAAAATCATCACAAGGAGTTCGGAAATGGAAATGGAAATCAGAAAATTAAAAGCTGGTGAACAGCCTCCATTAGAATTACTTCTATTAGCAGATCCTTCGGAGAGCTTAGTTAACGGATATTTACAAAGAGGGTTATGTTGTGTGGCTGAGGTGGATAACAGCATCATCGGAGTCTACGTTGTGCTGCAGACAAGACTGGAGACTGTAGAAATCGTAAATATCGCCGTCGACGAAAATAAACACGGGCAAGGAATAGGTAAGCAGCTGCTGAACCATGCGATTCAGAATGCCAAGCAGCTTGGGGCAAAAACCATTGAAATTGGCACAGGAAATTCGAGTGTTGGACAATTGGCACTTTATCAGAAATGTGGATTCAGAATCACCGGCATTGATAGAGATTTTTTTATTAGGCATTACAGTGAAGAAATCTTTGAAAATGGGATTCAAGTCATAGATATGATACGCCTGTCGCTGGATTTATGAGTAATAGGGGAGTTTCTCAGAAGTCATTTAATGGGCGCTGGGGTAGTTCTTTATTCTTTTACATAGGAAGCAAACGATATATCGCTAATCATGTATCGCAAGCCAGGTATCGGACACAGAGGACCCTAAACGCCGCATTTTCCCATATTTGTGGTGCCAACGGACTGCATTGCCGCTATTGCTATGAAAATCAGTAAATATGAAGCTCTTTCTAAGCGATAGTGTCACTGGAGTCCGAAACCACGCCTCAAAGGTTGAAAATCTGCAAATAACGTCATCTGGGTCCGAAATGCTCATGGGTTAACGACACTGTTGAAGCAGATAGCTATTGTTTAAAAACACAGAGCAGCGATTCTCCACATAACTGGAGAATCGCTGCTCTGTGTTTTTTTTGCGAGGGTCGGACCGTCTGTGCATAGAAGTAAGCTGTTTATAGGCAGTCCCCTGCGTACATTAGGCTGGAATAATAAACTTGTAATTAATCATAAATACGATGAGCGCTGCAGCTCCAAGGGAGAAGGCGATACAGCCCGTACCCAGTGCTCTGCGTTTGTCTTTAATAAATTTAAAGCCAATGGCGCAGATCAGTATAGTCGTTCCAGCCAATACAATGGACATCCCAAGCATAGCCACCCAATATAAAACCTCAAAAAACTGTGCCATTCTGAGCCCTCCCCGCGCTGTGCTTTTTAGTGATTCTGTTAGTACTCACTATAATAGTAGAAATTGAAAATGTAACCGCTATTAATAATACAACGATTTTGAAGATTATTCTAGTTATAGTGAACTCATCCATTAAGATATTGATGTCGAATTTCTTGAGAACTGAATCTACAAAATCCGCGGTTGTACCCTGTCGCTGTCGACTGATGCTGTGCTAAACACTAAGCCCTTTTTGCTAAGAGCGGCATCTTACACGGACAATCATACAAGAGGGCGAGACCTTCTCTGAGTAATGTATAGGGTAGGCTGGATTGTGAAGGGAGGGAAAGGACGATGGCAGGAAGACAATTGGCCAGTAAGTGGCTGAAGACAGAGGCGTTGCTGACCGACGCTCGGGTTGCACCCTATATCCCAATGACGAGGGGGTACAGGGCAGAAACGCTCCTGGCAATGCTTCGTAGATATGGAAATGTTGTCATTAAACCTATTGTGGGTGGCGGAGGTTACGGTGTAATCAAAGTTTTTCGGGATAGTCGCGGTTATGGATTCACCTATATGGACAGAACTCGAATTTACAAGGATTTTGGATCCATGAGACGTGCGCTTAATACTGTGAAGGCAAGACGCAGATATTTGATTCAACAAGGGATTTCCCTTGCGAGAATCGGTGGACGGCCTATTGATTATCGGGTCAAAGTAGTTAAGAATGGTGAGGTTTGGGAATTTCGCTCCATGGTAGGGAGATTGGCTCGGCCAGGTCTGTTCGTAACCAATCTTTGTAAAGGGGGAACGATGCTATCATGTCGTGAAGGACTTCGTAGATCGTTGCCGCGGATTAAAGCTTCAGCGAAGAAAGCAGAAATGCGGAGACTAACCCATGTATGTATCGGAATTATGGAACGGCATTTTCCGGGAATAGGTGAGCTGGGCTTTGATTATGCTGTAGATTATTCGGGGAAAATATGGATTTTGGAGGTTAATACAAGACCTCAATAAATTAACAATTATTTTAAGAATTGACGATAATAGAGTAGTAAGATAAAATTGCGTTTAGTTGCGTTCTTTTGGGGTAAATAACATTGTAATTTATTTACAATAAAAATATATTTTTTGCTTTATACAAGTGGTTCAATCCTGTGTATAACTATTATCCCCATAGTCCACTGTGTAGCTAGTACCTTTATAACGCTTACACACATTTTATACACAGGATTTCCACATGTACTTGTGGATAACGCGAACGCTTGTTCGAAAAATGATAGTTTGATATGATAGATTCAGATCCAAATAAAGGAAAGGTAGATGAAGTTTATGGTTGAATTGTCGGATGAGATGCTGCTTGACTCTTACCATAGAGCAATAGAGCTGCAACTAGAGCATGATTTCATCGCTCTTCTACTCGTTGAAATTCGCAAACGAAACTTACACTCTCCAGTACATGCGGTTCTTCATTAAAAAAGCGCAAAGGATAACTTTGTAGCAGGCTACATATATAAAACCGCGAGGCACAAACAAACATAAAAGGGTATCCTCACAGGCTGTTATCAACAGGCCTGTAAGAATACCCTTTTTTATTGTGTTAATAGATTTAGAGTTTCATATTACTGCTGTGACCCGGTGATAGCTTCGCTTCTGGATCAATGTACACCTTAGCATTATTCACAGCCGTTGGAGCTTCGCCAAATCCTACAGCAATCAGCTTCAGCTTACCAGGGTAAGTTGTGATATCGCCGGCAGCAAATATGCCTGGAATGCTTGTTTCCATACGCGAGTCAACAACAATGGAGTTCCCTTCAATATCAATACCCCATTCGGCAATAGGACCTAGGGAAGAGATGAATCCGAAGTTAACAATAACGCTGTCCACTTCAATTTCTTGAGTTTCTTTGGTCTTGATATTTGACAATGTAACCTTGGTAATGAACTCATCACCATGCAGCTCTGTAATTTCAGTAGGGGTAACTACGTTAACCTTGGAAGCCATCAGGTTCTCAACGCTATGTTCATGCGCACGGAATTTATCCCGGCGGTGAATCAGGGTTACCTGTTCAGCGATGGGTTCCAGCATGAGCGCCCAGTCAACTGCAGAGTCACCGCCACCGCTGATCAGAACTTTTTTATCTTTAAAGGCATTTAGATCATTTACAAAATAATGGAGGTTTGCTTTTTCAAAACGTCCAGCGTTGGGTAATTCCAAACGACGAGGTTCAAATGCACCTACACCAGCTGTAATGATGATCGCCTTACTGTGGTATTCGGCTACATCGGTTGTAACCACAAAATGACGTTCGTCCCGTTTTTGAACAGAAATCACTTTCTCCTCCAGCCGGATATTGGATTGGAACATATCCATTTGCCGAGACAGGTTGTCGACCAATTCTTGTGCTGTTACTTTTGGAAAACCTGCCACATCATAAATGTATTTTTCTGGATAAAGGGCAGCAAGTTGTCCCCCCAATTGGGGCATACTTTCAATAAGGGTTACTGATGCCTGACGCATTCCGCCGTAAAATGCGGCAAACATGCCAGCTGGCCCGCCACCTATGATTAAAAGGTCGCTCATAGGAACGCTGGATTGCTCTTGGGTCACGGGATATTACACCTCCGAGTTGATATATTCATTTTGCCATACTTGTGTACCTACTTATTATAATCATTGTGACACATACCTGCAAAGAAAGACTTTAGAAGTCAATAAAAGTGTGACGTTTTTTAGTATTTTAATGTTTGATTAATGCTACACTAAGGTTTACAATGGATATGGTCAATTTAGAAATGCTTCAAGTTTGATTGGAATTTCTTCTAAATATAAGTGTATAAATTCACAAAAAGGACCGTACATTGTTTCAATAAAAAATACAAAGACAGATTTACCTCTTGGAAGGAGCCGGAACATGAGTAGTATTCCCAAAATCGTTATCTTAGGCGCGGGCTATGGGGGTATTTTGACCGCACAGCGCTTGCAGAAGGCTTTGAATTATAATGAAGCGGATGTCACGCTTGTAAACCGTCACGAGTACCACTATTTTACTACCCATCTACATATGCCTGCGGCGGGTACGGACAGTATTGAACACACTCGGGTGTCCATTTCGAAACTAATCGATGAATTCAAGATCGACCTCGTGAAGTCATCTGTTCAGGAAATTCGTACTCAGCAGAAAAAGATTATTTTGGAGGATGGTACCCTATCGTACGATTATCTTGTCATTGCTTTAGGTGGAGAGCCTGAAACATTTGGTATTCCTGGACTTGATAAATACGCACTGACAATCCGGAGCATCAATTCCGTTCGTTTAATTCGCGAGCATATTGAATATCAATTCGCTAAGTACAAGAACGAGAACAATGCTCAGGAGCATATTAATTTTGTTGTCGGTGGTGCCGGCTTTAGCGGTATCGAATTTGTAGCTGAATTAGCTGACCGTATCCCTGGACTGTGTAAAGAATATGACGTAGATCCAAGTATGGTTAATATATATAACGTAGAGGCTGCTCCGACAGCACTGCCTGGTTTTGCTCCTGAGCTTGTGGAGTATGCGATGGACTTGCTCACCAAAAAGGGAGTTACCTTCAAGATGGGTGTTGCGATCAAGGAGTGTCTGCCAAACGGGGTAATTCTGGCATCAGGCGAAGAAATCAAAGCCTCCACAATTATTTGGACAGGCGGAATCCGTGGCAATCGTCTTATTGAGGCTGCCGGATTTGAAGCTATGCGTGGGCGCGTGAAGGTAGATGAATATCTACGTGCACCGGGCCAAGAGAATATCTTCATTATTGGTGATGGCTCCCTTATGATTAATCCGGAAGGACGCCCTTACCCGCCAACCGCTCAAATTGCTATGCAGCAGGGTGAATGTTGTGCGCATAATTTGGTGGCAGCAATCCGCAATCAACAGCCGAAGAAATTCGCATTCAGCAATAAAGGAACCGTAGCTTCCCTAGGCAAAGGCCAAGGAATCGCTGTAGTAGGCAGCAAAACTTACAAGGGCTGGACTGCAGCTCAGTTGAAAAAAGTTGTAGATATGCGCTACTTGTTCATTATCGGCGGAATTCCGCTGGTTCTGAAAAAAGGAAGATTCTTATAAGATGCGCCATTGCAGCGTACAGGTACGCGGACTGCTGACTCGGGAAGAATTGGACCGTTATAACGGACTGATAGAGGTTGGATCTTATCTGGAGGATCAGAACCAGTATGATCTGGCTTATATCGTTCAGAAGGAAATTGATCTGCTCATTCTCCCTGGTATCGAACGCCTGAAGGATAAAGGGCGCGCTCGGGATCGGGCCACGGCTGAATATCTGGAAAGTTTACGTGAAGATGATGAGGATAACGAAGATGAGGATTCAGGAACTTCGGTGTCTTAATCTAATAATATGGCAGTAAAAAAGGTGTGTCTCCATGCGAACTGGAGACACACCCTTTTTTTTGTTGTTACAGCTTGAGCATTTCTTCAAAAGATTCTTCAGTCAGCAGATTGCCGACATAAAAAGGTCCGAATTCGCCGTAGCGGGCACTTACTTCGTCAAAACGCATTTCGTATACCAGCTTTTTGAATTGCAGTGCATCTTCAGCGAACAGAGTCACGCCCCATTCCCAGTCATCAAAACCGACGGAGCCGGTAATAATTTGCTTCACTTTACCTGCATATGAACGTCCAATTAACCCGTGTGAAGCCATGAGCTCCCGGCGTTTGTCCATATCAAGCATGTACCAGTTATCGGCAAGCTCGCGTTTTTTGTTCATAGGATAGAAACAAATGTGTTTCGCTTGCGGTAAAATAGGCTTTAGACGTGCGGCAACATGCGGATTCTGCATAGGGTCGCTGCCGTCGCTGCCACTGCCACCAGCAGCGTAGTTGCTTAATTCAACAATACTTACATATGAATAAGCTTTGGTTGTATATTGAGCAAAAGCGATTTTGTTAAAGGCGGTCTCAAGCTGGTTCAAAGCTTCTAGGCTTTCGCGCAAAAACATCATTACAAAATCAGCCTTTTGGCCCACTATGGAGTATACTGCGGTGCTGCCTTCTTTAGCTTCCTCAACAGGGCTCCATTCCTGCATAAAAGCATGTAGTTCTTCCAGGGCAACGGCACGTTCTTCATCATCTGCTGCCGTCCAAGCGGTCCAGTTCAGAGAGCGGAAGTCATGCAGTGCATACCAGCCTTCCAGTGTCAAAGCGGCTTCGATCATGATCTCACTCCTTAAAAGTTTTACGAAGCATAAGCCTCGCTGAAATAACATCGCGTAAAACTCGCAATTGAAGCATAAACTTAGTCTTACGAAGCATCTGCTTCATAGGCTATGTATGATCTGATTAATCTACTTGCATTGTATCGCAATCAAGCCGCCAAGAGCAAACGGAGGCATCCTCTAAGTGTGCGAATTAGTGCGTGAATTTGAATAAAGTTCATTGCTTCGTGACATTTTTTCTAGTAAACTTACTACTAGCTTGTAAAAGATGTGCGCTTCTTTATAGAAAGGGGTGGAGACGGTAAGATGGGATTTATTCCAGTGTTTATCCTAGCCGTTTTATTCTTTGTGATGATGTTTGGTATCGGCTTTATTCTTAACATGTTAATGAAGACAACCTGGTTTCCCGCTTATCTATTCGTACTTATTATTCTACCCGTCGTAATCTATTCTATTTGGGATAGAAACGCGATGTCGCTCTGGGAGCATCTCTCCAGTTTCCACTTTGTTGATTATCTTACAGGTGTCGCTGGTCTTGCAGGTGCTATACTTAGTGGATGGACCATTCAAAAGCTGCGCTTTGGCGGTTACAAGATGTTTTAAAGATTTGAAAGAGCCTATGTTATGAATCAGTCTTATATTTCTGCGAGAAACGGGATACCTTCCTCTTTAGAGGACGGCGAAGCCGTTTCTTCTTGTTTAATAGAGGTAGATATTCGTAAGAAGAAGTTGATTATATTGCGAAAAGAGTCGAAATTGGGATTTTATTTACATTTTCGCTATGTTAATTTGTGATAGAATAGAATCCTGTATGAATTCGTGTAAACAAGGGGGTATCCGTAGATGCGGATGAGTAACTTACATCATTTCACCGAACATCATCGGTACTGCGTTTCCCGCGAATTTGGTCTTAGTGTTATAGATGGACGTATGCTTAGCTCTGTATATCAACCTATGGTAGGAGCCTTTGCAATCAGTTTCTATCGCTTGCTGGTTGAACATGTGCCAGCAGATAGCATTGGCTATTCTGGAGTGGAGCAACAGCGCAGGCTATTTATGACTTTGGGTGTTGAACCCAATGAGAAAGGCCGCAAATATTTAATTGATCAGGCTTCCCGGTTAGAAGCAGTGGGTCTGTTGCAGACCTGTCGAATCTATGTGCCGGAAACAGATGATTATTTATATGAATATGAGCTAATGCCGCCGCTATCGCCAGCCGACTTTTTTGCCACTCAGCATTTAACCTTGCTGTTACGTGATAAGATTGGCAAATTTGCTGTGCTGTCCTTACGGGAACAGTTCTGGAATCGCGAGCCGGAAGAGTGGAGTCGCAGATCTATAGGCAAAGAGAATATTTCCGTGCCTTTTTATGATATTTTTCAACTTAATACACATGTCATTGATTATGAGCTGGAGCAAGCTTTGGCAGAGGTAGCCTCTGTTCGACAGCCCGGCACGCTTGAATCCGGAGAGCAGGCAATCGGATATAGTGACATTATTTTGCGTTTTCCACGGGAGTCTGTGAATCGGGCTCATGTAGAAAAACTGCGCTTTGACCATACTCAAATGGGTGTAATTAACTATGTTGCTCATAAATACGAACTGAGTCCGCAGGATTTATGTCGTTTGCTGGATGAGGATGGAGTGTTCTCACCGGAGGGCGAGGTCATGCTGGATGCGTTGCAATATAAAGCGAGCCAACATTTCAGGCAAGATATGAAACGACAGGAAAAACGTGAAATTGCAGCTGCGAAAGTTGTTTCTATCCGGTCCAGTGCGACCGAAGAGAATGATGATTCTATAGCACCACCAGAGCAATCAGTAGAGATGGAGTTTTATGTAGAAGTACCGCCACAATTTTTGTCCAAGTGTGACATTCACCAATATAATATGATGCTGCGAAACGAACCTTATACAAGACTGCTACAAACCTTTTTCCCGGGTGCAGTACCCAGCCATCTGATGGATATGTTCGAGAAAATAGATCTGAACTATAAGCTGAGCGGTGAAGTAATTAATGTACTCATTCATTATTTAATGACTATGGTAGCCTCGGGTGGAGAACAGCGGATGAACCGCAATTTTGTAGAGGCTATCGCCTCCAATATGCTGGTTAAACAAGTGAACACCTACGAGAAGGCTGTAAGATATATTAGAGATCAGTCCAAAGTGAAGGGCAAGGGGACAACGGCTAATACGGCTGGAGGAACACGATCACGTTCTTATGCCAAAAATTCAGGCCGATCCAATAAACCGGAAATTCCGATTGTGCTGGATGATGGAAGTGCCGGAACAGTATCGGAAGAGGAATTCGCGGCGATGATGAAGAAAGCGGCAGAAATTAAAGCCAGTAAGAAAAAAGGCGTATCGCAAACGCCTTAATGAAAGAGAGGTGGAACAATGGAGTCAATGGGCGATGTACTTCGTTCGATCAACAATCCAACTCTACGGCAGCGTCAACGCGATCTTGAACAGGGGTTATTCAATCATCCACTTGTGAAGGCATTACAGTCCGAACATCCTGAACTGGACGAATCACGACTGCGGCTTCATATGAGTCGCCTGTATCAATATGTAGAGGAAAGCCGAAACTGTGCGAACTGCCCAGGACTAGAGAAGTGTCCAAATGATTTTCCTGGCCATTATAGTAAACTAACGGTAGAAACTGTGAATGGTTCAGTGGATCTATATGAACGCAAGACGGCATGCCGACTTAAAGTGGCACAAGATAATCAGGATAACATCCGCAAACGTATTCGTAGTTTTTATGTGGACGAGCGTGTACTTAACGGCGGTTATGATGAGATAGATATTATGGGCAAAGACCCGCGCCGGGTCTCGGCTGTGAATAAAATATTTGATTATATCACGAATGTTAAAGAGGAAGGCCTGACTTCACGCGGCATTTATTTACATGGCTCTTTCGGAACAGGCAAAACTTTTTTGATGTGTTATTTACTGCATGAGCTTGCTGTTGCTGGATATACCGGAGTGATCGTATACATGCCAGACTTTATAGAGGACTTGAAATCGATCATGATGGATGGCCAGAAGATGAAGGAAACTGTTGATACGATGAAAAACTGCGATTTACTTATTTTTGATGACATTGGTGCGGAAAATTTGAATCCTTGGGCTCGTGATCATGTACTTGGGGCGATCTTGAATTATCGGATGAACCGCAAACCAACCTTCTACACCTCGAATTATCCGTTGGATGGCTTGGAGAAACATCTTAGCTTTACGAGCAAAGATGGTGAAGAGGTCTATAAAGGCCAACGACTAATGGATCGCATTGCTCCTTTTGTGGATGTTCTTCCACTGCATGGGGAGAATCAAAGAGGGGCCAATAGATAAGCCTGGAATATTCATAATGTAAAATTCAAAAGAGCAGTGATTCCTCTTTTATTGGAGGATCGCTGCTCTTCGTTTTTTTTGGTTATTCGAACTCAAACGCCGCTTTTTCCCTGCTACGAAGCAGGATCGCCTTAAGTCCTGATTGTTTTTCACTTGTTCAAACACACTTTCGGGTTGCAGCATCTGGCGGGCATACTGAATCTGATCGATAATTAGGGAATATCTCCCTAAAAATGAACTGATTCGTCAGCGAAAACAGATATTCTCCCGATTATTAGGGAGGAATTCCCTGATTTCGTTCATTTATAGCAAATATCGGTTATAATCAGGGAGGTTTTCCCTCATTATTCTAAAAAAAGAAGCCGCCCCATAAGTAGCATTCACTACTTTTGAGACAGCTTCTTTTTATTGTGCGAAGATTCCTTTACTCCGAGAGAATGAACTTAAGGATGACCATTCCGAAAAAGACAACCGTCATAAACGTGGTCATTCCGAAAAATCCGGTCATCAAATCCCCAAGATCATTGCGGGGTTCTTCGTTGATATGTTCTCGTGGGTCCCGTACTTGCGCGTTAACATCCATAGTTTCTGCCTCCTTACAGGGACAAGCCCCATATTATTAGATGCAAATTGACATTAGTTTATGAAATAAGTCATTGACAATTAATGCGCTTTCTTTAAGTATACCGAAATGCTGGGGAGGTTGTAAAGAAAAGAGTACGCAAAAAAAATACATTGAAGGCAATATAATTGCGAGTGATATTTCACATATCCCATAAAGATATGTTATACTTGTAATGTGTCGGTAAGTGGTAATTTGGTTATCATATTACATGAAACAATTTATTAACTCATATTTCGGAGCAGCTTCCATGAACTAAGCTTTGGCTTAAGATGTGCGTAATGCTTCGCAAAACTTAAAGGAGGAACAATATCATGGCTATCGTGAACGTGTCTGACCAATCCTTCAGTAACGAAGTGGAAGGTCAAGGTACTGTAGTAGTAGACTTCTGGGCTCCTTGGTGTGGTCCTTGTAAAATGCTCGCTCCAATCTTGGATGAATTGTCCACAGAGCTGGGAGACGACGTGAAAATTGCAAAATTGAATGTGGATGAGAATCCGGAAACGGCTTCCCGTTTTGGTGTTATGAGTATCCCAACTCTGATCTTCTTCAAAGATGGTCAACCGGTAGATAAAGTTGTGGGACTGAACTCCAAAGAATCCCTGAAAAATATCGTAGCAAAACATCAATAATTGATAGATGCTACTGTTCGGGCCTCGGCCCTGCCACTCAGCGCCTTCGGTTCATTCCGGAGGCGTTTTGTGTGCTGAATGCCAACTAATCATGGGTCCAATTTAGCTGGAGGGGATCATTTTGGACAATATCCGCAATAAACTGGCACTACTACCCGATCTGCCTGGCTGCTATCTGATGAAAAATCAGGAAGGCACTATTATTTATGTGGGCAAAGCGAAGGTACTTAAGAATCGGGTACGCTCTTATTTTACAGGCAGTCATAATGGTAAAACGCAGCGGCTTGTCGCTAATATTGCTGATTTTGAATATATCGTTACGTCCAGTAACATGGAAGCGCTCATTCTAGAGTGTAATCTGATTAAGAAACATATGCCGCGTTATAATGTGCTTCTAAAAGACGACAAGACGTTTCCTTATATAAAAATAACGAATGAAACTCACCCGCGCCTTGAGGTTACACGCCGGGTGATTAAAGATAAAGCAAAATATTTTGGCCCTTATCCTAATGCTTATGCTGCTCAGCAGACAAAAAAGCTCCTAGATCGTATGTACCCGCTTCGTAAATGCGGCGTGATGCCAAAGGAGGTCTGTCTTTACTATCACATGGGCCAGTGTTTGGCACCGTGTGAGAAGGAGGTTCAGAAATCCGAGTATGAGCAGATTACGCAGGACATCGCTGCTTTTCTAGGCGGAGGTCATGAGGCGGTCAAAAAGGATTTACAGCAAAAAATGCAGGAAGCTGCTGAGGAATTATATTTTGAGCGGGCGAAGGAACTGCGGGATCAGATTATCCATATCGATGCATTAATGGAGAAGCAGAAGATCAACACTACAGATACTAAGGACCGGGACGTATTTGGTTATGCTGTAGACAAGGGATGGATGTGTGTACAGATTCTGTACATGAGACAAGGGAAGATGATTCAGCGCCATTCCTCCGTGTTCCCGTTCTATGGTGAAGCCTACAGTGACTTTATGTCTTATGTGACGCAGTATTATAGTGATAATCCCGCTTTGCCGCAGGAGATCCTGCTGCCGGATGTGCTCGATGAGGAATCTCTGGCTAATAAAGAGACTAAACCCGAGATCGCCATAGCTGCTCCAGCAGAAGCGGATTTACAACAGGGTGAAGATACCCCTGAATCGGCTGAAGAGGCTGAGGCACGTGCGACGGCGGCGGAGGAAGCTGCGGCAGCTGGGATCGTGGATGCCGCTGGCGGCGCCTCCATTCTGCAGGAGTGGCTGGGCATTAAGGTGCTTGTGCCACAACGCGGTCTTAAGAAGCAGATGGTTGGCATGGCTTGCCAAAATGCAAGAGTGGCTATCGACGAGAAATTCCGGCTGATTGAACGGGATGAAGAGCGTACCTCTGGAGCAGCGATCAGCTTAGGCGAGAGCTTGGGGCTTGAACGCTTGAGCCGTATTGAGGCGTTCGATAACTCGAACATTCAGGGGACTAATCCGGTCTCAGCGATGGTTGTCTTCATTGATGGTAAGCCTGCACGAAAAGAGTACCGTAAATATAAGGTTCGTACGGTGGTGGGTGCGGATGATTATGGAACGATGCGCGAGGTCATTCGGCGGCGATATGAGCGGGTATTGAAGGAGAATCTTCCGATACCGGATCTTATCGTGGTCGATGGAGGGAAAGGGCAAATCTCCTCTGCTATTGATATTCTGGAGAATGAGCTGGGATTATTCATTCCGGTCTGCGGCCTTGTTAAGGATGATAAGCATAAGACGGCTCAGCTTTTGGTTGGAGATCCGCCAGAGCCTGTCGCGCTAGCCCGGGACAGTCAGGAATTTTACCTTTTGCAGCGGATTCAGGATGAGGTCCATAGGTTCGCGATCACCTTCCACCGTGAACAGCGCGGGAAGTCCATGGTTACCTCCAAGCTGGACTCTATACCTGGTATAGGTGAGAAGCGCCGTAAAGCGCTGCTAAAGCATTTCGGATCGCTTAAGAAAATTAAAGAAGCCTCCGTGGATGATTTCCGTACACTTTCTATTGGAGAAAAGCTGGCAAAACAAATTCTTGATGCGCTCAAGGATGAAGAGCCAACCTCATAGTAATGGTGACAAAAGAAAAAGGGTATCAAAGCAGCGACTAAAGCGGCTTTGATGCCCTTTTTTAATTTCATTACGTCTTCACATTAGTTTAAATCAAAGAAGAAGGCTCCACCGGCTTAGGCTTCTGTGGTGGATTAAATCGATAGACGATGTAAGCGACTATGAACGGCATAATAATCGCGAAGATACCCGCGCCTACATTTACGCTCTCCTTCATAAAGATCAGCGTAGCGCCCATCAGGATGCTGTCAAACACGACGTGGCTGAACATGACAGCAATAAACCCGTAACGAAGGAAAATATAGCTGAACAGCAGCCCGATTACAGTCAGCTCAATGGGACGGGAGCTGATGGGATAGATCGGATATAACGTATGGCCAAACGCCCAAACCAGCGTGGTGATCAAGCAAGCGATAAAAGTGTTCCGGAACACCTTTTTCAGCATAGGAATTCCGAAAAAGCGATAAATGGCTTCCTCAGATAAACCAGCGAGCCATGCGACGATAGGCAGAAGCCAAGCATATCTCATGTTATAAGGAGATTGGGTGGCGTCTGTAGTAGACCAATTGTGCAAGGTAAACGATAATATGATGAACATAACCGTCTGCACCCCTAGCAGAACGAAAGCCCAGATGTATCCAGCCCGGATACTGTCCAACACATATTGTCCATAGCCGGGCTCTTTGGCGCGGGGCCAAGGGTTCATGCCTTCCTCTTTTCGCCATAGGCCATTACCGCCCACTAAAGAGAAGTAGAGCAAGGAGGACATCAGCAGGCTGTACAAAGCATAAATGATAAACATAATGACAGAGGTAATCTGTGCTTCTAGCCCTTCGCCCGTTGATTCAGGCAGCATATTATAGGTGCTGATCATCATGATTACAAAATAGGCTGAGCTTAGGAATACTCCACGTTTAAAGGAAGTATGCTCTCTTCTAAGAATACTGTAGACGAGTGCCAGAATTCCTAAAATCAGTGTGGGTATACCGTAACCGAATAATGTTAGCTTTTCCGCTAAAGAGGTCTGTCCTTGTACGTAGGAGGTATGCCAAGCCGGTGCAGTGAATCCGGCATTAAAGCTGGATACCTGCTCTCCACTGAAATCAAAATAATAGTGCAATAAGGATTCGCCGACCTGAACAGTACTATCCGTATACACTAGCCCATGGCTTCCTGTATTCGATTCAATTTGTAGCTTGGCAGGATTTACTTCCCATTCCTGAAGCCAAGGACGAGCAAGATTCTCCTTCTGCGCTAGAGTGAGGTCAGCTCCCTTGTCCTCTTTTGCACCAACGGAAGCGATGCCTGACCCCTCTTCGGAGGTAACTTTTGCAGCCTTTGAGAAAGCGACAATCTTACCGTTATACATATTGAGGTCAACGATGATTTGCGGCTCTTGCTCCGCTGAAGGAGTAAGCGTTGCACGAAAGACATCAAAAGGATATTTTTGATCCAATTTTTTCTTGGTGTAGTCCTCCACAAGCTTCTCGCGAGACATATAACCATAAAAGGAAGAGTCCGTCTGGTAAAGTACATTCCATTGATCGTTTGGTGCTTCGGTGTAGTTGAGCTTTTGTTCTGCGAATAATATGGCTTGATCACGGGCTTCTGCCTTGCTAATGACGGTGGTATCTTCACCTGTAGGACTACTAAGCAGTGAAGGGGAAATCTGAAACATAATAAATAGAATAAGACCGATAATGCCCGAGATGATGAGCCTCTTGGAGAGGGCACGTTGCTGTAAGGGCTGGCCGACGGGATTCATGTAACGCCTCCTTGTTATGTACTGTGACAATGTTATGTTCCATTATAGTATTAGTGCCTGGTTGGTTACAAAAAACATTATATGTTCTTTTTATGGGTAATAGAGATAGTATAGAATAGTCATGTGAATTTATACCATGAATTTTATCGTGTTCATTTCTGCACGAATGATGAGAATCGGTGTAATTGCAGGGAAAACACGGAAAAGTGATGAGAAAAGGCACTCCTTTTGATGCAGTCTCTTTAAACCGCATTTTTTCATGTGAATGAGCATTAATTGTGTCTTTGTGAATTCACTAAATAACGTATATAATTTGTATGCAATTGTATAGTAGCCGAATTTCTGGTGAAAACGGGGGAACCATAAGAAGTGATGAAAAGTGGAGTGTACACGATAAATGGCACTTTCATCAGGGGTGAATTTCGTTCTGGGAACGAATAGGGCAGCCTGCACAGTCCGAATCCGACAGCTAACCTCGTAGGCTAATTTACTGCAGGAACCAAGTCAGCATTGGTTTTCCAGTGCTTTTTTTGTTGGAATTTTTGATAAGAAGGTGAGCAAAGTGGCTTCACAGTTTCGCAGGATTTCTGAATTTAAGTTTCTGAAGCTCTCGCCGCCGCAGATACTGGTGCTTGGTTTTGCATCGATCATTCTGATAGGGGCCCTGCTGCTTATGCTGCCCATCTCAAGCACAAGCGGGAATTCCGTGGAATTTATTGATGCATTATTTACTTCAACGTCGGCAACCTGTGTTACAGGGCTTGTTGTGCTGGATACCGGAACTTCGTTCACGATTTTTGGGAAAACCGTAATTATGATCCTGATCCAGATCGGCGGCTTAGGTTTTATGACCATGGCCACTCTATTTTCACTGGTGTTAAAGCGTAAAATATCTTTGCGGGACAGGCTAATCCTACAGGAAGCCATGAATCAAGGCTCTATGGAAGGAATTGTGCGACTGATCCGGAGAGTCCTCATATATTCTCTTGTCATAGAAGGCTGTGCCGCTGTGCTGCTGTCTATTCGCTGGGCTTTTGATATGCCGTTGGGAAAAGCGATTTATTATGGCATATTTCATGCGGTGTCTATGTTTAATAATGCGGGGTTCGATATTTTTGGGGATTTTCGCAGTTTAACTGATTATGTATATGATCCGCTTGTGAATATTATTGTAATGTTTCTGATTGTCTCCGGCGGGATTGGTTTTATTGTAATGTCAGATCTGGTGGAGTTTCGGGTAACCCGCAGGCTGTCTCTACATAGTAAAGTTGTCCTGTCCACCAGCACAGGGCTGATTCTGATCGGAGCTTTGGTTATTTTTATATTTGAGTTTACTAACACTCGTACCCTGGGTTCACTGAATTTCGGCGGTAAAATATTATCGGCCTTCTTTCAATCCGTGTCTCCCCGTACGGCTGGCGCGAACACAGTAGATATTGCTGGACTTCGGCAGGCTACACAATTTTTTATAGTGATTCTTATGTTTATTGGTGCTTCTCCGGGCTCAACGGGCGGCGGGATCAAGACAACAACCTTTACAATGATGATTGGTGCTGTAATTGCTATGCTGCGTGGACGGGAAGATGTTGTGTTGTTCCGTTATCGGCTGGCTCAAGAGCGCATCTACAAGGCATTAACGATCACGCTGCTGGCTTTGTTGTTAATCGCCTCTGTGTCGATGATACTCTCCACAACTGAAGACAGTAATTTCTTGGCAATCTTGTTTGAGACGACCTCCGCCTTTGCTACGGTAGGACTGACTATGGGGCTAACTCCGGAACTGTCAGCGATCGGTAAGATTCTACTCTGTCTGACGATGTTTGCAGGTCGGCTAGGTCCACTAACCTTAGCGTATGCACTCGGTCCCAAACAGGGTAAACCACTGTATAAGTATCCGGAAGGTAAAATAATTATTGGATAGGAGTTAATTAGAAATGAAAGCACAGCAATTTGTAGTAATCGGCTTAGGTCGCTTCGGTTCAAGCCTGGCGCTTGAGCTGATGGAAATGGGCTACGAGGTGCTCGGCATTGACCACCATGAAGAACGCGTGGAGGAAATGAGCGATCAGCTGACGCATACGGTAGTAGCAGATGCTACAGATGAGGGAATTATGCGCTCGCTTGGTGTACGGAACTTTGATTGTGGGATTGTTGCGATTGGTGACAATATGGAGAGAAGCATTCTGGCGGCCATTTTGTTGAAGGAGATTGGAGTCAAGCAAGTGGTGGCTAAGGCAATCTCTATCCTTCATGGCCGCGCACTGTCGCGGCTGGGGGTTGATCGGGTTATTTTTCCGGAGCGGGATATGGGGATTCGTGTGGCACATCAGCTGGTGACGCCCAATTTGCTGGATTATATTGAACTGTCCAAGGATTATAAAATTGTCGAGCTGACCGTACCTTCCTGCATGAACGGCAGAAGCTTGTCTGATTTAAATACAAGAGCTAAATATGGCTGCAGTATTGTTGCCCTAAATAGGGAAAGCGGAATAATCGTCGCTCCAACTGCCCATGATTATTTGAGTGAAGGCGATGTTATGGTACTCATTGGTCCTAATGAAAGTATTGACCGTTTTGAGAGTGAAGTTGTGAACCAAGAATCATAGAAAAAGAAGCTGACTCAAAAGTAGTGAATTCTACTTAGGGGCAGCTTCTTTTTTATGGAGTAAAGAGTAGGAAACGTATTGGATTTTAATATGCCATATGACTATAGACCATGCGTAGTGTTCTAAGATATTGCTTTGGGGGTAGGCGAGTTGCTAGGTGTGATATTCGTACGGCTGTAGTAGATGATTTGTGGTATCTGTGACGGTGCATTATGGGCGATATGCGTTCTTTGTTTGTACGATGTACAGAGTGGGTGTGAACTAATTAGGAAAACCTCCCTAAAAATAGCCGCTATTCGCTCTAAATGAACGACATCAGGGAATTCCTCCCTAATAAACAGAGGGATTCCTTTATTAGTTAGTTACTGAATCGGCCGAAAATTAGGGAAGTTTTCCCTAATTATAAGTCTGCTGAACAGAAATCTCTGAACTTCAGGGAGAAATTCTCTAATTACGCTATAAGTACTTCACTTATTGCCTCATTTGGAGATCACTAGGTGCGCCCCTTGATTCATTTGGTCCGGCTTTACTGCTCACGTTCTGTCAGAAACATCTCTTCGGTAACTTGCACCAGACTGCGAGCCGCCGTGCTCATGCTTCCATCGTCACGGTAGATCAGGCAGGTGGTCCGTTGAGTCTGCTCCAGCTCCTTGATATGTAAGGACACCAGCCCGCCGCCGTTCAGCAGCTCTGGACGCAGATAAGACTTTGGCAGCAACGCAGCCGCTTTGACAGTCGGAAGCAGCCGTACGATGGCTTCGAAGGAGTCAATCTCCATGCGCACATCGGGATCAATCCCGCAGCGCTGGAATAGATCGTCCGTCAGACGCCGGTACCAGGTCCCCTTTGAGAAGAGAATCATAGGCAGCCGGGATAGATTATCCATGGTTAGCTTGGAAGATAAATTTAAAGGATGCTGCTCTGAGACGACTAGTCGCAGTTGATCCTCAAATAGAGAAATGCAGCGCAACCCAGGTTCTTGAATAGAGGAAGCGATCAGACCTACATCTGATTTTCCCTCACTAACTGAGGATACGATCTCATGCGTTCGGCCTGTGATCAGCTTCAGCTCTGCGGTCGGATATTTGTCCATATAAGCGTTTACCAGCGGCGGAAGCGTGGTCTGCAGGGAGGTAAGACTAGCCCCCAAGGTGACAAGCCTTGGCTCCCCCTCTTTGAATTTGGAAAGAGCCTCCAGAAACTTGGAACGCTGCTGCCGTTGTTCAAGCGCATAGGAATAAGTGAGACGCCCAACCTCGGTTAACTCCAGTCGTTTGCCATAACGATTAAACAGTGCAACCCCCAGACGTTCCTCGAGTTTAGAAATTTTGCGAGACAAGGCGGGCTGGGATAGATTGAGCTGGCGTGAGGCCCGGTTTAAGCTGGAATGTTCCACAACTGCTGCAAAAACATCTAAATCGTCAAACATAATTGAGTTCCTCTCCTAATGCGATGTACGATCAGTAGTGATGAAATTCATAGCCGTAAGAGTAACTGTTCTTATTACATAAGGAAAATCAGGTTATGTCGGAAAATGTTGTTTTGCTAAATGAGAATTATTATCATATAAAATCTATTCTTATGCGTTTATTGTATAACGTTTAATAATTAGATTGCAATTCCCTTATAAGCGAAAAAAGAGTAACATGAAAAGTGACACAAGATATTCACATTTTGTGAAAAATAAAACTAAGTCCGGTAAACTCTAGGATAACGGTAAATTAAGGAATTATGTCATTGGATTGTCAACGTTATCCTGTGTCAAATGTAGTTCCGGCGGTGAATACCCATTAATGAAAACGCTGTTTTAATCGGAAAGGGGTTACTTTGTATGAAAGGATTTTATTCCAGAAAGATTCATTCCTTGCTAGGCGTTATCCCACTTGGAGCCTTCTTCATTGAGCACATGATGACGAATTTTGCGGCTGTAGAGGGTGGCGCTTCCGGTTTCACTGACAGCGTGTTATGGCTGAACAGCCTGCCGCTCGTCTTCTTCCTGGAATTGTTCGGTATATGGCTTCCTCTGCTGTACCATGGGGTATACGGACTTTATATTGCGTATCAATCCAAGCCGAACTTGAACCGTTTCAACATTGAAAGAAACTGGCGTTATACCCTGCAACGGATTACAGGTATTGTTACCTTCATCTTTATCGTCTGGCACTTGTTCCAAACACGGGTTCAGGTGGCGGTGGGTAATGTGGAGCATGAAGAATTAGGCGGTCTGATGCATGATATCGTGACTCAGCCACTTCTGCTGACACTGTATATTATCGGTATCGTTGCTGCATGCTTCCACTTCTCGAACGGTCTCTGGTCTTTCTTGATCAGCTGGGGAATTACCGTAGGTCCACGTGCACAGCGGGTATCTTCTTACCTCTGTCTTGGCATATTTGTATTAGTAACTTTCATGTTCCTGATTTCGCTGGTTACTTTCCGTGACAGTGAATTTCAAACTGCAGCAACCATTGCCCAGTCCATAAAGACCTTCATTTAATTTAAGAATCCTTTCTGATATTTTCGATAAAAGGAGTGAACTATCATGGCAACATCCGATATCATTATCGTGGGCGGCGGCCTGGCCGGCCTGATGGCTACCATCAAGGCAGCGGAAGCTGGTGCGCATGTCCATTTATTCTCATTAGTTCCTGTAAAAAGATCACACTCCGTATGTGCGCAAGGCGGCATCAATGGCGCTGTAAATACCAAAGGTGAGGGCGACTCCCCTTGGGAGCATTTTGATGACACCGTCTATGGCGGTGACTTTTTGGCGAATCAGCCGCCGGTTAAGGCGATGTGTGAAGCTGCGCCAGGTATCATTCACCTTATGGACCGGATGGGCGTTATGTTCAACCGTACGCCGGAAGGCCTGCTCGACTTCCGGCGTTTCGGCGGAACGAAGCGGCACCGTACAGCTTTTGCCGGCGCGACTACAGGCCAACAGCTGCTGTACGCGTTGGATGAGCAGGTGCGCCGCTGGGAAGCTGAAGGTCTCGTAACTAAACGCGAGAACTGGGAGTTCCTTTCAGCTATCATCGACGACGAAGGTGTATGCCGAGGCATCAGTGCCCAGAATCTTAAGACGATGGAGATTGAGACTTTTCCTGCGGATGCTGTTATTTTGGCAAGCGGCGGGCCGGGTATTATTTTTGGCAAAACAACGAACTCCGTTATTAATACAGGGACAGCCGCAAGTGCGGTGTATCAACAGGGCGTACATTATGCCAACGGAGAATTTATCCAGATTCACCCAACGGCTATTCCGGGAGATGACAAGCTCCGCCTGATGTCGGAATCGGCACGTGGCGAGGGCGGCCGTATCTGGACTTATAAAGACGGGAAGCCGTGGTATTTCCTCGAAGAAAAATATCCGTCCTACGGTAACTTGGTGCCGCGCGATATTGCTACACGTGAAATTTTTAATGTGTGTGTGGATCAAGGGCTGGGCATTAATGGCGAGAACATGGTGTATTTGGACCTGTCTCACAAGGATCCGAAAGAGCTGGACGTGAAGCTTGGCGGGATTATTGAAATTTACGAAAAATTCATGGGGGATGATCCCCGTAAAATACCAATGAAGATCTTCCCGGCTGTGCACTATTCTATGGGCGGCATGTGGGTTGATTACAATCAAATGACGAACGTTCCGGGTCTTTTTGCAGCCGGAGAATGTGAATATCAATATCACGGAGCGAACCGTCTAGGCGCCAACTCTCTGGTATCTGCTATTTACGGCGGTATGGTCGCAGGACCAAAGGCTGTTGAATACATTAAAGGTCTGAAGAAATCATCGCAGGATATCTCTTCTTCCGTATTCGATAGCTTCCACAAAAAGCAAACGGACAAATATGAGTCTCTATTGGCAATGTCAGGGACAGAGAATGCTTATGTGATCCACAAGGAACTGGGCGAATGGATGACCGCTAATATGACCGTGGTGCGGCACAATCCGAAGCTGGAAGCGACCATTGGTAAAATCAAAGAGCTTAAGGAGCGTTATCGCAAGATCAATATGAATGATGCATCGCGCTGGAATAACCAAGGTGTGGCCTTCACTCGCCAGCTCTGGAATATGCTGGAGCTGTCCGAAGCGATGACACTTGGAGCGCTTATGCGGAATGAGAGCCGTGGTGCACATTACAAACCGGAATTCCCGAATCGTAATGATGAGGAGTTCTTGAAGACCACAAAAGCAGCCTGGACTGCAGAGGGTCCACAAATCTCCTACGACGAAGTGGATGTCTCGCTGATTCCTCCACGGGTACGCGATTATTCGAAGGATTAATGCTTTCCAGTAACAGAATAGCTTGCGAGGCAAGCTTCATGAAATAAAATCAGGCAATTTTAGGAGGGAACCATTATGGCGGAAACAGCTGCAGCTCCCAAAAACGTAAAGTTTATCATCACCCGCCAGGACGATCCACAAAGTTCATCGTATGTCGAGGAATTTGAACTTCCTTATCGTCCAGGTATGAATGTGATCAGTGCTTTGATGGAAATTCAGCGTAACCCTGTGAATGCCAAAGGTGACAGCACAGTTCCCGTATGCTGGGATTCCAACTGTTTAGAAGAAGTGTGCGGAGCTTGCTCCATGGTGATTAATGGCAAACCCCGCCAAGCCTGCGCTGCACTTATAGACAATCTGGAGCAGCCTGTACGAATTGAGCCTATGAAGACATTTCCGGTGGTGCGTGACTTAGTCATTGACCGTACCCGGATGTTCAATGCACTAAAAAGGGTGAAAGCATGGATTCCGATTGACGGTACATACGATCTTGGACCGGGACCGCGGATGCCGGAGAAAAAACGGCAGTGGGCCTATGAATTATCCAAATGTATGACCTGTGGCGTATGTTTGGAGGCTTGCCCGAATGTCAACGAAAAGACGGATTTCATCGGACCGGCAGCCATTTCTCAAGTACGTCTGTTCAATGCTCATCCTACAGGTGAAATGAACGCTGACGAAAGATTGGATGCTCTGATGGAGGATGGCGGGATCGATGGCTGTGGTAACTCACAGAACTGTGTACGCGCTTGTCCAAAGGGAATACCTCTTACGACATCCATTGCAGAAATTAACAAGCAAACAACGAAGCATATGTTCAAACGTTGGTTAGGTGTGTAATTAATAGTACCGCCAAATGTTTATCTATTGAGCTATCCTCAAAGTGGATTCCATTCGCTGGGGGGTAGCTTTTTTTATGTTGTTATGACTCTCTTATCTGCTTGTGGCGGGAAAGTCTTGCAGGGCTGGAGCAGGTTCAGAACATTGACCAATTTATGCTATAATATCCATTGTTAACGTAATGTTAGCTGTGGAACAAGGAGGAATAATCGTGATTTGTCGGGAGCAAGATGGAGCAATTGTAATGGTTAAGCAGCATGATCACGGGAAACTTGCCGGAGAGCTGGCCATTGGGTTCAAAGAGCAGCATGTGCCAACTGAAGGACGCCGGGAAGAGGTACTGTGGGCAGTAGCCCAGCATGATAGGGGTTGGATTGATCTCGATGAGACCCCTTTCTGGAATGATGCGGAGCAAGCACCCTACACCTTTATTGATTTTCCTGTAGTGCCTAAGTTGACCTTTTATAAGCGTGGATTAGATGAGATCGAGGAACACACACCGTACGGAGCGTTGCTGTGCAGCTTGCATTTTGAGCGGCTTATTAAGATTGCGGGACTCGATTATCCAGAACTTACATTGTATCAAGAACATGAAGAGGAACGCAGAGCACGTATCCATCGGGAACTTGAAGCTTCCAAGCCTATTGGGGAAGATGAGCTGTATTATGATGCCCGCCTTTTAGAATTCTGCGATGATCTGTCCTTGTATTTGGCCTTAAATGAGCCAGGGTGTCCGAAATCAGAGGAGCATCCATGGTGGCGTGAAGGGTTCTCAGGTACTGAAGATTTCAGTTTTACGTCAGGTCGTGTTATCACAGCGGAATGGGAGGATAAGTCAACGTTAATGCTTGAACCGTTTCCTTTTGAAAAAACGCTGGAAGTAGCATTTATGCTGAGACGAGTTCAAAAATCAGAAATCGCAAAAAAAGGGATTGCACGCGCTTACAGCGAAACTCCGGAAGAAGAATGCCGGATTGTTCTAACTGCCCGGAATAATATATAAGTTATTATTTGGACCATCTGTTTTTCGGGGAAAAGGTAAAGAAAGGAGAATCTCCCTATGAAGATACAATCGTCTGGGGCTTCTCCCAATAAGAATGGCGATAAGATCCACAAGGACACCTCTAAGGGGCGTTCTGGTGGCGAGTCAACAATTACCCGCCGGCAGTTCCTGACTCGGGGTGCGGCTGCTGTAATCGGCGCAGGATTGCTTACAAGCGGATATGCATGGCAGGGGGAGCCAAACTGGATTGAGGTCACTAAGCTGGACTTGCGCTTTAAGGAGCTTCCTTCCGCTTTTTCAGGGATGAAGCTTGTTCATTTCAGTGATACGCATCTCGGATTTAATAAGGATGCCAGGGATCTGGCCCGACTCGCTAAACATATAAGCAAAGCTGAACCAGATCTTATTTGCTTCACGGGTGACATTGTGGACAGCGATCCTGAGGATCTTGTTGAAGCCGTACCGGTGCTGGCAGCGTTAAGTGCGCCATTGGGTAAATTTGCGATATTAGGCAATCATGATTACAAGAATACCCAGCTGGTTACCGAGCTGCTGGAGTCTGCGGGCTTCCGGGTGCTGAGGAATAAATCCTACCTTCTAAAAAGAGGCGGGGCAGTCATGGCGGTTACGGGTCTGGATGATCTGTTACACGGTAAACCCGACCCAGCGAAAGCCATTACTGGTGTTCCTGAAGGAACCTTTAACGTCCTTTTGATGCATGAGCCGGATTATGCGGATACCGCACAGGCCTATTCATTTGATCTACAGCTTTCCGGGCACAGTCATGGCGGACAAATTCGCCTGCCCTTTATAGGTGCGCCATTTACACCTTATGGATCGCTTAAATACATAAATGGATTGTATTATACAGAAGACAAAGCCATGCCTGTGTATGTGAATAGAGGGTTTGGAGAGACATACATGCCATTTCGGTTATTGTGTAGGCCAGAATTAACGGTTCTGACGCTGCATCGGTCCATGAGCTGATTAGGCTGGAATTTTAGCTGCACGGAAGGGGAGAGAAGATGAGCACCTATGGAGCAGTGTTGTTAGAGACACAACATGGTTTAGCGGTTGATCTGAGGCTGATCATGCCTGAGGATGTTTTAGCTTTGCGGCAGCTGCTCTCCCATCCAGATGTGCAGCGCCATATTCTAGTACGCTCCGGCCCTGGATCAGTATCTGCCCAGGTGGAGAAGCTGGTAAACCGGATGTTATTTGCCTTCGATCCTTGTGCGCTGCATGCCGGGATCTATTTAAAGGGGCAGCAGCGGTTGATCGGTATAGTGGCTTTGCAGAATTGGAACCGCCGTGAGGGCACAGCTACCTTAGGATATATGCTGGACCCGGCATGGTGGGGATGCGGGCTGGCGACGGAGGCCGTGGGTTTGTTCTTGAACTATAGTGTTCATACCCTTGGGATAACAAGGATCGAAGGACGCTGCACAGGAGATAATATTAGATCGGAACGTGTGATGCTCAAGAACGGTATGAAGCTGGAGCGGGTGATGCCCAAAGTCGGCTCCTTGGACGATGTAATGAAAGTATTCACATTGTTACACAAATGAAATAATGCCGTTATCAAACTCTAACAGTGTGCGGTTAAACTAAGTACATGACCCCCTTTTAAAAATATACTGCTTTGGGACCCGATGATTCGGGTCCATTTTTTTTGTTTGAAAAGAGTAGCGTAAGTGATTGGCAGTACCGAATCCGATCGTTTATGATTAACATACTATGGAGTGGAATGACCAAGGAGGCGTAACATTTTGAATGAAGTGGTACAAACATTAAAAAATCATCGTTCTTTCCGGCAATATTCAGACCAGCCTGTGGAGCCAGAGAAGCTACAATCAATGATTGAATCGGCTCAAGCCGCACCGTCATGGGTTCATGGACAGCAGGTATCGATAATCGCCATCAAAGATCCTGCGCGTAAGCAGCAGCTTTCAGTTTTGTGCGGAAATCAGAAGCATGTAGCGGCAGCACCGGTTTTTTTGGTGTTTTGCATGGATTTTTATAGAGCTAAAGTAGCTAGTGAGCTGGAAGGCAAGTCTTTTGAAGCCGTAAAAGATGTGGATGCGCTTTTGGTTGGAGCTACAGATGTGGGAATCTCATTGTCTAACGCGATTGCAGCGGCGGAATCCATGGGACTGGGCATCATTCCTATTGGGGGTGTGCGCCGCAACACAGCGGGTGTGATTGAACTGCTGAAGCTGCCGGAGTACGTATTCCCTGTCGTCGGTCTCTGCGTGGGATACCCAGCGGAGGAGGTTTCTCAGAAGCCGCGGCTGCCGCTGGAAGCTATATTTCATGAGGAGCAATACAATCCGGATGTACAAGGCCTCCTGGAAGCATATAATCAAACCCACCGTGAATTCTTGCAGCAGCAGGGGATGACGGAGAGAGATTGGACCAGTACGATTGCTCATTTTTATGAGATCAACCCGGAATATGGAGATGCGAAACGTACGCTGAAACAACAAGGTTTTAGCTGTGATAATCTGTAAATAAACAAAAAAATGCACCAAGCTGAGATTGGTTTAAGGGAGGTTGAACCCTGCCCCTAAACCAATAACGCTTGGTGCATTATTTAATTTCTCGCTTTAACGCTTACCGTCCTTATAGGGACGGTGAAGGCGTTTAGGCTTGATTACAGAGAAACTTTGACTTTTTGGCGCTGCTTGTAATAAACCCAGTGTGTAAAGCCTATTGCTTTGAGCTGTGCAGCTACCGCATCCCGATCCTCGGCGACCCGGGAAGGCTTATGTGCATCCGAACCAAAACTAACCTCTACGCCAAAATGTAGTGCCCGCTCCAGAATATCTTCAGAGGGATACCAGCCGCCGACCAGCTTAGTTCCGCCTGAGGTATTGATTTCGATGGCCACGCCACATTCACTGATTACACGCAGACAATCGTCAATCGGCTGAGGTGCAGGAATTTCGGAAAAAGCAGGATAATTCCCCTTCATCGCATCAATATGCCCGAGTATTTGGAACATACCACTGCGTGCAGAATCAGCAATCAACCGGTAATATTCAGACTTCACGCGGATCTTCTCATTTTTGCTAAGGTTTTTCCAGCGCCCTTTGTTAAAAATGCTGACTCCACCAACACTATGTACCGATCCAATCACATAATCAAAAGGGTAGGCGGATAATGTCTTGCTGTATATCTCAGCATGTTCGGGGAAGTAATCTGATTCGATGCCTAACAGGACGTCGATAACGCCTTCGTACTCTTTTTTGAGGGAGAGAACATCATCTACATAATTAGCAAATTCGGATTTAGCCATTGCGATTTTGGGAAAAGCCTGATCGGATGGATCTCCGAAATAGGGAGTATGATCGGAAATACCTATAACGCCCAATCCAGCGGCAATCCCAGCTTCGATATAATCTCTAATCGTTCCGTCAGCATGGCCACAGCGGAAATGATGGGTGTGTAAATCAAATTTCATCAAGAACATCTCCTTTAAACAAGGTTATGCAATCAGCTCAGAAGTAATCGGTTCCACTTTGTGGGTGGGATTTATTCAGACCCGATAAATTGGGTTTCTGGCATGCCTTTAAGATCGCTTAGGAACTGCCTCATAGCAGAGTTTACGTATTTTCCTGATTTCGTGATCACACCAACAGGATGCGTGACCTCCAGCTCAATAATTGGCACAATTTTGAGAGTGCCGGCTCGAACCTCAGCGGTAACTGACTGCTTGGAAATAATGGCGGCGCCCAAATCGAGCTCGACCATCCGTTTCACTTCCTCGCTGCTGGTCAGCTCCATAATGACCTGAGGTTGAATGCCATGTTTGTTCAGAACCTCATCCGCAAATTTACGGCCCACTGTGTCTGGTGAGAGCAGAATCAGCGGGGTTTTGCTTAAGGCTTCTATCCCAGCGGTCTTCACTTGAGCGAGAGGGTGTCTGGGAGAGACCACCAGTTCGAAGGTATCATAATACAAAATGGAAGTAGACATGCCCGGGCTACGTCCAATTAAATAACCGATGCCGACATCAACAATGCCGTTTTCGACATGCTGATAAATTTGTGATGAGGACATAGAGGAAATTGATGTTTTGATATGGGGGAACTGGTCTTTAAAATAAGATAGAATACGCGGTAAAATTTGAATAGCGATTGAGGTAGTTGTGCCTAAAACTATATGACCTTGGGGATTTTCATCAAGATCTGCAAGCCGTTCCTTAAGTTCCTCGACAATCCTCACTATTTGTTCCGCATGCTCCAGAAAGACAGTCCCTCTATCCGTTAATGTAACAGGCTGGTTTCGGTCAACCAGCTGAGTCTTGAACTCTTCTTCAAGGCTCTTAATCTGTGCTGATACCGCTGGTTGGGTCAGATTAAGCAGTTCTCCGGCCTTGCGAAAGCTCATCGTTTTGGAAATTGTTATTAGTGTCTCCAGCTGGCTGATGTTCATGGAATACCTCCTTTGGACCATCGAATTGGATGTGTAATTGCGTTAATATCTTACGTTCCACGTTGGCATTTGTTTAAATTATAGGAGATAATACCCGGCAGAGCAATGTTGCTGCGTAAACTATCTTGGGTTTGAATTCGACATATGCATTAATTTTTGCTGAATTGTGCCGATATATAAAGTATAATATATCCATATTGCTTGGGACTTTTGGTATATGACCAAAGCACGATAAAGGGGGAGACTAGACATTCATGAAAGCAGAAGTAATTAATCCGTTTCTAGAGTCTGCACGGACTGTTATAGAACAAGTAATTCAGGTCTCGCCTTCTACGGGGAGTTTAGGCATTAAAGAAATTGAACTGATCGATAATCATATATGGATTCAAGTAGGGATGACAGGCCAACTGAGCGGAAATATTATATTTGGTATCGCGGAGCAGGTAGCCTTGCGAATGGTATCGATTATGATGGGTGGCTTTGTGATCACCGAGATGGATGAGATGGGTCAAAGTGCAATTTCAGAGCTGAGCAATATGATCAGTGGGAATGCCAGTACCATTCTATATAATCAAGGTGTTTCGGTGGATATAAGTCCTCCTCAGATTATGAAGATGGAAAGCATGTCTTTTATGCCTCGTAAAGCGCTTAGTATTCCGTTGTTGATGGATGGGGTTGGAGAGATGGATATTCAGGTGATGATCTCTTAGGCAAGAGTTAGGAGCTGAAATACTTTTCATGGTACTCAAAGATAAGGTTGTTGTGATTACAGGAGCGTCCAGCGGCATTGGTGCATTAACGGCACAGATGCTTAGTAAAAAGGGGGCAATCCCTGTCCTGGTAGCACGTTCCGAAGCGAAGCTGAAAGAAACAGCGGCCGGTATCCCGGGCGTTTTTGGACTGTACACCTGTGACGTAACAGATGCTGAGGGTGTTCAGAAGACCTTCGCACAAATTTTGGAGGCATATGGCAGAATTGATATTTTGCTAAATAACGCAGGGTACGGCAAATTTGCTGCTTTTACGGAGATGGAGCCTCATGAATTTGACGATATGATGGATGTTAACTACATGGGGATTGTCCGGTGCACGAAGGCTGTTATTCCACATATGCTGGAGCGGGGAAGCGGCCAGATTGTAAATGTGGCTTCCATGGCAGGGAAGATAGGCACGGCCAAGTCCGTAGCCTATACGGCTACCAAACATGCTGTACTCGGATTCACAAATGCGCTCCGTCAGGAGCTGCGGAAGAGTGGAATTATCGTCTCGGCTGTGAACCCGGGGCCGATTGCCACCGATTTTTTCAAAACGGCTGACCCGTCTGGCAATTATGAGAAGAGTGTAGCCCGGATGATGATGACCCCAGAGCATGTATCTTCCAAGATCGTTAAGGTTATGGAGACCGGCAAAGAAGAGCTCGATCTTCCGGGTCTGGCAGGGTTTGGCATACGGCTTTACGGGCTGTTTCCTCGCCTGGCGGACAAGCTTACTTATAATGCGATGAACAGAAAATAGACCCTGTTGCCAGCTTTATTGGCCTTCCATTTGGTGGAGAGGCCTTTTTGGCATATAATGAAGATATTATCTCAAGCGAAAAGGATGAATTACACTTATGAATAAAGCTTCTTTTGCGGCTATCGGCATTCAGGAAGACCTCATTGCCCGGTTGTCGGAATTCGGCATTAACGCTCCATCCCCGGTACAAGAGCAGACAATACCGCTTCTACTAGAGGGAAGAGATGTTATTGCAGCTTCCCAGACTGGAACGGGTAAGACGCTGGCCTATCTATTGCCGCTGCTTCAAACGATTAATCCGGAGCAGAAGGTGGTCCAAAAGCTGGTGCTCGCCCCTACACAGGAGCTGGCGATGCAAATCTTACGCGAGGCGGAACGTTATGGTGAACAGCGCGGAATCCGAGTTATGGGTCTTATTGGCGGGGCCGCAATCAAACGCCAGATTGACAAGCTGCGTGAGCATCCACAGCTAGTTGTGGGAACACCTGGGCGGATCCGCGAGCTGATTGGCCTTCGTAAATTGAAGATGCATGAAGTCAGTACTATTGTTCTGGATGAGGCGGACCAAATGTTCCAGCTTAGCGGAGCCGGCGAAGTCACAAAAATTGTCAGCAGTGCGCTGCGTTCACGCCAGCTTGTTATGCTGTCGGCAACGATCGGACCAGAGACGAAAGCGCTGGCTAATCGTGAAATGAAGAATCCGGCAGAGGTTGGGATTGCTCCAGGTGTAATGACTGCTGAAAGCTTGGAGCATCATTATGTTGTTGCTGAAGAGCGTAACAAAATGGACATGCTGCGCCGGGTGATTCGCCATTACAATCCCGATAAAGCGATTGTGTTCGTGAATGCTACAGATGATATTGCCGAGGTTGAGGCTAAGCTGAATCATCTTGGGCTTACTGCGGCAGCACTTTACGGAGATGCCGATAAGGTAATGCGCAGCAATGTATTAAAAGGTTTCCGGGAAGGCAAATTTCGTGTGCTTGTTGCCAGTGACGTAGCTGCCAGAGGACTGGATATTGAGAATCTTTCTTTGGTAGTTAGTTACGATCCGGCTTTTGATTCTGAACATTATGTACACCGTGCAGGCCGTACCGGACGGATGGGACGCCGCGGCTTATCTGTAACAATTGTTACAGAGCAACAGACCTTTATCATGCGGAAATTCGCCCGCGAATTGGATATTGCGCTTGAGGAGCGGGAGATGGTCGGTGGTAAGGTGCTTGCAGCAGATGAAGCACGCAGCGCTTTGCACAATGGACGGGGACGGAGTAATGAAGGCAGTGGGCAACGCCGTGATGGATCCGCTCCACGCAGCGGCAAGCCGCCTGTTAGCACATCTGGAGCCTCCAATGTTCAGTCGCCATCCGTTGGAGCAGGTACACCGCCTGCCAAAAGAATGGCTACGATTAACACAAGTGAAACAACAAGCGGAGAACAACAGCGCGATTCACAGCGCAGCGCGAATCCTTCTGCAGGAGCACGCGGAGATGCGACTCCTGCACGGAGCAAACGCAGCAGCAATGCGGAACGTGAGAAGAACCGTAAAAATAAAGGAGCTCCAAAGTGGTTGAAAGACAAAACTCCGAGAGGTGACGGTCAATGATTAATGCTCCCGTATTGCAAATTACGGGTCTCAGTGGTGGGTACAGCCTGAATAAGCCAGTGCTGCATGATATTGCACTTCAGGTGCAGCCTGGCGAAATGGTTGGATTGATTGGTTTAAACGGAGCAGGAAAAAGTACGACGATGAAGCATATTCTAGGATTGATGTCGCCCCATAAGGGCGATATCACCGTACAAGGCAAGACGCGTGCTGAAGATCCCGTTGGATACAATAATGCGTTGTCTTTTGTACCGGAATCGCCGCTACTGTATGACGAAATGACGGTTCGTGAGCATGTTGAATTTACTGCCAGAGCTTATGGGGTAGATCAAAAGGATTATGAATCCCGCACCTCGCATCTTGCCAAGCTGTTCCATATGGAGGATAAGATGGACACCCTGTCGACCCATCTATCCAAAGGGATGAAACAGAAGGTTATGATCATGTGCGCTTTCGTTGCACGACCTGCATTATATGTCATCGACGAGCCTTTTTTAGGATTGGATCCGCTAGGGATCCGCTCCTTGCTTGATTTCATGATGGATCTGAAGAACTCTGGATCGTCGATTCTGTTAAGCTCTCATATTCTTTCCACAATAGAGAATTATTGCGACCGTTTTATTGTATTGCATAAAGGTAAGGTGATTGCACAAGGCACGCTGGCGGAAATAGCGGCAACTGCCGGGCATCAGGGGCTGACTTTGGAGCAGCTGTTCTACGAGCTGGTTCAGGGAGGGAAATAATATGGATTTGAAAGAGCTGCGGCGCACGCGGCGCGGTCGATTCATGGGAAGTATGCTTCCTTATGTGGGATATATCATTCAAAGCGGCGTAGCCATGGTCTTCCTGTTCGTGTTGATCGTCTTCTCTGCTTGGTATACATCGCTGCTACAAAATGTACCTGAAGGCATTCCCATTCGCTGGATTATGTTAGCACTACTGTTGCCTGCGACAGTGCATAGCGGCTTCCGAACCTATTTGCAGACCCCGGATACGATCTTTCTGCTGCCTCAGGGTCACCGCATGAAGGAATATTTTGCACCGTCCTGGGTCAGTGGAAACGTGTGGAAGATCATTCGTTTGTTATTTGTACTGATCACCCTTTGGCCGTTGTACATACGTACAGATGATTCTCCCAAGCGACTTTTATTTACAGTGTTGATCCTGATTGCTGTGAAGCTGATCGCGAGCTATGGATTATGGAAAGAGATAGCTATGCTGTCACGTCCGATGGCAGGTGTGTATGCTTTCTTGCGCTGGGCAGTTGGAGGTTTGATTATTGCTGCTTGGTTGTGGCAGCCTGCCGGCCCGAGCCTGATATTTATGGTGTTGTTGGCAGCAGCCTATCTTGCTGCACTGTCTGTGCCCGGACGTCACGCTGTGCCATGGGAAAGACTGATCGCCATGGAAAACAATCAAGGTGCACGTGCGCTGATGGTTCTGGGCTGGTTCGTGGATGTGCCGGGCCGTGAGCAACGGGTGTATTCCCGCCGTTATCTTTCCAAATGGGGCGCTAAGCTGCCTTGGCGCAAGGATACTGCTTATCGGTATCTGCTGACCAAAAGCTTTGCCCGGGGCGATATCTTTGGAATCATTATGCGGATATCGGTGCTGGCTCTGCTGCTGAATTGGTGGAACCGTGATAGTTACTTTGGCACCGGAATTTATTTGTTCTTCCTGTTTATCATTGGTGTTCAATTGTCGGCACTCCGCAAATTGCATAGCGAGTCTTTTTGGCTGACAGTATATCCTTTTCCTGAAGGCAGTAAGGCGGACAACACAACACAATTTGTATTCCGTGCGCATCTGGTTGTGGCATTGGTTCTTGGATTACCTTTCTTAGCTTCCATAGGTGACCGTCTGATGCCAGTGATCTTTACCTTAGCGGCAGGTATTGTGGTAGTCTTTCTGTTTAAAGGATACTTGTCCCGCAAAGCGGCACGATTGGATGACGACGATCTGTAAGGCAATTTCATATTCACAATAAAAAGGCTGTCTCACAGTAGAGAAATTCTACGAATGAGAGAGCCTTTTTTTGCTGGAAGCATAATTTGAGCGGGCAAGTCCTTAAATTTGCAAAAACGGAACAGAGTATTTAAAAAATGCTGTATGTCTTTTACCAGATGGCTCCAGCATAATAAGCCTGTATCTTACATCATGTATACGCTTCCATTCATAGGCGTAGTCATCCGTACCAACAAAACAGTATTGGGGGAGGATTCAGGCGTGAAAAGAAGATTATCAATATTCATGGTGGCGCTTTTACTATCATCCTTATTCTTGAATGTGCTTGAGGCGGGTATACCGCGGGCCGCAGCGGATGCCGCAGGAGTTCCAGTGTACTATGATCCCACAAAAAGTGTGGAGGAGCGCACTGCGGATCTATTATCCCGAATGACGCTGGAAGAGAAGATTGGGCAGATGGTTCAAGCAGAAAGAGCTGCCGTCACACCTGAGGAGGTACAGAAATATGCTCTTGGCTCTGTACTCAGCGGGGGAGGCTCATTCCCTAACGGAAAAGAAAGTGACAGCACTCGCGATAACTGGAGAAGTTTGATTGATAGTTATCAGGATGGTGCATTGTCTACCAGATTAGGCATTCCGCTGCTCTATGGGGTGGATGCGGTGCATGGACATAACAATGTCAAAGGCGCGACGCTTTTTCCGCATAATATTGGTCTAGGGGCTGCTAATGATCCCGCATTGACTGAGCTTATTGGTGCAGCTGCTGCTAAGGAAGTAGCCGCAACAGGAGCGAACTGGACGTTTGCCCCAACGATAGCCTCCCCTCATAATGCAAGATGGGGTAGAACCTATGAAGGTTTTAGTGATAATCAGGATATCTCAGCAGAACTAGGTGCGGCTTATGTGTTTGGTCTGCAAGGACGGACTGCTGCTGCATTGGCAGGGACAGATACAATCACGGCAACTGCAAAACATTATCTAGGTGAAGGTTATACGGATAATGGTGTAAATCAAGGCAACATCACTAAATATACCGAGCAAGAGATCATGGATAAGGATTTGAAAATTTATAAAGCAGCTGTAGACGCAGGGGTGCAGACGGTTATGGCCTCCTATCACAGCATCCAAGGTCTTAAAATGCATGCCCATAAACATTTGCTGACCGATGTTTTGAAGGGTGACAAGAAAAATGGCGGACTTGGCTTTACCGGTATCGTTATCTCGGATTATAACGCTGTGCAGCAAATCACAGTGGATAGCGAGGGCAAAGCTGTTAGCGGGTTGAAGAACCAGCTGAATGTGTCCGTAAACGCCGGAGTCGATATGTTCATGATGCCGACCGTTTGGAAGGATACGATTAAGTACATCACAGAACTTGTAGGCGAAGGTAAAATCTCTACGGAGCGCATAGATGATGCGGCAGAACGTATCCTGCAGGTCAAAATCGCTTCAGGATTGTTCGAGCATCCCAAAAGCGAACCGGAGCTGTTGAGTGCTTTTGGCTCAGCAGAAAGCCGCAAATTAGCCCGCCAAGCTGTGGCGGAGTCGCTTGTTCTTTTGAAGAACGATGAGGTAAATAGAAGTCCAATTCTATCGCAATTAAGCGGGATGGATAAAATATTCGTAGCGGGTAAAAACGCTAATAATATCGGTAACCAAGCCGGCGGCTGGTCGATCACTTGGCAAGGGAAGTCGGGCAATATAACTGAAGGCACGACGATCCTCGAAGGGATAAAGGAGGCTGTTCCTGCTTCTACAACGGTCACATATAACCTTAATGGGCGCGGGGCTGCGGGTTATGATGCGGCGATCGCTGTTATCGGTGAGACACCTTACGCCGAGACCGATGGCGACCGGACCAGCTTGAATCTGGATGAGCAGGATCTGGCGACACTTGCGAATATACGTGCTGCTGATCCTAATATTCCGCTTATCGTTGTACTGGTGTCTGGACGTCCAATGACGATAGCCAGCCAATTGGAAGATTGGGATGGGCTTGTGGCAGCTTGGCTACCAGGCACAGAGGGTGCTGGAGTAGCTGATGTGTTATTTGGTACTAAGGATTTTGTAGGCAAAAATCCGATTCGTTGGCCATTCACTTTGAACAATTATCCGGCAGACAATAACAGTACAAATGTGTTATTCAAAACGGGATATGGCTTGACCAAAAATGAGAAAACACCAAAGCTTCCAACCGCTCCTGTCGATCCGGAAGCTCCAGAGATTCCTTCCCTGCCGATTCCCGGCAAAATTGAAGCAGAGGATTTTTTGAACAAAAGCGCAGGACTGCAAACTGAAAATACGCAGGATATAGGTGGCGGTCTCAATGTCGGCTATACCTCGGCTGGACAGTGGCTCGAATATAACGTGAATGTGGCGCAAGCAGGTACGTATCAAGCCGATTTCCGCTATTCCGTTAATAGTGGCACTACAGGCGTCAACATCAAATCAGCAGAGGGAACTAAGCTAGGAACATTAAGCGTGACCTCAACAGGTGGCTGGCAGAATTGGCAGACGAAAGCTGTAGAAAATGTTGTGTTTAAGAAGGGAGGATTGCAAAAGATCCGTCTGGAATTTACCGGTGGGGATATCAACCTGAACTGGGTAAGCTTTACTCGAACAGGTGATGTTCCTGTAGATCCATCGAATCCCGGAGATGGCGGGGAAAGCACTAAACATGTTATTAAGTCAGATGTAGTTAGCTCCTGGGTATCGAGTGAGCGAGATCCTTCCGATCGGAAATGGTATTATGCTGACCGTTATCAAGAGGGTGATTTGAAGCTGGAAGAGCAGGCGAAGCTGGATATTGTGGTTCCCGACGTGAAGGCAGGTACAGAGCTCCATATTGATCCTGACCGGAAATATCAATCTATTCTAGGGATCGGTACCTCCATGGAGGAATCGACGGTCAATAATCTGGCGAAGATGTCTGAGGCGAAGCAGGAGGAATTGCTGCGGAAAATGATTGATCCTGTATCGGGGATCGGAATGAGTATGCTCCGGTTGACGATTGGGACGGCTGACTTTACAGATAAACAATTTTATACCTACGATGATATGCCTCCAGGACAAACCGACATTAATTTGGAGAATTTCTCCATCCAAAAGGACATTGACTACCATATCATCAGCACGGTTAAAAAAATTCAAAACATCAATCCGGATATTAAGTTTTTTGCCTCACCTTGGAGCCCGCCCGGTTGGATGAAGACTACAGACAGTATGATCAAAGGCCAAGTGAAGGATGAATATCTGCCTGTACTGGCCAAATATTATCTTAAATTCGTACAGGAGTACGAGAAGCTGGGAATTACCTTTGAAGGCCTGACCTTGCAGAATGAACCTTTGCTGGAAATTGAATATCCAAGCACCAAAATGCCGTGGGAGCAAGAAGCCCAGCTGGCTAAACTGCTGCGGAAGGAATTAGATGAACATGGTTTCAAAGACGTGAAGCTGTGGACATTTGATCATAATCCTGGTGACACGATGGCCTATCCAGCACAAATCCTAGGCAATCCTGAATTAGGTGCCTACGATGCGGTGGACGGAACTGCTTTTCATGATTATGGCGGTGACCTTGGTCTGATGACCCAACTCCATAATCTCTATCCTGACAAAAATGTATATTTGACCGAACGCGCAGTCTGGGGTACCTCAGGCGCAGACCGCATTGCTCAATATTTCCGTAATTGGGCCCGCAGCTATAACTCCTGGGTAGCGATGCTGGACAGTGATATTGCCTCCCATCAGTGGACCGGAACGCCAGACCCAACCCCGATTGTGCAGGATTCGGGAGACCGTAACCATTACTGGCTGCTGCCAGAATATTATCTGATGGGCCAATATACAAAATTCGTTAAACCGGGGTACGTGCGGATTGATAGTGACTACGGCTCAAGCAGTACTGTAACGAACGTAGCTTTTGCTAGTCCGGATGGAAAAGAGATTGTGACGGTAGTAATCAACCAGACGTCGGATCCACAGCCGTTTAAATTGCTAGTGGACGGTGCGCAAATTAGTGCTGTGCTGCCGGCGAAATCAGTGGGCACTTATAGCTGGGAACGTCTGAATGGTATACAGGCGGTGCCGGGTGTAGTGAATGCTGTTGATTTTGAAGAAGCGCAAGGGGTTTACACTGTGAATGAGCAGGGTTATATTGGCGGGTTCTCGCCAGACGCATCGTCCACCTTCGACTATGTGATTGATGTTAAAGAGAGCGGTGAATATTCACTTCAATTTAAGCATGCCGCTCAATTCAGCGATGGCGCCGGAAAATCGGTGGAGATTAGTGAAGATGGTAAGGTCATTGCTACGCTTCCAATTGTGCAGCAGACGGAGAGTCTGACCGATTTTGCAGATTATCAATCCTTGATCTCTCTGAACAAGGGCATTCACAAGCTCACCTTGAAGACGAACGGGAACGGTTATAATATCCGTTCATTAGCTTTACGCCAAGCACCTTCCGGATCACATGAGCTTCCTGCTGTGCTTCAAGGGCAAGACTACACGACAGCTTCAGGTGTATTAGTAACGGGTGGTGCAGTGGGTTATACTGACCCCGGCGATTGGGTGAAGTACAAGATTAATGTACCTGCCAGCGGTACCTACCCACTCCTGATCTCCTATGCTACTAATCAGGATGATGCAGAGCTGGAACTGCTGACGGGAGAGGATGGAGTAACGGTAACGGCAGCTACTTATGCTTTGACGAAGACGGGGGGATGGTCCAATTGGCAAATAGCTAATGGAACGGTAACCTTGCCTGCCGGGGAGCAGACGCTGACCATGAAAGTAAATGGAGCAGGATTTCATCTGCAGTCGCTTACAATCGGCCCCGCGCTTCAATCGGAGACTGCTCTGGTAGAAGGAAATGAGGAGGGTGCAGAAGTTATCGTCAAGCTAGTAAATGACAAATATGCACCTGAACTGGACACCGCTTATTGGTCTATTGAAGGTTACGAAGGTACAGTTGTCAATAGCGTATACCGGGTGGATGATTATACAGCGAAGGTCGTATTAGCGGGTACGCGAATTATTGATTTCGACACGGATCGTATTCTTACGGTTACCGCTGATGTGTATCAGACAGAATCAAATCAGTCTTTTGGCAGCGTACATGTTCTGAAATTGCCTCTTATAGTTACAGCAATCAACGACGAAGAGAGCATCAGTCTTTCTCCGAGTACTCTGCCTTATCAAGTGAACGGGAATGAATTGGTAGTCAGCCTTTCAGGAGGGACATTTAATCCTGATGCCATTCAGAGCATTTCTGTCTCGGGCCCAGGTAAGGATCAGGGGCATGTAAGTATTGGGGCAGCTGCCTTACTTGACCCTACCCATGTGAAGCTGACGCTGGCCTGGAATGATCATACCCCGTATTATAGTGATTTGCAGCTTACCGTAAATGTGCCAGCAAATGCTTATGCCGATTCAAGTGGTGGCGGCGTGCTGCGTGCGGAGGTTAAGCTCTTAGGAACAACTAGTGCTACAGCACCTATAGAAGTCACAAGCTTGAACGCACTGGATCAATTCTACCAGCTGCAAGGGATCACAGTCAGCGGTCAAGGCAGCGGAGCGAAGCTGACCGGCATTGATGCTGGAGACAGCATCGATTACTGGGTAAATGTGCCGCAGGATGGAAACTATGCTTTTACGCTTACCGCGACTTCCGCGAATGGTGCTCCTAAGGGCATTATTTATAAAACGGAGGATGGGAAGACATTAAGAACCGTTGATGTGCCGAATCTTTACTCGCAAACCGTTGGCATACGCACCGTTCTTCAATTGAAGGCGGGTGAACAGAAGCTGCGCCTGCAAGCTGGATCAGCAGGATACGAGCTCAGTGGTATTCAAATAGAACCTTATACTGAAGAAATCATGGATGGCGCTGGTTCTTTAAAGGTGGAAGCCGAGAATTATTACGATGCTACACCCAATGGAATTCAGAGTACCATGACTGGCGGTGTGCTGGACTTTAGAAATGTAGGGTTTACCGTTGCAGGGGGTTCCATGGATTATGTCCTTGATATTACTGAAGCCGGATTTTATAAAATCGTATATCGATATGCTACAGCACAAGGCGGGGTAAGCACTACGTTATCTGTAAAGGGTACAAAACTCTCAACAGTGCCTATGCCTACTACAGGTGGATGGTCGAATTACACGCTGGCGAGTGGTGTCGTACAACTTGCGCAAGGAAAACAGGTAGTACGGATGAGCTTCAATAATGACGGTGCCAATCTAGATTGGTTTACGCTGGAACGGACGGAAGAAGGAGAGCAGCCGATTCATTCAAAGGTTTCCTTACCCGTTTCTTCTTTGAAACCGGGAGCTTACAGCGGATTACAAACGATCAGCCTTACTACAGCGACATCAGGAGCAGAGATTCATTACACAACCGATGGGTCATTGCCTACAGCAGACAGTCCACTTTATACCGGAACTATTGACGCAGCAGGAGTCACAGTTCTTCGTACGATAGCGGTAAAAGAGGGCATGGAGAACAGTTTTGTAGCTCCATTCACGTATGTGATCAGCGGAGTGGTTGATATGAAAACGGTGTCTGCACCGCAGGCTGATCCTGCCGGGGGAACTTATACAGGGCAGGTTGCCGTGAAGTTAACTACAGCTACAGCTGGAGCGTCTATTCACTACACGTTGGATGGCACTGTACCTACAGCAGCCAGCGAACTGTATAGTGGAGTGATTTATGTAGGCAAGAGCAAGACGATTAAGGCGATTGCTGTAAAAGAGGGCTGGAAGCCAAGTGATATTTCCAGTTTTGAATATATTGTTTCTGCGGATAAACCTGATCCAACACCTACACCAATAGCAACGCCTGAACCAACCCCAAGTCCAACCATTGAACCGACTACTCGGCCAACGACAGCACCAACTTCCGGAAGCGGGGGTACCACAGGTGGTGGCAACAGCGGAACAACAGGGGGGAATTCAAGCGGAAATGCAGGCAGTGTAACCGGCAGCACCATCCTTACAGCAACACCAGTGCTGAACAGTAATACCGGTGCGGCGAGAGCAAGTGTAGACCTGGAGAGCTTGAAAAAGGCTGCTACAGCAGGCTTAAGTGGAGCAACTTCAGCGGTTACTGTTGATATACCGGCAGTAGCTAAAGCTAAGGGTTATGAGCTGCAATTGCCAAACGGTATAATCTTTGCAGATGATAAGACTTCATTGGTCGTTCATACTGAATTTGGTGTGCTGGAGCTGCCAGGTAGTCTGCTGAAACAAGCGGCAAAAGAGGCAGGAACCCCTTGGGTAATTACGATAACCAAGGTGGATTCAGATTCTCGTCCAGAATTTAAACTGAGCGTAACTATCAATGGCAAGGAAGCCGTATGGAACAGTCCTGACATGCGGGTTAAGGTGTCCCTACCGTATATTCCACGATCAGAAGAACGCGGTAAAGAAGGACATATAACGATTCATAGTCTGAATCCGTTGGGGATTCCAACGGTTGTTCCAAGTGGCAGATATATCGCTGCTACAGGGATGGTTTCCTTTACAGGAATTCTCTCTGGTACGTACAGTATCACCTTTACGGAGAAGACATTCCGGGATATCGGTAAATTTGAGTGGGCCCGCAATGCGATTGAGGTGCTTGGCTCCAAAGGCATCATCAACGGAATGACAGAGGATCAATTTGTGCCTCAAGCGGAAGTGAAGCGGGGAGATTTTGTGCTCCTGCTTATAAAAGCGCTTGGCTTGGAAGGCGTTAGTGCAGAAAGCTTCACAGATGTGCAGCCTGGCGATTACAGATATGAAGCGTTGGCTATAGCGAAGCAGTTGGGGATCGCCACTGGTCGTCCAGATGGAAGCTTTGATCCTAACGCTTCTGTTACGCGGCAGGAAATGATGACATTGGCTGCAAAAGCGATTGCAGCAGCCGGCAGACAGCTTCCAGCCGGCAACGGAGCTTCAATGACCCGTTTCACGGATAGCCAGCAAGTATCAGCGTTTGCACGTGACAGTGTGGCAGCACTAATACGTGCTGGCCTGATCAAGGGAGACGGCTTGCGGATTCATCCACAAGGTGTTACCACCCGTGCAGAGGCAGCGGTTTTGATCTACAACCTGTACAATCTGTAATACATCAGCTGTAAAGATACTTTTAGCTTTTGGGCTGTCGCATCCGTAGATTTTCTACGTTTGCGACAGCCTTTTTAAGGTGTGGTTTGGATCTACATTAAGCCCGCACCTCCGCCGCCGATCATAATTATCCCCTGAGGCTTACGGACCCAGTTGACGTTATTTGCAAATATACAACCTTTATCGGGGAAGTTCGGACACCAGTGGCGTTATTCCCTATGAAGAGGTTCATATTTGGGGTTTGGCATGCCAATAACGGCTTTGGGGTCCGTAAGGAAACCAAATATGGGATTATACTGCCTTTAGGGTCTGCGGTGTCCGATAGCTGCTTTTGTGCGGCAAATGTGATCTGAGGTAACGAAGGTTGGTGCGGTTGGTGCTTAGACCAAGGTGGAATTTTAAAAAAAGACGCGGACGTCACAGCAGCCATTATCATGACCTACTGGACACCCACGTCTATTGTAAAAAAAGGGATTGAAAATAGGAAAGAGCTTAGAGCTCTCTCCCGAGACTGTCATTAATGGTTAGACAAAAAGTGAACGGCTGATGATAACCAGCAAGATAAAGAGAACCAGGATGGCGCCAGTGCTAGTGAATGGGCCACCTCCACAACATCCATATCCGCCTCTAACTTCTTCGCTCATGTTCATTCCCCTTTCGGTGTGTGTGTTGTACTTGAGTACATCGTATTGTATGTGCGGAGAGTGGGGCGTGTATAGGCCAATGTCGGATTCGTGTACAAAAAAAATCAGCTCCGTGAAAACGGAGCTGATTGTAAGCTATATAAAGTTCAGTTAGGCTTTTTCTAAATCGCGAACACCTGCGTATACAAGATCGAAAAGATCTTCGAGCTGTTCCTCTTCGATACATGAGAAGGCAATACGTAGATCAGTTTCACCCAAAGCAATAGTGCCTAGTCCGTAATTATGAATCAGATGAAGCCGGAGATCTTCAGCCGCAACAGTATGCAGCTTCAGACACATAAAGTAACCGGAGTTAAAGGGATAATACGTCCATACATCCTCGCCGTATTTGCCGCTATCCAGCAGTGCTTTTACTTTATTCGCACGGCCTTTCATGATCTGGAACTTCTCTTCCTTCTGTGCTTCGAATTCCGGCGACTTCAAGGCGTCTAGTACGAAGGTCTGCGAAGGATGCGCACCGCTGGAAATGGTGGCACGGATGATGCCTAGTGTTTTTTGCTCCAATGCTGCCAGCAGGTCTTTGTCCTCCGAGGCATAAGTGATGAAACCGACACGGAAGCCCCAGACAAATTCTTCTTTGGTTGCACCGTCAATCTTGATTGGAAGCACACGAGGATGCAGATGAGCCAGTTTGCCGAACAGCGATTCTTTCAGTGAATCCTCAAAGAATAGCCCGAAGTATGCATCATCACTTACAACAACAACGTTGATGCCTTCCTCAGCCGCACGGAGGATAGCTGCAACGATCTCATCGCCTTCCTTAATCCCTGGAGTATATCCGGTAGGATTGTTAGGGAAGTTCAGCAGTACAATCGCTTTGCCGCGTTCTTTTTGAGCAAGCAGCGCGTCTTCCAGACCTGCACTGTTAAAAGTCATTTCTTCTGTGAACAGCGGATAGTTAACGGTCTCCCCATGGCGGCGGATTCCGAAGGTTAATTCGTAGTTCTCCCAGTTCTTGTCCGGGTAGATAATCGCGTCACCTGGCTCTGCGAAGAGGTCAGCGACAATGCTAAGCCCGTGAGTCAGGGCATTGGTTACAACGGGATTGCTGATGGTTTTACCTTCTAGCGATGGATTTTCGCGCAGCATCTTTTCACGCCATACAGTACGCAGCTCTGGTTTACCTGCCGGAGGGGCGTAACTATAAAGATCCTTAGGACTGTAAGCGGAGAGTTTATCCTGAATGACGCCGAGGTGCATAGGTACGCCACCTTCAGTAGCAATACCGATGGTTGCGTTGTATTTCTTGGCGTGAGCTCCTGCTTCAGCGGATTGGCTCAGGATGCCCTCTTTTGGGAAGTAAATCTCTTTGCCAAGCGTAGAGAGCATATCATACACATGTTCATTTCCTGCTTTGATACTTTCGTTTAATTGTCCAGCTAGTGGATTCATCAGTTTCATCCTTCCAGGGTTCTTTGGGGATAACATACTGTTAACATTGCCTAACATTATATCACCGCCAATTGCAACCGTCACTTGGAAAGATACGATTTTTAAAAAATATCATTCGGCGTGGAAAGGGCAGTATTTTTTCATCATTTCTATCGTTTCTTCATCACGCGGATTATTTCTTTCAGACAGGCCGGAAATGATGCCGGAGCGCTCTTCTTCTTTTAGGTTTTGCCCAAACTTAAACTTCGCAGTGATCTCCTCGGGGGTAATGCGCACAACGGCAACTCCCTTTAGACGGGGACGATATTTAGGGTCCTCTGCATCGATGGAATCATAACCCCCCTCGGGCTGGAGCTTTTTCATAAATAAGGAGAGTACACTGGCTTTTTCACTAATGTCTTCAACAGGTTCGGCTTTGCCGTAGGCGGTCACACTTTTAAAATAGGCGGTTGCTGGGCAGGCCAGCTCGGGATCGCTAAAATAAGACGGGATAAGGGCATACTCATCCGCTACCGTAAAGCAGACCTGCTGCTGATTGCGGATCGACTTCATTTTGCTACCAGCATGACTGCCGTGGAAATAGAAACAACCATCTGTATATACAAAATTCAACGGTGTCACCCGCGGTTGCCCCTGCTCATCGCTTGTTCCGAGAAAACCAAAACTCATTCCGTTTAGAAAAGAGACCAATTCTTCCTCCTGATCTACTTTAAATTCTTTTCTGCGCATAGGGATCACGTCCTCTTTCTTTTTTAGTCTAGAGCTTCTGCACCAATGTAAATGTTCTTTAAAGAATAGTAGAGTGGTTGACAATTAAAAAGGACCAATTAAGATAGTTTTTAATGGACCACTTGCTGGTCAAGGAGGATAACGATGAATATCACGCTGGCATACGATCAATATCTGGCGATACACCGCTACAAATATTTAGCGTTATATCACGCGCTTCGCGCAGGAATATTGGAAGGAACACTTCCGGGAGGCACTCCGCTGCCGTCTACACGAAGTCTTGCTAAGCACTATGAGCTGTCACGCGGATCGGTCTCGCAGGTGTATGAAATGTTGCTCGCTGATGGTTATGTAAGGACTGAAACGGGGCGGGGGACATTCGTATCGGAAGATAGCTTTGCTTCAGCTACCAGTGGCAGTGACGGTGAGAATCGGGCTCTGAGTGAAGTCGCAGATGCTGCTGGAGGAGATTGTGCAAGCGAGACTACGATTCCAATCTCGGCATGGGGAAAGCGGCTGCTTGCGCGCCCGATACCCTTTTATGAAAAGAGTAACAAGAAAGTAGTGAGCTTCCAGAGTAGTGGTATGCGGATGGAACATTTTCCATACTCCGAATGGCGTAGTGCGCTCTCTTATGCCGGAGGGAAGGAAGGTGGATTGCTGCAAAGCACTTGTCCACCTCAAGGCGATGAAGGACTTCGGAAAGCTATCGCTGCACATCTGCGGATTACCCGCGGGATTCGCGCGGATGCAGAGTATATCGTATTGTTCAGCGGCTCGATGCAAGGCATCGTTATTTTGACGCAGCTGCTGCTGGATGCAGAAGGCTCAGCGGTCGTTGAGAACCCGGGCTTTCACGGGATTCGCCGAGCCGTAGAGATCACAGGAGGCCGATTGCTGGCAGGGGAGCTGGATGGCAACGGTCTTATTCCGGAGGATTGGGATGCCCGGCTGTTGTTTGTTACGCCGAGCCGTCAATTTCCTACGGGTGTGGTACTGCCTTTGGAACGACGCCGAACCTTGTTGGAATGGGCGCAGCGGCATCATGCAGTAATCATTGAAGATGATTATGACAGTGAGTTCCGTTGGGCTGGGCGTCCTATCGAGCCCTTAAAAGCACTGGATCGTGAAGAGCGGGTCGTATATGTGGGCTCCTTTTCAAACACGATGTTTTCAGGCCTGCGGCTCGGCTTTGCAGTGCTTCCGCCCTCTTTAGTAAAGCCGACTATCGCCGCCAAGGCGCTATATGAGCCCTTGCCGGTAGGGCTGCTGGAGCAGCGAGCCTTGGCGAGGTTCATGAATACAGGCGGCTATGGCCGTCATCTGCGCCGGATGACACGCATCTATGGTGAACGCGGACGAATCCTCAGGACGCTGCTGTCGGAACGGCTTAAGGAGCTCTTCGAGCTGCTGCCTGGTGATGCGGGCTTGCATGTATATGCCCGCTGGCTGCGCAGCAGCGAAGAGTTTGTTGCTTTCCGAGCGGCAGCGCTTAGGCGCGGCACGGATTTTAGAGATGCCGCGTTATATCAGCTATCACCGGGAGCGCCGGCCGCTTGTTTTTCTTTTGCCCATCTGAATGCCGCGGAGCTGGAGGAAGGGATAACAAGCCTGCATCTGGCGTGGGAAGATGTACAAAATGCAACATGACAAGGTATGATAAAGAAGATGAAATGCAAAACTAACCGAATGCTTGCGAATTTTGACGAAGAAACTCGGAGTAGATTAAGCTAAACAAAACTATATAGACACTGCGAAGTCAGAAAGAGCAGATTTGCTGAGAATACTAAGCGGATGCTTACGAGACAAGTTTTGCTAACAAAACAAAGCGGATGCTTACGAAGCGAGTTTTGCTAACAAAACAAAGCGAATGCTTACGAAGCGAGTTTTGCGAAGAGGTTTAAAGTAGGTTATGCTAACAAAACTTTTAGGAGGGAACGTTATGCTGCATGCATCGCCGTCCTCTTTTGTTATTTTGCCGGCTCTGGCTAAGATTGTATGCGAGCCGGGCTGGAAATGGCAAAAAAGAGAGAAGTCGCTGCAAAATTATGATTTATTTTATGTATGGAGCGGGGAAGGGACGGTTGTGCGTAACGATGAACCCTTTCAAGTAGGTAAGGGAAGCTGCTTCCTTTTTCGTCCGGGTGACCATACAAGTGCTACACATAATCCGCAAAAGCCACTTGTACTTACATATATTCATTTTGATGTCTCCGAAGAGGTGACGGATATTCCGCTGCCCTATCGTGAGCTTACAGAAACCGTTGAATTTGAACATCTGCTTGCTAGGTACGTTCGACTATTTCTGGTGGATACTTACGCCGCTGAAGAAGAAGGGCAGCTTGTACTGAAGCAGCTGATGATTCATCTGCTGAGGGAGGACCGTGTGAAGCCAGTAGAACGTTATGTTAGCAACCATTTGACAGAAATCATTCACGAAATAGCGAACTATGTGAGCCAGCATCCGGGGATTGCACATCGTGTAGAGGATCTTGCTGCTCGTGCGGGGCTTTCACCGCGGTATTTTTCAATTAAGTTCAAGGAGCTTACGGGTTCTTCTGTGCAGTCTTATGTCATCCGAGCCCGGATTGAGCGTGCTCAGCATTTACTGCTGTACGCGGGAATGAATGTTACTGAGGTAGCAGATGCGCTTGGGTATCGTGACATTTTCTTTTTCAGCCGCCAGTTCAAGCAATATACCGGAAAAAGTCCATCTGAGATCCGCTGATTCACTTTTTTAGTTTCAGTTTGTTCAACCAAGGGTAAATACTTTGCAGTTTAGTTTACAGAGAATTTACATAACTTCTTGGAAGGAGACTCTTGGCATGATCATCAGACGCAGAATTTGCAACACGGATTGTAAGAGTGGAGGCGGAGGTATTTTTAGAAACCGCTTAAAACGGTTAAAGCAGGCGAATGCTTTTGTCGTGGATAGCTGGTTCTAATTGAACAAGCAAGCATAGAATCGCATGATATGACTAAAAATATAAATAGCCGGAGCCGTGAGGCATCCGGTTTTTTTGTGTTGTTAGAAAATGATATATATAATGAACTTAAGTCGAAGATTAGAGTAACTGATGGGCATTTCATCGTGCCTCACGTTGTATTTTGTACAATAGATTGACTCTAATAGCAGTCGAATTTGAATTCTGAAGCACATCTTACATTCAAATTCAGGAGAAACAGCCTTTCTAGAGATTTTCACGATAATCTATTGCACGAAGTACAATGTAATGTATCTTCAAGTGATAGTTAAGATTTTCTGTTGCACATTCTGCAATGAAGCGTACGCTCATTTACCGCAATATCCACACACCATTCACGCTCCATGCACGCCTCATTCACGTACCTTTGAGGATGTTTAATTGGCCTAACTATGAGGTAGCGGTAGATATTTATTTCTACGATTGGGTTATTACTAAGGTGAGAGCTTTCTGCGATACGTTTCGCATAATGTTGTTCGTCGGTAGAATATATAAGGTTCATAGTTGGAAGGAGAGAGAGAAAATGTACGAAATCGTACTTATACGTCATGGTGAGAGCCAGTACAATGTACAGAATTTGTTCACAGGCTGGAGTGACCCGGATTTAACTGAGAAGGGTATCCAAGAGGCAAAGACTGCTGGTAAGCTGTTGAAGGACGCTGGGTATACATTTGATCTGGCTTTTGCTTCGGTACTCAGACGCTCGATTAAAACTCTTAACTATGTACTGGATGAGATGGATTTGCTGTGGATTCCCGTGCAAAAGTCTTGGAAATTGAATGAGCGCCATTACGGGGCATTGCAGGGATTAAGTAAAAGCGAGACAGCACTAAAATATGGAGATGAGCAACTGCATATCTGGCGGCGGAGTTTATCGGTGAGACCCCCGTTGCTGGAGCTTGATGATCCTAGATATGCCAGAAACGATATTCGCTACAGCAGTGTTCGTCCGGGAGATATCCCGCGTGGAGAGAGCCTGGAGGACACTGTACATCGTGTAGGCGATTTCTGGGGAAACCGGATCGTACCTCTTTTGCGTAAAAAAGAACGGGTGCTTATCTCAGCCCACGGCAATACGCTGCGTGCATTGATTAAATTTATGGAGGATATTGATGAAGCGGCATTACTGGAGCTCAATATCCCTACTGGAGTACCACTCGTGTACAAACTGGATGAGGACATGAATCCTATCAGTCGCTTTTATCTAGGCGATCCGGAACAGGTAGCGGCCAAGGCGCTTGATGTTGCTAAGCAGGGACATGTGTAATTGGCGTGTAATAAGCGTATAGGCGTAGCAGGTGTATTGAGTATGACGGGTGTACAGTAATAAGCAAAACGGGGCGTAAAGGTTAAATAAGCGCAACAGGTGTAATAGGTTATATAAGCGTAACAGGCGTATTAGGTGTAATAAGCATATTAGGGCGTAGCAGGTTGAATAAGCATAACAGGTGTAGTAGGTTAAATAGGCGCAACAGGTGTAATAGGTGGGTTACATGAAAAGATAAAAGGACAGCCTTGGGGCTGTCCTTTTTGTTATTAGTGTGTTTGTGACCAATCAAATGTGCGAAAATGGCGCGTTTAAGGTCAGCTGGGTCCGATAGCGTTGAATGCTAACGTTCCACCAACTCTCCGTAGATCCTGACCAATGCTCCACCAGCCTTCCACTAACGCTCGACTAGTCCTTAACTTTCTCTCGGCCAGCCCTTAACTAACTTTCGACCAACCTCCACCAACGCTCTGCAAATGCTTACGGACTCAGCAGCCGCTATTTGCCCATTTATCGCCATTTGAGCGGAGTTTCGGACTCCAGCGTCGCTATTTCCCAAGAATCGACTCTAATATGGCGTTTTTCATGCCAATAGCTGCGGTGGAGTCCGATAGAATTGCAAATGTGTGAAAAAGCCGCGTATAAGGTCATCTGGGTCCGATAGCGCTGAGGCTAACCTTTCACCAACTTTCCGTTGATTCTCGACCAACTCTCGACCAGCCCTCAACTAACGCTCGACCACCTTCCACCAGCTCTCGACTAGCCCTCAACTAACTTTCGACCAACCTCCACCAACGCTCTGCAAATGCTTACGGACTCAGCAGCCGTTATTTGCCCATTTATCGCTATTTGAGCGGAGTTTCGGACTCCAGCGTCGCTATTGCCCAAGAATCGATTCTATTATGGCGTTTTTCATGCCAATAGCTGCGGTGGAGTCCGATAGAATTACAAATGTGTGAAAAAGCCGCGTATAAGGTCATCTGGGTCCGATAGCGCTGAGGCTAACCTTTCACCAACTTTCCGTTGATTCTCGACCAACTCTTGACCAGCCCTCAACTAACGCTCGACCACCTTCCTCCAGCTCTCGACTAGCCCTCAACTAACGCTAGACCAACCTCCACCAAAGCTCTGCAAATGCTTACGGACTCAGCCGCCGCTATTTGCCCATTTATCGCCATTTGAGCGGAGTTTCGGACTCCAGTGTCGCTATTGCCTAAGAATCGACTCTAATAAGGCGTTTTTGATGCCAATAGCTGCGGTGGAGTCCGATAGAATTGCAAATGTGTCAAAAATCCGCGTATAAGGTCAGCTGGGTCTGATAGCTAGCGATAGGTGTACGTTGGCTAGACGATATGTATACGTTGGCTAGCGATAGGTAGATGATAGCTGGACGATTGGTACACGATGGTTAGACGATAGCTAGAGCGTTCGCGTCCGCAACTGTGCTCCACACGAAGTCCCAAAAATTAGAGGGCACCCCAGCAGCCATTTCATGGCTTTTGAGGCACCCTCTAATTTTTCTGGGAATTCGCCTAAATCTCCCTACAAAGGTCGATGCAACGTTCCCAGTAGTTCGCCCATTTTTACCTTTGAGTTGACCTCAAGCTTGGGTCTCGGGGTAAAGGTACCGCTTTCCGTGAGCAGCACTACGGTGGAGCCAAACTCAAAATAAGCCAGATCATCACCTATTTGCCACTCGGCAGCGGTATCATCCGTATAACGAATACTGCTGACGTTCATTGCGCCTACCTTTACTACCGCGGTTTCTCCGTGACTCCCGGCAATATACGTAATGAGACGTTCGTTGCGGTTCAGGACACCCTTCATATGTCGCATTCCGAAATCGTTGACAGGATAGGCCCGTCCGCGAATATAATCGCTCTCCACCTTTTGTCCGGTAAGGGGAGAGTGAATCCGGTGATAATCGGTAGGACTCAAATAAAGAACGAAGAAAAAACCCTTCTTGTACAGCTCCAGATGCGGGGAGTGATTAAGGAGATCCTCGATCTTATAATCCTGCCCTTTTACATTCATAATCGTACCGGCGTTAATGTCACCCATAGCAGTAATCGTTGCGTCTACGGGACTAACCAAAGCGTCAGCGTCGGTTGCAATAGGCCGCATGCCCGGCTTCAGCCGGCGGCTGAAAAACTCATTAAGAGTGAGATATTCTCCAGGATTTTTCTCCGCTTGAGCGGAGGGGATTTGATAAGTCTTAATAAATGCCGGGATAAGAAAACGGCTGATTCTACTATGAGAAAAAGATCCCATTAACCGTGAAATCCACCGGTGTGAGGATAGCTCGGTCATCAGCCGTAGCAATTGTTTTACCATGCCCATCTCCCTTCCATAATGCAGCAGTACGGTTGTATACGGGTCGTCTCTGCTCTGCATTATATTGACATAGAATAGGAGACAAATCAATAACTGTTATATACCGTACTGTTCGTTTCTATTAAAAAACGCGCGTATCCCATAGGTCTGCGATAGCTGTCTTTCCAAATTTCCGTAAGGCCGGCTTTATGAAATCCGTAGCGTTGGTCACGACCGTTACATTCTATGAAGAAGAGTCGTCCGTCCTTAGTAATGCCTATATCCAGTCCGATATCGGCCAGTCCGGGAAGGTCTTGCTCCAGACACCGTGCGATTGCAAGGCTAAGTATTTCGACAGACATACGGATGTGGGCCGCTGTGGATCTTGAAAAGGCCTTTTCGAGCGCGAGGGAGGAGCTTAACGCTTCTCCTCCGCGGGCTATATTGGAGACAAAGCCCCCTGGGGCAGCCAGTTTGGCGAAGAGCCCAGTGACCTGCCAATCTCCTCCCCAGCCGCGCTGAACGGTGACGCGTAGATCAAAGGGACGTCCTCCAATCTCAGCAAGGGGAATACGTTCTTGTACAAGATAAGGCACGGAGGTTAGGCGTGCGCGGAGCGCTTGTGGCAACGCCGCCTGATTGACGGGAATACTTCTCCAGCGCTGCATCGAAGGGGAGAGGTAGCTCAAGGTCCAACGCTGAGCTCCCTTGCGGACCAGCCGCATGACCCCATTCCCTATACTTCCCCGGCAAGGTTTAAGAATGAGATCGGGATAAAGATTCATCATTTCTTTTAGGCCTGAGACTCTCGTTGTTACGGGTAAATATTCGCGAAGCTCCGTATTTTTTTCAAGCAGCTGATGGATCTCATCTTTGCCGTATCGATTACATGTATTGAAAATCAGGGGATAGTGCTTCAGCAGACGCTGCATCCCAGGGCTGTTTTTGCTGTATATTGCCCGGTTATGGATAACAGCAGGCGTAGGAACAACTACGCTTTTATATCCATTAACTCCCTTTATATAGGCGGCACTAAAGCCTGTGTCCGTATCGATGTCCGCGAGCTTCAGGAAGCAAGGGACTAAACCGTATGCCGCCGCGGCCTCTTCATAGTTGGATAGAGACTCCTGTCCTGTTTTTAGCCGGGGAACGCCCCGGTGCATATCGGCATTTAGTAATATTCCAATGAGCTTATGCCCCATGTTTGTTCCTCCTGTTTCATCGGTTACATGATCCCTGCTTTTTCTACTCTTGTCATAGTATGTTTGTACCCGCGTGTCAGGGTGGACGAATGCGCGAAGGCAGATGCCTTTTTTTATACATAATCTTATGAAGGCCTCATCGCAAAAGGGTGTCATAAGCCCATACCGCTGCATATGATGCCTAGGAGAAACATTAGATGGAAGGAGGAGACTGCTTGTGAGGGGTTCCAAAAAAAAGCAGCCGCGCAGTCCACAGAAACGACTCTATTTTGTAGATAATCCCAATAAAGAGGAACTGAGTATGCTGGATACCAAAAGCAGCTCTAGAAGCTCGGGGAATAACAGTGACGGAGTCAGTGAAGCAGAGATCGCGGAAGTTCAGGTAAGTGGGGGAGCAATAGCTGAAGTCGTTCTAGAGGAGCCAACTTCTGCTCCAGTTCTACAATTGGAGCCGGAGCTTATAGAGGAAGCGCAGCTTCAGAAACAGGCGGATAATCTTCCTGAAACCGTATGGTTCGCTCCTCCAGAGAAAGAACGTTTTCAGCCCGTTTATACAGATGATCTTTCGGATGCAGCGGTGACCGGAGCCAAAATCGCTCCACGTACCATTGACGGTTCTAAGCTAAAGTTCGGCATTATTGGTACACCTTGGCTGCAAGATTACGCTGTACAGAGTATCAATATCGCGGACAAGGCAGTCACTTCTGCAAAAATCGCACCAGAATCGATAGTGGGCGAGCATTTAGCAGAAGGAAGCGTTAGTGGCGGTAAGCTGCTGGATCATTCGATCAGTGGAGAGAAGCTGAAAAATGGCAGTATTAGTCCAGAGAAGCTGGCTGATCGGATTATAGGCGGCGGTCAAATTGCAGATAAAGCTATTGAGAGCCGCCATTTAAGCGATTTGATTATTACTGCGGATTTACTGGAAGATGGAGCCGTTACTAGTGACAAAATAGGAAGCAGCAGCATCACAAGCCGCCACCTGGCAAACGGCAGTGTTGACCGTTCCAAGCTGGCCGATGCAGCGGTATCTGGCGATAAAATTGCTGATGGTGAAATCAGCAGCTCAAAGCTAGCGGATGCTGTCATTGAAGGCCGCCATCTTAGCGACGCTTTGATAACCGCCAGACATCTGGCCCCGGGAGCGATTGGTTCTGATCAGCTTGCCAGCAAATTGATCGGTAAGGAACAGCTGCAGACGGGTATTATCGAAGGCGGACATTTAGCTGATGGAGCCATAGGCTCCAAGCAACTTGGTGCAGATGTCGTGAGAAGCATCCATTTAAGCCCAGAAAGTGTGAATGGTAATCATATCGGTGATGGCGAAATATCGAGTCGGCATTTGGCTGACCGCAGCATCTCTTTTTTAAAGCTGGCTGAGGGTGCAGTAGGGACTGCACAGTTAGTGGAGCAAGCGGTAACCTCGTCCAAAATTGCTGACCAAAGCATTCTCCCACATAAGCTGGCAGACGAAGCAGTGACCACAAGACATATTGCTAAATCCGCCATTCGCGGACCGCAAATTGCTATGCAAGCCATAACTTCTATTCATCTGGAACGCGAAGCAGTGAATCATTCGCATATAGCTGCGGAAGCGGTCGGCTCGGAGCAGCTCAAGGAAGAAGCTATTCAGACTCAACATTTATCTTCCGGTGCTGTGACTGGAGAACAGCTGGCTTCAGAATCTGTGGGTGGGGAGCATCTACGTGCACAGAGCGTTACTTCAGCCAAGTTGGCAGATGGAAGTGTAAATGCAGCTAAGCTGGCAGCGGGTGCAGTGATTGGCAGCACGATTGCGCGTGAAGTAGTCAGTGGTGAACATATCGCTTTTTGTACAGTGGAGGAAAAGCATCTGGCGGATGCCAGTGTGAGCGGCCGTGTATTGCAGGATGCTGTGGTAAATAAGGATCATTTGGCCACGGGAGCCGTGGAACGAAGACATCTTGGTGAAAATAGTGTGACTTCCGCTGCGATTCAATCGGGCTCAGTTTCAGGAGATAAGCTGGCTTCCGCTGCGGTGAGAGAAATTCACCTGGCAGCAGGAGCCGTGCAGCCTCATCATCTGGCCGATCATGCAGTAACCTCGTTGAAGCTTTCACCGGAAAGTGTCTCAACGGATAAAATCAGTGATTTAGCAGTCACTTCGGCTAAGCTTGCAGACGGCAGCATAGAATCCAGTAAACTGGCGGCGTCAGCAGTTCAAGCGGAGCATTTGTCGGTAAATGCTGTGAGTTCGAAAACCATAAGCGAAAGTGCTGTTCAAAGTAGACATTTGAATCCCGGCAGTGTCAGTGGGGCGCATATCCGGCCGTTGTCTATCGGGAATGGTCATATCCTTCCGAATTCTATTTCTGCAGTTCAAATCCAAGAGGGCAGTATTAATAGCTCTAAGCTGGTAAAAGGTGCCGTGGATTCTCAGCATCTTTCACCTGGTAGTGTAGACGGCAGCCATCTGTGTATCGATACCATTGAAGGCCGTCATATCCTACCGGGTGAGATCACGCTGGCTCATCTGGCGGAAGAGGTACGTAGCTCTGAGTTGCTGCCAGACGGCTGCATAACTGGGGAGAAGCTGGCAGAAGGATCGGTAGATTCCAACCATCTCCTGCCTGGAAGTGTGAACGGAAGCCATTTGAACTCGGGTTCTGTAGAAGGTCGACATATCCTACCGGGTGAGGTCACGCTTGCTCATCTGGCTGCAGATGCATATACCTCCGACTTGCTGCCTGAAGGCAGTATTACCGGGAAGAAGCTGGCGGGAGCATCTGTGGATTCTATTCATTTAGTGTTTGGAAGTGTGGAAGGCGGACATCTGAGTTCAGGTTCCGTCGAAGGACGTCATATTGGAAAAGGTGAGATTACCCTAGCTCATCTCGCCGATGAAACCCGAAGCGCTGATCTGCTGCCAGACGGTAGCATTACTAGAGAGAAGCTGGCGGAAGAATCCGTAAGTTCTATACATCTAGTGCCTGGCAGTGTGGATGGCAGCCATTTAGGCCCAGACACAGTTGAAGGACGTCATATCCGATACGGTGAGATCACGCTGGCTCATTTGGCAAAAGAAACACGCAGCTCTAAATTGCTGCCAGACGGTAGTATTTCTGGAGTAAAGCTGGCACATGCTTCCGTAAATTCAAATCATCTAGTACCTGGCAGTGTGGAAGGCGTTCATCTAAGCTCAGGTTCTGTCGAAGGACGCCATATTGGAAAAGGTGAGATTACGTTAGCTCATCTGGCCGAAGAAACACGTAGCGCTGACTTGCTGCCAGACGGTAGCATCACTCGGGAGAAGTTGGCGGAAGAATCCGTAAATTCTAATCATCTGGTGCCTGGAAGCGTAGATGGCAGTCATTTGAGTCCGGACACGATAGAAGGACGTCATATCCGATATGGTGAGATCACGCTGGCTCATTTGGCCGAAGAAACACGCAGCTCCAATTTGCTGCCAGACGGTAGCATTACTGGGGAGAAACTGGCGGAAGCATCCATAAATTCAAATCACCTTGTACCTGAAAGCGTGGAGGGAACTCATCTGAGTCCGTCTGCAATAGAAGGACGCCATATTGGAAAAGGTGAGATCAAGCTAGCGCATCTGGCGGATGAGGTACGCAGCTCCGAGCTGCTGCCAGACGGAAGCATTACTGGGGAGAAGCTGGCGGAAGCCTCCGTAGAAGCAATTCATCTAGTGCCTGGCAGTGTGGATAGAACTCATCTGAGTCCGTCTGCAGTAGAAGGTCTCCATATTGGAAAAGGTGAGATCAAGCTAGCACATCTAGCGGAAGAGGTACGCAGCTCCGAGTTACTGCCGGATGGCAGCATTACCGGTAAAAAGTTGGAGGGTGGATCTATTACTGCCTACCATTTGGCTCCTGGCAGTGTCTATGGGGGACACTTAGGGGGGAATGCGGTAGATAGCCGCCATATCCGTGCTGGAAGCATTACTCTGAATCATTTGGCAGAAGAAGTGCGCAGCGCTGATTTATTGCCGGAAGGCAGTATTACAGGGGAGAAGATTGAAGTCGGGACGATCCAGTCTTTCCATTTGGCCCAAGGCAGCGTCTCTGGAGGTCATTTGGCCGGGGATGCGGTGGATGGCCGCCATATTCGATCGGACAGCATCACGCTGAAGCATTTGGCAGAAGAGGTACGCAGTGCGGATTTGTTGCCGGATGGCAGCATTACGGAAGAAAAACTCGCTGAAGGCTCCGTGAGTTCTTCACATTTACAACCATGGAGTGTTTACGGAGAGCATCTTGCTGACAAGATCGTGGCAGATCGGCATTTGCAGCCTGGCATCATCAAATTAGAACATCTTGCAGATGAAACACGCAGCTCAGCCCTGCTCCCGGATGGCAGTATCAACGGAGCTAAGCTGAAGGAAGGCAGTATCGAGTCCGCTCATCTGACAGAAGGTGCAGTAGGGACAACAGAGCTTCAGGATGAAGCGGTAGTAGCATCCAAAATCTCTTCGTTTGCGATTCAAGCCCGCCATCTGGAAGAAGAAAGTGTTCAGGAATATCATATTTCCCCAGGTGCAGTAAACGGGACTCATCTGGCACCGAACTCTGTAAATACAGATCATCTGTCCTTCAGTCCGATTCAGACAGCTGGGAAGCGAGAAGCACTACAGCAGTTTGGAATGACAGCATTTATGTTCAATGGGGATGCTGAGAGTGTAGAGGTGACCGTATCGTTTGATGAGAGCTTTGGGCATACGGGTTATGTGCTTGTTGCCATGACCAATCAGCCTTACTTCTATGCTTCCTTAAAGAGCAGAGCCAATGGAGAAGCAGTGATTCAAGTGGTGCGGTTGCGCGAAACTCCGCATTTCTATGGGGTCATCTCTTGGATTGCTATAGGCGCTCCTTTAGCTAAACCGGCAGCGGATGATCGCGTATTTGATTGAACCTTAAGCAATTCCTCTTAAAAACAGCAGAGCAGCGAATCTCCTTATTGGAGATCGCTGCTCTGTTTTTTTGGTGGGGAACGGTACTTGTCAGCATCGCCGGGTTCTAATTATTCGCTGTGGCTGCGGATCTGTCCGATAGCCTGGTAGTCTAACATCCGCTGCCACTACGGACCCAGATGGCGTTATTTGCAGATTTATCGTTTTTTGAGGCTGGTTTCGGACTCTAGTGACGCTATTGTATAGAAAAAGAGCCTTATTGGGTTCTTTTCATGCCAATAGCTGCTATGGAGTCCGTTAATAACCTAAAAGTGTGATAATGCGGCGAATAGGAGCAACTGTGTCCGATAGCGCTGAAGTATAATCATCCGCTGTGGATTCGGTTGTGTCCGATAGTGCAAAAGTATAATCATCCGTTGTGGATTCGGTTGTGTCCGATAGCGCTAAAGTACAATTACCTGATGCGGATTCGGCTGTGTCCGATAGCGTCCTAACCTAATCCCCCTGCTGCGTTACTGCGTTCGTTACCGCCGCAGGTTGTGTCCGCAGCAGCTGGCTATGCGCAATGTATCTAAGCCGAAGTTTGGTGGGGAGTACATTTGTCCTGTTTTCAGAACGACAGGAGACAATTGCCGTTACCCTGTGCGTTATAGTACATAAACTGTGATGTAACCCTCAGCCTGAAGAATTGGCTCTGTAAGGAAGGTGGATGAGCATGAAGCCCAAACGAACTTCTGCCCGCCGCACAGGGCGGCGGGTCTCTCGGATGAAGCGGCGGACTTCACGCCCAGTGCGGCAAGTCGCTGTAGTCCCTATAGTTAACCATCCTAATCCCTATGTTTCGGTTATTATTCCAGCCATGAATGAAGCTCAGACCATTGCGGGAGTGATATCTGGAGCCAGAGGGGTCCATCCGCGCTGCGAGGTAATTGTGGTCGTGAATGGATCCACTGATCAAACGGCAGGGATTGCACAATCGCTAGGTGCGCGTGTTATTTCCTATGAGTTGCCGCTTGGACACGACGCTGGCCGTAGTGTGGGAGCTGAGGCAGCCAAGGGAGAAATCCTATTGTTTACAGATGGAGATTTGGTGATACCTGCTTCGGGGCTGCGTCCTTACGTCACTGCTGTTAGTGGTGGAGTGGACATAGCGCTTAATGATTATTCCGGTCCGGTCCGGAAGCTGTCCCCCCATCCGGTGGTGCTGTCTAAACATGCACTGAATATTCTGCTTGGCCGTCCAGATCTGAAGGGATGTTCGATGACGGCAGTTCCGCACGCAATCAGCCGCAGAGCACTTGATATTTTAGGGAGCGATTCATTATCACGTCCTCCACTGGCGCATGCCCAGGCAATTCTTAGTGGACTGCAAGTGGTAGCCGCTCACAAAGTACCTGTAGGGAAGTTAAATGCGGTGAGACGCAAGGAAGACGGCATAGATCCATTGCAGCAGTTGATTACAGCGGATCATATGGAGGCTGTATCCCTCTTGCTGGAACATCGGGGGAACAGAGCGGGCTTTGGCGACGGAGCCCGGCGCAGAGAGATGGTGAGATGATGGTTGCAACTTTACGAGGCACAGCAGCTCGAACGGCAAAGAAACGCCCAATCCGTCACAGGTCAGCCAATCGCTCTGTAAAAGCCAACGCTGCTGCTCGCCCGCTTCTGTCTCGGCAATCGAAGGCAGGCAAGGAGACTCTGAAATTACCGAAGTTACGTGGGACTTTGTCAGTCATTATCTCCGCGCGTAATGAGGAGCAGACCTTGTCCCGTCTGCTGCATCAGGTTGCACGGCTTGAACCTGCAGAAATTATCGTCGTACTTAATGGCTGCAGTGATAACTCTTTTCCTATTTCTAGACAACATCGTCAAGCCATTGTAGTACACTGCCCAGAGTCTGTCGGACATGATGTGGGCCGGGCTATCGGTGCAAAGCTGAGTCGCGGGGATATATTGCTTTTTCTGGATGGAGATATGGTCATTCCGGCCTCTCAGCTCGTTTCATTCACGGCGGCTGTAGATCGCGGAATTGATGTAGCTCTTAATGATTTAGACTCACTGATGCCTTCCTTTGGATTATGTGATGATGTCACCCGCAGCAAACTGTTTCTGAATTATGCTCTGGATAGGTACGATCTCGGGGTTAGCTCTATGACAGCTGTTCCTCATGCGCTTTCGCGGCATGCGCTTGAGACCATAGGCTACCGTGAATTAATGGTTCCACCTAAAGCCCAAGCTCGCTCTGTATTAGAAAAGTTACGGGTGGAGAAGGTAGGAACGGTAAATGTTATTAAACATAATCGGCTGCGCAAGGCAAATACAGGGGTTGGAAATGCTGTGGAAAAACTGATCATAGGAGATCATGCTGAGGCTCTACATGAGGTTCTTTCCCGGCGAAAAGCTGGTGGTCTGCTAAGTAGTGAAACACAGCGTGAGTACCGCAGACAGGTAGCCGCTTGGAGGAATCGGATATGACGCTGACGAGTATTATTATTCCAACCTACAATGCGCTGCCCTTGCTGCGGGCCTGTGTGGAATCTATTCGTGCCTACACTCCGCCGCCTTATGAGATTATCGTAGTGGACAATGCTTCAACGGACGGAACAGACACCTATTGCCGTGCGAATCATATAACGTTTATTTCATTGCCAGACAATCGCGGCTTTCCAACTGCATGCAATTTGGGGCTACAGCTAGCGTCAGGTGATGAAGTCCTGCTGCTGAATAACGATGTAGTGGTGTCTCAAGGATGGTTAACTAATCTGAAGAGGGCTCTATATAGTGCTCCTGATGTAGGTATTGTTGGACCAGTCACAAACTATGCCAGTGGACGTCAACAGGTGAAGACCGATTATGAAGGTCTGATAGGTTTTCATCAGGCTGCTGAGAGGGCGAACCTTCCAAATCCCCAGAAATGGCTGGAGACGAGACGGCTGGTAGGATTATGTTTTTTATTCAAAAGAGAGCTGCTAACTTCCGTAGGTCTACTGGATGAGAGATTCTCACCTGGACATTACGAAGATGATGATTATTGTTATCGCGCCAGGATAAAGGGATATCGGCTGCTTATCGCCGGAGATTGCTTGGTGCACCATGAAGGAAGTGCAAGTTTCAAGCAAGTTTACAATACCGGACTGCAAGAACTGGTGGAACGAAATCGCAAGATCTTTATAGATAAATGGAATGTAGATCCTATTAATTTTATATGAAGTGCAGATCCGAAGGCAAAGGACGTAGATAAAGAGGAGGAAAGTAAGTGAAAGGAGTCATACTGGCGGGCGGAACAGGATCTAGACTTCAACCGCTGACCCGGCTTATGAACAAACATTTGCTTCCGGTCGGCAAATATCCTATGGTCTGTTACGGCATAGACCGGCTTCGCCGGGGAGGAATTACCGACATTCTTCTGGTCATAAGCAAGCAGTCTGCTGGCCTGTACACGGATTTTTTAGGCAGCGGTGCTGCATTTGGTGTATCTCTGACCTATAAAATTCAGGAAGCTGCCGGAGGCATTGCCGAGGCGCTTGATTTAGCAGAAGGGTTCATTTTCCCAGGGGAACGATTTGTTGTATTGCTCGGGGATAATCTTTTTATGGATGATCTGAAGCCTTATGTGGAGAGTTATCTTCGTCAGCCGGCGGGCACTGCAAAGGTGTTGCTGAAGCCGGTGGAGGACGCGCGCAGATACGGTGTACCTGTGTTTGATAGTCAAGATGCGGCATGGATTGCTTATATCGAAGAAAAGCCTGAGCATCCGAAGACCAATTATTGTGTAACTGGTATTTATATGTACGATGAAGCTGTATTTGATATCATCCGGCGGGTATCGCCTTCCAAGAGGGGGGAGCTGGAGATTACCGATGTAAATAATATATACGCCGCTGATCGCAGACTTAGTTATGATGTGCTTAAGGATTGGTGGAGTGATGCGGGGACGTTCCAGTCTTTGCACGAGGCGGGGGAAAAGTTAAAAGATGCACTGCCATAAGGCAGTGCTTTTTTTGTTGTAATCCTGCTATAGATAGCCGCAAGGGCTTTGAAATCACACGTTACTCAGAGAGCTCGGGGGTTAGAAATCCTCCACCAGATTAAATCCTCAGTTTCTTTGTATCTCTCAGAGCCTAGACGCTCCAATACTTTGTGGGAGGCTGTATTATCTTTTTCAGTGTCAGCGATTACATAGACAGCTTGGGGATGGGAGAAGATCCATGCATTAATTGTGTGTAGTGCCTCTGTTGCATACCCTTTTCTTCTATATTTCTCATCAATCCCATACCCTAGAATAACCTCGCCTTTCTCATTCGGGTAACCTTTAAGGATAATGAATCCTATAATACATTGATCTTCCCGATGAACGATGGCCCAGTTCGTTAACCATAGGTAATGGTCGGGGTCCTGCTGCACCTTTTTTAGCCTGATCTGCATAGCATATTGCATTTCATCATCAAGCGCCGCACTGATGGCAGCTAAGCCTAATTGCTGCTGTAGCTCCGAATAGTTATCTATTGCTAGCGTGAGCTCTGGGGCAGTTAAAGGTATTAGATCGATACGCTTGCTTTCAAGCTTCATATATTCCCCACCAACCTTTGGTAAACTCAGGATTGTGCATTTCACATTTTAATCCTTTTAAATGTACTTAGCAATAACGTAATTTTTATGTCATTCCAGTCACGAATAGAGCCTTAACTTGTCGAGGATCCCGGCACCGTCCCGGCTCCTGCCGCATATGCTGTAGCAGGGCGTTTGAGCAAAGGAGACATGAAGGTGCAGAGTAAAATAACTAAAGTCCTGCAGCACATGGCCCATACGCACGAACAGATGGCGCGGATATTAGACGCTGAGCGCCATGTGGCTGTCCGTATGTCGCAAATTGTCCACGATCTGCCAGATGCGGAGCCTGATTTTGATGGGATCAGCGGGATGATCGAAAGCTCAACTCAGGTAAACAAGAATATTATTGCTTACTTGAATGCACTTGCAGATCTGGAAGAAGCGATGGCTGATGGGGTAGGCAGAGTGATTAAGGAATTGAACGGTCAAGAAGAAGAGTAACGCTATAGGAGCAGGAGGCGGAAGATGAGCAGAGAAAAGGCTTATCTGCAAATGCTGGAGTCCACCGCCGCCATCCAGTGGAACGTTGCGTTGATTCTGGAAGCTAAGGCGGTTGAAGCTGAAAAGGTAAAGCAGTGGGCACAGCATCATATCCACGCTAGAGCCTTTGATTCCCACAGTGAGCAACTGAAGGAGTCCCTCTCTATACACGAGGTCATCGTGGAGATGGTCGAAGGGCTGACCAAACTGGAGAACGGACTCTACAGCAATTTAAAAGCAGTGCTGGGCAGTGGTGAAGACGATGGTGGCGGGGAAGGTTTTGGAGACATGTCAGGTGATGGCTTTAGTTTTGGAGAAGACAGCAAATGAGCGGGGACCGTCTCTCTGAACATGCCGTCAAGCTGGAGATGATTCGCTCCATTTCGCGCAGTCAGGCTGCTTTGGCGGCCATCTTGGAGAGCATCGCCGAATTGACGGAGCAATCTGAGTTGACGGCCCGCAAATTGAGCGACAATATCAGGATTTTAAGTGGGTATCAGAGTGCGATGTGCCGGATGATGTCCGGGATTTCACTACATCGTCCTAAACGGGGAATTCCTGCTGCGCCATGGCTGAGCAAGGCATACGCCGTAGGAACCTCCAGAGAACATGGAGCACAGGAGGAATAGAAGCATGAAGAAAAAAAGCCGCAGAACGCTACGTTCAGGCAGAACCCGTAGACGCACATTGCTGCTCTCGCGGAGAGCAAAAGTTCGTAAAGGGCTAGCCCGTAAATCCCGCAGAGTTCTTGCCCGGAAAACTGCTCGTTATGGGAAGTCAAAGAAAGGCCTATTGCTACGCAAGAAAAGAAGACTTCGTCGCAAGCTTGTTCGTAAAGTAAGGGTTGCGCAGCCACCGGTGATTGTGGTACCCGTGAGCGAGGCTCCGCCTGCTCCACAGGTAATTCCGCTCCCCCCGGAGCTGGGCGTTTCGCCGGAAACGCCTCCGGCAGACGCCTTTCAACAGGGCTACACCGAAGCATACAACGTGGGGTTCGACGCCGGTTTCGCCAAGGGCTTCGAGGACGGGCATAAGCTGGAATTCAGCTAGGAGACACAGATGACAAGATCCGCTCCGCCCGTGAGCGGGTCTTGGGGTTTTCGTGCGGACTGGTTTGCTGCGTTGCCGATGTGATAAACTTCATAATGAAAGTGAAAATAATATGAGGTTAAGATGAAGGCAGGGATGATTCATGGGTACTGAGATTCGCAGAGCACGCAAAGATGAGATTGATGAAATTATGGAGCTGATTGCCAAATGCGTACAGGTGATGCAAGCAGGTGGCAGCGATCAGTGGGACGAGCATTATCCGAACCGGGAGATCATCTCCCTTGATATTGAACGTGGCAATCTATGGGTATGTGAGGAGAACAATGCGGTGGCCGGCATTCTAGTGTTGGACGAGCACCAATCCGAGCAGTATGGGAAGATTGACTGGACAGAAACGCAAGGGCCTCATTTAATTATGCATAGATTGGCTGTGCATCCCGAAGTGCAAGGGAAGGGAATTGCGCGCCGTCTTAGCACTTATGCAGAAGAATATGCTCGCCAGAATGGTTATTCCAGTATCCGTCTGGATACATATGCTAAGAACACTGGGGCACTCGCCCTATATCCCAAGTTAGGTTATGATCGCAGGGGTGAAGTAACTTTTCCGGGGCGCACCGCTAATTTTCCGGTGTTCGAGAAGGTTCTAGAAAAGCACGGAAATTCGGAAGCTTAACATAGCAAGAGAACCAGAGGATATCTCAGAGCCATCAAATGGCTGCTGGGATATCCTCTTTTTTCGTGAAAATAACACCTTTCTCTAAACAAAAACTTTGTTTGATTAGGTAGCATTTGCGCTTACGGAAACCCTGCTCAAAAGGCGATGAATTTGCAAAAAAGCGTCATTGGAGTCCGAAACCCTGCTCAAAAGGCGATAAGTGTGCAAATAGCGTCATCTGGGTCCATAAGCATCAGCGGCTGAGTATGACTCGCCAGTAACGGACCCAGATGACCTTAAACGTGGAATTTTCCCACATTTGGGATGCTATCGGACTCCATGGACCTCTGTCAAGAAAGTGGACAGTCACGCAACAGACATTCTAGTCAATTGCTCAGCAAAACGAACTGGAGAAAGATACCCCAGCGCGCCATGCATTCGCTTGCGGTTATAGTAAAACTCAATATATTGAAAAAGTGTCTGGTAGGCTTGCTCCTTAGTTTTGAATCGCGGATTACAATAAATGAGCTCCTTTTTCAAAATGCTGTGCCACGACTCGATACAGGCGTTATCATAACAGTTACCTCTGCGGCTCATGCTGGACTCCATGCCATACGCTTTCAACTGCTTCGTGTATTCATGAGAAGTATATTGAGAACCTCTATCGGAGTGATGTAATAGACCCTTTTCCGGTTGTTTAGCTTCGTAAGCATCTTGTAAAGCGCCCGAAATCAAGCTGGTTTCCATATGGTTCTCCAAGCGCCACCCCACGATTTCGCGCGTGCAAAGGTCCATCACACTTGCCAGGTACAAGCGCCCTCCCCGGCAAGGAATGTAAGTAATGTCGGTAACCCATACTGAATTGGGTTTGAGTATTTTAAATTGCTGGTTCAGCGTATTCGGGGCAATCGGATGGTCATGATTGGAGTCGGTGGTCTGTACGCGATACGTTTTGGAGACAATGGAGCGAAGCTTCATATGTCGCATGTACACACTCACCGTGCGTTCGGTAACGGTATAACCTTCTTGATGTAACAGGCGGGTGATCTTCGGACTCCCATACCGCTTTTGATGGTCTGCAAAATGATACTGAATTCGCTTCATTATCGCAGCCTTACGAAGCATATGCGTACTGGTTTTTTCTGTCCGCCACTTGTAGTACCCGCTCCGTGACACATGTAGGGTCATGCACATCTTCTCCAAGAGAAACTCGGAGCGATGTTTTTCAATAAACTGGAATCTCAGTTCCTTGGTTTGCTGAAGATGTGCACTGCTTTTTTTACGATCGCTAATTCCTCTTCCACATCGGCAATCTTGTTATCTTTTTCTTGAAGTTGCCGACGCATCTCCTTCAACTGTGCCTCGAGTTCCCGTACTCGATCCACGCTAGCTGCCGGTTCATTCTTTAGTTCTCGATACTGGCTCATCCATTGATGCAGGGTACTTTTTGGGATGTTGAGCTCTTCCGCCAAGTCGCCCACTGTCTTTGTTTGCTCTTGAATGAACTGCACTGTCTGTTTTTTAAATTCTTCGTTATACCGTTGTCGATGTTCTCCCATGTGAACACACCTCCGTGGACTCATTATCGCCAGTCTGTTAACTAGTGTCCACTTTTTATTCTAGCTTCACCAGCGCAGCTATTACTATAAAACACACTACATATGGACCTGTTTCGAGGGAATAGCGTCACTGGAGTCCGAAACCATGCTCAAAAAGCGAAAATGTGCAAATAGCGTCACTGGAGTCCGAAACCCTGCTCAAAAGGCGATAAGTGTGCAAATAGTGTCATCTGGGTCCATAAGCATCAGCGGCTGAGTATGACTCGCCAGTAACGGACCCAGATGACCTTAAACGTGGAATTTTCCCACATTTGGGATGCTATCGGACTCCAGCGCAGCTATTGGTATAAAACACACTGCATATGAACCTGTTTCGAGGGAATAGCGTCACTGGAGGAGTCCGAAACCCTGCTCCAAAGGCGATAAATGTGCAAATAGCGTCAGCTGGGTCCGAAACCCTGATCAATAAGCGAAAATGTGCAAATAGCGCATCTGGGTCCATAAGCATCAGCAGTTGAGTATGACTCGATAGTAACGGACCCAGATGACCTTAAACGTGGAATTTTCCCACATTTGGGATGCTATCGGACTCCAGCGCAGCTATTGGTATAAAACACACTACATATGGACCTGTTTCGAGGGAATAGCGTCACTGGAGTCCGAAATCTTGCTCAAAAGGCGATAAATGTGCAAATAGCGTCATTGGAGTCCGAAACCCTGATCAATAAGCGAAAATGTGCAAATAGTGTCATCTGGGTCTATAAGCATCAGCGGTTGAGTATGACTCGATAGTAACGGACCCAGATGACCTTAAACGCGGAATTTTCCCACATTTGGGAATGCTATCGGACTCCAGCGCAGCTATTGGTACAAAACACACTGCATATGGCCCTGTTTCGAGGGAATAGCGTCATCTGGGTCCGAAAGTATGGAGGATTATGACTCACCCGTGGTGTGGACGTAGCGAGAGCAGTAGAAGCAGGAGTAGATGTAGATGTAGATGTAGAAGTAGACGTAGCAGTGTAATAGTCGCAAGGGGAACATAGATGTGCAGAAGTAGAAGTAGTGTAGGGACAGTAGTAGCAGAAGCAGTAGAAGTAGCAGTGGAGTAGGCGCAGGGAGAAAGTAAAAGTGCAGAAGTAGGAGTAGAGTAGGAGCTGTAGTTGTAGTTGTTGTAGCAGTAGACGTAGCAGAAGCAGTAGACGTAGCAGTGTAATAGGCGCAAGGGGAACGTAGAAGTGCAGAAATAAGAGTAGTGTAGGGGCAGTAGTAGAAGCAGTATCAGTAGACGTAGCAGTGGAGTGGGCGCAAGGAGAATGTAGGAGTGCAGAAGCAGTGGAGTAGGCGTAGGGGAGAAATACAAGAAGCCGAAGCAGTGCAGAAGTAGCAGTTGAGTAGCAGTAGGGTCGGCATAGGTCAGTTAGATGAATAGAGCTAGACGTACACTTTCGGGCTCTGACCAGTCCACCATACCGCGCTATATGCAGGCAGTGGTTTAGCACAGCGCGTTAGAGTAAGCAGAGATACTGTCCGAAATGGTCGACCTAATCGTGCGAAATGGCCGACTTAATCGAACGAAACGGCTGTCTCTTAAGCCATGAAATAGCTCTCGGAAAGCTTATTTTCTATGTTTTCCTGACAGTAAATCTGACGCAAAGTACAGGGTATCGTGATCGAAATTTTCTTCAAACAGAATAATCGTGATCATAAATCGAATTATGTTATTTAACATAACATAAAATACTAAATCACTTTTATGAAACAGTATTAATAAAACGAAATCAATTTTATGTGTCATGTATATTGACATATAACCTGTCTTTAGATTATTATTGGACTATTCAAATTACAAATGAATAGTCTTTTTTCGTATATCCTTAATAATTGGTTTAAGGGTCTCTACCGGGAACCGTAAATTTCTGGCTACGAAAATATGCTCAGGCATATTTTTGTGGCCTTTTTGTGCTACATGCGTGAGGTTGTACTGGAATTAACTCAATGAGGGGGAGAAGGGCTATGGGGAATATTTTGATCAAAAATGCCGAAATCATTACGATGAACAAGCAAGAGGAAATTATACACGGGGATGTCCGGATTAAGGATGATCTCATTGTTGAAATCGGCACTGGCCTGATCCCGCAGGGCGACGAGCAGATCATTGATGCTACGAACCGTACATTAATTCCGGGTTTTATCCAGACTCATATTCATTTATGCCAGACGTTATTCCGAGGTAAAGGGGACGATCTGGAGCTGATGGATTGGCTGCGCAAACGAATCTGGCCATTAGAGGCCGCGCATGATGAAGAATCCCTTTATTATTCGGCTATGCTTGGCATCGGCGAACTGATCACCAGCGGCACGACGACGATTGTGGATATGGAGACTGTCCATCATACGGATTTTGCGTTTCAGGCTATAGCTAAAAGTGGAATCCGGGCCTTGTCCGGCAAGGTGATGATGGATCAAAAAGGGGGAGATGTGCCTGAGGCGCTGCAGGAGGATACCGCATCTTCTTTGCAGGAAAGTGTCGATCTACTGGAAAAATGGAATGGTTATGGAAACGGCCGGATTCAGTATGCATTTTCTCCACGTTTTGTGATTTCCTGTACAGAGCCTTTATTAACCGAGGTGCGAGATCTGTCCGCAAGATACCATGTGAAGGTGCATACTCATGCGTCTGAGAATTTAGGGGAAATTGAGATTGTGCAGGCCATGACTGGCATGCGTAACATCGTTTATCTGGACCATCTAGGATTAGCCAATGAACGGCTTATACTGGCGCATTGCGTGTGGCTGGATGCTGAGGAGCGGCGGATTTTGCGGGATCGAGGAGTGCATGTAAGTCATTGCCCGGGTTCCAATCTGAAATTGGCCTCCGGAATTGCCGACACACCAGGGATGCTTCATGAGCATGTTTCTCTTAGTCTGGGAGCGGATGGCGCTCCATGCAATAACAATCTGGATATGTTTAATGAGATGCGATTGGCGGCGATTATTCAAAAGCCTCATCACGGACCCACAACCATGGATGCCCGCAGTGTATTCCGTATGGCTACTATTGGTGGGGCGAAGGCCGTAGGGATGGAGGATAAGATCGGGAGTATCGAGGTAGGCAAAAAAGCAGATCTAGTGCTCCTTAATCTCTACAATTTTCATACCTTCCCCTCTTACGACGTAGATCCCATCTCTAGAATTGTATATTCCGCTACGCGGGCAGATGTGGAGACAACGATAATCGACGGGGAGATCGTGATGGAAAGAGGTTTGCTAAAGACTGTGGATAAAGAAATTGTACTAAATGAAGCTAACCGTTCTATTAAAAGATTACTCACGCATACCTCGATCGTTTGAGGGGAGAGGTCGATTCGGATTCGGATATCTTATCATTCGCAGGGGATCATCACTGGACCCCCTGTTTTTTTATGAGAAAATATGAACATAAGGGAACTAAGGTGCCTTTTATGAGGTCGTATTAAGTGAGGTGAAGCTAATTGGAACTGGAAGGTCTTCAGCATAGCGAGACGATGAATGAACAGCAACTAAGAGAAATCATGAGCCGTTACGGAGAGGATATATGGAATTATATCTATTATCTTACCAAAAATTCTGAACAAGCCGATGATCTGGCTCAAGAAGTATTCATTAAATGTTATTACCGGATTGGAACGTACCGGGGGTTCTTCATTTAAAGCATGGTTGCTTACGATTGCCAGGAATACTGTTTTTTCGCACCGGAAATCGCGCTTTTTTCGTTCGGGCTTATGGGGTGGTGTACAGCCATTGTCCACGGTTGATGTGAAGCAGCGGGAAAAAACTGTCGAACCTCTTGGCGTAGCCCGATCTGCGGAGATGGAGTATTTGGGTAATCAGTCCATTGGTGAGATATGGGATCTAATTATGGCATTGTCTCCAAAGCTGCGCGAAATATTGGTCCTGGATTTGAAATATGAGCTCTCTATAAAAGAAATAGCTGAACTGATGAACTTGAGTCACGGAACGGTAAAATCAAGATTGCACCGAGCGCGGCAAAAAATTCAGAACAAATTAAAGGGGGTAGAATGATGGAGGATCATAAACCGGAATGGTATGCTCAGGCCCGAAAAGGACCTTTTGGAAATGAAAAGTTTACTATGAGGCATGCAGACAACGTCATTCGCCGAATTCAAGAAGATCAACAGGGAGCGAAATCTTACTCAGGAAAAAGACTGCCTGTGCAATTGTTGGCTGTGGCGAGTTTTATTGTATTGTTGGGCTTAGGTGTATTCTTTCTGAACGGAAGGTTCCTCGGTAATGAATCAAGCAACCCTGCGCAAACTGAGGTTTCGTCGCATTTCACGGAGGCTGAGCTACAGCGGAACGCAGATCAGGTGATGCAGAGTTTACTTGGAAAGACTTATCCGCTAGATCACCGGGAATGGCTTAAGGAGCAACAGCAGATATTTTACTCTTACCAGAAAGGTGAGGACTCCGCATATATCTGGATCAATTATGAGACAGGAGAACTGGTGCAAACGAAGATGAGTAGGATTCTGACAGCTGCGGAGATCGACGCTGAAATGAATACCCGTGCGGAAGAGATCAAGGGCAAACTGGGTTATGCGAATGATTCAGCTTATGAAGTGCTCAGATACGTTGAATATGATGTTACACAACATTCTGGCGTGAAAATTGAGAATAACTTTAGGGCGGAGAAATGGCGTATCGGATTTGTAAATGGTGAATTCGATTACGCATCAGCCACGCTTGAGGCCTCGGCGGTATCAGAAGAGATGCGTCAAGCTGGGGAACAGGCCTTGAAGGTGTTGAGAGGTAACGGAGGTGAAGAGCTTAGTTTAGTATTTCGGGCTATGGACAAGGATCAGGATACGCTTACGCTGCAATACGGATCAAAGGTTTCGGTTACGTTCGATAATGTTACTAGAAGGATTGAGCAGATTAGTGATACAAATCCTCGTGCTAGTGATAAAACAGATCCCAAACAACTAACGGTATTAGACCGGGAGCTGTCTCTAATTGATGGGGATCGCCTACGTGAGAAGGCAGCACCTCTGCTGACTAAGATATTTAGCGTTGCTGATGTGAGCGAATATAGCTTGCTTAAAAGAGATCAGGAGCCCGGGAATCTCACTTTTCATAAGCTTGGCAGTCCTGAGATCACTGTATATTATGATAGTGATTTAACGATCTGGAAGGTAAAAGAGGATTTGCCAGCAAGCCAGTCTTAGATTGAAAGGCATAACATAATAGGCTTAAATAGGGAGGTTCCACAGCCGAAAAGGCGTGGGATTTCCCTATTTGTAGTGGGAGCGAAAGGTGCACATTTTTGATAAAAAAAGTAAGTATTGTTATACTAGAACAATCTGATATTTTACAGAAAAGATGAATAGAGTTCATAATCAGAACAAATGAAAAGGTAAGAGGGGATTAAAACGTGAAAAAGCACGGGCCGAATCGAGCTCAGTTCTATATTGTTGTCCTGCTGCTATGGTTGAAGCTGCTCCTGCTGAGAGTGCTGTTCTTTGATAGAATTGCTTGGGAGTGGATTGCAGCAGATGTTGCTCCAGTCCTCTTCATCATGGGGATACTGACAGTCATTACTCCTTCGCGGGTGAGAACAGCTGTCTATTGGACATTTAACGGGATATTATCGCTGCTGCTGTTCGCAGCCAGTGTATATTTCAATCACTTTGGTTCTGTTCCTACGTATCTGGCTTTATATGAACTGAATCAGGTGTTTCAAGTGAAGGCAAGCGTAGAATCAACGATACAGACTATTGATTATTTATTTTTCGCTGATTTTGTGATCATGGCAATCTATGTCTTGATCCGCAGATGGAAGCATGGAAAAGCCTATCCGCGTGAGCGTGAGCGATTCAGCTCCCGGAACACACGATTGGCACATATGATGGTGATTCTGGTGGCTATTCTTGGAGGTTTTGCTTTATCGGCCAATTCTGTCAATTCTGCGCGGGGAATTACAAATGAGCTTGTGCAGGCAGAAAGTGCCGGATTCCTGAATTATGAGGTCGTTGCCGCAATTAAGGTCAAGGAAGATAACAATCTCATTGGAACCGGAGATATTAAGGATACAATCACGAAGATTGATGAGCTACAAGCTTCCTATCCTTATAGTAGTAAGGCCGCGGGCACAGCACCTGAGTATTTCGGCTCGCAAAAGGGCAAAAATGTAATTGTCATCCAAATGGAAGCTTTCCAAAACTTCCCGCTGCATCAATCCCTGAAGGGTCAAGAGCTGACTCCAGTGTTGAACAAGTTGGCAGATGAGGGATTTTACTTCCCCCATGTCTACCAGCAGATTGGTCCGGGCAATACTTCTGACGCTGAATTTATGAGCAACACGTCGATTTATCCAATCGGGACCTTGGCAATGTCCACTGGATTCGGGGACAGAGAACTGCCGAGCCTACCACGTCTGCTGAGAGATAAAGGATATGAGGCGTACACCTTTCACGTGAATCAAGTGGGCTTTTGGAATCGGAATGAGCTATATCCTGCACTTGGATTTAACGGCTATTATGATAAAGATTATTTTACCAATGATCATTTTAATGCGTTTGGTGCTTCCGATGAACAGCTTTATATTACGGGTGTCGAGAAATTGGCAGAGCTGCAGAAGAAAGGAACTCCTTTCTACGCACAAATGGTGACGGCGTCCAGCCATCATCCCTTCCAAATTCCGGACTCTTTTAAGAAGATATCAGTGCCTGATGAGTTAAAAAACACGATGCTTGGCGATTATTTGACTGCTATTAACTATACTGATTATGCCATTGGAACTTTAATAGAGGGTTTGAAGAAAAATGGAATGTGGGATAACACTGTGCTGGTGATGTATGGCGATCATTTTGGCTTGCAGCCGCAGGATGTGCCACCGGAGCAAGTAGAAAGTGCTTTGGGGATTCCATACGATTCCCGGATCAGTCGCTTTAATATTCCATTGATTGTACATGTACCAGGAATGGAGCAAGGGAAGGTAGTAGAGAGAACCGGTGGACAGTTGGATATTCTTCCAACAATAGCTAACCTATTGGGGGTTTCTTTAAAAGAAGAAGGTTATACAGCATTTGGTCATGATCTCTTGAACATTGATCGTAATGTGTTAGGGATGCGGTATTATTTGCCTTCTGGTTCTTTCTTTAATGATGATATTCTCTATGTGCCTGGTAAAGATTTTGCTGATGGTAAAGCTGTGTCGCTGGATACGCTTAAGCCAGTATCGGATTTCACAAAATATCAGACTGATTATGAGTATATTTTGAAGCTAATGAATTTGTCCGACGAATATGTGAAGCTGTTACCACAGAGATAGGGGGAATCATGAAAAAGTTCTGGAAACCGGAGTATCTCGTAGGCCTTGCCGGCTGCGGTATCATTATTTATTTGCTATTCGTAGGGCCATTTATTGGTGTTGCCGATAACGGAGATTTTCTGCGTATGATGAATACCATCGGTCTGAACTACTATGATACTGGAGCATCGTATGCCGACCAGTTTTTCAATTTTAGTCATTCCAGTTTTGCGTATGAAAATTTATTTAGAGGTTTTTATCCATCCTCACAGATTTTTATAGTACTTGTGCCGAGATTGATCGGCGGGCTCATCCATGGCAGCTTTTTTGATGTTCGTTTGCTGGGTGCAGTTTATGGGCTTCTTTTACTGGCGGCAACTTGGCTGCTGGTGAAGTATAATGCTCGTGGCTCTTATGTTACAGGGTTGCTGTTGGGAGCAGCTATCTTATTTGTATTTTACGATATCGGGTATGTGGCCTATTTCAACTCCTTGTTTGGAGAACCAGTGTCGATGGTGTTTATGCTGCTGACATTTGCATTAGGATTAAGATTAACCAGCCAAGAGAAGCCAACCACTAAAGGATTAACCTTATTTTTTATCGCGATTCTGTTTCTGGTCACCTCCAAAATCCAGAATGCACCGATTGGGATTGCCTTTGCACTGATTTTCTTGCGGTTTATGATGCTTGACGGAGAGGGCAAATGGAGGAAGCTGGCGTTACGTTTTTCGATTGCCATCTTTCTTGTATCCATCGTTTTGTATGTGGCAGCGCCAAAAGATCTGAAGCATATTAATCTGTATCAAACGGTGTTTTTTGGGATTTTAAACGAATCGCCGGATGTGAAGGGAGACTTGCAGGATCTCGGATTGCCGGAGCGGCTGGAGGTACTGGCGGGTACAAATTATTTTCAGACCGATACAGTGATTAAGCAGGATGATCCTTCGCTGGTTCCGGACTTCTATGACCGTGTATCTCATAAAGATGTATTGTTCTTCTATCTGAAGCATCCGGACCGGTTGATAGATAATATGAAATATGCTGCGAGTAACAGCATGGCGATTCGCCCGTATTATCTAGGAAACTATGAGAAAAGCGAGAATAAACCAGCAGGTGCATTATCCTATACTTACAGTGCATGGAGCCAATTCAAAAACAAACATATTCCGCACACGCTCGGATTTCTCTCCATATTCTATCTGGTGTATTTTGCGGGAGCTTTGTTCCAGTATTTCCGCAGCAGGGATATTCGTGGCAAAGTTGCCGGCGAGCTGCTGATGCTGCTAGGGCTAATAGGGATTTTCTCCTTCTTGGTTCCGATTCTTGGGGACGGAAGGGCTGACATCGGTAAGCATTTATTCTTGTTTAATGTGTGCTTCGATATGATGGTTGTAGTCATGTTTGGATGGATTGTTCACAAGCTGACGGTGATTGCGAGACGCTAATTTCAAGAACCTATCAAACACAAAATAACACAAAGCAAACAGCAAGTTTCCGATTTGGAGACCTGCTGTTTTTTTATAAATATGACTATGTTAAACTTTGTTGTTGATGTTTGATAATTGCGAACGAGTGTTCTATAATAAGGGCAATATAACTGTTCGGAGATGATTTGCCCATGGATTTAAAGGAACTGAAAAAGCTTGCTGATACGTTGGACGATAATGGTAAGCGAGAACTTATCTACTTTTTGCAGTCCCGAACCAAGGGAGTGGCACTTCCAGTTCGAGCGATTGATGAAATTCAAGAGCAGAAGCATAAAGATGGACTTGTTTGCCCGCATTGCAAAAACCATTCTGTTGTTCGATTTGGAAAGTAGGCTGTAAGAACACGCACTGGAGAGGTTAAACGTCAACGTTACCGTTGTAAGTCCTGTCGCCAAACATTCAATGACCTTACGAACACCCCTCTGCAACGAATGAGGCGACCTCATATGTGGGTTCGTTTTATCGAATGCATGATTGAGGGCTTTTCTCTGAGAAAATGTGCAGAGCAGTTAAACGATGAAGTCACGCATGTCACCTTGTTTTACTAGCGGCATAAGATTCTTTCCGCTCTGAAGCAGATTCCAACCGAAGCATTTCAAGATATTGTTGAAATGGACGAGACCTACTTTCTTTACTCGGAAAAGGGCAAGCGGAATATTACCGAACGCAAGCCACGTAAACGTGGCGGCAAAGCGAAATATCGTGGTATAAGCCACGATCAAGTGTGCGTGCTGGTTGCCCGTGACCGTCAGAAAATGACTTACTCTGGTGTACTTGGGCGTGGACGTATTCGGATTACAAAATTAGACGAAGCGATTGGTGGTCATCTATCTGACTCAAACGTGTTATGCACTGATTCATGGAGGGCATTTAGCTCCTATGCGAATTCAAAAGGCATGACTCATTACCGATTCAAGTCCGACGGAAAACAACGTGTGAAAGGCGTGTACCATATCCAAAACGTAAACAGCTACCACAGCCGCTGGAAGAAATGGATGGATCGCTTCAATGGTGTTGCAACAAAGTATTTGCAGAATTACTTGGCGTGGTTTCGTTACTTAGACAGCAAGGAATATGAGAATACCGCATCGAATAAGAAAAATATGTTGGTCAAATCGTGCCTGTTTACTGTGACCGACACGAACACCAAACTTCGGCTTTCTGCTTATTCTTGTTAAGCTAACGGGCAGTTATGCGTAACTTTTAGGGAATGTAAATATCTAAATAACGTAAGGAACGAGGAGGCAGACAATTCATGGGAGGAACGAATGTATGGGATGCGGAGTGGGAGGTTAACGAAGAGCAGGCGCGGACGCTGATCGGCAGACAATTCCCTCAGCTGTCATCGAAGCAAGTGAAGCGATTGGGCTGGGGCTGGGACAATACGGTTTTTCTCATCGGTGACGAGTACGTGTTCCGGTTTCCAAGAAGAACGATTGCAGTTGGCTCGATTCGTATGGAAGGGAAGCTGCTGCCAAAGCTGGAGGCATATATAACCATCCCCTATCCGAAACCGTTGTTTTATGGCGAAGCAAGTGACGAATACCCGGCACCATTTCTTGGCTATGCCTACGTGCTAGGAGATTTCCCAATCGGTTTGACGGAAGAACGTAGGGCTTTATCGGCAGAGACGCTGGCGAAATTTTTGCGGAGATTGCATGAGTTTCCGGTGCAGGCGGCGCTGAAGTGCGGAGTTCAGCAAGATCATCGAAACTTGACGGACATAGCATCGCGCAAAGTGAAATTGGAGGGCTTTCTATCGAAGGTGGTTGAACACTTGTCGCCGGAGGAGTCCGGTGTGATCGAAGCGTATATTAGCGGGCTGCAAAAGGACCGTGTCGAGGCGGTGAATGCACTGCTACATGGCGATCTTCATTTCAAAAATATGCTTGTGAATGAGAACGGGATCGTTTCCGGCATCATTGATTGGGGCGATCTGAGCGTAGGCCATCCGGCTTGCGATTTGAGCGTTGCTTATAGCTTTTTACCACCTTACGCTCGCGGCGTGTTTTTCGAAACGTACGGAGGAGCGGACGAGGAAACGAAGCTGCTGGCGCGGCTAATCGCGGTATACATCCCCATACTGATCTTAATGCAAGCGGTCGATGACGGGAATGAAGCAATTGCGGCAGAGGCGAAATCCAACATCATGCGGGCACTGTCGGATTAGGCTTATTATTTCGTTGCGGCTATGGGGCTATGGCTATCGGCACCATTTTGTCGTTTAAAGGCCGCGATAAGGTACGATCCGCCTTCTCTGATGCCGCTTTATGTTGAGGAACACGAAATTCAACAGAGTAAGTCGTTGCGCTAACGGGACACGATAGCTAGCAATAAACCGCCTTTTCAACGAAGGCGGTTTTCTTATGGTCAAATATCAAACATAGCCAAAAATATAAGAATTTATATGTTCCATGTTGTAAATATCCTTATATTTCTCGCTTAAACGCTTACCGTCCTTATAGGGACGTCGAAGGCGTTTATGCTTGTTTATCTTCAAATAACTCACGCAGCATCCCTTGACGATCGTTCATAAACGCTTTAGTCACGGTATAATGTTCGGTTTCCTCCAAGGCGACGGACCGTATTCCCTCCCCCTCCAAGAGAAAAATTTCAGCACCGGGATAGGACATCAGAATGGGGGAATGAGTTGCGATAATGAATTGTGAATCTTGCCCGACCAGCTCATGCATACGCACCAGCAGAGACATTTGACGTAAGGGGGAAAGCGCTGCTTCAGGCTCGTCGAGGATATAAAGACCGCGGCCGCCGAAACGGTGAACGAATGTAGCTAAAAAAGACTCTCCGTGGGACTGCTCATGCAGAGATTTGCCTCCGTAGGAGTCTTTGATCGGAGGGCCACCGGGTTGTTCATCCAACTCATCAATATAAGAAGCCACATTATAGTAACTCTCCGCACGTAGAAAAAAGCCATCCTTCGGCCGTCTAACCCCTCTAGCAATTCTAAAATATTCATAAAGATTCGAATGCGAGGAACGAGTGTTAAAAGAAAAGTTTAGCGTTCCACCCTCAGGGTTAAAGCCCCAAGCAGCAGCAATTCCCTCTAACAAGGTTGATTTGCCCGTGCCGTTCTCTCCAACAAGAAAGGTCACTGGTTTTTGAAAAGTCAGGCGATCCAGCGTTCGAACAGCAGGCAGATGAAAAGGATAGGTTTGAAAGGATGGCACCAGATCACGCAGCAGCTCCGCGTGTCGCAAATACAACGTGGTGTTAATCATAGTTCCCCCCTTGTGAATTTCAAAAAATAATCATCTTCGGACAGATTGGACAGAGATGACAAGTTTAGTGCCTCTAGCTAGTCCTTTATAGTATAACAGCATCCAGCGAGTGGATGAAATCTGACGGGGTTCGGGCAAGCCGGGCAAAAGACAGGGTACATCTGCCAATTTAGTTCTAGTAATGACAGATGTCCATGAGGCGAGTGCTGACTCCGCATATAGTTATACTGTCTTGAGAATACAACGGGGCAGGGTGAAGGCCGTGAAAGCAAAAAGGAGAAAACACAAGCGTCCGCGAGATTATCGCGACGGTTATCACGAAGGATATCGTCTCGGCATGTGTGAGGCTGTGCAGCGTCGGAGTACTGCAGAGGTCGAAGCCTGTCGGCCATTTAAGCTAATGTATGTTCCTCAAGGGTTCCATGCAATCGATACTGGGGTAATTGAGGCGCTTCAGCAGCTTGTAAGTGAGCTTGTGATAAGCACTCCAGAAACTATGCTGGAGACCGCGGCTCGGGAGATGCCCGGGGCAGTGCTGGTTATGAATGGACTGCATGTTTTTCCGGAAAATCATTTAGAACAGATTACAGAAATCAGAAAGCTGGGCATTCGGACTGCGATCTGGTTTGTGGATGATCCTTATTTTACAGAGGATACTTCAGTGATCTGCCGGCATTATGATCACGTCTTTACGCATGAGCTCGGTTGTGTGGAGTTTTATCAATCCTTTGGAGTTCCATCCGTTCATTATTTACCGCTTTGCGTCAATCCAAAGATGTTCTATCCGCGCCGTACGGCACCGCAGTATAAGTACGACATTGTGTTTATTGGCAATGCATTTCATAATCGGACAGCGCTGTTTGATGAACTTGCCCCCTATTTAAAGGATAAGAAGGTGCTGATCGCTGGCGGCTTCTGGGAACGGCTTGCGACTTATGACCAGCTTGCCCCTTTTATTAGCAATGGCTTTATCCCACCTGAGGAAACTGCGAACTATTACAGTGGTGCAAAGCTAGTCATTAATATTCACCGTCCGTGGGAGGAGGGGCAGGATAACCGGAATAGCTTCCGTTTACCATCACGCTCTATCAACCCACGTACTTATGAGATCAGTGCCTGCGGTACTATGCAGCTTACGGATGTTCGTGAGGATCTGGGCAATTATTATCGGCCAGGTTATGACTTGGATACTTTTGGCTCTGCTAAGGAATTGCAGGAGAAGATTGAGTACTATCTGAAGCATGAAAAAGAGCGCCGAATATACGCTTTACGGGGACTACAGACAACCATGCGCAACCATACATTCACTGCGCGTTTGCCACATTTGCTGAATGTGATTGCTTCAAGTGTATGAAATCTATAACGGGATAAAGGAGCGAGGATGATAATGAACAACAATGAATTTATTATGCCTGCACCACCGCTACCTCTGACACCTCCAGAGGAAGAAAAGCTTCGTGGTCGTCTGAGTGGTTTTAAGGGCGGATATGATGAAGGATATTTACGGGGGCGGCTTGCGATTTTGGATGGTCGGCCAGAAGAAGTATTTCCCGTACGGAATATTCATGTAATGTATGTGGCTTCTGGTAAAGGATATCCCTACTCTCCATTAGACGATGCAGTCCTCTACGCGCTGCAAAAATTAACCACACAAGTCACGATAACGGATGTGCGCCAAAACTTAGTGGAGTTAGCCGCTGCTCAAAGACCGGATCTGGTACTTGTGCTGGATGGTATGGATTTACCGCTTGAGCAGATCTCCGTTCTTCGGGCTAGCGGGATTAAGACAGCCATTTGGCTTACAGATGATCCTTATTACACTGATTTTACAGTTAAAATTGTGGCGCATTACGATTTTGTGTTCACGCTTGAGCGTAATTGTATTGATTTTTATAAGGGACTTGGCTGCCCTGAAGTTCATTATCTTCCTTTTGCCGCTCACCGCGAGCATTACCGTCCAACTACAACACGTTCACCATTGAATCGCGAAGTTAGTTTTATTGGCTCTGCCTATTGGAACCGGGTTAATTTCTTTCGTGAGATTCTTCCGGATTTGATGAACTATAACACGGTGATTAACGGCATCTGGTGGGACCGTCTGCCTGAGGCGGCACTTTATGGAGATCGAATTGAGATAGGCAAGTGGATGTCACCACAGGAAACAGCGGTAGCTTACAGCGGATCCAAAATCGTCATTAACCTCCACCGCTCGCACATTGATGAAGTAGTGAATAACAATACGCTTTCGATTCCGGCGGTATCTCCTAATCCGCGTACTTTTGAAATCGCGGCTACGGGTACGCTGCAATTAGTAGATGCCAGAGATGATATGGGATCTTTCTACAAACCTGGCGAAGAAATTGAGACTTTTGCAAGCCCTCAAGAAATGATGGATAAAATCCGTTTTTACTTGACTCATGAGGAAGAACGCCGTGCGATTGCCCTGCGCGCTTTTGAACGGACGCTTAAAGATCACACCTACACCAAACGTATACACCAGCTGTTAACAGTAATTTATGGCTAGGTCATATGCCCGGAAATGGAACGGAAATGTGCGCTTACCAGGGGACAGGTGTCGTGCCGGCATCTGTTTTTCCTCGATATACTGTAGAACCGAACCTCAGCTTATGCCTGTGGCCTGATGAAAAGAAGCAACGTCTGGAGCGGGCTTGTATAGCGGAGCGGAAGCAACTGGCTAGATTCGAGAGCAGAGTGGAAGTGAAGGGGCGAAGCTCGGGAGCGAAGTGAAATTGACTGACGAGATTCTAGAGCTAAGCGGAAGCGATGTTGCGAGTCACAGGAGCGACCATTTTCAAAGAGAGTTTTACTGCGAAGGATAGAACTTAGCGCAAAGTTTGTAAATTTTTTAAGGAGGTGAATGGCTGCTCCAGGCCCCTCGTTAGGGAGCGCCGAAACGCCATGGCTGACAAAGCTACAATCGTCCTCTTTTCACATGTATCCAATACACGCAGTATTACGGGAGCGGAGAAGCTATTGTTGTTTTTCGCTCAGGAGCTTTCTCCGTACTTTAATTGTATTCTCGTTGCGCCTCAGGACGGCAAGCTGACTTCTCAGGCTCGAAGCTGTGGAATAAGTGTACAGTTGCTTTCGATTCCTCTTTTATATGGAATGTACACTCCTTATGCAGGGTTGGAGGCAGATGCTCGGAAATTCCAGGAAAGCAGGGAGTATCACGAATTAACAGACTGGCTGAATTCCCTGCGCCCGGCGTTTGTTATTACAAGTACCTGTGTGCATGCTCTGCCAGCAATGGCTGCAAAGTCACTGGGCATTCCGGTGATATGGAAAATATCAGAGACGATAACAGACAATGAATATACACCTATTAGTGTAGGGCTGATTCATCGGAATAGTGATGAGATACTAGCTATTTCACAAACAGCTGCGGCTTGCTTTCCAGAGGACGTGAGAGCGGAAAAAGTGATCCAGCTGCCTCCCTCTTGGAATGATAAAGAGATGATGATTGAGGCTTGGAGCAAGCTTCGGAGCGAACGGCGGCGGGAATTGCGGGTTAAACCGCATGAACAGCTGATCGGCTATATTTCTTCTTTTATCAACAAGGAAAAAGGTCTAGAACATTTTGTGAAAATGGCTGTGCTTGTGCACGCGGTTCATCCAACCTCGAAATTTGTTGTCATTGGGTCAGCTGGCGATAAAAGCTACTATGAGCGCTGTGTCCGCAAGGTGAAGCTTGAGGGACTGTACACCCGGTTTAAATTTGTTGGTTATGCTGAATGTCTTCCATCTGCCTATTGCGCCATGGATGTGCTAGTGGTTCCTAGTCTGATCCGCGAAGGCTTCGGCATGACTGCTCTGGAAGGAATGGCTTTTGGAAAGCCCGTGGTCGCTTACGACTCTGGGGGCTTGCGAGAAATTCTGCACGCAGCGGGCTGTGGCGAAAATCTCGTGCCAGCATCGGACATTTCCGCGCTGGCAGAAAGAGTCAACGTCATGCTGGCGCAGCCGGGACTGGCGTTAACTCTAGGCAGTCAAGCGCGGGAGCGCGTCGACGCCGTCTATGGTCCGGCGGCTTATCGGAGCCGCCTGCAGGGCCTTGCGGAGATGTGGAACCTCCGCTATTGCAGCGCACCTGCGGTGCGCGAGGCTGACAGCGTGGTGGTGGTGGAACCACCCGCTGTCCAGCCTGATTTACCCGCAGCGTCGCCGGCTTTGCCGCCGCGAAGCAAGGGCCTGCCAAGCCGCGTCGCCCGCAAGCGGCGCGGCAAAGCCCGGGCGCGCCGGCGAAGCGGGCGCCCGTTGGTTTTGCGCCGCGTTGCTCGCAAGCGGCGTAAAGGTTCTGCCCGGCGGCGCAGCACCGCCGGGGGCAAGCGCCGCCGGGCCCGCCGCGGTGGACGGCGGCGCGCGGCGTAAATGCCTCGATTGCAGCGAAGCGGCAAGCTGAGCGCAAAGAGAGGCATATTTGCCCTCGAATGCGTCGAATTCGGCAAGCTGAGCGCAAAGAGAGGCATATTTGCCCTCGAATGCGTCGAATTCGGCAAGCTGAGCGCAAAGAGAGGCATATCTGCCCTCGAATACGTCGAATTCAGCTAGCTGAGCGCAAAGAGAGGCAAAAATGCCCTTCATTGAGCTCATTCCAGCAACCGGAGCCCAATGAGCGGTATAAATCCCGCTAAATGAGCTCATTCCAGCAACCGGAGCCCAATGAGCGGTATAAATCCCGCTAAATGAGCTCATTCCAGCAACCGGAGCCCAATGAGCGGTATAATTCCCGCTTATTGATCTCAATCCAGCAACCAGAGCCCAATGAGCGGTATAAATCCCGCTAAATGAGCTCATTCCAGCAACCAGAGCCCAATGAGCGGTATAAATCCCGCAAAAAGAGCTCATTCCAGCAACCTGAGCCAAATGAGCGGTATAAATCCCGCAAAAAGAGCTCATTCCAGCAACCTGAGCCAAATGAACGGTACATTTCCCGCTCAATGATCTCAATCCAGCAACCAGAGCACAGTCCGCTGATTGAGCCAAGTCAGACCATAATTAAACAGGCAGGGGAGTGAACTCATGAAGATCATGACGATTTTAGGCACGAGGCCTGAAATCATTCGCCTCAGTGTAATCATTCCGCTTCTCGACGAACATGCTGAGCGGCACATCCTGGTGCATACAGGCCAGAACTTCACCGCCAGTCTCAGCGGCATTTTCTTTGCTGAGCTGGGTCTGCGGGCACCGGATTATGTGCTGCAGGATAAACAAGCAGGACTAGGCGGCCAGCTTGCCGCCATGTTCGGAGGGTTAGAAAGTATTTTACTAAAAGAACAGCCAGATCGCGTTTTGCTTCTGGGCGATACGAACAGCGCGTTATGCGCGATTTTGGCTGAACGTATGGGAATTCCGGTGGTGCATATGGAAGCGGGCAACCGCTGCTATGACCTCCAAGTACCAGAAGAGAAAAACCGCCGTGTCATCGACGCCGTTTCGACCATTAATATGCCTTATACGCAGCAGAGCAAAAGACATCTAATCAGCGAAGGTTTCCCCAGCAGGCGTATCGTGTTAACAGGAAATCCGATCCATGAGGTCATGACCCACTTTGAGCACAAAATCCAGACTAGCGACATTCTGGAGCAGCTGAAGCTTAACGCAGGACAGTATTTCCTAGTCACGGCCCACCGTGCTGAGAATGTAGATGATCCAGAGTCCCTTGTACAAATTATGTCGGGTCTTAACGCAGTGGCTGAGCATTTTGGAATTCGTTTAATATGCAGCATTCATCCTCGCACTCGCTCCAAACTTACCGAGCAATTTTCCCTTCCAATGAACCCACTAGTTGAATTTCATGAACCTTTCGGATTTTTTGATTTTGTCTACTTGGAACAGCACGCCTTATGTGCCATCACCGACAGCGGGACTGTACAGGAGGAATGCTGCTTGATGAAAGTGCCAACAGTTACGATTCGCAGAACGACGGAACGTCCAGAAACAGTGGATTGTGGCAGCAATGTAGTCTCAGGTGTAGATCAGAAAAGTATTCTGCGCAGCGTCAAGCTGATGACGGCGCTCAATCGGGATTGGGAGGCACCGGAAGGATACATGACTCCGGATGTTTCGGTCAAGGTAGTTAAATTCTTGCTTGGAGGGAACCTGCATGTTCAATAATAAAAGGATTGTGGTCACAGGCGGAACTGGTTCCTGGGGGCATGAGCTGATTAGGCAACTTCTGCCACAAAATCCTAAGGAAATCATCGTATTCTCCCGCAGTGAATCCGCTCAAGTGGCGATGAGCCGGGAGTTTGAAGATCAACGTCTCAGCTTTATCATTGGCGATATCCGTGACAAGGATGCGCTGATTGCAGCCTGCCGTGGCGTTGATTATATCTTTCATCTGGCGGCGCTCAAACATGTTCCAGTCTGTGAAGATCAGCCTTATGAAGCACTCAAAACCAATGTAGTGGGAACTCAAAATGTGATCGAAGCTGCCATTGTAAATGGCGTTGAGAAAGCAATTTACATCTCTACCGATAAGGCTGCGAACCCATCCAACTTCTATGGAATGACCAAAGCGATCGGGGAGAAATTGTTCGTTTATGCCAATCTGATTGGCTCAAACACCCGGTTCGTTACTGTACGCGGAGGTAATGTGCTCGGAACGAACGGCAGCGTAGTGCATTTGTTCATGAAGCAGATTAAAGATAAGGGTCAGGTACGCATTACGGATATGAAAATGACCCGCTTCTTTTTTACCCTACGCGATGCTATTACGTTATTATTTAAAGCTTCTGAGGTTAGCTTGGGTGGAGAAATCTTCGTCATGACTATGCCTACCTGCCGAATTATCGATCTTGCTGAGGTGCTGATTGAGGCTTCCGGAGAGTCCAATGTGAGTATTGTTGAGACCGGGATTCGTCCGGGGGAGAAAATCCACGAGATTCTGATGAGCGATTTCGAAAGCTTAACTACCGTTGTCTACGATGAACAGTATCTAGTAATTCTCCCTACGCTGAACATGCCGGAATTAAAGGCACATTATAGCGCTTATCCTCATGTCTCTTTCAATAGCTTCAGTTCAGAGACGAATCTGATGGATCGGGAAGAGATCAAAAGCATCTTGATCCGGGGAGGGTTCCTGCAATGAAGCTGCTTATCCTAGGTGGAAACGGTATGGCGGGGCATATGCTGGCGGATTATTTTCGCCGCCAGGGCAAGCATCACGTCTTCCATACAACCCGGGATAAGAGCGATCTTGGCGGGCTGTATGTAGATGCGAACGATATAGCCGGAGTTGAGAAGCTGGTCGATATCGTTTCCCCTCATTGCATTATCAATGCAATGGGGGTTCTCAATCAATTCGCGGAGCGTGACAAAATTGGGGCTTACCACGTGAATGGCTTTCTCCCTCATCACTTGTGGCGAAAGGCGGAGGATGTTCAGGCAAGGCTCATTCATATCAGTACCGACTGCGTGTTCGAAGGAACACGCGGAGGGTACACCGAAGAGGATGCTCCTGATGGAACCTCTGTATATGCAATTTCGAAAAGTCTCGGTGAGGTGCAAAAACCCGGGCATCTTACGATTCGCACTTCCATTATTGGTCCCGAAATCCGCTCAGGCGGTATTGGTCTGATGGATTGGTTCCTGGCGCAGAGTGGTAAAGTTTCAGGATACCGGCGGGTGATGTGGAACGGGGTCACAACGCTCCAATTAGCCAAAGCAGTGGATGTAATGCTGGATTCCCCCGTATCGGGGCTAATCCATTTAGCGCATCCAGAGCCGGTAAGTAAATATGAGCTGCTTCAGCATATTCAGGTGGCTTTTCATAAAGAAAATGTGGAGATCATCCCTGAGGATGAACATATTCAGGATCGTACACTAGTGAATACAAGAGCGGATGTCCTCTTGCCGCTGCCTTCATATCCTTTAATGCTGCAGGAACTGGCTGACTGGATGAAACAGTCAGAGATGTATTTATGACAGGTCAAAGACTTCTGATTACCGGAGCCGGTGGATTCACCGGGCAACATGCCGTTCGATTATTTTCGGCAGGAGGGGCTGAGGTTATCGCTGTATTGCGGCCGCAATCGACAGCTGCCTCCACTCTTTTTCCAGAAGGAGTAAAGATATATATTTGTGATTTAAGTGACCGGAAAGCAGTAGCTGAGATGATCAAGCAAACTACACCGGACGCTGTCCTTCATTTGGCTGGGAAGAACTCCGTACCCGAGTCATGGCTTAATCCCTTGCTTTATATGGAGACCAATGTGATGGCCACCTTATATTTACTGGAGGCTATGCGAAGCCTGCCGAGCAGTCGGATTCTAGTGGCTGGCTCCAGACTTAAGTTCAAACCGGGTGTGGTGGCTGGGCCACCACACCCGTACAGTCTTAGCAAAACAATAGAAGAGCTGGTGTCCCTCGCTTGGGGCACCTTATTTAAACAGCCGGTTATGCTGGCTGAGCCCTGTAATCTGATTGGTCCCGGTCCTTCCACCGGCTTCTGCTCTTTATTAGCACAGCACATTGTCCGAAGTGAAGGCCAGCCAGAAGAGGAAATACCTCCATTTAAGCTCTCTTCTCGTTATGCGCTGCGTGATTTTTTAGATGTAAGAGATGCCGTTAGAGCTTATGATTACATTTTGCGTAAAGGTACAAATGGAACCATCTATCGCATCGATTCGGGGAAGCAGCGGGAACTCGGGGAGATCGCGGAGCAGTTGCTCAGTCATTCTGTAGGTCCAGTGCCAATGGACTGGGGACCTGCAGATGCTGAACGGGCTATTTCAGAGATCGCAGCCACAGCGGATAAGAAGGTTCATTCAGAAGCATCAACCCCTGAGGCTGATGTGACTTCACTGGGCTGGCTTCCGGAAATTGGGCTTAAGCAATCGTTAATGGATATTTTGAATTATTACCGAGTTAGCGGGGAGGGGAGGTTGTTATGAGACCGAAGGTTTCGGTAGTGATTCCTTTTTATAATTGTCCTTATATTGAGCACGCCCTGCAAAGTGCGTTCTCCCAGTCTTGGGAACCTTACGAAATCATTGTTGTCGATGACGGCTCGCATGCCCATAGCAATCTAATTACACCGTATCTTTCCCGAATTCATTATTTGGGCAAAGGCAATGGGGGAACCGCCTCCGCACTGAATCACGGCATATTGAATGCAACGGGGGACTATGTGGTCTGGCTTAGCTCGGATGATTTATTTTATCGGGATAAGATCAACAATCAGGTTCTGTTCATGGAGCAGAACCACTTGTTAATCTCCTATACCAACTTTAATTATATTAACGCTCAATCGCAGCTGGTTCAGCTGAATGCTGCGCCATTGTTTCCTAGTCACCTGGATTACTTACGTTGTTTTTTACACGGTAATCCCATTAATGGCTGTACGGTGATGTTTAAACGAGAGGTGTTTGGAGCCATCGGACTTTTTGATGAATCACTTCCTTACACCCATGATTATGACTTATGGTTCCGCGCCATTCTGAACGGATATCCACCGGTGTTGTTGAATCAATCCCTCACAGCTTACCGGACGCATGAGGGCATGGGAACGATCAAATATTTTGATGTAATTATGGCAGAGGCAGCTGCGACCAATGCCCGCTACAAGAATTCGCTGCAGCACTTGATTTCTTCTATGGGGGGCTGAAGGTAATGTACCGGGAAATTGAAGTGAATGACTTTCTGCCAGTCTTACTGGAACAGTTGAAATTCTGCCAGAGTATTCTGGATATCGGCAGCGGCACCGGTACCCTGCTTGAACGATATGAAGCCGCAGTAGTGCTTGGATTAGAAATTCACAGGCCGTACCTGCTGCATCGTCAATATAAGTCACCTCATATTATTCCGGTACATGCAGATGCCAGTCATATGGATAAATTATTCCTCCCCAAAACATTTTCAGCGGTTACCTTTATTGATTCAATAGAGCACTTTAATAAAAATGAAGCGAAGACTCTGCTAGGGATGGCCGAAAGAATCGCCAATAACCGAGTAGTTGTATTTACCCCTCGGGGCTTTTTTCCACAGGAGGGTATGGATCATTATCATTTGCAGGGAGAGCATTATCAAAAGCATCGGAGCGGGTGGGAGCCGGAGGATTTTATTGCACTTGGGTATGAGGTAACGGTACTTAAAGGTTTCCATCATGCCCAAAACCCATCGTTTCGTGAAGCATTCGGGGAGAGCCATGCACCAGTAGATGCCCTGCTTGCTTGTAAAACAGTATAAAAGTTGAGCTCCGGGTGAAGGAGGTGAGTGCGTATGAGTGAAGAACCTAAAGTATCGGTGATCATCCCATTTTATAACTGTTCGTATGTGGATCTCGCCATCCAAAGTGTCTTGGATCAAAGCTATCCGAATATAGAACTTATTGTAGTCGATGACGGTTCTACCCTATGGCTGGAGAAGTTGGCCCCCTTTCGTGACAGAATCATTTATATACAAAAGAGTAATGGAGGGACGGCTTCTGCTTTGAACAAAGGGATAGAAGTGGCTACCGGAACGTATTTTGCCTGGCTCAGTGCAGATGATCAATTTCACCCGGATAAAATCAAAAACCAAATAGAAAAGCTCAAAAGTACGGGTACTTTGTTTAACTATACAGCTTATTATTATATAAATGAGCAGGGAGAACGGATCTCAGATACGGTAAGTATGCTTTTTAGCAGCAGAGCCCATTTTATTGAGACTATGATGTTGGGTTGTCCGGTGAATGGGAGTACAGTTCTTCTTCATATGGATATATTTCGTGCTGTAGGAACGTTCGATGAAATGTTGTTATATACTCAAGACTATGATTTATGGCTGCGTATTTTACCGCATTTTAGCTGGTCTTATATTGAGTATCCGCAGCTTGATTATCGAGTGCATCAAGAGATGGGCTCAGTGATTTATAGTGAGGCGCAGAAAAGAGAGATAGAACAGGTACAAGCAAACCATCATGGGGTTCTATCGCATCTGCTGCTAAAGGAGAGAGGGGAATGAAATTAATATTTCCTGTTCTAACTCTATCTAGGGGCGGAGCACAACGGATGCTGGCAGAACTGGCTAATCGTCTGTCAGAGATCGGTCATGAAATTACGATCCTCTTGCCCAGCGATGGTGTCGTTGAATACGAGATAAATTGTGAATTGCGTTATGCGGCAGATGGTGATTTGTCGGCCAGCGATTTTCCAGTGGGGGACGTGATTGTCTCCAACTTTTATACCACAGTCGAGGTATCGCAGCAGGCAAGTAATGAGGGAAAAGGGATTCATATTCGTTTAGCGCTTTGCTACGAGCCCACTTTTTTACCTGACAATAGCCGTTCTTTTGCATCCTATAGTTTAACCAGCAATCTGCTTGTACTATCCCGTTGGCAGCAAGAAATCGTCCAGATGAATCATGGGATTAAGGGGACAATCGTGCCCATTGGTGTGAATCCTGTTTTTAGAAATTTGAACATTCGTGAACCTGAAAATAAGCTTGTAGTTTCCGCGGTTATGCGAAAGCCAGAGGGTGGATTCTCAGGCCATCGTGAACAAGACTATTTGCTTGAACAGTTAAATCGGGTCAGAAGACTTCATCCAGAAGTTGAACTTTATTTGATCATTCCTCCTGGTGAATTTGCTGAGTCGACTACCCTGCAAACTTTATTAGCGGACGAACGATATCATATAAGGACTCCTGCAAATGATACTGAGCTTTGTTACCATTATAGTGAGAGCGATATTTTTGTAAGCTCAAGTACGTATGATACGGGATCGCTACCAGGCATCGAGGCTATGCGTTGTGGAGCAGCGCTCGTTACTGTTTACTCCGGTGGAAATATGGAATATGGCAGGCATGGCCATAACTGCTTAATGTCCTACCGGTTTGAGAATCGGCTCGCGGATGATATCATAACCTTAATTAAAGACCCGGATTTACGCCAGCGGCTGGCTCGTAAGGGGGAGCAGGATTCACAGCATTTCACTTGGGAAAAAAGCACACAATTGTTTCAGAATGCACTGTTTGAGATCGTAGCGAGGAACTCTTAATAATATGTCCTTAAAATATAAAAAACCTTCAATACCACGTGAGAAGTGGCTTGAAGGTTTTTTTGCATGATATCGGTTAGAAGATGGCATAGGAATTCATCATTTCACGAAAAGATTGCGCATACTTCTCGGTTCCGAAGCGTGAGACCATATATCCTCTTCCTTGCTGGCGGAGACCCTCTCGCAGAGGAATATTGTTCATAAGCTCCAGTCCTTCGTTGACGGCAGTTGGAATATTGCCAAGGGGGTAAAATTTACCCGTGACATTATGAACAATAAAGGATCTGACACCATCGGAATCTGTACTAAGTACTGGACAAGTGCAGCAAATCGCTTCGGCAACAGCATATCCAAATCCTTCTGTAATGGAGGTAGCTAACAGGAATCCACCCGAATTAGCGATCGAGGAATAATAAATGGGCATTACATGATTAGGAATATTGGTAAAAGTACTTAGACGATCATTCAGCCCTAGAGCGTGTAGCTCCTCCTGAAAGGATTGTTTCTGATCCTCTGCGGCTAAATTAGGATCATGGAACATCCACAAATGAATATCTGGTTTATAAAGGCGAATTTCATGGGCGATTCTCAAATATTCCCGCCAATTTTTATTGCTCTCTAGCCGGCCTACCCAAGCGATAACCGGATTAGCGGGAGGTTCAGCAGGGATATGCTGAAAGGACTGGACATCAACAATATTCGGAATTACATAACGATGCAGCCAGGGACAGATTTCAATAAACAGCTCCAATAAATGATCGGTTGGCGGGATTAGTACCGCATTACAATAAGAACGTAAATAAGGGACGGCATCTCTGATCAGAGTTTCCGCATGACTGCGTTTTCCAAGGCCTTGAGATTCGTATATCATAATACCGCGGTAACCGAGTTCACGCAGACGTTTCAGTAATAAATAATCAGATGTAACAATAATGGCATCGTAATTATGGGTCTCCAGCAAATTTTTAATTTCTTCATCTGAAGATGAGACAAATACCGGAAAATTGGTCGTATTCTGGCCTGAACCCGGCATTAGATATAAAACATGGCATTCGATCCCACTTCGCTGGAGACTTTCACATCGCAGCTTATTTAATGTCTCCACCCCGCCACTCGGTACATAAAACGTAAATAGAACTTTCATGCACAAGCCTCCTGACTTTTGCGGAGTAATACCGACTTGTTGAGATATGGCTTACTGTTTATAAGATACGCCGATCTGCACTCGCGGGTGACGGTCAAAGCGGCATAGTTCCAAATCCTTTCAGGATAGCTTGTTCTTCAGAAGGTCATCCTAACGATCGTACACTGCACACATACAACATTAGAGATGGAGGATGAATTCATGTTGCGATCCAAGATCAGTATGTCAGTCTCAGCTGCATTGCTTCTCGGCTTGGTGAGTATTACAGGGTGTGGAACCAATACGGCAGAAAAATCGAATGTGCAAACCAATAGTGTCCGGGGAGTAAATGATGGGCGTATTGGTGTGAATTCCGTACGCGGTGGCACGCATAACATCACTAAGATGGAAGTTAGTCAGGAGCTTGCAGACCGGATTGCTGCAATGCCTGAAGTCCGCTCAGCGAATGTAATGCTTGCAGGGAAAAGCGCGTATGTAGCAGTAACTTTAAACGATGCAACTGCTGGCCTGCGTGCCAAAGGGACTCCATCGTATCGGGCAAAATCCTCAACCACTCCTCACAATTACGGACCGACTGGCGTAATGTCTGGTACAGGAAGAGTGAAAATTGGCCGTGATGGAATGAATGATACTGGAGCCGTAACCAATGGTATGAACGGAGCCTTAAAAGGTACTGTAAATACAGTTCCTGGTACAACAAGTACTGGACCGGCAACCAGAAATGGAATCAATGGCATGGGTAATTTGGGAGCGGATATGTTGGGAACAGGAACAGGTACAGGTACTATGGGAACAGGTACGACAAGAAACCATACTTATAATAATGGTCCTCTGCTGAACAGCAATGGCTCGAAACATGATGTAGATATGGGGATGGGAAAAGGTATGGGAACTGGAATGGGAATGGGCATGCGCAGTACCACTCCTAGTACCCATGATACGAATTACAGAAGTAATTCGACGCATATGTATAACACCAATAGCACGAATAACACAAATAACACCATAAATACAAGAGAAACAGAAACAGTTACCAAAGCAATTAAAGATAAAATTGCTGCGGAAGTTAAAAAACATGATGCGAGAATTAAGGATGTATACGTATCAGCAAATCCTGACTTCGTGGAACGCGCCAATGTTTATGCTGAAGAGGCTCGTGCCGGTCATCCGATAAAAGGATTTGTGGATGAATTCCGCACCATGGTTGAACGAATTTTCCCAACTCGTAATTATTAATGATTTTTGTGATCTAAATAAAAAAGCAACAATCTCACCATCTGGAGAGAATTGTTGCTTTTTTGTTTGGAGCTAATTTTATTAAGTGGTGATTGGACGTCCGCCGATCCATACGCCGCGAATATTAAATTCAGCATCAAGGCGTAGGATATCGCCGCGTTTTCCAGCCTCCAAGGAGCCAATGCTTCGTTCCATTCCAATGGACGCCGCTGGCGTAAGGCTTGCAGCGCGGGAGGCCTCTTCCAAGGTGAGTCCTACCTCTTGGATCAGATAACGGAAGCCGCGAATCATCGTTAGTGTGCTTCCAGCTAGAGCAGCGGGATTATCTTTAAGGGTAGCGATGCCATCTTGAACGAGTACAGGTAAATCACCGATTGTATATTCACCATCACTAAGTCCAGTTGCAGACATGGCATCAGTAATCAGTAATAAATTGTTCTCTTTCTTGAGACGGGTCAATATAGAAATGGCTGCGGGATGAACATGAATCCCGTCGGCTATAATCTCTGCGCGAATGCGCTTATCGAACAAAATAGCTCCAGCCGCTCCAGGCTTACGGTGATGTAGGGGTGTCATCGCATTGAACATATGCACGGCTTGGTTAAGTCCAGCATCTGCTGCGGCAATAACCTCTTCAAAGGAGGCATCCGTATGCCCGAGCGCTGCAGTTATACCGTGCTTGCGCAGCCAGAGAATAGCTTCGAGGGCACCTTCACGTTCCGGAGCAAGCGTGACTTGCCGGATCATTCCTGGATAATCGTTCTCCCATTGTGCTAGCCACTCAATATTGGCAGGAACAATATGCTCTGGATTTTGTGCGCCGGACCATTTCGGGCTGATGAAGGGTCCTTCCAAATGCATGCCTGCGATTTGTGTGTAAGGCATTTCAGCAGCGCGATAAGCGCTGACTTCGGAGAATACTTGGTCAATAGCAGACTTGGAAGCGGTCATGGTTGTAGCCAGCATTGTTGTTGTTCCTTGGGAACTATGGAACTTAGTGATGGCATTCAGCGATTCAGTATCACTGTACATAAAGTCGTGGCCAGCTCCACCATGAACATGTACATCTACAAATCCGGGGATCAGAAGATCCGTTGCTTGACCACTGGCAGGCCAATGCGCGTAACGCTCTGGAAGCCAAGCCGCATCTCCAGCATAGTGGATCTGCTCTCCAGATACGGCAATCACACCGTGCTCAATTAAACCTTGGGGAGTCAGTACCTTACCGAACAGCAACTGTTCTAGTTCTTTATTTATTTCAGCCATTTGCCTGCTCCTTCATCTACGAGAACGATTACATTTGGATGGCTCTGCAGCAAAGATGCAGGGCATTGGGTTGTAATCGGGCCTTCAACAGCATTGCGGATGGCTTCAGCTTTGCCGGCACCACGAACTAATAAGAGGATTTGGCGTGCTTTTAGGATGCCTCCAATGCCCATTGTGATCGCTTGCCGAGGGACCTCATCCAAACTGTCAAAGAATCTAGCATTTGCTTCCCGGGTATCTTCAAGCAGGTCGACGACATGGGTTTTGCTGCTGAGGTTAGCATCGGGTTCGTTGAATCCAATGTGGCCGTTGCTGCCAATACCGAGAATCTGCAAGTCAACGGGTCCGTTTTCTTCCAGCATTTTATCGTATGCAAGGCATTCTGCTTCCATATCCGCTGCGTTTCCGTCAGGGATATGTGTCTGTCCTGGATCAATATCTATATGGTTAAATAATTGCTCGTTCATGAAACTGCGATAGCTCTGTGGATGGTCGACAGGCAAGCCGATATACTCATCCAGATTAAAGGAAGTTGCTTTAGAGAAACTCACAAGTCCTTTTTGGTGCATTTCAACCAATTTGGCATAAACCCCAACAGGGGAGCTTCCAGTCGCAAGACCGAGCACGGCTTTAGGATTGCTTTGCAGCAGGCTGGCGATAAGATTCGCACCCGTTTGTACGAAATCTTCATCACTATGGAACTTTAGAATATTCATTAGGATTGTCCTCCTCGTTTGTTTCGGTATTGTTGGACATTGAGATAAGATTGCTCCAGTCTAGGAATAAAATCCCCAAAACGGGTGCTGACCATTCCAGTGAACAAAATATCAATGATGTGAAGCTGAGCTATGCGTGAGGCCATGTCTCCCCGGCGCATGCCTTTCTCCAAAGATGAGGAGAATAGGGGGATATCCGCCAGAGTAGCCAAGGTGCTGCTGCCATAAGAGGTTAGTGCGATAGTGCTTGCTCCGCTAGCCTTCGCACACATCAAGGCATCAATGGTCTCGGGAGTCTCTCCCGAATAGGATACTGCAAATACGACATCACCTTCGGAGAGTGATGAAGCAGAGGTAATCTGCATATGGGAATCAGCAAAAGCAGTACAATTTACGCCTATGCGGATCAGCTTCTGATAGAAATCCTGAGCGACAATGGAAGAGGTCGCCATCCCGTACAGATCAACGCGGCGTGCTTGGCACAATAAATGAACTGCTGCCTGCAATCGCTCCAGATCTAACAGTGAGGTAGTATCCCGGATGGAGGTCAGATGGTTCGTCTGCATCGCTTCCACAATCACGGAGAGTGGGTTGCCGGCTACAATATCTTGATAAGAAGAGCCACCATCCTGCGGCGCGGCATCACTATGAGCAATTTCTGCTGCCAGCTTCACCTTGAAATCCGGAAAGCCTTTAAAATGAAGCACCTTACAGAAACGTGTGATCGTTGCCGGGCTTATTCCGCATTGTTCTGCTAATTCTGTAATGCCCATATGAACGATTTCGCCTGGTGAGGAGAGAATTCGTTCAGCCAGCTTTCGTTCCATTTGAGAGAGCTTGGCCTTCTCATGCTCGAGTGCATGCAGTATTGGGGACATCCATTCATCCACCTCGTTTCAATGGGGTATTGAAATTATTTTTATGATTATTAACTAAATGCAGAAAATTATTTTCATATTTAGGATAAAACAAATTCCATTCGGAAGCAAGGGATAAAAATGAATACTAAAGGGGAATATGCAAAAATAAAAAACGGTCTACTCGCAGAAGGCTGCAAAGTGGACCGTTAAAATGATGTAATTACGGAGATATAAGATGAAAAGGATACTATACTATACTGTATTGCGTTCTATAATACGGTACTCAAGCTTGCGATGAACGGGTTGTCCATCATTTCGCTGGATCTGATCATAGATAATCCGAAAAGCGGATATGCCCATTTCAGTTAACTGATTATCTACAGTGGTCAGACCTAACGTTCGGCCGATAGGCTGATCATCAAATCCAATGACGGCCAAATCCTCAGGAATGCGGATACCCTTTTTCCAAGCTTCGATGATTAAACCAGCCGCTATATGATCGCCTGCTGAAATAATCAGGGCATCAGGACGATTCTTCATCTGCAGCAGTTGGTGAAGTACGCGGGCACCGTCCTCTTCGGTCAGACAGTTATAGATCATCCATTCATCATTGTAAGGCTGATCTGTAGCTTCTAGAAAGTCTCTAAAGGCAATTTGGCGGATAGAGCTGCTGCTGCCGTGTGGTCTTCCTTCACAGTAGCCAATATGGCGGTAACCTTTATCATTCAAATATTGAAGGCCACTGCGAAAAGCAGAATAATGCTCAATATATACAGAAGAAAATTGGCGTTCTCCCCTATCCTGACATACCACAATAGGACCATAAGCTGTATATTCTTCAATAGCTTCTGAGCTCATTGTTGAAGAGACCATAACTACACCGTCAATTTCTTTGTTCCGCAGCATCTCAAGCACCTTAATTTCTTCTTCCGTACGATAATCGGTTTGGCAGAGAACGAGCCGGTATTGAGCCAGCAGTGCTTCTTGAGCCAAGCCTGCAATAATGACTGAGAAATAAAATAAGTTGGTATACGGAATAATAACAGCTATAGCTTGAGTCCGCCCAGTGATCAGATGCACGGCGTTCATATTACGCGTGTAGTTTAATTTTTCAATAGTATTTAGGACTGCGGTTCGTTTGACTTCACTTACATAAGGGTGATTATTGAGCACCCGCGAGACTGTTGTCACAGAAACACCAGCCATACGGGCAATTTCTTTAATATTAGCCATTAGAGTACAACAGCCTCCCTTTTGTGCTTGTGTATAGTCATTTTATTTTATCATATTGTCCGCAAATTACCTCCCAAATAAAAAGCTTGCTATGGAATCCATTTCATAAATTAGACTGTAAATGCAAGAGATTACCGGACTAAACCGGCGTAACCACAAGGGCGTGACGGACCGGTATATCTATTGTATTAATAAAACTAAGCTGTTCGTGAAGCCTTTGGCGATCTGTTCCGAAACAGCTCCCACACAATAAACAACAGGACAAGCAGCTGTGGAAGCAAGGTTTCCCAAGTGGGATACATGCCAAGCCAGTTAATTGAAGGCAAGCCCTCTTGTACATGTGCAGGAAGTTTGCCGGCAACCTGAAGCGAGTGAATGCTCTCCCCAAGAAAGCGGAATACTAGGTAATAAATCAGAATTGTAGCTGTACGGAAGAAGGCGGCAATCGGTAATTTTGCACTCAAGGCAATAATTGCATAACCTACAATACCAAGAATAATCAGAGCACATCCAATCCCAAGCAGTAATTGAGACAGCTTGATGGATGGAGCCATGCCCACATAAAAAATTGTAGTTTCTGCACCTTCACGTAAAATAGCAAGCGCTGCAACGGAGGACAGTGACCAAAGGTTTCCTTTGGCCAGCGCGCCATCAACTTGCCTACCCACGTAGTTGTTCCAATTTGCAGTGTTTGATTTGCTATGTAACCAGCGTCCGATTGTGAGCATCATAACTACTGCGACAAGACCAGTAATTCCTTCAATCATCTCCCGTGCTCCCCCGGAAGCTGCCCGAGAAATGGTATAAGTGAGCACAACAGCCAATCCGATACTTGCGATGAGGCCGACAGCTGCACCGGACCAGATCCATTTTTGCGCTTTGGCGTTCCCATCACGTTTCAGGTAAGCAAGAAGAGCTGACAAGACGAGAATAGCCTCAAGCCCTTCGCGCAAGAGAATCAAAGCGGCATCCCAAGCATTATAAGTGGTTTCACCAGCCAAAGGCGTTAGTTCGCTAAGCATATTGTTCATGATGGTTAAAGCTTGATCCAGTTTAGGCGGATTTGAGAGCAGGTAACCTGTGACAGCCGCACTCTCATTTTCGATATTGTTGTAGACTGTTGGTGAGGCGATCTGGACTTGCCCTTCGGCAGAAGGCCAGGCTACGATGAATTGCTCCATGATGTTAGCGGCTTCTGTGCTGTTATTGTCTTTGGCAGCGGAGGATGCTTTGTTCAGGTAGCTGATTAATCCCTCTATAGAAGCTGGTTCACTGGAAGTATCCCCAGCGTCAATGGTTTTGCCTTCACTGTAATCAGCCAGCAGTTGATACAGAGCTTCTGCTTCCGATTTCGCCGATGCCTCGCGAAGCGGTTCAGCCTGCAGCGCAATCCGCAGCAGGCTTATTCGCGTCTCCAGCAGGCTGTAGACGGCGGAATCGTCCGCCCGGATGTTGCGCTCCGCCGGCTTCCATCCGCTGACGATGTCGCGGTACGCTGCCGCTGCCGCGCTCCAGTCGGCGCTGCGCGCCGCATCCCGCGTGCGTTCCGCCGCGGGCAAAAGCTTCGCCGCCGTCTCGCGTCCGGCGGCTCCAGTGTCACCGCCGACCGTGCCGGAGGCGGCGGTGACGTACGCGTCCACGCTTCTCGCGAGCGTGGACAGTGCGGTTTTGGCGGGCTCGCCGCCGCCCGCCGCAAGGGCTTTCGCCGCGTCTGCAAGCGCGGCGTCAACGGCAGCAGCCGGACCGGCGAGTGCCGGGTCCGGCGTGCCTGTGTTCGCGGTGCGCCACAGCGCAGCGAACACTTCTACATCGGCCGCGGCCGCGTCCCAGCGGCTCTGGCCGGCTTCGACGAGTGCGCTGCCGACCGGCGGCAGGAGCTCGTCGACCGTGCCATCGCCCTCCGCCCCCGCGGGGCTGGAGAGCAAAAGCATACACAAAAAGCCAAACAGAATCAGCAAGGCAACCTTTGGCATTTGCCGTTTAGGATGCGTAAGAGATAACATCGGGATAATCCCCCTTCAATAATGGACAGCCATAAATTTAGCTTAGTAGTGTTTCCCCGATAAAGCCGCCTCTGCGGACACCGGGGAAGCAGGCAAATACAGCGCTGCCGGTGTGAGTCATATATTCGTTCAAAAGATCAGTCTTAGAGAGGCGCTGCTGAATGGCAACGAATTGTTTCATTAAATCACGTTGAAAGCTAATGAATAACAAACCTGCATCAAGCTGGCCCGTGGTGACGTCCAAACCGCTGGAAAAAGAATAGGAGCGGCGCAGCATTTTGACTGTACCGTCACCATGCGCCAATGCGGAATGTGAATTCACCGGAATGACAGGTTTCCCGGAAGCGTCCGCAGCTGAAAGATCCAGATCATCGAATTCATCCTTAGCTCCGAGTGGAGCTCCGTTGTGACGATAACGCCCGAAGGTAGCCTCCTGATCACTTAGCGACGACCGATCCCAGACTTCAATACGCAGACGTACCCGGCGTACCGCCATATAAGTGCCGCCGCTCATCCAAGAAGGACCGTCACTGCTGCTGTTCCAGACCACTTTGTTCATTTCAGCGTTATCGGTTGTATCGGGATTGCCCGTGCCGTCTTTGAAACCCAAAAGATTGCGTGGCGTAGCCCCCTTGGGATCCGCTGCTCCAGTGCGTTGAAAACCTTCCTGTGTCCAGCGCAGTACAGCAGTCCCCCGGGCGATACGCGCCAGATTACGGATCGCATGGAATGCGACCTGCAGATCATCCGCACAGGCTTGCACACAAATATCCCCGCCACACCATTTCGGATCAAGATTGTCACCCGCAAATGCCGGAAGATCGGTCAATAGGGCTGGGCGTTTCGAAGCTAAGCCGAATCTTTCATCAAAAAAGGAAGGGCCAACACCAAAGGTCAGCGTACACCGTGCAGGGTTTAGCCCGTCCGCTTCCCCGGTGTCTGAGGGTGGAAGATTGGGGTTGTCATTTACGTCACCAATAAGCTCGCCAGTAGTAAGAGCGGCAGCGGCAGTGGTCCATGCTTGCATTAGTTTTTTCACATCGGCCAGTTTGGTTGTGGTGAAATCAAAGGCAGCAAAATAAATAAAGTTCTGTGCAGGTGTCAAAATCCCTGCCTGATGGCTCCCATAAAAAGGAATGGAACTGGAATCACCTTCTGCGGATTTCGTTGGCTCAGCTACAGCATTACGCGCAGCCATAATTCCACCGACACCTCCGCCCCCTAACAAAAGACCAAGGCCAGTGGCGCCAGTAAGCCGCAGCATATCGCGGCGGCTTAATTTTTTACCAAATATAGGCTCATTCTTCGATTGATCATTAAGAGGGGGACTTTCAGGATTACCTGGTACTCCAGTGAACTTGTTATGTTTATTCATGAGGGTCACACTCCTAGAATAGTTCCCATGTTGGACAATGGCTCAGCCAAGGCGTCCAAATTCTGACTCAGTTTACGTACTTCATCTTCTTTCAGCTCTTCATAGGAAACATATCCATCTCCGGATTTGAAAGGGGCAAGCTCAGCTTGCAAGGCAGCGAATCGCTCACCAATGGTTTTTTCAAGATCGGCATCTTTTTTAGCTAGTTCTGGTTTTAACAGCTCGTATATCTTTTGCGCACCCTCAACGTTTGCGACGAAATCATACAGGTCTGTGTGCGAGTAACGTTCTTCCTCTCCGGTTACTTTGGAGGAGGAGACCTCATTTAACAGCTCAACAGCACCAGTTACGAGCAGATTCGCGTCGATCTCAACGGTCTCCACTTTCGCACGCAGCAGCTGTGCATCCTTCAGCAATTGGTCAGCAACTTCTGTCATGTCTTTAGTTGTATTGTCCTGCCAGAGTGCTTTCTCAAGCTTGTGGAAACCGCGCCAATCTGCCGCATCTACATCATTTTCCCGGGCATCGATATTTGGGTCCAAGTCACCAAGGGCTTCTGCAATAGGCTCAATCCGTTCATAATACATGCGGGCAGGAGCATAGAGCGCCTTAGCCTCATCAATCTTGTCCTCTTTTACAGCGTTGGTGAAACTCTCTGTTTGCTTCACAAATTCATCACATTGCTGGATGACGTATGTGCGATATTGATCTATAGCTGACGTGAAGTCAGCGGTGGCAGTCTCCGGTGTGTTGGTAGCTGCTGCAGTCGTCGGTGCGTTGGTGGCTGTAGTGCTGTTGGCAGCAGTATTTGTAGAGTTGTTGTTATTGGCACATCCAGTGAACAGTATGGAGGCCGCAAGTAGACTTGCAGGCACAGCATAAGTAAATTTCATTAAAAAAACACCCCTTTTTTTATATCTAAATGATAATCGTTATCAATTATGCTGGACTTATCATAAGTCCGTATACAATTACTGTCAATATAAAAATGTGATGTATCTCATTGTAATAATTGCACGACAAAAACTCCCAGGGTTGGGAGTATAGTTTGTAGCAATGTATCCGATTACAATTGAAAAAGCAGAATAGTAACCGCGCCAGCGAAGCTTTACGTGAACGCAGCAGTAACCGATATTTTGATCTTTGCGCATAAGCAGTAACTAAAGGACCCAGATGACACTAAATGCAGCATTATTCGATATTTGAGCCGCTATCGGACCGCATAGTCGCTATTGGCTTGAAAAGTACCGAATATGAGCCTGTTTCTAAGGACTAGCGTCACTGGAGTCCGAAACTTCGCACAAAAGGCGGCAATTTTGCAAATAACGCCATCTGGGTCCGAAAGCCTCAGTAGGGGCTGATGAATACACTATTGAAGCGGGTAGCCGACCTGGCGAACCATTGCGTGCACGCAGTAGTAACCGCCCCAGCAAACTTTTGCGCATACGCAGTAACTAAAGGACTCAGATGACACTACATGCAGCATTATTTGATATTTGAGTCGCTATCGGACCGCATAGTCGCTATTGGCTTGAAAAGTACCCTATATGAGCCTGTTTCTAAGGAATAGCGTCACTGGAGTCCGAAACTTCGCTCAAAAGGCGATAAATTTGTTAATAACGCCATCTGGGTCCGAAAGCCTCAGTTGGGGCTGGTGAATACACTATTGGAGCGGGCAGCCAACAGCCTACAACATAAAGCAGCGATTCCCATTAATGGCGAATCGCTGCTCTAAGTCGTTTACGATGTTTAAATGAAGGGAACCGTCTCATTTATAGTTAATTAAGCTGTTAATGTGACAGTTCCATTCTTTGAAGGTTTGATCTGCTTAAGAATAAGATCAAGGCGTCATCCGCTTTTTATCGTTCATTATGGGATTCATGATCTGCAGAGGGTTGGTTTTCGAACACTTCTGCAGCTTCCTCTGCAGAAAATTCAGGTTCGAATTTACCTACGAGTGGTAATTTGTTTAATTTCGTTGTTTGTACTTCTGCTTTGGTAGGTTGATTGTTTTTTGAATGGCTCATACATACACCTCCTTTAATAAAGAACAACAAACCATAGTTTGCCCTGAAAAAAGATGTTCATATTCATGAAAATTTCAGGCTTTTGCATTTGAATGAACTAAGCCCATTTTATATTTGTGACAGCACCATTAACATCAACACTACATAATATGTTTTGACTGTATCCCTTTACCTTGTTATACCAAACAAACCCAGGGCAAGGAGGGGTGACACCATTGAAGGGGAACGAACACCACAGCAAATTTCTGTTGACTCATCGTGAGCGCGAAGTTTTTGAGCTTCTCGTGCAGGACAAAACGACTCGTGATATCGCTGGCTTATTATTTATCAGCGAAAAAACAGTTCGAAACCACATTTCCAATGTAATGCAAAAACTAAACGTTAAAGGCCGTTCACAAGCGGTTGTCGAGCTGATCAAGCTTGGGGAGCTGAAAATATAGCTGGCCATGTCTTCGGAAGTGACGCGTTTAAGCCTTCTTTTGCCCTTCGGGGCAAAGGAAGGTTTTTTGTTTACTCACCAAAACAACTGAAGAGTGAGTTAGATCACCGTATGATTTTTATGACATGATAAATTAGAGCTATTAAGGTAGTTCAGGAGGATCTGTTATGACCAGATATGAACAACAAAGAAATTTTCTGAAATCCAATTTTCATGAATTCAAACATATCAAAACAGATAAGATCAAGGGAATTGCACAACCGCCAATTGTTAAGCCATTTGATTCAGATTCACTAATTATTGATTTGCCCAAGGTCAGCAAAGACGTTGTGAGTAAAGATAATATTTTTGATTGTATAGATCAAAGAAGAAGTACACGGTTCTATTCTGAGGATACTGTTAGTCTGGAGGAGTTATCCTATTTATTATGGGCTACCCAAGGGATTAGCGGCATGAATAAGAACGGACTTACGCTGCGGACTGTACCCTGCAGTGGGGCGACGCACACCTTTGAAACCTATTTAATGATTATGCGTGTAGAGGGTATTGGGCAAGGGATCTATAGATACCTGCCTGTGGAACATAAGCTCTTATTTATGTTTGAATTAGATCAACTTGAACAAAAGATTGATGCTATTACTTTGGATCAGCCCTTTGTCCCTAACTTTGCCAAAAAGGCTTCTGTATTGTTTGCCTGGAGTACCACACCCTACCGCTCCGAATGGAAGTATGATATTTCTGCTCACAAAAAAATCCTCATCGATGTTGGACATGTCTGCCAGAACCTTTATTTAGCCAGCGAATCCATCGGTGCAGGTGCTTGCGCAATTGGAATCTATGATCAAAAGTTGATAGATGAGATTTTAGAATTAGACGGCGATGAAGAGTTTGTTATCTATCTTGGGGCAGTTGGGAAGAAACGAGAGTAGCTATGAAGGCTAGATACGGCTTCGGAAGTGAGACATATAAGCCTTTTTCACCCTTCGGGGTGGGAAAGGTTTTTTTGATTATAATCCAGTGTATTTGCCCAACTGCTCAGTCTGAACGAAGAGGAAATCGTAATGTTTAATTGATAATCATTCTCATTGCATATATAATTAACCCAAAGTAAGAGGAAGCAGGGATGTGCATGGAGCGAAGCAATGGACTGAAAGAAGCAGAAACGATTGATGCCCATAAGACGCTTACATGTGAAGGGGTGGATTATAATTATCGTTTTGATGGGGCTCATTTTGAGATTAAACCTCCAGTCGAAATAGGGGAAGGCAGTTGCCGCAGCCTGCTTAGCCATGGGTATATCCAGATGACAGATTTTAATCTCTGTTTTAATCGGGATATCGAAGCGAAGGGCAATTTTAGCACTCCGCGTACAGAGCTGGCATTCTGCATGGGGCATGGCATTGAGTGGGGGACCTCGCTGAAATCGGACTATTTTGTTATAGATACAGGAGAAATTGCGCTGTTTCATGGCGGAGTAAGAAGTGAAAACTGCACATACCTGAGTGGAGCGGGGTACCGATTCATCAGCATAGATATGAGCCCTGCACAATTTGAGCGGATGACCAGTGGTCTGACTGAGGATACACGGCTTCGCATCGGAGCTGGTGCGGGTTTGTTTTTTGGAAAAAATAACATCACACCATCCATCCGCTTCATTCTATCGCAGATTGCGGATTGTTCCTATAACCATGGCATGCGTGAACTTTATCTGGAGGGCAAAATGCTGGAGCTTATGGCGGTCTATCTCAATGAATCTTTATATGAAGCAGACCGGATTCCACGCTCGGTCAAGCTGTCCAGAGAGGATATGGAGAGCCTGCGGCTCGCTAAGGAGATTTTACAGCGTGATTATTTGCACCCGCCGACGCTTGCAGGCCTTTCTCGCATTATATGCCTCAATGAGTTCAAGCTGAAAAAGGGCTTTAAGGAAATGTTTGGTTATACCGTGCATGCCTACGTTATCGAACAACGGATGCAGAGAGCGCAGCAGCTGCTGGAACAAGGGAGTATGACTGTAAGTGAAGCAGCCTCCAGAGTTGGATACGGTAATGTGAGTCATTTCTCGGCAGCCTTCCGCAAAAAGTTCGGTGTGCGTCCAGGAGAATATCTGATCAGCGGCAGGCAGCGTCTCTTCGGTATTAAGTTGTAAGTCCGTATCCTGCACAGATGCTCCTGATTTGGTTAATTATAATCCCTTAAACGGTAGCAATCGTGAACAACGTTCCTATACACTAGTGCACAGAGAATCATTCTCAGTGCACTTTTTTTGCGCGTAATTACCAAGAGTGGGGGAACGGCTGTGAGTAAAACCAAAACCGGCATGCCAAGGCTGCTGGAGATCGCCGGAGAGAAGCGAGGTTTGCTGCTCTTGTCCGGAATATTGTCATCTGTCAGCGCTGTATTAATGCTGATTCCGTTTTTGTCTGTTTATTTCATTTTGGCAGAGCTGCTGCGCCATGCTTCATCGCCTGGACAGGTCGACGGTGCGTATATGATCCGCTGGGGGTGGATTGCACTTGGAGGGTTAATCGGAGGGCTGGTGACTTCGTATTGTGGTATTATGTGCTCGCATATTGCGGCTTTTCGTATTCAATATAATTTGCGTGTGCGAATGACCGAGCATTTGGGCAGATTGCCGCTCGGTTTCCTGAACGGGACTTCAACAGGCGTGGTCAAGAAGACGCTAGAGCAGAATGTCGACAAGGTGGAAAATTTCGTAGCGCATCAGCTTCCCGATTTAGTCAGCGTGCTGGCTTCTACAGTGCTGATGATCGTGGCGATGTTTTGGCTTAGTCCGCCGTTGGCGGTAGCTTGCCTGCTGCCGATAATTATAGGATTAGGTGTGCAGTCAGCGCTTATGATGAGCAGCAGAGGCAAAGCCAGTGTGAAGCAGTATCATGATTCGTTGGAGCAGATTAATACTTCGGCGGTGCAGTATGTACGGGGGATGCCCGCGGTTAAGGTGTTTGGGCAGACGGTGCATTCTTTCAGAAAGTTCTACAGTGATATGACCAGCTACCGCGATTATTGTCTGGAGTATACGGACCGTTATCAAACAGGTTATATCTTATTCAAAACATTGCTGGCGTCACCGTTTACCTTTATTTTGCCGGTGGGCGTCTTCATGCTAAGCGGTCGGCCGGATTCCATGTCCTTTGCGCTTGTGCTGTTGTTCTTTCTGATTATGGCACCCGGCGTTTCATCTCCGCTCTACAAGCTACTTCTGCTGGCTTCAAGCACTCGGGATATTGGCGAAGGCGTGGAGCGGATGGACCGTCTCTTGGCACAGCAGCCTGTACCGGAAATAGCAGAACCGCTATCTCCGCATACTTTTGACGTTGAATTTGTCGATGTAACCTTCTCCTACAGTGAAGATGCAGGGACTGCAGCGGCGCTCAGCGAAGTCTCATTCCGTGCGGAACAAGGGAAGGTTACAGCACTGGTAGGCCCGTCAGGTTCGGGAAAATCGACGGTGGCCAGCTTGGTGCCGCGGTTCTGGGACCCGCAAGTGGGTGCAATCCGCATCGGTGGAGTCGATATTCGCCATATGGCAATCCATGAATTAATGAATACAGTTGCTTTTGTATTTCAGGAAACCTTCCTGTTCTATGACACTTTGTATGAGAATATTGCTGTCGGCAAACCGGGAGCGACTTTGGAGGAAGTCCAGGCTGCAGCCAGAGCGGCACAATGCGACGAGTTCATTACTCGGCTCCCGCAGGGATACGATACGTTAATTGGTGAGGGCGGTGTCTATCTCTCGGGTGGTGAGGAGCAGCGCATTGCAGTAGCTCGGGCTATTCTCAAAAATGCACCAGTGCTCGTGCTCGACGAAGCGACTGCTTTTGCCGACCCAGAAAATGAGTTTCATATGCAGTTAGCACTTACGGAGCTTATGCGCGGCAAGACGGTTATTGTCATTGCTCACCGACTCTCCTCTATACGTGAAGCTGCACAAATTCTGGTGCTGCGGGATGGAGAAATCGTGGAACGTGGAGAGCACGCAGGTTTGATTGAGGCGGACGGGCTTTACGCAAAAATGTGGCATGCCTACACTGACGCCGGAGATTGGCATATGGAAAAAGGAGGGGATCAGCTATGAAGGTATTGCATAATATTACTGCCGGTAAACCGCAGCAGTTGCTGAAGCCTGTGCTTTTTTCCTTGTTGGCTAATCTAGTTAGTGTGCTTCCGTTCGCGCTTGTAATTGAGGCGGTGCGGTTGATTTTTGCTCCTTATATTACTGTAGGCGCAGAACTTCAGACAGAACGCCTTTGGTGGATCTGCGCAGGGCTTGTCGCCGTCATGGTGCTGATGTTCCTGAGTGAGATTCCCGCCTATCGCACCGCTTACCGCGGGGCATACAATGTTGCTGCACAGGGACGTGCGGAATTAGCAGAACATCTGCGGAAGCTTCCGCTGGGTTACCTGACTCGCCGGGACCCAGGTGATTTAGCCAATATGATGATGGGCGATTTCACGCTCGTTGAGACGGGCATTTCACATCTGCTGCCACAGCTTGCGGGAGCTTTTGTCCTGCCGATATTTGCACTTGCTGGTTTACTGTTTCTGGACTGGCGGATGGCGCTTTCTATGTTCGTAGCTCTGCCGGTTGCTCTCCTGATCATGTATATATCGGGCAAGCTGCGGCGGAGACTCGGAGCGGATCATATGAAGGCCAAGCTGAACGCTGCGAACCGCTTGCAAGAATACTTGAATGGTATACGGGTAATGAAGGCCTATAACCTGACGGGAGAACGATTTGTCCGTCTGGATAACTCTTTTAAAACTTTGATGAAGGAAAGTGTGAAGCTGGAAGGGATGTTCGGTCCGGTTATTCTAACCGCTATGGCTCTTCTTCGTGCGGGACTGACCTTAATGGTATACGTAGGTGTTCATCTATTATTAGGGGGGGAGCTCGGTATTTTGCAGTTGGCAGTATTCCTTATTGTCGGCACACGTATCTATGATCCATTGACCACGGCGCTAGCCAATTATGCCGAATTCCGCTACAACGAACAAGCGGGTGAACGTATAGTAGACCTGCTACGCCAGCCGGTAATGACAGGTAATACGAGTCCTCTTCCTAAAAGCAGCACCATTCGGTTTGACAATGTAACCTTTAGCTATGGAGGAGAGCCTGTTCTCAAAAATTTAAGTCTGGAAATGCCGCAAGGTTCACTGACTGCAATTGTGGGCCCGTCAGGCAGCGGCAAGAGTACAGTGCTGCGCCTGATCTCACGTTTCTATGATCCTGAAGAAGGGAGCGTTCTGCTAGGTGGGCGCAACATCAAGGATATTGATCCAGAACATCTGCTAGGATCTGTATCGGTGGTGTTTCAGGATGTGTACCTATTCCAAGATACCATCGGGAACAACATTGCTTTTGGGCGGCCGGGGGCGTCGCAGCGGGATATTCAGCAGGCAGCGCAAATGGCTCACTGCCATGATTTCATCATGAAATTACCGCTTGGTTATGACACGCCGGTAGGCGAAGGCGGCAGTACGCTGTCCGGAGGGGAGAAGCAGCGAATTTCCATTGCCCGTGCGATTCTCAAGAACGCTCCAATTGTGCTGTTGGATGAAGCTACTGCATCGCTTGACCCGCAGAATGAGGCCGAAATCCAGAAAGGAATTGATGCGTTGATTACGGGCAGAACCGTCATTGTTATCGCCCACCGGTTGAAAACCATACGCGGTGCGGACAACATTATCGTACTGGAAGACGGTCGGCTGGTCGAGCAGGGACGACATGAAGCCTTACTGTTGCGCGGCGGACTGTACGACCGGCTCTGGAAGCTGCAACAGCAATCCGTTGGATTCCGCATCACATCTTAGGCAATGCTCGGCACATTTTAGGAGGGAAACGTATGGCTATAACAAAGGATGAATCCGCTTGGCCGATCATAAGCCTTAGTTTGGGGGAGGCGTTTGATCAGGAGACAGTAGAAGAATATATCGCTTATTGGGAAGAGCTGCTCGCGCGCCGATCTGCCTTCGGCCTGCTGATGGTGCATTCTGCTGAGAAAAACACACGTCCAGAGCGTGCGGTCACACAGCTGTATATGAACTGGTGCAAGATGAACAAGCGGGAAATCGCCCAATATTGTTCAGGCATCGCGGTCGTAATGCAGAATGCAAAGTTGCTTGCTGTCTACAAGCCAGTTACAGCGTTGTCCACTAAAAGAACCTACGGCTGCCCCGGAGGCGCCTTCTCTGGAGAGTCTGAGGCGATAAGGTGGCTGGAGGAGCAATTGACTAAGACATCCTCGGGTACGAAAACCTAATATAGCTGCCCATATTTTGGGGATACACATTAAAGCTTTCTTCACCCTTTTGGGTGGGGAAGGCTTTTTTTATCTAGAAAGATAAGAATCTGCCAACCCCTCACAACCAACGTGTCAGAGTAAGCTTTTTGAAATATAAATGGGGTGTGTTGGATGAAGATAAATAATAATTATTTGAAAGAAGAATTAAACCAAGAAGTTTGTAGAGGAATTAGGTTTTCAAACATTAGAGGATGATCTCTAGCCAATGGTTATTTCAAGTGGTCGAAGAGATGATGGAATTCTTTATTATTGACTTGCTGAAGTTACCTGATGACCAACCAATCCAAATAGATTTAGGAATAATGCCTGAATTTATATTACCGTTTATCCCGGAAGAGAGAATGCACTAAGCTGGGCATCAAAACCATAGAAAGAACACCAAACATGAGCGTAGAAGAACAATTTAGGTTAGTTCGTGAACATTTTAAAAATGTAGGGATGACCGAAAGGTATACCTACTCAAAGAAACCATTTCTTTGTCAGGGATGGTTTCTTCATAACTAGAAAAGTACACAGGTATGCCCGTATAATAAATAGGAGCAAGTAATTGGAAGTAGATTGATGATGAGGGGAGAGAAGACATGTTTTTCTTTAAAAAAAATAAAGGCATCACAAAAGAGGAGCTACAGGCCTTGGTTGAAGGCTTGGAGCAGGCTTATATGGATAAGGATGAAGAAGGTTTGAGCAAAAGATTTCATCCAGATAAAAGGGGAATGTCCTTTTTAAATCACTTTCAATTAATGATGACATTTCAAATCTATAATATAAAATCTGAAATTCTCGAATTTGAATTGCTGTCAATGGATGCCACTAAAGCAGTCTTTACATACACTCGGAAGCACATTCATACCTGTATCAACCCCGCCGATGAACGTGAGGAAAAAAGAAATCAAATTATCAGTTATTACGTTGAGGCTGTGAAGGAGAATGGTTCAATTTGGATTACGAGGTACAGCCCTTATAGCACGATTTTTGTAGATAAGAAGGGTGATTTCCTTAGTGGTGTGGATGCGGTCATTCCTCCTGGAGAAGAGATCAATTCAGGCATTGCGCGATTCATCCCGTATTTTCAGCTTGATAGCTATGTACCTGCAACCTTCCATATCTACAGTAACAGTCAATTTATCGGATATTATCCGTTAGGAGAATACCATCGGTACGAACCTTCGCATACGTTCACGATTAATTATTTTGATAAGATAGAGGCATCTTCTGTAGAGAAGCATACAGCGGATTATATCTCCCAAGAGACCTTGTTGACTGCTCAAGTACTGCATCAGACTGTTAATAGCTCTATAGTGGAGACGCAGTTGATGAACAATAATGTATTAGAACATGAACTTGTTACCAGCCTGCTTACGAAGGATGGGTTCTATATGATTAGATTTCTGTATGACAAAGGGGAGCCGATCCCGCCAGAGGAGCGAGAAAAGTGGAAGCGTGAGATGGTCACTTTAATAGAAAAAGAGCACAGCAGTTAACACAGAAACTTGCTGTTACAGACAACACGCGAACCGTATCCTAAGTAACGATAAGTTTTTTTGGTAATAATGAGAGAAAAGGAGAGATGGAAATGTCCTATATCGTTGATTTTAAAAATGTGTCTACGGTTGGGTTAGAATCTTCACCTGTAGTAGATGCACTTGCTGGTCTGCGTGCTAATGAGGCCCGTTACTTTATGAACAAATACAAACATGAGTTTACGGTTGTACGAGCCAGCGAAAGTCAGGAGACCCTTGATTATGTGAACCGAATTTTAAAAGAAGAACGTGATATTGAGTTTGCGGCCAAGCCTTTAGAAACATCGCGTTTTCAAGTGGAAAATATTAAATTCGCTTATGTCTTTTATGAGGATGGTCTTGCGGTGAACGTTATGTATACGGTGGATGACCCTAAGAAGCGGGCTGTTGGTTTTAAGCTTTCTGAGGGGATGGAGATCCCAAAGGAGCTAGAAGAGAAGTTTAAGTTTGCTAGGCAGAAGTCCAAGCTAGCCGGAACAATTCGGGGTTCATTTTTTGTAATTAAAGGAGAGTATTAAGGTTAGCAAAATTGCAACTTAATCAATGAGAGGGCCATCCTGTAAAAGGATGGCCCTAAATCTTGCCGATATAGATAATTTGCGTAGGTTATCTATGGGAATGGACTCTCATTCAAGAGGCCGAATTTATTATATAGAGCAACGAAAACTGGAGTTGCGAGCGTACTTCATAATTATTTTGCATGAATAGCTGGAACGGTGAAATGTACGGTATAAATCCCGTAGAAAAGAGCTGAGGTGGCTGGAACGGTAAAATGTACGGTATAAATCCCGTAGAAAAGAGCTGAGGTGGCTGGAACGGTAAAATGTACGGTATAAATCCCGTAGAAAAGAGCTAAGGTGGCTGGAACGGTAGAATGTACGGGATAAATCCCGTAGAAAAGAGCTGAGGTGGCTGGAACGGTGGAATGTGCGGTATAAATCCCGCAAATAAGAGCTGAAGTAGCTGGGACGGTGAAATGTACGGGATAAATCCCGTAGAAAAGAGCTGAGGTGGCTTGGCTATATCGACTTGGTTGGAGACTCTCCGGGGGCATCAGATTTGATCCATTCAAATGTGTTCGACAAGTCACCTATCATTTGACAATGATAATGGTTATCGTTTACGATTTTGGTTTGTATAGGGATTTGCAGCTGCAAAGGGTTAGCATGCTTTTGGACTTGGGAGGTTTAACAGTGAATTGGGAAGAATACATCCAGGTATGGGACGCTTCATGGATTCAACTGGTGGATATTCGCCAACATGTGATACGTAGACAGAGTAAACAGCAACATATACTCCCAGCTAGTTGTTTTATATTTGTCGTGCGGGGGCAAGGTGCTATCTGGTTGGATGGTAATAGGCATTCCTTAGAACGATTCTTTGTTTTACATGCGGGAAAAGGAAGTAACATCAAGTTCGAGGTTGGACATGAGGATGTCACATACTATTACATTTTATATAGAGGTAGTATTTCTACTAAAGCTAGTAAAACAATATTGAAATCCTATTATATAAATAACCCTTTTCATCTGCAATATGCATGTAAACCAAATTCTCCGGTTGTTTTATACCGTCATGCGGAATCGATGTATGAGGAATGGAATCGCAGACCGGCTATGGAACGGTTCCAGGCGAAAATCCAGTTTTATCAGTTTGTATATACACTTGTCCAGCAGTTACAGCTTCAAGGAGTTGCCCCCAAAGAAATAGATTTAGTGGAACAGATCATTCAATACATTCACAAACATTATTATGAACCTATTTCACTTGAATCTATGGCAGAAGTATGGAATTATAGCATTCAATACTTATCGAGGCAGTTCAAACGCCGTACAGGGAGAAGTCCCATTGAATATGTAATTCAGACCAGGATGGCTAAAGCGAAGGAGTTACTGATTCAAACCGATGCCACCGTACAGGAGATTGCTGTAAGCGTAGGTTATAGTGATGTCTTTTATTTTACCCGTCTGTTTAAGAAGCAGGTTGGGACAACGCCAGTTCAATACAAAAATAAGGTGAAGTCAGGTTTGATCGTTTCAGATAGTCCATGGCAAGAGTTCTTATCCTCCATGGGCAAATATTCTTCTGCTTGTTATATTGATGATGATAATCATTATCAATTAAAACTTGAAGGGGATAAACAGATGTTAAAGGGGATCGAAACGAAAAAAGGATTAATGCTAATGCTTGTGCTCACACTGTTACTTACAGCTTGCGGAAATGGGAACACTAGCCGTAATAGCAATGCGGGAGCAGAACCAACACAAAGTAAACCTTCCAATCAGGCCATTGAAAATACGGGTTTACGGAAAATAACAACGGTCATGGGGGATGTTAATGTTCCAGCCAATCCCCAACGTGTTGTAGTTGATTGGGATTTGGGACCAGTCTTAGCAGTTGGGGTAGTACCGGTTGGAGCATCAAATACCCAACTGGAGTATTCTCAGTTTCTCAAACCTTTCTTAGATGAGACGGTACAAGATATAGGGGCAGAAGGAAGTATTTCTTTTGAAAAAGTATTAGAGCTAGCGCCAGACGTCATCATAACCTGGAATAAAGATGCTTATAGTAACTATTCTAAGATCGCACCGACCGTATTATTTGATACAAGTAAATACGCAACGATTCAAGAAGAGATTACAGCTATGGGAGAAATTCTGGATCGAGAAGAAGAGGCTAAACAGTTTGTGGCAGATTTCGAAAAACGTAAAATAGCTGCCCGCGAAAAAATTAATAATGTACTTGCAAAAGATGCAACTATTTCTATCGTAGATTATATCACCGTAGAGAAATTTTTAATGGTCATTGGTAATCAGGGTGAGAGAGGCGGCAGAGCTACTTACGATATTTTGGGTCTGAATCCCGCTCCAAAAGTTCAAAGTGAAATCATTGATAAGGAAATGAGCCGGGTTGAAGTTTCTTGGGAAACGGTAAATGATTATGTAGGTGACTACGTTATTGTCCTTACCGTAAAGGACAAAGAACCGCCTAAGTTGCCAGCAACATGGAAGATGTTGGATGCAGTCAAAAACAATCGAATGATTGAGATTGATATGGAAAAATATTTTGCAGCAGATTCATACTCCTCCTTATTACAAGCCGAAGATATTGCCGACAAATTATCGAAGCTGGCTTCATCAAAATAACCTTATTGGATTGAACCTACCTGAAGCCATCTAAATATAAAGACGAAGCCTATTATGGCTTCGTCTTTTGTAGTTTTGCATACCCTTTTACAAATGAACTATTGGACCGAAAGTACAGTCTCCAGCTCAGGGATATATTCCTTGACCATATTGTTGTCTTCCCACAGTCCTTTAGTCCCAGCTAGGGCTTGACCTTCGGAAATGACTAAGTACGGTTTGATGGTTACGGTATTCGGTATAGTCTTGAAGGGTTCAAAACGAACATTATAAGATTCGCTTAAGGGGTGAGCACCGATGGGCTTCAGTTGAACGCCACGTTCATCGACAATGTCAAATTGAAGAGCGATGACGCCCCCGTTAGCACCCTTATATTTCGAAGGGATAGAAGCGAGCATTTCTTCTACGCTCTGGCCCGGTTTGGTTTTGTACTCAATGGATACCTGCGTTGTGATTGGGGTGATTTCTACCTTACTGATCTGCAAGTTAATGTTATCGTGATGCTTGGTCTCCTCTGAAGTTAGTGCGGTAACAGGCGTTGATTTGGTAACAGGCAGAACGAATTCGAACGGGACATCGTAACCCTTTAACGTTACATTTACAGTCAAGTCAAACTGATCAGGGAACTGGACAGTCTGTGTTGTTGTGCTCGGATCATAATAAGTATTCAAAACCTGAACCATTATGCTGGAAGCAGTCTCACCATCCATGTGTTCGTAACTCCAGAGCAGAGGTTGACCTTTATAGAGAACCTCAAACTTATCCACCGCCCCTTTATTGGCATCTGAAGGCGGCGAATTGGGCTCCGAAGCCAGACGGTTTCCAGGAGTGGTTAGGTTCATAAGAATTCGGGTTCCGTCAAATAACAACGTTGGGATATTCATGGTCACATCGCTATGGGTCACGCTTTGGTTTACGTTTGTGATGAAATCCCCGGCTTGTTGAACACCGGGATCTAAGTTTTTTTCGCCCCATAATGAATAGATTTGTCCCAAAACCGGAATTTGCTTGAGTGCACCAGCCATTGCGGGCGATACAAAGCCGGAAGCGAGGACTGTAACTCCAAGAATTGCAGCGGCTGCAGTGGAAATCAACCACTTATTAAAAGTTCTTGATGCATCCATCTTTCTCTGAATGGGGGAAATGGAATTATCGGTCTCCCTGATGATTTGGTAAGTCTCATTCAGTTTGGAGCGGGCAATATCCGATAACTGAGCGGGAAGTAGGCTTTGGCAGTTCTTTAACTGTTCTTCTAACTTAGTGTTTACCATGTCGCAACTCCATTTCTTGATTGAATTGAGATGAATGCTTTAGCTTTTTGCGGGCGCGATGCAGCCGGGTCTTCACAGCAACCGTAGAAATTTCGAGAATGTCGGAAATTTGACGGATCGGCATGTCCTGTAGGTAGTGAAGGTGAATGACAATCCGGAGGTTCTCCTCAAGATGTTGAACGGCATCCCATAATTCGATTTTCTCATAATCCTTGGAAGTGGAAGGGACTTCGGGAAGCTCTCCATAAGGGAGGGCTCTTGAGTTGTTTTTGAGCATTTTATTGCATTCATTAATCAGAATCCGGAAGATCCACGTTTTGAAAAAAGCGGGCTCTCTGAGTGTATGGATGTTCTTAAAGGCTTTAAGCATCGTCTCCTGCAGGGCATCTGCACAATCTTCTTCTTTGTTGACGATGGACCTTGCAGTTCTGTATAAAGGTAACTCTATCTCCTGCATCAACTGCACGAATGCTTCAGGGTCTCCAGCTTTGGCTTTGACGACAATAGGATCTATATGCAAAGATTTACCTGCTTTCTTGACTAGAAGTCTTAGGATGTTCGTAACGTTACTTAAATATTAGATCGGGTAGGTAGCTAGAAGGTTACCACAAACATGATTCAATTCTCCGCATCTCGCAATGCTAGCAAGGTGAGAAATTGGTTTTTTTTCACAAAAAAATCGCCGTTCAAATTCCCTGTCAGGAATCGGTCGACGATTTTTCATAAGCAAGTCAGTCAGTTAGTCAATCAATCAGTCAGTCAGTCAGTCAGTCAATCAATCAATCAATCAATGATATAAATGACCCATTCCCCTTGATCGTTTGGCCGAATAGCGTATAGCATTTTTACATTTTCAACTGTCTTTGCGGCCATATCCAAGCGTTGTCCGATTACCGTTATATTCACCTGATGTTCGTTGGGTAACATGGAATCGATGCTTTCGATGTCTGTGAATTTGTACTGATATTGTTCGTCATAATAAGGTTCCATAGCATCTGCTAGTTTTTTGTTTACGAACCCGGATTGGAAAAGTGTGTGGTCATGCTCAACCAAAGCAGTTAGGTTTTTTTCCAGCACTTCAAGTGCGGGGAGATCATACTCTGTCAATTGATCTGAATATGATTTCAGATTTATCGACAATTCTGCTTTAAAACTAGTTTCATTTGGCTGCTTGGGTTCTGTGTTTTGCGGCTTCTGCGTATTCATCGCTGGACTTTGGGTTGGCGTATTTGCTCCTGTGCTCGGCTCCTCGATGGGTTTAACATCCCCTGCACATGCTGCCAGAAAGATTAAAGACATCAACATGAGCATTCTTGCAATAGTTTTTAACATCTAACCCCACCTTTTTAAGGATATGTTAGTTAGTCGCGAGAAAATATGGAGAAGTTTCAAGGGCTGAATGAAGCCCGAAAAAGCGGATTAAATCGCTAGTTTTTGTGGATCATCTACAGAGTAACGTCCGCTTACCGCAAGCATGATTGTAGAAATAATGACGAGTATGAAACAGAGCACAAATGAGTACCGGTACCCAACAACACTAGCTAATAACCCGCCAACAAGACTGCCAATCAGTCTGCCGATCGTGGATGAATTAGAGTAGAGCGTGGATGCATACCCAGGCATGTTTGGAAGCAGATCCTGAATGTAGCTAATGCCAATCGCTGAAATAACGGCAACAAAAAAGGCAAGCAAAATTTGGGCTGCAAGCATTTGCCACATCGCGCCTGAAGTAATGACAACGAGATAATAAGCTCCTCCGAAAATGGCTCCGCACATCATCAGGATTCGGTTACTGTATTTCGCACTAAGTAGTCCCAGCATGATCATAAAAGGAATTTCCAGCGCAGCACAAATACTGCTGACTAAACCGACATCGCTTGTTGTTCCCCCTAGATTGTTAGTAATAAAGAGGGCAGTATTGATGCTACTCGTCCAGTGGGCTACATACATGAGTATCATAATCAGAAAAGGAAGCAGAACATTACGGTTCTGACCCAACCGGAAACTTTTTACTTTTACTTCTGCAGTACTGCTTTTCACTTCTGTATTTGATTTCAGGAATAGTGAAATAAGTAAGGCAACCAGCAGGAATACTCCGATGGTGCCCGAGAAAATCCCTTTAAACCCAACAGCAGCAATTAGCAGAGTACCGATTAAAGGACCTGTAATAAAGCCGAGAGAGAAAGCAGAACGCAAGGTAGAATTTGCAAACGCAGTATCCGTAAAATCGCTCTTATTCACTGCTTCTCTAGCTATGGCGAACAATTGAGGCATCCCTGGTGCACCTAGAGCGGTGAACACAATCATGTAGATGAATAAGATCGTAAAATCCCCAATGAGCAAGTATCCGCTATAAGCCAGAGCATTACAGAGCGTGGAGACAAGGTAAATGTTTCTTCGATTTAAGCCGAGGTCAGAGCGTCTTCCGATTAGTGTACTGATCCATATCCCGGCAATTAACGTGGTGGCCAGAAAAACACCAAACAGCCCGACAGATACTCCAAGCTGTTCCGTGAAATAAATGGATAAAAAGGGTGCGCTGAGTGAAATCCCCATCCCCTGCAGTAACATACATAAAAAGAGTAAGCCATAAGAGGGAATCGAAAATAGTGCAGTTAGTCGTTTGAACATGTTGTGAAAGTACTCCTCTATATTTGTATAGATATTTCATAAAAAAAAGCCGTTGAAATTGATTCCAACGGCTTTTTGTATGCTTGTTTTTTTCAAGACCTTATTCAACATCATAATTGATCAGAAAGAATAAGTCTATACTTTCGGCTGGATTTTATTTACTATTGTGAAGCCGGCAAAACCTAATAAATGGAGTGTTGTTAATGGACGTTACTTGTCATCTCGATAAGGCTGACTTACAGGATTATATTAGTAGGGTTTTTGGCAGCAGTTATTTCGTTGCTCGTGTTTCGCGCATGCATGGCGGCGCACAAAAGGTGGTCTACAAGATTGAGTGCAGTAATGGATTTTCCTGCGTTTTGTATGTGTGGGATCTTTCCATGAATTATTTTAAAGAAGAAAAAGAAAATGAAGATATAAACGAACAATCCTATGGAAGTCATTTATTCGAATTAAATAACAGGTACTTAACACAACATGGAATTCAGACCCCTGCTCTTTATGATCTGAATAAGGTAAGAGATCGTTACTCTTTCGATTATGCTCTGGTTGAATATATAGATGGAAGAATGGCAGAAACCTATTTTCATCATCCCGAGTTACGTGTTCAAGATAAAGTTTTTCAGCGTGTGGGGGAGATGCTTACTGCTATGCATACCCACGAGAGGCATGTTTTTGGGAAAGCAAATGCTAACGAGAGCAGCATGGGGCAATGTCATTTATTACAAATGGAAAATGCGAAAGTACAGCTAGCCTATGCCTCCCAACATATTGAGAAGATCAGGTCTAATCAAAGCAAACTGCTCGATAAGTTGTACGAGCTTGAATCAAAAATTCAACCCAGACAGCAATATGGGTTTATTCACGGGGAACTGGGTCCTGACCATGTTATGGTTAACGATAAACTGGAACCTTTCTTGATCGATATCGAAGGAGCAATGTTTTATGATATTGAGCATGAGCATAGTTTTTTGCAGATGAGATTTGGGGATTTCTACCGGTACTTAAAGAACGATGCTCTGGATCATGATAGGCTGTTATTTTATCAATTCCACCATCATGTCTCCTTAACTTCAGGTGGATTAAAGCTGCTGCATAGAGGATTTCCTGATCAACAATTCGCCCAAGGCCTAGCTGATTATCAATCGGAACGCGCGCTGAGGTTTATCGAAGGATGAACTAAACAAGGCCTTTGAATTGATAACCTACTGCCATGTCCTTGAAAGTAACCTATTAGCCTTCTTCACCCTTTAGGGTGGAGGAGGTTTTTTCGGTATACAACTACAAGGCATAATAAAAGACCGCATCCACTGAAATTGCTTCCAGAACTGGCGGTCTGATGTCTTCGTTATGAATCAATCTTTATCTGAAGGGTTAGTTAATGAAATTTAACGGTCTTGATGCGAGCCTCTTCTTCATAGCTAAGTGGTTTCGGAGATTGCGGAGTGTGCAGATGGCGCTCCACGGAGTACTCCATTTTCCGGTAGTCCTCATTACCTGTATTCAATGTTGGATTCCAGTTTTCTGTCACCCAATTTTTAAGTTCCTTAAGTCCTGCTAGCATTTCCTCCAGCCTCCTTTGGCGAAGAAACAAAATAGATTTTGTTGTTCTTTGTTTACGCTTTCATTATAATCCTAAACTCCATTTTTTAAAAGGTGTGTCCGTCTGAAAAACACAGATTATTCAGTGAACATTGTGTGTTATTTAGGTTTTGTGCTTCATCTGGAGAGAAGTGTCTCCCTGTAGGAGACATTTTTAACGAAGCTGAAAGGATACTCATTAGTACCACTTTTTTAAATTATTTTACATCCGTATATCCAACAAATACTGCCCTGAAGAAATAAATTTAGGGTGGAGAATTTACAGGATTATTTTCTAATGAATATGGAAAAATAAATGATTATTAGCTGCGAGTTGCACTGAAAACCATTATTTTGCTAATCATAAATAAGATTGGTGGAAATAAATTTTATTTTTCAAAAAATAGAGAAAATAATTTACAAAAGCAAAATATAATGATATTTTGTTTATGTAGAAAAGAAACCGCTCACAACTTAAGGGGGATTAACAATGACACTCACAAAGTTCCACGGAATTATACCTGCCTTTTATGCCTGCTATGACGATCAAGGAAATATTTCGGAATCCCGGACGCATGCTTTATGTGATTACTTATTTGAAAAAGGAGTTCAAGGTGTATATGTGGGAGGCAGCTCAGGAGAATGTATTTACCAGAGTCTCGACGAACGCAAAGCGGTACTAAGCTACGTAGCTAGTAACCTGAAAGGTAAAATGACACTGATTGCCCACGTGGGTGCCCCTTCCACTAGAGATAGTATTGAGTTAGCGAAACATGCTGCAACCTTAGGATACGATGCATTATCCGCAATCCCGCCTATATATTTCAAGTTACCTGATAGTGCAGTCTATAAATATTGGAGCGAGATTATGGAGGCAACCCCTCTAAGCTTCATCATCTACAACATTCCTCAGACTACTGGATATACACTGACTCCGTCCCTATTTGAGAAGCTGCTTGCGAACAAAAAGGTGATTGGTGTGAAGAACTCCTCCATGCCGACTATGGATATTGAAAGATTCAAAAGAGTGGGTGGAAAAGATGTAGTGGTATTTAATGGACCGGATGAACAATATGTTGCGGGAAGAATCATGGGAGCGGATGCGGGAATCGGTGGAACCTATGCGGTTATGCCTGAGCTGTTCCTGCAAGCAAATGAATTTGTTAAGGCTGGTAAGTTCGAAGAAGCTGGACAAATTCAAAGCGATATCAACGATATTATCATCGCCCTTTGTTCGCTGAAAGGTGCCATGTATGCCGGAATAAAAGAGATTCTAAAATTAAGAGGCGTAAACATTGGTAGCGTAAGAGCACCGCTTGAGGCAGTAGCCGCTGAAGATGCTGGTCCGATCGCAGACATTATGAAATTGATTGATCAAGCTATTGAAAGATATTGCGGTTAAGACAAATGAAGAAATCCATCGTATGCTTTGGCGATTCTAATACTTGGGGCTACGACGCAGAGACAGACCGCAGATTTAAGGATGATATTCGTTGGACGGGAATTCTTCATACAGAATTGGGTGACGCCTACCGTATGATCGAAGAAGGGCTTCCCGGCAGAACAAGTGTCAGTGAGGACCCTCTATTCGAAGGACTTTCTGGAATTTCCTATATCTATCCCTGCCTGATGTCACATTCGCCATTAGACTTGGTTGTGATCATGCTTGGGACCAATGATACCAAAGAAAGGTTTGGATTAACTTCTTATAACATCGCACAAGGTATTGTTAGACTGGCTCTTAAAGCTAAAGGTAGCGGTGCAGGACCTGAGGGGAAGGCTCCAGAGGTTCTAGTAATCGCGCCCCCTCCGATTGGAGCAGAGTATATTCATACCCCTATTGGCAAACCAATGGGTAGCGGGTGTAGTGAGAAGTCTATGGAGCTCGCTGAGCATCTTGCAGCTTTGCTAACGGGAACTGGTATCCACTTTGTAGATTCCAGAGACCATGTATCGATGAATGAAATTGATTATATGCATCTTGATCCGCAAGGACATCGCAGCATGGCCGATTTAGTGCAATACCATGCCAAACGGATTTTAAATTAAAGGTTCTATGCTTTCGAGCGAGTTTTGTACGAAGAGATTCAGAGAAGATAATGCTCACAAAACTTTAAGCGTATGCTTTCGATGCGAGTTTTGTACGTAGCGATTCAGAGAAGGTAATGCTCACAAAACTTTTAGGGAGGTTTATAAATGAAGAAAAAACGTTTACTCTCGGCAATGCTTGCGCTAATGGTGATTATTTCTTTAATTTCAGGTTGCTCAGGTAACAATGCTGCGAGTTCTAATACATCCGATAATTCTTCTGCATCTGGGAAGGAAAAAGTGGCGATCAGAGTATGGCTGACTCCACAGTGGAAGGGTGTTGTGGATGCCACGGAGGCAGGCGCGGACTATGATAGCTTCCTAAAGCACGCCGCTGAGAAATTCAAAGCACAATATGATAAATACGATGCAGATATTCAAATAGAGGTCATTGCTGGAGATCAGCGCGATCAATTGCTTAATGTTAACTTAAGCGGAGGAACACCTCCAGATGTGTTCTTTGAGAGTGTATTCCCGATGGGGGATTACGTTCACCGGGGAGCATTGGTTCCTTTGACTGACATCATTGATGAAGACGCGAAAAGCGATATTGCTCAAAACTACTGGGACGCTGTAACGTTCGGAGAAGATATTTATTTCTATCCATTCCAGCACAACCCAGGCACCTTGGTTTACAACGCGGACATGTTTAAAGCAGCAGGCTTAGAAAAGTTTGTGGGTGAAGAATCCGAAATCAAAACTTGGAACTTGGATGAATATCAACAAATTCTTGAGGGTCTGAAAAACAATCTGCCGAAGGATAAGTATTCCAATGCATATCCAATGGCATTATTCGCTGTAAATAATCAGGGCGATACATGGAACCTTGCCTATATGAGAATGTTCGGCAATAAGTTCTTTGATGATCAAGGCAACATTGTCCTGAATGATGAGAACGGAGTTAAAGCTGCAACTTGGCTGAAAAACCTATATGACGGCGGATATACAAATCCAGGCGCAGAATCTGTTTCTTCTAATGATGCCAATGCTATGTTCCAAAATCAGCAATTAGCGATCAGTTTCACTAACCCAATTCTGTTTAATGGTACGAAAGCTAATATGGCGGACGGTACGGCAGCGAAATTCGATATGAGACTTGCTAATATTCCGTCGGAAAGCGGAGATCCTCTATCCTTTACTTATGTAGTAGGCGCTAGTGTATTCAAGTCCAAAGATGCTAAGAAGACTGAAGTAGCTAAGGATTTCGTGAAGTTCTTCTCAAGCGATCCTGAGTTAGTTAAATCCTCTAAGAATGGTATTCCTGTAAGAAGTTCTGTAGCCGAAGCGCTTAAAGCGGAGAATCCACTGTTTGCAGCTTACGATGCCAACTCTAAATATTTGTTCAACTTCACAGGCAACGTTCCAGGATACAGCCAATTAAGAGAGGTCTTATATCCAGAGCTACAAGCACTTTACATGGGAGCTAAGACACCGGAACAGTTTGTGCAAGATTATCAGGCAAGTGGCAACAAGGTGATTGAGACCAATAAAGCTGGCTCTGTAATTTTCCAATAATCTAAGACCAGATAAACAATACACGATTGACAGCCTTTAGGGTCTGAAGAGACTCTAGGGCTGTTAATTAGAAAGGTAAACGATATGAAACTACGTAGTAATTACCTAAAAGAGAATATTACAGGTTATCTGTTTATTTTACCTCAGATGATAGTATTCTTAGCCTTTCTTGTCTATCCGATCTTAGAAGGGATGCGGCTGAGTCTATACCAGATTAATTATGACAGCGAGAAGTTTGTGGGTTTTGCCAATTACACCACATTGTTTAATGATCCGGTATTTTTTAAGGCTACTATCAACACCGTTGTGTTCGTAATATTTATCGTTCTACTTACAGTGGGGTTTGCATTGTTCGTAGCCTCTGCGGTATTTGATAAGAATGCTAAGTACGTTTCCTTTATTAGAGGAAGTTATTATATCCCGGTAATGGTGTCCATGGTGGTTATGAGTATGGTCTGGAGCTTTTTGCTGAATCCGGCTAACGGACTTATCTCTTATCTATATAAAGACATGGGACTAGGGACGATTAATCTGCTGGGAAATCCAAAGACGGTTCTGCCAGTCGTGATATTTGTAACCTTCGCAACTAACGTGGGCCAGGCAATTATTCTGTATATAGCTGCGATGATTGGTGTCTCGAAAGAGCTTTTTGAAGCAGCAGAAATCGATGGTGCTAGCAGATGGCAAGTGATTACAAAGATCCTGATTCCTTCGGTAGGACCTACAACAACTTATATTACGATTATCAATATTATTGCCGTATTAAAAATCTTTGTAGTTATTCAGTTATTGACCGGTGGCGGACCGAACAATTCCTCCGTAACGCTGATGTACTATCTTTATAATAATGCCTTTAAATATAACCAACTCGGTGTAGCTTCTGCGGTAGGGGTTATCATGTTCGTGATTACATTGATATTGTCTGTGCCACAGCTACGAAGCATGATTAAGGTGAAGTGAGGGGGAATACAACATGTCGAAGATTAAAAACAAGAAAAAGAGAGAGAAGTTTGATGTGATATCGAATGTGATCATTATCCTCTTCGCACTCCTTAATCTTTTTCCACTATATTGGTTATTCACAAGTTCACTTAAAAACAGCTCGGATGTTGTGAAGATGCCTCCAGACTGGTGGCCCAAATCGATTACATTCTCCAACTATGTGGATGTATTTCAGAACCAGCCGGCTTTAAGATGGACGTTTAATAGTATTTATGTATCTGGTATTTCTACTATTTTGGTTATTGTTGTAGGCTCTATGGCCGCCTATGCGTTCTCAAAGATTAATTTTAAAGGTAAAAATATAATCTTCATTATCTTTATATCAAGCTTGATGATTCCTAAAGAAATTATGATTGTGCCCTTATTCCGGATCACCCAACAATTTGGAATGGTAAATAGTTATAACGGTATGATTTGGCCGAACGTGGCGGGTGCATTTGGAGTGTTCCTATTAAAGGGATTCTTCGATTTAACCCCTAATGCCTTAAGAGAAGCCGGGAGAATAGATGGTGCAAATGAATGGAGAATCTTCACGCGCATCATGTTGCCTATTGTCAAACCTGGTATTGGAGCCTTATTTATTCTGAATTTCGTGCAAGTCTGGAATGATTATTTGTGGCAGCTGGTTATAGGCCAAGAGAACAAAATGAAAACATTAATGGTTGGTACTGCGACCTTAATGCAGGATTTGAATCCTAATTTCGCTTATAAAATGGCCGGAGCTACCATCGCTGCAATTCCGATGTTGCTAGTGTTCATGTTATTCCAACGGTTCTTCACCAATGGGATTACGGCAGGAGCAGTTAAAGAATAAATAAAAATGTGGAGTGGGTTACTGATGAATACTGAAAATAATGTACTTAAAAAAATAAAACATAAACTAGTCGTCTCCAGTCAAGCCTTACCAGAAGAACCGCTGCATAGCCCGTTTATTATGGGGAGAATGGCTTATGCTGCTTACTTAGGCGGGGCTTCTGGAATTCGGGCAAACAGCGTAGCGGATATTCAAGAAATCAAAAAGCAAGTGAATCTGCCGATCATTGGGATAATCAAAAAGGTGTATGAAGGCTCTGAAGTCTTTATTACACCCACTCAAAAGGAAGTCGATGAGCTGTACCGCGAAGGGGTAGATATCATTGCTATGGATGCTACAGACCGTATTCGCCCGGACGGATCTACTATTTCTGAACTTTTTCCACTTTTAAAAGAGACCTATAAAGATCAACTGTTTATGGCGGATTGTTCTACATTTGCGGAAGCTGCGAAGGCTGTTGAGCTGGGATTTGATCTGATAGGAACTACCTTGAGCGGTTATACCGAGGCTACTAAAGGCCGCAACTTGCCAGATTTTGAATTGGTTCAACAAATCGTCAACAACTTCTCTGTTCCCGTTATAGCTGAAGGTGGGGTTTCCACTCCTGAAGAATTAAAGACCATGTTTGATTTAGGTGTGTATTCAGCAGTGGTTGGCTCTGCGATCACGAGACCGATGGAGATTACGAAACGGTTTGTGAACGCTATTCAGTAGAACGCCAGAGAGGGTAGATGGGAATGAGAATTGTAGCCGTAGATATTGGCGGTACCAATACCAAGATGTGTATATGCGATAAACAGGGGAATGTACATGACTTCAAGGAGTATGCAACAGAAAGCTACTTGGGGGGACCCCATGTAATCTCGAGAATGCTGGAAAAGATTGCAGAATACGATCATTTTGATGCCATTGCCATAAGCACCGCGGGCCAAGTTAATGCAGAAGAAGGATTTATTGTCTATGCTAACGAAAATATACCTAGATATACTGGAATGAAAATTAAGGATATTGTCACCCATCATTTTAATAAACCTGTTATGGTAGAGAACGATGTGAATTCAGCTGCATTAGGCGAAGCTTATTATGGAGCTGCTCAGAGCTTTAACAATTTCTTATGTCTAACCTTTGGCACAGGCATTGGCGGTGCGATCGTCATTAATCGCCAAATCTATAAAGGGGCTAATGGGGTAGCGGCTGAATTTGGCCATATCTTTACTCACCCATTGTCGGCCACATGCGGAGTAGAAGGACTGCCGTATTATGAGAAATACGCTTCAACTACAGCTTTAGTGAAGATGGCTCAGCTGGCAGATCCCGAATGCATGGACGGAAAAGCTTTATTTGATAAAATACAGAGCGGAAATGAGCAGCTTGAACGTATTTTAGATTTATGGATTACTGAAGTGGCTGTGGGTTTAGCCTCTATCACACATATCTTCAATCCATCCGCGATCATTATTGGTGGCGGCGTAATGGAACAAGAAGATTTGGTTCGAAGGGTAGAAGAACGCACGAAGTCTTTGATTATGGAAAGCTTTGCGGGAGTGAGAATTGTTAAAGCCTCATTAGGGAATAAGGCAGGTCTGCTGGGAGCTTCCTCCTTATTCGTACATTAATTTATTGAAAAGGAGGGGCTTTTTTGCGGACAATCAGTATTTTTTCTTCAATTCATTCTAAATACAATAATTTGACGAATACGGAGAAGAAGGTAGCGGACTACGTACTGGAGAATACGAGAAGTGTAGTCTACATGTCGATTACTGATCTTGCAGATGCATGTGATGTTGGGGAATCAAGTATATTTCGATTTTGCAAATCTTTAAGTTATAAAGGGTATCAAGAGTTCAAGATCGCATTGGCACATAGCATCACTGTGGAGAATGAGATCCCGCAGCTTACCGATCAAATTCTGATGGATGATACGATTGAAGCTGTTGCTTCTAAAGTGCTGACCACGAATGTAAGTGCACTCAACGAGACCTATAATTTAATTGATATACAGAAGATCAGTGAGGCCATTGAGTATTTGATTAATGCAGAACGTGTATTGTTTTTCGGTGTGGGCTCTTCTCTAGTCACAGCTATGGAAGCCAAGATTAAATTTATGCGCATTACGAACAAAACGGAATGTTTAATGGATTCACATCTGCAGATGATGTCGGCAGCGTTGATGTCTAACCGGGATGTCGCTGTTGTGATTTCTTATTCCGGCTCGACCAAGGATAGCATTGAGGTTGCGAGAAAAGCAAAGGAACGAGGAGCCAAAGTAATATCCATTACCAGGTTTGAAAAGTCACCGTTAACCTCGTACTCCGATCTGACCCTGCTATGTGGGGCTAATGAAGGACCGCTGCAAGGGGGTTCATTATCTGCAAAGATATCGCAGCTTTATCTGCTTGATATTTTATATGTAGAATATTTCAAGAAGACTAGTGAGCAATCCATAATCAATAAAGAAACTACAGCTTCAGCAGTCAGTGAGAAACTGGTTTAGCACATTAAGATGTGAGGGGAATGGGAAGTTATGATCTTAGGTTCTTTGTCATCTTGGGAAGAGCATATCAAGTATGAGAATCCTGTCATTGTTGAGGCTATTGAGGAATTGAAAGTAATCTTACAACATGATCCTGATCTTGGGCGAATCGAAATCCGCGGGAACGAAATGTATGCTTCGATTATGGCTCTGGAGGCAAAATCGCTGGAGGAACAAGCCGCAGAGAAGCATGAGACTTATATTGATGTGCATTATCTGATAGAAGGTGAAGAAACGATTGGCTGGGCACCCCTGCAAGAAGGGATCGAGCCCATTAAGCCTTACGATGCCGAAGGAGAATATGCGCTTTATCCCCCATCAGCAGATGAAATATTGTTATCTTTGAAGCCTGGAATGTTCGCGGTCTTTTTCCCTCATGATGTTCACAGACCGGGCATGGGTCAACCGGGGCAGCAGATTAAAAAAGCTGTCATTAAAATCCACACAAATCTACTAACTCCATAATATAGAGATTGAGGCTGGTAGCGGAACCATTCCGCTGTCAGCTTTTTTTGCGTCGCTTCTATTTACTTATATCTAAATTTATAAATATACAAAATATAAAGATTGGTGGTAAACTTAACATGCCTAAAGCTTTTTTTGTAGAGCTTAAGGATTTTTTTGCATGCACATTTATGAGTGAGCAAAGAATATTACAGAGAATTACACTATAGAAAGAATAATGGAGGCAGGAGAGTTAAATGAAGAATAAAGGTCTAAAGAGAATGTTGTTGTTATCTATGATGGTTGTTGTCATCGCTGCACTTGCAGTGGGTTGTGGTTCGAAAAATAATACAAATACAGAATCGTCAGAGGGAGCTGCTCCAGAGGCTGCAAAAGAAGTTACCTCATTGTCGCTCGGTTTATTACCCTCGATTGATGCTATTCCTTTTATCATCGCACATGAACAAGGTTTCGATAAAAACCACGGTGTGGATCTGGACATCCAGACGTTTAAAAGCGCCAAAGATCGGGATGTAGCTTTTCAAGCAGGCAAGCTGGATGGTCTAAGTGCTGACCTGGTTGCGATCTCCATTTACAATGAGGCTGGACTGGATGTGAAGATCACCAGTACAACTTTTGGGGAATTTGATTTGCTGACTGGAAATGAATCGATCCAGGATGTGAAGGGTTTGAAGGGGAAAACCGTGATTTTGTCCAAAAATACCTCCACACAATATACAGTGGCCATGATGCTGAAACAAGCAGGTCTGACCGAAGCTGATATTACAGTGACAGAGGTTCCACAGATTCCGACCCGTTTAGAATTGCTTAAGAATAATAAGGCGGATGCGGCAATTTTGCCAGAACCTTTTGTAACGATGGGCAAAACCTCAGGCCTGCGTGTACTGAGCTCAACGCTAACTGCGGGAGTAAATCCGTTCGTATTAGCTTTCCCGCAAACTGCAATTGATGCCAAAGCAGAAGCTATCCGCAGTATGTATGCTGCTTATGATGAAGCAGTAGCTTATATGAAATCCCATGAACAATCTGAATATATCGATCTTGTAATCAAAGAAGTAGGATATCCAGAAACATTAAAAGATGAGATCAAGGTACCGGATTATGTACCAGCTTATCAAGTGGATGTGAAGGAAGTAGAGGCTGCATTTGCTTGGGCACGGGAAAAAGGTTTGCTTAGCAAAAATATCTCGGCTGAAGATGTGATTTCTGATGTCCAATTCAAGAAATAAAGGACTCGCCATAAAGGATCTGAAAGTAGAATATAAGAGCGGACAATTAGCCTTAGGTCAGGTGGATTTATCTTTGCCGGAACATGGGATCTACACCATTATCGGACCCTCTGGCAGCGGAAAATCAACCTTATTACGGGCGATTGCGGGCTTGCTGCCTAGCTATCAGGGACAAATTCTTTTTAATGAGAAATCTGTACATGAGAAAGAAACGTTAATCGGGCTGGTGCCGCAGAACTACGGGCTTCTTCCTTGGAAGACTGTACATGATAATATTCAGATAGCGATGAAGATTACGCATACGGCAAGTTCATCCAAGCAAGAACGGGAGACGCAGATTAAGCAGTGGCTTTCGTCGATGGGGATCTCTGATTTAGCAGAACGTTATCCCTTATCCCTCAGTGGAGGCCAGCAGCAAAGAGTAGCGATTGCCAGAGCTTTTGCCATTTTGCCTACTATTCTGTTGCTGGACGAGCCATTCTCTGCACTCGATGCGATAACAAGGGAAACGCTGCAGGTCCTCTTTTTAGAGAACTGGATGGCTAACCCGACGACTACATTATTTGTCACTCATGATGTGGAAGAAGCGATTCTGCTGGGGCAAAAGATTATCGTCATGCCGTCCAACAAAGAAACTACACCTGAAATTATTGATAATCATTTGGTGTTTCATATGAAGCATGAGGATAAGCGGGACAGTGTGGATTTCTTTGAGCAGACTAAGCGGATTAGAAAGGTAATGCAGGAGATATGGTAAACAAACGTCGACTTCATCATCTAGTAAGGCTGCTATTTGTATTTGTCTGTATGAATGTAGTCTGGTATATCGCATTTTTACTTATGAACCATTCGATTTTGCCAAGTCCCTTTGCTGTATATAAGGCGATGTTTCAGTTAGGAGCGCAGGATATTGCTATAAATGTAGGGTATAGCTTGTTCAGAATTTTTGCAGGTGTGGTACTGGCGTTAATTATTGGACTGCTTGTAGGTCTTCTAATGGGACGTTCGTTGACCTGGAACAAACTGCTGGACCCTGTGGTTTACTTGACCTATCCTGTTCCCAAAATTGCCCTGCTTCCAGTAGTGATGCTGTTCTTCGGGCTTGGGGAGACGTCCAAAATCCTAATGATCATGCTGATTCTATTGTTTCAGATCATCATTTCGGTAAGGGATGGGGTTAAGGCTATTCCGGACAATACCTATGATGTCTTAACTAGTATAGGTGCCAGCGCTGTGAAGAAGTTCTGGCATGTGACACTGCCGGGGGCATTGTCAGTAATTCTGAGTACGATTCGTATTTCGCTTGGAACGGCGATATCTGTACTGTTTTTTACGGAGATCTATGGAACAGAGCACGGTATGGGCTTTTTCATCATGGATGCGTGGTTAAGATTAGATTATCCGGAGATGTATGCGGGAATTATGTTGTTCAGCTTGGTCGGTTTTATTCTCTTCTTGCTTGTTGATTTTCTTGATTACAAGTTTATGAAGTGGCGGAACTAAATTTAGTTGGAAATTAAACGATAGCTTTCCTTTGCCTGAGTTTGGGCAAGGGGGAGCTTTTTTTATATGATTTTTTGGGGGCAACACAATCAATTTTAGTTTCATTATTATTTGAATGGAAAAATAAAACAGTAAAATAAATGAAGGAAAAAATGAAAATTAAACTTACTTAGGGCTGTAAACCCCCGTTTATTTTAGAAAAATATAAAGATGGTGAGATGAAAAGAGGGAATTTGTTTTAAAAAAACTAATAAATCTCTTGATTTCTTGCAAATCTATTGGAAATTATATTCATAAAAGTATAAAAAGGTTTAGTTTAATTTATTTACAACCAGATTTTAGTATGGTATTTTATCAATGGAAACGGATTCATTTAGGTTTTGTGAAATGATTTTAAGTTATTACGAATGGAAGGATCTGTTCACTTCATAAAAATGAAAACGCTAATAAAAGGTTGGGGGTAATTATCTTTGAATAAATATGGACGGAAGCTATGGCTTACGGTACTGATTTTCGTGATTGCGATTGGCGGGCTGACGTATTATTGGGCTTCTAAGGGCGAAAACCCAGCAACACTGTCTCAGGAGTCTGCCAAAGAAGCAACGGGTGAAGCGGGAAAGAAAACTCTTCCAACGGCGACAGCAGCTAACACAAGTAGTGGAACCGCATATACGTTGACTGTGGATACGGCGAATCCGGGAGCTAAGATCAGCCCGATGTTGTACGGAGCCTTTTTCGAAGAGATTAATCATGCGGGAGATGGAGGGCTATATGCAGAGCTGATTTCCAATCGTTCCTTTGAGGATAGTTCGGTCACACTGTTCAATTGGTGGATGGATGAAAAAGGAGGGAGTAAAGGGAAGCTTGCTCTGACCAGCACTAAGCTTTTGAACGATGCTCAGACCCAGGCAATGGCTTTAACAGTATCATCAGCTGCCGAGGGTGGTTCGGTATCTGCTGTGAATAATGGTTACTGGGGGATTGCTTTGACGAAGGATGCCAGTTACAAGTTGTCTTTCTATGCGCGGCCAGAGCCAGGGGACAATATGCCACTGCGTATAACGTTAGAGAGCCCAGATGGCAATGAGCTATATGCAGAACAGACCGTTGATAAGTTAAAAGAAGGATGGCATCCATATACATACACACTGACTTCTACAGGTACTGTAGCAAACGCACGAATTGTAATCTCTGCTGCCAATGTAGGGACTGTTTATCTCGATATGGTGTCTTTGTTTCCTGAGACTTGGAACAACAGGGAGAATGGGCTTCGCATCGATTTGGCTGAAAAGGTAGCTGCGATGAAACCCGCATTCGTTCGTTTTCCGGGGGGATGTTTTGTGGAAGGGAAAACGCCAACTGATGCTTATCAATGGAAGAACACCATTGGTCCGATTGAAACGCGTCCCGGTCATAAGGGATATTGGGATTACCGCTCCTCAGATGGGCTGGGCTTTCACGAATATCTGCAATGGGCCGAAGATCTGAAAGCGGAACCATTATATGTAGCTTATATCGGGATTTCACATAACGGAGATCCTATAGCCAAGCAGAATACCGTTCCAGTCAGTGAAATTCAGCCATGGATACAAGATGCGCTGGACGCCATTGAATATGCAAACGGACCGGTTACTAGCAAATGGGGGGCACAAAGAGCCGCCAATGGTCATCCGGAGCCTTTTAATATGAAATATTTAGAGATTGGTAACGAAAACAATTTCCAGATGAGTGAATATATTAAGCGTTATGGCTTGTTTTATAAAGCAATTAAAGAGAAGTATCCAGAGATTCATCTCATTGCCAATGCGGCAGTTGAAGGTGAGCCTATCGAGATGGTTGATGAGCATTACTATGAAACCTCTGAATGGTTCCTCAGCAACTCGAACAGATACGATACTTATGACCGGAGTGGTCCTGAGATTTATGTTGGTGAGTATGCGGTGACCAAGGGTGCGGGAGAAGGCAATCTGAACGCTGCAATCGGCGAGGCCGCTTTTATGATGGGCATGGAACGGAATTCTGATATCGTAAAAATGTCCTCTTATGCCCCGTTGTTTGTGAATACGAAGGATCGTACTTGGAACCCGGACGCTATTGTGTTTGATTCATCGACTAGCTACGGAACACCTTCTTATCATGTGCAGCAGATGTTCGGAAGCAATAAGGGGGATGTGGTTCTTCCAACCTCACTTGTGGCTCTAGGTCAAGAAGAAACCTCCGGTAAGCAATCCATTCAAGGTGGAATTGGTTTGGGGACTTGGGCCACCCAGGTAGAGTACAGCGATGTACGAGTAGCGAAAGGTGATGACGTTCTTTTTGAAGATCATTTCAAGAAGGATTCCGGAGCCTGGACTCTAAACAATGGGGACTGGGAACAATCCAAGGGTACTTTTAAGCAGACTTCTAATGATATTGATATTCGTGCAGTTGCCGGTGAGACTTCATGGAGTGATTATACACTTTCTCTTAAGGCGAAAAAGACTGGCGGAGCAGAAGGCATGCTCATTATGTTCGGCTCTAAAGATGAAGGTAACTTCTATTGGTGGAATCTTGGCGGCTGGGGAAATACGCAGAGCGCGATTGAAAAATCAGTAGGTGGAACAAGAGCAGTCATCGGAAGAACGGTTCCTGTAAGGATTGAGACTGGGAAATTGTACGATATCCGCATTGAATTATCAGGTGCTAATATCCGGCTCTATCTCGACGATGAGCTTATACAAGAGGTGAACGATGAAAGTCCAGCAGGGCCGCTGTTCCAAACTGCGAGCCGTGATCTTGCCACAGGTGAGCTGATCGTTAAAGTCGTTAATGCGGGTGACACTGCTCAGCGCACGGATGTTTCTTTTGCCGGACTTGCCACATCAAGTCTGGAAGGAACAGCTACCGTACTTCAGTCGGACGATTTAAATGCTGAGAATAGCTTCGCTGAACCTGACAAGGTGGCACCTGTAACTCAAAAGGTAAGTGTAGACAAAGGTAGTCTGGAGTTTGAATTCCCGAAATATTCCGTGACCGTGTTGAGACTAAAGGAAGGGGGGAAATAGCCGGTCACGGAGGGAGGTTCACTCCTTCACTATAAACAAGCATTTATTTGTTCAATTTAAGAGGGAGGTTAGGTTATGATTTCGCAAAGAAAAACGAGCAGTTTAGTCGTATGTATGGTAATGGTTTTTGTGCTTATTCTGTCAGCCTGTAGCAGCGCTGGAAGCTCAACGACGAATAAAAATGCAGCTAACAACGGTAAAACGAACACTGAAAAAACTAATAATGCTAGTGAGCCAACCAATGCAACAGCTACTGAGGGCACGGAAGCAGCAGATCCTGCCAACGACCTGCCAAGCAAAGATATTCAAGGTGAGGTTACCGTTTGGGCCTTTAATGAAAAAGTGTTCGAGGAAGTCGGCGCTGCATTTATGGCTGAATATCCTGGAATCAAGCTGAAGACGGTAGTTATGCCCTTTGGCGACCTGCATGACAAGCTGCAAACGACAATCGCCGCAGGTAGTGGAGCGCCGGATGTAGCTGAAGTAGAAATGTACCAGTTGAACCGTTATATGGCGGGCAATGTGCTGGAGAATCTTTTGGAAGAGCCTTATAACGCTGGAAAATATAAAGATCTGGTTGCTCCATATAACTGGGAACGTTGGATGACACCAGACAGCTCACAGCTGCTTGGTATGCCTTGGGATATGACACCGGGGGTTTATTACTACCGTGCAGACATTTTTGAAGAGCTTGGATTGCCAAGTGATCCTGCTGAGCTTGGTGAATACATGCAAGATGAAGAGAATCTCTTGAACCTGGCTCAAATTTTGAAAGCTAACGGTAAATATTTCATGGAGTGGAGCGATGGCCCGATCGTATGGGCAGGAGATGAAGTCGGCTACTTTGATAAGGATATGAACTGGACACGTAATACGGACAAAATGGTGAAAGTTCTTGATATTACAAAACGTGGACAACAGCTGGGCTGGGCACCTCATATCGGTTATGGCTCAGACGAAGGTAAACAGCTAGTTCTGAAAGGTGATTTAGTTGGTGTCGTATCGGGTTCATTTGGAGCGCGCGGACTTCAGGAAACATTCCCTGAGCTTGCCGGAAAATGGAAGGTAACCCGTTTGCCAATAGGAATTAACGTGGGAATGGGCGGCTCAAGCTTTGTTATTCCTTCGCAAAGCAAAAATAAAGAAGCGGCATGGGCTTACATTCAGTGGAGCATGAGAAGTGAAAATGCTTGGAAAATTTGGACAAAACATTCCATTCAGCCGGGTTACAAGGATATTTCCAGTCTTGATTGGTACGCAAACACTAAAAATGAATATCTGGGTGGGCAAGAGGAATTTAAACTATATGAGCAATTAAGCAACGATATTCCAGTCAAACACCTTACACCAGTAGATAACAAGGGCTGGGAAATCTTTATAGCGGCGATCGGTGATGCACTGGCTAAGAACACAGATTCCAAGACGGCTATTCAAAAAATTGGTGATGATGTCTTGAAGCAAGCTTCCAAAGAAATTGCTGCCTTTAAAAAGGCAATGGGAATGCAGCCGTAAGGAAATCTAATAACAGGAGGGGCAGCCTGCAATTGCCAGAGCTGCCCTGCTTGTATTCACTTAAGTCCGAGAGGCCCGTAAAGATGGGAGGAGACCGATGCGTGTTACGCATACTGCGAAAATATAAGATTAGTTTGTTGTTACTGGTACTTTTAGGAGTCTCCCTAATGTGGTGGAATCAATCACGAGGGTTTGATAATTCAGCGATGGAGGGCGTCCCCGTTTATGCGGATGTTGATGAAAGCTCTATTTTAGAAAGCGATAGTGTGAATTCAAAACTCGAAGCCTCTTACTTAAGCTATTACGAGGAAAAACAGCAGGATGGAGCAAAGGACTCATCGGATTTTACGCTTGCTATTCCTTCGGCGGATTATACGGCCATTAGTGCTGAAGGTACAGAGGTAATGACGGATCTTGGTGGAAAACCCGGCAAGGTACTAGCGCTTAAAGCAGAGGATAGCTGGGTGGAATATACATTTACGGTTCCGGCAGATGGGTTGTATCAGATGGGGATGGAGTATTATGCCCTTCCTGGTAAACGATCCTCGATCATTCGAAGCGTAAAGATTGATGGGGAGTATTTATTCTCTCAAGTAAAAAAAATGGAATTCCAGCGGATGTGGAAGGAAAGTGCAGAGCCATGGCTGGACAATCAAGGGAATGAATTTAATCCCAAGCGGGAAGAGGTAACAGGCTGGCAATATCGGGAGTTTCGAGATGCCGAGGCCAGAACTGCGGATCCCTTTCGCTTTTATCTGACCAAAGGGGAGCATACGGTGAAGCTGGAAGCCATCCGGGAGCCGGCCGCACTTAGTGAACTGAGAATATTTTCTCCAGAACCGCTCCCGACTTATGCGGAAGTGAAGCAGGAGTATGAGAATAAGGGTTACAAGCCTGTTCAGAATCAAGTGATCAAAATTCAGGCAGAAGAATCCTCCCTTCGTTCAGATCCAACGCTGAAGCGGATCGAGGACCGGGAGCCACTCACCGAACCTTTTAACAAAGATGCTATTGTGCTTAATAGTTTTGGGGGTGTCGGGTGGCGTACGGGTGGACAATGGGCGGAATGGGATTTCGAGATTCCTGAGTCAGGGCTCTACAATATCGCAATTCGTTACGGCCAGTGGTTCCTAAACGGGATACCGGTGGAACGCCGGATTATGATTGATGGCGAGGTACCGTTCCAAGAGCTGAATGCCTTGAAATTCCCTTACAAAGCGGAATGGCAAGTAAACAAGCTGGGAAATGAGGACGGAGAATACTTCTTTTATCTCGAACAAGGCAAGCATACGTTGCGGATGGAAGTTCAAGTATCGGGTGTAGGCGGAATGATTGAAGCTGTGCTGAACACTACACATAAAATGTCTCTTTTGGGACGTGAAATCACGCAGGTAACGGGAACGAACCCTGATCCAAACGGGGATTGGCAGCTGGAGCAGAACATTCCTAATCTTGTGCCACGTTTACATTTGATGGCGCGGACGTTGGATGATGCCGTGCAGGATATGTATGCTTTTGGCGTTGCTGATGGAAGCTCTGAGCTGAGTACGCTTTATGAAGCACGTGATCGGTTCCTGGAAATGGCGAAGGATACCTCAAGTATTCCAGGTCGTCTTCAGCAATTTACGGATCTGCAGTCATCGCTTGGCTTATGGGTCAACGGATTAATGAAGCAGAGTATTGTAATGGACTATATTGAAGTGAAGTCGGAAGATCAGCCATGGCCTAAAGACGCGGCTCCTTGGTATACCCGTGTAGGGACGATGACGTATGACTTCTTTAGTTCTTTTACAAAGGATTACAGCGGCATAGGAAATACGTACAAAAATGAAAAGGTGCTGGATGTCTGGATCTCTCGTGGACGTGATTGGGCGGAGATCATTAAGCAAATGGTGGATGAGGACTTTACACCAAACACGGGCATCAAGGTGAACGTCAATATTATTCCTACGCTTGCAGCGGATCAGAAGCAGATTCTGTTATTAGCCAATACTGCCGGACTTGCTCCCGATGTGGCACTGGGGGTTGAGGGTGAAGTGCCGATTGACTTCGCGGTGCGGAATTCACTCGTGAATCTGAATGAATTCTCGGATTATCAAGAGGTTGCTGAACGTTTCAGAGCGGGCGCACTGATTCCTTATAAGTATGATAACGGAGACTTCGCATTGCCGGAGAATCAGAACTTCACGATGCTCTTTTACCGGAAAGATATTATGGCACAGCTGGGCATTAGCGAGAAGGATATTCCGAATACGTGGCAAGAGGTTATGGAACTGATTCCTGTGCTGCAACAAAACGGGATGGACTTCTATTATCCACATGCCCCGAACAATCCGAGTCTAGCCATTAATGAGTTTGCGCCGTTCTTATTCCAGTATGGCGGGGATTTCTATAAGAATAATGGGATGTTGTCTGATCTGGATTCACCAGAAGCACTGACAGCTATGAAAATGTGGACGGGACTCTTTACGAACTACAAGCTGCAGAAACAAGCGGATTTCTATAACCGTTTCCGTTCTGGAGAGATGCCAATCGGCGTTGCTGATTATTCCACATACATTCTGTTATCTACTGCCGCACCTGAGTTGACAGGCTGGTGGGGCATGAAACCAATGCCGGGTATTGAACAAGCCGATGGACAGATTAACCGTTCTACAGGCGGGCTTGCACAGACAGGAATTATTTTTAAGGATACGGATATGAAAGAAGAGTCTTGGGAGTTCCTGAAATGGTGGACCAGTGCGGATGCACAGGAGAACTTCGGCTCAGAGCTTGAGTCTTTGCTGGGTGTTGAAGCTCGTTGGAATACAGCCAATGTTGAAGCGCTCAAACGTCTGCCGTGGCAGCAAGATGATATCGACGCCATTATGGAACAGTGGGAGTGGTTTAAAGAGCGCGAAGTGGTGCTTGGAGGATATTACACGACCCGGCATATCGCCAACATCTGGAATGAAATTGTGCTCAACGGTAAATTCCCGCGGGAGGCGATGGAGCAAGGTGTGCGTGAAATCAATAAAGAGCTTAGTAAGAAACGCGAAGAGTTCGGAATTGAAACTTCCCAGACTTCAAGCGCTAAAGAGGAAGGAGGTCAGAAATGAGTAGTGAAACAATTACACCGGCACAGAACGAAGCCGTACAGATGCAGCCGACGAAAACTCCCGGGAAATGGGCTCAGCTTTGGTTGGATATCAAGAAAAATAAAGTTTCCTATTATTTCTTGGCCCCTTTCCTGATTCTGTTCACCGTTTTTACTATTGTTCCTATTATCATGTCCGTCGTTCTAAGCTTCAGCTATTACAACATTATTGAGACACCGAGATTCATTGGCTTCTCTAACTATAAGCTGTTGTTTGTAGACGACGATATCTTTCTTAAAGCTGTTGGGATTACGCTGAAATTTGCTATTATTACAGGTCCGATAGGTTATATTATGGCCTTCTTGCTGGCCTGGCTGATTAGCCAGATTCCGCAGAAGTTCCGCTTTTTCTATACCCTATGCTACTATGTGCCATCGATTACAAGTGCAGTAGCAATGTCCGTGGTTTGGTTGTATTTGTTCGCCGGCGACCGCAAGGGGTTGCTCAATCACTGGCTCATTCAGCTGGGGATTATCAATGAACCTTATTTATTTCTACAAAATGTAGATTCGATCGTACCGGTGATCATCATAGTTTCCTTATGGATGAGTATGGGGGTAGGTTTCCTTGCTTTTCTGGCCGGACTTCAAAATGTACCGACAGATTTATATGAAGCTGGCTCAATTGATGGGGTCAAGTACCGCTGGCAGGAGCTTTGGTACATTACAATTCCATGCGTCAAACCGCAGCTATTATTCGGTGCGGTGATGCAGGTGGTCGGTTCGCTTACCGTATTTGACGTCAGTATGCGGCTTGTTGGATTTCCGAGTCCCCTTTATGCAGGCCATACGATTATGGCGCATCTGTTCGACTACGCATTTATCCGCTTTGAGATGGGATATGCGTCAGCGATTGCTGTATTACTGTTCGCTTTGATGCTTGGGCTCAACCGTCTCATCTTCAAAGTGCTGGGGAGGGATTAGGATGCACAAAATAAATTTAAGGCGTATTGACTATGGCGGCATCTTTTTATATCTGTTCTTAACGGTGTTTGGCCTAATTATGCTGCTGCCACTTGTCTATATGGCAGTGACTGCTTTAAAACCAACAAGCGAACTATTCCTGTTCCCACCGCGGTTTTTCGTAGTGAATCCGACGTTGGTGAACTTTCGTGATTTGCTGTTAATTACCGGAACTTCGGCGGTGCCGTTCTCACGGTTTATTTTCAATAGCGTGGTCGTTACATCGGGGATTGTGGTCGGGGGTGTCTTAATTTCAGCAATGGCGGCTTATCCGCTTGCCAAGCACAATATGCCATTTAAAAGCGCTATCTTTAGTATGATTGTGGCGGCGCTGATGTTTTCACCCCTAGTATTGCAAATACCGCAATATCTGCTGATTAGCCGCAGCGGATTAATGAATTCGTATTTTGCAATGATCTTACCTTATCTGGCTGCACCGATGGGAATGTTTCTTATGACCCAGTTCCTGCGGCAGCTTCCAGACGCTTTATTAGAGGCGGCCCGCATAGACGGGGCTTCAGAATGGAAGGTATTCTGGGTGGTTGTGATGCCAATGCTTAAGCCGGCGATTTCGACTTTTGCTTTATTTAGCTTCATTTCTGCTTGGAATGATCCGTATCCTTCAATGGTCTATACGACTGTTCAGGAAATGAAGACATTGCCGCTTGCCATCCAAACCATCAGTGGTGGAGCCGGAGTCGTTGCTAGGGTAGGCACTTTGGCAGCAGCAAGCTTCTTGATGATTCTCCCGACTATTCTTGTCTTTATATTAACGCAGCGGATGGTGCTTCAGACAATGGCCCATTCGGGGCTGAAGGAATAGGGGGAGTCATGATGATAGGACGTAATATGAAAAAAATGCTGCTAACAGGGCTACTGGTGACGCTGACACTGCCAGTGCTGCTGCTTCCAGGGCAGGCGCTAGCTGGCGAAGCCCCGTATGAGGGGTATACATGGAATCAGTCCGGCAATGAGGTCCGCTCGATTAATGGTTATCTCTACGATTCTTCTATCGATCCAACAGGAACAGATACGGGGTCCTTCAAAAATCCGGAATCTCTCTTTATTAGTGATGACGATTCACTCTACGTAGTAGACACGGGCAATAGCCGTATTGTTCATATGGATAAGGACGGTCGTCTGCTAAATCTGATCGGTGATGCGGAGGGCAGCGGCAAGCTGCAGGAGCCGAAGGGTGTATTCGTGAAAGAGGATGGAACGGTATATGTAGCAGATACAAAAAACGCGCGTATTGCTATTTTTGATAAAAATGGCAAGTTCGTAAAAGAGTTTCTAAAACCGGATAGCCCATTACTGGGTGCTAATTTCTCTTATTCTCCTTCTAAATTAGTTGTAGATAAGCGTGATTATATGTATGTGGTGAGCGATGGTAACGCGCAGGGGTTGCTGCAAATTGACTCGGGCGGTAAGTTCAAGGGGTTCTATGGAGCGAACCATGTAGGCTTCTCCTGGACACGACTCTTAATTAAGCTGGTGGCCACCAAAGAGCAGCAGAACCAGCTGGCGACCGTTAAACCTTCTGAGTTCTCCAACGTGGATCTGGATGAAGAAGGATTTATCTACAGCACGACCCTGGGCGAAGAGTATAACCAGATCAAACGGTTATCTCCGGTAGGCGTAGATACGCTGAACATTGGTAAACGCTGGTACGGCGATTATTACTCCGAGGGTCCATTCAGTATGGCTTCCTTTATGGGGATCAGTATTGATAAGAACGGATTTATAACCGCGCTGGATTTGCAGTCCAGTAAAGTCTTCCAATATGACAAGCTGGGGAATTTGTTATTCAGCTTCGGCGGGATCGGGGATCAGAATGGACTCTTCGTGACTCCTTCCGCCGTAGATCAAACCGCTGATGGTCTCATCTATGTAGTGGATAAAGGACGGGGCAGAATCGATCGCTTCCGGACCACGCCGTTTGCGGATTTGGTTCATCAGGCATCTTTGCTATATGTAGATGGCAGCTATGACGAAGCGCAATCCTTATGGCAAGAGGTGCTGCGATTAAACGCCAATTATGATATGGCTTATCAGGCTATCGGCAAAGCGCTTTATAAAGCAGAGCAATATAAGGAATCTATGAGCTATTTCAAGCTTTCAAATTCCAAAGCTGACTATTCATCCGCTTTCCGCGAATATCGTAAATTGTATATCCGGGAGCACTTTACTTATTTCTTCGCCGGCGGAATTGGACTGTTCTTAGTACTGTTCTGGAGTGCGCCGAGATTATACCGGAGATTCCATACCTGGCTGTATAGAGGAAACAAGGCAGTATTGGACCCGGCAAAGGGGGAGATTGGATGAACACTTTGCGAATGATTCATCAGGTTGTAGTTCATCCTTATCAGTTCTATAACGATATTCAGGGAAAGCAGCGTATCCGCTGGATACAGGGGATTGCCATCGTTCTACTGACCTTTGTGGCACGAATGATCTCGATTCTAATTACAGGGTATGCTTTTCAAACTAGAGAGCCGCATGAAATCTCTATGTTTCATGAGTTTATTTGGCTTATCGTTCCTTGGTTGACCTGGTGTATCTCGAACTGGGGTGTCAGTACGATTATGGATGGTGAGGGGAAATTTAAAGAGATTTTTGTGGGCAGTGCCTTTGCGCTTGTTCCATACATGCTCTTTATCATCCCAGTCACACTGCTAACGTTGGTCCTTTCGCTGGATGAGGCTTCAACCTTCAATCTGCTGCACAAGTTTGTGATTCTTTGGGTGGCTTGGTTGATTTTAATGAAGGTGAAGATCCTGCATGATTTTGAGATTCGCAAGGTTATTTTTATCACCATAATCAGTGTAATAGGGATCGCCATTATCTGGTTTGTAGGCATTTTGCTATTTGGTATTTCCAATCAATTTGTTTCATTTATTGTCGATCTGCTCAAAGAATTGAGATTGCGCGCGTAAGGAGGGAAAGGTAACACGATGAGAAAAAAAGTTAAAGTGCGGGGCATTCTCTGTATTGTTGTGATGATGCTGTTCGCAGTGATAAATGTTCAACCCCTACACAGTTCCGCCGATCCGTCCACCGCTACGCAGTCTGTTCAGACTGAAGAAAGCAAAGAGGTTGGGCAAGAGCAAACATCGGTGGTGACTGAACCAGCTGAAGGGCAGGCCACTGCTGTGCAAGAAAAGGAGACCACGGCTCCGGCAGAAGAGCAGGCTCCAACAGCTGTAGCAGCACTTGTTCAGAAGGTTGAGCTGCAGCCGGTCACGCCTGGAACAAAAGCACTGGAGAACGAACGCTATATTTTATATGTAGATGAGAAATCGGGAAATCTTCGCATCACAGATAAAATCACAAACAAGGAGTGGCTTGGATCTCCACAGCTGGAGCGAACAGCCATGCCAAATATTAAGAAATATACGACCGCGCCGATTTATGCCAGATACACACAGGGGGCTGACATTACACAGGTCTACCCACTTAAAGATGAAGACTCCACGGTTACCGTAACGATTGAGCAAGATGTCGTCCGCGCGGAGTTTGCTTTTATTAGCCTGAAGCTTTCTTTTGCTCTGGAGTACAGACTGACTGCTAATGGATTTGAGGCTTCCATTCCACAGGAGTATTTGAAGGAAGAGGGGAATGCGAAATTCACGAGTCTGGAGGTGCTGCCATTTTTTCATGCGGCTAGAGAAGATGCAGAGGGGGCAATGATGCTTCCAGATGGTTCAGGGGCATTGCTGGAGTTTCGGAAAGATCATCCCGCTTATTTGAAAGGTTATTCTGAATACATTTACGGCGGGGACGAAACCTTCGTGAAACAAAATCATGAAATTACGGATAACTCTTGGCAAAAGGCGGCACCTCTTAAAAAAGCTATCGCCTTGCCAGTGTTTGGGATCTATCAGGGAGACACAGGATATTTAGCAATTGTTACTAAGGGAGATACCGACGCTAAAATCAACGGTGTTCCATCAGGCATTCGCGCTATTTCGCTTTATAGAGCATCAAGTGAATTTACCCTGCGCAAGGATGATGTTATTTTTGTCGGCAATTCCGGCCAAATTCCTTATTATCAGGGTGAGATGATCAAAACCGATCGTAACGTACGTTATGTTCTGCTCCAAGGTGAGGAAGCCAACTACGTTGGGATGGCGAAGGAATACCGTAATTACTTAATGGAGGAGAAAAAGGTCAAGGAAGTAGTTCTTGAGAACACGCCATTGTATCTTCAAGTGCTCGGCGGGATTTCACGTGATGAAGTCATCGGTTCAACTTTTATAGAAGCAGCTACGTTTAAACAAATCAAGGACATGATTGATCAATATCAGGCAGAGGGTGTTACTCAGCTAGAGATTACCATCGAGGGATGGTCCAAAAATGGTTTATACGGAAACCAGCCAGAACAATTCCCTGTTGAGAAGAAGCTGGGAGGCAATAAGGGACTAAAAGAGCTTCAGGAATATGCCGCAGGCAAGGGCGTAAATCTTTATTTGAAAGCTAACTACGTGAAACCTTACCAAGATAGCAACGGCGTGAAGGCAAGCAGAGATGCTGTGCGCGGTATTAATCGTGAAGTCTTGAAGCAGTACGTCTATTATCTCTCCACCCGGTGGAATACGGATGACTATTTTTATTTAATGAAACCTAGTGTTATCGCAAAACGCAGTAATGCTGAGTTAAGCAAGTTTCAGGATCTGGGTGTGAAGGGTGTGCAGTTTGAACACTTTGGAAGCTTGCTATACTCCGATGAGGATAATAAATCCAATACGGACCGCCAGCTTACAGAAGATACTTATGTTAATGCATTGGATAACTTCCGTAAGGGTGAGCTTAACACGGCAGTAGATTATGGTTTTGCCTATACATTAGGACATGTGAACCGGATTGATCAGGTGCCGCTCGACTCCAGTCAATTTGTCTATACAGATCGGGCGATTCCTTTTTATCAACTAGTGTTACACGGCTTAGTGCCTTATACAGCAAGCCCGGTTAATCTGTACGATGATTCCCGTAACCAAACCTTACGGGCGCTGGAATATGGAGCCCTTCCAAGTTATGAATTAACCTATGCTCCGACTAGCGATCTTCAGAGAACCATGGCAGACCGGCTGTTCAGCTCTAGTCTTGAGAACTGGCTGGCACCTTCTGTGCAGAATTATCTCACATTGAAAGAGGTCTATGACAGCATTAGCAACCAGCAAATGACGAATCATGAGCAGCTGCAAAGTAAGGTCTTTCGGACGACTTATGCAAACGGTGTGAGCATTATAGTCAACTATAATGAGCAGTCCGTTGACGTGTCTGGTCAGACCGTCGAGGCATTCAGCTATGCGGTAACAGGAGGATGATGAAGTGAAAAAATCAAAGCTATCGATGCGAGCGCGTTATTTCGTTGAAGGATATTCCTTCATCGGCCTGTGGCTGGTCGGATTTCTGGTGTTTATGGCTGTTCCGCTGGGCCGTTCCTTGTATTATTCCTTTCAGGATCTCCAAGTGAGCAAAGGCGGCTTACTGGCCACTTTTGTTGGGATGGAGCATTATCGCGCCGCTTTTACTACAGATGTTAATTTCTTGCCTCTGCTTAAATCGACGATGGTGTCGACGGTGACTCAGGTTCCGTTAATTCTTATCTTTTCGCTCTTTTGTGCGATTCTGCTAAATCGCGGACTCGTAGGAAAAACCTTTTTCCGTGGCGTATTCTTTTTGCCGGTCATCATTGCTTCAGGGGCGATCCTGGGCAAATTGATGGATCAGGGTGCCGCAAATTTACCGATTTTTTATAACCAGGATTTATATGATAAGCTCCATAACTTTATCCCCGGCGACATTTTGAAGTCGTTGCTGAAATATGCAGAATCTTTAACGCTGGTGATGTGGGATTCTGGCGTGCAAATTCTGATTTTTCTAGCGGGGTTACAGACGATTTCTGTTTCACTGTATGAAGCGGCCAAATGTGATGGAGCAACCGCGTGGGAGAGCTTTTGGAAAATCACCTTCCCGATGATTATGCCGATGATGCTCGTAAACACATTGTTTAGTATCGTCAGCTCATTCACGAAGGCAGATAATCAAATCATGAGTCATATTTTGAATGTCGTCTTTAAGAATAATGATTTTGGATATGGCTCAGCGATGGGCTGGATTTATTTTGTGTTTATTTTCTTGGTTCTGGGTTTGGTCTTCCTGTTATTCAGCAAGTCGCTCGGTGCCACCGAAGGGAGGAAGTAGAAGATGTTGAAGGAATCCGTAAAGCAGGTTCGGACAACGAACATGGAACATCTGACAACTCGTCTAAAAGCAAGCGGCAGGCTGGACAGGGTCGTGAAACGTTCGCTTCAGGTGCTGAATATCGCTTTTTATTACTTGGTTATTCTCAGCTTAACGTTCGTATTCCTATATCCCTTGTTATACATGGTATCCAAATCCATGATGCAAGTAACAGACGTAGCTGATGCCACAGTGCAATGGCTTCCGAAAAAGATAAGTTTTGGCAACTATTTTCTGGCATGGGATTCGCTTAAATTCTGGGCCGGGTTCGCAAATAGTGCGATTATTTCCTTCGGGAGTGCGGTTCTGCAAATCTTAAGCTGTTCCTTAATCGGTTATGGTTTTGCCAGATACCGTTTTCCAGGCTACGCAGTATGTTTCGTTCTGCTGCTGTTTACTTTTCTAGTTCCACCGCAGACGATTGTTGTGCCACTGTATTTGTTCTTTAGTGACTTGGGGTGGATTAATACACATTTGCCGTTTGTGGTTCCTTCTATGTTTGGGCACGGGTTGAAGGGGGCATTATTCGTACTGATCTTTATTCAGTTCTATCGCGGAATGCCTAAAGTGTTGGAGGAAGCAGCACGTATCGACGGTGCAGGCGCATTCAGAACGTACTGGAAAATCATGTTTCCTATCGCCAAGCCGGCAATGCTGATCGTATTCTTGTTCTCTGTGGTATGGCACTGGAATGACAGCTTTGAACCGAATACGTATTTAACAACACCGGATTTCTATAATCTGTCGCAGCGATTAGCGATGTTTTATGGTTCCAATAATCAGGCAGCGGAGACGATGTCGCAAATGACTTCGGGTTCTATTGGGATGGCCCCAACTGGACTGAATCAGGTTATGGCGGCCTGTATTCTAACCATTCTGCCAATTCTGATTCTGTATTTGTTCGTACAGCGTCATTTTGTAGAAAGTGTGGAACGCTCCGGTATTGCCGGGGAATAACTTTATTTACTAAAAACCAGCAAGCTCCCTGTGTGGAGGCTTGCTGGTTTTATTTTTAGGTAAAGGGTCTTCAAATTAGTATATCAATTCGGTTAAGATGGATAAGTATTCGATAAACTGTATTAGAAATACACATCCAAACCAAGGGAGTCAGACGATGAATAAACGCACATCGGGATTTGAGCACAGTACAGTATCCATTGCTGAGAAGAAAGTTACTTGGCTGGAGCTATTTTATGATCTGCTTTTTGTAGCAGCAGTTTCAAAAGCGAGCCATGTCCTATTGCATGTAGAGGCGGGTACAATTCCACTTGAATACTTATCCAAATTTATCTTAATATTTATTCCGATCTGGTGGGCTTGGGTAGGGCAATCGCTTTTTGTGAATCGGTTTGGGCAAGATATCTTTTCACATCGGATATTCTTGATTCTACAATTATTTTTTGTATTAATAATGACGGCGAGTTTATCGGTTAATTTTGATCAATATTATATGCCATTCTTAATAGGTTATGTTGGTTTAAGAGCTATGACAGCCATTCAATATCTTACGATAAATAAGAATGAAGCGGCTGATAGAAAGGGCACTGCCCGGTATTTGGGAAGCAGATTTTGGATTGGATTAGTGATCTCTTCTTTATCACTTTTCTTTGACTCTTGGATGCGTTATGTAGTTTTGTATGCGGGAATTACTGTAGACATTCTGCTTCCATTAGTAGGCCGGAAATACTTGGTAAAAAGTCCGATCAATACTCATCATTTATTGGAACGCTTTTCGTTGTTTACGCTTATTCTGCTTGGGGAATCAGTGGTCAGTATCCTTGCGGTTTTACAGTCTAGCCACTGGACGTGGCATTCTGTTGTATTTGCATTATTAACTTTTCTATTAATTATAGCTATGTGGTGGCAATATTTTGATAATGTTGAAAAGAAAGTGGATAAGACTATAGAGACTGCCGGGCAAACCATAATTTACGGGCATTTATTTATTTATGTATCCTTGAGTATGATTGCAGCGTCGATCCAACTGCTATTTTTAGATCAATTAAATTATACATTTATGGTGTGTTTTATTTTTGGATCGGTCCTGCTCTACTTCTTCTCTACCTCACTGGTCTTCCATAAATATAGACGTATACAGCAACGGTTAGGGATATTCCATTTGACGTTATTATTAGGTTTACTTGGTGTTTTTTTCGCAGTAGATTTGTTGTTCCTTATACCTAATTACCTGATCATTGGTGAAATGATGTTATTTTTTGTGGTATATGCAAAATTAACGACGTAAGCTTGTTGTGCTGAAGCTGAATAAGAAAACAAGAAGGAAGCCGATCCGTGTGATCGGCTTCCTTCTTGTTTTAGATCCCATGAAATATAATCTATCTAGTTACGATCGAACGGGGAGGCTTATTTCATAATATGTATAAGATTGTATTTTTTGATGTGGACGGTACTCTAGTGAGTGAAATTGATAGAAGCATCCCAAGATTTCCTGAATTATGGTTCGAACGTTTTCACGGATACGTTATGAATGTGCTTGAAGAAACACAAGTTTCTAAATCAACGGCGATTAAACAGGTGCTGGATTATCTGAATATTTGCAAGTCAGAGGCTATCGCGTTTGGTGACGGTGGGAATGATATCGACATGTTGGAGTATGTGGGATTGGGCATTGCGATGGGAAACGGTGCGGAACAGTTAAAACAAAAAGCCGATTTTGTTACAAAAAAAGCAAGTGAAGGCGGGATAGCCTACGCATTAAAGAAATTTGGCGTCATTTAAGCTTGCAGCAAACGAGTTGAAGAAAAATTAATAGCGATCATTTGTACAAAACTAACAGCGACAGCCCAAGACTTTATCAGTCTATGGCTGCGGCTGCTTTATGGATTGTGTGGTATCCACACATAGAACTGCATGTGATTCCTGGTTCTTACTGCCCTAGAAGAGCTGGCACAATAAATCGGCCGAAAACATTTGCAGGAGAGCCTTTTTTGTACTTATCCGCGGTGATAACGGCAACCAGCTCGTAAGCAGGAACTACAATGATATGCTGCCCTTTAAAGCCGAGTGCAAAATAATAAGGGATCTCGTTCGGCTGTTGCTCTGAACCTGCATTGAATTGGGATACCCACCAATGCCAGCCGTAGAATCCTTTTTGCGGATGATTGGCTTCAACGTAAGGGCGAGTAGATTGCTGAATTGTATCTGAAAAAAGGATTTGCTGATCCTTCCAGCGTCCCTCTTGCAAATAAAGTAAGCCGAATTTCAGCATATCCTCCGGCTTCAGATGAAGTCCGAACCCACCGGTATGTATGCCTTGCGGATCGCTCTCCCAGTGATAGCTTTGAATGCCAAGTGGTTGAAACAGCTGGTCTTCGGCAAATTCTGCAACCGCCTGTCCAGCACAATCACGCAGGATTGCGGACAAGAGCTGAGAGGAGCCTGAGTTATAAGTCATCACGGTTCCTGGTGTATGAGCTAATGGCTGTGCAAGCACAAATTTTATCCAGTCTGCGGTTTTAGTCATGGCCGGAAAAGAATTCTGCCCACCAAACTCTGTCCAGTTAAAGCCTCCGGTCATCGTTAATAAGTGTTCGATAGTGATCTCTCTTTTACGTGGGTCACGATCTTCTTTTAATGAAGGAAAAAATAAAGAAATAGGTGTGTCTGGAGGTGGAATCATTTGTTTATCTATGGCTATGCAAACTAAGGCGGAGAGTATGCTTTTGGTGCACGAGTTGATTTTGCCAAGCTCTTCAGCGATTTGTGGATCGCGGTAATGCTCCAGTATGGGTTCTCCATGTTGAATGATCAAACAACTGCGAATGTCTAGGTTAGTAATACCGTCAATAAGCGGCTGAAGGTTCCAGTCAGTAATGTCGGTGACCCCCTTTCTAGATGAATTATAGCTGCAACTGTTTACCATTATAGCTCACATCACAAAAATGTCGTAATTTCCTGTCGTTAAATAATTATGGAAAATACAAGAAAATATCTGTATAATAATATGAATCACGTGTTAGAGGAGGATGAATTCTTTTGAAAAGCAATAGTACTCTTTTTGTTCATCAAACAGCTAAAACGGTATTAATCACTTCCGTTGCACTCGCGTTACTCTTACCCCCTGGCTTAGCCGCAGCCGATTCTATATCTGTTAGCAGCAACACTTCCGTAACGCAGGTTAGTACGCAATCAGCGGCTCCAGCTACGACTACGAAATCTGAGGCTGATCCTGCAAAAGTGAAATTCACGCAGGAGCAAGCCATTGCAAAGTTAAAAGAACTATTCCCATCTCTAAAAGATGCAACTGTAAACAATGTTCAACTGGGATCTAACCAAAGCTACCCAGCTCCAGCAAATCAAATGATCTGGCATATTCAGTGGCAGGTTCAAGAAGGGAATATAGGATATGGTTTTAGCAGTGAGGTAGACGCCATTAATGGTGATATCATCAACACCTATCTCTCATTCTCCCAGGAGAAGAACGAATCCTATTATCCACCGAAAGTATCGCAGACTCAGGCATTGGAGATCGCCAAGACTTTTGTGGCTAAGGCAGCCTCATCGGTTAAGAGCAGTGAGCTGCAATTAAATGAGAATGTTGGTTATAGTTATTTTTCGGAATCATTATTCGGTCCTGTTCAATATGGATATAACTTCAGTATTCTGAAAAATGGTATTCCTTCTGGATCGGACAGCATTAACATAGTTGTGGATGGTAACGGAAATGTAACGCAATTCTCTAAGTCTTCTCAAGGGCTTGAGTACCCGTCTGCACAGCCCAAGATTACCTTGGAGCAAGCACAGAAGCAATTTGCGGAACAGTTTGATGTGGGCCTATTTTACATTCCTATTTATAAGAACGGAAAACCTAACAACTGGATTCTAGGCTGGCGTCCAATAGATCAGTCTCTATATCCTATCGATGCATTAACGGGCAAGCGGATAGATTATGAAGGAAAAGAATCCGTATCCACCTCAGTCGTGTATTCAGAAGTAGCGAAGAGCAAGGATGTTTTTCAGGCAAGAAGTTCTAGTACAGAGCTTTCTGCAAAAGAAGCAGCACAGCTTGTAGAGAAGGTTGCTTATATCCCGGCAGATCGTAAATTGATCTCGCAAACCTTGAGAAATGACTATCAGGATTCAGATCGGAAAATCTGGCAGCTATACTGGGGCAGTAATGGAAATGATCGTTACATTGGTGCTGGCTTTCCAGAACAATCCTCTGCCGAGATCGATGCAAAGACCGGTGAAGTATTGCAGTACCAGGTTCAAGCTTATGGTGCTATTCAGGATAAGAAGAAGGAAGAGCCGGCACCTGCTGGAGGTAAGAAGCTTAGTGAGGCTGAAGCGAAGGTGAAAGCGCTTAGTATAATTAATAGTCTATATCCTCAGGCGAGCCAGAAGCTAAAGCTGGTAGAATACGGGGATAATTCGAGTTTGACTTCAGACGGATCAGGATATGGATACCAGTTTATTAGATATCATCAAGGAATTCCTGTGAGTGACAGCACCATTACGGTAAGCTTGGATCTTTACGGCAGACTGACTTCTTACATGGGGAATCGGATAAGCGGTATCGATGGAATCACATTATCGCCTGATGCAACAATTTCCAAGAAAGAAGCGCTCGAAAGTTATAAACCTAAATATCAGACTAAACTGAAGTATACTCAGGTTGGCGGATACAATACTTATAGTAACTATGTCGCACCGAAGGTGAAGCTGGTATATGATACAACCTTTGATGAATCTAACGGATTGAATCAGGTTTTGGATGCAGCCACTGGAAAATGGGTTGCGGTGTATGATTACCTCGGTCAGCAAGATGCTCAACTATCTGCAACGGATATCAAAGGTCATGCAGCAGAGCGGGAATTATCAGAATTGGTAAACCACCATGTGATTACACCGGATGCCGATGGCAAAGTGAACCCGGATCAAGAAATAACTGTCGGTGATTGGTTATCCTATCTTGCCAAAGCTTCTAGTCCAAATTTCACCAATTATTATAATAATAATGAACGAAAAACTGTGGCAGGCGTGAAGCCAGAGAATTCATATTATGATGCAGTTATTTTTGCAGCAGATCGTAAATGGATCAATAAGGATGAAAGCCTGCAAGTAGAGAGTAAGTTAACCCGGGAACAGCTTGCTGTTCATCTGGCTAATTTCTTGAAATACAATAAACTCACAGCTTATCTTGATAAAGATGTGACTGTAAGTCAGTTTAGTGATAGCTCAGCTATAAACAATAAAGGGGCCGTGGCTCTTGTTGTGAAATTGGGACTCTTAAAGGATGACAACGGCAAGTTTAATCCGCAGCAGAATGTAACAAAAGCGCAGGCGGCTTCGGTGATCATGAAGCTAGTGGAGCTGCAAGGAAAGACCGATCAGATCATTGGTCAATAAGTGTTAATAAGACAGCCAGGCAGCGATTCTCCGACGATTGGAGAATCGCTGCCTGGTTTTTTAGTTTGCAGCGCGGCGGATTGACTAAAGCATCTCTATCTGGCAAATGCAGTTTCCAGTATTCTCTTAGCATTTTTTGTGCGCCGATTCTTGCTGGAATCCGCAAAATAACTGCATTCTATACAGCTATTTCTTATGCAAAAGGTGAATGTGTATCTTTAATTGCATTCTCTGCAACTAAAAACTAGAGAATTCACCTATTGGCGAGAAAAGCAAGAATATAAGTGTACGAAATACACTTATATCCTTTGGCCGAGTGATTTGATGCATTATAAGTGTACTAAATACAATTAAACGCGTAATGCCGCGTAATTCAATGCTTAATTCAACGCTTAATTCAATCCTCCGCGTAATCCTCAACGCAATCCTCAACGCAATTCTCAACGCAATTCTCAACGCAATTCTCAACGCAATTCTCAACGCAATTCTCAGCGCAATCCTCAGTCCATTCCTCAGCGTAATCCTCAACGCAATCCTCAGTCCATTCCGCCTACACTATGCAACCGCCGGCTCACTATATAGGTAATCTTGATGGCTAAAATTCTTATGGGATAGCATAAGGATCAGCCTCTTTTTTGTGTAATTAATTACCAATACATAGACACTTACAAACTCACAGTATTATGATAATCAGAGTGACCCTAAAGCGGAGCTTTGTTAGGCGAACATGAATAGGTAAAGAAAAGATACCGAATGTAAACGGTTCACACTCGCTGTGTTAACGCTTTCTTCTTACAATTAGGATATAGAAAATAAGGGAGGTTCAATAGATGAAAAGAAAGATTAAAGGCTTGCCTTTAATGGCATCGGCCATTGTTTTATCATTAGTTTTCAGTGGTTGCTCCAGCAATAATAGTGGAAACAGTAGTAGTACCGCAGAGGGAAACACTAGTGCGCAAACGGAAATGGAAGGCGGCCCTTTAACCAAATATGATCCGCCGATCAAACTTCGCTCCACGATGAACGAAACAGGCAAAGAGACGTTGGCGCAGGGCGATACACATTCCAATAACATCTGGACCAGAGGATACGAGGAAGAGCTTGGGATTAAAGTGTCCTATGACTGGATTGTGGCTGATGCTAACTATAACGATAAAATGAATGTTACCTTGGCGAGCGGGGATTTACCTGATTTGTTAAAGGTGTCCACGGTGCAATTCGAGCAGCTTTATGAAGCTGGCATGTTGGAGGATTTGACCGGGGTATTTGATAAATATGCTTCGGATCTTGTCAAAGAATATTACGCTGAAGAGGACGGAGCAGGGCTTAAGCCGGTTACGAAAGATGGAAAACTGATGGCGATGGTAAGCTTCCCGGGTTCGCTGGATTCCTCTGATATGATATGGATTCGAAAAGACTGGATGGACAAGCTGAATCTGGCAGAGCCAACATCCATGCAGGATATTATTAAGATTGCAGAAGACTTTACATTTAAAGATCCAGACGGAAATGGCAAACAGGATACTTACGGCATTTCGTTGAACAAGGACTTGCCAATCAATGCGTTTCTACTCGGGTACCATGCTTACCTGGAAACTTGGATCAAAAACGCCGATGGCGAGGTTGTGAATGGTACGATTCAACCGGAGGTAAAGGCTGGACTTGCGGAGCTGCAAAGATTGTATAAAGAAGGAGTCATTGATCCAGAGTTTGGGGTAAAAGACTTTGCCAAAGCGATGGAGGATGTGAATGCTGGTAAATCCGGTATGTTATTTTTGCCGCAATGGGCCCCTTTCCAAGTAAAGGACATGATTAAAAAGGATCAAAATGTTAACTGGGTGCCTTATCCAGTACAATCTATTGATGACCAACCTGCCAAAACCCAAAACCATCTTACGATTGGAGGCGTATTCGCGGTCCGTAAGGGCTACGAGCATCCGGAGGCATTGATCAAGCTGCTTAACTTCCAAGCAGAGAAAATGTTTGGGGAGTCCGCTAAAACGGAACGGGCAAAATATTTGAACGGGGACACAGGTCTGGGCTTCCAAAACGCGGTTGTATCCAACCTCCCACCGAACAAAAATGTAAAGGCACAGGATGAAGTGGAAAAAGCCCTTGAATCGGGAGATACCTCAAACATGGGCCTTGAAGCTAAATTATTCTATGATGATATTCAAAGCTACCGCGGTGGAGATCTTGATAAATGGCATATGGAACGGATCTTTGGGCCGCTTAGCTCACAATCGGTTATCAAACACTACCGCGACAATGACTTGGTGTTGATGAATGAGTTCATTTATGCCCCAACTAAAACGATGAACAGCAAAGCGGCTACCTTGGATAAACTGCGTGCAGAGACCTTTGTCAAAATCATTTACGGAAGTCTTCCTATCGATGAATTCGACAAATTCGTAGCCAACTGGAAAAAGCTCGGTGGAGATCAAATAACGAAAGAAGTAAATGATATCGTAAAAGCAAACTAGTAAAAACGACGCAGAAGAGGACTGCCCCTAGTCATGATAATGACAAACGGGCAGTTCTTTTTTTGGCTGAACAGCTATTCGGTTCGATAACCAGGTCAACAAAAGATACTTAAAGTCAATACGCTACACTATTAAGGCAATTTGGGGCTGCTCTATAATTGAGATACAAGGAGGAGAAAGCATATGCACTTTAATACTAAGCAATTTCTACGTAATATTCCGCTCCATTTAATGATTTTACCTGCCTTAATAGTAATCATTATTTTTAGTTATATTCCGATGGCTGGCCTTGTAATTGCCTTCCAGAATTTTTCCCCGATTTCAGGGTTTAAGAATATGAACTGGACAGGGCTCGAAAACTTTCGTTATTTGTTTGAGCTTCCCGGTTTTGGTCAGGTCGTATGGAATACTGTATTTATCTCCGTCATGAAAATTATTGCTGGGCTGACCGTGCCAGTTATAGCGGCTTTATTGCTTAATGAGGTTCGTGTAAACGGCTTCAAACGTTCGATTCAGACGATTATTTATATGCCGCACTTTTTCTCATGGGTTATCTTGGGCGGGATTATCGTAGATGTACTGTCTCCGAGCAGCGGGATTGTCAACATGCTTTTAAAAGCACTAGGCATGCAGCCTATTCAATTTCTAGCGGACAATAGCTGGTTCCCATACGTACTAGTGATCACAGATCAATGGAAGGAGTTTGGATTCGGGACGATTATTTATTTGGCGGCTTTAACCAGCATTGACTCCTCTCTTTATGAAGCTGCTGTAATCGATGGTGCCGGAAGATGGAAGCAGACCTGGCATATTACGCTTCCGGGTATTCGCCCGATTATGATCCTGATGCTTACACTCAGCCTTGGCAACGTCCTGAATGGGGGATTTGACCAAGTGTTCAACCTCTACAACCCGCTAGTGTATGAATCAGGCGATATTTTGGACACGATGATTTACCGAATTGGTCTACAGGATGCTCAGTACTCTGTATCGACCGCACTAGGATTGATAAAATCGGTAGTTTCCTTCGTATTTATCGGGCTGGGTTATTATCTGGCGTATCGTTTTGCTAAATATCGGATTTTTTAGAGAGAAAGGAGTGGACTAAATGCACCATACTTCAACTGCTTATCGTTGGTTTCTCCGCTGCAATTATGTATTTCTGACTTTGCTCGCGGTGCTTTGTCTTTTTCCAATCGTGAATATTCTGGCGATCTCTTTCAGCTCCAGCGCAGCTGTTAACGCGGGTAGCGTAACCTTCTGGCCTGTGGATTTCACTCTTTCTTCCTATAAATATATCCTTCAGAACAACCAGTTCATTCACTCCTTCGGAACTAGTCTGCTTCGGGTAGTGCTTGGGGTATCCGTTAACTTGTTGTTTACGATTCTAGTAGCTTATCCGCTGTCTAAAGAGGCAAAGTCCTTCCGCTCACGGACCGTGTATGCCTGGATTTTTGTGTTCACGATGCTCTTCAGCGGGGGTCTGATTCCTGGCTATTTAATTGTAAAAGAAATGGGGCTGCTGGATAGCATCTGGTCGCTTGTTATACCGGGCGCGGTGCCGATCTTTAATGTTCTGCTCATGCTCAATTTCTTCAGAGGTTTGCCAAAAGAATTGGAGGAAGCCGCATGGATGGATGGCGCAGGACACTTACGTACGTTGTGGAGTGTGTATCTGCCGGTATCTATGCCAAGTATTGCGACCATTACGTTGTTCGCTTTGGTAGGTCACTGGAATGCATGGTTCGATGGCATGATTTATATGAGAAGCCCGGAACATTATCCGCTGGCCACCTATTTACAATCCATACTTCAGCAGGTATCGATCCAGACCGAAAATATTACTTTTGAACAAGCTGCGTTATTAAACCAAATCTCAGACCGTACAACGCAAGCCTCCCAGATCTTCTTGTCTATCATTCCGATCCTGGCGATTTATCCGTTCCTGCAAAGATATTTTGTGCATGGACTAGTCGTGGGTAGTGTAAAGGGTTAAACTGGACTGGACCTAAAAATAAGAAGGAGCCTGAACATGGCTCCTTCTTTATTATTATTCGATAGAAGAGGGAGAAAATTCCAATGAAATCATTCTCCATCGGGTGGAACCCCGATTCCATTGTGATCAAGCTGATCGGAGCTTTCCTATTGGTCATGCTTCCACTCTGTGCGCTGAGTATATCTATTACCTACTATAGCTCCAACCAAATGCAAGCTGAAGTGGAGAGGGCGAACGAATCGAAGGTTCATTTTTACTACAGCCATCTTGAATTTGAGCTGCAACGGATAACGGGCTTAGTCACGGAGTACTCTCAGGATGAAACGCTGGCTACCTTCAGTACCCGTATTCCAATTATGAGCCGGTACGAAGTGGATTCTAATCTGAACAATATATACACCAAGCTAAAACAAATCAAAGAAACCAGTCCTTATATTAGTGATGTTGTGTATTATGTCCCGGAAATTAATAAGCGGGTTAGCGCTGCGGTGGGGGTTAGGGATGTCACCAACGAGGAATGGCAAAGTCTGCTGGCCACTATGGGTAATCTGAAGGGTGCTTTATCTAAATACGAAGACGACTTATATTTACTGCGTAGTAATCCTTATAACCTGGATCGCAATCTTTCACCTAATTTTTTGCTGGGAGTGAAGCTTTCCTCACCTGAGCTTGAGTTGCGTTTGAAAGAATTTGCGGTATCAGGGGGGAGCGATATTACGTTAGCCTTCGGCAATAACGATTATGTGATATCAACTTCTGACCAGAAGCCCAGGTTGTTCCCCATAGAGAAACCACTAAATAGTGAAGAGACTGTAAGTGTGCAGCGGTATCGTTTTGATAATTCTTTTTACTATTCGCTCTACGATCACAGCAATAACTTTAGGCTGACCGCAAATATTCCCAATACGGTGCTCATGAAGCCGATTCATGTCTACTCATTGTTGCTATGGTTGTTGTTCGTTGTCTCGATAGTGATCATTATCTTGTTCTCTTTATGGACATACAGGATGATTCATCGCCCGATGTCTATTCTTATCAGGGGGTTTAAGAAAGCGGAGCAGGGGCAGACGGGGATCTTTATAACTCACTCCCGCAGGGATGAGTTTGGGTATCTATATTCTCGTTTCAATGAGATGCTGAAGCATCTGAATACGTTAATCGATGAGAACTACGTGCAGCGTATCCGGACAGGGGAAGCGGAGCTTAAACATTTACAATCGCAGATCACGCCTCATTTTCTCTATAACAGTCTATTTAGCATAAAACAGATGGCTGAGGTGGAAAATGTAGAGCTGATCAAGGAATTCTCTGATTATTTAGGGCAATATTTTCGGTACATGACCCGGGATTCCGCCCAGGAGGTTACTTTGCAGCAAGAGCAGGAGCATGCTTTGGTCTATCTGGCTATACAGCGGATTCGTTTTGGCGCGAGAATTAGAGCTGAGGTAGATGAGATTGCAGCGGATTGCCGGGACATCAAAGTCCCACGGGTTCTCCTGCAGCCCATTATTGAAAATGTATTCGAGCATGGGCTTAAGCAAAAAAGCAGCAATGGCCTATTAAAAATGAGTTATGAAAAAGTTGAGCATACGCTGACTATTATAATAGAAGATAACGGTGACTCACTTAGTGAGGACAAGTTAAATCTCTTGCAGCGCCAGTTCTCCGAGCAGAATGCCATTCAGGGGGAGATCACGGGTTTATTAAATGTAAATCAGAGATTGAGGATCAAATTTGGTTCCCCTTATGGCTTGATGGCAGAGAGAAGCAGTTTGGGCGGACTTTGTGTAAGAGTCAATTTACCGCTTAAAGGGGACGTGCAGGATGCAACGAATGATGATAGTTGATGATGAGCCTAATATTTTGGATGGGCTGTACGAATTTTTTGTAAAGGCAGATTTTAAAGATTTGGAGATCATAAAGGTTCATTCAGCGGATCATGCCATAGACTGGCTTAATACCGTAAAAATAGATATTGTGCTTAGTGACATCTGTATGCCAGGTATGGATGGGATGGCGTTAATTCAGGAAATTGTCGACCGCTGGCCACGTTGTAAAGTAATTCTGCTGACAGGACATAATGAATTCGATTTTGCCCATCAGGCGATCCGAAATCCATGTGTAGTTGACTATTTATTGAAGACAGAGGGGATGGATAAAATTCGTGCCGCTGTGGAGCTGACTTTGGAGAAAATATCTTCAGAAGAGGATTATTTCTATAAAAGCCAGTGGCTTCGCGACAAGCTCCCGCGCGCTCTGCCCCAGTTACAGCAGCAGTTATTACACGATATTCTAAGACGCACCGAACGGATAGACCGGCAGAGCTTGCAGGTTGAATTCGATGCCATTCAGCTCCCGTTCAACGCGGATGGATCCGTCCTGCCTATTATTCTGCGGATGGAGGCTTGGCGAAATTATGAAACGGCTTCAGACCGGAGTTTAATTCGTTATGCGGTAGCCAATATTGCGGAGGAGCTGCTCAGCGACAAGGTTGAAGTTAAGGCTGTGGATCTGGATCCGGGGACGATAGCTTGTTTTGTTCAGCCTAAAAGTGAAAGTGTATCCTCAATCAAGGAAGAAGAGCTCTGGTTAAAAACGCTGCGCTTCGTCCACGGAACAATGGAATCCGTTCAGCAAGCCTGTGGCAAATGTCTGCAACTATCTGTGTCTATCATCGCCAGTGATCAGGAAGTGCATTGGCATGAGCTGAACTATGCCTTGAACCGTTTACGATTAGCCATTTTTGATAGCCCCGGACTTGGGATGGAAAAGCTGCTGAGGATAAATACCAAGGAAGTGGGCCCAAGTCCAGGTTCTATGCATAATCGAAATGCAACAGCGGAACTACTGCTCGACTATTTAAAACAACGGCTGCTTGAAGGTGATCTCGATTGGGGCACATCTTTTCGCAAATGGGTGGAGCTCTCGGGGGAAGGTGGGCCGGAGGATCCTTTTTTGAGATTAAGATTAATGTCTGGGATCAGTAACACCCTGCTGCAGACTTTACAAGAGTTAGGTTTAACGGAAAAAGCACATAGCGGTATGAATTTATCACGCATGTTATATTTTAATATCAATACACACTGGTCGGATGTCATCTCTTTTTATCACACGTTTTTTGAATGGATTATCTCGAACAGAAGCGCTACCTATAAACATGATGAATCGAATATCCTGTCCATGATCCACCAATATATTAAATCCCATCTGGCTGATGATTTGTCCTTAACCCGGATTGCGCAGGAAGTCTCACTTAATCCGTCCTATCTGTCACGCTGGTATAAAAGAACGACAGGGAAGGGGATTTCTGATTATATTCTGGAGAAAAAAGTGGAGCTGAGTAAGGAGCTGCTGCTTGGAACTGCTCTAAAAATGCACGAGATCTCCGGCCAGCTCGGGTTTAGTGATCAGCACTATTTTTTTCGATTCTTCAAAAAAACCGTTGGCTGTACGCCGCAGGAATATCGAGAGCAAAAACGAGGATAAATAAAAATACCCCGAAAGACGGACACCTGTTCAGAAGGTGCATCTTTCGGGGTATGGTTTGTGGCTGTATTTTAACGATTATTTACCGAGTTGTTTGTCTACTTCTCGAACCGGATTCTCGCCAACATTCTCTTCAACCTTGTGGCTACTCATAAACCAGCCGATTACAGCGATGAGTACGAGCACAACGTAGAAGGTGGCTTTCCACCAGGTACTATGTGCGAAATCTTCGGACAGAACACCAAGTGAAGGGTGCGCCAATGTAATGACTGACAGCTTAACACCCACCCAACCTACGATAAAGAAGGCTGCAATTTCAAGTCCTGGACGGGAATGCAACAGCTTAACGAAGAAGGAAGCTGCGAAACGCATAATGACCAGACCGATAAATCCACCGGCAAAGATGACGAGGAATTGTCCGCCATCAAGGCCTCCGATTTTTGGAAGACCACTTGCAGGAAGAGCAACCGCGAGTGCAACTGCGGCTAGGATGGAATCGACCGCGAAGGCGATGTCAGCAACTTCTACCTTCAGAACAGTAAACCAAAAGCTGGATTTCTTTTTATTGACCGCACCGTCAGTGCCGCTTTCAGCAGCTTCATCTGTGACGGGCTTCTTAAACAACAGTTTTCGGAAAATATGATTACCCGCGATAAATAATAAATAAATCGCGCCGATGGCTTGTACTTGCCAGATATCGACCAGATAGGAGATGACAAATAGCGAACCGAATCGGAACACGAAGGCCCCCGCTAATCCGTAAAACAACGCTTTTTTTCTTTCCTCATCAGGAAGGTGCTTAACCATAATTGCCAATACCAATGCGTTATCTGCGGCGAGTAGTCCCTCTAGTGCTACCAGAACAAGCAATACCCAACCGTACTCTAATAATAATCCCCAATCCATTACTGTTGTCCTCCCTTTTTGAATGCAAATATCTACCAAAAGATATCTACCCTACCATTTTAACCAAATTTATATAAAAAAGACCTTTACCAAACAGATTAGCCTTTGGAATAAAGGTCTAACCTGATTGGTAAAGGTCTCGCTAACAATGTGAATTGCCAATAAAGCCGGAGAATATCCTCATATTCTCGTATTGACGACTTTATTTAACAGCTACTCCCCTTTACGGGATATATTAAATTTTTAAGATTATTCAATGTGTTCTTGCCTAAAGAGATCATATACGAGATGAAAGTCATTGTCAATAAAAGTTGCAGAAATAAATGGATTCTATCTTTTAAGATTCCTTAAAATGGCCAGAAACATGACATGATGACGGAGAATCAACAGAGATTGAATAAAATGGAAACGGAAACATGATAGATATAGGTTATATAAACTCACATTTAATATGACGAAACTGCAAACATAAGGAAAAACAGGACTTAAAAAGGGAAAACTCGATTGACGATGTAGGTTGATGAAAATATGATGAAACTAATCAAAGCAATCAAGCGAGAAGTGTGTTAACTAAAATTACATCAGTTGTTCTATCAGAGTGAGTTTTACTGCGAAGAAGTACTAGTAGTTCATGCTGCATAAAATTTTTAGGAGGTGGAGAAATGCCGCAGGCGTCATCGAGGTTATCCATTGAAGCAGAGGAGGAGCTCAGCCGCCATCCCTGCTACAGCGAGGAAGCTCATCGTTTTTTTGCTAGGATGCACATCCCGGTTGCTCCCGCCTGTAACATCCAATGTAATTACTGCAACCGAAAATTCGATTGTGTGAATGAAAGCAGGCCTGGTGTAGTTAGTGAAGTGCTAACTCCAGAGCAAGCTGAACGCAAAGTGAAAGGTGTAGCCGCACAGCTGATGCAACTGTCGGTAGTTGGGATTGCAGGTCCGGGTGATCCGCTGGCGAATCCAGAACGAACCTTTGACACGTTCGAACGAGTCAAGCGGCAGGTCCCTGATGTTACCCTTTGCCTGAGTACTAATGGATTGACCCTTTACAGGCATGTAGATGCCATACTAGCGCTAGGTATCCGTCATGTCACGATCACCATCAATGCCATTGATCCCAATGTGGGCCGTGAAATTTATCCATGGGTTGTTGACGAAGGGATCCGGTACGAAGGACAAGAAGCAGCGGAGCTGCTGATCAGCCGCCAGCTTCAAGGTTTGGAGCTGCTGGCGCAGCAAGGTGTTCTTGTTAAAGTTAATTCCGTTATGATTCCAGGGGTCAATGATCATCATCTCCCTGAAGTATCGCGAACAGTTAAAGCGCTCGGGGCAACTCTGCATAATGTGACGCCTTTAATTATCGCACCGGGAAGTCAGTATGAACGGGATGGGCGCAAGGCGCCGCGTCCTAAAGAACTGCACAACCTGCAGGAAGTGCTTGGGCGCGAAGGGATGAAGGTCATGCGCCATTGTCGGCAATGCCGTGCTGATGCCATTGGGCTGCTAGGTCAGGATCGTAATCAGGATTTTATATTAGAAAAGATGGATGAAAATCCAGTTATTAATGAGCAAGCTAGAGCGCTCTTTCAACGTGAACTCGATGCCAAAATCCGTCAGCGTGTCAAAGCCAAAGAGCTAAGGCAGAACTCTTTCCAGCAAGGGCAGCACACCACCAAAGTCGCTGTTGCTACACGTGGTGGGGATAAGGTCAATCAACATTTTGGCCACGCGACAGAGTTCATGGTTTATGAAACGGATGGAATAAACGTGAAACTGCTAGGTATCAGAAAGATTCAGGCCTATTGCCACGGTAAAGCGGATTGTAATGGGGATAAGAATGCCACGTTACAAGAAATTATTTCTATATTAAAGGACTGTCAAATATTGCTCTGCTCTGGTATTGGCGATGTCCCTCGCGCCAGCTTAAATAAAGCCGGAGTATTGCCTCTGGTGCGTAAAGGTGAAATACAGGATGCGATTCTCGAAAGTGTGAAGATCAGCTCTTATTTTGAAAATATATCGATTTCGAAGGGATGATGAATGATGAGACAAATAGCTTTTTACGGTAAGGGCGGTATCGGTAAATCCACAACTTCGCAGAACACTTTGGCGCAGCTCGCCACTAAATTTGGTCAAAAAACAATGATCGTAGGCTGTGATCCTAAAGCGGACTCCACACGGCTGATTTTGAACACTAAAGCTCAGAATTCAGTGCTCCAATTGGCAGCAGAAAGAGGAACGGTTGAGGATTTGGAGCTTGAGGATGTAGTTCAGTTGGGATATGGCGACATTCTTAATGTGGAGTGTGGTGGACCTGAACCGGGTGTGGGTTGTGCCGGCCGCGGGATTATTACAGCTATTAATTTTTTGGAGCAGCAAGGGGCTTATGAAGGATTGGATTTTGTATCCTATGACGTACTTGGTGACGTGGTATGTGGTGGATTTGCAATGCCGATCCGTGAGAATAAAGCACAGGAAATTTATATCGTATGCTCCGGGGAAATGATGGCTATGTATGCGGCCAATAACATTGCGCGCGGAATTCTAAAGTATGCCAACAGCGGTGGCGTAAGATTGGGCGGTCTGATCTGCAACAGTCGTAATACGGACCGTGAGGATGAGCTCATTATGGAGCTGGCACGCCGTTTGAATACACAAATGATCCATTTTGTCCCGCGGAATAATGTGGTTCAGCATGCAGAGCTGCGAAGAATGACCGTAGCCCAATATAATCCTCATCATCAGCAAGCGAGAGAATATGAGATTTTGGCAGAAAAGATCCTGAATAACAATATGATGACAATCCCGACCCCGATTTCTATGGAAGAGCTGGAGGATTTACTCATGGAATTTGGTGTGATTGAGGATGAAGAGACGGCGCTGAAAAAGCTGAAGGCATCTGGCCAATAATTAGGTTCGTCCGGTGAACAGAGTAGAGAGACGGCTGTTCACCGGATCACTCTAAGGGATGAGGAGGGTTCAGAATGGGGCTTAATATCGAAGATAACCAAAAGATGCTCGAAGAGATTCTTGAGGCTTACCCGGAAAAGGCACGGAAGGATCGTCAGAAGCATTTTGAAATCAATAATGAAGAGTTAATAAACTGTGGCAAATGCGCCATCAAATCGAATATGAAGTCCCGTCCGGGGGTTATGACCCAAAGAGGATGTGCTTATGCCGGTTCGAAGGGCGTGGTCTGGGGCCCGATCAAGGATATGGTGCATATCAGCCATGGTCCTGTAGGTTGTGGGCAATATAGCTGGGGAACAAGACGGAATTATGCCAACGGAACACTGGGCATTGATAATTTTACGGCTATGCAGGTGACGAGTGATTTTCAGGAGACAGATATTGTATTTGGCGGTGACAAGAAGCTTGAAGTCATTTGCCGTGAAATTAAAGAAATGTTCCCACTGGCTAAAGGAATTTCGATCCAATCAGAGTGTCCTGTGGGGCTAATCGGAGACGATATTGAAGCGGTGTCCAAAAAAATGTCTATCGAGCTAGGTATCCCGATCATTCCCGTTCGTTGTGAAGGGTTCCGTGGGGTTAGCCAATCCTTGGGTCATCATATTGCTAACGATGCGATCCGTGATTTTCTGATGGGGAAGAAGGAGCTTGCGGAATGTGGTCCTTACGATATTAATATTATCGGAGATTATAACATCGGTGGGGACGCTTGGGCTTCACGCATTTTACTGGAGGAAATGGGTCTGCGTGTTATTGCGCAGTGGTCTGGGGATGGAACCATCAATGAATTGGCGATTGCGCATAAGGCGAAGCTCAATCTGATTCACTGTCATCGCTCCATGAACTATATGGTAACGACGATGGAGAAAGCATATGGGATTCCTTGGCTGGAATACAACTTTTTCGGGCCGACCAAAACCGCTGAAAGCCTTCGAGCCATCGCCGCAAGGTTTGATGAATATATTCAGGAAAACTGCGAGAAAGTCATCGCTAAGTACACGCCACAAATGGAGGCGATAATCTCTAAATTTAAACCCCGGCTGGAAGGTAAAAAGGTCATGCTGCTGGTAGGTGGATTACGTGCCCGCCATACACTGGGGGCTTATGAGGATCTGGGGATGGAGGTAGTGGGCACAGGTTATGAGTTCGCTCACAAGGATGATTACGAGAAGACATTTCCTGAACTTCCGGAAGGCACTATTATTTACGATGATCCAACCGCTTACGAGCTGGAAGAGCTTGCGCAAAGACTTGATATTGATCTGATGGGCTCGGGTGTGAAGGAGAAATATGTGTATCACAAGATGGGTATTCCTTTCCGGCAAATGCACTCTTGGGATTATAGTGGTCCTTACCATGGCTATGATGGGTTTAAGATTTTTGCTAAGGACATGGACATGACCATTAACAGCCCGGTGTGGAGCTTGATTAATTCAGGGAAAACAGGATCACTCCCTAAAAAGGAGGCGGGCGTATGAAGGAAAAACTGGAGATCCCAGATTACAATACATTATTTCAAACTGAACCCTATGTGAAGCAACGTGATGGGAAAAAAGCATTCGAGGCACCCTGCAGTGAGCAAGAGACAGCAGAAGCATTAGCCTACTCGAAGTCGTCTGAATATAAGGATAAGAATTTTGCCCGCACCTCACTGGTAGTTAATCCTCATAAAGCATGCCAGCCCCTAGGAGCCTTGATGGCTGCGCTGGGATTCGAGAAAACTCTGCCGTTTATACATGGCTCTCAAGGCTGCACTGCGTATTTTCGTAGTCATTTAAGCCGTCATTTCAAGGAGCCGACCCCCGCAGTTTCTTCCTCTATGACAGAAGATGGTGCGGTGTTTGGAGGGATGAACAATCTTATTGATGGTCTTGAAAATAGTGTGGCGCTCTATAAGCCAGAGATGATAGCTGTATCCACTACATGTATGGCTGAGGTTATAGGGGATGATCTGCAGGCTTTTATATCCAATGCCCGCCAGAAGGGTGCAATTTCGAACGAAATTCCAGTGCCCTACGCCAACACGCCAAGTTTTTCCGGATCACATATTACAGGTTACGATTCCATGTTAAAGTCTATCCTCAGTACCTTGTTCATCCGCTCTGGGATTGAAGCTACCCCTGGCAGTGGAGAGGGAACTGGAGAGAAGCTGAATGTCATTTTAGGGTTTGAGCCTTATACGGGGAATTTTGCGGAAATTCGAAAAATCCTTGCCGCGTTTGATACAGGCTACACCTTCCTTGGTGATCACAGCGGCAATTTTGATTCCCCGGCTACAGGTGAATATTCCTATTATTATGGGGGAACGAAGCTGGCGGATGTGCCGAAGGCAGCTAATGCGTTGGGAACTCTTTCACTTCAGAAATATTCTGTCAAAAAAACGTTGGAATACATCAGCGGCACATGGAAACAACAGACCGTTGCGATGTCGACTCCGCTGGGCATTCATGCCACAGATCGGCTAATAGAGTCTATCAGTGAATTAACGGGATTGCCCATTCCGCCTGAGCTTGTGGAAGAACGTGGCCGGGTAGTGGATGCTTTACTCGATAGCCACCCTTATCTGCATGGCAAACGAGTGGCTTTAGTTGGCGATCCGGATTTGCTGATCGGCCTGATTGAATTCTGTCTGGAAGTCGGTATAGAGCCTATTCATATTGTGTGCTCTAATGGGGAAAACGGATTTAAAGAAGAAGCGAAAGCTCTGCTTGCTGCCAGCCCCTACGGAGCAGAAACAACGGTTCATATCGGAAATGATTTGTGGCATATGCGCTCTCTGCTGATTGATGATCCTGTGGATCTGGCCATTGGAAGCTCTCATCTTAAATTTGCTGCCAAAGATGCCGACGTTCCTTTGATCCGTGTAGGCTTCCCTGTCTTTGACCGCCATCATCTGCATCGTTATTCGATTATCGGTTATCAAGGTGCCTTGAACTTGTTAACTACTATAGTAAATACAATTCTGCAGGGGTTGGATGAGGATTCATCTGGCTTCAACCACGATCTTGTTCGTTAGTAGGAGAACGTTAAGCCGAATCGTATACTTCCGATTCATTCCCTCGTCCTCATATGGAGCCGAGCGTTGGGGAGCGGCCGGAAGTGCAATATTTATCGTAGTGAGACTGAATAATTGAGCATTTTAAGCGTAAGGAGTATTCAGTTACGGGAGGTGGTACGATGGAGTCCATCAGAAACGATGTATTCGACGCGCAAGCTTGCGGGAGCTTAACTCCGAAATCGAAACCATGTCCACGCCCCAAGCCGGGCGAAGCGGCTGGGGGCTGCTCCTTTGACGGAGCCCAAATCACGCTGCTGCCGATCATGGATGCTGCGCATCTTGTCCATGGGCCGGCTGCTTGTGCCGGGAATAGCTGGGAAAGTAGAGGGGCTTTGTCAAGCGGGCCTTCGCTTTCACAATACGGATTCACTACAGATCTCAACGATAACGATATTATTTTTGGCGGAGAAAAGAAACTGAAAGATAGCATTGACTATATTGCCGGGCGCTTTATGCCTCCGGCAATATTTGTATATGCGACCTGTGTGACAGCATTGATTGGCGAGGATTTGGATGCGGTATGCAAGGAAGCGGCAGGCAGATTGGGGCTTCCTGTGATCCCCGTGAACAGCCCCGGATTCGTAGGCAGTAAGAATCTTGGAAATCGGCTGGCTGGTGAAGCGCTGCTACAATATGTAATTGGCACAGGTGAACCAGAGATTGAGATTCCTTTAGGTGTGAATTTGATTGGGGAGTACAATATCGCGGGTGAAATGTGGGATATCGAGAAATTAATGAAGAGTGTTGGAATTACGCTAATGTCCAGAATTACAGGGGATGCAAGATATAAGGAAATTACATGGGCACATCATGCAAAAGTGAATATGGTTGTGTGCAGCCGTGCATTGTTAGGTCTGGCAAAAGAAATGGAGGCAATATACCACATTCCTTATTTCGAAGGCTCCTTCTATGGGGCCAAGGAGACAACTTATTCCTTACGTCAAATGGCTTATTTGCTGAATGACCGTGAGATGGAGCGGCGTGTGGATCGGTTGACGGAACTAGAGGAAAGCAGACTGATTCAGGAGCTGCGGCCCTACCGCAAGCTGCTTAAAGGAAAGAAAGCAGTTCTCTATACGGGTGGAGTAAAAAGCTGGTCGATTATTTCCGCACTGAAGGAGTTAGGCGTTCAGGTGGTAGGTGTAGGCACGAACAAAAGCACGGAAGATGATGTACGGCGTATAGCGGATCGTGTTGGTGATGACACCGAATATATCCCGGAGGGCGGGGCAAGCCGAATTATCAAAACCGTCCGGGATCGTAAGGCAGATATTATGATTGCTGGCGGACGGAATATGTATGTGGCAATGAAAGAGCAAATTCCGTTTATCGATATTAATCAAGAAAGACACAAGGCCTATGCTGGTTACGAAGGTTTACTAAGGCTGGCTAAGGAGCTGACGTATTCTCTTGCTAATCCAATCTGGAAGCTGGCTGCCAGTGCCGCTCCCTGGGATAAGGAGGAACCTTCCTATGACCGTTAACAAAAGGAGTAAACCTACTTCAGTTAATCCAATCAAAATCGGTCAATCCCTTGGTTCCGTACTGGCATTTCAGGGTTGCTACAAGGCATTGCCTATTGTGCATGGCGCGCAAGGTTGTTCCGCATTTCCGAAGGCGCTGCTTACCCGGCATTTTCGCGAGCCAATAGCCGTACAGACCTCTGCTTTGCAGGAGATGGATGTAATCTTTGATGCGAATCGTAATTTAGAGGAAGCTCTAAATACCATACTCAGTAAACACCGACCAGACATTATAGGCATTATTGGGACTGAGCTGACGGATGTGGCTGGAGTGGATTATCAATCCATGCTCAAGACCTATAAAAGGGAGCGGAACATGCGGGGTGGGCTTGCTTTTTCCGTCACCTTACCTGACTTTCGTGGTTCATTGGAATCGGGGTTCAGTTCTACCGTGGAGGCGATGCTTGATGAGATGATTCAGCAGGTAGGCCATCGGGGTTCAAGGAGTGTGAATTCACGTCAGATTACCCTCTTGCCGGGATCGTTTCTGACGCCGGGTGATGTGATGGAGCTGAAAGAAATGATATCCTCCTTCGGTTTTGAGGTAATTGCTGTACCTGATATATCGACCTCTTTGTCTGGGCATCTGCTGACAGGATTTTCACCGCTAACAAGAGGTGGGGTGCCTCTAGATTCGATGCTGCAAAGCTTGCATTCGGGTCTAACCCTTGCCATCGGCGGAAGTATGGAGCGTCCAGCTAGAAGACTGCATAATGCGCTGGGAACTCCCTACAAAGTATTCGAGAGTGCTATGGGGCTTAAAGCAACGGATGATATTTTGCAATTTCTGCATCAAATTAGCGGGGAGCCGGTACAGCTTCGTTATTGCTGGCAACGAGAGAATTTATTGGATAGCATGCTGGATGCTCATTTTCAATTTGCGGGAATGTCTGCACTTGTTGCGCTGGAGCCAGATCATTTGTATACCGTATCTTCTTGGCTCGAAGAGCTGGGGGTGGAGCAAAAGGCCCTGGTCACTTCCTATGAAACTCCTTTGGTGGTTGAGATGGAACGAGAGGTATGGGTCGGTGATCTGGATGATGTTGAGTTTTTGGGTAAAGGTGCAGATTTATGGATCGGTAACTCACATGGGATAAATGGAGCGGCGCGGTTAGATGCAGCATTTATGGCGGCTGGATTTCCCGTTTGGAATGAGCTTGGTGCTTATATGGCCACTTCTGTAGGGTATCGGGGAGCGATGGAGTGGACGAATAAAGCGGCGAATCTGTTAATGCGAAGGGAGGAGGAACATCGTGAAAGTAGCATTCGCTACAGAGGATGGAATTAGAGTGAATGCCCATTTTGGGCAGAGTCCGATGTTCGCAATTTATAAAGTTACCAAAAGTGGCGGGGAGCTTATAGATCTTCGTAAACTGCCAACGATTCTCAATCAGGATGAAGCAGGCAAAATAGAGAGTCGTCTGGAGGTGGTAGAGGATTGCACACTAATATTCATCATGCAGATTGGAGCCTCAGCAGCGGCAAGAGTCACACGTCGTAAAATTATGCCGGTAAAGGTTCCACCAGGCAGTCCTATTGATGAGCAAGTGAAGCGGATTGTTGAAATGCTACAGGGCAAACCACCGATGTGGCTAGCCAAGGTATTACATGCTGAAAATGAAGCGGAAGGGGCGAGTGTAGATGGATCCCATAGCTAATGAGAGTGCTGCATTAATGGGCCGGGTTGCTCCGGAAGCGGCAGTATTAAACCGCCGTAGTCGAACCACGGAGAAAGAGCTGGATAAAGATATAGCAAAGATGTTCATACGGCGGTTGTGTCAATTGCTTGATACAGAAGACTTTTTTGGAAGACATGCTTCTCTTTCACCACAGAAGAAGATCGAACGATTGTTTCTCGCTTCCGCTGAAGATAAGAACAAATCTGATTTTAACTGCGCGGTTTCTCCAAAAGTCCGTTTGCAGGTTCCTCTCTTGTTTCAGGCGGTGGCGGGCGTGATCGAGGAGAAGAGTGGGGTTCTGGTTCAGAGTTCATCTGAAATAAACGGGGAAGGATTTGGGCGTGCTCTTTTATATAGTGATCGGATTATTCTTGTGTTAAAAAGCTTGAGAGCAGGTTTTCCGTTTCCTTTTACCTCTGAGGAGAAAGTAATTCGCTACGGCGTTGCTTGTGTAGAAGAAGGGTTAGCCTTTATGGATAAATTTAATGAAATGACAGCTCTTTATGGAACGGATGGTCTGGAGGGTTAGATTCCAATGATGCAGCTCAGCCACAGGGAGGGAGCAACATGGAGCAGCTTATAGGCGGCACCGAACTGGAACGATACGCTCGCCAATTGAAGCTGCTTGGAGAGGGCGGGCAGAAAGCGCTAAAAGAAGCTACAGTGATGATTGCTGGAATTGGAGGGCTTGGAGGCACTGCCGCACTTTATTTAGCTGCTGCCGGAATCGGCAAGCTGATCTTGGCGCATGAAGGAAACATTGTGCCTCCAGATTTAAATCGACAGATATTGATGGACAGTGATCATTTAGGTATGGAAAGGATGAGCACAGCCATTCAGCAGCTAAAACGTCTGAATCCAAATGTTGAAATGGAAGGATTTAATTCGAAGATTGAATATAATATGGCAAAACCTTGGGTAGAACAAGCCGATATAGTGATTGATGCACGGTATGATTTTCCGGAAAGATATACGTTGAACCGCCTATGTGTAGAAACCGGCACGCCAATGGTAGAGGCGGCGATGTATGGATTTGAGATTTCACTAACAACGGTTATACCTGGTGAAACCCCTTGCTTAGAGTGTCTTTATCCGGATGTGAATCCAGAATGGGAACCGTTTGGCTTTCCAGTATTGGGAGCAACCTCCGGAATTGCGGGTTGTCTGGCTGCGTTGGAAGCCGTAAAATGGGTTACAAGGGTAGGGACGACTTATGCGGGCGTAATGCATCGCTTCAATTCACTCGACTTCGCCTGTTACAGCGTCCATATTACCCGTAATCCGAATTGCACTTGCTGCGGAGAGGAAGGTAAACCGTGAAAAGTCTCAGGCTATGTGACACGACACTTAGGGATGGTGAACAGGCGGCTGGAGTTTCATTCACGAGGGAAGAAAAGCTGGAAATCGCAAGGTTGCTGTCGGAATGCGGAGTGGAGCAAGCAGAGGTAGGAATTCCTGCCATGGGCAAGCAAGAGCAAGAAGATATTGCGGCTATCGCTGATTTAGGTCTACCTATGAAGATGATGACTTGGAATCGGGCTTTGGAAAGTGATATCGACAAAGCTTGGGCGACGGGTGTGAACTGGAGTCATGTATCGATCCCTGTCTCGGAAATTCAATTACAAGGTAAGCTAGGTTTAACACCTGCCAAAGGTCTGACAAGATTACTGCATGCGACGGAATATGGTCAACGGCTAGGAATGACTGTGTCGGTGGGGATGGAGGACTCTTCAAGGGCAAGTATGGAGTACCTGGTTGAACTGGTAAATACATTATATAAAGAAGGCATTCGTTGGTTCCGTTATGCAGATACGGTATCTGCTCATCATCCGGGTCAAATGGCAGAGCGGGTAAGCACATTACTTAGTGCTGTTCCTGTAGATGTAGAGCTTGAGGTACACTGCCACAATGATTTTGGTCTTGCGGCTGCAAACACACTTAGCGGTATTGCCGCGGGTGCGGTCTGGGCAAGCACTACGGTAGCAGGGATTGGTGAACGTACCGGGAATGCAGCAATGGAAGAAGTAGTGATGGCTTGGCGTTATCTTTATGGCGGAGAGAGCAGCGTACGTCCGGAGTGTTTGAAGGGGCTGGCGGATAGGGTGATCACAGCCTCGGGCCGAAGTGTCGGCGATGCCAAACCAATCGTCGGATCACTCGCCTTCACACATGAATCTGGGATACATGTTGACGGTTTGTTGAAAGAAACAGCCACCTACCAGACCTTTGATCCCACAGAGGTGGGGAGAGCACATCATTTTGTGTTAGGTAAACATTCCGGAAGTGGTGGAATCATACATGTACTGAACGCACATGGTTTAGAGGTTAGTGCTGGAACCGCGGGACGTTTGCTTGAACGGGTGAGAGACTATGCCGAAGTTAATAAAGTGAATGTGCCAGAGCTCCTCTTGGTTGAATGGCTGAGGGAGGATTGGCAACGACCGTAAGAGATATTAGTAAGAATGAATAAAGGCTGACAAGACGGGTACGAAACCTGTCTTGTCAGCCTTTTAATGTTGTTAGGATTAAGTTTATTGTGTTAGCCCTTAACCGCTCCAGCGGTAATTCCCTTGGTCATCTGTTCTGTGAAGAGCAGGTAGATCAGGATGGTTGGGATAGCGATGATCGTCATAACCGCGAACTGTGCACCATAGTTGGATGAATACTCACCAGTGAATTTCATAATGGAGAAGGGAATCGTCTTAAGATCTTCCGAGGTGAGGAAGGTATTCGCCATAATGAATTCATTCCAAGTGCTGATGAAGTTGAGCACACAGATGGTTGCCAGCGCCGGTTTGGTGATGGGCAGGATGATACGGAAGATTAACCCGTAAATGCCACTGCCATCAATAACGGCGGACTCTTCAATGGCCCGTGGGATGGTCTCCAGGAACCCGGTCATAATCAGGACACTCATGGGGATGACAATGGCTGAGTAAGGCAAAATCAATGTGTACATATTGTTCAGCATCCCAAGCTTGTTAAACAGAATGAAGTTTGGCAGCAATGTAGCGTGAATCGGGATGATCATGCCTAACATGATTAGAGAGAGGACAATGCCACTTAGCTTCCATTTCATCCGGGTAAACGCATATCCCATCATCAGGGACACCAGCGCAGAGAGCATAACAGTTATCACTGTAATGATAAGACTGTTGGCGAAATAACGTGGCACACGCCCGTAGGTAAAAGCGTTTCGATAGTTCTCCCACTGGGGTGGAGAGGGCCATTTCAGAAATGAGCTTCCAAAGAACTCACCGCTCTTGAGCAGGGAATAATCGATCAACCAAATAAGCGGAAATAACTGAATCAACGCGATGATACACAGGAACACCATCATTAGGATTTTGCCCGTTGTAGGCTTTCTGCGTTCTTGTTTGTGAAGGTTTAGCTTAGGGGGTGAAGCGGCAGGCGATAAGGAATTATTCATAGGATTTCCTCCGGTTACAGGGTTTCTTTAAAATTCTCCGATATCTTTCTTTAAAATCTTGTTGAGGATAACGGTTAGGATCAGGCAGAACACAATAAACAGAATGGAAATGGCATTACCATAGCCGTATAGCGATGATGAGAAGGCGGTTTTGTACAGATAGTTCCCTAGGAACTGTGTGCTATTTGCAGGGCCACCGTTGGTCATTAAGAATACGGTTTCCATTTGCTTAAGACAGGTGGTGACGGCAATGATGATGGCAACCCGCATCATCGGCGAAAGCAGCGGAATGATGATACGCGTGTAGAGGGTAAAGTTGTTGGCGCCATCGATTCTTGCGGCTTCGCTTAAATCTTCCGGAATGCCTTGCAGACCTGAATAATACAGCAGCAGTGCATACCCAAAGCCTTGCCACATAACAACAATGATGATGCACCAGATGGCTGTCTTCGGATCACCGAGCCAATCATGCGTAAGTGCGTCCAATCCAACTCCGCTTAGCAGCTTGTTAAGCAGTCCGTAGTTCGGATGGAAAATTCCGGTCCACAGCTTGGCTGTAACGACGACGGAAATTACAGCGGGGATAAAAAAGATCGTCCGGAATATTTTTTCGTATTTGCCGGAGTTGGTTAGGAATATCCCCATGAGAATGGCAAAGGGATGTTGTAAAAATACTGTGGCGGCGGTCAGGAGCAGGGCGTTGACCAGCGATCTCCAGAACACTTTGTCATGAAATAGAATTTCGCGGTAGTTATCAAAGCCGATGAAATTGTATTTGCCGATCCCGCCCCAATCCGTAGAACCGTAATAAGCGCTCATGAAGATAGGGATGCAGATCATAAAAGCAAATAGGAACAGTCCAGGTGCGATGAGTAAGAAAATCGCTTTTTTGTCGCTTAACACTCTGTGCATGGAAATCTCCGTCCTTTTAAAGAGTAATCTATCTATTACCATCGTAACGGGAAGCCAGGCACCGGAACATGCCGTAAATTTCAGATCGGTGTATACATTTTTTCGAAAACAAAACCCCGGCCTCTGGGGGAAGCCGGGGTTTGCGCACTGCCATCTATAAGCTTACTTCAGGAGCGCTAAGGTTCATGTTTTTTGTAGTTCTCTGGTTTATTTACCAGCGAATTTATCGGATGCAGCATCCAGTGCTTTGGCGAATTCTTCAGGGGTAATCGCATCAGAAAGCAGGCTTTGATGCGCCTCCATTACCTTTTGCTTGAACTCATCGTCACCCACATCCTGCAGTGGAGTACCGCTGGAAGAGGTCATGGAGCTGAACACTTCAATCAATTCTTTTTGCAGCTGGGTTTCGTTACCCGTTAGGAATTGATCGAATTGCTGCGCAGGTGTACCCGCGCCAGCTTGCCATAGCATTTTAGACCAATGCTCTGGAGCGAAGAAATATTTCAAGAAATCAACAGCGGCTTCAGCATGTTTGGAATTTTTGCTGACTGCATATCCACCACCATACCAAGCGGCATCATCGGTTGCTTTACCTTTAGCTGAAGCTGGGAATGCGAAAGCACCTACGTTATTGCGGAATTCTTCAGAGAAGTTCTCGTCTGTTGCCAGACCCGACTCCCAAGCGCCCATAAAGAACATGGCAGCTTGCCCTTGTCCGAACAAGTTGCGTGCAGCACCGTAATCGGCAGTCAGCCAGCCATCGGCAAAACCTTTAGCATCGGCGAATTGCTGCATTTCAGTTGCAGCTGCAACCAGACTAGGATCTGTAAAGGATATTTTACGTGCAACAGCTTCATCCATTGTATTGAAATCGCCAGTCTGACGTTGGGCTACAAATTCATACCAGATAGGCAGTGTCCAAGCGTCCATACCATTCATAGCGATCGGGTTAATTTTCTTGGCACGAAGTGTTTTGACGGCGGCAAGCAAATCATCTGTTGTTTTTGGAACCTCGATGCCGTTGTCAGCAAATATTTTTTTGTTATAGTACATCACCATGTAGTCGGCACCACGCGGCAAGCCGTAAAGCTTACCGTCTTTACTGAAGCCGTCCATGGATCCGGACACAAACTGATTACCTTCGAAGTCAGCACTGTTCAGTTCAAGCAGCAGATCGTTATCCAGCAGCGGACTCAGGAAGGAGGGCTGACCCCAGGCTTGAATGATATCAGGCAGCTGATTGCTGGAGGCATACACTTTGATTTTTGATTTGTAAGGCTCATCTTGAAGCGCTTCTACTTCAATCTTGACGTTAGGGTTCTCTTTCATGTAAGCATCGATAATGTCTTGCTCTACCTTACCTGAACCATTGGCCCGATCCGCGAGCGCGGTGAAGAACTTCAGTGTGATTTTTTCGGCGGGTGTGTTTTCCCCTGCACTAGCTGTTGCTTCGGCAGTAGCTTCGGCCTTGTCATTTGTAGGTGCATTGGTAGCTTTCGCATTGTTATTTCCGCCACCGCAGCCTGCCAGCAGAGCTGGTAGCATTAGACTCATAAGTGCTAGCTTTATTCCTTTACCTTTCATCAAAAACCCACCTTTTTTATGAGATATATTTCCACGAGAACGGCTGTCATCGAACGAGGACGACAATGTCGTTTCTTCTTGCATCCCCATCTTAAGAGTTTATGACCGATAGAAACATGGTCCATATTTAAGAACTATGTAGGCATTTTTCAGTGATTGTAAAAAGCTGGTTCAGGGTTTAATGATTTCAGTTATACTTGGTTTACACATTTATTGATTATACATGAAGGTGGTTCTCATGAATCGAAACATCCGCTTATTAAGCCGTTATCGCCATCTTCCGCTCCAGTTTAAGCTGTTATTATGGTTTGTGCCGCTGCTTCTCGTGACTATATTTGCTATGGGGTGGAACTCCTATCAGATTTCTTCGCAGCAGGTGGTGGAGAAAATGAAACAGTCACAGGATCACCTGACCCGGAAAACAGCAGAGCAGATTGATGAGATGGTGAGGGGAATGATTTCTTTTTCCAATACACTCTTTCTGGATGAAAGTGTGCAGCGGCTCTTAGTGTCGTCAGAAGCACAAAAAGAACGTAATTCCGTATTTAAAACGGTCACCAACCTGATGGTCGCTGGCAATTCGATTCAATCCCTGATTCTATACTCTTTGGAAGACCAGAATAATGGGGCGGAGCCTTTTGCTGCGAACCAAGCCGGATTGACGACTGGCATGAAGTTCTCTAACTTTATCCAAACCTCGTACTACAAGGAAGCCGTTGAAGCCGCAGGCAGTCCAACCTTTGGATTGTCCAGACCCACGGATGGCATATTTGTTGGTGATCATTATCATAAGATTGTACTTTCCAGAATTATCAAGAATGTATATACTTTAAAACCGGCAGGGCTAGCGGTGATCGGGGTCGATGCTGGTAAGATTGGAAGCCAATATCTAGACAACTCTGAAGATGATGTAGATATGTTTGTGGTTGATCGAGACGGGCTCATCATTACGGCTTCTAACCGGAGCTGGATCGGCAAAAGAGATCTTGATCTTCCGTATTTTGCGGACAGCGATCCTAAGTTGAACCTAGAGCAGAGACTGGAGTCTACAGCGGATCACAAACAGTGGATTGTCTCGCATCTGCAGTCAGAAACGACGGGTTGGTATGTAGTGGTGGTGCATTCCAAACGGCAGCTTGTCAAAGAGCTGGGGCAGATTTCACAGGTCACGGTGACGATCGCTTTTCTGTGCTTAGCAGTTAGCTTAATGGTTACCTGGCTCGCCGCCGCCTCAATAACGAAACCGCTGAAAAAGCTTTCCCGCTCCATGCGCAGATTCCAGACAGGGGATTTCACGCAGCGCGTATTTTTTGAAGGAAATGATGAGATTGGTCTCTTGGGCCATGGTTATAATCTAATGGTGCAGCGGATCAAATCGCTCATCAATGATGTATATGCCTCCAAACTGAAGCAGCAGGAAGCAGAATTGAAAACGCTTCAGGCACAGATCAGGCCGCACTTTTTATATAACACGCTGAATACGATTTGTTGGGAAGCTGAGAAGAAAGGCGACAAAGAAATAGCGGATATGGTCTATTCGCTTTCTCAAGTATTCCGGCTGAGCTTAAATGATGGGCGGGATACGTTTACATTGGAACAGGAAGTAGAGCTTGTAAAGAATTATTTGTTCCTGCAAAAAAATCGGTTTAGAGAACGTTTTGAGTTCGAAATTACCTTGGATGAGAGTATCAAGGATTTTACAGTTCCTAAGCTGCTGCTCCAGCCACTGGCGGAAAATGCAGTGATTCATGGGATCGAGCCACTGGCTGGAAGCGGACTCATCTCGATTCGCGCCTTCCGCAAAGATAGGACTATTGTGCTCGAAGTTCAAGATAACGGGGTGGGAATCACGCCGGAAAGACTTCAGGAGCTACATCAGCGTTTAGCGAGAGGAAGCTCTATCTCGGAGGAAGAGGAGAATGCTGGACGTTCGGGGTTTGCGCTCTCGAATGTACAGGAACGTTTAGCTTTGTTTTTTGCCGGAGCCTCATTGCAAGTAGAGAGTGTAGAAGGAGCAGGCACACGTATTATCATTCATATCACTGTGGAGGGTCCCTAAATGATGAAGCTGAAGCTGCTGATTGCTGAAGACGAAGACACCATCCGTGAGGGTATCGTCAATATGATTGACTGGAATTCGCATCAGATTGAGGTAATGGGCGAAGCGGGGAACGGAAGTGAAGCGCTGGCTCTGATGGAGTCTGAACAGCCGGATTTATTGTTAACGGATATCCGCATGCCGCAGATGAATGGTCTGGAGCTAATCGAAGCTGGACGGCGTCGCGGTTACGACTTTCGCTCGATTATTTTATCTGGCTACAATGAGTTCTCTTATGCGAAACAAGCGATTGCGCTGGGGGTTGTCGATTATGTGCTGAAGCCGTGCCGGCCGGAGGAAATTCTGAAGACGGTACTCAAGGCTAAGGAGCTAATTGAAAGGCAGCGTTGTCAGGAGAATGAGCAGCTAAAAAGAGATCGTTCCTGGCATAAAAATGCACCGCTTGTCAAAAGCCAAGTGCTGTCCCAATGGATTCATCATCCTCCGGTTCCGCTGGAGCGGCGGCAGGAGCTGATCGGTGAGTTAGCTATGGCTATTAGTCACGAAGGTCCGCAGATTGGGCTGGTCAGCTTTGATTTTGATCCTCCCTCTGCCGGTGGGTCTGGACAGGATTTTGTACTTTTACGTTACGCGGCCCTAAATATTATTAGTGAGACCTTGTCTCCTATCTATAAAGGAAAAATCGAGACCTTCCATGATGGCAATCTCCTGCTCTGGATCGGCAGTGGTTTAGCTGGAACGGATTCTCGCAAGTCTTACCGAACCCCCATCTATTTAAAAGAGCAGATTGGGATGCTGCAAAGCAATCTGGAGAAATACCTCAAGCTGTCAATCAGTATTGCTGTAGGCTCCTGTCGTGCGGATATTTCGGAAGCTCATCTGTCTTATAAAGAAGCGCTTCAGGCCATGGAATCCCGCTTTCTGAACGGGAAAGGCGGCGTTTATTTTTTTACAGAAGGTTCAGGAGTTATTGGGGGTGGCGCACAGGAGATCGGGATTTTAGATGATCCTGAATTAAATGTGCTGGAGGATGAGATGCTTGTGGCAGTCGGTGCAGGAAGTAATGAGCTTGCCCTCGATCTGCTGGAGCAATGGCTGGAACGTTTTCGCGGAAACCCCGGATGCCTCAAGCAGGAGGTGAATATTCGGGCAACAGCTTTTGTCGTTCGCCTTAAGAGGCTTGCGCAGGAAAAACAAGTAGCTGGATTTGAATGGAAGCAGCATTTGGTCAATTGGATGGAGCAGGCACCACAGATCGAGACGCTGGAAGAATTATCTACGATCCTGAATAAGATCATGCAGAATGTGGTGGAGGCTTTTTCTAAACATCGCCCTCTGCATCGAACAGTAGTTACAGCGCTTGAGATCATCCGTAACAAATATAATACCAATCTGTCTCTGGATTATGTTGCGAAGGAAGCTTATGTATCTAATACTTATTTAAGTTCACTGTTCCGCCAGGAGCTGGGTGTGAATTTTCTCGATTACTTGCATCAATACCGGGTAGAAGAGGCAAAAAAGCTGCTCCGCCAAAACTTAAAAATGTACGCCGTTGCAAAGTTAGTGGGCTATGGGGAAGAACGCCACTTCAGTGCTACTTTTAAGAAATGGACCGGACTTACGCCCTCACAATATCAAAAGGGACTAGGGAAGTAGGAGTAAATTGTTATCTACTAGGCTTTGTGTGGTTAAACTCTACATATAGCTAAATAGGAGGTAACCGAGAAATGAACCCGAAATGGTGGAAAGAGAGTGTCGTGTACCAAATTTATCCGATTAGCTTCATGGATAGTAACGGAGATGGGATTGGAGACTTGCAAGGAATCATATCCAGACTGGATTATCTGCAGGATTTAGGTGTAGACGTGATTTGGGTCTGCCCAATTTATAAATCACCAAACCATGATAACGGTTATGATATCAGTGATTACTGTGACATTATGAAGGAATTTGGCACGATGGATGATTTTGACCATTTGCTGAGGGAGATGCACGCACGTGGGATGAAGCTGATGATGGATTTGGTTCTGAACCATACGTCACATGAGCACCCATGGTTTGTTGAATCCAGATCGTCGAAGGACAATCCGAAACGGGACTACTATATTTGGCGAAAAGGAAAAAATGGAGGTCCCCCGAATAACTGGGAGTCTTATTTCAGTGGCTCGGTGTGGGAGCATGATCCGCGGACGGATGAATATTACCTTCACCTTTACTCCAAATATCAGCCTGATCTGAACTGGGAGAATCCGGTGGTCATTGATAAGCTGCATGAGATGGTGGAATGGTGGCTGAAGAAGGGTGTGGACGGATTCCGCTTTGATGCCATTGCACATATCGTGAAGACGAAAGGTTACCCGGATGCGGATAATCCAGGTGGAACACCTACCGTAAGAGCTTATGGAATGTTCTCCAATCTGGCAGATGTGCATACCCTGCTACAGAATTTATATGATAAAGTGCTTTATTTCTACGATATTATGACGGTAGGAGAGACTTCAGGACTTGGACCGGAGCAGGCGCTTGATTATGTAGGTGATGGTCGCCGGGAGCTGAATATGACTTTTCAGTTTGAGCATATGTTTCTGGATGCCGCTTCGGCAGGTAGTGGGAAATGGGATGTCGTCCCATGGAGTCTACTGGAGCTGAAAAAGATTATGAGTAATTGGCAGACGGTTCTGCATGACAAAGGCTGGAATGCGAATTATCTCTGCAACCATGACCAGCCGCGCGCAGTGTCCCGGTTTGGGAACGACCTTTTTTACCGGATTCCTTCGGCTAAAATGCTGGCGACCTTCATTCACATGCTGGAAGGCACACCTTATATTTATCAAGGCGAAGAAATTGGAATGACGAATGTCTGTTTCGAATCCATTGATGAGTACCGGGATGTAGAGACGCTTAATTATTATGAAGAAAAGCGAAAAAACGGCGTTCCAGAAGAGCAGATTATGTCTGCCATTCATCATAAAAGCCGGGATAATGCCCGCACCCCGATGCAGTGGGACGATGGTCACGCAGGTGGTTTTACGACGGGGACTCCTTGGATTGAAGTAAATTCCAACTATATGGAGATCAACGCTGGCAATGCGATTAAAGATCCCGATTCCATCTACAACTACTATAAACAGCTGATTGCCCTGAGAAAAAAACACAAAGTCATCGTTTATGGAGCCTACGGGCTGCTGCTCGCAGAGCATACAGAGATATATGCGTATACTCGGACATTAGAAGATCAGCGGCTGCTGGTTATTCTGAATTTTTATGATGGAGAGCCTGTATTCGAATGGCCAGCGGAGTTCCAACCAGACAATATTGAGCTGTTAATTTCTAATTATTCCGTGGAAAAAGATGAGCAGATCCAACCGCTTAAACTTCGTCCTTATGAAGCACGAGTATATTTGCAGCAGCTTGTGTAAGGGAAGCTACAGGAATGAGTTGTCATGAAGGGGCTGAGCGCTCCACTGTGACAACTCTTCTTTGAGTTTGTGAGTAAAAGACTGTACAATGGCGATACATTAACATACATAGAGTGGAGTTACAGGAAGACGCCTGTGGGAGGAGAGACAACATGACTGAATGGTATGAAAAGAGCTTCGGAGAGGATTATCTGGTCGTATACAAACATCGAGACTTTGGTGGAGCTCGTAAAGAAGTTGAACGAATGATCTCGTGGCTGGGACTACCGCCAGGCTCCAAAGTGCTGGATTTATGTTGTGGGATGGGACGTCATTCACTGGCGCTTGCGGAAGCAGGGTACGAGGTAACTGGAGTAGATTTATCAGAGGTATTGCTGCGTGAGGCAAGATCTCAAAAAGGAGCGGAGCAGGTAACTTGGCTGCGTTCTGACATGCGCGACCTACCGTTAACTGGAGGTTTCGATGCTGTGGTTAATCTGTTCACTTCCTTTGGTTATTTTGAAGAGGATGAGGAGCAGGTAAAGGTTTTGCGTGAAATCTATCGGATGTTGAAGCCGGGTGGCAAGTTTGTTATTGATTATCTGAACCCTGCGTATGTGATTCGTCATCTGGTGCCGCATTCTACCCGTGAGGATGGAAAGAATCTGATTGATGAGTCGCGGCGGATCGAGGATGGGTATGTGAAGAAGGACATCATTTTAACCTCTAAAAATGATTCTACACCTCGTCAATATCATGAACGTGTGAAGCTGTATTCCTTGGAGAAATTCAGCGGGATGATCGAGGAAGCAGGTTTACAGCTCGAAGCTGTGCATGGCAGCTATGAAGATGAGGTTTATAATGCAGCAAGCTCCACGCGGATGATTTTTAGTGGAATTCGATCGTAATGGTATCAGGAAAAAGATTCAAAGGCGGTGATCGCACCATGTCTAAGGCGGATATCACTTCATGGGACGAGAACATTCTTCAGGTCTCGGTACCCATGGACTCGCCGCTTCGTCAAGTGAACAGCTATATTCTTCCCGATGAGGATGGCAGAATTACTATTATCGATCCGGGTCCGCGTAGCCCGGAGACAGAAAAATGCTGGCAGGCGATCCTGCAGGAGCTGGGATTGTCGTGGAAGGACGTGCGGGATATCGTCGTAACGCATCATCATCCCGATCATTATGGATTGGCGGGATGGTTGCAGTCGCAGACCGGATGTAAAGTATGGATGACTGAACGTGCTCATGCCGAAGCGATGTTGATGTGGGGCGGTAACACGGATATCAATGAAGTTTTGCCGTTATATTTCATCAGACACGGAATGTCGGAAGAATGGTCGAGTGGAATTAAAGCGCATTTGGAGAGCTTTGACGCTCAAGTAGAGCCACAGCCGGTTGTAACTTATCTGAATGAGGTAGAGCCTTTCGGGATGGGTGGCCGTGAATGGAAATTGATTGTAACTGGCGGACATGCACCGGGACATGTGAGTTTCTATCATGCGGGCAGCGGGCAAATGATCTGCGGCGATGCTGTGCTGCCGCAGATTTCGCCCAATGTCAGCCTGCTTCCAGGCAGCGATCCACAGCCGCTGCAGACGTTTCTTCAGGGGCTGCGGGAGCTGGGGAGCTACCCGGTCAGCATGGCGTTCCCGGGTCATCGGGAACCGTTCACGGGCTTCGCGCACCGGGTCAGCAGTCTGCTCGCTCATCATGAGGAGCGGCTGGATACCACGGCAGCCTTGCTCGCAAACGGCCCGCTGAGCGGCTTCGCCGTCTGCGAAATTCTGTTTCGCAGCCGGGTAACCACCGTTCACCAGATGCGCTTTGCGATGAGTGAGACACTGGCGCATCTGGCGGAGCTGATGCGCCGGGAGCGGGCAGTGATGATAGAGGCGGACGGTGTTATATTGTTTGCAGCATCTGAAAGTGCTGGTGACCATGTTAGTTAGAGTTTCTAGCGCGATCGAAGAGTGATGAAATGAATGATGAGTGATGAATGATGAAATGAATTTAGATGTGAATGTTATGATCGAGTAGAGGTGTAGAGCAGTCCTGTGTTATTGGGACTGCTCTTTTTTGGGCTTTGGTTTTAGTGACTAAGTAGAGAGTATATTTCGGTGCTATTTATATGAATATTGAGCTCCTTAGTCCGATCGAATACCCAACTAACCTTTGATTACATACTCATGCGTCACGCTGATCATTTAGACTAACATTTGATTACTTTACTCATGCGTTATGCAGGTCATTTGACTAACATTTGATTACATTACTCGTGCGTCACACTGGTCATTAGGACACAGATTTGATTACTTTACTTATGCGTCACGCTGATCATTTGGACTAACATTTGATTACTTTACTCATGCGTCACACAGATCATTTGGACTAACATTTGATTACTTTGCTTATGCGTTATGCAGGTCATTCGGACTCAGATGCAGCTATTCGTGGATTTTGAGACTTTTGAGGTGAGTATCGGACCGGAGAGGCGTTATTGCTAGAGTAATGGGTTGTTATTGGTCATTTTTGAGTGAATAGCGACTCTGGAGTCCGAAATTGACTAAATCAAGGGTGATTTATAGAAATAGGGTCTCCTGAGTCCGATTACATAACCTAACTAACATTTGATTACTTTGCTCATGCGTTACACAGATCATTCGGACTCAGACGCCGCTATTCGTGGGTTTTGGGACTTTTGAGGTGAGTATCGGACCGGAGAGGCGTTATTGCTAGTGCAGAGGGTAGTTATTGGTCATTTTTGAGTGAATAGCGACTCTGGAGTCCGAAAGTGACTAAATTAAGGGTGTTTTATGGAAATAGGGCCTCCTGAGTCCGACCGCATTACCCAACTAACATTTGATTACTTTACTCATGCGTCATGCTGATCATTCGGACTCAGATGCCGCTATTCGTGGGTAGAAGCACATCTTATTGAGTAACTAAGTGCTGGTATTGACTAATTGGGGAATTTCTCCCTGTTTTTTGAGGTTTGTTGGAGTGTAGAGCGGATATTAGGGAATTTCTCCCTAATAATCTACGAATGTAGCTATAAATTAAGGTTTTCGTAGAGTTATTAGGGAAGAATTCCCTAATAACTTAGGTTTTGAACGATTTTCGGTATTTTTTAGGGAGTTTTTCCCTAAAACGGTCCCAACCCAACCCAACCTTAAAAAAAGCGATTGTCTCATAACCCGCAAGGGTTACGAAACAATCACTTTTTAATTCTCAGAGTGTACCCAAAACACCGGTTACTCCGGTTGTTTTTCATGTTCTGCAAGTTTCCTTGCAGCTTCTTCGCGATCCTCAGGCGAATGCGGAAGTTCGAGGTCTATCTCACGCTCTGCTTGCTTACGGTGTGCGATTCGGCTACTAGCTGCAGCGGCTACCGCGCCGACGATATCGTCGAGGAAGGTGTGGATCTGCCCGGTGTTTTTGTCGTTCAACCGTTCAAGAACGCCTGGCTTAAGCTTGTCCACATAACCATAGTTGGTGAAGCCAATGCTGCCATATACATTTACGATAGAGAAAGCCAGAATCTCATCCACTCCGTATAATCCCTCATCATTTTCGATCATATCCTGAAGCGGCGGAAACAACTTCCCCTCCTCCGCGAGCATGTCCAATTGAATGCCCGTAAGTACCGCATTTTGCACTTCTCGTTTGCTGAGTACCATCTCAACGTTATGGACACATTCTTCCATCGTTAAGTTTGGATAATATTTTTTTTGCAGAAACATAACGAGCTCTGCGATTTCCTGCAGGTTCACTCCACGCTTATTCAACCACATTTTGGTCGCATCTGCGACTGCCTTGCTGTTCAGACTGTAAGGTATTTTTGCGATTGGTTCATCAGCCATGATTAGTCACCTCGTAAGTTAAGTCTTTGCATTACAACGTTCGTTAGCATGATGTTAAACGCTGGTGTTATCTCAGATTGTACGTTTAGAAAAAGTATTTGTCCAGAAAACGGAGTCTATGTGAATTAATATCTAGATCCAACCTAACCTGAAAATAAAGCGCACAGGCTTTTCCAACAATTTAGGATAAGCAGTTGTTATTTTTTGGACAAAGGTCTCGTATACATAGCAGTACAAATGCTATCTAACCTTGAAAGGGGTAATAAATGATGAAAAAAATGCAACAAATCCGCGGGATTTCCGCAGTCTGCCTACTCGCAGTTCCACTGGCACTGTCCGGTTGCGGCTTGTTCGGTTCGGAATCAGCATCGATAGATGCTCCGCCACCTGAGGTTGAAGCGCAGATGTTACAGACAGAGGGAAATAACACTTTGGATTCAGGTGTATTTGGTCCAGTGGCTCAGGATGATGCACAAGCAGTTGTGAAGGACAGCACCAAAACCGCTAAAGCAACGGATAAAGCAACGGCTTCCGGTGACCGGACGACCGTATATTTGGAAGATGGAAACGGCTTACTCGCTCCAGTGTCGCTAAATCTGTCAAAAAGCAAAGATTCCAGCACGCTCAAGAACTCTTTAATGGCATTAGTGAATAAGGGAGAATATGCGTCCTCATTGCCAAAAGGCTTCCAAGGCATTCTACCAGCTGGAACTGAGGTGCAAAGCATTACGGTAGACAAGTCGAATCTGGCAGTTGTTGAGTTCAATTCGGAATTTAACAACTACGATGCTGCGGATGAACGCAAAATCCTTGAAGCGATCACTTGGACACTTACCGGTCAAGATGACATTAAAGGTGTGCAGTTCTGGGTAGATGGTAAAAAGCTTACGGAAATGCCGCTTCAAGGCACTCCGCTGGATCGCCCGCTGTCCCGCACAATGGGCATTAACCTGCCAAAACAAGGTCCATCTTTGATGAACTCTAGTGCGGTTACTGTTTATTTTTCCACAACATCTCCTGACGGTATCCAATATTATGTTCCGGTTACGCGCTTTGTACCCGCAGGGCAAGAACAGCTGACTGCTGCTATCAATGAACTGATTGCGGGACCTGAATCCGGAGACGGTCTGGAAATGGTTATGACACAGGGCACATCACTTGATTCGGTTGAAGCCGGACAAAACGGTGTTGTTACTGTATCCTTGACTGACGATATGTTCGCAGATGGGAAGGAAGTTCCTGCCGAATTGCTGGAATCGGTTGTTCTGACTGTTGCGCAAAATACGGAAGATGCTCTGGTTCAAATTCGTTTGAACGGCAAACAATCGATTACTGACACTGACAATGTGGATTATAGCAAACCTGTTTCTGCACCTGAATTTTTGAACGAGCTCCCGTTATAGAATGACCTTCTAAGGTTTAAAAGATGCTTTTGTGCCTCCTCTTTGGTAGAATAAAAGTTGCTCAAAAAGACGTAACGTCCCGAACGGTGAACTGCCGCAATGAACAACAGGGAAACGGGACTCACACTAAACTATTAGCTATACGATGTAGGAGGCAGAAAAGATGAGATCAAACGGGCGAACTGACGACCAATTACGGCCGCTGACAATAACGACCCAAACGAATAAATATGCTGAGGGCTCCGTGATCATTGAGATGGGAGACACCAAAGTTATTTGTACGGCTACTGTAGAGGAAAAAGTGCCTCCGTTTCTTAAAGGACAAGGAAAAGGCTGGGTAACTGCCGAATATTCGATGCTTCCTCGGGCCACCCAGTCCCGTAATCAACGTGAAGCTGCACGCGGTAAACTTACCGGACGTACAATGGAGATCCAGCGGCTGATCGGCCGTGCGCTTCGCTCCGTGGTGAATTTACAAGCGTTAGGTGAACGTAGTATTACGCTGGATTGTGATGTGATTCAGGCGGATGGGGGAACTCGGACGGCTTCGATAACAGGCGCTTTTGTTGCCATGGCATTTGCTATTAATAAAATTGCACTACAGCACAAGCTGGCTGTTTTTCCTATAACAGACTTTTTGGGAGCAATTAGTGTAGGTGTTGTAGGGGATAAAACATTGCTCGATCTGAATTATGAAGAGGATTCCAAAGCCAAAGTGGATATGAATGTAGTCATGACCGGCGGCGGTGCTTTTGTTGAGGTACAAGGGACTGGCGAAGAAAGACCATTCTCGCGTCAAGAGCTGGACCTATTATTAGGTCTAGGTGAGAAGGGAATTTATGAACTGATTGCGGCGCAAAAAGAAGCGCTCGGAGCGATTGCTCTGAAAATCCCTTCCGGCCAACCGGGCCAAGAGGTGTAACATGAATTCCAAGGGCAATATTCTCATTGTCGCAACGAAGAATAAGGGGAAGGTGCGCGAATTCGAGCACGCTTTTGCCCCGCTGGGCCTGACAGTTAAGAGTATGTATGACTATCCGCATCTGCCCGATGTGGTGGAAGACGGGGCTACTTTTGCAGAGAATGCGTTTAAAAAATCCAAAGCCGTAGGTGATGCACTTGGAATTCCGGTACTCGCTGATGATTCGGGTCTTTGTGTAGATGCTTTGGATGGCAGACCGGGTGTGTACTCTGCACGTTTTGCCGGTGAAGACGCTACGGATGGGGAAAATAACCTGAAGCTGCTTAGCGAGCTAGAGAGATTGAAACAGGGGGAAGACACAGATCAGCCTTTGTTGAGCACGGCTAGGTTCGTCTGTACTTTATCGCTGTACGATCCAGTTTCCAAGCAGGAGCTAACCGCAGAAGGTGCGGTCGAAGGTTGGATTACTTCAGAACCATCAGGTGCTGGCGGTTTCGGTTACGACCCGCTATTTTATCTGTCTGAACATGAAAAAACTATGGCCGAGCTTACGCTGGAAGAGAAGCAGCAGATTAGCCATCGAGGAACTGCACTGCGACTGCTGACGGCAAAGCTGGAGAAAAAACTGGCAGCCGAAGGCGGCCTATCGCAGGAATAGATTTTTATATAAAAGTGGGGGTGTCCAAAAGCCGCAAAATGGCTGCTGGGCACCCCCGTTTTTTATTCCTTCCCCTTAAACAAAGCATCAAACTTCGTTCGATTCTAGCACATTCAACCGTATGAAGCGGCTACCCGGACACAGCTGACCTTAAACGCAGCTTTATCCGATATTTGAGATTCGAACGGACCCCAAAGTCGCTATGGGCACGAAAAACACCCCGAAAGAAGCATTTTATAGGGAATAGCAGCACTGGAGTCCGATACACAGCTCCAAAGGCTTGAAATTTGTAAATAACGTCAACTGGGTCCGTAACGTAAGCCCCAAAGGATGAGAATGCCTCTGCACTAATAATGGGATGTTCTCCTTGTTGGAATCAAGGAGAGTACCGGATTATATCAGCTTCCAAAGAGCAGGGGTGGAAGCTGGCTCCCACCCCTGAAGTGAAGTGTGAGGCTGCAAGCAGGAATACGTTTTTCCACTGTAGGCGACGACATCACCTACTTTATAAGCAACTCCTGTTACCCAGCTAGACCCTCCCGAAGTAGGAGTAGCAGTCGGTAATGGAGTTTGCGTCGGTGTTACGGTTGCGGTGGGCGTCGGTGCCACCGTAGGCGCTGGAGTAACGGTTGCAGTAGGCGTCGGTGCCACCGTCGGTGCCACCGTTGGTGTCAAAGTCGGTGTTACTGTTGGAGCTACAGTTGCCGTTGGTGTAGAAGTTGCTGTTCCACACACGCTGATGTATTTCCAGACACCGTCCGGTCCGCTAAGATCGGGACGGTCTCCCTGTGTCCACCACTTGGCTTCATAGAGTGAGCCGCTGTAGGAAACGCGTTGTCCGCCAGTATATGCGGTTGCCGCATTCCAGGTCGCTGCCGAGCATTGTCCCGGCGTAGGAGTAGGTGTTGGCGCTACAGTTGGCGTTGGCGTCACGGTTGCCGTCGGAGTCGGTGTTGTTGTAGGTGTTGCCGTTGGTGTTGCTGTTGGTGTAGTCGTCGGAGTAGGTGTTGCTGTCGGTGATGCAGACGGTGTTGGTGTTGGCGTAGGTGTAATGCCTCCGTACAGTTTATCGTATTCCTGTTGGGACGAGTTTCCGTTCAGGGTGATTCGCTGTGGACCGCCTGAAAAATTCAGCTTCATCATACCCGGAATTTCAAGTGAAGCTCCATTCGCAATAGTTTGAGTAGCTGTACCTGTAATACGGTAGCGGTTGAAATCCCAGGCCGTGGAGATTTGCTCAACGCTACCGGCTCCCCATGCCGAGGTTAGGGTTGTAGTTGTTGGCAGGTCGAACTCCAGCTTCCAGCCACCGGAAATATCTGTGCCGGTATTGTTCGTTATTTTTAATGAATAGGTATAGTTCGGATGATCATAGGCGCCGCTGAAGCTGAGGTTGAAGTTTTTAGGTTCAGGCAACTGCGGCTTAGGAGCTCCGCCCGGCGGCGAGGCTGTCTTCAGCTGATCATAGGCAAAATCGGTCAGAGAATTGCCATACGTATAAGTGCCATCGCTCTGCTCAGAGTAATCGCCCGTTAGTTCCCAGAACATCATACCTCCCAAGCCTTTTTGCTTGATGTAATCCAGCTTGTAGCCAAGAGATTCCTTATCTTCATACGTAAGAAAAATCTTCTTGTCTGCGTTGAACAAGTACGGTGTTTTGGTAACAGGATCGAAGTAGCGCTTATTCGCTGGATCTTTGAGCAGATTTAGCACATGCCAGATCGGATTTGCACCAGCAGGCTGCTCTGGTGCGGGATCATTCCAGATCCCGTATTGGCCATCTGCTCCCCCACCGGTTGTCGGAGCTGTGCCGTAAAGGCCGGTATTGTTGATGCCTCCATTCACATTTTTCCAGCCTCGTGAATAATAAGGAACTCCAATCACGATTTTTTCCGGAGGAAGCGTTCCAAGATAGTATCGGACCGCCCAGTCGGTATTTAGAACCGGAGTGCCCAGCGCAGCAGTTTCAGTATCGCGGGAATCCGGGTACAATGCAGAATGCGGCCCTACATATCCATTCCAAGCCCCATGGAAATCATAGGTCATAAGGTTCGCCCAGTCTAAATACTGATTGGCTTCCCCAAGCTTCATGCCCCCAAGAATCCAGGAAGAGGCGGTGGCCGCAATGGTCAGGTCATATTTCTGATTGTCTTGAGCACCTGCCAGATCGAGCTTTTCGCGGAGTTTTTTCATAAGAAGAACGTAGTTGTTGTAATTAACTGTACGCAGCGGTTCTGCCACGGCAAAATCGTTAGGATTACCGGACTGCCCAGTGCCAGAAGGGTACTCCCAATCGATGTCTACTCCGTTGAACTGATAGGTACGCAGAAAATCCACAACACTATTGGCAAAAGCTTCTCGCCCGGCTTCTGAATTCGCCATGTTGAAGAACCCTCCGGAACCCGACCAGCCGCCAACAGAAATCAGGGTGCGGACATCAGGATAGAGCTGTTTGTACTTAACCAGTTGGTTAAAATGCCCCTTAAAAGGCAGGGTGGTCAGCTGACCGGGATAGTCTTTTTCGATTGCAGCTGTACGGTCCATGAGATCAATCTTGTTCGTTTGAGGATTTACCTTGGCGAAGGCGTAGTTAATATGGGTAATTTTATCCCACGGAATCTTGTCTACGGTGTAAAATCCTTTGTTCTCCTGATCGCCCCACTCTGGGAAGTAAGCAACGATTTTACGAGGGTGATCAGCTGCTGGAGCGGGAGCGGAAGGTGTTGTTTCCGCGGCATGGGCCACTGGTAAGGATGCACCTGTCCCGGTGTAAAGTGGAACCAGAACGATTAGGCTCATTAGCGCAGCAAGGTAACTTATGGATATTTTGCGCTTAGCACGTGCTTTTGCAATCATATTTAATATACCTCCAAAGGGGGATAATGTTATTTCAGGAACGATGCTTCCAGCAAGTCTTTAATTGAGCTTCCATAGCGCAGGTGTGGTGGCTGGCTCCCAGCCCTGAAGTGAAGTATGGGGCTGCAAGCAGGTATATGTTTTTCCGTTGTAAGCGACGACATCACCTGTTTTGTACGCAACGCCTGTTCCCCAGCTAGACCCTTCCGAAGTAGGCGTAGCGGTAGGTAAAGGAGTTTGTGTAGGTGCAACGGTTGCAGTTGGCGTTGGCGCTAAAGTAGGCGTAGGTGCAACGGTTGCGGTAGGCGTTGGTGCTACCGTAGGTGTTAAAGTTGGGGCCACAGTTGCAGTTGGTGTTGGTGTCGCTGTTCCGCATACGCTGATGAATTTCCAGACCCCATCAGTTCCGCTAAGATCAGGACGATCCCCTTGCGTCCACCATTTGGCTTCATAGACTGAGCCATTGTAGGAGACACGCTGTCCGCCAGTGTATACGGTTGTTGCACCCCAGGTCGCTGCAGAACATTGTCCCGGTGTAGGCGTTGGGGTTGGCGTCACGGTTGCAGTTGGCGTTGGTGTTGGTGTTGCAGTTGGAGTTGCAGTAGGTGTAGCGGTTGCAGTTGGTGTAGGTGTTGGTGATGTGGATGGTGTCGGTGTCGGCTGCACCACTCCGCCACCAAGATCGGCGTTTAGTTTATTGGTTAGTGTTTTGTTCCGGTCACCACTTGTTTCCCAGAACATAGCACCTGCAAGACCCTTGGACTTCAGGTAGCTGATCTTGTGGCCAAAGGATTCTACGTCGTCATAGCTGATAAAGGTTTGATTTGTTGGATTATAGAGATAAGGCACTTTGGATGTATCATTCCAATAGCGGATATAACCGTTTTTGTTGATATAATTGGCTTCGAGATCATAGAAATCATAGCTGCCTTTTTCCCATGTACCCGTTGGTGAGATGCCAGCGGACACCTGATATTGGCCGTTTCCTGAAGCAGGAGCTCCGCCCCAACCACGACCGTAATAAGCCATGCCAAGTACAAGCTTGTTCGCAGGTACACCATTCGCAAGATAGGAGGTTACCGCTTTATCGATGTTAAAATTTTGCGGTTCGGTTAAGCCCGAAGCGGAAGCTGCGGGATCATAGTACAACGGAGCATTATGTCCGGTGGTGGTGTTCCAGCTCCCATTAAAGTCATAGGTCATAATATTGATCCAGTCGACAACGGAAGCAATGCCGGCCAGATTATTATTGTTGATATACGTTGGGCCTGCCCCGGAAGCAATGGTCAGCAGATAGGTTTTTCCATCCGCCGCGCCGGCTGTATTCAGCTTTTCGCGAACTTTTTGCAGCAGCAGTACATAGTTTTCTTTATCTTCAGGACGGTAGCTATTGCCTGCGAGTCCACCACTTACTGGATATTCCCAGTCGAGATCCACGCCGTCCATCTTGTATTTTCGAATAAAATCAACCGCGGAATTGGCAAAAACCTCACGGGTCGCAGCTGTCGCAGCTACATCCGAGAAACGGTTCGACCAGGTCCAGCCTCCAACGGAGATTAGGGTCTTCAGGTTCGGGTTCTTTTCCTTCAGCTTCCATAGCTGCTTCAGGTTACCTTTGATGGGATCATCCCATTTGTCATCCCCGAAGCTTTTTCCAGTGTCAATCCACGGGTCACCAAGAACAATCGTACCGTTCGGAACGCTGATGGCTTGGCCTTGCTCATTCTGGCAAGACCAGGTCACCGGATTAGGGCCGGTGGGGTCGGGATTGCCATGGATTCCATTCCAACAAATATCCGCAAAAGCGTAGTTAATGACATTCATTTTGGTAGGATCGATATCAGTTACATTGTAAGAACGCCCGTAAGCGGCCCATGAAGCGTAATAACCAACCAGTTTGTAATCCTGTGCGGCGTTGGCTATTTTGGGACTGCCGCCCAGGGTGGAAAAGAGTGTCAGAACAAGCGCGGCGATCATCGCAATTGCAAAGGTTTTGCGTGAAGCTTTTTTCGTGAAGATCATTGAATTTCTACCTCCTAGATTCAAAGTGTAGTTCGAAATTCTTTTCGGCAAGATGTCCTGACCTTCACCTCCCGTCGGTTGTAGTGCACCATCACCCTTGGCGTTTCTATCATTCTATTGAAGATCAATTCGTAGATTCAGCAGCAAAAAAGCAGCGGTCCAAATCAAGCCTTACCCAATCAGTAAGCGCTTTCTTTTATGCTTTTTGTGTGCTGCTGTTTCATGGATTTTTAAAGATGTAACATGCTGTGTATGGTTTGAATGAATAGAGGAGGATGTTTGGAAGTTGGATAATTAGGATGAATTAGATATAAATGGGTGATGGTAACTCTTATTCTCAAGCATAGCTTGCAATTGCGCTAGGGATAAAATCAGGTGATATAGGGGGACAATTTTCTAATTTATAGTGACTCTTCAAAAAGTGAACCCTTTTGGATTTGTATACTCGCCTTTTATCAAGAAACTCATGAAGAAACACATAACCACCGATGTAATGAATATAAATCATATACATGCCTGAAATATTTTTTTATGGAACTATGCAACGCATCGTTGTTTCTTTTCGTTATAGTAGTATCATACGGAAGGTGGTGGGCTCACCGATGGTTGTGTGGGTGTTTTGGCTGATCGCAGCCGGTGTCCTGTTTGTTGTTGAGATGATGACGCTTACTTTTTATTTATTGTGGCTTAGTATTGGTGCTTTGGCCGCAGGTTTGGTGTCGCTGATTGTTCCCGAAGCCATTTTGTTTCAGGTGGTCCTTGGATCACTGGTCGCACTTGGTCTGACTATATTCTCGAAACCACTGGTTTCTAGATTTCGCCATTCACGTGGGTTCAAGGATACAGGTACAGAAATCATCGGTAGGCAAGGAGTAGTTGTTGAGCCGATAGAGCAGGGACGTTACGGGCAAGTGAAGGTAGGCGGAGATACGTGGAGCGCGAGCTCTGATCAGAATCTGGGCAAGGATGAGGTTGTAAGAGTAGTGAAAAGAGGCACGACGATTATCGAAGTAGAACGATGGGGGGAAATGAACTAATGCAATGGGCAATTATCGCAATTATTATTGTAGTGGTCGTAGTTTTTGTGGCATTAACAGTCAAAATCGTACCACAGCAACGGGTAGGCGTAGTGGAAAGGCTCGGTAAATTTAATCGTCTGCTGACACCGGGGTTGAACATTCTGATTCCTGTAATTGATCAGGTGCGCACGTACCATGATTTACGGATTCAACAAGCGAATGTACCTCCGCAAACGGTAATTACAAAGGATAACGTGCAGGTGCAGATTGATACGATTATTTTCTACCAGGTGGTTGGACCAGAGGAAGCTACTTATGGTATTTCTGATTATGTGTATGGGGTAAGAAACATTTCGACGGCAACAATGCGGCAAATCATCGGTAAGCTGGAATTGGATGAGACCTTGTCTGGACGGGAAAAGATTTCGACGGATATCCGTCTTGCTCTCGATGAAGCTACTGAGAAGTGGGGCGTGCGGATCGAGCGTGTGGAAGTTATCGATATCAAACCGCCGTTGGATATTCAGGAAGCGATGGATAAGCAGATGAAAGCAGAGCGGAGCAAACGTGCCATTGTTTTGGAGGCGGAAGCTGCCAAGCAGGATATGATCCTACGCGCTGAAGGGGATAAACAGAGCAAGATTCTAAAAGCAGAAGGCGATAAAGAAGCGCGTATCCGTCAAGCAGAGGGTTCACGCCAGGCGCAGGAGCTGGAAGCACACGGTGAGGCTAAAGCGATTCAAGCCGTGGCAGAAGCAGAAAAATCACGCATTGAGCTGATTCGTTCGGCAGGTCTGGATGAGCACGTTCTGGCTTATCGTTCCTTCGAGGCTCTGGCTGAGATTGCCAAAGGTCCTGCTAATAAAGTGTTCTTGCCAACTAGCGCTGTTGAAACACTGGGAAGTCTTGGAGCGATTGCGGAAGTCTTCAAAGCGAGCAAGGACAGTAAATAGATTTTACAATTCGAGCTTATTCCGTTAAAGTAAAAAGCAAAAACAACCTTATGCATATGAAGCTATTGTTGTTCATGCTAACTTTGAAGGAGAGAAGCTACTGTGACGCAAAAAGAAATTTCACCGCTAGTTGAACTGCTTGGATTACAGCCTCACGTTGAGGGTGGTTGGTACAAAAGACTTTGGAATTCGGAATTTGAAATTTCGCAGGAAGTGTTAGGCGATAGCTATTCTGGATCACGTCATTCGGCATCTTCAATTTATTTTTTACTTCACGAAGGCGAACAATCTGATTGGCATACTGTATTGTCCGATGAAGTTTGGTTGTGGCATTCCGGTAGTCCAATCGTGCTAAGTCTCGGAGGTAATGGAGATAAGCCTGAGGATGTGCAGGAAGTTATTCTGGGTCTCGATATTGCTGCAGGCCAGCAGCCACAAGTGGTTGTTCCAGCGGGAGTATGGCAGGCCGCGCGCTCGTTAGGCAAAGAACCGACGCTGGTATCCTGTATTGTTTCTCCTGAATTCCATTTTGATGATTTCAAACTAATTGAGAAATAAAGAAGAGCGGGGGCGCTTACGCCTCCGTTTTTTTATAAGGATTTGGGGAATGATGAAGCCATCTGCTATACTTTTTATGGTAGCGTTTGCTTCTTAAGTGGATAAATAGGTTAAGTATGTTTAACGAAATAACAATAAGCTTGGAGGGTTAAGCGATGAGTGAATTGAATGCACCGTTCTCGGGTGGTCCTACTTTAAATGACGGGGTGACCATGCCGTGGCTGGGTCTTGGCGTGTATAAGACTAAAGATGGCGAAGAGGTTATTCATGCGGTCAAAACCGCAGTGGAATTAGGATATCGCAGTATTGATACGGCAGCCGGATACAATAACGAAGAAGGCGTAGGACAAGCTATTCGTGATTGTGGAGTGGCCCGGGATGAGTTGTTTATTACAACTAAAGTACGGAATCCTGATCAAGGTTATGAATCTACGCTAAAAGCGTTCGAGGATAGCCGGCGCAAGCTGGGTCTGGACTATCTAGATCTGTATCTCATACACTGGCCGGTGGCAGGGAAATATCGTGAGACATGGAAGGCCTTAATTCATCTGCAAAAAGAAGGCCTCATCAAATCTATCGGCGTGAGCAATTTTCAGGTTCATCATCTGAAAGATATCATCGAGGATACCGGAGTGGTGCCTGTGGTGAATCAGGTGGAATTCCATCCGCTGTTGACTCAGCGCGAGCTGCTGAAATATGCCAATGAACAGGGCATTCAGCTTGAAGCATGGAGTCCATTAATGCAGGGGAATCTTGATCTACCGCTCTTAAACGAGTTGGCTGAGAAGTATGGCAAGACCCCTGCTCAAATTGTACTTCGCTGGGATTTGCAGCAAGGTGTCATTACGATTCCTAAATCCGTACATGCGGATCGAATCAAGGAGAATGCGGGATTCTTTGACTTTACGCTTAGTGATGAGGATGTCAAAGCTATCGAGGGCTTGAACAAAGACCATCGATTTGGCCCGGACCCGGACAACTTTAACTTTTAAAGATCGTAGAGTAATTATTGCAAATACAAGCCAAACAGCAAGCCACCGGATACGGGGACTTGCTGTTTGGCTTGTCGATTACCTCAGTTATCTACGTGTTTATTGGATGGAGACGTTATATTTACGCAGCCAGAGATCCACTTGGGCGAGGTAAGCAAACAGCTGAGGACCGGACATGAGCTGGCCGAACCAAGGCAGATTGGTTGAGGATTCCGGGGAAGCGGCGATCTCACGGATTTTGGCAGCATCAATTAGCGGAAGTAGGGGTGAAGTGGAGTCATCCAGAATGTTTAATACCTGAGTTCGTACCGCATTTAAATAGGCAGGATTATGAGTTTTGGGGTAAGGGCTTTTTTTGCGGTAGAGCACATCGTCTGGAAGAATGCCTTCAAGAGATTTACGTAAAATCCCTTTTTCACGGCCCCCCAGATTCTTGATTTCCCACGGAATATTAAATACATATTGAACGAGTCGGTGATCACAATATGGAACACGTACCTCTAGCCCTGCGCCCATGCTCATTCGGTCTTTACGGTCTAGCAGAGTAGGCATGAAGCGGGTGATATTCAGATAGGACATGACGCGCATTTGTGCTTGTTTTCCCGTCTCTCCATCCAACTTCGGAACTTCAGCCACCGCATCGCTATATCTGTCACCCAAATATTCCAGTGGACGGATCCACTCGTTAATTTCTGGGGAAAGTAGACTTGCACGCATTTTCGGAGCAACTGACCAAGGAAAAGTGCCTGAGGAGAGCATTTCCTCACGGTGGAACCAAGGGTATCCGCCAAAAATCTCATCCGCAGCTTCACCGGAAATAGCTACTGTCGCGTTCTTTTTAATCTCCCGGCAAAATAAGTACAAAGAAGAGTCTACATCGGTCATCCCTGGTAAATCCCTAGTGTACAAAGCATTATCCAGCGCTTCTACAAGCTCTGGGGTATCGAACGAGATGTAGTGGTGGTTTGTATTCAATTCATCGACCATTCGTTTAATCCACGGCCCATCTGCTCCCGGCTGGAAAGTATGACTTTTGAAATGTTTGTCGTTATCTACATAGTCTACGGAATAAGTATCCACTTGTCCCTGACCATTCCGGTTGTAGTAATCCACTGCAAGTGCCGTCAGCGCACTGGAATCCAGCCCTCCCGACAAAAGAGAGCAAACAGGGACGTCTGAGACCAGTTGGCGTTCGAGTGTATCTTGGAGCAGTTCACGCACCTTAGCGGCTGTCTCTGCTTCATTGTCAGTATGCTTTGCGCTCTCCAGCTTCCAATAGGCATAACTGCGCAGACCTTCACGGCTATAGATCATAGCATGACCTGGACGAAGCTCTTGCATATCCTTATAAACACCATGACCCGGTGTACGCGCTGGACCGATGATGAAGATTTCTGCGAGACCTTCAGGACCCACGATTGGTTGTACCTTGGGATGCTGCAGCAACGCCTTAGGCTCTGAGCCAAAAACTAGGACATCATCAACCTTGCTGTAGAACAGGGGTTTCACACCTAAACGGTCACGTGCAAAAAAGACTTGGTCCCGCAGACCGTCCCATACTGCAAAAGCAAAGATTCCATTGAGCTTCTCTGCGCAATCCGGCCCCCATTCGATATAGGAATGCAGCAGCACTTCTGTATCGCACTGGGTGCGGAATTGATGCCCTCGCTGCTTAAGTTCCTGTTTGAGTTCGAGGGCGTTATATAATTCGCCGTTGTAAACAATCGCGTATACCTGTTCCTCATGGCGGGTGATCATGGGCTGGGCACCGTTCTCCGGATCGATAACGCTAAGTCTGCGGTGACCGAAAGCACAGGGGCCTGAGATCCAGGTTCCGGCTGCATCGGGGCCGCGGTTTGCTAAAGTTTCAGTCATTTTGACCAGCAGCTGCGAGTGCTGAGTGAGATCTCCGCGCCACTGGATAAATCCGGTTATTCCGCACATGATGGTTCATCCTCTCTTTTGTGCGATTGTTGTCCTTACTTTTTTGCCAAGTAATACAGATATATGCCGAAGGAAGGCATAAAATGTATGTCCTTATCCGAACACTAGGGGAGAGGGGAATTTGCCAGGAGGGAAGGATGACAGGTGTATTATATTAAAGACGCCAAAATTCGCAGAATGATGGAGTACGATGGTGCGCCTTGTGCAGAAGTGGGTGTTTTGCCGGGTGCTGTTAGTGATCCTGCGCTTTTGGTGTATATCGTTGAGGATCGGCGTGAAGAAGGATATGAGATTGTCCGTATTCTGACTAATGATGCTGATACCTCCACCGATTGGTTTGATAACAATATGCATGACGCTTTTCAAGATGTGACCTCGAGTGCATTTACAGGCAGTAACTTCATGTCGCCAGAAGATGAGCATTCCAAGTTTCAACGAGAATTACTCACTTTTGGGGATTTAAAAAAGCAGCTGGAGAAGCGTTTTCGAAAGCTGGAGTAAATATCGAAGGTTTGTAAAACGCACACTGGAATGGCTGAAAAGGACGGCAGAAATGCCGTTTTTTTCATTTCCTGTGGTTACGCTGATGTGTGAAAAAGCTGCACCGGAAACACTTTTATTATTTTTCTAAGTTGTTTTGACTTGAAAAATCCGCTGAATAAGGTATAATAAATATCGTTGCGTCAATACATAGTATTTATTTCTTATATGTCCCGGTAGCTCAGCTGGATAGAGCATGCGCCTTCTAAGCGCACGGTCAGGGGTTCGAATCCCTTCCGGGACGTCAATTAACAGCCTTCCTTTGGGAAGGCTGTTTTTGCGTGCGGGAGTTTTAGTTCGAGGTCACACACGGGGTGCCTTTGTCTTCCTTCTTGATCTAAATGTTGAAATTCGAGTCATCGTTGAACATTAAACTTCGAACGACTAGATCACATTTACACCTATGCAGTAGCTATCGGACCCAGATGACCTTAAATGCTGAGAAATGCGGAATTTGCGATGTTATCGGACTCCATCGTCACTATTGATGCCAAACGTGCCCCAAAAGAGCCGCTTTCTCAAGAATAGCTGCTGTGGAGTCCGAAACGTTTCTCAAAAGGCGATAAATGAGTAAATAACGTCACCTGAGTCCGCGAGCCTCCTCGGTCTGAGTAATGCTGGTTACTTGGTGTGTTGAGCTACTAACCATCATAGAACATCAAGCTTCCAGCATCTAGCCCACATTTGTACATACGCAACAACTATCGGACTCAGTGGATCTTAAATGCTGAAAAGTGCCACATTTGCGATGTTATCGGACTCCATCGTCACTATTGATGCCAAACGTGCCCCAAAAGAGCTACTTTCTCAGGAATAGCTGCACTGGAGTCCGAAACGTTGCTCAAAAGGCGATAAAAGAGTAAATAACGTCATCTGAGTCCGCGTGCCTCCTCAGTCTCAGAAAGTGCTGGTTACTTGGTGTGATGAGTTACTTATTTTGTACATACGCAGCAACTATCGGACCCAGAGGACCTTAAATGCTGAAAAGTGCGGGATTTGCGATGTTATCGGACTCCATCGTCGCTATTGGTGCCAAACGTGCCCCAAATAAGCCACTTTCTCAGCAATAGCTGCAGTGGAGTCCGAAACGTTGCTCAAAAGGCGATAAAAGAGTAAATAACGTCATCTGAGTCCGCGAGCCTCCTCGGTCTGAGAAAGAAAGTGCTGATTACTTGGTGTGATGAGTTACTTATTTTGCACATACGCAGCAGCTATCGGACCCAGAGGACCTTAAATGCTGAAAAGTGCCACATTTGCGATGTTATCGGACTCCATCGTCGCTATTGGTGCCAAACGTGCCCCAAATGAGCCACTTTCTCAGGAATAGCTGCGCTGGAGTCCAAAACGTTGCTCAAAAGGCGATAAAAGAGTAAATAACGTCATCTGAGTCCGCAAGCCTTCTCAGTCTAAGTATTGCTGGTTACTTGGTGTGATGAGCTACTTGTAGGCGTTGGGGACTTACGGTTTGAGCATTTATTGGTGTGAACGCTTGGGCGTGTTTAGTTACTTATCATCTGTTTAGTTACTTATATTGTACATACGCAGCAGCTATCGGACACAGAGGACCTTAAATGCTGAAAAGTGCGGGATTTGCGATGTCATCGGACTCCATCGTCGCTATTGGTGCCAAACGTGCCCCAAATGAGCTACTTTCTCAGGAATAGCTGCACTGGAGTCCGAAACGTTGCTCAAAAGGCGATAAAAGAGTAAATAACGTCACCTGAGTCCGCAAGCCTTCTCAGCCTGAGACAGCGCTGGTTACTTGGCGGTGTTAAGTACTAATCGCGGAAGAATGTAAATTACCCATTATGCGCACGCTAACCTCAAGCCATAAAAAAAGACCGCTCCTAAAGAAGCGGCCAGATTTCCTCCCAGACGGTATCCAGGATTCCCTGCATGTTATCTTCCATGCTGTTAATTGCAATGACTGCTTGAGCGTCCGGCACCACAAGACAGAATTGTCCATGAGCGCCATCGGCACGGTAAGCGTCGTGGGAGCAGCGCCAGAATTGACAGCCGTATCCTTCTCCCCAGTCGTCGTTTCCATCATTGTCGATCTGTTTTTGTGTAACAAAATCGATCCATGCTGCGGGAATTAGTTGCTGGCCCTGCCACTTTCCTTGCTGTAAAAGCAGCTGTCCAAACCGGCTTAACTCTTCCGTGTTAATCTGAAGTCCGGCACAGCCAAGGGTTACCCCTTGAGGTGTTGTTTCCCAATCGACATTGTTTATGCCCAGAGGTGCAAACAAATGAGGTACCAGATAATCCTTTACGGTTTGCCCGACGCGGGCTTGCACCATTGCAGAGATCATAATGGTATCTCCGCTGCTGTATGTAAATTTCTCTCCGGGAGCTCTGTCTAAAGTCAGAGACAAATAATGCTGCACCCAATTTTTATCCTTCAAGGCTAATCTCTCTTCAGCCCAAAATGGAGGGGAGTCGTGCCCTGTACTCATTCGCAGCAAATCGAACAAAGTTATATCTCCGGGCTGCATGGAAGGAGGCGTTTGTTTAAGAGGAGAGGCATACTCCGGAAAAACATCTCTAAGCGTTGTTTCCAGTGTCAGCTTCCCTTCATCAATGGCAAGACCTACTGCCATACAAGTAAAAGACTTGCTGACGGAATGCTGCAAGCGCCGAATATCCTCCGTGAGATCCAGTTTTCCCACAAGGTTTCCGTTTTGAAGCACACGAACATTGAAGATATTCAGGTTTCGTTCACGAGCCTTAGCTGCGAATGGAGCCATGTTCAACATAAAAAGAGTCCTTCTTTCTCTTGATATTCCTAGCTAGGATAGCGAAGTGACAAAAAGAAAAACTAGAAAAATGAGTGGAAACGTTTTCTGCTATTGCGATGAAAATCACTAAATTGATGGTATTCCATTCTTATTTTAAAGTCAATAAAGCAAGTGGAACTATTGTTTGATATATAAATTACAATTAATTCTAATTCATTAATTTAGTAACTATAGACTTATTGTAATTTTAACCAAATAAAAAGTGATGAATCACAATTTTTTTTGTGTTTTTAGTTGACTTATAAAAATTACCTGTTCATAATGGACGAAGTAAGCGGAAAAAACGCGCTGAGGACTCAAAATGATGTCGTGGGAAACGTTTCCCATCATTTCATGCGTTTCCACAACCTGATTTTCATCGGGTGAAGGGGGGACTCATCATAGGAGTGGAGCAAGGTAAATATGAATATCAAAGATATTGCAAGGCTATCAGGCGTGGGTATCGCCACAGTCTCCAGAGTAATCAATAATAGCGGTGTTGTAAGCGATACAACTAGAGCTAAAGTAATGGCGGTTGTTAGAGAACATAACTATATTCCAAACGGTAATGCCAGCAACTTGAAAAAAACGCGATCCAATACCATAGCGCTAATGGTAAAAGGGATCTCAAACCCGTTTTTTGCCGACATGATCAAAGAAGTTGAACGCCAGGTGAACCTGCGGGGATGTCCGCTAATGATCCAGCATGTAGAAGATGGAGTAGACGAGATCGATATCGCTCTACAGCTTGTAAAAGAAAAAAATCTATATGGCGTGATTTTTATGGGCGGAACGTATGATCACTCCGAAGATAAATTCAAACAATTAAAAATTCCATTTGTTCTGACTACCATTACGACTACAAAAGAAGTCGATCCTGCTGTTTTTTCAAGCGTGATCATTGATGATCTTCAGGAATCTTATAAGGCTGTCAGCTATTTAATCTCATTAGGACATCGCAATATCTGTTTTTTGGCCAGATTTCCTCTGGTGCAAAATACAACAGGTAACCGGCGGCTTATGGGATATATCAAGGCGCTTGAGGAGCATGGAATTGAGTACGACCCTTCAATGGTAGAGGACTGTGAATATAGTCCAAGCTCTGGCTTTACAGCTACCAAACGTCTGCTCAATAAGAAAAAAGATATCACTGCTGTTTTTGCTGCATCAGATACGATTGCCATTGGGGCGGCTAAGGCGTTATTGTCCTTGGGCTTATCAATTCCAAATGATGTTTCGATTATCGGATTCGACGGGATTGAAATGGCAGAATATTATCATCCATCTCTGGATACGATCAGCCAACCCGGAGTGGATATGGCGAAGGCCAGTGTTGAAATTTTGTTTGACCTGATCACAGGTGATTCGCAAAACAAACATATGGTATTCGAATCCGTACTGGTTAAGCGGGGATCTTGCAAGAAAATAAACAAATGAATAAGAACGAAAAGGAGATAACTCATGGCATTATTAACAGTTGAGACAGGCTCTCCTACCTTGAGAATGACAACGACCATCAGTATTATCTCCCCCGTCGATTCAGGCAACATGTCTGGAGGAACGCTCTACCTGCTGCATGGTGCTGGTGATAACGCCAGTACTTGGCACAGGATGACTACTATTGAGCAGTATGCAAGTCAATATGGTTGTACAGTCATAATGCCCCAAGTAAACAGGAGCTACTATACAGACATGGAGTACGGACTGGATTACTTCCACTATGTGACCCATGAGCTTCCCGAGCTTTGTGGCCGAATGATGAGGTTGGATGATAATCCGCAGAAGACGTATATCGCTGGTTTATCGATGGGCGGGTATGGCGCTCTGAAATGTGGACTTACCTATCCCGAGCGTTACAGCAAAGTGGTTTCGTTATCAGGAGTTACCGATCTCCAGAAACGATTAAACGATCCGCAAATGTCCAAGGACATGGCGAGGGAGATGGCGGGTACTTTTGGAAAACGCTTACAAATTAAGCCGGATCAGGATCTGTACGCTTTAGCCACTAAATTGGTCGACGATAAACGTAACCTGCCTTCGATTCTGACTTGCTGTGGTTCGGAAGATCCGTTTGTGGAGATGAATCGGGAATTCGCAGCTTACCTAGAGACGACCCCTTATGAATTTCAGTATGTTGAGACCTCTGGAACTCATGAATGGCGATTCTGGGAGGAACATCTGAAGACAACCTTTGATTTCTTGTACAACTAAAAGACATAAGCAGAGTGAGGAGATGCAAATTGAAATCCGAAGTTGCAATACCGGCTAAAAAAATGAACGACAGCAGATTCCAACTGTTCCTAAGAGAAGTCTGGAAGAACAGAATGGTCTATACTCTGGTGCTTCCTGGACTAGTGTGGCTTTTCCTATTCGCTTATCTGCCGATGGGTGGTCTATCTCTGGCTTTTAAAGATTTTAAAGCGAATTTAGGAATTTGGGGCAGCCCATGGAGCGGATTCGAGAATTTCACCTATGTGTTCCGTGACCCGGCTTTTATTGACGCCGTATGGAGAACGTTAACCATTAACATTGGTAAGCTGATTATTCAGTTCCCTTTTCCAATCATATTGGCATTGCTGCTGAATGAACTACGCATGAATCGTTACAAAAAAGCTTTACAGACGGTGTTCACATTTCCGAACTTCCTGTCATGGATCGTAGTATCCGGGGTTGTTATCAATGTGCTTTCCTATGATGGTCTGGTCAACAGCCTCATTCAAATGTTTGGCGGGACAGGCATTAACTTCCTGGGTTCTGAAAAAATGTTCGTTCCGATGTTGTATCTTACGGATATCTGGAAATCAGCAGGTTGGGGAGCCATTATCTTTATGGCCGCTATCTCTGGTATTGATACAGACCAATATGAATCCGCACAGATTGATGGTGCTACACGCTTGCAGCAAATGTTCCGCATTACTCTGCCTAACATTCTTCCGACGATTACGATTATGTTTATCCTTTCTGTCGGTGGCCTGATGTCATCTGGATTTGACCAAATCTTTAACTTGAGCAACGCTGCAACGAAAAACGTCTCGGAAGTACTAGATGTGTATATCTACCGAATCACGTTCCAGTCTTCAACAGACTTTTCATTCTCCACTGCAGTCAGTTTGTTCCGTTCACTTGTTAATATGATTCTGCTGATTCTGGCAGACAGAGCTGCCAAACTTATGGGCGGAGACGGTTTATTCCGGTAAGAAAGGAGTGCAAATGTATGAGTAAAAAAAAGCTGACCATTATGCAAGACCATAAAAAAATGACCGCTATGGATTATGTGATTTTCGTAATTCTGAGTGTAGGCGCTTTGGCCATTCTTATTCCATTCTGGAATGTCATTATGATTTCTTTTTCTACGCAAAAAGAATACGCTGATAACCCTATGATGTTATTTCCGAAGAACCCAACACTGGAATCCTATCGGGCACTCTTTGCTGATGGGCGGATCGGGACAGGGTATTGGAATACCTTTAAGATCTTAATCTTAGGACTACCGCTTAGCTTGTTCTTAACGACAAGTATGGCTTACGGCCTTAGCCGCAATAAATTCCCGGGTAAAAAGCTGATTTTTATGCTTGTCCTGTTCACAATGATTTTTAATGGCGGGATTGTACCTTTGTACCTGGTGATGAAGGATCTGCATCTGACAGGCAACCTTTGGTCAGTTATTCTGGCTGGAAGCTTCAGTGCGTTTAACCTGATTCTGATGTCGAACTATTTTAGCAGTCTGCCTGAGTCCCTGATGGAATCTGCGCGACTTGATGGTGCTGGGGAATGGAGAATCCTGTTCTCTGTAGTCCTGCCATTATCTGCTCCAATCGTAGCTACCATCACATTGTTCTACGGAGTAGCCTTCTGGAATGGATGGTATGACGCCATGATCTTCCTGCGGAAAGCGGATCAGATGCCACTGCAGAACGTGTTGCGATCTATCATTATGGAAGCCCAAGTGAATGCATCGAATGCCACAAGTGTTGACGCAGTGGGTAAGCAATCATTCTCTATGGGTATGAAAATGGCGGCAGTATTCGTTACCATGGTTCCTATTATGTGTTTCTTCCCAATGCTCCAAAAGCACTTTGCCAAAGGGGTACTTACAGGGGCTATCAAGACCTAGTGGTTTATGATTTATCCATATAAAAGAGGGTCAGTCACACAATTTAAGGAGGACAAAATGAATATTTTAAAAAGAAAATCTGTAAAGTCAATCCTTGCCGGTGTTTTATGTCTTACTCCAATCATGTTGGCAGCATGCTCAAGCTCAGACAACAATGCTAATAGCGGAAATTCAGGCAATCCAACAGATGGATATAAAGATGAGTTGAAGATTTCGTTAGCCAGTACCATTAAGACAACAGAATCTGATTTTGATAACGTGTATCATAAATATTTTACGGATAAGTTCAATATTAAATGGGATTACAACTATATTGAATGGGATTCATGGGCTGAGAAGCTTCGCCTATGGATTAACTCTGGTGATCTTCCTGACGTAGCAAGCTGGAACTATGTTCACGGTGATGCGCTTAATTACATTGATCAAGGGCTGCTGTACAAGCTGCCAGATGACTGGAAAGAACGCTGGCCGAATGTGGCAGCCGCTTATAAGTTGACAGGACTTGGCGATGAATTGGAGAAAGCGGTAGGTGGCACTTATGTTCTGCCAAGACCGGTATACTTTGAGAACAAGCCGGCAGATCCGCTCATTAACCAAATCGGAGTAATTGCTCTGCGTTCTGACTGGGCTAAAGCCGTTGGTTTTGAATTGAAGGATGCTTACACTACTACAGAACTGATGGAATTTGCTAGATTGCTTAAAGAGAAAGACCCTGGCAAGGTAGGAGATAAACTCATTCCTATTTCTTATGACATCAACGATGCTTTGACTAATATTGTAATGGCTAATAGCGTGCATTCCAGAGTAGAGTCAGCATTCTATAAAGATGCAGATGGCAAATACCAATGGGGTCCAGCCAACGATGAAACGTTAGCGGCACTGAAAGAACTTCAAACTACTTATAAAGAAGGATTACTGCACCCTGAGTTTTATACTTGGAAAAATGGTGAATCTGGCCAAAAGTTCACAGTTAACGGTGTTTCCGGTATTACGAGTCTAGGTGGTTTGGCTTCTTACAGAAAAGACATGGACGTTAAAATGAAAGATAACCTAGGTGTAAATAGTGATGACCTAGTACACACAGCTATTGTACTTGGCGATGACGGTAAATATCGTAACCTTGATCAAGTTAACTTCTGGTCTGCTGTAATCTTCTCGCCAGATATTAGCAAAGAGAAATTTGAACGGATTATGGACTTCATGGAATATACAACAAGTAAAGAAGGTCAATTGACCGTTAACTTGGGCTTTGAAGGAACAGACTGGAAAAAAGGCGAAAATGGCGAATTAATCAGCCTACTCCCTGAAGGAACAACATTGGATAAGAAATATCCGAACCGTTTTGAAGGACTGTATGTCTTGGCGGATGACTTTAGTGTCGTGAACCCTGCGATCAAAAAAGAATATCGCGATCGTTCTGTAGAACTGTTCAAGGAAAAAGCTGAGCTTGCGTTAAAAGACAAAGCAACGGCTGAATATGACTGGGACTACCAGTTGTATGATTCCAAGGCTAAAAATCAGGCTTCCTTTGACTATGCTACAGAATACACTAACCTGATTTTGAAACCAGGCGATCTAGAGGCGAACTGGAAAGAATGGGTTAAGAGCAAACAATCCCTCGTTCAGCCGGTTCTAGATGAACTAAACAATCTAAAAAAATAGCTTTCGCCCTATGCATGTAGGAATGAACCTACAGGACCCGCGTGCAATTCTTGCACACGGGTTTTTCCATTCATAGGCATCGGCAGAATTGAACAATGGAGGATTTGAAATGAATGAGCAGCAACTGACTACCTTGTTGAACCAGATGACGCTTGAAGAAAAGATTGCACAATTGCAGCAGCTAGCCGCTAATTTCTATGAAGGGGCAGAGGATGGAGGACAAATCACTGGCCCTATGGCATCCATGGGAATTACGGACCACATGATCGAGAGCAGCGGCTCTGTACTTGGTCTATCAGGTGCAGCGCAAGTCATTGCGGTTCAGGAAGCCCATTTACGCAAAAATAGATTGGGCATTCCCTTGCTGATGATGGCGGATATTGTGCATGGCTTCAAGACGATTTTTCCGGTCCCGCTGGCAATTGGCTGCTCTTGGGATATGGATCGCGCAGAGCTGAGCGCCGAGATTGCGGCTAAAGAAGCGGCAGTCTCCGGTGTGCACGTTACTTATGCGCCAATGGCGGATCTTGTACGGGACCCACGTTGGGGAAGAGTAATGGAATCTACAGGAGAAGATCCATATTTGAATGGTAGGTTTGCCCGTGCGTTTGTGCGCGGATTTCAAGGAAGCGACTTGACTGGTGATGTAGATCGTCTGGCGGCTTGTATTAAGCACTTTGCTGCCTATGGTCTATCCGAAGGCGGTCGTGATTATAATACGGTGGATTTATCGGAACGGCAGTTGCGTGAATATTATCTGCCGGCCTATCGTGCAGCACTGGATGAAGGTGCAGAGATGGTCATGACTTCATTTAATACGATTGATGGGATTCCGATAAGCGGCAACGTCAAGCTGCTTCGCCAGCTGCTTCGTGAAGAATGGGGATTTGATGGCGTATTGATTTCGGATTGGGGTGCAGTGAAGGAACTGATCCCACATGGTGTCGCTGAGGATGAGGCTGAGGCAGCACTTAAAGCCATCAAAGCTGGTGTAGACATCGAGATGATGACGGCTTGTTACGTTCATCAGCTTCCGGCGCTTGTTGCAGATGGACAAGTAGATGAGAAGATTATTGATGAAGCTGTGCTTCGTATTTTGAAATTGAAGCAAAGATTGGGCTTGTTCGAGCATCCGTTCCGCGGAGCTGACGTCGAGAAAGAGCGTGAGGTAATCTTCTGTGAAGATCATCGAAATGCGGCGCGTGAGTTGGCGGCTAAATCCTGCGTACTGCTCAAGAATGATCAGGTTCTGCCGCTTGCTGCAGAGCAACGGATTGCGCTAATTGGACCGTTTGCTACAAGCGGAGATATTCTTGGACCGTGGTCGTGGTTGGGTTCAACGGAAGAGGCAAGCCGTCTTGCACCAGCACTTCAAGCTCGCGCAGGTGCGGGTAAGATTACTGTTGCAGAAGGTTCTGGAGTCGATAGCTTTACAGAGGAACAGTGGCTGGAGGCGGAAGCGGCTGCTAAGCAAGCTGATGTGATTGTACTGGCGCTTGGTGAACATTCAGAGATGAGTGGAGAAGCGGGCAGCCGTTCAGATATCCGTTTGCCGGAAGCGCAGCTTGAGCTTTTACAACGTCTGAAACAGCTGAATAAGCCTATCGTGGTGGTGTTGTTTAATGGACGTCCACTAGACTTGGCCGGTGTGTACGAGCATGCAGATGCTATTCTGGAAGCTTGGTTCCCGGGCAGTGAAGGCGGAGCGGCAATTGCCAGTCTACTTTATGGAGATGAGAATCCTTCAGGAAGATTAACGATGTCTTTCCCGGTATCCGTTGGGCAGATTCCAGTCTATTACAATCATTTCAACACTGGACGCCCACTTCATGCTCCGGGTGCCGACAAACGTTATGTCTCGCAATACCTGGATATTCCTAATGAGCCGCTTTTGCCATTTGGTTTTGGACTGAGCTATACGTCATTTAGCTATAGTGAACCAATTCTGTCCGGTGAAATTATGACTGAAAATCAGCCTATTGAAATAAAAGTTACGGTGACCAATACTGGAGAAGTAGATGGGGAAGAGGTAGTGCAGCTGTATATCCGAGACATTTCCGGAGAGGTCGTCAGACCAATGAAGGAACTGAAGGATTTTGCCAAAATCAACCTCTCACCAGGGGAAAGTCGTGAAGTGACCTTTACACTTACCGAACAGCAGCTTCGTTACTATCATAGCGATCTAAGCTTTAGCAGCGATCCGGGACGATTTAAATTATTCGTCGGTTCGAACAGCAATGAGGTTAAAGAACGGGATTTTTGCTTAACATTAGCATAAGTAGAATATATACGGCAGTAACGCCGTAATGGAGGAAGTGTATAATATGACTACTAATTTGAATACTAACATCCGTTTAAACGCCGGGGATCTATCCTTCACTTTTACAAACAGCGGGGACTTGTTCCAAGTCCTCTACGAACGGACAATGATCAATCAATTGCTGCCAAGCATTGTGGATGGTTCATTATCCAATCTATATTTGCGAGTGTACAATGATGGAAACATTCAAGCCATTCCTTTGCTGGGCATTCATTCTTCAAGCACTGTACGTAAGGCTGGAAACCGTTTGGTTTGGGAAGGTACTGCGGAAAATATTGAATATCAAGTTATTTTCACCCCTACTGCAGGAGGAGCTTGGTTCTGGGATGTGAAGCTTACTGGACAAAATGCAGAGGTAGATCTCGTGTACGGACAGGATGTAGGGATTGCTGATATCGCTGCTGTCCGCAGTAATGAAGCTTACCTGTCACAGTATATCGATCATGCGGTATTTGAGGATCAATCCAACGGGTACGTTGTTTGCTCTAGACAGAATCAGCCGCAGGGCGGGAAATTCCCATATCTGCAACAGGGTTCACTTACCAAGGCAACAAGCTTCTCAACAGACGGTTTTCAATTCTTTGGACTGTCCTATAAAGAAACCAACCAACCAGAGAGCTTGGGTCGTGAGCAATTAAGTAATGAAATCTATCAATATGAATTCGCATATACTGCGCTGCAATCGGAACGGGTGAAGCTGAGCGGGGAAACACGGTTTGTGTTCTACGGATTGTTTAAGCAAGATCATCCAGAAGCGATCACTGCGCTAGAATTTGCTAATGATATTGCTGCGGCTTGGGATGCTGTTAAAGATTTACCTTTAGAAGCTGAAGCAGCACTTGAACGTTCTTTCTTCTCGAAGGAGCTGGGAGCACCGCTGGCTGCAGATTCGCTGACAGAGAAAGAGATCGGGGTCTTGTTTCCGGTTCGTTATCAGGAGGAGAGAGAAGGAGACACACTACTTTCCTTTTTCACTGAGAATTATGAGCACGTAGTATTAAAAGAGAAAGAAATGCGCGTAGAACGGCCACACGGCCATATCCTGATGAGTGGGGATAACGCTCGACTTAATGATAAGGTCATCACAACAACTTCTTATATGTACGGGATCTTTAACTCCCAAGTGGTAATTGGAAATACCAATTTCAACAAGCTAATGTCCAATCCAAGAAATGCGCTTAACATTCCAAAAGCTTCAGGACAACGCATTTATGTAGAGTGGAACGGTGAATATCGTTTGCTGACCATGCCTTCTCTATTTGAGGTTGGTTTCAACTATGCTCGTTGGTATTACAGAACAGATGGTGAATGCTTCATTATTACGAACTACACCACCGAAGATTCGCCAGAGATATTCCTGAATGTGCGTTCGGAAAGCGGACGAGCTTATCGTTATTTAGTCACTAATCAAATCACTATGAACGTTAATGAATACGAGCTTCCATATCAATCTAAGCAAGAAGGTGGAGCAGTAATCTTCTCGGCTGACAGAAGCGCACTAAGTGCTGGTGAATATCCTGACTTACAGTATAAATTACAGGTACAGGGTGCGGAGTTAACTCTGCAGGATGAAGGTAGACTTGTCTCTCCTGTTCAACAAACTGAAGCGCCGTTAGCAGTTCTGGAGCTGTCTGCCAGCAGTGAATGGACCTTGAATATTCAAGGGCTTCTGGATGGTAAGTCACTTGCTCCAAGAAATCGTTCAGCTGAGGAAGAAATTTCTGCTTATCGCGCGTTTTATGCTGGTGTGATGAATGGCTTCCGCCTGACGCTTGGGGACGGAACAGAAGGTGAACTGTTTAAGGTTAACGCTCTGACTTGGTGGTACACACATAACATGCTGGTTCACTATTCGGTTCCACATGGTTTAGAGCAATATGGTGGCGCTGCTTGGGGAACCCGGGATGTATGTCAGGGACCTGTGGAATATTTCATGGCTACGCAAAAATACGAACAGGTTCGGGAAATTTTGCTGACGCTGTATAGTCATCAATATGAAGATGATGGCAACTGGCCACAGTGGTTCATGTTTGATAAATACACGAAGATACAACAAGAAGAAAGTCATGGAGATATTATTGTATGGCCGCTTAAGGTGCTTGGAGACTACTTGGCAGTAACTCAGGATTACAGCATCTTGGGAGCAACAGTACCGTATACCCGTAAGCACAGCTTTGACTTTACAGAAGAAAAGGCGACGTTGCTGGATCACGCACGGAAGGAAATTGCTTATATTAAGGATCATTTCCTGCATGACACACATCTGTCTTCTTACGGTGATGGAGACTGGGATGATACGCTCCAGCCTGCAAATCCACAGCTGAAGCAGTATATGGTCAGCAGTTGGACAGTGGCACTTACCTATCAGACACTTAATCAGTTCTCAGAGGTACTTCGTTCAGTTGATCAAGCTGAGGCAGAGGAACTGAAGGCGATGGTGGAAGGGATCCGTAAGGATTTCCATACTCATATGCTTCAATCCGAAGTGATTCCTGGCTTCCTGTATATGGAAGACCCTGAGCAAATTAAACTTATGGTGCACCCAAGTGACACAGAAACAGGTATTCAGTACCGTCTGCTGCCTATGACGCGCAGTATGATCAGTGAGCTGCTTACTCCGGAACAGGCCGAAGCACACTATGATGTCATTCAGGATAAACTATTCTGCCCTGACGGTGTGCGTCTGATGAATCGTCCAGCTCAATATGTTGGCGGGGTCAGCACTCATTTCAAACGTGCGGAGCAAGCGGCTAACTTTGGCCGGGAAATTGGACTTCAGTATGTGCATGCACATATCCGTTATGTAGAGGCTATGGCTAAGCTCGGTAAAACCGATCAGGTCTGGAAGGGTCTGGCAGCGATTAATCCGATCGGAATCCGCGATGTGGTGCCAAACGCTGAACTACGTCAAGCTAACTCCTATTTCAGTAGCTCGGATGGTAAATTTAACACCCGTTATGAGGCACAGGAGAATTTCGATAAACTGCGCAATGGTGACGTAGCTGTTAAAGGTGGCTGGAGAATCTATTCCAGCGGTCCTGGGATCTATATGAACCAGTTAATCTCGAATGCACTGGGGATCCGTACGGAAGGTGGAGACTTAATTGTTGACCCTATTCTGCCGGAATCGCTGGATGGAATGCACTTTAGTTTTGAATATGCAGGCACTAAGGTAGACTTTATCTATCACCTTACAGGTCGTGAGATCAGTCAAATTACTATCAACGGTACGGAAGTGCAAACAGAAGGTACACCTAACCGCTATCGTAGTGGTGGTGTTCGCATCAAACGTGCGGACTTTGATCGTCTCAGCACGGAAGCTGGAAATGTGATAGAGATTTATAAGTAACATTATATATAGAAGGGCAATCTCCGCGTTAAGCGCGGAAATTGCCCTTTTTTTGTATCTTCTACATTCGGTTCGGTGTCGGTAACCCAAGCACTTCGAGCACATCTCCCAAGATGTCCTTGAATCTTGAAGTAAGCCAGAGGCGGAATTCGATCGTAGCTGGATCGCCTTTTAGAATCGGACATACAGAATAGAAGTTGTTGAACAGGGTAGCTAAGGTATGTGCGTAAGTGCAGAGCGTATTTGGCGTCAACTCTATACTTGCTGAATGTAATGTCTCCGGCCAGAGGTTTAGCTGTCTTAGCAGCGCAAGCTCTGCTTTTTCCAATTCGGAAGGGAACTGAAGCTGTGCGGCAGCTGTAAGGATTGGGATCGTAGCTTTACTCAAAACGCTTGTCGCACGCGCAAAAGTATACATCAGATAAACTCCGGTATTGCCGGATATTTCGGTAGCCTGTTTGAAATCAAACACGATTTCCGTTCCTAAATTAAACCGTAGCAGATAGTAGCGAATCGCAGCAGTGGCAATCAATCGGCTGGAGAGGCCGTCTTTATCGGAACGTGAGTGCTCAATGTTCTGTTCCATAAGCTCCACCAGATCGCTTACCTTAATCCCGATTCCCTGGCGTCCGGACATAGCATAAGAAGTTTTGCCTTCTGAAATATCTATACCCAGCTCGGCCGCCGAGGCGGGACTAAGAGATACAACACCATAACTCACATGATGGAGTTTGTCTGCTTGCTCGTTATAACCTAGTGCCCCTAAGGCTTGCTTAACCATCTGTTGTGGATATTCCTGTCTGTAATCGATCACATTGATGACTCTGTCCGCGTGCCCATAAGATTCTTGGGTTCCAGTTAATCCAGTTGTCCATAAACCGGACGAGAATTCGCTATAGGAGAAATCTTTGGTCAAAAGACCAAATTTCCAGAGATGATAGGCAATATCTTTGGCTGTATACGTTAAAATCCCATTCGAACGCACCAGCACCTTATCGAGCTGATGCTCCTCTGAATCCGCTCCAATGTTAGCCTCTGTTCCTTGCTTCAGCACCCAGCAGCCTGCGAGTTTACCTTCAGTCTCTTGTACAAAAACGGCTGTCTGCTTCAGTAGCTCAGCTGCGGCTGCCCAAAATCCCTCTTTTAAAATACTGCTCTCCCATACCAGCAAATCATAATAAATCCCAAAATGTTTCATTTCCTCTACATGCTCTCTAACGATGCGTTCAGCTACAAGGTTGCCCAGCCAGGCTTCGTTACCGCCCCCTAGTTCAAGTGAGTGGAGTATATCAGTGCGCTTGTGTGTCATCTCTGGGTTCAGCGCATATTCTTTGTTCACTTTGGCATAAAGATCCCAGCAAAAATCACCGAAACGTTGGTGTTCCCCTTCTAAAGGTATATTTAATAATCCAACAACTGTATCCGCCAGCTGATTGCCGAGATCATCAATGTAGTTATGGACCTCTACGTTATACCCAGTTCTTTTCATAATTCTGACTAGAGTATCGCCGATACAGGCGTTTCTTAGATGACCTACGTGAGCGGCTTTGTTGGGGTTGATAGAAGTGTGCTCGATGATGACTTTTTCGCCAGTGCTGGCAGGCAGTTCAAAGGAATGTTCAGCCCAGCTTTGCCAATTCATATACAAATTGATAAATCCGGGAGCAGCGACTTCAACTTTTTGTAAAAGACCGGCGAAGCGCCCTTGGAATTGAAGTTCTGCTTTCACTAATTCTGCTATGACCATTGGGGATTTTCGTAAAGTTTTGGCTAGCTGCATAGCGATATTGCATGAATAATCACCATGTTCTAGATTTGCTGGCTGTTCGATCAGAATGGCAATGTCCTCTGGATAGTCAGCTCCTAAGGTATTGAATACACGTTGTACACTGTGCTCGATTCCGTCTTTGATGATTTGATTTAACATGGTATACCCTCCTTTGAAAATACAAAAAAGCCCTCGTCTCAAAAGAGACGAGGGCTTTAGCGCTCGCGGTACCACTCTCGTTGCTGAACAAGTTGTTCAGCCACCTTACGGGATAACGGCCTTCAGCCGGGACTTCCTACTAAGGTTCAGAAGTCCATCTCACGGGTGCGCTTCATTAAAGGGATCTGTACCGGCTTACACTCTCCCGGCTCGCTGAGGACTAGATCTCGTTAATTACTCTCCCGCTCATCGATGCTTAATTAATTTTTACCAGTATACCTAATATTTCATAAAAAGCAATAGTGGTTAGCTTCTTAACAATCTTGGTTGCTCTTTGTTGTTAGATTATCAGTTTAGTAGATTATAAATTTGGAAAAAGAAGGCTGTCTTGTTATAGGACTAGCTGTTCCTTTGCACAACAGTCCACACGCTAACTCAAGCCAAGGAATATTACTATACGGAGCCACTAATCTTTCAATTTGTAGTGGAAGGGAGGAGTGAATAAAACATGGCTATTTTTTCTACTGGACCTATAGATAACAGCCCGATCCTAGGGGTCAGACCGTCGCAACTGGTAACCGTAAAAGTAGTTAATCGGGATTCTCTTAATCCTTATAATCTAGTTATTCAAGGTTTCCTTCTTAACGGATCAAGAACGATGTATGTGAATGAAACAGTAAATCTAGCACCTAATCAAGTTTTAACTAAGAACTATTTTGCCGACTTGGACGCATTTGAATTTGTGTTTACAACAGTAGAAGCAGTTGAAGCAGAGGTTGGGATTTCAGTCTGGGGAAAACAGAACTCGGGGGCATTGGTAGATCCTCATCGCATAGTTGCGTGGGAGAAGCAGGCAGTATTAATTTAATAATTATTTTTGTGACACAGTTAACGTTAAAGGAGTGATGAGAAATTGAGTTATTTATCTACCGGACCGATAGACAATAGTATGGTAGGGGGTGTAAGACCTACTCAGCATGTTACTGTCAAAATTGATAACCGAAGTGACATTGATTCATCAATGGCTCTTGTTCAAGGATACTATATGGATGGGACAAGAACTTTATATGTAAGCGAGCTGATAAATGTAGCACCTAATGAAGTTATAACACGTGATTATTATGGCGATTTTGATGCGTTCGAATTTATTTTTACAACTACAAGTCTGGTAGATGATCCGATTCAAATCTCAGTATGGGGAAAAAATAGCGTTGGCCAGATTGTGACTGCCCATCGACTTGTACATGCAGAATTGCTTGGTGTAACGCAAGGAATAACTGGCGCGACCGGCGCGACCGGGGCGACTGGTGCAACGGGAGCGGATGGAGCAACAGGAGCAACGGGAGCGACCGGCGCAGGAGAGACTGGAGCTACTGGTGCAGATGGAGTGACTGGGGCGACTGGTGCAACGGGAGCGGATGGAGCAACTGGAGCGACTGGAGCGACTGGAGCAGGAGAGACTGGGGCAACAGGTGCCGATGGAGTAACTGGGGCGACTGGTGCAACGGGAGCGGATGGAGTAACTGGAGCGACCGGAGCAGGAGAGACTGGAGCTACAGGAGCAGACGGAGTAACTGGGGCGACTGGTGCAACGGGAGCAGACGGAGCAACTGGAGCGACCGGAGCAGGAGAGACAGGTGCAACAGGTGCAGATGGAGTGACTGGTGCAACGGGAGCGGATGGAGCAACGGGTGCAACGGGAGCAGACGGAGCAACCGGGGCGACCGGAGCAGGAGAGACTGGGGCAACAGGAGCAGATGGAGCTACAGGTGCAACAGGAGCAACGGGAGCAGACGGAGCAACGGGAGCGACTGGAGCAGGAGAGACTGGGGCAACGGGAGCGGATGGAGCAACTGGTGCAACGGGAGCAGACGGAGCAACCGGGGCGACCGGAGCAGGAGAGACTGGAGCAGATGGAGCTACAGGTGCAACAGGAGCAACGACCGGAGAGCAGACGGAGGAGCAACGCAACAGGAGCGACTGGAGCAGGAGAGACTGGGGCAACAGGAGCAGATGGAGCTACAGGTGCAACAGGAGCAACGGGTGCTACCGGAGCGACCGGAGCAGGAGAGACTGGGGGGACTGGAGTCGATGGAGCAACTGGGGCGACTGGTGCAACGGGAGCAGACGGAGCAACGGGAGCGACCGGAGCAGGAGAGACTGGAGCTACAGGAGCAAACGGAGCAACTGGGGCGACTGGTGCAACGGGAGCTGACGGAGCAACGGGTGCTACCGGAGCGACCGGAGCAGGAGAGACTGGGGCAACAGGAGCAGATGGAGCTACAGGTGCAACAGGAGCAACGGGAGCAGACGGAGCAACGGGAGCGACTGGGGCAGGAGAGACTGGGGCAACAGGAGCAGATGGAGCTACAGGTGCAACAGGAGCAACGGGTGCTACCGGAGCGACCGGAGCAGGAGAGACTGGAGCTACAGGAGCAAACGGAGCGACTGGAGCGACCGGAGCAACCGGAGCGACTGGAGCAACGGGAGTAGCTGGGGCAACCGGAGCAACGGGTGAAGCTGGAGCGACTGGAGCAACGGGAGTAGCTGGGGCAACCGGAGCAACGGGTGAAGCTGGAGCGACTGGAGCAACGGGAGTAGCTGGGGCAACCGGAGCAACAGGAGTAGCTGGTGTAACCGGAGCAACGGGTGAAACAGGAGTAACCGGAGCGACTGGAGTAGCAGGAGCAACTGGAGCAACAGGAGTAGCTGGTGTAACCGGAGCAACGGGAGTAGCTGGTGTAACCGGAGCAACGGGTGAAACAGGAGCAACTGGAGCAACAGGAGTAGCTGGTGTAACCGGAGCAACGGGAGTAGCTGGTGTAACCGGAGCAACGGGTGAAACAGGAGTGACCGGAGCGACTGGAGTAGCAGGAGCAACGGGAGCAACAGGAGTAGCTGGTGTAACCGGAGCAACGGGTGAAGCTGGAGTGACCGGAGCGACTGGAGTAGCAGGAGCAACGGGTGCAACAGGAGTAGCTGGTGTAACCGGAGCAACGGGTGAAACAGGAGTAACCGGAGCGACTGGAGTAGCAGGAGCAACGGGGGCAACAGGAGTAGCTGGTGTAACCGGAGCAACGGGTGAAACAGGAGTAACCGGAGCGACTGGAGTAGCAGGAGCAACTGGAGCAACAGGAGTAGCTGGTGTAACCGGAGCAACGGGTGAAACAGGGGTGACCGGAGCAACGGGAGTAGCTGGAGCAACGGGAGCGACTGGAGTAGCTGGTGTAACCGGAGCAACGGGAGCAACAGGAGTGACCGGAGTGACTGGAGTAGCTGGAGTGACCGGAGCGACTGGAGTAGCTGGTGTAACGGGGGCAACAGGAGTAGCTGGAGTAACGGGAACAACGGGAGTAACAGGAGCGACTGGAATAGCTGGTGTAACCGGAGCAACAGGAGTAGCTGGTGTAACTGGAGCAACAGGAGTTGGAGTGGCCGGAGCTACCGGAGCAACTGGGCTCACTGGTGCAACAGGTGCAACCGGAGTAACTGGAGCTACAGGTCCGAACATTCAACAAGAAGGGTTTTCTGCTTTCAAGCCCTCATTGGCAATTTCCACATCTACACAATTAACTGGCTGGACTGTGACAACACCTTTTTATGATAGCCCGTCTTTCGACGAAGTTGGCGGAAATTATACCATTCCGACAACTGGTAGATATTCGATTGAAGCGACTATCAATTATTCTACAACTGCCTCACTTTCTATCAGTCTTGGTGCTGGAGTTAATCCGGCTTTCGTAGTTCAGAGAACTTCTCCTACTGCAACAAATCTGGTAAGTGGGTTGTTCCCAGTACTTGATGTGAATGTTGCACTTATATTAGATTTGAGAGCAATTTTGGGAAGTGGTACTGTGACGCTGGCTGGAGAATTTGCATTAACCGCAGGTGATGTGATTGGCTTGTTCTATGTGGCAAATGGTTTGACGGTTCCTTTGAATTTGGGTGGAGCGAACTCAGCAGGTATCGTCTGGTCTGTTCATGAATTAACTTAAGCTTATTTATCTTCAAGTTCAGTGTTTATAACAGGGGTAATTCGGTAGCCGTTAGTGTGGCTCTCGGGTTACCCCCTGTTTTGTTGGCATATGTTATAAGTCGACTGGAATGTTGCTTATTAGATTCTTATTCTATTAAACCAGTACGGATTTTCAGCTTATTTTAATAAATCAAATATGTGTAATAGTAGTTTTTAAATGGATGTCCACACCTTAATTCAAAACAAGAATAATACTATAAAGAGCCAAAAAATATGAACTAATTTTTTAGGCTCATAGATTATCAACTTAGAGTAGGTGGGAGGAATGATTATAGATAAAAACACATTTTATACAAAGCTATTGAGGAGAATCTTGTTCGATTGATTTGATTTTTGAAATTCAAATAATACGAGTATTTTAAAATCTATACAAAATGAGGTGTTGAAAATTGAGTCAACTATCTACTGGTCCCATAGAAAATAATCTGGTAGGGGGTGTAAGACCTACTCAGCTTGTTACTCTTAAAATTGTCAATCAGAGCGATGACACTCCGTCAACAGTTCAAGTCGAAGGTTATTATATGAATGGGACAAGAACTTTATATGTAAGTGAGCTGGTTAATGTAGCTCCTAATCAAGTAATTACTAATGATTATTATGCAAACTTTGATTCATTTGAATTTTTATTCACAACACCAATTATGATTGATGATCCCATTCAAATTTCAGTTTGGGGGAAAAGCAGCACAGGTCAATTAGTGACTGCTCACCGCCTTGTCTACTCTGAATTATATGGAGAAAATATAGGAATTACAGGTGCTACTGGAGCTACTGGAGCTACAGGAAGCGTTGGTGCAACGGGAGCGACAGGTGCTGGCGTAACCGGAGCCACAGGTGCTGGAGTAACGGGAGCGACAGGAAGTGCAGGGGCAACGGGAGCGACAGGAACTGCTGGAGCAACGGGAGCCACAGGTGCTGGAGCTACTGGAGCTACAGGAAGCGTCGGAGCAACGGGAGCAACAGGAAGCACTGGAGCAACGGGAGCGACAGGTGCTGGCGTAACCGGAGCAACAGGAACTGCTGGAGCAACGGGAGCAACAGGAAGCACTGGAGCAACGGGAGCAACAGGAAGCACTGGTGCAACGGGAGCGACAGGTGCTGGCGTAACCGGAGCCACAGGTGCTGGAGCCACGGGAGCGACAGGAACTGCTGGTGTAACGGGAGCGACAGGAAGCACTGGAGCAACGGGAGCGACAGGTGCTGGCGTAACCGGAGCAACAGGAACTGCTGGAGCAACGGGAGCAACAGGAAGCACTGGAGCAACGGGAGCGACAGGTGCTGGCGTAACCGGAGCAACAGGAAGTGCTGGAGCAACGGGAGCGACAGGAACTGCTGGCGTAACGGGAGCGACAGGAAGTGCTGGAGCAACGGGAGCGACAGGTAGTGCTGGAGCAACGGGAGCGACGGGTAGCGCTGGTGTAACTGGAGCGACAGGAACTGCTGGAGTAACGGGAGCGACAGGAAGTGCTGGAGCAACGGGAGCGACGGGTAGCGCTGGTGTAACTGGAGCGACAGGAACTGCTGGTGTAACTGGAGCGACAGGAAGTACTGGAGCAACGGGAGCAACAGGTGCTGGTGTAACTGGAGCAACAGGTGCTACTGGTTCAGGTGCAATTATTCCATATTCTTCTGGTCTTCCAGTAGCAATGACCACTGTATTAGGGGGGCTTTTGAATACTTCAAGTGCAGTTGGTTTTGGTAGCAGTGCAACCAATATCAGTATTACAGGCGGTACTATAGATCTCACCGGAGCGGCTGGAACCTTGCTGAACTTTGCGTTCTCGGTCCCTAGAACTGGAACGATTACGTCTATGGCAGCCTATTTCAGTGCGACAGCTTCCGTTAGTTTAGTGGGGACTACGGTAACAATCACGGCTCAATTATACAGATCTACTACACCTAACAATACCTTCACAGCAGTACCTGGGGCTTTAGTTACGTTAAGTCCTCCGCTTACAGGATTAGTTGCTCTTGGAACTATTAGCAGTGGTAATACCACAGGTTTGAGCATCCCTGTAACTGTGGGAGAACGCTTGTTGTTGGTCTTCACTTCGACGGTCACGGCTGGCATTGACGTTGCAACAACTGTTGCTGGCTATGCTAGTGCAGGAGTTACAATCGCATAATCTGAAGAAAAAGGGATATCCCGATAGCCCTATGGGCTGCAGGATATCCTGATTTTTTCTCCAACGTTGTTATTTAGATCATTAGAATCTCCCGGATGTCTTGCTCTGTGAGGGTAGACAAGCTTTCTTGACCTGGCTGGATGACCTCATCGATCAAGTTCTTTTTCTTCTGCTGCAGCTCATACATCTTGTCCTCTACGGTGCCTTGGGTGACGAGACGAATTACTTGCACTACATTTTTCTGCCCGATACGGTGAGCCCGATCCGCAGCTTGCTGCTCGACGGCAGGGTTCCACCAAAGATCGTAAAGGATTACAGTGTCTGCCCCAGTTAAGTTGAGCCCGGTCCCGCCGGCCTTTAAGGAGATTAAGAAAATATCACGCTCTCCTTCATTAAATTTATTACATAAATCTACTCGTTGAGAAACAGGCGTTTGACCATCTAAATAAAAGTATGGAATGCCCTGATATCCTAGTTCACGCCCAATCAGGCCGAGCATCTCTGTGAATTGTGAGAATACTAACATACGTTTACCCGAACTGCGACATTCTTCTATAATTTCGAGCAGCTGCTCGAATTTAGCAGAGCTTCCCTCATATCCATCGACCAAAAGAGCAGGGTGGCAGCACAACTGGCGCAGACGAGTTAGTCCCGCCAGAACTTTGATCCGATTATTATTGCCGAAGCTATCTTGGGTCAAATGCTTAAGCGCCTCTTTTTTCAAACGGGCGAGATAAGCTACATATAACTTTTTTTGCTCCGGCAGCAGTTCACATGCTTGTACGGATTCGATTTTGTCCGGAAGTTCCTTTAACACATCACTCTTTAAGCGCCGCAGCAAAAAGGGACGCGCCCGCTTCGCAACCGTTTCTCTTGGTAAATCATGAAAAGCTTTTTTGCCTGGAAACAACCCAGGGAACACGGTGCCGAAAATGGACCATAAATCTTCCAACGCATTCTCCACGGGAGTACCCGTAAGTGCAAAACGGTGCCGGGCTTGAAGCGCCATTACAGCTTGGGCTGTCTGTGTAGTATGGTTTTTTATAGTTTGTGCTTCATCGAGAATCAGGGTATGAAAAGACTTTTTAGCATACAGCTGAACATCTCTGCGAAGCAACGGATAAGAAGTGATGATTACATCAGCTTTTGCTGTATTTTTTAAAATCCGCCCGCGCTCAATTAGACTACCGTCTGCAATGACAGCTTTGATCTCTGGCGTGAATTTTTTAAGCTCATTAAGCCAGTTATAAGTGAGAGACGCAGGAGCGACAATTAGGGCAGGCAATCCATTCTGGCGGATCTCTGGAAGTTCTGACAGGAGAAAAGCGATACTTTGCAGCGTTTTGCCTAACCCCATATCATCCGCCAAAATACCACCAAAACGGTAATGGGCCAACGTCTTCAGCCACTGAAACCCATACTGTTGATAATCCCTTAGCACAGGAACCAGACTGTCAGGTATAGGAAAATCAAGATTCTCAGGATTCCGCATGTTCGCAAGTAACCTTTTAAAGGATCTGCCCAGCTTAATGGAGTCACTCTTAGCATCCGTGGAGGTCAAATGTAGCCCGCGAACAACGGGCAGAGAAAATTCCACCCCTTTGATCTCACCTTCCCGGATGCCTATATCATTCATAAAGGTAATGATTTCTTGAAGCTCCTCGCTCTCCAGCGGTAGTAGGGCCCCATCAGGCAAGCGGTAGTATTTGCGTTTTTCCTGCAGGGATTTCAGAACCATAACAATCTCAGCTTCTGGAATCCCGCCCATATCGAATTTAAAATCAAGCCAGTCCGTCTTTTCATTCCAACTAATGCTCACCTTTGGGGGTGTAGTGCTCGTGAACAGTCTTGCTTTGACTGCGGAGGTCGCATAGACCGAAAGCAGCGGTTCCAGCAGCGGAATGGTATGGTACAAAAAATCGTACTCGCCCTCTTCGTCTGTCATAATATATCCGCCTTCAGTTTTAGCGAAGGATTCGTGCTCCATCAGCTCCAGAATGCGGGCTTCTCCCTCCCCGTCTCGCAAAAGAATCAAATTCGTCCCGCGAACATGGGCTTTTTCATCTAAGGGATTGATCACAATGTCACCATATTGGAACTCTAGTCCGGCGAGCAGCCGATCTCTCACACGGTCCAGATAAAGTCTCGCGATAAGCCTATGTTGGACAATCCGATCCGCGATGGAATCGGCGATATGGACGTTGCCTAGCTTTTTCAGACCAGGAATAACCTTGTCCATAAAAGACTCCATTTGCTCGGGGGCAATATCGATACCATTTCGGCGGGAGGAATCCAGCATTTTTTTCATTTCAGCAAGGCGTATGCATTCTTGAGGGGATAGCTTCAGCAACTTACCTTCCGATAGTACTATCCCGTAATCTTCTAAGACCGAAATCTGCTCAAGTCCTTGAATATCCAGATGATATCCATCCTCTTCTGCCTGTTCAAATTCAAAGCTGAGTGGAGGCGCCTCATTAGACACAAGGATGCCTTCGTACAGCACCTCTTCTTGTTGCAAAAATACCGAAGAGCCCTCTGAAAGCGCAGGCTGAAGCGACTCCCAGAAAAAAGGAGGGACGGCCAGCAAACGATCTCCCCCAATACTTCCCCCATAAGGTGAGTAAGGAGTGACGTTATCGCGGTACATTTTTTCATTTAATACAATATCAATCAGCTTCTGTAGAACAACATTGTCTTCCTTCCGAAAGCTGTAAATGGCAGGATCATAGATAAAATGTTTCGAGAACTCAAAGGATTCTCCGCGGTGTACGCTTTCTAGAAATCCCCTTATTTTCTGAACAATATATAGACGTTTTGGACCGACTTTCATTTCTATACCCAGCATGGTGTGGCTGTAACTATAAGTGAACGGCTTGCATGTAAACTCTATATTTAGAGGAAGTCTGTTATCTACAAAAGCCCCCGTACCGCTAGGACGCGGTGTATGGTTGCTGAACATCCCCAGTAGGCTGCTCACGAGCTGTTGATCTCTGGACTTTCCCCCGTTGTCTTGCGCAGTATCTGTAAAAATACGTGGGGTTAGAATCTCAGTATCTTCTATAGAGGACAGGTGCGAAGCTCCGGTAGGCTCTGAACGATCTCGGCCAGTTTTAAGGGCGTCAACGTTGATCAGCACAGCCGCGATATGTTTACAGAATGGCCCCCCATGGGAGTAGGCTGGACAATTACACTCTGCCTGGACATCCCCATCAATATCAATGACCACCATAACTTCATAGTCGATCGCCCCCTGAACGATGGCTTCATATCGAGAGCGGGGCAAATCTGGAATGGAGTCATTGTATTCTTCAACTTCAATTATATCGACACTTTCAGTTTGGTAATAAGCTAATCCTTTTTCAAAAATAGACTTGCCGCACAGCAGTTTGATTACCCGTTCTGATACACTAAAGCCCATAACATAATTCCTTCCTCATAACTTGATCTCGAAAAGTCCGAATTTAATATAGTACTTATGATAACAGAACGGGCGTGCGCATCAAATAGGGGGTGTTGCTTTACTTATTCCATGCATGATAAAAGCGATCGTCAGGTTGATTTCTTCCTCGTCGTTCCAGTCCTTATCTGGCTGCAGCAGCAAGCGATTCATCAAATAACCTACGACAGACGAGAGTGTGAAGCGTATAAGTGTGGGTGTAGGCACCTCGATGATTTCACCCTTTTCCTTAAAATGTTCAACAATATCAATCACGCGCTCCAGTATTTTGCTAAGAATATTCTCTACAAACTGCGCTCTAACTGTTGGCTGAAAAGGAATCTCCTGAATAAGAATCTTAAGAATTTTAAAATTCTTGCGGGCGAAATCCAGCCGATTGATCATAAATGCCCGCAGGAACTCCTCGAAGCTGTCGTAGGGCATATCGAGCACGCCGTTGAAATTCCGCAGCACAAAAGGCGCAAGCATGCGACTCATGGTAGGACCTACTATGGCAAGCAGCAGATCATTTTTAGTCTTGTAATAGCGAAAAATCGTTCCCTCCGCCACGCCCGCCTTCTGAGAAATTTCACTCGTGGATGTCGCAGAGTATCCTTTTTCGGAAAACACCTCAATCGCCGCTTGTAGAATAGAAATCTGCTTCGGTGTCAGTTTCTCGTCTTTGCCAAGGGTCAGCAACTCTTCTATATTTTGTTCCGTAGAAACTTCCTCTTTCATTACAATAATCCTCCATGCTTAATTCATTTTGTTTCAATGATAATAGCTTTTGTGAAGTTACATTTTGCGATGCTTGCGCAGTGCCAATACATTCAGCAGCATAAATAGCAGCGAAAATCCTATAAGTACATAGACATCCATTGCAATTGCGCTCCATCCTTTGCCACGGACCATAATGTTCATCAGAGCTTCTGATCCGTAATAGATCGGTGTAGCGAGGCCAACGCGCTGGAGCCACAGTGGGAGGGTATCGAGCGGGAATAATCCACTGAGGAAGATTTGTGGCACTATAATGAGTGGAATGAACTGAATCATCTGCAACTCATTGGCTGCAAAAGCCGACAGCAGTGTGCCCAACGTCAGCGCTGTCATCGATAGGAGTAATGTGATCAGCAACACGTAAGCAAAGCTGCCTGTCATCATAATGCCAAGAATCTGTATGGAATACCATGAGATCAATAGCGCCTGAAAAACGGTAAATATGCCGAAACCACATACATACCCGAGCACAATCTCCCATCTTTTTAATGGAGTCGAAAGTAGGCGTTCAAGCGTGCCTGTGGTTCGTTCCCTTAAGAAGGATACACCTGCAATCAAGAATACGAAAAAGAAAACAAATACGCCAATCATAATGGGACCGAAACGGTCGATCGTCTTCATATTCTCAGAACCGTAAAGATAGCTGATCTGCGGCTGTAATTGTTCCTTTGTACTTGGAAGAAGTTTTTGGGAGATTTGTTGCAGCGTCATGATTACTGCCTTATTGGCTGTAGGGTTGCTACCTTCTAACAGCACTTGAGGCGTAACTTGCGAATCTCCGGCGGTTCCGTTCAAAGTGATCAAAGCGTCAATTTTTCCTTCTACTAAAGCGCCTTTTCCCAGCTCTGCGCTGGCATATTCTTTGATGGTGGCATTTTGTTCTTTTAACGCAGCTGACATATTTAGAGGTACACCGGACACACCGATTTTGGGTTCATAGGCGTCACCGTTGAAGACCAAGCTCATTAAGCTTAGAACGAGGAGTGGTGCAATGAACATTAATGCCATTGTTCTTTTATCATGAATGAATTGTCGCAAAATCCTTAAGGTGATCGCTCGGATTCTCATGAACGCACACCTCCATAATATAAAAAGGCTTCTTCAATAGAAGCTGAACCGGTGGCTTGCAGCAGTCCGGCAGGCGTGTCGGCAGCAAGCAGCTTGCCATCACGGATCATTCCGAGCCGGTCACATTTTTCAGCTTCATCCATGACATGCGTGGTCAGCACAATAGTGGTGCCTTTCTGGTTCAGCGCTTTTAGTTCCTTCCAGATGGATAGCCGCAATACCGGATCTATGCCAACTGTAGGCTCATCAAGAATAAGCAACGGCGGTTCATGCAGCAGCGCGATCGCCAATGATAAGCGGCGTTTCATCCCGCCGGAGTATTGGTCTACTCTTTTTCTTAAATGATCTTGTAAATTAACGATCTCCATTACGGCTGTGATGCGTTTGGAGCGTTGCTCCCCCTTTAGTCCATATAGCGCTGCAAAAAACTCCAGATTCTCCTTCGCGCTAAGCTCCGTGTACAAGGCATCAGACTGGGCCATATACCCAATCTGTTGCAGCATAGTCAGCTTCGGCATCGTCACGCCAAGTATTTTCACCTCGCCGGAGGTTACCTCATCGATACCTGTAAGCAGCTTCACTAATGTTGTTTTTCCTGAGCCCGATGGTCCTAGTATGCCAAAGGTTTCCGCACGTTCCACTTGAAGCGAAATATCCTCGAGCACCTGTTTCTCTCCAAACGCTTTCCCGACATGGCTCACTGAAATAACTGGAATCTCTGAACCCATGTTTATCTCCTCGATTCTGAATGTTCTGGGATACTTACTTAAGTTGAAGGTGTAGATGGTGTAGATGGTGTAGATGGTGTAGATGGTGTAGATGGTGTAGATGGTGTAGAAGGTGTAGATGGTGATGGTGATGGTGATGGTGATGGTGATGGTGATGGTGATGGTGATGGTGATGGTGATGGTGATGGTGGTGCTGTTGAACTGCATTGCGTTAAACACTCTAAGTACATAATGAGTGACTACTCACTCATTACTCTGCATCAAAAGTTAGGAATTGTAAACCATATATTTTATACAAATGTATCCCACAGTATAAGCTTAATCCCGATTGAGGTTTGTTAATTCAACTTGTCCTTTTACTATGTATATAGAGATGATTGAATGAAAGGCAAAAGTGCCACTAAATAGTGTCAGTCCGCCTAAACTAGGTAATAGAAAGGCATAAATGCCCTTAAATGGCGTCGATCCACTTAAATCAGCTAAAAGAAAGGCATAATTGCCTCAAAATAGCACGGGTTAACCTAAACCAGACAAAAGAAGGGCATAAATGCCACTAAATAGGCATGATTTAGATAAATCAAGCTAAAGAACGGTATAAATCCCGCACAATGTAACCAATCCCGCTAAAGTTAGCAAAAGAACGGTATAAATCCCTCACAAAGAGCTCAATCCGACTGAAGTCAGTAAAAGAACGGTATAAATCCCGCACAATGAGCCCGATCCTACTAAAGTCAGTAAAAGAACGGTATAAATCCCGTACAATGTACCCAATCCCGCTAAAGTTAGCAAAAGAACGGTATAAATCCCGCACAAAGAGCTCAATCCGACTGAAGTCAGTAAAAGAACGGTATAAATCCCGCACAATGAGCCCAATCCCGCTAAAGTTAGCAAAAGAGCGGTATAAATCCCGTACAATCAGCCGAATCTCCTACGATGCCCCTTACGCAGAAAGCGCCCCAACAGACCAGTTAGTTTTTAAATCGTAAGCAGCAGCCACATAATTGATAGCAGACTCTCGCCAGTAACAAGCTTCCCCCACCCGCCAAGCGATCTCCGTAATACGCTCCCCACCCGCCCAAGCGACCTCCGCAATATACTCCAAGTGCCCATCGACCTTAGCAACAAGCTTCTCCACGCACCCAAGCGAACTCCACATATACTCCACCCGCCCACCTCGGCAACAAGCTTCCCCCACCCGCCTGCAATCTCAAATTAGTCCCTACGTCTCACCAAATCCCAAACAATTCTCCAACTAAATAAGCTAGCCACACCAAGCACCTTTTTACGAAAAGAGGCTGTTTTTGCTCTTTAGTTCATTTGGTTTAGAGCAAGAAAATTGTTAAATGAGCTAATATACCTGATTTTTTTAAAAAAAGAATACTAGTTAATATTTCCATTACATTCCTCTGCAACAGAATTGACAATTGTAGACGAAAATGACATTAGCAGTTACCTATACGAAAAGGGTGAATCTAATTGAAAAACAGTAAATGGATTAGCGCAACGTTGGCTTCAGCACTTCTTGCAACAGTAGGCGTTGGAAGTGTATCTGCAGCTAGCACCGGCAGTAATGTAAAATCTGTAGCTACCAATCAAGTCGCTGCTGTTACAGCAGTTAAAGAAGGTACAACTACTTGGAATGTAAACGGAACGCCGATTGTGTTTAACACCATTAACAGCAGTGGTTACAAGCTTTACTCGCTGACTCAGGTAGCTGGTGAAATTGGGGCTAAGGTAGTACTGGGAACAAGCGGGTTTGAACTTAACGACAGCAAAGGACTACATAATGTGCAACTCAAAACAGGCTCAAAGAGCTATCAAGTAGATGGTAATTCCGAATCGTTCACAGTGGCTCCAGTGTTTTATAACGGTAAAACTTATGTAGAGCTGACTAAGTTAGTTATTGCATTAGGTGGAGAGCTGGACGCTGATGCTAGCACGATTTTGAGCTTTGCGCGTCCGGAAGGATTGTTTGATACTTTGCACTGGACGGCAGCTGGTAACCTGATTGCGAACAAAAGTGATGCTGAAACTACTCAGCTTATCAAATTCAGTACAGAACCAGGTAACTATGAAGTGTTTTCGTCAAATGACAGTGCGGTGGACTTTGCAGTATCGCCGGATCAACAGTGGGGAGCTTTTAATGATGAGAAAGGTTTGCTGAATCTGATTAACTTGTCTAGCGGAGCTGTTAAAACACTAGGCACCGACAATAGCGTGAAGACAGATCTGGTTTGGTCCAAAGATGGGAAAAGCATTTATTTCATCCAAGGAGACAAGCAAGAAAAAATCGCTAAAATCTCAGTAGAGACTGGTGATGTTAAATCCGTTTTGGCTGACAAGGTTGAGAATAAATCCGAACTGCGCATTTCTGCTGACGAAAAAAGCGCCGTTTATATCGTTAATTTGACGGGTGTTGCTAAAAATGATGCAGACAGCACAGAAGATTCTCTTACGGTAGACTTCAGCTCGGCAGGAGAGCAGCTTTACAAGCTTGATCTGGCTACAAAAGATGCTAAACCAGCTGCATTAACAACTACAGCGGATAACAAGCTTTACCCAGAGATTTTGGCTGATGGAAATGTGGCATACCTGAGCGCAGATGCAGACGGCAATGCGAAGAATACCCTGAAGCTTGTAAAAGCGGACGCAACCAGCACTAATATTGCACTTGATATCGAAGTGAATTGGTCCACTGGCGTTAGCAATGGTTTGGTAGTGGCAGGTACTACGGCAGACGGAAGCACAGTGATCTATTCTATCGATGGTAGTGGTGCAAAGACCGAACTGTTCCGTACGGCTGAAGATGTATCTGAAGTATCTGTATCTAAAGACGGAAGCAAGCTTGCGATTGTGAGCGGCGACAGCGTATGGGTTATCCAAGGCGGTAAAGGGCTGCAACTGACTAAATAATGATTATCCCAAACATATTTTAACGGCCTAGAGCCGAGAGGAGAAAATAGTACAATGAAAATCTTCAAGAAATTAACAGTAACGGCTTTAACAGCCGTAATCGCGGTAACCGCATCTTTTGCAGGGATTGCAGCAGCAGCAGATTCACTTAGTGGCAAAATCACCGTTAACGGTTCAACCGCACTTCTTCCATTGACCTTGCAAGCGGCAAAAGAATTCCAAAAGCTGCACCCTAAAGTAAAAATCGCAGCATCTGGTAAAGGTTCTGTAACTGGACCACAAGCTGTGAAAAAAGGCATCGCTGATATCGGCGCTTGCGACTGGGATGCTAGCATCGACGTACCAGGCTTCAAAGCTTTTGACGGACAGGTAGCGAACAAAGTGGCTGTCATTCCTTTTGCAACGATCGTAAACAAAAATGTGGGTGTAGATAACCTTACAACAGAACAACTTAAAGGCATTTTCGCTGGCAAAATCACCAACTGGAAAGAAGTAGGCGGCGCAGATGCAGATATCGTTGTCATCACTCGCTCATTCGGTTCTGGTACCCGCGTTAACTATCAAGCTAAAGCCTTGGATGGCGGAGATATCGTTAAAAAAGCTAAGAACTACAAAGAAACAGGTTCATCCGGCGACATGAAAACAGCAGTAGGAACTACTCCTAACTCCATCGGTTATATCGACCTTGTTTATGTAAGTGGCGACGTAAAAGCAGTGAAACACAACGGTATCGCAGCTACTACAGACAACGTAATTAACGGTTCTTATAAGATTTGGGCTTATGGTTACTACATGACTAAAGGTCAACCTACTGGCGCAACCAAAGAATTTATCGAATACGTACAAAGCAAAAAGTTCCAACAAGGTTCTCTGAAAAAGCTTAAATTCATTCCGATCGCAGCAATGAAGGGTTAATAACATCTGAAGATCATATTGAACGGTAACAGCGGCCAGCCCCGATTTTGATACGGGGTTGGCCGCTTACAGGAGGGAAAGTATGGGGGCACCAGTCCACAACCTGGCAACTAAGGTTAAGGAGGGCGTTACAGAAGTTAGCGCCAACTCCAAACGTCACAGTAGACATATGTTTAGCAACCGATTATTCCGCTTTTATTTCTTATTCAGCATTCTTGCACTTTGCTTCGTGCTTGGACTTGTAATTCTATTTATCGGCAAAACGGCGCTGCTTCTGTTTGGTCATCTCTCGCCTGCGGACTTTTTCTTTTCTTTTAACTGGACGCCTGAAGAGGACTCCTTTGGGGCTGCTGCCTTCATTGTAAATACACTTTCACTGACGGCTTTGACCCTGCTGATCGCAGTACCTATTTCTGTGGGTATGGCCGTGCTCTGTGCGGAGATTGCTCCGAAGTGGATGAAGACCTTCATTCGCCCGGTGCTCGATTTGCTCGTTGGTATTCCTTCTATAGTATATGGTTATTTAGGCTTAACGGTATTACTTCCTTTCCTGCGTAGAGTTAGTGGGGAGAGCTTGGGTGATGGTTTGCTGGCTGCGGCCCTCGTACTCGCATTAATGGTCCTGCCAACAATTTGCCGAATCAGTGATGATGCTATTGTCGCTGTTCCACGCAAATATCGGGATGCTGCGTACGCTCTTGGATCTACCCGTTTGCAAGTTATTATGCGTGTTGTTTTGCCTGCTGCTAGCAGAGGAATTATCTCCGCGGTCATTCTCGGGATGACTCGTGCTGTGGGGGAGACAATGGCTGTAGTTATGGTTATCGGAAACACACCACAGTTGGCGAAAACCTTATTTACACCTGCCTCGGTCTTGACTAGTAACATCGTTATGCAAATCTCGAATGTAGAGTTTGAGTCAACCTGGAATTATGCCCTACATATGATGGCCTTTCTTCTGCTGGTGATTTCATTTGTACTGATTCTGATCATCCGCGTGCTGGGTAGAAAAAGGAGGGATGCAGCGTGAACGGATTCGCAAGTACAAAGCATACAGCGCGTGCTCAGAGACGCAATAAGATGGCGACTATAGGGTTTTATACGCTTGGGGCTTTAGTTATGCTGCTAATCTTCTGGCTGCTCTTCACGATTCTTAGTAAAGGTCTGCCAGCACTGCGGCCTGACTTCCTGATTAAACAGCCTGAAGAGATTGACGTAGGTGGCGGGATCGGTCCTGTACTTTTCAACTCTTTTTATATTTTGTTCATCTCGCTGCTTATTTCCGTCCCTATCGGTTTAGGTGCGGGGATTTATATGGCGGAGTATGCTCCGGATAATGCTTTTACAGGCGGCCTGCGTATATGTGTAGAAGCTCTCTCTTCGGTTCCTTCAATTGTATTTGGTATGCTTGGACTTGCGATATTTGCTGAATATTTTGGGATCGGCCTGACGATTCTTGGCGGTGGGGTAAGCTTGGCGCTTTTGAATCTGCCTATGCTTGCACGTGTGACGGAGGAAGCGATTCGTGCAGTTCCTGGGGAGATGCGTGAAGCTGGATATGCACTGGGCATGACTAAATTCCATGTGATCCGCACAGTAGTTCTACCCGTTGCAATGTCAGCCATTGTTACTGGGATTTGTCTCGTTGCTGGACGCGCCTTCGGGGAGTCTGCGGTTATTATCCTTACCGCGGGTCTCAGTACCTCGGGCGAAATGTGGGACTTTAATCTATTCTCACCGGGTGAAACCCTTGCAGTGCATCTATGGTATGTACAATCTGAAGCAATTGTAGAAGATGCGCGGCAAATCGCTGACAAATCAGCGGCAGTACTCGTATTTGTAGTTCTGTTTATTAACTTTGCCTTCCGTTTTCCGCTCTGGCTCGGAAATCGCCGCAAAGGGCGCTGATTCGCTCATATAGGAAGAACATGCATAAAAAACTGTCTCTCGGCGAGAAATCGCCGTGAACAGTTTTTTTATTCCCGATTAAATAAGCAAGGTGCTCCATCCATCGATAAAATTGCTAATGCGCGTGTCTTTTGAGTAATTGGATTGGCCACGCTTAGCTTATAGAAAACTGAAAAAATTCCCATATTTAAAAATCAGAAATGGGAATGTGAAGAGTAATAGTCGATGAGTAGTGAGTGGTTTTTAATTGCACTTTATGCACTTATTTTTAAGGGGGATAGGTTTGTTTGGGTTTAATTGTACTTTGTGCAGTTAAAAATGGTGAAAAGGCCATTCTAGGCGTAAATCTGAGAATATAAGTGTATGAAATGCAATTAAAGCGAGTTTTGGAGGTAAAAGGGTACTTTTAGTTGCAGAAAATGCAATTAGATAGCATGTAGCGGCGTTTCTCCGGAAAAGCAGCCGTAATGTTCTAATGCTAAACGTGGGATGACCTGGCAGTGACTCATAAAAACTGATCAACGATTGCTAAGCTTCACATAACCCTGAGCCCCAATGAGTTCTAAGTGTGACCAAGTCCGAGCGAGCATCAAATCTTAAGCTCCATCGACTCATAGCCCGACGAGGCATGGGTTTTCACTGAATTCGAGTTTCGAATGCTAAGCTCTATCGGACCCTGAGCTCCGACGAGGCTAAGGTTTCATCAAGTTCTGAGCTTCGAATCCAAGCTCCATTAATCTCTGAAACTCAACTAATCCAGAGCCGCGAATCTTTAAGCTCAGTCGTTCAGTCGTCTATTCGTCCCAGTGACTCCCTGAGCTCCGCCCAACCCCTCCCCTGAACACAGAAACAGCCTTCCCGAAGGAAGGCTGTTTCTATATGACGTCCCGGAAGGGATTCGAACCCCCGACCGTGCGCTTAGAAGGCGCATGCTCTATCCAGCTGAGCTACCGGGACATGGTTGCTGGCAGAAAAGCAAGCAGGAATTATCATATCATATGGGGTGTTTTTTTTCAAGCTGTTTTTTAAAAAGAGTACGGGGTATGCTATAATCTACAATTATTAAGTTTCGGAAGAAGCTTAAGGTATTAATAACTTTTATAATGGTTAGGATTCCATTCACATAAGTAGACATAAGGAGGTGCCCTCATTAAACATTCGGATTCCCCCGCCACCAAAGAGAATATCGTCCTTTTCCCCAAGACACTGGACTATTATCAAATCCAGCTGACGGTGATGCTGGAAAGTGAACGCTACGGGGAAGCGATGGAGCTGCTTCGTTTTTTGCTGCAGTGTCAAGGACAGGAAGAGCGAAATTACGAGGAATGGCGGTCCCTGCTGGAATGGCTCGAAACGGCATTTCCTTACGCGTCCCAGAATGGAGATGCGGAGGGAGCTGTTCACCCCGAAGACGAAGATTTAAGGGAAGAGGATATGGCCCGCTTTTTGGCCAAATCCAAAATGAACGAGGATACGGGGTATCCCAAAAAGCTGCTGCAGCGGGTGATGAACGAGCCTCTGTCTGAGGCGACAATACTTGCACTAGAGCAGCTATCCTATCTGGAAGGTGGCGGCGTTGACGAGGAGCTGACCACTTGGCTACAGGGGGATAATGTTCATCCACTGCTGCAATTTCGGACCTTGCAGACGCTTAAGCGGCGTGGGATGCAGGGAACAGTGAAGCTGATTCGCGGCCATGAAAAGGTACTTGTAGAGATCGAGAGCGTGCCACTGCAGACGGAGGATTTTCCTCCGCAGGTGAGTCATGTGCTGGAGCGGGTAGCCGGGCAGGCTGAGGTGCATGAGCCTACGCTGTATTATTTTGCACAAGAGCTCTGGGGCCAGTTCATCATGTCGATTTATGGGTCGGATGAATATCGGAAATTGCTGGAAGGCGAAGACGTTTTGCTGGATATTTGGGCAGGAGCGTTGCACCAATTTGTTTCTGAGAGTTTAAACGGCTCCCGACAAGAGGAAGAGACACGTGGAATGTATGGCATCACAGACGGCATGCGCTTTCAATTTGAGGGAGCTTATCGTGCTCTCAAGGGTTTTGTAAAGACTTCTCTACTTGATAAATAAAGTAATGTTGTATATAATATAATGGTTATTCTGTGCGTGGATTGTATCATTATTTGAAGTAAACTTGTGAACCTATATTTTGGAGGGAAAAGTATAATATGAAAGCAACATGGGAAAAAATAGAGAAGAACCTTGGAGTTCTTGAAGTAGAAGTAGACGCAGAACGCGTAACAGCAGCACTTGATAAAGCTTTTAACAAAGTCGTTAAAAAAGCTAACGTACCAGGCTTCCGTAAAGGTAAAGTACCTCGGCCGATCTTTGAATCCCGTTTTGGTGTAGAAAGCTTGTACCAAGATGCAATCGACATTCTTCTTCCTGAAGCTTACGGTGAAGCAGTTGAACAAACTGACATCTTCCCTGTAGACCGTCCTGAAGTTGATATTGAGCAATTTGCTAAAGGCCAATCCTTTATCTTCAAAGCGAAGATCACGGTTAAACCTGAAGTGAAGCTCGGCGATTACAAAGGTCTGGAAGTTCCAGTACAAAAAGCTGAAGTGACTGAAGAAGAGTTGAGTGCTGAACTTGCTCGTCTGCAAGAACGTCATGCTGAGCTTGTAGTAGTTGAAGAAGAAGCAGCAGCTAACGGCGACATCGCTGTAATCGATTTTGACGGATATGTTGATGATGTACCGTTTGAAGGCGGAAAAGCTGAACGTCACTCTCTTGAGCTTGGCAGCAACTCCTTCATTCCAGGATTCGAAGAGCAAGTGGTAGGAATGGCTACTGGAGATTTCAAAGATGTTGAAGTTACTTTCCCTGATGAATACCATGCAGAGAACCTTGCGGGTAAAAAAGCAGTATTCAAAGTGAAGCTGCACGAAATCAAACGCAAACAACTTCCTGCATTGGATGATGAGTTCGCTAAAGATGTAAGTGAATTCGAAACTTTGGATGAGTACAAAGCAGATTTGAAGGCTCAACTCGAATCCCGTAAAGAGGAAGAACTGAAAGGCCTTCGTGAGAATGCAGTTGTTGATAAAGCAGCAGCTAACGCTGAAGTTGAAATCCCTGAAGCTATGATCAACAGTGAAGTTGAGAATATGGTTCGTGACTTCGACACTCGTCTTCGTCAACAAGGTATGAACATGGATATGTTCCTTAGCTTCTCCGGCCAAACTCGTGAAGACTTGCAGAACCAAATGAAAGGCGATGCTGAAAAACGCGTTCGCAACAACCTGGTATTGGAAGTTATCGCAAAACAAGAGAACATTGAAGTTTCCGAAGAAGAAGTTAACGAAGAGTTGGCTACTATGGCTGAAGCTTACAAACGTACTCCAGAAGAAATTCGCAGCATCTTGGCAGCTAACGGTTCACTGGGCAGCTTGAACGAAGAGCTTTCGTTGCGTAAAACCATTGATTTCCTTGTTAGCAATAGTGTAGAAGTTGAAGCAGTAGAAGAAGCACCAGCTGCTGAAGACACTAAAGCTGAGTAGGATATTTTAAAATTATAAGAAGGTATAAGTTTCACTTTATACTTTATTCTTATAATTCTCGCATAAACGCTTACCGTCCTTAAAAGGACGCCGAAGGCGTTTTAGCTTGACACTACCTAGAACGGCCAAGTTACACGGCCTCCATACAGATATGATAAGGCACGTAAGTTTCGTTACGTGCCTTATTTTTATCCTCGGCCGCAAATATATGTGACTACATAGGTATCCGTATGAACGTATGGCAATAAGGTAATAGGGGCGGTAACGTCACAATTCACAAGCAGCGGACTGTCCACTGTAGTGAAAAAATGACATCGCGCCGTGAACGTGTTAAAATATTTCTGAAACGATAAGACTAATCTGTACAGAGAAAAGAGGTTGGTGGCATGAGTCTGGTACCAATGGTTGTGGAATCAACAAGTCGTGGAGAACGTTCGTACGATATCTATTCCAGATTGCTCAAGGATCGCATCATTTTCTTAAGCAGTGCGATTGACGATGATGTCGCCAATCTGGTTATTGCTCAATTGCTGTTTTTGGCAGCAGATGATCCCGAGAAGGACATTCACTTGTACCTCAACTCACCCGGTGGTTCAGTAACAGCCGGCATGGGTATATACGATACGATGCAATATATCAAACCGGATGTTTCAACCATTTGTGTAGGGATGGCAGCAAGCATGGGATCGCTCCTTCTAACAGCTGGGGCTCCGGGCAAAAGATATGCGCTGACCAACAGCGAAGTTATGATTCATCAACCGCTCGGCGGTGTTCAAGGTCAAGCGTCTGATATTTGGATTCACACTGACTGGATCCTCAAGACGAGACAGAAGCTGAATCAAATTTATGTAGATCGCACAGGTCAGCCCCTTGAAAAAATCGAACGGGACACAGACCGCGATAACTTCATGAGCGCGGAAGAAGCCAAGGAATATGGGCTTATTGACCAGGTTCTTTCTTCACCGATGAAATCTTAAAGGGGTGGTTAGATGTTTAAATTTAATGATGAAAAAGGGCAATTGAAATGTTCTTTTTGCGGTAAATCACAAGAGCAGGTTCGTAAGCTTGTAGCAGGACCGGGCGTTTATATATGTGACGAATGTATCGAGCTTTGCACGGAAATTGTGGAAGAAGAGCTCGGTCATGAGGAAGAGCTTGATCTGAAGGATATTCCAAAACCAAAGGAAATTCGTGATATTTTGGATCAATATGTAATCGGTCAAGAGCAAGCGAAGAAATCTCTTTCTGTAGCGGTTTATAACCACTACAAGCGCGTGAACAGCCAAAGCAAGATCGAAGATGTTGAGCTGACGAAGAGTAATATCCTTTTGCTCGGTCCAACAGGTTCTGGTAAAACCTTGTTAGCACAAACGATGGCGAAGATTATCAACGTTCCTTTTGCTATTGCAGACGCTACTTCCTTAACGGAAGCTGGTTATGTTGGCGAGGATGTTGAGAACATTCTGCTCAAACTCATTCAAGCTGCAGATTACGATGTGGAGAAAGCCGAACGCGGCATTATCTATATTGATGAAATTGATAAAGTAGCACGTAAATCCGAGAATCCGTCCATTACTCGTGATGTTTCCGGCGAAGGTGTACAGCAAGCGCTTCTGAAGATTCTGGAAGGAACTGTTGCTTCTGTGCCTCCGCAGGGCGGACGTAAGCATCCTCATCAGGAGTTTATTCAGATCGACACGACGAACATCCTGTTCATCGTTGGCGGTGCCTTTGACGGTCTGGAGCAAATGATTAAACGCCGTATCGGTAAAAAAATCATTGGCTTCAACGCAGCAGTTGAAGGACAAAAGGATCTTAAGCCTGGCGAATATTTGTCGATGGTATTGCCTGAAGATTTGCTCAAATTCGGTCTTATTCCTGAATTTGTAGGCCGTCTGCCAGTCATCTCGACTTTGGAGCCGCTTGATGAGAATACGCTTGTACGTATCCTTTCCGAGCCTAAAAATGCACTCACGAAACAATATATCAAGCTGCTGGAAATGGACAACGTAGCGTTGAAGTTCGAACCATTGGCACTCGAAGCAATTGCCAAGGAAGCGATCAAACGTAATACGGGAGCCCGTGGACTGCGCGCGATTATTGAGAGCATCATGCTCGATGTGATGTATGAAGTTCCTTCACGCGATGATATTAAGGATTGTGTGATCACGGAACAGGTCGTTCAGGAGAAAGCTTTGCCTGAGCTCAACCTTAAGAAAGACAAGAAGAAAGAGGAAAGCGCGTAAGCCGCATTTCCTTAACAATACATGTCACAGTCTCCACCTTTCTTCCGCTTATCCCGCTTCACATTAGCGGGAGCGAAGGGGTGGAGCTTTGGCGTTATGGGGGAGAAAAATCATGTTCTTGAGACACCAAACCCGTCCTGTCAATGTTGGCGGGCTCATTATTGGGGGAAACAACGAGGTTGCGATTCAAAGCATGTGTACAACCAAAACCGCTGATGTGGAGGCTACTGTAGCTGAAATATTGCGGCTTGAGGAAGCAGGCTGCCAGCTAGTACGCGTAACTGTCAACAATGAAGAGGCGGCTGCTGCAATCAAGGAGATCAAGAAACAGATTCATATCCCACTCGTAGCGGATATTCATTTCAACTATAAGCTAGCGTTGATGGCTATCGAGAACGGCATCGATAAAGTACGGATTAATCCGGGGAACATTGGTCGTCGCGAAAAGGTAGAAGCGGTAGTTAAAGCATGTAAAGAAAAAGGAATTCCGATTCGGATTGGTGTAAACGCTGGTTCTTTGGAGAATCACCTTTTGGAAAAATACGGATACCCAACCCCAGAAGCTATGGTAGAAAGTGCGTTATACCATATTGGTATTCTGGAGGAACTGGATTTCCACGACATTATCGTTTCTCTAAAAGCATCCGATGTGCCAATGGCCATCGAAGCTTACCGTCAGGCTGCGGAAGTTATCCCTTATCCACTGCACTTGGGGATTACAGAATCTGGCACATTGTTTGCTGGTACAGTGAAGAGCTCCGCAGGTATTGGTGCACTGCTCTCTATGGGCATCGGCAGCACACTGCGTATCTCGCTTAGTGCCGATCCGGTTGAAGAGGTTAAGGTGGCGCGTGAGCTGCTGAAGACGTTTGGTCTGATCTCTAACGCGGCGACGCTGATCTCATGTCCAACTTGCGGCCGACTGGATATCGATCTTTTCTCCATCGCTAATGAGGTGGAAGAATATATTTCGAAGCTTAAGGTGCCTATTAAAGTTTCCGTCCTTGGCTGTGCTGTTAACGGTCCTGGTGAAGCACGTGAAGCAGATATCGGTATTGCTGGCGCTCGTGGGGAAGGTTTGCTTTTCCGCTACGGACAAATGATCCGTAAAGTGCCTGAAGCTGAACTCGTGAACGAGCTGAAGAAGGAAATTGATGCGATCGTGGTGGCTTACGAGGCAACGGGCGAAATCCCAGGCCGCGCCCACGCTAACCTTGCACCTCCGGTGCAATCGAAGTAACTTGGTCTGAATGGTATTTATAAGAATTTTCAATCTCATAATATTATAAACACTTCTTAGCATCGTATAGTAATTTTGGGCGACGTTAGGTAAGTAGTGATCTAAGTGGCGAAGAACGTCCTGTGCAGTTCCGGTATATCCGGGGCTCATGGGGCGTTTTTTTTTGCGTTTATTTCCATTTTGGAGGAAGGGATGAGTAAACATGAACTATGAACAAGCCCATGAAAAATTTATTGCGCATCATCTTGCAAGCAGAGCGGGCGAACGTCGGGGGAGGCTGGAGAGAGGGCATGGCCACGCCGAGAAATTATTTTTGCAGAATGTCTGGTGGCCGCTTTGTGGTGATTTCAATAATCTTCATCCGGAGTATGAGGTGCTGGATTTACAAAGACGAGCTTATTTTGCTGATTTTGCTTTTTTGCCGGGGCCGATCAAGCTTTTGTTTGAGATCAAAGGGTATGCAGCTCATGTAAGAGACATGGATAGGCTGAAGTATTGTAATGAGCTAAATCGTGAAACTTTTCTGTACGGAATGGGTTATCAAGTAATTTCATTTGCCTATGATGATGTTGAACAGCGCCCTGAGTTATGTGTTACACTGCTGCGTTTGGCGCTAAGCCGCTACCAAATTGTAGATGCACCGCGTGGCAGACTGCTAATCGCTGAGAAGGAAATCATGCGTTTAGTGGTGCGTCAAGCTGGGGTGATACGCCCTAAAGAAGTCGCTGATTATTTCACGCTAGATCCCAAAACAGTACGCATGATGCTAAAGAATCTCTGTGAAAAAGGCTGGCTTACCCCTGTGAAGAGGGGAATCGGCGTCAAAAATGTTGAGTATAAGCTGGCTCGTGATGTTCTTTATTACTGGGATTGATATTTGTAAAGGCTGATGGCTGGTGGCTGATGGAGCAGGTGTAGCAGAAGTGTTTGATGGGGCTGATCATATAGGCGTAACAATGTTGGCCATGGCTTTTGTTGAAGGTGGAAATTTGAAAAGAAGGTATGTGAAGGAGCTTGATGTGAAGTCCGTTATGAAGTAAAACGCAACAATTAGGGAAAAACTCCCTGAAATAAGCCGATTATGGCTCAAAATCAAGCTTTTTAGGGAAAAACTCCCTAATAAAAGGAACATTTCTCCTATTTATGTGTGATTCGTCCAATAATCAGGGAGGATTTCCCTAATTGGCAGCTTTGAGGTCGTGAATCACTGATAAATAGGGAGGATTTCCCTAATTATTTGGCAGGGTACCAATGATACTTAGATTTTTGTACTAAATAGGATGTTTCTACGGGCATAGGAGATACAAAGGGATATGTTCAGCAAACTAAGTTAACTCTGCATCTTAGAGGTAAACTGACGCAACTTCTAAAAGTAGCTCACCATGCCCAGCTGACTTAGCCTCTAGAAGTAACCCACCGTCCCCAGCTAACTCAGCTTCTAGAAGTAGCTCACCATCCCCAGTTAACTCAGCTTTTAGAAGTAACCCAATGCGTCCAACTGACTCAGCTTCTAAAAGTACCTCCTCGAACTCAACAAACTAAACGTCTACAGGAAACTCCCGACGCCCTTACCCTTAGCGGTACGCACAACTAGGTTCCTTACCCCCACGTAGCACCGATCACGATCCTCAGTTACTAAGTATGACGATTCCCCTTAACACCACAGTTACTCAAATTCCCTTTCCACTAATCTCTCCCTCATTTCTCCGCATTCCTTCCTCTCCAACCTCCTCAACAATCTCCTTTTTAAAATTTATCTAAGCTACATTCACACTCCCACACTCATTAATGCCCTTATAGTTAATTATCAGAGTCTATCCTACTGCAACAATTCAACAAATCCTTAAATTCGCGTTTACTAATTACCGAAACGGCTATACTACCTAATAGTAGCCAAGAGTGGAAAGGTAGACTGAACGAAACAGGAGGATGACCTATGGAATTAAGTATAGTTGTGATGATCGTGCAGCTCTTTTTCGCGCTGGTTATCGGCGTATACTTTTGGAATCTGCTGCGGGGTCAGAAGACAAATAAGACAGCGGTAGAACGAGAGTCGCGCAAGGAACTGGACAAGTTACGGAAAATGCGGATGATTACATTAACTAAACCATTGTCGGAGAAAACACGTCCGGCTTCTATTGGAGATATTGTCGGGCAAAAAGATGGGCTGCGCGCCCTGAAAGCCGCACTTTGCAGCGCTAATCCGCAGCATGTGATTATTTATGGTCCGCCGGGAGTGGGCAAGACTGCGGCAGCACGTGTTGTCATGGAAGAGGCGAAAAAGAATGTGCTTTCTCCTTTTAAAAGTGACGCCAAATTCACAGAGATTGACGCCACTACCGCTCGTTTTGATGAGCGTGGTATTGCTGACCCGTTGATCGGCTCTGTGCATGATCCTATTTATCAAGGTGCAGGGGCCATGGGTGTGGCGGGTGTGCCACAGCCGAAACCGGGCGCGGTGACTAAGGCGCATGGCGGGATTCTTTTTCTGGATGAGATAGGAGAGCTTCACCCTATTCAGATGAATAAGCTGCTTAAAGTGCTTGAGGACCGGAAGGTCCTGCTAGAGAGCGCTTATTATAATTCGGAGGATAATAATACTCCGGCTTATATTCATGATATTTTTCAAAATGGATTGCCTGCTGATTTCCGGCTAGTTGGCGCTACTACGCGTTCTCCGGATGAGATTTCACCTGCGCTGCGTTCGCGCTGCATGGAGATTTATTTCCGCCCGCTGCTGCCGGATGAGATTGCCGTCATCGCGCGTGACGCGATACAGAAAATTGGGCTTAAACCAAGTCCGGAAGCAGTCACTGTGGTGCAACAGTATGCAACCAACGGCCGGGAGGCAGTTAATATGATTCAGTTGGCTGCCGGATTAGCTTTAACTGAGCAGAGAGATACACTAAATGCTGCTGATGTGGAATGGGTGGCAGGCAGCAGCCAGCTTCCGCTGCGTACGGAACGCAAGATTCCTTCGGCACCGCAGATTGGATTAGTCAATGGTCTTGCCGTGTATGGGCCAGGGATGGGTACTCTGCTCGAAATCGAAGTTTCCGCAGCGCCTGCTGTGAACGGCCAAGGCAGATTGAACGTGACAGGTGTGGTGGATGAAGAAGAGATCGGTGGAGGCTCCCGCACGATTCGGCGAAAAAGTATGGCAAAGGGCTCAGTTGAGAATGTATTGACCGTACTGCGTACGATGAATCTGGAGCCCGATCGTTATGATCTACATGTGAATTTCCCAGGGGGTACACCGATTGACGGACCTTCTGCTGGAGTAGCGATGGCAGTAGCAATTGTCTCCGCTATTCGTGGACTTCCCGTGGATAACACGGTAGCGATCACAGGTGAGATAGGCATCCATGGTCGGGTTAAGCCAGTGGGTGGTGTAATTGCCAAAGTAGAAGCTGCTTTTCAAGCTGGAGCCACTACAGTGCTTATTCCAAAAGAAAACTGGCAGTCGCTCTTCGCTGACCTCGCACCATTACGCGTTATTCCAATGGAAACAGTAGAAGAGGTGTTCCGTCACCTGTTCGGTGCCGATACAGCTGATGTAAGGCTGCCTGCAGTTGCTGGAGAGTTGTTCTCCGCTGCACCTTCACTCCTAAAGGCCGATGCGGCTGGTGAATCTGCAAAGGGTTAAACTAAATTGATCCCTAATTCGAAGAATAAGGTGAGATTTGTCGCTGTAAAATAAAGGAGGCTGCAGGCAATTCTGCTGCTTCCTTTTTAAATGCTACAAGAAACGTTGTCTCTATTTATGGAAAAGCAAGTCGGTTCTTCTTGAAATCTAAGGACTCTGTTGGTGTTTTGAGGCTGCTTTTGTTAGAATGAATGCATATGAGATTAATTGAGAGCCATGGGAGGTGCGAAAGCGATGATGACAAATAAAACAAAAGGTCGTCGTTTTCCTTTATTGCCGCTAAGAGGGCTTCTTGTGTACCCAAGCATGGTTCTTCACTTGGATGTGGGCCGTGAGAAGTCAGTTCGGGCGCTAGAGAAAGCTATGGTTGAAGATAATTTGATTCTTCTTTGTTCCCAGTCGGAAGTGAATATTGAAGAGCCAGGTCAGGACGATATTTTTCGGGTCGGTACTGTCGCCAATGTGCGGCAAATGCTGAAGCTTCCAAACGGTACGATACGTGTACTGGTTGAAGGTGTAGAACGGGCCGAAATTATTAATTATATCGATAATGATGAGTACTATGAGGTTATGGCGCGTGAGCTGCCGGAAGATGAAGATAGCGATCAAGAATGTGACGCGCTGATGCGTACAGTACTCAATCAGTTCGAACACTATATTACGTTATCCAAAAAAGTGACCCCAGAGACCCTCGCTGCTGTATCCGATATAGAAGAGCCTGGTCGACTTGCGGATGTCATTACGAGTCATTTATCGCTAAAAATTAAGGATAAGCAAGAAATTCTCGAGACGATTGATGTTAGTAAACGGCTGGAGAAGCTTCTTGATATTCTTAATAATGAGCGTGAAGTGCTGGAGCTTGAACGTAAGATCAATCAACGTGTCAAAAAGCAGATGGAAAAGACGCAGAAGGAATATTATTTGCGTGAGCAAATGAAAGCGATCCAGAAAGAACTCGGCGAGAAGGAAGGCCGGGCAGGAGAAGCGGAAGAGCTGCGGACGCTAATGGAAGAGAAAAATGTTCCAGAACGTGTGAAAGAAAAGATGGAGAAAGAAATCGATCGGCTGGAAAAAATGCCAGTCAGCTCTGCGGAAGGCGGCGTCATTCGCAACTATGTAGATTGGCTGCTTAGTCTCCCTTGGAGTGAACAGACAGAGGATGATCTTGACATCAAAAAGGCCGAGCAGGTACTTGATGAGGATCACTACGGTTTGGAAAAACCAAAGGAACGGGTATTGGAATATTTGGCTGTTCAGCAGCTGGTTAAGAAGCTTAAGGGTCCGATTTTATGTCTTGTAGGTCCTCCGGGGGTGGGGAAAACCTCACTGGCTCGTTCCATCGCCCGTTCGCTCAACCGCAAGTTCGTCCGTATCTCGTTAGGCGGTGTACGTGATGAGGCGGAGATTCGAGGTCATCGCCGGACTTATGTAGGTGCGATGCCGGGCCGGATTATCCAAGGCATGAAGACGGCGGGTACGATTAATCCGGTTATCCTATTGGATGAAATCGATAAGATGGCTGCGGATTTCCGTGGAGATCCATCTTCAGCGCTGCTTGAGGTGTTGGATCCAGAACAAAACAACACGTTTAGTGATCATTTTGTAGAGCTGCCGTTCGACTTGTCGAACGTAATGTTTGTAACAACAGCGAACGTAGTGCATAATATTCCGCGTCCTTTGCTGGATCGGATGGAAATGCTGTTCATTCCAGGTTATACGGAACTGGAGAAACTGCAAATCGGCAGCCGTTATCTATTGCCTAAGCAGAAGAAAAACCACGGTCTTGCAGAAGATCAACTGATTATCGAAGACGATAGCTTATTACGCATTGTCCGCGAATATACCCGTGAATCCGGTGTTCGTAATTTGGAACAGCAGATTGCAGCATTATGCCGCAAAGCTGCGAAACAAATCGTGTCTGAGGAAAAAGAGAAAGTGGTCATTCTTCCTGACGACATCAAGGATTATCTTGGGGCTTCTAAATATCGTTACGGTATGGCTGAGCTTGAAGATCAGATCGGTACGGTCACTGGGCTAGCTTGGACTGAGGTTGGCGGCGATACATTGCTGATCGAAGTTACGGTTGTGCAGGGAACAGGTAAACTAACCCTCACCGGACAGCTTGGCGATGTAATGAAGGAGTCGGCACAGGCCGCATTCAGCTATACTCGTTCGAAGGCGGAGGAGCTGGGGCTCCAGCCCGATTTTTATGAGAAGATTGATATTCATATCCATATTCCGGAAGGTGCAATTCCGAAGGATGGTCCGTCTGCAGGGATTACGATTGCAACCGCATTGATCTCCGCACTCACGAAACGTTATGTTTCGAAGGATGTGGCGATGACAGGTGAAATCACCTTGCGGGGACGTGTACTGCCAATTGGTGGATTGAAAGAGAAATCCCTTGCTGCTCACCGAGCTGGATATAAAAAGATCCTTCTTCCCAAAGACAATGAACGGGATTTGAAAGATATTCCTGAGAGCGTACGTAATGATGTTGAGTTCGTACCGGTATCTAATATGGATCAGGTCTTGCATCATGCGTTAGTTGAGCATCATAATGAAATTAGCAGTGAGCCACCGAGTAGTGTGCATTAGAAAGGAAGTCCTATGAAAGTTAATATTGCCGAATTTATTATCAGTGCCGTTGGCCCTGATCAGTACCCTGATGATTCCTTGCCAGAGGTTGCTCTGGCAGGGCGTTCCAATGTGGGGAAGTCTTCCCTCATTAACCGAATGATTAACCGTAAGAATCTGGCTCGGACAAGCTCCACGCCTGGTAAGACACAACACATGAACTATTACCGTATCAATGAAGACAGCATGTATTTTGTTGACTTTCCAGGTTACGGGTATGCCAAGGTTTCCAAGACGCAACGCGCGGTATGGGGTAAAATGGTTGAAAAATACCTCTCTGAGCGCGATACGTTGAAGCTTGTTCTGCTTATTGTGGACCTGCGGCATTCGCCTACCAGCAATGATAAGATGATGTTCGACTGGTTGAAGCATTATGATCTTCCTATGTGCGTTGTAGCGACCAAAGCGGATAAAATTCCTAAGACACGCTGGCAAAAGCATATCAAGACCATGAAGCAGGAGCTGGGCGTGCTGCCAGGGGATAATTTTATTCCATTCTCCTCGGAAATTGGTCTCGGCAAAGACGAGCTTTGGGGCTTAATCGATGGGTATATTCGCCCTTCTGAGAATGAATCTCCGGATTCAGAGGATGCTGAAATGATAGCAAATGAATCTCAGCAAGAGGAGTCAACCGAAGCGTAAGATATGAACTCATTTACAATCAAGCAACCATTCCTGGAGGGAATGGTTGTATTTTTTTGTTGATAAAACTAAAATTTCTATGGAAAAGGACCGATAGATAACATATGATAGATATTCACTGCCACATCTTACCCTTTTTGGATGACGGAGCCTCTGATTGGGAAGCTGCTCTTGCCATGGCGCAAGACGCCCACAGAGAAGGGATTACTTCAGTCATCGCCACGCCACATCATGCCAACGGTCAATATATGAATAACGCCCCCAAGATTAAAGAAGCTGTGGAGATGATGAATGAGAGACTTCGTCAGGCTGGTAATCCACTGCTTGTTCTTCCAGGTCAAGAGATCCGTATCTACGGTGATCTGCTGAATGATCTGGAGCGGGGGGAACTGCTGAGTCTTGCAGATTCGCGGTATATTTTACTGGAAATGCCTTCTTCACGAGTACCACGTAACATGGAAGAAATCTGCCACGAGCTGATCATTCAAGGATTCGTTCCGGTCATCGCCCATCCGGAGCGCAATGCTGAAATAGCTGCTGATCCTTCTAAACTAGAGAGATTGATAGAGCTAGGATCACTTGGGCAGGTAACCGCACAGAGTCTTGCAGGCGTTTTCGGGAATAAGCTACAGAGATTGTCGCTGGAGCTATGCCGTAGAAATGCAGTACATGTGTTGGCCTCTGATGCACATGACAGTGTTCATCGTCCTTTCGGATTAAACGCTGCTTATGTGGTTATGGAGAAAGAATTAGGCCCTGAGATGCGTGACTATGTTCGCGGCAATGCTCAGCAAATTATGACCAATGGCGAGGTTATTCATGGAAAACACGTACAAACAAGGGGAAACCGACAAAAATTGTTTGGATTTTTTTTCCGAAAGGGCTGACTAATCTACCTAATAGTGGTAGAATGGGTTTTATTGGGTGATTTAATGCTATACGTAATAGCGTAGCATTTGGGCGAATTGTTCTAGGTCTATGGTAGTACAGTATTTTAATACATAAGAAGAGGTGGATATTTAGTGACTTTGAAAAAGAAACTAGTAGTATCAACATTAGCAGCAAGTATGGTAGCAGCATCCGTAGCGGGTCTTCCGTTGGGAAGCCTTGGAGCAGTAGGCACAGCATCTGCGGCTACAGTTAGTAGCAGTGCAGCAGTTAAGGATAAGGTTCTTGCTGTTTACAAACAATTGACCGCAACAGATGCAGTTTATCTCTACAATTTGAAGACTGAGGTTGCAGCACTGAGTGAGAAAGAATTTACAGAAATTTTTGCTCCAGTACTGAACAAGCTTTCACTGGATGGAGAAGAAACAAAAACCTCACTTAAATTGTTCCAAAGCGTTACTAGTGTAGTCTACGATGTCTATGGAAATGACTTCTCCGGAATCCAAGTGATCCGTAACGATGACAAAAACATTGCTTTGGTAAGCAAAATTGCAGCTAAAGCGGGTGTGTCTGGACTTACTGTTGATAGTGTTGCTGAATTCTTGAGCAGTATTGAAACAGAACTTCGTGAACTGGTAGGTAACAAGTCATCAGCAGATTTGTTGGCAATTCTTACATCTGAATCTGGTTACGAGACTTTGTTGGATGAAGCCATTGCGAAAGTGATGAACCACACTGCAGGTGCAGGAGCTCTTACAGTAAGTCAGGCTTTGAACAAGCTTGGAGTTACTGCTAATGATGTTAAGCAAACATTGAAAAACCTGAACAATAATATTAAATCCGCAAAACCTGCGGCAAAATCACTTGCTGTTGCTTACGTTAAAGCTTATGGATTTAGTACTGGCGGCGGAGTCGGTCCTGGTAGCGGTGGCAGTGGGAGTGGAAGTGTTACAACGCCTGTAGCTCCTGTTCAAACTCCAGGAATCTATGACGTATCTAAGCTCGTAAGCATTGTTGACGGTAAAGCAACCTTGAAATTGGTTGATGCTGATGTAATTAAGGAATTTGATAAGCTGGTTGCAGCGAACCCTGGTAAAACTGGTCTTACTTTGACCCTGAATCTGGGAACAGTAAACGCTACTACAGTTGAAGTTCCACTTTCCCAAGCCATTATTGAAGCTGCAAAAGCTAAAGGTATTGCGAATATCGCCGTTACTTTCAACGGTGTAACTGTAACGATTCCTGTAAGCCAATTCAGCACAGCGATTTCATTGACAGTAACTACAGCTAAACCAGAAGTTGTAACTTCCGTTACCAAGCTGAAATTGGCTTCGGATGTGTACGAATTCACACTTAGTGTGAACGGTGTAGTACAAAGCACATTTAAACAACCAATTACTATCAAATTGCCACTTAAGAATACTGATGGTCTTGATAAAGAATTGCTTTCCGTTGGTAAGCTTGTATACGGCGACTTGCAATTCCAAGGTGGAGTTCTTGATGGAGATTTCATCGTAGAACCACGTGATACATTCTCTTCTTATGCAGTACTTGAGAATAAAGTCTCCTTTAATGATATTGCTGCTGTACAAGCATGGGCTGGTAGACAAATTCAAGTCGTAGCTGCTAAAGGTGCGATTGAAGGAGTCGGAGCAGGTAAATTTGCACCGAAGAGCAACGTAACTCGTGCTGAGTTCTCCAAAATGTTGATTCGTGCGCTTAACCTGGAAAACAACTCTGCTGTACAAAGCTTTAGCGATGTAAGTTCAACTGCTTGGTATGCACCATATGTAGCAGTTGCAGCAGAAAAAGGGATTATCACTGGACGCAGTGCGGCCAAATTTGATCCTAATGCAACTATTACACGTGCAGAAATGGCAACAATGATCTCCCGTGCGTTGAAATCTATCAATCCTGATGCAAAAACCGATTCTACTGCAATCAGCAAATTCTCTGATGCTGCTAAGATCAGCGCATCCCTAAGAGATGGCGTAGCGTTTGCAGCAAGCCACAACCTGGTTATCGGAAATGCTGGCAAGTTCAACCCGAACGATACAGCTACCCGTGCTGAAGCAGCAGTAATTATCTACCGTACTATTAACTTCAAGTAAATAAAACTTATAGTATACAGCCTCCTCTCATGTAGGTGAGAGGAGGCGATTTTTTTGCAAATAGGGAAGATTTGAACAGGCATCGAAATATTTCAGAAATAGCTTGGGGGTAATTTCACTTGTCATCACAAGAATTGGATCTTCGCGATTATTTTCAGATCGTCAGGAAGAGACTATGGCTCATTTTCAGCATAGTTGTATTGGTGTGCGGTATTGCTGGTGTATATAGTCTGTATATTAAAAACCCGGTATATGAGGCATCCACGAAGATTATCGTTAACCAAACACCGACGCAGTCAGCGGTGGGGCAGCTTGATTTAAACCAGATTAATACCAATATTCAATTAATTAATACGTATAAGGAAATTATTAAGACTCCGGCCATCCTTGATATTGTTACAAAGGATTATCCGCAATTCAATATTACTGCGGAAGAGCTATTAAAAAAGGTTAATGTGAGTTCCGTAAATAATACGCAGGTGATGACACTTGTCGTTCGAGATAATTCTTATCAGCGGGCTGCTGAAATCGTGAATGCCATTTCACTTGTGTTCAAGGAAGAAATTCCAAGTCTATTTAATGTGGAAAATGTATCGATTCTGAATGAAGCTAAAGTGAATCCAACTGTTGAGCCACGGCCGGTAGAACCGAATGTTTTACTGAACATGGCTATTGCTTTTATCGTCTCTTTGATGATTGGATTAGGGATTGCCTTCCTGCTGGAATATATGGATGACACCCTGAAGACAGAAGCTGATATTGAGAAGTATCTTGGTTTGCCTACCATAGCTATGATTACAAGATTGGGTCAAGATGAAAGCAAGCAAGGTGCCGCACAAACTCAGAAACAATCATCCAGAAAGGCGGGGGACCTCGAACATGTCACAGCTTCCAAATAAACAACGCCATCTGATCACCGTTACGAACCCACGCTCTCCTGTCTCTGAAGCGTTTCGCGCATTGCGGACGAATATTGATTTTTCTTCTGTAGATCAGACTATTCAAGTGATTATGGTCACTTCCTCCGGACCGGAAGAAGGTAAATCTACGGTATCTGCTAACCTGGCGGCAGCTTACGCACAAGCAGATAAAAGAGTATTGTTGATTGACGCCGATTTGCGGAAGCCGACGGCACATAAGACTTTTACACTAAGTAACCGTTTTGGTTTATCCTCCCTACTGTCTCAGCAGGCAGTTCTTGAGGACACTGTCCAAGATTCCGGTGTTAATAATCTTTCAATCATGACCTCTGGACCAATCCCGCCCAACCCGGCGGAAATGATGGCATCTAATCGGATGAGCACTCTTTTACAGGATTTGCGTCAGCGGTATGATGTCATTCTTATTGATACTCCACCATTATTAGCGGTTACGGATGCACAAATTGTGGCCTCGAAGAGTGATGGCGTTATTATGGTTGTCAGCTATGGTAAGGTGAAACGCGATATCGCAGTAAAAGCTAAAGCTAATCTTGATCGCGTGGGTGCAAAAATGCTCGGCGTTGTTCTCAATAATGTAAAACGTAAAGCTAGTGAAGGGTACTATTACTACTACTATGGAAATTGATTTATTCATAATTAAAAATGTTATTTTTGGAGGCACTGAAAATGACAGCGAAATCTAGAGTGATTCTTTTATTCTTCATTGATCTTGCGATCATTTGGTTCAGTATTGTGACATCTTATTTGTTTCGGTACCCTAACCATGCTCTTCAGGAATACGTTGTACAGATGCTGCAATTTGGTTTGATTGCAACATTTGCATTTGGTGGAAGCCTGATATACTTCGGTCTTTACCGAAGAATGTGGCAATATGCCAGCATCGGTGAAATTATATCGGTTTCTAAAGCTATTGTAGTAGGGTCTTTATTTTCATTTGCACTGGCATATCTAATTTTGCCGGATAGAGTACCTCTTGCCATAGAAGTTCGGTCGATGGAGACTATTCTTTTATTAGTAGGTGGAGTCCGATTTTTGTGGAGAGTACTTCATAATGATCGAATCAATTACAAAGACACTAAGACCCATACACTAATTGTAGGTGCTGGTGATTGTGGGATATTAATTGCTCGGGAAATGATGGGACCCTCTTTTGCGCATACCAAATTAGTTGGTTTCATTGATGATAATGCGAATAAATACCATATGTACATTATGGGTGTTCCTGTAATTGGAAATCGTTACGCAATCCCAGCTATTGTGAAAGAAAGAGAAATTCATGAGATAATCATCGCCATGCCCTCTGTTTCACGTACTGAGATTTCTGAAATTATTAATCTTGCCAAAAAGACTGGAGCAAAGCTGAAGATTATACCGGCTCTTAATGATCTGATCGCTGGAAAAATATCAGTTAAGAAACTTCGGGATGTTAGCGTAGAAGACTTATTAGGTCGTGAACCGATCGTAGCTGATTTGAACAGTATTTTAGGTTATGTACATCATAAGACGGTGCTAGTTACGGGGGCTGGCGGCTCTATTGGTTCAGAGTTATGCCGGCAGATTGCTCCTTTTGGTCCGGACAAGTTAATGTTACTTGGACACGGTGAGAACAGTATTTACACAATTGAAATGGAGCTTCGTAAGAGTTTTCCGGAGTTGAACATTGTAACCGTGATAGCAGATGTGCAGGATCGCAGTCGGATGATGGATGTATTCAGTGGCCATAGACCGCATGTGGTCTTTCACGCAGCAGCACATAAACACGTTCCTTTAATGGAGCGTAATCCTTCGGAAGCCATTAAAAATAATGTTTTTGGCACCAAAAATGTTGCGGATTGTGCAGATAAATATGGTGCCGAGAGATTCGTAATGATCTCTTCTGATAAGGCGGTTAACCCAACCAGTGTAATGGGTGCCACTAAACGGATTGCGGAAATGTATGTGCAGAGCCTGCACACCACAAGTCAAACAAAGTTCTCTGCTGTGCGTTTTGGGAATGTTCTTGGCAGTCGTGGTAGTGTGATTCCAGCCTTTAAGCAGCAGATCGCTGCCGGAGGGCCAGTGACTGTGACTCATCCAGAAATGGTGCGTTATTTCATGACGATTCCGGAAGCTGTTCAGCTTGTAATCCAATCTGGTTCTTTCGCCAAAGGCGGAGAAGTGTTCATTCTGGATATGGGAGAGCCGGTTAAGATTCTAACGTTGGCGGAAGACTTAATTACGCTCTCTGGATATGAACCCTATAAGGACATTGATATTCATTTCTCCGGTATTCGTGAGGGTGAGAAGTTATATGAAGAGTTGCTTACAGATGAAGAAAATCTAGGTTCTACTGATCATGGAAGAATCTTTATCGGTAAACCTAATGTCATAAGTCTGAACCAGTTAGAACTGGAGTTTAAACGTTTGGAACGTGTTCTCGCTGAGGAACCAGAAGTCATCCGCGAAATAATCAATCAGATTGTACCGATGCAGCCCGTTGTCCAAGTTGCTATTAGCTAACTATTCATAAAGGGGGATATAAAGTGTTCAACAAACGATGGAAAAAGATCCTTTTATGGACGCTGTCAGTTATTGTAGTACTGGGTGTTGGTGGCTTGTTCGCCGCGAATTATGCTGTCGATAAGCTGATGAATTCAATGGTAGATGGTTTTGATCTGGAGTCTGAGGATAATGTTGGTGGTGGTCAGGATCACGGAACAGCGCCAACTGATACAGTTGATGATAGTAATGTCGATCCTGTAGAGTCCGCGGTGCCTACTACTCCACCAGCAAATGATGAGGGAAGTAGTAATCAAAGTAGTAAAAATAACGATAAACCTAGTGGAGAAACAACAGCTTCTACTACTAGTGAACCGACCAAAGCTCCATCATCAGAACAAAAAGATGGTTATACAGCACAGGTCTCCACGGATAAAGCTAAGCAAATTCAAGAGAATGTAACGATTAAGGATAAAGCTGATGTAGCTTCTATTGTGCTTGGTCAACTTAGCGTATCCGATATTAATCGTCTTAAAGATTTGGCAAAGGGTGGCTTAACACTTGATGAAAAGCGGGAAGCACGTAGCATAATTCTTGGTAAAGTATCCGAAGAGCAATACAATGAGCTTTCTCAAATTGCTAAGAAGTATGGTGTTAGTCAAGGGAAGTCACGTGACCAAATTATTGCTGAAGAAGAACAATTAAAAGCGAAAGAAAAGGGAAGTGAATAAATATGTCTAAAGCAACACTATCAGTCGTGGCTTTATCATTAATTGCTTCAATTGGTTTAGCACCCTTAACAGCATCCGCACCTATCTCAGTATCAGCAGCGTCAGTACCAAGTGCAACGACTAAGGCTGCAAATCCTACGATTAAAGTGCAAAGCATGAACGTGAATTTGATTTTTGATGGCGTGAGCATTCAACCACCCGTAGGTCAGTATGTATTCATGTACAACAATACAACGTATGTTCCATTGCGCTTTATGTCATATGCCTTGCAGAAGAGTGTAGCTTGGGATGCTAAAAACATTAAAGTTACAGTTGCAGAGCCTAGCAGCTCAGAGCTAGTTGTGATTAAAGAATATCTAATGAATGCAAAGAACGGGAATAGTACTTCAGCAGCAGCGAAGAATATTGTCCTCAATCAAGTTAAGGCAAGTTATGTATTTAACGATGCAACCAAGGCTTTGCCTACAGGTCAATCTAGCTTCATCCTGAATGGTTCCTTATATGTGCCTCTACGTTTTTTATCGGAATCTGTAGGTCATAACATTAGCTGGGATCAGAAGACGAAGACTATTACTGCAGCTTCCAAGGCTTATCAGGAACAAACCACTAATGGATCGACAAACAATGACAATGTTAAGGACCCATCTCCAGTAGCGACACCAGTGCCAACGGATACAACAGGTGCACCAGGTGGTGGTTCTGCAGGAACTGGAAAGGTTTCATATGAAACTATCACTAGTGACACAGAAGCTAAGCTTTCGGCGCTTAAAAATCAAAGCCAATCGACATTAATAAGTATTGGGTTTGAGTATCTTGGAGCGACAGATGAAGCGAGTAAGAAAAGCATTAAAGAAAAAGGGTTGCAACAGCTGGCCTCATTTACTGCTAGCTTCAATAGTATAGTTGCTGACACTGAACAAAAACTGAACAGCAACGGCTATAGCACGGAGATTATTAGTCAATATAAAAGTGAATTTGAGGCACAGCTTCAGGCGGGTAAAGATATAGCCGAGAAGATGGCGAATTAAGAGAGTAGTAAGAAGATCATCTCTATGCTCATTTGGCATAGAGATGATCTACATATATGGAGAAATAGTAACTAAAAGGATCAGGTGAACTTATGAGACCTTATGTTTACACGAAACAAACCATAGATTTTCTATTAGCTTTAATTGGGATGCTAGTGTTATGGCCAGTCTTTTTAATCATTGCGATCGCAATTAAGACAACTTCCAAGGGCCCTATATTATTTAAACAAAAACGTTTAGGTAAAAATAAATCGGAATTCTACATACTAAAATTTAGAACAATGCGTACAGACACACCACAAGACATGCCGACGCATCTACTGGAAGATCCTGATTTCTTTATTACTAAAATAGGCAAGTTTCTAAGAAAAACAAGCTTGGATGAATTACCTCAGATTATCAATATCCTAAAAGGTGAAATGAGTATCGTGGGACCTCGTCCTGCATTATGGAATCAATATGATTTGATTGCTGAACGTGATAAATATGGAGCTAATGATATTAAACCTGGGTTGACTGGATGGGCTCAGATTAATGGCAGAGATGAACTTTCTATTGAGCGGAAAGCTAAACTGGATTGTGATTATGTAAAACAAATAAGCTTTGTAATGGATGTAAAATGCTTTTTTTTAACTATTGTTAGTGTAGTGAAAAGAGATGGTATTGTAGAAGGTGAAACTGGAAATTTAGGATTTAATGAAGTTACCATACGTAAAGAAAAAGGCACTGTAGAAAAATCAAATACTATAAGCTTTTGAATGACAATAAATAAGAAATGGGAGGATGAATTAAAAAAATGAGTTTGACAATCTCTGCTAGTATAGTTACTTATAATAGTGAATCTCAAATCAGGGGAGTTCTTTCTTCCTTAGCGAATAGTAATCTATCACATAAACTTGAGGTGTATGTGATAGATAACTCATCAAGTGATAAGACAGTTGATATTGTGAAAAACGAATATCCAAATGTCAATTTAATTACATTAGATTCGAACATTGGATTCGGAGCAGCTCATAATAAAGTATTATCTTTGATAACTTCCAATTATCATTTGATTGTAAATCCGGATATTTTCTTTTCTACAGATACACTAGAAGAAATGGTTAATTATCTTGATAATATGAAAGATATTAGTATGGTGTCGCCGAAAATTAAAAATGAAGATGGAACTGAGCAATATCTTCCTAAAGTCAATCCCAAGTTTAAATATTTTATTGGTGGAAGGTTTGAAAAATATGGTGGGATTTTTGCGAAGTGGAGAGCTGAGTATACTAGGAAAAATGAATTAATAATAGCTCCAGTTGATATAGATTTTTGTACAGGGTGCTTTATGCTTGTTCGTACAGATATATTGTGGGAAGTAAATGGATTCGATGAAAGATACTTTTTACACTTTGAAGATGCTGACTTAACACGCGAAGTTAAAGTGAAAGGGCGAGTTGTATTTAATCCGAATTTTGAAGTTACACATCTTTGGAAGAGAGATAACGTGAAGTCTTTAAAAGTATTCTGTATAGCACTAAATTCTATGTATAAGTATTTTAGAAAATGGGGACTTAATTAATTTAAACTTTATATAGGAGAGATTAATAGTGGGAGCTGACAGGACAAGTAATTATGGGTTTAGTGAACTAATAACCAATGGAATTTCATTTTTATATACCAAATTATTTTGGAAAAAGGCTAGACTTATACGACTACCTATTCGTGTGAGAGGTAAAAAATGCATGACATACGGATCTGGTTTTACTACAGGGTATAATTGTCGAATTGAAATGAATGGAATAAAGGTTAAGGACAAACTAGTTATAGGTTCTGACTGTGTAATTGGAGATTTAGCACATATTGTCGCTAACTATAAAGTGGAGATTGGAAACGGAGTTCTTATGGCTTCGAGAATATTTATTACGGATACAAATCATGGTGAATATAATCAAGGAAGTAATGTATCTGTACCAAATGTACCTCCTAATAAACGGCCTCTGCATTATAAGAAAGTTGTGATTGGAAATAATGTTTGGTTAGGTGAGAATATATCTATCTTACCAGGTGTTAATATAGGTCATGGGAGTATTATTGGAGCCAATTCTGTTGTAACAAAAAATGTTCCTGAAAATAGTATAGCTGTGGGCAATCCAGCCAGAGTCATAAAGCAATTTGATGAAAAAAAGCAATTATGGGTCTCAACATAGAGTGCATTTCCTAATATAATTTGATGAAAGCAAGGAACATCCATCTTTTTGGAAACTTCTTCACTTTTTTCTTTTTGGAAATGCCGACTTGATCTGCGTTAATGATGAGGAAGATAATCTTATTATAGATTGTATAAGATCTATATTTGCTAGGACGGAGAATTTAAGATGCCTAAAATTAGTATAATAGTTCCTGTTTATAAGGTAGAACCATATTTAGAACGTTGTGTAGAGTCCATCTTAGCTCAAACATTTCAAGATTTCGAACTAATTTTAGTAGATGATGGATCACCTGATAATTGTGGAGCTATTTGTGATGCTTTTGCGAGGCGGGACAATCGCGTGAGAGTAATTCATAAAGAAAATGGAGGTTTAAGTTCGGCAAGAAACATCGGAATAGATGTTGCAGAGGGGAAATATATAGGATTTGTGGATAGTGATGATTGGGTTACAAAGGATATGTTTGAATACCTCTTAAATATACTTGAAGAATATGATTGCGATATATCTTCTGTTACATATGTATTAACAAATGGAACTAGTAAATTCAATCAACCACCTATAGAGGTGAAACTTTATGAAGGTAATGAAAGTTTGCAATATTATTTATTTGAAGGGATGTCTAAGCGTATTGCTGATTACCCTGTATGGATTAAATTATATAAAAAAGAATTATTCTCCGATTTAAGATTTCCCACAGGACAATTATTTGAAGATGGAGCTACTAATTTCATACTGTTACAAAAAGCAAAACGTTATATTAAAAGCAACAAAATATCATATTTTTATTTTCAGGATGGCTCAAGCATTACAAGGAGTGGATTTAAGGAGAAGGATTTTGATATTTTAATTGTTGGAGATCAGTTAGTGGAGCTAGCTTTGTCTATACAAGATCCAACAATTTTAAAGCTTGCAAGAATGAAGCAAGCTAGGTCATACTTTTCTCTTTTATCAAAAATCGCAGTATATGGATTTGCTGATAATGTTTCAAATAAAGAGGAAATCATCGCAAAACTTACAAAAGATTTAAGAACTAGTTATTCATTATTAATTAAATCTCCAATGCCTGTGAATAGAAAACTGATAATGAACTTATTATGTATTCATATTAATTTATTGAGTTTCCCAATAAGTGTTTTTAAGAGGGTTAAAAGTCTTTTTTTCAGATTAAACTGATTTAGTAAGAGAAGTGACAAAGAAGGGGCATTATAATGTTATTACAAAAAACAGGAACTTCTTCTGTGGTTATTAAACTTTTGGTTTATATGATTTTTTTATGTTCATATATATTGCCTACATATTATTTTGAGAGTAATGGATATCCAATTATAAAATTTATTTATTTAGCTTTTATATGTATTCTTTATCTACTGATGTTGAAAAAAATTAATCTATTTGAGTTATTCTTTATCATTGCTATATTAGGATTGGCTCTTATAACAAAATCATTAGATTTCTTTCAATTCATTGGGATCGTAGTACTTTATAAAATAATTGAATATAAGAATGAGATAAAGAAAGTTCTTCAAACTTCAAAAATCATTTGGGTTGCTCTAATTGCAACTATAGTATATAGCCTGATGTATATAGGGGATGGAAGATTAATTCATACATCGATAAAAGAAATAAACCAATCTGGGTTAGCTATATTATTTCTGGCATTAATCATCCGAAAAAGGAATAAAAATGTTGGTAACTTAATTCTATTTCTTGGTCTCTTTACTTTATCGAGAACCTATTTATTGGCATTTCTTATCTTATTATTAATAAATTTTCCGATTATTAAATCTAAACTCATCACACATAAATTGATTATAAGGACATCGTTTATAAAAATATTAACGTTATCATCTGTTTTATTGTTATGTATCGCATTGGTATATGATTTTCTTTATAGAACTGGTAAATTGTATATTTATGATAGTAATTTTACAAGGTTATTTAATATTGCGGATATGTCAAATTATTTTAGATTTATAACTAATAAAAATCTTGTAATGATATTTAAGAGTGAACCGAAATTCTTATTAACAGGAATGACAGAGAATGACTTTTACATTTACAGCTTGAATCTGGCAAAAGAGTTAGGACAAGCCTATAGATATACTAATCCACATAATTTTGTTTTCTCATATTTGAAAATATATGGTGGATTTTCAGTTTTTGTTTTTTTATATATTTCAAGAATACTTAAGAAGATTGTTGATGAAGCTAATTATTCAATTTATCTTACTCTTATAGTCTATGCAGTTTTTTTAAGTGTTGGTTTTAATCACTACTGGTTGTATCTCTCCTCATTTGTTTTAATACTTTATGCAAAAGAAGATGTAATAGAAGGGAACGAAATCATCAACTAATAAAGGACATCGTTATAAAAAAGAAATATCAGAAAGTTGGATGGAGATGAAAAACAAAATAAAGAAGCTAATACCTTTTAAAATACAATTGCTTTTTTATCGCTTATTAAATGGAAATTTCAATTATTTATTTTGGCTTTTTCCTATTCAAAACAATAAAATAGTAGTTTGTAATTTTTTCGGAAAATCTTATGGGGATAATGGAAAATACATAGTCGAAAAATTATTAGAAGAAAATAAAATGGATTACGAGGTAGTTTGGTTACTTAATAATAAAAATCAATATCAATATCAATATGAAATACCTAACTATATTAAAGTTGTTGAATATAAATCTCTTAAAGGATTATATGAATTAGCAACAGCAAGGGTTTGGATTGATAATACAAGGAAGGTATTTTATCCTCCTAAAAAAAAGAATCAATTTTATATTCAAACTTGGCACGGAGGAATATCCTTGAAAAAAATAGAGCGAGATGTCGAGGATAAATTAAGTAATGCATACCTTCACTTATCAAAACATGACTCTAAGATGACGAATTTATTACTTTCAAACAGCGATTTTTGTACTGAGTTATACCGAACGGCTTTTTGGTATAAAGGAGATATATTAGAATGCGGTTCACCAAGATGCGATATATTAATGCATAATTCATTAGAAATAGAAGAAAAAGTTAAACGTCACTTTAATATTAATAGCTCATCACAAATTCTTACTTATGCTCCCACTTTTAGAGTGGATTCTAATACAGAGATATATAATATTGATTTTGAACAATTAATTAGTGTTCTGAAAAAAAAATTTGGTGGTGAATGGATTGTTTTAGTTAGATTACATCCTAATTTATCAGCGATGAGCAATTTTATGGAATATACATCTTCGATAATTGATGCGACAAATTATGCTGATATGTATGAAATATTGGCAGCAAGTGAGATTCTATTAACTGATTATTCAAGTACAATGTTTGAATTTTCTTTCATGAATAAACCAGTGGTATTATATGCTCCAGATATTAATTCTTACGTAGAGGATAGGGACTTTTATTTTGATATTCATACTTTACCGTATCCCTTAGCAGAAAATACGGATCAATTATTAAAAATAATAGAACGATATGATTCAAATAAATATAAAATACAAGTTAATGAGTTTTTGTTAAAGTTAGGAATAAAAGAAAATGGTGATGCTTCAAATCAGGTTGTAAAAAAAATCAAACAAATCATAATGAAATGATGAATTTCGTTAGAAAGCGTGACTAACTTTATGAGTAGTGAGAAAAATAAGACACTTATAAATAATACTATTATGCTCTATATTCTAACATTTTCAAATTATTTTTTTGGGTTTATTACTATTCCTTATCAAACCAGAATACTGGGTCCTGAATACTTTGGAAAATTAGGATTTGCAACGGCTGTTTCTATATATTTTCAATTAATATTAGATTTTGGATTTATTCTTTCAGCAACTGCAGATGTGGCTAAACATAAGGATAATAGAGAAAATTTATCTAAAATTATGACAGCAGTAACAATATCAAAGATATTTCTTGCAATTGTTTCTCTCCTATTGTTATTAATATTTTGCGCAATAGTTCCTCAGCTAAGAAATGACGTATGGTTGTATATTTTGTTTTTTATTTATGTTGTGATAAATTCAATGCTACCGGATTATTTATACAGAGGTTTAGAAAAAATGAAGATTATTACATATAGAACAGTGGCTGTGAAACTTTTCTTTACAATAATGATTTTTATTTTTTTGAAAGAAAGAAGTCAATATTATCTTGTGCCAATACTAAACATAATTGGCTCAGTAGGAGCTGTGTTTATTGTTTATTTTCATGTATTGAGAAAGTTGAAAATTAAGTTTATAAAGATTGACTTTACGTTTATATGGGAGACTTTTGTGAAATCAAGTTTTTATTTTCTCTCAAGAATTGCTACTTCTATATATGATGCATCTAATACATTTATTTTAGGTTTTATTTATCCTACTGGAAATATAGTTGGATACTTTACTTCTGCCAATAAATTAGTTGCAACGGCTCGTGGAGGATTTGCACCAATTGCTGATAGTTTATACCCATATATGATCAAAAATAAGAATTACAAATTACTTAATAAAATATTAGTATTATGTTTACCGTTAATTATAATTGGGTGTATTATAATTGGGATTTTCGCTGAATCTATTTGTGTTATGTTGTTTGGACAAGAATTTAGAGACGCAACACCAATACTAAGATTACTTTTACCACTTATAGTTCTAGCTTTACCAAATTATTTATTAGGATTTCCAACATTATCTCCATTAGGATTAGCAAAATACGCAAACATCTCTACTATATTTGGTGCAATTATACAAATCATGGGATTAACATGTATGTATTTATTTGGGATATTGAATGTTTATAATATATGCATATTAACCTGTATAACAGAATCTTGCGTTCTACTAATACGTTTGTGGGTTATTATAACTAAAGATAAGCTACTGGTGAATCAAAAAAATAATTAATCTATATGCTTTATAATTCTTTAGAACAAATATTAGATGAAATTTTGGGGGGATTCCTAATGAAAAAAGTTATTACTTATGGAACATTTGATTTACTACATTATGGACACATAAATATTTTAAAGGGAGCTAAGGAACAAGGGGATTATTTAATCGTTGCTTTATCGACTAACGAATTTAATGAGATTAAAGGAAAACAATGTTATTTTTCGTATGAGGAAAGAAAAAAACTTGTTGAATCAATTCGATATGTAGATTTGGTGATTCCTGAAAATAATTGGGAACAAAAATCTCTTGATATAACTGAATTCCAAGTAGATACTTTTGTTATGGGAGATGACTGGAAAGGAAAGTTTGATTATTTAAAAGATGTATGTGAAGTCATATATTTGAGTAGAACACCTGAAATTTCAACAACGAAAATAAAGAATGAACTGGGCTTAAAGAATGAAGTCTCATTGAAAATTTAAAACTACATTCCAGTGTAATTGTATGGCTAGAAAGAAAAAATATTTATAAAGGAGATTTAATTCATGAAAGGCATTATCCTAGCAGGCGGCAGCGGTACGCGCCTATACCCATTAACAATGGTCACAAGTAAGCAGCTTTTACCTATTTACGACAAACCAATGATTTACTATCCACTATCCACATTAATGCTAGCGGGTATTAAAGAGATTCTTATTATTTCCACTCCAGAGGACACGCCTAGGTTCGAGAGCTTATTAGGTGACGGTTCCCAATTTGGAATATCATTACAATATATAGTGCAACCTACACCTGACGGTTTAGCTCAGGCATTTATTCTGGGTGAGGATTTTATAGGTAGTGATTCAGTTGCCATGATCCTTGGAGATAATATCTACTATGGAAATGGAATGCGGAAGATGTTGCAACGTGCTTCTTCTAAACAACAAGGAGCAACGGTGTTCGGATATCACGTGCAAGATCCAGAACGATTCGGTGTTGTAGAATTTAATGAAGAAGGTAAAGTATTGAGCGTAGAAGAAAAACCAACACAGCCAAAATCTAACTACGCAATTACTGGTCTATATTTTTATGATAACAGAGTTATTGAGATTGCTAAGAACGTTGAGGTCTCTTCACGTGGAGAATTGGAGATTACCTCCATTAATGAAGCTTACTTAAATCTTGGTGAGCTTGATGTGGAACTTCTAGGTCGGGGATTCACCTGGTTAGATACAGGAACTCATCAAAGTCTTGTCGACGCAACTAACTTTGTACGGACTATTGAAGATCATCAAGGAATCAAGATCGCCGCTCCGGAGGAAATTGCATATATTAATGGATGGATTACTAAAGAACACTTGTGGAATTGCGGGGAGAAGTTAAGTAAGACGGGGTATGGTCAGTATTTGATGAAAGTAGCTACAGGTAAAATACAATACTAATAACTGAAAGTGTGGCAGTGATGAAAATTACAGAAACCTTATTGCAAGGCGTATTAGTCGTTGAACCGGCTGTTTTTGGGGACCACCGCGGTTGGTTTATGGAGACGTATAGCGGAGCTAAGTTTAAAGAGCATGGAATAGATATGGAGTTTGTACAAGATAACCAATCCTACTCTGCGACTAAAGGAACATTACGTGGTTTGCACTATCAATTACATCCCAAGGCACAGACGAAATTGGTTCGTTGTACACGTGGTGCTATTTTTGATGTAGCCGTAGATATCAGAAAAGGTAGTCCTACCTATAGTAAATGGTTCGGCATTGAACTGAATGCTGAGAACAAAAAGCAACTGCTGATCCCAAAAGGATTCGCACATGGATTCATGACACTAACAGAAGACGTAGAGGTTCAGTATAAGTGCGATGAGCTTTATGCCCCGGAATGTGATGGGGGTATTCTGTGGAATGATCCTTCTATTGGCATCGAATGGCCTCTTCATATTACACCTGTATTATCTGCCAAGGATGAGAAGGCGCCTTTATTAAAAGATGCTAATTTGAATTTTTTTTACAATAACTAATAAAGCTAATAGATCGGGAGTGCGTTCATTGAGTAAGCAAAAGATGCTGGTTACGGGTGGTGCCGGATTTATTGGAGGCAACTTCGTACAGTATATGGTAGATAAATATCCGCATTATGATATTGTGAATTTGGATTTGCTAACTTATGCGGGTGATCTAACGAAACATAAGGATATTGAGTCCAAATCCAATTATCGGTTTGTTCAAGCTGATATTGCTGACCGAGAGGCAATATTGTCTCTTTTTGAGTTGGAGAAATTCGATTATGTTGTTCATTTTGCTGCGGAGAGTCATGTGGATCGCTCAATTAGTGATCCTGCGATATTCGTTCGTACGAATGTTATGGGGACACAGGTACTACTGGATGCAGCTAAAAAATTCGGCATTACTAAATTCCTCCATGTCTCTACGGATGAAGTGTATGGTGAACTCGATTTTGATCCTACTGTATTTTTTACCGAAGAAACACCTTTGCAGCCTAACAGTCCTTATAGTGCTAGTAAAACGGCGTCTGATTTACTAGTCCGTGCGTATTATGAGACCTTTGGTTTACCAATGAACATAACACGCTGCTCGAATAATTACGGACCGTATCATTTTCCTGAAAAACTGATTCCACTGACCATCTCAAGAGTATTAAATGAAGAGAAGGTTCCTGTATACGGAGACGGGAAAAATATTCGCGACTGGCTCCATGTCTGGGATCACTGTGCGGCCATTGACCTTGTCGTGCACGAAGGAGTAAGTGGTGAAGTTTATAATGTGGGTGGTCATAATGAGAGAACTAATCTTGAAGTAGTTAAGACGATTATCAGTACCTTGGGAAAATCTGAAGATTTGATTGAATTTGTAACAGATAGATTAGGACATGATAAACGCTACGCCATTGATCCAACGAAACTTGAGAATTTAGGTTGGAAGCCAACTTATACTTTTGAGACCGGAATTGCGCAGACGATCCAATGGTATATTGATAATGCTGAATGGTGGCAACAAATCCTTAGTAACGAATCGCATAAGTGATTTATGCACGACTTAACGGTTAAGAAAAGAAAAGGTAATTTAATGAATAAAAGATTTGTCCTTTTCGTATGCTTGCTATTGTTAATTACTGGTTTATTCAGTGCAGGCCGTTTCTTAGTTCTATCTGAATCTCCCAAACAATCAGATGTCATCATCGTCCTAAGCGGAGGCCAAGGCCGTGTGGAAAAGGCAGCTGAGTTATATAAAGCAGGCTATGCTCCTTATATAATTCTTTCCAATGCTAAAGAGTTAACGAGTAAATCAGGTGACATGGTCCAAACCGCCCTAGCTTTAGGCATACCCCAGGACGTTATTTATACCGAGAACGCGGCGGATAGCACTTATCAGAATGCCGAGTACACTCTTCCTATAATGAAGGAATACGGTTTTAAATCTGCGATTGTTATTTCCTCTGACTTTCACATGCGGAGGGTGAAATTTCTTTTTGGTCGTGTGTACAAAAAATCGGAGATTGAGCTGACGTATGTGGGTTCAGCATCAGGATATAACGCTAAACGCTGGTGGAGTGACCGAAAGAGTAGAGAAACAACGTTCAACGAGTATGTAAAAATGATCGGCAACACCTTTGGTTACAATGGTCCGGAGGCAAAAAGTACTCTTGATCAGATTAAGAACTGGTTTCGCTAATCTGCTGTAGAATGTTCACTATAATCCGACAAAAACAGTTTTTTTCTTATCTTGGCTTAAGGCGCATTACGACAAACAATATTGTTTAATAGTTTTATACTTATAACTATATCAATATTATTCTCGTGGGAGAGACGCCAAATGCCTAATTACTATTTTAAAGAAATATGGACGCCTTTAAAATTAGTGAATATTCGTTTTTATCTGGATGATGAAAATCGTGTTTGGGTTAAAGTTTGGTCTAAGCATCGGCGACTTCTGAAAAGAGTAGAGTCTACTATATAACTTCCGAGGTCTATCTCTTTTGGCTGAGAAGTTTTAAGTCACTGAGCAGTGACTTATTTTTTTTTTGAGAACGGAATTTTTGACAATTTTAAGAACTAGTAGGCCCTAATGTTTCCTTTTTGCTATCACAACCTTATAAATTAGCTAAAAATAACTCATCCTAACCGTAGCGAACCTACGGTTTTTTATTTATAATAATTATTATCTGGATTTCATAAAGCGTTCAAAAAATCTGTAAAAAGTCTTATTTTCGTGTGATATACTTAACACAGTGTTTTGAGATGTTGTGAAAGTGAACGGTATGTAAGATATTAATTTATATAATTGGATTTCAGCAACTTATAGAGACTAGGATGGTGAACTATCGATGCACATCGTCGTCGTTGGCCTGAATTATCGTACGGCTCCCGTGGAGGTTCGGGAACAGTTTGCTTTTGCGGAAAGTGATCTTCCGGCAGCGCTCCATCAACTGATGAAGACGAAGGGTGTGCTAGAAGGGGTCTTAGTAGCTACCTGCAACCGTACGGAAATTTATGTGGTGATGGACCGCCTTCATATGGCTGGTTATTTCATCCGCGGCTTTATGGAGCAATGGTTTGGTGTGAAAAGCGAGCAATTTGCTCAGCATATGTATATTTATGAAGACGAACAGGCGATTGCGCATTTGTTCCGCGTGACTTGCGGCCTGGATTCCATGGTGATTGGGGAGACGCAGATCCTGGGACAGGTGCGGAGTTCTTTTCTCACAGCTCAGGCTGAGGGTGTAACTGGAACTTGGTTCAATCGGTTGTTCAAGCAAGCGGTGACGCTCGGCAAAAGAGCACATAGTGAAACGTCAATCGGCGAGAGCGCAGTATCGGTCAGTTATGCGGCTGTGGAGCTGGGCAAGCGGATTTTTGGCATGTTCACTGGGAAAAAAGTGCTGATTCTCGGCGCCGGCAAAATGAGCGAGCTTACCGTGAAGCATCTATACAGTAGTGGTGCTGCAGAAGTGATTGTCGCTAACCGTACGCTGTCGCGTGCGATTGAATTGGCGGAGAAGTTCTCGGGTAAGCCAAGCACGATTGAAGATGCGTTAACAACTCTAAATGAAGTAGATATCGTGATCAGCTCAACAGGAGCAGACGGGTATGTGCTTACGGCTGATAAGGTAGCGCATGCTATGAAACGCCGCCCTTCGCGGCCGCTTTTTATGATTGATATTGCTGTACCACGTGATATTGATCCTGCGGCGGCAAGTGTGCCGGATGTTTTTTTGTATGATATTGACGATCTGGAGGGCATTGTGGAGAATAATCTGGAAATGCGCCGAAGTGAAGCTGCGAAGATTGAAGTGATGATCAGCGAAGAAATGGATGAGTTCCAACTGTGGCTCAAGACGCTTGGGGTAAGACCGGTGATCCGGGCGCTCCAGGATAAATCGAATACGATTCATGAAGAAACGATGGAGAGTCTGTTCAACAAGCTGCCCGAGCTGGACGAGCATCAGCGGAAAGTGATCCGCCGCCTGACTAAAAGTATCGTGAACCAGATGATGCATGATCCGATCAATGTAATTAAAGAGCTGTCCGGCGGTAAGCAAGGGAATGAAGCTCTTGATTATTTTTCCAAAATCTTTGCGTTGCAGGAACAGCTCAAATCCGATTCAGATGATGGAGACATTGCCCCGGTGAAGCAGTCTAGTTCTGGAGAACGTACGGCTGGCAGCGCTGATTTCTCTGTGCCTAAAACGGCGCTTGCTCCGGCAGGCTTGCTGGGCGGGTGAATAATATGCAACTGCTGAACGGAATATATGACGCCGCTCTGCTGGTCTATGCCCTGAGCCTGCTGTTTGTTTTCTCGGATTGCCTTAAAAGGAGTCCGGGTGGGAAGCGGTTAGGCACGGGGCTTCTTGTTGTTGTGGGTCTTTTGCAAGTTGCAGGACTTGGAATTCGTTTCTCTCAGGAGAAAGGCCTGCCTATTTTTACACCTTATGATTTCTTGTTTTGGTTTGCGTTTAGTATTGTGCTGACTTCGCTTGCGGTGGCTTTTACACGTGGTGGCGAGTTTACGATTTTGCTGCTCAGTATGGCCGGGTTTAGTGTTTTTCTGCTTAATCGGGTGTGGCTGACGGCGGGTGGGCATACGCTTGAGACTTGGAGTGCGGTGTATGGCTGGCTGACGATGCATGTGATTTTGGCAAATATGAGTTTTGCAGCACTGACGTTAGGGACGGTTTTTGCAATATTGTACTTGTTCCTGCACACCAGACTCAAAAGCAAGAAATGGAGCGACCGGATCCGTCGTTTGCCGAACCTGGAGACTACAGATAAATACTCTTATACCGCTATTTTGGTGGGCACTCCTTTGCTGGGAATATCGCTGGTGGTGGCGGGTTTATCTATAGTTTCTGAGGGACGGACGCTTTTATTGAAGGATTTAAAAGTATTAACGACTCTTATCGGTCTTGGGATTTACATATTTTATATTATCTTTAAGAAGTCCGGGCGGAAAAGTAGAGTAAGTATGGCTCGCTGGGCGATTTTAGGATATGCTTTTATTATCTTAAATTTTCTGTTGAATTCTTGGTCTGATTTTCACGGTTGGAGCGGGGAGTGAAGGGCATGACGCGTTATTTACCCATAATGCTGGATTGTGAAGGGCAGCCCTGTGTGGTTATTGGCGGTGGTGTCGTGGCTGAACGTAAGGTGAGCGGGCTGTTGGAAGCTGGAGCGGCGGTTAAGGTGATTAGTCCTTCTTTGACAGATCCGCTTGATTCTCTAGCTGAAAAAGGTCTTCTGATCTGGATGGACCGTACTTATGCTCCCGGAGATCTCCGTGGGGCCTTTCTCGTATATGCAGCCACTAACGATAGGGCGGTTAATGAAGAGGTTGCGCGGGAGTCTAGACGGCTTGGAATTCATGTGAATGTGGCCAGCCATGCGGAAGCGGGAAACTTTATCACGCCCGGAGTGGTTCGGAGGGGACGTTTGACGGTAGCTGTATCTACTTCGGGTGCTGGCCCGCTTGCGGCAACGAAGATCAAAAATGTGCTTGAAAAAGCGCTGGATGCGGCGTATGAGCCATATTTGGATTTTGTGCATGCCATGCGTACCCGGATTAAGGAAAAAGAACCTTCTGCTGAAGTTCGTGGAAGGCTTTTGCGGAAGCTAGGCGCGCTGGATGTGTTGAACGAGATGAGTATGGGTACCTTCATAGCGTGGAGCCCGGAGGATATGGACGCTTGGATTGCTCAGCAACGGGTGGAGTAAAAGTGCGCGTGGACACTGTAAAGATTAGAAAATTGGGTTAGATTAAGATATGAAGTGGATGAGCGGTTTTGAGTAACTATAATGAATGGCTGAGTTGGCTCGTAGTGGCTGGGATGGCGGAATGTAAGGTAAAAATACTGTTGAATTGAGCTTAAGTAGCTGAGATGGTGGAATGTACGGTATAAATCCCGTTGAATTGAGCTTAAGTAGCTGAGATGGTGGAATGTAAGGTAAAAATACTGTTGAATTGGGCTTAAGTAGCAGAGATGGCGGAATGTACGGTATAAATCCCGTTGAATTGGGTTGAAGTAGCTGAGATGGTGGAATGTACGGTATAAATACTGTTGAATTGAGCTTAAGTAGCTTGGATGGCGGAATGTACGGTAACAATGCCCTTAAAATAAGCAACAGTCGCCGAATGAGCTTATGAAAGGCAAAAATGCCTTTAGATTGAGCAACAACAGCCAATTTAGCAACAACAGCCAATTTAGCCAAAAGAGAGGCACAAATGCCCTCTAAATAAGCAACAGTCGTCGAAGGAGTTAAAAGAAAGGCAAAAATGCCTTTAAATTGAGCAACAACAGCCAAATTAGCAAAAAGAGAGGCAAAAATGCCCTATAAATGAGCAACAATCGCCGAAGGAGCTAAATAAAAAGCAAAAATGCCTCAAATTCGGCGGGAATTATCCGAAGTAGCGAATTCAAAGGCAATAATGCCTTTTTTAGAGTGAGAGTAGTTAATTGGTTAGTTTGGGTTTGGATTTCTAGTGCAAGGTTCTGCGGTGAAGAGTAAGAGGCGAACGTTACCAGGAGGAATGGACAAATGCGTAAGGTTATAGTGGGGAGTAGACAAAGCGCGCTTGCGTTGACGCAAACGGGACATGTGATTGCTGATCTGGAGCGGCTTAGCGAGGAGCATGGTTTTGGATTTACTTTTGAAGTGAAAAAGATCGTCACCAAAGGTGACCGCATTCTTGACGTTACTTTATCCAAGGTAGGCGGCAAAGGGTTGTTCGTGAAAGAAATCGAGCAAGCGATGCTGGAAAAAGAAATCGACATGGCGGTGCACAGCATGAAGGATATGCCATCCGAGCTACCGGATGGGTTGATCAATGGTGCTGTGCCGAAGCGTGTCGATCCGCGTGATGTTTTGATCTCTAACGGAGGCGTCTCGCTAGACGAGCTGCCTCAGGGTGCACGCGTAGGCACAAGCAGCCTACGCCGATCTAGCCAGCTCGCTGCGCTGCGGCCTGATCTGGTCATTGAGCCCGTGCGCGGCAACATTGACTCGCGGCTGCGCAAGCTGGAGAGCGGCGAATACGACGCAATCCTGCTGGCAGCGGCGGGGCTGTCGCGCATGGGCTGGCAGGATCGCGTGAGCGCCTACCTGCCGCCGGAGGTTTGCCTGCCCGCTGTAGGGCAGGGCGCACTCGGCATCGAGTGCCGCGCAGATGACGCTGACCTGCGGAAGCTGCTGGCATTATACAACGATGCCGATACGGCATTGACGGTAGCGGCGGAGCGCACGTTCCTTGGCGTGCTGAATGGCGGCTGCCAAGTGCCGATTGGTGCTCATGCGGTGCTTGACACAGCCGCCAAAGCTGCTACCGCTGAGCACAAAGTAATCTCGTTAACGGGGATGGTGGGAACACCGGACGGTTCAACGATTTTGAAAGAAACTTGCACGGGGATTGACCCGGTACAGCTCGGCGAAGAAGTCGCTAAAAAGCTGATTGCAAGAGGAGCGGAGAAGATACTGTCAGACGTTAGGGGATGAGTGGATTGACGGGGAAGGTTTATTTGGTAGGTGCAGGTCCCGGGGACGCAAAGCTGATTACTGTGAAAGGCCTCGAGTGTATCCAAAAAAGCGACGTACTGGTGTATGATCGCTTGGCAAGTCCTAGATTGCTGAAATGCATGAAACCCGGCGGGGAGAAGATTTATGTAGGCAAGCTGCCGGATCGCCACACGATGAAGCAGGAAGAGATTAATCAATTGTTAGTTGATTTGGCTTTACAGGGGAAAACAGTGGTGCGGCTTAAGGGTGGGGACCCTACGATTTTTGGCCGGGTGGGTGAAGAAGCGGAGCTGCTGCGCAAAAATGGGATCTATTACGAAATCGTACCGGGCATTACGTCAGCGATCAGTGTACCTGCCTATGCGGGTATACCTGTTACGCACCGCGATCATGCTTCTTCCCTGTCGATTATCACCGGGCATGAGAGTCCGGATAAACTAGATCATTCGATTCATTGGGATAAAGTAACGAACGCCACAGGAACGTTAGTGTTTCTGATGGGCGTAGCTAAAATAGGTTACATCAGCGCTCAGCTGATCAAGCACGGGCGGCCGCCAGAAACACCAGTGGCACTTGTGCGCTGGGGCACCCGCGCGGATCAGGAGACGCTGACGGGAACCCTCGCCGATATTGAGGCGAAGGTGAAGGCGGCGGATTTTCAGCCGCCGGCAGTCATCGTCGTCGGCGACGTGGTGCTGCAGCGTGAGCAGCTGAAGTGGGTCGAGGCGATGCCGTTATTCGGCAAACGCATCGTGGTGACACGGGCTCGCAGCCAAGCAAGCGAGCTGGTGGATAGAATTGAAGAACTCGGCGGGGAACCCTACGAGTTCCCGGTGATCGAGACGATTATGCCGGAAGGGGCAGAGAAGAAGGCGAAGATTGCAGCGGCGTTTGGCGCGCTGGAATCGTACGACTGGGTATTCTTCACTAGCCCGAACGGCGTGGAGTTTTTTTGGCGCCACTTGGCGGAGCTGGGGGCGGACATTCGCGGGCTACACCGCGCGCGTATTGCAGCGGTGGGGCCAGGCACAGCCGCCGCGCTGGCGCAGCGCGGGGTGATTGCTGAAGAACTTCCGGCAAAGTTTCAGGCGGAAGGTCTGATTGAGACGTTCGGTCCCCAGCTGCTGCCGGGGCAGAACGTGCTATTGCCGCGCGGCGATCTGGCGCGGGACTGGCTGCCGGACAAGCTGAGAGAGCTTGGCCTTCAGGTGACAGACGTGGATACTTATGAAACGGTTGTCACTGGTGAGGATGACGACGAGCTGCTGAAGCTGCTAGAGGAAGGTCGCGTTCACGCGGTAACCTTCACCAGCTCGTCAACCGTGCGTAATTTCATACACATCCTGAAACGGATGGGGCTTGAAGATCCGCTCCCGCTGCTTGCAAATGTGAAAATCGCCTGCATCGGCCCGTTAACGGAGCAGACTGCGGTAGACGCGGGACTGACACCGGGACTCTTGCCTGAAGAGGCAACCATAGATAGTTTGGTGCAGGAGCTCTGCCGCTGGAATGCGGAGACTCAGCTGCAGTAGCGCTCGGATCGAGGATAGAACGAAGCAATAGTTTACTGGTGAGCTTAACTTACGTAGCTTGCTTTCTGGTGGGAAGGTAAAAGCTGATTACTCCGCGGGGAGAGTAGTAGCTGTTCTACGGAGAAAGGCAGTGCCTGCTTAGAAATATAGCGCTCAGCTTATAATTAGTTACATTACAGGCTAGAGTTTGTTCGTAGTTACTAAATAGTTCGTGGTTACACGTGAGTTGGTAGTTATTAATGAGTTCGCGGTTACTTTTACTAACTAACATTTGTTGGTTTACTCGCCGTTATATCTACGCTCAAAAGTGCCACATCGCTACCTTCAAGTAACATATAAATTGAACTCCGAACGTAGTTACATATGGAGTTCGGAGGATAATATTTGGTTGTAAATTAACTGGTATGTAGAGAATATGCAGTAGGTTAATGTGAGCAGATCTGCTTGAGGTTTAGTTGTACTTCATACAATTAAATTTTCTATATATCAGCTAAAGTCGAGTTTAGTTGTAGTATGTGCAATTAAATATCCGCTAAATGAGGAATCTTCGCACTTTTGTAATAAATAACTGTAGAGAATGCAACTAAAGCTTACAATTAGGACAAAACATCGAGATAGTTGCACAAACTACAACTATACGTAGTTAGCCAGTGGTCGGCGGTTTGGTTGTAGCTAATTTAGACTTGGCTGCGGCTAGTTGTAGTTTGCTGCCAGACACATAATTTGGTTTTATATTTTATTTTTCAGGAGGATGAACAAATGAGCTTTCCAATTACACGTCACCGCCGTTTGCGCGGTTCTGCTGGAATTCGTGGCATGGTGCGGGAGACGATACTGAATGTGCTGGATATGGTACAGCCTATTTTTGTGACTTATGGAACAGGTGTGAAGAATGAGATTAGCTCGATGCCGGGTGTGTATCATTTTTCGCTGGATACGTTAAAAGCAGAAGTGGACGAGATTGCCGCACTAGGCATCCCGGCTGTATTGTTGTTCGGGATTCCTGAGACGAAGGATGCTATCGGTTCTTCCGGTTTTGCAGAGGATGGAATTGTGCAAGAGGCTACTCGCTTGATCAAGCAGTGGTACCCAGAGCTGTTGGTCGTTGCAGATACCTGCCTTTGTGAATTTACGGATCACGGACATTGTGGAATGGTGCATACGCATACGGTGAATGGTGTGGTCCATGGCGATGTTATCAACGATGCCTCGCTGGAGCTTTTGACTCGTACGGCGGTATCCCAAGCAAAAGCTGGAGCAGATATTATCGCCCCTTCCAACATGATGGATGGATTCGTTCACGCAATTCGTGCGGGACTTGATGAGAACGGCTTTGAGCATGTGCCGATTATGTCGTATTCGGTCAAATATGCTTCGGCATTTTATGGCCCTTTCCGCGAAGCAGCGGATTCAGCACCACAGTTCGGGAATCGCAAAACATATCAAATGGACCCTGCCAATCTGCGCGAAGCACTCCGTGAAGCAGAATCCGATGTGCTGGAAGGCGCGGATATGTTAATGGTGAAGCCAGCTCTGGCTTACCTAGATGTGATTCGTACGATTCGTGATCAGTTTGATCTTCCTTTGGTGGCTTACAATGTGAGTGGAGAATATTCCATGGTAAAAGCAGCGGCATTGCAAGGCTGGATCGACGAGCAAGCCGTTGTGCTGGAAATGCTGACGGGCATGAAACGTGCTGGTGCGGACATTATTATTACTTATTTTGCAAAAGATGCAGCCCGCTGGCTGCGCGGCTAATCTTCATCACACCGACATCGCGGCAGCTAATATATGTTTGTACAAGCTTGTGTAACCAAGAAGAGAATAGGAGTGAAGATACATGAGTAATGTGCCAATGGCGCGTAAAGAGGAAGCGTCCCGGAAGGCTTTTGATGAAGCAAAACAATATATTCCCGGCGGGGTGAACAGCCCTGTACGGGCGTTTAAATCCGTAGGTCTGACTCCGATTTATGTGGATCATGGGATAGGTTCGCGTATTTTTGATATCGACGGCAACAGCTTTATCGACTATGTGCTCTCATGGGGTCCGCTGATTATGGGTCATGCGCATCCCGAGGTTGTGAAGGCATTGCAGGAGACGGCGGTAAAAGGGACAAGCTTTGGCGCTCCAACGCTACTCGAAACGGAAATGGCAAAAACCGTTGTTGAACGAGTGGCATCTGTAGATATCGTGCGCATGGTTAACTCTGGAACGGAAGCTACGATGAGCGCGATTCGTTTGGCACGTGGTTACACTGGACGCAGCAAAATCTTGAAATTTGAAGGCTCCTACCACGGTCACGCGGATAGTCTGCTTATTAAGGCTGGCTCTGGTGTAGCTACATTGGGCTTGCCGGATAGCCCGGGTGTCCCAGAAGGCGTTGCAATGAATACCATTACGGTTCCTTACAATGATTTGGAGTCCACTCAGATTGCTTTCGAACGTTTTGGCAATGAGATTGCCGCAGTGATCGTAGAGCCGATTGCCGGCAACATGGGCGTGGTTCCACCGCTTCCAGGCTTCCTGGAAGGGCTTCGTAAATTAACTTCTGACAATGGTTCGCTGCTTATTTTTGATGAGGTTATGACAGGCTTCCGTGTTAATCGTGGCTGTGCTCAAGGCTTGTTCGGGATTACTCCGGATATTACTTGTTTTGGCAAAGTTATCGGCGGCGGACTTCCAGTGGGTGCTTATGGCGGCAAAAGAGAGATCATGGAGCAAATCGCTCCTACTGGACCGATTTATCAGGCGGGCACACTTAGTGGTAATCCATTAGCGATGGCAGCCGGATATACTACGCTCAAGCTGTTGACCCCGGAAGTATATGATCGTCTGGAACAATTGGGTGCACGTCTGGAAGCGGGTTTGAAAAAGAATTCAATTGAGACTGGCATTCCGCTCACTATCAACCGGGTGGGATCGATGGTTTGTCCGTTCTTCACTGAAGGACCTGTAATCAATTTTGAAACGGCTAAGTCCAGTGACACGGATCTTTTCCGTCGTTATTTTGGTCATATGGTAAACCAAGGCATCAGTGTGCCACCTTCACAGTTTGAGGGGATGTTCATATCGGCTGCACATAGTGAGCAAGATATTGATGATACCATTGAGGGCCATTATAATGCCCTGAAGGCCCTTTGAGCATCGGAGCCGGAGAAAGAACCGGTGGTGGCGCTTGGACCCGGCGTGGAGAGTGGCTGGAGGTAACACCCGGCAAAATCATTACTGGAGCCGAGGATACGCAGGCAATGATTGACAAGTGGCTGCTAGAAACTGTAGGTATGCCGGAGAAACTTTATCTGCGGTTACGCCGCGAGGGAGGCATTCAGTGGAAGGGTGACCGGCTTCGGCTGGCGCTTTTTCCCGATCGTGAAGCGGGGCTTGAACCGATATGGGAAGAGCTTGAGGTGTTGTACGAGGATGATTTTTGCCTGGTAGCTCATAAACCAGCTGGGCTGGCGGTACATCCAGATGGCAGTGGAACAGGTGTAACTCTGGATCACCTCGTAGCTGCGCATTATATCACTTCCGGCGAAAATGTGGCTGTGCGCCATATTCACCGCTTGGACAAAGATACAACGGGTCCGGTAATGTATGCGAAAAATGAGTTCGCACAGTTAGTTCTGGACGAGAATATGCGTGAAAAAAGCATCTCGCGGCACTACGCCGCGATCGTTGAAGGCATCGTGCCGCCTGCGCTTAAGGTGATCGATGCCCCGATTGGGCGCGATCGGCATCACGCTGCGCGCAGACGGGTCTCGCCCGGCGGACAATCTGCCGTGACGCGAATCATCCAGCGCGAGGCACTGCATGGCGGAAGCCTGGTGCATGTGCAGCTGGAGACTGGACGGACGCATCAGATTCGCGTTCATCTCAGCCATATGGGTCATCCCTTGTATGGGGATGAACTATATGGCGGTCCGGTTTGGGCTTCCAGCGCTGCCGGCCGCCATGCCCTGCATGGCGAGGCATTGTCCTTCCGCCATCCTTGGAGCGGAGAACAGCTGGAAGTCAGCGATCCGTGGCCGGAGGATATGCTGCAGCTGCGAGAGCTGCTGTCTGAAGCACCCTGACAGATACGTAAGTGGCTAAGGAACAGTAGAATCAGCAAAAGCTGGTTCTGCTGTTCTTTTTCTATTTTTTCAGAAAAAAAACATCTATCCATGTCTTATTAATAAAAGCAGCATATAATACTTTGTTCTTACGAAGTAGTGCATCTATCAGCAGGCTGAAGGTTTGGTGAGCTCTTAAATTCATGAAATTTATTAGCATCCTGTCCGGTTAGTACTACCAAAGTTGTCATGCCTCTCTGTTTGAAGCATATACATGTGGGGAGTAACATTTTGGGCTTATGCTCTGGGCCTGTCTCAGGGTTAGATTATGCCAAGAAGGAGGACATATCCCGTGTTTGATCAGTCCCACGGCTTGCGGTTTGATATTTACGAACGCATTCACCTTTCGGAAGAGCTTCCGGGAATAGCTGAGCTGGAGGAGGTTGAACTACTTCCGGAAATTCAGGTGATTCAGCGGGAGGATCGTGCCGAGTTATATGGTCAGCTGTTGCTTACCGGGCTTTACCGGAGTGAAGATGACCGAACACAACGTCTGGAGCATGCCATTCCCGTGGAAATCACTGTTCCGCTTACACGCGTCAGCTCGATTGAAGATATTGGGGTAGAGATTGAGAATTTTGATATCGATCTGCTCACGATGCGCACTGTGAATATAACAGGCGTATTATCGCTGCGGGGGATCGGTGGTGCGGACCCTCAACCTCAACCAGCCTGGCAGCAAGAGGAGTATACAGTCGCCTATTCTCCTGTGAATGATGACAGGGTAGAAGCTACTACGGAGCTACAAGAACAGGAAAATGATGCACTTTATGAAAATTCTCAGTGGACCTTCGGTGAGGATGCCTCACAGGTTGCTGTAGAAGAACATGAGCATGCCGAAGCGAATGAACAGGAAACAGAAGAATCATTAGTCTCTACTGGAGTCGCTCATACGTCCCCTGTAGTCAATTTCTCATCCGGTCAGGAGAAGGACAAGGGAGCTAAAGCACGGACACATAGTCTGGAGTCCCAAGTTGACGATGCTAAAGCGGGTTTATCCGATTACTGGTTTAAAGCCGAGGCCCAGAACAAAGAGGTTGAGGTGTCTCAGCTGAATCAAGCAAGCAATGTGAGCGAAGAGAACCAACAGTCGGCAGAGGAATATTTTACTCCTAGAGAGACCGCTGTTCCAGCCGTTAGTGCAGATGCAATTCAGGATATCCCTGTATTCGCTTCTGAAAATGAGGCTAATAATGCGCTTTCTAAGCAAGAAGAGAATACTGCGCCGATTAATGAGAATGCGAACGAAGTTTTTGTTTCACAAGAGAGTGTGGCTTCTCATGAGGAGAAACAAGATCTTAAGATCGCCTTGGGTAGTAAAAAAGAAGCAGAAATTCCGGAAAAAGAACATCTCACCTTCTCCTCTTTACTAAGCTCCAGTCGTGTCCGTAAAGAGCAGGAAGCTCTGCAGTCGGATGCAAACACATCTGCAGCAGTGGACGTTCCAGAGGTTGGCAATAATACGGAATGGAAGAGCAGATTCATTGCCAGCGCGGATGGAGCTAACATGTTCCGCAAAGTTCGGCTGTGTATTGTGCAGCGTGAAGAAACACTGGATACCATAGCAGAGAAGTATCAGCTAAGTGCGCGGGAGCTGGTAATGTATAATCGCTTATCCGGGCAGAGTGTAGAGGAAGGTCAAGTGTTGTACATCCCGTAATCGAATCGTGATGCGTACACACATGAATAGGTGAATCCCGATCAGGTATTAGGATCGGGATTTTTGCTGTTTCATTGTTGGAAGGGATGCTTCAGAAGAAATAAGTCGAAATTCAGCCTAAAGTCCCGCTGCAAAGGCGTATCCAGGTTGACTAGGGGGGGCTCAAAATGTATTATGGAGTAAGCAATATCTAAGTAAAGACTGGGAACGGGAAGAGTAGGCGGTCAGCCCTTCAGAGAGCGGAATTGCAAGTGCTGTGACATTCCGTAGGAAACAGCCCCCGAAGTCGCCCCGGAGTCGCCCTTCTGAGCTTATCTTCATACCTGTGAAGGATAAGTTAGGTTGTGGCCGGTAGCAGCCGTTATCTGTACGAGTGTCGCGCTAAGCTTCTGAATCCGTAGGGTAAGAAGTGTAGTTTTATTTTTCATTGGCGCGAAACAAAGGTGGTACCGCGAAAGAATGACCTTTCGTCCTTTGAGACGAGGGGTCTTTTTGTTTTTTTCAGAGACCTGTGTGCTCTATACAGCAACTTATTAACAACTATAAGCAACTACAAGTAAACTAGTGGAGGTATCAGAGAATGGCTGACCAAAACCATCTAACAGCGGCAGATGCTGCTGCTACGAATGAATCTAAAAACGAGATGCCAACAACGTATGATCCGAAGGCAGCAGAACAGAAATGGTATTCCTACTGGACAGAGGGCGGATATTTCCGTGCAGGCCAGCGTCCGGATGCTCAGGCCTATAGCATTGTGATCCCGCCGCCAAACGTAACGGGAATGCTGCACATCGGGCATGCGCTCGATTTCACATTACAGGATATCCTGATTCGTACTAAACGGATGCAGGGCTTCGATACGCTTTGGTTGCCAGGTACGGACCACGCAGGTATTGCAACACAAACGAAGGTAGAGCAGAAGCTGCGCGAGCAGGGGATTTCCAGACATGACCTCGGACGTGAGAAGTTCCTGGAGCAGGTGTGGGATTGGAAAGACAAATACGCGAACACCATTCATGAGCAGTGGGCAAAAATGGGACTTTCCCTTGACTACTCCCGCGAGCGTTTTACCCTCGATGAGGGTTTGTCGAAGGGAGTTCGCGAGGTATTTGTTAAGCTTTATAATAAAGGCTTGATCTATCGCGGTAAACGTATCATCAACTGGGACCCGGCGGCTCGTACGGCGTTGTCGGATATCGAGGTTGAATATAAGGAAGTTAACGGTCATCTGTACCACCTGCGTTACCCCCTTAAAGATGGCAGCGGACATATCACTGTAGCGACCACACGTCCGGAGACGATGTTGGGTGATACGGCAGTTGCTGTTCATCCTGAGGATGATCGTTATAAAGATCTGATTGGTAAAACGCTGATCCTGCCGATTATCGGCCGGGAGATTCCAATTATCGCTGACGAGTATGTAGATAAAGAGTTTGGCAGCGGTGCGGTTAAGATCACGCCAGCTCATGATCCAAATGACTTCGAGGTAGGTCAACGGCACAATTTGCCGCAGATCAACGTAATGGATGAGAGCGGTACGATGAACGAAGAAGCAGGACCTTACCAAGGTCAAGACCGGAGTGAATGCCGTAAGGCCATCACGGCGGATCTGAAGGAGCAAGGCGTTCTGATCTCTATTGAAGATCATGTGCATCAAGTTGGACACAGTGAACGTTCAGGAGCGGTTGTTGAGCCTTACCTGTCCACACAATGGTTCGTGAAGATGCAGCCGCTCGCCGAAGCTGCCATCAATGCACAGAAGGATGGTAATGGGGTTAACTTTGTACCTGAACGGTTCGAGAGAACCTACCTGAACTGGATTGAAAACGTACGCGACTGGTGTATTTCCCGTCAGCTTTGGTGGGGACATCGTATTCCGGCTTGGTATTCTGAATCTACCGGTGAGCTGGTTGTGGCGAATGACGAGGAAGAAGCGCGCCGGATCAGCGGCTTAACCGACCTGAAACAGGACGAGGATGTGCTGGATACTTGGTTTAGCTCCAACCTCTGGCCGTTTGCAACCCTAGGCTGGCCGAATGAAGACAGTGCAGATTTCAAACGTTACTATCCGAACGATGTGCTTGTAACAGGCTACGATATTATTTATTTCTGGGTAGCGCGGATGATCTTCTCGGCACTGGAATTCACCGGAGAGAAACCATTCTCGGACGTATTGATGCATGGTTTGGTACGGGATGCTGAAGGACAAAAAATGTCCAAATCACTCGGCAACGGTGTAGATCCGCTTGAGGTTATCGAGAAGTATGGCGCAGATGCTATGCGTTATATGATTTCTACCGGCAGCACAGCGGGTCAGGATTTACGCTTCCGCTGGGAAAAGGTAGAGCAGGCGCGTAATTTCGCTAATAAGATCTGGAATGCGTCACGCTTCGCCCTCATGAATCTTGAAGGAGTTAGCTTCGAGAATATTGACATTACTGGTGAGCTAACTACGGCTGACCGTTGGATTTTACACCGCCTGAACGAAACTTCTCGTGAAATTACGCGTCTAATTGACTCGTACGAGTTCGGCGAGACCGGCCGCCAGCTGTACAACTTCATTTGGGACGATTTGTGTGACTGGTATATTGAGTTCGCGAAGCTGTCGCTTTACGGAACGGATGCCGCAGCCAAAGCGAAGACACAGTCCGTACTTGCTTATGTACTCGACCGCACGATGCGCTTGATCCATCCGTTTATGCCGTTTATTTCGGAGGAAATCTGGCAGCATCTGCCGCATGAAGGAGAGACAATTACTTTGGCTGCTTGGCCTGAGTATGATGCTGCTCTGGAGAACCCGCAAGCGGTAGCGGAAATGAACCTGCTGATGGATGTAATCCGGGCAGTTCGTAATATCCGTGCTGAAGTAAATGTACCGATGAGCAAAAAGGTTGATTTGATTATTAAAGCGAGCAATGAGGAAACGCTGAGCATCATTACTCGTAACGACAACTACATCGGACGTTTCTGCAATACCTCTTCTTTCGAAGCTGGCCTGAATCCGGAAACGCCAGACAAGGTAATGTCCGCTGTAGTAACGGGAGCGGAACTGCTTCTGCCTTTGTCGGGGCTGATTGATATTGAACAAGAAATCGCTCGTCTGGAAAAAGAAGTGCAGACGCTGAACAGCGAAGTAGAACGCGTAGAGAAAAAATTGAGCAATCAGGGCTTCGTGGCCAAAGCTCCCGCAAAAGTTATCGAAGAGGAGCAGGCGAAGCAGGCGGATTATTCCGCCAAACGTGAGAAAGTACTTGCCCGCATAGCAGAGCTGAGAGGATAAGAGACATGGATGACCTAAATCGGGGCGGGAGCACCGCCCCTCTTGCGACATATACCGAAGCGGTTAACTGGATCAAGGGCCTGATTCCTTTTGGAATCCGGCCAGGTTTAGACAGAATTGAGATGTTGATGGACAAGCTGGGAAACCCGCACCGTCGGCTGAAATTTATTCATGTGGCGGGTACGAACGGCAAAGGCTCCACCTGTGCTTTTTTGACAAGCGCACTTTTGCAAAGCGGCTATTCCGTCGGCACCTTCACGTCTCCGTATATTACGAAGTTCACGAACAGGTTCCAATATAATAATACGGACATTCCTGAAGAAACTCTTCTTGAGCTAGTGAATACCCTTCGTCCTTTGGTAGATGAGATTGCAGAAACGGAATTTGGCTCACCAACGATGTTTGAGGTAACTACAGCTGTGGCCATTCTATTTTTTGCGGGTGTTTCTTGTCCGGATGTTGTCGTATGGGAGACTGGGCTTGGGGGAAGGCTGGATGTAACGAACATCGTTACTCCGATCGTGTCGGTGATTACAAATGTCGGCCATGACCATATGGATATTCTGGGAGATACGCTTGAGAAGGTTGCAATGGAGAAAGCCGGGATTATCAAACCCGGTGTACCAGTTGTTAGCTGCGTAAATCAACCGGAAGTCGTGGCTGTACTCAAGGAGAAAGCGGCGGCTTGCCGCTCTACTCTTTATCTTGCCGGAGAAGATTTTAGCTATGAAGCTACTGGAATCCATGGGGATGTGCAGACCTTTAACTTTAAGGGTCCCTTCCGTTCGCTTGAACTTGGGATTGTGATGAAAGGCGAACACCAGATTAGCAATGCGGCGGGAGCCATGATGGTTCTTGAAGTTTTGCGCCAGTATATGGCGTTCATGCTAGAGGATGAAGATGTTCTGGAAGGATTGCGTCATGCATTTTGGGCTGGAAGGCTGGAAGAGGTAAGTAAATCTCCGAGGATCGTACTGGATGGAGCACATAATCCGGAAGGCGCGGAGAGCCTTGCCAAAAGCCTGCCACAGCTCTATAAATACGGTAAATTAAATTTACTTATGGGAATGATGGCAAATAAGCATCATGAATCCTACTTTAAGCATATACTGCCTATAGTGGATACGCTCATCCTGACCGAACCGGATTTCCAGAACAAAATGGACGCGGAGCATCTGCAGGTTATCGCAGAAAGTCTGCGGGATAAATATGCCAAGGAAAACTTGGTAATCATAGTAGAACATAATTGGGGAAAAGCGCTGCAACAACTGAAGTCGATTACAGCGGAGGATGACCTTGCCGTCGTATCTGGTACGCTGTATTTGATTTCTGACGTGCGCGGTACACTTTTGCAGCAACCCGATACTGAAAAAGGCTGGTGACGACTGTTGGATACTACTGAACGTGTGCATTTTATAGGGATCGGCGGCTACGGTATGAGCGCGATTGCCCGAGTAATGCTAGAAATGGGATATACGGTTACGGGCTCCGATGTGGCTGCCCAAGAATTGACGGATAAATTGATTGCTAAAGGTGCCAAGATTTATATTGGGCATACAGCAGAACAAGTAAAAGGTGCGGATCTGGTCGTGTACTCTACGGCTTTGTCCAGCGATAATGTGGAATGGGTGGAAGCAGAGCGTCTTAAGATTCCAATTCTGCACCGCTCACAAATGTTAGCCCGTTTATTGAACGAACGTAAAGGGGTAGCTGTTGCCGGAGCGCATGGTAAAACAACTACATCCTCTATGATCGCACTTGTAATGGAAGAGTGTGAAGTTGATCCTACGTATATTATCGGCGGAGAGATTATGAACGTCGGTACGAATGCAAAGGCAGGACAAGGCGATTATGTAGTGGCGGAAGCGGATGAGAGTGATGGCTCTTTCTTGCACTATCACCCTTGGCTTGGAATTGTCACGAATGTGGAAGCAGATCACTTGGAGAATTACGGCGGAGATTTTAACCGTCTCAAGGCTGCTTATGTACAGTTTATGAACCAGACCCGTGAAGACGGCACTGCGATTGTGTGTGCAGATGACGAGAACGTGATTTCTTTATTGCCTGAAGTGTCAGGTAAGGTGATTACTTACGGCATCAAGTCGAAGACTGCAGATTATATTGCCACAGACATCGTTCTTGGCGACCGTCAGGTTTCGTATACGATGAACCATAATGGCGTAGTATTGGGACAAATTGAACTATCCGTGCCAGGCCAGTACAATCTGTATAATTCAATGGCTGCGGTTATCGCTTGTTTGAAGTCAGGAATCTCTTTTGAAAAAATCGCTGAAGCGATCGTGAAATTCCATGGTGCGAAGCGCCGTTTTCAAGTGCTCGGAGAAGTCGATGACATTCTGGTCATCGATGATTATGCGCATCACCCAACTGAAATTCAGGCGACAATCAGTGCTGCTAAGGCAACGGGGAAACGGATTATTGCCGTATTCCAGCCTCAGCGGTATACACGTACGTTCTTCCTGCTAGATGCCTTCAGCCGCGCCTTTAGCGAAGCAGATGAGGTGATCATCACCGACATCTACTCTCCGGCAGGTGAGAAGCAGATTGAGGGGGTTACATCTGCGAAGCTGGTTGAGCTTATTGTGCAGAACAGTAACGCTGGTGCAAGACATCTGCCAACCAAAGAAGATGTGCTTGCTGATCTGAAACCTCGTATTGCCCCAGGTGACCTAGTGATTACGATGGGCGCAGGCGATATCTGGAAGGTTGGATACGCATTGGCGGACGGCTTGAAGAAGCGTTAATACAAACACAGGCCTACACGAGAATATTCATATTCTCTTGACCATAGCACTTCCCCCCGAGCTCCGTGCAGGGGGAAGTGCTTTTTTGTATACTTAAGCGGTGTATGTACATTCTAAAAAATGAAATAAATAGGGTATTTGCTGAACCAGCCATTGAGTGCTATAGTGCTGTCAGTAGAGGATCAATTTTTCCGTGTAGGTGGTGACTCATGGACTCCCAGCTTGATATCAAAACGTTAGTGTATTTATTTATTTTTGGAAATCTATTTATATTGCTGCTGATAACCAATTACCGGAGGAGCGCTCCTAAAGACAGGGCATCCACCTTATTCATACGCTCCAAGGCGGTGCAGCTGCTCTTCTGGTGTTCATTATTATTATGGGGTCATATCCCCCGCGCTTTATCCATTCCACTTAGCAACGCTTTGATTCTTTTAGGCTGCTGTCTGGAGATTATTGCTTTATTGCTGATGATGGGAATCCTTGGTCAGCGGATAAAGTTGTATTACATAACGCTTTCCATACTTAGTTCGATTACTTTTAGTATTGTTGCGATCTTCTTTCATCATTCCAGCTGGCGCATAGCCTGTACCTCATTATGGTCAATACTGTTTATTGTCTATCCAGCTTACCACCTCACGGTGAACCCCAAAGGCACCCCTCTTCAGAAGATACTCGGAATATTGTTTTACGCTTTTGCAGGGATTATGCTGCTCCGCGCGATTGTTGCATTGATCTGGGAGCCAGAGATGAACGTGTTCACAACTAATCTTTCGCAGTATTTATATTACCTGGGGATGTATTTATTGTTGATTGTGGGAGCCGCAGGCTTTATTCTACTTTCTAACGAGCATTCCTTTGTAAAACTGAAACGAATCGCTAGCTACGATGATCTGACTGGAATCCTTAACCGTGGAGCATTTCTTGAGGAAGCTGAGGTTCGGCTTGAGAAGGCAGTTGCTGAGCAAGAGTACTTTTCGTTTATGCTGCTGGATTTGGATCATTTCAAAGAAATCAATGATACATACGGCCATGATACCGGCGATGTTGTTCTGGAAGAATTCGCATTGACGATTAAGGACAACCTCGAAAACAGCGATTTATTTGGCAGGCTGGGCGGCGAGGAATTTGCAGTTATCCTTTGCGGGCTGGATGAAGCTAGCTGTGACCGGAAAGCTGAAGTGTTACGAAAGGCAGTAATGAAGACGCCTACACAAAAACTTTTACAAGGCTATACAGTTAGTATAGGTGTAATTACAATCATACCGGATCAGGAGATTTGGATAAATAAGCTGTACAAGCTGAGCGATAAAGCGTTATACCAAGCCAAACAAGAAGGAAGAAACCGAGTGGTCAGATACAATTATATTTATTGAGCTTAGAGAATACAGGGGGTGAAATTCACTAACATGCATCTGGATCTCAAGACACTGCTGGTCTGCCTCTTTATGTGGCAATCCTTTACGGTATTGCTTATTGTCGTCTATCGTTTGCGTTACGCGCAGGAACGGACTTCTACCTTGTTTGTCACGGCAAAATATTTGCAGCTGGCAGCTTTAATTCTCCTTTTGCTGAATGATTTCACAGACTCACGACTTCCCATTCCAATCAGTATGCTGCTTGCTTTAGCTGGAGGTACGCTGGAAAGCTTAGCGCTTCTGATGCTTCTCAGAGTTTTTGGGAGTAGGATTGAACGATATTATACGATCCTGTTCGGAGTATCCATTGTCATCGTAGTGCTACTGCATATAATTATGCCAGATGAGCGGTTGGTTATGGCTGCAACTTGTCTATTTGGGATTATGATCTTAGCGTTGCCAGCTTATATATTAGCTGTGAAGATTAGAGAGACCTCTCTCCAGCGAACCATAGGATTGTTGTACTTTGTTGTAATTTTAGCGCTGGTTAGCAAGGGACTTGAACCGTTTTATTCGATGTTAGGATGGAATGCACAGACCTCTCACTGGCTGCAGATATTTTTTTATCTGGGGATTTATTTGCTTATGTTCTTAGGAACTGCAGGAATCATGCTGCTTTATAGGGAGGATTCCTTTACAGAATTGGAACGGGTGGCCACTTATGATGTGTTGACAGGTATTTTGAATCGCAGATCCTTTGTACAGCGCGCCCGGCCTTTAATAGCTGCCTCAGCAATGAAGAAGCTGCCGTATTCTTTTTTACTGCTGGATGTGGATCACTTTAAACGCATAAACGATACCTACGGCCACAATACCGGCGACCACGTTCTAAAAGATCTGGCTCATAAAATAAAACAGCAGCTTGGCAATGGTGATCTGTTCGGAAGATTCGGTGGTGAGGAGTTCACTGTGCTGCTGCATAGAGCCGATGAACAAAACAGTGATATGATTGCAGAGCGGATGCGCACAGCGGTTACAGGGGCGGTCATTCATGGTGTGCCCTTGCATTACACGATAAGTGTTGGCATCATCACGGTGGATTCAGGTGAACGATACGCATTGAACACTCTTTACAAACTTAGTGACACTGCATTGTATCAGGCTAAGAAAAAGGGCCGGAACTGTGTAGTTAGAAGCTATGACAACTAAAGTGTCTTCCTTTCGACATTAAGCGAGGGAGATGCTTTTTTTGTATGCAAAGAGTCGTAGTACATATTACCTAACGATTACGAATTCTATCCATAGAGCAATTCATGATTATGTATGGCGTCAAAAAAGGGGTTTTAGTCTATATTTTAGAAAATGTGGCGTTTTATAAGGGGAAATCGTGATGAATTTCTGGAAACTCAGAAAAAAACTTAAAAAATTTTAGACTTCTCCTATAAATCGACAAAACTTTTAAGTGAAATGAGTTACTATTGAACTGCATCTAAAGTTTCAGTTAGTAGATGGGGGTTTTTATTACAAAATACAAGGAGCCAGAGTCATGCGAGAAAGAATGCTGTTCCTATCAGCCCAGAATCAAAGCGCAGAGGATCTAGAAGGAGAAATGAGAACAGGGAGTATTCTCGAGATTTTGCTTGGGAAATTTGATATAGATTTGCTGACGTACGGCAGTGCCAACCAAACCGTATCTATAAATGAGCGGACGGCACTTACGGTTCATAACATTAATGAAGATTATACGACCTGGAGGCCAATGCTGCGCCCCTTACATAAACTGCGGAATTTCTCGAACTTAAGTCATATAGATAAAGATATGAAGAACACTATTTTGGAGCTTTGCCGTTCCAATAATTATAAGCATGTATTTATATCGCATGTCCTACTGGGAAAATGCATTGATATGGTGCGGAACTTGCTTCCAGAAGCCAGTGTGATCACAGATACCTATAGTTTTGCAAACGGAAGCGGAGGATCTGCCGGAGAGACAGGAAAGTTAAGCAGGAAGAATCCATATAATAAACTCAATGCCGCTTGGGATCGTAGGAATAAACGGCGATTAATGAATAAAACGGGTCTACTTTTAGCAACCTCGGAATGGGATGCACTAGCGTTCAAATCTCTATCATTTGCGGATGCCCGTAAGGTTCATGTTGTCCCCCATTTCATTAAGATGAATGAGTATGAGACTTTTGCAGAGCCTGTAACTAAAGAAAATTCAATTGTGCTGCACTGGAATATGAATATGAGACTGGGAATAGATGCAGCCCGAGTATTCTTTAAAAAAACCTATCCCATGATTAAGGAGCAAGTGCCCGATATCAAAAGTTATATTATCAGCTCAGAGGTTCACCCGGAGGTCATGACTTTGATTAAGGAAGATGAATCGGTCATAGTCACTGGATCAGTAAATTCCTCTACTGAATACATACGACGGTCTAAAGCTGTTCTGGTGCCCATCCTTGAAGGCTGCGAAGTTTCTAGAAATATACTGGAATCCTGGGCGCTTAAAACCCCGGTGGTTACTAGCTCTATCATGTGTGAGAAGCTGAATTGTGAGCATAACCGAAATATTTTGCTGGCTAATACCTCGGTTGAGGTGGTTGGAAGTGTACTGAATTTACTGAAAAATCCTGAGCTTGGTGCTATTATTGCGGATCGTGCGCATGAGACTTTGTTGAAGAATTACGAAATGAATCATGTTAAGAGTAAGATTCTTAGTCTTGTATAGAGGGTTGTCAGACATGATGCTTGCCGCTCTGGACAACAAATAACCCGCGAGGACCATTAAAAGTCCTACGCGGGTTATTTGTTGACAGGATTTTAGAGCAAGTTGCGGCGCAGTTCTTCTGGTGATTTCGGAGACAACATCCCAAGTGGAATATCGAAAACAGTACGCGCTCCGCTTTGACCTTCTTGACTCATACGCTGAGCAGCTCTGGCATAAGCCACAAGCACACTAGCTGTAAATTCAGGATTGCTCTCCAGCTTCAGGCCGAATTCAACAATTTGTTTCGTGCCTTCTCCTGTTACACCACTGCGAATAACAAACCCGCCGTGCGGAATACCGCTATGCTGAGCTGCCAGTTCTTCTTCAGTGATGAAAGTAACCGTAGTATCATAATCTGCAAAATAGTTCGGCATATTCACAATTTCTTCGCGAATGCGCTCTTGATCTGCACCTGCCTCAGCTACTACAAAACACTCTCTAAGATGTTTTTCACGAGTAGTGAGTTCTGGTGTTTCACCCGCACGGATGGCCTCGATAACCTCTTGTACTGGAACAGTATACTGTACGCCACCTTTAACGCCTTCTACTCTGCGAATGGCATCGGAGTGACCTTGGCTGACGCCTTTACCCCAGAAAGTATATTCTTTACCTTGTGGAAGAATAGCTTCAGCTAGCAGACGGTTCATGGAGAACAGGCCTGGATCCCAGCCCGTAGAAATTACGCTGAGTGTTCCGCCTTGTTTAGCTGCGGCATCAACGGTCGCAAAGAACTCAGGGATTTTGGCATGAGTGTCAAAGCTGTCCACGGTATTAAACATCCGGGCAATAGCTGGTGTCTGTTCCGGCAGATCGGTAGCCGATCCTCCGCACAGAATCATAACATCTACTTTTCCCTTATATTGTTCGACGGCAGAGATATGCTCGAATTTCACACCGGTTTCACCGGCTTCCAGTTGTCCAGGCTCTCTGCGCGTAAAGATCGCAACCAGCTCGATATCTTCACTTTGGTTAATAGCCTTACGTACACCTTTTCCTAAATTACCGTAGCCCACAATTGCTGCTTGAATTTTTTGTTTCAGAAAAAGCCCTCCTAAACTGTAATGAACTAAAATCCTATTTCTAGCTTAACTAGTATAGTGCACACTTTTAGCTCTTTTTATATAGTATATAAAAGTTACATGTAATGTAAACTGAATCCGTATAACTTTCATTATTCATTTGGCTATAAAAATAGCATATCTCTCTATTGTCTATCATATATTTCCATATAGATTAGATGAGGTGAGGTGTTACTGTTGAATAACGGAAGAATGACATTCCGATTTGACGTGAATAAGGACGAGCCTAAGCCAAAACCGCAGGTAGTGGAGCGCTGGTCCAGTGGCGGACTGGGTACAGCTGAAGAATATGCAGAGGAGTTGCGCAAGGAGGTCGGTCCAGCACAGCAGCATACTTGGTTGCAAGAACCTGATCTACGCTCTACGCGTGAGGCACCACGGGAGGATGCTTACGACTATTACTCAGGAACTGTAGATCCACGCCAGCAAGAATGGGACGAACAGGATAGAGATTTCAGAAATACGCAGCAATCGTATCTGCTCTCAGATTTGGTACTGGATGACAGAGATAAATCAGCAGAGGTTTACACGGGAGGTTATGGGGGCTCATATCATACTCGTCGCCCATCGTATTGGTGGAAATTATCCCTGTCTGTGGTGGGGGCCATCGGCACAGGTCTACTGCTTGGGTATGCGGCGCTTTCCTTTTTTTATGGAGGAAACATGGATAGTAGTTCTGGAACCGGGATAACAGATACATTGGCTACTTCAGGGCAGACTTCCGGAGCTAATGATCCAGCAGGTGTAGGAACCTCGGGATTGCCGGTTACGGGCACAGATGATGCTGGCAAAAACAGTATTCCTGTTCAAGTGGCTGCGCAAAGCTACTACCTGCTGCAGTATGGCGTATTCAGTACGCCGGCAGGCGCGGAACAAGCTAGACAAGAGCTTTTGGACGCTGGCTTGGCTGCGGGCATGGACCCTGCTGACGGAAATCGTGTATATGCCGGAATGTCCTCTGACCGTGAACAAGCTAAGCTGCTCAGCAGTGGACTGAAGAATCAAGGGATTGAGCTTTATGTAAGAGAGGTGGATCTTCCCGGAGTGGAACGATTAGGATTTGCCGGAAATGCGGAGGCTGTGAATAGTTATTTTGCGGTGAGTGGACAGTTGCTCAGTGAACTAAGCAGTCAATCCGCTTCTTTACTCAGTGGCGGACAAACGGATGCGGCAGCTAATACCTCAGCTGTGAGTGATCTTCATCTCCAATGGAGTGAAGCTGTTAAAGCTCTGGAGCAAGGCATAACGCCTGAAGCCAAAAGCATTTGCGCAGCGCTAGAGAAATCTATGAGCCAAGGAATTTCAGCACTGAGTGAATATAACAAGAACAAGGCGCAAGCCCTGCTTTGGGAAGTGCAGGAATCCATGCTGAGCTTCTTGACCAGCCAAAAACAGCTGCTGTCTGCTATGAATTGAATGCTAGGATTGCGGATTCAAAATAACAACAAGTCTCCGGGGAATTGGGGGCTTGTTGTTTTTTTCGGAGAAGGGTATCGTTCCGCAACTTTTAGGGCAAAAGGTGGTAAACATTACCGTAGGGGATTTTACGTTTGTATTGATCACCGTTTCACCGTATAATAATTAGGGTGTCAAAAAATGGCGAGGGAAGACTGAGATGAAGAAGAAAAATGTAGGAACACTGCTGTTATTTCTAATTCTAGGCTGGCTGGCTGGAGCCTGGATCGCCAAGCTGCTGCAGCCCGTAAAGGCTCTGTCTTTTCTAACAACATCGACTGTGCTCAAATGGTCTCCGCGAGCCGATTTAGACATCATAACCTATGACATCACTATTCATTTGAAATTGTGCATGCTTAGTCTCGCCGGTATTATTACAGCTGTATGGCTGTACCGCAGACTGTAACTCTCGTTACTGAGCAAGAAGGGACGTTTACAACGTGGACAACTCACCACTCATTATTCTAGCCTCAGGTTCACCGCGTCGACGTGAGCTGTTATCCTTACTGGGTTTACCCTTTGAGGTCATTACCAGCGAAGCTGATGAGAGCACACCGCCGGATTGGACGCCGGAGAGAATCGTGCGCAGTCTAGCTTTGCGAAAAGCAGAAGCCGTAGTAGCTACAGCCGGAGAGCGTAACGCAGTCATTATAGGAAGCGACACAATTGTTGTACTAGATAATACTGTGCTAGGCAAACCGGTGGACAAGCTGGACAGCAAAGCGATGCTTACCAGACTTCAGGGCCGAACTCATAAGGTATACACGGGTGTAGCCTGCCTCGGACTCCCGAATGGGAAGACTATAGTGGAGCACCGTGTTACTTCCGTAACGATGAGGGCAATGACTGAAGAGGAAATTGCTGCTTATATAGCTACGGGAGAGCCCGCTGATAAGGCTGGCTCTTATGCGATACAAGGGCTTGGGTCCATTTTGGTGGAACGAATTGAAGGCTGTTATTTCAATGTAGTCGGATTGCCTTTGTCGCTTCTTGGCGAAATGCTATCCGAGTTCGGTATAACTGTATTGAGCCGGTAGGAAGCCTGGGGAAAGAGGGATAGGGATGGAGTCGCAACCAATTATGCTGCGGGACCTCCCCCATGAAGAACGACCTAGAGAGCGCATGATGCATTATGGGGCGGAATCATTAAGTCAAGCGGAGTTGTTAGCCATTCTGCTGCGTACGGGAACACGCCGCGAGTCGGCTATTCATATTGCACAGCAGATGCTGGGGAAGATCGGTGGCCTGCGTGGGCTAGTTGACCTTAGCATCGAAGAACTGACCAAAATCAACGGTATCGGTCCTGCCAAGGCCGTACAACTAAAAGCAGGCATCGAACTGGGAAGGCGCCTTGCGAATTCCAGGTTCAATATGCCGGTCATTATCCGCTGTCCTGGGGACGCTGCTGAGATTCTGACTGAGCAATTGCGTTATTTGCAAAAGGAGCATTTTGTCTGTCTGTTTCTGAACACGAAGAATCATGTGATTGGACAAGAAACATTGTCCATGGGCAGCCTGAATGCTTCGATCGTTCATCCTCGTGAGGTATTCAGGGCAGCTATAAAATGCAGTAGCGCCTCTATTATATGCGCGCACAATCATCCTAGTGGTGATCCAACACCTAGTCCAGAAGATATTTCCCTAACTGCTAGATTGCTTCAGGCAGGTGAGATTATCGGAATAGATGTGCTGGACCATCTAATTATCGGAGATAGCAGTTTCGTAAGCTTGAAAGAAAAAGGACATATGTAATATAAATGTAGATTTACTTAGGAAAAGGAGAAATTAGCATGTTGGGTGGTTTCACAAAAGATTTAGGAATTGACTTGGGGACAGCGAATACGCTTGTCTACGTACGCGGTAAGGGTGTTGTTGTAAGAGAGCCTTCCGTTGTAGCCATTAACACTGATACTAAGACGATTGAAGCTGTGGGTGAATCCGCCAAAAAAATGATCGGTCGTACACCTGGAAACATCCGTGCGATCCGTCCGATGAAAGATGGCGTTATCGCTGATTTTGATACAACGGCTACGATGATTAAATATTTTATTCGTCAAGCACAGAAACAGCGTTCTATGTTCCAGCGTCATCCTAATGTAATGGTCTGCGTACCATCTGGCATTACTGCTGTAGAGCAACGTGCGGTAGAAGATGCTACCAAACAAGCTGGCGCGCGCGAAGCTTACATTATCGAAGAGCCTTTTGCTGCTGCTATCGGCGCGGATCTGCCAGTATGGGAGCCTACAGGTAGTATGGTTGTAGATATCGGTGGAGGTACAACTGAAGTTGCTGTAATCTCGCTCGGCGGTATTGTTACTAGCCGTTCAGTGCGTGTTGCAGGTGATGAAGCGGATGAGTCCATCATTCAATACATCAAACGTCAATACAATCTGATGATCGGTGAACGTACTTCGGAGCAGCTCAAAATGGATGTTGGCTCTGCCCTTCCTCTTGAAAAGGCTGAAACCATGGAAATTCGCGGCCGTGATCTCGTAACAGGTCTGCCAAAAACACTTACAATTACTTCTGATGAAATCTGTGAAGCTTTGTCTGACACAGTGAATGCTATTATTGAAGCTGTTAAAGTAACGTTGGAAAAATGTCCACCGGAGCTTGCAGCAGATATTATGGATCGTGGAATTGTTTTGACAGGTGGGGGAGCCTTGCTTCGCAACTTGGATAAGCTGCTTGCACGTGAGACGGGAATGCCGGTTATTGTTGCTGAGAATCCACTGGACTGTGTAGCTATTGGAACCGGTAAGGCACTTGAGAACATTCATTTGTTCAAGAGCCGCAGCGGATCCAGTCTTCGTTCGAAGAGATAAGATGATGTTCTACCACTTGTGTAAGTCAACCCCTGTTATGGGAGAAATACTGTTGTTAGAGGGTGTTGAAACTGTTTAAACTCTTAAGCAATAAACGTCTGTTTATTCTGTTGATTACACTGGTGCTGTTCATTGTGGTAATGGGCTTCAGCTTGGCAACAAGGAAAGGCTTGTCCTGGCCGGAGAACTTTCTCAGAGATTCGACTGGTTTCGTGCAAAAAATGTTCTACAAGCCCGCTGGATATGTAGCGGGCTTGTTTGAAGATATTGGAAATCTGAGTGATCTTGCTAAAGAAAATGAACAGCTTAAAATTATGGCTGCCCAGTATGCACGTGATAAAGCCCAGTATAATTTCGTCAAGGCGCGGAATGACGAGTTGGAGAAAAATTGGAATTTCACTGAAGAACAGAAGAAATTGTATAAATATGAATATCGTATTGCACAGGTAATTAGCCAGACAACAGAGCCAAGCAATAGTACGATTGTTATCGATTTGGGCTCCAAAGATGGGGTTAGACCTAATATGTCCGTGATTTCAGTGGATGGTCTAGTTGGTGTTATCAGTAAGGTGAGCAATTTCACCTCCACGGTGAAGCTGATGACAATGATGGACACCAATGATCCTAATTCCCAGCCGCCTATTGCGGCAACTGCCTTAAATAAAGAGGGTAAATCCTTTGGGATGATTGAGAGTTATAATCCCGAGACGAACAGACTGCTGATGACTAAGATTCCACCGGGTGATCCTATTGCAGCGAAGGATACTATTCTGTCTTCCGGTATTGGAGGGTTATATCCAAGGGGATTGACAATAGGCACAGTTGAAAGCGTCGATGTTGGTGAATTTGGATTAACCTCCACAGCAGTGATTAAGCCTTCAGCAGAATTTCAGGACTGGAAGCAGTTGATTGTTGTGTTTACGGAGGAGCGTGCTGAATAGTGAATATGCGCAGATCAGTTCTTGTTCTGATATTGTTCCTCTTATTTATTGTGGAGGGAACCATCTTACCTTGGCTGATTCCAGATGTGTGGCAGATGCGAATCATTCCGAATTTGGTTTTTGTAGTGTTATTGTTCGTGACTATATATCATCATCGGCATACAGCACTTATATTGGGATTATGTTTTGGAATGCTGCATGATGTCGTTTTTTACGGCAGAATTCTTGGAGCACACTCTTTTGCGATGGGATTGTCGGCTTATTTAATCGGCCTTTTATTTCAGATTCCACGTGCTCCGCTGCCCCTTATGATGACTGTGGTTCTGCTTGGAAGTCTACTTGAGGATAGTATACTATTTGGTATCTATAGTGTATTTAATCTTAATCAAGAACCTTATAGCTGGGCGATTTTGAATCACATGCTGCCGACGATGCTTTTTCATTTTGCCATCGGGCTACTCTTCTACATACCGGTTCGGCGCCAGCTTGAGCTAATCAAGAAAGAAACGAATAAGGAAGAAGCGGCTTAAAGAGCTTCTATTTTCTTTCTATACAAAGCAGGAATTTAAGGAGCCCGGCACGAATGAATGAGGATAGGGGGCCAGGCATATGACAGTAAAATCCAAGCATGTAAGGATTAAGGGCATCAAGGATGGCCTGATATTCCTGCTAGACGACAAATGTCCCTTTGAAGATCTTCTGAGCGAGCTTCGCTATAAGCTGGAGCACAGCCATCAAAATATTTTAACTGGACCGATTGTACATGTGGACATAAAGCTGGGCAATCGTACCGTAACTGAGGAAGACAAGGAAGCTGTGCTGGAGATTCTTAAGGGACAGGGAAATCTGTTGATTCGATCTATAGAGGCGCTTCCAGCGCCCGGCGGTGAGGATAATGACGCATTGTTTCTGATGAGCGGAATTCTACGTTCCGGTCAGGTGCTGCACCATAACGGAAATCTTCTATATCTGGGGGATGTGAACCCTGGGGGGACCATAACCTGTTCAGGCGATATTTATATACTAGGTTCGCTAAGAGGGATGGCGCATGCTGGAGTAGACGGGAATGAGGAAGCGATTATAGCTGCTTCTTTAATGTCTCCAACGCAGCTGCGAATTGCCGATATTATTAGTCGTCCGCCCGATGAATGGGAAACCCGAGAAAGCAGTATGGAATTTGCATATTTAACAAACGGAGCTATGCAGATCGATAAGATTCATAATTTGGTCAAATTACGTCAGGATTTAAATGTGTTTAAAGGGGTGTAGCCTCCATGGGAGAAGCGATAGTCGTAACCTCGGGCAAAGGCGGAGTTGGCAAAACAACCACAACAGCCAACATTGGAACCGCACTTGCACTGCAGGGCAAAAAAGTATGTCTCGTCGATACCGACATTGGACTGCGTAATCTGGATGTAGTTATGGGGCTTGAGAATCGTATTATTTATGATCTTGTGGATGTAGCGGAAGGACGTTGCCGCCTTAATCAAGCGCTCGTTAAAGACAAGCGCTTTGATGAATTGTATATGCTGCCTGCAGCTCAAACAAAGGATAAAACGGCTGTCTCTCCTGAACAAGTAAGAGATATCATTCTTGAACTAAAGAAGGAATATGAGTATGTTCTGATCGATTGTCCGGCAGGAATCGAGCACGGCTTCCGCAATGCGATTGCCGGTGCGGATAAAGCGATTGTGGTTACCACACCAGAGCATGCCGCTGTACGGGATGCCGATCGTATAATCGGACTATTAGAACAGTCGAGTGTGGAATCGCCGAAATTGGTGGTAAACCGTATTCGCCCAGGTCTTGTGAAGTCTGGGGATATGCTTGATATTGAGGATATATTACAGGTGCTGAACATTGATCTTATCGGAATTGTTCCGGATGATGAATTAGTCATTAAAGCCGCAAATAACGGAGAACCTACAGTTATGAATCCCGATTCTTCAGCTGCTATTGCCTATCGCAATATTGCACGCCGAATTCTAGGTGATGCTGTACCCCTGATGCAGCTTGACCGGAAACCGGGAGCATTTAAGAAACTTAAGAAATTTTTCGGCATGGCTTAATTTTTACTAAGCAATCCTATGATAAGAAGCATACACGGGTCCCACCAGTAGAGAAATCTATGGTGGGGCTTATTTTTTTTGAATAAATATGAATGTATGGCATTTCCGGGATTTAAATGGTCTGTCTTGGAGGGGCTTGTTCTAAAGAGACTTCCGTGCTTCATAAAATGGAAGTAAAACAAGCCCGTCCGGAGGGATAAATATGGATCAGAAATCAGATATCAAGAATCGCCGCAAGGAGCGTATTCGTAGTTTATTGGAGGAACTCCCGGAAGTCTCAGCAGTCTCAGGAGTTTCGGAAGTCCCGGAACTAGAAATAGCGGAGGCTCCCCCTTTATTTATTATGCCGGATAAGAGTACGAGCTTTAAGGAATGGGGAACAGGATTTAAGAATGCCGATCAATCCTCTGTAGAGCCCGATCCAGAGGTGATGTGGAAAAAGAGTCGTGGAGGCTGGGAGGATAACGGCGGTGGAGGCTCAAATTTTACTGCCGGTTTTATTCGGCGCTTTGTTGCTAGTGTTCTTGTGTTTGGAGCAGTGTGGGGGATTTTTGCGGTACATCAGCCATGGTCCTATAAGATGCAAGCTTTTATTAGTGATGCGTTAAGCAATGACATGGATTTCACGGCTGTGAGAGTCTGGTATGAGGAGAACTTTAACGGAGCTCCAGCGTTCATTCCGATATTTGGGGATAAAGATGAGCCTGCTCAAAAAGTGGCCGCTCATCATCAACTCACTGCTCCGATAGCTGGGAGCATTGTCCAGCCTTTTGCATCTACGCTAAAAGGGGTGGAAATTATGCCTCAAATCGATTCAACCTTAAATGTGACGGTGAAAAGTATAGACATGGGACGTATTCTCTCCATCTCTAAGGAGCTGGAAGGGGGCATTCGAATTGCTGTTCAGCATTCAGGCGGTGTCACTGCAGAATACGGACATTTGAGCGGCACCAAGCTGGAGGTTGATGACTGGGTGCAGAGCGGGGATTCACTCGGTTGGATGATGGAGAAGGACGTATCCTCAGCTTCAACACTGTTTTTCGCAGTGATAAAAGACAAGACTTATATTGATCCTACAGAAGTGGTATCGTTTGATTAGGATCTTTGGTATCGAACTGTCACTACATCCACTGTTCGTGATCATTATGTTATTCTCCGTGGTCACGGGACAATTTCTAGAGCTGCTCACCTTATTTACGATTGTCTTCATTCATGAAATGGGACATGTCGTTGCGGCTCTTTTGGCTGGTGTTACAGTTAAGTCGGTTCAGCTTCTTCCGTTTGGCGGAGTGGCTGTTATTGAAGATCATGGGCGGCTTACAGCCAGTCGTGAGATCGGAATAGCCCTCGCCGGTCCACTGCAAAATGGAATTATGATCGTTATTGCTTTTGGACTTCAACAAGCCGGTTATGGCAATCAGGAATTTCTGACCTATTTTATTCATGCCAATGCCATTATTGGGCTTTTTAATCTAGTGCCAGTGCTGCCGCTTGACGGAGGTAAAGTGCTTCAGGCCACTATTAGTTTAGTACTTCCTTATTACTACACTTTGTTATGGACTGGACGGGTGAGTGTAGCCGCAAGTGTCCTTGTGATTATATATGCGCTGCTGCCTCTTGGAGCGGGTGGAGGCCTTAGGCTGAATATGGTCATGATCGGAGCTTTTCTGCTGTATTCGAATTTCACCGACCATCGTAATTTACCGTACCGGTTTGTTGCTTTTTTGATGAATCGGGAGGCTGTTTATGAGTATCATTTGCGAACAGGAAGCGTAGCTCGTCCAATAGTTGCATTATCTGCGAAACCTTTAGATGATATATTGCGTCTATTTAAACGTAATCAATATCATTTTATCTATGTGTTAAACGGTAAAGGAAATGTTGTTGCTGTTGTGCCGGAACAGCGCTTAATATCAACCTACTTCGGAATATAGTGTATTTATGCAGAGAATGTGAAGGAATGAACGAACGAAACCAGAGGTGAAGCCATGAAACAGATGATCGTTCACTGCACGCAGCACATTACCCGAATGGCTCTTCTGGAAAACGGAAGGCTGGTGGAGTACGCGGCTGAACGCGATCAGCAGCAAGGGTTGGTCGGCAGTTATTACAAGGGCCGTGTGATTAACGTACTTCCAGGTATGCAGGCTGCTTTTGTTGATATCGGACAGAAGAAGAATGCTTTTTTATATGTTGATGATGTATTGCATCCTAATTTGGATAAACAGCCTGATGTGAAGCCCTCTATCGAGACGCTTTTGCAGCCGGGACAGGATATTGTTGTTCAAGTGCGGAAAGAGCCGAGCGGCGGAAAAGGCGCGCGTGTAACGACTCATTATACGTTGCCCGGGCGCTGGATGGTGTACATGCCCTTTGCAGAATACGTCGGTGTCTCCAAAAAAATAAGCCGGGATGCAGAGCGCAGTCGTCTCAAAGGAATCGGAGAACGTCTGCGAATGAAAGAAGAAGGGCTTATTATGCGGACGGTTTCTCAGGACGAGCCACATGAAGCTGTGGAGGGTGATCTTTCTTTTTTGCGTGCCCAATGGGAGAATATTACACGTAAGGCACAAACGGTAGAGGCTCCCGCTTTACTACATCGTGATCTTAGTATTGTCCAACGCTTTATAAGAGATGCCTTTAATCCGCAACGGGATCAGTTGATTATTGATTCATCTGCCGCAGCTAGAGAAGCAACAGCCTTTCTGGACGACATGGCTCCTGAAGGGTACAAGCCAGTCTGTCTTTATAATGGAGCGGAGTCTATTTTCGCTGCTTATGGTATTCAGGATCAATTGCTCAAGAGCTTCAGCCGCAAAATCACGCTGGAGGGCGGAGCAACAATGATCTGGGATGAGACAGAGGCGTTAACCGTAATTGATGTCAACACCGCTCAATACATTGGCGGAGCATCGCTTGAAGAAACGGTTACTAATACGAATTTGCTCGCAGCTGAGGAGATCGGTCGTTTGATCCGGTTACGCGATACTGGTGGAATCATTATTGTCGATTTTATTGATATGGAACAAGAGCTTCACCGCAAGATGGTCACAGAGCGATTAGAGAAAGTGATCTGCAAGGATCGCACCAAAACACATATTTTGGGGTGGACAAGACTCGGGCTGCTCGAGATGACCAGAAAGAAGGCAAGGCATGATTCAGCCAGCTTTGCGCCTGTGATTTGCCAGTGCTGCGGGGGAACCGGAAAAGTTGGAGAATGGCTGGAATGAGTTGACGATAAGTCATAAGTATGATACTATCTTCAAGTATGTGTTTGATGCAGTTGATCCTGCACATGCTGTAACCGCTCCGATCGGGTACATAAGCGCAGTTCCTACGGGAATTCTGCCACCTAGACTAGGCGAGTCTGAGACATGAGGAGGTGCAAGTAAAATGTATGCAATTATCGAAACTGGTGGTAAACAATACAAAGTCCAAGAGGGCGACGTTTTGTTCATTGAAAAGTTGGAAGCTGAAGACGGCGCAAGTGTAACTTTTGACCGTGTATTGGCTGTTTCTAATGATGGTGGTCTGACTGCAGGAACTCCGCTAGTAAGCGGCGCGTCTGTAACAGCTAAAGTCGAGAAACATGGTAAAGGCGCTAAGGTTGTAGTTTACAAATACAAACCTAAGAAGAACTACCACAAGAAACAAGGTCATCGTCAACCGTACACGAAAGTAACTATCGAGAAGATTCAAGCGTAAGAAGGTGCGTTAATGATTAGCGTGCGGATTACACGATTATCGGATCTAGGAACTATCGTTGGCTTTGAGGTTAAGGGGCATGCGGGTTATGCGAAGCGTGGCGAAGATATCGTATGTGCCGGGGTATCCGCTGTAACAGTTGGAACCGTCAATTCGATTGAGACCTTGACCGGAATCTCCATGGACACGTCCATGAAGAACGGATTCTTAAGTGGAACATTAAGTTCTGTTGAAGATTTCGATACTTCCGCGAAGGTACAATTGCTGCTTGAATCCATGGTCGTGATGCTGAATGATATCGCAGAATCATACGGGAAGTATATTCAAATACAGCAAGTAAATATTTAAAGAAGGAGGTTGACAACATGTTGAAATTGAATCTTCAATTGTTCGCATCGAAAAAAGGTGTAGGTTCCACAAAAAACGGACGGGATTCCCATTCCAAACGTCTTGGCGTGAAACGTGCTGACGGTCAAGCAGTAACCGGCGGTAACATCTTGGTTCGTCAACGCGGAACAAAAATTCACCCAGGAACTAACGTAGGCATCGGTAAAGATGATACTTTGTTCGCAATGGTGGATGGCGTAGTGAAGTTCGAACGTTGGGGCCGCGATCGCAAAAAAGTGAGCGTGTACCCAGTTGATGTCGCTCCGGTAGCAGCGGCACTGGAAGCGTAAGCTTACGGACCATATGAGCAAGTAGAAGCCTCCGGCATGAGTGCCGGAGGCTTTTTTGTAGAATATTCATAATTATTTGTGTTGCAAAGTTGGAATGGTTAGATAGATGTGAAATTCTCGTTATTATCTCTGGTGAACTACAGTGAACGCGTGTGTTATACTAGGAAATGGTAAATGATACTAACAAAACAAATTATCTAAACGAAGTCATGAATTTTGCGAACTGAGGGACGGGGAGAAAGAATGAAATCCTGGAAAAGTGCAATCTGGGCAGTCATGTTATCCGTAATGCTTCCTTTAGGTCTTTTGTATTGGCATACTTCTCTTCTGACGTGTCTATTACTCGGAGTCTGGGTAGTGGCAATCGTTGCTTTCAGTTTTATCTGGAGCCAGCGTCATTATGAACGGGAGCTGCGTATACAAGAGAACACTCTGCAACAGGCGGCGATTCGGACACTGAATCATCATCGACATGATTGGATGAACGATTTGCAGATTCTATACGGATATATTCAGCTTGGAAAGCCTAATAAATCCGTGGAGTGTGTGGAAAGAATAAAGGAACGCATAGCACTTGATAGTCGTATCGCTAAGTTGGGCATTCCTTCATTGGTTTTCTATATCCAATCCTTCCGAACTAACAGGTCTAGTCTGGAATTGGAAGTTCAGGTGGAGGAAGGGTTGCAGCTAGAGGACAAGCTAAATCCAGAAGCAGGAGATGAGCTGACTTCAGTGATTATGCAGACCATACGGGCTTATCAGTACAACGGGCTGGCTCCTCAGGGGGAGACGCGCAAGCTGCGCCTTGGCTTTTTTCAGGATGGAGGAGACATTCTTATCTCCTTCGAAGGCGAGGGGGAGCATGGCAATCCCGAGCTGCTCAAAGGGCAAATTTATAATATAGTACAAGGAAAAATCATGAAAGCAGAGCAGTTTAAGCCTAGCAGGGCTTATGTAGAGCTGCGATTACCGCTTGAAATGTGAGGAAGGTGAACATTTATGTTCGTAGATAAAGCTAAGATTTATGTTAAAGGCGGTGACGGCGGGGATGGTCTCGTTGCGTTTCGCCGGGAGAAATATGTACCGGAGGGTGGTCCTGCCGGTGGTGACGGAGGCCGTGGAGGCGACGTTATTTTCCGTGTAGATGAGGGACTGCGCACGTTGATGGACTTCCGTTATCAGCGCCACTTCAAAGCTGACAAAGGGATTAAAGGACGGAACAAAAGCCAACATGGAGCGAATGCGGATCATATGATCGTTCGTATTCCGCCAGGAACCATTCTGATTGACGATGATACGCAAGAGATCATTGCCGATATGACGCGTCATGGACAACAGGTTGTAGTTGCACGTGGAGGCCGTGGAGGCCGGGGTAACACCCGTTTTGCCACAGCTAATAATACTGCACCAGAGCTTGCGGAGAACGGTGAAGAAGGCCAAGAGCGTTATGTTGTTATGGAACTTAAGGTAATGGCTGATGTAGGGCTTGTAGGCTTCCCGAGTGTGGGTAAATCTACGTTGCTGTCGGTTGTGTCCGCTGCTCAGCCCAAAATCGGAGCTTACCATTTCACAACAATTACACCGAATTTAGGGGTAGTGGATGTTGGGGATGGCCGAAGCTTTGTGATGGCGGATCTGCCTGGATTAATCGAGGGAGCTAGTGAAGGCATAGGTCTGGGTCACGAATTCCTGCGTCACGTTGAACGTACGCGTATCATCATTCATGTAGTTGATATGTCTGGCTCTGAGGGCCGTGATCCCTTCGAGGATTGGGTTCTAATTAATGATGAGCTGAAGCAGTACAATGCTAGTCTAATCGATCGTCCGCAGATTGTGGCGGCGAATAAGATGGATATGCCTGAATCAGAAGAGAATCTTATTTCTTTCCGCGAACGCGTAGCTGAGGTGCGGCCGGATTTAGAAATCATGCCAATTTCATCCCTTACCCGTCAGGGTGTTCAGGAGCTCCTATATCGTGCAACGGATATTCTCGACAGCATTCCGGTTGCGCCGGTGGTTGAGGAAGTTGCTGAAACTACTGAACGTAAGGTGTATAAGCTGGAAGCAGAAGAGGATAATTCGTTTACTATTACACGTGATAACGAGGCGTTTGTGGTCACAAGCCCACGTATCGAACGTATGCTGAAGCGCATGCAGCTTAGCACACATGATGCGATTCTCAAGCTGGCACGGACTTTGCGTCATATGGGTGTAGATGCCGAGCTTCGTAAACGTGGTGCTGTAGAAGGAACGATTGTCCGTATCGCTGATTTCGAATTCGAATTCGTTGAGAACAGCAGCTACTATTAATATTTAGCTGACTATGAAGCGCCAACTATGGTTTTCCTGTAAAGGGATAGCATAGTTGGCGCTTTTTTTGTGAGGAGATCAGTAATTTTTTTCAATAAAAGAACCCAAAACACGATATATATCGTATACAATAAATATCGAAATACACTAATTCCCATTTGGGAGCGTACACGTTATTTATATATAAGATAATGAAAGAAGGAATAGCAGATGGCAATTATAGAAGTGGTGAAGTATGACGGTCCTCCAGGTATATTTGCATGGAAATATCCTAACCAGGAGCTGGGGACATGGACACAACTAATCGTTAATGAATCCCAGGAAGCGATTCTATTCAAGGGCGGACAAGCGCTTGATTCTTTTACAGCTGGGCGGCACACGCTAAGCACCGCTAATATACCTATTTTATCCAATATCGTTAATCTTCCTTTTGGTGGAAAATCACCATTTACGGCTGAAGTATGGTATGTGAATAAGACGAATTCGATGAATGTCAAATGGGGAACGAGCTCACCTTTGCAGCTTCAGGATCCCAAATACAAAATTATGATTTCTGTTCGTTCTTTTGGGCAGTTTGGTGTAAAAATCGATGATCCGCGAAAATTCTTGCTGAAGCTCGTAGGGACGCTCCCGCAGTTTGATCATGAAACGCTTATCAGTTATTTCCGCGGACTGCTGATGTCGAATATAAATGAACTTATTTCTTCTTACCTTGTGCACAAGCAAATCAGCATACTGGAGATTAATGCTTATGTTGCAGAGATCTCCAAACATATTCAGGGCCGGCTAGCCTCGGCTTTCTTGGATAATGGCATTGAGCTGAATAATTTCTATATTGATTCGATCAATATTCCAGAGGATGATCCGGCAACGATTCGTTTGAAGGAAGCTTTGGCTAAAAAAGCGGAAATGGATATCATGGGCTTCACCTATCAGCAGGAGCGTGGTTTTGACACGATGGAAGAAGCGGCAGGTAATCCCGGCAATCTTGGAGTGGGCATGATGAACACCGGGATGGGGCTTGGACTTGGAATGGGATTTGCTGGACCCGCTATGGATATGGTGAACCGTATGACTAGAGGGATGAACTTGGATTCAGGGACTACAGTTATACGTCAAGAGCAGCGTTCCTGCTCTAAGTGTGGAGTTATGAATCCAGTAGAGGGACGGTTCTGCAGCGGTTGTGGGCAGGCGCTTGGAGGCAACCCGCAAGGTTCTCCCTCTGCGAACAAGATCAAATGTTTTGAATGCGGGCATGAACTAAATGCGGGAGCTAAGTTCTGTCCAGGTTGCGGGAATCCTTATCGTCCTTGCCCATCCTGTAAAGCAGATAATCCTGAGGGAGCGGCTTCTTGTGTCTCCTGTGGAAAAGAAATGCCTAAAGCTTGCGGTAAATGTGGGACTATGGTAGCGCCAGGGGTGAAATTCTGTCCTCATTGTGGAGACAGCATGGTGATTAAATGCAGCGGCTGTGGACATGAGCTGAAAGCTGGACAAAAATTCTGTGCAGAGTGCGGAACAAAAGCAGGCTAAGGAGGACCTAATGAACAAAAGCAGGAGATATATATACATTATTACCATCATTTATGCGGTAGCTATAGTACTGACAGTGTTCTCGTTTATTGGATTAGGTTTCTCCGACTCACTGTTTCGGTTCATAATTTCTTTATCCGCGGTTCTGCTAGCAGAGAGTGTAATCTATGGCTATTGTATTTTTTGGCTCCGAACTGCAAGTAGCATTCAGCAGACTCCGCCTGTTCTTATCAGCGGCGCAATCATTACGGGAATCTATGCAGCCATCGTATTTGTATCGGCCTTACTCTTCGATTGGCTGCTGGAGTTACCCGCCTTGTGGTACGCAGCCGAACAATTGCTGATTCTTGTGTTAGGAGCGATCACTTTGGCCGCGATAGGGCTTTACGGGTGGAATGCTGGGGCAGGGGAACAGCAAGCCAAAAGGTCTTTACAAAAGTTTCGGCGGTATCAGAACGAATTAACTGAAATGAGTGAGCTGGCTAGTAGCTGGAAGAATTCCGAATCCGAGCAGCTAGTGAACGTGTTAGATATGTTGGAGGAAAAATTTAAGTACAGTGATCCGATATCAGAACCGTCTTTATATGCTACAGAGGATATTCTGCAGCAGCAGATTTCTCTGTTACATGATCACGTGAAGCTACTGCTGGCGACCCAAGAGCCACATGAGGGCTGGCAGGTAGAAGTAAATGAGATGTCAGAGAGTATAAAGTCTACACTTCAGCGGCGTAACCGTGAATTAGCGGCACTTAAATAGGAGGAGTTTACTACATGAACAGTTTGAACCTACAAGAGCCGTCACCGCTCCCGGGAGGAAATGCAGCCGTTCCCCGGCTTAAATACGAACGTACCGGGTTTGATTATGTTATTCTCGCGGCTGCTTATCTGCTGATGCCAGTTGGACTTGTGCTTGCCTTGTTACGTTTGATGACAACGCATTACAAAAATTACCGTAGACCGACTAACCTCAATCTGCTGATGCATGTATTTATTGGTGGGTTTGTTGAACTTTCTATTGCTATGTTTTCTAGTGCGCTCAATGGGGAATTTGGAACTTCTGAATTAGTATCAACGCTTATTTTAATTGCAATCATGTTTTTGACTCCAGCTTTTATACTGGCCAGTGTGACAGCGAAAGCTAAATATACCCTTTCTAAGCTTAACACTTCTTATATAGAGCTGATTCGAAATAAGAATATCCGGCATATTGGCAGTATATCTGAACGAATAGGCCAAAGTGAAAGTGATGTACGGAGAGATGTCCAGTATCTGAAGGATAAAGGACTGCTTGATATTGATGTCGCATTATCCGAAGGGCGCCAGACGCCAGAACCATCAGCAGCTAATCAAGGTTACCCTGAAAGTACTTCGGGCTTTGGAGGAACGGGGAGAACCCAAGCATCGGGGCAGCAGATACCTGCGCAGCCTCAGTCTCCGCCGCAACTGCCTAAGTCTATCCGTTGTCCGGGGTGCGGAGCCCAGAATACTGTGCTCCCAAGCCAATCTAAAAGCTGTGATTACTGTGGAACGAAGATCCCGTACAATTAATGCCGTCAACCAACAGATTAGCTGCATCGCATATAGGATTACATAAATAAGGGGATTAAAGACAAAATGAGTGGATTGGATATACGCAGACAGCCGCCGACATCGGGAAAACCTGTGTACAAGCATGAATATGAGCGGACGGCGTTTGATTATACGACTATTGTGTTTGCGTATGTATTTGCTCCGGTTGGCTTTATATTGGCTGCCATTCGGTTATTATCTACACATTCCAAGAGACAGCGCAAAGCAAGCAATATCAACCTGTTTTATCATGCGTGTATGGGTGCCTTTGTAGAATTGGCGATCTATTTCATTATTAGCAAGCTACTCGGTCAAATCGATTATGTCGCACTCTTGATCAGGCTGGTGATTATCTACGCATTGTTTAGGATTCCCGCCATCAAATTGTCGGTTAGGGCCGTAGGATGGAGAGAGGGATTCACCTATCTTTGCAATGACTATATCGCATTGGTTCTTGTGGACGGCATAAGGCATATCGGCAGCCTATCCGATATTCGCGGATTCAGTGAAGAGAATGTCCGCGAGGTTTTGGAATATTTAAAAGATCAGGGAGTGCTTTCTCCAGATATTGTTTATTATGAAGGACGTGTAGACAATCCATTTGTAAAATTGCCGCCGAAGCTTATTTATTCCAAACGGGCACAAGCACTGGTGCGTGCGCCTGAGAATAATCTTCGCTACCGTAACAAGCGAGACCGGACAGTGTTTGATCGAATCATCATGGCGATTGCCTATTTGTTTGCTCCGCTTGGGTTTGTACTTGCGATGCTTCGTTTTGTAAGCACTCATTATAAGAATGAGCGGAAATCATTTAACTACAAATTGCTCTATCATGTATGTATGGGAGCTTTTATGGAACTTGCTGTCCTCTTCGCCGTGGGGACCTACAAAGGGGATTTTAAGTGGTACACTTTATTGATCATTCTGGTGGTCCTCTACGTGATCTTTATAATTCCGGCGGACAGCTTTGCAGGGAGGGCTACCTTTGCAACAGAAAACTTTGATTTTCTGTGCAAGAAGTATCTCATGCTGATCGTAGTGGATGATGTTAGGCATATTGGTAATTTAGCTGATATCACGAGACAAAGTGAAGATGATGTACGTAGAGACCTACGGTATTTGGTGAGATGGGGGTTACTTGCTTCTGATCTTGTCTATTATGAAGGACGTGTTAAGCTCTTAGATAAACAACCGCCCAATCTTGTACATCCTGACCGGGCACAGCCCTCCGCGGCATCAGAGAACCAGCCATCATCTGGGCGGCAGTCATTGCCGGAGAATAGGCCTAAGCCACCTGTCCAACTGCCGAAATCCATCGTTTGTCCGAGTTGCGGTGCTAAGAGTAGAGTACTTCCAGGGCAGGATAAAATCTGTGACTATTGCGGGACGACGATTCCATACAGTTAGTGTACATACGATTGCCTTCTGCCCCCGGGAATCCGGGGGTTTTACTACACCTAACTACCCGGCCTTGGAGCATCCAGATAAAGTTATTGCATTTTACAAGCCTTTTCCGATATAATGTCCACTAAGAAAACACAAAAGTCTTTGAGGTGAGGACGTTCGTGAGAGAACGCTATTATTTGGTCCGGGAGGACATATTGCCTGATGCTGTACTTAAGACTATGCAGGTTAAACAATTGCTTGAGGCCGGGGATGCGAAGACCGTAAATGAAGGTGTAGAGCAGGTGGGATTAAGCCGAAGCGCTTTTTATAAATACAAGGATGGAATTCACTTGATCCATCAGCTCGAACGAGAGCGGATCGTTACGATTTCCATGGATTTGGAGCACGAATCTGGAATGCTTTCCAAGGTACTAGGCTCTGTAGCGGGACATGGGGCTAATGTGTTGACGATTCACCAGAGTATTCCGCTGCAAGGGCGGGCAAATGTGGTGATCTCCGTAGAAATTTCACACTTAAATGAGGAACTCGGAGAGATGCTGGATAGTCTGAAAGAGATTCCAGGAGTGAAGCGTGCTTTAATCGTTGGACAGGGATAGGAACTATATTCGTAAACTTTTAGGAGGAGACAGATGAAGCCGGTTAAAGTGGGGTTGCTGGGCCTGGGAACAGTAGGCACAGGTGTAGTTCGTATCGTGGAAGGGAATCAAGAGGATTTAAGCAGCCAGGTAGGCTCTTCAATTGTCATTGAACGTATAGCTGTGAATAATTCTAATAAACCACGCGAAATCGAGGTTGATCCTGCTAAAATAACGACAGATCCATGGGATGTGATTCGTGATCCTGAAATTGATGTCATCGTTGAAGTTATGGGGGGAATCGCGGGAACCAAAGAATATATTCTTGAAGCTTTGGAACGCGGTAAACATGTCGTAACTGCGAACAAGGATTTGATGGCGCTGCACGGCTCGGAGATTCTTGCTAAGGCGCAGGAGAAGCAATGTGATGTCTTTTATGAGGCTAGCGTAGCAGGAGGCATTCCGATTATCCGCACACTTATCGAGGGCTTTTCCTCAGATAAGATTATGAAGATTATAGGTATCGTGAATGGAACGACTAATTACATACTAACCAAAATGAGCCAAGAAGGCGCATCCTATAATGATGTGTTAAAAGAAGCGCAGGATCTGGGATACGCAGAGTCTGATCCAACCTCGGATGTGGAAGGCCTGGACGCTGCCCGCAAAATGGCGATTCTCGGAACCTTAGGTTTCCGTACTAACGTGGAGCTGCATGATGTAAGTGTGAGTGGGATTTCTCAGGTGAGTAAGGCGGATATCGCCTTTGCGAAACGTCTCGGATATGAAATTAAGCTGTTAGGCATCGCTGAACGTCAGGATGAAGAATTCAGCATCAGTGTTCAGCCAACCTTGATTCGGGCTAGTCATCCCTTGGCTTCTGTCAATGGCGTGTTCAACGCAGTTTACGTATACGGGGAAGCAGTGGGAGAGACCATGTTCTACGGTGCGGGTGCGGGCGCAATGCCAACTGCAACCTCAGTGGTAGCTGATTTGGTAGCTGTCATTAAGAACCTTAAACTAGGTGTGAATGGATTGAAGCAAAAAGTACCTTACAAGCAGAAAAAGCTTAAGAGTGATGAAGCTATTTTTTATAAAAATTTTTTGCTTCTGCATGTTGATGATAAAGCAGGGGTATTGGCTAAGATTACTCAAGTGTTTGCCGAATATGATGTAAGTTTGGATTCAGTAGTTCAGCAAGCCAATCCCAATAATCCTGATGCGGAGATCATTATTGTCACTCATAACGCTAGTAAAGCAAGCATGAACAAAGTGCTGCGCCATTTCGAGGAGCTGAAAGTCATCCGCCGGATTAAGAGCCATTATCGTGTGGAAGGTTAACCAAGCCACTGAACTAATACTTTCATATTTCAAAACATAGTAAGGAGATTGTACCTGTTATGAGTATTTACGGAAGAGCTAGGGTTAAAGTGCCTGCTAGTACTGCCAATCTTGGTCCGGGCTTCGATACTCTGGGTATGGCTTTGCCGCTATATGCCTGGATTGAGATGGAGGAAGCAGAGGAGACTGTTTTTCATCTATATGGTGATGAGATGAATGGAGTGGCTCAGGATAAGAGTAATTTACTCTATAAGGTCGCTCAAATGGTATTTGCAGAGGCAGGCGTTACGGTGCCTGAATTATCGATATCCATGTACTCGGAGATTCCGCTTACGCGTGGACTCGGCAGCAGTGCCTCAGCTATTATTGGCGGAATGGCCGCAGCGAACACAATGATTGGCTCTCCGCTGGATAATGCTAAGCTGTTTGATATGGCTACCCAGCTTGAGAAACATCCCGATAATGTGGGTGCCTCCTTGTTTGGCGGCATTATTACTGCCGTGTGGGATGGTGAACATGCGGATTATGTTCGGCTAGAACCACCACAAAATCTTGAGGTGCTGGTGGTTATTCCTGAATTCGAACTGGAAACCACAAAAGCGCGGGGATTGCTTCCAACAGAAATCTCAGTTAGTGATGCTGTGTACAACATTAGCAGAACCTCTCTATTGACGGCTTCGCTGGCATCAGGCCGGCTTGACCTGCTTAGCAGAGCGATGCAGGATCGCCTGCATCAGCCGTATCGTGCACCGCTTATACCGGGCATGGAGAAGCTGCTCGCAGAAGCTCCTGAACACGGTGCTTTAGGGATCGCACTTAGCGGTGCTGGACCGACTCTGCTATGTTTAGTGGATCGCCAAGAGACCCGTAAGAGTGAGCTTGAGGCCTTCTTGAAGAATACGATGCAGGAACATGGCATTTCCGCTCGGACCTGCTGGTTAACACCTTGTGCTTCTGGAGTTACTACAGAGCTGCTCGAAATAAACGAGATGCAAAACGTATCATTTTTGGATATGATAAAAGGAGTACGGTCATGAAATCAATAGCGGTATTGCCGCAGGGCTCGGTATCCCACGAAGCGCTGCTGCATTTGTTTAACGGTGAACCTGTAAAGCTTGTGCATCACAAGTTAATTTCCGATGTATTTCTCTCTACGGCGAATGGTACCACCGATTACAGCGTGATTCCGATTGAAAATACCATTGAAGGCTCAGTTAGTCTTCACATCGATTGGCTCATCAATGAAGTGGATCTGCCAATGCAGACGGAATGGATTTTTCCATCGATACAGAATCTTATCGGTAACCCAAGGGAATTCACAGATACAGACGGCAACAAGGATTTCACCAAGATGGTAAAAATCCTTTCGCATCCAGTAGCAATGGCACAATGCATGCAATTTGTTCGTAAGCATGCCCCTTGGGCTGAACTGGAGTCGGTCGGAAGTACCTCTGAAGCTGTGGAAATCGTCAAAAACAATCCCGGTAAGGGCTGGGCTGCTATCGGTACCGCTCTTGGCGCCGCTACTCATGGGCTGGAGATTGTAGATCGGCAAATTACAGATCACAACAACAACTACACACGGTTTGTCCTGGTTGGTCCACAGAAGATAGATCTTCCGCGGAGCAGCACAGGAGTAAAGACGAGTGTTCTAGTAACGCTGCCAGAGGATTTTCCAGGTGCCTTGCATCAGGTGCTTGCTGCTTTTTCCTGGCGGAAACTGAATTTATCGCGTATTGAATCACGACCAACGAAGAAGAAGCTGGGTACTTATTATTTTTATATTGATGTGCTGGAACCGATAGAATCTGTTCTGCTGCCAGGGGCTATTGAAGAAATTAGTGCTTTAGGCTGTCAGGTAAGGATTCTGGGCTCGTATCCCACATACACCTATGAGGAAGAGAAAGCGGAGGTGCAGTAAATTCATGGCTGAGCAATGGATCTATTTGGATGGACAACACGTAACGAAGGAAAATGCAAAGGTATCCGTTTTTGATCACGGTTTTTTGTATGGAGACGGCATTTTTGAAGGTATCCGTATCTATAACGGCAATATATTTAAATGTAAAGAGCATTTGGACAGACTGTATGATTCGGCAAAATCGATCATGCTGGACATTCCGCTAACGTATGATGAGATGCTGGAAGCTATGGCTGAAACGATTCGTCTTAACGACATGCGGAATGGCTATATTCGACTGATCGTGTCCCGGGGACCAGGGAACTTAGGTCTTGATCCGCGTCGTTGTCCAAAAGCTAGTGTAATTATTATCGTTGAGCAACTGGCTATTTACCCAGAACAAGCGTATTTGAACGGACTTCGTGCAGTTTCTGTGTCCCAACGCCGTAATATTCCGGATGCACTCAATCCAAAGATCAAATCGCTTAATTACCTAAACAATATCCTAGTAAAAATCCAATCCAACTTGGCAGAAGCCGACGAAGCCATCATGATGAACGCTCAAGGTTATGTTACTGAGGGATCGGGCGATAACATTTTCATCATCAAAAATGGTGTAGTTTTCACTCCTCCATGTTACTTGGGAGCCCTTGAAGGAATTACCCGTCTGGCGATCATTGAGCTCTGTGAGAAATTAGGTATTAAACTGAAAGAAGAACCGTTCACAATGCATGATGTTTATATAGCGGACGAGGTGTTCTTCACTGGCACAGCTGCTGAGGTTATTGCAGCACGTGAAATTGACGGCCGGATCATTGGTGAAGGACAAGCGGGTCCAATCACTTTGAAGCTGCTCGAAGAGTTCCGTAATGTGGTTGATAAAGATGGCTACAAGGTTTGGGAATAAAGACTAATCATACAACGTAAATAGCATTGAATACGCATCAGAAGTCCTTTTATGCATACATGCAGAAGAAAACGGGAGTCTCCGGTTAATCTTTTCATGGATCATGAAAGGATTTTTTTTATTTCGGGGATGTCATTCGCCCATGGGCTGCATAAGATGTAGTAACGAAGGAGGCGGCTGTACCGCATATAACTTTGTAAGAGAGCAATGTTCCATGAAAAGGGTGTTTGCTTTCGAAGTCAGTTTTGCTGTGTAGCTGTAAAGAAAGCAATACTCCACAAAACTTTTAGGAGGTTAATGCTACGTGAAAATACACATTGTCAAACAAGGCGATAGTTTGTATGCCTTATCGCAAAAGTACGGAGTGCCGTTACAAAAAATTATTGAAGCAAACCCGCAGATCAGTAATCCGAATGTGTTAGCGGTTGGAGACAAAGTAAAAATACCTACGGCCCCTGTATCCGTACCGGAGAACAGTGAAGTTTACTACAAGCACACCGTTAAACAAGGAGATACCTTGTGGAAATTATCTAAAGCCTGGGGAATTCCTTTAAAGGATATGGTTGAGGCCAATCCCCAACTAAAGAATCCAAATGTACTTATGCTAGGGGAAGTAGTTAATATTCCTAAAAAAGTATCCAATACCTCACCGACACAGCCTGGGTATACACCGTCTAACGCGTCAGAGAAAACGCAGGTGGGTGGCAAGGAATATACAGGTCCTAAAGAACAGCCTGCTGCTGAGGTAGTGCCTGCACCTAAACCAGAAACTAAACCAGAAGTAAAACCAGAAGTAAAACCAGAGACCAAGCCAGAAGCTAAACCTGCACCTAAACCAGTGACAAATATCTCACCTGAATCCAATTCTGCACCACACCCATCGCTAAACATCGCCCCTATTAATACACAAAATATTGCACCCAATCCTGCGCCTAATATGCAAATGGAAGTTGCACCAGTGCAAGAAATTGAAATGCAGAGTTTATTTGTTCAGATTACGGTTCCAAATCAAGAACCGATTGCTCAACAAGAAGCACCTAAAGCTGAGAAGAAAGCAGACAATGATTGCTCATGGGATAATTCCAACGGATACCCGGGCCTGGGAGGAAATCCTTATCTCTATGATTCATATCAAAATAGCCCTAATATGAACATGAACTGGGCACCAAGTTATGTTCAGCCAATGGCTTATGCACCAGAATGTATTTCACCATGTTATTTTTCGGGCAATATGTATTCTAATATGAGTCCAGAACAGTGGAATCCCAATGCAGCGCCAAACATAAGCCCGGAACAGTGGAATCCAAATGCCGCGCCAAACATAAGCCCGGAACAATGGAATCCAAATGCCGCACCAAACATAAGCCCAGAGCAATGGAATCCCAATGCAGCGCCTAACGTGAGCCCAGAACAATGGAATCCCAATGCTGCCCCTAATATGAGTCCAGGACAGTGGAATCCGATGGAGGCTAATGTTGCTGGCATGAATGTTGGCGGGGATTTCTCCCCGTATGCTGTTCCTCAATATGGAGGACAGACGCCGAACCTTCCTTGGCCAACTTGTGGGTGCGGAGGCGTGCATATTCAACCAGTGCAAACTTATTCATATGACATGCCTGTATATAACACCTATCCTGAATATGGGAATCCAAACGCTTTTTCCGCATATGGAGCAGGAATGCCTAATCAGGGAATGGTACCTACTTCTACGCTTGGAGCATTTGGTGGACCGGATAACTCTAATATTCCATCCAATCCGCAGTATCCAGGGATAGGTAATTATTCGCAGCATAATCGGGTGCCGGAAATTCAAGAACCTGAAGCGTTCGTGCAGGAATCTCCCGAAACGGCTAGAACAGAGACTGATGAGTCAACTTCTAACGCTTCTCTCAAGAATAAGGGGAATGTAGCAAAGGAAACAGTAACAGGCAAAAAAGCAAAGACCTCAGGTCAACCTAGTAGCAAGAAAAGCAAAACTGCTACGAAATCTCAAGGTTCAGCAGCGAGTACTAAAAAACGTAGAAATCCTTGGATTTCAAACTAATAAATTTATATATTAAGCCGTTGTTTGACTTACGTGTAGATTCTGTATCCTAAGAATCTACACGTTTTTTTATAGGTAAATAGGGATAAAAGATGTTAAATAAAGTGGGGCAAAAGCACTTATTTATAAAATATAAATTTTTAAGTATTGTTTTTATATAGGGATATATGGTACATTATAAATCCAGTCGCAAAGAGGAACTATAAAGCTTTCGGTTGGTGAGTGTTAATCTGAATTAGATTGCAAAGAACTTTGAAAAAAAGAGTTGCAATAAATCAGAAAGCATGATATAGTATAAGAGTTGCTGCTGAGACATTAAACGGCGCCAACGAGAACTTGATCTTTGAAAACTGAACAACGAGTGAGTAGGAAATCACGTAAGTGAAATCCAAAATTAGAGAATTAATTTTCTCGTCAGATGTTTCAAAATGAGCATATCGCTCTTTTCAATACTAATTGGAGAGTTTGATCCTGGCTCAGGACGAACGCTGGCGGCGTGCCTAATACATGCAAGTCGAGCGGAGTTACTTTGAAAGCTTGCTTTCAAAGTAACTTAGCGGCGGACGGGTGAGTAACACGTAGGCAACCTGCCCTTCAGACTGGGATAACTACCGGAAACGGTAGCTAATACCGGATAATTTCTTTTTTCTCCTGAGAGAAGAATGAAAGACGGAGCAATCTGTCACTGAGGGATGGGCCTGCGGCGCATTAGCTAGTTGGTGGGGTAACGGCCCACCAAGGCGACGATGCGTAGCCGACCTGAGAGGGTGAACGGCCACACTGGGACTGAGACACGGCCCAGACTCCTACGGGAGGCAGCAGTAGGGAATCTTCCGCAATGGGCGAAAGCCTGACGGAGCAACGCCGCGTGAGTGATGAAGGTTTTCGGATCGTAAAGCTCTGTTGCCAGGGAAGAACGTCCGGTAGAGTAACTGCTATCGGAGTGACGGTACCTGAGAAGAAAGCCCCGGCTAACTACGTGCCAGCAGCCGCGGTAATACGTAGGGGGCAAGCGTTGTCCGGAATTATTGGGCGTAAAGCGCGCGCAGGCGGCTATTTAAGTCTGGTGTTTAAACCTTGGGCTCAACCTGAGGTCGCACTGGAAACTGGGTGGCTTGAGTACAGAAGAGGAAAGTGGAATTCCACGTGTAGCGGTGAAATGCGTAGATATGTGGAGGAACACCAGTGGCGAAGGCGACTTTCTGGGCTGTAACTGACGCTGAGGCGCGAAAGCGTGGGGAGCAAACAGGATTAGATACCCTGGTAGTCCACGCCGTAAACGATGAGTGCTAGGTGTTAGGGGTTTCGATACCCTTGGTGCCGAAGTTAACACAGTAAGCACTCCGCCTGGGGAGTACGGTCGCAAGACTGAAACTCAAAGGAATTGACGGGGACCCGCACAAGCAGTGGAGTATGTGGTTTAATTCGAAGCAACGCGAAGAACCTTACCAGGTCTTGACATCCCTCTGAATCTGCTAGAGATAGCAGCGGCCTTCGGGACAGAGGAGACAGGTGGTGCATGGTTGTCGTCAGCTCGTGTCGTGAGATGTTGGGTTAAGTCCCGCAACGAGCGCAACCCTTAACTTTAGTTGCCAGCAAGTAATGTTGGGCACTCTAGAGTGACTGCCGGTGACAAACCGGAGGAAGGTGGGGATGACGTCAAATCATCATGCCCCTTATGACCTGGGCTACACACGTACTACAATGGCCGGTACAACGGGAAGCGAAGCCGCGAGGTGGAGCCAATCCCATCAAAGCCGGTCTCAGTTCGGATTGCAGGCTGCAACTCGCCTGCATGAAGTCGGAATTGCTAGTAATCGCGGATCAGCATGCCGCGGTGAATACGTTCCCGGGTCTTGTACACACCGCCCGTCACACCACGAGAGTTTACAACACCCGAAGTCGGTGGGGTAACCCGCAAGGGAGCCAGCCGCCGAAGGTGGGGTAGATGATTGGGGTGAAGTCGTAACAAGGTAGCCGTATCGGAAGGTGCGGCTGGATCACCTCCTTTCTATGGAGAATCGTTCTCTGCAATGAGGACATTCAAATCGGAAGTTCAGCTTCCAAAACTCAGGTTTAGGCCTGTTACTCACTCGTTGCTCAGTTTTGAGAGTTTAAGCTCTCAAGTAAGACTTGATCCTTGAAAACTGGATACCGAAACGAATTTGCGTTTTAGAACATCTTTTAGCAACTTGTGCAAACAAGTAAATGTTATTAGTGAGATGATTCCAAAGAGAATGTCATCGTATGATATTTTCCTGCGGAAAAATCAAGGTTAAGCTAATAAGAGCACACGGAGGATGCCTAGGCGCCAGGAGCCGACGAAGGACGTGGCGAACAACGAAACTGCCTCGGGGAGCTGTAAGCAAGCTTTGATCCGGGGGTGTCCGAATGGGGAAACCCAGCTGTGGTAATTCGCAGTTACTCATTTCTGAATACATAGGAAATGTAGAGGCAGACCAGGGGAACTGAAACATCTAAGTACCCTGAGGAAGAGAAAACAATAGTGATTCCGTCAGTAGCGGCGAGCGAACGCGGAACAGCCTAAACCTAAGAGCTTGCTCTTAGGGGTTGTGGGACGTCTCACATGGAGTTACAAAGGAATATGGTAGGTGAAGAGGTCTGGAAAGGCCCGCGATAGAGGTAAAAGCCCTGTAACCTAAACTGTATTCTCTCCGAGACGGATCCCGAGTAGTGCGGGGCACGTGAAACCCCGTATGAATCCAGCAGGACCATCTGCTAAGGCTAAATACTACCTGGCGACCGATAGTGAAACAGTACCGTGAGGGAAAGGTGAAAAGCACCCCGGAAGGGGAGTGAAATAGAACCTGAAACCGTGTGCTTACAAAAAGTCAGAGCCCTATTAATGGGTGATGGCGTGCCTTTTGTAGAATGAACCGGCGAGTTACGTTTAACATGCAAGGTTAAGCCGAGAAGGTGGAGCCGCAGCGAAAGCGAGTCTGAATAGGGCGAATTAGTATGTGGACGTAGACCCGAAACCGTGTGATCTACCCCTGTCCAGGGTGAAGGTGCGGTAACACGCACTGGAGGCCCGAACCCACGTACGTTGAAAAGTGCGGGGATGAGGTGGGGGTAGCGGAGAAATTCCAATCGAACTCGGAGATAGCTGGTTCTCCCCGAAATAGCTTTAGGGCTAGCCTCGGTATAAGAGTAGTGGAGGTAGAGCACTGATTGGGTGCGGGGTCCGCAAGGATTACCAAGCTCAGTCAAACTCCGAATGCCATATACTTATTGCCGGGAGTCAGACAGTGAGTGCTAAGATCCATTGTCAAAAGGGAAACAGCCCAGACCATCAGCTAAGGTCCCCAAGTGTGTGTTAAGTGGGAAAGGATGTGGAGTTGCACAGACAACCAGGATGTTGGCTTAGAAGCAGCCACCATTGAAAGAGTGCGTAATAGCTCACTGGTCGAGTGACTCTGCGCCGAAAATGTAACGGGGCTAAACACACCACCGAAGCTATGGCTAGATACGTATGTATCTGGGGTAGGGGAGCGTTGTGTAGGGGTTGAAGGTGTACTGAAAAGAGCGCTGGACACTACACAAGTGAGAATGCCGGTATGAGTAACGAAAAGATCAGTGAGAATCTGATCCGCCGAAAGCCCAAGGTTTCCTGAGGAAGGCTCGTCCGCTCAGGGTAAGTCGGGACCTAAGGCGAGGCCGAAAGGCGTAGTCGAAGGACAACAGTTTGAAATTACTGTACCACCGTAATCCGCTATGAGCGATGGGGTGACGCAGGAGGGTAGTGACGCGGACTGATGGATGTCCGTCTAAGCAGTGAGGCTGATGTGTAGGCAAATCCGCACATCATTAAGGCTGGGCTGTGATGGGGAGCGAAAATTATAGTAGCGAAGGTCATGATCTCACACTGCCAAGAAAAGCCTCTAGCCAGGAGAAGGTGCCCGTACCGCAAACCGACACAGGTAGGCGAGAAGAGAATTCTAAGGCGCGCGGAAGAACTCTCGTTAAGGAACTCGGCAAAATGACCCCGTAACTTCGGGAGAAGGGGTGCCCCGGTAGTGTGAATAGCACGAGGGGGCCGCAGTGAAAAGGCCCAAGCGACTGTTTAGCAAAAACACAGGTCTGTGCGAAGCCGCAAGGCGAAGTATACGGGCTGACGCCTGCCCGGTGCTGGAAGGTTAAGGGGAGTGGTTAGGGGTAACCCGAAGCTATGAACCGAAGCCCCAGTAAACGGCGGCCGTAACTATAACGGTCCTAAGGTAGCGAAATTCCTTGTCAGGTAAATTCTGACCCGCACGAATGGCGTAACGACTTGGGCGCTGTCTCAACGAGAGATCCGGTGAAATTTTAATACCTGTGAAGATGCAGGTTACCCGCGACAAGACGGAAAGACCCCATGGAGCTTTACTGCAGCTTGATATTGAATTTGGGTACGATCTGTACAGGATAGGTGGGAGCCGTAGAAATCGGAGCGCAAGCTTCGGTGGAGGCGCCGTTGGGATACCACCCTGATCGTATCTAGGTTCTAACCTAGTGCCCTTATCGGGTACGGGGACCGTGTCAGGCGGGCAGTTTGACTGGGGCGGTCGCCTCCTAAAGAGTAACGGAGGCGTTCCAAGGTTCCCTCAGAATGGTTGGAAATCATTCGCAGAGTGCAAAGGCATAAGGGAGCTTGACTGCGAGACCTACAAGTCGAGCAGGGACGAAAGTCGGACTTAGTGATCCGGTGGTACCGCATGGAAGGGCCATCGCTCAACGGATAAAAGCTACCCTGGGGATAACAGGCTTATCTCCCCCAAGAGTCCACATCGACGGGGAGGTTTGGCACCTCGATGTCGGCTCATCGCATCCTGGGGCTGAAGTAGGTCCCAAGGGTTGGGCTGTTCGCCCATTAAAGCGGTACGCGAGCTGGGTTCAGAACGTCGTGAGACAGTTCGGTCCCTATCTGTCGTGGGCGCAGGAAATTTGAGAGGAGCTGTCCTTAGTACGAGAGGACCGGGATGGACGTACCGCTGGTGCACCAGTTGTTCCGCCAGGAGCATGGCTGGGTAGCTACGTACGGACGGGATAAGCGCTGAAAGCATCTAAGCGTGAAGCCCCCCTCAAGATGAGATTTCCCAATTAGTAAGACCCCTTGAAGACGACGAGGTAGATAGGTTGGAGGTGGAAGTGCAGCAATGCATGGAGCTGACCAATACTAATCGGTCGAGGGCTTATCCTATACGTAGAATGCAGATTCGTTTCGGATTCAGTTTTCAGGCATCAAGCCTGAAATACGCTTAGAAATTCATTGTCACTTCTGGTGATGAACTGAATTTCACGCGGCAGCGTCTGTTTCACAGACGCATGTTTGGTGGCGATAGCGGAGGGGTTCCACGCGTACCCATCCCGAACACGACCGTTAAGCCCTCCAGCGCCGATGGTACTTGGACCGAAGGGTCCTGGGAGAGTAGGACGTTGCCAAGCACGCAAGACCACTGTTGAGTAATCGACAGTGGTCTTTTTGTTGTACGATATTTAGCAGCTTATTATAAGGATAGGCAATCACTGTGAAGTGGTTTTTGAATGAAAATTAGTATCATGGAGGCAAATGATCATGATTATATGGATAAATGGTGCTTTTGGTCCAGGGAAGACAGAAACCGCAAATGAAATTTATCGAAGAAAAATATAGCTAGCGAATATGATGGAATAATTATCGTACCTATGACCCTAGTGAATCCGGATTATTGCAGGGAAATCATCGGCAAGTTAATTGATGGAGGTATAGAGCTTTATCATTTTAGTTTGTGTGCCTCCCGAGAGACCTTGCTTAAGAGATTAAGCATTAGAGTGAAGGAAAAGACTCTTGGGCTGCTCAGCAGATCGACAGGTGCATCAGAGGGCTTGATCACGAGGTATTTAAGCAGCATCTAGACACGAATGATAGAACTATAGGTGAAATCGTTGAGATAATAGCTCAAAAGCTTCATATCAATCTATTACCTAGGGAAGAGTAAAAAGAAAAATAATTAGTTTAGGTATTGCTATACTTAATAATACATGATATAATATTTTTTGTTGTCAAAACAATTTGTTTTTAAAACGGCCCGTTGGTCAAGGGGTTAAGACACCTCCCTTTCACGGAGGTAACATGGGTTCGAATCCCATACGGGTCACCATTTCTTCTTGAAACAGCTTCAGACTTCTAGAAAAAATGGTTGCATTACAGATTTGATTATGTTATGATAATTAAGTTGCTTCTTTACATGGAGGCTTAGCTCAGCTGGGAGAGCATCTGCCTTACAAGCAGAGGGTCGGGGGTTCGATCCCCTCAGCCTCCACCATAACACATCCCCAAAAGTGAAGTTAATGCATCACTGACGATTCCGAATACTTTCCGGGGGATCCAAGGGAATTAATACTTTTTTACTGACGCGGGGTGGAGCAGCCCGGTAGCTCGTCGGGCTCATAACCCGAAGGTCGCAGGTTCAAATCCTGCCCCCGCAACCAATTTTCATTAAGAAATTATTCTTCTGGAACCGTGGTGTAGTTGGCCTAACATGCCTGCCTGTCACGCAGGAGACCGCGGGTTCGAATCCCGTCGGTTCCGCCATTTTCTTGCTTTATGAGCCATTAGCTCAGTTGGTAGAGCACCTGACTTTTAATCAGGGTGTCGAAGGTTCGAGTCCTTCATGGCTCACTTCTTTAGTGAGTCGGATATCAATACATACCGTGTGCGGACGTGGCTCAGCGGTAGAGCATCGCCTTGCCAAGGCGAGGGTCGCGGGTTCGATTCCCGTCGTCCGCTCCATATAAATTTTGCGCCCTTAGCTCAGCTGGATAGAGCGTTTGACTACGAATCAAAAGGCCGGGAGTTCGAATCTCTCAGGGCGCGCCATATTTTAACTTAATACTTTGCCGGTGTGGCGGAATGGCAGACGCGCTCGACTCAAAATCGAGAGGGAAACCGTGGAGGTTCGAGTCCTCTCACCGGTACCAACTAAATCAACTCAAAGTTCATTAGATACTATATCTGATGAACTTTTTTGTTTGTTTTTTTACAATTCCGTTCATGCCTGTGCCGGAAAACTTTTGATACATCCTTCAAGTGTGAATAAGAAATTGTACTTAGTTGTACTGAGGAAGATTAATGTAAGCGGATATGTGAATGAGATAGAGGCATTCCTGAGGAAGCTCCACTTCGAAAGCTATAAGCAATCATGATACTAAACAGCGATTGACAAAATAGAGGAACTACCTAATACTAATTGATAATCATTATCATTTATTGTGAAATATAATTAATTCAAATAGATTGTGGAGCAGATCGGAGTGTATTGCAAAGATGAAGCTGGAAGATCATATTTTTGCATGGAATTATGCCGCTGTTAAAGTACTTGATATTCGACATGCTGTGATGAAGCCTGGGGACAAGCTGCAAGGCTATGTATTACCAGCATGTGGATTTATCTACTGTGTGCGGGGTACGGCCAGCTTGAATCTCAACGGCATAGATTACGACGCAGACCGTCACTTTATTGTGCATGGTGGCAAGGGCATGAGACTAAGTATAGAGACAGGGAGGTTGTTTGAATACTATTTATTATTCTATAGAGCCTCCTTGCCAGGAAGAAAGGATTTAGCAAGACTTTTAGAACGCAGCAATCCATTTCGGATGCAGTATAGCTTCGAGTCTTTGGAGCCTTTACCACTGCACTATCAACTAATGGCAATGGAACAACTTTGGGCACAAGGAAGCCAATTGGAAAGAATTCAAGTTAAAGGCTTGTTCTATCAGTTTATACATGAATTATTAAAGCAGTTTACAAAGGATGGAATTAACCTCAGGCAACCGGATGTCATTGGGCAGGTTGTCCGTTATATTGAGGAGCATTATCGTCATAATTTATCACTAGAATCTATAGCGGAGCAATTTAATTATAGCCCTCGTCATTTATCAACCCGCTTTAAAGGAGAGACAGGGTTTAGCTTGATTGAATATTTGATACGATTCCGGCTTAAACATGCAGAAGAGCTATTACGATGTACCGATGCTCCACTTCGCGATATTGCAGAAGAAGTTGGATATAACGATGTATATTACTTCAGTCGCATGTTCAGTAAATACAATGGTCAATCTCCCATCCGGTTCCGCAAGGAAAGCAGGCAGGTGAGCTCATCGGACAATCGTCCATTTACCACCGCCAAATTCTCCATTGGCGAGCACATATCCTCCCGATATAATGTTATTGAGTATGATAATCATTATCATTACTATTACCATAATGAAATAACCGGAGGGTCTTCACCTATGAGATTAACAAAGACGTCAAGTTTTATTGTAGCGATGCTGCTTAGCTTTACCTTGCTATTAAGTGCATGTGGATCTGCAAGTGTTGGTTCTAATGCCACAAATTCTAATGGATCCAAAGCTTCTGAAGTTACATCATCACCAGCAAATAATTCAACTGCAGCTGACAATGCCAATAAGGAGGCTCAGACAAGAACTATCTCTACAATAAAGGGAGATATTGTTGTTCCAGCTAATCCAAAGAGGGTTGTCGTGTTATACCTTCAAGGGGATCTTGTGGCCCTCGGCATTAAGCCAGTAGGGACTTCGAGTGTCTTTGAAGGAGCGGCCTTTGCAGAAGAGCTGGGGGGGATTGAAGATCTAGGTTCATGGTATGAGCCTAATCCAGAGGCTATTATGGCAGTAAAGCCGGACTTGATCATAGCTGCTTCTGAAGAAACCTACGAAATCCTTAAGGATATTGCACCGACCGTTCCAATTCCTTATGAAAAAATGGCGACGGATGAACGTGTAATGAAGATTGGCGAGGTATTTGGCAAGGAGCAGGAGGCACAAGCTCTATTAGATAATTTCCACGAGAAGTTGGAGAAGAGCAAGCAGCAGCTTGATGAACTTGGAATTTTGGATAAGACAGTAACCATTATCGAAGGCGGCAAAAAAGAGATGGCGGTGATCGATAGCAAGCTTTATGGAAGGGGCTCTCAGATCATTTATGAATATTTAGGGCTAAAAGCACCAGAGATTCTTCAGAAAAAGATTGATGGCAGAGAGAAGGCTACTGGAGGGTTTGTTTCCTTAGAGGTGTTACCTGAGTATATAGGAGACTTCGTGTTCCGCTCTGTATGGGATGGGGCTGATGATTTGTCGGACAATCCAATTTGGAACAGCATTCCAGCAATTAAAGAAGGTAGATTGATCGAAATTGGGTTTGATTTTTCATATTATTCCGATATCTACTCTCTTGATAAGCAGCTAGATTTTGTAGTTGAGAAGCTAGTGTCAGCGTATGAAAAAAAATAGAAAGCTAGATGATAGAACAACCGTTATCCCTGATTTAAGAGGGAAATCGTATTTCGGTCTGTTTCTACTCCTAGGGATACTGCTGCTGCTACTTTCAGTAGCAGCTTCTATCTCATTTGGCTCTGCTTCCATGAGCCTGAAAATGGCATGGACAGCGATTTTTAATTTTGATCCTGAACTGACCGAGCATCAGATTATTCATGCCCTTCGAATTCCGCGTACAGCAGCTGATATTATTGCAGGTATGTGTCTCGCGGTAGCAGGAGCGGTTATGCAGGGCTATACGCGAAATCCCTTAGCAGATTCCGGATTAATGGGAGTAAATGCAGGAGCAGCTCTTGCAATGGCCGTTACACTGGTTTTTCTTCCAGGACAACTGCAGACAACAACCTTGCTGGTTAGCTTTATTGGCGCAGGACTTGGTGCAGGATTAACGTATCTTGCCGCTTCATTGAATCGTTCAGGAATGACACCTCAACGACTGGTGCTAGCTGGAATATCAATTACAATGCTATTTGGAGCTGTGGGATCATTTATCTCTTTAAACTATGGAATTGGTCGTGCCCTTGCTTATTGGACTTCGGGTAGTGTGGCTGGAGCAACATGGGTGGAAATTAAGCTAGTTATACCTTGGTTCTTAGGTGGACTAGCTTTGTCACTATTCATTGCACGCTCTATCACTGTTTTAAACTTGGGAGAAGAGATCGCGAAAGGCTTCGGGCAACGGATCGTTCTCGTTAAGATGATAGCTACGCTTGCGGTCCTTTTACTAGCGGGTGTAGCTGTTGCACTTGTAGGGCCAATCGGCTTTGTAGGGTTGATTATTCCGCATATTATGCGTTTTTTTGTAGGGGTAGATTATCGTTATATTATTCCGGCATCAGCCATTTACGGCGGCGCACTTATGGTTGTAGCGGATATCGCAGGAAGGCTGATTAATCGTCCGGCAGAGACAGCACTGGGCATTATTTTTGCAATGATTGGTGTTCCTTTCTTCTTGCTAATTGCGAGCAAAGAGAGGAGAGCCTTCAAATGAATGTTGTTAAATCGCATAAGGCTAAAATATGGATTCTATCTCTTTTAATACTGCTTATTGCAGGAGCTATTCTTAGTCTTAATATGGGAAAGGTGTCCCTCAATCCACTTGAAGTATTTCAAGTATTGCTTGGACAAGGTCCAGAGGAGCATAATCTCGTTGTTTATAAGTTTCGTCTTCCTCGGATCGTATTAGCGATACTTGTTGGATTTGGGATGGCACTGGCAGGTGCAGTTATGCAGGCTTTGCTGCGCAATGATCTGGCTGATCCCGGCATGCTTGGTATTAGCTCAGGTTCAGGTCTTATGGTGTTGCTGATTATCTCAACGGTAAGCATTCAAGGCGCCGCTATAACATTATTACTGCCGTCTATGGCATTCTTAGGTGGTCTGCTGGCAGCAGCTCTGATCTATGTTCTAGCCTATAGAAAACGTCGTATGATTTCTTCTACACGACTTGTCTTGACTGGTGTTGCGATCAATATGGGGTTTAGTGCGCTATCGCTATTCCTAACTTTAAAGCTTGATGACCAGAAGTATGAGTTTGCGCAGCGTTGGCAAGCAGGATATTTATGGGGTGACAAGTGGTCTTATATCAGCTTGTTGGCACCTTGGGTATTGCTGCTATTCGTATATATTCTTTCTAATTTCAGGACATTGAACGTCTTGGTGCTAGGCAACGAAATTTCGATAGGATTAGGAGTCGCTGTAAAGAAGAAATTTTTGCGCTTGGCAATTGCGGCTGTAGGCATAGCTTCTGGCTGTGTAGCGCTCGGGGGCTCGATCTTCTTTATTGGATTGATTAGTCCGCATGTGGCTCGCAAGCTGGTAGGTCACGACTACAAAGTGCTTCTACCTACTTCAGCGCTTATTGGTGCGCTATTGCTGCTTGTAGCGGATACGATTGCTCGAACGGTCAGCTTTAAGTCAGATATTCCCGCAGGAATTATTGTAACAATGCTGAGTGTGCCTTACTTCCTATATCTATTGATGCGTTCAAAATAAATATCGATAGGTTCCATTCCTCTCACCGGTATACTAAAAAGGTCTATAAAATTGCTTAATAAGCGATTTTATAGACCTTTTTCATTTTCAGAGCTTATTAAATTCCAGAAAAGTTTGATAAATATAAAAAATCCCCTTTCTCCTATCTTTAATAGAAAGGAAGGACTGTTCCCTATCTCGTTAATTGATCAAGATACCGGTGTGGCAGGAACTATATATCTTACCAGTAAAGATGAAGGAATCACTTGGGTTTATGATGAAGCTTATGATAAGCTTCTAAATCCTTTTTTTACAGGGGACCATAAAAAGAACAATTTCGACTTGAAATAGATTATTGTTATATGAAATATCTACTAAGCCATTACTATCCTCTACGACCTTCTGGATACTTTTTAAGCCTATACCATGACCGGATTTATTAGTTTTTGTGGAGCAGATGTCGTCAAAACGATTCGTATGAATTTCATTCACATAAGGATTCTGAATCCGGATGAACAAGCTTTCATTAAGATAATGCATATGTATGGTTATATAGCACTCTTCATTTCTTTTATCGCAACAAGCTTCAATGGCATTGTCCAGTGCATTTCCTAAAATCACACTGATAACTGTGGTGTCGAGCGTCAGCTGTGCAGGGATGTTCAAGTCTAACTTGAAGGGGATCTGATGCTTTTCAGCGACCTGCTGCTTGTAGTTGATAATGGAATCAATAATCGTATTCCCGCTATTGCTAACGCCTATTGGATTGTCTATTTGCCCCAGTAAGTTGTCCAACTCATTTAGATTGGCAGCTTCACCGGATTGTACCTTTGCGCGTAAACCTATGAGAATATTTTTAATATCATGCTGGAACTTAAAAGATTCTTCCTGTACTTCTTTTGTCAAAAGATATTGATTTACATAGTAAGCATTTTGTTGCTCAAGTAAATAACTTTGGTTCTGCGCAGATTGGATAACTAACATACGGTCACATAAGATAAATATCAATAAATTTATAATGAGTAGTCCTGTGGATAGGATTGGAACAAGGGTAGGGAAGGACTGCATATAAAGGCTGGATGCGAAGCTGTAGATCCCTAGTGTGCTTATAGAAGGGCAAATAAATAATAGAACCCAATACCATTTAGATAACCCGCCATTTCCAAAGGCTTTAGCTACGCGCACGGATACAAAAGCTAATATAAACATCAGCAGCTTGGAAAGAAACTGGTTCAGAATATATCCCTTTGTCGAGTAAAATAGGGGTAGTGATAACTCACTAAGTGTAATAAGCGCAACCAGAAAAAGAGCGGCAACGATCCGCCATTTGATATTTCCATTGTAAAAAAAAGATAAGAGAGCAATCAGGCCAATATTGAGTGTGAGTAGGATTGAGCCTGGCAGTGAGCTATAGTGCAGAAAGACAATACAGAGGAAATATAGAGAGTACACGATAACAAGATTGGCTTTGGTGGTAAGTCGGCTAACGAAACAATGGCTGTAGAAGTAATGAATGATGATAGGTAAAAGTGGAAGCGTTACTAGATAGAATAACTCCTCCAGAAAGATATTATCCAACAAGACTCCCCCTGAATTTCAGATATTTTTTCTTAAAATCGGCACTGTATTTTGCACTAATGGGTAAGGCTTCGCCATTAAGGAGAATTACTCCCTGGTTACTGATTTCTTTAATAAAGTAAAAGTTAACGATGTAGGATTGATGGATTCGGACAAAATCGCTCACAGGAAGCTTCTGCTCTTCCTCGTTTAGTGTACTGTAGTAGTCATGTTGATCCTTGCAGGAATAAAGAATAATTCTCCGCCGGTTGCTTTCCAGATAGATGATATTTCGATAGGGGATTAGAATTTCTTTTCCTTTTTGCTGTAGTGATAAGAAGTTTTTTTTGCCTTGCTGCAGCTTGCGAATTACTTTTTCAATCTTAGAAATCAGTTTTTGCTTAAATATCTCTGAATCGATAGGTTTCTTTATAAATCCCGAGGGCTGAACATCGAAGAGTTGCAGATGATATTCATCATGACTAGAGACATAGATAAGCTGCACTAGATCATTTTCATCATTTCCCCGCAGTACATACCCAGCTTTTATTCCATCCATATCCGCCATTTCAATGTCCATAAAAATAATATCAAACGCGCAGGCCTCTTGAATGGCCTTAGTGAAGCTTTCTCCGGAATAAAAGATCGACACCTCTATTTTCCTTGTGAAATTCCTTTGAGTCTCCAGAATAAGTCTCTCTATTAATTCAGTAGTGGGAAAGTCATCATCACAGACAGCAATACGTATCACTTTATCATTCCTTTCGACAAGAATTGTCCAAAATATCCGGGAATTTGTCGACCATATAAGTCACATTATACAAATCCTTCTTAATAATTACATTAACTAACTTGATTGTTACAGTTTGAATGTAGAGTTCATGGCAACATGTTAGGATGTGGAAAAGTGAAAAGAGGAGTGTTTGATTTGACTCAAACGATCTTTGAGGCCAAAGGTTTAAGCAAACAATACGGAGAGTCTTTTGCGCTTCAGGATGTCTATATGACGATTGGGGTAGGAGATATTTATGGGTTTGTTGGCGAAAATGGGGCAGGTAAAACTACATTAATGAAAATAATAGGCGGATTGGTACATCCGACACATGGCGAAATCTCTCTTTTTGAAAAAAAGGACACAAAAGCTGTTCACGAGGCGAGGCGAAAGGTTGGATTTCTAATTGAAAGGCCAGCGCTTTATCCTAATCTAAATGCGAAGCAAAATCTTACGTTTTATTGCCGTGCGTTTGGGATTAAGGATAAGAGCAGAATTGCAGAAGTATTGCAGGCAGTTTCTCTGGCAGATGCCGGTTCTAAGCTAACCTCAGAATACTCCCTTGGGATGAAACAACGTTTAGGTCTGGCTATTGCTCTACTTAACGATCCCAAATTTCTGGTATTGGACGAGCCTATTAATGGTCTTGATCCGTCAGGCATTGTTGAAGTGCGAAAGATCCTGGAGAAGCTATCCAAAGAACAAGGAGTGACTATATTAATCTCCAGTCATATTTTAAGTGAGTTGCAGCTACTTGCGACCCAATACGGTTTTATTCATAAAGGAAGGTTAATCAAAGAAGCTTCTGCGGAGGAACTCTTACATACGGCGGAAACAAAAATCTGTATTCGAACGGCTGATCCCGCAGCGACACTTCAGATTTTAAAAAGTGAACTCCAACTAGAAACCATTACGATCAGCGAAGCTGGAGAAATTCAAATTCCTAAAGAGAGTACAAATCTAGAAGAGCTGATGTCTTTTTTTCTAAAGCGGGGCATCCATATTGAAGGGATTAACCTGTCGGCTCCAAATCTTGAGAACTATTATATGGATCTAATTGCTGGAGGTAACGAATGAGGAATTTTCTTAAGGCTGAAGCTTATTATGTAACCAAGGATCCCATGTTCAAGGGGATAAGTCTTCTTTTGCTGTTTGGAAGTGCCTTATTACTGGTTTGGATGGGGGTACAAGTAGGATTTGATATAGATGGTCCTTTAGAGCCTTTAATCACTAGCATTCAGTTATCTTTTTTTCTGTATTTTATCATCCCGATTTACGTTTGTTTTTTTGCTACCGAGGGATTTGAGTATGGGTCGGTTCAAACCATTATCGCTTCGGGTCAGAGCAGGTCATTATATTTACTGGGAAAATATCTGACCGAATTAAAAGTTGTATTATGGTGGGTAATTCAATTTTTTGGTCTTTTTTATGTATTGTATATGCTGGCAGCGCTTGTTACGGGTTCCCATATCGGAAATGAAAGCTTAGAGGGGAAGTTTATCGTTGCTATGGGGGCTATTGGATTCAATATTTTGTATCTCGCAGCTTATTCCGCTGTCGTGCTGTTGTTAGGAGTATTGATGAAAAAATCGGCTACCGCTGTTATTGCCACGTTTGTTTTTGTATTTGGCGATTTTCTGCTCAGTGGTTATCTGAAAGACTCTTCGTATGTATATCTGAGAGTGATTTCTGAAAATACGCTAACGACGCAAATTTTTAAATTCTCTGCTGTAAATTCACATGAAATATATACCCTAAACGAGGGTGTTCGTATGATCCTAATCCCTGTTGTAATCATAGGAGTTTGCTTGAGCGTTGCTTTAATTTCTTTTGAAAAGAGAGATGTGCATCTATAGGAAGGAAGGATGGATTATGAAAAAGGATAACAAAAGATTCACTATGATCTTAAGTATTTCGGTAGTAGTTATTATTTTTTGTGTTCTTTTTGTGAGTATACGAATATCTTGACGCTGTCTATCTAGTTTTACTAGAACGTGAGGATTGAATCGCTCTCTGGTAAAAAAGCCACGGCGTACGTTAATAACGTACCTCGTGGCTTTAGGTGTTTATGGAAGGACATTGCCGGCAGCACGGTAGATTTCATACCATTCTTGCCGAGTGAGAGTAATATCGGAAGCTTTGGCAATATCACGCAAGCGCTGCGTATTAGTTGTGCCAACGACAGGCTGCATATTTGCCGGATGTCTGAGAATCCATGCGATGGCAATCGCTGTATTGGTTACGTCTTTTTCAGCTGCTAAGCGGTTAATGACCTCGTTCAATTCAGGGAACTTATCGTTATCTAAGAATACGCCTTCAAAGAAGCCATATTGGAAAGGCGACCAAGGCTGAATGGTCATGTCATGCAGGCGACTGTACTCCAAAATCCCGCCATCATGAACAACTGAACCGGAGTTAGTCATATTCACATTGAAACCTGTATCAATCATGCCAGTGACCATAATGCTCAATTGCAGCTGGTTGAACAGCAGCGGTTGCTTTACACTTTTTTTAAGCAGCTCGATTTGCAACGGGTTCTGATTGCTGACACCAAAGTGTTTGACCATACCTTTGCTTTCCAGAATATCAAAAGCCTCAGCGACTTCTTCTGGCTCGAACAGCGTATCAGGACGGTGAAGCAGTAGGACGTCGATATAGTCTGTTTTCAAGCGCTTAAGGCTGCCTTCCACGGATTGCAGGATATGTTCCTTGGAGAAATCAAAAAAACCGTTGCGGATTCCGCATTTGGTTTGGATCATCATTTTATCACGCATACCCGGATTGTTCTCCAGTACACCTGCGAATACTTCCTCGGCTTTGCCAGCTGCGTAGATGTCGGCGTGGTCAAAAAAGTCTATTCCGAGCTCGAGGGCACTATGTACATGTGTATCTGCTTCTTTTGCAGATAAATCAGCAATCCGCATACAGCCAAGCGAAATTTGTGACACCTCAAGTGCGCCGTTTGCTACACTAATTTTTTTAACCAAAAGTGACTCACTCCTTCGAATGTTAGTAGAACATGCAGTATTCAATCAAACCATATCATAAAGAGGGGAGGTAAGCCAATGTCTATCTAAAAGAGAAAGAGGTTATCTCGTCAGTAGAATTCACTACTTCAGAGATAACCTCATTTGTCTATAGATCAGTTATTAATACATATTTGGAATGTCGACATTAGGATCAATGTCAGCTTCGTAGTCTACACCCTCTGTTCTAAAACCAAACAGATTAAAGAAATCTTGGCGGTAGCCTTCAAGATCAGCAAGCTCACCTGCATTGTCGGTTGTCAGCTCGTCCCAACGTTTCATAACCTCAGTCTGAACATCCTCACGCATTTCCCAGTCATCAATTCGGATCAAGCAGCCTCCGTCAGCAGTAGCTTCGCCCCCACTGTAAAGATGCTCAGAGAATAAACGGTACATTTGTTCAATACAGTTCTCGTGCAGCCCTTTTTCCTTCATTACTTCATACAATGCAGAGATATAAAGAGGGACTACAGGAATCGCGGAGCTGGATTGGGTTACCAGAGCTTTGTTCACGGAAACAAAAGCACGTCCACCTTGAGTGGACAGGCGATCATTCAGTTGGATCGCTGTTTGTTCCAGATCATATTTGGCTTGACCAATCGTTCCGTCGCGATAGATAGGGTGAGTGATTTCAGGCCCGATGTAGGAGTAAGCAACGGTTGTAGCTCCCTCGGCAAGCACGCCAGCTGCTTGAAGCTGATCGATCCACATTCTCCAGTCTTCGCCGCCCATAACTGCGATGGTCTGACGTACTTCCTCTTCTGAAGCAGGCTCAATAGTGGTCATGGAAACTTCACCTGTATGGAAGTTCAAGGTTTTGTTCGAATAAGCGGTTCCCACCGGTTTAATGACGGAGGAGAAGGTTTCTCCTGTTACCGGATGAGTGCGGCGTGGTGAAGCGACACTATAGACAACTAAATCAACTGTGCCATATTCAGCTTTAATCAATTCAATGGTCTTCTCTTTGATAGCATCGGAGAAGGCATCGCCAACTATGCTGTGAGATTTAAGTCCAAGCTGCGCTGCTTGTTGTTCAAAAGCAGCAGAGTTGTACCAGCCAGCAGAAGCTGTACGTTGACCTTCAGCAGCTTTATCAAAGAAAACACCAATGGTGTTGGCGCCCGCACCAAAAGCGGCTGAAATTCTGGAAGCTAGTCCGTATCCGGTAGAAGCGCCAATGACTAGTACATTAGCAGGTCCCTCAATTTTCTTTTGTGCTTTTACATATTCAATTTGTTGTTGTATTTGTTTGGCGCATCCCTCTGGATGGGCTGTTGTACATATAAATCCGCGAGTTTTAGGTTGAATAATCATCAAGGAATTCCCCTTTTTATAAAAATTAAAGTCCAATGTTACTTCAGAGAAAGTATAGCAAACAATATTTACTAATACAAAGAATTTAGGATATTGGAGAAGAATGACTGCTCTCCACTACGATCGACTGCCATCCGCTGCCGCTTACGGACCCAGATGACGTTATATGCAAATTTATCGCCTTTTCAGCAGGGTTTCGGACCCCAGAGACGTTATTGCTTAGAAAAAGGTTCATATTAGGTGTATTTTGTGCCAATAGAGGCTATGAGGTCCGTTGGAATTCCAAATGTGCAATAATGCTGCGTTAAGGGTCAACTGTGTCCGATAGGGGCATTGTGCGGGGAGCTGTGATAGGTCGACCGAACGTACGAAGGAAATAAAACGAACGAATGACGAATCTTACGAATCGTGGCAATCGAACTATCTAACCCGAATCATCCGATGAACCCAAGCAGAAAAGGGGCTGCCCCAGCAGCCATTTCGTGGCCATGGGACAACCCCTTAATCTAATGAGGCTAGATTACGCCTTAAATATGGAATCTATAGTTTTGATCTCTTCTGGTGTCAGCCGCACCTTCAGCGTCTCTAAGTTGGAAACGATCTGCTCAGGACGTTTGGCGCCCGGAATAAGCGCATCGATGGAAGGTACGGTCAAATACCAGGCAAGTACGACATGTGCGACTTCGACACCTTTAGCATTGGCAATCTGACGAACCTTGTCCACCTTCTCCAGATTCTTGGCAAAGGTCTCCCCTTGAAATAGCGGGTCATTTTTTCTAATGTCGCTGAATGTATCGCCTTGCTTATATTTGCCGCCCAGCAGGCCCGACGCAAGTGGGAAATAGGGCACGAAAGAAATGCCATGCTCCTGCGTATAAGGCAGCAAATCTTGTTCCGCATCACGATGCAGCAGATTGTAGTGGGATTGAAGAACATCCACATGACCGTCTTTGTTGGCTTCTTTCAGCTGATCAATGGAGAAGTTAGACACCCCGATGGCTCTAATCTTCCCTTCATCTTTCAGCTTCTTAAGTTCACCTACAGCTTCGTCCTTAGGTGTGCTTTCATCAGGGAAATGAATATAGTAAAGATCAATATAATCGGTCTGGAGGCGTTTCAAGCTGTCTTCTACAGACTGTCTTAGAAAAGCTGGAGAGTTGTCGAGTGTAATCTTGTCACCGGTAATCACGTGAGCGCCTTTAGTAGCAATGACCACATTGTCGCGGCCGCCTCTTTCCTTCAGCACTTCGCCAATCAGTTCCTCGGATCTTCCTGGTCCATAAATAAAGGCGGAATCAATAAAATTAATCCCATGATCCAGAGCGCTGCGCACAATATTTCTGCCGGTTTCATCATTTAAACCCGGAAATAAATTATGCCCGCCAACAGCATTGGCACCCAGACCCAGCGGGAGAACCTGCAGATTGGTTTTTCCTAAAGTTATTTTATCAGCCATAATCAATAGTCAGCTCCTTAAAATATAATACGTACTATATTAAGTATAGAGAATAACTCGGGTCAGGACAAATTTTGCCTTCCAGCTTTATACATGAATATTTAAACCGGATAAGTTATGATAGTAAGAAAAATTTTATATTTGCGTTCGTGCAATCATGATGAGGAGAAGGAGGTCCGTCTTATGCTAGTCATTAATCAAAATGAAGTGGCCGAACTGTTAGCTATGGAATCTTGCATCTCCGTTATGGAATCTGTTTTGAAGGCTCTGTCCGCTGGACAAGCCGTACAAAGCTTAAGACAAGTGCTTCCTTTACAAAAGAGCAATCTGCTCGGCTTAATGCCGGGTTATTTGCAGCATGAAGAGGTAGCTGGTGCCAAAATCATCAGTGTATTTCCCAGCAATCATGGTTCAGGCCTGCCTTCTCATCAAGGTCTTGTTACCCTATTCGATTCATCTACGGGTGTTCTGAAAGCTATAGTGGATGGACAAAAGATTACAGCCATTCGTACGGCGGCAGTCAGTGCAGCAGCAACCCGATATCTGGCCAGAGAGGATGCCGAAATCCTTGCTCTTCTTGGAACTGGGGAACAAGCAAAAAGTCATCTGGAAGCGATGTTGCGGGTTCGACCCATCCGTGAGGTAAAAGTATGGAGCAGGACACTCGCAAAGGCACAGGATTTTCAAATGGAGATGAGCCAAAAATATGATGTGCAGATCATTGTTGCCGAGACAGTTCAAGCGGCAGTCAGCGCAGCGGATATCATTTGTACCGTGACAGCATCCACCGAACCTGTGCTCAAGGGAGAATGGCTGAAACCGGGTGTACATATCAATGCTGTCGGCGCATGCAGACCCAATGACCGTGAGCTGGATTCGGAGACCGTCCAATTAGCTAAGTTATATGTAGATCGGCTGGAATCCGCTCAGAATGAATCTGGTGATTATTTAATCCCGCTGAACGAAGGCAAAATTACAGCAGATCATATTGTCGGGGAGATTGGTGAGCTGATCAGTGGCACTATCGAGGGCAGAAGGTCCGCAGCTGACATTACTCTTTTTAAAGGATTAGGGCTGGCCATTGAGGATTTAGCAGCAGCTAATTTTATATATAATGAAGCTGTTAGATTACATAAAGGCACTGAAATTGCATTCTAAGGAGCGACTACACGATGAGCACTTATGAAGGTCTGTATGATTTCAAGTTGACGGAGCAAGAGGAGGAGCGGGCTAAACGCTTGCATGAACAGAACATTATTATCGATCTGCTGTTTCAAGGCCCCTTATCTCCAAGCGCGATTCCAGACTCTATCTCTGACAGAATCAAAGAATTATGTGAGCCTTATAAAGATGAGCCAATGGTATACAGCAGTATGCCTGCAAAAATCATCACAAAGCTATCTGCGAGCGGAGAGATCCCTGAGTATAAGGAAGAGTGGTACAAGTCCGGAATTACAGCAGGGAACCGCGAACTTCATTTGGAATCCTTAGACAGCATCATTACAAGCATGGCAGAGGTGCAACTGCAATTCGATTCTGCAGATTGGTTAATCAAAGCCTTAACTGCCGAAGACATACGTGCTGCCAAGCGTAATGGTTATAAAGCGGGCATTATCACAGCACAAGAAACGGATGGTCTGGGCACGAATCTCGATCAATTAGATGTACTTTATAACTTCGGATTAAGAATTATACAATTGACCTACAACAATCAGAACCAGATTGGGGCGGGCTGCGCAGAACAATCGAACGCCGGGGTCACTAATTTTGGGAAAAGATTCATTGCACGCTTGAACAAGCTGGGGATCATTGTAGATACGGGGCATTGCGGGAAACAGACTACGTTAGATGCCTGCGCTTATTCCACAACTCCGGTGATTGCTTCACATACGGGTGTAGAGGCGATCTATCCGCATATGCGCTGTAAAAGTGATGAGGAGATTATCGCGATAGCCAAGACGGGTGGAGTTATTGGTATTTTTGCTATGCCTTGGTTTGTTCATGAAGATCCTAAACATACAACTATTGACCATGTGCTGGATCATATCGAATATGTAATCCGGCTTGTAGGCGTGGATCATGTCGGAATTGGAACGGATTGGCCGATGAGCGATGTGCTCTGGTCATTGGTTTATTTTAAAGAACATATCGCACCCAAGCTTGGATTCGCCAAAGGAGACGGACCTTCTACAGAAACCGTTGCTGGACTTGAGAAATATAGTTATTTTATTAACTTTACTAGAGGTTTGGTTGCCCGCGGTTATGCGGATGCAGATATTGCTAAGATCATGGGCGGCAACTGGCTGCGCGTATTTGAAGAAATTTGCGGATAGGGGATAAACAGATGACAACCTACTTACACACATCTACATTTAACGTCTACTTTTCTGGTGTTTATACAGGCAAAATTCATTTTACAGAGCAACAGATCATGCTAGCTAAAGTCGATCCGCGTAGAAGAACGCAAATGCAGGACAATGTGCTGGATGGACAGTTCAAGACCGTACTCCCGCTTCAAAAAATCCATAAACATTTGGATGCTTATGCTAATGCAGAATGGGCAGAAGACGAGGTAGTGCTGAGTAATGGCGATATCTATCAAAAGCATATCCAGTATCAGGCGCAGATTGAAGGCCGCGAACTGACCTCACAAGTATGGGCGCTGCGCAAAGAGACGGCTCTGGACATTGTGACTTTGGACGGGGAAATTATCGCTTTTTTAACGCCGAATCGGTATGGTATTGAGCTTATGGTTAAAGCAGGTTATGAGAAGCTGACTCCGTTAGTGGTCTACGACGATCCTCTTCTATCCAAGGCAGAATATGGTGTGAACGATTTGGGTACTGATCTGATTCCGATGCGCGATGGGGTGAAGTTGGCGACAGATGTTTTTTTACCAGAGGGCATTAAGCCGGGAACTAAGCTGCCGACAATTCTCGTAAGAACATGTTATGACCGCAACGGAAAAAAAGAGATTTTTATGAGATGGGCCAATAAAGGTTATGCAGTAGTATCGCAGGATGTTAGAGGTCGGGCGGATTCTGAAGGCGAACTGATTCCTTTTTATAATGAACGGGAGGATGGCTATGATACGATTGATTGGATTATTGCTCAGGACTGGTCGGATGGCAACGTCGGCATGTGGGGCGCATCCTATCTAGGTTTTGTTGTTGTGGCGGCGGCCACCAGTGGGCACCCGAATCTGAAGGCGGTTGTGGATGAAGTGAACGTGGGCTCTCCATTTGTTGATACCGTTCGCAAAGGGGGAACCCTTTGTTCGTGGCCATTGCTCTCTTGGACTCTTGCTCAATCTGTGGGTACTCGGACGGATTTTGATATCTTTGGAGGCATTACGGTGAATCCGGAAGCAGCCGTTGATGCAAGACCGATTAAAGAGATCCCTCAGCAAATGATTGGCAAAACATCAGGTCCATGGGATCTGTGGAGCCAGCATCCGGAGTATGATGATTTCTGGAAAAACTGTACTTTTACCGAGCGCGGTGATCAGGTGCAGGTGCCTATGTATGTTATCTCAGGTTGGTATGACGGCGACAGCGCCGGCGTATCGGAAACATGGAGAATGCTAACAGAACATGATGTGCCAAATCGAAAAATCCGTCTGGGCGCTTGGGAGCACGGGCCGAACAGAGCTAGAGACTACGAAGGCGTGAGCTTCGGCAATGATGCCGTAGTCTATGATTACGATGTTTCTGTGCTGCGCTGGTTCGACCGCTTCCTCAAAGGCATTCCAAATGGAATAGATCAGGAGCCTAGAGCCTCTTATTATGTTGTTGGTGAAAATCAGTGGAGAACGTCCGCAGATTGGACACCTGCTGAAGCCACAACTTCTTCCTTCTACCTTTCCAGCGGCGGGCGAGCGAATTCAGGACATGGGGATGGGCAACTGCTTGCAGCGCCTGAGGAACATTCTCCTGAAGATACTTATATCTATAATCCTCATGATCCTATGAATGATAGCGGTGAACGAGAGCCTGAGAATTTGCGAAAATACGAGCTGCGCAATGATATCCTTGTCTACACTAGTGATATTCTGACGGATGAGCTGACTGTGGCCGGAGAATTGTCTGCGGTTATCTATGCTGCCAGCACTGGCAAAGATACGGATTGGGTTGTTACGCTTAGTGACGTGAATGAACAAGGGGACTCTATCCGGTTATCCAATTATATTGTCAGAGCTAAATACCGTCATGGATTGGAAGCGCCTGAGCTGCTGATTCCTGGGCAGGTGGAGAAATATGATATTTTCATGCCGAATATTGCTCATAAATTTGCTGTGGGGCACCGAATTCGGTTCTCGATTACTTCGTCCAGTAAATTCGTTGCTTTCCCTAATACAAATACAGGCAGTAATCCGTATGAAGATTCAGAAGCGATTACTGTGCTGCAGACTGTTTACCATAATCGTGAGTATCCGAGCCATGTGAAGCTGCCGGTGGTTCCTAAATCTTAAATGTGACTTTAATACGAAGAAAGGGCTGAACAAAGGTAAAGGGAATTAACACTTGAAGCTGAAGCTGCATTTGATGACAAATGATGCTTCAAGTGACGTACCGAGAGAGTACTGAGTGAACACCGAGTGAACACCGAGTGAACACCGAGTGAGGCCTAGGTGAAACAAAAAGTGAAGAATGAGCTTATGCTTCAATTGAAGCGAAAAGTAAAACTCTTATAGAGCGATTAGGGAATTTCTCCCTGAAATTCTTAGGATTCTGGTCGTCAGGCATATAATTGAGGAAAAACTCCCTAATTTTATGTCTGATTCCCCGGAAATAAGGAAAACAGCCTATTTATTAGGGAGGAATTCCCTGGTTTCGTTCATTTAGAGCAAATTTCTCCTACTTTCAGGGAGTTTTTCCCTAATTAGTTTTAGATCCACTCCGCACAACGCGCAAACGCAGAACACATACTCCCAGCACGCAAACGCCCAATCCAATGGCATAGCACACTAAGAACTAAATAGTCTATTGGCGAAGCAAAAGCTTTGGTGCAAGAAATGGTCGATCGTCATGAAATAGGTATCACCTTAGACCGGTATGTGAAACCTCTCCCCAGAATCCCCCTTCCAGACTTATACCATAAATCTTGAACTATACTGCAAGGTCAACCTTGTATTTTTGGAGAAATGTCGATTATTCACAGAAAAGCGCATAAATGCTCCCTTCTTAGGTCACAATAGGGAAAAACCAGAATGAAGGGATTAACGTGAACGCGTTTCGCTTAAAAAAACAACTTTGGCGGCGATGGAGACGTTGGAAAAAGGCGCTTTGGGTAGGAGCTGCTTGTATAGCTTTTACTGTACTGGCTTGGCGCAGTATGCAGGTACCTGAGGAAATCAGTGGACTGCTGACGAATTCTAGCTGGGCGGATAGTGCCGATAGTGAGCTGGCCGCAGCTGTCTTTAAAGTAGGCGAGGACAGTGATGAGGCAAAAGAGAAGGGCACTTTAAATAATGAACAACTGCTGCAAACCATCACCCAAAGTGGGCTCAGCAGAACCGTTCATTTAAAAACAACCTATGTGTCCGGAGAAGAGATTCAGACGTTGCCGGGCGTAAAGAACCCGCTGCAGCTGAAGACTATAATCAATGAACACCCTGAATGGAGCGGTTGGATTAGTTCAGAAGGGGATTTGTGGCTGGAACAAAAAGTGAATGATTTATCGACAATGATAAAAAATGAAGCTTACATTGGTGTAGATGCGTTTGGGAATTTGACCTTGTTTAAAGGTCCGCCAGTTCAGGAGAAGGTACTGAAGACTTTTTTTCAAATGGATATGGGTTCCCTGAAATCCTCATTGCCGGAAAATATTTGGAAAGAGCTTCATGAGGGGATTCGTGTTCAGGATATTGAAGAGTACAACAGTGTGCTGTCTACCTTCAGTGATTATGCCCGCGAAGCTGCTGAGCATGTCATGCAGAACAAGCAATAGCTTTGATAAAGCTGTCCTAAAGTCATTATTAATGGCTGAGGGCAGCTTTTTTGTGTGAAATGAAACGGGGAAGAGTCTTAGCTGTAGGCCTAAAGTTGCCATTTCGCTGCAAACAGTAAACTTTTTTTCTCCCGCAAGGGCGATTTTTGCTATAATGGTTAGAAGGAATACATATGTTCGCTTCATGGCGGAGGAATGGATGAAAACGGCGGAATAATCTGCCTGTTATAGAGGAGAGATCGTGTTTGCGTATTTTGGGAATTGATCCGGGGCTGGCGATCGTCGGCTTTGGCTTTGTGGATAAGGAAGGACATAAACTGACCCCCGTCCAATATGGTTGTATTCAGACTGAGGCTCATACGCCTGAAGAAGAACGACTGCTGCATGTCTATGAAGGCATGGGTCAGCTCATTGATAAATATAAACCCGATGCTGTGGCGATAGAAAAGCTGTTTTTCGCTCGCAACGTTACTACAGCATTGCCAGTGGCGCAGGCCCGCGGTGTGACTATATTAGCTGCAGTACAGCGGGGTCTCCCCGTCTCGGAATATACACCTATGATGGTAAAGCAGGCTGTTGTGGGTTATGGTAAGGCTGAGAAACGGCAGGTCCAGGAAATGGTGAAGCTGCTGCTGAAGCTATCGGCGATTCCGAAACCCGATGATGTGGCGGATGCGCTGGCGGTAGCGGTATGCCATGCCCATTCGAGCAGTCTTAATTCTAAATTAAATGAGGTATTGCGAAAATGATAGATTTCTTAAGAGGACCCGTCGTTCATTTGGAGTCGGAATATGTGGTGCTGGATGTGCAGGGAGTAGGATACCGGGTATTCTGCCCGAATCCTTATGCTTTTGCTAAAGTAGAAGGACCTGTAACGATCTATATTCATTACCAAACACGTGAGGACGCTACGCTATTATTTGGGTTCCCGACTCGTGAGGAACAAAAATTGTTCCGCAAGCTGATAGAGGTATCTGGCATCGGTCCTAGGGTTGCGCTTGGAATCCTGACAGGTGGAACACCGGATCAGTTGATTTCAGCGATTTATCAAGAGAATATAACGTTCTTAACGAAATTACCGGGCATTGGCAAAAAGACGGCACAGCGTATGATCCTTGATTTGAAGGACAAGCTGGACGGACTCAGTATGGCTTCAATGCAAACGGGATTGTTTGCAGTGCCAACGGAAGAAGCAACGGATGGATTGGCCTGGCAAGAGGCGCGGGATGCGCTTAAGGGGCTGGGTTATACCGAAAGCGAATTGGACCGCGTGTGGCTCGCGTTGAAGAAAGAGGGAGCAGAGACAGGCACTGTAGATGTGCTGATGAAGAAAGCACTAGGGCTGCTATATATAGCTAAGTAAAGCCGTACACATCCTAAAGAAAGGGAGCGATAGGAAATGGATGACCGGATTATATCCGCGAATTTGATGATGGATGAGCAGGCGGTAGAACTAAGCTTGCGTCCTCGTTATCTGGGAGAATATATCGGCCAGACTCAGGTGAAAGAAAACCTGAAGGTATATATAGAAGCGGCCAAAATGAGAAGCGAAGCGCTGGATCATGTACTGCTGTACGGACCTCCGGGTCTGGGCAAAACAACGCTCGCTAATATTATCGCCAATGAGCTGGGTGTGAACCTGCGAACAACTTCCGGCCCTGCGATAGAGCGTCCAGGCGATCTTGCCGCTCTGCTGACGAATCTGCAGGAAGGCGACGTGCTTTTCATCGATGAGATTCACCGTTTACACCGCACGGTTGAGGAGGTTATGTATCCTGCGATGGAGGATTTCGCGCTGGATATCATGATCGGCAAAGGGCCAAGTGCCCGTTCGGTACGATTGGATTTGCCGCCGTTCACACTGATAGGTGCCACAACCCGGGCAGGACTACTGTCTGCACCACTGCGTGATCGTTTCGGAGTGGTCAGTCGCCTGGAATTCTATAACATAGATGAGCTGAGTTACATTGTTTCTCGAAATGCGGATCTTCTAGGCATTGAGATTGTTGGCGATGCAGCAGAAGAGATCGCGCTTCGTTCGCGGGGCACGCCGCGGATTGCTAACCGCTTATTGAAGCGGGTCCGTGATTTTGCTCAAGTGCGCGGAGATGGAATTATAACTCCTGAAATTTCTGGGGAAGCATTGAAGATGCTTCAGGTGGACCCGCGTGGGCTGGACAGTATTGACCACAAGATGTTAAGTGCTATGATTTCAAGCTTTCGCGGCGGTCCTGTAGGACTGGATACGATTGCAGCTACGATTGGTGAGGAAAGTCAGACGATTGAGGACGTATATGAGCCGTACCTGCTGCAGATAGGTTTCTTGCAGCGGAGTCCGCGTGGAAGAATTGTAACCCCGGCCGCTTATCATCATTTAGGGCTTCCGCTCCCTCCGGAGCAGCACTAGTTCGTCACTACAATTATAAAGGAGGATGCTGGATGAAGCATACGAAGAGGAAATGGAGAGGGGTCGCCCCGCTAAGCAAAGGATTGCTTGCGGCTGCGCTTGCTGTAGGAAGTTTCCTGATCCCTGCGGGTGCCAGTCATGCCGATTCTAATAGCACGATACGAGTTGCTCTTTATGCTGATATTGGAAGTAAATATAAATCCACTGTGCCAGCAGTAACACTGCTATCAACGCAAAGCTTTACTTTGCTGTCGGATCAAGCAGGAAGTGCTCCTTTGGTGTCTGTCCCAGCACAGAAGCAAATTCGTGTAAGTCTGGACGGATATAGAGTTAAGGTGATGGAGGTTTCAAGCTGGCAGACAGCAGCGGATGCAGCTAAAAAGCTCCAATCCACCTCCGATAAACCGCAGATTTTTGCAATCTCCAGAAATGGAGCGACTGTGTATCAGTTGTACACGGGCGTCTATGCTAGTGAAGCAGCTGCCAAGGATGGGCTTACCCGTGTAGTCAAAGCAGGGTTGAGCATTCCTGCTGACCAAACCCCAGCAGTGAAAGGTAATAAACATTTATCAGCTGGCCGCTATTCTTCGGAGCAGGAAGCAGATGTGGCGCTTAATAGCCTCACTGCAGCTGGTTTGGATGCTTGGAAGGTGTTTCTGGCAGGAAACGATGGCAGTGCACAAGTAGAGGTATGGGTAGGCGAAGCTGCCAACGATAGTGATTTAACAGCTGTTCAGGCCGCTGTGTCTACGGCGGCACCACAATTTACGGTTTCGGTGGCGACCTCGCCCGGATTAATACTGCGTAAGGATGCCGGACTGGATTTTAGCAGTGAAACTCAAGCCGATCATTATCTGGTTTCTGGAAGCAATGCTAAATTTCTTGCTGCAGGCAGCGAGGCTGGGATTCAGTTAGTGGAAAGATCCAAGCGTACATATCGCGGGAATTTGGAACTGAGCAATTTGAGCGGATCGCTGGCTGTAATTAATGTAGTGCCGCTGGAGCAATATTTGTATGCCGTAGTTGGAGGAGAGGTTTCCTCCAGCTGGCCAGAAGAAGCGCTAAAAGCTCAGGCTGTCGCCGCCCGCAGCTATGCGCTGTCCCAAGGCAACCGTTTTGATGTAGCGAATGTAGTAGATACCACTCTTAGTCAGGTATATAACGGAATCGGGTCTGAAGCTCCCTCCATTATCAAAGCTGTAGATACTACTGCTGGTGAAGTGCTGATGAGTGGTGGTAAAGTTGTTGAGGCTGTATTTTCTTCCAATAGTGGAGGTATGACAGCTGACCCTTCAGAGGTTTGGGCGAATGGTGGCGATGTATTTGCTAGTGTTCCAAGCGTTGAAGATGTTTCGGCTGCTGCTGCTAAGAAGTGGTATTATGTTCTGCTTGCGAATGGTACCTCTGGTTATGCACGTGAAGATAATATTAAATTGACGGGCAGCAAAACCGCTGCCGGACTCGATATAGTTACCGCTACAACCAAAGATGTGAATATACGTCCTCTGCCAGTTATTGAGAGCAGTGTTAGTGCAGTCGGAAAGCTGAATCCGGGTGAGAACGCTGTGGCTCTGGATAAAGTATATGAGTCTGGCAGCTATAGCTGGATCAAAGGGCCGTATACCTCTGCTGAACTTCTAAAAAGCCTGCAGGGTAAAACAACAAGCACGCTCCCTTCCAGCATCTCTAACCTGCAGGTCACCCAGCGCGGTCCTTCTGGAAGAGCGATTCAGGTGAAAGCTAATGGTCAGGCTCTGAATGTGAAATATCCTGATATGTTCCGCTCCGCGTTTAATGGATTACCTAGTACATTGTTTGATATTGTGGCACCCGGAAGTTATACTGTATTAGGCGCTGACGGCGCTACCGCCACAATTAGCAGCTCGCAGAGTGCTGGCGTGCTTTCCGCATCGGGGAAGGTTAATGTGAATGGCAGTGGAACTGTAGTGATGGGCGGAGATTCTGCGGCCAGAGTGATCACTAACAGCTCGGGCTTTCTGTTCATTGGACAAGGCAACGGCCATGGTCTAGGCATGTCGCAGTGGGGCGTGAAAGGCATGGCGGACAGCGGGTATGATTACAAGCAAATATTGCAACACTATTATAAGAACGTTACTATAGTTAAGGAATGAAGACAGACCATGAATGTAGATGCTTATGATTTTCATTTGCCGGAAGAATTGATTGCCCAGACACCTCTCGCTGATCGCAGTGCTTCTAGACTGCTTCTAGTGAATAAGGAGGATGGAGAGCTGGCTCACCGGCATTTTACCGATATTATTGATTATTTTAATCCCGGAGACACGCTTGTTCTAAATGATACGAGAGTCATTCCAGCGAGATTGTTTGGAGTGAAAGAAGATACTGGTGCTAAGGCGGAAGTGCTTCTCCTGAAGAATCTTGGGGATGATCGCTGGGAAGCACTTGTAAAGCCAGGGAAAAAGCTCAAGACAGGCGCGGTGATCATCTTTAGTGATGAGCTTCGTGCCGTTATCGAGGATGAAGCTGATATGGGTGGCCGTACGCTTCGTTTCATATATCAGGGTATTTTTCAGGAGATTCTGGACAGGCTGGGAACGATGCCGTTGCCACCTTATATTAAGGAAACACTGGATGATCGTGAACGATATCAGACTGTGTATGCTCGGCATGAGGGATCGGCCGCTGCGCCTACCGCAGGGCTTCATTTTACCCAAGAATTGCTGAAACAGATTGAGGCTAAGGGTGTAAATATCGCTTATATCACCCTTCATGTAGGTCTCGGTACTTTTCGTCCGATGTCTGTAGAGAAGGTTGAAGAGCATGTTATGCATTCTGAGTATTTCGTAATGTCTCAAGAAACGGCAGATACCATAAATGCTACTAAGGCACGAGGCGGCCGTATTATTGCAGTTGGTACAACGTCTTGTCGGACACTTGAAACGGTCGGAAGACAATGTGAAGGTGGTCCGCTTGTGGAATGCAGCGGCTGGACGGATATTTTTATCTATCCAGGGTATAAGTTCAGTGTAGTAAATGCGCTAATTACCAATTTCCACCTGCCAAAGTCTACTTTGGTTATGTTGGTTAGCGCTTTGGCAGGTCGGGAACATATTCTAGCTGCTTATGAAGAAGCGATAGAGCAGAAGTACCGATTCTTTAGCTTTGGAGATGCAATGTTTATTTATTAAGGTAAGAGGATGGGTTAACTTATGGCAGCAATTACTTATGAGCACATCAAAACGTGCAAACAATCCGGAGCCAGACTTGGAAGAGTCCACACTCCACATGGTGTGATTGAGACACCAGCATTTATGCCAGTCGGCACACAAGCTACAGTCAAGACTATGAGTCCTGAAGAGCTGAAAGAGATGGATGCCCATATTATTTTGAGCAATACTTACCATCTGTTTCTAAGACCAGGCCATGATATTGTTCGTGAAGCTGGTGGACTGCACAAGTTCATGAACTGGGATCGCCCGATTCTGACAGACAGCGGCGGGTTTCAAGTATTCTCGTTAAGCGACATGCGCAAGATTACGGAAGAAGGAGTTCATTTCCGTTCCCATTTAAATGGGGATAAGAAATTCCTGTCTCCGGAAGTAGCGATGGAGGTTCAGAACTCTCTGGGTTCAGATATAATGATGGCATTTGATGAATGTCCTCCATTCCCGGCCGAATATGATTATGTGAAAAAATCACTGGAGCGCACCACGCGCTGGGCAGAACGTTGCCTGAAAAGTCATGCTCGTCCTAACGATCAGGGTCTTTTTGCTATCGTGCAAGGGGGCATGTATGAAGATCTGCGCCGTCAGAGCGCGGCTGATTTGACTTCCATGGATTTCCCGGGGTATGCTATTGGGGGGCTCAGCGTCGGAGAGTCCAAGCAGCTAATGTATGAAGTGCTGGATTATACAGTTCCCCTGCTGCCACAAGGCAAACCTCGCTATTTGATGGGCGTGGGTTCACCGGATGCGCTGCTGGAAGGATCAATCCGAGGAGTAGACATGTTCGATTGTGTCTTGCCTACTCGTATTGCCCGTAATGGAACAACGATGACCAGTCAGGGAAGACTCGTTGTACGCAACGCTAAGTATGCCCGTGATTTTGGGCCGCTTGATCCGGAGTGTAATTGCTATACATGCCGGAATTATTCCCGCGCTTATTTGCGCCATCTAATCAAAGCCGATGAAACCTTCGGACTTCGATTGACGACATACCACAATTTGCACTTCTTGTTGGATTTAATGCGTAAAGTGCGTGAAGCCATCAAAGAAGATCGGCTGCTTGATTTTCGCGATGAGTTTTTTGCCAAATACGGATTATATGATAATCTTAAAGGCTTTTAGGGTTTGATTTAAGAGTCATGCTTTAATGTACTTTGAAAGGGGGGAGAAATATGATTCAATCGTTTCAATATGCAACTGGCGCAGGTGGTGGAGGTAGTATACTAGGCCTGGTAGGTCCCTTTGTCCTTATGTTTGTAGTATTCTACTTCTTGCTGATTCGTCCGCAACAAAAGAAGACCAAAACTCGTAACGCAATGTTGAAAGCTCTGAAAAAGGGCGATAAAATCGTTACTATTGGAGGACTTCACGGTACGATCATGGAGATTTCCGATGATATCGTGGTTCTGCGGGTCAACGATGTAACTAAGCTGACTTTTGATCGCGGTTCCATCAGCCACGCTGTGGCGACGGATGTCGAAGAGAAAGTATAGAATTGTTATTTAAGTACATAAAAAGCGGTGTCTTCTCATTGGAGAGGACACCGCTTTTTTGATCTTTAAGGTTATTAAGATTTAGCAGTTTAACTTTAACGTACATTTGTTACGCGGCTCGGAACGGTAAGCGACTCTTCACGTCCCCGCAAAGTTAATTTGGCGAGTTGAACGCCAACTGTAGAGGCTAGTACAGCTAGCAAGGTTCCACCAATCATATCTGTAAGCCAATGAATGCCCAGATAGAAAATTCCAAAGACGATTACAACTGCGGAAATACTAGTGATGGCCATCCAGCGGCGGTTCCCTGAACGGAAGGCCAGAAGTGCCATTGTAACAGATATGGACGTATGTAGACTCGGGAAGCAGTTATTGAGACCGGATAGCGGTCTATATTCCTGTTCGAATTTCGGAAATACATCCAGCATAGTAAATTTGACGCCCGCTGGCAGATAGGACCAAACCTCGTTTACCGGGAAGTAAAGATAGAATGGAATCGCCAAGGCATAGTTGATAATAATAGCATAGCAGGTGGCATATAACATCACCCGGTTTTTATCTAACAGATAGACCCCTAATGATGCTGCTAGAACAGACTGAAGCATGAAAATGTAGAAAAAGACGATGATCGGTGTTAACCATGGACTGTAGAATATATCCTGAACGGCTTGGACAAAATGACCCTCTAGACCAAATATAAACGGCGTATAATCAGAGGTAAGATGCATTTTTTGTTCAATTTGCAGTTCATATTTATTTATGGCTAATACGCCAAACATTCCTGCAATCAGCAACAAAAACTTATAGGATCGCAGCATCTCTTTCCCAATTTCAACCAATGCCATGAGTGGATTACGTTTAGCGCCAATCCATACTAATATCACTACTAATGCAACTGTGTACAAAACAATATGGTTCATTGATTGGTAAAACAAAGCAATCGAAGCCTCCTTGATCTCTTAATGAAGTCAGATGATCACAGTTTAACATATTTTCAAGGAATGTTTCGAATTTAATGGAATTATAATTTTAGCTTTTTTGTAAATTAACGCCAAACATTCCGCCGAGAGCGCCAATTGCAGCAGCTGCCAGAACCCATAGCAGATCCACACCAGAGGGTGCGCTGTCCAGTGCCAAAAAACCGATCAACAGAACGATAATTCCATAAAATGCGCCTGTAAGACTTCCTTGATACCAGCCTTTGCTCGTGGCTCTGCGACCGGCGGTTAGTCCTCCGAATGCTGCAGCTATGCCGTGTACAATGTATGTGTACATTGAGAGATCCTGCTCCTTCAGACTGCTGCCCCATAACAAAAGTGAGAGGACAAACGCACCCATCAGCATCCAAAGGAATGATCGACATAGGCCAGATAACACAGGATTGGCTATTCTCCACGAGAACATGCGCCGGATTAAATACATGGTACAACCTCCTAAAGTTTTTTTGAGGAAAAAGAATCAACATAGTTATTATTCATTGTATGGGATGGCTTGCCCCAATAGTACAAGAAAGGGCATTGCAGCCTTTTTACCATTAATTAATATGCCGGCTTCCGAATGTTCCCTGCACAGAGCGGTCAGAATAGGGTTACATTAATCCACCCGGGAAAACAAGTCTGCGGGTGAGAATGGAGGGGAGCGAAGCTATATGTTCCAGCATATCTCTACCCATATTTTCTTGACCGTGCTGATGTATTTCTTCATATTCCTGTGTATGCGCATCATGGGGAAGAGGGAAATAGGTAAGCTGTCTGTATTTGATCTAACGATCTCCATCATGATTGCTGAGATTGCTGTTTTTGTGCTTGAGGATATTAATCGGCCGATCTATGAAGGAGTCGTTCCGATGGCAACATTGGTGTTGATACAGGTAATTGTGGCTCAGCTCAGTCTTAAGAGCAGAAAGCTCAGACTTTTAATGGACGGCAAACCGAGCATACTCATTTCTGGCGGCAAGCTGCACCGGGGCGAAATGCGTAGGCAGAGATATAATATTGATGATCTGCTGCAGCAGTTGCGTGGACAGAACATCGCCAGTCCTGCTGACGTGGAATTTGCAATCCTGGAGCCTAGTGGACAGCTAACGGTATTCGAGAAAGAGAAGGGGAGTTCATCCTCTAACCCATCAGGCAATAGCAGTGCAGCTGCTGAGCATAAAAAGAGTGACGATAATAAAGGAAATAAGAACCGTAAGATAGAGCTGCCGAAGAATAAGATCAGATATGAAGGACTTCCAATCCCTCTGATTATGGATGGCAAGGTGCAGGATCAGAATTTAGAGATGATTGGAAAAACCAGATTTTGGTTAAGAACTCAAATTCGTCAAAAAGGAGTATCTGATTTCAAAAATGTATTTCTATGCTCCATAGATCATAAGGGCAGAATTTATGTCGACCGTTTGGACAACAGATAGCTTTTTAGAGCCTGCGTTTGATAAACGGCAGACGGTCCAAATCACGAATTGAGATAAGGCCAGCTAACAGACTGATTCCGAAATACAGGACCATTCCTATCGCAGAGGCAAATATAAATTGAATCCATTGTACATCTGCAATGGGAATGGAAGTGTATACATAATGCACGCCCGCTCCCATAATGACCATTGCACATAAGGTTTTTATGGTTTCGGTTACTCTTAAAGATAATGAAATAAGACTGACCACACTGTATCCGTGAAGCAGCGTAACCAGAATGCTGTTCACAATAATGGCTATGATGGCGCCGTAAATTCCATATTCAGGTTGCGATGCCAGTATTACGATCAGAATGATTTTGACTACTGCTCCAATTAAGGTATTGATGAGTGCCCTGCCCGGTCGATCCATAGCTTGCAGCGCAGCTTGTAAAGGAGCTTGAACATAAATGAACAAGGCGAATGGAGCCATGAGCTTCAGCATAGGAGCTGTATCCGCGTTACCATATAACAAATTGCATAGCGGAACCGCCAGGATATACATAAGAACAGCAAAAGGAGCCCCTGTTACCAGCGCAAGCCGCAACGCTTGATGCATACGCTTGTGAATGGTGGGCAAGTCCTTTCTTGCCGCAGCTTCTGATATGGAAGGAACCAGAGACACAGCAAGTGAAGAGGTTAATGCCCCGGGCAGCAGCAATAAAGGAACAACCATCCCTTGTAAAGACCCGTACTGAGCTGTAGCGGCAGCAGCGGCTATACCTGCCAAGGCGAGACTGCGCACAGTAATAATAGATTCCAGCAGATAAGAAAAAGAGCCTACAAGCCGACTTGCTGTAACGGGAATGGATATGCCTAGTAACCGCCGTAATATGGGGGAGTTGGCTTTCACACCTTGTGTATCAGATGGGATAACCTCCGGCTCGAGAGCGGGTTGCTCTGGAGTCGGATTTGTCTGCTTTTTATCTTTTTTAGTAATGACATAATATTGCCACAGAATCGCTAACATTCCGCCAATTTCTCCTACCGTCACACCTAACATCGCTCCAGCCGCCGCCATAGCAATACCCTTAGGAAGCAACAACCAGGAGAACCAGAGCATAAAGAATATTCGAACTAAAGATTCGAAGATGGAGGAGAGCGCCGATGGTATCATGTTCTGCTTGCCTTGGAAATAACCGCGGTAAATTGCAGATACGGCGACAATCCCAATCATTGGGATCATGGCAATAAACGTATAATAAACTCGATGGTCTGTTAAGATAACATTGGAGACCCATGAGGCACTTACCAAAGCAACCAATGTAAAGAAGATTGCAAGTCCAATACTAAGAGCAAGTCCAGTACGTAAAATCAGCCGTGATTTTTCAGGCCGATTCTCTCCTTCTGCTTCCGCCACCATCTTGGCTATCGCCAGTGGAATCCCGCCTGTAATGACAGTAACCAGCACAAGAAAAAAAGGATACGCGAGCTGATACAGACCCACACCTTCTGCTCCGATAATACGGGGTAAAGCAATCCGGGGAATAAATCCAAGCATCCGATTAATGATGCCGGCGGCTAGCAAGATTAAAGTTCCTTGTATAAAGCTCTGTTTCTTCAAAGGTCACGCCTTCTTCCCAAAATGAAATAAAACGCTGGCGAACTTGTCTATTCTTATGGATATGCTGTACCCCTATCTCGGCATGCCTTGTTTTAGTGGCATTAACTTTTTGTGACGGAAGAAGGAAAGCGAAGAACAAGAGTCGAATATCTATGGTGAGCATACGAACATGAGCGATCTTTGGAGGTGTCAACACGTGGAATCGGAACAGTGGAATCATGATCAACATAGTGAAGAAATCGAAGCCATGTGCCGCAGCAAAGCTGAAGAATTCCGGCTCCTCGGCTATGAGTATGTAACCAGCAAGGATATTTGGGATTGCATCAGCCGTAATTATGATAAGGAAGGCTTGCCTCCCCTACATAAGCTGGTAAACGACATTTATTCCTTGAAAGCCAATAGTTACATGAATTATTTGACTATTGCGGCCTATCGGGGGTTGAACTGAACAATAAACCACATATTTCTTTTTGCGAACTGCCTGATAAAGCAGTAAAGTAAGAGAATAATAACTCCACATCTCCTATTAAAACGGATGTCTTGCTGATTTAGGCAGGGGCGGCCGTTTCTTTGTGTGAGTATAGCTCTATCAATGCTGTGAATTGACGGTCATTTCGCGTGTAGCTATAATAGGAATATTGAGTTAATGAAAGGGGAACTAGCTAGAGCATGAAGAGACTAATGGGCTTTTTTATTACCGTGCTCGTTTTGACAGGCGTTATGGCATTTACTACTCCTGGACTGCTGGACAAGGTTAGACTTGGTCTTGACCTGAAAGGCGGATTTGAGATTTTGTATCATGCTGAGCCTATGGAAGCGGGAGCAGCATTGTCCCGAGCTTCTCTGCTGAAGACAGCGGAAAGCTTAGAAAAACGGGCGAATGCGCTCGGAACAAGTGAACCAGAGGTAACTACTGAAGGTACGGACCGTATCCGTTTGAAAATTGCGGGCGTAACGGATGAAGCCGAGGTTCGTAAAAAAATGAAGGAACCTGCAGTTCTGACTTTCCGTAGTGCTGCTGAAGGTGACGCTGAGGGAACTTACAGCAAAATCGAACTGGTAGGTAGTGATTTTGTTGAAGGTGCTGCAGAAGTTGGACGGGATAACCTGAATCAGCCAATCATCAGCATCAAGATTAAGGACAAGGACAAATTTGCAGAGATTACTAAACGTCTCTTGGGAAAGAATCTCGCAATTTACTTGGATGAGAACAAACTATCTGACCCTACGGTACAAGCAGTACTTACCGATGGCAGTGCTTCTATTTCTGGTAACTATACAATTAAGGAAGCGCGCGAACTTGCAGACACGATTAACCTAGGTGCATTGCCACTGAAGCTGACGGAGAAATATTCCCAAAGTGTGGGTGCTACCCTGGGTAAGCAATCGCTTGATCAAACGATTCGAGCAGGTCTGCTGGCTTCTGTGATTATCCTTATTTTCATGATCGGAATGTATCGTTTGCCAGGTCTTTTGGCTAGTTTTGCCTTGCTCTTGCATACATGGGCGCTAATTGCGGTCTTCGTCTTCGCGGACTTCACCTTGACGCTGCCTGGTATAGCCGCATTTATTCTGGGTATAGGTATGGCGGTCGATGCTAATATCATTACCAACGAACGGATAAGGGAAGAAATGCGCAGTGGAAAAAGTATACTGTCCTCCGTTAAGGCAGGGAATAAATCCTCTTTCCGGACAGTAATGGACTCCAATGTGACTACTATTATTGTGGCAGCAGTTATGTTTGCCTTCGGTACAGGTGCGGTCAAAGGCTTTGCATTGGTGCTGATTGTAGAAATCGTGCTGAGTATCGCCACGAATCTTTATTTCTCCCACTGGTTGCTTAGCCAGCTTGTCAAAGCGGGTAAGCTGAACAAACCGAAGAGCTTCGGTGTTAAGGAGAGTGAAATCCGTGCGCTTTAAGAAAGAGCTTGATTTCGTACATTTGAGTAAATATTTCTATATTTTCTCTATCGCATTGACAGTAGCAGGATTGATTTTCCTGGCGACATTTGGCCTGAATTACAGCGTTGACTTTAAAGCTGGATCTAATGTGGACATCTCCCTATCCAAGAATTTGAACTTGGATCAGGTTAAGACTGCAACTAGTGCAATCGATGTCGATCATGAACCGACGATTTCGTTTGGTGATCAGCGTGTGAATATTCGTTATGACGAAGTTCTTGATGAGGCTCAAGATGAAGCCCTAAAAGCTGAAATCCTTAAGCTGGATGACAAAGCATCATTTGAAATTAACACCGTGGACACTGAAATGGCTAAAGAATTGGCACGTAATGCTATTTATGCAGTTCTGATTTCTTGTCTGGGGATTATTATTTATGTAAGTATTCGTTTTGAATGGCGTTTCGCCGTGGCATCGATTGTGGCCTTGCTCCATGATGCCTTTATCGTAGTCGCGCTCTTCTCTATCTTCCGCTTGGAAGTGGATTTGACGTTCATTGTAGCGGTGCTTACGATCATCGGTTATTCCATCAATGATACGATCGTTATCTTTGACCGTATCCGTGAGAATTTACGTTTTGGTAAACAGAAAACTTATGAAGACTTGAAACACCTTGTGAACAAAAGTGTGGCTCAAACGCTCATGCGTTCTCTCTATACTGCATTTACCGTATTTATTGCGGCGTTCTTCCTGTTATTGTTCGGAGGCGAGTCGATTAAGATGTTCTCGCTTGCGATGGTAATCGGTTTGCTCTTCGGAGCTTACTCTTCCATCTTTATTGCAAGTCCACTCTGGTTAGTGCTTAAAAAGCGTGAGAAGGTTAAAGTGAAGAGCAGCCCGAATAAAGGTTAGAAGAAATTAGCATCGAAGTTCTACTTTTCTTATACGTTTAAGAAAGCCGCGTCAAATGCGACGCGGCTTTCGAAATCTTTAGGGTCATGTCATGTGTATTGAATCATCATGAGATTACTTGCTATTGGTAAGGAGGGCCTCGTATGAATAAAGAACGATCACCGCAAAGCGAGACGGTTGCTTGGACAGGGATCATTAGCGATGTTACTTTGGCAGTAGCTAAGGGGAGTTTTGGCTATATTTCAGGGAGCAAGGCATTAATGGGGGATGCTTTGTATTCCGGAGCAGATGCAGCAGCTAAACTGGCGGATATTCTTCCGTGGCGCTCTGAGCAAGGGAGAAAGAGTAAGCAACGGATCGAAGAACGGCGGGGCACTAAGGAGCCGCTGCTGGCTATACTTTTTTCGGTATTTATTCTTATGGGGGGACTGCAGATCGCATTCTCTGCAATCCGCGACTTAACAGATGGAAAATCATCTACACACGGACAGCTGGCGTTTGTAACCGTCTTAGTATCTATTGTGTTTAAAGAAGCTGTTTTTCAATATCAATATCGCTACTTTAAAAAAATAGGTGATGGCAGTCATGCTGCATATGTTAATAGTCATCGTTTCAGCTTATATACATCTATCACAGTATTAGTCGGAATTTCGTTATCCATGGGTGGTACCTATTGGCATCCTCTATCTTATATGGATCCTATTGCCGCGCTCTTAACCGGAGTTTTAATTCTTCGTAAAGGCTATTCACTCATTGCTAGCTCTATTAACACTAAAAACGCGCAGGAGCTTCCTTCGGAGGAAGCCGCTAATTTTATTGAAACAGTGCAACGTGTTCATGGCGTCATTCGCGTAGAACATTTGAAGGCACTTGAGCAAGGGAATTATGTGAATCTTCAAGTGAAAATCAGTGTGAATCCGCGGATTACGGTGATGGAAGCACAGGATATTTCGGAATGCGCTAGGAAGCTGCTGCAGCACCGGTTTGTTCATGTCGGTGAGGTGCATATGGACGTTGTTCCTTATGATCCCGGCTATCCGTACAAAAGCAATTATGAATTGCCGGATAATGATATTCCTACGTTGCTTCAGTAGTTTGCAAGGTGAGAGAAAGGTGAGTTCTATTGCTTTATTCAAAAACAAGATGGCAATCTCCGGCAGCCAATCCCGACACAGTTAGGGATATGGCCCGGAGCCTTTCTATTTCTCCACTCTTATCCTCACTATTAGTAAATAGAGGAATGAACACGCCTCATGAAGCTCTAAGCTTTATGGATGGCAGTGAGGAAGAACAGCATGATCCGTTCCTACTCAAAGGAATGGCTGAAGCGGTTCCTAGAATTAGAAAGGCTTTAAAAGATGAAGAACATATTCTTATTTATGGCGATTATGATGCCGACGGGGTGTCCAGCACAGCACTTATGATTCATCTGCTGCGCTATTTAGGCGCTTCCTTTGATATTTATATCCCACACCGCTCTAATGAGGGTTATGGGCTGCATAATCATGCCCTGGATTGGGCTTTACAGCAAGGTGTCTCCTTAATCATTACAGTAGATACTGGCATTAGCGCTTATCATCAGGTTGCTTACGCTAATGAACTGGGGATCGATGTGATCGTTACGGATCACCATGAACCTCCTGAGCTTTTGCCAGAGGCCTATACGCTTATTAATCCCAAGCTGCCAGACTGCCCTTATCCGTTCAAAGGATTAGCAGGTGTAGGTGTGGCTTATAAGCTTGCTCAGGCTATTCTAGGGGAAGAGACTCCCACAGAATGGGCAGAGATTGCAGCGATAGGAACGGTTGCGGATTTAATGCCGCTGCTTGGCGAGAACCGTGAGATTGTTAGAAATGGCTTGGAAAGTATGCGGCATTCAAGTTTCCCGGGGATTCGTGCCTTACTCGCTGTCAGTGGTGTGAATATGAGCACTGTGAGTGCGGTCAATATCGCTTTTGGCATGGCGCCGCGCATCAATGCCAGTGGTCGCCTGGACCATGCTGGACGGGCTGTATCCCTCCTCACTACCGAGCATGCGGCTGAGGGTGAGCAGCTAGCTGGAGAGCTTGACCTGCTTAACAAAGAACGCCAATTGGTGGTAGAAAGAATTGTTGTTGAGGCCACTGCCAAGCTGGAGCAGATGACACAGGGTGGCGAAATCCCAGACATCATTGTTCTTGCTGATCATGGCTGGAATGTAGGTGTAGTAGGTATAGTGGCTTCCAAACTGCTGGAGCGTTATTATCGGCCTGTGATCATTCTGGATATACATCCAGAGACCGGAATGTGCAAAGGTTCTGCTCGCTCCATACCTGGACTTGATATCTACGCTGCACTTTCTTCTTGTTCTGATTTAATGGATCATTTTGGAGGTCATCCAGCCGCTGCGGGAATGAGCCTGCATCGGGATGGATTAGAAGCCTTTGCTGCAGCATTAAATGAATATGCGTCCGGGGTGTTAACGCCAGAGCATTTCGTTCCTGTTGCTTCCGCTGATGCAGAGGTGTCAATCTCAGATTTATCACTGCAGACCGCGTTAGAATTGGAAAGGCTTGCACCTTTCGGAATGTCTAATCCGTTGCCGAAGTTTATTATTCGTGGGGCTACCGTGAAAGAGACACGTACAATGGGTCAAGATGGAAAACACCTGAAGATTGTATTGCAGCAGGGGAAAAACAGCATTGAAGCCTTGGCTTTTGGCAAAGGCGCTTTATCCAGGCTGCTACCGGCGGGTACTACGATCAACGTGTTAGCTGAGCTGTCGATCAATGAATGGAATGGCTCACGCAAATCACAGCTGATGCTGCAGGATTTATCTGTGCAGGATGCTCAGATATTCGATCTTCGTGGTGCTGCTGACGCCGTACGGCAAGCCGCACATATTAGAGAACTACTTCTTCCTTATAGCGGTGCGGGTCCGTATCGAGCTGCTGCAGTGTTTCAGAACGGACGTAGTAAGTCTGCAAGTGAATTGATAGGAATGTCTTTATGGGTATATGATAAAGAAGCTGGCATTAGCGCTGCTGTTAAGGATGAGCCCCTTCAGGAAGCAGGGCATGTCTCTCTGTTATGCTTACTGGATATGCCGGAGACTCCTGAACAACTGGATGCGCTACTCCAAACCTTCCCTAATGCTGATAATATTGCGTTATTGCATTCTATCAAGGATGGCCGAGAACGACTTATTACTCCGACACGGGATCATTTCAAAATACTATATAAACTGTTGGCTTCGATCACCTCAGTTGCAACGCCTGAGAACGAAGTTTTGCTGCGGTTAAGCCGCCAGTCCTCGTTAAGTATCCGCATGCTTAACAACATGCTTGATGTGTTTGAGGAGCTTGATTTTATTAAAAGAAGTCAGGGAAGTGTGGCGTTTATTACTCAGCCAGTAGCTAAAAGTCTGACAGCATCGAGTCATTTTGTCCGACTGGGACAGATGGCGGAGATGGAGCAATACTTCATGGAGGGCAGCCTGTCAGAGTTACAGGACTGGATGTTATCGCGTCGTTTAGGCGTATCATAATCCATGCAAATATGAGATGCTGAGCGTACCCAACGGTGTATAAAAATGCAACGCTCATATAACAAAGCGAATGCTTACGAAGCAAGTTTTGCCGATCTGAAATCACTGTAGCTTATGCTTACAAAACTTATAGGAGATGATAAATTTGGATTTTAAAGATAGTATTCGTGTGATTCCTGATTTCCCTAAAGAAGGTATTAGTTTTAAAGATATCACCACATTGCTTAAAGACGGTGAGGCTTACCGCCAAGCGATTGACGCGTTGAAAGCTCTCGTAGCGCACTTGGAAATCGACGTTATCGCTGGACCAGAAGCACGTGGCTTCGTAGTTGGAGCACCTCTTGCTTATGCGATGGGGGTAGGTTTTGTGCCGATTCGTAAAAGCGGTAAGCTTCCATATGAAACTATAGAGGTAGGTTATGATCTTGAGTATGGCAAGGACACCCTTGCTGTTCACACAGATGCTATCAAGCCTGGTCAAAAAGTATTGATCGCTGATGATTTATTGGCTACTGGTGGAACCATTGCTACTTCGGTTAACCTTGTAGAACAGCTTGGCGGTAAAGTGGTAGGTGCTGCTTTTCTGATTGAGCTGGTTGAGCTTGCTGGGCGTAATAAGCTTTCTGGAGTTGAAGTTCTTTCCTTGGTGAATTACGAGGATTAATCTTGTAAAGTTTGTCTTTTCCCGGGAAATAAACGGGGATTCGGCGCTCGAATTATGCTGAAAAGTGCAAAGATTAGCGCGTGACGCAAAGTGTGGAAGTTAAACATTAATTGGAAAATGTAAGATAATAACAGCAGCTGTCTGCCTTGTGGCGGAGAGTTGCTGTTTTGTATCTGCGTTAATAAAAAAAGCTGCCCAAGTCCATAAATGGATGTTGGAGCAGCTTTTTTAAAATTCTATTTTTACAATCGATTAATGGGCAGTTTTATCACTTTCTCCGCCATCATTAGACAGTCCAAGCACTTCAATGAGTTTGAAGAACAATGCCAATACGATACCAACAATTGTAGCCAGCGCCATACCACTTAGTTTAACGTTGCCCATAGTAAGGGTTGTACCACTGATTCCGACAACGAGTACCAACGTAGCCATGATCATGTTCGTAGCCTTGGAAAAATCAACTTTTTGCTCAACGAAAATACGTAATCCGGAAGCCGCAATTACACCAAACAGCAACAGGGATACACCACCCATTACAGGGGTTGGAATATTAGCGATGACGGAGGAGAAAGTACCAGAGAATGAAAGCAGAATAGCAATCACCGCTGCGCCGCCGATTACATATACCGAATATACTTTAGTCAACGCCATAACCCCGATATTTTCACCGTAGGTTGTATTTGGAGTAGAACCGATAAAACCGGAGATAATTGTAGATATCCCGTTCCCCATCAGAGAGCGGTCAAGTCCAGGATCTTTTGCCAAGTCTCTGCCGACAATATTGCTTGTAACAAGTAAATGTCCAATATGCTCAACAATAACAACTAATGATACCGGGATAATAGTGAATATTACATTCCAATCAAATGAAGGAGTAACAATGGAAGGATGCGCTAAAAATTTTGCATTAGAGATAGCAGCGGTATCCACCATTTTCAAAATATATGCTAAACCATAACCAGTGACGATACCAATAAGGATGTGAATGATTTTTGGAAAACCGCGGAAGAGTACAGCTCCAATTACAGTTACACCAAGTGTCACCATAGAAAGTGCGATTGTTTTGCCATCTGGAGTCCAGTCTGCAACTGCAACGCCTTCAGGAGCAATAAGTCCTGCCATTCGTGCGGCAACAGGTACAAGTTCAAGTCCGATCGTAGCTACGATAGCTCCCATTACTGCTGGAGGGAAAACAACATCAATCCATTTGGTTCCTGCATAACGAATGATCAATGCCACGAGCACGAATATAATACCAGTGACGATAAAAGCACCCAAAGCAAGCGAGTATCCTTTCATGTGATCATTTGGGTAACGACTGAGTACTGACAATACCGGTGCAATAAAGGCAAAGCTGGAACCAAGGTACGCAGGGATTTTACCACGACAGATCCAAATGTACAGCAATGTACCGATACCATTCATAAGCAAAATCATTCCAGGGTCGACCCCGAACAAGTTAGGCACTAGCACTGTACTGCCAAACATGGCAAACAAATGCTGGAGACTTAATAGAAAGCCTGGGCCCCATGGAAGTTTTTCGTTAACTTGAATTTCGCGTTGCAATGGAGTTCACTCCTCTTTCTTATCTGATATTAGGTTGTCCGGCGAAAATCCGCCTTTACTAGATTAAATAGAACTTGGCTTTTTTACAACAACATTTTCACAAGTGTTATTAATTTGTCCGAATTTAATTAGTTTTACTTCTGGAATACCATGAGATGGCAAGTGTTGACGTAATCCTCCTTAAGCCTCATAATTATAGACAACTTTGAATAAGGGCGTAAGTAAGCTTGGACAAATGAAATGATTGGAACCTGCAGATTTTTGAACAGTTGCGGGTTCATTTTATTATAGAAAGGAATCGGATACGACGAGAATGGGCATTGAGCGATTAATTGATAAGGCTGGCGCCTATATAAAAGATAAAGATCTTCTCCGCATCCGGGAAGCTTATGAATTTGCCGATCAGGCTCATCACGGGCAGATCCGCAAGTCGGGGGAGCCATACATTCTGCATCCGCTGGCGGTGGCAGATATTGTCGTCAATATGCAAATGGATGTTATATCTATTGTTGCAGCGCTTTTGCATGATGTGGTGGAAGATACGACGGTCTCACTGGAACAAATCCGCGCTAAATTTGGCGATACCTGCGCAATGCTTGTTGACGGCTTAACGAAGCTGGAACGTATTCGCTTTCGCTCAAAGGAAGAGCAGCAGAACGAGAATTACCGCAAAATGTTTATTGCTATGGCCCAGGATATCCGGGTCATTGTCATTAAACTGGCGGACCGTCTGCATAATATGCGAACGTTAAAATACCAATCTGAAGAGAGCCAGCGCCGTATTTCTTATGAGACGTTGGAGATCTTCTGTCCTGTAGCTGACCGGCTGGGGATTTCCGCGATTAAGTGGGAGATGGAGGATATTGCGCTTCGTTACTTGAACCCGCAGCAGTATTACCGGATTGCTAATCTGGTGCATAAGAAGCGGGCTGAACGTGAGCAATTTATCGACAGCGTAATTGGCCGTATTCGTGCCAAGCTGGATGAAATGGGCATTGAAGGTGATCTTTCCGGTCGCCCGAAGCATATTTACAGTGTTTATAACAAAATGAGCACAAAAAATAAGCAGTTTAATGAAATTTATGACCTGCTGGCCATTCGTATCATTGTGGATAATATCAAGGACTGTTATGCAACCCTTGGAATTATTCATACCTTATGGAAGCCAATGCCGGGGCGTTTTAAAGATTATATAGCTATGCCAAAAGCCAATATGTATCAATCTCTGCATACTACTGTGGTAGGACCAGGCGGAGAGCCTACTGAGGTGCAAATTCGCACCTGGGAAATGCACCGCACGGCAGAATACGGGATAGCCGCACACTGGGCATACAAAGAAGGCAGCAGTAATAATGCTAATCCGGAGAATCGGATGCCTTTCTTTCGCGAAATATTGGAGCTGCAGCATGAAGCTAAGGATGCCGAAGAGTTCGTAAAATCACTAAAAATGGATTTTTTCTCAGACCTCGTGTTTGTATTTACTCCTAAAGGTGAGGTTATTGAGCTTCCTGCCGGTTCTGTGCCTCTTGATTTCGCGTTCCGCATTCATACAGAAGTGGGCAATCGTACGATTGGTTCCAAGGTGAATGGGCGGATCGTGCCGCTTGATCACAAGCTGAAGACGGGCGATATTGTTGAGATTTTGACGTCTAAGCATTCTTACGGACCTAGCCGTGACTGGCTCAAAATTGCACAATCCTCTCACGCAAGAAGCAAAATTAAACAATGGTTCAAAAAAGAAAAACGTGAGGAAAATGTCGAAAAAGGTCGCGAAGCGATTGAACGTGAGCTGAAGCGCCTGAATGTTGAAGTTTCCGAGTGGATTTCTGATGAAAAACTGTTGGAAGCTGCGAAAAAATTTGCTTTTAATGATGTAGAGGATATGTTGTCTGCCGTTGGTTTTGGTGGGATTACCGCTTCGCAGATTGCCTCCCGTTTGACGGAGAAGCTGCGCAAGGAGCAGGAAGAAGCTGCTAACCACTTGGAGCTTACTTCAGAGATGAAGGAGATCAAGTCTTCCGGCGAGAGACGAAATCAACCCACCAATGGCGTTAGTGTAAAAGGAATTGAAAACTTACTTGTTCGTTTTGCACGATGTTGCAACCCGGTTCCGGGTGACGACATTGTAGGTTATGTTACACGGGGCCGGGGCGTATCTGTACACCGCCAGGATTGTCCTAACATTCCGGGTGAAGGTGACGGAGAAGAAGCAGCTAGAGTGATTGAAGTGGAATGGGAAGGCACGATGGAAGCAAATTATAGTGTGGATATTGAGATTACAGGCCATGATCGCAATGGACTGCTCAATGAAGTACTGCAGGCTGTGTCCGAGAGCAAAACGAACATTTCAGCGGTCACTGGGCGCTCTGACAAGAATAAGATGGCAATGATTCATATGACCATCCTTATTCGTAATACGGAGCATCTGCAATCCGTTGTAGATAAAGTGAAACGAGTCAAGGATGTATATACAGTGAATCGGATCATGCAATAAGGCAAGGAGCGAAGTAGTGCGATGAGAGTTGTAGTACAGCGTTGTAAGGACGCCAAAGTAACCGTGGATGAGACAGTGACCGGAGCGATTGGCAATGGCCTGATGCTGCTTGTCGGCGTTACCCATGAAGATACAGAGAAGGATGCCAAATATTTAGCGGATAAAATAGCTGGACTGCGTATTTTTGAAGATGATGCTGGCAAAATGAACTATAGTGTCACGGATACTAACGGAGCTATTCTTTCAGTGTCCCAGTTTACTTTATACGGAGATTGCCGTAAGGGAAGACGGCCGAATTTCATGGGAGCTGCAGCTCCTGCGGAGGCCGAGCGTCTTTATGATTATTTTAATCAAGAGCTTAGAGCTGGAGGTCTTCAGGTGGAGACGGGCATATTTGGAGCGATGATGGATGTGTCGCTGACCAATTGGGGCCCAGTTACTCTCATTCTGGATAGCCGCAGCTAACGAAATAGAGGATGTCGAAGATTGCTTCTGGCCGGAGCTAACTTTCGACATCTTTTTTTTATGCGGATAGAGCTTCTTTGGGCTGGATAAACTAAATGCAGGCAGATATCACGCATAAGGCAGGAGTTTAAGAATGAGACAATCACAGAAGGCATGGGTATGGAGAAGTATCCCGGCACTACCGACTGGGAGTCCTATGGAAGCCTGTGCATTAGCCAAAAAGCTAGACGGCGAGACCGAACCACTAGTGATGAAAGGAAGAAGCCGCAATCTCTTGCCGCGTACCTGAAGCGGGTGGAAAATGCGGCTTTTTCGGTGTTGTGAAGGAAGCCTTTTTTCCGATTAAAGGTTAGAAAGCATCCTCATAAGGGTAATAGACCACAAGAAAGAATAATTAGAACATCATTAATTGCTAAAGACAGAGAGGAGAAACTATTACATGAGTAACGTTGCTTTCTTACTGGCTAATGATTTTGAAGATTCTGAAATGAAGGTTCCTTATGATGAAATTATAAAGGCAGGACATCAAGCTGACATTATTGGTTTGAAAAAAGGGGAGACCTTGCTAGGTAAAAAGAAAGAAGTCTCCTACGCAGCAGACAAGGCGATCGCCGATGTTCAAGCAAGTGATTATGACGCGATTGTCATCCCGGGTGGTTCTTCCCCCGAGAATTTACGGCAAAATGCTGATATTTTGAAGTTTGTAAAAGAAGCAAATGAAGCAGGCAAGCCTATCGCCTCTATTTGCCACGGACCGCAAATTCTGATCAGTGCAGACTTGCTTAAGGGACGCACCATTACCTCTTATCCTCCGCTGAAGGATGATGTTGTGAATGCCGGCGCGGAGTTTAAGGATGAGGAAGTAGTGGTTGATCGCAATTACATTACTTCGCGTACACCAAAAGATGAGCCTGCATTTGTTCGTGAAATATTGAAGGTCCTGAAATAAATAAGCATTTTTTATTTTAGAGTCTTATAATCCAAGGAGGTAATGGCAATGAGCAGAAAAATCCAAGCGTATTTCAGAACTGAAAATGAAGCAGAAGGCGCAAAAACAGCATTGATTAGCTATAAGGTGGATGGCTTGGAGGTTTGGCCACTCACAGACCCTATCGGCAATGATCGTAATATTCTGTTTCCAATCATTCCACTGGATAGTGCATCTGTAGTCGCAGGCACAACTGGAACGCTTGGAACGGCTAGCACACCTGCAGCTGGAGCTATGCTGGTTCCTGGCATTGCCGCTTCCGACACTCGGGCTGACCCTGAAACACATTATAGTGTGAATGAAGATCAGGTTAGTGCGAACGTGGCAGAAGGAGATCTCGAAGATGGGGATTTAAGTGAACTTCGTTATGTGATGGAGCTAAGTATAGCAGAAGAAAATTATAATGAAGTTGTGGAAATCCTTCGGGGCAAAGGGGCCTATGTTGAACAATTCGAATAGTATTCTATTAAAAATAAACCGCTTTCATGGAATGTAATATAATCGTAATATTACGTACATGATTCCTTAATATAGTGTGTTTATAATAAAGGCATGACCCCCTTTTTAATAATATATGATGATGGACCTGCAGCATTCGGCTGCAGGTCATTTTTTTGTTACAATATAATTGCTGAATAAAAAACTCGGAAGCTGTCAAAATTTATACCAGGCATCCTTTTTACTACCTTGACTTTAATGCAGTAGTTCAGTAGAATGTTAACAATATACGATTTTATCATATGGTTTTGATGACGGGACCAAGTAATTCGAGAACCCACAACTCCAGAGAAGAATCCCTTGTCGATTCGGATGACATCTACTTAAGTGGATGATGAACCGGTATCGCTTGGCTGCAAGGATTCTGTTGATGAGCGAATGAATGACCTCCCCGAGAACGTACGGCGAAAGTGGGCAATGTTGATTGCCGCGATCAGTAGCCGTTTACGCGTAGGCGGGCGTTAACCGCTTTGAGCGGCTTCAGTATATTTTTACTGATCCGGAATGTGGGTGGTACCACGTGGTGTATTATTGGTTATGATAATCCCTCGTCCCTGTTTTTTTATAAAACAGGGCGAGGGATTTTTTGCTTTTTCTGCAATAGAAACAGATGAAGAGAACAGCTTTAGAGGGGTTATTTTTTAGGAGGGATAGACTGTGGCTAAAGAAAGATTCGAGAAACCAACAGGAACGCAGGACGTGCTTCCGGGTGCTGTGGAGAAATGGCAGTATATTGAGGGGAAGGCCAGAGATTTATGCCGCCGTTTTAACTACCGGGAAATTCGCACACCTATGTTTGAGCACACAGGGTTATTCGAACGTGGAGTAGGCGAAACAACGGATATTGTGGAAGGCGAAATGTATACGTTCAAGGACAAAGGCGACCGTGATTTGGCTCTTCGTCCAGAAGGAACGGCTGGTGTCGTGCGGGCTTACGTTCAGAACAAGCTATACGGTGAACCTGATGTAAGCAAGCTGTATTATATCGGTCCTATGTTCCGTTATGAGCGTCCGCAGGCCGGAAGATATCGCCAGTTCCATCAGTTTGGGATTGAGGCGTTTGGGGCCGTGGATCCGGCTATTGATGCAGAAGTAATCTCTATGGGCTATCAATTCTATAAGGATCTAGGTCTTAAGGATGTAAGAGTGGAGCTTAATTCCGTGGGTAATGCACCAAGCCGTGCGGCTTACCGGGAGAAGCTGCTGGGATTCCTTAGACCGATGAAGGATAACCTCTGCAGTGACTGTCAGCGTCGAATCGAGCGTAATCCGCTTCGTGTGCTGGATTGCAAGGTGGATCAGGATAAATTTACAGATGCGCCTTCCATTTTGGACAGTTTGGATGATGAATGCATAACTCATTTTGAGAAGGTTAAGATGCATCTCGACATCATGGGTGTGGAGTTCACGATTAATCCTCGTCTTGTACGTGGTTTGGATTATTACACGCATACTGCGTTTGAATATAAAGCAGCTGGCATTGGCTCTATTGATACCGTAGGCGGCGGAGGCCGTTACAACGGTTTGGTTGAAGAAATCGGTGGACCGGATCAACCGGGTATTGGTTTTGGGATCGGGCTGGAGCGTATTCTTCTTATTCTGGAAGATCAGAAGGTAGAGCTGGAGACTGCGAAGCCACTGGATGTGTATTTTGTAGCTCTTGGCGATGAGGCTGACATTGAAATCTCCAAGCAGCTATACTTTCTGCGTAGCCAAGGGTTCTCGGCAGAACGCGACTACCTCGGCCGGAAGATGAAGGCGCAGATGAAGTCAGCTGACCGTATGTCGGCACGTTATACTGCGATTCTTGGCGAAGACGAGCTGAAGAATGGTGTAATTGCGCTGAAGTCGATGAGCACAGGGGAACAGCAGACTGTGAAGCTCGAAGAGCTGGCTCAGGCGTTGGTATAGAAGAAGACTTTTTAAGTAGAAATGTATTTTTAAATAAAAAGGGGAATGGTGAATTATGCAAAGAAGTCATAACTGTGGGCAATTAACACCAGAACATATTGGACAAACGGTAACTTTGAACGGATGGGTCCAGACCCGCCGCGACCTTGGGGGCGTACTTTTTATTGACCTGCGTGACAGAAGCGGTATTGTGCAAGTTGTATTCAACCCGGACTACTCCGGCGAAGCACTGCAAATTGCGGATAAGGTTCGCAGTGAGTATGTTTTGGCTGTCAAAGGAAAAGTGGTTAAACGTGATGAAGAAACCATTAACCGCAATCTGCCAACAGGTGAGATTGAAGTTCAAATTACAGATATCGAAGTGCTGAACGCTGCTAAGACCCCTCCATTCTTCATCGAAGATGGAGTGGAAGTAGACGAATCTCTTCGCCTGAAATATCGTTACCTGGATCTGCGTCGTCCAGAAATGCAAAAAACATTGTTGCTACGCTCGAAAGCTTCTAAGATTTTCCGCGATTTCCTTGACAGTGAAGGATTTATTGATGTAGAAACACCAATCCTAACTAAGAGCTCACCGGAAGGTGCGCGTGATTATTTGGTGCCAAGCCGTGTGCATGAAGGCGAATTTTTCGCATTGCCACAATCTCCACAAATCTACAAGCAGCTATTGATGGTGGGTGGCGTTGAACGCTATTATCAAATTGCTCGTTGTTTCCGTGATGAAGATTTGCGTGCTGACCGTCAACCGGAATTTACACAAGTGGACATCGAGACTTCATTCCTGTCTCAGGATGAGCTGCTTGGCATGATGGAGAACCTGATGCAACGTCTGTTTAAAGAAACTGTAGGAGCGGATATTCAACTTCCATTCCAACGTTTGACTTATGCTGAGGCTATGGGCAAATACGGTTCAGACAAACCTGACCTGCGTTTTGGATTAGAGCTTGTGGAAATGAACGATATTGTTGCCACAAGTGGCGTAAAGGTATTCGCTTCCGTGATCGAAAAAGGCGGAGAAGTGAAATGTCTAAATGCTAAAGGCTGTGGGACTTGGACTCGTAAAGAAATCGATGATCTCGGACCTTATGCTGCGCGTTATGGAGCGAAAGGTTTGGCTTGGATTCAAGTGAAAGACGGCGAGTTCAAAGGGCCGATTGTCAAATTCTTCACTGAAGAAGAAATTGCCGCTGTGAAGGAGCGTACAGGCGCTGAAGAAGGCGACCTACTGTTGTTCTCCGCTGATACCAAAAAGGTTGTAGCGGACGTTCTAGGTGCCCTTCGTGTCAAAATCGGACGTCAGCTGGGTCTGATCGACGATAACGTGTTCAAGTTCGCTTGGGTGACTGACTTCCCATTGCTTGGTTATGATGAAGATCAGAAACGTTATGTAGCAGAACACCATCCGTTCACTCGTCCACGTGAAGAGGATCTGCATCTGTTCGACACAGATCCAGGTGCAATTCGTGCACAAGCCTACGATATCGTTCTGAACGGTTATGAAGTAGGCGGCGGCTCCATGCGGATTTACAAACGTGAAGTACAGGAAAAAATGTTCCAAGCTCTCGGCTTCTCAGATGAGGTTGCTTACGAGAAATTTGGTTACCTGATGGATGCGTTCGAATATGGTACACCTCCACATGGTGGTATTGCCTTCGGTTTAGATCGTCTAATCATGCTGCTGGCGGGCCGTACAAATCTGCGCGAAACCATCGCATTCCCGAAAACGGCAAGTGCAACGGACCTGCTTATGGATGCACCTGCACCAGTAGACGGTTCACAATTGGAGCAACTGCATATTAAGCTGGCTCTTAAACCAAAGAAAGAAAAAGAAAAAGAATAATTAAATAAAGCGGGCGAGGCAGATTTCTGCTTCGCCATAGCTTTTGAAGGAGGCTGACCTCATGCTGCATCAGTTCTCACGTACGGAACTGGCGATCGGACCGGAAGGTCTGGAGATTATGAAGAACAGCACAGTAGCGGTACTTGGTATCGGCGGTGTTGGCGGTATGGCTGTTGAGGCATTGGCTCGTAGCGGGATCGGCAGACTGATTCTGATTGATAAGGATTCCGTCGACATTACCAATGTGAATCGGCAGATCCACGCACTTACTACAACGGTTGGGCAAAAGAAGGCCGAACTGATGGTAGACCGTGTGAAGCTGATTAATCCGGAATGTGAAGCGATTGCGCTGAACATGTTCTATACGGAAGAAACCTATGAGGAACTGTTCAAGCTGAAACCGGATTATGTGATTGATGCCTCGGATACGATTATCTACAAGGTCCATTTGATTAAAGAATGTCTGGCACGTGGAATTCCTATGATCTCAAGCATGGGCGCTGCCAACAAAATGGATCCTACAAGATTCCAGGTAGCGGACATTTCCAAAACAACGTATGATCCGATTGCCCGGGTCATTCGCCAGAAGCTGCGTAAGGATGGGATTAAGAAAGGCGTGAAGGTGGTTTTCTCTACGGAGCCGCCAATGAAGCCACGTCAGGATGTTACGGACAAGATTGTTCCGGAGAATGCGCCGGATCGACGTAAAGCGAAACAACCGCCAGCCAGCAATTCATTTGTTCCACCGGTAGCCGGCCTAATTATGGTCAGCGTTGCCGTGCGGGATTTGCTTGAGGCTGGAGGCGTCAGCTTGTAAGTGAATTGCTGAGCTGAGGCTGTTTCAATTATAGTTATAGGATTAGAGTAATGGACAAAAGGGCGAGTAGCTGGAATCCGGCTGCGTACGCCCTTTTGTTGTCGTTAAACAGGCGGGTTCTGCAAGAAGCAGGCCACAAATAGGCATAATAGCTGAACCGGGATGAACGGCTGATTATTAGATTTATAATCCGGGTAATATCCGCCTGCGGAACTTAATATCAGTGGAGGTTTTTGTACATGAAATCGAATTTTTGGCGAAATAGTGTGGGGCTTGCGCCTGAGAATGACTGGAAACGGGAATGGGCTGCAGGGATTCTCTCCTATTTTGCTTCAGTTTATATTGTTATGGTGAATGCGACGATTCTCCATGATGCGGGGATGCCGCTTAGACCGGCAATGGTGGCTACACTGTTGACCGCAATTACCGGCTGTCTGCTGATGGCTTTTGGCGGGAAGACGCCTATCATCGTGGTTCCCGGGATGGGGATTAACGCATTTTTCACTTATACGCTTGTTCATTCCATGAAACTGGACTGGAGAGAGGCGCTTACTGTAGTTGTTATAACAGGCGTGTTATTTGCTATCGTGGCCTTCACATCACTTTATCGTATTCTTAGTGAGGCAATTCCCCAAAACTTGCAGCATGCCATTACAGTCGGTATAGGGCTGTTTCTGACCTTTATAGGGCTGCAAAAGAGTGGGATAGTGATTGCCCATCAGACTACTTTTGTTGCCATAGGACATTTTAGTGATCCTGCAGTTATTACATCCTGTGTGACTTTATTGCTGGCTTTAGTGTTATTTATCCGGGGAACTAACGGAGGCCTGCTGATAAGTATGCTGGTTGGTACAGGACTAGCCTATCTGCTGGGAGCTGCACATGCACCGGAAAAACAGGCCTCAGGGCATGTATTCTCAGGTTATGGCGGCCTATTTTTCGGAATGGACTGGAGCGGCATTGTGAGCCTGGTGTTCTGGATTGCTGTATTCCTGTTATTGTTAATCGTTGTATTTGAAAATATCGGTCTTGTAGCCTCGCAGACGATGATGGCAGGCCGTCCAGAACGCTTCAAAAGCAGCCTGCGTGCGCTCTCGCTTGCTAATATCGCCGCGGGTCTTTTCGGAAGCAGTCCGGTTGTGGCCGCTGCAGAATCTAATGCAGGAATAGCTGCGGGCGGGCGTTCGGGTCTCACCTCGCTGGTGACAGGGCTTCTATTCGGGGCGACCTTCTTATTCCTACCGCTGTTATCCTATATTCCCGATAGTGCGATCGCACCGATCCTGATTGTGATCGGCGGGCTAATGGTACAAAATGTGCGTGAGATGGACTTGAGTGATTTGACCGAGCTGTTCCCGTCTTTTCTAATCATGGTTATGATTCCATTCACCTATAGCATCGTGGACGGTATGGCTTTTGGTTTTATTACCTACCCAATTGTGAAGCTGGCGCTGGGCAAAGGGAAGGAAGTGCCACCTGCGTTGTATGGAATTGCTGGTTTGTTTGTGGCTAACTTTATTTTGCAGGCTGTGCTATAGTGCGGCATCCGGTTTCTTTGATTGCGAGGGACCTGTTGCACACTAATTAGCTCTACTGCCAGCGTTGAAATCAAAGAGGTAAATGCGTGTGCCGCTGATTGGAGTCAAATGTGCGTAGACGTCGAAAAGAAAGGGATAAATACCGCTGATTGGAGCCAAATGTGCGTAGACGCCGAAAACAGAGGGATAAATACCGATGAATGGGGCTAAATGTGTGGAAGCCTCGAAAACAAAGGGAAAAATACCGTAGATGGAAGCTAAATGTGCCTGGACGTCGAAATTAAAGGCAAAAATGCCTCTGATTGGAGCAAAATGCGAGCGAACGCCGAAAACAGAGGCGAAAATGCCTCTGATGCGAGCTAAATGTGCCTGGACGTCGAAATCAAAGGCAAAAATGCCTTTGATCGGAGCTAAATGTGTGCGAACGCCGAAAACAGAGGCGAAAATGCCTCTGATGCGAGCCAAATGTGAGAGAACGCTGAAATTAAAGGCAAAAATGCCTCAGATTCGAGCTAAACGTGTGCGAACGCCGAAAACAGAGGCAAAAATGCCGTTGATTCGAGCCGAACGTGTGCGAACGCCGAAACCAAAGGCAAAAAAGCCTCTGATCGGAGCTAAATGTGTGCGAACGCTGAAACCAAAGGCAAAAAAGCCTTTGGTTTGTCCCGAACATTCGGCGCTTGTGCATGCTAAGGTGCACCAAAGGGCTTTAGGTTGGAGAACTTATAAGTTTAGTCAAATCTTTTGAAAGATTTGGTATTTAAGTGCTGATTGTGCTACAATGGGTATCCTTTTGCGTGAGAAATGGGCGTAGGAGCATGAAAATTTAAGCTCGATAAACTTTTAGGAGGTAACTGAAATTGGAAGACAACTTTCAAAGTGCCTATCAAGAGGAAGAAGACAGGCTGAATCAAGCGCTTACTGAAATTGACACTTTGCTGGAGAAGCTCCAGCAGACACCAGTGTACACGGGACATGACTATACGGAACAGGTGCTGGAAGCGAACCGTGATCAGAAGCGCAAAGATCTTGCCAAGCTTAGGCAGGAGCCTTATTTCGGACGGCTTGATTTTCAAGGCAATGATGAGAATGAACGGAAGGCACTCTATATAGGCAAAATCGGCGTAGACCGCGAGCAGGTAAGCGACCGTCCGCTAGTCATCGACTGGCGCGCACCGGTAGCAAGCCTGTTTTATTCGTTTACCGGCGGTACCGAGCCAGCCTCCTATGAAGCTCCTGAGGGATTAATAGAGGGGCTGGTATACCTCAAACGCAACGTGGTGATTCGGAAGCAAATTCTGGAGCGGGTCGCGGATACGTACAATCGGGAAAGCGATGCACCGATTGTATCAGATGAGTTTCTCGTCTATCGACTTGGGGAGAACAAGGATAATCGTCTACGGGATATCGTATCGACCATTCAAGAGGAGCAGGACAAGATTATCCGTGCTGCCAAAAATACAGCGCTAATCATTCAGGGCGTGGCAGGAAGCGGTAAAACAACCGTTGCACTGCACAGGCTTGCTTTTCTGCTGTATCAATACAAGGATCAGGTTTCTGCGGAAAAAATGATCATTTTTGCACCAAACCGGATGTTTTTGGATTACATCTCGGATGTATTGCCTGAGCTCGGGGTAGGTAATATTGCTCAAAGTACATTTCCGGATTGGGCGGCTAATGTACTAGGACTGGAATTGCCGGAACAGGATGCGACAGAGACGATGAACCGCTGGTTCGAAACCCCTGGCGGCATGCCGGTAATTACAGAAGAGACGCCGGGGCGCTTCAAGGGTTCCACGGTGCTGATGGGAATCATAGAGTCCAGCATCAAGCTATTGGAAAGCAGCTCTGTACCTGAGGGTGATTTTAGCCCGTGGGAGGGTGCGGTGCTACGCCGTTCTATGATTTTGCGCTGGCATAATGAGGAGTATGCTCCCTATCCTCCAGCCAAGCGCAAGGAACGGGTAATGGCGCGGATTCATCGCTGGATTGAGATGGAACTGAAGAAGAGTCCTTCAGCTGCTGCTATGAAGGATCGCAAGAAAAAAGGCGCGCAGCGAGAGAAGGCTTATAGTGCCAAATGGCCTAAATATGATCCATTAACGATCTATAAGCAAATTTTCCGAGCAGCTAAACTTCCTGAGGATTGGCCGGTTGAACCGCCAGAGGAAATTCCGGCAGCTGTGTTGAAGGAAACGGCAAAAGAGCTGAAAAAAGGCATCATACGTGAAGAGGATTTACCTCCGCTGCTGTATATCCATTATCTTTTGAATGGTGATGAGGGCGTTACTCGCTTTGACCATGTAGTAATCGATGAGGCTCAGGATTTTTCACCTTTCCAAATTGCCGTTCTGGATTTATATGTGCGAGGCCATTCCTTTACGATCCTGGGTGATCTCTCGCAGGGCATACATGCCTATAAAGGCGTACACGCGTGGGAAGAGATGCAGACGTTGTTTGCCCCTGAGAACACGGCTTATCACGCGCTGACACGCAGCTATCGTTCTACTATGGAAATTATAGACTTCGCTAATGGAATTCTATCTTCAGGTGTGGAGAGCTCATTGCTGGCTGTTCCTGTGTTTCGTAGTGGAGATCCCGTGCGTATGATCGCCTATGGCGAGGATGCCGGGGAACTGGTGGCTGATGAGCAAGCTCGCTTGCGGACAATAACCTCTGCACTGAAGTCTCTGTCAGGAAGGGAATACCGTACGGTGGCTGTCCTAACAAGAAATCTTCATGAGGCTGCAGAACTATATGCGGAGCTGGCACAGCATTTTGAAGATATTCATCTGATTGATGGCAGTATGACGCAATATCAGGGCGGGTTATCGGTGCTGCCTGTCTATTTATCAAAAGGTTTGGAGTTCGATGCGGTGATCTTAGCAGATGCCGATCAAGATCATTACGGAGCGACGGCTTGGGACGCGAAGCTGATGTATGTCGGTTGTACACGTGCTCTCCATGAGCTGTGGCTGCTCCATAATGGGGAAGTTCCTTCCTATGTGCAAACGGCGGCTGGAAGCGATTCTGAGGGAGAGTAAGACTGGTGGAGAATGGTTATAACTGTTCTTGGTCTTGTAACTCCCCCATAGGTATGGCTTAATAATAAGTGTCCGGCCGGGCAAGAACACTTCTGGAAGGAGGCTGATTGAAATGATTTCAGTATACGAGGTGGTTTCCGTTTAAGACGGAAACCTGCTTAAAGCGAGGAGGCCTTACGGCCTCCTTATTACTAACATAAGAAGTACCACACTTATCCATAAGAACTTAATTTATGAAATCGAATGTAGACGCTACCAAAAGGTTTTTATATAATGAAATTACGGATTTTTCCAAATATGAGGAGAAGAAAGGAGGCAGGTGACGTGATTATAACTAAAAACTTAGTTGACCGACGCATAGGGACACACCTGTTGAAGGAGGAAATGCAAGTTGAGTTATGTAAATGGGAAGGATGTGCTCCCCCCTGGCTTGCTCGAAGAGCTTCAGGGATACATCCAAGGTGAACTGCTCTACATCCCAAAGAAGACGGAAGAGCGGGTTCGATGGGGCGAGAACAGCGGTTCGAGGAAAGAAATAGCGAACCGGAACAAGGAAATTTTCAGTTGTCATCGAAGCGGTGATTCCGTAGCGGAACTTCAGAAGAAGTACCATCTATCGGAAGAAAGCATTCGTAAAATCATATCAAAAATGCGGCTGGCAGTAAATTGCTAGCTTGCAATTCAAGCATAAACGCCTCTGGTGTCCTTATAAGGACGGTAAGCGTTATGCGAGAAATCATAAGGATAAAGTGTAGCGTGAAACCTATACTTTCTTATATTTTGAAAAAAGAGCATGGCTCCCGCCTTTCTAAGACGAGATCATGCTCTTTTTATTTTGGCGTAAAATAAGTCTATGCTGATACTATTACCTTGACCCGGCAGGGCATCCTAATCCTTCCCTGTGATATGGTATGATAGAGAGGATTTACATTGAGCTTTTACAAGAATATAGCAAGGAAGTGGAGTTATGGATTTATTTTCTTTCGGAGAGGACACCGGGGGCGGACGGCTGCTTGCGGACCGGATGAGACCGGAGAATCTTGATGAATATATTGGTCAAGAGCATATCATAGGTCGGGGGAAGCTGCTGCGAAGAGCGATTGAGGCGGATCAAGTCTCTTCGATTTTGCTCTATGGCCCCCCGGGATGCGGCAAGACGACACTCGCGCATATTATTTCTCATCACACGCAAGGAGAGTTCGTACGTCTGAATGCGGTGGAAGCTACCGTGAAGGATGTACGGGAGGTTATTGAGCGAGCTCAGAACAATCAAACATTGTACGGCACTAAGACGATCCTGTTCCTGGACGAGGTGCATCGATTTAATAGCTCACGCCAGGATGCGCTTTTGCCAGCAGTAGAAAAAGGGACTATTACCTTCATTGGAGCGACTACAGAGAACCCGTTCCATTATGTTAATGGGGCGCTTATGAGCCGATCCACCTTATTTCAGCTGGAGGCATTAACGAGTGAACACAGCTTGATCGCGATGCGCAGAGCCTTGGCGGACAAAGAGAAAGGTCTTGGATTTATGGAGCTTCAGGTTGATGAGGAGGCTTTGTTGCATATTGCAACAATGGCTAATGGAGACATCCGGCGGGCACTAAATGCGCTGGAGCTGGCAGCCCTGACTACCGCGCCGCAAGTTGATGGAAGTGTTCATATCACGCTGGAGGTGGCGGAAGAATCCATTCGGCGCCCCATTGTGAAGGCTGATGAATCTACGCAGTATGATGTGCTATCCGCTTTTCATAAAAGTATTCGCGGTTCCAGCGACGCCGCGTTGTTTTGGTTTCTGTATGCGGTAGAAAAGCTTGGAATGGACCCTATGACTTTTATTCGGCGCCTGATTGCAGCCAGCAGTGAGGATATCGGCTTGGCTAATCCCCAAGCTATGGTTCAAGCGGTGAGTGCGCTGGATGCGTATCGAAACAATGGTTGGCCAGAGGCGAAGCTGAACATTGCCCAAGCTATTCTTTTTGCAGTGGAAAGTCCGAAGTCTAATGCTGTGGTTATGGCTATTTCCAATGCAATGGCAAGTATGGATGAGATCAAATCAGCGGAGGTACCGCTGCATCTGCGTGATACGCACTATAAAGGTGCAACTGCGTTAGGGCATGAAGGATATCAATATCCGCACAATTTTCCGGGGCATTATGTGAAGCAAGAGTATTTGCCTAAGGAGATTTCTCAGCGTGTTTTTTATCAAGCTACTGAGCAAGGCAATGAGATTAAGATTCGTCATAATCAAAAGCTTCGGCGGGAGCAGTAAGCAGCTAGCGACTGTAATACCTTCCAATTTCATGCTGGAAAGCCAAAGATTTTAACTTTCAGTCGAACTAAATAATTTCCAAAAAAAGGCGGCCTAGAGCCGTTTTTTTGTTGCCTACGTTACTTTTAATCACATCGATTGAAAATTTTTTATAGGAAAAGATTGATAATTTACCATAAGTTAATTAAAATGAACTACAAAGTTACGAGATGTTCATTTTTATTTCCGATTGAACTACTGGTAGTATTCTTAACAGTGTTAATTATCATCACATTGGTTATTTCAAAATGTTTCATGAAAATCAACACTATTTATATCAAAATTTACATAATATTTTCATTGTGTTAATTTTGAAATCCTTGTCGTTAGGGTGATGAATATGGGCGAAGAACTACTAGAAATCAAAAATTTGTCGACATCGTTCAGAATTGCAGACGACTATTATGCTGCGGTTGATGATGTTACCCTGTCTGTTCGCAAAAATGAAATTCTGGCTATCGTTGGAGAATCTGGTTCAGGAAAAAGTGCGCTCGCCTTTTCCATTATGGGGCTGCATACCAGAGCCAGAATTGACGGACAAATCAAATACAAGGGCCAGGACATCGTTACTATGTCTCCTGCTGCACTAAACAAGCTGCGCGGCCAAGAAATGTCTATGATTTTTCAAGATCCTTTATCCGCTTTAAACCCGCTAATGATCATCGGTTCACAGATTGAAGAAGTACTTATCCTACATGATTCCAAGCTTTCTAAGAAACAGCGAAAAGAGAAGGTCATTGATCTTTTGACCAAGGTTGGAATTTCCCGTCCCGAGCATACATATCAGCAGTACCCCCACGAATTATCCGGTGGCATGAGGCAGCGGGTGGTTATCGCCATTGCGATAGCCAATGGACCCAAGCTTTTGATCGCCGACGAGCCTACCACAGCACTAGATGTGACTATCCAATTACAAATCCTTGAACTTATTAAAAAATTAAAAAACGATATGGAAGCAGGCATTATCTTAATCACTCATGACTTAGGGGTTGTAAGCGAAATGGCTGACCGTGTTGCGGTGATGTATGCCGGACAAATCGTCGAAATCGCAGATATTTTTACGTTGACGTCTAATCCGAAACATCCATATACGAGATCCTTATTAAACTCCATTCCAACGGCAAAAGAAGAAAAATCCAGGTTGCATGTGATTCAGGGGATTGTTCCACCACTGCAAAACCTTCCGCGTAAGGGCTGCCGTTTCTCGGCACGGACGCCTTGGATTCCTGAATCGGAGCATGAGGAGAACCCACAGCTGCATGAAGTCGCACCCGGACATTTCGTTCGCTGCACCTGTTATAACAATTTCCATTTCCCTGATACTAACGAGGAGGCAATCCACAATGGGACTTCTTGAGGTTAAAAATTTAGCAGTACATTTTCCGATCCACGGCGGTGTTTTTCGAAGGGAAGTTGGCGTAGTTAAGGCTGTCGATAATGTTAATTTTACCATTGAAGCTGGGCAAACCTATGGTCTGGTTGGTGAATCTGGTTCCGGAAAGACGACAACGGGTCGCGCGATTATAGGTCTTAATTCTATTACTAGCGGCAGCGTGATTTTTGAAGGGCAAGATTTGGCCTTGAGGGGTGTACGAAAGCAAAGAAATGTCCGCAAAGACATTCAGATGATCTTTCAGGATCCGTACTCTTCCTTAAATCCTAAGAAGCGTGTACTCGATATTATTGCAGAACCGTTGCGTAATTTCGAAAAAATGTCTCCAGGGGAAGAAAAACGCCGGGTGCAGGAATTGCTTTTACAAGTAGGCTTAAGTCCTGAGAACATCCTGAAATATCCGCATGAATTTTCTGGCGGCCAGCGGCAGCGGATCGGAATTGCCAGAGCAATTGCACTCAAGCCAAAACTTATTATTGCTGACGAGCCGGTATCTGCGCTAGATGTCTCAGTACAGGCACAGGTGCTTAACTTCATGCAGGACATTCAAAAAGAGCTGAATCTTACTTTTCTATTTATCAGTCATGATCTCGGGATCATCAGGCATATGTGCGATCACATAGGGATTATGTATAAAGGACGACATGTGGAGCAAGGGACTGCTAAAGATATTTTTGACAATCCTCAGCATATTTATACCAAACGACTCATTGCCGCCATTCCTGATATTGATCCGAAACAGAGAGAAAAGCAGACGGAATTCAGAAAATCAGTAAGCAAGGAATATGAACAAGCGCACCGGAATTATTTTGATGAAGAAGGCATGGCTTATCCATTAAAATCAATTTCCGAGACTCATCTGGTAGCCTTGCCTGAGAAAGGTTGAGAATATGTGGAAGATTATCGTTCGTAGAATTCTTATAATGATCCCTCAAGTAGTTCTATTAAGTATTCTTGTTTTTCTTATGGCGAAGGCGATGCCTGGTGACGCACTCTCAGGAATGCTCGATCCGAATATTGATCCGGCGGCCATTGATGCGATGAGAGAAAAGCTCGGTCTAAATGATCCATGGTACATCCAGTACTGGGATTGGATCACTAAAGCGATACAAGGGGATTTCGGCCAGTCCTTCCGTTTCAAAATGCCGGTCTCAGAGCTAATCGGACAACGCCTGATGAATACACTTTGGCTGGCCATTGTTACGCTGATTCTTACATACCTTATTGCTATCCCGCTTGGTATTACCAGCGGACGTTATAACGATTCGTGGCTGGATCGCTTGATAACTGGCTATACCTATATTGGATTTGCTGCACCGTTGTTTATTTTTGCACTTTTAATGGTATGGGTTTTCGGATTTCATTTTCATTGGTTTCCTACCAGCGGCAGTGTCAGTCCCGGGGAAGTTCCAGGTACACTAAGTCACTTCTGGAGTAAATTCTATCATCTGCTTCTGCCTGCGCTATCTATGGCGCTAATTGCAACGGTTGGGACCGTACAATATCTGAGAAATGAGATCATTGATACGAAGCAAAAAGATTTCATTCTCACTGCTAGAGCTAAAGGGGCTTCGGAGTCACGCGTATACAATCGTCATATTTTGAGAAACTCCTTGCTGCCGATCGCTGCATTTTTTGGATATGAGATCACTGGGTTAATCGGTGGTACGGTGTTCGTTGAAACGATCTTCAGCTATCCAGGAATGGGTTTGCTGTTTCTAAGTTCGATAACGATTCGGGATTTCAGCGTGGTAACAGCCCTCGTTCTTCTGTATGGGGTTGCTTCCATCGTCGGTGCGTTGTTATCAGACATTATTTTAAGTATCGTAGATCCTCGTATCCGGATTAAATAAGAAGATGAACACTTTGGGGTGAATGAAATGGCAAAGACGAGCGCAGAGATAGCTCTGCTGCAGGAAACTGATAAAAGTCCATCGGGCTTCAAAATTGTTTGGCGGGAGATGGTGCGGGATAAGCTGGCACTGGTCTCGTTGATTTTCCTATTTACGATTATTGCTGCTGTATATGGGATCTCCTTATTTTTAGATCAGAAAGAAATTGTCACGGTTGACTTGTTCGCCCTATATGAGAAGCCTTCGGCTGTGCATTGGCTGGGGACTGATTATGGAGGACGGGATGTATTCGGTCAATTAATTATAGGAACACGAAATTCCATGTCTATTGCCTTTATGGTTACATTTTTTACGGGAATTATCGGTATTCTGGTAGGTTTAGTCTCAGGTTACTTTGGGGGAACGGTAGATAATGTCGCGATGCGTATTGTAGATTTCTTCATGATTCTACCTTTTCTAATGATTGTTATAGCTTTTGTCAGCGCAGTTCCTAAATACAATACGTTGACCTTCTCCTTTATCATGACAGCATTTCTTTGGATGGGGATTGCCAGGCTCATTCGTTCCAAGACATTACAAGAGAAGGAATTGGATTATGTTCAGGCATCTAAGACCCTAGGCTCCTCCAATCTAAAAATTATGTTTACGCAAGTTCTGCCGAACTTAAGCTCAATCATTATCGTAACAATGACCTTGAATCTGGCAGCTAATATTGGATTGGAATCAGGCCTATCCTTTCTAGGTTTTGGTTTTCCAGAAAGTACACCCAGTCTGGGTACTCTAGTAAGCTATGCGAGAAATCCGCAGACTCTTGAGTTCAGATGGTGGATCTGGTTACCCGCATCATTGCTGATCCTGGTATTGATGTTGAGTATAAATAATGTGGGTCAAGCGCTAAAACGTGCGACCGACGCAAGACAAAGAAAAGGATAATAAGGGAGGAAATGATTAAATGAGAAAAGCCATTCGTTCAAAAGCTTTACTAGTTTCATTAATGTTTGTAATGTTGTTCGCTCTTGCGGCTTGCGGCTCCAAGAACAACAACGAAGCGGCTGAATCAACAGCAGCTCCTAACGCCAGCGCACCTGCGGCAACCGCAGAAGCAACGGCCGCGCCTGAGGCAGAAGACGGACTTTATAACATTAAAGATTTCAGTAACGTTAAGACTAACCAAGGTGAAGCTATTGACGGAGGGACAATTACATTTGGACTTGTTTCCGATAGTCCATTTGAAGGCACTTTGAACTGGAACTTCTATTCTGGAGATCCAGATGCTCAAGTTCTGAACTGGTTTGATGAAGGTCTGTTAACTTGGGATAAAGACTATGTTTATACTAATGATGGTGCGGCTACTTATGAAGTTGCAGAAGATGGACGTACCTTTACCTTTACGATTCGCGACAATGTAAACTGGCAGGATGGTAAACCAGTAACAGCTGAAGACTGGTTGTTCGCCCATGAAGTTATTGGTAATCCTGCTTATGATGGTCCTCGTTACGGTTCTGACTTCACTAATATTGAAGGCATGGATGAGTACCATTCCGGTAAGGCCAAGACCATATCCGGGATTAAAGTGCTGGGTGATAAGAAACTGCAAATTACTTATAAGCAATCTACACCTTCCTTGTTAACGGGTAGCGTATGGATTTATCCATTAGCCAAACATATCTTTGGCGGCATGGATGTTGCCAAAATCTCCTCTTCCCCTGAAGTCCGCCAAAAGCCAATTGGCTTCGGAGCTTTTAAAGTAGAGAGTATCGTTCCTGGTGAGTCTGTAGTATTTGTTAAGAATGAAGATTACTGGCGTGGAGCCCCTAAATTGGATAAAGTAATTTTGAAGGTTATCAACCCAACAACGATTGTACAAGAACTGAAATCTGGTGGAGTTGACTTGGTGGATTCCTTCCCTATTGATCAATTCCCTGATAATGCGAAGCTATCAAATGTTGAGTATCTCGGGGCGGTTGACCGTGCGTATACGTATATTGGATTTAAGCTTGGCAAATGGGATGCAACGAAAAAAGAGGTTGTTACCGATCCTAAAGCTAAAATGGCGGATGTGAATCTTCGTAAAGCAATGTGGGCTGCGGTTGACAATGATACTGTTGGTAAAAAGTTCTATAATGGTCTGCGTTGGAATGCGACTACCTTGATTCCACCATCCCATCCAGAATTCCATGATACTACCAATCCGGGCGTAGCTTTTGATCCAGAAGCAGCTAAAAAGATCTTGGATGACGCTGGTTACAAATTAAACGGTGAATTTAGAACGAATCCAGATGGCAGCGAGCTGAAGATTAATTTCATTTCGATGACTGGTGGAGACATTGCTGAGCCGCTGGCTCAATATTATGTACAATCCTGGAAAGCGATTGGTCTGAATGTAACTTTGGAAATGGTAGAGTTTAATACCTTCTATGATCGCATAGGTCAAAATGGTGAGGATGATCCTACTGTTGATGTGTACCAAGGTGCTTGGGGGGTAGGGATTGACGTTGACCCATCAGGCCTGTACGGTAAAGATGCAATCTATAACTTCCCACGTTACTCCAGTGCAGAGAACGATCGTTTGCTCGCCGAAGGGATCTCTGAGGCTGCATTTGATGTAGACAAACGTAAAGAAATCTATAAAGAGTGGCAACAATTTATGGTTGATGAGATTCCAGTATTCCCAACACTTTATCGTGCTGTGATTGTGCCGGTTAATAACCGTGTTCTAAACTTTGCAATTGGTGATGGAACCGGACTCTATTATAACGACATTGCGGTTTCTGCAGATAAAGCTGCGGTGGCTCAGTAAGAGGGGATTAATGAACAGCAGTTCAAGGAGAAATCCTGAGCTGCTGTTTTTTATTTTCCGTTAAATTAACAATTATTCCTATATTTTGTGCATTATTTACTGTAAAAATATAGTGTTTTAATGAAAGATATGGTATATTTTGGGTGAGAGCGAAACTTTCGCTTAAATATTGCTCTTAGAGTGAGGTGAGTGGATGATCGCAATGACAGGTACCTGATTCAAGTGAGGGAGGTGTTACGGGACTGAGGTGTAATCTTTCTTGTGGCATTCACTGAAGAGAGGGGCAGTAGAAATGATCAAGAGGTATAGGAAACAAGGACTGGTGTTCAGTTTGTTGTTTACGCTTACATTTTGTTCAAATGCTGCATTTCAACCGGCGATAGCAGAGGCAGCGGCCGGAGACTACAACTATGCGGAGGTTCTACAAAAATCTATTTATTTCTACGAAACCCAGCGGTCTGGTGAATTGCCAGATAACAATCGGGTGGAATGGCGGGGCGATTCCGGTCTTTTGGACGGGGCGGATGTGGGACATGATCTGACTGGTGGTTGGTACGATGCCGGTGATCACGTTAAATTCGGTTTGCCTATGGCTTATTCTACAACGATGCTGGCATGGTCAGTTTATGAGTACAAGCAAGGATATGAGGGGTCTGGGCAGCTGGAGGAAATTTTAGACAATATTCGCTGGGCAACCGATTATTTTGTGAAAGCTCATACCGCTCCTAACGAGCTGTGGGGACAAGTTGGTAACGGAACAACCGATCATAATTGGTGGGGACCCGCAGAAGTCATGCAGATGCAGAGACCTTCCTACAAAATTGATGCCACTCATCCCGGATCAGATCTTGCCGCAGAAACAGCTGCAGCGTTAGCTTCAGCATCCATTATTTTCAGGGATACGGATGCCGTATACGCGGACAAGCTGCTGCTGCATGCTAAACAGCTTTACAATTTTGCAGACACTTATCGCGGCTCCTATTCCGACAGCATTACCGACGTCAAACAATATTATAATTCTTGGAGCGGTTACGCGGATGAATTGAGCTGGGGGGCTGTCTGGTTGTATTTGGCGACTAACGATCAGCAGTATCTCAATAAGGCTATTGCAGCAAGCGATCAATGGGGAACGAATCAGGCTGGAAACTGGGGGTATCAGTGGACACAGTCTTGGGACGACAAGCATTATGGCGCTCAATTACTGTTGGCACGAATCACCGGGCAGACCAAGTTCATTCAATCCACTGAACGGAATATGCAGTATTGGACGACTGGAGTGGGTGGAACAAGTGACCGTGTTGCCTATACACCTGGCGGACTAGCCCATCTCGATCAATGGGGCGCATTGCGTTATGCAGCCAATCAGGCTTTTATGGCCTTCGTTTACTCAGACTGGGTGAGCGATCCGGTGAAGAAAGATACGGCGCGCTCTTTCGCGGAGAGACAAATTACGTATATGCTTGGTGACAATCCACGAAACAGCAGTTATGTTATCGGTTTTGGTAACAATTCTCCTCAGCATCCCCATCATCGAACCTCACATGGATCATGGAATGATAGTCAGAGCGTTCCGGTAAATCATCGCCATGTCTTGTACGGAGCGCTAGTTGGAGGCCCGTCCAAAACAGACAGCTACACCGACTCCATTAACGATTATGTCTCGAATGAAGTTGCAACCGATTACAATGCAGCTTTTACAGGAGCTATTGCAAAAATGGTGCTGCTGCATGGACAAGGGCAACAGCCCCTTGCACAATTTCCACCTGCAGAGACACGTGAAGATGAGATGTTTGTCGAAGCCTCTGTGAATGCTAGTGGCAGCAACTTTGTAGAGATTCGAGCATTGCTGAATAACCGTACGGGCTGGCCGGCAAGGGCCAGTAAAGAGATGTCTTTTAACTATTATGTGGATCTTAGTGAAGCGATAGCGGCTGGTTATGGTCCTGAGGATATTACGGTTACAGCGGGAGGCTACAATCAGGGTGGAACGGTGTCTGCACTTCAGCCTTACGATGCAGCTAACCATATCTACTATACTAAGATCGATTTTACAGGTACTTTGATTTATCCGGGTGGACAATCTGCTCATCGTAAGGAGATTCAATTCCGAATTGCAGCTCCGCTGAACACTAACTTCTGGAATAATGCTAATGATTTTTCATTCCAAGGGGTGGCAGCTCAAGGAGTAACTCCTGTAAAAACAGCGAACATTCCGGTGTTTGATGCAGGTGTACACATGTATGGAGAACTTCCAGCGGGTGGTGGACAACCTGGAGAACCTCAAGTCCCTGCACGTCCGACTAATGTTCAGGCTGTAGCAGGTAATGGAACGGTCCATTTGAATTGGAATGCGATTAGCGGGGTCAGTGAATATACCGTTAAACGCAGTGAAGTGAGTGGAGGCCCGTATACGGTACTTGAGAATGTCACGGGAACGGATTACATGGATAGTGGACGGGTGAACGGAACCACTTATTATTATGTGATCACTGCCACGAATAGTGTAGGGGAGAGCTTGCCATCTATACAGGTTAGTGCTAAACCCCAAGAACCGACACAGCCCGCAACGGGAAATTTGAAGGTGCAATATCGTACGAATGATACGAATGCCAGTGATGGACAGCTGCGCCCTCAGTTCCGAATTATGAATACAGGAACCGAGTCTGTGGCACTTAGCGGCTTGAAGCTGCGTTATTATTTCACTGTGGATGGGGATAAACCACAACAGTTTCATTGTGATTATGCTGTAGTGGGCAGTGGTAATTTAAGCGGCAGTTTTGTTAAGCTGAATCCCGCCAGTACGGGCGCGGATTATTATCTGGAGATTTCTTTTGGTGCAGGGGCTGGAAGTATAGCGCCTGGTGGAGATAGCGGCGAGATTCAGGCTCGCACCAATAAGACGGACTGGACGGCTTATAATGAAACGGATGATTATTCCTACAGCGCGGTTCAGCAGACATTTGCCGATTGGAATAAGGTTACACTTTATCAAGGTGAAACACTTGTATGGGGCTTAGAACCATAAATATATCCAAGAGAGGGAGCTTGCCTAAGATGATGAAATTGAGCTTAATAAAGAAGCCTGTTTCTGTAATAATGGCCGCAGTCCTGTTTCTCTCACTCATGACCGGTCTATTTAATTTTAGACCTCAGACTGCTCACGCTTCAACTACGGAGCAGACGCGATTTCTGCAATTATATGCGCAGCTAAAAGACCCCGCAAATGGTTATTTCTCTGCCGAAGGAGTACCTTATCATGCGGTAGAGACCTTGATGAGTGAAGCCCCTGATTACGGACATATGACGACCTCAGAAGCTTACAGTTATTGGATGTGGCTTGAGGTACTCTATGGTTATCACACAGGGGACTGGACTAAGCTGGAATCAGCTTGGGACAACATGGAGAAATATATCATTCCTATTAACGAAGGTGATGGCAAGGAAGAGCAGCCAACCATGAGTTATTACAATCCGAACAGCCCGGCTACGTATGCAGCGGAGCATGCTCAGCCGGATCAGTATCCAAGTCAGCTAGGTGGCCAGTATACAGCAGGTAAAGATCCGCTAGATGCTGAATTGAAGGCGACGTATGGCAACAACCAGACCTACTTGATGCACTGGCTGGTAGACGTGGACAACTGGTACGGCTTCGGCAACTTGCTGAATCCTACGCATACAGCCGCTTATGTGAATACATTCCAACGGGGTGAACAAGAGTCCGTTTGGGAGGCGGTCCCTCACCCGTCTCAAGATGACAAAACGTTCGGAAAAGCAAACGAAGGCTTCATGAGTCTGTTCACAAAAGAAGCTAACGTGCCTTCCGCTCAATGGCGTTACACGAATGCTACAGATGCCGATGCACGGGCAGTACAAGCAATGTACTGGGCTAAAGAGCTCGGCTACAACAATACAGTGTATTTGAATAAAGCTAAGAAAATGGGCGATTTCCTGCGTTACGGTATGTATGATAAATACTTCCAAAAAGTAGGAAGTGCTGCTACTGACGGCACCCCTGATGCCGGGACTGGCAAAGACTCTAATCAATATCTTCTGGCTTGGTATACCGCATGGGGCGGTGGACTTGGAGCAACAGGAAACTGGGCTTGGAGAATCGGTGCGAGCCATGCCCACCAAGGGTATCAGAATGTCGTGGCTGCCTACGCACTTTCTGATTCGGATGGTGGTCTGATTCCGTCATCAGCTACAGCTGGGCAGGATTGGGAAAACTCTCTGAAACGTCAATTGGAATTTTATACTTGGCTGCAGTCCTCTGAAGGGGCAATTGCCGGTGGAGCGACCAATAGTTATCAAGGCGCTTACAAGGCTTATCCAGCTGGAACCAGTACTTTTTATGGCATGGCCTATGACGAAGCTCCAGTCTACCACGATCCTCCATCCAATAACTGGTTCGGAATGCAGGCATGGAGTGTGGAGCGGGTAGCGGAGCTGTACTATATCCTTGCTTCTAACGGAGACACTACATCTGAAAACTTCCAAATGGCAAAACAAGTTATAGAAAATTGGGTAGATTGGTCTAAAGATTATGCCTTTGCCAACAAACGTCCAGTTACGGATGCAGAAGGTTACTATCTGAACAGCCAAGGAAATCGAATTCTTGGAGGCGCCAATCCGCAAGTGGCTACAGTCTCTGCACCAGGAGAATTCTGGATTCCAGGTAATGTGGAATGGACAGGACAACCTAATACTTGGAATGGCTTCAGTGGTTCTACTGCAAACAATAACCTGAAAGCCGTAACTAAGAGTCCAAGCCAAGATACAGGTGTACTGGGCAGCTATATTAAGGCACTTACCTTCTATGCGGCTGGCACCAAAGCTGAACATGGCAGCTACAGTACTCTGGGAGGAGAAGCTCAGGTACTGGCTAAATCTTTGTTAGACACGGCATGGGGTTATAACGATGGAATTGGTATTGCAACTACCGAAAGCCGTGCAGATTATTCTCGCTATTTCACTAAAGAAGTCTATTTCCCAAGCGGCTGGACAGGTACATTCGGCCAAGGAAATACAATCCCTGGTACATCAACAGTGCCTTCCGATCCTGCTAAAGGCGGAAATGGGGTATATGCAAGCTATACCGATATCCGTCCAAATATCGTAAATGACTCTAAGTGGCAATATCTGCTGGACAAATACAATACTTCTTTTAATAAAGTGACTAAAACTTGGGACAATGGAGCCCCTGAATTTACCTACCATCGCTTCTGGTCGCAAGTAGATATGGCAACTGCTTATGCAGAATACGATCGATTGATCAACAGCAGCGTGCCTACGGAGCCAGTAGCTCCAAAAGCACCTTCCAAACCAAGTGCGGTCGCTGGTAACCAAGTTGTAGATCTTAGTTGGAACAACGTAACTGGAGCTACAAGCTATACTGTGAAAAGAGCTGCAACAACTGGTGGCCCTTACAGCGATGTGGCTGTTGTCACTCAAGCTACTTACAGTGATGCTTCCGTGGTTAACGGTACGGATTATTACTATGTAGTTAGTGCTTCCAACGTGGTTGGGGAGAGTCCGAATTCCCCTGAGGCACTCGCCAAGCCTATGGATGTACCGATTCCGGCACAAGGAGATTTGGTGGTGAAGTACCGGACAAGTGATACCAATCCGGGAGATAATCAGTTCCGCCCGCAGCTGCAAATTGTTAACAATGGGGATACGGCTGTAGCGCTTAGCGATGTAAAGCTGCGGTATTATTACACGATTGATGGCGATAAACCTCAACAATTTAATGTTGACTATGCTAACATCGGTGGAAGTAATATACAGGGAACATTCGTGAAGGTAGACCCTGCCAAAACTGGAGCGGACTATTATTTAGAAATCTCCTTTGGCGCAGGTGCAGGCAGTCTTGCACCGGGAGCCAACACGGGTGATATCCAGATCCGGGTCAACAAAACGGACTGGAGCAATTACAACGAGGTTGGAGACTACTCTTATGATCCTACCAAAACATCGTACACGGAATGGAATCATGTGCCGTTGTACTTGAATGGTGCTCTAGCATGGGGACTTGAGCCTTAAAGTCTAAATGAGGGAAGCCCTAGCCATTTGGCTGGGGCTTTTTTTGTTATTGGCTGGTTAGCGACTGCACTGCGACTAATTGTGGCTTCATGTCCATTTTAATTGTATTTCCTACAACTAAAATAGGCTCTAGCCGCGCCAACGTAATTTAATTGCACTTCATACAACTATTTATCAGTATATGGATACTTATTGAGATATAAGCTCAGTTTAACTGTACAATGTGCAACTAAAACCCAAAAAGAAATAAAAAAGCACGAAATAGCTGTATTAAATACAACTATTTCGTGCTTTTGGTATGTTAGTTAGATATTGTGAGTTACTACGAATACTTGTAGATCAAGCTTTTATAGAAGCTTGGTTTACATTCACACTTGTGCTGAAGGAACAACCTTCTCCGCGTATTCTATCGTTCCGCCGCCGAGACATTGCTCACCGAGATAGAAGACAACGGCTTGACCAGGGGTGATCGCTTTTTGTGGAACATCAAAGGTTACATTAATCGTTCCATCTTCACGCGCTGTAAGGGTCACGCCTTGATCTGGCTGGCGATACCGGAATTTGGCGGTGCATTTCAGCGGCTCTTGCCCAAGCGCTTGACCGTCAATCCAGTTAACACCGGAAGCAATCAGGCTAGTGGAGTACAGGCTGTGGTGCTTGTCTCCTTGTACTACATAAAGAATGTTGCGGCTAAGATCTTTTTCAGCTACAAACCACGGTTCGCCGTTGCCAGAGCCACCAATACCAAGGCCTTGGCGTTGGCCTAACGTGTAATACATAAGTCCGTCATGGCGGCCTTTGATCTCTCCAGTTACTATGTCAACCATATCGCCAGCTTGTGCCGGGAGATATTGGCTGAGGAATTCGCGGAAGTTGCGCTCGCCGATAAAGCAGACGCCTGTGCTATCTTTTTTCTTGGCAGTGTAAAGTCCTGCTTCTTCAGCAATTCTCCGCACTTCAGGTTTCGGCAGATGTCCAATAGGGAACATTGTTTTAGAGAGTTGATGTTGCCCCAGTGCATTCAGGAAATAGGTTTGATCCTTATTGTTGTCTACGCCGCGGAGCAGCTTGTACACACCATCTTCTTCTATAACACGTGCGTAATGTCCAGTTGCGACATAATCGGCACCAAGCTGAAGAGCTTTGTTCAAAAATTCTCCAAACTTAATCTCGCGGTTGCACATGACGTCAGGATTTGGCGTCCGGCCGGCCTTATATTCATCGAGAAAATAAGAAAATACCTTATCAAAGTATTCCTTCTCGAAATTAACGGTATAGTAAGGAATATCAATCTGCTCGCATACGCGGCGAACATCCTCTGCATCGCTTTCGGCCGTACATACTCCGAATTCGTCGGTATCGTCCCAGTTCTTCATGAAGATGCCGATGACGTCATAGCCCTGCTGCTTGAGCAGAAGCGCCGTGACGGAGGAATCGACCCCTCCGGACATGCCGACGACGACACGGGTGTCTTGTTTTGCTTTTGTCATCGTAATCACCATTTCTGTACCCAAAATACCGGTCATTCATGGAACACCCGGCTCAAAATGTATTATAACATACCTGTCTACTCTAAACCTCTGAAATAAGAGACTGGAAACAACAAAATGTCCACCTGGGGTGAACATTCTCGTAAAATGTTTTGTTTTCCATTTCATTTGTGACTTCGGATATGATAACATAAACTGAGAGTAATTATCGGAATACCTTGATATGACAATCCAAATGACTTGCCGAATCAATAGTATACAATAATCAGACATTAAACTGAAAGAGGTGCCCCTTTGAAAATATCAACTAAAGGTCGTTACGGACTAACAATTATGATGGAGCTTGCACTGAAATTTGGTGAAGGACCAACTTCACTTAAGAGTATTGCTGAGAAAAATGGTCTTTCCGAGCATTATCTGGAGCAACTAATTGCTCCTCTGCGCAATGCAGGACTTGTAAAAAGTATTCGTGGAGCATATGGCGGATACATTTTGTCGCGTGAGGCGAATGCTATCACTGCCGGTGATATCATCCGTGTGCTGGAGGGCCCTATCTCTCCTGTAGACTTCACGGAAGAGGACGATGCAGCGAAACGGGATTTATGGTTGCGTATTCGCGACAGTATTGCCGATGTGCTGGATTCCACAACACTTTATGATTTGATTAACTACAAAGAAGAGAGTTTGGCTGACAATTACATGTTTTATATTTAGATCTCCAATGAAAGATAACTCAACAGTATTATGAATCAACCTTTAGGCTCCCATTTGGGAGTCTTTTTTTATCTTTTATTATCTGTGATTCTATTTGTTCTTACGTTTATTAAGGAGCGCAATCCAGCAGCAAAAGGCTCCGATGAACGCTGCGAGAATCGGTATCCATTGATTAGTAGTCAAGTAAGCACCTCTACAGTACTTATAATTCTTTCGTCATAAAAACACTATAGGGGTCTTCAATGTAATCTGCAAACGGACTACAGTATTCAAACCCATATTGTTCATATAGTTTTCTAGCCGCTTTGAACCCTTCAGTGGATCCGGTTTCCAAGCTCAGCCGCCGATAGCCTTGTTGCTTAGCTTCTTTAATAATATGGGCAAGCATTTTAGATGCAATGCCCTTCCTAAGATGCTTGGTAGAAGTACGCATGGATTTGATTTCACCATGATGGCTACCCATGTCTTTAAGAGCACCGCAACCTAAGAGTTCGCCCTGCTCCCAGGCACTCCAGAAGGTGATTTCAGGTGTTTTTAATTTATCTAAATTCAACGCATGTACACTCTCTGGGGGAGATTGCTCAAACATGCTCTGAAGATGTTCACTGATCAATGCTATGATTTCGGTTCCGGTTAAGTTATCGATTCTAATCTCCAAATTATTCACTCCCAATGATAAGATTATGGTTTGTTGTATAAATCAAGTTTCTTTAGCGGAGTTCGCTATTAATGTTGTAGCAATCGGTCCAAGACTTTCTGTGTAAGTGGCATAAAGTAATTAAGAATTAATCCGCCTAAACAAATGGTAAGTAGAGTACCAATCCCAATAGGCCCATTGAAAATAATGGCGGCAAATAAGAAAACAAGATAAATGATTGTTCTAGTAAATAGTATACTAAGCCTAGTTATCGTTTGCAGTACTAATGTTAGCCGGTCCACTGGAATCGGTGCGAAATTTGCGTATAAATAAATGGATGTACCTAATCCAATTGCGATTAAGCCTAAACCATAAAAAGCAATTTTACTGATCCACAGATTAGGCTCGATCAGATGGTTAAACAAAAAAAGCCACATATCAATACCTAAGCCTGCTATGAATGCAGTTACCAGCCCTAATAATTCCGGTCTTTGCTTGGATAAACATGAATTACATCCAATCAATAGGCATGCGATCAGCACTTCCCAACTGCCTACTGTAAGACCGACATTTTTGGATAGACCCACTAAAAGTGCATCAAAAGGTGATGCTCCAAGGTCAGAGATTATTGTTAGTGAAACGCCTAGGGTTAAGATGAAAATCCCGCAAGTGAAAATGGAAAACGTAGTTACACTAAACTTCTTCATTCTTTTGAAGCAGAAAGATCTTTAGTCATTAAAAGATGAGGGATGCCATCCTCCATAAATTCAGTAGATGAAGCCCGATAACCAAGTTTTTTATAGAAGCCCTCCGCCTGAGTTTGCCCGTGCAATTTAACTTTTTGATGCCCCTTTTCCACCACGATCTCTTCTAATGCCGAAATAATTTTTTTCCCAATTCCAAATTTACGATAAGGTTCTAGGATGCAAATACGCTCTAACTTACCTATACCATCAAGAACGCGGATCCTTCCTGTGGCAACTGGTTGCCCATCATAATAGGCCAGGACATGTTCACATTCTCCATTCAGTGTATCGAATTCATCAAATTCATCATTAAGGGGAACGCCTTGTTCCTCAACAAATACTTTTTTTCTGATTGAAAATGCAGCTTCAAGTTCCTCGATTAGTGTAATTCTTTTAAGATTCATTCTTGCTTACTCCATTCTGTATTTGTTTTTTTTAGGAAAAACGTCATAATGAATTAACGACAATTATAAGTATATATATAATCAATATTGTTGTAAATACAACATTATTGGAACTGGTAGGTGATTGAATGAAAGAGATCCTTCGTGAAGTTGGAATGATAGCGAGGGCATTAGATTCCATAAGTAATATAGAGTTCAAGGAATTAGAGCTTACAAAGGGGCAGTATTTATATCTGGTCCGGATATATGAGAATCCGGGCATTATTCAAGAAAAGCTGTCGGAAATGATAAAGGTGGACCGAACAACAGCAGCACGTGCGATTCAGAAGCTTGAAATCCAAGGTTTTATTGAAAAGAAAGACGATGAAACGAACAAAAAAATAAAAAGGTTATTCACAACTGAAAAAGGCAAACAAGCCTACTCTTTTCTGAAGAGAGAAGGGGACCATACCGACTTGGTTGCGTTAGCAGGATTATCTGAAAAAGAAACGGAAGTCTTGTTTCAACTTTTGCAAAGAGTTAGGAAAAATGTTGAGGTTGAGTGGGAGTACGTAAAGAAGGGAAATAAAAGAGAGTACTAAAATCAGAAATTGTTATTGAACTAACCCAACACGATCGCAAGAAAAAATGCCTTGCTAGTGATTATACTGGCAGGGCATTTTAATGAGATGATTCATATATCAACGGAGCCGTGGAACGTGAGGAGCGGAGAATAAAAAAAGAACACCCTAAAGTGTTCATTAAGGTTAATTAATGTTAATTATTGTGCTGCGGGGGTATTTCCCATTGCAATAGAAATTCTGTTCCAACTGTTGATTTGATTAATAATCAGCACAAGATCAACATATTGTTTCTCATCGTAATGTTCACGTACTTGCTTATATAGATCATCCGGAACTCTTTTGGAAGGGATTAGCGTAATATGCTCAGCTAGTTCTAGAGCAACCTTCTCTTCAGGTGTATAAAAAGTACATTCCTCCCAAACATTTAAACAATAAATTCGTTGTTCAGTTTCACCCATTTTACGAGCTTCGGATGTATGCATATCTATACAGAAAGCACATCCGTTAATTTGAGAAACTCTGATTTTGATAAGTTCTCTTGTAGTCCGATTAATCGTAGATTTTTTGGTGTACATCTCCATATCCATCATGATTTTCATACCCTCAGGTGCAACTTCATTGTAAGCAACTCTTTGACTCATTAGGCAAGACTCCTTAGGCTTTAGTTTAGGAATAGTATAACTTTATTTTAACACTATTATTCTTTATATGCGAACATTTGTACTTATTTTTGTTTATAAGAAGGCAGAAATCACCCGCCGACATATCCTCAAAGCGGAACGGAAATGATATCAATATAATCTTCTACCTGTCTAATTGGCTGTTATTCCACGAGTTTCCCCTTCCTCTTGCCTCACAACTATCGGCTTCCTGGTGAATAAGTTGATAGAAACCAAAAGGAGGAGTGAGGAAATGCCTTATACAACAGGTCTTATTACAAATACAAGAGCAACTGGTACTGCAGCAAGTAATGTAGTAGTCAGTGTTCGTAACACAAGTAATGCGAGTGCAATGATGATCGTCGAAGTTTTTGGTGTTCCATATTCGATGCCAGCTCTTACTCCGCTTTATGTCACAGGGTATTACGTTCCTGCAAAGAGTTCTGATATTAGAGAGTTTTTCATTGGGGGCAATTTGGCTTACGAGGTACAAATTAGTAGTCCTTTTCCTTTGGCAGAAGTAGTTACCTCCGTGTATGGGCTGGACGAGTTCGGAAATCTAGTTACTGATCAGCGAGTGCTTCAATCTGAATTGACGCAGATTACCGCATTATCTATCCCTATATAATAGTAACGTTTAGACCATTAAGCAGCAGTCGCTGAAAGAAATAGGGCGATTGCTGCTTTTTTAGGCGCAATAAAGTATTTTAGGGGCATTCACACAATCAGATGAGAGGAATCAAAATATACTGATTTTATACTCCAATGTAGAGAGAGGTAAAAATCATGGCGGATGTAGGAGTAGTTATGCCTGTGTATACCCAAAAGCCGGAGTTTCTGCGGCAAGCTCTGCAGTCTGTTCTACACCAATCTTTTACCAATTTTCGGCTGGTTGTTGTGATCGATGGAGCACCAGATATGGAACCGCTCGTGAGATCCATTATTGTCGAAGATCCGAGGGTAACGGTTATCTCTTACGCACAGAACAGGGGTATAGCACATGCACTGAATACTGGCTTTGATCTTTTGTTTAGTGAGCCCAGTATTCAATATTTGAGTTGGGTTTCCAGCGACAATGTTTATGAACCCCGTTTCCTCGAAATCCTTCGGGGGGCGCTAGTTAGAGGTCCACAGGAGTTAGGCATCGTGTTCAGTTCTTTTCAAAGCATCGATAACGAGGGAAAGTTTCTTCACAACGAACATCAATTGGCTACGCAGCGTAATTATCAGTCACAGCCCAAAGAGAGATTGCTGGATTATTCGCTCATTGGCGTATCTTTTATGTACAAAACACAGATTGCGAAGCTTGTTGGAGCTTATGGAATGGAACCGGTGGAAGATTATGATTACTGGCTGAGACTGGCTGAACATTGTGAGATTCGCTTTATACCGGTGGAACTGGTGAATTATCGTGTAGATTCTACCTTTAGTGTATCTGCCCAGTTACATTCGGTTGAAAATCATCGTAGATGGAGATATGCCTATCATTTGACCCGCCATCAGGCGCGGTTTCGCAGAGGGATTCCGGCGATGATTACCGTTTTATATCCTGTAGTGAATGCTTGTGCGGATGAAATAACGAGGATAGAGAATCTGTACGAACAAACGTATAGCAATTATGAATGCCGGGTGCTGGATTTATCAACTACACGTCAGCCATCAGCTCTATTGGAAACCATACCTCATCCTGCGACAGCGTTCGCTTGGCTGCCTGGGGCTGTGGAGTCACACGCGATTTGCAGTGCTATTGAGCAGCTATCCACCCCATTTACGATAGTTTTAGGTCCAAAGGTTTTTATAGGAGCGCTCGATATTGAGTACATGCTGGAAGCTTTGATTACTACGGGTGGGGATACGATTTCCAACTACTACACGGATGATCATAGCTTGATTGGATTTCGACACAGACATGTCCCCTCGACCAAAAGCCACTATTATAATGAGCTGTTTCGCAGCGCAGATTTGTATGATTTGTTGAAGACCTCTTTTACCTAAAATAATTTGCGAATGAGTGATCATGATGAAGATTTTGTTCACTTTTTATAACCCGAGTGGTGGTATGCAAACTCTGAACCGAGTTCGCTGCCAAGCGTTATATGCTCGCGGTGTAGAGTGCCATTTACTGTATACACACCATGGAAAAGGACAGCAGAATATCCGTAACATTCAAACGCATATTACCAATAGTGATGACGAGATCAGGGCAATGCTTGCTCGTGAAGCATTTGACTTAATTGTAGTGTGTACGGATATTAACTTAGCAGAGCGGATTCGAGGGTTTGGGTATAAAGGGCCGCTTGTTTTTGAAGTGCAGGGTTTAGGTACCTTAGATGAAGCTGAGCAGGTCGTTAATAATTTTACAGAGCGCATTTACAGGCTCACCGATGCACTGCTGTATCCGGAAACAACCCATTTGCAGGCGCTTTTCAAAGGCGGATTTCCAACCATTCCACAATATTGTTTTGATGATCCGATCGATTGTGATCAGTTTGGATATACCAATTATCCCGCGAAAAGTTTCCCTATCCTCGGTTGGGTAGGACGCATTCAAACGAATAAGAATTGGCGGGAATTTCTGCAAATCGGGCAAAGGCTGCTGACGATCCATCCCGAGCTTTATTTATGGATTTTTCAGGATGATACGTTGTTTGATCCAGAGCAAAAAGAAAGCTTTGATCAATTTGTAGCTGAGACAGGGATTTCTTCACGATTAATTTCGTATTCCAATATTCCTCATGAGCAAATGGCAGATTATATGAGCATTATTGGTGATTCGGGAGGTTTGCTCCTTTCGACCTCGATTTTGGAAGGATTTGGATATGCGGTTGCTGAGGCGATGTTGTGCCGTTGTCCTGTACTTACTACAGATTCTGACGGCGTTCGAAGACTCGTCATTAACAATCACACTGGAAAAATATACACGAGAGGGCAGCTGGATGAAGCTGTGAATGCTGCTCTATCCTTAATGGATGATCCGGCACTGCGGGCCAGAATCAGGATGAATGGAGAATGGCATATCCGGACTAACCTGTCCTCCGAGCTGTATGCAGACAGATTTCTACAGATGTATCATCAATTGATGGGACGTAGAATTCAAATTGAGCGGCGCTGGTCTTAACTCTGCGGTTAATCTGCAGGGTTAAGATGTTTTTTCATGGATTAACAACGAGGTCAGAATTAGTGTCAATAAAAGGGTGACAATCATTCCCACCATTTGAATAATATTGTTATAGGGATCAGGGAGAGTGACATAAGAAAAGATAACCTCTTTTAATATAAAGAACAGAATTCTAAATAAACTCAGAAATACTAACCCTGCTACGATCCACTTTTTTAAATGTGTTTTATAAATATGACTTCCTCCTGTCTATATCTCATTGATTAATTCCTTCGTATTATTCCGGACATTTCCCACTGCAGTGGAAACCGGATAGGCTCTCATTTGATGCTGATCATAGGGTTTAAGAAGCTTTATTAACGAAGTTGCGTCCTGATTGCTCCGGCTTAGCCATTCAGGCTCATCCTCAGGCTTCAAAATAACTGGCATACGGTTGTGGATTTCAGCCATAAGTTCATTTGGGGTAGTCGTTATAATCGTGCAGGTACTTAATTTATTACCTTCAGGGTCCATCCAAATATCATACAATCCGGCCATTGAAAAAATACCCCCATCGCGCATCACGATTCGCATGGGTTGTTTGCTGCTGCCCTGTGCCTTCCATTCATAGAAACCATCAGAAGGGATGATGCAGCGGCGGGAGCTTACTAATCGCTTGAAAGAAGGCTTCTCAAGGAGTGACTCTGCCCGGGCATTGATCATTTTACTGCCGATTTTATCATCTTTGGCCCAAGAAGGAACCAGACCCCAGCGCAGTTCCCCAAGTTTATTGCTGGACCCTGTGTTAATGACTGCCGGAATTTGCTGCATGGGTGCTGCGTTATATGTTGGAGCATAGTGGATAATGGTAGAATCATTGGCAAAATATCTGACCATCAGCTCTTCCATGGTGACTGTTATTGTATATCGTCCGCACATTTTATACACTTCCCATTCGGTCGTTTTTGAGGCTAGATTTGTTTACAGCTTGTAATCAGCATGTTATGCTCGAAATATTTCTTAGCTTGAACGGCTGTTGAGGGTTGTATCTTATTATAAACGAAGCACAATGAATGAAGAAAGCGGTGCATATAGGTGATTTTGGTAAGCTCTTGTTTAGCTGGCATGAAGGTAAGATATAATGGTACGGATTGTTTGGATGAGAAAATTCAGAAGCTATTGAATGAGAATCAGGCTATTGCTGTGTGTCCGGAATTATTAGGGGGATTCTCTACGCCTAGAGAGCCAGCTGAAATTGTCGGCGGGGATGGTGAGGATGTGCTTGCAGGAACGGCAAAAGTAGTGGACCGGTCGGGAACAGATGTAACAGAACTATATTTAAAAGGGGCCTATATTACGCTTGAAAAAGCTCAAGAGGTTTCAGCCACGATGGTAGTCCTCAAGGAAAACAGTCCTTCTTGCGGCAGCACCATGATTTATAACGGAGAGTTCAAAGGGAAGAAGATCGCTGGCAACGGCGTGACTGCGGCTTTACTTAGAAAAAACGGCATAGAAGTTACCTCTGAAGAGAATTGGCTGTCATTATCCTAGCCTATATAGGGAATTGATTACAATATTGTGTTCTTTAGTTTGTGGAAAACTAACTTCTCGCGCGGTATAATTTAATAGTTCTTAAAAACGAACTATTGTACTATACCCTAGAAGTGGAGAAATGAATGATGAAAACCATCTATTTGGACCACGCCGCATCAACTCCGGTTCATCCCGAGGTGGCCAAGGTCATGCTGAATATAATGACAGAACAATATGGAAATGCGTCCAGTGTACATCAGTTCGGACGTTCAGCCAAGAAAATATTAAATGGGGCGCGCGATACTATCGCCGCCTTTTTAGGCTGCTCGCCGGAAGAGTGGGTGTTCACTGGCGGCGGAACCGAAAGCGACAATCTAGCCCTCTATGGAGCTGTCGCTGCTGTTGCCCAGAAAGGCAATCATATTATCACCTCTGCGATAGAGCATCATGCAGTGCTACATACCTGCGAAGAGCTGGAGAAGGAAGGCTTTAAGGTTACTTATCTTCCTGTGGATTCTACAGGCCGAGTATCCGTTGCAGACGTAGAAGCAGCGGTGCAGGAAGACACGGTGCTAATCAGTGTAATGTATGCCAATAATGAGGTAGGAACCGTTCAGCCGATTCAGGAAATTGGCCAGCTTGCCAGAGAGCGGGGAATTCTGTTCCATGTTGATGCTGTACAAGCTCTTGGTGCCTTACCGATCACACTGCGGGAGCTTCCGGTAGATTACATGAGCTTTACAGCTCACAAAATCAATGGACCTGGGGGGATCGGTGGCCTTTATGTGCGGAGTGGAGCACCGCTGCATCCAAGACTCCACGGTGGCCTTCAGGAGCGCGGCAGACGAGCCGGAACAGAAAATCTAGCAGGTACTGCTGGATTTGCCAAGGCTGTTGAGATAGCAGTTACAGGTCTATCAGAACGTCGACAAAAAGTGCAGCTCCTGCGCAATAGACTACTTGAAGAGCTGGATACGCTGATTGGACGGGAAAGTTATTCGATTAACGGCAATACCGAGCATTTTTTGCCAAGTATACTGAATTTGAGCTTCCCGGGAGCTAGAACAGATGTTATGCTGATGAACCTGGATATGGACGGGATTGCGGCGGCAAGCGGTTCAGCCTGCACGTCAGGATCACTGGAAATATCCCATGTTCTGAGAGCAATGGAGCTTCCAGAAAATATTTTAGGGTCCGCGATTCGATTTAGCATGGGTTTGGGTAATACTACTGAAGAAATTGAGTACGTTGCTCGAAAAGTTGAAACCATTCTGAATCGGCTGCGTATCAGAGACTAGTTACTTCTAGGCTATGATAGGTATCCTGATCATTCGGGCTTTCACTTTTTGAGAACTCGTAATTACACTCAAAGTGAGGAGACCGAGCAGCCATGAAACTTCAAGATCTGATCGGCTTGGCTGTATATGAAGTTGAAGAGGGTAACGCAATCGGCAAAATTGTCGATATTTTGCTCGATTCAAACTGGAATATTACGGGTATTGAACTGGAAAGCAAATCTTTTTTTGGTGGCCATGTGAAATTTGTGGCATGGGAAGATATTGTGGCCTACGGCGAGGATGCTGTCATGATTCGTAGTAAAGAGTCGATTGATAAGATAGATGCCGATCATATACCTTGTACTTTTCTACTTGGAAAGAACAAACTTAAGGATTTAAAAGTGCTAACTACAACTGGAACTATACTCGGACGAATATCTGATGTTTATTTTGACCAAAAGTTGGGAAACACAATAGGAGCGCTGGAAATTAGTGACGGGCTTGTCACTGATTTGATCGAAGGCCGCAAATGGCTGCCTTGTTCTGACGAGATGTCCATTGGTGAGAATGCATTAATGGTTCCTGCGATGAGCGAAGAACGGCTACAAAAAGCCATTAATATTGTTAACGGATAGGTGGAATGTATTATATGAAGTGTCCAAACTGCAACTCCAAAGATATCGGAAAGATCGGTTCCCACCAGTTTTATTGCTGGGGCTGTTTCATCGAATTGACGGTAAATGGCGAGAAAATGTCGGTTTATCAAGTTGAAGAAGACGGCACACTAAGCTCACTGGACGACCTGTTCTCCGGGGATGATATGACTCAGGATTTCCCGCAAATTCATGCGTCGTCTTAACTATGAATCTTGCTTTGTAAGCAAGACTGCTCTATGTACTTAAGCGTCAATTTCCTTTCAGCTGAAATCAGTTGCAAGGTTATTGACGCTTTTTTGTGTGTTTGATGGTTATTTTGCTGCGGCCATACATATACTTATTTACGAAGCTAGTCCAGGCTCTACCGCAGGAGGGTACTCTCATGGAACAATGGTCCCAAAGTAAATGGTTCCGCTGGATGATCGGAGTGCTGCTATCCCTGATCATTTTGTATTTTGTTTGGTTGCTTCGTCCGATGCTGCAGGGGATTTTTGTATTCTTAAAGGCAATCCTCGCTCCATTTCTGGCAGCTATGATTATTTCCTATGTGCTGAATCCCGTGGTTAGTATGCTGGCCGGACGGAAGATGCCGCGTAGCGTAGCTGTTCTACTTATATATGCAGTGTTTCTAACGGCGATTACCGTGATCGCCATCAACCTTATCCCGATGTTTATTGAGCAGCTTGAAGAGTTAAATGAACATCTGCCTGAGATCACACTGCAAGCCCAAGGCCTGATGAGCCATATGAATACAAGGCTAATACCACCTGGGGTTGAAATGGGGATGAACAACTGGTTTTTTCAACTGGAGAATCGTCTGGCCGAAGGGATTTCTCATTTTCTCGATAACATAGGGACAACGATTAACTTGCTGTTCAATGCTTTTATCGTGCCGTTTCTGGTGTTCTATATTCTGAAGGATTTTGACGTATTTGAACGGACGGTGGTCTCTTGTCTGCCCCGCGCACGCCGCAAGTCTATTGTTACTTTGTTAAAAGATATTGATGCCGCGCTCGGCAATTACATTCGCGGACAATTTCTGGTCTGCATCATTATAGGTGTGCTCGCCTATATCGGCTATGCTATTGTCGGAATGCCTTATGCCTTACTGTTCGCCAGTGTGGTGGCAGTATTTAATATTGTTCCGTATATGGGTCCTTTTCTAGGGGCTGCACCTGCCATTGTGATGGCTTCGACCGTCTCTTTTCGATTAGTTCTACTGGTTGCTGTGGTAAACACTTTATGTCAAATTGTGGAGAGCAATATTATTTCTCCACAGGTAGTAGGCAGGACGCTACATTTGCATCCGCTGCTTATTATCTTTGCATTGCTGGTAGGTGGTGAGCTGGCAGGGATGATTGGACTGATCCTTGCTGTACCGTTCTTTGCAGCTGCAAAAGTCGTTATTCAACACTTTATGGCGTTTTTAATCAAACGAAAGCCTGTATAAAGGGATAATCATTGACTATTGACAACAGTTTTGTATATAATGTTGGGGAATATTACTGATGACTCAGTATATAGTTGTTCGATGATGAGGAGTATTAATTCTATACCGTTATTGCAGAGAGCCGGCACTAAGGTGCGAGTCGGTTAACGGAACAGAGTGAACTCACCTCGGAGTAACGGTGCAAGTTTACAGGATATCCATAAGAGATAATGGATGTCATGAATGAACCGCCGTCGCCTCACCCCCGCTAAAGGGTGCAAAGTGAGTGGCAGAATAAAGTATATTCAGCCGCTAACTAGGGTGGTACCACGGGAATTATAACCTCTCGTCCCTAGCGATAATACGCTAGGGATGGGAGGTTTTTTTGTAAATATAAGAGAGTATACGTTTCACGCAATACTTCATGTCTTATATTTCCCGCATAAATGCTTACCGTCCTTATAAGGACACCGAGGGCGTATGTGCTTGGTTAAGGAATAAGAAATCTAAGAAGTAACACTCCAAGGAGGAGCAGACAATGAGCGACAATCAAACAAATAGCATACCCGCTACTGGTTACCGGGCGCAGGCTATTGAGCCGAAATGGCAAAAGTTCTGGGATGAGAACAAAAGCTTTAAGACAGGAGAAGATCCTGAAAAACCCAATTTTTATGCACTGGATATGTTTCCGTATCCTTCAGGTGCAGGACTGCACGTAGGTCATCCAGAGGGTTACACAGCGACGGATATCGTTTCTCGCTACAAACGGATGCGCGGTTTCAACGTATTGCATCCGATGGGCTGGGATGCTTTTGGACTTCCGGCAGAGCAGTATGCGATGGATACCGGCCAGCATCCACGTGATTTTACCGATAAGAACATCGATAATTTCCGTCGTCAGATCAAATCGCTGGGTTTCTCCTACGATTGGGACCGCGAGATCAGCACGACAGATCCGGATTATTATAAATGGACACAATGGATTTTTATCCAGTTGTATAACAAAGGCCTGGCTTATGTAGCAGAAGTACCTGTTAACTGGTGTGAGGCACTGGGTACGGTACTTGCCAACGAAGAGGTTATCGATGGTAAAAGTGAGCGCGGAGGTCACCCTGTCGTGCGCAAACCGATGCGTCAATGGATTCTGAGAATTACAGAGTACGCTGAGCGTTTGCTGGAGGATCTGGAAGAGCTGGATTGGTCCGAAAGCATCAAGGATATGCAGCGCAACTGGATCGGGAAATCAACAGGTGCAGAAGTGAACTTTAACATTGAAGGTCACGAAGCTAACCTGACCGTGTTTACTACACGTCCAGATACACTGTTCGGAGCAAGTTACTGCGTATTGGCACCAGAGCATGAGCTTGTTGATGTGATTACAACTGAAGCACAGCGTGCTGCTGTGGCAGAATATCGTGAAAAAGCTTCACGTAAGAGCGATCTGGAGCGTACGGATTTGGCGAAAGAGAAGAGCGGTGTCTTCACAGGCGCATATGCAATTAATCCTGTGAATGGTGCTAAGGCGCCAATCTGGATTGCAGATTATGTGCTTGCTGGTTACGGAACGGGAGCAATTATGGCAGTTCCGGGTCACGATACTCGCGACTGGGAATTTGCTAAACAATTCGGCCTGAATATCGTGGAAGTCGTTCAAGGCGGCAACGTTGAAGAAGAGGCTTATTCCGGAGATGGGCCGCATGTCAATTCTGATTTCCTGAATGGACTCAAGAATGAAGAAGCGATTGCGAAGATGATTGCTTGGTTGGAAGAGAAGGGCGTAGGTAAAGGCAAAGTAACTTATCGTCTGCGTGACTGGCTGTTCAGCCGTCAACGCTACTGGGGAGAGCCCATTCCAATTCTGCATTTGGAAGACGGCACAATGAAGACTGTTCCGGTTGATCAGCTGCCGCTGGTACTGCCAGATGTAGAGGCAATCAAACCTTCGGGTACAGGGGAATCTCCACTTGCGAATGTAACAGAGTGGGTGGAAACTATCGATCCTGAGACTGGCATGAAGGCTCGCCGCGAGACGAACACCATGCCGCAATGGGCGGGCAGCTGCTGGTATTACCTGCGTTATATTGATCCGAAAAATGATCAAGAGCTGTGCTCCCCTGAGAAACAAAAAGCATGGCTTCCAGTAGATCTGTATATTGGTGGAGCGGAACATGCCGTGCTTCACTTGCTCTATGCACGATTCTGGCACAAGGTGCTTTATGATCTCGGCGTAGTTGAAACAAAAGAACCTTTCCATAAGCTGGTTAACCAAGGTATGATTCTTGGAAATAATAATGAAAAAATGAGTAAATCACGCGGAAATGTCATCAACCCTGATGAGATTGTGGAAGCATTTGGTGCAGATACGCTGCGTGTGTATGAAATGTTTATGGGCCCTCTGGAAGCAACCAAACCTTGGAATGAAAAGGGTGTAGAAGGAGTTCACCGTTTCTTGTCCCGTGTATGGCGCCTGTTCGTGAGTGAAGATGGTAAGCTGAGCACCAAAATCACAGCAGACGGTGGCACTGACGAGTTCAAACGCACTTGGCACAAGACCATTAAGAAGGTCACTGATGATTTCGAGCATCTGCGTTTCAATACCTCAATTAGCCAATTGATGATTTTTATTAACGATGCTTATAAGCAAGAAACTTTGTCCCAAGAAGCTGCTGAACACTTCGTACAAATGTTGTCACCACTGGCGCCTCACATCGCTGAAGAGCTGTGGCAGCTGCTCGGTCACGAAGGAAGTATCAGCTACGTGGCTTGGCCAACGTATGATGAAGCATGGACGGTGGATGCTGAGGTTGAAATCGTTATTCAGGTAAATGGTAAAATCGTACAACGCGCGTTGATCCCGCAGGATATGGGTCAAGAAGAGATGCAAGCTCATGCGTTGTCACTCCCGAATGTGAGTGCAGCAGTAGAAGGTAAAACCGTACGCAAGATCATTGCGGTTCCTGGCAAGCTTGTAAATATCGTAGTGGGTTAAGCGAAGAACGCAATATTGCCCGCAGCAACGGAGAATTCCGTGCTGCGGGTTTTATTGTTTTCTAACGGTCTACGGGACTTTGAATAATACCGTCATGCCCAAATAACGCATCCAGCTTGGTAACATCCTCATCGTATTTATCATGGGTAGTCATGATGAGACGTTCGAATACGCCCTCAAGGCTAATGCGAAGATGGTTCAGTGCTTCTGCGGTAATCCCACCACGGACAGCTACACGTTCTTGAAGCTCTTGCGGGGTGAATTCTCCTTCTGTTAGCAGCTTGCCTGTTCCAAGCAGCATTTCACCTGCAAGCCGGCTGATTAACGTCTCTTCAATCCCGGTAACTTCCACCGCAGCTTCAATCCAGCGTTCAATGAAATAGCTCAAGAACGCAGGTCCGCAGCTGGAGAAATCAGAAGCGATTCGGGTATGGGCCTCTTGAATTTCCAAAGGAACACCTATGAAAGACAACAGCTGCAGCAGCACGAGCCTGTCTTCTTTATTAAGCCTGCTGCCAAATATGCACAGTGATGTCCCACTTTTGACACAGTGTGTAATGCTGGGGATGATCTTGGCTATTTTGGACGGCAAAGCGGATTCCAGATGTTGCAATTGAACGGGACTTGTAATGGATACGACGATTTGATCGCTGCGGAGATAAGGGCCGATCTCATCTGTTAAGGTTTTGAATTCCAGCGGTTTTACACATAAAAAAACAATGTCACTTCCAGTCGCTGTTTCACTATTGCTTCCGCATAAGTTTATGCCGGGATGACGATCTTCTAGCTCCAGCAGTTTATTCAGACTGCGGTTGCTGGCGAGTACATCGCACGGATTCAGGGCTCCGGAAGAAAGAAAGGCGTCAATCAGCAGGCTGCCCATGCTGCCTGTTCCGATAAATCCAACTTTCACCTGTGGTTCCTCCTTTCTAGCGTTGCTTATTTACTAACTGACATGAATGCTCTTCGTTATATGTATGCAGGATAGACTTGGACAGATGACAGGTTTTGTATGAATTATTAAAGGAGTTTCCAGCCGCAGGAATGTATGAAGATTCACAAAAAGGCATAAGAAGAATTTTTGTGAGGAGGAAAGTAATATGAATAAAGGAAGTATCGTACTCGGAGTGGCTGCTGCTGTAATAGGAAGTGGGCTTTTATGGGCGGCAGGGAGCAAGGGCGATTCCGGGATTGCCGGGTGGGAGACTTTGAATGTTGGTATGGAGCAAGCGGTTGGAATCGCTGAGTCTGGTGGCGCTCCAGCTGCTGGGGGCAGTGAGGGAGGTCATCAGACGAAGGGAAATAAGCAACATTTAGAGAAAGATGCAGGGCAGGCTGAAGCTGCTGGGAATGCTGAAGAAGGTGAGAAGGTTAAGGTGGCAGCGCAAGCAGAACAAGCTGACCAAACTTCGGCAGCTGAAAAAGCTTCGACAGCAGTTGCGGGGGAGAGAGCAGAAGGAGCGGGCCAAACGCCAATGGCAGAAGGCCAAACACCAGCAGGGGGCAAGGTACTTGCGGCTAAGGAGGCGACTGAGCTTTCCATATCAGCAGCTTCACAGGAAGGTAAAGTAAATGTGAATACTGCGGGTGTTAAGGAGCTGAAGGATCTTCCGGGTATCGGAGAAAAGAAGGCTCAGGCAATTATAGATTACCGCAACCGTGAGGGTACTTATCGCAGCCTGTCTGATCTGGGGAAGGTAAAGGGGATAGGACCTAAAATGCTGGAGAAGTTAAATGCTTTAGTAATATTTTGAAGATAAATAAGAAATGAAGATCGTTGGAAGTGCCACAACCGTTGTCCTAGTGAAAACTTGCGGGGATGTGCTACAATAGTTAACAACTATTTAGAAGGATATGGAGATTGATTATGACTACTGCCTATCGTAAAGACTGGGATACTTATTTCATGGACATTGCCTGTATGGTCTCAACTCGTTCACGCTGCTCACGACGACATGTAGGTGCTGTACTGGTGCAAGGCAAGAAGCTGCTTGGTACCGCGTACAACGGGGCGCCAATGGGTGTACCTGATTGCTCAGAAGCAGGTTGTATGCTCTCGGAGCAATATGAGATGGAGATCGTGGATGGCGTAGAGACTATGGTGAAGAAACAGCGCTGCATTCGCACGATTCATGCCGAACAGAATCTTTTGCTATTCACAGACCGGATTGACCGGGAAGGCAGTACCGTCTACGTGACGGATGAGCCTTGCTGGACCTGTGCAAATATGCTGGCTAACAGCGGTATTGTGGAGATTGTGTATTATCGTCCTTACCGTAAGGATATGGAAAAGGTAGAAGCAATGATGGCTGCCAAAGGCATCGTATTTCGCCAATTGGAGAATTATGAGCCGCCAAGTGAAACGATGATTAAAGTAGCCGAGTAGCTGTATTGTACAACCCTAATTGAATAAGATGGCTTGAGGAAGAACCTCTCGTGCGCTTTTATGGCGTATGCAGAGGTTCTTTTTTTTATCTTGCGAAAGGAGGAGAATGGAGGCGTGAAGGAGAGACCCTTATTAAGTTTTACAGTGTGTTGGGTGGCTGGAAGTGCAGCAGCGTGTTTATTCTCAGGGATTAGCTTATGGTTGGCGTGGGCTGGATTACTATTTTTACTGGTTAGTATGAGAGTTTGGGTGAACATGAACTGGAAGCAGCTGGCGGTATTTTGTTTGGCGATTAGTTTATCCGCTGGATATTGGGAATGGAATGAAGGCCGTAATTTAAGTCACCTGCCTGAAGCGCTAGGGAGATTATTGTCGGAGTTGAATGAGACTGCCGTGGAGGCTAAGGGGACGATAGTTTCCGTTGTGGAACGGGACGGGGACCGGGTTGATTTCACGATGAAGCTCTCAGAGTTATCGTTGATTACTGAGGAAGATGCCGGTTCACCTGATCCGCGGGACGAACAAGATAAAAGAGTGCATGGGGAGTTAATTATGGTGCAGATCAAACTTCTTGCCGAGCAAGAAATCGCTATTGCTGCGGAGTGGCGCAGAGGGGATCAGGTGTCGCTAAACGGTGTACTTGAAGAGCCAGCAACAGCGCGGAATTACGGAGGGTTTGATTATCGGGCCTATTTGCATACGCAGAAGATTCACTGGCTTCTAAAGAGTCAAGGTGCAGAAAATGTGCAAGCAACTGCTCCAGATTCATGGAATCCGTTAATGATCTTACGCTGGAATGATAAAGCGCGGGCAGTTCTTGGAGCGGAGACGGATCGGCTGTTTCAAGCGCGCCACTCTGGATATATGAAGGGTTTGGTGATTGGGATGCAGGATGATCTCGATCCGGATACCTTTAAGCAGTTCTCACAACTTGGTTTGACACATATCCTCGCCATTTCAGGTATGCATGTTGCGGTGTATGTTGGTGTTCTTTTATTTATATTCAGGCGCTTACGGATGACAAAAGAAACTACGCTAACAGTCACCTTAGTGCTCGTTCCTGTATACGTCCTGTTGACAGGTGCGGGTCCGTCTATCGTGCGTGCGGGATTAATGAGTATGATTGCATTGCTCGCTGCACGAGTTGGAATGCTGAAGGATGGACTGAATATTTTGGCTGCAGCGGCACTGGTTATGCTGATTTGGAATCCTTACATGCTGCTCAGTGTCAGTTTCCAGCTGTCGTTTCTGGTGACCTTAGGATTAATGGTCTACGTTCCGCTTATGGACCCTCTGCTGAGCGCACTGCCACGCTGGCTTAAAAGCGCCGTCTCTGTGACTCTAGTTGCCCAGTTGGTCTCATTTCCATTGACGATTTATTATTTTAATCAATTTTCTCTGCTGTCTTTAGTGGCTAATCTGGTTTTTGTGCCCTTTATTACTTTTATCGTATTGCCGTTAGGAACGCTTGCGCTACTGCTTGGACGATTGTGGGGAGATGCCGCGATTTTTTTGGCACATATTACGGAGCTGCTGAATAACGTTACTTTTTATGCGGTTGAATGGATTAATGGTTTTGCTGGTGGAGTTCTGATTTGGCGCTCGCCTTCACTGCTGTGGATTGGAGTGTATTATGTCTTATTGTGTGGGCTGTTGTATGCTGCCAGGCTAAGAGTAGAAGCCCGCGCAACACCTCAGTATATGGAGGATGAGACGAGGCCGTTAGCTGAGATTGGTTTATCTGTGAACAAGCACGGCGGGTTTGGGGGAACGGGGAGCGCACAGTATTTTTTGGATGAACCTAAGATTGTACGTTGGAGCGGAGCGATTGTTCTACTATCTGCGGTTGGACTGGGCCTAATGCTGTACAAGGGTTATCAGTCAGAACGTCAAGCGGGTAAAGGGACGATTAGTTACCTGGATATCGGGCAAGGCGACAGTATCCTCATCACTACACCAAAAGGAGCTCATATTCTTGTAGATGGTGGAGGAACGTTAAATTTTGGGCAAAAAGAAGAATGGCGCATTCGCCGCAGCCCGTTCGAGGTAGGGGCTAAAGTGTTGGTGCCTTTGCTTAAAAAACGTGGGATCCACCGTCTGGACGCGATTATTTTGACTCATGGGGATCAGGATCATGCCGGGGGACTCCAAGCCGTTATGGGGGCAATTCCGGTTTCGGCACTGCTTTTTAATGGCACACTCGCTGACCGTGAATCTTATATGGAGATGATGCGGACTGCGCTGGAGAACAATGTTCAACTGTATGCCGTACATCAGGGAATGAGGCTTTCCCCGGATGATAAGACGGAGCTGTCCTTTTTATGGCCGGAAGAACAAGATAGAGAGGGAGCAGCGTCAGGTTCTTCTATGCTGAATAGCATCCCACTGCTGGAGGATCAGAACCACGATTCTGTAGTTTTTCGTCTAGAGATGAACGGAAGAAATTTTCTATTTACCGGAGATATGGATTTGGAAGCCGAGGAGGAGATTGTGCAGCAAGCCCTGCAAAAGCGCATTAACGCAGGACCTGTCATTGACGTTTTGAAAGTAGCTCACCATGGGAGCAAAACTTCAACAGGCGAGTCTTGGCTGCAGTTTTGGCACCCAGCCGCTGCTGTAATTTCTGCAGGAGTAAATAATCTATATGGTCATCCGAAAGCTGAGGTATTGGAACGTTTGAAAGCTAATCAAGCTGCTATTTATAGAACGGATCAGCAGGGAGAGATCCAGATGCGTGTGCGGGCCGACGGGATTATTGTGCGTCATAAGTTGGCGGAGGGAGCGGATTAGGGAGGTAGTCGAGTAATGTGATTTAGTGCTGGTGGTGTATGTTAATTTTCGCAGACTCTATAAAGTCCCTTTAAAGCTCCTTTAAAGCTCCTTTAAAGCTCCTTTCGTGGTCTTTTACACCACTATAAAACTAAAACCTTGTTTAGTTGCACTTTGTGCAATAGATCGCAATTTAAAGTAGCTGGTTCTTCATTTAGTTGCACTTTGTACACTTAAAATCTGGAAAAACACCTATTTTTCTAAATTTGAGCAGAAATAGTTGCATGAAGTGCAACTAAATCACTTTATGAGCTGGAAAGATCTTTTTTAGTTGCACAAAGTGCAACTAAACGCTCCATATGAACATATCAAAGCACCTCAGTTACATATTATCGTTGTAGCGATACTAACTTTCACATAAGTTCCTGTTACTTGCTGATGATCCCAGTCCATTTGTTCTAGCACCAGCTGCTCTAATACTGTAACTGTTGTCCTTTCTAGCACCTGCTGCTCTAACGCAGTAACTCCTTTCCCTATCTAGCGGCTGGTGCTCTAACACAGTAACTGCAGTCTCTGTCTAGTAACTGTTGTCACTGTAGCACCAGCTGCTCTAATCCAGTTGCCGTCGTCCTCCTCCAGTAATTATTACGCATGCACAATATATGTAAACGCTTTATAATAGAGATAGAAGATTCTGGTAAACTCTATGCCTACTTAAACTATGTTGCAAAGTGCGGTGGTGAGAAGCTTGTGTCCTCCGTGTTTTGTAGCGAATTAGGAGATGAAGCGATAGTGAATACATATGCAGAATTTAGAGTCACAGCGGAAAGTGTATATGATGTTCAAGTAGAACGCAGTAATCCAATTGGATATGCTTGGCGGATGATCGCCAGGGATCATGAGCAGGTGTTCGGAAAAGCTCCGGTACAAGGAGCAGCAGCTACTGTAATTATTCGTTATGCGACAGAGGATGATGGCTGCCCGGAATGGGCGGAGGGTTTTTGTTTGCGTTTTACAGGTAGTGAAGAGGATCGGATCTTGCATATTATCGGCCGCGATGAATTGGGCATTATTTATGGGATGCTTCATTATAGCCGCCACGTGCTTGGTGTCGATCCCTTCTGGTTCTGGGCGGAGCTTCCTCCTGTTAAGAAAGATGCGATCAATTTACCTATTTCTGATTACAACAGCATTCAGCCAAAGGTACGCTACCGAGGTTGGTTCGTGAATGATGAAGTGTGTCTTATCGGCTGGAAGGAGGATTATCCTCCGACGGCGGAGGTATGGGAGCCTGTTTTTGAAGCGCTGCTGCGCTGTGGTGGAAATATGGTAATCCCCGGGACGGATTTGCCGAGAAACGGAATTCATCATCAGCTTGCGGTGGATATGGGACTGTGGATCACACATCATCATGCGGAGCCGCTTGGCGCGCAAATGTTCCTGCGTGCTTTTCCGGGCAAGCAAGCCAGCTATAAAGAATATCCAGAATTGTTTGAAAAGCTGTGGAGAGAGGCCATTGAGCGGCAAAAAGATGAAAAAACACTCTGGGTGCTCTCTTTCCGCGGACAGGGTGATAAACCTTTTTGGGAGAATGATCCCTCTTTTGATACTCCGGAGAAACGGGGCGATTTGATCTCATTTGTAGTTCGCAAGCAATACGATATGATCTGTGAATATGTGGACCAGCCTGTGTGCTGTATGGCGATGTACGGAGAAATTGCAGAGCTGTATAAACAAGGAAAGATCGAAGTGCCAGAAGGTGTTATTAAAATATGGGCGGATAACGGATACGGCAAAATGGTGTCGCGACGACATGGCCATCAGAATCTGCGCGTGCCTGCTCTACCCGAGGCAGGAGATCAAGGCAAAAACGGGGTATATTACCACGTCACCTTCCACGACTTGCAGGCCTCCAATCATCTAACACAATTCCCAACGGATCCGTCCTTTATAGTGGAGGAATTACAGGGGGCATTTGCGGCAGGGGCTAGTGAATATCTGCTAGTGAATTCAGGGAATATTTTGCCTCATCTCTATACATTAGATCTGACAGCAAAGTTGTGGATGGATGGAACAGCAGATGCTGATGAACAGCTTCAGACCTTCGTTAACCGTTTCTACACAGCGCAGCAGGGGCGAATTGCACAATTGTACAAAAGCTACTTCAAAAACACCATAGTATATGGTCCTAATGCTGACGACCGCGCAGGCGATGAATTCTATCATCATCCGGCAAGGCAGATTATAGGGCATTGGCTGCAAAATAAGACGGAGAGCGATGAGCGACTGCGCTGGGCCGCAGGGGATGTTCCTTTTGTAGAGCAGGTTCGATGGTTCAGGGATCGAGCTGAGCGAGTTGTACTAGTTTGGTATCTGCTGCGAAAGCAGTGCCAAGAGGTGATGGAACTTTTACCCGAAAAAGAGAGAAACAGGCTGCATGTTCAACTGCTAGTTCAAATTGAGCTGCATTGGAGCGGGTGCAGCGGGTTATCCTCTCTTTGCCAGGCGTATATGTGTTACCAAGAAGAGCGATTTCCAGAGGCGTTTATCGAAGCTTCTCATGCGGTTTGGGATTATAAGGAGGGCCAGCAGGCTCTTTTACGGGCAGAGATCGGCCAGTGGAAGCATTTTTATCGGGCTGATTGGTTGACCAATATTGCCAACACTATAGATCATGTAGAAACGGCCCGTAAATTTTTGCGGATTCAGGGGGATAGTCCGGATATGTTTCTATGGTATAAGGAATATTTGATGCCCGAGACCGAAAAGCATATCTATCTGGAAAATACGCATCGTAATCCGTTACCGGACGATGAGCTTGCACGGCGGCTGGAGGAGAAATTCAGCTCTCTTTAAAAAATATCCACACACCACTAGTGAACGCTTAAACGTTCATCGGTGGTGTTTTTTTATGAATGACCTATTTTTTATTTTAGAGGGAACTTTTTCAAGTTTGGAAAGTCTTATTAGGCAAGGGGTGAGGCGAAAAATGCTAAGCGAAGATATACCATATACAGCAGCGTACGCGCCCGCAATGAGTTTGCGGGAAATGATGGAGGCGTATGGCTCGGATGTGTGGAATTATGCTTTTTTCTTAACTAGAAGTCGAGAGCAGGCAAATGATATCAGCCAAGAAGTGTTTTTGAAGGCGTACAAGAATGTTGGAAAATACCGGGGGCAATCTTCGATGAAAACCTGGCTGCTTACGATTACCAGAAATACGGCCTTCAGTTGGAGCAAAAATAGCTTTTGGCGCAGATTCATAGCTTTGGGTGATCAACCTACTGCTGTTAATGCACCTTCTGCGGAAAAAGAAGCCCTTGGCAATCAGTATGCGAACCGGATCTGGGAAATTATTATGACCCTTCCAGAGAAGAACAGAGAGGTGCTTGTGCTAGATATTCAACATGGATTATCCATTGCCGAAATGTCAGATTTGCTGAATTTAGCACAAGGAACCGTGAAATCTCGGCTCGCGCGGGCGAGAGAGAAGGTTAAAGAGGCTATCCAGAAGGAGGAGAGGGAATGAAACGCAACACGGATGATAGTAATCCAGTGATGATCGGGCAGACGGATTGGTATGCGCAAGCAGGCAAAAATCCTTTCATTGAAGATGGTTTTACGCCTGAGTTAATGATGCGGATCGAACAGGCTGCTGCGAATAAAAGTTCAGCTTACAAACGTTATTGGATAAATAAAAATGTGGTGTTGACCAGTCTGGCTACGATTTTGTTGATAGGTGCGCTTACCTTCCCTATGGGCATATGGAAAAACACAGGGCCAATTCATTCGTCATCCGTTCAGTCACAAGGCGCAGGCATACTGCCTTCTTCTAGTCCTGCAACTAATGATAAAGCAATAGAGCCTCCGACAAGTCCAGTAGAATTTGAGATTAGCGGTAAGAAATACTACATGCCTTTGCCAATGAACAGAGATAAGAGTAAAGCGTATGCCGTTGAGACAACAGCGGGAATCCTTTGGTCGCCGCCACCCCCGATGGTGGACTACAAGAAGCCAAAGTACACACATCCTACAGAACCGTTCACTCTTTACCTGAGCTCGAAGGACCAGACGGAATTATCGGCTTCTTCAGCTACTAGGATTTATACTTTACCTCTTTATGCAGGAGGGGCAAGTACTTATCAATATTTGAGTGGATTTTTTGGAGCGGGCGATTACGCTCTGCTATTTACCTATACGAAGACTATAGGTTCAGGCATTATGGAGAATGGTAGATTTTTTATTCTAAATGTTAAAAAAGCAGCGACAGGAGAATCTGTGGTACCGAAAGAGCTTACGTCCTTTGATTGGGAGCTATTAGAATATAAGTCAATAATCGCAGTGGATAAGGAGCATGACCAGATCGTATTTAGTTACCTAGAATACCCGGTAGATAAGACATACCAAGATAAAACAGTGCTTTATGATATGGAGACCTTAAGCATTCAAACACCTGCATCGACCATTGGATTTAGAGACATTAATGGACAATCGTTAACCATGGAATATGAGATGAATGGGGAACTTTGTAAAGCGGATATTCTTACGAAAGGTGGACCAGGGTGGATAGATGAAGATTGGGCATTTTTATCAGAAGAGCGACAAAATGAGCTGTATCAGGAATTTTACAGTCAGACTCCCTAGTAGATAATTCACTAAATAAAAGCTATACTTTTTGATAAAGTATTTTCTTTTGAGAAGAGTGGAGCCGAAGCGATGAAGAAGTTAACGATTGATGATGTGGCTCAAAAAGCGGGAGTTTCGAAAAGTACGGTCTCCCAATTTTTGAACAAACGTTTTAAATATATGAGCGAAGCGACGAAAAACCGGATTGAGGCCGTAATTGAAGAGCTTAATTATCAGCCAAATGGTCTGGCGCGCAGTCTGAAGCAGAACCGGACGCATATGGTCGGGATCATCGTAGCTAATATTGACTACACGCTGTCAATCCAATGTATCCGGGCGATTGAGAATGAGCTGCAGCATCACGGAATCCAAGTGATCATATGCAACGCAGATGAGAATGCGGAGAAAGAAAGCAAATATGTAGAAACCTTAATCGCTCGTCAGGTGGATGGGCTGATTATTTTTCCTACAGGGAATAACCCGTCTGCCTATAGCAAGCTGGTAGAGGCTGATTTCCCGCTAGTCTTTATGGATCGTCTAGTAGATGGAATCACCACGCAGAGTCTATTGCTGGATAATGAAATGGCGGCAAAGATAGGCGTAGGGCAGCTAATTCAGCAAGGCCATGAGCGGATTGCTCTGGTGTCCCTTCCAATTGGGGAGCATGCGATTACCCCTCGGAAAGAGCGGATTAGTGGCTACAAAAAAGCGATGGAAGAAGCGGGCATAACGCTGCGTGAGGAGTATATTTGCAGTGTATCCAAAGAGGAATTAGCTTCGGGGCTGGAACACTTATTAGCACTGCCGGAGCCGCCAACTGCACTGCTGGCTACGAACGACATCACACTAGCGGAAATTCTGAAATATGCGAATCGAAATGCCATCTCTATTCCAGAACAGTTGTCGGTCATCGGGATAGATGATGCGGAATTCGCGCAAATTTATAATCCGGTCATTACGACAATCCGTCAGCCTGCTTACGAGATGGGGATGCAGGCTGCCAAGATTATACTCTCTTGTATCGAGGATAAGGGAGCTTCTGTTCCAATTACATATCGTTTCCCACCGACCTTGCAGCAAGGGCAGTCGGTGAAGTCTTACAAATAAGTTTGAACTATAAAAAGGGGAGTGCCCAGCAGCTATTTCTTAGCTTGTTGGGCACTCCCCCTTTTATTGGGCCTAACTTTATCTAAACACTAAACTTGGGTTTGATTGGGTAATATTCTCGCGTAGGAAGTCACTATCGGACTCAGCTGACCTTATATGCGGTATAATCCCATATTTGGAGTACTATCGGACCCCATCGCAGCTATCGGCATGGAAAACATGCTAAATGCCCTTTTTCATAAGGAATAGTGTCACTGGAGTCCGAAACTACGCCGCAAAGGTAAAAAAATTGCAAATAGCGTCTTTTGGGTCCGAAAGCCCCAGAGCGAACTGATTACACTGCTGAAGCATAGCAATAGCAATAGCAATAGCAATAGCAATAGCAATAGCCATAGCATAGCAATAGCAGCCAATCAGCGACCCAAAAAGCAGAGCAGCGCTCCTCCAATAACGGAGAATCACTGCTCTGTGTCTTTTTGCAATTATTAGACTTCTTGTTGCATAAACTTCGCAAGTTCCTCACGGGTGGGAAGTCCGTCCATATCGCCTGGCGACATGACGGCTAACGCACCGATCGCATTGCCGCGTTTGACGGCCTCAGCAATCGGAAGCTTTTCCAGCATCGCACTGATTACGCCAACCGCAAATCCATCACCTGCACCCACCGTATCAACAACCTGCTCCACCTTGAATCCGTCCACGTAACCTTCCCCAGCAGAGGATTTATAGTAAGCGCCTTCAGGGCCAAGCTTGATGACGACTAAGCTTACGCCACGCTCCAGGTAATAGTCTGCAATCTCTTCGGGTGTGCTCAGTCCGGTAAGGATTTTACCTTCACCGAGTCCCGGCAGGAACCAGTCGCAGCGTGGAGCCAGATCATTGATGGTACTCACCATTGTTTCTGTATCCGGCCATAAGCTGGGACGCAGATTAGGATCCAGAGAGATCGTCTTTCCTTTACTCTTCATAAATTCCATAGCGTGAATAGAAAATTCATGACAGCTCTTGGACAAAGCGGCGGAGATACTTGTAACATGCAGATGTCCTGCGGAATTGAAGTAGGCCTCGTCGAAATCCTCCAGACTAAGCGTGGAGGCCGCGGAGTTTTTGCGGAAGTATTCGACCTTTGGATCGCCGGTAACCACTTTCGATTTGATAAGCATGCCTGTTGAATACTCTTTAGTAAAAGTAATATTGTCCGTATTAATGTTCTCGTTCTTCATCGCCTGAGCAATGAATGTGCCAAAGTTATCTTCGCCGAGCTTCGTAACATAACCTGTAGGATGATTCAAACGCGACAAGCCTGTAGCCACGTTGCTTTCTGCACCTGCTAATGCTTTGGAGAACGAAAATACTTCATGCAGAGGACCGGCCTCATTCGCATAAAACATCGCCATCGGCTCCCCGAAAGTGACGGCATCCAGCTGTTTACTCATTTTTAGTTCCTCCTAGGGTAATGATTTTATCCCAGTATAATGATTTGTAATTTGAAATTATCACATAAATCGGTTTTGTACAATAAAAGAATGATTGTTAACCAAAAAACTTTTTTCGTAAAAAGAAAATAATGTTTCCATAAACCCTTGTTTTATAAAGGTTTTTCTTAGGTTTTATTACTTATTTCCACCTGATGTAATAAAAATGTATTGACTGTTAATCGTATTGTTATTACTATTTCCTTATAGAACAAAACGCAATAATTAGTAAATTTAATAAAAAAGTTTATCTAAAAAAGTGTTTCCTGTTTATCTATGATCGTACCAAGAGAAAGGGAGTCTACTGATGAAGAAAATGAAAGTATTGCAGAATGTGGCATCCGTCGGGGTTGTAGCGGTTATTCGAGCAGATAGTGCTGAGGAAGCTTTTAAGATGTCCGTTGCTTGTATAGAAGGCGGTCTAAATAATATTGAGGTAACTTTTACTACACCAGACGCGGATGTGGCGATTAAGAGATTGGTTGCTGAGTACGGAAGTCGTGCGGTGATTGGCGCCGGAACTGTCTTGGACCCCTTAACAGCTAGAATAGCCATTCTTGCAGGTTCAGAGTTTGTGGTTAGTCCCTCTTTTGAAGTGGAGACAGCTAAGATGTGTAATCTTTATGGCATTCCCTATATGCCTGGTTGCATGACATTAAATGAAATGAAGGAAGCGCTGAAGTACGGCGTGGATGTGCTTAAATTGTTCCCTGGCAGTGCTTTCGGGCCGGATTATGTAAAAGCGGTTAAAGGTCCTATGCCACATGTAAATATTATGCCGACCGGTGGCGTGGATTTGAACAATATGGAGAAGTGGATTGCAAACGGCTGCATGGCTGTGGGCATTGGGGGGAATTTGACTGCACCGGCGAAGAATGGCCGATACGATCAGATTACTGATCTTGCTGCCCAATATGTGGCGAAGTTTAAAGAGATAAAAGGGATTTAATGTATAGTTTGAACGGAGATTGAAATCCTGATTTGCGTTTTTATTTATAGGCTGTGTGGCTGACAGACGTTGGCCATGCAGCCTTTTTATGTTGATTTTCTTTGAGCTGTCAATATTCCTTTTATTCTATGCTTTTTAGAAAGTATAGAATCGGGATAAAGATAATAAACTATATAATAGAAGAGTAGTGATACATGGACTGAACGTCAGGATTTATTATCCAGCCGGGAGTGAGTATATGCCTGCTTATAATGATAAAAAGCTGTATCAAGCAGCGGATGAAGATGATGCTGAGTACGTAGAAATTGAGTCGGCATTCCATGGTTGTAAGGTGACGGAAGGGCAGATCTACAGATTAGAGCGCAATTACAATAACCCTCAATTATTTGAGAATGGAGAAGCCTATGTGGTGGATGATGAGACTAGGGAAAACTACGCGGTCTTCATGCTCTGCAAAATTGCGCTCTATAAATAGAGTTTCTTGCTCGATACCGGAGGGTAATATTTAAGACAGACGGCTTCATTTCCGACAAGGGGATAGGCCGTTTCTTTTGATGTCATTTTTGTTACTAAGATAGTGAAAAAGAGTATTTGAATGATTGTTGTTTCCCCTGTATGCTTAGTAGGAATTATTGGCTGTGCAATGCGGGATAGCGCGTTGTAACGGCTGGCTTAACATGACGTTCTAAGAAAAGTTTGGTATTCTAAAAATATTAATTACACGGTTGCAACAAATTCGCAGTCTTGCGCGTCAGTAAGATTGCATAGAGAGGGGGAACCTTCGTGGTGGAGCAGGGACTCATCAGAGCCGCTCAAGCGGGCGATCGCGACGCTCTAATCACCCTATTGCGAGAAATTGAAGGACATGTATATAAAACGGCCTTCTACATTTTGCATAATGAACAAGATGCGCTAGATGCATCTCAGGAAGCCTTGATCCGGGTTTATACAAAAATCGGCTCATATGAGGAGAAGGCCCAGTTCAAAACGTGGGTTCAGCGAATCGTCACTAACATTTGCATTGATAAATTCAGAAGAACTAAACCTACAGTTTCTATTGATGAACATGAAATGGTGTTTCAGGATAAACACAATGTGGAACGTGAGGTTCTATCCTCTTATTTAGCTGAGGATATACGCGAAGCGATTGATCAATTGCCCGAGCATCATCGGACAGTCATCGTCCTGCGCTATTTACAGGATTTTTCTTACAACGAGATTGCAGATTGTCTGGATTTGCCCTTGAATACAGTGAAATCATACTTATTTCGGGCTAGACAGCAACTGCAGAATAGACTTCAGGAGTACCAGAAAGGTGGTGTATCGGGATGAAATGCGCGGAGGTGATGGAATGGATGCACCGCTATTTAGACAAAGATTTGAGTCAAGATGAGATTGTTGAGATGTTCCGTCATATCGATAATTGTCCTTCCTGCGCGGAAGTCTTTGAGCGCCTGACACTTCTCTCCAATGAATTGGAGCAGTTGCCAGACGTGAAACCCCCGTTTAGTCTGGTTGACTCTATTTTACCTCAGCTTGCAGAATTGGATCGAAGCAGTCGTGAACAGAGTGCTGTGAGATCTGAGGAGCCGGTTGTTGTCCCATTTTCACGTGAAAGCTCCCGCGGTAAACCTTCCAAGGGAACCTCTATAGCAACACGGACAGGCATTGGAGCTATTGCAGCTGCCGTTCTATTAGGGATCGCAATATTTAATATGCCCGATAAAATGCCTGGGGCAGAAGTAGAACAAAGGATGCAGGATAGTGCTAAAACAGCCAGCGATGATACTAAGGATACAGCAATGGAATCACAAGCTTCTATTACTGCTAACTCTGATGGAGCTTCACCTGCCGCTGGTGGAGAGAACGAGGGCGCTGCGCAGTATAAGACGGATGCACCGGAGATGAACGAAGATAACGCCGCTTTAGATAGAGCGACGGGACCAGTGGACCTTACCTCGATGCCAAGTGCACCGGCGGATGCAGCTGATGCGGGAGCTGGAGCTGGAGGGCGGTCGATCACCGAACCGCCTCAAAGCGCAGATCCTAAGCCTACAGAGAAAATTGTTTCGCCAAAGCAGGATATCGCCACGAAATCTCATAATTCAGATTCTAGCAACGCCAGTAGCAATCAGCTAAAGGTGGATAATAAGGAGCAAACTGCTGATATGAATTCAGACAGCGCAGCCGATTCTGCTCCGCTGATGGAGGATTCTTTAAAGATTCCTTATGACTATGGACGGGAAGTTATGAGCTTAAGCAGTTCTGAAGATCCTAATGTGCAGACCTGGACTTCTCCTGATGGTCAGTATGCTATAGAATTTGTTGGGCTGCAGCTTGTGATTTATAAGAAGTCGCCAGCGGGCTCAGCGGAAGAACGGTTAGCCGTAAACTCTTATCCGCTAGAAGGAAATTGGATTTCTGGTGAATGGTCTACGGACAGCTCGAAGTTTACGTACGTGACTGAAAAAGATGGTGTGAATGTAACCAAGGTGTACACTGTACAGGAAGCAATTTCTTCAAGTCCGGCTGTATCCCCTGGGGCGACACCAACGAACACTCCAACCTCATCTTCAACAAATTAAAGTGGGGTTGGAACTTTTTTCGAAGTTTCTGAATATACTATATCAACAGGACAGGAACTAGAAAGTATAGGTTTTGCAGAACATCGGTATGACCGCCGGATGTGGAGTTTCTAGAGCTTCGCACTCCGTCGTTTATATAGATGCGCCGCTTAAACGGAGAGGCTTTGGCCATGGCTGCCAGAGTTTCTCCGTTTTTGCATGCATTTTTGTAGTTTTTTTTGCTACAATAGAACTCTGGACAAAATGGGCTAGATGAATGGAAAAGGAAGTGGCGGGATGGATGCCAAAACGGCGATAAAAGAAATCAAACAAGGGAAGATCTCACCGTTATATGTTTTATATGGCAGTGAGAAATTTCGAATGAATGAATTCACGGCACTGCTGGAAGAACAGCTGATTGCTAAAGAGGATCGTGATTTCGCAGTTATTCCCTTTGATCTCTCTGAGACGCCGGTGCAGGCTGTGGTAGAAGAAGCTGAGACTGTGCCATTTATGGTAGAACGTAAATTATTGCTGGTGCGGGATGCCTCGTTATTTACAGCGGGCAAAGAAAATGCCAAACTGGAGCATCGTATAGATCTTTTAAGTGACTATTTGCAGCATCCTGTAGACTTCAGTGTAATCGTCTTTATGGTGAATAATGATAAGCTGGATGAGCGTAAAAAAATTGTGAAGACTGTCAAATCAGTGGGCACAGTATTAGCCTTTAATCCGCTGGGAGCTGAAGAGCTGCTGCGCTGGGTGGAAAAAGGAATTCGTGAGCGGGGTTGTGTAATGGCACCTGGCACGGCAGAAATTCTTATAACGAATGCAGGCACAGGCTTGCAAGGTTTATCTGCAGAGATGGACAAGCTTTGTTTATTCGCTGGTAAGGGCGGCACTGTAGATGCGGGGGCCGTAGAGAGTCTGGTACACCGTGGAACAGAACAAAATGTGTTTACGCTTGTTGAGGATATCGCTAATCTGCGTCTTGATAAGGCGCTTGATACATTATATGAGCTGCTGAAGCAGCGTGAGGAACCGATCAAGATCGCAGCGTTGGTTGCGCGGCAGTTCCGCATTATTTTGCAGGTTAAGGATTTATCAGCACATAGTTATTCGCAGGGACAGATTGCGTCACAGATCGGATTGCATCCATATGCGGTTAAACTTGCTGGGGAGCAGGCCCATAAGTTCTCCAGTGAACGATTACGGCAAATCTTAAGTGCATTGGCGGATCTGGATTATAAAATGAAAACAGGGGCTATAGACAAAGTTCTAGGGCTGGAGCTGTTCATGCTGCGTTTAGGTGTCTGAGCTAAGAAGGGGAAAAAGTATTGGAGATGATCTGACTATGAAAAGAATATTTCAATATTCGGCACTGCTGTTACTCGTTCTATTAATTAGTTCCTGTGGCAAAACGGATACTAATTCACCGTCAGGTTCAGCTTCTGAGTCGCCTGCGAATACGAATACCTCTGCAGATGCACCTTCTTATTTTGGGGAATGGAGTGTACAAGGTCTAGTAGGTTCTACACCTGTCTCGGCAGCGGAGGATGAAAAGCTTATTGGCATGCGGGTAACTTATTCGCAAGAAAAGGCATCTTTTGATAAAGATGAAATTATGAACCCTGAATATAAAGAAGAGAGCATTACAAAGGATGACTTTTTTAACGAATACAGAAATGAATTAAGTGACCTTGGCATCGAGACGGAATCGGTTAAGACGGTATCTATAAATAATTGGACGAATCCCGGCAGCAGTTTTATTGTTAAAGACGATCAAACGATGATTTTTTTATGGGATGGTAACTATTATGAAATGAAAAAAGAGAATAAATAAATGAAAGAAGACCGCCTCTCTGAGGCGGTCTTCTTTCATTTAATAAACATCTCTTAAACACTACTTATTATTAATTAATAGACACAAAAAAACCTAACCGTATGAAACATAGCGGTCAGGTTCTTCAATTGCTCATTATGAATGTCGTCTTAGGCTTGAGCCGTAAGAGCGTTCAATTTCTTCGCCAAGCGGGATTTTTTGCGGGCAGCCGCATTTTTATGAACCAGACCTTTACTTACGGCCTTGTCCAGCTTTTTGGAAGCAGCTAGGAAAGCAGCTTGAGCAGTTTCTACTTCCGTACCAGTCAGAGCTACATCAGCAGTTTTCACAGCTGTACGAAGCGCGGATTTTTGGGAAGCATTCAGTGCACGGCGTTTTTCGTTCGTGTTTACGCGTTTAACCGCGGATTTAATATTTGGCATTGCATTCACCTCCTGTAAGACATTCGAAATCATTATCAAATGATTCACAACTTAAAATAGTTTAGCATGACCGGTAGCAAAAAGCAATACTTAAAGCTTTCAAATTAAACCTCCGTATCCTGCATAAACATTGGCTTTCTCTCGCACACTATCGACAAAAGAGCATAGGCAGAAGCTTGCCAAATGAGGATGAACTCATGGAAGTGTATGCTTACAAAACTAAGCAGCTGCTTTCGAAGTGAGTTTTGTTCGAAGTAATTCATGGAAGTGTATGCTTACAAAACTTTTAGGAGGCTGGTACACAATGGAACCGGATCTGCAGCTATATTCTGTGCGCACCGATTTGGCATTAGAGGCAAAGGAAATGGCTCAAGGCCCACAACGAACGCCGATCCCTGGTGTGAACGAAGAAGTGGAAGAGTCTGATGGGATTAAAGTGACCCGTCTTGGTGTAGCTAATGCTGCCGGATCACAGGCAATAGGACGCGCAATTGGCAACTATGTAACCCTTGAGGTACCCGCTCTGCGTGGCGGAGATACAGGCTTGCAGCAAAAGGTGGCAGAAGTTTTTGCCCGCGAATTTGAGGACTTTTTGATCAGAATTGGGATTGGCAAGGATGCATCTGTGTTGATTGTTGGTCTTGGTAACTGGAATGTTACACCGGATTCACTGGGTCCGTTGGTGGTGGAGAACTCACTCATTACGCGGCAGTTCTATGAACTGGTTCCGGATCAGATCTCCCCTGGTTATCGTAAGGTGAGCGCTATTGCTCCTGGAGTGCTTGGGCTGACTGGAATTGAGTCGAGTGAAGTCGTGCAGGGAATCGTGGATCGGACGAAACCTGAGCTTATTATCGCCATAGATGCGTTGGCATCCCGGTCACTGGAGCGTATCAATACGACGATTCAAATTGCCGACATTGGGATCCATCCCGGTTCGGGAATTGGCAACAAGCGACGTGGATTAACCCAAGAAATTCTGGGTGTTCCTTGTATCGCAATCGGAGTGCCCACTGTCTGCTATGCCTCAACTATTGTAAATAATGTGCTGGAGATGATGAAAAATCACTTCGGGCAAGGAGCAAACCATACGAAGGAAATCATGGGGATGCTGGACGATATCTCTGAGCAGGAACGCTTGTCATTAGTGAAGGAAGTGCTTGAACCTCTGGGGCACGATTTGATTGTCACTCCCAAGGAAATCGATGAATTTATTGAAGGGATCGCGAATATTGTGGCCAGTGGTCTGAATGCGGCTTTACATGATGCGGTTGATCCTGAGAATGTTGGCGCGTATACCCACTAACTGAATTATGGTTTGTTTAGCCCGGCGGGATGCTGAATTAAGGTATCCTGTACGGGCTTTATGTCTATTCTCTCATTTTCGGTTCTAGTATTGCTCTTGCGCTCATAGATTTGGAGTATAAGAGATTACAGAGGGCTGGAGGAGGACATAACTACAATGAATAAAAAATGGTTTCAGCTTTGGAACATCGGCCGTTTAAGGGGAAAAATGCTGGATGTTTTATCGCTGGGGAGAACGATGCTGCTGTTGGCCGGAGGTTCGCTAGTATTTTTTATGCTGCTTGGAGCCGGTGGATTGGCCGGACAGAAGCTTAGCTCTTCACCCATTCCTTCAATGAAGGGGCTTGCTGCCTCTCTGTCTAGTGGTTTTTTCATGGAGCTGCTGGGGATGGAGGTGCCGCATTTACCGCAGGGTAAAGAGCCTTCCGCTTTTTCAGGTGAAAAGGTAACTTCTTTCGTATTTCAGTTGCTGACCAGCGTGAATCCAGGTGACCCTAAGAGTCTAGTCTCTCGTGAAGTGCCGGGGATGGCGGCGGATGATCCATTTCTTTTGCGGAAAGGTTCAGGTGGATCTACAGGAGCACCAGTGGATTATCATCCTGGGACTGATGAACTGGCTGAGGGTGGTGAAGATGCAGAAACTTCTGTTCCGGACGAAGGGGACAAGCATGGAGATACTACAACACAGCAGCCTGAAGCGACGGTTGCACCATCCCCTGAACCATCAGCGGAGGAAGGGACGGATAAGAGTGATCCGCAAAGCGGCACAGACAGCACTAAGGATACCTCGATCAAACGGATTCTAATCTATCATTCACATCCTAGAGAGGCCTACAACCCTCTGTTAGGGGCAGCAAATGAAAATCCCAGCTCTGGAGTTTCAACTAAAAATGTAATGCTGGTAGGATCATATATTACGAAAAGACTGGAACAGCTCGGGATTGGTACGGTTCATGCCAAAGAAGATTTTCCAACCAAAATCACCGACTATAACTGGAACTTTTCCTATAAATATTCCCGGATCTTGGTTAAATCAGCACTCAGCGCAAATGAGGAAATGGATAGTTTTATCGACATTCACCGCGATTCGCAGCGTCATAGCAAAACAACAGCTGTTATTGACGGGAAAAGCTATGCACAGGTCTATTTTATCATTGGACATGCAAATAAAGACTGGAAGAAGAACGAAGAGTTTGCCAATAAGATTCATCAACAGCTTGAAAAGAATTACCCGGGAATATCTCGTGGGATATGGGGAAAAGCTGCGGGTAAAGGAAATAACGGGGAGTACAATCAGACCCTCTCTCCTAATAGTGTTTTGATTGAAGTGGGCGGAATTGATAATTCGGCTGAGGAATTAAAGCGTACGGCTGATATTTTGGCGGATGCTATCGCTGATGTTTACTGGAGCAGTCATGACGCTGAGAAGGTGAACGCACCTGAAAAAGTGGCGAATCCCACTACAACACCAAAGAAATCAAACGGAGCTTCTTAAAATAAATTACCAAGGATTAAAAAGGAGTGGTGTACATGTCGCGTTTCGGAAAAAAACTGGTTATGGTCGGGATTTGGGCAGGGATTGGCATCCTCTTAGGGATGCAGTTCGGCGGAAGCGGTGGTTCAACAGTCTCTAAGATTCTGCCCGGCTGGAATGCCAGCCCGACTACACCCACCAGTCAAGTAACAGGCATGCAGCCACAGCCACAACTGCAAAAGAATGGTGTGACACAGGGTGGGCAGACTTATGTATATGTGCCAATGGTGATCGATCCTGTCACAGGTGCATATACGGCCGTCTCTCCTTTGCCTCAAAATAGCAATACAACGCCAGCCGCAGATCCTCCTCAGCAAGTTGTGGATGATTATAGTACGAAATCTCCGGAGCAAATTCTAATTCCTGAGGAGCAAAAGCCTACAGTTGATGTTCTGGCAGATAAGACGGCAGGTCTCTTGCAGCAGGCTTCCCAGAAGGGAATCCGCTGGGTAGTTTCATTGTTCGCTTCGGCAGAAAATTAACAGCAAATTTAGAAGAAACGGTTATTTCACGGGATCGTGTATAGCTGTTTCTTTTGTTTTGGGCCAGCGCGGGATTGATGGAGTAAGCTTGTACTGTTATAATAAGTGGATTAATATCAGGCTGTCTGTGGGGGTAAGGAATGACTGACGTTCAGAAAAGACAACAACAAATTCGCAATTTCTCGATTATTGCACATATAGACCATGGTAAATCGACACTAGCTGACCGCATTTTGGAATACACGGGGGCACTAACCACGCGTGAAATGCAGGAACAGGTACTCGATCAGATGGATCTGGAGCGCGAACGTGGTATCACAATAAAGCTGCAAGCCGTGCGTTTAACCTATCGTGCAGACGATGGTGTAGAGTATTATCTCAACTTGATTGATACACCGGGGCACGTCGATTTCACCTATGAAGTTTCCCGCAGTCTTGCAGCATGTGAAGGCGCACTGCTGGTTGTGGATGCGGCTCAAGGAATTGAAGCACAGACGCTGGCCAATGTGTATTTAGCACTGGATAATAACCTGGAAATCCTACCTGTGCTCAACAAAATTGATTTGCCAAACGCTGACCCTGACCGGGTAAAGCAGGAGATTGAGGATGTTATCGGGCTGGATACCAGTGAAGCGGTTATGGCATCTGCCAAAGCCGGTATCGGAATCAAGGAAATTCTGGAGCAGGTGGTGAAGCAGGTTCCTGCGCCATCCGGTAATTCAGAAGAGCCGCTTAAAGCATTGATCTTTGACTCTCACTACGATCCTTACAAAGGCGTTATCGTCTATGTGCGCGTAATGGACGGGAAGATCCGTGCAGGTTCGAAGATTAAGATGATGGCAACTGAGAAGACCTTCGAGGTCATTGAAGTTGGCGCATTTATGCCACGTATGACCATTGTCGATGAATTGAACATCGGTGATGTTGGCTTTATCGTAGCTGGGATCAAGCATGTTGGAGATACCCGTGTCGGTGATACTGTCACTGACGCAAAGAATCCTACTGCTGAGCCGCTTCCAGGTTACCGTAAGATCAACCCGATGGTCTATTGCGGGTTGTATCCGATTGAGACCTCCGATTATAACGATCTTCGTGAGGCGCTGGAGAAGCTCCAGCTGAATGATGCTTCGCTAAGCTTTGAGCCGGAAAGTTCAAGCGCGCTTGGATTTGGTTTCCGTTGCGGTTTCCTTGGACTCTTGCATATGGAGATCATTCAAGAGCGGATTGAGCGCGAGTTCAATTTGCCGCTAATCACAACAGCACCGAGTGTTATTTACCGAATTATGCTGACCAATGGCGAAATGATCCAAATCGACAACCCGTCACATTATCCGGAGATCGGTACGATTGACTACATTGAAGAGCCGTATGTTAAAGCAGCGATCATTGTGCCTAACGACTTCGTGGGTACTGTAATGGAGCTGTGCCAGAACAAACGCGGCGAGTTCGTAAATATGGAATATCTAGATACTAATCGTGTAACGATTACGTACGAGATTCCGCTGTCAGAGATCGTTTATGATTTCTTTGATCAGTTGAAATCCGGTACGAAAGGATATGCTTCTTACGACTATGAAATTTGTGGATACCGTCGTTCGAATCTGGTCAAGATGGATATCTTGCTTAACAATGAGCAGGTCGATGCCTTGTCCTTTATCGTTCACCGCGATCGTGCCTACAACCGCGGACGTATCATTTGTGAGAAGCTGCGGGGGATTATCCCGCGTCAAATGTTCGAAGTGCCGATTCAAGCCTCTGTGGGTACGAAGGTGGTTGCGCGTGAAACCGTTAAGGCGATGCGCAAAAACGTACTTGCTAAATGTTACGGCGGCGATATTTCCCGTAAACGGAAGCTGCTGGAGAAGCAAAAAGAAGGTAAGAAACGCATGAAGCAAGTGGGTAGTGTAGAAGTACCACAAGAAGCGTTTATGGCAGTACTGAAGATCGATGAGTAGAAAATAGGTAGAGCCGGGAGAATATCCCGGCTCTATTTTTTTAAGCAGGAGCAGATTACAATAGGGGGAAGGATTGTAAGCACATACAAAGTGAGGGGAGTCCTCGTGAAGCGATTATATTTGAAACTTACGCCAAGTACCTTTAAGAATCGGATTTTGTTAGCCTTCTTGCTGTTGGTACTAACACCCATTGCCATACTCGTTCTATATAACTTTAAAGAGACAGAACAAATGCTGCAGGATAATGCGGAAACGAAGAACATAGAGCAGCTTATTGGTATTAAGAATGGTTTTGTTGATCTCATGAGTCTCGTGATGAAAACAGGGTCATTACTCGAACAAGATACGACGATTTTATCGATAATGAAGAATCCCGAGCAATCTGATGAAATCACGAGAAAAAAACTCGTTGAAAACAAGTTTGGAGCGATTGAAAATACATTCTTTATGAGTGGAGCGACGGTGTATTATACATTAATCGATCTTCATGGAAACGCATACACTTCCTTTATGCCAAAGGAAACCTTGAGCTACGACGAAATCCAATCGGAGGATTGGGTTCAAGCCTTGAAGCGAGAAGGAACGAATCGATATATATGGAATCCGAATGACAAGAATAATGTGGTCCGGGAAAGTACAACAAGTAAGAAAATGCTTAGTCTCTATGAGGTTATGCGTGATAATGGTTTGAATATTTATGCCTATGCAAGATTAAGTATCGATTATGAGGAGTGGTTTACCAGATCAACGTTAGGGAGTAAACAGGAAGGGGCTTTATTTCTACTCGATGCCTTGGGGGGTGTGATGCTTAATCCGCTTAAGGATGAGACTTTTTCCCCTGATATTGCGCAGAGTATTGTGAAGAGTGCCAACCAGCGGCAGACGGGGCGTGCTGCATCCATTGTCGATCCGAAGGAGGAAAGTTTATACACATACAGCTACATCGAGGAGTTAAATGGCTATGTTGTTAAAAAGGTGCAGCTAGCACAGCTATTTCTTGAGGTAGACAAGCAGAAACGACGGTTTTTTGGTGGATTTGGAATCATTCTGCTGCTATTTGTTCTATTAACTTATTTCATATCATCGACGATTACAGTACCGCTTAAGAAGCTACAGAAGAAGATGGAAATGACCGCTAAGACGAATCTCAAAATGAAATTACCCGAACAGGGACGGGGAGAGATTCTTGCCCTGACTCAGAGTTTCAATATCATGATCCATGATTTAAATGAGCTGTTGCAGCGACTTCAGCTTGAAGAAAAACAGAAGCAATTCGTTCGATTTCAGGTATTACTTTCGCAGATGAACCCGCATTTTCTACTAAATACATTGAATACGATAAAGAGCATTGCCTTAGATAAAGATGATGATGAAATTTATGGAATTTGTGTTGCACTAGGAAAAATATTGGAGACAACCTTAAATACTGAAGTCGATTTGATCCTGTTAAAGGATGAAATCGTACTAATAGAATCTTACATGGAGATACAGCGGCAACGTTTTGGACATGGGATTGAAATTCAATATGATATCAACGAGGAACTGCAATACGCATTAATCCCTAAATTTTGTCTGCAGCCCTTAATTGAAAATAGCTTGATTCACGGCTTCGGTCAGTCTGTAAAACAAGGGAGAATTGATATCTCCGCTAAAGTGACTGAGCAACAGCTGTATCTAAAGGTTAGAGATAACGGCATGGGGATAGAAAGAGCACAGCTGAATAAGGCTATACGGAAACGTAAAGGAATCGGTGTTCAGAATATTAGGGAGAGCTTGGAGCTGTTGTTCAAGAATCAACGGACAGGTATGGACATTGTGTCATCAGACACAGGAACTGAAGTGATCATCCATTTTCCATTCCTTATTTCAAAACCTTACGATGGAGGTAAGCTCACATGTGGAGAACGTTAATTGTGGATGATGAACAACCTGCGGTTAAAAGTATACGGAAGCTATTCTTAAAGGCTGGAATCCCGTTTGAAATTATAGGTGAGGCGGAGAATGGAGAAGTAGGCTTGCAAATGATTCGTGAGCTGCAGCCTGATGTGGTAGTGACGGATATCAATATGCCAGTGATGGATGGGGTGAAGCTTCTTCAAATTGCGCGAGAGGAAGGCTTCGACTGCCGGTTTGTAATGTTAACTGCATTGAGTGAATTTGAATACGCCCGGCAGGCGCTCGTATTTGGGGCTTCGGACTACATTTTGAAGTTATCTTTAGATCTCCAAGGTTTGAAGAAGACGATGGGTAAGGTTCAGGCCGAGCTGGAGCGAATGGTGAAGATGAAGAAAGCCGATAAATGGTTTCCTGAGAAGCAACAAACGGGACCGACAGATCATGTGGAGATGAACAAAATTATAGCTTATATTGAAGAACATTATGCTGAGGACATCTCGCTCAAATCCATGTCAGAGTTGATCCGGATGGATGCCAGCTATATAAGTGACTTATTCAAGAAAAAGACAGGGAAAACGTTGACCAATTATATTCAAGAGCGTCGGATTCAGGCTGGGAAAATGCTGCTTGCAGAAACGAAGCTAACAATTAGCGAGATTGGGCAGCAAGTAGGCTTTGAGAACGATAATTATTTTATAAAAATCTTCAAAAAGTGGTGTGGTGTCACGCCAAATGAATTCCGTAAAGAACCAAAAAACGTTCTATAAGTTCCCAAATGTAGTTCATCCCCCAGAATCCGCTCTGATGATAAAGTTATAGATGTAGAGCACAACACATAATCCTTCCAAGGGGGAAGCTATCTATGAAGAAAAAGTGGTATACTGCAGTGCTTTCTGTCTTATTAGCAGGTACGATGCTGGCTGGTTGTGGGAGTGGTGGAAGTAATGAATCGCAGGGCAGTGCAAATGGAGAACCAGCAAAGGAGAAAATAAAGCTTACGATGTGGGGGGCAGTTCCTGCAGAAGCCGGGCCTCAAGCTGTAGTTGATAACTGGAATAAAGATCATCCAGATATTCAAGTCGAGTATATCCGTAATGTAAATGACGATGCAGGCAACTTAAAGCTGGACACTGCTTTGATGACCAATCAAAACATAGACCTTTTCATGAACTACGATCTTGCTCATTTACAGAAACGTATGGATGCAGGCGTTGCCTTGGATCTAAGCACGAAAACAGATTATGATATCGACAGCCAGATCGGCGAGGACGCAGCGATGTGGAAAATCAATGATAAATACTATGGGATTCCTACAAAGAAAAACATGGCGTTTGTATGGTTGAACAAAGATATGCTGGATGCAGCAGGATTACCGATTCCTGCGGTGGACTGGACTTGGTCAGATCTTGAGGAGTATGCGAAGAAGCTAACGAAACCTGGTGTGTACGGATTATTGCAGGCAGATTCCTCCTTCGCAACAACGATGGACGGTACGCTTGCTGGAATGGGTGTGAAACAGGCGGATGGTACTTCAAACTTTGGAAATGATCTCTGGAAACAGCAACTGGAAATATTGCATAACATGATGTTCGTGGACAAATCCACACCGGAATATGGGGAGCAGCTGACCAGTAAAATGCCGGTTGACACCATGTTCCTGCAAGGCAAAGCGGCAATGCTGGCAGCCGGTGAGTTTATTTTCCGCAATGCGAACAACTTGAAGGACTATCCGCATGATTTCAAAACCGCGTTCGCCGCTATTCCAAAAGTGAATAAAGATCAAAAGGATTATAAATATTCGGGCGGTGTGGGCGACATGCTTGCTCTTAATGCAAAGTCCAAGAACCTGGATGCGGCTTGGGAGTTCGCAAAATGGTATGCGGATGGCGGTATGCTGCCAATGGCAAGCGGGGGTCGTATTCCAGCCTCTAAGAGTGTGGACAGTAAGGAAGCGATGAGCCTTCTCTTGAATGGTGTAGAAGACAAATATGATACAGATTCAATGAATAATATTGTATTCGGCAAATTCCCATCCTTCCAGCTAAATGTACCTCAACAAGCCATTGATGCACGTAAAGAAGAGTATGAAAAATACTTCTTAAATAAGCAAGATATTGATACCACGATGAAAAATATGCAAACCCGTTCGCAAGAGTTAATGAAATAAAGAAATAGCTGGCACAAAAGAGAAGGAGGAAGAATTCTTCGTTCTTCTCTTTCGTGTACCCATTTTTCAGCATACGAAAGGCGGCGATACCGTGAAGCGGAGAAGCTGGATGGACAGACAAGGCTGGATCGGCATGACTTTTATTCTCCCGAATATGATTGGTATTCTCTTATTCTTTGTGATTCCTGCAATCTTTTCCTTTGTCCTGATGTTTACGAATTATCAATTTTCAAATCCGAATTGGCAATTTACCGGGCTGGATAATCTCAAACGGTTGTTCCATGACGATAATTTCTATGCCTCGATCAAATATACGGTGATATTCCTGATATCGGTTCCAGTATCGATGGTGCTCGCTTTTATTGTGGCGCTATTTCTAAACCGCAGTGTGTATCTTAAAGGATTATTGCGTGGAATGTTTTTCCTGCCGTATATCTCTAGTGGAGTAGCCGTTGCATTTGTCTGGATGCTGCTATTTCAGCCTTCACAGGGACCCATCAATGAACTGCTTCGCTGGATTGGCATAACATCGCCGCCAGGGTGGTTTGCGGATACGGAAACCGCAATGTATGCCATTGATATCGTACAGATCTGGCTGATGCTTGGCTACAATATGATCATATATTTAGCAGCACTACAGGAAATTTCGACAGAACAGCTAGAAGCTGCCCGGATCGATGGTGCAAGCACATTCAAAACAACATGGAAAATTGTATGGCCTCTTGTTAGTCCAACAACTTTTTTATTAATGATTACCGGATTAATTATGACGATGAAATCGTTCTCGATTATTCAAGCCATTACGGCTGGAGGACCTAGCGGAAGTACGACGGTCTTATCACTATTCGTTTATAAAACAGCATTCAGTTATTACGATATGGGATACGCTTCAGTCATTTCATGGTTCTTGTTCGCCGTCATTCTCGTCATTACAGTCATTCAGTGGATCGGCCAAAAGCGCTGGGTTCATTACTAAATAACCCTACAAAGTGGTGCTTTGCGGGACCCCGAAACCATAAATTAAAGGAGCAGGCGGTATGAATGAAAAAGCAGGAAACATGAAGGTGAAGCTGCCAGTAACGATCATCATGTTTGTTCTAGGACTATTTATGATTGTGCCTTTTCTATGGATGCTCAGCACATCTTTTCAGACACCTGCCGAGGTGTTTAACGAATGGCTGCCTTCATCTCTCAACTGGAGCAATCATATTCGGGTGTGGACAGGAAGTTATGATTTTGTTCCGTATTATTTAAATTCACTTAAGATATCGATTATTGGAACTGCGGGAGCTGTGTTTCTATCTGCCCTTGCCGCTTACGGATTTTCACGTACTTCGTTTAAAGGGCGGGATGGCCTATTTGTCATATATCTATCCATGATGATGGTTCCACCGCAGGTGCTTTTTGTTCCTAAGTTTATCATGTTTAACTGGGTTGGGATTTACAATACGCATTTGGCCCTAATCCTTCCAGCCATGTTCTCGATCTTCGGTGTATTTATGCTTCGGCAGTTCTTTATGGGCATTCCTAAGGAAATTACGGAATCTGCTTTTCTGGATGGAGCCGGTCATTACAAAATATTTTTCCGCTTAATTCTGCCATTAGCGAAGCCGGCAATCGCTACGTTTGCTATTCTTGATTTCTCCTGGCAATGGAATGATTATGAGAATGCGCTTGTATTTTTGCAGAGCCCTAAGCTATATACCATTCCGCTTGGATTGCAGAATTTTATTCTTGAGAACAATGTGGATTACAACGGGATGATGGCCGCTTCGTCGGCTGCGATCATTCCAATGATTGTTATCTTCTTCATAGGTCAGAAATATATTATTCAAGGAATTTCTAGCTCGGCTGTGAAAGGCTAACTATAGGAGGGATACTGACATGAGAACAGAAACGGTTAAATCCGATGTGACAGTGGTCGGGGGTGGACTTGCAGGGATGAACGCGGCGATTGCTGCAGCACGTCTTGGGTTAAAGGTAGCACTGGTACAGAATCGTCCTGTACTTGGTGGTAACTCGAGTTCAGAGGTTCGGGTATGGGTATGTGGTGCAACAGGACATGGTGTAAATCGCTATGCACGGGAGACAGGCATTATGGGTGAGCTGTTCATCGAGAATCAATACCGGAACCCGGAAGGGAATCCATATCTATGGGATCTAACCTTGCTCGAAGCGGTGAAGGCAGAATCGAATATCAGCTTGTTCCTAAATACCGATGTACGTGAAGTGGAAGCGGAAGGTGAGGCAGAGGAGCGTACGATTCAGAGTGTGACCGGCTGGATGATGGGATCTGAGCGTTTAATCACGTTCGAGAGCGATGCTTTCATCGATTGTACGGGTGATGGTTTAGTGGGCTTCCTAGCAGGAGCGGATTTCCGATTAGGACGTGAAGCCCGTCATGAATTTAATGAGGAATGGGCACCAGAAGTGCCTGATAATATTACATTAGGCAGTACATTATTATTCTATACACAGGATACTGGAAAACCGGTACGTTATGTTGCACCCTCATTCGCGAAGGATATTACAACAACGTCTATCCCGATCCGCCGGGTCATTCGGAGTGGGGATTCAGGCTGTCACTACTGGTGGATTGAGTGGGGCGGCGAGCTTGATACGGTGGATGAGAATGAACGTATACGTGATGAACTATCCTCTGTTATTTATGGGATTTGGGATTACATTAAAAACTCAGGTCATTTTGATGCCGAAAATATGACGCTGGAGTGGGTTGGCTCAATTCCGGGTAAACGTGAATACAGACGGTTTGTTGGCGATACGATCTTAACGCAAAATGATATTCTTGCGCAGCGTGAATTTGCAGACCGGATTGGATTCGGAGGATGGTCGATTGATCTGCATCCACCGCAAGGGATGTACGCAGAAGAGAGTGGCTCCAAGCATCTGCATGCGGACGGGATCTACCATATTCCATTTGGTTCGCTATATTCGAAGAATGTGCGGAATCTATTCTTCGCGGGTCGTAATATCAGTGCATCTCATGTGGCTTTTGGAACCACACGTGTTATGGCAACCTGTGCGATCATGGGTGAAGCAGCTGGAGCAGGTGCCGCTTTATCCGTCATCAAAGGTGTGACTCCACGTGTAATTCGCGAGCATCATATGCATGAATTACAACAGGTGATGTTGAAGCAAGATGCTTCGATTATTGGATTACGTAACGAAGATCCACTGGACCTCGCCAGAAAAAGCGAGATTCATGCATCCAGCACGTTGAATGGTATCCTGCTGGATCGTCCAGCCGAAGCTTATGAGCTTTCTCATGATGTAGGGATTTTGTTTCCGGTTGAAGGAAGTATCCGTGGGTTAAGGCTGCTTGTGTCAGCAACTATTCAGACGCAGCTGACCGTGGAGATCTGGACGACTGGACGCGCGGAAAATTACGTGCCGGCGGAGTGCAAACAGGTTGATTTTATAACAGTAAAGGCTGGAGAGCAGCAATGGATTGAAGTTCCGATACAAGAGGAGAAATGTAGTCTTATCGGCGAATGTAATATCTTCGCTATTATTCGAGCTAATGAACACCTTCAATTGCATATTTCAGAAACCCCAATCACAGGTGTCATTACATTTGAGTGCGGTGCTAAATCCGTTGTTGATTCAGCGCTGGAAGATCATCAGCCAGATCAGCCGGTGATAGAGTGGAGCATGAAACAACTTGTACGCAGGCATTTCTGCTTTGCAGTAGAAACATCGGCATATGCTGCATCTAAAGTCATTGATGGGTATGTTCGACCTTTCGCGGGACCGCATAGCTGGGTTTCTGAGCCGATGACCGCGGGTAGATCGGAGTGGGTAGAGGCGCGTCTCCCTGATGCTGTTCCAGTCTCCGAAATCCATTTCACCTTTAATGATGATGTCAATGAAGATCTCATCAACTTACATCACCATGAAACGCCATTTCTAGTGATTCCTGAACTGGTAAAGAACTATGATGTAGAGCTGCTCATTGATGGCGCGTGGCAAGTCATGCTCCGTGTCAAAGATAACCATCGCCGGAAAAATGTTCATCGATTAGAGAAGCCTGTCCTTACAGATGCTGTCCGGATCGTTATTCATGAAACTAACGGTGGAGTACATGCCGAACTTGTGGAAATGCGGATTTATCAAGAAGCAACGGCTTTGCCGTCCTTATAGGGACGGTATCCGTTTCTGCGGGAAATACAAAATATATAGGATAACGTAAAACTTATACTTTCTTATATTATAAAATAGAGTTCATCTATAAATGAACGCCCTCGGAGGGAAGCTGTCAGGCTTCCCTTTTCTTGTTTTTTAGATTACACTATTCAAACGATATTTTTATATAAAGGAGACAGCTAATGACAACGAAGACTAATGGCCGTCCCCCTGAGGCTGTATACATTCATATCCCTTTTTGTACCAATAAGTGCTTTTATTGTGATTTCAATTCCTATGTACTCAAGGATCAGCCAGTTATGGATTATCTCGAAGCTTTGGATCGAGAGATGGAGCAGACCGTCAAGAACACCCCTCCGGGTGTTATCAAAACGATCTTCGTCGGCGGAGGCACACCCACTGTTTTAAAACCTGATGAAATGGCTTATTTCTTAAAGTCTGTTCGCACGCATTTCCCCAACTGGGATAAAGATATTGAGTTTTCTATGGAAGCTAACCCTGGAACAACGGATCTGGACAAGCTGACGGTTATGAAAGAAGGCGGCGTGAACCGGGTGAGCTTTGGTGTTCAAGCATTTCAGAACGAGCTGCTCACAGGCATCGGCCGGATTCATAATGTAGATGATGTATACCGGAGCCTAGAGAATGCACGTGCAGTTGGACTAAATAATCTTTCGGTTGACCTGATGTTTGGGCTGCCTAATCAAACTGTTGAGATGTTGGGCGAAAGTATCCGCAAGGCGTTGGAGCTGGATCTACCCCACTATTCTATTTACAGCTTGAAGGTGGAGGAGAATACTCTTTTTCACACGCTGTTTAATAAGAACAAGCTTCCTCTTCCTAATGAAGAAGATGAATTGCAAATGTACCTCCTGTTGATGTCCTCTATGAAGGAAGCGGGTTACAATCAATACGAGATCAGTAACTTCGCGAAACCAGGAATGGAGAGCCGCCATAATATCACCTACTGGCGTAATGAAGATTATTATGGTCTAGGAGCAGGAGCGCATGGATATGTGGGACGTCAGCGGCATATTAATGTTAAGGGCGTAAATCCATATGTAGAAGCCACACGTAAAGGGCTGCCACGACTGGATGCATACCCAATCTCAGAAGCAGAAGCGATGGAAGACTTTATGATGGTCGGCTTGCGTATGCATGAGGGCGTCTCTAATGAAGCTTTTCAGGCGCAATTCGGGCGTTCAATAGAGGAAGTATTCGAGAAATCCTTGCATAAAATGCTGCATGCAGGGCTGTTGGAACAAGAAGCAGGGGTTTACCGACTCAGCAAGCAAGGAATCTTGTTTGGGAACGATGTTTTTGCTGAATTTGTAGGCGCCCTGACAGAAGTTTAATTTTAAAATACCCCTTGAATTGTAATTCACTCTGTTGTATATTTATTCATATTATCAACAGAGGGGTGAACCAAAGTGCTTGCCAAGACGGAAATGATTCGCCATTCGTCTCCAGCGGGAGACGCACAGGTGATTTGTAGAAATGCTGTGGTAGAAGACGTTGAGCCATTGTATCTAATGATAGAAGAGTATGCCCAGCGCGGCATCATGTTGCCCCGTTCCCGGCAGGCGCTGACACGCCAGATCGATCAATTCGTAGTTGCCGAAATCGAAGGCAGATTCGTAGGCTGTGGTTCACTTTTCAAGCTCGGGAATGATCTCGTAGAGATTCGTTCAATTGGATTGAATGATGAAGGTAAGGGTAAAGGCGTAGGCTCCATGATATTGGCGAAGCTGGTCGAGGAAGCTAGGAACCAGAAAATCCCAAAGGTTATGGCACTAACCTATGCTGTTGATTTTTTTCTTAGAAATGGATTTGAAGTCGTCCAGAAAGAGATTTTCCCTGAAAAAGTATGGACAGATTGCGTGAATTGTAAAAAGCAGCATGCCTGCGATGAAATAGCAGTGCTTAAGATACTGAACTGACTTGACAATGTCAATGTCAGTTTGGTATTTTTGTATTAGTGGTTAGCACTCATCTGAGTCGAGTGCTAACGAATCGGAGCCACAGCCGATAGGAGGGAATAACATGTTAACTGATCGCCAGAGAATGATACTAAATGCAATTGTGGATGATTATATTTCATCGGCAGAGCCAGTAGGATCTCGCAGCATTTCTAAACGGGGAGATGTAGGATACAGTCCGGCTACGATTCGAAATGAAATGGCTGACCTAGAGGATTTAGGTTATCTCGAGCAGCCTCATACATCGGCGGGAAGAATTCCTTCCCATAAAGGATACCGATATTATGTGGATCATTTGGTACCGTGGAATTCCGCCGAAACGGCAGAAATGGGCACGATCCGCGCTTTTTTTGCCGAGAAGCTAAATGCAATGGAGCAGGTAATCCAACATGCGGCGATGATTCTTTCCAATATGACGAATTATACTTCCATCCTGCTGGGACCGGAGGTTTTTCATACTTCATTGCGTCATTTTCAGTTGTTACCACTAGATGATACAACCGCTGTGGCCATTATCGTCACAAGTACGGGGCAAGTTGAGAATCGTACGGTGAACATTCCGCCGGAGATTTCTGTTTCCGAGATGGAGAAAGTGGTTAACCTACTGAATAGTAAACTGGTCAATGTACCACTCTATAAGCTGAAGACTCGGCTCTATTCCGAGCTTGGCGAAGAAATGCAGCGTCACATCTCACATTATGAAGAATTAATGCAGGTGCTGGACACCGCGCTGGAAAGCGATCAAGAGCAGCGCATCTATCTCAGCGGAGCAACGAATATGCTGACACAGCCTGAGTTCAAAGACGTAGACAAGGTGAAGAGTATTCTTGATCTGCTGGAAGAGACACCGACACTGCTCAAAATGCTGGCCCCTACAGTGGGTGGCACAGGTATTCAAGTACGAATAGGAACAGAAAACAATCACGAAGCGTTCGCTAACTGTAGTCTGATCACCGCCACTTATTCACTTGATGGGCAGGCACTAGGAAGCATTGGGATCCTTGGGCCGACCCGTATGGAATATGCAAGAGTGATGGGGATCTTGGGCATTTTATCCCGAGATTTGACAGCGATGCTGGCGCACTGGTATAAGTGAACAGAGTCAACATGATTTCGTGAATGATTTTAAGGAGGTGAAGACAACTTGAAAAAGGAACAAGTTCAAGATTCTAATGAATTCAAAGAGGAATTGATCAATGAGGAGCCTGTGGCTGAAGTAGTCTCAGATGCCGACTCATTTACAGCTGAAAACGTTAGTGAAGGTGCTTCAGATACAGGTGCTGAGGTGAAACGCCTACAGGATCTTGCTGATGAATATCAAGGTCGTGCACTGCGTGCACAAGCTGATTTTGATAACTTCCGTCGTCGTACCCAGAAGGAAAAAGAAGAGTTGGCTCAATATGCTACCTCCAAGCTCCTGACGGAATTGCTTTCCGTGCTGGACAATTTCGAGCGTGCGTTAGTCACTACTCCAGCTAATCCTGAATCCGAAGCTTTCGCGAAGGGCGTTAATATGATTTTCCGTCAGCTGGATGGGGTATTGAAGGCTGAGGGGCTTACAGCTATGGAAACAGTAGGACAGCCTTTTAATCCTGAATACCATCAGGCTATTATGCAGGTTGAGAGCGAGGAGTACGAAGAGGGGATCGTTACAGAAGAGGTTCAAAAGGGATATCTTCTGAAAGATAGAGTTCTTCGTCCGGCCATGGTCAAAGTCAGCATGTAGTCTGTCTATATAGGACGGGCAGTTTCTGCTCGCCATAAAGCAGCAGTGCTTTTGCCTACTATTTATCCGATTGCAGGCTGTTGCCCGGATAGTTTATTATCAATCGAATTTTTTTGATATTTTTATAAATTTATTGAGCTTAGGCTCCATATAACTTTAGAGGAGGCAAATTATTGTGAGTAAAGTTATCGGTATTGACTTAGGAACCACGAACTCTTGCGTTGCCGTTATGGAAGGCGGCGAAGCCGTAGTAATTCCAAACCCAGAAGGCGCGCGTACAACCCCTTCGGTTGTAGGCTTTAAGAAAGACGGCGAGCGTATCGTCGGTGAAACGGCTAAACGCCAAGCAATTACTAACCCTGATCGTACGATCAGCTCTGTTAAACGTCACATGGGTACTAACCACAAAGAAAGCATTGATGGTAAAGACTACTCCCCACAAGAAATTTCGGCAATGATTCTGCAAAAGCTGAAATCCGATGCAGAGGCTTATCTTGGCCAAACTGTTACTCAAGCAGTTATCACTGTTCCTGCTTATTTTAATGACAGCCAACGTCAAGCTACCAAAGATGCAGGTAAAATTGCAGGTTTGGAAGTTCTGCGTATTGTGAACGAGCCAACAGCAGCAGCTTTGGCATATGGTCTGGAGAAATCCGAAGATCAAACCATTCTAGTCTATGACCTTGGTGGCGGTACTTTTGACGTATCCATCCTTGAACTTGGTGATGGCTTCTTCGAAGTAAAAGCTACAAGCGGCGACAACAAGCTGGGTGGCGACGACTTTGACCAAGTGGTTATGGATTACCTGGTATCCGAATTCAAAAAAGAGCAAGGCATTGATCTGAGCAAAGATAAATCTGCTGTGCAACGTTTGAAAGATGCAGCTGAAAAAGCGAAAAAAGAATTGTCAGGCGTACTGACAACAACTGTATCGCTTCCGTTCATCACTGTGGTTGACGGCGTACCTCAGCACTTAGAGATCAACTTGACTCGTGCGAAATTTGATGAACTGACTGCTGGTCTGGTAGAACGTACATTGGGACCAACTCGTCAAGCATTGTCTGATGCTGGCATGACCCCTGCAGACCTTACTAGAATCGTTCTGGTTGGTGGTTCTACACGTATCCCAGCTGTACAAGATGCTATCAAAAAGCTTACTGGCAAAGAACCACACAAAGGTGTGAATCCGGATGAAGTAGTAGCTCTTGGTGCTGCTGTTCAAGCGGGTGTATTGACTGGTGATGTTAAAGACGTTGTATTGCTTGACGTAACTCCGCTTTCCCTGGGTATTGAAACTGCAGGTGGCGTGTTCACGAAGATGATCGAGCGTAATACTACCATTCCTACAAGCAAATCCCAAGTATTCTCAACCTTTGCTGACAACCAACCTAGCGTAGAGATTCACGTGCTGCAAGGTGAGCGTCAAATGGCAAATGGCAACAAGACACTGGGACGTTTCATGCTGAACGAGATTCCACCAGCACCACGTGGCGTGCCACAAATCGAAGTTTCTTTCGATATTGATGCCAACGGTATCGTAAATGTATCTGCGACAGATAAAGGCACGAACAAGAGCCAAAAAATCACTATCACTTCTTCCAGCGGCCTGAGCGACGCAGAAGTAGAACAAATGATGAAGGATGCCGAGCTTCACGCTGAGGAAGACCGTAAGCGTAAAGAACTGGTAGAAGCGAAGAACGGTGCTGACCAACTCGTGTATTCTACTGAAAAAGTAATTAAAGACCTTGGCGATAAAGCTGATGCTTCTGATGTTGAAAAAGCAAATGAAGCTAAAGATAAAGTTAAAGCAGCACTTGAAACTGACAATCTTGAAGAAATCAATGCAGCTACAGAAGCATTGACTGAGATTGTACAACAGTTGTCCATGAAGCTGTACGAACAAGCTGCTCAAGCTGAGCAAGGTGCTGAAGGTGGCGCTGGAGCCGCTGAAGGCGCTCCTAAAAAAGATAATGTAGTTGACGCTGACTATGAGGTTGTTGACGAAGATAAGAATCAAGGGTAACCTTATACGATAAGTGTAATAGGAAACTGATAAATTCTTATATAGTTAAGAAGGGAAGGTCAAAACCGGGTCATCCCGTGTTTTGACTTTCCTTTTGTAATATCAGATTGCACACTCTTTGCGAATGCGCCTTCTGATATTGTAAGAATAAACATCGCTGAATCTGGATGGTCAGATCCTGAGGTTTTATCGTATAATGGTTTGTTTGACAGGTAATAAGGAATTTGAGTATGTATGCACGGAGGTGAAAGCAGTGGCAGATAAACGCGATTATTATGAAGTGCTTGGCCTTAGTAGAGATGCTTCAGACGATGAGGTGAAAAAAGCGTACCGGAAATTAGCGCGCCAATATCACCCAGACGTGAATAAAGCAGATGACGCTGAAGCTAAGTTTAAGGAAGTAAAAGAAGCTTATGATGTTCTTAGTGATGGACAACAGCGAGCTAGATATGACCAATATGGCCATATTGACCCTAACCAAGGTATGGGCGGCTTCGGAGGCGGCGGTGGTGGCGACTTCGGAGGACTTGGCGATATCTTTGATATGTTCTTTGGAGGCGGCGGACGCCGTGATCCTAACGCACCGCAGCGCGGTGGGGATTTGCAGTATACCATGACCATTGAATTCAAGGAAGCGGTATTCGGCAAAGAAACCGATATTACTATTCCACGTACAGAAACTTGCGATACCTGCTACGGCTCCGGGGCTAAACCGGGCACTAAACCAGAGACTTGTTCCGTATGTCATGGTAGTGGACAACAGGAATTCGTACAGAATACACCGCTTGGACAGATGCGTAATCGTCGTCCTTGTTCACATTGCAGTGGTACAGGTAAGATTATTAAGGAAAAATGTACGACTTGCGCCGGACAGGGTAAAGTTAAAAAGCAACGCAAGATCCATGTGCGTATCCCGGCCGGTGTTGATGACGGTGCACAGCTGCGCATGACTGGCGAAGGCGAAGGCGGCTTACGCGGCGGTCCTGCTGGAGACTTGTATATTGTTATCCGTGTCAAATCGCATGATTTCTTCGTGCGTGAGAACGATGATATTATGTGCGAGGTTCCGCTTACGTTTGCACAGGCAGCACTTGGTGATGAGATTGAAATTCCAACCTTAACCGAAAAAGTGAAGCTGAAGATTCCTGCCGGAACGCAAACAGGCACTTTCTTCCGCCTCAAAGGTAAAGGTGTTCCACGTCTGCGTGGATCTGGCCAAGGTGATCAGCATGTACGGGTAATTGTTGTGACACCTAGCAAGCTCAATGAAGAGCAAAAAGAATTGCTACGCCAGTTCGCTTCTCTGAACGGAGAAAACACACATGAGCACGAGCAGTCCTTCTTTGATCGTGTGAAACGTGCGTTTCGCGGGGACTGATATCCTAACTCATTCATTCAGTAAATGAATAGAAAAAGACAGCAGAGCAGCGACCTCCCGTTCTTGGGGGATCGCTGCTCTGCGTTTTTGTCCAGGCATGAGATTAGGGCAGGGCCAGTTAACTAACCTCATGCAATTCTTTGGTTGAGCTGTGATGCTGGAACCTGCGGAATTCTGCGTGTTTGGCTAACTGGTTCAATCCCGTAACCCCGGTAAACCTGGTAACCCCGGTAAATTCGGTAACCCCGGTGACCCCGACAAGTCCGGCAACCCCGGCAACCCCGGCAACCCCGGCAACCCCGGCAACCCCGAACCGCGAACCGCGAACCGCGAACCGCGAACCGCGAACCGCGAACCGCGAACCGCGAACCGCGAACCGCGAACCGCGAACCGCGAACCGCGAACCGCGAACCGCGAACCGCGAACCGCGAACCGCGAACCGCGAACCGCGAACCGCGAACCGCGAACCGCGAACCGCGAACCGCGAACCGCGAACCGCGAACCGCGAACCGCGAACCGCGAACCGCGAACCGCGAACCGCGAACCGCGAACCGCGAACCGCGAACCGCGAACCGCGAACCGCGAACCGCGAACCGCGAACCGCGAACCGCGAACCGCGAACCGCGAACCCTGTAACCTTGAAACCCCCGACTGGTCTCCAGCTTTTTTAAACACACTATATGCTTTGAATTATCTAGGTGGGCTTGCGGACTCAGCTGACGCTATTTGTACATTTTTCTCCTTTTGAGCGAAGTTTCGGACTCCAGTGCAGCTATTGCCCAGAAAAGCGCTCGTATTTGGTGTTTTTCGTGCTAATAGCGACTATGGGGTCCGTTGGCATGGCAAATAGCGCATAATCCAGTGTTTAAGTGCAACTGAGTCCGAAAGCGCTGAGAATAATCATCTGCGTGGATAGAACCCAGAAGACGCTGGAGGCTTACGGACCCAGCTGACGCTATTTGCACATTTTTCTCCTTTTGAGCCAAGTTTCGGACTCCAGTGTAGCTATTGCTCAGAAAAGTGCTCATATTTGGTGTCTTTCGTGCTAATAGCGACTATGGGGTCCGTTGGCATGGCAAATGTCGCATAAATCAGCGTTTAAGTGCATCGGTGTCCGATAGCGCTGAGAATAATCATTTGAGTGGATAGGACCCGGAAGACGCTGGAGGCATACGGACTCAGCTGACGCTATTTATACATTTTTCTCCTTTTGAGCGAAGTTTCGGACTCCAGTGCAGCTATTGCCTAGAAAAGTGCTCATGATTGGTGTTTTTTGTGCTAATAGTGACTATGGGGTCCGTTGGCATGGCAAATGTCGCATAATTCAGCGTGTAAGTGCAACTGTGTCCGATAGCGCTGAGAATAATCATCTGAGTGGATAGGACCCAAGAGACGCTGGAGGCATACGGACCCAGCTGACGCTATTTGCACATTTATCGCTTTTTGTGCGAAGTCGGACCCAGCTGACGCTATTTGCAAATTTTTCTCCTTTTGTGCGAAGTTTCGGACTCCAGTGCAGCTATTGCCTAGTAACACGCTCATATTTGGTGTCTTTCGTGCTAATTGCGACTATGGGGTCCGTTGGCATGGTAAAAGTCGCATAAATCAGCGTTTAAGTGCAACTGTGTCCGATAGTTGCCTCGTATACGCCGCAGATGTGACCTTAAGACGAGAAAGCCCCAGCAGCCATTTGGCTGCTGGGGCTTTCTTTGAGAGTTCAACTAGATACTGTTTAAGAACGTAGGTCCTCAAACACACGGCTCAGAATGGTTGCTGCTTGTGCACGAGTCAGAGTGCCTTGTGGATTGAAGTTGTCCGCACCAACGCCCTTGAGATAACCTTTGCTTACAGCATAGGCTACGGCGTTACGTGCTTCTGCAGCGATGTTGTCGGCATCCTTAAAGCTCAAAGGAGTCTTAGCTACTGTAAGATCAGCGCCTAGGGCCTCAGCAATGATAAGGGCTGCTTCTTCGCGAGTCAGCACATCGCGTGAACCACTTTGTTTGATACGAGTATTCCATGTGTCACCTTTTCCGAGTAGACGGTCGAAGAGCGTTAACAGTTCCGCTTGATTTAAGGTGTCAGCAGGTTTGAAGCTGCCATCGGTTCCTTTGCCGGCAATGATGCCATGAGCAGCAAGAACTTCGATATCGCCTTTAGCCCAGTGTGTGCCGATATCCTTGAAGCTTACATTACGGGATGCCACGCTATAAGAGCCGTCGCCAGTAACTGTAAACTGTAGAATACCTTCTTTAGAGAAAGATCCAGGTTGCAGATAGGACCATTTATGATCCTTTGTTTCTGCATAGGCGGCAGTTTTTCGAGCATCACGTAGACTGCTGTCTTTTAGATTAAGCTGAAGGGTAACCGGCTTTCCGGTTGTCCAACCATTTTTGATGGTAAGAATGGAAGAACCAATATTGATCGCAGCTGAGCTTCCTGATAACACTGCTGCATCACTAGCATCAGCCAGACTTATCGTAAGCAACAAACCACTGCTGCTAATGAAATCCGGAAGGGTTGCCGCTGGAATAAGAACATTGAACCCATTACCGTTAAGGCTGAGTGCATTCTCCGATTTCTTCAACTGTTCAGCTTGCGCCGGGGTAAGCGTAATAACAACTTGGCTATACTTATTGAAATTCACATCGCTAAGATCAAGTACAGAAGTCTTATCTTTTGCATTCTGAATCGAATTTGTTAATGCAGTATCTAAGATATTAAACACCGCTGAAGCTTTACCACCAGCTGGATCGGCTGTCTCTACTAGCTTCCCGGATTTCGAAGAAGGTCCAGGAGTGGGAGTGCTGGTTGCTGTAGGTACATACGACTCAGAAGATGGAGGCGATGTAGGCGATGTAGGCGATGGTGTCGGTGTTGGTGTTTCTGTTGGATCTGGCGTTGCTGATGGTGTTGGTGTTGGCGTTGGTGTCGGCGTTGGCGTTGGTGTTGGTGTAGGCGTTGGTGTAGGTTTTTCAGGTGTGTTTACAGTTACACTTACTGTTCTCAAACCAGATGGGATAGTTGATGTTGTGGCATCATTCCAAATCTGGACATCATATAGCTCAAAGGAATAATCTCCTGCTGTTGCTGGTTCGAAGGTTATTTGGGCTAGTGAGCCAGAGCCGTGATAAGCACCTCCTGACAGATTGACACTATATTGTGTCAGTTTTTGGCCGTCTCCAAGGTCATACGTTTGTGAATATTCTGTAAGTGGAACACTAGAGAAATGCTCCTCTTGATACGTAACCAGCTGTACGCTTGGCTGGATTACTGGTGTTTCAAGGGAATCATCGTATATGACACCGAATGAAGCCCCATAGACGCCATAAACCTCATCTGTCACGGAATAATCTAAATTAACGGTCACAGATTGTCCTACTTCAATGGTGGATGCAGAAAGAGCCGGAGTTACTGTGAAAGTACCGTCCCCTGTGCTATAAAGCAGCCGCTGAACGTAATCATCGTCGTCTGCACCATTGCCAACTTTATCGACCACATGGACTTTGTACTCATTTAGCCCCTCGTTAACAGGAACATCAATGGTAAAGGCACCGTTATTTGCAATCACACCGCCAAATTTATAAGCATTCCCATCATAATGTTTGCCTTCGGCATATACGGTAAACCAGTTTCCAATAGGGTTTGTATTAGAAATATAATAGGCCATTAGGTCATCATCAATGAAACCACTAATTTGTGCCACGCCAGGATCGGTTGGCGCTTCGCGTTCATACTCCTCAATGGTGATGCCGGAAACTAGCGGCTTCTCGGTATCAATTGTGAACTCGGCCTTTTGTTTCTCGAGCAGTTGCCCATTGGGAAGCACAGGAATGATGTAGTAGTGACCATCTGCTAAAGTAGACTTGGCGGAGGTCTCCAGGTCTGTTAATGTTCCATCCCAATTTGGAACTTCGTATACACCACGATAGATCTTCTCATCGATCGCATAAACTTCACCTAAAACTGTTGCGGGAGCATCTTTTGAAGAGGCAACGAAACTTATGCCTTCCAGCTCTTCATTGACAGAAAAGGTAAAGGTGGTGTCGTCTGAGCGACCATCACCATTAGGTGAAATTTGTGGACTTTCAAAAGAGAGCTGATTAATAGGTGCTACATTAAATTGGTCACCTACAACAACGTTAAATGGCAGACGAAGGGTTTCTGTATCAGAGGTAAGTAACAGGATGCCTTCATATGCGCCCTCTTTTGCTGTTTTAGATACATTGAGTGTAAATTGTGCATATTGATCTGCCCCTGAGGTAACGCTGTTTGGTGCAAAATCAATACTAATATCAGTAGGAGCTTCTGTCAGCCATTTGGTGGACAGGGTGTATGTTTCTCCGTTTCCTTTAAAGTCCTCTACATAGACAGCTTTCGTTACAGTAACACCCTTTGGCTGTAAGCCGAAGGATAAGGAACCTGTGTAATAAGGGATTTCAACAGTACCCGGAAGACCGCTGTTAAGGATCTCACCGACTTTAGCAATGGATTTAGCGTTTATCGACTTCTCCAAATTAATTAAACCTGCACCTTGTTGGTACAAGGAGTAAGAATTCCCATCACGGTTAAAAATAGGATCAGCATTGTTCATCAACAGAGCTTTAATTTCATTTGGCTTCAGATCAGAGTTTTTACTCAGTAACAAAGCCACAGCTCCTACAACATGTGGGGTTGCCATGCTAGTGCCATTTTTTAAGCCGAAAGCATGGTCATAGTTCCCATCCCAGCTAGGGATCGTCGAGTTGATATTGACTCCGGGCGCTACAACATCAGGTTTTATTAGATAATCGGGCATCCCTGGACCCATAGAACTGAAGTTTGCTAACTGATTTACTTCAAGCGCTATATAGTAACTGATTATATCTTTAGCAGCAGCCATCTGAGTTTTTATTTTTTTGCCATCGGCTTGACTGATTCCGTAGGTAGGAATGTAATCCCCAGGCGCACCAAGGGTGGGGCTGATTTCACCAGGCTCATTATTGGCAATCAGCAAAAGCTTCGCACCAGCAGCTTTGGCATTAAGAGATTTGTCTGAGAAGCTCAGCGAGCCCCGATCAACAAGCACTACCTTATCTTTGACATCCAGATTTTTGTAATCGGAAGGACTCCCAAGACCAGCGAAAACGATCTTACTGCCAGCAATATTATCGATTAAATCTGGGGAGTAACTGGCTAATGTCCCGGGAATCTTTTTAACATCGCCAATATCAAAGAAAGGGGTATTTATCGGAGTAGTAGAAGCTCCAACACTAAGCGCGAGTTGGGCACCAGCGGGTTCGCCCAGTGTTCCTGCATCAGGACCAGCGTTACCGGCGGCAACAATAACGTTCACGCCCGATTTTACGGTATTGTCTATCGCGATTGAACTCGCGGAATAGCTTTGGTTGACACTAGAGCCTAGAGAAAGGTTAATCACATCTGCTCCGTCATCGACTGCTTTCTCAATACCCGCAATTACATCCGCTGTGGAACCAGATCCATAGGGACCAAGTACGCGATACGCATACAATTCTACCTCAGGTGCCACATCTAAAATTGTCCCGGCAACGTGTGTACCATGCGAGGTTTCGTAAGGAGTACCTGCTCTTGGAGGGAAGTTAGCATCAGGGGCTGTTTCAGCCGGATCATCATCCTGATCATATACATCATAGCCACCCTTATAATTATCTTTTAACAAAGGGTGATTCTTATCAATACCAGTATCGACAACAGCTACCTGTATATCTTTGCCTGTGTAACCTAAATCATGTAGTTTGTCCGCGCCTATTAGCTTGCCGCTGTCTGAATAGGAACGTGTAACAGGTAATGTCGCTACTTCAACACTGTCTGCTAGTGCATGTACTTCTTCATTTGGATAGATAGCCGCAACGCCTGGAAGCTCTAACAGCTTGTTTACTTGATTGGCTGGCAGCGTAATGGAATACCCGTTAAAAATCTCACTGTATTCAAAACCGATATCGGCATCGATTTTCTGTGTTGAGGAAATAAAGCTTTTATGCTCTGAGATAATTTTACTGCGTTGTGAGGAGACTGAGGATCGTAAAGAATAAGTTTTTGTCTCATTTACATACACACTGACTGGTTTATTAGTCAATTCCACAATTACTGAAACTGGTGCTGAACCTTTGAGTACTCCAGCATAGTTATGAGGGGTCACACTTTGAGATTGTACATCAGTAACCAGGGTTGAAGATTCAAGGGATGAGTTCGCAAATGCAGCTGATGGAAAAAGAACAGACACAGCCAGTCCGAAGCTTGCCGCTCCAATACCAAATCTTTGAATAGAGTGTTTAAAGGTACGTTTCAAATAAGTTCATCCTCCCAAATGAATTTTTTTGTATTGCAATGTGTCTGTGGTTCTCCTCCTCAAAATAAAATGTAAAAAATTATGAAAATTAAATTTATTCTACAGCTATAACTTCAAATCGAATATACAACTTTAGTACCATATTGCAGCGAAGCGTTGAGGAAAATGTCGAATTCCCAGTAGATAAGTGGAATATAAGAAAATCAGAGCATAAAACAAGTGAAATTAAGACAATATAAATGAATGCAACAGATGTCTGAATTTCAAGCGAGAGCGGGGATAAGATGTCGGAAAGATATATTTTGGCATATTTTAAAAGTCCAGAGGAAGCCGAAGGGGTCGCGCGCAAGCTTCGTGCACTTCGGGCCATTGAAGTTTCCATTGATCGCTTCAGTAGATATGGAGGTACCAGCTTTAGCTCAGGGGTAAATCCGGTGACAGGCAATGTGGCCAGAATGGACTCCATGACTGCTGAGCATGCACACACAGGCATACTTGCAGCTGCGGACACCAGCTCTAGCGGGATGAGTCATGGTGGTAACGGTGGTCCAACGGGGAGAGATATTTTGCTTACGGTTATTGTGCATACGGAGTCCTACGATCAGGCTCTGCGCTTAATTGAAGAAGCAGGCGGGATGGTCTGATCAGGCACTTCATTGAGTAAGAAGAAAGGAGACGAACAATGGATAGAGAGAACTCACAAATCTTCTCCAAGACGGAGAAATTGAAAATGTTATACGAAGCTAAAGCAGAGGATGTAGAATTCTCCGCGGCGGAAGCCGATCTTGATGATATTGAAGCTCAGGATCGCGCACAAGAAGCGGACAAACGTCAGCTGAATGAGATTATGAAGAAAGAATAGCAGCTAAAAAAGCTAAGGCGGATACCTCACTTTGTGGGGTATTTTTGCGTTTGGGCATGTATAATTAGGGCGAAGAGCTTAAGTGTGGGGGGAGAAGATGGATAACGTTATTTTGTGGACAGGGTTAGCCTTATTGATCGCATTATTAACCTATTTGAACCAGAAGCAGTTGTACTCTCCAAAAGTAAAACGCGCCTATCGTGAGTTGCGGGAGCTGACAAAGAAGGTTCGTATGGAGCGCTCTGAGGCGAGCGATTTGTATCGATGGGAAGCAGAATTAACCGAACTAGAGAATCATCCGAATGAACTGAATAAATTGGATGCCGAAATTAGGTTTCATCACGCATTTTTGTTATATCTTGAACGTCACTACCCTTCAGACCCAAGGATTATTGGTTTGAAGCAAGCTGACGCATATCAGAAGGATATGGTTTTGGGGATTAAAATAAAAGATTATAAATCCAATAAGTAAGATAATTTTGAATGTGTGTACAATGGGAAAAGGAAAATATTCGTACAGGTCGCAGACAACTGTTGCATGAAGGCGAGGGTAGGCGTGGCTTGCTGCGCCGCAGTCTGGCTGGAGTGCATTTGAAAACGGAGGAACTTCCATACTTTGCTACAAGGGGATTGAGAATGATAGGAATTTGAAAATGAAATTGAGAGTTTGAACCCTAGCTGATATTTGCAGCTGGGGTTTTTGTTATTAGATCAGTAAAAATGAACTGAGTTAGGCAATTTTTTAGCTTATAAGTAAGGTTACCGCTAAGAAGAATTTGGGGGTCTCATAGTCGACGTAGCTGTAGATATTTTTCTGTTGGAATCGGGTAACATTTTCGGCATGTTTGAGGTTGGAAAATGAAATTAGGGAAAACCTCCCTCTATTTTTCTCTAAATGCTCGAAAAAAAGAGATTTTAGGGAAAACCTCCCTGAAAATCCCCTGAAAAGATAGAAAAAGACCTGATTTCATGAGTTTTTGGGGAGTATTTCCCAAAAAGATAGATGAACATTCGAATCTTGCACATCATTAGGGATGTTTACCCTAATTATCATCACTTTCAAGTATATTAACGTCTGCAGAAGTTATAAATTTTTTAAGTAATATAGCTAATATCACACTACAGATTAAGGATGTATAATTGTTCGAATATACTAGCTACGACCAATCAACTATTGAATTTTTTCAGGGGGAATTAGAATGGGGCTGGTACACTCTCAAGGAGTTACTGATGAGCTTGTTGTTAGATCTTTAGAAAGAAATTTAGCTATTATCCGGTTTGACCTTGATCGCCGGGTAGCTTATGTGAATGAAGTTTTTGCAAATTCCATGGGATATAAAAAAGATGAAATGTACGGAATGCATCATAAAGAATTCTGTTTTCCACATTTCGCAGATAGCCCAGGTTACGAACGGTTTTGGCAGGATCTTTTTACAGGGAAGAGTTTTCAGGATAAGATCGAACGAATGGATTCGAAAGGAAATGCGGTTTGGCTTGAAGCCACCTACATGCCAGTGTTTGATGAAAGCAATGAACAAGTCATCGGAGTATCTAAAATAGCAACTAATATCACCCAAAGACAAAACAACATGAGTAATGTTGTGCAACGGATGCAAGAGATGGCAGACAGCTTGAATCAAAGAGCAGATTTAGGTATTGAGCGCAGTCAAGAATTATTACGAAGCATCAACAAAATCGCCGAAGTATCGATAGAAAATACACATACTCTAGCTAATCTTGAAAAGCAAGCTGTAGCGATTCATAGCATCGTGCAAACGATTCGCGATATTGCTTCGCAAACGCAATTATTAGCCCTAAATGCAGCTATTGAAGCAGCTCATGCGGGGGAGTATGGGCGAGGTTTTGACGTAGTGGCAAAAGAAGTAAGAAAATTATCTTCCATGGTACAAGATTCGATCATAAAGGTACGGGATAGTGTGGATGCGATCACGCTGGAAATTGGAAAGATCTCTATAGGAACAAATCAAGTGCAAGAAAATATAGAAGATAGTCAGCAGCAGGTTCTGGTAGCGTTGGAGGATTTTTCGAAGATTGCTTCTTCTGCACAAAATCTCGACACACAAGCGCGCGAGGTTATGGATATCCTTTAATTGTTAATATGTATGTTGATAGATTGAATATCAGCAAAAAAGGGTCGGTCTCCTACTTAAAAGAGATGGACCCTTTTATTGTTGGTATTATCCGATTTTGTTAACAATCAAGGTAGGAATCATATATCTATGATTTGTGATGACTCCGTCTACAGTAACACTAACCTTAGTAACTCCGGTGTCCCCAATCGCCCCATCAGAGCCAGTCCCACCTTTAGCCCCCCCGTCACCCCAGTCGCTCCAGTTGCCCCAGTCGCTCCAGTTGCTCCAGTTGCCTAGGTTGCCCCAGTAGCCCCATCATATCCAAGTAATTCTGATGTAACTAATCGATGTGGGGCTACTAATCTTTCTGCACTGTCTTTACCCCAAAATGAGATTTGGATTGGATGGTCTGGCAAACTAGCAGTTGTGAAAAAAAATTCGAAGGTATCAAAATCCGCAAAAAAATTTTTAGTTATTACCTGATTTGGCATCACATCTAGCAGATCGCCTACATATTGAATTCTTTCTTCATTCATGTAGTAGCCTTCGATCAGAACTGTTGAAGCAATCTGACCGCTACCATTAGCAGTTTTGACAGTGACCTGTTGTGTAAGTCTTGTGTTATTTTCTGAGTTAACATTGTTTTCTATCGGACCAGTAGTTAAAAGAGTCATTGTCCTTCCGCCATTTGCTTCATTCAGATTATTAAGCCTGTTTGATTTTCTCTATGTCTTTAAGAGTAGCGATAGTTTATGCTCAGAAAAACGAACCTTTTCCAAGGATTGGTTGTCATATAGATATCTCAGTCAAGAAAGGAGGGCGTAAAATTTGGAGAGTAACCGGGAGTTATTTGAAACCTACAATAAAGATGTATACCGGACTTGCTACTATATGGTGCATGACGCGGCGGATGCAGAGGATTTGACTCAGGATGTCTTTATTACCGTATTTCGCAGTAATCGTGAGCACGTGGAGCATATCAAGGCTTGGATTATGAAAATAACGGTCAACCATTGCCTCAATCATTTGAAACGAAAACGGACTTTACAACAGAAGATTACGGACAACCTTCATTTCTTTAATAAAACGGCAGAAACAGCTGTGGAGCAGCAGATTGAGCAGCGTGAGACGGAGGTCGAGTGGGCGCAATATATGAGCCAGGTCCCTATCAAACTTAGGATGGTGCTCACACTTAGGTATATGCATGATTTCAGTCTGGCTGAAATTTCGGATCTGCTGTCCATTCCACTTGGAACGACCAAATCTAGGCTGCATAAAGGGCTAACGGTAATGAGGAGAATCCTGCAGGAGGCTGGGGTTCAACTTGAACTAAAGGAGGGCGAAGCTTTTGAAAAAGTTAGAAAATATGCTGGAGCATCGTTTAAATGAAGATAAAGGCGTGCCTTATCCAGATTTTGAACGCATGTGGGGACGTTTAGAGCAAGAAAACAGTACAATGACTCCCCTACAACTTCGTATGGCGAATGGTAGCGGGAACAGAGGGAGAAACTGGAGTAAAATAGCTGTGGTGGCTTCATTTTCAGTACTTATTGCAGCGGCACCCGTATATGCAGCAGTGCATTATGATTGGGATAATTTGCTCCATGGGAGAGGAGGCGTTCAAGCAGCGCTGGCCCAAAATCTCGGACAACAAATGAACCAGTCAGTGACGCAGGATGGAGTAACTCTGAAGCTACATACAGCGATTGTGGATGAGAATCGGACGGTTATCTTATTCACTTTGGATGTAGGAAAACGCTTGGAAAATGAAAATTGGAATGTTAATGGAATGACTTTGAAGGGCGCAGATGGGGCGAATGGTCCTAGTGAGTTCAGTTATGTGTTATGGGATGAGAAAAATCAACATTACAACGGATATTTCGAGAGTGATTGGACACCGAAAAAGGATACTGTGAATGTGCAACTAGTTGCAGATAATCTGCAAGCCTTTAGTACACAGGAGTTAGATTTACCGCTGGATATCCAATCGCAGGAGACACAAAAGTTTCCTATTGGACAGGAAGGAATGCGCAGCATAGAGGTGAAACCTTTTACCCAAGGACAAGAAAAAATATTATTCTCTTCAGCAATCATTTTTGATCAGCCAGAAACAAAAGAATGGGCCTTTCCAAATATAGTGGCTTACAAAAACGGAACGCTCATAAATTCGCTGGCTGGAGGTGCTTTCGGTACACCGGGAGAAAACGGGGAATATACGTCCCAGCAATATTTTAAGGCGGCTGATATTTCCAGTGGAGAAGTGAATTACAAGCTGCAGTACATGAAACAAGAAAAAAAGGTTGAGGGGCCCCTAGCTTTTGATCTTCAATTAAGCAAAAAGCAGATGGAGAGCGGAACCATAAATACCTCATTGAATCTGCCGCTAGAAGAGGGCGAACCTAATTACACGCTGGAGAAAATGGTAGTGACGCCTACTCAAATTCGAATCGCTATTAGAAGTAAAGAGAAAGGCAACAATTTCCCGTATCAAAAGTCTACTCTTGAAGTAGCAGGCAAGACGCTGGAGGGCAATTTCTGGAGATCTCCAGAAGGTGAGCCGGAATTAACAGTGCTTCGTTTTGAGCGGCCAGTTGACCTTGAAATCACAGAAGAGACGCCAATTACCTTTGTTGCTAAATACAAGGTGACTCAGCACGGCAGCTATAAAATTAACAAAGACGAAAAAACACCGCTTCTGTTGACGAATATATCTGATAAGAAACAGACGCTTATCCAGCAGCTTAGCGGATACCCGGTAAAATGGACGTACTATATGCAGGGTGCCGATCTTTATGTAGAGACTGAAAGTGAAGATGCTCGCTTCGGTGGAATTAACCAGACCCATATCGGACTGGGGAAAGAGCGTGTTTTAGGTAAACCTCTGACCGTTAATTTCACTGGGGATGGAAACAATAAGGCCATTGATGTTTACAAGGGTTTCAAAGGTACAGAAGCTTCTATTTATATATTCTTCTATACGACTGACGATCCGGATAAAGAAACAAGAGTGCAGCTGCGGCCATAGAAAATCTTTTTTAGGGAGGAACCTTGTGTTCTTCCCTTTTTTTCGTTTACAGTGAGTAGATGCTGAGTGGACTCAGCGAGGATTAGCGTAAAGGAGAGAAAAGGATGGAAATCACTCGCTGTGCTTGGGTTAATGAGGATCCTTTATATATCGCATACCATGATGAAGAGTGGGGCAAACCTCTGTATGATGACCGGAAGCTGTTTGAATTACTTATGCTCGAAGGCATGCAGGCAGGGTTAAGCTGGTACACCGTCTTAAAAAAACGGGCACATTACAGAGAGGTATTTGATGGATTTGATCCGGAAAAAATTGTGCATTATGATGAGCTGAAAATTGCTGAGCTGATGAACGATCCCGGGATTATTAGAAATCGCTTAAAGATTGATTCTATCATTCGTAATGCAAAAGTATATTTGCAAATTAGTGCGGAAACAGGCAGCTTTTCAGATTATCTCTGGAGCTTTGTGGGGGGCGCGCCTACACTTAACCATTGGAAGACACGTGCGGATGTCCCTGCTTCAACGGCTCAGTCTGACGCAATGAGTAAAGCATTAAAAAAGCGAGGCATGAAGTTTGTCGGCTCTACCATATGTTATGCTTTTATGCAGGCATCGGGGATGGTAGATGATCATTCGCTCGATTGCTTTTGCAGGAACAGCACGGGCATGGCAGAGCGTTGATCTGTAGTTTGGCGTTACCCCAAGAAGAAATGTTATACTATGAAGCGAATGCTCACAAAACTAAGTCTATGCTTACGAAGCCAGTTTTGCACGAAGTCAATCAATGAAGCTAACGCTCACAAAACTAAGCCTATGCTTTCGAAGCCAGTTTTGCACGAAGTTAATCAATGAAGCTAACGCTCACAAAACTTTAGGAGGATCACATAAAGATGTTATGGCATGAAGTGACGATACATACAACAGAAGATGCACAAGAAATGATTTCGAATTTTTTATATGAAGCAGGAGCGGGTGGGGTTTCTATTGAAGAATCCGGAACACTCAGTAAAGAACGGAATACGCGTTACGGTGAATTATACGACCAACCCTTGAATGATATCCCAGAAGGGGAAGCGGTAATCAAAGGTTATTATGCCGATTCCACGGATATGGATGCTGTTATAGAAGAACTGACTCCACGGGTAGCAGAATTGCGTGAGTACGGCATTGATCCGGGCAAATCGCTGATTTCTTGGAAAACCGTAGATGAAGACGAATGGGCGCATGCTTGGAAGCAATATTTTAAACCGCTCAGGGTATCGGAGCGTCTCACGATTAAACCAACTTGGGAGGAATATACACCTGAGAGCCCAGATGAAGCAATCATTGAGCTGGACCCTGGTATGGCATTTGGTACAGGGACTCACCCTACAACAGCTTTGTGCCTGCGTGCGCTCGAGAAGAATATTAGCGGCGGCGAAGAAGTAATCGATGTTGGTACGGGTTCAGGAATATTGGCTGTAGGTGCAATGCTGCTCGGTGCGAAATCCGTGCTGGCGTTAGATTTGGACCCTGTAGCTGTTGAAAGTGCGCGCGAGAATGTAGCACTGAATAAACTTGAAAAGTTCATTACGGTAAAAGAAAGCGACCTGCTCTCCTTGCTAGGCGGTGAAGGTGTAGCTGACACGGCTGCTGGAGAAATGTGGCCATCCGCTAGACCGGGTCACACTCTTGAGGGAACACCTGCGGAGCAAGTAACAGAGGATAGCCTCGGCGTTACACTCCCGGTGAAGATTGTAGTTGCGAATATTTTGGCAGAAATCATCGTATTGTTTACGGATGATGTGTATCGTGCACTTCAGCCAGGAGGCTTGTATATTACCTCTGGTATTTACAAGGATAAAGAAGGGCTTGTGGCTAACGCACTACAAGAGTCCGGATTTGAGATTATGGAAGTATCCCGTGAAGAAGATTGGGTGGCATTTACAGCCGGAAAGAGGTAAAAATGGATATATTGCAAAGTATAATACGTGTAGATCTGGATCAGCTTCCTTTTCTGCTCATTACGATTTTAATTGCTTTTACAGTACATGAATTCAGTCATGCTTATTTCGCAAATAAGTTCGGTGACCCTACCGCTAGATTATTAGGACGTATGACGCTTAACCCTGCTGTACACTTCGATTTTTTTGGTATTTTACTGCTGCTGGTTGCTGGTTTCGGGTGGGCACGTCCAGTTCCTGTAAACCGTGATAACTTTAGCCGCCCCCGTCTGATGGGAGTCATTGTGTCTGCTGCGGGCCCAATCAGTAACCTGTTACTAGGGATTATTGGTGCTTTAATATATGGGTTGCTTGCGGCAACCGGTGTATTAGAGTCGATCTCCAATGATCGCGTTTTAGAGGCAGTGTATCTGTTCTTTGGCACCTTTATTCAATGGAACTTCTTTTTATTCTTGTTCAATCTGATTCCATTGCCTCCGCTGGATGGCTACCGGATTGTGGAGGATATTGCTCCTCGCTCCATTCGGGGCAGATTACAGCAATTTGAGCAATGGGCTGTATTTATCTTTTTATTAATTCTGTTTATTCCAGGGTTACGAACCTATACCATCGATCCTCTTGGCCACTGGGCTAGTGAAATGTCGAGAACATTTGTGCAGCTATTCCTAAGAATGTTTGGCAGCTAAGGTAGGGACTGAAGTCTGGTCAACCCTGCTTAAACATTGTATTATGTAATTTGTTGAAAAATAGGATAGTTAAATTTCGCCTGATCCATAGTTATATTTCTCTAAGAAACGGGTGACGTCTTTATTAAGGCGTCTTTACCGTTTCTTCTTACTGAATTCATGAACAGGATGATGAAGAGATGCAGCGATATTTTGTTACACCGGAGCAGTTTGGTGCAGATAACGTTAGAATTGACGGGGAAGATGCAAGGCATATTGCCAAAGTCATGCGCGGTAAGGTTGGGGACAAGCTTATTGTCAGCGATGGCGTCTCCCGTGAAGCGTTAGTTGAGATTGCTCAGATCGAAATAGGGGAAGTGACAGTGAATATCCTGGAAACCCTGGAGATGACGCATGAACCGCGGATAAAAATCACAGTGGCTCAGAGCTTACCCAAGGCCGATAAGATGGAAACTGTCATTCAAAAGTGTACAGAAATTGGAGCCGTTGGTTTTATTCCTTTTCTGTCGGAGCGCACGATTGTACAATACGATGAACGCAAGGAAAGTAAGCGGCTGGACCGCTGGCGTAAAATTTGTAAAGAAGCTGCCGAGCAGGCACACCGGAACATCGTTCCGGCTGTAGGCTCACCGTTATCCTGGAAGCAGCTGCTACAGACTTTTAGTGAGTATGATGCTGTTTATTTCTGTTATGAAAAAGAAGAAGGCTTGCAGCTTCGCAGCAGTGTTGCCCCTTGGTTATCCTCGCTTTCACCGCAGGCTGGTGGGAAGGTACTGATTGTGGTAGGTCCTGAAGGGGGTTTTACACCAGAGGAATGCCAAAAGGCAGAAGAAGCTGGTGCGGTTTCCGTAGGACTAGGACGGCGTATTCTGCGCTGTGAGACAGCGGGTATGGTTGCCGCTGCTTGTATTTTATATGAATCGGGAGAAATGGGAGGAGCTTAAGAGATGCCATCCGTAGCATTTTATACTTTAGGTTGTAAAGTGAATTTTTATGACACCGAAGCCATCTGGCAGCTATTCAAAAATGAAGGTTACGAGCAGGTCGATTTCGAGGGACCCGCCGATGTATATCTGATTAATACTTGTACTGTAACTAATACAGGTGACAAAAAAAGCCGTCAAATGATTCGTCGTGCCGTTCGCCGCAATCCGGAAGCTATCGTGGCGGTTACTGGCTGCTATGCGCAGACCTCTCCTGGTGAGATTCTTGATATTCCTGGTGTCGATCTTGTTATTGGTAACCAGGACCGCGATCAGATCATGACGCATGTGAAAAACATTGAAGCCTCACGTCAGCCGGTCAACGCTGTTCGTAATATTATGAAGACACGTGAATTCGAAGAGATGGATGTACCTGGCTTTGCGGATCGGACGCGTGCTTTTATGAAGATTCAGGATGGCTGCAACAACTTCTGCACATTCTGCATCATTCCATGGTCGCGTGGACTTTCCCGCAGCCGTGATCCCAAAAGTATCGTAACCCAGGCACATCAATTAGTAGAAGCAGGGTATAAGGAATTTGTGCTCACGGGTATTCATACCGGCGGTTACGGTGATGATCTTGATAATTACCGTCTAGCCGATTTGCTGTGGGATCTAGATAAGGTGGATGGACTGGAGCGGGTACGTATCAGTTCTATCGAAGCTAGCCAGATCGATGAGAAGCTGCTGGAGGTGCTGAACCGTTCCTCTAAAATGTGCCGTCATCTGCATATCCCGCTGCAAGCCGGACATAATGATGTGCTGAAAGCGATGCGCCGTAAATATACGACAGAAGAATATTACGCCAAAATGCAGCTGATCCGTCAGGCGATGCCGGATGTCGGGATTACTACGGATGTTATCGTTGGATTCCCGGGGGAGACCGATGAAATGTTCCGTGCCGGCTACGACTTCATGAAAGCTATTAATTACTCCGAGATGCACGTATTCCCTTACTCCAAGCGGACGGGCACTCCAGCAGCGCGGATGGAGAATCAGATCGACGAAGAAATCAAAAATGTACGCGTGCAGGAATTGATTGATCTTTCGGAAGAAATGCAAATAGCTTATGCTCGCAAATTTGTAGGTCAGACATTAAGTGTTATTCCGGAAAGAGCCGCAAAAGGGGCTCCGGGCCGCAATATCCAGCATGGATTTAGCGACAACTATTTGCAGGTGTTCTTTGATGGAGAAGATTCACTCCAAGGAGAACTTTGTCAGGTGAAGATAACGGAAGCTGGCGTGAACGAATGCCGCGGTGAGTTGGTCGGGGTTAGTCAGACTGGGCTTCAGCAGGCTGTCCGTTAAGCAATAGATATTAGTAAAAGACAACAGAGCAGCCATTTTCCCGTTAGCGGGGAAGGGCTGCTCTGTTTTTAGTTATTGCTGCCTAGACCACCAATTCATAACAATCTCCTGATGCTTTCGGACCCAGATGGCGTTATTTGCATTTTTTTTGCCTTTTATGCTTAGTTTCGGACTCCAGTGCAGCTATTCCTTAGAAAGTGGTTCATAATAGGTGTTTTTCATGACAATAGCGACTATGGTGTCCGTTAGTGTTCCAAAAGTGGGATAATGCTGCGAATGAGGTCAGCTGTGTCCGATAGTGACTTCATACGCGTAGAAGTGGATCAAAAAAACATCCGTAGGATCATGATTGAAACAATCCCCGCCAGTACAGTGCCTAGCAAGCTCCGGGTTTTTATCGCAACCAAAAAAGTAGGCAATGCCGCAAAAAGCTCAATGTTATTAGCTAAAGACGAAAATTTCCCATCATTCAAAAATATCTCCTGACCTATTAATGCTGCCATAACAGAGATAGGAACATAATTTAACCAGCGCATTCCCCATTCTGGCAATTCAAACCGGCTAAGGATCATGAGTGGAACCACCCTGGGAATGAAGGTCACAAAAGCTGCTCCTAGAATGATCAGAAATACATCCCATCTTACTTCCATTTTTCAAACACCATCCCTATCGTTGACGCAATGACTGTAGCGATAATCACTCCAACACTGCTGGAGAATAGGAAGGAGCTTCCTACTGCTATGATCACGGCAAGGATTGCGACAACCAAATCTAGTTTGATTTTATTACGGTCAATCATGGAAATTACAAGAATGCCAATAAACATCGCAGGTAAGGCAAACTGTAAACCGAATTGATCAGGGTCTGAGATCCACTGGGCTAAAAAAGCTCCCGCTACATTCGCAAGAAACCAATTTAAATAAGCGGTGAGATTTAGACCGTGCATCCATTTTTCACTGATTTGCTGCTTATTCAAAGCTTGATTGATGGCAACTCCGAAGGTCTCATCAGTCAATAAAGAACCAACCAGCATATTTCTCAGTGGGGAAAGATGGCGGAAATAAGGTGAAAGAGCTGCACTAAGCAAAATATGGCGAAGATTCACGATAAATATCGTAATAATAATGGCCGCAGGCGAGCTGCTAACAGCTATCATTCCAGCAGCTATAAACTGAGCTGAGCCCGCGTAAAGAATCAAGCTGATTAAGGCAATCTCAGCAATGCTGAGCCCGGCTGTCTTTTGAACAACACCTGCTGCAAGTCCGATGCTTAAGTAGCCTAGTAGTGTGGGAATACAATCTTTTACCCCTTTAAGGAAGCTATCTTCCTGTTTAGGAGACGGGATTGCTTCTAGTTGGACGTTCTCTGCACTCATCGTAGCCCCCTTGTTTCAAGAAAGAATGTAGTAGTTAGCATATTACTTCCTAATATTTTGATCAACCTTTACCGTATTATCTAGTCTGAAAGTCCCGAATTTCGCTTTATAGAGCCAGGGGGTAAACACTTAGGGTACAATTGTCGATATAAGTAAAAGAGTGTGGGGATAAACCACCGAACGACATTATAGCCTAAGGGAGAGAACAAATGACTGTGTACAGGAAAATGACGAAAATGCTCCTCATCATGATATTGTTAGCTACTGCGGTTTTTCCGGTAAGTGTCTTTGCAGCGACCGGCGATATCAACTCGATTGAATTCGAAAGCTCCGCTAAAGTAGAGCTTACGGTTGGACAAACGCCAAAGCAACTTAAGGTATATGCGAATGTGGAAGGGTCCTCATCTAAAAGAGATGTGACAGGTGCAGTTGTATGGAATTCTTCTAACACAAACGCTGTAAAGGTAGTAAATGGCCTTTTGACTCCGATTGACAGCGGAAAAGCTATTATTACAGCGACTTATAATCATGCACTTGCTACCATTGAAGTTGAGGTAGCCCATCCTGTTAAAGAACTGAAGCTCGAATATAGTTCTGAAGGGAACTACAAATTGGGTGATGATGAGGATAAACTGCTGGTCAAAGCCAATGCGATTGGTGGAGAAACAGCGACTTCTGCTAAGGATGTAACGGCTGATACTACTTGGAGCAGCTCCAACACAAGCGTGTTGACCATTGCAGAAGGTAAGATCACTTTGGCTGGTGAAGGTACAGCAACGATCACTGCCAAATACAAGACCTTAACAGCAACCTTTAAGGCTGTAGTGAAATTGCCTTATTCTGAAATTGAGCTTAAACATGACGACAAAATCGTTAAAGAACTAGAGATGCTAGTCGGAGATGCACCTTTGAAGTTGGTTGCAGAGACTAAAGAAACTACAAAATCCAGCGCAAATGATATTTCAGAGAAAGCGGAATGGTCCTCTTCTAGTGCTAGTGTAGCTACAGTAGACAAAGGCGAGATCAAAGTGTTGTCTGCTGGTAAAGCTGTAATTACAGTGTCCTATCTGGGGATTACACAAACAGTAGACGTATATGTACGTGCTCCTTATGAAGCGCTACTACTTACTCCTACAGGAGATCAATTCCTGTTTATGGGCGAAACCCTGAACGTTAAGGCTGAGGTTCGCGATGCTGCGAATTCTACTCCGAACATTTCAGGCAGCGCAGTATGGACTTCGGATAATCAATTGGCGGCAACCGTTACGCCTGGTAGCGATACTGCGGCAGTGACTGCTAAAGCAGTGGGAACTTCGGTTATTAAAGCAGAGTACAGAGGAATTAATAAAAGCTTTAAGCTGACAGTTTATCCTACGATCACAGAATTGGCAGCCGACAAGACGGAATTGGAGCTTTACACAGATGACACCGTAAGCCTTCCAAAAGTAAATGGTACAAAGCTTGACGGTACAAAGCTAGATCTTAGCAGTGATATTGAGTGGACCTCTGCGGATGATGAGATTGCCACCATTAAAGACGGCAAGATTGTAGCTGAATCGGCAGGTATTGTGAAGGTTATCGGTAAAATAAAATCAGAAAACCCAACGACTTCAAAAACTGCTGTAAGAGAAAAAAGTGTTGAAGTAAAGGTTACAGTGAAAGATAAAGTCCTTGTCTTGCTTGGACCAGAAGAAAATCTGGTGATTGTTACTGGTGAAGAGAAGGCTGTTCCTGAAGTAAAAGCTGTGATGGAAAACGGCAGTGAACTTGATGCTACTGGAACTATGGAATGGGAGCTTACCGGTACGAATGCGATTATCAAGACAACAACTTCCGGTAAGGTAATCAAAGGACTGGTGAAGGGTTCTGCTACTTTAAAGGGAACTTACGCTAATAAAACCATCAGTATCCCAGTTACCATTGAACAAAAGGTTACTAAGCTAGTTGTAGAACCTACTGCTATCGAAATGAACATTAAAGGCTCTAAAGCGATAAAGGTAACGGCTTATTATTCTAATGGTAAGACAGGGAATGTCTCCAGCAGTATGAATTGGGAGTCCTCAAACGAGGCGGTTGCTACAGTTAAAGCTACAACCGTTAAAGCAGTAACAGAAGGTACTGCTACGTTGACAGGATCTTACCAAGGGATTGCTGCTAGTGTCAAAATTACTGTAGTTCCTAAATTAACAAAGCTGACCGTTAATGAAAGCAGACTGAAAATGGCTCCGGGAGCCGTTCAGAATGTAGTCGTGACTGCACAGTATGATACTGGTAAGACTGCTGTTGTTACTGGAAGTGCGGTGGTATGGACCAGCTCCAAGCCTTCTGTAGCGAGAGTATCTGCAAGTGGTCAGATTGTAGCTGTGAGTAAAGGAACGACATCCATTAAAGGAAAGCTAGGCGGCAAAACAGTTACAGTATCAGTGACAGTGAAGTAATAGAGAATAAGATCTGAATTATCAACTATGAATCTGCAAAGCCAACATTATGTTGCTTTGCAGATTTTTTTATTTAGATTCTATAGTAATTCCGACTATTCCGATGTATAATCACTTAAAACATAATAGATGCGTTGGGGGAGATGAAAACATGGCAAAACAAAAGGTGTTGTCGATCAAGACGATTGTAGCGATTGGTATTGGTTCTGCTTTATTCGTTATATTGGGGAGATTCGGCTCGATTCCTACGGGTATTCCAAACACTAACATCGAGACTACATACGCATTACTGGCATTGTTCTCCCTATTGTACGGCCCGTTTGCCGGATTATTTATAGGCCTGATCGGGCATACCCTGAAGGATACGATATCTTATGGATCGCCATGGTTCAGTTGGGTCATATCATCAGGAATTGTAGGGCTGGTTATTGGCTTGTTAGTAGCTAGAATCGCTATTCATGACGGGGAATTCGGACGGAAGGAAATAATACGCTTTAATTTGGCTCAGATTGCAGCGAATGCTGTAGCTTGGTTCCTTGTAGCCCCAGTGTTGGATATTCTGATCTATGCAGAACCCGCTAATAAAGTATTTACGCAAGGACTGACCGCAGGTGCATTAAATATAGCTTCGGTGGCAGTGATCGGATCTTTACTAGCCATTGCGTATGCTAAGACAAGAACGAAACAGGGCAGCTTGACTAGAGAAGCTTGAGTGGAATACATATCCAAGCTAAAAAGCCGGTGGAAATCACCGGCTTTTTTCTCTTCACATTAACCCAGAGGAAGGTCTCAGATGAAAAAAGTAATGATTGAATTTAAGGATTTCAGCTTTCAATATCGGGCGCAGCAGGAACCCACACTACAGGGGATTAACTTAACGATTGTTGAAGGGGAGAAGGTGCTTATCGTGGGACCCTCAGGTTCTGGGAAAAGTACACTGGCTCATTGCATTAATGGTCTCATCCCTTTTGCTTACAGAGGGGAAATATCAGGTTCATTACGGGTTATAGGCCAGGAGCAGAAGGATCTGAGTATCGCAGAGCTGTCCAATCAGGTAGGTACCGTATTGCAGGACCCGGATGGACAATTTGTAGGATTAACGGTTGGTGAGGATATCGCCTTCAGTCTAGAGAACCATGTGGTTCAGCAGACAGAAATGAAGAGCAAAGTGGCGGCTGCCGCAAGAGCGGTGGATATCCACGACTTTCTGGCCTCTTCTCCTCAGGAGTTATCGGGTGGACAAAAGCAAAAAACGTCCTTGGCAGGTGTTCTGGTAGGTGATGTGGACATCCTGCTCTTTGATGAACCGCTGGCAAGCTTAGATCCTTATACAGGTACAAAAGCGATTGAGCTTATTGATCGAGTGCATAAAGAGACAGGTAAAACCGTTATTATGATCGAGCATCGTCTTGAAGAGGTGCTGCATCGGGCGGTGGATCGTATTATTGTGATCCATGAAGGACGTATTGCGGCGGATATGCCGGCTGCAGAGCTGTTGAGCACAACGTTGCTTTCAGAAGTTGGCATTCGGGAACCTCTCTATTTAACGGCTTTGAAGTATGCCGGATGTTCGATTACAGCAAATATGAATCCGCAGCATGTGAACGATATTCAGTTGGAGGCGTGTTCTAATAAACTTAAGATTTGGTATGAGTGCAATCAGTCACGCCAGGATAAGCTGGAGAACCCACCCATCCTTGAGCTAAGAGATATTTCTTTTGGATACGAAAAAAATCAGCAGGTGCTGGATAAGCTCAATCTCTGTATTCATAAAGGAGAGATGGTCTGTATAGCGGGGCGAAATGGAGCTGGGAAATCTACAGTTTCTAAGCTCATTTGTGGCTTCTATAAGCCTTCTTCCGGATCGATACGGATGCATGGGCGTGATATTGCTCAGGACACGATTAAGGAGCGGGCAGAGCGGATTGGTTTTGTTATGCAAAATCCCAATCATATGATTTCTAAGACACTTTTATATGATGAGGTTGCCCTAGGACTAAGACTCCGAGGTTGCCCTGAGGAGCTCGTTCGTGAACGCGTCCATCAAGTCTTGAAGGTGTGCGGACTTTATGTTTTTCGCAGCTGGCCGATCTCGGCGCTCAGTTACGGCCAGAAGAAACGGGTCACGATTGCCGCCATTCTGGTACTGGAGCCGGAAGTGATCATTTTGGATGAACCGACTGCTGCTCAGGATTACAGGCATTATAACGAAATGATGGAGTTTCTCTTGACGCTGCGGGGGCAGGGGATGACGGTCATTATGATTACGCATGATATGCACTTGATGCTGGAATATGCCGATAGAGCTATAGTGTTAGCTGATGGCGTGAAGCTTGCGGATGATAGCCCTGAGCGAATATTAACGAATACTGATGTGGTGAAAAAAGCGAACTTGAAAGAAACCTCGCTTTTTGCCCTAGCTATAAAAGCTGGATTGAAACAACCGGAGGAGTTCGTTAGAAGGTTCATTGCGTATGATAGGAGGAGCCGAGGCGGATGAAGGCCAAAATGTTAACTTTTACGAAGCAGGATTCACCTATTCACCGTCTTACCGGCGCTACGAAGTTGATTTTATTTGTAGTGTGGTCTGTGACGGGGATGATTACATATGATACAAGATGTCTAATTGTGATGCTGTTATTTAGTTTGCTTGCCTTTAGAATTTCCAAAGTTCAATTTCAGGATTATGCTTTCGTATTATATTTCATCTTGATTTTCTTTTTGCTTAATCATATAGCTATCTTTATCTTTTCTCCTTTGGAGGGCGTACGTGTTTACGGGACACGTCATGATATTATGCATATTGCAGGCCGGTATAAGGTAACTTGGGAGCAGCTATTTTATCAATTCAATATTGCCCTGAAATATGCGGTGGTCATTCCTATGGCATTATTATTTCTTCTAACGACCAATCCCAGTGAATTTGCAGCATCCTTAAATAGAGTTGGAGTGAACTATAAAATTGCATATTCTGTATCGCTGGCACTGCGGTACATTCCGGATATTCAACGAGATCATGAGAATATATCGTTCTCTGCTCAAGCAAGGGGAATAGATATTTCTAGAAAAGAAAAGCTGCCTAAGCGGCTAAAAAATATCATTTCGATTCTGATGCCCCTAATTCTGACTAGTATCGAGCGGATTGAAAATATCAGTACCGCTATGGAGCTGCGCGGCTTTGGCACTGAGACCAAACGAACTTGGTATAGCCGTCGCCCGTTCACGAGAGACGATTATTTTGCACTGGCTTTGTTTGCGCTGATTGGAATTTTCTCGACGGTGATCACTTTTTACGACGGTTCGCGGTTTTATAATATTTTCGATTGAAGTATAATAGTACAGTTGTGGAAAACTGGGATTATAATAAACGGCACCTTTTTGTTAAGACTGAAGACGTTTCTCCAGTTTTGACCATATAGGCAGGTAGCATAATGGCAGTGCTAGAAGTGAGCAGACTACGTTGAAAATGGTCTGGGCGTGGGCGATTTGTGAAGCAGGGCCTCCACCAATCCATGCAGCACTTGCTTGTAGCAGCCCGATCATGGGCAAGAATAATAGTGCACCACCTACATTAAGCGCAACATGGGACCAAGCGACGAAGACGCCGGATGGCGTGCCGCCGATGGAAGCGATGACCGCTGTAACACAGGTGCCCACGTTGGCGCCCAGCACAATGGCTATACCTAGCTCAGGCGGCATGGCACCCGAGGCGGCAATGCTCATAGCCATAGCTATGACAGCAGCGCTGCTATGGAGCATGGCTGTTAGGCACGCTCCAGCGGCGAGCCCCCATAAGGCACTAGTAGCGGCATGGTTTAGGAACCAGAGGAATAAGCCACTTTCCTGAAGTATTCCGCCGATAGACTGCATGATAGCGATGCCCCATAGGACGAGGGCGAAGCCTGATACAGCCAGACTGATAAATTGCAGCGGCGGGGATATTTTGTGGCAGAGCTCTGCCACTCGTGATGTAGGCGGCAGTTCGCCTGCAATAACTGCCGCTGCCCACAGACTGAGCGAGGCTGCCAGCAAGGGCGTGGCCATGGTATTGATCTGAAGTCCGATCAATTCTGTAGTTAATGTGGTGCCGATGTTGCTGCCCAGGATAATGCCAAGTGTGCGGGCATAGGTAAGCAGGCCGGCATTGACCATGCCGATAGTCAACACCGTTACAGCAGTACTGCTCTGGAGTAAGGCGGACAACAGGCTGCTGGCAATCATTCCTTTAATAGGTGTTGAGGTAGCTCTATTTAGGCTTGTAGTTAATAGAGGGCCTGCTAGCTTGGACAACGCCGTTTCCATCAGCTTCATGCCGGCTAGAAAGATAACAAGACCATATATGATAGGGAACAGCAAATCACTGAACATAGGGCATACTCCTTTGGACGAGGGTTGTACACCAATATATGAATGTATTGCATGGGACATGTATAAAAACATTTTTAGAAAAACAGGGAGTTGAAGTCATTGCCATCGGTTATTTTAGAACGCAATCGCAAAAAAAGACTGGAACAGGGCCATCCGTGGGTCTATGCAGGTGAAGTCGCATCGGTAGAAGGAAATCCGGAAGCGGGGGGATTAGTAGATGTCCTTAATCATCAGGGCCGATTTTTGGCCGTAGGATATTACAATCCAGCGTCACAAATTCGGGTAAGAATTGTATCGCAGGGACCCCTTGCGATCATGGATACAGCCTTTTTTGCAGAACGGTTTGCGAATTGTCTGCAACACAGAAATCGTTTCCTTCCGGGTGCGGATGCTTATCGCTTGGTTTATGGTGAAGCGGACTTTTTGCCGGGGCTTATTGTAGATCGATTCGGAGATATTTTGGTTGTGCAGCTGCTTACCCTCGGAATGGACAAGCGGCGTGCAGAAATCGTCGAAGCATTGGTGCAGGTTATGGCACCGCGCGGAATCTATGAGCGCAGTGATGTTAGTGTGCGCGAGCTTGAAGGTATGGAGCAGACAACGGGTGTGCTGTACGGGGAATGTCCAAGGCATGTAACCGTGAGCGAGAATGGCCTGAAGCTGGTCGTTGATATTGAAGAGGGCCAGAAGACAGGTTACTTCTTTGACCAACGTGAGAATAGAGCTTCCATTGCTCCGCTCATGAAAGGCTGGGGAGGACGAAGCGGCATTACGCTACAGGAAATTGAAACTGAGGATGGTTCACTACAGACCTTACCAGTTAATAAGAGCGGCAAACATGTAACGTTCCCTTATTGGGACGGTGCCACAGTGCTGGAATGCTTCTCGCATACGGGCAGCTTCACGCTGCATGCCTGCAAGTATGGCGCGAAAAAAGTAACCTGCCTTGATGTTTCAGCACACGCCATTGAGAGTGCCAAAGTGAATGTGGAGCTGAACGGCTTTAGCGATCGTGTTGAATTCGTAGTGGATGATGCTTTTGCATATCTACGGAATCAGGTTAAAGGACTAGAGGAACGTTCTGAACGGGCGACAGTTGCCAGTGGAACAGATACGGCAGCAGCTGCTACAAATCCTAAATCCGGAGGCAAAACAGCCAAAACCGACACATCCAAGCCGATGACGGCAGGTGGAGGAAGAACTTGGGATGTAGTCATCTTGGACCCTCCGGCGTTTGCCAAAACCAAAAGTGCAGTAGCTGGCGCTTGCCGTGGTTACAAGGATATCAATCTGCACGGGATGAAGCTGGTGAACGAAGGCGGCTATTTGGTTACCGCAAGCTGTTCTTACCATATGCAGCCAGATCTGTTCCTCGAAACGATTGCCGATGCAGCTAAAGATGCTGGCAAGGTGTTGAGACTTGTAGAATGGCGGGCCGCAGGCAAAGACCATCCACAAATACTTGGCGTTAACGAAGGACACTATCTGAAGTTTGCGATTTTTGAAGTGCGGAGTAAAAAATAAGCCTGAAGGTCAAAAAGGTTTACAGTGCCAAGTAACAAATAAGATAAAAGGGCTGGTCGTAGGGTGGCCGTGAGTCGACTGTAAGGCAAGGAGTTGCCAACGGACTCAGATGACTCTATTTAGCGTAAACAGCCCATTATTGAATTCTTACGGACCCTAAAGGCGCTATTGCCCCAATAACACCCGTAATGCAGCACATTTTCGAAGAATAGCGTCAGTGGGGTCCGAAAAGTTGCCATAACAGCACTGAATCCACGAATAACGGCTCCTGGGTCCCTAAGTAATTAATGAAACAAGCCTAGCCGAAATGTTGAGTGTTAAATTCGGAATACTAAATAGTAAACAACGAATGATGCTTATTGAATTATGATATGCGGAATGCGGATTACAAAACGATCGGCGTTGAGTGCGGGGTGTTGAGTATTGAACGCTGAACGCTGAACGCTGAACGCCAACAGTCTAACATTGACCCTACGCTCCGACATTGGCAGCTCCTATCTAACGTTGCACAACTGGCATTAAAAACAAACTAAACACTCTAAAAAGCAAGCCGCCAAAATCCGGAGGTTTGCTTTTTTTATTTGTACTCATAGCTGATTATCCTTTGTAAAACATTAGAAAATACTAGCAAACACATGTTCCGATTAGTGTGGTTATGATATACTGAGGGGACGAGGAATCACTGAACTTTTTTAATTGGAGTGTAATCAATGGGTGGATATTTCACCCTGTATTCTATATATTTTCTCCGCTACGGAAGGAGTCTATCATTTATGCCGGTAACCTTTTTACTAGGCCGCTCGGGCAGTGGCAAGACAACAAAAATATGGGAATCTATCTCTTCTTCCTTAGAAAAGGAACCGCTTGGTGCGCCGATTATTATTCTTGTGCCAGAGCAAGGTTCTTTTGGAGCAGAACGGGGGCTTCTGACCGTAGGGAATGTGAAGGGAAGCCTTCGGGCGCAGACACTGAGTTTTTCGCGGCTTGCCTATCGTGTGAAGCAGGAAACTGGTGGCAGTGCAAGTCTGCCAATCAGTGAAGAAGGTAAGAAAATGTTAATTTACAAAATCATCAGTCGCCGCAAAGAGGAACTGAAATTATTCGGTGCCTCAGCAGACAGACCGGGTTTTGTGGAACGTCTGAACCAACTGCACACGGAGATGAAACGTTGCTGTTTGGGTTCCACTGATTTAGAGGAACAGCTGTCCGCTATGCGAGGAGCTATTGCAAGAAGTCCTATTCTTGAGGGTAAGCTGGATGATTTGCAGCTGGTATTTAGCGATTTAGAGAAGGAAATGTCCCGTCTTTATATCGATGAAGAGGATCGTTTAGCAGAACTGGCTGAGCATATTCCAGATTCCTCCTACATTCGCGGGGCAGAGATTTGGGTAGATGGGTTCCATGGATTTACTCCGCAGGAATTCGTAGTGCTTCGAGAATTGATGCAGCAAGCTTCGAAGCTGACGGTTTCGCTTACAATTGATCGTCCTTACCCCTATGGAGATCAGTTGAATGAGCTTGAATTGTTTCACCCAACTGCGGTTACTTACATTAAACTGCGTGGAATTGCTGAAGAGCTGGGCATTGATGTATGGGACGAGCTGCTGGAGCCAATGGTTCTTCCACGTTTTGAAGAAAGTCCAGTACTTGCTCACCTTGAACGGGGATATGATCGCCGGAAGGCTTGGATAGATGCGGATGAACTGGCAAGAGAGGCTATATCCATAGGCGCCGCAGTTTCGCACAGAGCAGAGGTTGAGGGAGCCCTGCGCGAAATGACTAGACTGGCGCGGGATGAAGGTGCAAAATATGGCGAAATGGCCGTATTGATGCGCAATATTGGCGATTACGAGCAGCTGGTTCAGCCGTTGTTCCAAGATTATGGAGTGCCATTTTTTCTGGACCAGAAGGTGAATGAGCTGCATCATCCGCTAGTGGAGTTTATACGTTCCGCATTGGATGTAGTGCGTCGTCGCTGGCGTTATGAGGATGTATTCCGTTGCGTAAAGACGGAGCTTCTGCTTCCGCTAGACGGTAGTATTACGCGTGAAGATATGGATGCTTTAGAAAACTATGTGCTGGCTTGTGGGATTCAGGGGTACCGCTGGACAGATGGCCGCTCCTGGAAAGGTATTCCTAGCTTGTCGCTGGAAGGCGGCAGACAGATGGATGATGAACTGCTTGCTACTATGGAACGATGCCGTGCTAGTATAACAGGTCCATTATTTGCTTTTGAGAAAAGAATCCAGAAAAGTCGTAGCGGTCTTGAACTTTGTACGGCATTGTACAAGCTGCTTGAAGAGACGGATGTTGCGCGAAAGCTGGAGAAACTCAGTGTTAAGTCTATGGAGAAGGGCCAACCCGAGAAGGCTAGGGAACATAGCCAGTTGTGGGGTGCGGTACTTGATCTTCTAGATCAGATAGTAGAAATGATGGGCAATGAAAGACTTGAGTTTGAAGTGTTCACTGGAGTTCTAGAGACAGGTCTTGCTGAACTTAAAATGGGACTAGTTCCGCCCGCACTGGATCAAGTATTGGTCGGCAATATGGATCGGACTCGCCCAACGGGGGTTAAATACGCTTTTTTGCTTGGATTTAATGAAGGTGTTGTGCCTGCGCAGTTTAAGGAAGATGGAATTCTCTCGGAAGGTGAACGCTCCGTACTAGAGAATGCTGGAATGGAGCTTGCTCCCGGCGCTTCTCGTAAACTGCTGGACGAGCGGTTTCTGATCTATAATGCACTAACGACAGGAAGCCGAAAGCTCTGGATTAGCTACGCTACAGCGGATGATGAGGGCAAAGCTCTCCTTCCCTCTGAGGTTATCCGGCATTTGCATAGAATGTTCCCAAGGGTTCAAGAGCACAGCTTGTCAGCACTTCCCCCTTCGGGACTACCTATAGAAGTCGGAAATCCTATCCATCTCGGTTTCATTGGTCAACCAGAACAGAGTCTTCGCGCATTGATTATGCAGCTGCGGCAGTGGCGCCAAGGAACAGAAATTCCGGAGCTATGGTGGGATGTGTATAACTGGTTTACTAAGAACGAAGATCGTAAATTTCAACTGGAACGTTTGCTAAGTTCACTGTTCTATCGTAATGAGGGAACGAAGCTAAAGCGTGGCACAAGCCTCAGATTGTATGGTGGCTCAACACTGCGGGGCAGTGTGTCCCGGATGGAGAAATTTGTTGCGTGCTCATTTTCCCATTTTGCGTCCTACGGACTAAGACTGAAAGAGCGCCAGTTATATAAGCTGCAAGCACCTGATATTGGACAGCTGTTCCATGCTGCGTTAAGTGATATGGCGATAAGACTGAAACAAGAGGGACGGGGCTGGGGCAGCTTATCTCCGGATGAATGTCGGCGTGAGGCCAGTGAGACAGTAGAACGGCTATCTCCGATGTTGCAGGGTGAAATTCTAATGAGCTCCAAACGTTACGGGTACATCTCCCGTAAGCTTAAGAATATTGTTGGACGTGCTTCTGTGATTCTGGGCGAGCACGCCCGCCGGGGCAGCTTTGAGCCAGTAGGGCTGGAGCTGGATTTTGGACCGGATAAGGAGTTGCCGCCTTTAAGAATTACGCTGCCGAATGGCTGTGTGATGGAGGTCGTTGGCCGGATTGACCGTGTAGACATGGCTCGTGGAGAGAACGGTATTCTTCTGCGGGTAATTGATTATAAATCGAGCCAAAAGGATCTCAAGCTGCATGAGGTGTATTATGGCTTGTCGCTGCAAATGCTGACTTATTTGGATGTGCTGCTGACATATTCGGAGCAATGGCTGGGGCAGCCGGCACTTCCAGCAGGCACACTTTATTTCCATGTGCATGATCCGTTGTTAACTTCATCCAACGGGATGAACAAGGAACAGGCTGAGCAAGAGCTGTTGAAACGCTTCAAGATGAAAGGACTGCTTACAGCAGATCGTGAGGTTGTCTCCCTGATGGATACGACTTTAGACAAAGGGTATTCTTCTATCGTGCCTGTAGCAGTAAAAGCTGACGGCAGCTTTTATAGTAGTGCCTCAGTAGCTACACCAGAGCAGTGGGGCCATCTATTATCCTCCGTTAGAGGGACGATCTCGGATATCGGGACACGGATAACAGAGGGTGATGTGGCGATTGAGCCGTACCGAATTGGGCAGGAGACCGCCTGCACATTCTGTTCCTTTAGACCTGTCTGCCAGTTCGATGAAGCTGTGGAAGGCAACAGCTATAACAATCTGGGTAAGCCAGGGAAGGATGTTATATGGGATCTGCTGTCCCGCAAAGGAGGAACTACACCTTGAGTATGAAGGCTGAAATAGAAGCGAAACCGGAAGGAAGTATATGGAGTGATGACCAGTGGCGCGCCATTGCGGAGAGCGGTGATGACATCCTCGTTGCTGCGGCAGCAGGTTCCGGCAAGACGGCGGTGCTGGTAGAACGGATTATTCGAAAGATCAGTAAGGAAGAGAACGGCTTCAGTGTAGACAGGCTACTAGTAGCCACGTTTACCAAAGCTGCGGCTGCCGAAATGCGGCAGCGGATCAGGGAAGCCCTTGATCGGGAGCTGGAGGAGAACGGGGAGAACGACCATTTGCGCCGTCAGCTATCCCTGCTGGGCAAAGCTTCGATTACAACGTTGCACTCCTTCTGTCTGGAAGTGATCCGGCGTTATTATCAAATGATTCCGATTGATCCGGGTTTCCGCATATTAAATGAGCATGAAGCGGAGATGATGCGGCAGGAGCTGCTCGAAGAGTTGCTGGAGGAAAAGTACGGTGAGGTAGGTGCGGATGGCGAGGACAGCATATTTGTGCAGCTCGCTGATTGGTTCAGTGGTGAACGCAGTGATGATGCAGTGCATGCGCTCATACAGCGATTGCATGATTACGCCCGCAGCCATCCTTGGCCAGCGCAATGGCTCCGTGATACTGCAGCTGATTTCTCATTGCCAGACACCGAAAGTCTGGGTGGAACGCCATGGGTGCTGAGCATTCTTGAAGAAGCGAAGCTGACACTTGCGGGTGCAGCCAGTCAGCTGATGCAAGGCCGGGAGATTGCACTACAACCGGGTGGTCCGGCACCCTATGCTGAGAATTTAACCACTGATCTTGAGATGGTAAATGCACTGCAGGATGCCGTAAACGAACGACCTTGGGCAGAATTATATGATATTTTTATGGAAGTATATTTTGGAAAATTAAAGGCTTGTAAGAAGGATTCGACAGATCCTGGACTGCAGGAGATGGTGAAGGAACTGCGCGACAGTGTGAAGAAGAGTATTTTAGATCTTCAGAAAGCATTGTTTGGCCGTCCGCCTGAGGTTTTTTTGAAAGAGCTGAACGAAGCGGCTCCACTGATGGCAGAGCTTGCAGAGACAGTGATAGCATTCGGTGAACGTTATAGAATTGAAAAAGCAGGAAGAGGTCTAGTCGACTTCAGTGATTTGGAGCATTATTGTCTGCAAATTCTACGCCATCCGGACTCTACGCCCGGTCATTCCCTGCCTTCTGATGCAGCTATGGAATACCGTGCTCAATTCGATGAGGTTCTGCTGGATGAGTATCAGGATACGAATAGTGTGCAAGAGGAGATTGTGCGGCTAATATCCCGTGAAACACCCGGTAACCGGTTTATGGTCGGAGATATGAAGCAAAGTATCTATCGATTCCGTCTGGCGGAGCCGGGGCTATTCCTGGATAAATACCGCAGCTTTGGCTCACACCCAATCGATGATCCATCTGAAATTACTAATGAATCGTCTAGCGGTTCGGTTATCGATCTGGCCCGTAATTTTCGCAGTCGCATGGAGGTTGTGAATGCCGTTAATATGATCTTCCGGCAGATTATGAATGAGACGGTAGCGGAGATTAATTATGACGAACGCGCTGAGCTTGTTTACGGAGCGAATTTCCCAGGTGCAGCAGAGAAGGGTCCCGATACCTTTTTTGCACCGGAGTTATTATTGATAGATCGTGGTTCAACAGCAGGGAAGTCAGAAGAGACTTCTGAAGACGGTGAGGCGCTACTTCAGGAGAGTGAAGCCATTGAGAGCGAGACGGCGCAGCTGGAAGCACGGGCAATTGCCCGGCGTATTTCACAAATGACGGGGATGACCGGTGGATCGCCGCTGCTTATCTACGATAAAGGACTCAAGATTATGCGCCCGGTTATTTACGGTGATATCGTAATCCTGCTTCGCTCGGCAAGAATCTGGACCCCTCTAATCATCGAAGAGCTTCGGATGGAAGGAATCCCTGCTTATGGTGATCTGAATAAAGGTTATTTTGAAGCTACAGAAGTGGAAATTGCACTCTCCCTCTTAAAAATAGTTGATAATCCTCAGCAGGACATTCCGCTGGCGGGCGTACTTCGTTCACCTGTGGTCGGATTAACGGAAGAAGAATTGGCTACGGTGCGTATGTGTAGTCAGGGTCCTTATTTTCAAGCAGTACAGATGGCGGTGGATATGCAAGATGCAAAAGAGGCTGAAGAAGAGTATGACCTCTTCTCGGCTCATGTGATTGAATCCGCAAGCACCGTCGAAAATAATGTTTTACCTGATAAAGATCTGCCGCAGATCAGTCCAGAACTGAAGCGCAAGCTTAGACATTTCCTAGAACAGCTGGAAAGCTGGAGAAATGCGGCTAGACAAGGTAGTCTCAGTGAGCTGATCTGGCGTATCTATGGGGAGAGCGGCTATCTGGAATGGGTTGGAGGACTGCCTGGAGGCTCGCAGCGCCAGAACAATCTTAAAGCTTTGTATGATCGGGCTGTGCAATTTGAGAATGACACCGCAGCGCGTGGATTGTTCCGTTTTCTGGTGTTCATTTCACGGCTTCGTGAGAATGGCGGAGATCTGGGTGTAGCTGGCGGTGGCGGTGAAGAAGGCAATGGCGTCAGAATCATGACCATCCATAAATCCAAGGGGCTGGAGTTCCCTGTTGTTTTTGTAGCCGGGATGGCAAAACAGTTCAATCGACAAGATTTGCATTCGCCATTTCTTATGCACAAAGAGCTTGGCTTTGGGCCGCGTTTTGTGGAACGGGAAACGCGAGTTAGCTACCCAACACTTCCTTATCTGGCTATTAACCGGCGTACACGGCTTGAATTATTAGCTGAAGAGATGCGTGTATTATATGTAGCGTTAACTCGTCCGAGAGATAAAATGATTCTAGTAGGCACTGTAAGAGATTTGCCGCGCAAAATCGCTAGCTGGAGCAGCGTACAGAACCGGGATGAGCTGCTGCTTGCAGATCATCTGCTGGCCCGAGGGCGCAGCTATTTGGACTGGGTCGGACCGGCATTGATCCGGCACCCTGCGGCGGCGGTTCTTCGTAAGCTGGGCGGTTCAGAAGGTACCGTCTCCACGGTGCTGCACAACGATGTCTCCAACTGGAGCATTAGTGTGCAAAATGCTTCCGAACTTAATTCTGGGGCGTTCCTGCCAACGGATCAGACTGAAGAGAAGGTAGAGGAACGGCAAGCTGTACTCGAAGCACTGCATAAGGGTGAAGCTGTAAATATATATGGAACAGAGACTAGCGATGAAATTGCTAGAAGACTGGAATGGAATTACCCGTATGCGGCAGCCTCAGGTATTCCGGCTAAAACTTCTGTTACGGAGTTAAAAGCGTTGTTGTCGTTGCAGGAGCAGCCCTCTTTTGATCTGCTGGAAGAAGGCAATTCTACAACCTCAATAGAAAACGATAAACGTCCAAGTGTTGCAGGTGCGGACAGTCTTCATTTGCGGCGTCCGAAATTTATGGAAAAACGCAGTCTAACCCCAGCGGAACGCGGGACAGCATACCATACAGTCATGCAGCATATTCCGCTGGAGGGCCCGGTTGATCCTATGGTTGTGGAAGAAACCTTAGCCCGACTTCAGAGAGTGGCTATTCTAACTGCTGAGCAGGTGGAGGCTGTAGCTCCCGATCAGATAGAAGCTTTTTATACTAATGAACTGGGACGTAGATTAATAGCTTCTTCTTGGAAGCTTAGAGAAATGCCGTTCAGTTATATGGTTCCCGCAGGTGAGGCTTATCGAGGGCTCGATTATATGAATGAAGCCGTCTCGGAGCTTTCCCCTGAGAACAATAAGGAAGGCTTTAGTGAGGCTGTGCTAATTCAAGGGGTCATTGACTGCCTGTTCCGTGAAGAGGACCGGATTATTCTGCTAGACTATAAGACGGACTCTGTATTAGAACATCAGGGCGGACTAGAGGCACTTAAGGAAAAATATCGTTTTCAGCTAGAGTTATACAGCAAGGCATTACATGATATTTTGGGAGAACCGATCAGCGAGATTTGGCTGTACTTTTTTGACGGCGATCATGCTGTGAAATTATAAATTATTCATTGCCGCATAGGAGCGGGGAAAGAGGACGAAGATGCGGATATTGCATACGGGGGATTGGCACTTGGGCCGTACGCTGGAGGGAAGAAGCCGCCAGAAGGAGCAAGAGCAGTTCATAGATGAATTGGTGGAGATCGCCGATTTTCATAAGGTGGATTTGATTATGATGGCGGGAGATGTGTACGATTCCGTTAATCCACCAGCGGCTTCGGAGCAATTATTCTATGAGGCTGCTGCCAGGCTGACTTCAGGGGGCAGGCCCCTTGTGGTGATTGCCGGCAATCATGACCAACCGGAGCGCGTATCTTCAGTCTCCCCGCTTGTATTAAGGCAGGGGATTACCTTGGTAGGACTTCCAACCTCAGAGCCAGTGACAGTTCATGCTGCGCGGACAGGTGAGATTGCCAAAATCGCAGCCCTTCCCTATCCCTCTGAGGCACGTCTCGGTGAGTTGCTTGCTGGGGACAGCGGGGAAGAGGAGCTTCGACTAGCTTACAGCGCACGGGTAGGCAAACTTATGCAACTGTTGGGACGGGAATTTACGCCACAAACCGTGAATTTGGCGATGAGCCATATTTATGTGCTTGGAGGTGTAGAGAGTGATTCGGAACGCCCAATTCAGGTGGGCGGGGCTTACACTGTAGACCCTTCTGCTTTATCCTGTGGAGCGCAATATACTGCACTAGGCCATCTTCATCGCGCTCAGCGTGTTAAAGGGGAAGGGATGATCCGTTATAGCGGATCCCCGCTGGCATATAGCTTTTCGGAAGCAGGACAAGCCAAGTCGGTGACACTGATTGATGTTGCGCCGGGCGGTGAGCCGACCTTCGAAGAAATCTATCTACGCTGTGGGCGTCCACTTGTAAGATGGAGCTCTACGGGGGGATTGCAAGAGGTATATAACTGGTTGGATGAAGGTAGAGATGCTTCTGCTTTTATAGATTTGGAGATTCGGCTCAGTGAAGCTATGTCGATGAATGATATTCAGCGACTGCGTAAATCACGTGAGGGGATCATTCATATTCGTCCGATTTATCCGCAAATGGAGCTGGAGCTCGAACAGATTTCCCGTTCACGTATGCCTGTACAAGAATTGTTCCGTAAATTCTATCAGCGCCAGACGGGCGGGGCGGAGCCGGAGGATCGTTTGATTGAGCTGTTCTTACAGCTAACCGAAGAAGAACGGCAGCAGCCGGAGGAAGGAGAGGAGAACTAAGGTGAAGCCTATTTTATTAAAAGTGGCAGGATTGCAGAGTTATAGAGAAATGCAGGAAATAGATTTTGAAAGTCTGTGTGAGACCGGGCTGTTTGGGATTTTTGGACCTACGGGCAGCGGCAAGTCCAGTTTGCTGGATGCTATTACTTTGGCGATGTACGGCAAAGTGGAGCGCGCCGTTAATGGAACACAGGGGATTATGAATCACTCTGAGGATTCACTCAGCGTGGCGTTTACCTTTGAGCTCACTTCTTCCGCTGGGGCACATCGTTATCGCGTTGAACGTAAGTTCAAGCGGACAGGTGAGCAAACAGTCAGTAACACCATTAGCCGTTTCATTGAAGTTACACCTGACGGGGATAACGTTATGGCGGATAAACTCGCAGATGTTACACGTTGTGTGGAAGAACATATTGGGCTCAAAATGGATGACTTCACGCGAGCAGTTGTATTGCCGCAGGGGAAATTCGCCGAATTCTTATCGCTTCGGGGCGTAGACCGCCGGCAAATGCTGCAGCGCCTGTTCCATTTGGAACAGTATGGCGATCAGCTTGCGTTGAAGCTTAGCCGACGGGTGAAGGAGAATGAGGCTGCGCTCCGCGCGCTCGAAGCGGAGCAGCAGGGGCTTGGCAGCGCAGGCAAAGAGGATGTAAAGGCAGCGGCGGAGCGCCTCGAACAAGCAGCCCAGCATGCTGCGGAATGCCGCCGCAAGCTGGAGGCGGCGCTGCAGGTCGCGGAGCGTTTCACGCGCATTCGCGAGCTGCAAGAGGAACGGACCCGCCGCGAATTGCAGCGGCAGGGACTGCTCTCCAAGGAGGAGGAGATTCTCCTCCTTGAACGGAAGCTCGGCCAAGCTGACGAGGCCGAGGCTAGGCTTCCCGCGCTGAAAGCATGGCGAAGCGCGGAAGACGCCTTCAAGAGCCGATTGACCCGCGCGGAGGGCCAAGAGGTGCTGGCCGCCGCTGCCGAGCAGGAGGCGGCGCGTGCCGCTGCGGCCGCGGCTGCTGCGCAGGCCGCGCTTGCGGCGGAAGAGCCGGCCCTCCGGCAGGGGGCCGACACCTACCGCCGCGCGCTCGAGCTCGAGTCCGAGCTCGGCGCCCTGCGGCGCGAACTCGCGGCTCTGCGCGAGCGCCGCGAAGAGGCCTCCCGCAAGCTGACGGAGCTGCGGGAGGGCATGGCCCGGGAGCGTGAGCTTTTGGCCAAGGGCCAAAAGCGCCAGCAAGAGCTGCAGCAGAGCTTGCAGCCGCTCGGTGTCCGCTCCCAGGAGCGGCAGTCTCTGCAAGAAGCGATGCAGAGACTGCAAGGGCTGCACTCCGCTGAATCCCAGTGGGATAAGGCGGAGAAGGAGCGCCGCGAGCGTGCCGCTGCACTCGCGGCTGCGCAGGCGCGCCTCGCGGAGGCCGAGGGCCGTCGCGGGCAGCAGGAAGCTTCTCGCGGGCAGCTGATCCGCGAGGCGGCGCTGCATCAAGAGAAGCTGCTGGCGACAGAAGAAGCTGCGTGCACCGCAGCAGAAAGTCTGGAGCAACATATCAGTTCTTTGGAAGCAGCCCTCAAGGGGTATGAGTTGCACAGACTCTCGCTTGGATTGGCTAAAGAATTGGAAGCAGGACAACCTTGCCCTGTATGTGGCAGCGAACACCACCCGGCCCCTGCTGTATTGCACGATAACGTAGAGCAACAGGAACTGGAGTTAAAGCTTCAACAGGCTCGGGTGTTGTCCAGACGTGCTTTGGAAGCACGCCATATGTTCCGTGGTCTGCGGGAGCAGGACCTGGTTTGGCTGGAGCAGGTGTTTGGTGATGGAGCTTTTGATACGGTAAATCATCCTGCAGCGGCAGGCTCAGAAGTCAGCACTACTGAGGTTTCCTCTACCGATATGTCCATTCCAGATGAAAAGGCTTTGGCAGAACTTGATGCTGCATTTTTAGTATTAAAAAGCCAGTCTGTAGAACTGCGCCGTACAGCGATACAGTGGCAGCAATCGATGCAGGAAGTTCAGCAGCTATGCCTCAAAGAAGCAGCGGGTGCCGAAGGTGAGCGAAGCTGGGTAGAAGGCCTAACCGCCAAAGCCGAGGAACTGAGTGGCCAACTAACCGCTTTGCGGCAGAACTGGGTACAGCAGTTCCCTGATTTGGCACCGGAAGAGGTAGAAAAAGCTTATCGTGAGCTGTTAGCCAAGGATGCTCAAGCTGAGGAAATTAGATCCCGACTGGAAATCAGTGTCAAGTTTCTGGATGAGAAAAGCGCTTCGGTGCAGAATCTTCAGGAGACCATCACCGGACTCGATAAAGAGCTTACTCAGTGGAATACACAGATGGAAGGCAAAGAAGAATTGCAGCGTGAAAAAGAACGGCGTCTTTTAGAGTGGACTAATGGCCGCGCTGCTGCCCCTCTTCTAGCAGAGTGTGAGCGTCGTCTGCAGGAATTGTTAGCAGCTGTGGAGACCAGCCAACGATTACATCTCACGGCAGCGGAAAAAGCTCAGCATGAGATCAAGGAGGCAGCGATTACCCGCCAGGCTGCAGAATCTGCTCGAGAGCATTATGTGACTTCAAGCCATCTGTGGGAGCAAAGCCTAACCTCTTCACCGTTTAGTTCGGCCGCTGAGGTTGAAGGAGCAGCTCTCGCACCTGAAGAACGGGAAATTTCTTCTTCTCGGGTACGTGCCCATCGTGCTGAAGAAGCTGAAGTCTCATTGCAGCTGCGCAATATTGAAGAGAAGCTTGACGGAGCCAGCTTAAGTGAAGAGGAGTGGCAAGTTAGCAAGGAGAGCTTAAGCGTGTGTAAGTCAGAGGATGAAATGTCGCTGCAAGCAAGAGCGCGCGCAGAGCGAGATCTGGAGGATCTGCGGCATCGGCATATTCGCTGGATGGAGCTCGAAGCCCAGCGGCTAGAACATGCTTCTCTACAGGATCATTTGTCCAAATTGCAGACGGTTTTACGTGGAAATGCTTTTGTTGAGTATATTGCGGAGGAACAATTGATGCAGGTATGCCAGTCAGCTTCCCAGCGGCTTCGTTTCCTGAGCAAACAGCGTTATGCGCTGGAGGTTGATTCGGGTGGTGGCTTTGTAATCCGTGATGATGGAAACGGTGGTGTAAGAAGACCGGTCTCCACGCTTTCCGGCGGAGAGACGTTCTTAACTTCCTTGTCACTTGCACTTGCTCTTTCGGCACAGATTCAGCTGCGGGGGCAGTATCCATTGCAATTTTTCTTTTTGGACGAAGGTTTTGGTACGCTGGATCCGGAATTGCTCGATACGGTAATTACCTCACTGGAAAGACTGCATAACGACCAACTGTCTGTCGGCATTATCAGCCATGTTCCAGAGCTTCGGGCACGACTGCCACGCAAGCTGGTAGTAGTACCTGCTGAACAGGGTGGAGGGGGATCTCGGATCCTTTTGGAAAAAATGTGAAGATCTATAATGTGTGTGATTCTTATCACAGATACAGTATCAACGCGCTGTTATAATACAGCTAAGCCGACATTACTTTAGAAACACCTCGGCGGACGTATGGCAGGGAATGAACTCCTTTTCATACGTCCGCCGCCGAATCAGCTTTATAAGCTGTGAAGGGTGTTTCTCTTTTTTTTGTCTTTTTTAGGCCTAACGGTGTTGATATATTTATTTAATGGTTCATTCTGTAACAGATACAGTTTAGGGCAGATTATGCTGAGTTTGCTTGCTGCTTTCGTATTTGATGATTATCCTGTATGATTATCTTATGATGAAGTGGAATTTCACCAATTTTTAGGAGGCAAGCACTCTATGGAGACCGTGTTTAGCAAAATTATTGAGGGTACTATTCCTTCCAAAAAAGTATTTGAGAATGAACGTATTCTTGCATTTTACGACATCGAGCCTGCTGCACCGGTACATGTGTTGATCATTCCCAAGAAGTTCATTGCTTCAATGAATGATGTTACACCTGAGGATCTTCCGCTAATTGCTGAAATCCACAGTGTAGCCCAACAGATCGCCAAAGACCTTGGAATTGCTGAGTCTGGTTATCGTTTAATCAATAATTGCGGACCTGATAGTGGACAAGCTGTGCCTCATCTTCATTATCACCTGCTGGGTGGAGCCAAGCTGGGTGCGCTCACTGGAAACTCAGCTTCGCACGCATAGCATAATCATTTAATGTTGAAGAACTTGCCAGAAAAAAGAATAGCACGAAGGTTGACACGTTATTTCCGTTTGACCTATAATGGAGTTTGATAAACCGTGTTATGCTCTTGGACGGTATGGTCGGAGGGAGGGGAAACCTGTGTCTGAAACGAAAGTTCGCAAAAACGAGACAATTGATGCTGCACTTCGTCGCTTTAAACGTTCCATCGCAAAAGATGGTGTCTTGGCTGAGGTGAAGAAACGCAAACATTACGAAAAGCCGAGCGTTAAGAAAAAGCTGAAGTCTGAGGCTGCTCGTAAGAGAAAGTTTTAGGAGGATTACCCACGCATGAATCTTAGCGAGAGATTGAACGAAGATATGAAGCAAGCGATGAAGAGTAAGGACAAGTTCACGCTCTCCACGATTCGAATGGTTCGTTCTACAATAAAGTATCTTGAAATAGATCTGAAGAGAACATTGGACGACAACGAAGTGCTTGATATCCTTAGTCGTGAAATCAAACAGCGCAAAGATGCCCTCCAAGAATTTGAATCAGCGGGTCGCGACGAGCTTGCCGCGAGTACAAAAGCAGAAATCGAGATTATTATTAAATATCTTCCCGAGCAACTTTCCGAAGAAGAAATTAAAGTAATTGTACAGCAGACCATCCAGGAAACCGGTGCTTCTTCGAAGAGCGAAATGGGGAAGGTCATGAGCGCACTGATGCCTAAGGTCAAAGGTCGCGCTGATGGTAAACTCGTGAACCAGGCGGTTCTGCAATTTCTGCAATAATATAGCACTAGCACCCCTTGCAAAAGGGGTGCTTTTCTATGTTATGAAACGTAAATCCAATTTCAGCGTATTAAGGGTTATGAGTTCTGGGTCAAGCTAAAGAAGGGAGGTAAAATCATTGAGAAGATTACGGAAAATACTGTTAGCTAGCATTCCTGTGGTCCTGCTGTTACTCCTCCTGACACCCTTTGCAACGAATGTAAGCGCTGACGGGGCAGCCCCGAAAACACCGGGGGTTACGAACAGTGAGCTGAAAAAAGGTCCCGTGTTTATTATTCCGGTAGATCAAAAGATTGAACGGGGTTTGCAAAGCTTTTTGGAAAGAGGATTTGAAGAAGCCGCTAATTATGGAGCAGTCCTTATTCTACTAGAGGTCGATACACCTGGAGGGTTGGTGAAATCGGCAGAAGAGATTGGGACGATGGTAAGAGAGAGTGAAATACCAACAGCTGCCTATATTAAAGGTGATGCCGCTTCTGCAGGCAGTTACATAGCACTTAATGCAGGTGCAATAATCATGAAGCCGGGCAGTATGATCGGCTCCGCTTCCTTGGTAGACATGAATGGTCAAAAAGTCGATGATGCCAAAATGATATCCTACTGGAGATCTAAAATGATCGGCGCTGCTGCTCTGAATGATCGTGATCCAGACATTGCTGCTGGAATGGTGGATAGTAATTTGGTCGTGGATAAGCCAGAGCTTGGAGTGACTAAGACACAGGGAGAAATCATTGCCTTGTCTAGTGAAGAAGCTTTAAAAGCTGGTTACGCTGATCAAATTACAGATACCCCTGAAGAAGCAATTCAGTGGCTTGGATATACTACAGACGACATCTTTCGCGTAGAGCATACCGGTGCGGAAAAAATGTCGCAATTTCTGACCAATCCGATTATTATGACGATTCTGCTGTTCATTGGGATTACAGGCGTTGTCATTGAACTGATTGTTCCAGGCTTTGGTGCGCCAGGAATTATCGGGACGTTGGCTTTTGTGTTATATTTCTTCGGCAACTATGTTGCAGGATTCGCCGGAGCGGAAACTTGGCTCTTGTTTATCATTGGGCTTGTCATGCTTGTGCTGGAGCTCTTTGTGCCTAGCTTCGGAATATTGGGGCTCCTAGGCTCTGTCAGCCTTGTAGCGGGTGTTGTACGAGCTGCTTACAGCTATAAGCATGCACTGCTCAGTCTAGGTATCTCTTTCGTAGCTGCGACTATAGTTGTAGTAATTGTTGCGGTCATTTTTAAAGAACGAGGGATATGGAACAGATTTATTTTGAAGGAAAGCCTTACTAAAGATCAGGGATTTGTGCCTGTAGAAGAGAAGCTTAGCTTATTAGGCGCTACAGGAACCAGTATTACTCCACTTCGTCCCTCAGGAACGGCTATGATAGGCGGCGAACGTGTGGATGTTGTTACAGAAGGTAGTTTTATTAGTGCTAATGCACCGGTCTCTGTTATTAAAGTAGAGGGCGGACGGATTGTTGTGAAAGAAATCAAGGAATAAGGTAAATACTGGAACCAATAATAGTTCTACAACAAATTTACGGAGGTTATATAGTATGGGTGAAGCATCTTTGATTCCTATTCTGTTCATCGCGGTAGTGGTGATTATTGTATTGAGCGTGTTTTTAAGTTTCTTCCCGGTTATGCTCTGGATTTCAGCATTAGCATCGGGCGTTAGAATCAGTATTATTACGCTGGTGGCGATGAGACTGCGTCGTGTAACCCCAAGTCGTATCGTTAACCCAATGATTAAAGCGACTAAGGCAGGTCTTGGACTGAACATTAATCAACTGGAGAGTCACTATCTCGCAGGTGGTAACGTAGACCGTGTTGTTAATGCGCTTATTGCAGCACAACGTGCAGATATTCCTTTGGAATTTACTCGCGCAGCAGCCATTGATCTTGCAGGACGTGATGTGCTGCAGGCTGTGCAAATGAGCGTTAACCCTCGTGTAATTGAGACACCGGTTGTTGCGGCTGTTGCTAAGAACGGGATTGAAGTTAAGGTAAAAGCGCGCGTAACTGTTCGTGCCAATATCGACCGCCTCGTGGGTGGTGCGGGTGAAGAAACGATTATTGCCCGTGTTGGTGAAGGGATTGTAACGACAGTAGGTTCGAGTGATTCCCATAAAGATGTCCTTGAGAACCCGGATTTGATTTCGCGGACGGTATTGTCCAAAGGGCTTGACTCAGGTACTGCTTTTGAGATCCTCTCCATTGATATTGCGGATATCGATGTAGGCAAGAACATCGGTGCTTATCTACAAACCGAGCAAGCAGAAGCAGATAAACGCATTGCCCAAGCCAAAGCGGAAGAACGCAGAGCGATGGCTGTCGCTCACGAGCAAGAGATGAAGGCGCGCGTAGTAGAGATGAAGGCGCTTGTTGTGGAAGCTGAATCTCAGGTGCCTATGGCAATGGCTGAGGCGCTCAGAAATGGCCAAATCGGCGTGATGGATTATATGAATATCAAAAACATCGAGGCAGATACCCAAATGCGGGGCTCTCTCGGCAAAATGAATGATCAGGACGACAATAACCGTCCTAACAATAATAAATAAAAGGGGATGTGAATCTCCATGAGCTGGATCTATATTATTGCGGTTATTATATTCGCGATCGTATCCAATGTGAATAAAGCAACTAAAAACAAGCCCAAAGGAGCTCCTCGCGGGGGAATGCCCACTTTTGGGGGCGGAGAGGATTCTCCGCTCCGCCGGGTAAAACGCCCGGATATCGATGGAGGGCGCCAAGCGGAGTCTGGCAGTGGATTTCCTGCTCCTGTTAGCACCTCTTCCCGGCAGTCGAGGTCAGAGGATAACCGGGAGTATGATGCCTCTCCTGCCTTTCCAGAACCCGCGTATATACCAACTCCAGATTATTCTACTGGAGAAGGAATGTCTTTGGAGCATGCCGATGACGGAGTTGAATTACGCACACAAAGAATGCAAGAAGAGGTGCGGCGCCTTCAATCTGCTTTTGACGGGATAGCGGGTGCAGATACCAAAAGATCAAATAAGAATAAGAACACAAACTCACCCTCTGCGGGAGACCAGACACATGGAACAGGGAGTCGTGACGACCTGCGCAATGGTGTAGTCTGGGCAGAGATTCTGGGACCACCGCGTTCTCGTCAGCCGCATTCCACCCGAAGATAATATTTACAGATCATAGTAACAATAAAGCCTCGGTTTCCTATCTTTACGATAGGTTGCCGGGGCTTTTTTTGCTTTTTTCACACTAGAAGGGTCCTCCTTTGTTACTTCTTCTCATAAAAAAAAGCGTTGCCGCATAAGGTGTACAGAAGGCAGGAAGGGGGAACGTCTACTTATGACCCGTATTGGCCGCAGGCTGCGGGGATGGACAAACGGGGTACTGGATCTACCACAGGACTTATTACAGGAAATGCCCCGGATCACCCTGATCGGCAATAAGGAACTGCATATTGAGAATCATCGCGGCGTGCTGCATTTTTCCTCTGGTCAGCTTAAGCTCGCGTTAGCTAAAGGATCGCTTGAAATCACAGGCGAGGGACTTGTCATCCGAAATATTCTAGGCCAGGAATTGGCTGTAGAAGGCGTTATCGGGGAGATCAGATATAACGAAAGCGAGGAGAGATCATGAAGGAGCCACCTCTGTCATCACTGCGGGGGTTCGTTACACTGCATGTGACGGGACCTCAGGTGGAGCGATTTATTAATTTCATTTCTGAAGCAGGAATCATGATTTGGGATGTGAGGCCCGCTGAGGGCGGCGCTTCCCTTAAGCTGCTTCTGGATGATTTTTATGTCCTCCGGCCGATTTTAAAAAAGACAGGCTGTCGTATGCACGTAACCGGTAGAAGCGGACTTCCATTTCTTATGGCGCGGCTGTGGAAAAGGAAATTTTTTGGCGTAGGTATTTTAATGTTTGGAATTACACTTTTTATGTTATCTACGATGGTATGGAGTATTAGAGTCGAAGGGAATGAAAAAATTGCCTCTGAGGATATATTGGCTGCTGCTCGCCAGGAGGGTGTGTACCCTTTTCAGTGGATATGGCGTCTGGAGGAGCCGGACAAGCTCTCTAAGGGGCTGCTGGCCCATTTACCGGGTGTTTCTTGGATAGGGCTGCAACGGACGGGGACGAGCATCAAAATTCAGGTTGTAGAGGCTAAACAGCCCGATATCAAACCTTTGCTTAGCCAACGGCATTTAATTAGCCGAACAGATGCGGTGGTAACAGAAATATATGCGGAGCAGGGCAGACCGGTAGTAGCGCGTAATTCGCGTGTGAAAAAAGGGGATATCCTGATTTCCGGTGCTCTTGGAGACGAAGAAAATGTAGAGTATGTGGTAGCCAAGGGTGAGGTTAAGGGGTTGGTTTGGCATGAGTACAATATCGAGGTTCCGCTTGAAACAACAAATAGCACCTACACTGGGGAGCGTAAGGATCGCACCTATCTCGTGTTGGGGAAATGGGCTATTCAGCTGTGGGGTTATGGCAAATCCTCCTTTGAGAATTCAAAGACGCTCACAGAGCATGATCCGCTATCTTGGCGCTCTATTGAGCTGCCGCTGGGCCTGATGACTGAGAAAGAAATGGAGATCAATGAAACAAAGGATACGATAACTCCAGAAGCTGGAGTTGCGAGGGGAATTGAGCGGGCGAAGAATGATATTTTAGCTCGATATGGTGTTGATAGCGTCATCAAAAGTCAAAAAGTTTTGCATGAGAAGAAAGAGAATGGTAAAGTTTATATGAAAGTGATCTTTGAAGTAGAAGAAAAAATTTCCGAAGAACTGCCAATAGTAAACAATTGAGGAGAATGAGGCTACTTGTCAGAACAGACTGCAAGCATTCGTATATCTTTGCAAAATGCGGGAGAAGCGCAATCGCTGTTTGGCCCGCAGGATGGATTCTTAAAAATCATCGAGAGTGAAATTCCCGCCATTATTGATTCGCGTGAAGCAGAGCTAACGATTCGTGGAGCTGAGCGGGAAGTAGACATGCTGGGGCAATTGTTTAATGTGCTACTGTCCCTCATTCGGAGCGGTTACATACTTACTGAACGTGATGTGCAGTACGCTGTGGAACTGGCGAAAGATTTTCGTGCTGATCAATTGCTCGATTTGTTCAAAGGAGAAATTACTACAACTTTTCGCGGAAAGCCTATCCGTGTCAAAACGGTCGGCCAGAAGCATTATGTGACAACGATCAAGAAGCGTGATATTGTATTCGGAATCGGTCCTGCAGGAACGGGGAAGACCTACTTGGCAGTGGTGCTTGCAGTTACGGCACTGAAAGAAGGTTCGGTTAAGCGTATTGTTCTTACGCGTCCCGCAGTAGAAGCAGGAGAGAGTCTAGGATTCCTTCCAGGGGATTTGCAAGAAAAGGTAGATCCATATCTGCGTCCGCTTTATGATGCATTATACGACGTTATGGGGCCCGACCAGGTGGCTAAGGCACTTGAACGGGGATTGATTGAGATTGCTCCGCTGGCTTATATGCGCGGACGTACATTGGATGATTCATTTATCATCTTGGATGAAGCGCAGAATACAACACCTGAGCAAATGAAAATGTTCCTGACTCGACTCGGCTTCGGGTCCAAAATGGTGATTACAGGTGACGTTACCCAGATTGACCTGCCCCGCGGCAAGAAATCCGGTTTGATTGAAGCCAAAGCGATTTTATCCGGCATAGAAGAACTTGGCTTTGTCTACTTCGCGGAACAGGATGTAGTACGGCATTCCCTGGTGCAGAAAATTATCGTTGCCTATGACCGCTCTGCCGAAAACCTCCAATAAAGGGGATTGTCTTCATGGCTTCAAAGCAACCATCTAAATTAAGCGGATTTGTATATACGAACAACGGATGGAAGTATAGCGCAGTGACACGCTATGCTCTTTTCCTGTTACTCGGACTAGTGTTCTACTTCAGCTTGTCGCCAGAATTGCTACCTAAGAAATATGATATTAAAGAGAATACTTACAGTGCAAAGGAAATAACGGCACCGAAACAAATTAAGGACACCAAAGCTACGTTAAAAGCAGCTGAGGAAGCGGCCGAAAGCGTATCTCCCAAGTACAAAATTATCCCGATGAGGGCAGACAACCTAGTGACCTCGCTGCTGGACCGGATAGATCGCCTCAATCAGGATGATCTGATCTCGCAAAGCGATAAGACGGGGATTTATCGTGATGAAATCCCGCAGAGAGCCAGCGATTTCATCTTGAATTTCGTAGCTTCCAATCGGGGCAGCGCTACATATTCAGATCACCTCTTGGATGAAATGCAATCTGTCATCAAAGAGCAGACCTATGTCATTCCGGAAGAGACTTACATTAAGATTCCGCGCCTGACCTCTCAGGACATTATCGAGATGAAGCCTGTCGCCCGAGATATTGTAACTAGGCTGATGAATGATCAGATTACGGATGCGCAGACCGCTCGCGCCAAGGTAGCGGAACAGGTCAGTATTAGTTCTCTAAGCCAGCGTACAGCGCGTGAGGTTGTTCAGGAGCTTGTACGTCTTGTGATCACAAGTAACAAGTTCTACGATGAGGATGCTACCAAGGAAGCAAAGGTACAAGCCCGGGAGAACACACCTGATGTATTCATTGAGCAAGGGGACACGCTTGTTGCTAAGGGGCAGCTAATTACTCCAGAGCTCTACACTCTTTTGGATGAGAATGGACTACTAAGCAATGAGGTGAATTACTGGCCACAGTTAGGCCTATTGATTCTCTCTGCGATGCTCTCCGTCGGTTTGCTTGCGTTCATTCGTTATTCAGGCGGCACCTCAGGCTTTAAGTACAACAATTCTCAGCTATTGATGCTGGTGCTTGTATTTGTTATAACTATTATCTCTATGCGGCTGGCCGCTGTTTTGCAGACCGATGTCCGATCTTATATCGGATTCCTGGCACCGGTGGCGATCGGCGCAATGTTAATTGCAATGCTTCTGGACATGCCTTTGGCCTATTTCTGCTCCATTCTATTCAGTGTACTGGCGAGTGTTATTTTGAATGTGCAGCAGAACTCAATCTTTGATTTTAACTTTGGTTTCTTTGCTATCGTGGTTTCGTACGTGGCTATCTTTGCGACTCACCGTGCGGGTCAACGCTCCACGCTCCTTAAAGGCGGGATTATGGTATCGCTTTTTGGCTGTCTGACAGTCTTTATGCAGATACTGTTAGGTGGAGGAGCATGGAAAGAGGTAGGTACCTTGTATTCGGTTGGTTTTGCTTTTGCAGGGGGACTATTGACGGCTGTACTTGTGATTGGGCTAATGCCTTTTTTCGAGGCAACCTTTGGTATTCTATCGGCATTGAAGCTGGTAGAATTGTCTAATCCAAACCACCCGCTGCTGCGCAAACTGCTTACCGAAACGCCGGGAACCTATCACCATAGTGTAATGGTAGGTAACCTGTCAGAAGCTGCCGCGGAAGCGATTGGAGCAGATGGGCTATTGTGCCGGGTTGGATCGTATTATCATGATATTGGCAAAACAAAACGTCCGTTTTATTTTATCGAGAATCAGAATAATATGGAAAATCCACATGACTCTATTGAACCGAAGCTTAGTAAATCTATCATCGTTGCCCACGCCCGTGACGGGGTGGAAATGCAACGAGAATATAAGCTGCCAAAGCCAATCCGTGACATTGCGGAGCAGCATCATGGAACAACGTTCCTGCATTATTTTTACCATAAGGCACTGAAGCTGGCGGAAGAAAAAGGTGTCGAGGCTGATTTTACCGAGGAAGATTTCCGTTATCCTGGACCGAAAGCCCAGTCGAAGGAAGCAGCCGTTGTGGGAATTGCCGACAGTGTCGAGGCTGCAGTGAGATCATTGCGTAAGCCAACTGTTCTGCAGGTGGAAACGATGATTGAGAAGATTATTAAAAGTCGACTGGATGATCATCAGTTTGACGAATGTGATTTGACGATTAAAGAATTGGATATTATTGCACGGACTCTGAAGGAGACGGTTATGGGAATTTTCCATTCACGGATCGAATACCCAGAAGATGTGCGTAAGCCGAAAAAAGAGGAAGGGGCACCTAACCCATGAGTTTGGAGATCGTTTGGGATAACGAGCAGGAAGAATACGAGATAAAGGACGATCTCATTACGCTGCTGGAGAGTATTTTGCAAAAAGCAGGTGAAGCGGAAGGGATCGATCGGGGCGAGGTAGCTCTTACTTTTGTCGATAACGTTCGTATACATGAGTTGAATTTGGAATATCGGGGCATTGACCGTCCGACGGACGTGCTTTCTTTTGCTATGAATGAAAGCGGAGAGGACGAGCTGGACATTATATACGAGGTAGAGGAAGGCGAGGCGCTGGAAGATGTTCCAGACGTACTTGGGGATATAATCATTTCCGTAACTCGTGCGCAGGAGCAGGCGCTGGAATATGGCCATTCACTGGAACGAGAGCTTGGTTTTCTTTTCGTTCACGGATTTCTGCATTTGTTAGGATATGATCATCAGGATGAAGCCTCAGAAGCAGAGATGATGTCCAAGCAAGAAAAAGTACTATCTCAGGTTGGGTTGACGCGCTAATGGTGAAGAACACGGCGGTAGGGCACAAGAAGTTCTGGCACTCTTTTCGGTTTGCATCGCAAGGCTTAGTGTCGGCATTCAAATCCGAGCTTAACATGAAGGTGCATTGCTGTTTAGCGGTGGTTGTGCTAATAGCCGCTGCCGTGTTCAGACTTTCGCTGGCCAGTTGGATGTTGCTGCTGTTCTCGATCACGCTTGTCCTAACTGCCGAATTGCTTAATACGGCGATTGAAGCGACGGTTGATCTGATCTCGCCAGAGATTCATCCACTGGCTAAGAGAGCAAAAGATACCGCCGCAGGAGCTGTGCTTCTCACGGCGGTGTTTGCTGTCTTAGTTGGGATCTATGTTTTTTATCACCCTGTGATGGACTGGATTAGCGGACTTATGTCATAATCAGGATACAAAATCAATTCAGGGGAGAGGCGGACCCGCGTTTTGCGATTCCGCCTCTTTCGTTACTGAATAATTTGAAGTGAGTTATGTACCCGAATATATCTCATGAAGTACACTGATAAAATTTAGCGCACGCTGAGAAAATAACGATAAACGAAACTAATTAGATGTTTACGAAGTGAGTTTTGTGCGAAGAAAAATCAATGAAGTCAATACTCAACAAACTTTAGGAGGACAAAATATGGATTCTACTCTTCTTATGCAAGAGGCGATTAAAGCACGAGCAAAAGCTTACATTCCATATTCCCGATTCGGAGTGGGAGCTGCCCTTCTTGATCAGGATGGTCATATTCACCACGGCTGTAATGTGGAAAATGCTGCTTTTGGACCAACCAACTGTGCGGAACGGACAGCACTATTCCGTGCGATTGCGGATGGACACGCTGTTGGTTCTTTTAAAGCAATTGCCGTAGTAGCTGACTCTGACGGCCCCGTTTCACCTTGCGGTGTGTGCCGGCAAGTAATGATTGAGTTGTGTTCGCCGGATATGAAGGTTATTCTTGGGAACATGAAGGGTGATATCGTTGAGACTACGGTGGGAGAATTGCTTCCAGGCGCTTTTGGTCCCGTAGATCTGAAGCAAGGACAAGCTCCAGAATAAAATGAGGATTTGATTTAATGCCTGTGCCTGTTTAAGGGCAAATCAGGCATAGTTAGACGAAGGTTGCTACTTTAATTGCACAATGTACAGTTAAATTGCTACTCTTTCGCGACAAAAATGAATTTAGTTGCAGATAGTACAATTAAATTTATGATAAAGCCCATATTTGGCTCTTAAGACAGGATTTAATTGCACAAAATACAACTAAAACACCAAAAACATAAACTCAACCTAAAATTAGTTGTACAAAGTACAATTAAAAGTGTTCTAGTTCTACCAAGTTAGGCTAAACTGGTGCAAACTATGTGTTTTTAGAGTAACATTACGAGGTAAGCGCCACGGCAAAAGCCGTCAGCGATTTTAATTACGTAAGGTTACTTGTAACACAGCCTAAAGCCAATCATCTCAGTAATCTTTATTCATGGTGAGGGCAATGCGAACCGTGTGAATAAGCGACAGTGAAGCGTGTCCCCTATAGGGGAGGAAAGCGCTCATGCACCATAGTCCCTCTAATCCAGCCTAACGTTGCAGTTACGCCCATTTCCGGGTGTCCAGAGGGCCGGGGCCCTTGGGGTCCCCCTTGGCTAAGGGGGATTTAGGGGGATCGAAAAAGATCTTAAAAGATTTTCAAACGCAAATTTAGAAGGTAAGTATGGAAGGAAGATAATATGAAATTCAAATCAGGCTTTGTCGCAATTATCGGCAGACCAAACGTAGGTAAATCAACACTCATGAACCAGGTCATTGGCCAGAAGATTGCCATTATGTCGGATAAGCCACAGACAACCAGAAACAAAATCCATGGTGTTTACACAACAAACACTTCACAAATCGTATTCCTGGATACACCGGGAATTCATAAAAGACAGTCCAAGCTAGGCGACTACATGAACCAGACTGCAATGAGTACACTGGGTGAAGTAGAAGCTGTGTTATTCCTTGTGGATGCGTCAGAGGGCTTGGGCGGTGGAGACCGTTACATTGCCGAGCAATTAAATGGTCTGAAGACACCGGTGATTCTGGTGCTCAACAAGATCGATAAAATAGAGCCGGAAGCTCTGCTCCCGCTTATGGCTCAATATAACAAGCTGCATGATTTTGCCGAAATTATTCCGATTTCTGCGAAGATGGGCAGCAATGTTAACACGCTGTTAGAGCAAGTTGCCAAGTACTTGCCGGAAGGCCCTCAGTATTATCCGGAAGATCAAATCACGGATCACCCCGAGCAATTTGTCTGCGCGGAATTAATCCGGGAGAAAATTCTGCATTTGACTCGTGAAGAAGTGCCACACTCTATTGCTGTAGCCATCGAAGATATGAAGGTTGAGCCTAATGGAGTAGTGCATGTTTCAGCTGTTATTTTTGTTGAGCGTGATTCGCAAAAGGGAATTATTATCGGCAAGCAAGGGGCAATGCTGAAAGAGGTCGGCAGACGGGCTCGGACAGATATTGAGAACCTGCTGGGTTCGAAGATTTTTCTGGAGCTATGGGTAAAAGTGAAAAAAGATTGGCGCAATCAGGACCGCGTTCTGCGGGATTTGGGCTTCCATAAAGACCTTTAAGTTAATTCCGTTATTCCTCGTTTGGTAGGAATTGCAAGGATAGAACCTGCTCCATCGCACCATCCTAATTCTTGATAAGAGACATCGTCTTTCCCAAGAAAGGATGAATACGAATGCGAAACTTTTCGTGGAAGTATTTTGCAATGACAGGAGACGTCGATGCTTACCTGCTGTATAAGGAAGCTGGCCATCCGCTTGAAGATAGTGGATTACAGCTAGTGGAGGAAGAGAAGGCCTGTGATGAAGAAGCGCAATAAGGACTGGTTGCTTGCCGAATGGTTGGGGGAAGAGGCATGCTACACAGGGTGGAAGGGATCGTCATCCGCAGCATGGACTACGGCGAGGGGAACGCAATTATTACGCTTTGCACCGAGAACGCGGGAAAAGTAGGGGTTCTGGTGCGTGGCGCAAAGAAGGTCAAAAGCCGCCATGCTGCATTGATCCAACTGTTCACCGTTGGGGAATTTGTTTTTTTTAGAAATAATGGAGGACTTGGGACACTAAATTCTGGCGAAATTACGAAGTCGCACCATCCGCTGCGTGAGGATTTGATCAAAGCTGCTTATGCGTCTTATGCGTGTGAACTGCTTGATCGTGTTCTGCATGATGAGGAAACGGGAAGCTTTTGGTTTCGCCAGCTTACGGCCTGTCTTAATGCACTTGAAGAGGACAAGGAACCCGGCGTTATCATAAATGTCTTTGAAATGAAAATCTTACAGGCAGCCGGTTATGGTCCTGAATTCGATTCTTGTGTAATTTGTGGTGCCGAGAAGCCGGATGATCAACTGCTGGTCAGCCCTCGCCTTGGTGGAGCACTGTGCCGCAGTTGTAAACATAATGACCCTCCAGCCATGGAGGTCTCTGCTCGTGCGTTGAAGCTGCTGCGATTATTCGCCAGACTTGACCTGACTAGACTAGGCAATGTGGATGTAAAGGAAAGCAGCCGGGATGAGCTGAAAAAAATTATGCGGGCCTTTATGGATGTGCAACTCGGATTAAAGCTGAAGTCACAAAGTTTCCTAGACCAGCTCGACAAGTACAAGATTTGACGAAAGCTGATTTTTCCGTTACTATAGGATCAGTTTATTATATGATCGTCGTTATGCTCCAATTGGGGAGAGACGTGCATTGATCGGGAAAGTAGTGGACTGTATTGTCGTTATTCAGCGAGCTGGGGGCAGTGGAAGCCTAGCGGGACAACGTTCATGAACATGGCACCCGGGAGTACGAATGCGGCGAATGAAAGTGGATTTCGTTCTTGTCTTGGCAGCAAACTTGCTCATACAAGGTATGAAATCAAGTAGGGTGGAACCGCGGGAGAATAAGTTAAGCTCTCGTCCCTATGTCTGTTAATCAGGCATGGGGGCGGGGGCTTTTTGTTGCTGTCAGGAGCTAAAAGTGCCGCCTCCATGGTAGAAAGTTTTAGGCAAGCTGTTGTAAAAAACTTGTAAAGCGAAGGAGACGGTATTATGAACTTCCAGCAGATGATTTTGACACTGCAGCAGTTCTGGGCTGAACAGAACTGTATCATCGTACAGCCGTATGACACAGAAAAAGGCGCCGGCACGATGAACCCTATGACTTTTTTACGCTCGCTAGGTCCTGAGCCTTGGAGAGTGGCTTACGTAGAGCCTTCACGTCGTCCCTCCGATGGTCGTTATGGAGAGAACCCGAACCGTCTGTATCAGCATCACCAATTCCAAGTAATCATCAAACCCTCACCAGATAACATTCAAGAGATCTATTTGGATAGCTTGAAAGCACTCGGTATTGATCCGCTCTTGCATGACATCCGTTTTGTAGAGGATAACTGGGAGAATCCGTCACTGGGCTGTGCGGGTCTGGGATGGGAAGTATGGCTGGACGGTATGGAGATCACTCAATTTACTTACTTCCAGCAGGTAGGTGGCATCGAAGCTAACCCTGTTGCTGTAGAAATCACTTACGGTATGGAGCGCTTAGCCTCTTACATTCAGGATAAAGAAAATGTGTTCGATCTTGAATGGGTAAGCGGTATGACTTATGGTGATGTTTTTCATCAGCCGGAGTTCGAGCATTCTACCTACACTTTTGAAGTATCGGATGTAAAAATGTTATTCTCGCTGTTCAACATGTATGAAGAGGAAGCACGTAGAGCGATGGAGAAACATCTTGTGTTTCCAGCCTACGATTATGTGTTGAAATGCTCACATAGCTTTAATCTACTCGATGCGCGTGGGGCAATTAGTGTAACTGAACGGACTGGATTTATTACCCGAGTGCGTAATCTTGCCCGCTCCGTAGCGGCAACATATCTTGAGGAACGCGAGAAGCTTGGCTTCCCGCTGCTGAAGAAAGAAGGTGCTGACCGTGTCTAAAGATATCCTGTTTGAGATCGGTCTGGAGGAAATTCCTGCACGTTTTATCCGTGCTGCGATGGAACAGCTGCAAGATAGAATGTCCAAGTGGTTGGATTCTGCACGTATAAACCATGCTGGAGTTACTGCATATGCGACGCCACGTCGTCTCGCTGTATTTGTTAAGGACGCGGCTGAGAAGCAAGAGGATATTAGCGAAGAGGTCAAAGGACCTTCACGCAAAATTGCGTTGGATGCTAACGGTGACTGGAGTAAAGCTGCACTAGGATTTGCCCGCAGTCAAGGTGTATCTCCAGAGCAATTTACATTTAAAGAGCTAGCTGGCGTGGAATATATTTATGCCACAAAAAATAGTGCGGGTGTAGAGACTGCTTCTTTGCTCACAGAAGGACTTCTGGGTATTGTAAATGCAATGACTTTCCCGAAGAACATGCGCTGGGGAGCTTACGATTTTAAATTCGTTCGTCCGATTCGCTGGATGGTTGCTCTTTTTGGTAAAGAGATCATTGATTTGGAAATTACGGATGTAAAAGCGGGTAATGTGAGCCGTGGACATCGTTTTCTGGGTACAGAGACTGTAATCTCGGAGCCTGCGCAATATGTGGAGAGCATGCGTGCGCAGCATGTACTTGTGGATGTGAAGGAACGGGAAACGCTTATCCTAGATCAAATTAACAAATTGGCTGAAGAGAAAAGCTGGACGATTGCGATTAAAGAAGATCTTTTGGAAGAAGTACTGTTCTTGGTAGAAACACCAACCGTGCTCTTTGGAACCTTTGATCCATCTTTCTTAGAGATTCCTCAAGATGTGCTGATTACCTCGATGCGTGAGCATCAGCGTTATTTCCCTGTTTTTGATGCAGCTGGCAAGCTACTGCCATTCTTTGTAACTGTACGTAACGGGAATGCAGAATCCTTGGATGTTATCGCTAAGGGAAATGAAAAAGTGCTTCGTGCTCGTCTATCAGATGCCAAATTCTTCTATCAAGAAGATCAAAAGATGAAGATTGACGAGGCGTTAGCCAAGCTTGAGAACATTGTTTACCATGAAGATTTGGGCAGCGTAGGGGATAAGGTGCGCCGTATTCGCCAAATCTCTGATCGTCTGGCTGTGAAGCTTGGACTATCAGCTTCTGCTGTGTCCGAAGTAAGTCGCACTGCGGATATTTGTAAATTCGACCTTGTAACACAAATGGTTTATGAATTTCCTGAGCTGCAAGGAACAATGGGTGAAGATTATGCACGTAAAGCAGGCGAGCCTGAAACTGTGGCAAAAGCGATCTTCGAGCATTATCAGCCACGATTTGCAGGAGATGCTGTACCTTCAACAGAAGCAGGTTCAGTTGTCAGCATAGCGGACAAAATCGATACGATTGTTGGCTGCTTCTCCATCGGCATCATCCCGACAGGATCTCAGGATCCATATGCCCTGCGCCGTCAGGCTGCAGGTATTGTCCAAATTGTGCTTGAGCATAAATTGCCAATTACGCTGCGCGAAATTTTTGAAGCGGCGATTGAAATTCATGAAAATTCAGGAAATACGAAACATTCTGGAGATGAACTACGTATAAACCTGTACGAGTTCTTCGGTCTGCGTGTAAAACGTCTTTTATCTGACAATGTACGCTATGATGTTGTGGACGCTGTTACAGCGGCTGGTTTTGACGACGTGGTAGATGTTGTGGGCAGAAGCCGTGCTCTTATGGCTGCTGTGTCCGACCAAGCAGATTTCAAGATTACCGTAGATTCGCTTACTCGTGTCAGTAATTTGGCAAGTAAAGCAACCAGTGAAGTGATTGATCCTGCTTTACTTAAAGAAGATGCTGAATTGCAGCTTTTTAATACATGGCAGGAGCTTCACGCACCTTACCTTGAAGCTATGGCGGCAAAAAATGCCGAAGAAGCACTTCGGATTCTTTCGGGTCTAAAAGACGCCGTTACAACATTTTTTGATTCCGTTATGGTTATGGCGGAGGACGAGCAAGTGCGTGCTAACCGTTTGGCTCTGCTTGCTGGTATTGATGCTGACTCCAAGTCGTTCGCTGATTTCGCGAAGCTTGTCTGGTAATTTTAATCAAGAAAATTTGAATCTTATGGTATAGAATGTTGGTTTGGGGTATAAATATACGGAACGGTGCCAATGCGTCATTTGACATCCGTTCCGTATTTATGCTTAGAAAGAAGGATTTCTTGCGGAGAGGGCGTATATATATTACACGGGAAATTGGTGATGATCATGGAGAAGTCCCAGTCTAGAACGATAGTGGTGGATGGGGATGCTTGTCCGGTCAAAAAAGAGATCGCTGAGGTAGGTCGCACCTTTGGTGTTCCGGTACTTATGGTATCTTCTTATGACCATGCACTGAAAGCTGAAGAGGGTGTAACGGTTGTGCAGGTGGATCGAGGAGATCAGAGTGCCGATCTATATATTGCCAATCATATTACTGCTGGAGATGTGGTATTGACTCAAGATTATGGTCTTGCGGCACTTGCATTAGGTAAAAGGTGCAGTGTGCTTTCATTTCGTGGTCAGGAATACGACAATTTCAAGATGGATTTTATGTTGGAGGGTAGACATGCCAGGGCTGTGGAACGAAGACGGGGACATTATTCCAAGGGTCCAAAACCCATAACGGCAGAAGAAAAAACTTATTTTCAACATAAACTGACAAAACTTTTAATACTTTTGCAGGAGAATGTGGAGCAATAGCGAATTATATTTATTTGTTAAGAGATGAAGGTGGTTGAAGTGGCTAGCGGACACGGCAATATTCCGGAAGAGGTTATCGAAAGCGTGCTTGCGCGTCATGATATAGTCGATACAGTCGGTAAGGTTGTTCATTTGTCCAAGCAGGGGAAATATTTATGGGGCCTCTGCCCGTTCCATTCGGAGAAAACCCCTTCCTTTACTGTTACCCCCGACCGGGGAGTATTTCATTGCTTTGGCTGCGGTATGGGTGGAAATGCCATCAAATTTAGGATGGAAATCGAAGGATTAACCTTCCCCGAAGCTGTCAGAATAATGGCTGAAGAAAGTGATATTCCCGTTCCAGAAGGTAAGGGAGGTATGATGTCTCCTCCTGATCCGGAACGCGACCGGTTGATTCAAGCTTATGAATGGTCGGCAAAGTTCTATCATTACTTGCTGAAGAACACGGAACACGGCAAAGCCGCTATGGACTATTTAAGAGGCCGGAACTTCAGTGATAAAATGATTGATCAGTTTCAGATCGGATATGCTCCGGACCGCTGGGATACTTTGCTGCAGTTTTTGGAGAAACGAAATTTTGATCTTGCGGAAATGGAGAAAGGCGGACTTCTGTCAGCCCGCGGTGAGGGCAAAGGCTATTTGGATCGTTTCCGTGGCCGGATTATCTTTCCGATTGCCAACCGTACAGGCAAGGTAATCGCATTCGCCGGAAGAATACTTGGAGAGGGTCAACCTAAGTATTTAAATTCTCCGGAGAGTAGGTTGTTTAACAAAAGCCGGATATTGTACAATTTGCACCAGTCCAAAGCATCCATTCGCAAAACTCGACAAATCGTCCTGTTTGAAGGATACGGAGATGTCATCTCATCCTGGGAAGCGGGTGTGCATAACGGCGTAGCAACGATGGGAACGTCCTTGACGGAGGGTCATGTGGCACTGATGAAAAGCCTGGCTGATGAAATTATACTGTCTTACGACGGTGACCGGGCGGGACAAGCAGCAGCCATGAAGGCCATTCCGATGCTTGAAGGCAGCGGCCTGCGTGTAAAGATCGCCTTACTGCCAAGCGGGGTGGATCCGGATGAATTTATCTCCAAGCATGGAGGAGAAAGATTTAAAGATCAGGTTATTGATTCAGCAGTTTCATCCATAAAATTTAAGCTTATATATCTGAAAAAAAACCATATACTCCTAGAGGAAGATGGCAAAATCGCCTATGTCAAGGAAGCCTTAGAAGTTATTGCTTCACTGCATTCCTCAACAGAGCGAGAGGTTTATCTGAAGGAAATCGCTGCTGAACTCGAACTTTCCTATGATAGTTTGAAGCAGGATTGTAATTTACTTAGGGCATCGATGCAAAAAAACATCCCTGAAGGGGATAATAACGACAAAAGGTGGAATAATGGTAGGCATAAAAAAGGGCAGGTGCAGACACCGACCTTACTACCCGCTTATCATGTCGCGGAACGGCGTCTATTGTCCTTTATGATTCAGGACCCGGAAGCCGCCACGTATGTAGGCGAACGCCTCGGAGAAGATTTCAACATCGTTGATCATGCGGCAATTGCTGCTTATCTATATGCCTATTACGCGCAAGGCAAACCACCCGGCATTAGTCGGTTTCTATCATCACTTCAGGATGATCGTCTGGAGAAAACTGCGACATCAATATCCATGATGGATACCCCTCCGGACTGGAATATGCAGGTTCTAGATGATTGTATCCGTGAAGTGCGGAAATACCCACTGCAACGCAAAATGGAACAGAAGCGTGAAGAGATGATTCAGGCTGAAAAGTCAGGTGACTTTTTGCGTGCGGCACAAATAGCAAGTGAGATTATAGCCCTAGAGAGACAATGACATGTTGACAGGATGTACCTAGGGAGGAGGGAGTCGAATTATGGCGAACGATCAGCATACTGAATTGGAAGCAGAATTTACTTTGGATCAGGTTAAGGATCAGCTCATTGAGCAAGGTAAGAAAAGATCATCATTAAATTACAAAGATATTATGGAGAAATTATCGCCGTTTGATCAAGACCCCGAGCAAATGGAGGAGTTCTACGAGCAACTCAGTGATTTGGGAATTGAGGTTGTAAACGAGAACGATGAAGAGGTTAACAGCCTCCGACCAAGTGAGGATAATGAGGATAAAGACAGCGATGATTTCAGCTTTGATGACGATCTGTCGCTGCCACCAGGGATCAAGATTAATGACCCTGTCCGTATGTATCTAAAAGAAATCGGACGCGTTCCTTTGTTGTCGGCTGACGATGAAGTTGAGCTTGCTATGCGGATTAAGAATGGCGATGAAGAAGCTAAACGCCGTCTTGCAGAAGCGAACCTGCGTCTCGTAGTAAGTATCGCGAAACGTTATGTCGGACGCGGTATGCTGTTCCTGGATCTGATTCAGGAAGGTAATATGGGTCTGATCAAAGCAGTAGAGAAATTTGACCATAACAAGGGATTCAAATTTAGTACGTATGCGACTTGGTGGATTCGCCAGGCCATCACTCGTGCGATTGCGGATCAGGCGCGTACCATTCGTATTCCTGTACACATGGTGGAAACGATCAACAAGCTGATTCGGGTTTCTCGCCAATTGCTGCAAGAACTGGGACGCGAACCTTCCCCAGAGGAAATTGCGGCTGAGATGGAACTGACGGTGGAGAAAGTTAGAGAGATCATGAAGATTGCCCAAGAACCTGTATCCTTGGAAACACCAATTGGTGAAGAAGATGACTCTCATCTAGGAGACTTCATTGAGGATCAGGAAGCATTGGCTCCTGCGGATGCAGCGGCTTATGAACTCCTGAAGGAACAACTGGAGGATGTGCTGGACACGCTCACGGAGCGTGAAGAGAATGTACTTCGTCTGCGTTTTGGCCTTGATGATGGACGGACAAGAACGCTTGAAGAAGTCGGCAAGGTGTTTGGTGTTACCCGGGAACGGATCCGCCAGATCGAAGCCAAGGCATTGCGCAAACTTCGTCACCCTAGCCGCAGTAAACGGCTTAAGGATTTCCTTGAATAGTATTTCATGAACTGGACCTTCTGCTGCTCAGTGGCAGGAGGTTCTTTTATTTGAATTTACGCTGGTAAAAAATGTGTTGACCTTGTGTATCTGGAAAGAAGGATGAGCCAGTGAATTTGGAAAAACGCGACATCATTATAAAAGAGATTCAGTATTGGAGAAAAAGCCGGTTGCTGCCAGAGCAGTATTGCGATTTCTTAACCAATCTGTATGACGATGAGGATGCGAATAAGGATAACAATCCAATTTCGCTGAGAAATTTACAGCAGGGAAGCATCAAAATTTGCCTGTTTTCTTTTGGAATTATTTCCTTGATTTTCTTGATTAGTCTTTATTTTAGCGTTTTTCCCTGGCCTTTGCAACTTGCAACCGCACTATCTGTATTAATTATTTGTTATGGATACTCCGCCGTTTATAAGGACCGGAACAATGTTATCAGTCTTATCCTAGCGGGGCTGGGCAGTGTTTTAACGCTTGGTTTTGGGCTATGGCTGATTGATTTGCATGATCTGGATCCTCAGCTCTGGAGGCCTATTCTAATTGGGTGCTGCGGCTTGTTATGGTGTATTTTGGGATTTTTACTCCGGATAGGTTTGTTGCAGTACTGTGGTTTTGCTTTTTGGGCATTACTGTATGCAGGGTTCTTCGGTGGAAGAAGCCCGGAGGCCTCTATATTTGAACTGGAGTTCCTATGGCTGCCATTGTGTGTGCTGATGGTATGGTTAAGCTGGCTTTTGCATCATAAGGTAAGAGGTGTTGCCAGTGTTTATTTTGCAGTGGGAGTATCGCTTTGGATCATGCCAGAGCTTGACGCTCTTTTATTAAGACAGGATTATCCGCAGTGGATTTCATTGATGCTGATCCTAAAGATTGCAGCAGGGTTAGCTTTGTTGTTTGGGTTTCGAAAAAAATGGATAACGTGGGTGGCAACATGAACAATGTGAAATTATCAGATCGGCTTCAGCAATTGCTGGAGCAAATTCCGCAAGGAAGCAGATTAGCAGATATCGGTTCCGATCATGCCTTGCTTCCTGTGGCCGCTGTCGAAAGCGGTAAGGCTGTGTTTGCAATTGCAGGTGAAGTAAACCCGGGTCCCTTTGATGCTGCTTGTAAGGGCGTTGCAGAGGCTGGACTAGGGAAGGTGATCTCGGTGCGCCGTGGAGATGGCCTTGAGGTTCTGGAACCTGGTGAAGTCAATTGTATCACGATTGCTGGCATGGGAGGCGCATTAATTGCCGCGATTCTGGACCGGGGTCAAAGCCAAGGTAAGCTAAAAGAGGTTACAACCCTTTTGCTTCAACCGAATGTAGGCGAGGATATTTTGCGCCGCTGGTTATTAAATAATAAATGGGTACTCGTAGCTGAGAGAATTTTGGAAGAAGACGGGAAGCTATATGAAGTATTGACGGCTGTACCAGAAAATACGGAAGCTGGAATTACAAATGAAAGTGTATATCGTGAATTAACCTTGGGGGATTCCGCTAAAGTCCTTGGGCAAGAGGCCTTGCTTCAAATGGGACCATGGCTGCTTCAAGCGCCAAATACTGTGTTTTTTGCTAAGTGGCAGGGTGAGATTCAGAAATTGGAAGGCATTTTAACATCGTTGTCACGTTCAGAACTAGAATCTGCTGAGAATAAACGGAAACAGATTCAAGGTCAGATCAGGGAAATTACGGAGGTGCTACAATGTTTGCCAAGGGACAAACAGTAATTCAGTATATGGAGCAACTGGCTCCTAAGCATTTAGCTGAGGATTGGGATAAAATTGGTCTTCAACTGGGCACGCTGCAAAAAGAAATCACTAATGTATTAGTTGCTTTAGATGTGAATGATGAGGTAGTTGAAGAAGCGATTCGTCTAGGCTGCAATTTGATTATTGCGCATCATGCGATTATTTTCCGTCCATTGCAAGGAATCCAGACAGACACACCGGCGGGCAAAATGTATGAAAAATTAATTAAGAATGACATTGCGGTGTACATCAGCCACACGAATCTGGATGTCACCGAAGGTGGAATGAATGATTGGATGGCTGAAGCTCTTGGCATAGAAAACGGAGTACCCATCAAAGACATTCACTCCGAGCAATTATCAAAGCTGGTAGTATTTGTGCCGAAGGATCATCATCAGAAGGTTCTGGATGCTATTCTGAATGCTGGAGCAGGGGCAATTGGCAACTATAGTCATTGCAGCTTCAATATCGAGGGATACGGTACTTTTATTCCAGGAGAAGGCACGGATCCTTATATCGGGGAAAAAGGTAAGATGGAACGTGCCGAGGAAATTCGTATTGAGACGATCGTCCCGCACTCCATCCGCAATAAAGTGGTGCAGGCTATGCTTAAGGCCCATCCTTATGAAGAGGTTGCCTATGATTTGTACTCAATGGATCTTAAAGGCCGCAGCTTAGGACTTGGGCGGGTAGGAAAGCTCAAAGAGCCTACAACCCTTGGACAATTCGTGGAGACGGTAAAAAAAGGCCTGAAGGTAGACCATGTACGGGTTGTTGGTGATTTGGACCGTCCGATTCGTAAAGCTGCCGTTCTCGGCGGCTCGGGTGGAAAGTATTATAACAGTGCTATTTTCCGCGGTGCGGATGTCCTGGTTACTGGGGATCTGGATTATCATACAGTTCAGGATGCTGCGCTCGCCGGAATCACTCTGATTGATCCAGGACATAATGCGGAGAAGATCATGAAAGAGAAAGTAGCGGAGTGGATGGCTGGAAAATTGGCCGAGCATAAGTATGATACAGCTGTCCATGCTTCGCAGGTGAATACGGAGCCATTTAAGTTCCTATAAAATTGCCATTTAATAATGCTTGTGCCAGACATGTGATGTCTGTATAATATATAATGTTGTTCGGAAAGTTTGACAGACAATCGCCGGTGACGTGAAGACGTCACGGGAGGAAAGTCCGGGCTCCATAAGGCAGGATGCTGGATAACGTCCAGTCGGCGCGAGCTGAAGGATAGTGCCACAGAAATGGACCGCCGATGGCCGCCTTAGGGCGGCACAGGCAAGGATGGAACCGAGGTGTAAGAGACCCCGAGGAACGCTGGTGACTTCGTTCCTGGTAAACCCCATCTGGAGCAAGACCTAATGAGACGCAGCTGAATAAGCAGCCTTAGCCTGAGGCGCGTCTAGGTTGGTCGCTGGAGCTGTGCAGTAATGTATGGCCTAGATAGATGATTGTCGCTTATGGTGGGAGGGTAGTTCCCGATCGAACCACGACGAGCACAGAACCCGGCTTACGGCAAACTTTCCTAACTGCAACGTTATAATAACAACACCATACAAACGGCGACGTATCCCGGTAACCCGGCTTACGCCGCCTTTTTTGTTGCAAACAAATGCGGATACGGCAAATATATAAAGCAGTAAATGCGATAACATGCAGGGATTTGGAACGTGATATGCAGAAATTAGACTTTTTAGAAGCATTGCTAGCGGCTGATGGGCTGATGAGCTGATGACTGATGAGCAGATGGCTGGTGGTTGATGGTTGATGGTTGATGGTTTGATGAGCTGATATGCTAACGGACCGAGATGCAGCTATTTGTGTATTTTATGCCTTTTTGGAGGAGTTTCGGACTGGAGAGCCGTTATTCGGCATAAACAGGGTGGATATCGGGCGTTTTGAATCCAATAGTGACTATGGAGTCCGATAGCAAATCAAATGAGTGGAATTGATGCAAATAAGAGCGCTGGGGTCCGATACGAACCTCCAGAACTCCAGAACTCCAGAACTCCAGAACTCAGAACTCTAGAACTCCAGAACTCAGAACTCAGAACTCCAGAACTCAGAACTCTAGAACTCCAGAACTCAGAACTCTAAAACTCCAGAACTCAGAACTCAGAACTCCAGAATTCAGAACTCCAGAACTCCAGAACTCAGAACTCTAGAACTCCAGAACTCAGAACTCTAAAACTCCAGAACTCAGAACTCAGAACTCCAGAATTCAGAACTCCCGAACTCCCGAACTCCCGAACTCCCGAACTCTATGGTTATTTTGACGCCAGAATTAGATTAGTAGCTAGCAAACTGTAACAATGCGGAGCTTGGCTAATCTTCTGCGGGAAGATTGGAGTTAGTAACAAAATATCAATTGTAACCTCTGGCTGTAACTTCGCTGTGAAATCGGAGTTAATTGAGTGGTAGATGTGTTGAGTAACTAGAGGATAATTGGTGATGCGGAAAGCGAAATGTGGGAAATGGGACATATGACGTGCAAATTTGCTGAATGCGAAATGAGATGTGTAGAAATGCGAATGTGGAAATACGAAATAAGCTGTACAGAGGCGCTGAATAATGGCAATTCGAAATGTGAAGAGCAAAAATTGCTGAATGTGAAATGTGAAAATACGAAATGAGCTATGTAGTGCCACAAAAGTAAAAATACAAAAATGAGATTTGCAGAAATGCGTAAAGGTAATATTCTGCAAATACGCAAAAGTGAAAGCTCAAAAATCTGCTCACAAAAAACGGCTTCCCCGTCCAATAAAGGATGGAGAAGCCGTTTTATTTAGCCATTGTGGCTATTGATTACGAGCAGTTGTTCACGACCGAATGATGTTTTGATTTTGCTGCCATTGAACCAATGCTTTCTCTAGACGCTGGACAGCAACAGGAACTTGCTGTGGTGGCGTGTGTGTGAAGTTAAGGCGCATTTTGTTTTTGTGAGGCTCCGCTGAATAGAATACCTCTCCGGGTACGAACGCTACTCCGTTTTCCACTGCCAGCGGGAGTAATTCCTTAGTATTGATCTCTTCGGAAAGGGTAAGCCATAGGAACATGCCGCCTCTTGGCTCGAGGAAATGTGCTCCTTTCCAGTTATGTGATCTGAGTTCCGCGGACAGGAGCTTCATACGCGAATGATACTCTCTTGAGATGAGGCGGATATGCTGCTCAATATCAAAATGCAACAGCAGTTCATCTAAAGCACGCTGGTCGATGGTGCTGGAATGCAGATCAGCTGCTTGCTTTGCCTTGGCGATGGTCTTGATTAGTTCGGAATCGCCGATAATCCAGCCGGTGCGTAGGGCAGGGGCGACGATCTTGGAGAAGGTCCCTGTGTAGACTACACAATGATCCCCGCCGAAGCTTCTATCGATGGAGGCTAATGAGGGTGGATATAGAGTTTTATCTTCATCAAAGGTTATTTCTCCATAGGGATTGTCCTCTAGAATAAGAACACCGTAACGGCGGCAGATTTCAACCACCTTCTCGCGGCGTTCTTTACTCCATGTTGCTCCAGACGGATTGTTGAAGGTCGGAACTGCGTATAGCAGTTTTGGCCGATGTATCCGAATCTGCTCTTCCAACTGATCCGGCAGAATGCCATGTTCATCATTTGGTATCGAATGAATAGCAGCCCGGTAAGAACCGAGCACTTGTAGTGCTGCCAGATAGGTGGGCGCTTCCACAAAAACTGCATCGCCGGGATCCAGCAATATTTTGCATAACAGATCTATAGCTTGCTGTGAGCCTGTAGTCAATACCATCTCAGAGGCTGTAACCGGGATGCCTTGCCGGGTAAGCCTTTCAGCAATTTTGTCACGTAGTGGAGTAAAACCCTCGGTAAGCCCATATTGAAGCGCTGAGGTGTCGCTGGAGAGCACGCGATTATAGGCATCACGTACGGCCTCCAAGGGAAACAAATCCTCCCCAGGCAGCCCGCCTGCAAGTGAAATGATGTCATTGCCCTGTGTAACTTTTAGAATCTCCCGAACTGCTGATGATCCTAGATGATTGGCTGCCGTTGAGTATTTGATATCCATAAATTAGTTCTCCACCTTTCGATTTGATGCTATCATAATAGGAGTGCTGTATAACAGTAAAGCGTTGAATATAACAGTGGAGGTGAAGGGTTCATGCATATCGATTTGAATCGCAGCGGCAGTAAAACTCTGCCCCATCAAATCAGTGAAACCCTCAGTCAGCGGATCTCATCAGGACTGCTTCAGCAAGGTGTCCGGCTGCCCTCCGTTAGAAGTCTAGCTATAACATTGAACGTGAGTCAGGTTACAGTAAGCAAGGCTTACGATATGCTTGAGAAACGAGGACTTATATACTGCAGACAGGGCAAAGGCTGCTTTGTGGCCGATCCAACCCATAATAGACGTCAAGAAGAGGGTTGCTGGCAGGATTTATATGATGATTATTTGCCGAGGGCTCAGCTTTGGCGGAATTTTGATGTTTCAGAAGTGAAATATCCCTTTCATTTAGCCGCCATCCACAGTGAGCTGCTGCCACTTCAAGATATTGGTGACACCTACGCATCCTTGGTCAAAGAGCAACCGGAGCTTATGGCAACCTACGGGAATTTTCAGGGAGATCTTGAGCTGCGGAATGTCATGAGAGAACATTTGAAATCGCGTGGGATTTCGCTAACTTCTTCCGATTTGATGATAACCAGCGGGACCCAGCAAGGCATTGATCTGGTGGCTCGTACATTTGTTGGTCCTGGAGATACAGTCTATCTTGAGGCGCCTAGCTATACTGGTGCTATTGATGTTTTTGCGGGACGAGGTGCAGAGATGATTTTTGTGCCTACGGATAGTGAAGGGATGCGAGTGGATGTTCTTACAAAAATGTGTGATCAAAGACCTCCAAAGCTAATTTATACCATCCCTACTTTTCAAAATCCAAGCGGCGTAACTATGAGCATCACAAGAAGACAACGACTGCTGGAATTAGCGCGCAGCTACCGTTGCCTCATTGTTGAGGATGACCCATTTAGTGATTTATATTTCCATGCACCACCACCTAGGGCGATTAAATCAATGGATCCCGATGGACATGTAGTCTATATGAAAAGCTTTAGCAAAGTACTTGCACCTGGTTGCCGAATCGCCTGTGTGGCTGCAGAAGGAAATATTCTGTCCCGGCTGATCGCCGCTAAATCTGCGAGTGATCTAGGAAGTCCCTTGCTGACACAGAAGGCCGTATTACCCTTCATCGCTGAAAAATACGACGCCTACGCAGCACAGCTACGAATAACACTCCGTGGTCGTATGGAAAAGGCGGCGAAGCTTCTGAAGCTGTACGCTCCGCCTGGAGTGAACTATATTCTACCAGAGGGAGGACTTAATCTCTGGCTGGAGCTGCCCCCTTCTCCTGATATCGCAAGCCTGCATGACTTGGCGGAGCAGGAGAGCATTTCTTTTTTACCCGGTGATGTCTGTTACTCTGCGGAAACGCCTTCCCGCCACATCCGTCTTTGCTATTCGCAAATGAAGGAATCGGAAATGGAGGAAGGGTTACAGCGGTTTCTGCGCTTACTTGGCCGGTTTTTGCAATGACACGGTTATGGGGTGTTATTTGTTCTTTGTTTTAATTGATTCATTTGCTGGCGTACATGTTGAGGAAAAAGCTGCAATGGAACTTGATTGCCGCTTGCCGCTTGTAGCGTTTTATAAATATCGACCTGACCCCAGCCAAAGTATTTATCATGGCCGGAAGTTCCCAGATCAACAGCGTTTTTGGTCATAAGGTCCATAACTTCCTTATTCGTCAGATTAGGATTCAGTGAACGTACCAGACCCGCCAGCGCAGCGACATGGGGACTGGCCATCGACGTGCCGGATAAAGCGGCATACTGGCTGTCCGGATAGGTGCTTGCGATGCTTTCTCCGGGTGCAGCGACATCAATATAATCGCCGTAGTTGGAGAAGGAGGCTTTTTCCCCTGAAGCATTTGTAGCAGCCACTGCAATCACTTCGGGATAAGCTGCAGGGTATCCAGGCCGTTCTGTATTATCATTGCCTGCTGCAGACACAAGCACGATGTCCCGGTCATAGGCGTATTTAATCGCATCATGGAGGAACTGCGAGTCGGCATAATTCCCTAAACTTAAGTTAATAACCTTTGCGCCATTGTCAGCTGCCCATATGATACCTTCTGCTACGGAATAAGTCGTTCCGGCACCTGAGTTATCTAGCGCTTTTACAGGGAGGATCTTATTGTACCAGCTGATGCCAGCTACACCTTCCCCGTTGTTAACAAGTGCGCCAATGATTCCAGATACATGTGTACCGTGACCTACATCATCCTCGGGTGTGGAACCATTGGTAATGGCATTGTAACCAGTCAAAAGCTTACCTTGTAAATCAGGATGATTAATCTGTACTCCCGTATCGACTACGGCTACAACCACTTCTTTGCTGCCTTTGGAAAGATTCCAACCTAGCTCAGTTTCAATCGCCGGGAGGTTCCATTGGTAAGTGGAGAATAACATGTCGTTAGGTGTGACAGTTCCTTCAGCGTTTTTAGTGATGGTATCATTGGTTAAATACATATAGTGAGGTTCCGTATACTCGGGATGCCATTTGTTGGTGAAATAGGATTTCAGCTGATAATAGGTCATCTTCTCAGAGCGAAAGATATAGGCATATCCCAGCTTGCGTGGCTGCTTGCAGTGGATATCGGCGGTTATCGTCTGGAGCTGTCCCTGAGTCGGAGCATTTCCCTTAAAACGGACTACAATTTCATTCTCATAAAAATGGCTGGCATTTTCGTTATCATGGCCGGTCTTGACTGTAATGTCCTTTAAGTTATCGGTATGGACTGATTCCACATGGTATTTGCCTTCCTTAGGATACGGAATGAGACGCAGGTTCTTCAGCTGATGGTCTGCCACACGCCCAAGCACCTTTTGGTTAATAAGAGCAATAATCCCTACATTTTTCTCTTTGTTCCGCTGAGCGATAAAGTAATATTTTTCTTTACCGATTGTAAACGTTGGAGATTCATAGGATTGATGACCGTGGATTGCTGATTTTGCCGTATTGAGATATTTTAGAAGCTGTTTGTTCTCCTGTTCGGTTCCTTTTGGAAAAGACGACTTAAAGGTCTCAGTCTTTTGTGTGCGGAAATCGATCCACATCAGCATGGAGATAAACCCGTGGTCTTGCTGCAATCGTTTCGCATACACTGATTTATCATGAAGCGAAGACATCCCGTCTGTTTCAGACAGGAGTTTAGTTAAGTGTCTACTGACATCGACTCTATTCAGATGATCTGTCGCCTCCACATCCTGGCTTAAGGAGGTTTTCTTTAATGTTTTTTCCTGAGAGGGATTTGGAGGTGAATGCAAAGCTGAAGTTGGAGCCGGATTCTGAACAGCGACTTTTGCGACATCTCTGGTCGTCCCATTAGTGGCAGGGCGCAGGGCAAAGGTAAGTAACCCAACTGTAAAAGCTGCTGTAACCAAACCTGCAACTGTTAGATTTTTTCGTGACATGATTTCCGCTCCTCTATGCAATGTAATGTCTATAGGTTTAGAAGAGAGCGTATCTTTTATGCATCTTAGAAAAGGATACCTTCCTAACGTTTTTTATGATAATATCAGAGAGAATAAGTATCTCGAATTGTCTTCTTGATTTTGTAAGAGATACCTCATTAGATGTTGTTCTTAATAATTGTTCAGAAGGTTAGACTTCTCTGTGTTCACATCCTGATATTGCAAGAATAAAGAGATACGTCTTTAGGGCGGTTTCTTTCAGAGGATTAACTTTATTGACTACAAGAGCAGGGAATAATAAGGAGGAGCAACCGCTATGTCAGCAGCCAATGTGCAGAAATTATGTGAATCGACGAGAGATAAACTTAAAGTGGTAATCGACAAAATGGAAGTATTTCTAAATGAGCATGCATTGCCTCAGCTTGTAGTTGAGGGAGATGAGGAAACCGTACAATTTTACCAAGGTTTTCTGTCCGATCTTCGTCACCTATTAGTGTTCTCGGAAATGTCATATGAGAAATTAGGCGTTGCGCTGCGTCGTGCGACATTCGATGAATCTTTTGCACAGAAAGCGCTTTATAATGTATATCACTATGGTGTGAACAACTTCTTTTATCCGAAAAATGAAAGTTATTCTGAAGATGGCCGTTACGCCTATACAGGTCAGGATGCAATCCGTTTCCGCAAAAAGCCAGTACGTCCCGCACGTGATATCATCCTAGAAATCACCAAAACGTATGAAGATCTTCGCGATGATCTCATTTATTATGAGAACGACTATTTGACCGAGAAACGTATGCAAAATCAGGTTTAACTTCTAAATAGTGATCTAAAGGGATCAGCACTTTGTCATTTTTGTAATGACGATGAGCTGGTCCTTTTTTGCGTGGATTAAAAGCCTGTCTCGATACATCAACTGGAAACCACTCTGTCGAATAGCGGGTAAATGGAGCGGACATAATGAAGCCGAGGTGATAATTATGTCGAGTGAAAAACCACTAGTAAAATGTAGCGTGAGCAATTGTCATTATTGGGGCGAGCATAATTTATGCCGGGCTGAAGAAATTGTCATCGAGATCGATAAGCACGTAGGCAATGGTTATAAGGAAGAATATGCTGAAGAAATGACAAATGAAGGTCACTGCGATCATGCCAGTACATCATCTGCAACATGTTGTCTGACGTTTAAGCCGAACGCTTAGGAGGCCGCCAGAATGGACACAGAAAAGGATAATGAATCAAGCTCATCACGGGAACAATCCGGTCCGAGAAAAGTCATTCTTCGTCCGCGGAGAGTGGACTATCCTCGGCGGGACAGAGAGCATCGCGAAGAATACGCTGCTGAGGTAAATCCGGTTCCAATGCAGGTTCGGGATGCCCCGCGGATAGTGGAAGAACGCAAGGACAGTGAAGCGGAATATAGTGGAAGCCGGGTAATGGGGTATGTTGGACTGGGGATGGGGATCGCCTCATTGTTCATCTGGTCTTTTATTCTCGGACCCATCGCTGCCGTAGTTGGTTATTATTCCTATGTCAAAGAGCAAAAAACGCTTGGGGCATGGGCAATGGGCTTAGGGATTGTTGCGACACTAAGTTACTTCGTGATGATTCCCTTTGCGCGCTAAAAAGAACTGAATGGCTTTGATCTAAACAGGCTTTTAGACCTAAATATCAGGGTCTGAAGTCTGTTTTTTCATTCCAACATATAGCAATAATCTCAGATAAAATGTAAGATTAAGCCGTAATTCATCGAAATTTCAACGCGAAACCTTATATATGATTCGAGTAGGACAAAAAAGGAGTGCGCCAGCATGCAGATCAATCCCGCTGTAACCGACGGGTTAGGGCAGCTTAAATGGATCAACCTTAAGGCTACAACCGAAAAAACTAGCTCCGCGAATGGAAATGAACGGTCAACGGGAGTTTCAGCTTCTGGATTTGCGACAATGCTTCAGGCAATGTCAACGAGTAGTGAAAGTTCAAGCTATTTGACTTCTCTCCCGGATGCAACTTCAGTCAGCAGCTTGTTATGGCAGCAGATAGGCGGGACAACAGAAACCTTCAATAACATAATTTCCGGGGAAATAACGGGTTCCACACCTACGAGCTATGATGATCTCATCCAGAAGGCGAGTGCTAAATATGGCGTGCCGATTGATCTGATCAAAGCAGTGATTGATACTGAATCTTCGTTTAATCCTAATGTGGTCTCTTCGGCAGGGGCTAAAGGTTTAATGCAGCTTATGGATGGGACCGCGAGCGGTTTAGGGGTTACTGATTCGTTCGATCCGGCGCAAAACATTGATGGCGGCGTACGTTATTTATCTTATCAACTGAAACGCTTTGGCGGAGAGGAAAAGATGGCACTTGCAGCGTACAACGCAGGGCCGGGACGGGTAACAGATCTGGGAGTAACCAATGATCAGGAATTATTGGAGAAACTTAGCCTGCTTCCAAAAGAGACACAATCTTATATCTTTAAAATAGAACGCGCTCGCGCTCAATACGCGGTATAATAAAAAGGATCAAACGGGAAACACCGTTTGATCCTTTTTCGATAATAAGTTCACTCAACGAAGTAAAGGAGACATTTGACATATGCTTTACTGGGATTATGCCGCCGCTACACCGCCCTATGAAGAAGTGGTGCAGACGATGGAACAAATTATGAAGCTGCATTATGCGAACCCTTCCTCTTTGCACCGTGCGGGCAGTGAAGCGGGTAAGCTGATCAGACGGTCGCGTGAAGTATGCGCTGCTGCTTTATCTGTACAACCGCAGGAGATTCTATTTACTTCTGGTGCAACGGAAAGCAATAATTTGGCGATAAAAGGCGCTGCTCTGCAATATCAGACTAGAGGCCGCCATTTGGTAACTACAGAAATAGAGCATCCCTCTGTATATGAGAGTTTCCTGCAATTGCAGCGAATGGGCTGGGAGGTTACTTTTGTAGCACCCGATAGCACTGGGGTTGTTGATCCTGAGCGCGTAGCTGCTGCTGTCCGGCGCGATACAGTGCTTGTTAGTGTGATGCATGTCAATAACGAGATTGGAACGATACAACCGCTTAAAGAGATGGGGAAGCTGATTAAAGCTGTGAATCCGCGAACCTTATTTCATGTAGATGGTGTTCAGGGATATGGTAAGCTTGCAGTTGACTTAAAGGATTGGCAGGTGGATCTTTATAGCCTGTCTCCTCATAAGCTTCGAGGCCCACGTGGAGTGGGATTACTGTATATCAAAGAGGGAATTAAGCTATTCCCATTGCTTACAGGGGGCTCTCATGAAGAAGGACAACGCGCTGGAACTGAAAATGTACCTGCGATTGTCGCATCCTCCAAAGCTATCCGCATGAGTGGTGAGCAGCGCGAAACCTTCGTTGCCCAGTTGGTTCCACTCCGAGATCGATTATTACGCTTCTTGCGCACCGTTCCTGAATTTGTTATAAACAGCAGAGAGGATGGAGCTCCCCATATTGTGCATTTCTCTTACCCTGGCATGAAGGGAGAGGTATTCGCCCGCAAGCTAGAGGAACTGGGGATGGCTGTCTCCACCCGTTCGGCCTGCTCCTCACGACTGGCTGAGCCTAGTCGTGTATTATTGTCTATGGGTAAAGATGTCTCCAGTGCTTCAGGTGGGATTCGTATTAGCCTTGGCGACAGTCATACAGATGAGGGTGTCGCTGCGCTTGAGCAAGCATTAACCACTGCGGTACAAGCTTTAAAGATTGCTGAAGGAGGAATGAAGTAACAAATGAGCATGATGAACAAGGAATCTGCAGAAGGCAGAGCCCATAGTATAGAATACGCTGATATGCTGCTCCTGCGTTTTGGAGAGTTTACTTTAAAGGGCAAAAATCGTACCCGATTTGAAAAAACCGTACTGCGTCATGTGAAGGAATTGATTAAGCCTTATCCAAACGTAGTTCTGAGCAAGGAATTCGGAAGAATTTACGTGGAATTGAACGGGGAATCTGCGATTGAATTGGTACAAGCACTGAAGAATGTATTTGGCATTGCTTCAGTCAGTCCAGTGAAGGTTTCTAAGTCAGAGCTTGAGGATATTGTAGCGGTCAGCCGTCAATTTTTGGAGATAATCGCGCCTGCTCCGGGCACCAGATTTAAGGTTAATGCTCGGCGGGTATGGAAAGAGTTCCCTTACGGCTCCATTGAGATGAATAAACGGATCGCGACACCACTATTGCAAGGATATCCTGGCCTCACCGTAGACGTTAAATCGCCTGAATTAGAGCTGAGGGTCGAAATTCGTCAGGGACATACTTATATTTTCTGTGAAAATATTGCCGGTGTAGGTGGATTTCCATTAGGCACTAACGGAAAAGCGATGTTATTGCTGTCCGGTGGCATTGATAGTCCTGTAGCAGGCTGGTCATCCATGCGGCGCGGACTTGAAGTGGAGTGCGTGCACTTCTACAGTTATCCTTATACAAGCGAGCTTGCTAGACAAAAAGTTGTGGATCTTGCGCGGGTATTGTCACGTTATGCGGGTGTAATCAAGCTGCATCTGGTACCCTTTACTGAAGTGCAGACTTCCTTTACCGGCATCGGCCAGGATAATCTGATTATTACACTGATGCGGCGGGCAATGCTGAGAATTACTACCCAGCTTGCTGAGCGGGAAGGTGCATTGGCGATTGTAACCGGGGATAGTCTGGGACAAGTCGCTAGCCAGACCTTGCCAAGCATGAACGTGATTGGCCGTGCGACAACCCTCCCCCTTCTGCGTCCGCTGGTAATGATGGACAAAAGTGATATCGTGGACCTGTCGAAGAACATCGGTACCTATGATTTGTCTATCCTTCCTTATGAGGATTGCTGTACTTTATTTGTTCCAAAATCACCTACAACAAATCCGAATTTACGGATTGTGGATAAGATAGAGGCTACGCTTCCGGGATATTCTGAACTTCTGGAAGCGGCGATTGAAGCCACAGAGACCGTGTTAATCACTCCCTATGGAGATGAGAAGCCTAGTGATGTTGTAAGTGTCGAGGCTGGTTTACAGGAAGAATGGTTCTAAAGTAATAAACCAAAAAACTGCCTTGAAGCGTAGTGAAATCTACGTTCTGAGGCAGTTTTTTTGTGGTTTAGACGATTGTGCCCTCCTGAGGCTCTTCTGGTTTTGATTGGCGTTTCCAATGTCCCGCTGCCAAGATACCTATAATGATCACGATTATAAACAGATATTTGAGCAGCGGATGATGATTAAAAAATGGCGCAAGCTGATGTTCATCCGTAATCATACTTGAAGCAGTAAAACCTAAGACAGCAGAACCAATATAAATGATCCATGGATATTTGTTGATTAATTTAATAAAAAGGGTACTTCCCCACACAACGATGGGAACACTGATCAGCAGTCCTATGATAACCAGTGAGATATTATGCTTGGCAGCTCCGGCAATGGCGATCACATTATCAAGGCCCATGGCAGCATCAGCTAAAATGATTGTACCTACAGCGGACCACAAGCTTTGACCTGCCTTGATATCTGTTGAAGTGTTCTCACTGGTTAACAGCTTATAGGCAATCAGAATGAGTAAAATCCCTCCGGCAAGCAGTAACCAGGGGATTTTCAACAGCCATACGACCAGAATCGTTGCGAAGATCCGCAACACTACAGCACCTGCTGTTCCAAATACGATAGCCTTCTTTTGCGTGTCTGACGGTAAATTACGCGCCGCAAGACCGATCACAATGGCATTATCTCCCGCCAAAATAAGATCTAGAAAAATAATGTTGAGCAGCGATAATATAAACTCCCAGATGGATGTATTCAAAGCGAAGTCACTCCCAAGTTTGTTAGATTGAGCTTCAAAATATGCTTAGTTTTGTATACGCAAAAAAAGGAGCCAACATGCGTTCACGCTCAAAAAAAGTTGGACAGGAAGCATAGCTTGTCATTTCCGAACATACAAGTAGTTACATGTGACTCGGGGAGGTAAGTGCGAATGGATTCATTATTGCTCCTTGGTGAAATATTGATGATTAATCTGGTGCTGAGCGGAGATAATGCAATGGTTATCGCAATGGCCAGCAAGGATCTTTCGGCGAAGCACCGAAAGACTGCAGTATGGTGGGGCTCAGCAGGCGCAGTTGTTCTGCGGTGTTTGCTTACTTTTGTTGCGGTATTGCTATTAAAAATCCCTTATATTCAGGCTGGAGGGGGAATGCTGCTGCTATGGATAGCGTTCAAGCTGCTTTTGGAGGAAGAGGAGGATCTCAGAGTAAGGGAATCATCCTCAGTCTGGAAAGCAATCCGAACGATTCTTGTAGCAGACTTCATTATGAGCCTGGATAATGTACTAGCCATTGCAGGAGTAGCTAAAGGAGATTTGGCTTTAATTGTCATCGGGATTGCCCTTAGCATTCCGATAGTAGTGTGGGGAAGCGGCATTATTGTAGGCTGGCTGCACCGGTTTCCAGTGCTCGTATTTATCGGTGCTTATATATTGGCGTTTACAGCAGGGGATATGTTGCTTCAGGATGCAAAATTAGGGACGATGCTCTCCTTTTTGTTCCCTTCCTCACATTCCTATTTGCCCATTGCCTTAGGAATATTAGTTGTCGTTACGGGAGCAATAAAACGCAGAAAAACATCTGCAGGTTAATAAATTGCAATAAAAGGCAATACTAAACGGACATCTCCATAAATTGGAATTGTCCGTTTTTTTGCGTGATCAGAAGCGCTTATAGACACTGATTAATCACAGGGAGTGATGGCATTTTGTGTATGTTTGGGATAATATATGAGTAAGAATCCTGTCGCTTTCAGGCTATAAGGTGACGAGGAAATGAGGTAGACGTGAAATTGAAGGGATGGGTGAAGGATGTCTTCAAAGAAAGATATACAGCTAGGAATTTTTATTGTTGCTGCTGGCATCGTGATTTTATTAGGTAAGCTGGGCGTCTTCGGATTTTTGGGGCGCGCGCTTTGGCCTCTAGTGATTTTAATTCCAGGAATAGTACTACACATGTTATTTTTCAGCCGTCGTGCTTCGGCCTCGGTATTGGTTCCTGCCGGGATATTAACGGTGTATGGTTTGTTGTTTGGCCTCTGCAATATTTGGGGATGGGGGCTTATGAGAAACTTATGGCCTGTGCTGTTGCTTGGTCTTGCCGTGGGCTTGTATGAATACTCTATCTATGAACCAAGACGGACGGGTGGTCTGTCAGCAATTGCTGTAACATTAGGCTTACTAAGCCTTGCGCTTTGTATTTTCAGCCTTATGGGCACCGGCGCGATATACCTGATCGGGATTGTATTAATAGCTGTAGGAATTTGGCTGATTACCGGTCGAGGCAGAGCACGTGGCCGGAATAGATGGTATCGAAGCTAATTGCTGTAGGATCTTGTGAAAAAAAACGGAAATTGGTAACTGTTTTTTCATAAAAAGACTTGCTTTTCATGGTACTTTCACTATAATATTAATGTTATGTTGAAGCGTCGGCTTTCTGCCTGGCGCTTCTTTTGTGAGACTGCCGTGACATGCTATGAATTTTAACAGTTTTAATTTGATAAATGAGAGGATTTGGATACAAATCATGCATTCAAGAAAAGATATTCGCAACATTGCGATCATTGCCCACGTTGACCATGGCAAAACAACACTCGTCGATCAGCTCCTTCAACAATCGGGGATCTTCAGCGCCCATGAGCACTTGCAAGAACGTGCTATGGACTCTAATGATATCGAACGGGAACGTGGAATTACAATCCTAGCTAAAAATACAGCAATTACTTATAAAGAGTTTTTGATCAACATTGTGGATACACCTGGACATGCTGACTTTGGTGGCGAAGTAGAACGGATCATGAAAATGGTTGACGGTGTATTGCTGGTTGTTGATGCTTATGAAGGCTGCATGCCGCAAACGAAATTCGTTCTGCGTAAAGCATTGGAACAAAAACTTACACCGATCGTTGTCGTGAACAAGATTGACCGTCCAGCTGCTCGTCCTAAGGAAGTTATTGATGAAGTGCTCGATTTGTTCATCGAACTTGAAGCAAATGACGAACAATTGGAATTCCCTGTTGTTTATGCATCTGCTCTTAATGGTACATCAAGCATGGTTCCTGAGAAACAAGATGAAACGATGCTTTCGCTCTACGAAACCATTGTTGAACATATTCCAGCTCCAACCGAAAGTGTTGAAGAACCGCTTCAATTCCTCGTAACGTTGATGGATTATAACGAATACTTGGGTCGTATTGCAATTGGACGTGTTAACCGCGGTGTGATCAAACAAGGTCAATCTGTAACAGTTATTATGCGTGATGGTAAGAGCAAAACTGCACGTATCGAGAAATTGTTCGGCTTCCAAGGTTTGAAACGTATTGAAACAGAGCAAGCGGGCGCAGGGGATATCGTTGCTATTGCAGGGATCAAGGACATCAACATTGGTGAGACCATTGCTGATCCTGCAAACCCTGAAGCACTTCCGGTTCTGAAGATTGACGAGCCAACCATGCAAATGACATTCCTAGTGAATAACAGTCCTTTTGCTGGTAAAGAAGGTAAATGGGTAACTTCCCGTAAACTACGTGAGCGTCTATTTAAAGAACTTGAAACAGACGTGAGTTTGCGTGTGGAAGAAACTGATAGTCCTGATGCATTTATCGTTTCTGGACGCGGTGAGCTTCACCTTGGAATTCTGATCGAGAATATGCGTCGTGAAGGTTATGAAATGCAAGTTTCTAAACCACAAGTAATCATTAAAGAAATCGACGGTGTCAAAATGGAGCCGCTTGAGCGTCTAATGATTGATATTCCAGAAGAGAGCATGGGCTCTGTTATGGAGAGTCTGGGTACTCGTAAAGCCGAAATGGTCAATATGATTAACAACGGTACGGGTCAAGTACGTCTGGAGTTCCTGATTCCTGCACGTGGATTGATTGGTTACAACACTTACTTCTTGACTTTGACACGCGGTTACGGCGTTATGAACCATGCTTTTGACAGCTACGCTCCACTGGTTGCTGGTCAAGTTGGCGGACGTCATCAAGGTGTGCTTGTAGCAAGTGAGACTGGATCAACAACTCAATACGGAATCGTGGGTGTTGAGGATCGTGGTATTCTCTTCTTGGATGCAGGTACAGAAATTTATGAAGGTATGATCGTAGGCGAGCATACCCGTGATAACGATATTATCGTTAACATCTGTAAGGAAAAAGCACTTACCAACATGCGTACCTCAGGCAAAGATGATACTGTAAAAATGAAGACACCACGCACCTTCTCTTTGGAAGGCGCACTTGAATATTTGAACGATGATGAATATTGTGAAATTACACCTAAATCCATTCGTTTGCGTAAAAAGATTCTGAACAAAGGCGAACGCGAACGTGTAGAGAAACAACGTAAAACAGCACAAGCCAACGCGTAAACACATGCTTATGAATAAGACCGCCGGATTATTGCATCCGGCGGCTTTTTTTAATATAAGAAACAAAAAATTCCCCTACTGATGATATAATGTAAACGTATCTTAAATTTGGGAGGAGTGCGGTTATCTATGCAGGTGTGGTTCGCTGAGCATCCAATCGTCGCTTATATTGTTATCTTTATATTGCTTACTTTTGTTTATAATCAAGTCTTTCGTGTGAATCAAAAGTTATCGATTGGCAAGGAAATCATGCTCTACATAATGATGGCGGTTGGCTCTGGCATGCTCCTCATTTTCCAACATGATAAGCTTCCGATTATCCAATGTCTGTTGGTTGCTGTCGGATTAATGCTGATGGTACGGATACGTTATATAGTAGAAGCTCGACAGAAGAGAAAGGCTGCGGCAGCAGCGAAGAGATCGTAATCGCAACTTTTGTACCTTAAGGATCGTCTAATTAATGTAGCAATTCTAATTCTAAATGAAATGAAAAGGACTTTATTCTATTATGAGTACAAGAAACAGCGGTTTACCTCCAAGAGCAAACGGGCAACAACCTACTAATAGAAAACAGCCTGTGAAGGGTGCTTCTAAGAAAAAAACGAAAAAGAAAGTGAAAAAGAGAGGTTTTTTTGGCAGATTAGTTAGAGTATTGTTAACTTTGCTAATTATTGCGATCCTCGGCGTGCTGGGTTATGGCGGTTATCTGTATTGGAAGCTTGAGCATGGCGTATTTAATGCAGGGGTTGAGGGTACGGTTGCTCCAGGGCATTCCGCTTCAGAAAAACCACTGACAATGCTTATACTGGGAACGGATAACAGACCTAAACACGAGTCTTATTTGACTGACGTGATCATGGTTGCAGCACTTAATCCTAAGACTAAATCAGCGACTATTGTTTCACTTCCTCGTGATACCTATGTGGAGCTAAGCGGCTATAAGAAAACGAAAATTAATGAATTTTATGCTCGCTTCAAGGGTAAGGAGAAATCCTCTGGTCTACTGGCTGAAGATGAGATGAAGACGATGATGGGTAAGTATTTGGATATTGATGTAGATTATACAACGATTCTTGATTTTCAGGGCTTCCGTGATGTAGTGGACGAGCTTGGGGGAGTCGAAGTAAATATTAGTGAAAATATGTGTTATACAGACACTGTGGATGGCACGAATATCAATCTGAAAAAGGGTCCGGCAGAGCTGGATGGAAAAAATGCACTGGACTATGTGAGGTATCGTAAATCCAATTGCAAGCCTAAGACCAACGCATCAGATGATTTTGATCGCAACAAACGCCAGAACGAAGTTCTGAACAGTCTGGTGGATCAGATGCAATCGCTTGGTGGCGTATTAAAAATCGGCAAGGTGCTTGATGCAGTGGACAGTAACATGAAGACAGATATCGAAAATTCGCAAATCAAAGATATGATTGCGACGTATTGGAAGATTTCCAAAGAGAATATCGAATTCAAGCCGGTTACTGGAACGTGGCGAAGTCCATATGTATATATTAATGATGAGGAGTTTGAGGCCGCTAAGAAAAGCTTGCAGGATCGGATTGCAGGAATTTCCACGGGAGCTGATTCGACAGCTGCTGAGACGCCTTAAGGACCTTAATATCTTCCATAGCTAAAATTGAATGCAAGTTTCAGCCTGTGCTATAATATAATAAATCGAATGAATTAACGTCGCATAGGGGGCCAGTACTTATGTCCGAAGCCGTTGCTCAGCTGAATGAAACTTTGCTATCGATGCTGCAATCGGAAACCTTTGTTCTTCTAAACACAGTTGATGCGGAGACAGGCGGTCCTACATCCACAGCTATTTCGTGGCTTTATGCTGTTAGTCCTAGTACTGTGCGTTTGGCTATTGATCATCGTTCAAGACTTGTGAATAATATGAAGGTTAATCCATTAATAACTATAACTGTGTTTGGTGAAGGAACTGTCTATGCCATTAACGGTAGTGCTGCTGTAAGGCAGGACCCGCTAGAAGATGTTCCTTTTAAGATGTGCTGTTTTGATGTTGAAATTCAAGCGGTCCGCAACGCGCTTTTTTACGGCGCGCAGCTGGACTCCGCCCCAAGATATGCGAAAGTTTATGATGGACGTGCCGCTGAGAAGTTGGACGGACAAGTATTTGCTGCCATGAAAAAAGCCTAGTGAAAATATCACTGGGCTTTTTTTGAACTCAAAGAACATCTTTTGTTCTTAATCTCTACTGTGCATTTTTTTGCGGCTTGGTATCCTCTGGCAGCTGTGGCATGATTCGTCCGATAATATCGGCCAGCTCGGATGAGAATCCGGATATCGGATGTCCCTTGGAGATATGGCGGCTCATTTCCGCTAATCTGCTGGAGAGATCCATATCCGCAGTGACAAGCGCCCGTACACTTCTTGGGTCTTTGCGGATGGCTTCTGCTACAGAATATTTGATGCTTCCTACACGTGAACGGCCCAGAGAACCTTCTACATCAAGACCAACTATGGCAACTTTGTTCATGACTACACAGTGTGCGCCATTTACACCGGGAACTCTTTTGGCCAACTGTTCAAAATGATCCTTAAGTGCAATTTCACTTTCTCCATTAACATTGACGGCTTGACCAGCTTTTGAGGTGGCTTTAGGATTAGTCGCACCATCATTGGACAATTGCCGAACCTCATGGTTCCCCGTACCCTTTACAGCATTCGCAGATTGTTTATTCTGAGGAGAGGGTGATGTCTTTTTATTAGCGATACCGCAGCTTGTCAGTAGCAGCAGTACCAGCAACAGACATATTGATTTTCTCATATGTGATTACTCCTTTCAGCCAAAGAATCGTTTCTGTACCATATCTTTTCCCTTGGCGGAAAGAGTTATGTATGATCAATCAAACCAGGCGCTGTGGAGGGGATAATATGAACAAGATATTTGTGCTAGATACCAACGTGCTTTTGCACGACCCCAATTCAATTTTCTCTTTCAAGGAGCATGAGGTGGTTATTCCGGCTGTTGTGCTGGAAGAAATCGACTCCAAGAAGCGCAATGCTGACGAAATCGGTCGGAATGCCCGTACGGTATCCCGATTGCTTGATGGACTCCGGGAACTAGGTCATTTGCATAGTGGTGTGGAACTGGAGCATGGAGGCAAGCTGAAGGTAGAACTTAACCATCGCAGTTTTGTGAAGGTACAGGAAATGTTTGGTGAGGTGTCTAACGACAATCGGATTTTGGCTGTTGCTCTCAATTATTTAAATGAAGAGAATGAGAAGCCCGATCCGCGTCCCGTTGTGCTTGTGAGCAAGGATGTACTGGTTCGTATTAAAGCGGATGTACTGGGAATTACGCCAGAGGATTATTTGTCAGATCGTACTGGAGACTTAAATGAACTATACACTGGTTACCAATCTCTGCAGGTTCATCCCGCATTGATTGATGAATATTACAGTCACCGCTCTCTGACGGTAAAACAGCTTGCGTTGTCGTATCCGTTGTACCCTCATGAATTTGTGATTCTCAAGGATGAGATTGGCACTGGCAAATCAGCTCTTCTCAAAGTGAATAGTGATGCCACACGTCTGGAGCCACTCTATCTGGGCAATGATTCGGTTTGGGGGATTAGCGCCCGTAATGCTCAACAACGAATGGCACTGGAGCTGCTGCTAAATGATGAAATCCCACTCGTAACGATCACGGGTAAGGCTGGGACAGGGAAGACGTTATTGGCGCTTGCAGCCGGACTATTCAAAGTGGAGGATGAACATAAATACAAAAAATTGCTTATCGCCCGTCCGGTTGTTCCTATGGGTAAGGACATTGGTTACTTGCCCGGTGAGAAGGATGAGAAGCTTAGACCCTGGATGCAGCCTATTTATGATAATCTGGAATTCCTGTTCGATACCAAAAAAGCTGGCGATATCGATAAAATCTTAATGGGGTTAGGAAGTATACAGGTAGAAGCCTTAACCTATATTCGCGGCCGTTCAATCCCATCACAGTTCATTATTATTGATGAGGCGCAGAACCTTTCCCGTCATGAGGTGAAGACCATTGTCTCCAGAGCGGGAGAAGGAAGTAAAGTCATTCTAATGGGCGATCCGGAGCAAATCGATCATCCATATCTGGATGCTGCGAGCAACGGACTGAGCTATATCGTCGAGAAGTTTAAACAGCAAGGGATTAGCGGACATATTACTTTGGAAAAAGGTGAGCGTTCCCGCTTGGCGCAATTGGCCGCGGATCTACTCTAACGGTTCATCAATCCTATTTTCAGCCGGGAGAAGCAAACACTCCCGGCTTTTTCCTGCCCGCCCGGAAACGGCAGAGGAATTTAAAGTTGGTTGTGGTGATTAGAGCCATGGAAAGAAAGTCTGGAACTGTAGAAGCGAAGCGTTCGCCTTTATCCTCGGATTTTAACCGCATGATGCGGTAATTAGATCAGGAAATCTGAGGATAACAGCGATCGGAAGTCCAAAGCTTTCTTGTAATGGCGGTCAGATCACCTTCCTATTTTTAATGCCTCTGGCGTATCACCCATATAATAGAAAGAGAACGGTTTCACAAACTAAAGACAAGCACCGGAGGGTTTGGTAAAATAGGGGAGACCAATCAAAAGGGAAGGTGGGAAATCGTGCTGAAACGCAAAAATTATTGGCTGCTTTTTGCAATTTTACTACTATCGCTGACAAGCCTGTCGCCCAGTATGGAATTGAGTACCAGTAACGATCCACGTCCTATGAAAAGACCACAAAGTCAGTCGACCCATCCCTCTTCCGGAGATGAGGGAACTATAGATAGCTTACACATAAGAGTATCGTTAAATAGCGAAGAATTTAGTGAACTGGAGCTCCTTAGCAACCGTTATACCTTAGAAAGTGGAGTAAAGGTTATTTTAAGCAATGTGGATATGGAGGATGCCGATGAGGTATTGAAGCATGATTTAACGATCGGGGACAGCCCGGATATAGTCATGGCAGATGGACGAAGCATTCTGGACTGGGCCACACGTGGATATTTATTGCCGATGGATGTGTATCAGAGCGTTCCGGGGAGTGCACCGTTAACACAGTTGATCCCCTGGATGCAGTGGAATGGATATAATTGGGGAGTCCCGTTAGATATAGATCCTTACGTGCTTGTTTATTCCCCACAACGGCTGGCGGAGCTGGGTTTTAATGCATTACCCAAAAGCCTCGAAGAGTGGAATATCCTGCTTCAGAATGTGCTAAAAGAGCAAGGGAAATATTTACTTGCGATGGATACCCGCAATCCTTATGGATTGTCAGCGGTAATGGAGAGCATGAATAGCAGCTTGTTAGCAGATAACCAAGAGGTGTTGAATTGGATTCAGAATGCCCGCAGTTATTTTTATCTCACCAGCCGCTACAATAAAGATGTCTGGGATATGCTCCAAGGAGGTAGTGTCGCCGTTGCTTCATTACCGTTATCCGAGTGGCAGAAGCATGGAAATTCATCCCTTGCTGCTGTACCGGCCCTGACTGCTAATAATGGGGGTGGGTTTGAATCCTGTTACAGTCGATCTTTTGCCCTTCCAGCTCAATCTCAAAGTCCAAAGGAAGCTGTGAATTGGCTGACCTTTATCACCTCAGAGGATGCTCAGCTGGATTGGTTGGAGAATACGGGTAGCTTGCCGGCGCTTGATGTTCTTTATCGTTCGGAGCATGCTTTTAAATACAAGCTTCCTTTCGATGTTGAGCTATTGCTGACAGAAGAAACCGCCCCGGAGGATGAGTCACAGGGCGGCTGGAGTAAGGTTGTTGAAGCTGTATCGTTACTATTAACGGGGCAGATAGATGCGGAAGGCTACAAAGAATTTCTAAAAGAAGGCCTAAAATGAAATGGAAAGCTTAACATGCAAGACGCCCTCTTGGCTATCTACTGCCGTGGCACGAAGGAAAGATACTATTTTGCCTGGATAAAAGCCTAAGTCAAATTCTTCTTCCAACGTTTTTCTTGTTGTGTCAGGCAATTCAAGACCGTTAAATACAATATGATCGACTTGGAATATAAGGCCGTTGATCGGTTCTTCCTGAATGGTATAGTGACCGGTCAGTGAAAGGGCTAGCGCTCCGCTTTTTCCAGTGGCAGTAATCGATCCGTCATTGAAATGAAAGGCGAAGTCTTTAAACAGCGAATTCTGCGATTGCAAAAATTCATTCAGATCCTCTTCCTTCAGGTTTAGCTCATAAGTCATTCCTTTTCGAGTCAGTACACCCTCTCGATTCTGAACAAACTGTGGTAGTTTATTCATTGCGGAGGATAACGCCTTGAAATAAGTTTTTACCTCGTGCAGGCCGATATTCTCCCAATATAATGTGAATTCTTTAAGTAGAGTACTCATATTTTCAGGATCGCTGCTATTTTTAATCCCACCCTCAATATCCTTGTTGAGCGCGTTTACCCGAACTTGCTGTTCCTCCAGAGCCGTACGCAATCGGGCGAGCTCTTCCGAGTTTCGCTTCGCAGTCTGAAGGGTATCCTTCAAATCCTTATATTGTTCTTCATATTGTGAGAGAATATCGCGGTCATTTCCAATAATAATCTCATAATAATCGAACAGAGCCAGGAATCTGCTGATACTTTTTGCTGAAAAAAACGCGGCCAGAAGATTATCTCTATCCCCCATATAATAAGAACGCACAACTGCACCTGCCCGTTCCTGTTGGTCCGCAATGGCTGTTTTTTTCTGGGTAGCTTGTCTGTTCAGGCTTTCTACCTTTTGTTCAAGCGCTTTTTGTTCGGCTGTAATCTTGATGATTTCACGTTCAATTTCTGCAGAAGACAAGGTCTGTTCAAGTAGTTTACGGGTTTCTTCATTATCTGGTATAGCAGAGTTGAAAAAATCACCGCTAGGGTCGGCAGACAAGTACTTCACAGGTTGTAACGGAAACAAAGTACAGCAGAAGAGAATTAGTATGGTTGCAATCATGCGGCTTTGTAAATTGCGGGAGCGCACCACACCACCACCTTTTTTTTGAAATGATATATGTATGTACTAATAATATGTTTAACCCTTCTAAAATAGCATACAAACAAAAAAACGGAAGTGATCCTTATAAGATAAGGACCTCATCCGCTCCAAAAGAGTACTGCAATTTATAGTGGAAGACCCATTTGAAAGATCGTCCAATAACTAAATCCGGTGAAAGTCAGAATCATGTATGCCCAGAAGAGAAGAACATAAGTTTTTTCAGTAAATTTCATATAGCCAAGTATTACGAAAAATGCAGTTTGTAAAAAGAAAAGCAAGGCCATTTCTGTTAGACCTCCGGCGAAAGCCATCAATCCAATAGCTAATGTGAAAAAACCTAATACCCGAAACATGCGGTCCAAGAGAGAGTCCCCCTTCCAGTATGTATCTCACGAATATTCCTTCGATTTATTATACCCTCAACATAATTATGTGTAAACGAATTCATTGAAAAAAATGCACTAATCTTCAAAAAATGTGATTTTTATAATTGACCTGAGTGATTAGTGCTTTAAAAAAGAGAATTTATAGTTTTATGCGTATGATGTACGCAGATAATGGAAATACAAATTAGTATCAAATAGATTCTATGAACTCTATGAGAAGCATAGAAATGGAGTAAGCAGCTTTTATCCCTATTCACTACCCGGCAGAACTGCCGGTTATGGAGATGGTTATTTCATGACGTTGTTAGGAGGTTTGGCTTTATGACAGCCGTTAGACAGGACGCTTGGAGTGCAGAAGATGATCTAATATTGGCAGAAGTAACTTTGCGACACATTCGGGAGGGCAGCACACAGCTTGCCGCTTTTGAAGAGGTGGGTGAAAAAATCGGCAGAACTTCGGCCGCTTGCGGATTCCGCTGGAACAGTTGTGTTCGGAAAAGTTATGAAGGTGCAATCGGTATTGCTAAAGGGCAACGTCAAAAGCGTAGCTACCTGAAAAAGCAGCCGTCAGTAAGAGGAGCGCAAGTAGCTGGTCTCATTCTGGGTGATGTCGATGAGGAATTTGGGCGCGGTGAGGGATTAAGTGAAAACACATTATCCATTGATGCGGTCATTCGTTTCTTAAGACAATGGAAGGGTACGATCCAGGAAGCAGGACGTCAGCTGAAAATGCTGGAAAGAGACCTGCGCGAGAAGGAAGATGAATTAACAGAATTACGATCTGAGAATGAACGGTTGTCTAAAGAGGTTAATCTTGCTCAAAGCGACTACCGGGTAGTCAACGATGATTACAAAGCTTTAATTCAGATTATGGATCGTGCTCGCAGGCTTGCTTTCTTAAATGAAGAAGAAGAAGAAATGAAGACTCGTTTCAAAATGGATGGTAACGGAAATTTAGAACGCATTGAATAAACGATAGGTTAACTAACAATCCCGCAAGTGGTCTGCTTTTTAAGCACCACTTGCGGGGTTTTTGGTATACTTAGAAAAATTGTGCTTAAGATCAGCAGGAGGGTTATATGAAAATTGATATAATTGGTGCAGGTTCACTCGGTCTGCTGCTGGCAGGGAGACTGATCCAAGCCGGGAATGATGTGAGGCTGTGGTGCCGAGGGATAGAACAATGCCAACGATTAGGGCGTGATGGCTTAACGGTTACCTACGAGGATGAACGCGAGCCGATAACAATCTCGGAAGATCAGTTTGTATCCGCGCCAATAGGGGAGTTCGCTGGTGCTTATCTAGAAGAGCCGAGTGATTGGATCGTGGTGACGGTTAAACAGAATACTCTACATAATGATTTGCCTGAATTTCTATCCCTACTTAAGGAAGAGCGAGTACATATGATTTGTTTTCAGAATGGTACAGGACATATGGAGATGTTAGGAGGCATGTTGCCAAACGCCAATTTATATGTAGCTGTGACTACGGAGGCTGCGAAGCGCAAATCATTAACTGAAGTCATTCATGCAGGAGCAGGGGAGGTGTGGATAGGAAAATGGAGCTTAGGGGATGGACAAGCTCATAGCATACATAATGATTTAAAAGCGAATAATTTAATAGAAGTTCTCATAATGGCAGGATTCGCAGCCTTTTTGTCGAATGAAGTGGATACCATGATTTACCGGAAGCTCTTGATCAATGCCGTTATAAATCCACTCACGGCGATTTGGCGTATTCCAAATGGGGAGCTGTTGTCTTCAGAGCAACGCCTCCAATTAATGAAGGAAGTTTTTGAAGAAGCAATAATGGTGTATGATTTCTGTGAAATTACTTATGATAAGGATGCTTGGGATAACATCCTTCAGGTGTGCCGGTTAACGTCTGGCAATATTTCATCTATGCTGGCAGATGTACTTGCTTCAAGAACCACAGAAATTCGTTGGATCAATGGAAGTCTTGTAGAAATGGCAGAACGATCTGGAGTGTCGGCACCATTAAATCGCTGGCTCTGCCAATTAGTAGAAGGTATTGGGGTATGATCTCTGGGGAGAGGTGAAGCTATGGGACTGCTGATGGATTCGGTTATTACTTTAAGCGTTATTCCGATTGTGCCGTTTTTGATTGTTTTTTTCATTGGAAAGGGCTTAAAAAAAGATAAAAAGAAAACTTTTATGCTCGCTATGGACGTGACCACATTTTTTTTATTATTGTCGGTCTCCGCATTGTTTAATAACATCTTTAATTCCGGTTTTGGGTTTTACCTTATACTAATTATTGTATTAATATCCGCTGGACTGATTGGCGGAGCTCAAAATCGGATGAAAGGAAAGGTAGATGGGAAGCGGTTATTTCGGGCAGTTTGGAGACTTTCGTTCTTTTTTATGAGCTTCGGATATTTATTATTTATGTTTGTTGGGCTAATTACCTACATATCACAAGCGATGTAACGTTCCACTGCTTCGGTGAAGCGTCAACGTCACAAAAGTTTAAAGTTTTAAAAAAAAAATATTTTCTGAAAACATTGCACTAGATTTTTTTGACCACTGGTTGTATAATCATAAACCATATACCACATTCTATTTAGGGGGAACTGCTAGATGAAGAAGAGTAAAAGTCTATTGCTAATGATTGCATTAGTACTTGTTATCGGCACAGTGCTTGCTGGCTGCGGCGGAAACAATGCAAACAGCGGCAATAAAGGTAACAATGCTAACACTGGTAACACGGCAACTGGTAATGCAGCTACAGAAGAAAAATTGGCTGCTGACCAAACATTGAGAATTAACCTTAGTTCTGAGCCTCCAACATTTGACCCAGGATTGGCTCAAGATAGCCAAGCTCACACTGTCCTGACAACAATGTACGAAGGTCTGACTCGCATGAATGCTGAATCTGGTCAAGCTGAACCAGGTGTTGCTGAAAGCTGGGAAGTTTCCGCTGACGGTCTGGTATATACTTTCAAACTCCGTGATTCACAATGGAGTAATGGCGATCCTGTAACAACAGAAGACTTCGTTCGCGCTTGGAAACGCGTGCTCGATCCTGCTGCTGCATCCGCTGCACCTTACGCTTATCAATTGTACTACATCAAAAATGCTCAAAAGTTCTACAACAAGGAAATTACCGATTTCAGTCAAGTAGGTGTCAAAGCGGTTGATGAGAAAACTCTTGAAGTTACTCTTGAAGCCCCAACTCCTTACTTCCTTGGATTGCTTTCCTTCTACACTTATTACCCTGTACACAAATCCATTGAGAGTAATCCTAAATGGGCAACAAGCAAAGATACTATGATCGTTAACGGTGCTTTCACTCTTACTGAGTGGACTACAGGTCAAACACTTGTTGTAACTAAAAACGATAAATATTGGGATAAAGATTCCATTAAACTTAACAAAATCGACTTCTCCCTTGTAAACAGCGGTGCAACTGAGCTGCTCAGCTACAAGAACGGTGAATACGATCGTGCCGGTGGACCAACTGGTGAAATTCCATCAGAACAAATTCCAATCGTGCAAAAAGAACTTCCTAACGAATTCAGCCGTAAAGGTATTGCTTCCGTATACTACTACGAATTCAATATCACTGAAAAACCTTTCACAAACGCTAAAATCCGTAAGGCTCTTGCAATGTCCATTAACCGTCAAGCTTTGATTGACAATGTAGTACAAGGTGGACAATTCCCAGCATACGGTTATGTACCTCCGGGTATCGCTGGTGCTGATGGTGAATACCGTACAGCAGTTAAAGATAGCTACTTCACTGAAGATCTAGAACAAGCTAAAACATTGCTTGCTGAAGGTCTGAAAGAAGAAGGTATGGATAAACTGCCTACATTCTCCCTGACTTACAACACAAGTGAAGGTCACAAGAAAATCGCTTTGGCGATTGCTGATATGTGGAAAAACAATCTTGGTATCGACGTACAAACCGTTAACCAAGAGTGGGCTGTATTTATTGAAAACCGTCAAAACCTGAACTACCAAGTTGCTCGTGCTGGTTGGACTGCGGATTACAATGATCCAATGACTTTCCTTGATATGTGGGTAACAGGTGGCGGTAACAATGATACTGGTTACGCTAACCCTGAGTATGACAAATTGATCAGCGAAGCTAAAACAAGCACTGACTTGGCAGTACGTCAAGAAAAGTTTGCTGCAGCTGAGAAATTGCTCATTGAGCAAGATATGGTTCTGATTCCTTTGTACTACTACACTAACAACTCCCTGACTAAAGAGTACCTTAAAGGTGTTACTCTTGACTTTAGTGGTGCAATTGACTTGACTCGCGGATACTTGCTTGAGCACTAAGATATTGCTTTAGTAATTACAACAGAATAGTTAGTTGACTGAAGTTGCAGAATACTTCGGGATATATATGTGGAATTCCATATATATCCCTTTTTTTTGTATTCCTGTCTATTTGTTAATTAATGTTATTAATAACATATATAGAAAATAGACAAAAATCCGTTTTTTTCATAAAATCATTATTATGTGTATCAAAAATTGTCGGAGGAGGTGTGATGGGGATGGTTCGTTATGTCGCAAATAAGTTTTTCTATATGTTGGTTTCTCTATTTGTATTGATTTCAGCTACCTTTTTCTTGATGAAAGCTATTCCGGGGGATCCGTTTACTTCTGAAAAGAAGGTACCGCCAGAAATTAAAGCACGTCTGATGGAACAATATGGTCTGGACAAGCCGCTCTCTCATCAGTATTTTAAGTATTTAGGTGATATTATCCAAGGTGACCTAGGTGTCTCAATGAAACGCCTAAATCAAGATGTATCACATTTGATCAGTCAAACCTTTTCAGCGTCGCTGAAGCTGGGACTCGTCGCAATCGTTGTGGCGGTTATTGTCGGAGTATTTCTCGGCATGTTGGCGGCACTCTATCACAGAAAGTTTATTGACAGCGCAGCTATGGTGCTGGCAGTTCTGGGGATTGCGGTTCCGAGCTTTGTAGTCGCGTCATTACTGCAGTATGTATTTGCTTTCAAACTGGGTTGGGTACCGGTTTCAGGTTTTAAAGGGCCAATCTATTATTTCTTACCCGTGGCCGCGCTCTCGGCACAGCCGATCGCCTTTATCGCCCGCTTGACCCGTTCAAGTATGCTTGAAGTTTTGAATGCGGATTATATCAAAACGGCTAAAGCAAAGGGATTGAGCTGGATGGCTATTCTGAGCCGCCATGTACTTCGTAACGGAATTCTACCTGTTGTTACTTATATGGGTCCAATGACAGCTAACATCGTAACTGGTTCGGTTGTTATCGAGCAGATCTTTGGTGTTGGGGGTATTGGTAAACAGTTCGTGGAAGCGATTGGTGTCCGTGACTATACCGTTATTATGGGGATAACCATTTTCTATGGTGTATTACTCATGGTTGCCCGCTTTATTACGGATATTGCTTATGTATTAATTGACCCACGTATGAAATTAAGTGGAGGAAAGGAGGGCTAAATAGTGGCTACTGAAAATAACTTGCTAAATCTAAAACCGGAAGATTTTCAAAAAGTCGGTGTAGATGAAAAAGAAGCCGAAGTTATCCAGCGTGAGAGTCTCTCTGCTTGGAAAGACTCTTGGCAACGGTTGCGTCAAAATAAAATGGCGATGACTGCGCTCGGTATCCTGGGTTTGATTGTACTTGCAGCGATTTTTGCACCTTTTATCTCGAAATATAACTATTATTCTAATGATTTGATGAGCACCAATAAGCCCCCTTCCTCCGATCACTGGTTTGGAACGGATGATCTTGGTCGTGATATCTTTGTTCGTACTTGGTACGGTGCAAGGATTTCCTTGATCGTTGGTCTTGCTGCGGCAGCCATCGACTTGTTCATCGGTGTTATCTACGGAGGCATTATGGGCTTCTTCGGCGGCCGTGTAGATAATATTATGAATAAATTCTCTGAAATTTTGTATTCTATTCCTTATTTGCTGGTTGTAATCTTGCTCTTGGTCGTTCTTGAGCCGAGTCTTGGAACAATCATCCTAGCTCTAACCATTACAGGCTGGATTACGATGTCGTGGATTGTGCGTGGAGAAATTATGCAGCTCAAGAATCGTGAATTCGTATTGGCGTCCCGTTCCATGGGTGCTGGTTCTGCGAGACTGTTGTTCAAGCACCTTCTGCCGAATGCGGTTGGTCCGATTATCGTAACCATTACACTGTCTGTACCAAATGCTATCTTTGCTGAGGCCTTCCTAAGCTTCTTGGGTCTTGGTGTACAAGCTCCTGTTGCTTCACTTGGATCGATGATCAATGACTCACTCACCGGCTGGTTGTACTATCCATGGCGCTTCTTGTTCCCTGCGATCCTAATCAGCTTAACAATGCTTTCTTTCAACATTTTCGGTGATGGTCTTCGTGACGCGCTTGATCCTAAGCTGAAGAAATAGGAGGAATATGGATGGAACCTATTTTACAAGTCAAAGATTTGCATATTTCCTTTTTTGTTAAGGGCGGAGAAGTACAAGCTGTCCGTGGTATGAATTTTGAAATTGGCAAAGGCGAAACGGTTGCCATCGTCGGCGAGTCCGGCAGCGGTAAGAGTGTAACTGCTCAATCGATTATGCGGTTGATCCCTTCTCCACCTTCTAAAGTGAAAAAGGGAGAGATTATTTTTCAAGGACAGAATCTGCTAGACAAAAGCATGAAAGAAATGGAATCTATTCGCGGTAAAGATATTGGCATGATTTTTCAAGACCCGATGACTTCTCTGAACCCAACCATCAAAGTGGGCAAACAGATCACTGAAGTTTTGATTAAACATCAGAAAATGTCAGCGGCCGAAGCGAAAAAGCAAGGTATGGAGATGTTGAAATTAGTAGGCATCAAAAATGCGGAGGCTCGCTTTAACCAATATCCCCACGAATTCTCAGGCGGTATGCGCCAGCGTGTAATGATCGCAATCGCGTTAGCTTGCCGTCCGGCTTTGCTGATAGCAGATGAGCCTACAACAGCTCTAGATGTAACCATTCAGGCGCAGATCATGGAAGTTATGAGAGAGATGCAGCAAAAACTAGGTACCTCCATTATTCTGATTACACATGATCTGGGCGTAGTTGCTGGCATGTGTGATCGGGTGATTGTAATGTATGCAGGTGAGGTTGTGGAGACCGGAACAAGATGGGAAATCTTTAAAAATCCACAACATCCATACACCAAAGGTCTGCTGCGCTCAATGCCGCGTCTGGACCAAAAGAAAGGCGAGCCGCTTATTCCGATCATCGGCACACCGCCAGATCTGATCAAGCCGCCGATCGGCTGTCCGTTCACTGCTCGTTGTAATGAAGCGATGCATGTGTGCGAACAAATCGATCCCGGCGCCACAGAATTCAGCGAAACGCATATGGCGCGTTGCTGGAATCTGCATTCGATGGCCAAGGAGGTGCAGTACTCTTGAGTAAGAACCTAATAGAGGTAGAAGGTCTTAAGAAATATTTTAATGTAGGTAAAGGTAAGGTTCTTAAGGCTGTAGATAATATTAACTTCACGATCCGTGAGGGCGAGACACTTGGGATGGTAGGTGAGTCCGGTTGTGGTAAGACTACTGCTGGACGTACGATTCTTCGCTTGTATGAGCCTACTGCTGGAAGTGTGAAATATAATGGTACAGACATTTATAAATTGCCTGGAAATCAAATGAAGGCTATGCGCCGTGACATGCAAATGATTTTCCAAGATCCGTACGCATCGCTTAACCCGCGGTTTACGGTTTCTGATATCATCGGCGAGGCACTGGACATTCACGGAATGGCTGGCAGCCGTGCAGAACGTAAGAAACGGATTGAAGAACTGCTGGATATGGTTGGTCTTAACCATGACCATGCAACCCGTTATCCGCATGAATTCTCCGGTGGACAACGTCAACGTATCGGGATTGCCCGTTCGTTAGCGGTTAATCCTAAGTTCATCGTTTGTGATGAGCCGATTTCCGCACTTGACGTATCCATTCAAGCTCAGGTCGTTAACTTGCTTAAAGAATTGCAAGATCGTCTTGGATTGACTTATCTTTTCATCGCGCATGATCTGTCCATGGTTAAACATATCAGTGATCGCGTAGCAGTTATGTACTTGGGTAAAATGGTTGAGTTGGCGGAAAGTGAAGAGCTGTATGCAAATCCTATCCACCCTTATACTAAATCCCTATTGTCGGCTATTCCAGTTCCGGATCCGGAAATTGAAGTCAACAAAAAACGTATTCACTTGCATGATGAGCTTGGCAGCCCTATTTATTCTGCTAACGATAAGACCAATGACAGTGACTTTGAATTAGTAGAAGTATCTAAAGGCCACTTTGTCAGCAAAAAATTCGCATAATTTATACTTAGGTTTTCAAAGGCGGGAGCATTATGCTCTCGCCTCTTGTATGTATTTAGGATATTATTTAATGAATTTATAGTATAATTGAACAGTTGGCTGTACCTGTGTTGCTGATATCAAGACATGTTTTACTTTGACGCGGCTCCTGACTTTGGATACAATCATAGAGAGTTTTTACGAACTTGGATTTACATATAACTGCTTAGTAGAACTGGAGGCACTAGCAAATGAATATTGTAACGGAACCGCTCAAGGGTGGATCTGCACTCTCGCGCGACTATATAGATCATTTTGAAAAGGTTAGTCATTTGTACGGTGGGGATTTCCGCAATAAAGAAAGTAGAAGTAGAAGGGCAGAGTGGCTAGACGGCAGAGAAAGCCTTCGTGCCGACCGGACTCAGATTGCTGAGTGTCTACGTCAATATAATGAAAAGCATAACTCGCATGATGCGGTGATGGCTTCGCTGGCTCTCTTAGAGCAGCCGGGGACATTAGTGGTGACAGGTGGGCAGCAAAGCGGACTATTTACTGGACCCCTGTTAGTGGTATATAAAGCTGCAACTACCATTATGGCGGCAAAAGAAGCAGCTGAACAACTCGGCCGACCAGTAGTTCCTTTATTCTGGATTGCAGGTGAAGATCATGACTGGGATGAAGTGAATCATACGTATGTACTGAATCGTACGCAGGAGATTACTAAGATTAAGATAGAAAAGTCAGAAGAGAAACGCTCCTCAGTAAGTGATATTCGTGTAGAAGAGGAAAGCTGGCAGCAGGTAGTGGAACAGTTAGACGGTCTGCTTCAGGAAAGCGACTTTAAGCCGCAGATTATGGAATTCATTCGCACTTCTTCTTTTAGAGCAGATAGTATGACAGATGCATTTGCCAAGCTGATGGGTTCATTATTTGGTAAATTTGGTCTAATTCTGCTTGATTCTGCTGATCCCAACTTACGTAAGTTAGAACAGCCATTTTTCACTTCGCTAATTATGCAGAATGATGCACTGGAAACAGCGTATATGAATTCTGCTTCTGATATTGTGGGCGCCGGATATGAGCTTCAGGCTGATGTTACAGCTGGCAATGCCAACCTCTTTTATATTCATGAAGGTACACGGCTTCTGCTTCACAAGAAGGACGGAATCTTTACGGATCGCAAGGGTCAGGTATCCTTTTCCCGTGATGAATTACTTGAGGAGGTGCAGGCACATCCGGAACGCTTTAGCAATAATGTGCTGACACGTCCACTTATGCAGGATTATGTGTTGCCTGTTCTGGCAACGGTGCTGGGTCAAGGTGAGATTGCTTACTGGGCCATTCCGCGTCGTGCGTTTGAGACCATTGGGGGAGAAATGCCGTTAATTATCCCTAGAATGTCTTTTACTGTCGTAGAAGGTACGCTGCACAAGCATATGGATAAATATCAACTTAGCTTTGAGGATGTAAGACAAGGACTGGATCATAAAAGACATGAATGGCTGGCCGCACAGGATGAGCTGGGGATTGCACGTCGTTTTGAAGAAACCAAGACCTCATTCGCCGCCATGTACGAACCGCTTATTGAGCAGCTTGGAACGGTTCAGGCCGGTCTGCTTAAGCTGGGGAATAACAATAAAGAGAAGATTCTAGATCAAATTACTTTTTTACAGGCGAAAGCCCAAGATGCAATGGCAAAACAGAACGAAGCTGCAATCCGGCAATGGGAGCGAATCGAGCTGTCGTTAATGCCACTGGGTAAACTGCAGGAAAGAGTGTACAATATCATGTATTACTTGAACCGGTACGGACTTGCTTGGCTGGATGAGTTAATGACGGTTGAACCGGATTACAGTGGAACACATCGCATCATTTATATGTAATGGAAGTATCGCTTCATAAAACTAAGCTTATGCTTACGAAGTGAGTTTTGTACGAAGCAGATCACTGGAGTTATTTCCCACAAAACTTTTAGGAGGTTTCATAATGAGTTCATCTAAACAAAATAGTATCGTGGCTGATATGTCACTCGCACCGGAAGGGCATTTGAAAATCGACTGGGTTCGCCAGCATATGCCGGTACTGAACCGTATTCGTGAGCAGTTTGAAGCAGAACAGCCATTTAAAGGTCTGAAAGTATCGATCACATTGCATTTGGAAGCTAAAACCGCTTATTTGGCGAAGGTTGTCAAAGCTGGTGGTGCAGATGTAACCATTACAGGTTCGAATCCACTTTCTACACAGGATGATGTTTGTGCAGCGCTTGTGGAGGATGGAATCACAGTATTTGCTAAATACAATCCGTCTCCTGAAGAATTTAAAGCCCTTAATATCAAAGCACTGGAGAGCAAACCGGACTTGATTATTGATGACGGTGGGGATTTTGCTACATTGCTGCATTCGGAGCGTCCTGATCTGATGGAGAATATTCGCGGGGGTGCTGAAGAAACAACTACCGGGATTATTCGTCTAAAAGCTCTGCAAAAGCAAGGCGTATTGAAGTTCCCAATGGTCGCGGTTAATGATGCCTACTGCAAATATTTGTTTGATAACCGTTATGGCACTGGCCAATCGGCATGGGATGGAATTATTCGCACAACCAACCTTATCGTAGCGGGCAAAACAGTAGTTGTTGTCGGTTACGGCTGGTGTGGTAAAGGTGTTGCCATGCGCGCCAAAGGACTTGGAGCAAAAGTGGTTGTCACAGAAGTTGATGCGATTAAAGCCGTTGAAGCACATATGGACGGTTTTGAAGTAATGCCAATGCTGGAAGCAGCTAAGGTTGGTGATTTCTTCGTTACAGTAACTGGTAACCGTTATGTAATTCGCGGTGAACATTATGATGTGATGAAGGATGGAGCAATCATGTGCAACGCGGGCCATTTCGACGTTGAAGTGAATAAGCCTGAGCTGTCGGAAAGATCCGTATCCCAACGTACCGTTCGCAAAAATATCGAAGAGTACCAGCTTCGTGACGGACGTAAATTATATCTGCTTGCTGAAGGCAGACTTGTAAATCTGGGTGCTGCTGATGGTCACCCTGCTGAAATTATGGATACAACCTTTGCACTCCAGGCACTGTCGCTGAAATATGTAAATGATAATTATAAGAGCATTGGCGTAAAAGTTGAAAATGTTCCTTATGAGCTGGATGAGCAAGTAGCACGTTATAAGCTGGAAAGTCTGGGCATTAACATCGATAGCCTCACTCCGGCACAAGTGGATTATTTGGACAGCTGGAATTTGAACGATTAATAACTGAACGCATAACAATAAAGTGTATTAACCAGTGTACCTTGAACTGAAGCAACTTTTTTAACAAAGCCATGCAACGGACAAGATTCCGATTGTATGGCTTTTTTCTGTGGAGAAATGTTTTACGGGAAACGAGCTATCTGATTTAGGAAAAATTTCCTTGGCCAGAAAAAGGTTTTTGATTTTTAATGGCGAATCTATTATGCTTAAGTGGTGAAAAGTGGGGTAAAGTGGGGATTCGGGGATTAGGGGTGGGAAAAAGGATGTTCATGGGAGAGTATCAACACAGCATTGACGACAAAGGCCGAATCATTATTCCGGCTAAACTCCGTGAATTGCTCGGAACCTCCTTCGTGACGACCCGCGGCCTAGACTCCTGCCTGTTTGTTTATCCCATGGAAGAATGGGCAATCATGGAACAAAAGCTTAAAAGCCTTTCGCTGATGAAATCAGATGCCCGCGCATTTAGCCGCTTTTTTTTCTCAGGTGCAACTGAATGTGTTTGGGATAAGCAGGGAAGGGTAAATCTGCCGGCCAATTTACGGCAGTATGCCAAACTGGACAAAGACTGTGTCATTCTGGGCGTTTCGAACCGGGTGGAAATCTGGAACAAAGAGCTTTGGGAACAGTACTTCGAACAGTCCGAGGAATCGTTCAACGAAATCGCTGAGAAATTGGTGGATTTCAATTTTGATCTATAAAACACAATAACGAATACTGTCCTGGAGGGATGCAGCTTGTTTCACCACATCACGGTGCTTAAGGAAGAAGCGACAGAAGGGCTGCACATCAAAAAAGACGGAATCTATGTAGATTGCACTCTCGGTGGAGCGGGTCACAGCTCACTTATCGCTTCCAAACTTAGCGGCGAAGGCCGTTTAATCTGTTTGGATCAAGATGATTGGGCTTTGGAGAACGCCAAAGAAAGATTAGCGGAATACGGAGACAAGGTTGTGACTATTAAGACTAACTTCCGTGATCTGGAGAGTGTACTTAAGGATGTGCCCTTTGTGCCACAAACAGATGGTATTCCCCAAGTAGATGGAGTGCTCTTTGATCTTGGCGTATCCTCTCCCCAGTTTGACGAAGGGGAACGAGGCTTTAGTTACAATCATGATGCTCCGCTGGACATGCGCATGGATCAGTCAGCACTTTTGACGGCTGCTGAAATTGTGAATACATGGTCCGAGCAGGAGATTGCCCGTGTTCTTTTCCAATATGGAGAAGAGAAATTCTCGCGGAGAATCGCTAGAAAAATTGTAGACAGAAGAGAAGAAGCTCCTATTGAGACAACAGGAGAATTAGCAGAACTGATCAAGGAAGGTATCCCGGCAGCTGCTCGAAGAACAGGCGGGCATCCCGCTAAACGTAGCTTTCAAGGATTAAGGATTGCTGTGAATGACGAATTGGGTGCTTTTGAAGAAGGGCTACATAGTGCAGTACGTTGCCTTGCACCAGGAGGCAGAGTATCCGTCATCACCTTTCATTCGCTCGAAGACCGAATTTGCAAGCAAATTTTTAGCAGCTATTTAAGCAGATGTACATGCCCGCCTGACTTTCCATTTTGCGTATGCGGCGCGAAAGGCACGCTTAAGTTAATCAATCGTAAACCGCTTGTGCCTTCTGAAGAAGAGCTTGAGCTTAATACCCGAGCCCGCTCAGCTAAGCTGCGCATTGCAGAAAAATTGTAATTGACGATAAAGGAGAGTCAGAGATGGCCTATACCCGCGGCAATTTAGCAGTTCAGCCCAAAAGAAAAGAAGAGGTAAACCCCCTTTACCGCGAGAAGACAAAAGTAGTTACCAGACGAAGAGTACTTCCGCTGCAAGAGAAACTTTTGTATATGCTGACGCTAGGAGTATGCGTTCTGGTGGCGATCACCCTGATTTCACGTTACGTCCAAATTTATGATTTGAACTTGCAGGCTCAGAAATTAGATCAGGATATTGCAACAGCCAAGAAGCAGATTTCTACGTATCAGATGGAAAAGCAGAATCTAGAGCAGAAAGTCGCCCAAAAAGCACGGGATCTTGGTTATGTGTCCCCGGATGAGAATGCAACAATCTATATTCCGGCAAGCTCAGCAACGACTCCAGGTGATAATTAGTGAGCGATTGGCAAGATCGCAATAAAAAAAAGTTGTGAGGTTCGCTTATGCTGAAAAGAATAAAACTTCGCACGCTGTTTATAGGAGGGTGTATTACCCTCTTTTTTCTTGTTTTGATCGTTAGAGTATTCTGGATTCAAGTTATGCAAGGTGAGGAATGGCAGGAAAAGGCCGCCACACTTTGGGCGCATACCTCAACTATCAAAGCGGAGCGAGGTACGATTTCTGACCGTAACGGGAGTGTGCTTGCTAGCGATGTCCCTGCTTATACCGTGGTGGTGAATCCTGAAGTGATTCAACAACAAGGCATCGGGGAAGAGGTCATCACAGGATTACACGAATTGCTCGGCAAACCAGAGGATGAGCTGCGTAAGCTGGTTGAAGCCAAGGACGAAAAGACGGGTGCTTACCTCAAGAACCGTGAGATTCGTAATGAAGGCTGGAAGATTGATCAGGAGCTTGCCGATAAGGTGAAAGAATTTTATGTAGCCCTAGGTAAAGAACATAAAATTCAAGAGACCGGTATTGGGCTTGTTAGAGAGCAGAAACGATATTATCCAAAAGATGAATTAGCTGCACATATCTTAGGTTATACAGATAGGGACGGCAATGCTATCATGGGACTGGAAAAATACTTTGATACGGAGCTTAAGGGTGCCGATGGCAAGCTGCTTTATCAAAGTGACGGTCAAGGGGTAAAATTGCCGGATTCACAAGATACCTATAAGCCAGTAGTAAATGGAAGTAATTTCAAGCTTACAATCGATAGTACGATCCAGCATTATATAGAAGAGGCCATGCAAAAGGCGTATGCGCAATATAAGCCAAAAAGTATGAGTGTCATTGCTGCTGATCCGAACACGATGGAGATTTTGGGATTAGCCAATATGCCTACCTATAATCCAAATGAATTTTGGAAGACCGGGGCTGATGGGGCGGGATTCTATAATCATGCTATTAAATCTAAATACGAGCCTGGTTCCACTTTCAAAATTGTAACGCTTGCCGCCGCAGTAGAAGAAAAGCTTTTTGATCCTGTTGCGACATTTTTGTCCGGGTCCATCCGGATAAAGGGATATAGTAAGGCACTGCATGATATTAATCATGCTGGATGGGGGCAAATCAGTTTTCTTGAAGGTGTGAAACGTTCTAGTAACGTTCTATTCGTTAAGCTATATGAAATGCTCGGACAGGACAAGCTATTACAGTATATCAATGATTTTGGCTTCAATGAGAAAACGGGAATCGATCTGCCGGGAGAAGTAAGCGGGGTCGTTAACCCTAACCTTGGACGTCCTATAGAAATTGCGACACTCGCATATGGACACGGTAAAGTGCTAGTAACCCCACTTCAACAGCTAGTTGCCGTATCTGCTATAGCTAATGGGGGGAAGTTGATGACTCCGTATGTAGTTAAGGAGGTCACAAACCCTAACACTGGTGAGACAAAGGTTACTCAGCCTAGTGTAGTGCGTCAGGTGATTGATGAGGAAAGTGCCAAGAAAACGGGTGAATATTTGGAGCAGGTTGTTGCTGACCAAGTAAAAGGAACAGGCCGCAACGCTTATATTGACGGCTATCGCGTGGCAGGTAAGACAGGAACGGCTATCAAGGTTGAAGGTAAGGATTATGTGAAATCCAAAGTACTTGTCTCCTTTATTGGTTATGCTCCTGTTGATGATCCAAAGATCGCTGTTATTGTCATTATTGACGAACCGAACGTTGAGGTTGGCGGCGGTAAGGCAGCTGCTCCAGTATTTAAAGAGATTGTATCCCAGTCTCTGCAATACATGGGAGTACCTAAGCTGGCGTCTGAGGCTAGTGATAGCAGCAGTAAAAAGCCGGCTAAGACTGAAACAGTCGCACTTCGGACTACACCAGATCTAACAGACAAGACGATGAAGGAAGCAAGAGAAGCACTTTTGGATCAAGGCTTCGATTATGTAGTGGTCGGTGAAGGATCTACTGTAGAGAGTCAATATCCTGAGGCAGGTACTAAGCTTGCTACAGGGCAACGGATCTATTTATTAAGTCCGCAGGGGGCTCAGCCTACCATTCCAGATTTAAAAGGGGAATCCCTGCGTGATGCACTTGAAATTCTAACTCTACTAAAAGTAGAGATTGCGGTAGACGGTGAAGGTTACGTCTCAGAACAGATTGTAGGAACGCAAAATGGCAAGACCTTGGTCACTTTGAAAATGAAGCCATTAAATGATTATGGCGAAGATATTCCCGTGGCCCCGCCTGCTGATGAGGGGACAGATTCCGAGAGCGGAACATAGCTTGTTCTAACCCCTGTTTGTCCCGAATAGTCATGAAGATAAGAGCTCATGTCTATTGTTGAAAGTGGGGGAGAACGGAATGAAGGTTTCCAAAGTCGTAACACGGCGGAGAATGCTGTGGACATTGCTGGGACTGGCAGTGTTATTCGGTTCGCTGGTCGTGCGTCTTGCGTATGTGCAATTATCTCAAGGCGAGGAATTGACTGCGAAGGTAGAAGATTCCTTGCGCCGCAATATTCCTTTTACCGCTAAACGTGGTGAAATTATGGATCGTGAAGGTGTGCCGCTCGTTTCTAATATCACCACACCTACAGTGTATGCAGTACCGGTGCAGGTAAAAGAGAAGCAAAAGACAGCACAGCAATTAGCTCCACTGCTTGGGATGACTGAGGAGAAGCTGATGACATTGCTGTCCAAAAAAGAAATGTCGGTGAAACTTCAGCCCGGCGGCCGCAAAATTACGATGGATCTTGCCGCGAGCATCCGTGATTTGCAGCTGCCGGGCATCGTTGTCGCTGAGGATAGCAAAAGGTATTACCCTTACGGCGATTTAGCCGCGCATATTCTAGGCTTCACAGGTATAGATAACCAGGGCATTACAGGAGTAGAGAGTATATATGACAATCTGCTCAAAGGCATAGCCGGTAATATTTCTTATTTGTCTGATGCAGGTGGAAGACTTATGCCTGGCTCATCTGAGAAATATTCTGCCCCTCAAGACGGACTTAATCTGCAGCTGACGATTGATAAACAGATCCAGTCCATTATGGAACGTGAGCTTGATCAGGCTATGGTGAAATATCAGGCGCAGGGTGCTTGGGCTATAGCTATGAATCCGAAGAATGGTGAGATACTAGCCATGGCTAGCAGACCGGGGTATGAACCAGCATCATACAAGGAATATGATGCGCAGATTTACAACCGGAATCTGCCTATCTGGATGACCTATGAACCTGGTTCAACGTTCAAAATCATCACTCTGGCTGCTGCGCTGCAGGAAGGTAAAGTAGATCTTCAGAACGATCATTTCTATGATCCGGGTTTTATCGAGGTGGCGGGGGCAAAGCTGCGCTGCTGGAAAAAGGGCGGTCATGGTAGTCAAACCTTTCTACAGGTAGTTGAGAACTCTTGTAACCCTGGGTTTGTCGCCTTAGGGCAACGGCTGGGAAAAGAATCACTTTTCAAATATATTAGGGATTTTGGTTTTGGCAGCAAAACGGGAATTGATCTGAATGGGGAAGCTAATGGTATTCTGTTCAAGCTTAATCAAGTAGGTCCGGTAGAGCTTTCGACTACAGCCTTTGGTCAAGGGGTTTCGGTTACGCCTATTCAGCAGATTGCTGCGGTATCCGCGGCTATCAACGGCGGTAATCTCTATAAACCGCATGTAACAAAAGCATGGGTTAATCCGGTTACTGGAGAGACTGTATCAGAGGTGAAGCCAGAGCTTGTGCGGCAGGTCATTTCGGAGGAGACATCCAAGAAGGTGCGGGCAGCACTTGAGAGCGTGGTTGCCAAAGGCACAGGACGGCCGGCTTTTATTGACGGCTATCGTGTAGGTGGCAAGACGGGTACTGCACAGAAGGTTGTAAATGGACGTTATTCTCCAACAGAGCACATTGTTTCTTTTATTGGCTTTGCGCCAGCGGATGATCCTCAGATCGTTGTGTACACTGCCGTGGATAATCCGAAAGGGATTCAATTTGGGGGTGTGGTTGCAGCTCCAATCGTGCAAAATATTTTGGAAGACTCGCTGCACTATATGAAGGTTCCGGAGCGCAGTGATCAGCTTCCCAAAACTTATAAGTATGGCGAAACTCCGATAGTGACCGTACCTGATCTTACCGGAGCAACGGTGCAGGATATCTATGAGGATTTAAATATGAATTTTAATCTTGCACGTTCAGGCACAGGAAATACGGTCATCAATCAAGCTCCTAAGGCTGGGGCCAGAGTAGAACAGGGCTCAACCATCAGGATTTATATGGGAGCATCTAGTGAATAATGATTAAGGTATAAGGTTTCAGCTCGTATCCGAAAATGTAGAGTGAGGGATTACTATGAAAGTTAACGAATTATCTGCTTGTCTTGCTACTTCGCAACTATACGGGGATGGAGATGTGGAGATTACTGATCTTCAGACGGATTCCCGCCGTGTAGGCCCGGGAGATCTATTTATCTGTTTGCCTGGCCACACCGTGGACGGGCACAAATATGCGCCGCAAGCAGTAGCCTCCGGAGCGGCGGCTATTGTATGTGAGCACAAGCTGGAGCTTGATATCCCGCAGATTGTTGTAGATGACTGCCGGTTTGCGATGTCTGTCATGTCGAATGCATTCTTTGGCTCACCTAGCAGCCGGATGAGAATGATCGGGGTGACGGGCACAAACGGCAAAACAACAACGACTTATCTCATTGAGCGGATTATGCAGGATCAGAATATGAAGACAGGTCTGATTGGAACGATTCAAATGCGCTATGACGGCAAAAGCTACCCTATGTCAGGCACAACTCCAGAATCGCTAGATCTGCAGCGTTCCCTTCATGATATGGCTTCCAAAGGTGTGGAATGTTGCGTAATGGAAGTATCCTCTCACGCACTTCAGCAAGGACGTGTGAAGGGTGCGGACTTCCGTACGGCAATTTTTACGAACTTAACCCAAGATCATCTGGATTATCATCATACAATGGAGGAGTATCGGGCGGTTAAAGGGCTCTTTTTCTCCAGATTGGGAAATGTGATCTCTCCGTGGAAGGAAGAACGCAAATATGCGGTGTTGAACGCGGATGATGAAGCCAGTCAATATTTTGCAGCCCAAACTGCGGCGGAAGTGATTACATATGGCATTGATAACAACGCTAATGTCCGAGCTTCGCAAATATCGATCACTGCAAAAGGAACTTTTTTCCATGTAGATACGTTTAAGGGGAAGACGGACATTTCGCTCCGTATGGTTGGTAAGTTCAACGTCTACAATGCACTCGCGGCGATTACAGCTGCTTTATTGGAAGATGTCTCTCTGGCTGATATCAAGACTAGTCTTGAGGCAATCGATGGTGTAGCTGGACGGGTGGAGTCAGTGGACGAAGGTCAGGAATTTGCTGTTATCGTTGACTACGCACATACACCAGACGGGCTAGAGAATGTATTAAAAACGGTCTGCGAATTTGCTACCGGCAAAGTGCTTACAGTGTTTGGCTGTGGCGGTGACAGAGACCGGACGAAACGTCCATTAATGGGGAAGATCGCTGCACGATATAGCGACATGGTATTCGTAACTTCTGACAACCCCCGGACGGAGGACCCTCAACTAATCTTGAAGGATATAGAAGCAGGACTAGTAGAGGATGGAGTCACCTCTGACCGGTATCATATGATTGTTGATCGCCGAGAAGCTATCGGGAAGGCTATTGAAATGGCAAGCCCTGGCGATGTAGTATTGATTGCGGGGAAAGGTCATGAGACCTATCAACTGATTGGCGGAGTGGTTCATGATTTCGATGACCGCATCGTCGCTAAAGAAGTTATAAGGGGCCGAAACTATTGATTACAAGAACGCTTGAAAATATTGCTGCCATGTGCGCAGGGGAACCTGCTGCTGTCGAAGCTATGAATACAACCCTTACGGGAGTCGTTACCGACTCCCGTAAGATCACACCCGGCTGCCTGTTTGTGCCTCTATCTGGAGACAAATTCGATGGTCACCATTATGCTGCCGCAGCACTGGCTGCTGGTGCGGGTGCAACCTTGTGGCAACGCGATAAAGGACCGGTACCTGAAGGTGGCGGAGTTATTATTGTTGAAGATACGCTAGAGGCTCTTCAGAAGTTGTCCGCTGCTTATCTGAAGGAAGTGGCTCCGCAGGTTGTCGCTGTTACGGGCAGCAACGGGAAAACAACAACAAAAGATATCATTATGTCTCTGCTTGAAGTGCAGTTCAAAGTGCACAAAACAGCGGGGAATTTCAATAATCATATCGGTCTTCCGCTTACTATTTTATCCATGGCTGAGGATACAGAGATCGCTGTACTTGAAATGGGGATGAGCTCGCGGGGAGAAATTGCTCTGCTGGCTTCTTTGGCTGAACCAGACGTAGCGGTAATTACTAATGTAGGCGAGTCGCATTTACTGCAGCTGGGGTCACGTAAAGAAATAGCCCGCGCCAAGCTGGAGATTGCTGAAGGGCTGAAGCCGGGGGGATTGCTGATTTATAATGGTGACGAACCGCTGCTGACTGAGGTAATGCAAGAGTCCACTTTTAAGGCTCCAGAAGGGATGAGAACCTTCCGATTTGGTCTAAATGAGGATAATGATGATTATCCAACAGGGATGATGTCCCATACTGGTGGCATGACGTTCACGTCAAGCCGTCATAAGGAACATGCTTTTACATTACCGCTGCCAGGTCAGCATAACGTTGTTAACGCTCTGGCTGCACTAGCGGTTGCTCGTCATTTTGGGGTTACGGAGCAGAATATGAAGGACGGTCTGAGCAAGCTCAAGTTGACGGGCATGCGGATTGAAGTGATTCGGACTTCCTCCGGACTTACGCTTTTAAACGATGCTTATAATGCCAGCCCTACTTCTATGAAGGCGGCTATAGATGTCCTGCAATCTATGAAATGCAGTGGCAATAAAATCGCTGTGCTCGGGGACATGCTGGAACTTGGGCCGGAGGAAGTAGAATTTCATCAAGAAATAGGCTACTACCTTGACCCTTCCTTAACTGATTTTGTATGTACTTACGGACCATTGTCTGTTCATATTGCCAAAGCAGCAGAAGAGAAATTCGGCAAAGAGCGCGTCAAAGCTTTTACAGATAAAGCGGAACTAACCGCTGTCCTTCTAGAGAAATGCAGTGCTAAGGATATTGTTCTATTTAAAGGATCAAGAGGGATGAAGCTCGAGGAAGTGCTTCAGAGCCTAAATAAAGATATTCAACAGACCTAAATCATTGGAGGGGGTGTACCCATGGATTATCAACTATTGTTATTGACTATTGCTGTTTCCTTTATCCTTGCGGTCATTGCCGCTCCGCTCTTCATTCCGCTTCTGCGCAGGATGAAATTCGGACAGCAGGTGCGAGATGACGGACCGCAAACCCATTTGAAGAAAGCGGGAACGCCGACTATGGGCGGTATCGTGATTATCGTAGCTTTTACCTTGTCTTATCTGAAATTTTCTGTGGTGAATACAGATTTTTATGTACTGCTTGTAGCTACGCTTGGTTTTGGATTGATCGGATTTTTGGATGACTATATCAAAATTGTGTTTAAGCGTTCCTTAGGGCTCACAGCACGTCAAAAGTTATTTGGACAGCTGCTGGTTGGTGCTTTAATGTGCGGTCTTCTGATCTATGCCGGACACAGTACAAGTATCAGCGTTCCAGGTACTGATTTCAGCTTTGATTGGGGTGGCTGGTTCTATTATCCATTCATCATTATTATGATGATGGCAGTGACGAATGCCGTTAACTTTACAGATGGAGTCGATGGACTGTTGTCTGGGGTTAGCGCCATTGCTTTGGCAGCATACGCGGTGGTGGCAATGCAGGCTACGTCTATTGCGGCAGGTGTATGTGCTGCGGCAATGATTGGTGCTGTACTTGGCTTTCTTGTGTTTAATGCCCACCCTGCTAAAGTATTTATGGGGGATACGGGTTCGTTTGGTATTGGTGGCGCGATAGGTGCTATTGCTATTGTCACGAAGAGTGAGCTGCTGTTTCTCATCATTGGCGGTGTTTTTGTAATTGAAATGTTGTCCGTTGTGATTCAAGTCGTTTCATTTAAAACCCGTGGCAAACGTGTATTCAGAATGAGCCCGATTCACCATCATTTTGAGCTTGGTGGCTGGTCGGAGTGGCGTGTGGTAATTTCGTTCTGGGCGGTTAGCTTGGTGTTGGCTGCTGTGGGACTATTTATTAGCAAGGGGTTGTAGAGAATGAAACATCCAGATAAGTATCGTGGTGAAGAAGTTGTGGTTCTTGGGCTTGCTAAAAGCGGTGTCCAGGTGGCTAAAGTGCTGCATGAACGCGGCGCTGTAGTTACGGTGAACGATAAAAAGGAAAGAGATCAAAGTCCCGAAGCTTCCGAATTGGAATCTTTGGGAATTTGTGTTATATGCGGTGGGCATCCGGAAGGTCTTATTCATGAAGGTGTAAGTCTGGTAATCAAGAATCCAGGCATTCCTTATTCTGCGCCCCCTGTACAAAAGGCAATTGAGCTTGGAATTGAAGTGGTCACAGAGGTAGAGGTGGCTTATCGACTTTGTGCAGCGCCGGTGATCGGGATCACGGGTTCCAATGGTAAGACGACAACGACGACCTGGGTAGGCCATATGCTGGAAGCTGCGGGAATGAACCCTATAGTTGCGGGCAACATTGGTACGCCTCTCTGTCAGGCTGCACAAGAGGCTACAAAGGATGATTGGATGGTAGTTGAGCTTAGCAGCTTTCAACTTAAAGGTACGGAGACCTTCCGCCCTAAGATAGGCTGTCTGCTGAATATTGCAGAGACCCATCTGGATTATCATGGAAGCATGAAAGATTATGTGGATTCCAAAACCAAGCTGTTCGCTAATCAATTAGCTACGGATACAGCAGTGCTGAACTGGGATGATCCTGTCTGCCGGGAACTTGTACCCTATATGAAGGCTTCGATTCTTCCATTCTCCTTGTTTGAGGAGCTGCCTCATGGAGTATTTGTTAGCCCGTCCTACATTACGGGGCAAGATGATGAGCTGAAGCGCCACATTATCTATCGCGAATCTGCGGACAAGGAAACGATAATCGCGGATGTGGATTCCATCGCCCTTCCGGGTCGCTTTAATGTGGGGAATGCGCTGGCTGCCTGTGGAATTGCTATTGCCGCTGGAGCGGACCCCTCTCTATTAAGCGAAGTGCTTTCTTCTTTTCGCGGTGTGGAGCACCGCCTGGAGTATGTAGCTGATAAGGCTGGAGCCGCTTATTATAACAATTCCAAAGCAACGAACTCCAAAGCGACAATTACGGCTTTGACATCGTTTCAGCGGCCGGTGGTATTGATCGCTGGCGGATTAGACCGTGGCTCCGATTATATGGAGCTGCTGCCTGTCCTGAGCGGACGCGTCAAAGCTTTGGTGGCGTTAGGACAAACCAAGGACAAGCTAATAAATGTAGCACAGCTGGCAGGATTAAAGCAGATTATCTCCGTCGATAATGGGGAGAGCGCCGCCGCCGTGCTGCAAGCAGCTGTGCGGGAAGCTTCCGCTCTGGCGGAAGAAGGAGATATCGTTCTCCTGTCTCCTGCATGTGCTAGTTGGGATATGTTTACATCCTATGAAGAGCGCGGGTGTATTTTTAAAGAGGCGGTGCATAACCTTTAAGTAGGGGGGTGGATAAGCCCCTACTACGGATGCAAGAGGTGTGCTCCTGATGAACAAAACTCGTCATGCTCCCGATATTTGGTTGCTGATTCCCATTCTTTCTCTGCTGGTGATCGGCATGGTGATGGTATACAGCGCCGGATCTGTTTTAGGCTTCCGCAATTATGGAGATTCGTTTTACTTTGTAAAGAGGCAGCTTTTGTTTGCAGGACTGGGACTTGTTGCAATGTTTGTAACAGCGAATACAGACTACAAAGTGTTAAAAAAGCTGGCTAAGCCGGCACTGATTGTCTGCTTTATCCTGCTCGTTATGGTGCTTATTCCCGGCATTGGTGTAGTTCGCGGGGGAGCGCGCAGCTGGCTCGGAATCAGTTCCTTCGGGATTCAGCCCTCCGAGTTCATGAAGATGGGGATGATTCTATTTCTGGCGAATTGGCTGGGAAAAGAAGAGTATGATATCACCTCCTTCACTCGTGGCTTACTTCCACCGTTAGCGCTTATCGGGTCAGCTTTTGCACTGATTATGCTCCAGCCGGATCTGGGTACAGGTACCGTTATGTTTGGCGCAGCCTTGATGATGGTCTTTACAGCTGGGGCAAGAATGAAACATCTACTCTCACTAGGAGTAGCTGGGGTGGCTGGTTTTGTTGCTTTGGTTGCCGCAGCACCTTACCGGTTGCAGCGGATCACCGCTTTTCTTGATCCTTGGTCCGATCCCCTCGGTGCAGGCTACCAGATTATTCAGTCGCTATACGCGATTGGGCCTGGAGGGCTCGGGGGTCTCGGACTTGGAATGAGCCGGCAGAAGTACAGTTATGTACCTGAGCCGCAGACCGATTTTATTTTTTCTATATTGGCCGAGGAACTGGGGTTTATCGGTGGTTTGGCAGTGTTGATCCTGTTTCTTATTCTAATCTGGCGCGGAATGAAGGTGGCGATGAGTCTGCCTGACCGTTTTGGGAGCTATTTGGCCGTTGGCATCGTCTGTATGGTGGCTGTGCAAGTCATTATTAATATTGGTGTGGTCATTGGTCTGATGCCTGTAACAGGCATTACGCTTCCTCTGATTAGCTATGGAGGTTCTTCGCTTACACTGATGTTAACCTCCCTGGGCATTCTATTGAACTTATCCCGTTATGCGAGGTGAAAGACATGCGTATCGTATTAAGCGGCGGAGGCACGGGTGGTCATATCTATCCCGCAGTCGCTGTTGCTAGACAACTGGAATCAGAAGATAGTGAATCTACCTTCCTGTATATTGGTGGAACGCGTGGCTTAGAGAGCAAGCTTGTTCCCCAAGAGAATATCCCTTTCAAATCTATCGACATCACTGGCTTTCGGCGCAAGCTGTCCATGGACAACGTCAAGACGGTGATGCGTTTTTTAAAGGGTGTTAAGGCTTCCAAAGAAATGTTAAGAGAGTTTAAGCCTGATGTTGTAATTGGTACAGGCGGTTATGTATGTGGTCCAGTCGTTTACGCTGCATCCCGGCTGGGCATCCCAACCTTGATCCATGAGCAAAATGCTATCCCTGGTTTAACAAATCGTTTTCTAAGTCGTTACGCGAGTACAGTGGCCGTAAGCTTTGAAGGGACAGAATCTGCTTTTCCGGGGAGCAAGCACGTAATCTACACAGGTAATCCTCGGGCAACGACCGTTACTACGGCTAGTCCACAACGGGGGTTTGCCTCGCTGGGCATTCCGGATAACAGCATGGTTGTTTTGGTTGTTGGCGGCAGTCAAGGGGCTAAGGCTATTAATAAAGCCATGATTGAAATGGCCCCATTTGTGGGTAAGGGTAATGGTGTTCATTATGTTTACGTTACAGGTGAGCCTTATTTTGAGGATACCCGTGCTGAATTGCGTCAGAAGCTGGGTAGCACACCTAACTGGCTGCATGTCCTACCTTATGTTCACAATATGCCGGAGGTCTTGGCTTGTACCTCCTTAATCGTAAATCGGGCGGGGGCATCCTTTCTCGCTGAGATTACAGCGCTGGGCATTCCTTCTGTACTTATCCCTTCTCCTAATGTGACGAATAATCACCAAGAGGCGAATGCAAGACAGCTGGAACGCGAAGGGGCCGCTGTGGTGCTGCTTGAGAAGGATTTGAATGGTAAGGCGCTTTATGAAGCTGTGCAAGCAATCATTGGAACTGAAGCTGTACGCCAAAAAATGTCCGAGGCTTCCAAACGATTGGGCAAAAGGGATTCTGCTGCCATTGTCACTAACGAACTCCGAAGACTAGCCGGTAAACAGTCTTAAGCCATTAACCTTTGAGAGGTTTTTCCTTATTGGCAGCTCTCTGTCACACACTTGGAGGAACGAACATAGGATAATCCTATAATCGTGACAATCACCCAGGACACTTCCTAACCTGAAAGGTAGTGCAGGATAATCTTGTACATTTCATATGACCTTGTATCGGAAGTGTTTGTGGTGGGTGAGCGGTAATCTCGGAGGTGATACATTGGACAAATTGGTGATTGAGGGTGGAAGTCCCCTGTCAGGCACCATTCGTATCCATGGAGCAAAAAATGCGGCGCTGCCGATTCTAGCGGCAAGCCTGCTGGCCGAAGGAGTTCACTCACTGCATAATGTGCCGAAGCTGCTGGACATCGAGACTATGCTAGACATCTTGGATCGGCTGGGCTGCAGGTGCGTGCATCAAGAGGATACGGTGACGATAGATACGTCAGCCGTGGGGACATCTCATGTACCTGAGGATTTGATGCGGCAGATGAGATCTTCCATTTTTTTAATGGGACCGCTGTTATCCAGATTTGGTGAGGTAACGATCTATCAGCCTGGTGGCTGTGCGATCGGGGAGCGTAAAATCGATCTTCATTTGCAGGGTCTTAAAGCACTGGGGGCGGAGATCGAGGAAAGCAACGGACGAATATCCTGTCGGGGCTCAAAGCTTGTAGGGAGTGATATTCATCTCGACTATCCAAGTGTTGGAGCCACGGAGAATATTATGATGGCTGCCGCCAAGGCAGAGGGGACAACGACGATATCGGGAGCAGCAAGAGAGCCGGAAATACAGGATCTACAGCAATTTTTGAATAGTATGGGTGCTCAGATTATCGGTGCAGGCACGGATACCATTACGATCCAGGGTGTCAAAAACTTATATCCCTGTACGTACGAGGTAATCCCAGACCGGATAGTGGCTGGAACTGTAATGATTGCTGCGGCAGCTACACGTGGGAATGTGACCTTGACACATACGAACGCCGGGCATCTGACTTCGCTTATTCATGTGCTTAAGCGGGCTGGTGTTCAAATCACAGTATGCAATGATATAATTAATGTCAGTTGCATGGGGCGTCCGCGTGCGGTTGAGAGAATTGTAACCTCTCCTTATCCTTCTTTCCCGACGGATCTGCAATCTCAGGTCATGGTGCTGCTGTCGCTCGCCGATGGTTTTAGTGTGATCAAGGAGACGGTGTTTGAGGGACGGTTCAAACATGTGGAAGAAATGGCCCGGATGGGTGCTGACATTTCTATCGATTTGAATCGTGCGTTTATTCGCGGCGTTCAGAGATTGTATGGTGCTACTGTGGAAGCTACTGATTTGCGGGCGGGTGCAGCTCTGGTCATTGCCGGGCTTGCTGCACAAGGGACTACGGTCGTTGAGCAAGCGCATCACATTGACCGTGGTTATGATGGAATAGAGAAGCTGTTTCAGAAGCTTGGCGCGCGTATAAGCCGTAAGGTGCCTGTAACGGATCCACTTGATTTGGCCAATTAAAGCTCCCTGTCTCCTTCCAGATCTCCCAGAGAAGGAGACAGGGCCTTATTACGGAGAATATGAGAATGACTACAACCCGATTACCTCTTCTTAAAGAGGACAAGCCTAAGAAAAAAATGAGCCGTAAGATTACGGCGATCCTGCTGCTGCTGTTCACTGCGCTTCTTGCTGTGATTTTTTTTAGATCGTCTATTAGCCATATTACAGTGATAGATTTTCAAGGTAGTAAGTATTCTACTAGTGAAGAGCTACTCTCACAAAGTGGAATTAAAATAGGTGGGCAATTCTTTGCTGTATCAACGAAAGCTGTGGAAGAATCTCTGCTGAAGCTTAAGACGATTAAAGACGTCAGCGTGCAGAAGGATTTCCCCGGGGTGATCACAGTGAAGATTGAGGAATTTCCAGCGGTAGCCTATGAACTGGAACAGGGAGGCCTCTTGAAGGCAATTCTATCCAGTGGAGCTGCAGTCCCTGTTAATGAGACAGGAATTGCCGTTGAGAAACCCATATTAACGAACTGGGACCCGGAAGATCCGAATAAGGCTAAGCTATGTCAAGCATTAGCAAGCATTCCTAATGAATTGACAAGTGATATCTCTGAGATTGTTCCCTCGCCGACCTTGTCTTTTCCAGACCGGATCAAGCTCTATACTAGATCCCGTTTTGAGGTGATTACAGCCATCTCATTGCTAAAGAGCAAGGTGTCCTATTTGAATCAGATTATAGAGACTGAACAGCCTGGACTGATTAAAATGCTAGAAGCCGATTCATATGTTCCCTTTCAGGTTGTAAGCGATGAAGAAGATGTTGCGCAAGAGTAGTGTGGAGGTAAATAGTCCCTACTAATAGAGTTAAAAAAATGCTACAATCGGAGTTACGGGCAATAAGCTATATCCCTCTTTTTTCTTCGATTTTTTTGAGATATAGTACTATATTTGGTTGAAATGACCAATTAGGCCGATATTTCTTGTGATAATTGCTATTTTTACAATAACATATGAGTAACTATTCACATTTGGGGATGTTGGAATATTATTCCGTTCAAAAAATTTGTAGAAAAAAGAGGGAAAGGATTAGGTATGTTGAATATGTACAGAGAAGTTTCCCGGGACCGGGATAAGGTAATGCAATTAATTATGATTATAACAGGAGGTGCCATAGGACTTGAGCAACAATGACATCATTGTTAGTTTGGACATCGGTACATCCAAAGTTCGGGCAATAATTGGGGAAGTTACCAATGGAACCTTTAATATTATTGGCGTTGGATCTGCCGATTCGGAAGGAATACGTAAAGGCGCGATTGTAGATATCGACCAAACTGTGCAATCGATCAAAAGTGCTATAGATCATGCAGAGCAGATGGTGGGTATTCAAATATCAGAGGTTTATGTAGGCATTTCCGGTAATCATATTGGCCTGCAATCCAGCCACGGCGTTGTGGCCGTTCAGAATGAGGATCGTGAAATCGGCGATGATGATATCGATCGCGTAATTAAAGCTGCGGAAGTCATTGCTATGCCTCCGGAGCGTGAAGTGATTGATGTTGTTCCCAAACAATTTATCGTCGATGGTCTTGAAGGAATTCAAGACCCGCGCGGAATGATTGGTGTTCGTCTGGAAGTTGAGGCAACAATCATTACGGGTGCTAAGACGCCAATACATAATCTACTACGCTGTGTTGAGAAATCAGGGCTGAAGGTAAAGGATCTTGTGCTGATGTCTCTTGGAGCTGGTGGATTGGCGCTGTCCAAGGACGAGAAATCGATGGGATCTGTTCTGGTTGATATCGGTGCGGGCTCAACAACAATAGCCATATACGAAGAGGGTTCTCTTAGTGCAACCTCCACGATTCCGATCGGAGGAGAATTCGTAACCAATGATATTGCCTACGGACTTCGGACACTTACTGATCAAGCGGAGAAGGTAAAACTTAAATATGGTTGTGCTTGGATTGACGATGCAGCCTCAGACGTTGTCTTCAAGGTATTGCGCATTGGCAGTAACGTGGAGAAGGAATTTAACCAAGAGGATCTGGCGGCCATTATCGAGCCAAGGGTGCAAGAAATATTCCACCTGATTCGTCAAGAAGTTAAACGGCTTGGTTACAGTGAACTGCCTGGAGGTTATATACTAACAGGTGGGACTGTTTCGATGCCGGGTGTATTGAAGGCTGCTCAGACTGAGCTGGCTGCATCTGTACGCATCGCCGTGCCGGATTATATCGGTGTACGGGACCCTGGGTTTACCGGCGGTGTCGGTATTCTGCATAATGTTGTCCGTAGTTTCCGTGGAAGAAACAGTGGTGGAAGCAGCAACAAAAAGACGGTCAACCGGAGCAAGCAGAACGCCGCTCCGAGTCAGGAAACTGTTCAGAAGCCCGGATTTGTGGAGCGTCTAAAAAATATGTTTAGCGAGTTTATATAAGTGTAAGTCCAGATATACTTGGACCGGCCATCCAAGCACATTGAGGGGGAGATGGAACAATATGTTAGAATTTGATTTTGAAATGGAGAGCTTGGCGCAAATAAAAGTCATCGGCGTGGGCGGCGGAGGTAGTAATGCTGTCAACCGGATGATTGAAAACGGCGTTCAGGGTGTAGAATTTATTACGGTTAATACAGACGCCCAAGCGTTGCATATGGCCAAATCGGAGCACAAGCTGCAGATTGGGGACAAGCTGACCCGCGGTTTGGGTGCAGGCGCCAACCCAGAAGTCGGTAAGAAAGCAGCGGAGGAATCCCGTGATCTGATTTCGAATACCCTTAAAGGTGCAGATATGGTATTTGTTACTGCAGGAATGGGTGGCGGTACAGGTACAGGTGCGGCACCAGTTATAGCTGAAATTGCTAGAGAGTGTGGAGCCCTGACTGTGGGTGTAGTGACTCGCCCGTTCACTTTTGAAGGAAGAAAACGTTATAACCAGGCAATGCTTGGAATCGAAGCTTTGAAAGAAAAAGTCGACACGCTAATCGTCATTCCAAATGACCGTTTGCTTGAAATTGTTGATAAGAAAACACCGATGTTGGAAGCTTTCCGTGAAGCAGATAATGTTCTCCGGCAGGCTGTTCAAGGTATCTCTGACCTAATTAAGGTTCCTGGTCTGATTAACCTTGACTTTGCGGATGTAAAGACGATCATGACAGAGCGCGGTTCAGCCCTTATGGGTATTGGTATTGCAAATGGTGAGAACCGTGCGTCTGAAGCAGCACGTAAAGCCATCATGAGCCCACTCTTGGAAACGTCTATTGAAGGCGCCCGCGGCGTAATTATGAACATTACGGGAGGATCTAACCTCTCTCTATACGAAGTCAATGAAGCGGCTGAGATTGTTACATCCGCCTCTGATCCTGAAGTGAATATGATCTTTGGTGCGATAATTGATGAAGGCCTGAAGGATGATATCAAAGTAACAGTAATTGCTACTGGCTTTGAACATAAACCATCACCTGAAGCACCAGGACGCCGTCCGGTCTCGACGAATAACGAGCCAGCGGCAGCACCGGATAAGAACGCTGCTAATCTGCGTCCGTTCGGGAATCAGAATACGTCAGATCAATTAGATATTCCGACGTTCCTGCGTAACCGTAATCGTGGCAACAATGACTAATTAAATATTTTTATTAAAAGATATGAAGCACCGTATTCCCCAGCTAATAGAGCTAGGGCAATGCGGTGCTTTTTTTTATGTGAAATGTTGTTCAGTAGGAATAAAACCCTCCCGCGCTATAACTCGACAAAAAAACCTTAAGAATGCCCCCCAAGTTTAGACAGACTTTGAATGCGAGACTTTTTATACTAATCATATCGTCCAAAAAAACAGAGCCTGATCCATTTTGGCTACAGGATAGATTCCGCCATAGTAAGCAGGTGAATGCACTGGTTGTTTATATTGACTTGATATTCGCCGCCAATCTAGTGATCGACGGAATTCTTTTGTGGCTGACAGGCTGGATGGTCAAGCTGAGGATATCATGGTGGCGCTTAGTCCTCTCAGCTCTGGTTGGTGCGCTGTATGTGGTGATGATGTTTGTGCCGGAGTTGTCTTTCATGTATACCTTCCTCATTAAGTTTGGCTTGTCGGTGGTTATGCTATGGATTGCCTTTGGTTTTGGGAGTCTGCAAAGCTACCTTCGCACTATGGGAGCTTTTTATATTATCAATTTCGCAGCGGCTGGTGGGATTGTAGGTATTCACTATTTGCTGCAGAGCTCCGGTGATATTTGGAATGGTATTATGTTCACTGCTTCAGGAGGGCATGCTTACCGCCTAAAGATTGGCTTTTGGTTTGTAATTGCAGTATTTCCCCTGGTGTTAATCTGCTTCAAGGCAGTGCACTCCTCACGAATCAGAAGGGAGCAGCTTGAAACCTATATCGGTGAGGTGGTAGTAGAAATTGATGGAGTGACTGTTTCCTGTCCCGGCCTGCTAGACACAGGTAACCGGCTTTGTGATCCTTTGACCCGCATACCGGTGATGGTTATGGAATCTTCGCTCTGGGAGGGACATCTGCCTGAAACATGGAAAGGTAGACTCACTCAGGACGGAGCGGACAAACTTTTACTAGAAACGGACGGGCAGTCGTTTGCTTGGCAGGACAGGATGCGACTGGTGCCTTACAGGGGAGTTAACCGGGGGGCATCATTTATGCTCGCACTGAAGCCTGATCAGGTGACGATAAAGCTTGGTGAAGATATCTTTTATTGTAAAAGAGTCTTGATTGGGCTGGATGGTGGGACATTGTCGGGGGATGGAGCCTATCGGGCTGTAATACATCCTGATTTGACTCAAAAAGAGAGCGCTACTGTTGCAGCACTGCCTTCCTAATCTTTAAAGCTAGCTGAACCAAACTTCTGATGGCTGAAAGCGGGATTTGAAAGCTTCACACGCGAACCGTGCACTTCTTGGAGGAGGAACAAATAATGGTCAAATGGAAAATTGCTCTGCAGCTGCAATATTACCGCATGCTGTTTCTACTAGGGCTGAAGAGTCAGGAAATCTATTATATTGGCGGGAGTGAGGCACTTCCTCCACCGCTGACACGGGAAGAAGAAGAATATCTGCTTCAGCGGCTGTCTAGCGGCGATGCAGCTGTTCGTGCGATGTTGATTGAGCGCAATCTTCGCTTGGTAGTATATATCGCTCGTAAATTTGAGAATACCGGAATCAATATCGAGGATCTGGTTTCGATTGGCGCTATTGGCTTAATTAAGGCTGTGAACACTTTTGATCCTGAGAAAAAAATAAAACTGGCTACTTATGCATCCCGCTGCATAGAGAATGAAATCTTAATGTATCTGCGGCGGAACAGCAAGACACGGAGTGAGGTTTCTTTTGATGAGCCGCTTAATATTGATTGGGATGGCAATGAATTATTGCTTTCTGACGTATTAGGAACGGAAAATGATACCATTTATCGGAACATAGAAGAACAGGTTGATCGCAAGCTGCTGCAAAAGGCACTGGAAAAGCTGAGTGACCGGGAAAGACTCATTATGGAGCTGAGATTTGGCCTGCGCGGAGGCGAAGAAAAGACACAAAAAGATGTGGCTGATCTGCTCGGCATCTCCCAATCTTATATTTCGCGGCTGGAGAAAAGAATTATCAAGCGGCTGCGCAAGGAGTTTAACAAGATGGTGTAAGGTGAAATTAGCAAGGAATAAAATGGCGAGCCCGGGAGATAATGTACAGTAATGTTTCTCCTTGGGAGGTAAATCATCATGACCCGTAATAAAGTCGAGATTTGCGGTGTGGATACTGCTAAGCTGCCTGTTCTAACGAATGTGGAAATGCGGCAACTGTTCACTTCGCTGCAGCAGCAGGGCGAGCGATCCGCCAGAGAGAAATTGGTAAACGGTAATCTTAGACTTGTTCTAAGCGTTATCCAGAGGTTCAATAATAGGGGAGAATTTGTTGACGATTTGTTCCAGGTGGGTTGCATCGGTCTGATGAAAGCCATCGATAATTTCGATTTATCACAAAACGTTAAATTCTCCACATATGCAGTTCCGATGATTATCGGTGAGATTCGGCGTTACCTGCGTGATAACAACCCGATTCGGGTATCACGTTCTCTCAGAGATATCGCCTACAAGGCGCTCCAGGTACGTGATAGTCTGACCAATCAGAACTCGCGGGAACCGACGATATTTGAAATATCAGAAGCGCTGGGTGTGCCGAAGGAAGATGTTGTTTTTGCTCTTGATGCCATTCAGGATCCAGTGTCCTTATTCGAGCCGATCTATCATGACGGCGGCGATCCTATTTATGTAATGGACCAGATTAGCGACGATAAGAATAAGGATGTGTCGTGGATCGAAGAAATTGCATTACGTGAAGCGATGCGTAAGTTAGGACAAAGGGAGAAACGAATTTTATCCATGCGGTTTTTCGAAGGGAAAACACAGATGGAGGTCGCAGATGAGATTGGTATTTCACAGGCACAGGTCTCACGTCTGGAGAAATCTGCGATTCAGCAAATGCAAAAACACGTGAAATCTTAGAGCAGTAGCCATGAGGAGATATTCCAGAATCCGGGTTAAGGATTTTGGGTTGTCTCCTCTTTTTAATGCATGTTGACAAGCTTCCGGATCATATATTGGACTATAGGTCGGATTGTACAGGGGTGGTGAGATGAACGAGGATTATCAAGGGTCTGCCAAAAAAATGAAAATCTCTGATTTTCAGACGAAGGATGTTATCAACATTGTAGATGGCAAGCGGTTGGGGCAGATTAGTGATCTGGAGCTTGATTTGCGCCGTGGTGTCATTGATGCCATCGTTATACCCGGATACACTCGGTTTATGGGATTGTTCGGAGGCGGGACAGATCTGATTATTCCATGGCGGAATATAGTCAAGATCGGGTCCGATGTTGTGCTCGTGAAGATTGAAGAGTCGCGGATGTCTCCGGGACAGGAAGAGCGTGAAACGATGTATCTGGAACGGGGAGATCGCAGCGAACGGCGCACTTATTAATTAGGTGCGTTTTTTGTTTTTTTATTTAAGAATTTAGGCGATCTGGCTTAACCGTCACTTTGTACGGGTATTTACATGTGGTACACTAAGGCGGAGGTGAGGAAATGGAACCGTTTGTGCAGGGGAAAGAAATGCTTATGCTGCTCCATCTGGAGCCTTGGCGAGTGGAGCATAACGAAATTACAGCGGGGTTTACTGGTAGACAGGGAGGGGCTAGCAAGGCGCCCTATGACAGCCTGAATTGTGCGTTTCACGTTGGGGATGCTCCTGAAGATGTCCTGAGCAATCGGAGAGCGCTTGCCGAAGCTCTTGATTTCAAGCCGGAAGCATGGACCTGTGGAGAACAAACTCATGGGGCAGAGATAGCTGTAGTAAGGGAAGTAGACCGTGGGCGGGGACAACAGGACAGAGCATCGGCATTTCAAGCTACGGATGGTCTGCTGACGGATGTGCCTGGGGTTTTGTTGACTTCTTTTTATGCGGATTGTGTGCCCCTTTATTTTTATGATCCCGTGCGTAGAGTCGTCGGTCTTGCGCATGCAGGCTGGAAAGGAACGGTGGCTCAGATTGCCGCAGCTATGGTGAGTAAGCTGCAAACGGTATACGGCAGCCATCCACATGATATTGTGGCAGCGATCGGTCCATCCATTGGCGACTGCTGTTATGAGGTGGATGATTATGTGATGGAGCATGTTCGGCAGCTGGAGGGCAGCTTGAATGAGGGGATAGAAACTTTCGATGCTGTGGAGCTTTACAGAGCCTCAGAGACTGATCAGAGTAAATACTTGCTAAACTTGAAAGAAATGAATCGACGCATTATGATAAAAGCAGGAATATTGCCGACTCATATCGAATGTACAACATGGTGTACAAGCTGTAATCGTGATTTGTTTTTTTCTTATCGCAAAGAAAACGGTATTACAGGCAGAATGACGAGCTGGATCGGAATAAAGGAGAGTTGAAAGTTGTCTTTAACACTGCAGGAGAGAATTGCTGAGGTAGAGGAACGTGTAGCACGTGCCTGCGCGGCAAGCGGCCGGGATCGTAATGACGTCAAGGTAATTGCAGTGACGAAATATGTTTCTCTGGAAATGGTATCCTCCGTATTGGAGGCAGGCCTAGAGCATGTTGCTGAGAGTCGCTGGCAGGATGCTGAGCACAAATGGAAGGTTTTAGGGGACAAAGGGACATGGCATTTTATCGGGCATTTGCAAACCAATAAGGTTAAAGACGTTATTGGCAAATTTCAATATATACACTCTTTGGACCGGATGTCTCTGGCGCAAGAATTGCACAAAAAGGCGCTTGCCGCTGATCAGGAAGTGAATGTGTTTCTTCAAGTGAATATCTCTGGCGAAGATACGAAGTTTGGTCTGTCACCTGAGGCAGTACCTGGATTTTTACGTGAAATCGCTAGTTTGGACCGCGTTAAGGTAATTGGACTTATGACGATGGCACCTTTAGAAGGTGATCCGGAGCTTACCCGTCCTGTATTTCGCGGACTTCGTGAGCTGCGCGATGAGCTTAATCAACTTGCTTTGACACCTGAGCCGATTACGGAGCTGTCCATGGGAATGTCGAATGATTTTGAAGTGGCGATACAGGAAGGAGCCACCTGGGTACGCCTGGGTACGGTGTTAGTAGGCCATTAGGAGGGATCGTGATGAGCGTTATGAACCGATTTATGAGTTTTTTGGGCTTGCAGGAGGAAGAGGAAGTTGTGGAGCGGGAGCAAATCCACGAAGAGGATGAGTATGAGCCGGCCCCTGTAGAAACCCGCAAAAATCAGAGGGGCAACGTTGTCAGTATCCATTCGCAAAAAAATGTCAAGGTTGTATTATATGAACCACGTTCATATGATGAGGCACAGGAGATTGCTGATCATCTCCGTTCGCATCGGACGGTAGTAATTAACCTGCAGCGTGTTCGCAATGATCAAGCAATGCGAATTATTGATTTTCTCAGCGGAACTGTTTATGCCCTTGGGGGAGGAATCTCTAAAATTGGGGGCAATATATTTATGTGCACTCCAGATACTGTTGAAATTCAAGGCTCCATTACAGAAATCCTAGGTGACGATCAAGACTATAACAGAATGAGGTGAATGGGCTTTGCTTCAAATTGATTACATTATCGATATTTTGTTTAACATTTATTTTTACATGATTATTTTCTATGTGCTAATGTCCTGGTTACCCAACGTTCGTGATAACTTCATTGGAGAACTGCTAAGCAAACTCGTAGAGCCGTATTTAACACCTTTCAGACGGTTTATTCCACCGCTCTTCGGTACACTTGATATCTCTCCAATTATTGCATTACTTGTCTTGGAATTCGCTGCAGGCGGACTTAAATCTATCCTGCATTTGATTTTTTAGGCAATTGTGATGAAGAACGAAGTTTACGGGCATTTTCATCCCGATGAACGTCAATTTGTGGACAAGGCCTTCGAATGGGTTACCAACGCTGGAGAATATCATGAGACTAAATTAACTGAATTTCTCGATCCCCGCCAAGGTTTTATTTTGCAAACTTTAGTTAACCGCCATCCTGATGTGATTGTTAAATGGGAAGGTGGACATGCTGAGGCAGAGCGGAAGCGAGCGCTTGTCGCTCCTGATTATCGTGACCTGGATCAGGAAGACATGGAGCTGAAGGTGCTTGCAATAACCTCAGGGGAGCAGAAGTTTCTGGCTCTGGAGCATGGGGACTACATGGGTTCTATTCTGGGGCTGGGCGTTAAACGAGGCAAAATCGGTGATATTCATGTTCTGGACGATGGTTGTCATGTTGTAGTCGCTGCTGATATTGCAGATTATTTAGCTATGAATTTAACTGGAGTGCACCGGATACAGGTAAGTACGGAAGTATTACCCCTTTCCGCCTTGCGTAATAGTGAGGTTAAGCTGGAATTGATGGATTTGACTGTAGCATCCCTGCGATTGGATGGCATTGCCGCAGATGTAACACGGCTTAGCCGAAGCAAAATTCTTGCTCCCATCAAGGCTGGACGTGTTCGGGTAAACTGGAAAGTGGAGGAAGACCCATCCTGCGGTCTTAAGGATGGTGACATGGTATCTATTCAAGGCTTTGGTCGCTTCAAGGTTCTAGAGGTCGGCAGTTTGACGAAAAAGGGCCGATACCGTGTTCAGATTGGTAAATTTGTGTGAATCCCTTGCAGGAATACGGTCTTACTTGTCGAAATTGATTATTTCGAGGGAATCAAACATTTTTTAAGCTGGACGCCGATACTTTTAAGAAGAGGCGGACCATGAATGGCAGGCGGAACACAGGAACACCTTCTGCCTTTACTTGAAGTACAGTCTTTCTTCTTTGTCTGCCGCTTAGTTGCGATTTAGAGATAAAGAAGGTCCGAAATTTCTAGGAGGTGCACAGCATGCCATTAACACCGCTCGATATACATAACAAGGAGTTTTCTCGGAGACTTCGCGGTTATGATGAGGACGAGGTCAACGAATTTCTGGATCAAGTGATCAAGGATTACGAAAGCGTCATCCGTGAGAACAAGGAACTGCAGAATCAGCTTTTGTCTATTCAAGAGCGTCTGGATCATTTTGTGAATATTGAAGAAAGTTTATCGAAGACGATCTTAGTCGCTCAGGAAGCGGCGGATGATGTGAAGAACAACTCCAAGAAGGAATCCCAGCTCATTATCAAGGAAGCGGAGAAAAACGCCGATCGTATTATTAACGAAGCGTTATCCAAATCCCGTAAGGTTGCTATTGAGACTGAAGAATTGCGCAAGCAAGCTTCGATCTATCGCACTCGTTTCCGGACATTAGTGGAAGCTCAACTGGAGCTGTTATCACAGGATGACTGGAATGCCTTAGAGAGTCGTGAGGCGAGCGAGAACGTAGCTTTCAAGGATGATGTTCTTCATCGCATCTAAAGGTTTCAGACGATAATTGGCTAAATAGAGGGAGCTATTCCCTCTATTTTTATTTTCCGATAAAATAGACCATAATAAAGTGAACTCCATGCGCAAGTACGCTCATAATAGCTAGATTGGGTGAATGGTTGTTGACATTTAGATTCAAAAAGTCTATAAATAGAACATATCTGTATAATGTTTATATGTATTCGATGACGGGACAAGTACGACAAGGTAACGTTCTCCAGAGAGTCGGCGATTGCTGCGAGCCGATTGTTCGAACCCTGCCGGAAGATCTTCCCCTAGAAGTTAAGCTGAAGCGTTGATCGTGCGTAAGCCTAACCGTCTGCCGGACGTTACACCGGACCTGTGCACAAGATTTACGCGCAGGACTGAGATTGTGCTGAATACACTCCCCTTAAGGATGTGCTCATGCGCAGAATTAGGGTGGTATCGCGAGCGTCGTCTCGCCCCTTTGGGGGTGGGATGACGCTTATTTTGTTGTTCCGGGGCGGCCATCCCCCTAAATCCCCCTTTCTAAGGGGGACCCCAAGGGCTGCTGCCCTCTGGACACCCGCAAAGTAAAGCCTCGTGCAAACTAGGTACGGTGGTGGAAACGAACGGATTCATGTGGCTGAAGGAGCGGCCCTTCTTAGGCTCCCCTGGCGGGTTCGCCTGCGGGGCCTTTACGGCAAGAGCGGTGAGCGACCAGCTGCGCAAGGTCGCCCATTGGCGCCCCGAGCAATTGCTGCCCTACGGGATTGCGGCTCGGGAGCCAGGGCAAGAGCGGTGAGCGACCAGCTGCGCAAGGTCGCCCATTGGCCCCCCGAGCAATTGCTGCCCTGCGGGATCGCAGCTCGGGAGCCCGGGCAAGAGCGGTGAGCGACCAGCTGCGCAAGGTCGCGTATGGCGCCCCGAGCGATTGCTGCCCTGCGGGATCGCAGCTCGGGAGCCCGGGCAAGAGCGGTGAGCGACCAGCTGCGCAAGGTCGCGTATGGCGCCCCGAGCGATTGCTGCCCTGCGGGATCGCGGCTCGGGAGCCCGGGCAAGAGCGGTGAGCGCCCAGCTGCGCAAGGTCGCGTATGGCGCCCCGAGCGATTGCTGCCCTACGGGATCGCGGCTCGGGTGCCAGGGCAAGAGCGGTGCGACCAGCTGCGCAAGGTCGCGTATGGCGCCCCGAGCGATTGCTGCCCTGCGGGATCGCGGCTCGGGAGCCAGGGCAAGAGCGGTGAGCGACCAGCTGCGCAAGGATCGCCCAAAGATCGAAAAGAGCTTTATAGACTAATCCATGAAAGGATTGACCATCACATGCAAAAAGTAGATGTCAGAGAAAAGGCGCGGGCAAGAGATGTCCGCATATTAAAGAAATGGAGCGACGAAAATACGTTCCGCAAGTCCATGGAGAACCGTGAGGGACGTCCAAATTATGTATTCTATGAAGGTCCGCCTACAGCAAACGGTGCGCCGCATATCGGACACGTGCTGGGACGGGTAATCAAGGATTTCATCGGTCGTTACCAGACGATGAAAGGTTACCGCGTGGTACGTAAAGCGGGCTGGGATACACACGGTCTGCCAGTAGAACTAGGCGTACAAAAGAAGCTTGGCATCTCCGGCAAACAAGAGATCGAGGAATATGGCGTAGAAAAATTCATCCAGGAATGTAAAGACAGCGTCTTCGGTTATGAGAAGCAATGGCGTGAATTTACAGAAGCAATCGGATACTGGACAGATCTAGATAATCCTTACGTAACCTTGGATAACACCTATATCGAAAGTGTATGGAACATCTTGGCTACAGTGCATGAGAACGGGTTGCTTTACCGCGGACACCGCGTTAGCCCGTATTGCCCGAGCTGCCAGACTACATTAAGCTCGCATGAAGTTGCCCAAGGTTACAAAACCGTTAAGGATCTCAGTGCAACCGCGAAGTTCAAGCTGGATGACAGCGGAGACTACGTATTGGCTTGGACGACAACACCTTGGACCTTGCCAGCCCATATGGCGTTAGCTATGAACCCGGACATGGATTATGTACGTGTGCAACAAGAAGATGGTGTGTACATCGTTGCTAAAAACTTGGTCGAAGAAGTAATGAAAGGTGAGCACACAGTCCTTTCTACACATAAAGGTTCCGAGTTTATCGGTAAAACTTACGCACCTCCATTCGGATATATTAAGGCAGAGAAAAGCAATGTTATCGTAGGCGCTTCTTTCGTTACAGATTCCAGTGGTACAGGGATCGTACACATGGCACCAGCACATGGTGAGGATGACTACAAGACTTGCCGTGAGAATGGCATCAGCTTCGTAAATGTGGTTGATAATTCCGGTAAGTATACGGATGTAGTCTCTGATTTTGCGGGACGTTTTGTTAAGGATTGCGATCTGGATATCATTAAGGTTTTGTCTGAAAAAGGATTGCTTTACGGTAAAGAGAAATACGAGCACAGCTATCCGTTCTGCTGGCGTTGTGATACCCCACTTTTGTATTACGCAACAGACAGCTGGTTCATCAACACTACAGCGATCAAAGATCAGCTGATTGCTAACAACAACAGTGTAACTTGGTACCCTGAGCATGTACGAGAAGGCCGTTTCGGGAAGTTCTTGGATGAACTGGTTGACTGGAATATCAGCCGTAACCGTTATTGGGGTACACCCCTCAATGTCTGGGTATGTCAAGAAACGGGCAAAGAGTTTGCTCCACACAGCATTGAAGAGCTAAGAGCGATGGCGATTGGTGAGGTTCCTGAAGATATCGAACTGCATAAACCTTTCGTGGATAAGATCAAGCTGCGCAGTCCGTTTAGCGAAGGTGCAGAGATGGTTCGTACATCGGAAGTGATCGACGTATGGTTCGATAGTGGCTCGATGCCTTTTGCACAAAGCCATTATCCGTTTGAGAACGAGGATAAGCTGAATGATCAGTATCCGGCAGATATGATCTGTGAAGGGATCGACCAGACCCGTGGATGGTTCTACAGCTTGCTTGCAGTATCCACCTTGTTCAAGGGTAAAGCACCTTATAAAGCGGTAATTGCTACAGGTCATATCCTCGATGAGAATGGTCAAAAAATGTCCAAATCCAAGGGCAATGTTATTGATCCTTGGGAAATCATGAATGAGTATGGTACGGATGCTTTCCGTTGGGCTATTTTGTCCGACAGTGCACCTTGGAATAATAAACGTTTCTCGCGTGGTCTTGTAGGTGAGACGAAATCTAAAGTAGTGGATACGCTGGTAAATACACATGCTTTCTTGACGCTGTATGCGGGCATTGATGGTTACGATCCAGCCGATCATCCTTTTAAAGTATCAAAACATAAGCTGGACCGCTGGATTCTGTCCCGTCTGAACAGCTTGATTCTTTTGGTGGATAAAGGGCTTGCGGTAAATGACTTCGTGAATACGTCTAGAGCTATTGAGAACTTTGTGGATGAGTTGAGTAACTGGTATATCCGTCGTTCCCGTGACCGTTTCTGGGGGAGTGGCCTAGGTGAAGATAAACTGGATGCTTACCGTACGTTGACTCATGTGCTTTTGGCGACAGCAACTTTGATGGCTCCATTTACACCGATGTTGTCCGAAGATATCTTCACGAACCTTGGCGGCGGAGAAAGTGTGCATTTGGCAGACTACCCGGTTGCTGACGAGAACTTGATCGATAAAGAGCTGGAAGAGGATATGGAAAGTGCAAGACAGATCGTTGAGTTGGCGCGTAACGTACGTAACGAAACAGGCATTAAGAATCGTCAACCGCTGTCTGAACTGATCGTTTCGATGAACCGTGACTTCCATTTGGCTGAGTATGAAGAGATCATCAAAGATGAGATCAACATCAAGAACATCGTGCTGGAGAACAGTGACAGCGGATTTGTTGATTTCACACTCAAGCTGAATCTTAAGGTAGCCGGTAAAAAATACGGTAAAAATGTAGGCTTCCTGCAAGGTTTCCTGAAAAGCCTCGACAGTGATTCTACCCGCAAAGCGGTACAGGACGGTAAAATTACAATTGCGACACCTGAAGGTGAAGAGCTTGTAATCACTTCTGAAGAGCTGCTTGTTGAAAAACAAGCCAAAGCAGGTTTCGCCGCAGCTTCCGGATATGGAGTTACGGTTGCGCTCAATACCGAAATCACGCCTGAGCTTGAACAAGAAGGCTGGGTTCGTGAGATCATTCGTGCGGTTCAAGATTACCGTAAACGTCTGGATCTGCCGATCGAGAAACGGATCGCACTCACTTTGAAGTTAGACGATGAGCTAAAAGCAGCTGTTACAGCATTTGACAATGTATTGCGAGACAATGTTCTTGTGACTACGGTTGATTTTGATGGAGAACATGCTTTTGAGACGGTAGAAGTCGGTGACAAATCCATCGGTATCCATATCGAAGCATAATTCTGCATTACCTGTCCCAAAACAGCATATACTAGCGGCATAAGTGTAAACGGAGATCTTCCGTTTATGCGGGAAATATAGTCTTTATATTTCGGCGCAAAACTAACGAGTCCCGAGCTTAAGGAGATGAATTCTCTTTGGCCGGGCTCGTTTACTTTGTAGCGAAGGAAAGACATATGAGAGGAGCCGTAGCTGTGGAGGGAAATAAGAGGAGAATCTCCATTAAGACATCCGGCAATAAGAATAACCCAGACAAGGAAAAGGAGAATAAGGCTTTTCCTGAAGTTAATCCTGAGTATCTAACAGCAGATCCGCGTAATCCTGAGGATATTCCGCTGGAAGAAAAAATGAATACGATGTACCGTTTGACCTTTGAGTGGGCTCATATTTTGGAAAAATCCCGAATTTATCAATATACGGATCTGCTATATTCACCTTGGCGGTTGATTTGGAGAAATATTTTATTTGGAGCAGCTCGGGGAGTTGGGATTGCACTGGGTTTTACTTTTTTTGCGGCAACGATTATTTATATCCTTCAGGGACTAGGCGCGCTCAATCTACCGATCATTGGTGATTATATTGCGGATATTGTGCGGATCGTACAGCGTCAGCTAGAATTCAAATAGCCATCGAAACGTTAAGATTAAAAACAGCGAACCATTCCTCAAAACTGGAACAGTACGCTGTTTAAATGTTTTTGTGTTGGGGACATCTGTGTTTAGTCTTCGTCGAGAGGATCTAGGCTATGGGTTGCCTCGTCACTGTCCAAATAACGCTGGTAGCTCCGTCCCGGCACTACAATTAGAGTGTTGCCCGTGATATCAGTGGCGATAAAGTTCTCCCAAGGCTCTACGCAGCCTTCCAGCTCATCGGCTTCAATCTCCATATCATTATAAGAATCAATATTGTTGCCCTCCGCCATGGCGGGAGAATTCGAGGTACCCCAGCTTTCAACAATCTGCCAGGCATCCTCACCGTCAAAACCGTTTTGATCGTCGCGTTCATCCAGACTGGTTCGTCCAAAAGGTGGAGATAACAGCTCCTCTTCTACTGGTCGAGTGAAAGGTGCGTTTTGCCGCGGGTTGTGCTCTTTACAATAAAGTGTGGAAGGGATGGCAGATAAACGTTCAAAAGGGATCGGCTCACCACTAGCCTTGCATATCCCATAGGTGCCATTATCCATAGCGGATAAAGCAGCTTCAATATCGTCCAGCTCATGCTCGTCCCGCTCTAACAGTGAAATGTCCATGGAGCGATTATACAAATCGGTGGCTGCATCTCCTGGATGGTTGTCATTCTCGGAAAGTTCACCGGAGCCATCCCGCATGGATTCATCTAAGCCGTAATGTTCATTATTCTGAAGCCTGTGCTGAATCGTATCCCGATCTTTTTCCAATCGTGCGCGTAGCTCTGAGAGCTGCTGTACTGTCAGGTGCGTCATAATGAGAAAGCTCCTTTCTGTACCTTTTATAAGAATCATTCCGACTTGCCGGATAACACCGGATGGTTCTTCTGTTAGGTTGACCGGAGAGCAGGGATTTTAGCGCTGGAAAATAGTCCCCAAGATTGAACTTAGCGGATGTCCCGCAATAGACGATTCTTTAAGGGCTGTGCTACAATATACAAGTCTTTAAACAGTATTCGTACCGCATTTAGCGGGAAAAATAAGAACGGAGTGACAACTTCTGTGGTGTACTATTTGATTGCTCTTATTGTATTTTTGGTGGATCAAGGGACAAAGTATCTCATTGCTACACGTCTGGAGATCGGAGAACAGATTTCTGTTATCGGAGATTTTTTCCTGATTACCTCTCATCGCAATCGCGGGGCTGCTTTTGGGATTCTCGAAGGTCAGCAATGGTTCTTCTTTCTAGTTACGGTTGTAGTGGTTAGTGGTATCGTTTGGTATTTGAACAAGACTAGACACTCGCGGAAGCTGTTATCTGTTGCCCTAGGGCTTGTACTGGGTGGAGCTATCGGTAACTTCCTGGACCGGATAATCAATGGTGAGGTTGTTGATTTCCTTCTGTTCAATTTTGGGAGCTATAGCTTCCCGATTTTTAACGTGGCGGATTCTTGTATTGTCATTGGGGTTGGATTGATTCTTTTGGATTCTTTTCGTGACCTTAAGAATGGCGAAGAAATTACGGAAATAAAAGATGTGAAAGAAGCAAAGGAAGTAAGAGAAGGGAATGAATGATTTGAATAAAGACGTCAATCACCAAGCGGCATCTACGAGCGAAGAAGAGAGGGACGTCACGGAATGGACCGTTTCGGCAGAGAACGCGCGGGAGCGAATCGATAAATATATTACGGAATCATGGGAAGAAGAAATTTCCCGTTCTCAGGTGCAGCTGTGGATCAGCGGCGGTAACGTTACGGTTAATGGCAAGCCAGTGAAAGCCAACTATAAGTTATCGGAAGGCGACGTGGTTAGCGTTGTTGTCCCTGAAGCAGAAGTAACGGATTTGATCGCGGAGAACATTCCTCTTGAAGTTGTATATGAAGACAGCGATGTCATTGTGATTAATAAACCCCGGGGCATGGTTGTGCACCCAGCTGCGGGACATCCGTCAGGCACCTTAGTAAATGCGCTGATGTATCACTGTAAGGATCTGTCCGGCATTAACGGTGAGATTCGTCCAGGTATTGTACATCGGATCGATAAGGATACCTCTGGTCTTATCATGGTGGCTAAGAATGATGCCAGTCATGCCTCGCTTGCCGCACAGCTTAAAGAGCATAGTGTTACGCGCCGATATATTGCAGTCGTACACGGCAACTTGTCGCATGATAAGGGCACTGTTGACGCACCGATTGGCAGAGATCCACATGATCGCAAGCTATACACAGTAACCGAAAAGAACAGCAAGAAATCCGTAACCCATTTTACAGTAATGGAACGTTTCGGAGATTGTACACTGCTGGAGCTGCAGCTGGAGACTGGCCGCACGCATCAAATCAGGGTACATATGAAGTTCATTGGCCATCCACTTGTAGGTGATCCGATATATGGACGCAGCAAGGGCACTACGATGAATGGACAAGCGTTGCATGCGGCGGTGCTTGGATTTGTTCATCCTACCACAGGTGAATATAAAGAATTCAGCAGACCTATTCCAGAGGATATGGAAGAAGTGCTGTTCACACTACGCAGCAGATAAGTACAAATGAAGTGATAATTAGTCTATGGTATTGAACACTACTTTACGGCATATTTAAAAACATAAGGATAAAGAAAGGGTAATGCCTTATTCTTTATCCTTATTTTTATAATGAAACGGATATCTGGAAACATACGCCATCCAAGGGACGGCGAAGCCGTTTCTTTTAAAAGTAGAATAGATATTCAGGAGATGAGATGACAGTATGAGTATTGAACAATACCAAGATAGCTTCATTCAGACTAATTTTGCAGACCGCATCGGCGGTGCCAATTATGGCAAAGACACTTCGATTTATAAATTCGAGAAAATCAAACGTGCTAAAGCATCCGCAAAACAGGATTTTCCTAACATTGAACTAATTGATATGGGCGTAGGCGAGCCGGATGAGATGGCTGATGCGGGTATCGTAGCTAAGCTTGCTGAAGAAGCGGCGAAGGAAGAAAACCGCGGATATGCGGACAATGGAATTGCCGAATTCAAGACTGCTGCTGCTGAATATTTGCGGGAAGTTTTCCGGGTGGAAGGAATTGATCCAGACACGGAGGTAGTTCACTCCATCGGATCGAAGCCTGCGCTGGCTATGTTGCCATCTTGTTTCATCAATCCAGGTGATATCACGATTATGACCGTGCCGGGTTATCCAGTCTTGGGTACACATACTAAATATTTGGGTGGACAAGTATTTACAGTGGAGCTGAAGAAGGAGAACAAATTCCTTCCAGATCTGAATGAAATTCCGGAAGACATTGCTCGTAAAGCTAAGCTTCTTTATCTAAACTATCCAAACAATCCAACGGGCGCTAGTGCCACTCCTGAGTTTTTTGCTGAGGTCGTTGCATGGGCGAAAAAATACGATGTAGTGGTTATCCATGACGCACCATATGCTGCCTTGACCTATGACGGTTTGAAGCCACTTAGCTTCCTCTCCGTTCCAGGTGCAAAGGATGTGGGTGTAGAACTGCATTCTCTTTCTAAGTCTTACAATATGACGGGTTGGAGAATTGGTTTTGTGGCTGGTAATCCGCTAGTGGTTAAAGCCTTCAGCGATGTGAAGGATAATAACGATTCCGGCCAATTTATCGCGATTCAAAAAGCAGCGGCTTATGGTCTTGCTCATCCAGAGATTACTGAAGCGATTGCGGATAAATACTCCCGTCGTCACAACCTGCTGGTTGATGCACTGAACAGCCTCGGCTTTAAAGCTGAGAAGCCAAAAGGCTCCTTCTTCCTGTATGTCGCTGCACCTAAGGGAATCAAAGACGGCCGTCGCTTTGAATCCGGTGAAGATTTCTCCCAATTCCTCATTCGTGAGAAGCTGATCTCCACTGTGCCTTGGGACGATGCAGGTCCGTTTGTTCGTTTCTCCGTTACCTTTATTGCTAAAGGTGAAGAGGAAGAGAGACGTGTCATCTCTGAAATTCAAAGACGTCTTAGTGATGTGGAATTTGAGTTTTAAGCATTGTTATTGAATTAATGAGGCTGTCCCAAAAGTAGTGAATTCTACTTGGGGGCAGCTTCTTTTTTATGGAATAGGAAATGTTGTAGATGTTACTGTGCCCTATGACTATATGCCACGTGTTGTGTATTGTAGTGCATTTTAGTGTAGTGTTCTGTTATTCGGGTGGGTGGTGGTTGACTGCAATATTTGATTTTCGTACAGCTTGCAGTAGATGATTTGTGGTAGCTGTGACGGTGGAATTTGTGCAGTGGACTTTCTGCGGTGGGCTTGTGTGGTGAGCGATATGCGTTCTGTGTTTGTGCGAAGTAAAGAGTGGGTTATAAACTAATTAGGGAAAAAATCCCTGAAATTAGCCGATATTCGCTCTAAATGTACGAAATCAGGGAAAAACCCCCTAATAATTAGGTGGTTTTCTATATTAATCACTGAATCGGCCAACAATTAGGGAAGTTTTCCCTAATAACAAGTTTGATGAACAGAAATCACTGAATTTCAGGGAGAAATTCCTTAATTACTATATAAATACCTCACCGATTGCATCATTTTCAGCATTACTAGGTGCGCCTTTTGAATCATTTGGACATTAAGTAGTGTTAAGAACATAAACGAGGCTGTCCAAAAAGCGATGAAACGGCTATTTGGGACCAGCCTCGTTTTTTATGCAGATATACTGAGTACCGCCTCCCCCTTGTTGTTAATAGAAGTAAGGAAGAGAAGTGCAAAAGTTTAGGCAGAGAAAGTTGACATGAGGGGGTTGTTCTGTCATAATTCTTGTTAAATGAATAGCGCCTTTAATTCAGTCCTGTGAGGCTGGCAAGGTAACGTGAATCGAGGTTCGCGACTCTTAGAAAGGTATCCGTGTGTAAATACGGAACTGTCTTTTTATGCGCGCGGCCGTCATCTTCCTCATCTGCGGATTTCACTCCTTGCCTGTTATAGGCAAGGAGTTTTTTGATTTCCGGGAACTTGAATAGGCGAACAAGCTGGAGGGTGACAAGATTATGGTTACTGAGAAAAATGTCATTATGGATGAAACGGCGATCCGCCGGGCCTTATCCCGTATTGCTCATGAGATTTTGGAGAAGAACAAAGGTATCGAGAATTGTCTGCTGGTCGGCATTCGGACACGAGGTGTGTATCTGGCACAGCGTATCGCTGAGCGCATCAAGGAGATTGAAGGTGTCGAGATTCCATACGGTGAGCTGGATATCACACATTACCGGGATGACCGTGAAGTGGAAGGCAGTGAAGCAGTAGTGAAGAGCAACGTCGTTATTACTTCAGGAAGTGCTGGCATCCATGATCAGAAAGTCATTTTGTTCGATGATGTACTTTACACCGGACGCACCATCCGCGCGGCGATGGACGCTTTGATGGATTGCGGACGCCCACGAATGATTCAACTGGCAGTACTGGCTGACCGCGGACACCGCGAGCTGCCGATCCGGCCGGACTACATCGGTAAGAATGTACCTACCTCAAAGCACGAGCAGATTGAAGTGGCGCTGAAGGAATACGACGGCAAAGATGAGGTCTACATTATTTCAAACCGGGAGGAACGATAACATCATGACACTTACCAAGGTAAAGGAACGTAGTCTGCTGGGAATCAAAGAGCTTGACCGGTCGGAAATTATCCAACTGCTTGACAGAACAGCATTTTGGGACAATCAAAGTGAAAAGCTAACGCCCATCTTGAACTCCCATTTTATTTCTAACATGTTTTTTGAGAACAGCACACGCACACGCTTCTCTTTCGAGATGGCAGAGAAACGACTAGGTGCGCAAGTACTTAATTTTACGGCTGCAGCTTCTAGTGTAGAAAAAGGGGAGTCGATCTACGATACAGTGCGCACACTGGAATCGATGGGGATCGATGCCGGAGTTGTGCGTTTGAAGCCTGCAGGTGTGCTGCAGCAGTTAGCTGAGAAGGTGTCCATACCGCTTATCAATGCGGGCGACGGCAACAATGAACATCCTACGCAGGCGCTGCTTGATTTATACACCATGACCAAAACCTTTGGGGAACTAAAGGGTCTGACAGTCTCCATCATTGGGGACATTATGCATAGCCGCGTAGCGCGCTCTAATCTCTGGGGGCTTACGAAAATGGGAGCCAAGGTGCAGTTCTGCGCACCGGATAATATGAAGGCTCCTGAGCTTATGGAGTATGCGCCTTACGTAACTATGGAAGAAGCTCTTAAAGCGGATGTAGTAATGATGCTTCGAGTACAGCTTGAGCGCCATACTTCCGGCATTAAGCTGTCTGCTGAAGATTACCGTAGCCACTATGGTCTAACAGAAGAGCGGGCAGCTAAGCTGGCCAAAGACACAATCATTATGCATCCAGCTCCGGTTAACCGGAATCTAGAGATTGATGATGCAGTAGTTGAGTGCAGTCAATCGCGGATTTTCCCGCAAATGTCTAATGGCGTACCGGTCCGGATGGCGGTTCTCGAAAGAGCTTTACTATAAGCTTACAGAATGCTAACGTATAGAGACTAATAAATATACACAAATATGAATTTTTATTATATAATAACGAGAGGGCCCGCAGCTGTGATCTGAGGGTAAAGGTAGAATCATGACAGTGATTATTAGAAACGCCAGCGTATTGAATAAGGAAGGCTTGCTTGAGCGCAAACACATCGAACTTCAGGAGGGTGTGATCTCGGCTATAATCGACGGAAATGAAGCTATCGGAGAAGCCACGGAGATCATTGATGCTGAAGGTAAGCTGCTCATTCCGGGACTCATTGATATGCATGTGCACTTGCGTGAACCGGGATTTGAACACAAGGAAACAGTGGAAACCGGAAGTCGCTCAGCTGCTAAAGGCGGATTTACAACCATTGCATGTATGCCAAATACTCGTCCGGTGACAGATAGCCCGGAGATCGTGCAATTTGTGAAAGACAAGGCGCGTGAAGCAGGACTAGTTAAAGTGCTTCCTTATGCAGCCATTACGAAAAATGAGCTCGGACGTGAGTTGACGGATTTTGCGGCGCTCAAAGAAGCTGGAGCTATTGGTTATACAGACGACGGTGTGGGCGTACAAAGTGCTCAAATGATGAAAGATGCAATGAACATCGCAGCATCGCTCGATATGCCAGTCATTGCCCACTGCGAAGATAATTCGCTGGTTGAAGGCTGCTGTGTAGCTGAAGGTGAGTTCGCTAAGAAGCATGGCCTCAAAGGAATTCCGAATGAGTCAGAAGCGATCCATGTTGGACGCGATATTTTGCTGGCAGAAGCGACAGGCGTTCATTACCATGTATGCCATGTCAGTACTGAACAGTCGGTGCGGCTGATTCGCCAAGCAAAAGAGATCGGCATTAAAGTAACTGCTGAGATATGTCCGCATCACTTGCTTCTTGCTGAAGACGATATTCCAGGCCTGGATGCCAATTGGAAAATGAACCCGCCGCTGCGCTCCCGCCGCGATGTTGAGGCGTGTATCGAAGGGTTGCTTGATGGCACACTAGATATGATTGTTACAGATCATGCGCCACATAGTGAAGAAGAGAAGGCGAAGGGAATGCAGCTGGCACCTTTTGGTATCGTTGGATTCGAGACAGCTTTCCCACTCTTATACACAGCGTTTGTAGAAACAGGAAAATGGGATTTATCCTTACTAGTACAAAGAATGACTGCCGATCCTGCACGGGTATTCAGATTGAACACCGGGGTTATGGAGATCGGAGCTCCTGCAGATTTGACACTGATCGATCTGGAGCAGGAAAAAGAAGTAGATCCAAGTTCCTTCGCAAGCAAAGGACGTAACACTCCTTTTGGCGGCTGGAAGCTTAAGGGTTGGCCAGTAAAAACTTGGGTGGACGGCAAAGCCGTATGGACTGAGAAAAACTAGCGGACTGGTGAGGCGAAATTGCTGATCTTTACAGATCAGCAATTTGAGCGCGTACACTCCGGAAGGCATGCAAGGCATACGTATTAGACTACAGAACATGAAGGAGTGGAAGGGAATGCAGGCGAGATTGCTGCTTCAAGACGGAACTTTATTTACAGGTACCGCATTTGGCGCTGAAGGTGAAAAGACAGGCGAGGTTGTTTTTAACACAGGAATTACAGGATATCAAGAGGTGCTGTCTGACCCTTCATATTGCGGACAAATCGTTACCATGACGTACCCATTGATCGGGAACTACGGGATTACGCGGGATGATTTCGAATCTGTTCGACCTTTCGTACACGGTTTTGTAGTGCGTCGTCATGAAGAAGTTCCAAGTAACTGGCGCGCAGAATACAGTGTGGACGACCTGCTGAAAGAATATGATATTCCTGGAATCAGCGAGATTGATACCCGGATGTTGACGCGGATTATTCGCCACTACGGAACAATGAAGGCGATCCTGACTACCTCTAACAAACGTGTAGAGGAATTGATGGAAATGATGGGCGACACCTCAATTGAAGAATTGCGCAATCAGGTAGCTCGCACATCTACTCCAAGCATGTACAATAGCCCAGGAACTAAAGAACGCATCGTGCTTGTAGATTACGGTGCGAAGGCTGGTATCTTGCGCGAGTTGAACAATCGCGGTTGTGATGTTGTAGTTGTACCTCATGACGTAACCGCTGATGAGATTCGTCGCCTCAATCCAGATGGTATCCAGCTGTCCAACGGCCCTGGGGACCCGAAAGATGTTCCACACGCAGTGAAGACGATCTCGGAATTGCTTGGTGAATACCCAATCTTCGGCATCTGCTTAGGTCACCAGCTGTTTGCACTGGCTTGTGGCGCGGATACAGAGAAGCTGAAATTCGGGCACCGTGGCGGTAACCATCCGGTTAAAGAATTGGAGAGCGGACGTTGCTTCATTACTTCTCAGAACCATGGCTACACAGTGAATGAAGATTCTGTGAAGAGCACGGATCTAGAAGTTACTCACATTAATAATAATGATAAGACCGTTGAAGGACTTAAACATACCCGTTACCCTGCATTTTCAGTACAGTACCATCCAGAAGCAGCACCGGGACCTCATGACAGCAGCTATTTATTCGATCGTTTCTTACAGATGATCGCTGACCATAAAGCTAACACACCTGTAAGCTCGCGCCAGGCGCAGCTTGCGGCAAACGCCAGAATCACGGCGCCAAAACCTACAGTAAAACAGCTTGAAGCCGTGAAAGGAGCTCTATAACATGCCTAAGAATGAAAAGCTTAAAAAAATATTAGTAATTGGTTCTGGACCGATTGTTATCGGGCAAGCCGCAGAATTTGACTACGCCGGAACTCAGGCCTGTCAGGCCCTGAAAGAAGAAGGCGTGGAAGTTGTACTGATCAACAGTAACCCAGCGACTATCATGACTGACACCAATATGGCTGATAAAGTTTATATCGAACCGATTACCCTTGAATTCGTAACTGGCATCATCCGCCAGGAGCGCCCGGATGGCTTGTTGCCAACTTTGGGAGGACAGACAGGTCTTAATATGGCTGTAGAATTGGCTCGTGCAGGAGTACTAGAACAAGAGAATGTTAAGCTTCTAGGTACCCAGCTTGAATCCATTGAAAAAGCAGAGGATCGCGATTTGTTCCGCGATTTGATGCGCGAATTGGAACAGCCTGTACCAGAGAGCACTATTATTACCACAGTAGATGAAGCGATGAAATTCGCTGAGGAAATTGGTTTCCCACTGATTGTACGCCCAGCCTATACGCTTGGCGGCACCGGCGGCGGGATCTGCGACAACGAAGAAGAGCTGCTTGAGACTGTCAAAGCAGGTATTCGTTATAGTCCAATTGGACAATGTTTGGTGGAGAAAAGTATTGCCGGCATGAAGGAAGTTGAATACGAGGTTATGCGTGATGCGAATGACAACTGTATCGTTGTCTGCAACATGGAGAACTTTGACCCGGTAGGTGTGCATACGGGTGACAGTATCGTTGTGGCACCTAGCCAAACTTTATCCGACCGTGAATATCAAATGCTGCGCAGCGCTTCACTCAAAATCATTCGTGCGCTGAATATCGAGGGTGGCTGCAACGTGCAGTTCGCACTGGATCCGCAAAGCTATCAATATTATGTAATCGAAGTAAATCCACGTGTCAGCCGCTCTTCGGCTTTGGCTTCGAAAGCAACCGGTTATCCGATTGCCAAAATGGCTGCCAAAATCGCACTTGGTTACACACTCGATGAAATCGTCAATCCAGTTACTGGACAGACCTATGCTTGCTTCGAGCCTACACTTGACTATATCGTAAGCAAAATCCCACGCTGGCCGTTCGACAAGTTCATTCATGCGAACCGTAAGCTGGGCACACAAATGAAAGCAACTGGAGAAGTTATGGCCATCGGTCGTACCTTTGAAGAGTCCATTCATAAAGCAATTCGTTCCCTGGAAATCGGTGTACACCGTTTCCGTCTGCCGGGCGCTGAGGATCTGGAAGAAAGCGTCCTGCGTGAACGTCTGGCAAAACCTGATGATGAGCGGTTGTTCTTGATCGCTGAAGCTTTCCGCCGCGGATTTGGCTTGCAAGAGATTCAAGACATTACTAACGTAGACTGGTGGTTCCTGTCCAAAATCGAGGGACTGATCAACTTTGAAGAGGTCATCCGTGGGGATGAAAGCTTATCAGAAGAAACCTTGTATCAAGCTAAACGCAGAGGTTTTACAGACCGTGCGATTGCTGAGATACGTGCAGAAGGACAAGCGAACGGTAAATACACCAAAGAAGCTGATGTACGCGCGCTTCGTTTAGAGCGAGGATTAACGCCTGTATTCAAAATGGTAGATACCTGTGCAGCTGAGTTCGAAGCTTCTACACCTTACTACTACTCTACTTATGAGACTGAAAATGAGGTCATTCATTCCGATAAACAAAAGGTTATCGTGCTTGGATCGGGTCCAATCCGGATCGGCCAAGGGATTGAGTTCGATTACTCCACTGTGCATGCAGTGTGGGCGATTCAGAAGGCAGGTTATGAAGCAGTTATTATCAATAATAACCCTGAGACTGTATCTACGGATTTTAATACTTCGGACCGGTTGTATTTCGAACCGTTATTCTTTGAAGATGTAATGAACGTAATTGCGCAAGAGAATCCGATTGGGGTTATCGTACAGTTCGGAGGCCAAACAGCCATTAACCTTGCTGCACCACTAAGTGCGGCTGGCGTTAAGATTCTCGGAACTAGCCTAGACAGTATTGACGAAGCTGAAGACCGGAAGAAATTCGAAGCTTTGTTGGCTCGTCTGGATATTGCCCAACCAAAAGGGAAGACGGTTATCAACGTAGATCAAGCAGTAGAAACTGCACAATCGCTTGGATATCCGGTGCTGGTACGTCCTTCCTATGTACTAGGTGGACGCGCAATGGAAATTGTATATAATGATGCGGAATTGCTTAGCTACATGGTAGAAGCGGTTAAGGTAAATCCGGAGCATCCGGTATTGATTGACCGTTACATGTTAGGTAAAGAGGTTGAGGTAGACGCAATTTGTGACGGTGAGACGGTAGTTATTCCAGGGATCATGGAGCATGTTGAGCGTGCAGGCGTTCACTCCGGTGACTCCATCGCTGTATATCCTCCGCAATATCTAGATGAAGGTCTGAAAGCAAAAATTGCTGAGATCACAATCAAGATTGCTAAGGAATTGAAAACGATTGGTCTGGTCAACATCCAGTTCGTTATCTATCAGAATGAAGTGTACGTAATTGAAGTAAATCCACGTTCATCGCGTACGGTTCCATTCTTGAGTAAAGTAACTGGAATTCCAATGGCGCATCTGGCAACCAAAATCATTCTCGGCGGCAAGCTGAAAGATGACGGTTATACAGAAGGTCTATGGCCGGAAAGTGATTATGTATCGGTTAAAGTGCCGGTGTTCTCTTTTGCCAAGCTGCGTAGAGTAGAACCAACGCTCGGACCTGAAATGAAATCGACGGGTGAAGTTATGGGCCGCGATAAATTGTATGCAAAAGCTTTGTATAAAGGTCTAATCGGAGCAGGAATGAAAATTCCAGCAACCGGTGCTATCATCGTTACAGTGGCAGATAAAGATAAAGCAGAAGCTGTAGAGCTTATGAAAGGCTTCCACTCGCTGGGTTACAAGATCATTGCTACCGGAGGCACCGCTCAAGCGCTTGAAGAAGCAGGTCTCAACGTAATGAACGTAAACAAGCTGGATGAAGGTGCGCCGAACATTCTCGACTTGATTCGTGGTGGGCAAGCCAACTTCGTCTTTAATACACTGACTAAAGGGAAAACACCAGAGCGTGATGGATTCCGTATCCGTCGTGAAGCGGTTGAGAATGGCGTCGTATGTATGACATCACTCGATACAGTAACGGCACTGCTCAGAATGCTGCAGACGATCAACTTCTCGTCACAGTCCATGCCTGCTTTTGTCGGTCAATTAAACTAATCTCATAAAGATGTATAGGGCGGTTTGCGTTTACGCAGACCGTTCCGCTATGCCTAGGGGCTAATAAATGAAGAGTGTGGATTTAAGTCTGCACTGGATGGGAGAACGGTTATGGGACAGGGAGATGCAAAGTGGAATGAAATGGCGAATCGCTTGATGATCGCCTTAGATTACCCTGATGTTGCAGGGGCAAGAACCTTGATTGACAAGCTGGAAGGGATTCCTTGTTATATGAAAGTGGGAATGCAGCTTTTTTATGCAGCCGGACCGGAATTCATTAATGAACTGAAATCTCGGGGGTATTCTGTATTTGCAGATGTCAAAATGCATGATATTCCTAACACGGTAAAAGGCGGGGCAGAAAGCCTTACGAACCTCGGTGTGGATATGTTTAACGTACATGCCGCAGGAGGCTCAGCGATGATGGCTGCAGCCCGGGAAGGCGCTGCTTCAGTAGTTAATGCGAATGCTGCGCTTAAAATGCCTTTGATTATTGCAGTTACACAGCTGACCAGCACGAGCCAAGAAGTGATGAATAACGAAATTGGAATCGCAGGAGACGTAGCAGATACTGTAGTCAGATACGCTAAGCTGGCAGCCGCTGCAGGTCTGGATGGAGTGGTGGCTTCACCGCAAGAGTCTTCAGCGATCGCAGAGGCTTGTGGGCCCGCATTTTGTACAGTTACACCTGGTATCCGGCCAGCAGGTGCATCCCTAGGTGACCAGTCCCGGGTGATGACGCCGGGCAAAGCGATTCAGCAAGGCAGCCACTTTCTGGTGGTGGGCCGTCCTGTTACAACTGCGGCTGATCCACGTCAAGCAGCACTAAATATTATTGAGGAGATGACCCTAGCATGAGTACATTAAATAGAAGTGAACAAGTAGCAAGTTATCTGCTTACGATAGGAGCAGTGGCACTGCGTCCGCAGGAGCCTTTTACCTGGACCTCTGGTATTAAATCCCCGATCTATTGCGATAACCGTCTGACTATGGCTTACCCAGAGGTACGTAACTATATTGCTGATGCCTTCGCTGAGCTTATTAAAAGCCAGTATCCAGACGCAGAGGTGATCGCAGGTACAGCAACCGCAGGCATTCCTCACGCAGCTTGGGTAGCTGATAAACTTAATCTGCCAATGGCTTATATCCGCGATAAAGCTAAAGGTCACGGCAAGCAGAACCAGATCGAAGGACTGATTAAGCCGGTGCAAAAGGTAGTCGTTATCGAAGACCTGATCTCCACTGGCGGAAGCTCCATCAAAGCAGCTCAAGCTGTGCAAGAAGCAGGCGCAGAAGCGTTGGCTGTATTGGCAATCTTCAGCTACGAGCTGGACCGTGCGGTGGATGCTTTTGCCGCAGCTGAAATGCCATTACAAAGCTTATCCAACTACAGCACATTGATTGATGTGGCTCTTACACAAGGCAAGATCGCAGCTACAGATGTGGAACTGCTGAAATCTTGGAGAAAAGATCCTTCCGCATTTGGCGTTTAAACTAAATATCTGATTATAGTTTGGACGGGCCTCTCACTTTTTGGTGGGAGGCTTTTCTTTTTAACTACATTGAGTGTAATAAAAAGGAAAGCGTAAAGCGCACTCAGCTGTGTAGTTGCATGAAGTATGCTGCTATTTATTGCAAAAAGATGCAATGATCCAGCCGCGGCAGGTGTAAACTCTGGCATTCGGGATTCTGAAACTCTGCTGTTATGCGCTAACGCCCTATGCTCTGGCTCTGAACACTCTGATACTCTGCTGCTCTGCGCTAACGCTCTGCGCTCTGAACGCTCTGACACTCTGCTGCTATGCTGCTATGTGCTGTCGCTCTCCGCTCTGACACTCTGCTACTCTGCTGCTATGTGCTGTCGCTCTCCGCTCTGACACTCTGCTACTCTGCTGCTATGTGCTGTCGCTCTCCGCTCTGACACTCTGCTACTCTGCTGCTATGTGCTGTCGCTCTCCGCTCTGACACTCTGCTACTCTGCTGCTATGTGCTGTCGCTCTCCGCTCTGACACTCTGCTACTCTGCTGCTATGTGCTGTCGCTCTCCGCTCTGACACTCTGCTACTCTGCTGCTATGTGCTGTCGCTCTCCGCTCTGACACTCTGCTACTCTGCTGCTATGCGTTATCGCTCTCCGCTCTGAACGCTCTGACACTCTGGAATACTATACTCTGCCCCGGTGATTCCATCGCGCTGTCGTCTCAAACACCGAATAGTTGCAGTTTTTGCACTTAAACTAACCTTCCTTAAAGGATCTGGCGATATAGTTGCACTTTGTGCAATTACATCCACCAGATAATCGCCGAAAGCACCTAATAACGTTTTTTAACTGCACATAGTGCAATTAAAAGGAGAAGCACAACACACTCAGCTGTAATAGTTGCACAAAGTGCAATTATCCTGTCGCAGAAGGGGCAATTTGTGCCGGTCACATGAAATGTAGCAGGTTAGTCAGTAGGTTAGTTAGTATGGAAGGAAAATGCTGTATTGGTAAAAGGAAAAGTAGAGTGGAGAGTAGGGTTTTGGTGTTTGCATTCACATTTCACATCTACATTTACATTTATATTCACGTTCTGACACTTGGCTGACCTGTGCTCTGTCGCTCTGGTATATTGCGATCTGAAACTCGGGATTCTGAAACTCTGCTGCTATGCGCTGTCGCTCTATGCTCTGGCACTCTGCTACTCTGCTGTTATGCGCTGTCGCTCTACGCTCTGAACGCTCTGACACCCGGTGATTCCATTGCGCTGTCGTCTCAAACGCCGAATAGTTGCAGTTTGTGCACTTAAACTAACCTTCCTTAGAGGATCTGGCGATATAGTTGCACTTTGTGCAATTACATCCACCAGAGATCCGCCGAAAGCACCTAATAACGTTTTTTAACTGCACATAGTGCAATTAAAAGGAGAAGCACAACACACTCAGATGTAATAGTTGCACAAAGTGCAATTATCCTGTCGCAGAAGGGCATTTCTGTCTCCTCAGGAAACTCGCGGAACATTTTTTATAGAAATAATATGAAGAAATCGTAGCATAACTTTAAACAGCCTGTAACTTCCCCTCCTGAATAAAGCTATATACTGTTACTAGAATTATGGGTAATTATTCATAAGGTGGATGGATTGAGTATTTTATGGGAGGGTTCAAGAATGAATCATATAAATAATAATAGAAGGCTATGGCGGCGCTGGTTAAGCTTTGGAATATGTGCAGCACTCCTATTGCCTTTAATTTCTGAAAGCAGGCATACAGCTTGGGCGGAGGCTTCTAAGCCATCTGCAGAACAGCGCGTGTTACGTATTGGCAGCCTCTGGTCTGGAGAGGACGATTCTTCTTTTCGTCAGCAGTTTACAGATATGTATGAATTGCAGCATCCTGAAATCAAACTTGAGATTATTCCAGCCATTAATATGAATGAGCTTCGTTTTGACAGCACGTATCCAGAGGTTAACCCAGATAATCTGGAGAATATCCGAGCAATTATGGGCGGTGCACAGCCGGTTGATGTAATCGTCGGTGATAGTACATTGGTTAAGAGTTTGGTGGAACATAATCTGGTGCAATCGCTGGAGCCGCTTATCGTACGAGATCAATATGATTTAAGCAATATGGCGCCTACGATGCTAAGTGGAGTTCGTGAGCTGGGTGGAGGAAGTCTTTACGCGTTAGCGCCGACCTTTATGTCGAGTGCGTTATATTTTAACAAAGGTATTTTTGATGCTGCTGGTGTAGGTTATCCGACAGATGGAATGACTTGGGATGAAGTGTTCGCGCTGGCCGAAAAGGTGACCAAGAAATCGACAAATAAAGATAAGCGTATATATGGCTTTTCGATGAACCGTTATATGAGCGATCCTTTTTGGGATATGCAGACCTATGTCTCACCGCTGGAGCTTGCTATGTATGACAACAAGGGACATAAGATGGAGGTAAATCAAACACAGTGGAGTCAAGCTTGGACGACCTACAGCCAATTGGTGAAAAAGCAAATTACACCTGGGTTAAACGGTATGGATTTTATAGAAACAGAACGGAGCTCCTATAGTCCTGTCCAAGGGGATCTTTTCCTTACCGGAAAAGCTGCAATGGTAATTGGAGAATACGATTATCTTAATGAGCTTACAGGTGTGAGCCGCAATGCAGCAAAGATCAAAAATTATAATCCTGTCGATTGGGGTTTCGTTACCGTACCTACTTTTAAGGAGAAACCAGGAGTGGCTGTAGGTACTTGGGTAGGTAATATGATGGCTATCAACACTATGGCTGCTAATAAGGAAGATGCGTGGGATTTAATCAAGTTCGTCAACAGTAATGAAGTAGCCAAAATTAAAGCCCATACCCGCGGGGAACTAACTTCCCGTAAGGATTACATTACCACACAGGTACCTTCAGTAAATTTGGAGTCCTTCTATACGCTCAAACCATTACCAGCCAATGATCCTTTGATGAACGTCCTACAAACACAGAAGCCTGGAATTAGCCGTATTAACGATGTTGGGCGTCAACTGTTCACAGAAGTTTATCAGGGCAAGAGAACGGTCGAGAGTGCACTTAAAGCTTGGGAGAAGCAAGGGAATACGATGCTGGGTACGCTCGAAAAAGATCCCACATATTATTTTGACTCCATAGGGGATTGAGTTTTGGAATATGTAGCAGCCACCGGATTTCCGGTGGCTTATTTTGTGGAACTTGGGCATGATAAGTTCAGAGCAGCGTAAGATTAATTTGCGAAAAGGAGAAGAGGGCATCATGAATTGGATATACTTCGCGAAACTGTTCAGAACGAGATTTCAAGCAGGCTGTTTGGCAAAAAGACTGGAGCAAGATGGCTGGATTTATGGCTATCATGACCCAAGTTTTGTGGAGATTTATCGATCCCGCAAAGGAAGATATGGGGTTAGATTTTTGCCTTGAGAACTTTTACAAATTCATCCTTGACGTAGACCCAATTTGTACTGTATATTATTTAATGTCGCTGTTTGAATATTATTTCTGACGCGGGGTGGAGCAGCCCGGTAGCTCGTCGGGCTCATAACCCGAAGGTCGCAGGTTCAAATCCTGCCCCCGCAACCAATTTTATTACAACAGCAATTGTACATTCGGATATTTTTAGATCCGGGCCCTTAGCTCAGTTGGTTAGAGCGGTCGGCTCATAACCGATTGGTCGGGGGTTCGAGTCCCTCAGGGCCCACTTATCAAAAACCCTTACTTTGTAAGGGTTTTTTGCTGTCTGTAGGTTCCCTTGTAAGTAGAAGTGGAAGAGTTGGAAAAGCGACAAAATAGAAAATGATCACATTTTGGTCACGGCGTTATTAGATCCTCTGGTTTTATCACAGATCATCTGGAAAACGGTAAAAAGTATGTATTCTGTGGAATTGCCCTACTCTTGTAGAGGAAAGGGGACAGTCATGACATATAGACTATTAAGTAGCAAGCACCATACGCCGTAGATTTTGATTGAATTAAAAGCATGTCCAATACGCTGAAATTGATGATTTCTTTGAACAGGTTAATGCTGAATTTTGATAAGAAGCAATAGAGGATGCCGCATATTCGCTCGGCATCCTTTATTGAAGATGGAATACTAACTTAACAGCCTTTTAATTTATCATCAGAAGTTGATTAATAGCTTATTGATTATCCCCAAACCAGATGTTCTCAGTACCGGTCCGCGTGTCTGTCCATACGCTCACTAGACGGCCTGTTTGGGGGACGATGGCATTACCGATGTAGTCCCCAATTAGGGGGATGCCGGTGACGTCAAAGGAAGTTGTTGTTATCCGGGTGTTTGTATACGTCATACCGCCATCTCTAGAGGTTGCTAGATAAACATCAAGGTTGAGGGGGTTGACTCGATTAGTGTAATAGGTAACGAATATTGCACCATCCGCAGGGGATACGGTGATGGCTGGGAAAAAGTTTTGGGAGCCCACCGGACTACCTGTAATGGATATTGGTGCCCCCCAATCCACACCAAAATTGGTGGAAGTGGCAAGAAAAATATCGGAATAACCTTCTCGAAAATCTTGCCATACAGCATAGACATTCCCTCGCGTCGTCGGTGCATTAGAAATATCTGCTGCGAGGGAAGGGTATGTCAGACATCTAAATGTATATCCCGGCAATGGATCTGGTGGGACTACAACGCTGGCGACCATGGTTTCAGGAGTAAAAATGACCCCACCGTCTGAGGATGTGCGAATTTTAAGATCAGTATTACCGGGAGGCTGATTGATCCATCCCACGATAACAATCCCATTTAATGTAATTGCTATACCGGGGAATTCTTCGAATTCTTCGACCGAAGACAGCAGGGAGGGACTGGAATAGGTACTACCGTTATCTAGGGAACGATTGAAGAATATCGTATTTCCCGGTATGAATTGTGTGTTGTAATCATGCGTATAACCAGTATATACATTTCCAAAAAAGGGACTTGATCCAGCTTTGTCGGTGACAACGACCACCTGATCATCATTTACAAACTGCCCAAACCCTTGATTCACGATGACTGGAGGTCCGAATGAAGAGGCATTGTCGGCAGATGTATAGGAAACGATCGACCCGCTGAGACCGTCTGAATCGAAGGCGTGGGCTAATACTACGAAAGTGGTCGGGAAAATATAATCAATATGTGGTGCTTCGATGCCTGCAAATCCTGTCGGTAACGGCAATAACGTTGTTGTCCAAGTGGCACCTGCGTCAATAGATTTGTATAAACCTATATTAGGAGGGCCTAATCGAAGATCTACAGCTACGGCAACCATAACTGAAGGATTAAGCCAATTTACCGCGATGGTGGGCTCAAACTGAACGCTTGCGCTCGGCGAAATTTGAATATTAGCCATGCTAAGCTCCTTTCGTCAGAGAGTTTTCGGTACTTATGGGTTCAGCTGAGCTATGAAAGTAAGTTCGGATTGCAGCACTCTTTGATGGGGAATGACGTTTCCTGACGAATCCGTTCCGAATACCGTGATAATCGTGTCTGCCGGTGCGTTTCCAGTTACGAGAAATTGGACTTCATAAGCTGAATTGCCTGCGATATTAAAACCGAGAAACTGGCTGGTGTTAGCATTAACGTTTAATGAGTTGGAGTAGACTAAACCTTTACTAACCAAGGTATTCCATACGTAAACGTGATAGACTACGTTAGATGAAAAACTAAGGTTGTCATTATCGATATTAATGAGCACGTTGGATGCTGGGGTAGTCCCTGTGTTCGTAATGATGCCTGTTGTTGTTGCCATGAGCTTCACCTCTTTATTAGTTTGCTATATATATATGAATTGAGATTCATTGTGTTTGGACAAGGGAATCAGAAAAATCGCGGAAATGAATACTGAGAGGTCTAATTAGGTGGGGAAATACAAATAAATTTTCAGAAATCTGAAGATAACTTGATTATAAGTTGAACAGCAATTGACGATTTTTACGACTTCTCTGCCACTGCTGCTCTTGTAAGGCGCATGCAGGTAACTATTCGTTATCAGCGAGAATTTTAAGAATTTTAAATAGAAGGTCTGACATTCATTTTAAATAAATGTTATAATTATAATATCAGTGTGTAGAGATATTGGTCTTTTTTATTGGGCCAAAAATATATGTCTCATGATACGTCTGCCATCTGAAATATTATTCACGGAGATGACAAACATGCATGGAGACACAAGACTGCCCAGAAACGGAAAAGAAGGTATACTATTTTTACTCATTATTTCAATCATTTCAGTTAACACTATTGCCCCTATTATTGTGGGGTTGGAACGCGGCTTCAGTAAGGAAGTGTATATAGATACACTAAAGGTTATTCCGTTTATGTGGATGATCGTAGTTTTATCCGTAAGATTAGTTGCAGGACCGATTGTTGGAAAAGTGATGCCGAAATTCATGGGACAAACCGATGGATTTAATGCAAGGATTCTGTTGAATACTTTATTGAATGTCACAGTGTTATCTATTTTACTATCAATTATCGGCACATGGGTTGGGACGAAACAAATAAGCCTGGATCCACTTAAAAACTTCCTTCACATCTGGCCGAGAAACTTTGGAATAGCATTTTGGATTGAACTGTTGGTTGCGCAGCCGATCGCAAGATTTGCGATGAAAACATTACACGCAAGACAGGATCGTAAAACAGAAAGTGTAAATGCGTAACTAGCTAGAGTGTAGTAGACTAATAAGAAATTCAAGGAGCGTCCATGGTGGGCGTTCCTTTTTTGTAGCAATCGGAAGTGGAGAGAGACCCTGTGTTCTTTTGAAATTTGATTCGATAACAATTACGTGAACGATGCTTCTCCTGTCGGACACAGCTGACCCTTAAAGCGGTTTTTTTCCACATTTGCAATTCTAACGGACTCCATAGTCGCTATGGGCATAAAAAGTACCGCATGTGAGCCTCTTTCTAGGCATTAGCGTCCATGGAGTCCGAAACCATGCTCTTAAGGCTGAAAATCAGCAAATAGCGACATCTGGGTCCGATAGCTCGAGGTGGAGGAGGTTAGTTCGTTAATTCGTTAATTCGTTAGCTCGTTAGTGCCGTGCTCTTCATAGATTTAGTTGCAGAAATTACAATGAGAAGCAGCTTTTAAAGGAACAATCAGTAGTCTCACCTCTACAACCAGCATATCTAGTATGCGAGTTCATAAACCATTCAGTAAAGCATAAAACGGCACTGCTCCAAACCATGAAATGGTTTTGAAGCAGCGCCGTTTTTGTTAGCAGTCATCTAAATTGTCCAATGGAGAGCAGGGCGACCGAAACGAGGTTCTCAATTGCTTCCGATCGCAGCCCCAGTCGCAGTTCCGATCGCAGTCCCGATCGCAGTCCCGATCGCAGTTCTGATTGCAGTCCCGATCGAGTCCCGATCGCAGTCCCGATCGCAGTCCCGATCGCAGTCCCGATCGCAGTTCTGATTGCAGTCCCGATCGCAGTCCCGATCGCAGTCCCAACCGCTATCCCTGGGTTTCCACCAGCATTCCTAAAGTTTCATGCTGTTCCACAGCTGCTGGAATGCCCCGGATTCGACCTCGAAGAATACCGGTGCTTGACCGTAGCGTACAAGTCCTTGACCGAACAGCGTCAGCTCTACTCGGGCGTTGTCTTCCAGCTGTAAATAGATGATCTTGCGGTCTTCGCTGTCGTAGATGCCTTGCTCGATCAGCGGCTCTGCTGCCAGCGGTTTAGCCGCTTGGAGGGCTGTCAGGAAGCTATCAAGCGCCTCGCCATTGGCGAGTGGCGCCTGCTGCTGGAGGCCGTTGTTCCAACTGTTGAAGCTTTCCCATTGAGCTGAAGTAACTCGGCCTTCAAGATTCAGCTTGCCGAACAGGTCGGCGCCGCTGTTTATGGTGATGCCGTTCGTGTGCTCATACAGTTCGGCGAATACCTCGCCGTTGATTACCGAATAGGACATAATCAGAAAGCTGGAGTCATAGCCCTTCACGGAATAGAGATCCGTTTCGCCGATGTTCGAGGCTAACTCAATATATTCGTCGTTACCGCTCCATTCGTTGATGCCGCCTGTAGTGCGTCCCAACTTATCACCGCGCAGAGCAGCAGCATCGGCAGCGTCAATGCGAGTCGCTGACTGTGTATAAATATTATTTTTATACACGACCAAGGCGATCATATCTGCCTTCACGCCAGACTCCTTATCTGGCAGTTTCAGCTTGGGAATGACAATGCTGCCGGATGTAGCTGTGCCTGAATTGCCAGCATTGCTTGCTCCCGGAGTTACCTGGGCAACCTGCACTGGGGAGCTCTGACTGTTCAACTGCTGCCATATACTAGGCCCAGCCAGACCGATTCCTGCGGCGAGCACGACACTTGCTGCGATATAAACGGTTTTGCGCGGACGCTTCCGCTCCTGCCGCTGCTCTATTTTATTGAACAATTCTTTTTTCATCTCTTCACCTGGTTTCATCGAATCCACCGCTTTCTTATATGTTGTTCGAAACTGATCTTCCTTCACTGTGGTTCCGCTCCTTCCAGCTCCAGTTTTAACAGTTGCCGTCCCCGCTGAAGTCTCATCTTCACGGCAGACTGACTAATCTGCAGAATCTTGCTGATCTCCTGGATGGGATAGTCCTCGTAATAATAAAGATGGATTACGGTTTTATACTTCATGGGCATCGCCATAACTAACTGCAGCAGAGCCCAATCCTCGGGGCTGTCTGCCGCAATTGGCTCAGCGCTCTCCAGCTTAACCTCACGCTTGCGCCAGCCTCTGCCCAGTAGTGTTTTACAATGGTTGGTGATTACCCGGATCAGCCATGCCTTCTGATGTTCGGCATCTTTGAACTCCGGCGCTTTTTCTATTAGCTTGATGAAGGTATCCTGAGTGGCTTCTTCGGCATCTTGCCGGCTGCCTAGATGGACCAAAGCGATCCGGAAAAGCATATCTGCGTAGATTTCGTAACTCTTCATCACATGATTTCCCGGCCGGGTCATGGATCGCTGCATGATACTGTGCCCCCCTTTACCTATAACACCATTTAGGACGGCATTAGGTCACATTTTGTTCCTGAGAAAATTCCTTTGTGTTTGAGCGTAAAGAATGCCTATTCATAAATTATCTCCACAGGCTTACGGACTCAGAAGTCGTTATTTGCATATTTATAGGCTTTTGAGCAGGTTCGCGGACTCCAGTGACGCTATTCCTTAAAAAGGAGGTCTTATATGGTGTTTTTCATGCCAATAAAGGCTATGGGGTCCGCTACACTTTGAAATGGAGGGTTATACCGCGCATAAGATCAACTGTGTCCGATAGCTGCTAAGAACCACGCCAATGTTATCTGTAGTCAGTGGACCTAATGTATAAAAAGGGGCTTCGTTACAAGTTTCAAGTTGCTTATCCATATCCTCTTTAATCAAGTGCATCGGCGCATGTCCTGGACCCTCTACCATCACCTGTCTACGCAAACGATGTTTACCTATTTAGAGCAGGGAAGATCAAAAAAACGCGTTTGCCCAAGCAGCCATGATGCTGACTGCTGAACAAACGCGTCTTTTTAATAGGGCAACTCCTTCACGGGAGATTTTCCTCGATATGTTTATATGTATAGCTCGGATTATTACCTTTAACAGGAGCCCTGCTGTATTGAAAGATCCTTCCATTTTCTTTTCGATAAAAGTATCTTGCGTAGGGTTCGTCTGCAAAAATCACCGTGGTACTTACGAGGGGAGCTTTGGCAATCTGGGTGTATACTTTATCAAAATCTTCTTTCTTATAATTTCTCGTCTCTACTAGATAATGAATGACTTCTCTGTTCATATGATTTTGGAAGTAGTGGAAGGCTAAGGATGTTATTCCATAGATTAAAAGGATTAGAACGATGAAGATTAGTTTTGTTTTTTTCTTCATTAATTCCCTCCATATAAATAATTTGTATATAGTATAAGATAATATACTGAGACTGGTATGTCATTCATAGATATATGACGCAGGAGGAAGAGAAAATACTGGAGCTGGAGCAGCAAATTAAGATGCTGGAGGACCAGGCAAGTCCGAGGCTGCCGGGGGTGAAAATCTTTTAGTTTTTAATATGGGGTTTTGTAGGTGTATTCGTTATTCTAATTCTTATTGGTGTGATACAGTTTGTATTTGCATAACAGATTATACAAAAAGGCAGCAAATACTGATAGTAATCCAGGCGTAAGCGAAAGAAGAATTGCCGGGACATACTATATTTGCTGCCTTTTAACTTATGAAGAATAATGATTCTCTTTTAGTCCTCTTTGGGTTCTTGTAATAAAATGGAGAAGGTCCCCGTTTCGTGATCCACCTCAATCGTCTCAATGCCCACGAAATCCGGGATTTCGGGGTGTACTGCATCTACATTATAATCCGGATGAGTCAGTAATAATTCAATTACTTTAATGGCTTCCATGTCGTTCCCCCTCACGAGAAATTCCACCATAAATGAATATGCAGAGCACTATTGCAACCAAGCTTATTATCTCCGTGATCCGTTGCGAATATGTGTCAGTCGTTCTTCGTTTCTTCCCATCACGGCCAATAATTGCCCTTGGAACACACGTCTTTGGATCTGATCAATCCGCTGTAAGGCTAGCTCGGCAGGAACTTGAAATTCTGCTGCGAGATAGGAGATGGCATCCTCTCGTTGCTCAGGCAATGTCATGCGGGAGATCATGGAGTAAGGCATCGCCGCATACAAGATAAAACGCTCGGATTCATCCTCCTGTGCCCGCGTGAAATGCTCTGGCATCAAGGTCTGATTATCACTGCCATGGCGAAGGAGGTGACACAGTTCATGAAGAAACTCTAGCCGTTGAAGATTGGCTGGAAGGCGGTTGTCGATAAACAGGCTGTACATCCCTGCAGACGCTTCAATGCTCTTGCTTCTCACATCCAAATAATGAACCCAGATATTAAGCCGCTCTGCAATATACGATATTGAAATTTGTGAAGGCTGATGAAGATTTAATCGCTTGTATAAATCCTCCGTCCATTTCTCAAGCACAGTCATTTGATAATATGATTTCATGTTCTCCAACTTATTCACCTCGTTTAAAATCACTAATAAATCACTAATGGGATCGTATGTTCGCATAAATGCGCAAAAGAAAAGCCCGAAGGGCTATGTAGAGTAAAAAAAATGCTAAGGATACACAGGAACATTCGTTCTCATGTATCCTTAGCATAAAGCAATTACACACTAATATCAAGTGTTTTTCCCAAATTCGGAGCAACGCTTTTGCCCAGCATTTCCACCATGGTTTGGCTCTGGGTTTCAGCCTGATTCTTGGCAATATTCATGACCTGTATCCCAACATTTTGAGCTAAGGATGCTTGGCTCATTGCCATTGATAATGCAGCTATATCCATATTGCACCTCCTTTGTGTATATCCTGTTTATCGACTGTCCACCTTCAATTCATTAGGTGATTGGCATTTGTTTGCCAATTCGCCCAAACGGCTTATCTCCTTTTTACATATCTTGTGCTGTAGTCATTAATCATTAGGAGGAATTGAAAATGGGAATGGAACATGGTTGTGGTTGTAACGTAGGTCCGGTAGTAAGTCCAGCATCAGTAGGTCCGGTGTGTAGTCCTTGGACTTCAACAGGAGCAATTCTGGTACTTTTCATCTTGCTGGTTATCATCACTAAAGCTTGCTTATTCTAAGTTAGCTGATGTGCAGTGTAGCCCCATCTGGCGAATGCCAGGTGGGGCTATTCTGTTGCCTGGGGCTGGTCAGACAGACCGTTATTTAAACATAAATTCTACCCGGGTTCCGTCTGCATAATCCTCCAGCTGATTGCCAACCCAGCTTCCAGCCCCGCGGTTATCGCTTGGCGTTATGTATTCAATGTCGGCACCAACGCCGCCTTCCTTACACATAGCCATTGGCCATTCATCCCGGTCATACCCCTTTTTAGTGGGAATCCCTTTTAAGGACTCTTTACGGTTCTCTTCAGCCTGCTCTCGGTTAATCGTACATGTGGCGGATTCACCTTTCGCAATGGCATCCTGAATATGTTTGGCGGTCTCAGGATAGCGGTCTGATGGGAAGGTTAGCTGAACAACACTCGAATCGGATGGAGACGAGGGGTCTGTAGGCTCTCCGTTTTGTTCAAACCAGTAACTAGCCAAAGCAAGTAATGCAACAATGATGAGACTGGAGATCCATTTTCTTACTTTCAATTCTGCTCCTCCTTTTTTGGCACTTAAAATAGTATATCTTATATCATAATTCAGTGCGATTTAATATAATTAGGTAAAATAAAGGAGGACGGAACTGGATATGGAGTACATAATTACCATTGAGGATCAGACGCTTATTGCGGCTGCCGAAGATATAATTACCAGGCGTTATGAATGGGGACGGCACCATGTGGGTGCAGCGCTTCGTACTAAAACAGGAGAGATTTTTACAGCGGTACATGTGGAAGCCAGCATGGGGAGGATTACAGTCTGTGCAGAGGCGATGGTGATTGGCAAAGCGATATCCGAAGGTTATAAGGAATTTGATACGATTGTTGCGGTAAGGCATTCTGACCCAGACAGCGAGGAAAAAGAGATTAAAGTAGTCTCTCCCTGCGGCATGTGCCGAGAGTTAATTGCGGATTATGGAATAGACTGCAAGATAATTGTATCGGAGGATGACCGATTAGCTAAATATGAAATCACTGAACTATTGCCTTTAAGGTACACGAGATAAGAAAAAAAGTAATGAGGAGCCGCGGAGCTCCTTTTTTTGTTGAGCCGTGAATTTATTCAGCAGTTCCTTATATCGTCCCAACTTATTTTACAACTTCATGTCCATTCGCTGAGTTCATGTCATTATTGTCCCCATACTATAACTTAAAAAGATTTAAAAGGATGGTGAGAATAGATGGAGCAGCGGATTATTCGTCAGATGGTTGATTCAGCATCAAGGTTCGTGGGCGATGTGCAGTGGCAGATGGCTTTTCGCAGATTACAAATGGCTCCGGCGGATTCGGGGCTGTCGTCCTCGGCTCAGCTATTGCTGAATACCCTCTATTACTTGCAGGGAAAGGGTGTGATAAGCGGCCAACATGATTATTTGGAAAGTGCAGACGAGCTCATGGAGAAGCTTAAAAATACGAGTGGGCAATATGCTGCGCTTCATGGCTACGAGCTGGGCGCAATCAATAATCAGTCACAGGCTCTAATTGACAATCAACGGAATTGGGTCGTCAGCAGTGCGATACGCTGGTCTAGGGCCGGCGGGATCGTAACGATGTGTTATCACGCTGCATTACCGGGGACAGCGCCAACTTGGGGGAATGTAAATACGAGCCTAAGCAATGCTGATTTTGATAAATATATAACCCCAGGTACCACCCAGTATAATGCTCTGTTAGCTGATCTGGATAAGATAGCCTTGTCGCTGAAAAAGCTTAATGACGCAGGGGTTCCTGTACTTTGGCGGCCGTATCATGAAATGAATGGTGGATGGTTTTGGTGGGGGCAAAAGAGCAATTACGCTGCATTGTGGAGCCTTATGTTCGATCGTTTTACCAATTATCATAAGCTGCATAATTTATTGTGGGTTTGGAGTCCAAATGCAAAAAATCAGTGGTGTGATGAGCCGGCAGAATACTATCCGGGCAGTGATAAGGTAGATGTGCTGGCGCTCGACATTTATGACGCGGATTTCAAGATTAGTCATTATGATAATTTATGGGATCTGGGTCGTGGCAAGCTGATTGCGATTGGTGAGAATGGAGAGCTTCCGTCTGCTGAACTGTTGTCCAAAACACAGCCCAAATGGTCTTATCAGCTGACCTGGGGGAAACTCCTCTATGAGAAGAATACCGATGCTGTGATAAAAGCTTTTATGAACGATAAAATGGTATTCACACGAGAGGAGTATGCTGCTGAGGCCGCCGCTTTCGCTGCTATCGGGGATAGTGTGCTGGAGAGTGGATTATGTGGCCAATATTACAATAACATGACGCTCAGCGGCACGCCTGCACTGTTGCGTACGGATGCCAATATTAACTTTTCATGGAGACAAGGTTCGCCTGATCCTGCCATTCGTGTAGATGCGTTCTCTGTGCGGTGGAGTGGGAAGCTGACGGCTGCTTTTAGCGAGGTGTATACCATTTATTCCTACTCTGATGATGGGATACGGGTATGGATTGATGGCGGGCTAGTCATTGATAGTTGGGTGAATCAGAGCGGCCAGGAACGAAAAGGGAGTATAAACCTGATTGCAGGTAAGCCGTATGAAATAAAGGTGGAGTATTATGAGAATGCGGGCGACGCCCGGGTTGTTTTGCAGTGGGAGAGTCCGAGCCAGATCAAGGGGGTTATCCCAGCGGGGGCATTTTATCTTCCATAAAAAGAGTACTTCAAGTATGCAAGCGCAAGCAAAAAGCCCCGGTTTTCCGGGGCCTTTTTACGTATGAACGTCTTAAATTTGCTCGCGGTAGCTAATGTTGTTGGCGATCTTCTCGTCACGAACGGCTTTGCGCAGAACATCTTTGACGGTTTGGGCATCATGGATTTTTCGAAAAAGAAGCTGAGGCGCTGAGGCATCATCAGAAAATACAGTTAATGACCCAATGCCAAGCATCCGGTCCATGATAGACTGTTTTACGGATAAATCGCGTACGCGCAGCAATTCGATTTCTTCAACATTTTTACCGATAAGTCCGGTCTTTACCATAATACGCTGACTTGTAATGGTATATGAAGTTGTGTTAAGTCCTACGATTCCTTTGAGTCGATCCGAGATGCCGGCAGGTTTGCCTTTCCAGAGCACGACTTCTTGAATGACATGATTATCTACTGCGGGTCGATGAGCGGTTACTGGAGCAGTGCCGTCAAGGCTGGTTCCACATTCTCCACAAAATTTAGCGCCCTGCTTGTATTCCGCTCCACAGGTGGTGCAATAAGGCATAAATACTCTCCTTTCCTGATCACAATTAAAATAATTATAACATAACAGTCATTTTACATATATTTCATTTGCGCTTTACACAAACCGACATTATCCTGTTAAGTGGAGGGATAAATAATGAAAAAAGCTTTACTAATAGGAATGCTGATGATGACTGTCATCCTTAGCGCCTGCAGCAATAATTCAACTTCATCGGCACCTGCCACGGAGGAAGAAGTGCAGGAGACCGTGCAAAACTTCTACAATGAAATGTCTAAACTTGAAGAGTCAGGAAAAACTTCTTTAGCGGAGTTCAACGAAGCCATTGCTGGTTATTCAGCAGGAGAACTCACGGACAAGCAGTTGGAGAAGAAAATTAAGCAATTCCAGAGTACCGCAACTGATTTATCGAATCAAGCCGAGAAAGTAAAAATTTCCTCCAGCTTGCCTGAAGACATTCGTAAGTTGCTCGAAGAGTCTAAAGTTGCCTTTGAAAGTGCTTATTCTTTAAAAGAAGAGGCCTCTCAAGGCGCTGATTCCGCAAACGTTACGGCTGAGCAATTTAATGAATTGAATCAGAACGCTGATGTAGCGATGTTATTCGGTATTTCCAAGCTTAACGAGGCAAGAGAAGCAACAGGACTTATAGACTCCGAAGGTCAGGCTACCTCAGAGTCTGGGGACGTTGTTCAAGAATAAATCAAATCAGGCGCTGTGCAGTTTATCTGTCAGCGTCTTTTTGCTGCGAATTTTAGCTTGAATAGATATACATTAATATATATCTTTTGAATAAAGAGTGACCCTTAAAAAGGTATCTTTTTCCTGATTATTGATTAATATGCGAAGATGCGGATATAATACAAACATACGTTCGTGTTGAGAGGAATAGATATATAATTAAGGAGGGGTTACCATGGGCAAAAAGCTGGAGAAAAACGGGCTGTGGGAAAGCAGCCGCATGATGCTGCCGGAGCATAAGATACGAATTATAAGAGATGAACGGGAAACGCTGCGCCGCATCAAGCCTATTCTGGATGAGCAGAAGCTGGAGGAGATTGAATGTACACTGGCTTTGTCGTTGCGGAGTCATGTACGAGTGACAGTTGTTCTTTTTGACCCTTTTGAAAATACGATGTTAAGTGGTTTTGTGACTTCCATTCACACCCACTCGCGTGAGTTTAAGCTGCAGTGGGCGGAGGAATGGAAGTGGATCGATGTGGATGATATTGTCGAGGTCTACATCGTTTAATGCTGAGAACCGTTGCCTTCGCTTTTCTCATAAGCGATTAAGGTAACGGTAGGATTACCGGTCAGATGTGCAATGGAAGCTTCAGCATTCCGAATAATTTCCAGTGCTTCTTCCTGTTCACTAAGGGCTGCAACTTTATAGCTATCGCTATGAATATCCATATGTCTCCCACCTTTCGTTAAATATTTTGTCCTTTTTTGTGGAAATCATCCTAAAGGGGACAGGGGTACAGGCAAATAGGGCAGCGGCATCATTGAATATACCAAAGGGGTGATTCTATGCTGACTTTGGAGCAATTGAGGGAAAAATCCGCGGCGCGTCTGGTCGGGCTTCATCCTGTCTTGGCGGCAGGTGCGAATGTTTTGATTCAGCAAAGCCATGCGAGAGGAGTCCCTATCGTTATTACTCAGGGTCTACGGACCATTGCTGAGCAAAATGCTTTGTATGCGCAGGGTAGAAGCAAACCAGGACCGATAGTTACCAACGCTAAAGGCGGTACCAGCTATCATAATTATGGTCTTGCGTTTGATTTTGCGCTTTTGCTGCCGAATGGCACTAGCCTTTCTTGGGATATCAATCGTGATGGTGATAAGGATAAGACAGCGGATTGGCAAGAGGTTGTACAGGAGGCTAAGCGGCTTGGTTTAGAATGGGGCGGGGACTGGACCTCTTTTAAAGATTATTCACATCTGCAAATGACTTTCGGTTTAACTATAGATCAACTTCGGGCAGGTAAACGTCCAACGACGGACCAAGCCAAAGAGGCTTTAAAAAAGATTACCGGAGGGGATGATCAGGTGAACAAAGACGTTACAGTGACCATTAACCTAAACGGCCGCAAGCTTACCGATGGCGTTCTTGATACCGGAATAACCTATGTGCCCATACGTGCGCTGGCTGAGGCGCTTGGAGCAAAGGTTACTTATGATGCTGTGACTAAGACAGTTAATGTAGTAAAAGAGTAAAACCACCATGCATAGACAGTGCCGTCCAAGGGGAAATTATCAGTGATAACTAACCTTAAAGGGAGGCATAACACTGTGAACAAGCTGATAACAAGCCTTGCATGCGGTACTGTATTATCAATGAGTCTAATGGGAGCTAGCTATGCATCAAATGCCGTGGGATCAGCAGCATTGGGCGGTATCCCAGCCGCGAATACCGGGATGGATGGGACTGCGGAACACACTCGGATGATGAACACGGAAGGCAATCTAATGAACGGCACCACGGGAACGCTGAATCAGCATGAGAGCATTATGAAAGATAAGATCCGCATCGATGATAATTACAGACCTAACAACTACAACACCGATAACTACAATGACACCCGAAATAACTACAGAACCAACAGCACTGTCAACCCGGCAACCAACACCACACAGACCGGCAAATACCGTGCAACTAGTACAACAACGAATGCTGCAACTAACAAAGGATCTAACTGGGGCTGGCTCGGTCTGCTTGGACTTTTGGGTCTTGCCGGAATGAGAAGCAGAAGTGACGAGCGTAGATAATCCGCGTTTATAATAACCCGTATCGGTTCTGGCTGAACGGGTTATTTTTATTGTGAATAAATTTTTTTCGAAAAAGGATTGCGCGTTATCGATATTCATGATATTATATTTCTTGTCGCGTTATATGTGAACAACGTATGAAGCTTCAACACATAATATGCCGGGGTGGCGGAACAGGCAGACGCACAGGACTTAAAATCCTGCGGTACGTGAGTACCGTACGGGTTCGACCCCCGTCCTCGGCACTAGAAGAACAAGGGTTTCAGCTCATTAGAGCTGGAACCCTTGTTTGTTTTTAAGATGGTGTGCTAACATTTTGCTAACGGCGCCTCTTTTTTGGTGTAGATTCGAGGTTTCCGGTACGCTAGGAATGATGCTTGTATCAACTTCACGATGAGCAGTTCTTGTTCAAACTCTGCGTTCGAGAATTCTGTCACGTTCCATTCTCAGTCGCTGGATTTCTGCTCTAATGACTTCTTTACGACAAGATAAAGTATTCTTGTTGCTATGCTCCAAAGCAAGCTTTACGTGGAGTATGGCAATGTCCAGCAGCGCAGAATGGATTGCTGCATAATCTAATGCTCTCCAAGCTGTATGCTTCATTGAGCGGCTTCCTTTGCTTTTTTGGAGAATAGATCATTGATCTTTTGTGCTGTATCCTTTTTCGTTTCCATATCAATGTGAGTATAAGTATTGGCTGTAATGCTAATTGTAGAATGACCCAGCCATACCTGAATCTCTTTCAGACTTACGCCATTTTTAATCAAGTAGCTGGCTGTCGAGTGCCTGAGATCATGAAATCTGATGTGTGGCAATTCGTTCTTTGCGAGTATGTCCTTGAATTTGTGGTTCAGGTACTCTGTATTCAATGGGCTACCATCTGGCCAACAACATACAAGCCCGCTATCGATGTAATCTTTGCCGTACAGTAGTTTGTTTTTCTTCCACTGCATTTTTAGCCGCAATAAGTAATCCGCGATATCATCCATCAGAGGCAGAATGCGCTGGCTGCTCTCGCTTTTAGGTTTTTTTACAACAACTTCTTTGCCGTACTTCACGCGAACTTCTCTAATTGAGATTGTCTTTTCTTCGAAATTGATGCAATCCCACTTTAACCCAAGTACCTCGGAACGTCGAAGCCCATAATGAGCTGCGAGATATACTGCGGATTCTATCGGTGTACCCAAACATACGTCAAATAGCTTTTCGAGCTGTTCGACCGTATAATAACTGGCATTGAACTTTTCCTGCTTTGGAAGTACGATTCGATCAGCGGGATTAAATGGAATCAAGTTCATTCGCACTCCGAAATTCAATGCGCTTCTGATATTGGCGTGGTGTCTTCGTAATGTATTAGCGGATAACCCTTTTTTTTCAGTCAATTGATCATCTTTATACTTTGTCTCGTAATATTTTTGCAGATGCATGGGTTGTAATTCTTGTAGCAGTATATCATTCTTACTCATGAAGTATGGGATGATATGCTTTGTTACGATCATCTCATAACCTTCCCAAGTAGTTTCCTCAACCTCGCTTTTAATAACGTTATTAAGCCAATCCAGCATAAAATCAGTGAATTTGAGTTTTCGCTGTGGCTGAACAAAACTGTTGTTGTCCAACTTTGTAAGTGTTTCTCGCAGAAACTTTTCGGCATCTGATTTCTTCTCGCACTTGGTATTAATCCATTTTTGCTTCCGGTTCCCGGACTCGTCCTTTGTTTCAACAATGATGTACCAGTATTGATTTCGTTTACGTAAGCTGCCTTTCATGTGCTTCGACCTCCAATGATTTTTTGGAATATGAAAAAGACAGGAGCGTAATAGTCCCTGCCTGTAAACCGGGTATGAGTTGAATAGATTTGTGTTTAAAGGTCTCTTTCTCTGATTCTTTTTCAGCAATCTTTCTCTGTGAGAGACTTTTCGATGAATAGAATTAAATAGTTGTTAAGTGCGATGTTAAAAAGTACACAGGGAAAAATATGAAAATGCGATATAATACTGAATGCTATTCACATTTTCATATTATTTCGGAGGGGTTTATGAATAATACATATGAGATAACGCCAGAGTATCTATTATCCTTTTTTAATGAGATGTATGCCGATGATTTATTTTGTGTTGATGAATATGGAAATTTTAACGTGTTCACAAAAGGACAAATGACTCCTGCATACTATTTCATTTTGATTCCGGTTGAAAAAATAAATGTAGTAGACAAACAAGGGGGATTAATAGATACACTATACAAATTTTATGCTTTGAGAGAAGGAGCTGCACTTATCTTAGGGCCTAGAATCGTATCTGCTAAAAATCTTCACAATGAAACTTGGATTAAGCAATGGAATCCATTTGCTGTAATCGATCTGATAAGCAGAAAAACGTATCCGTGGATATTACAATTTTTAAGTCACATTGATCGGAAAATTCCCACAATCAACGAACTTGATCAAATTGGCTGGTATAAAGATGAGCTTGGTTGGTTTTTCTTGCATTCTGAGGGAAAGATCGGTGTCTCAAAGCAGGATTATAGAACAACATTTATAGACTTTAAGTTCCTGAAAGAAGATTCATTAAGCGAGGCACAGGCATTTAAAGAAACCATTGGAATGTTGAATATCTGTGATTACAGAGTTACGTATTCATTGTTAAGTTTAGTACTGCTATCACTTATAGTCACACCACTTATTGAAACCAAAGATTTGTCACCAAATTTCGCCATGTGGATTTATGGTAAGTCAGGATTGGGAAAAACAAGGTTATCAAGTTTGTTTACAAAAATTTACGATACTGAAAACATAGTACGTGTTGACGCCTATAAGAGGGATTTGAAATCAGCATACATCAAGTATAAAGACAGCGTTGTTGTAGTTGATGACTATGGAACTTCAAAGACTACGGAAAATGAATATCGTACAGACGAAAAAGTCGAAAATTTAATTCGATGGTTAGGAGATAGACAGCTTTCTTCAGTCTATGATGCTTTACCGACTGGAATGGCTCTATTCACTGGTGAGCGGTTCCTAAACAATAATGAGAAAAACAGTTCAACGATTGCTCGTACAATTAGAGTTGCAATGGATAATATTTTTAATCGTGATGAGCCTGATTTTGTTATAGAGAAGATGAAGAGATTTGAGAAGTATGAAAATTCTAATCCTTTGCCAACAAGTATTGTCTATTATCTGGAATGGTTATCTGGCAAGTTGAACTCACAAATGATTGATCACTATAGACGAGATTTCCAAAAACTTAGAATCAAATTTGAATCTAAACTTCATTCCAGAATAATAGATAGTGTCAGTCACTTATTCAACGCCTTTAACTTTTATATCTTATACGCCACAGAAAAAGAATTTATAACACCTCTGGAGTCTAAAGCAATGAGTCAAACAGCAATGGAAATCTTTATGAATCTGCTAGAAGATCAATCAAAACCAATCATAGATCCTAAAGTTACGCTCTTTTTGAATTTGCTCACTGAGGCAATTTCTGAAGGGACAATTAGAATTGCATTGAACGAAGACCTTTCCTATTCGAATGGGTTGATCAATCCTTCTAGTGGAACATTAGGAATCTATTATTCTAAGACAGAAGAATTAAAACTAATTTGGGAAAGTTCCTATGAAATTATTCGTGAAAAATCCCGCCTACAGAATGAGCCGCTTGCAGGAGTGAAAAAACTGGGGAAATTATTAGACGAGGCTAACTTGATAATTAAAGCTTCAAACGGAATCACATCACCTTTACAAACTTGGGGAGATCCTTATAGGTCAACAGCTTCTAGAGCCATCACGTTTGATGCTCGGAAAATAGGAAGCATCACGAAGTTAATAAAGGATATTAATGGAAAATTTAAACAAAATACAGCACTTCCTCCTGAAGAGCATGAACAAGAGATCGATGACTACGACAATGACTATGAAGAACATGAGGGCGAAGATCCTGATATTGATTTTATTGGGATGGATGATGACAATGAATAAATAGAAAGAAAGGATACTGTGTAGATACTGCACTGTATCCTTTTTAATTTGTCCATTAACAGTACTTTGACTTAAATAATAGTACCCCTCCGCCAATCATATGTCTTTGGCTAGGTATGATCGGTTGCTGGGGTAGCGGAGGTGCTGTTCAATGGTTGACATGCTGTACCTTAGTTATCGGATGACACGGTATGAATACAACATCGCTTTTAAAGATTTGCAATCATATCTGAAACAAAACTATTCAAAAAACCAACTACATAAAGACCAGAGAGACAGAAACTCCTACGTTACAAATGCCTTATCGAAGCACGGATTTCAGGAAATAAGGCTACGTAAACCTGCTTGGGGGTTCGGTTTCATAGAGATTAGATTTCGCCCTCAGTTAATTATAAATGAGTTGGGATATTACTCTTTGACGAACATATCAGAGTTTAAATCCATTAGCGAACAGTTCAATCGTGTTCTAAAGGACTTCCTTTCTCTGGACGTACCTGACTTTTTTGAATGGAAAGCTAAAAGAATTGAGGCTGCAATAGATCTAAGTATGAGTGAAGAGTTGATTCCTAAATACCTATTACTCTTTAAAAGAGGATACATTCCTGAATACTTTAGGGAGAATAAACAAACACAAAATTACTGGAGTTCTCACACAAACGTTTATTTAATGTCGAACAATAAAACGGTGAATTGGTATAACCGATATGAGACATTGTTAGACAAGCAAAGTAAATCAGAAAAGCAATATCAGGATTTTTCAGAAACCAGAGGCATTTTAAGATTTGAAACTCAAGTTAGAGATGGTAATGAACTTGTTGTTGATGTGTTAGATCAGGAACGTTTAAAAAAAGAGGTTATGAAATTTTATAAATTGATTGTAGGTAAAGGAGACTATTACACTTTGAATAAAGCCATGCTTTTGATTTCTCAAAATGAAAGTAATCAATATAAGCGTCAGGAGTTAGCCCATATGCTGAAACTTATAGATAGTTGTGGTGGAATAAATTCAGCTAAAATGATTTTCATCAAAGGGAGAGACAGCAAAAAAGCAGCTGACAAATTCGGGAAATTAATAAAAAAGTTAAGGGATTTGAATATAAATCCTGTTATTATTCCCGATGAATGGGGAATAGAGTCTCTTGAAAATCCTTATCACAGAATTAAAAAGGGCTTTGAACTCGATTAACCCGGTCATGACTCTTGAAAACTGGGGTATTGTTTTTATTGAAAACCCTTAATTTGAAGATTGAGTAAGAATTTGATAAAATGAAGCCCGCCATAAATTAACGGGCTTCAAGTAGCTAATTTTCGTTACTCTTCCTTATACTTATCGTACAAATCCTGTGCGGTTTCGACCATATCAAATTTATTCTCAATTGTTTGGCTTACTGCATCTACAGCAGACTCTACTACACGTTCCCAAAAATCACTCATCATTTTATTCCTCCAATAATTTTTGATTAATGTTTCCAAGCTTTAAGGCCGCTGATTGCTCCGTATCCAACACCAAATAAATAACCAATGGCTGTTCCTGCACCGGGGAATATTGCTGTGCCAAGTGCTGCTCCTGCTCCTCCTCCGATTAGTGTGCCCGCTGCGGTCAGCGCTGTCTTCCCGGCAGTTTCAATTACTTTATCCATGATTCTCACCTCCTCTCAGGGATTAACGCAAAATAAACGGGAAGAGCGCTGCTCTCCCCGTTGCATTGATGATTCTATTTTGTTTGCTGCTCAGTACTTGAGGGTGGATTAAACACTCGAATTAACTTAAAGAGATACCCGATTAAGTAAAACGGCGTTACTGCCCAGCCAACAAATACGGATAAGATGATTTTATAAACGATATAGTTAGAGAGCGTCGTAAATACGGTGACGTTACGTTGTAGCTTGCTTATGAATTTCCAACCAAATGGAATAGATAGCAGAACATAAAGTTCTATCATTTTGGCGTCCCCCTATAACAATTATGCACTAACCCTTATTCTTCTGTAGCATTGACTTGGATGTAACCGATCTTGTTGCCGCTTTCGACGCTCAAAACAACGGTTGTCGGGATTGCACCGCCATTATAGTTATAAGAATATTGAGTGGTATCTTGCACACCAGTAGATGTACTTATAGGCTCGCCAAACACTTGATTTGCTTTATCCAAGCTGTCAGAAGTTCGAATACCATGGATGTTGAAAATAGAATTTGAAGAAATAACAAGCTGTTTCACCAAATTATTTTCATCAACAAGTAATTCAAAGCCTTCTTCCAAGGCATACATTGTTTCTCCTTGAGAACTGCTTTTATCCTTAATTGTATAGAGTGACTTTAATTCGTCTTCAGTGGCCGTTAATCCAAGAAGACTTGAGAGGTCGAGTGAAAGAGACTCCATACTTGAATCATAAGCAGAATACTGAATGGTGCTGATCTTGTCAGCATCTGGTCTTGTGGAGAATACAAGCAGATAATCTTCTTCAGTCAGGTACATGACGCTTTTCTTGCCATCCTTTTCTTGAGTAAGATTTGGTTTACCCAAACGTGCAATATTATCAGCAAAGGACGAACCCAACGTTACATCGAAAATTTTGTATGTATCCTTTGAGCTTCCCTTAACAGCATCCTCTTGTAGTGTGATCTCGCTTGCCCCTTGCTTGTCACCACTAACCATAAACCCAGTATTATAAGCAATGGTATAACCGTCTGAATCATCTCGAATAACCTCATTTGGTTCTCCAAACTTCGTTATGATTTCTTCCTTAGTCATCGTTTGCATTTTTGATAACTCGTAAGCCGTTGATTCTCCTCCTGAAGAAAATATGCTAACAGCAATGATTACAACAAATAGAGCAAGAATCCAGAACCACCAACGCTTAAGAAGAGGCTTCTTCTTTGAATTCTTGATCTTGCCGGATTGTATAGCTTCAGTTGTAGACATGGTTAATTGCTCCCTTATTCTTCTTTTATATTCAGTGACTTTTGCTTATCGACAATCATGTTAGTATTGTCAATCAAAACTTCCAGCAAGCATTGCTTAATCTGTTCAGGGGTAAGAACCGCAGACGATTGACTGCAAAACGTTTTTGAACCTCCTCCCCTGGAATCCACCAGAAATAACAAGTCAATTAGAGCAATTCCCAATGCCCTAGATATTTTCTCCAAGGTTTTTATAGTAGGGTTCTTTTCTCCTCGCTCAATCTGACCGATGTAGGATGTGTTAACTCCTGCATTTAGTGCAAGTTGCTCCTGACTGAAACCATTTTTCAACCGTAAAATCCTTATGTTTTCCCCAATAGATTCGATGCTATTCATTTCCCTTCACCCCTAATCAAACGATAGAATTTTTTGGTAGGAGGCTCAACAGGATATAGTGCGGATTTCAATGCCTATAGTAGAGAATTGATACGCAGTGTGGTTAAACCGTGGATAAAAGCATTTAAGAGAAGGGTTTTTACATCTCATTATCTGAGGGACATACAAATAAAAGCTGTTTAGTGAAATTTAGAAATGACCATGCTCTTTCAAACTGTAGAAGCGATTGCCGCCAATGATTACATGATCAAGGACTTCTATTCCTATGATTTCCCCTGCGGCTATGAGTCGTTTTGTCAGATTCACATCCTCAATTGACGGCTCCGGGTCACCGCTCGGGTGGTTGTGAGCGCATATGAGTGAGGCGCTACAGCGTCTAATCGCTGCGTGGAATACTTCTCTGGGATGGACTATGGCGGCGTTTAGAGAGCCTACGGAGATGACTTCTTTGAAGATGAGACGGTTCTTGGTATTGAGGAAAAGGCAGATGAAGTGTTCTTTCTGTTCATAACGCAAGTCTGATTCAAGCAAGGTGAAAACGTCTTTGGGACTACGAATGATATGTTGATCCTGATCAGGTAAAGTCAGCACCTTTGCAAGTTTTAACATGGCTGTGATTTGCCGGGCTTTTCCTTTGCCGATTCCCTTGATAGATACTAACTGTTGCTCTGATACATCCATTAGCTCTGTAGCTGTAGGAAAGCGCTCGAAAAGCTCTTGGATTGTGTAGCTGTCATTGCTTTCCCTTAATGATTCCGATACTAATTGTTTCAAATCATTCTCTTTGATCTGTTGCATAATGTTTATCCTCCCAAGTGATTACTGATTATCATTTGTATAATATAGATTTCAGTCATGAGAAAAAACGGTAGTATTACTTTGAGATCAGACTGAACTTTGAAAAGGTATTGTAACTATTGGCGAATTATGTATATCGGATACAATACAATTATTGAGGGCAATAATGCAAATATCCCAAATTATACACAAGAATTTTAGAAATTTTGGTCCAAATGAAACAATAGTGGACTTTTCAAATATCACTACATTTTTAGGGAGCAATAGCGTGGGGGAATCTGCTTAAATTCAAGCTCTACAAAAATCGTTTGGCATGTCTCAAAGTGAACGTTCGATGAGAAAGGGGGATTTTCATACGCCAGTTATGAAGAAGTGCGTGAACAAAGAGAGCTTAAGATACTTCCACGTGTTGTTTGTATCATTGATGAGGAAGCGACTGTTATGGGACATAGTGACCCAAATATTCAGAAAACAAGTATTCAGAAACCAAGTATTCAGAAACCAAGTATTCAAAATACAGAGCTTTTACTATTACTACAGAAAGCCCGTGCATCAGGAATTCACATGATTCTAAGTACGCAACGTTCAGTTACTCTTTCTTTAGGCAGTACAGGAATAAGGGATAATATTACCGTGAAAATGTCCTCACACTTGAGTTCGCAAGCTTCAACGCTCATATATGGGGATGATCGTGCTAATCACCGTATTCCAGACCAAGAATATGCCGAAATTTTCATCGCCTCTGGTCTTGGTTCGGAGGCTGCATTCAGAGTGCCTTTTATAGAGGATAATGCTTTTTAAATTACTTGACAGCATGGCCCGATAATCCCGTATGCCAATTATCAGCTTGGTGGCAGTTTAATAAAACGAGAAGAGACAAATAATTCTGTTCAAACCAATTACAAAAGGGGTGGATATTTTCACATGCAATCCCAAATGGAGGAAAAATGTCGATTGAGATCGAATAGTGATATAAGTCTAAGGTATTAAGTATAGGGGGAGACATACATGTGGAAAGACAGTGAAACAGAGCTTGATTTCCTGGATTTCGATTATTTAATTCACATACTTAAAGATATTATTGCTGACGAGACATTGTTGCCGTCAAGTGTAGGAGTCTATGGCGATTGGGGTAGTGGAAAGTCTAGTTTAATTAAAATGAGTATGAAAAGTTTTGAAGGCGAAGAGGGTACTGTTTGTCTCGTATTTAATGGATGGCTTTTCGAAGGTTATGAAGATGCAAAGACTGCATTAATGGGAAGTATACTTGATGCTATTGAAAACCAAACAACACTTATCGGAAATGCTAAAAAGTGTATAGCTGGGTTATATAAAAGTGTTGATAAATTAAAGTTGTTGAAAAATGGTATTAAATACGGAGCGGATTTTATACTCACAGGTGGAATCGGAACGATTGCTGATATAACTATTAAAAGTTTAGTGTCAAAGGTTCAAGATAGAGTAGATGGTATCGAAGCTCCTGATGTTGTTACGGCAATACAAAATGAGTTAAGCAATAAAGAAATTAGGGAGGATATAAAGGAGTTTCAAAAGAATTTCTCTGAATTATTGGAAGAAACAGGTATAAAACGACTTGTGATTTTTATTGATGAACTAGACCGTTGTAGTCCTGACACAATTTTAGAGACTTTAGAGGCTATTAGACTGTTTCTATTTACAGGAAATTCAATTTTTATTATTGGGGCAGATGAAAGGCATATTTCTTATGCAGTTAAAAGAAAATTCGACAAGATAGAAGGACAACAAATTGATATTGGCAAGGAGTATCTCGAGAAAATCATTCAGTATCCGATAAGAATACCACGACTCAATTCAAAAGAAGTTGAGTTTTATATAACATGCCTCTTATTTGAGAAGGATCTGCGTGCTGATGAATTCAGGGATATGATGAGTTTTATAAATGAAGAAAGAAGTAAAAACATAATTAATTTCACATTAGATTATTCATTAATCCATGAAGACAAGCCCCATTTAGCTGAGAAAATCAAAGATAGTTTGATAATTGCAAAGCAACTTTCTTCTGTGTTGGCAATTGGACTAAATGGTAACCCAAGACACTGTAAGAGATTTTTAAACTCTTTAGTTATGAGAGAGAAAATGGCTGAATCTAAGTCTATTCAATTGGACAGAAAAATTCTGGCAAAAATAATGATGTTGGAGTATTTTAAAACACCTTTATTTAAAAAAATTGCACAGTTAGTCTCTGCTGAACAGGGGAAACCAAAGGAGCTAGAGTACTTAGAGACTAAACAACTACCTGACTTAAGTGAATTGAAATTGTGGAAAGATGATAAATGGCTACAAGATTGGTGTACAATTTCTCCATCTTTATCTAATGTGGATTTGAGGCCTTATTTTTATTTTTCAAGATCTGCTTTGGATGAAAGGTTTGATACTAGTGTTGTTAAGTTAAGTCCTACTGCTCAAAAAACACTTGAAAAATTATTAAGTAGGACAGCTGGGGGCTTAACAGAAGCGTTACAATCTGCATTAGAAATTAATGATTTTGAATCTAATGAAATTCTCCAATCTATTTTCAATAAAATTGTTTCTGATACCAATATTGATAACGACTTATTTAAGGCGTTTATATCTTGGGGACTGACAAAGGAGATTATGTATTCTAATGTTTTAAGTAATTTGTCTGGTTTGACAGGTGAGCGATTAAATCCTGTTTCGATGAGGCTTATAAAAGAATTTATGGATAAATCAAGTAAAAAAATAGAGGTATTAGACTTAGCAAAACGATGGTCTGAAGAGAACCCTTCTCTATCTGGCGTAATTCAAAGAATATTAGAAAGGTAGGGTGAAAAACATGGGAACGTCGAGCATATATGGTGGTCCAATTGATAAAAACCCACTTTTACCAGAAGGATTTGAAGACGAATATATAAATGATGATGCATTGGATACTGATAACCCTGATAATGAAACTGAGGAAAAGAAAGATAACGAGGAGGAGGAGGAAGGGGGGCGGAATATTCAGCCTCAAAATGGTTCTTGGCAAGAAACAAAAAGGGCCATGTCGCAATATATAACCGGAAATTCTAGTAACAAAGGAAGAGTTACTAGAAACTATGTTAAAGCTTCTGGTGGTTCTAGGGCTGCTTCTAATCAAGCTGTTTCAGGAAGAAGATCTACGGTTCAATTAGGGAATTTTCTTTCGAGTATTGCTCGTGTAGGTATTTATAAAACCCTTGAAAACTTACACATTGATTATATAGGTAAAAGTGTCGAAACATTATTATCTGAGATTGTAAATTTAATTTCACCTAACTCGAATACAAAAGAGGATGCGGTAGCAAGAAATGCAATAATTGAAGTTGAATGTAAAATGTACGAGTTTATCCTTGAAAATGGTATGGATATAGAATCATTAGATAATATAAATGAGGTAATATTTGATGAAATAATGAGCAGTTATGTAACGTCGTATATATTCGAACGAATGCTTAGTGATCTACAAAGTAGATTTGAAAAATATGCTAACAATGCTCAAGTTGCTTTGCAAAAAGAAAAAGAGTTTAGGGAGTTTATTCAAATCTCTGTTGAATTAAGGCTTAATGATGTCAAGCTAAGCAAACTAGACTATCAAGATAAAAGTATAGATGGGATTATTAGGGATTTGTACACTGAATGCTATAGAGTACTGGAGGCATATATATGAACATTATTTGTAAGTTAACTGAAGAAGATAATTTTGTTATTGATGCGGATTATACCGAGCATAATATAAATAGGAGTGATATTTTTACCTATACTTTTTGGAATAATGATTCAGTAAAAAAGTTTCTTAATTTGCCTAGTTTTTTTTCTTCAATAGGTTTAGACCTATTGTATATCTCATTGTTTGTTTTTGGTGCAGACAGAATCGCTTATAGAAACTTGGCTTATGATGCATGGACAAGAGACTTCACATTATACATTCCTGTACTGGACTTAGAAAAATGGAATAATAATAAACCCTTGCTTGAGAAAATGCTGAGTTATTTAAGTGGAGATAGATGGAACATAGAGTTCAGGAAGAGAGAGTTCACGAAAGCTGAACTAAAGACACAAGGTAAATTTAGTGCGAGAAGAAATCAAAATGGGTTAAGTGCCAAGAAAATTTGCATGTTCTCAGGTGGATTAGATTCTTTTATTGGAGCTATAGACGCTTTAGAAGATAAACAAGATGATGTGCTATTTATTAGTCATTACGGTGGAGGTAAGGGTGTTAAGGAATACCAAGACCAATTAAAGGGAAAACTATGTAAGGATTACAAAGTTAATGAAGATCAATTTTTCAGCTTCCATGCAGCGGCTAGAAATGGTTTAGAAGATACAACTAGAACCAGATCATTTATGTTTTTTTGTCATGCAGTGGCTATAGCTACTTGTATGAGTGAAAATGTTGAATTGCTAATTCCTGAAAATGGATTAATCTCTTTGAATATTCCCTTAACAAATTCAAGATTGGGTAGTAGTAGTACACGTACTACTCACCCGTTTTATTTGGAAATGTTCCAAACGCTTCTTCGAGATTTAGAGGTAGATATCAGTATTTTAAATCCATATCAGTTTAAAACCAAAGGTGAGATGATCTTATCTTGCAAAAATTTCGAATTTTTAAAGAAAAATATCTCTATTACAATGTCTTGTTCGCATCCTGACCAAGGGAGAATGATAGGGGAAACACAAACACGACACTGCGGGAATTGTTTTCCATGTGTAATAAGAAGGGCTTCCATAGTAAGAGCAGATATTACGGATTCTACTAGCTACAGAGATTCTGGGTTTGCTGACGGTGAGACAGCGAAAATAAATTACAAATCATATCTAATAGGTGCAAAAAAATTTGATGAGAAATATGCTTTTCTAAGCATACAAAAATCGGGACCTATAAAATCAGAAATAAATAAATATGCAGAACTTTATATAAGAGGCATGAAGGAATTGAGGAAGGTGTTAGAATAACCTAATGAACAATTTTAGATATGATACACATATGCATGTAGATTTGTATAAGAACATTAAACAAGTTATTGACTATATTGAAGAAAACAAATCTTATACAATTGCCGTGACAAATTTGCCTGTATTGTATGAAAAATACTCTAGAGAATATCAAAACTTGAAATATATTCGTTTTGCACTGGGCTTACATCCAGAACTTGCCTTCCAGTATAAGGAGCAGATTCCTCTAATGCTTGAATATATTAAGGCGGCCAAATATATTGGAGAAGTTGGATTGGATTATTGCACAACAAATATAGATAATCGAGAAACACAAAGGATTGCTTTTAGAGAATTGATAGAGCACTGTGACAAATATGGAGGTAAGATATTAAGTGTACACAGTAGAAGAGCGGCAAAAGACGTTCTTTCAATAATAGGGGATTCCTTTGACGGTAAGGTAATATTACACTGGTTTAGTGGAACCAAGAGAGAATTAATGATAGCTATCAAGCGGGGATGCTACTTCTCTATAAATTCTGACATGATTAACAGTAAAAATGGTATGGAATTAATAAGAAACATGCCATTGGATAGGATTTTACTTGAAAGTGATGCTCCGTTTACTAAAGATACCAAAGGCGCTTACAGTTTAGATTTCATATTAAAAGTTGAAGAAGGTCTTTCAAAAATTAAAGGTGTTAATACAGAGTCTGTAAATCAAATATTGAGAAAAAACTTTAAGTCACTTTTAGACGTTTAGATGGCGAAATTCATATTTTACTGGGGATTATTTTAAGAACAACTCGACCTTAAAAACTCAATTATTAGGGATTTTCGAATTTGATTAGTTAATATATAAAGGAATACAAGGGGAGAAGTAATTCATGGATTCTAAAAGTTTGTTTTCTCGTTTATTCAATAATAAAGATATATCGAAAAAAATAGTTATATTTGTAAATGAAATTAAAAATGAGTATTCATTAGAGGGCTCTGTTAATGTTTATCTTACTGAAAAATACTCAATTAAGAATGGTTTTTTTGAACCTAATGATAATGATTTTATAGTGAGGATAGGTACAAAAGAAAGCAGAGAACACAACAAACTTTCAAAAAGTGAATGGATAACATTAAAAAATACAATTGTTCATGAGCTAACCCATGTAAAAAATAGATTAGAGATGACACAAGATACGCGAGAAAAGTTAAATAATAATATGTACTCTCTAGCACATTTTGCGATGATGCTGGTTGATGAATATAACGCATATAAAACAGCGGATGATAGATTTAAGCAGTTTAGTATGGGATCAGAAGAATCGGAATTACAAATAACACTGCAACTATTTTGGGATAACAAACGATTTAAACAGGTCAACAAATTGGATGCTAATCGCCGATTTAACCATCTTTATGATGCTTGTACTGCAATTATTGTTCATAGTATTAGGAATAGAAAATTCCCATCTATTTCGGAAATGTATAGTGGGTATAATAATATGTGTGTAAGAATAATGGAGGTTCTTGGGCTTTATAATTCCAGGATGCCTTTAGATTATGCTACATATGAAGAAGTAGGTAAGGAATTGTGGATTGCGCTATTAATAATGGTACCACAAGATTCAATTAGAAATTTCAAAAAAAATGTAGGAATTAGATTATGATAGATGACATATTAATTGCTCGAGATTTCAGGGCAGTTAAGGTTTAGTCCAATGATTCTGGTGTTAAATATACCTTTTTAAGATTCAGGTTCTAGTGTATTTATACTGTAATTTTTACAGATGTGGTCACATTTTTTCATATCTATGCAGCACGGTGCATTCGAACCTAGATATGTAAGACTTTAAAATGACTTGCCCTCCAGACTTTACTTCGGTTTATCTCTAAATTACAAACCTCCTTCTTTCCACTGGTAGCAAAGAGTCCGCTTCCATACACAAAGGGCAATAATGTAATGCTCCTGCCCTTCATTCTGCTAACATTTTTGCTAACATGGCTGCATATCCAAATCTCTGAATGCAGAGAGTATGGAACCTCAAAAAGCACTCTTAACCCGCGTGGTTAAAGGATTTATGCTCGATCTTTCCGTGGCGTAGAAAATAGTCTACGAAGACCATTTCAGGACTTAAAATCCTGCGGTACGTGAGTACCGTACGGGTTCGACCCCCGTCCTCGGCATCACAGTGAAAACCTTGAGAAATCAAGGTTTTTTTTGTTTTTCTTGAGTAAAACTTCCGTCAAAAACTAAAGGTTCTGTGTGTCTTGGAATCACATCCGAGCTCACAGAATCAGGTTGATAACACTCCTTTTCAGTGCTTGTCTAATCGCAAGCTTTGGAGAGGAGTTTTTTTAATATGGAAGATTTCATGAACCGCCGTATATCAAACGGTACGCACAGTGGTATGAGAGATCCGAGCCCATTGATTACTGTCGAATAACATCTTAATTTGTTGTATTATTGATTAAGCTAGTTTTCAAGAACCAAGGAGGGTTAAAGTTTGCTTACACTAAGAAGAGCCGAGCCGCGTCAAAGTAAAAAGCTCAGTCTCACATCGCTGCTTACGGGCTTGGTCACGCTGGTGGTTCTACTAACCTCAAGTATTCTTCTGATTGGCTCTTACGAGTCCAAAAAACAGTCTTTGATGGAGACTACACTCCATCTGAATTACTACAACGCTGACCGAATGACCAAAACAATGGATTCCTTATTTCAGTCCATGCGCAGCAGTTTGGAATACAGTGCTGACACACTCTCCGATAACGAAACCTTAACGCCCAAGCAAGTGGATGATAATTTGGAACTGATGCGCAATAGTAGCAATTACTTCAATTCTATCGCCGTGCTCGATGCCGACGGGCTGATCCGCAATGTAGTACCGGCTAGTTTGGGGTCAGCAGGAAACCATATTACTTCTAAGGTCGGTTTGGAAGCTCTGGCGTTAAAAAAACCTTACATATCCTCCCCCTACATGACCCAAACCACAAAGAGACTAATCGTTTTTATGAGTCAGCCGATTTTTAGCAAGAATGGTACATATCGCGGTATTTTGAGCGGCACATTTTATCTGCAGGAGAACAATATTTTGTCTATGATTTTTGGCGACAATAACGTGGACGATTCTGGCTCCTATTATTATATTGTGGATTCAAGCGGGCATCTGTTGTACCACCCGGATAAGCAGCTCATTGGGGAGGATGTCAGCAATAACAAGGTTGTGCAGAAACTCATGAATGGGGAGAGTGGGGAACAGCAAGTGCGTAACACCCGTGACGTTGAAATGCTTGCCGGATACTCCAGCGTTCCAGCCAACGGATGGGGAATTGTGGTCGTTTCGCCGATTAGTGTCATCCATCATCAACTGATGGGGCACCTTCGGACCATTCTCTGGTATTCGTTGTTTCCGTTCATTATCCTCCTGATGGGCGTCATTCTCGTAGCACGCAAGCTGGCCCGGCCTTTTGTGTACCTGGCAAATCTGGTGAGCAGGATGGGCAAGGAAAAGATTGAATTGCCAGAAGCGAAGCCGCAATGGAGCCGAGAGGCAGATCTGCTGACCAAGGCTGTGTTGCTTGCCGTGACGGATATTCAGAAGCAGACGGATCAACTGACCCAAGAGGCTACGACGGATGCTCTGACCGGTTTAATGAACCGGAGATCGTTAGAGTATACGATGAGTCTGTGGATGGACTCAGGACAACCGTTTTCGCTCATTGTACTGGATGTAGACAAATTCAAACTCGTGAACGACACTTACGGTCATCTCATCGGCGACGAAGTGCTGAAACATGTAGCCAAAGTTATAGTTACCTCGGTTCGTCCAGACGATGTTTGCTACCGCTACGGCGGTGAAGAGTTCATCATCTTGCTAGCCCACACAAGACCTGAGGAAGCTTTCATCATAGCTGAAAGAGTCCGGCGGGCAATGGAACAAAGCAAGGGGCCAATCGAGACACAGGTTACAATCTCTCTAGGAATCGCCCATTATCCTTTTCATACATTGGAGCGGGAGGGGCTGCTGGAGAAGGCGGATCAGGCGTTATACTTGGCCAAGAGCAGGGGAAGAAACCAGACGATGGTCGCTGATGTTTGAAACAATGGCTACGCAGACCTGCCATATGTGGGCTGACCGAATGCTGCATATCAGCACGGGTGGCACGAAGTCAGCGGGCAGCAAAGGACGAAAGTGTAACCTTCCAAGCTGAACAAGGAAAATGTTATTCGCTATTATGAATGTTCGGAGCGGAAACAGTATTTCATCTTTGATGAAATACTGTTTTTTGTGCGGATGTTAATTATGTTCAACACGTTGCAATAATTCCTTTAAAGCTTTCATCTGCCGGCCTTGAAGTTCTCCCTCTACAATCGAATTCCGTATAGATTCTACATCCTGAGCCTTCACTTTACCCCCATGATGGAAACGATTGAATGCTTGATAATCTAGCGGCAGCATATCTTGTTCCATTTTGAGATGTATTTTTGCTGTCATGCGTGGCCCCATCACAAAACTCATAATCTTACCGATTAGACCATGCTTGGGTAGGGATGCTATTTCACCCTGAGCACGGCAAGCGAGCTGCCAAAGATCTTTATTTGCAATAACGGCTGAGAATTTAGGCCAACCTACGATATCACAAGCAGCGTATACAGGAAAACCTATACTTGAGTAAATATTGAACATCGCCGGACTTACTTGACCACAGCGTGAGACCCCAGAGTTATTGTACAGTGCGCTAAATTGTTTGGCAGCTGATTTATTATTGTTCTCGACCTGGAAACCGACCTTGTTCGCCGGATGTTTGTAACAGACAATGGCTTGGTTAATGAGTTTGGGGTCTGTTGGTGCATGCACAGGCAAATCAGCCTTGGATTGATGACTTAACGTACCCAGTATTCCTCTTAACAGCTGGTCTTCCGGAATTCTCATGTACTGAATGTAATGTTCACGAATCCCGCTTCCAAACGCACTCATAATCACCGTAGTTTTAGAATTACGAACGACATCTCCCAATTTGGATAACGTAGCTACGCCTTCTGGTGAACGGCTCACATTTCCGTCCAATGTAATAATAATAAATTGATACTGCTGAGGTTTTATTTCTTCTATATCTTCTATGACATTAAAGTTGCTAAAATCTTTCAATGTAGCATCGTCATAGCAATATAGTTTCTGAGGAGGAGCGAAGTCTGCTTTTCGTCCTTTTCGTACAAGAAAGGTAACATCGGTGCCTGATAAGTGTAGATGGTAACCTACAGAGAAACCTACTGCGCCTGCACCTACTATAAGAATGTTTGTTTTATCTGAAGTGATTGTCATTGTTAGTTCATCTCCTTGTATTATATAAAAATAGATTTTGGCTTATTAATTCCTCATTAAGTGGACATGTGTTGATTTAATGTCGTGTTGTCAGTATAATCTACACGTCTGAACAATCACAATAATCAATACCTTTGTAAATGTTATGAAGTAAACAGATTACATCTATTATGTTGAAAGGATAGAACAGGAGGAGCATATGGTTGGAACCAAGAATAATAGAAGAACTAAATATACGATTAATCTCATTAAAGAGAGCTTCCTGGTTTTATTAGAAACCAAAAAGTTACCTCAAATAACGGTCACTGAAATATGTAACTACGCTGATATCAACCGTGGCACCTTTTATTTGCACTACAAAGATCCTTTTGAATTATTTGAAGTGATGCAGAATGAATTTAATAAAGAATTGGTGGAAGCATTACAAGAAGGAGGCAGTCCTTGCACATCGGAAGAATCCATGGTCAAACTGTTAAACATTATTCAAGATAAGAAAACCATGTATCAGCTTCTAATTTCAGAGAGTGGAAAAAGTGAATTTTTAACACGAGTCTTACTTGAACAAAATTGGAACGAACCCTTTCTAAGGGACTATTCTTTCACTTACAAGGTTTATGGATCTATTGGAGTCATTAATCAGTGGCTCGAGTCCAATGGTGGAGAAAGTCCGCAAACCATTGCCAATATAATTTATTCTTTGGGTCATCAGAACAAATAGTTTGAAAAATACACACTAAGAGTGGCATTTTAGGAAGCTATATAATAATTACTGCAATAATGTACTATTTATCAACAACTTTAAGCTGTAATATTATCGTTACATTATCGGACCAGCATAAATCCTGTACAAAAAATGAGTATACGTAGAGGGGAATTATGTGATCTATAGGAGCGTGTTACTATTTCAAAATTCGTCGAAATTGGTTACCCAATTTATGAAGGAATGCCTATTTTTCCAGGATTACCAGAAGTGAAATTAGATCCTAGAGAGCGCTTGATTAAAGGAGATGAATGGAACGGAAGTGTGTTAAGCATTTATCTTCATGCTGGTACCCATGTCGATGCACCATGGCATCATTTGAATAACGGTAAGGGGATAGATGCTGTTCCTATAGAAGACTTCATCTACAGAAGCCCACTATTAATTGACTGCCCGCTTGGCCCAAACGGCTTTATCACAATCAACATGCTTGAGGAATATGAAGAACTTAATGAAGCGGATATTCTAATCTTCAACACGAGCTATTGGAAACACAGAGATACGGATTTCGAAAAATACGCCAATAATTTTCCTGCTGTCTCTTCGGAAGCTGCCGAATACATCCGGACGAAGCTCCCAAACTGCAAAGCAGTAGCTATTGATACCTTGAGCATTGAAAATTTGGCAGAAGCAAAAAGAAACGGCTATTTTGTCCATCATGCCTTTTTAGATCATGAGAAATATAAAGAGCCGACAATGCTCATTTATGAAGATATTAACCCAGCTCCATTAGTTGGCAAAAAACTCATTTCTGCCTTCGCAGCACCACTTCGTATTAAAGACCATGATGCTTCTATCATTAATGTAATCGTTGAAATAGAAGATTAAAGGCTATTCAGTAATAGTTGTTTCGCCTGTGATTATATCTGCAACATCATCTCGGACTGTTCCTGTACCGTAGGGGTTCTATCCCCGTCTTATCATCCTTGACCAGAAGATCGCATGACTCTCATGAAATATTGAGGTCATGCGATTTTTTTATTTTAAAAATCAGAGCATTACAGATCGTCGCTGCCGAAGATAATTTGGAGTTGAATTCTGAATAAATTAATAGTTGACAAGGAACCTATCATATCGTTCCTAAAATCAGTGAGCAAGGGGATTTGAGACAAGGATTTGCCCAAATTGCCAGTGCGCCGTTGGAGGGAATCATCAATGCTGCTGATGTCGTCGCCTTCGTCCTAATTGTAGGGGGAGCTTTTAGAATTATTCTGCAGACGGGGGCGATTGACCGGGCACTGATGGCTTTAGCCGGAAGACTCAAAAGTGATTCCGATAGCCATGGTGATTTTCAGCGGTATTCCAAAATGATATTCTAAACCGCCAACACTTCATCAAGGAGAACGATGGGATAGAAGTAAGTTTCTCGAATCGGGATAAATTAATTATTGGCGGCTTCATCTTTACTTTGGGGCTTATTGTCTGGGGAATACTGAGCAAAGGCTGGTATATGACTGAGATCGGAGCGCTTTTCTTTGCACTTGGTATTTTTTCGGGGATTGTAACCCGGGTGAGTCAAAAGGAAATTGCCGAGAATTTTGTTAAAGGTTGCGGAGAATTTATCTACGTGTGAGTTGTAATTCATCTTGTCAGCGTTTGTAACGATTTTTGGCACAAGTATCTTAGTCCTGATGGTCAAGAAACCCTTGATTTATCAGGGCTTTTTTAATGGTTTTCCTTGAGTATTATTAAAGATACTCTAAATGGCTAAAACTGATTTTAGGTTCAAAAGCTCGTGGATCAATTGTTGGCATAAATCGTAGTGTGGAGGTACAACTACGAAAAATACATAATCTTAATCAAACGGATTTTGCTAATAAAATCGGTGTTTCTCAAGGCAGCCTTAGTGATTTGGAATCTGGAAAAGGTAAGCCGGCAGTAGAGACGGTTTTCTCAATTTGCTCTGAGTTCGGTTGTTCTTATGAATGGCTTTTAACCGGGAAGGAGCATTCAACTATTGGTGAATTAAGTGGTACAGTAGTGGAGTTATTGCAGACTGTTAAGGGGCTTAACCCTAGAGAACAGCTAGAACTGTGACAGATCGCAAAAATTAAGCGTGATTTACTGTAAAGATGATCAAGCGGAAATAAAAACGTAAAATTGAAATTTTGACGTAGTTTTACATCTTCACATCCAGATGTCGAAGCAGCAAATGGAAGCAGTATATTGTTACCAGACCTATACATGGAATACCACATGAAGCAGACCAGATTGCCCGCCGCCATAATAAGTGAACACTGCGTTGCCGCCAGTATTCAGTTGGGGCAGGACTTCGCTCAACGTTCCCCCCATCTCTGTTTCATGCTTCATAGAATCGCCCTTGAAACCGTCAGTTTGGCTAATTGTATTATTTTTTACGTATGAGGCAACAAAATCAGTGAGCTCTGCTACTGTTGGATCGTTCAACATTTGCCGCAGAAAGGCATCAAACGGAATGGACTGACCGTCACAAGCATAATTACTCAATCGCGCAGCTTCCCGTCAACTTGAGCCATGATTAGTGAATCCGCACCATGTTATGCGGAGGGCCCCCTGCCTATTGATAATAAGGGACGGAATCCGCTAAATAATCATGCCCTGTCTTGACACCGGACTGGAGCAGCCATATGGTACAAGTGACAAGAACATACAAACATAGGGAGATACATGCTCAAGAAGGGGGAACTATGAATACATTCACAGCCTATGGCCGTAAGATCCGGCAGCAGATCGCCGGCAGGTATTACCGGATATCCATCAAACAGAGGATTCTGTTTTCGTTCATCGTGCTGATTACGCTGTCCATCGGTGCAATGGGCAGCTTTTCGTATTGGATTGCCGCGCAGGAGATCGAGGATAATGCCTACGCCGGCAGCCGGGAGACCGTAAGCAAGACGGCACAGCTGCTGGATTCCCGCCTGAATGATGTGGCGCTGTCTGTGCAGTCCCTGATGCTGAGCGATGCGTACCGCAAGATGATGCTCGATGTGTTCAGCCATGATGTGTCGAATTACTATGTCCATCTGTCGGATCTGCAATATGTGCTCTCCCAGGTAACGTTCAATCAGCCGATCATCGAAAACGTGCTGATCGTTACCCCGATTGGCGATTTCTATTCCACTACGCAGATCCGGGCGCAGGACAACTCGTTCTACGGCTCGGAATTATATGATCTGAGCAAGGAGCGGCCGGGCGGCTACTGGGCCAAAGGACATTATGACCGGTTGTTCACGGGCAGCCAGCGGGTGGTCTCCTTCGTAGTCCGGGGGATTTATGAATACCCTTACACGCCGATCAGCAATGTATTTATTGTGGTCAATATCAGGGAGAGCCGGATAGATGAGCTGCTGAATACAGGCGGAGAACAAGCAGGGAGAAATTATTATCTGGTGAGCGGGGAAGGAGAGGCGGTGGTGGAGTCCCGCTGGCCGTTCCGGGGCAGGTTCCCCTGGAAGCCGGTGCTTGCCGAAGCCGGGAAAGCGGCCGATCCGCAGGACCACTACTACAGCTATGGCGGCAAGGAGTATCTGGTTAATTATACAAGCTCAGCGGTATCACCCGACTGGATCATCTCCGGCATGCAGTCGCGGGACCAGCTGCTGGGCAAGCTGCAGCGGGTGCAGCGCATTACCCTCTATGTCATCGTTGTTTTCCTGCTGGCCACCTGGCTGATCTCCAACCAGCTGACATCTGTGCTGCTGAAGCCCCTGTTCAAGCTGCGGCGGCTGATGCGCAGAGTCGAAGAGAACCAGCTCAGCGTGGTGTATGAGAGCCGTTATGAGGACGAGGTTGCCCAGGTGGGCTTTCAGTTCAACCGGATGATGTCAGAGATTAAGACGCTGATCGCGGATGTGAAGGCCAAGGAGGAGGACAAGCGGCATGCAGAGATCCGCGCGCTTACGGCCCAGATGGAGCCGCACTTTCTGTACAATACACTCAATACCATCTATTGCAAATCGGTCATGGGGGAGAATGACGATGTAAATGAGATGATCCTGTCGTTGTCGCAGATGTTCCAGATCGGGCTCAGCGGCGGCAAGGATCTGATTACCCTTGCGGATGAGCTGTCCCACGTGCGGCAGTATTTCGCTATTCAGCAGAAATGCTATGAAGGTCTGTTCGAATACACGGTGACGGTAGAGGATGAGGCACTGCTTACCTGTCTGATGCCCAAGATTATCCTGCAGCCGGTGGTGGAGAACAGCATCCAGCATGGATTCAGCGACCGGACTATAGGAGGCAGGATAGACATCACGGTCAGCCGGGAGCAGGGGCTGCTGCATATTTGCATTACCGACAATGGACGGGGACTTGATGCTGTACGGGTCAAGCAGGGGATGCTCAGGGCTCCGCAGTCGAGGAAAGGTTATGCCCTGTTCAACATCAGGCACCGGCTGGCGCTGTATTACGGGGACGAAGCCCGTATGGATGTGGGCGGCGAACCAAGTAAGGGATCATGGACGGATCTGTGGATTCCCTCAGAAGAGGAGAGATGAAGGATGGACCGGAAGCTGGAGCTGGAAAAGTTCAAATTATGTGTAATCGACGATATTAAAAGTGTGGTGGAGATGGTCTCGAGCAAGCCGCCATGGCAGGAGCACGGTATTGAGGTAGTCGGTACAGCGCTGGACGGTGAAGCGGGGCTGCAGATTATCCGCGAGACCCGGCCGGACATTGTGCTGACTGATATCCGGATGCCAAGAATGGACGGTCTGCAGATGACCCGGGCGATTCTGGAGGAACTGCCGGACTGCAAGATTATTATCCTCAGCGCCTACTCGGAGTTTTCTTATGCCCAGGAAGCCATCCGACTAGGGGCGCTTGATTTCGTCAAGAAGCCCTTTTCCCTGGACGAGATTGTGCAGGCTGTGCTGAAGGCCAGGGAGTTGTGCCGGGAGGAGCGTCAGGAGACCACCAGACTTGCTGTGATGGAGGCCAAAATTAGAGAAAGTCTACCTATTCTCCGCCAGGAATATCTCATCTTCCTGCTGCACCACCAGACGACAGAATCGGATGCACGTTCTCGTTGGGCCTATCTCGATATCCCTCTGGACCAGCATGATTTCTTCGTATTTGTCGCCGAAATCGATCATTTCACGGAGAAGCTGAGCGGCCAGCCTGTGCAGGAGGTCGAGCTGCTGCGGTTCAGCCTGCATAATATTCTCGAAGAGACGATTTCCGCCTGGACCCGCGGCGTCATTATCCGGGAGGCGACAGACCGGTACGTCTGCATCATGAACGGCTCGGACCCGGATACGGCGGCGCTGGTTACGGAGACCTGCTGCACGAATGTAAGCCGATTCTCCAGGCATACGCTTTCCATTGGCGTGGGGCTGGGCGTAGCGGCGATCCAGGAGCTGGGTGTAGCGTACAGGCAGGCGATTAGCGCGCTGGGTTATCATTTCTACACCGGAGGAAACGGGGTCTACATTTACAGCAATATTGAGAATAAACCGCTCGCACTTCACAGCTACTCCGCCGCCGTCGAGCAGGAGCTGCTGTTCGCCCTGCGTTCCGGCAATTCTGCCAAAAGCCTGCAGATGCTCGATCAACTATTCGCGGAGCTGCTGGACAGCGGGCTTTTGCCTGAGCCGCGTTATGTGGAAAGCGTCGGCTATGAGCTGGGCTACAGGATCTGCCGGGTCCTGCTGGAGCAGTTCCCCTACGGGCAGGTGGAGCCGCTGGAGCGCAGGATTGCCGTCATGAAGAACCGGGTGCATCCTTCCCTGCAGGATATCCGGGACCTGCTGTCCGGGCTGTGCCGGGAGGCCTGTGCGCTGGTTACGGAGGTCCGTTCCCTGGAGTCCACACGGATTATCCGCCAGGCCGCCGCTTATATCGATAGCCATCTGGATACGGGGCTGTCGCTGGAGCAGGTGGCGAAGCAGATTAACCTCAGCCAGGGGTATTTCTCCAACCTGTTCAAGAAGGTGCAGGGGATTTCGTTTCAGCAGTATGTGATGCACGAGAAGATGGAGAAGGCTAAGGCGATGCTGATCAGCGGCCGGCAGGTTCAGGAGATCGCCCAGGATCTCGGGTATGAGCACAGGCGCTATTTCAGCGAGGTGTTCAAGAAATATACCGGAATGACCCCGTCCGAGTTCAAACTGCATTATCTTGGAAAAGAATAAAAATGCGCAGGGGAGGCATGTCCGCAGGGCGGAGGTGGCCTCCCTTCACTGTATAAAGCTCCTGCAGAAATCTGCCCTTAAAGTGGGCTTACCCGCCTTATCCGGATGCGCCAATCCGTCTATAATCAGGTTGTAAGCGAATACAACAGGGATATATAAGGGGGAACTACCAATGATGAAGCGTATGCTAATAACATCTCTGAGCCTGGTCCTGGCACTTGGCCTGACAGCCTGCGGCAACGGTAACGGTGGCAATACTGCAGAAGGTAAGGGAGACGGGAAGACAGGCGGCTCGGGGGACAAGACCAAAATCAGCTACTGGACCGGCGACCGTCATGATGCGGATTTCGTGAAGGACAAGGTAGCCGAGTTCAACGCAACCAATACTGACGGGATTGAGGTGGAGCTGGTCGTCAAGGGCGACGACTTCGATACCGCACTCGATCTGTCCTTCCAGACCTCCGATGCGCCGGATGTAATCCGGGTGAAGGAGAATACCATCCAGACCTTCTACAAAAAAGGCTTTCTCGCTCCCATTGACGAGTTTCTCACCGATGAGCTGAAGACGAAATTCCCGGTCATGCCGGATCTGAATGAATTTGACGGCAAGCGTTACAGTCTGCCGAATTATGGAACAACCATGCGTCTAGTATACAACAAGGATCTGTTCGCCAAAGCAGGCGTTGAGCATCCGCCAGCTACCCTGCAGGAGCTGGTGGATACCGCCAAAAAATTGACGGAAGCCGGTAAAGCGGACGGCGCTTACGGCTTCGCCCAGAACTTCAAAAGCCCCGGAAGCGCGTTTGCGCGTTCGGCGCGGGTGATTGCGGAGATGAGCGGCTACGGCGGTTTCGGGTATGATTTCAAGACGGCCCGCTACGATTTCAGCGGCTTCGAATCGATCATCAATGCCTTTAAGCAGATCCGGGACAACGGCAGCATGCTGCCGGGTGTGGAATCGCTGGATATTGATCCGCTGCGGGCGCAGTTTGCAGAGGGCAAAATCGGAATGTATATGTCCTACTCCTCGGAGCCGGGCGTCTACAAGAATCAGTTCCCGGCCAAGATTGACTGGGCAGCCGCTCCGGTTCCGACCATCGACGGCACCGTGAAGGGGGCTTCGGGCTTCCTCGGGGGCCAGTGGCTGGCGCTGAGTTCGAAGTCGGAGCACAAAGGAGCAGCCTGGAAGTTCATGGAGTTCATGTACGGCGATCAGGTGCTGACGGATTATCAGGAAAAAGGCTTTGGCATCTCCATGGTTCCATCCGTCAGCGCAGTAGCCAAGACACCGGATGTGAACGGCATTGAAGGCTTCCTGCCGAACAAGCACGATGGAGTGTGGCCGGTCTATCCGTCTGTAGCACCGGAAGGGATGAAATCGGATGACGCCTTCTTCAAGTATATGCTGAACGGCGGCGATCTGAAGGCAATTATCGCCGATCTGAACAAACGCTATAACACTGCACTGGACAGCGTGATTGCGAATGATGGCGTGAAGGCCGAGCCGGATGCCGGCTTTGACCCCGCCGCATTGGGCGGCAAGTTCGCCAAGTAGATGGAAGGTCAGGGATAGAGATATAGGCCAAAGCAGAGGGATGAGGAAGCAGCTTTCCCATCCCTCTGCTCTGGCCGCAAGGGAGAGGAGCCGGAAGAAACCAGATGAACAAAACAAAACAAGCCTTATTTTCATACAGCTTTATCTTTCCAAGTGCCTTGCTCACGTTGGTCCTCGGGATTTATCCGATTGCCTGGGCGTTCCGCTATATGTTCTATGATTACAAAGGGTTCGGAACGGCCCGGTTTACCGGGCTGGCCAATTTCAGCCGCATCCTGAAGGATACCCAGTTCTGGGATTCGGTGGTGAACACGTTTGTCTATGCAGGCGGCAAGCTGCTGATCACTATTCCGCTGGCTCTGCTGCTGGCCTCCATATTGAATCGGGGGCTGCGGGGCAGACAGCTGCTGCGGGGGATTTTCTTCATGCCGACCGTCATCAGTACCGCCGTAATGGCCGTAGTCTTCTTCACGATCTTTAACTCGTATAACGGGATTCTCAACCAGTTCCTGATCCGTTCGGGCCTTTCCGATTCCGGTGTGGACTGGCTGGGGCCGAAATATGCCATGCTCACCGTCATTTTGGTTGCGGCTTGGGGGGCGGTCGGCAATTACATGCTGCTCTTCCTCGCCGGTCTGCAGAATATCCCGGAGGATGTTTATGAAGCCTCTTCCCTGGACGGAGCAGGCAGACTCCAGCAGTTCCGCTATGTCACCCTGCCGATGCTCGGGCCTGTCATGCAGATGGTCATTATGCTGGCGATCATTACAGCTTTGAAGGGATACGAGAGCATTATGGTGCTGACCGAAGGCGGTCCTGTAGGCAAGACAGAGGTGATGTTCCTGTATTTGTACAAATTATTTTTCCCTGTCGGCGGAGGCAGCGCGGCGGTCCAGGTCCAAGAGTTCGGATACGGCAGTGCGGTCGCCTTCGTGTCTGCGGTCATCGTCGGGATCATATCGCTCATTTATTTCTACGCATCCAGACGTATGAATCAGACCGATTGAGGAGAGAGGCTATTATGAGAATAAGAACCATACTGGGCAATATCATCCTGTGGATTTTTTTGCTGGCATTTGCTTTTATCACCCTGATTCCGGTTGTTATCACCATTCTCGGCTCCTTCAAGACAAATGCCGAACTGACTGCGGGAGCCACCTTCCTGCCGGATAGCTGGCATTTCTCGAACTATGCCGAAGCCTGGGCACAGGCGAATTTCTCCAGATATACGCTGAACAGCCTGATTGTCTCTCTGGCGGCGGTGGTTGGCACGCTGCTGGTATCATCCATGGCGGCTTATGTGGTGGACCGGATGGATTTTGCAGGCAAGAAACTGTATATCGGCCTGCAATCCTTCACTATGTTCGTGGCAGTAGGGGCGGTCGTGCTGCGTCCGCAGTTTGATCTGATGGTCAAGCTTCATCTGCACAGCAGCCTGTGGGGGGTCATATTGATTCTGATCTCCGCCCATGCTTCGATCTTCTTCATTCTGTCCAGCTTCATGAAGGGGATTCCCCGTGAGCTGGATGAGGCGGCGCTGATGGACGGCAGCTCCCCCGGCCGCACCTTCTGGCGGATTATTCTGCCGCTGCTCGGACCTGGACTCGGCGTAGGTGCGCTGTTCACCTTCCGCGGCGCGTGGAATGAATATCTGCTGCCACTCGTGTTCACGATGACGAAGCCGGAGCTGCAGACGCTGACTGTCGGGCTGGCGAACCTGAAATACGGGATTTCGGCCGCTTCCCAGACCCACTATATGATGGCAGGCGCCTGCTTGTCCATTCTGCCGATTCTCGTAGCCTATCTGTTCGCCAACAAATCCTTCATGCAGATGACAGCCGGTTCCCTCAAAGGGTAGCGGTCCGGCCCTGCGCAACCCATATTCCATATTTGACATTCAAGGAGGTACACCCCATGACTCAACACGCTCCGGCAATTCTGCAATCTGCCCCGTTCATCCGGCGGTATCCGGGCAATCCTGTGCTGGATGCAACGAAGGTTCCTTACCCCACCGCACTGGTATTCAATGCCGGTGTAACGAAATTTAACGGCAAGTATGTGATGATCTTCCGTAATGATTACGGCTCACTGGTAGATCAGACGCTTGAGCCGCACCACACCACGGATCTCGGCATTGCTTACAGTGACGACGGGCTGAGCTGGACCGCCGGCCCGAAGCCAGTGTTCAAAATTCATGACGAGGAAATTATCCGCGCCTACGACCCGCGCCTGACCGTGATCGGCGGCCGTTGTTATATGTGTTTTGCCGTGGATACGCACCATGGCATCCGCGGCGGAATTGCCGTTACCGATGATCTGGAGCACTTCGAGGTGCTCAGCCTGTCTACACCGGACCTGCGCAATATGGTACTGTTTCCCGAGTTGATCGGCGGCAAGTATGTCCGGCTGGAGCGTCCCTTCACGGTATACAGCCGCGGCGGCCGGGACCGCTTCGATGCCTGGATCTCCGAGTCGCCGGACCTGAAGCATTGGGGCAACTCCAGCCTACTGCTCGCCGTCGAGCAGGTGCCGTTTGCCAATGACAAGGTTGGCCCGGCCGCACCTCCGGTCCGGACGGATAAGGGCTGGCTGACCACCTTCCATGCGGTGGATGTGGACCCGGCCAGAGGCAAGCAAGGTTGGGAGGACACCTGGAAGAAGCGCTATACCGCCGGAATTATGCTGCTGGATCTGGAGGACCCCCGCAGGGTGATCGGCATGAGCAGGCAGCCACTGCTGGCACCGGAGACAGACTATGAGATTGGCGGGGGCTTCCGCAATCATGTGATTTTTCCGGGAGGGATGATTCTGGAGGATGACGGCGAGGTCAAGATCTATTACGGCTCTGCGGATACGGTGGAATGTCTGGCAACGGCCCATGTGGACGATATGCTCCGGCTCTGTCTGGAGCCGGAGCATAGATAAGATTGGAAGCAGGCTGAGGGCGGAAATGCGGAGTAACAGTAGGGCCATATGCCATGATTGGAGCGGCTTGCGCGGAGATTGTGCATGAAGTGCAACAATGCTAAATCAATAGCAGCGACCGTGGGGAGATTGTGCATAAAATGCAACAATACAGCTCAGTAGTAGCGACCAACGCAGAAATTCTGCAAAAGGTGAACAAAACCGGGGCCGTATTTTAAAAGGAAACTTTGCTGATGCAGAAAAGGTTAGTATTACTCTGCCACTTCCGAAGCTGAACAGGAATATATCGACTTTATGAAAAGAGTAATAGAGCATCACTGGTGAAATCATTATTCACTGATGACAGAGTATTTTCTGAAGATATGAAAGAGGTGTTTATTTATGCTAAAAAGGTTAAAACTATTAAGTTTAATTGTTTGTATGCTCGCCAGTCTTTTAGCTGTCGTTCCTTTGACAGCAAGAGCGGCGGGCACAATTGTAAGCTATCCATTACCGTCGATCTATACCACGACCAGTCAATACACGGTAACAGCAGACTCTACAAATATACCGGTAATCGACACTTCGGCGGTATTTGTAAACTATAATTATTGTAATTTCTCTTTTTCAGGTACTACTACAATCACAATAACAGCAAGCGAGACAATCAATACCTATAATATTTCTCCCAAAGCTTTGGGAATCACTGCAACAAAGAGCGGAAATACACTTACATTTACACTTTCATCACCAACATATCTTATAGTTAAAATCAATAACCTGAAAGATCTGGTTATTGCGGCAGATGCTCTTGAAACCAATGTTCCGGCTTCATCCGGTACAGGTATATACAATGTTAAAACCGGGTACGGTGCCGACAGTACCGGTGCCGCTATGGCTACAACTGCAATACAAAACGCCATAAATGCGGCTAACGCAGCAGGTGGCGGTATAGTATACGTTCCAGCCGGTGTTTATAAGTGCGGAAACCTTGTTTTAAAAAGCAATGTTTCGGTTTATCTGGAGGGTGGTTCTGTTATAAGGGGTTCAGGAAATCCAAGCGATTACACTACCCATTTTCATAAGAATTCTCTGGGTAAGGATGGAACATGGTTTATTTATACTGAAACAAATGCAAACAATATTAAGATATACGGCAGGGGGACTATTGACGGCAATGGCCATTATATGAGAAATACAAACAATTATTTGAACAATATTCTTGTACCCTTGCAGTGCAGCAACTTCACGGTTGACGGCATAACAATAAGAGACAGCGGTGGCTGGGCTACAATAGTTACAAGATCTAATAACGTAACATTCCAGAATACAAAGCACTTCAACAACAATGAACTTGATTATGAAAATGATGCAATCGACATTCAAGAGAGCCAGAATGTACTCATAAAGCACACTGTAGCAGTATCGGAGGATGACACATACTCATTTAAGACATGGGATGTAGAAACTACGGATATAGCTGCAAACTGGCCTGGAAGTCCTGAAAGCCAGTCAAATGTAGTTGTGGATGATGCTTTGGCTTGGAGCAGATGTGGAGCATTTAAGGTTGGAGATGGAGTGAAACAGCTTCAGGATGGCATAGTTGTTAAAAACTCTTATGTATACCGGTGCTGGCGTGCTTTAGCAGTAGGTCATCTTTATGGAACTCCAGCAGCACAAAACATCATATTTGACAATATAGATGTAGAAGGCTTCTGGCCAAGATCCGGTGTTCACTCCAGATGGTTTGATCTTTCTGCGAAAACCGGTCCGATAAAAAATGTGGTCTATAATAATATAAATTTACGCGCTTTAGGTGAAGTTTCAATAATGAAGGGTTGGAGTGACACATCTACTGTCTCCGGAGTTACATTAAACAATGTTCGCGTCGGTGGAGTTGCGGCAACTACATTGGCAGAATTGAAAATAACAGATACTAACAGCTATGCTGCAGCTCCAAAATTCAACACATTGAAATTTGAAGCGGAAGGCTATAACCTTAGTTCAGGTGTTATTTCCTATGAGGCAAGCACTGATGGTGGGCTGGATGTTGGTGGAGGGAGTAATGGCGACTATATAGCATTTAAAAATGTAGATTTTGGTAGTACAGCTAAAACAAGTATTGATTTGAAGGTTGCATCCGCTAATTCCGGCGGAAGAATAGAATTCCACTTGGACAGTCCTACGGGCACTATGCTGGGTTATTGGACAGCAGAAAGCACAGGCGGATGGCAGACATGGTCAGTCAAGAATATCCCGCTTAATGCCGGGACCGCTGTAGGGACCCATACCGTATATGTAACTTTTGTTAAGTCAGATTCAACCACAGTTGCAAATTTAACCTGGTTCCAGTTCAAATAGAATGGAAACGGTTTGAGTTAATTGCAATAAGATGGATCTAGCTATTGTTGTGGCAGAATCGCCGAATTGAGGCCTTTTTAATGCCAAGATGAAATATAACTCACACTACGCTGCTGTGATCATCGGTTTGGCCCGGGGGATCCTCGTCGTTGCAGAGAACGGGATGATTATCGATACCATTTTGAATGGCCTGGCTACTATGCTTAAGGGTTTGCCGAATTACTTGTTCACCACCATCATGCTGGTCGTGCATAATATTATTACGTTCTTGGTTCCTTCTTCATCCGGAGAGGCGGCCTTGACGATGCCTGTGGAAGCGGTAGTAACCGCATACCAATTTGGAAATGGATTAACGAATCTCATTTCGCCAACAGGTGGTGTGCTGCTGGCAGGTTTGGCCATCGCCCGGATCAATTTTGGACAATGGTTAAAGGTAATACTCAAGCTGTTTCCGATTCTTTGGCTGGTGGCGGCAATCTTTGCTGCAGTTTCCTCAGCTGTGGGCATGTAGTGGATAACATATTGCAAAGCCATGCGGGATTTCCCGCAGAAGATAATCAAAATCCCAAGGTCATACTGACCTTGGGATTTTTGATTAGTAAAAGATACTTCTGGTTCCAACCTACATATTGATCCTATTCCCCTCACATCACACTCTCCTCGTTGTTGTATATTTCCTCCTGATTTGTGGCCACAAATAATGTATGCTAAGAATTTAATCCGTTATTTACCTATCCGTCAGTTTCTGCCGTTCCAAACAGCAGAATACAAACTGTTCAGAAGATAACGCTTCCACGTATGATGTATTCATAACCAGCTGAGTGCTTCATCCGATACTAGTATCACAAATGAGGGAATTTAAGGTGAGAGAATATACGATTGTTAATATTTTATATACCCGCAAGAGTCCTGTGCGCATGAGTGAGCTGATTGCCGAAGTGGGGTTGTCCGAACGGACTCTCCGTGACGTGATCCGTGCACTCGACAAAACAGGAGAGGCGAATGGTTTCGGTATCCGTATGATCCGCGGCCAGGGTTATCTACTGGAGATTGGCGATGAAGCCAAATTCAGTAGCTACCAGGAAAAAGGAATGCTGCAGCTGGATCAGGTGGATCTCGATAATAAGCAATCACGCCAGCAGTATTTACTATTCTATCTCTTGCAGAACGATAGCTATCAGTCTATGGATAACATGGCGGAAGAAATCGGCGTTAGCCGTTCTACTATTATTTCCGATCTGAAGGAAGTAGAGCAGCGACTTGCCGCTTTCCGGCTTAGCTTGAAACGTCGGGCTCATTATGGCATGAAAATCGAGGGGGAAGAGCAAGACTTCCGTAAAGCCTTTTCTTACTTTATCTTGCAATCGGGTCATACGCTGCAGCATACGGAGGATTTTCATGCTTTTAGTCAGGACTTCGATGCTGAGCAGCTTAAGGGATTTCTACTGCAAATCCTCAAGGAAAAAGAACTGAAGATCTCGGATGTGTTTCTGGATAATATCTTGACCCATCTGTTCATTCTTCTTTACCGGGTTTCCAAGCACAATTTCATTGTGGCTGGACAAGCCTTGCAGGGAACACCTGAGCCGCTGTATCAGGATATTGCCGGGAGTATTGCAGATTTCATCTCCTCTCAATACCAGATTAAGCTTCCGGCGGATGAGATTGATTATTTGGCGCTGCACATTTCTGGCAAGACCATTATGGAGCGGATGTCGGAAGAGACCAAATCGCATCTGCGGGAGGGAATCACGGCTATTCTGGAGCGCTTGGACCGCGAGTTCCTTACTGGATTCACGCAAGATCAAGAGCTGCGCGAAGCACTGCTATTGCATATGTTTCCGCTGCTAAACCGGTTGTATTACAATCTTCAGCTCGGCAACCCATTGGTGGAGGATGTTTACAGCCAGTATGCCAATGTGTTCGTCATTTCCTTCCGCTTCGCTGAGATTGTAGAGGAGCAGTACGGGTTTCGGATGTCGCGGGATGAGGCAGGGTATGTCGCGTTGCATTTTGCCACCCATCTGGAACGGATGCAGCAGCGCAATCTGGAGAAGTTCAAGCGGATTGCCGTGATCTGCTCGACAGGAGGGGGCAGTGCCCAGTTAATCCGGCTGAAGCTGGAAGCGGTATTCCCCAAAGCGTCGGTGATCACAGCCTCCATCACGGAGGTGGAGGAGATCAGCAGCAAGCCTGTGGATCTGATTCTCTCTACTGTACCGCTGGCAACAGAGATTAAGGAAAAACCGGTGATCCATATCAAACAGCTGCTGGATGATCAAGAGATTCAGCGGATCAAAGAGATATTGTCTTTGCAGATTAATCGCACAGAACCGTCCTACAAGCTGATGGATTTCAAGGATTTGTTCCGCAGGGAGCTGTTTCATCTGTCTGGTTCGGACGAAGATTACATGGAGCTGTTAAAGCAGCGCTGCCGGGAGATCGTGGGCAATCATTATGCAGCTGACGATTTTCCCGAACAAGTGCTGCTCAGAGAGCAGAAATTCACCACCATTTACAAAAATGGGGTGGCCGGCCCGCATCCGATGCGGATGAGCGCGATCCGCGACTGTATCAGTGTAACCGTGTTGAAGAAACCGCTGATCTATGAGGGGAAGCCGGTCCAATTGATTTTTCTGATCAATCTGGGTCCGGGGCAGTTGTTCCTGCACAAAGAGATCAGCAAGCTGCTACTGGTTCTAATGGAGAAGGAAGACAGTCGCAATCGGCTGCTAAACACGAATAGTTATGAGCAATTTATGAATGAGATAGAGAACCTACTATAAATAAAATGACGATACGGAGTGGAGAACCCATGGATTATGAACAAACGATTATGCAGATTATTGCCAGCAGCGGAGAGGCAAGAAGCCTTAGCTTAAAAGCGGTAAGAACCGCGCGCGCCGGAAACCTGGAAGAAGCGGGCGAGATGATTAAGAACGCCAAGACCAGCTTGACCAAAGCACATAAAGTACAAACGGGGCTGATCCAGGCTGAAGGCCGGGGCGAAAAGACAGAAATTACGCTGCTGATGATTCACGCGCAGGATCATTTGATGAATGCCCTGACGGTTAGAGAACTGGCTGTGGAACTGATCGAAGAAATCAAAGAACGCAAAGCGCTCGAACTAGAATTGAAAGGATCGGTGAACTAAGATGAAAAAAATATTGCTCGCCTGTGCAGGCGGATTCTCGACAAGTATGCTGGTGGAACGGATGAAAGAATCGGCACGGACACAAGGGGTTGAAGTGGTTATTGATGCGGTGGCGGAGAGTGACATCGCCGATCAAAAGCCTTTTGACATCATTATGCTTGGACCACAAATGGGACATGCCGAAGGCGATCTGGCCGCAGAATATCCGAACATTCCAGTAACTACGATCGATATGATGGACTATGGCATGATGGATGGGGACAAGGTGCTGGCTACAGCACTTGAACTGATGGAGAAGGGGGCTTAAGTCATGGCAGGCGGCGCAGAATGGAGAGCCAAGATCCAGAAAGTCAGCACGAAAATCCAAAAAAATACCTATATCAGCGCTATTTCCAACGGTCTGATGGCCTTGATGCCAATTTTGATTCTGGGCGCTATTTTTTCCCTGATTAATGCACTCAAGCTTGATCCTTATCAGAATTTCCTGGAAAGCACTGGACTCAAAACTTATACTTCGATTCCGGCAACTGTAACCACCGATTTGATCGCACTCTACGCGGTGTTCTCCATCGCTTACAATTTCGCTACCCAACATAAGCAGCAAGGCTTTTCGGCAGGGATTTTGGCGCTGATGAGTTTCTTGCTAGTTACACCAAAAGGACTGCTGGATGACGGTGTGACCAAAGCATTTGGTTACTCCTGGTTGGGCGCCAAAGGATTGTTCGTGGCAATCATCCTGGCACTGCTGGTAGGTAAGATCTATACCTTTGTATTGGAAAAGAAATTCTATATCAAAATGCCGAAGGGTGTTCCGCCCACGGTTGAGAAATCTTTTGCCGCGCTTACGCCTGGTTTTATCGTAGCGGTTCTGATGCTGGTGCTGACGGCGATTTTCGCCGCAACGAAATATGGCAATATGCACGAGTTTGTCTTCTCGATTATCCAGCTGCCACTGACTAGTCTGGGGGGTACCTGGTGGGCGATGCTGATCTGCATCTTCGTAATTCACCTGCTGTGGTTCTTTGGAGTTCACGGCACCTTGGTAGTCTATTCCGTTGTCGGCCCGATTTGGGTGGCTTTGGGACTTGAGAATCTGGACGCTTACCAAAGAGGTGTGGAAGGTACGCATATCATTGGTTCACCGTTCTTCCCGGTTTATGTACTGATCGGTGGTGCGGGGGCAACGTTAGGTCTCATTATTGCGATGTTGTTCGCCAAATCTACACGTTATAAGACACTTGGTAAACTGGCAATTATTCCAAGTCTGATCGGTGTCAATGAGCCGGTGATTTTCGGGATGCCATTGGTGCTGAATGTTCGGTTTATGATTCCGTTTATCCTGACTCCGCTGGTGAGTAGTGGTCTGGCGATTCTTCTGACGACGCTGGGTATCCTTCCTGTGCTGCACGGGATTCAGGTGCCGCTGGGCATTCCGGTGCTGGTTAATGGCTGGATGAACGGGGGCTGGCGCGTAAGTGCGTTCCAGCTGGTTATGATTGGTGCAAGCTTCATGATCTACTATCCATTCTTTAAAAAAGCCGATGCCGAAGCGCTGGAGCAAGAACAGCAGGCTGAAGCTAAGGCGGCAGCAACCGCTGCCACCCATTAATAAAAGGAGGCTCAACCGATGACTTATCCATTTCCGGAAAACTTCCTGTGGGGCGGTGCGGTAGCCGCCAATCAGGTCGAAGGCGCGTATAATGAGGGCGGCAAGGGTTTGTCCACTGCTGACGTAGTCAAATATTGTCCTCCTAAGGAACGGCAGAGCCTGGAACAGCTATTGTCCATGTCCGGTCCACAGCTAGAAGAGGCCATACAGGATGATAATCTGGGGAATTACCCCAAACGCAGAGGGATTGATTTCTACCACCGCTACAAAGAAGATATCGCCTTGTTCGCTGAGATGGGTTTTAAGGTATTCCGTATGTCCATCTCCTGGCCTCGTATTTATCCGAATGGCGATGAGCAGGTACCTAACGAGGCAGGACTGCGTTTCTACGACGATGTTTTTGATGAGTTGCGCAAATATAATATCGAGCCGCTGGTCACCATTTCCCATTATGAAATGCCGGTGCACCTAGTCACCAAATACAACGGCTGGGAATCCAGAGAACTGGTTGAACTGTTCGTCCGTTATGCGGAGACTGTGTTCACCCGTTACCGGGATAAGGTGAAGTATTGGCTGACTTTCAACGAAATCAACTGTACGCTCAAAGCGCCGTTTCTGGGCGCAGGGATTATTCTGGATGGCAAGTCAAATGAGAAGCAGATTGCTTTTCAGGCTTTGCATCACCAGTTCGTAGCCAGTGCGCTTGCGATTAAGCGGGGCCGGGAGATCAATCCGCAGTTCCAGATCGGCTGCATGCTGGCCCGCAAGCTGCTCTACCCATATTCCTGTCATCCCGGTGATGTGCTGAAAGCACAAGCTGAGAACCAAATGGCAATGTTCTGCTCCGATGTTCAGGTTAGAGGCTATTATCCTTCTTATATCCGCCGGCATTTGGAGCAGCATGGAGTGACAATAACCATGTTGCCGGGAGACGAAGCTTTGCTGCGGGACAATCTTGTGGATTTTCTTTCCTTTAGTTATTACATGTCCTCAGTAGTCAGTGTAGATGAGAATATCACGGCCACCACGGAAGGTAACCTGTCCTCAGGGCTGAAGAATCCCTTCCTGAAAACTTCCGATTGGGGCTGGCAGATCGATCCAAAGGGGCTGCGGTTTGTGCTCAAGGAGATGCATGACCGCTACCAGCTTCCTTTGTTCGTAGTAGAGAATGGTCTGGGTGCTGCAGATGTGCTCGAACTGGATGGCACGATCCGTGATCCATACCGGATAGAGTATCTGGCACAGCATATTGAGCAGATGGCGGAAGCCATTGCCGATGGCGTGGAGCTGATGGGCTACACCAGCTGGGGCTGTATTGATCTGATCTCGGCTTCCACCTCAGAGATGCGCAAGCGGTACGGCTTCATTTATGTTGATCAGGATGATGCAGGCAATGGAACGCTGCTGCGTCTGCGTAAGGACAGCTTTTACTGGTACAAAAAGGTCATAACCTCTAACGGTGCAGATTTAAGCTATTAGTGCGGGGTTATAGTTCTTGTTCATTTTTTACGAAAACCTTGAGAAATCAAGGTTTTTTTGTTTTTTTAATAGGGAATAGAGATCGTGTGTGCTTCTTCTTATAACGAAGTTTTATTAGGGAAGGCACTTAACTTATGGGCAAGCTGCCTTTTAGCTGACTATTTCTTTAAATATTCCGAGAAATTCTCCTGAAAATCCAGTGAATGAATATCTTCCCGGAGATGGTGGTGGATTAGCGGGCCGATTTTGGCGGTTTCTTTTTGCACCATAAGCTCAAGAATGGATTGGTGTTCGTTCCAGATTTCTTCCAGCTTGTCGGTCTTAAGCATGTGCAGTCTGCGGTACCTGAGGTAATGTACATTCGACTGCTGGATCAGAGTCCACAGATACTCACGTCCAGCAAGCCTGTACAAGGCCCGGTGAAACTCGTCGTCTAAATTAAGGAAAGAATCTACAGCATTCTCCTGCCCGATGACCTCTTTCTGTTTCTTAAGAATTTCTTTAAGCTCGTGCACTCCTGGTAGTAAAAGCTGTGCAGAAAGATCCTTGAGGATCTCCTTTTCCAGTGTGCAACGCAAGTATGTGATTTGTTCAACAGATTCAAGATCAATAAAGGAGACAATATTACCTTTTTTCGGATAGATATCGGTATAAGATTCCAGTGCAAGCTGTTTGAGAACATCACGCAACGGCGTACGTGAAATCTGAAACCGCTCAGACAAGGCTGTTTCACTCAGAATGGTGCCTGGCTTTAACGCCAGCGTGAGGATTTCTTGCTTCAGTGTGTTTAGAATTTCAGCTTTAATTGACATTTCTGTTCCTGCTTTCAATTGTTAATGACAGATACAGTACTAGTATACATGATAAGTTCGTTCATTAAAATCATTGGGATGAAAATAGGGTGGATATTCCTTGATTTCAGGATAAAATTCCTGATCAAATTGTGATTGACAAAGAATTGTTCTTATTCTATGATCAAGTAAATCTTGTATACAAGATAGTTGAAAACGAATTCACAGGAGGGTTTATCAATGAACATGACGTGGAGATGGTATGGCGAGGGCAATGACAATATCACGCTGGATCATATTCGGCAGATTCCGGGTGTTATGGGGATTGTCTGGTCTTTGCATGAGAAAGTAGCCGGAGAAGTGTGGGAAATGGAACGGATCCAAGAAGTGGCGGATCAAATCACCAGCAAGGGTTTCAGCACGGCTGTAGTAGAAAGCGTCAACGTTCATGATGATATCAAAATCGGCTTGCCGACCCGTGATAAATATATCGATATTTATATCGACACCATTCGTAAACTCGCCAAGGTTGGCGTTAAGGTGATCTGCTATAATTTTATGCCTGTTTTCGATTGGACCCGCACAGAGCTGTATAAAGAGTTGCCTGATGGCTCGAATGCTCTCTTTTATGAAAAGGCTGCCATTACCGATAATCCGCGTGAGATGGTGGACCGGATTCTGAAGGGAGCTGGAAAGTTCACGATGCCGGGCTGGGAGCCGGAGCGGCTGGCAAAGCTGGATGAGCTGTTTGCGGCTTATGCGGATGTGACGGAAGATAAACTGTTCGACAACCTCCAGTATTTCCTGGAACGCATTATTCCAGTATGTGAGGAAGTGGACATCAAGATGGCTATCCATCCCGATGATCCGGCTTGGCCGATCTTTGGACTGCCGCGTATTATCCGCAATCGGGATATGATCCGCCGCTTTCTGGATTTGGTGGACAGCCCGTACAACGGTTTGACGTTCTGCACAGGGTCACTCGGCACGAATCCGGATAACGATCTGCCAGCGATGATCCGCGAGTTCCATGATCGTATTCATTTTGCCCATATCCGCAATGTGAAGGTATTTGAGAACGGTGATTTCATTGAGGTGTCGCACCGTGGGCGTGACGGAAGTGTTGATGTGGCCGAGGTGGTCAAAGCCTATCATGAGAACGGATACATTGGTTATGTACGTCCGGATCACGGGCGGCATCTGTGGGGGGAAGAGAAGAACTGCAGACCGGGTTATGGCTTGTATGATAGAGCTATGGGCATCATGTATTTGCTTGGTGTTTGGGATAGCTTGGATAATGTCAAGGAGGCAAAATAAATGCTGCATCTGACCAGAGGCAGTATCCAAGGGGAAAAAGCAGCTTGGAAAGCTGCTGGTGTGGAGCTTCCACAGTTCGACTATGAGCAGGTAGCAAACAATACACAGCTTAAACCGGAATGGATTCATTTCGGTGCAGGTAATATTTTCAGGGGATTCGTGGCAAATGCTCATCAGAAGCTGCTGGATAGCAGGAAGTCGGATACAGGTATTATTGCGGTGGAAACCTTTGATTTCGAAATGATTGATAAAGTCTACAAGCCCTACGACAATCTGACCCTTTTAGTACTGATGAATGCTCGTGGTGATTTCCAAAAAAGAGTAGTCAGTAGTATTGTGGAGGGAATCGCAGCGGACAAAAACCGCGAAGCGGAGTACCGTCGATTGATCGAGGTGTTCGAGAATCCCAGCCTGCAAATGGCCAGCTTCACCATCACGGAGAAGGGATACTCGTTGACGGATCCGCACGATAAATATCTTGGCATTGTGGAAAAGGATATTGTGAGCGGACCGGAGCATCCTGTTCATGTCATGAGCATTGTAGCTTCGCTTGCTTATCGAAGATATCTGAAAGGCCAATATCCGATGACCTTTGTCAGCATGGACAACTGCTCACACAATGGCGACAAGCTGAAGAATGGTGTTGTGTCCATCGCTAAGGAATGGGCCCAAAGAGGACTTGTTATAGAAGACTTCGTGCGTTATCTGGAAGATGAACGAGTAATAACCTTTCCATTGTCCATGATCGATAAAATCACACCACGTCCTTCGGAGAGTGTACAGGCAGCGCTTCTGGAACAGGGAATTGGTGATATGGATGTGATCATTACCTCCAAAAACACATATACCGCTCCTTTCGTAAATGCTGAGATCAGCGAATATCTTGTAGTGGAGGATAACTTTACGAACGGACGTCCACCACTAGAGGAAGCCGGAATTATTTTTACGGACCGGGAGACAGTCAACAAGGTGGAGACGATGAAAGTAACGACCTGCCTTAATCCGCTGCATACGGCGCTTGCTGTTTCCGGTTGTCTGCTTGGCTACACCTTGATCGCGGATGAGATGAAGGACGATACTTTGCGGAGGTTTGTGGAGATAATCGGTTACAAAGAAGGCCTGCCCGTCGTAGTGGACCCGGGGATTCTCAGTCCAAAGCAGTTCCTGGACGAAGTCCTTACGGAGCGTTTTGCCAATCCATTTATCCCCGATACTCCGCAGCGGATTGCTACAGACACTTCGCAGAAGGTAGGTATACGGTTTGGTGAAACTATTAAATCCTATATTCGACGGGAGGATCTCGATCCAGCGCAGCTAACGGCGATTCCACTGGCTATTGCTGTATGGTGTCGTTACTTACTTGGAGTGAATGATGCTGGAGAGGTCTTCACATTGAGTTCAGATCCGTTACTAGAAACACTGCAAGGTTACCTGCAAGGAGTTTCACTTGGAGACCAAACCGCAAGTGTGCGCCCCATTCTTGAAGATGAGCGACTTTTTGGGGTTCCGTTGTACGAGATTGGTCTTGGCGATAAGATTGAGCTTATGTTCCGGGAAATGATGGCAGGTCCAGGAGCGGTACGGAGAACATTAGAGCACTATTTAAAGTGAAAGCTAGGCAATTAAGTAGATTTGAATTAATATAGAAGAAAATAAAGCGAAAAAAGTCCCGAGGCAATCAATCGGGGCTTTTTTTTGTATGATTTTAAAAAATCCAAACAAAGTGTGAAAAGAATCTTATGTAAAATGAGAAGGACGAAAGTTAAACTAAACACATGACGAATAACCGGTGTTCGTCAACTGAGCGACGAATTTTGAGGGGGTTCAACACCATGTTCAAAAGAAAAAAAAGCTGGGCACTTGTCATGGCTTCGGTCATGTTGGCTGGAGGCGTGTTAAGTGGTTGCGGAAGCAGTAACAATAACAACAACTCGTCGAATGCCAGTCCCCAGCCAAGCAGCTCGACTAGCGACAGTGGTACTGAAACGAAAGATTCCGGCAAGAAGACGACGCTTACGTTCTGGGCTGCGGCTACTACGCCGGACCGTGATGTATTCTGGCAAAAAGTTACGAAGGAGTTCATGGCTGAGCATCCGAATATTAAAATCGAATACTTGGGCGTGCCTGGAGATTTGAACGGTTATATACAAAAGCTGAATGTCGCTATTGCTGCTGGACAAGGGCCGGACCTGATCAATAACTTTACGTCCGACTTTATTGCACGCGATGTGCTTGAGCCAATCGATTCTTATTTCGATAGCTGGGAAGGAAAGGACAAGATCACAACGGGTTCGGTTACCTCAATGAGAGCAGCGGATCCGGTTGACAAGAAGTTATATGGATTGCCTTATGGCGTTCTGCCTTGGATGGAATGGATTCGTTCGGATTGGCTGAAGGAATCAAATCTACCGAATCCGGACACATGGGATCAATTCTTTGACAACGCACAGAAGTTGACTGACAAGTCCAAGGATCGTTACGGATACTCTATACGGGGTGGAGCCGGAAGTGCAACCTCGCTGGAATATCTTATGTATTCATACTCGGGAATTACGAACTATTTCACGCCAGAAGGCAAAGCCACGATCAACGATCCACTGAATGTAGAGTTTCTGGAGAAATATTTGAGCGGTTATAATGTCAATACACCTGAAGATGACTTGAACAAAGGTTGGACGGAATTGGCTGCTTCGTTCCAGTCCGGCAAGGTAGGTATGATTTTCCATAACCTTGGTTCCGCAAGCGCTCACAGTAAAGCATTCAATGACGATTTAACCAAGTTTACAGCTGTTCCATTCCCTATGGGTGCCAAAGGCTATCGCGTTCACCCCGGCGTTACACCATCGGTGATGATGATGACAAAGAACTCCGAGAATAAGGAAGCAGCATGGGAATTCATGACGTATTTCGTAACGCACAATGATAGTGAGTACGGAGAGCTCTATGGCGAAATTCCGACTTATCTTGATGCTTTGGATGCTGATTGGATTGTAAACGTGCCTTACGTGAAGACGGGCGCAGACCTGATGAGCTCACCGGACACGAAGTTTACCGATAATCCCGTTTATCTGCCGGGCTATAACAAGGTTCAGACGAATATGGAGCCTATGATCCAGAAGGTAATGGCCAAAAAGATGAGTGCCAAAGAACTATTGGATGAATGGGCAAAGCAGCTTGAAAAAGAAAAAGCAAGTTTTGACTCTTCGAAATAAAACAGTTAATATCCCCGAACAATAAATAATCTCAGCAGGCGGGCTCTTGACGATACTTGGGCCGCCTGTCTTTTGAATGACAACTCCCTAATGATTAATGCCACTAATTGACAGCGTTTTCATCACCTGCAAATGAACAGGAGGTAAGTTATGAAAAGAATTAAGAGTGTCCTTATTGCATTATGCGCTTTATTGCTCATCCCGATTGTACCTGAAATCGCCTTTGCCGGAGAAACCAACACGGCTTATGCCGCTGCGAACATTAATGATTCCTTATCGGCTAATATTTACTCCCCGACGGATTTACGAATGGCACCTGCCTCTAATACGGATACAACCGTAGTGTTAGCATGGGAGAAACCGCTATTTTATTCCAACATTACTAAGTACAATATTTATGACAGTGATGGAACCCGGGTTGGTTCGACGGACAAAACTTACTATAAGTTTTTAGGATTAACTCCAGAGAGGACATATACCTACACGGTACGAGCCCAGGATACATCTGGCAACGAATCTTTAGATAGCAATACGGTCCAAATCACAACTAAAAAGACGGGCATCAGGTTTAATGTTAAGGATTATGGAGCATCCGGAGATGGCAACACATTGGATACCGTGGCAATTCAAACCGCGATTGACGCGGTTACTCCAGGAGACACTTTATACTTTCCACCCGGGAAGTATGTGACTGGCGGATTGTTCCTGCACAGCAATATGACTGTATTTGTAGATGCAGGGGCTCAAGTGATGCCTAGTTCACACAAGGCTGACTTCTTGCCGTTCGTAACGGCCAGACACAGTATTGAGGAACCCGAGGCTTATCAAAGTTTATTTAACGCCGGAGTTATGGATCATGACAAGTACGATGATTATAGTGTAACTGATATTACATTCCTTGGACCCGGAACAATTGGTGACGAGGAGAGCGGCTTGAAGCTGCGTGAGGAATACGATAACGACAAGGTTGAAGTTGGAACAACCTACGGTGGTGGACATCTGCTATCTTTTAATAACGCACACAATGTCTATATCGATGGATTGAAAATCCGCAATGGAATGATGTGGACCGTAGTACCTGTATACAGCAAAGACATCACCGCCTATAACCTCGATATTAACACCACGCAACATAATGGAGACGGCTTTAATCCGAATTCTTCCGAGAGCGTTTACATTTTGAATTCTACCTTTCAAACCGGGGACGACGGCAGTGCAATTAAATCCGGGATCAATCAAGAAGGCCGGGATATCGGCAGACCCTCCAGATTTATTTATTATCGCGGAGATACCTTTAGTGGTGGACACGGCGGGGTCGTTATCGGAAGCGAGATGTCTGGCGGAATAAGCGATATCTACGTGGAAGACTGCAATCTGATTCCCCTCGACGTCAAGTCGAACACTGTGGCACCGGGCTTTAAGATCAAAACAAGCACATCCCGGGGCGGCTACATTCGGAACATTCAAGTGAGGGATTCGCTTATCAACAAGATTGATCTGAATTCCAACTATGACAAGCTTCCTGTTCCTGATATTTACCCACCGGACATGAGTAATTTCCGGTTTACCAACCTGCGGAACAACGATATCTCTGGAACGGATAACATTATTTCGTTGACAGGGGCAGCCTCCACTTCAACAGCTGATAACGCTTTGAAGAATTTGCAGTTCATTAATTGTGCTTTTGCTAAAGCTCAATTAGCCTACACGGAGAATATCTTTTTCACCAATAGCAGCTTGCCCAAAGGAATTAGCGCTACGAACAGTGCGAATATCGTTCAGGATGGTGTGGTCGTAGCTGATAAAGCCTTCCCGGTTCACGAGGATTTCACTGAATATAAAGCCGGGGATACGCCGGGCGGATATTGGAGTGCTTCGAGCTATGCCCCGGGTCTGATCACTATTGCGGCGGACGGAGATTTGAATCCGAACAGTATTTTCCTTAATGACCAGGATAGCGGTTATGTAAGTGTATCCCGTGGTTTTGGTTCGCAGACGGGAACCTTATCGGCAGAAGTGCATCTGAAGTTCCCGGCCCCTCCCAACTTAACGAACGGTGTGCCGAACGGTACTTATGCGAACAAACCTACCTCGAATAATCGGGTATTTCAGCTGCTCGGATCGAATGGTAAAGTAGCCGTCTGGTTAAACACTGAGAATTCGGGAGCATTAAGTTATGTCATCAACGGAAAAACATCTCCTATCATCATTCCTGCGATCCCGCTTGATAAGTGGTTTACAGTCAAGACTGTGGTAGATTTTCCAAACAAGCTTGTGGATGTTTATTACAACGGAACGAAGGTGTTAAGCAAACAGCCATTCTATGATTCAACCCTGGCGATGGCGGATATTAGCACCTTCAAATCCATAGGGCCTAATAATAATACGACAGTGGCATCTCAAGTTTACTTGGATAATCTGTACATTAGTGCTTCTGAGGAAGCTACCAGCGGTTATGGAATCCAGCTAACACACTCAGGTTCGACGAATTCAATCTCCGATAAAGGAGGGCGTTTAACCTTTAGTGCCACCAAAACTACGGGAGAAACTTCGCAGGTTACATGGGCTGTCTATAATAGTGATCTGACCCCTACAGATGTGGCTACAATCGACGAGAATGGAGTACTGACCGCTAATAGCAATGGTAAAGTCATCGTCGCAGCGACGATGAATGACGGAACAGCGATTATCGGATTGATGCCAATCACCATAACAGGACAAGAAACAGTTGTTGGCTATAAGTCCTTACAGGTAACGACCGCATTAGGCACGAAGCCTAATCTGCCGAATCAGATGCCGATTTTGAGAGAGGATGGAGCGGTAAGTTATGCTCCGGTAATCTGGGATTTAGTTCCGGCGTCTGAATATCAGCAGATAGGAGCATTCACTTTACAGGGTACAGTAACGGGATATTCAGCAAGAGCTGAAATTCAAGTGGAAGTGGTTTCGGCTGGCATGACCGGTTATCGGCCTGTCATCGCGACAACTGCGAAGGGCATCGCACCGAGTTTGCCAGATCACGTAACGGCGATCTTCAATGATCAAATGACCAAATCTCTGCCAGTGTCCTGGGAACCCATCTCTCCAGACTTGTATGCGGATACAAATATTGACGGGTTCAAGGTTATGGGTACGGTACAAGGGTCGGACCTACCGGTTACTGCGCATGTATATGTTCTGTCTGATATCGCTCCAGACGCGAAGGTTATCGTCGTTGCCGCAGATGGAAGCGGAGATTATAAAAGTATCCAAGCTGCTGTCGATGCAGTCCCGGACCAGAACCGCAATCGCATCATTATTTTTGTGAAAAACGGCTTGTATTATGAGAAAGTTCTTATTCCAGATACCAAGCCTTACATCTCTTTAATGGGTGAGAGCAAGGATGGAACGATTCTCACCTACGATGATAATCCGAAAAAAACGGCCCCGGATGGTACCTCGTTAGGTTTGGGCACTTATACGGATTATACGCTCATGATTAAAGGCCATGATTTCTATGCCAAGGATCTAACGGTCATTAATTCCTCGGGTTCCGGAGCAGGTCAATCCGTTGCCGTCGACGTATATGCGGATAAAGCTTTTTTCGAAAATTGCAACATCATCGGTTATCAGGATACACTGTTAACCCGCAATCTGACCGATAACGCGGATCCTAACAACTATGCCAATAATGCAACCATTCAATCCTATCGTTCCTACTTCAAGGATTGTTTCATCTCGGGTTCGGTAGACTTTATCTTTGGTCCGGGTATTGCTGTTTTTGATAACAGCGAGATTCATTCCAGATTGGCTGGGCATGTGACGGCAGCTTCCACTCCTGAGGGACAGGAGTATGGCTATGTATTCCTGAACAGCAAAGTGACCGGCGAAGCGTTGCTTTCGTCTATATCCGCTGTTGATTTGGGAAGACCATGGCGTCCATATGCGAAGACTGTATATCTGAACAGCTATATGGGAGATCACATTGCTCCAAGTGGCTGGAACAACTTCGGCAATTCAAAAAACGAAGCAACCGCATATTACGGTGAATATCAAAGCTTTGGTCCGGGAGCAAATCCGCAGGCTAGAATGAACTGGACCCATCAATTAACGGACATGGAAGCCGAAGCGTATACATTGCACAGTATTTTCAGCGCAACGAGTGCGATCAACGGGAAAGAGGATTGGGATCCTACCCAGCTCGCTTCCGACAATCCAATCGAATCGCTTCTGCCAGTTCATGTTGAGACACCAGTAGGTGTGGCTCCTATTTTGCCAACAGTTGTAGGCGCTGTTTATGCAGATGAAACAGTGAAGCAAGTGCCTGTCGTTTGGGAAGCTATCAACCCTGAGTTATATGCGGTAGAAGGGCGATTTACAGTTACGGGCGCTGTCTATGGCACGGAGTTAAAGGCCGAAGCCAAAGTTACTGTTCGATCGGGAAGTTTTTTAACCGGACCGGGCTCTGTGGAGAAGGGGCAGTCCTTTGAAGTCGTATATGGCATGTCTCGTGTTACAAGTGATGTATATGGCTTGGATTTGACGCTGAACTACGATCCTGAGCAAATTCAGTTCTTGGCAGCGGAATCCTTGCTGGATGGAATTCGTGTCATCGATTCCTTTGATAATGAGGGACAAACACGGATTCTCATGGCAAGCACAACCCCAGGGGTTGGCATGAGCGGCGATTTGCCGAGAATTCTTCAACTTCACTTCACTGCAAAAGATGTAACGGAAGCGACGGTTGCTTCATTAGAAGCGACCCGCATTATTATGAGCGATGGCGAAGGTAATGAATCTTCTGTGGAAGGCACTACTTATCAGGTTAACATTACTGTGACTGATACAGGTTCGGGAGATGTCATTAGAACAGCACTCCAGTCTATCCTTCACGAAGCCGCCAGCACTTTGGCGTCGGCATCGATGGGTACACTTTGGGGGCAATATTCGCAGTCAGCTATTGCTATCTTTAAGGATGCCATTGCGAACGCAACCGTTGTCTTAAACGACAGCGATGCTACACAAGAGGAAGTGAATCTAGCGGCTCAAGATTTGTCTACTGCACTTCAAAAGCTCGCTACAGCGATGAATCTCGAGGCCGGCATGGATGATCTTCTTCTTCTGAGCTCCAAATATGGCATCACTTCAAGTGATAACGGTTGGAGTGAGGTAAGTAGGTATGATCTGAATAAAGACCAGCAGATCGACATCGTCGATCTGGCTGGAATGGCCCGTAAAATCACTTCAAATTAAGTTTGCTAAATCTGGAGGGCGCTGACTCAACGGCAGCGGCGCTCTCTCCTATCTTGCTATTGAAAGGGTGGATGAATCGAAATGGCTAAACTCAGAATCGCGATGCTTATGCTCCTTGTCTTTTTTCTAGCGAGACCTGTGGTAACGCAGGCTAGTAGTGAACCCAACTTCCAAACTGTGTTATCAAAAGAAAGTCCTATCCTCAACAGTACCTTTACTGTTGAGATTGCAGCGAACCTAATGACGGATTTGTACGCGTACGAGTTGAATCTGACCTATGATCGCTCAAAGCTGGAGTTCGTGAGTTACACAGCAGGCGAGGGCGGCTTCAACATTGACGCCCTATTGACGAATAACGGCGTGCGGCTAGCGCATACAGAGCTTGAGAAGAAATCTGGCAAGAACGGAGATCTAAAACTGGCCACAGTTACTTTCAAAGCGCTTGAGAGTGGCGATGTCAAAATCGTTCTATCCCGTGTGAAGTTAGTAGATTCGCAACTGTCTGCGGTTAACTATACCCCTGATGCATCGGCGATCGCGCATATTGTTAGTATCGATGACAACAACGGAAACAACGGAAACAACGGAAACAACGGCAATAACGGTAATAATGGAAACAACAGTAACAACGGAGCGGAAGGAAACGGCAGTTCGATCCAGCCTACAACTCCGAGTAATGTCAACGGTTCTACGATCAAACCGGTGATTCGTTATGACGCAGCTGCACAATCGGTACAATCAACCGTGGATCTAGAATCACTGCAGAAAGCTCTTAACCAAACTACCGCCAACGACAAAGGAGTAAAAAAAGTAATCATTGAAGTCGAGTCGAAGCCCGGGGCAAAAGAGTACGTTCAGACGATTCCAACTTCGGCTATATCCAATGATGTCAAAAAGGCGGAAATTGAAATTGTAACACCACTGGCTAACCTCACTCTCCCTGATAATATGCTGCAAGCTGGGGTTACCTCCAATGAACAAATAAGTCTTCATATCACAAGTGTTGATCCTAAATCCTTGCAGCCGTCCGTGCAAAACCAAATCGGCAACCATCCCGTCATTCAATTAACTTTAACGTCGGGTGGCAAGATCATAACCTGGGATAATCGCCAAGCTCCGGTCACAGTCAGCATCCCCTACGTTCCTACTGCACAAGAGCTGCTTAATCCAGAGCATATAGTTGTGTGGTATGTAGACAGTCAAGGGAAACTTACTTCGGTTCCTAGTGGTAGATATGATGCGAAGTCCGGTCGCGTCAGCTTTAAGACTACACATTTCAGCATGTATGCAATTGGTTATACGAATAAATCCTTTAAGGATCTTGAGTCTGTGGCTTGGGCTAAAAATCCGATCGAGGTTATGGCTTCCAAGGGAATTATTAGTGGTGTGTCCGATACAGAATTCCGCCCATCTCAAGCTGTTACTAGAGCCGACTTTTTGGTATTGCTCGTTAGGACGCTAGAACTGAGCGGAAAAGCTGGAGATACCTTCGCGGACGTCCCATCCCAAGCTTATTATTACGAGGCCGTTGGCATTGCTCGGGCACTTGGCATTGCGGAAGGCTCAGGAGACAACTTGTTCAAACCGCTTGAGCCAATCACCCGTGAGGACATGATGGTCCTAACCGCCAGAGCCTTGAAGGCGTCAGGTCAACAGGTTACAGGTGGAGATACATCCGTGCTTCAACCGTTCAGCGATGTTGCGAAGATTTCTGCCTATGCGTCTGAATCTGTCGCAAGTCTAGTGAAAGCGGGTTTGATTCACGGGAATGGCCGCCAAATCGAGCCTAAGTCTACGACGACACGAGCGGAAGCAGCTGTGTTAATGTACAACATATATAACCTCTGATAGTATTCGTGCACTTCTATTCTAAGGAGGAAGAAGATATGAACAGGACCGCACCCTGGGGGCAAGAAGACACCATAAGCCGAAAAGTAACGGCTATAGCCATAATCGTGGCGATGATAATGAGTCTTTTATATGGTTATTCTCCGCGAACCGCTGCGGCCGCTGCTGCCAGCTGGCAGGCGAATACCACTTATACGATCAACGATTGGGTCATCTATAATGATCTGGAATATCAGTGTATACAAGCACACACCTCGGAGGAAGGGCTGAAACCTTCAATTGCGGTGGCGTATTGGGCGAAGAATGGCAAGCCGATTCCGGGCAAGCTTGAAGCCGAGAACTGGGACAGCATGCAAGGGGTTCAGAACGAGGCAACCACGGATACTGGAGCCGGTTTAGATGTGGGCAATATTGAAGCCGGAGATTGGCTGGAATACAAGGTAAATGTGGCTTCCGCAGGAATCTACACCGTAGATTTTCGTCTTGCTACGAAGTATTCAGATAAGGAGCTTCAATTGCAAGATAGCAGAGGAACTGTTCTGGCAGCGGTTTATGTGCCAAATACGACCGGTTGGCAAAAATGGACGACCGTAAGTGTGTCGGCAAATCTGAGTGCGGGTCCGCAAACCCTGCGCATCACGACGAATACCGGCAACTTCAATATTAACTGGATGATGTTCACTGATGTATTATCAGCCTCGATCCCGACAGGAGTAACCGGCAAGGCTGGTGATACACAAGCGATGCTTAATTGGCCGGCGGTTACCGGAGCGATTTCGTATAATGTGAAGCGTAGCGAAACAACTGGCGGGCCCTACGAGCTGATTAAGAACATGGATTCCAACCGGTATGTAGATAGCAAATTGATGAACGATAAAACCTATTATTATGTCGTCAGTGCAGTAACCGATTCCGGCGAAAGCCCAAATTCCATGGAAGTAGGCATCACGCCAATTCTGCTACCCGACATACCAGCTGCTCCGACAGGGTTGACGGGAATAGCAAGGGACAGCCAAGTGACCCTGAAATGGGAGTCTGTCGAAGGTGCGGAGCAATACCATTTGCTCAGAAGGGATGACGGAGGGGCTAAGTATTCGGTCATCGCGTCGGATTTGACGGCAACCCAATATAACGACGCCGGATTGACTGACGGAATGGTATATGAATACACCGTTCAAGCTCAAAATGCGGGTGGCTTAAGCGAAAATTCGGTCTCCGCTAAGATTTCTCCAGTTACCCCTTTAGCGAAACCAACTGGATTGATTGCTGTTCCTGGTGATGCCCGCGTGGATATAACATGGAACCCTGTGCCGGGAGCCTCCTCGTACTCAGTGAAGCGAAGTGTAATATCGGGGAGAACGTATTCGGTCGTGGCTAGCAACCTGACCGCTCCGGAATTTACTGATAGCACCGTACACAACGGAACGAATTATTATTATGTTGTATCTGCCTTAAGTGCTCAGACGGAAAGTATGAATTCCGATCAAGCACGCGTATCCCCGGTTCATTTCCAGCAGGGGGTACCTTCTTCGCCGAATGAAGTAACAGCACAAGCGGGAGTTAGCAAGGTTAACTTGCAGTGGACCGAGGTTGCTGAGGCTGATTCATACCTCGTTAAACGGGCGGCTTCGTTGGCGGGACCCTTTACAACGATCGCTAGCGTAACCCAAACAAACTATCTAGACAACAGCATAACAAACGGTCTGACCTATTATTATGTTGTATCTGCTGTTAATGCGAGGGGCTCGGGAGCAGATAGCCTGATCCAAATCGCCACTCCAGCTAAAGTAATTGTAGTTGCGAAGGATGGAACGGGAGATTATACGACCGTTACGGATGCTCTGAATTCGATTCCAACTGGGAATTCGACCCGGCGGGTGATCTATATCCAAGACGGTATCTATCATGAAAAGGTAGCCGTGCCGAATTCTAAGCCATTAGTTAGTTTAGTTGGTGAAAGCAGAGACGGAACGATTTTGACCTATGACGATTATGCTAATTCCGGAATAGGTACTGGAAACAGCCACACGTTGTTAGTTTCTGCCAGCGACTTTACGGCAGAAAATATGACGATTCGCAATACTTCGTTTGAGAGAGGAAATGTAGGTCCCGCAGTCGCACTTAACGTAACGGGCGACAGAGCAATTTTTACGAACGTTTATCTGGCAGGGTTCCAAGATACCTTGTACGCAAACGGCGGGCGACAGTACTTTAACCGATGCATAATTGAAGGGGACGTCGACTGGATCTTTGGGAATGCTGCGGCTTATTTCTACGATTCGGAGATTAAGTTCGTTGGTGGCTTTGGCGGTCATATGACGGCAGCCTCTACTGATGAGAAAGCTGAGTTTGGCTATGTTTTCATGAACTCGCGATTGACCCGCGGTACTTCTTCTTTGAAGGAATCGGTGACTCATGATCCTTGGAGACCGGAATGGGATATCGACACTAAGCTGGCTGCTACTAACGGTTCGCTAGATCTGGGTAGACCTTGGAGAGCTAACGCCAACGTGAAGTACATTAATACCTGGATGGATGCGCATATCAAAGCAGTAGGTTGGGATAATTGGGGAAATCCTTCTAACGAATCGACGGCGCGGTATGGTGAATACAACTCTTCGGGACCAGGTGCCAATGCGAAGGGCCGCTATCGCTGGTCGAGCCAATTGACATCTGACGAAGCCAATCAATACACCGTTCAGAATGTGCTGAAAGGAGCGGATGGGTGGGATCCTACGCTGTTCGGCACGCTTCCTGGGCATGAACAGAATGAACAGCAACCTGCTTCTCCAACCGGACTGAGTGTGACTTTCCCGAGCGGTGTTGATGCGACATTAGGCGATTCTCCCGTAGCTCTGTCGTGGAACACGGTTGAAGGAGCAAGTTCTTATCGTGTCTATCGCGGAAGCGAAGCGGGTGGTCCTTACTTGCCGATTGCATCCGATCTGATTCCGTCATCCACTTCCCCGCTGGCAACGATCCAAGGTGAGGATTGGACAGCGATGTACGGTGTCAAAACTCAGAATACGAGTGATGAAGGCGGAGGTCTAAATGTCAGTTATATCGATCCGGGAGATTGGATGGATTACGCGATACAGGTTCCTGCGGGTGGATTCTACACCTTGGATCTGCGCGTCTCTGCTCCGGACAGCGGTAAACAGCTTCAATTAAAGAGTGGGAATGGCAGCGTGCTGAGCACCGTAGATATTCCGCAAACCGGTGATTGGCAGAGCTGGACAACGGTCAGTGTGAATGTCAATCTTCCCGCTGGGAATCAAACTTTACGCCTTTATTCCGTAACGGGGAGCTACAACTTGAACTGGCTCCGCTTGACGGAGGGAGTGAAAGATAAGGTTCAATATTCGGATATGGTTGTGAACACAGGAGCTCCTTTTTATTATGTAGTAACTGCTGTGAATGCGAATGGAGAGAGCGTCTATTCAACTGAAGTATCTTTGTCTTCAGCTCCGGTGAAATTTGATCGTAATCATGTGAATCAAGCGAATCTGTCTGTATCCGTTAAACGCTCGGGAGACACAATGACGGGAATTATGCTCGGAACCCATGCACTGAATAAGGGGACCGATTACACTGCCAATGGAAGTATTTATACTCTTCGTGATGTCTTCTTGTCTCAGTTGCCGATTGGAAAAAATACACTAACTTTCACTTTCGCTTCCGGTACTAAAATTCTGTTAGCCATAGAAGTTGTGAATTCCACCATGCTGCCGGGACAGACCCTATCGAACATACCGGCACTGGAGCTTTATAGCCTTGAGGGGGTAGCTCCATTTTTGCCAAGCATCGTTCCCGTTCAATTTACGGATGGATCGGAGAAAGCATTGGCTGTCGTGTGGAGTTCAATCGATCCAGCTAAGTATGCATCTGTGGGGAACTTTACTGTGCAGGGAACTGTAACGGGCACCGATGTAAAGGCGACTGCGAAGGTTAGCGTCAAATCCGCGGATTCCGTGGGGGTTGTAACGGGCGGGGATGACTTGCAAACGTATCAAAAAGATCTGCCATTCGATATGCCAGCGATTACGCTTCCAACATTTCCAAACGTAGATTTTAATATTGAAGATTATGGCGCTGTTGGAGATGGTATAACCAAAAATACGGCGGCATTCGCAAAGGCAATTGAGGCGGCTACACTGGCAGGTGGAGGGCGTGTCGTCGTACCTGCTGGTGTATGGCTGACAGGAAGTATCCAAATGGCAAGTAATATTGATCTGCATGTAGAGGCTGGTGCACTCATTCAATTTAGTCCCGACTATGATGACTACAATTTGGTGAATGCAAAATATCAACCGATGCTGGCGGCATCGGGGCTCAGCAACATCGCGATCACAGGAAAAGGTGTTATCGATGGCAATGGGCAATATTGGCGTTATGTGAAGAAGGGCAAGGTCACAACCACGCAGTGGAATTATCTGTTGTCCTTGGGCGGAGTGTTGACCGATAACGGCAGTGTTTGGTATCCGTCTCAACAAGCTGTTGGGGTATATCGTCCTATCATGGTCGACATCTATAATAGCAGCAATGTGTTAGTTGATGGACCTACCTTTATGAATTCACCACAATTTGCGACTAGCTTTACGAAGATTCGGAATCTGGTGATCCGTAATTCAACGGTCAATAACGACGCTTGGTACCAGAACGGAGACGGTCTTGATGTCACTTCTTCGCAGAATGTTGTTTTATATCACAACACGGTGAATGCCGGAGATGATGGAATCGGGATGAAGGCCAGCTATGACCCGAGTCCGACAAACGCTTTGTCCGAAGTCGTAATTGCCGACAACATTGTTTTTCGTGGCCATGGCGGATTGTCTATCGGAAGTAACACATCCGGAGGCATTCATAACCTTGCGGTTCGCAACAATCAATATATCGGAACGGATAATGGGATCAATATTAAAAGCTTTGTTGGTGGTGGTGGTCCTATCGAGAATATCTATATCGATGGTCTCCATATGCAGAATATTGGTTATACGGCATTATCCATTAATGATTTCTATACGGGGCACAGCGAAGCAGTGGATAATGCGCAGCTGGGAGTCGATAACCGGGTTCCAGAGGTTAAAAATATCCAAATTCGTAACGTTACGGTGGACGGAGCTTCGGAAGCAGTGTCCATCGATGCACTGGCCAATGTGCCTTTGCGTAATGTGGAGTTGACCAATGTAAAAATGTCGACTCAAACTGGATTCGTGTCCAGTAATACGACTGATATTCATTTCAATCATGTTCAGATCGTTCCGGCGAACGGAACCCTCTATACCATGAACAATGCAGCCGATATTTTATTGAATGACGTTCTTTGTCCGCCTGGCACAAGCACCTTTATCCATTTGAAGGGATTCGCGAGTAATATCCTATTGCAGGATACGGATTTTTCGCAGGCGGGGATACCGTTTCACTTGGATTCAGGCATAAGTCCTTCAGTTATTACGGTCTCTAATCCGGGTTCCATTCAGATTCCTAAAGCACCCGCAAACGTAAGTGCAACTACGGGCAGGGCCGAAATCTTGCTACGCTGGGATGAGGTTGCCGGAGCTGATTATTATGCAGTGAAGCGAAGCGTAAATAGCTCAGAGGGGTATGTAACCATTGCCTCCAATGTCACGGACAGCACTTATTTGGACAATGCCGATCTTACTGCTGGTAATTATTATTATGTGATTACGGCAGTTAATGTTGGAGGTGAGAGCGATAACTCTAACGAGGTCAGCGCGGTTGTAAATGCTCCGTCCTTAAGTCTTCCCTATGCTACGGTTATGGGAGAAGGAACAACGTTTGCCGGCCAACAATTTGGTTTGGTTTATGGCTTAAATAATGATTACGTTACAGAAAGTGTCAGCACTGTTGTTTATGGTCAAGAGTTGACGTTTGAATATGACCCGGACCTAATTCTTTACGATTCGGTAGAATGCTTAGCGGATGAATGGGGAGTGGAATCCGTCGATAAGGATGAGGTGAATGGAAAAATCACAATCAAGCTCGCAAGCACTGGAGCTGGTATCCTTCCAAGCGGAGACATGCTCAAAATGCTCTGGCATTCATCAAACCTGAACTATGCCGGCGATAAGACGGCCTATCTTCATTTGCACCCCGTTTTGATTGCCGATGGGAGCCAAACGGTATCAAAGCTATCTAATACGATCTATGGCATGAAGATCATGATAGACAAAACGGTCCTGGCCAGCAGGGTTGATGTAGCGAAGAGCCTTACGGCAGATCAATACAATCCATCCACTTGGTTAATCTTGCAAACCTATCTAACCTCTGCGAAAGTGATTCTTGCTGGATCGCAAGCTACACAGAATCAGGTGAATGCAGCTGCCTCGAACTTGCAGTTGGCTATGGATGGGTTAGACGGCGCCTCGGACAAATCGGCTCTGGCATTAAAGATTGCTATAGCACAAGCAACATCCGATTACGCCACTATTGGCAGTAAATGGGGGCAATATACGAAGACGGTAGTGAATGAGCTTAATAATGCAATCGGTAAAGCTATGCAGGTCGTGAATAATCCGAACGCAACTAAGGTTTCTGTGGAGCAGGCAATCATTGATCTGGATGCGGCGCTGGCAACTTTCTTGAGCTCGGCCAATCCAGCAAGTATCGGTGATTTGGCTATTCTGTCCGCTCATTACGGTATAAGCTCCGCACATACGGATTGGATCCGATATCAGATTTATGATCTGAATAAAGATGGTCTTTTGGATATTGTGGATCTTGCGGCGTTAGCCCAGCTTATTCTACATCCATAAAGTAGCCAAAGACGAGTCCCAATCAGGGGCTCGTCTTTTTTTTGAGAAATTGAATAAAAACAAACAAGGTTTGATAAAAAACAAACCCATCTCTTCGAGCTAAGAGTTATTATAAGAGGAGAATCCGAAACGACTTCATTTGGGGGAAATACATGATCTCGTATCTTTCTAGAAGCCCAATCAAAATTAAGCTGCTTATCTATTTTTTGCCTATTCTTGTGTCATCCGTTGCGCTTACCGGTTTTTTTTCCTATTTCACTGCCGTTAAGCAGCTCGAACAAAACGCTTATTATTTGCTAAGCGATACGACCGAGCAAACGGGCTTTTTTCTTAACGACAAGCTTTATACGATCTTCGAACAGCTGGTGTCAATCGAGAACAATTCGGCTTTTCAATATATTTTATTAGATAATGGACAAGACGAAGGAGAACATCGCTACGATGATATCATCGATCTTCATAAACAGTTCGAGGAAGCCTACCGGAATCATTTGCAAGTCATCGATTCAATTTTTGTCACGTTTAATAATGGCCGGACCTTCAACATACAGAAGGACTTTATTCCCCGGCATGTCGGTGTGAATCTTAATGAATGGCTGGCCGAATACAACCAAAAGGATGCAGAAAGCAGTTATTACTGGTTGAATACGCATGAGGATCAAGTGTTTACTACTGTCACGAAACGTAATGTTGTAAGCGTATTTAAAATTATCGGAAATCTTGATTCCGAGGTCAGTGGCATGGCTCTCATTAATATGAAGGAATCCTATCTGCTCGACATTTTACAGAATGTCAATATTAGTCCCAATGGCTCGCTGGCTCTGATCAGTCCAGATGGGGTGATGTATTCCAAGCCGTTATCCAAAGAGTACGCTATCGGCGATGAGATCGTGAACGATATCCGTAATAACGCTAATCACCAGGGAGATTTAAGGGCGGCCAGCAAGTCGGACCAACGTATGATGATTCACTTTACAACGTTATCGCTGAACGGGTGGAAGCTCGCCGCCATCGTTCCTGAAAGCGATATCTTAGCCAAGGCAAGCCAGATTAAATCGATAACGCTTACAATCGTAGCTGTTATTCTCGTAGTTTTTATTATCATGGCAACCTATTTTGCCAGCAGCCTGACGAATCCCATCCGTTATTTGTCCAAACAAGTGAAGAGTTTTAGACAAGGGAACCTAAATGTTAACTTTCAGCTGAAAGAGCAAAATGAAATTGGTGTATTAGCCAGTGGGTTGGAGAATTTAGTCGATTCGGTTCGCCAATTGCTGGAGCAAGTTAAGGATGAACAGGAACAGAAGCGGCAAATGGAGTTATTAGCATTGCAGTCGCAAATTCAACCACATTTTCTATACAACACTCTCGGATCTATCAAACATATGATTGATTTGGGTGAGAAGGAAAAGGCATCGACTATGGTTAGTGCGCTGGCCCACTTTTTTCGGATCGGCATTAGCAGAGGGCGGGAGGTCATAACGCTTAGAGAAGAGATTGAGCATGTTCAAAGCTACTTGCAAATTCAAAATATCCGTTACCAGAAAGATTTTGAATTTGAGATTCAAGTTGAAGAGAGCATTATGCATCTTCCTATCATGAAACTGACCTTGCAGCCTATTGTCGAGAATGCCATCTATCATGGCATCAAAAACAAGAAGGGGAAAGGGATCATCAGAATAACAGGAAGGCCAAGCGGGGATGCAGCAATAATTGAAGTCTTCGACGATGGTGCAGGGATGGATGTAGAGAAGGTACAGGAGATGAATACTTCTATTCAAGCGCAGAATGTTCAAGAGGCTCCAGTGACATTCGGGCTGCGTAATGTTCACCGACGGCTGGCGCTGCAATTCGGCTACGGGTTCGGGATTCGGCTGGATAGTGAAGAAGGGGTTTATACCATAGTGACTGTAAGGATTCCATATACGAAAAATGAGGTGACGAATCGTGCATAAGCTGGTCATTGCAGACGATGATGAATGGATTAGGGAAGGGCTTCGCAGGAATATTCATTGGGATCAGGGAAACATTCAGGTGGCAGGAGTTGCAGTGGACGGGAAGGAAGCTTGGGAACTTATCCAAAGGGAGAAGCCGGATCTACTGCTCTCGGATATTCGCATGCCTTTTATGGATGGACTGAAGCTTGCCGCCCAAGTGAAGGAGAATGGCTTGGATTTGAAGATTGTCTTCTTAACGGGGTATGATGATTTTTCTTATGCTAAGGAGGCGCTACAGCTTCAAGCGTTTGATTACATATTAAAGTATGAAGATAACGATAAAATCCTGCGGACAATCATGAATGCGTCTGAGGCACTGGAGGAAGAGCGGAGAAAACGTGAGAAGGATATAAAAAGCCATGGTCTTATCGTGAACCAATTTTTTAGCGAGTTGATCTCTGGGTCGGGGAATGAGGAAGCGATTGATAGGGAGGCGAAGCTGCTCGATTTAACGTTTTGCGGCTCGGTGTTCGTGATGGCTGTTCTGAGCTTGGATGGTGTCGGAAGGTTTCTTAAACCCAATAAACCCGTCGATCTGGAGCTATTATTGTTCACTCTCAAAAACCTTTGCAATGAGGTGCTAGAATCTGCAATTTGCGACGGGGTTCAGGTGTATGCGATTCAATATAACCACCGGATCAATCTGTTGTTCAACTACCGAAACGAGGGTGTGGAGAAGCTGAAGCAGGATACCGAGCTTATTGCCCGCCGCTTAACAGTGATGATTGAGCAATATCTCAAAGTTCACGCCAAGATCGGTATAGGCAGTATTGGTGAAGGGTTTAAACATATTGGCGTCTCCTACGAGGAAGCATTGATTGCGACACAGATGAAGGATGTCCGGATGGATCAATCGATTATTTTCTATGATCAGGTCAAATATTCAAGCAATTCGCATCAAGCTATTCTTCGCACAATTATGGATTATATCGCAAATCATTATCAGAATGAGAATCTGGACTTAAAAGAAGTAGCGGAGACGGTCCACATTACACCATCGTACGTCAGTACTTTGTTTAAAAAGTATACGGATGTTAATTTTTGTGAGTATATTGTCCAAGTGCGAATAGATAAAGCTACTGAACTGCTTGTGCATACCGATTTAAAGGTATATGAGGTTGCTGAGAAAATTGGGTATGTGAATACCCAGTATTTTAGTGTTTTGTTCAAGCGGCATACAGGGTTTACCCCGATGGAGTATAGACAGCAGCATAGCTCGTAATAGTTGGAAAGCGTTCACAAACAGCCTTATTCCAGTCAATGATTGGGATGAGGTTGTTTTTTTGCTGCTATTTTTTATTTTCAAAAAAACAAACAAACTTTGCAAGATATATTATTTAGCTAGCTTTATGCATAGCCTATTATTCTTATTGAGGTGATTATTTCATGAAGGTGAAACAACAATTAGCAACAGGACAAGTGACGGGAACGTCCAAGAGAAAAAACAAGATGATCGGCAGCGACAGGATATTTCCTTACGTTCTGATCATCCCGACTGTCGTTCTCATGGCGGTCATTATGTTCTACCCTATTTTACAAGTCTTCCAACTAAGCTTTCAGAACTATGACTTGACTCGGCCGATGGATGACGGTTTTGCCGGGTGGAGTAACTTTAAGCAGATTTTATTCCATGACGATCTGTTCCCAAGCTCGCTATGGATAACCATCAAGTGGGTGGTTATTGAAGTCGTTCTTCAGCTCGTGTTCGGCTTAGGTGTGGCCCTGTTGCTTAATCAGGCCTTCCGGTTTAGAGGCGTTATACGTTCGCTCGTGCTGATTCCTTGGGCGGTATCAGGCGTTCTTACGACAATGCTGTGGTCGCTCATGTACAACCAGCATATCGGAGTCATTAACGATCTTTTGAAGAGGTTAGGGATTATTCACGAGAATATCGCTTGGCTGTCGAACACCCATACCGTATTCGGTTCGGTTGTACTGGCCGAGTTGTGGAGAGGGATCCCGTTCTTTGCAGTCGCACTGCTTGCTTCCTTGCAGTCTATTCCGAAAGAAGTCTACGAGTCCTGCGAAGTCGACGGTTGCGGAAAGGCAAGAAAGTTATTTTCCATTACCCTGCCTTATCTTAAGGAAAGTATTATTTTCACTACGATGCTAAGAGCCATCTGGGAGTTCAACTCTATCGATATGATCTTCACGATGACAAACGGCGGTCCAATGAATATGACAACCACTCTCCCGATTTATATGTTCCAGACGGCAATTTTGAACGGGAATTATGGCTATAGTTCGGCTATGGGGGTCCTTTCCTTCGCTGTTCTAATGATTTTCGTGGTCGTCTATATGAAATTAAGCAGAGGTGGCCAAAATGAGTAAGCTTAAACGTTTTTTAACCACTTTGTGTTTGTTCTATATTCCTATGACTGTTACGTTGTTGTTTGTCCTGCTGCCTTTTCTTTGGGACATCTCAACTTCCCTTAAACATGAGAATGATATTATCAGCTCCACGATTCGTTACCTTCCGCATCCAATTACGTTTGATAATTTCATAAAGGTGTGGAGTGTCAACAATTTTTCGAGATTTTTTGTAAACAGTCTTTTCATCTGTACGGTGTCGGTGATTTTTATTACATTGCTGTCGATTTTCAACGGCTATGCTTTGAGCAGATTTAAATTTGTTGGAAAAAATGCTTTTATGCTTATGATGCTGGGCACTCAGATGCTTCCGGTTATCTTATTCGTCATCCCGTTGTTCCTGATTTTTAAGAGCATGGGGATTATGAATACGCCTTTTGCGATCATATTGTTCTATATCGTTTCACAGGTTGCGTTCAACTCGCTGTTGATGCAAGGATTTGTATCTGGTATTCCGAAGGAAATTGACGAAGCGGCTATGGTCGACGGAGCAGGAAGATTCCGGGTCTTGTTCACGATCATTACGCCAGTGATTCTACCGGGGATCGTAGCGACTGCTCTGTTCGCCTTTATCGGCTGCTGGAATGAGTTCTTGGTTGCTTTCTCATTCCTGACAGATGCGTCCAAATTTACGATCCCAATCGGACTGAAGTATTTAATCGGCCAGTACAGTGTAGAGTATGGATCGCTCGCAGCAGGCAGCATTATTGGATTGATACCGCCTATTGTGCTCTTTATGTTTATTCAGCGTTATCTGATTCAAGGTCTGACAGGTGGTTCGGTCAAAGGATAAAAAGGAAAAGGACGTGGGGAGGATTACTACATGAATCTTGGAGAATACGCAGAGCCTTGGGTTTCAGATCAGGGAGACGGAACTTATATCAATCCAATCCTGCATGCGGACTATTCGGACCCGGACGTAATTCGCGTCGGTGATGACTTTTATATGACCGCTTCTAGCTTCGGGCACATTCCCGGATTGCCGATCCTGCATTCGAAGGACTTAGTCAATTGGGCAATCATCAATCATGCTGTGCTGGAGATGAACTTGGAGGGGTATGACCGTCCGCAGCATGGCAATGGCATCTGGGCACCTAGCCTAAGATTCCATGGCGGGAAGTTCTGGATCTTCTATGGCGATCCAGATGTCGGCATCATGATGACTTCGGCGGTGGACCCTGCCGGAGAATGGACGCCATTGCATCTGGTTCAGGCAGGCAAAGGCTTAATTGATGCTTGTCCCTTCTGGGATGAGGACGGACAGGCGTATTTGATTCATGCCTATGCGAAGAGCCGCAGCGGCATTAAGCACAAGCTGCGGCTGTGCCGAATGTCCGCTGACGGTAAAGGGCTGCTGGACAAAGGCCGGATTATTTATGATGGAACCGAAAATCATCCGACTCTGGAAGGACCAAAGTTATACCAGCGCAACGGATATTATTATATCCTTGCTCCGGCAGGGGGCGTGGCAACCGGATGGCAGACAGTGTTCCGTTCCCGAAACATCTGGGGTCCTTACGAGGACCGAATCGTTCTGCAACAAGGGCAGACCTCAGTAAACGGCCCGCATCAAGGCGGACTAGTGGAGCTGGATTCGGGCGAATCGTGGTTTATCCATTTCCAGGATAAAGGACCTTATGGCCGGGTCGTTCATTTGCAGCCGGTCAGCTGGGTAGATGACTGGCCTTTGATGGGAGAGCTTCAAGCAAGCGATGGAGCTGGAGTGCCAGTGATACGTTACCGAAAGCCTGAGGTCGGGAAGGCATACGCAGTGTCAGTGCCTGCAACTTCTGACGATTTCGAGTCTTCAACGCTTGGATTGCAGTGGCAGTGGCAGTCTAACCCCAAATCGTCTTGGTATAGTCTCGAGGCAAGAGAGAGCTATCTTCGGTTAAATGCTGAACATAAACCCGTAGACAACAAAGGGCTATACCATAGTCCGCAGCTCTTGCTGCAGAAATTCCCAGCACTTTCATTTACAGCAGCCTGCAAGGTTGACCCTTCGGGCTTGGGAATAGGGGAGTCCGGAGGTTTGATGATTTTTGGTTATCGTTATTGTTGCTTGGTGGTACGAAGATTAGAGGATCAAGAACTGAAGGGGACGCTAGCCCTATCGCTTATGCAAGGAGATGATACGGGAGAGACAGAAATGTGGTCATATCCTTTGATAGACACGGATAATCTCTTCTTGCGGGTCGAGGTATTAGAGGATGCGACTTGCCATTTCGGCTACAGCTTGGAGGGTACAGACTTCACTTCCGTACCTGTAGAGTCATTTCAAGCTATAGAAGGACATTGGGTGGGAGCTAAGACAGGTCTATTTGCCGTAGGTTCCGGCAATGGAGGATATCTTGATATCGATTGGTTCCGAATCACCAAGTAAGTGAATAACCAAGTAACCGAATAACCCCAAAACAAAGGAGAAGCTTATGCTAAATGTTTCGAAGCGAAATGAGCCTCTGGTAAAACATATTTACACTGCTGATCCGTCGGCTCATGTTTTTGAGGATAAACTATATATTTATGTGTCTCACGATCTTGAAATCAGCGTTCCCAACAACTTAGATGGAGATCATTATGCTATGGAGGATTACCATGTTCTAACTATGGATGATAGGTCAGCAGAATTCGTAGACGATGGTGAAATACTCCATATGAAGGATGTCCCGTGGGTATCCAAGCAAATGTGGGCTCCAGACGCTGGCTTCCGAAACGGCAAATATTATCTTTATTTTCCGGCGCGGGATCTCAGCGGGGTGTTTCGGATTGGTGTGGCGACAGCGGATTCACCGGCGGGACCTTTTACGCCGGAGGCGGATTACATGGAGGAAAGCTTCAGCATTGATCCGGCCGTATTCAACGACGATGACGACGAGGTTTATCTGATCTTAGGAGGGCTTCGCGGGGGGCAGCTGGAGAAGTGGAGTACGGATACCTACATGCCTGATGGCACAGGGCCGGCTCCACACGAACCTGCATTGGGACCTCGCGTGGCAAAGCTAAGCAAGGATATGTTGTCCTTTCAGGACAAATTAATGGAAATCTCCATCATTGATACTGAAGGACGTCCTATTCTGGCAGGCGATGAAGAAAGAAGATTTTTTGAAGGTCCTTGGATGCATAAATACGAGGGGAAATACTACCTCAGTTATTCTACAGGGAACACACATAAAATCGTCTACGCCATTGGAGACAATCCGCTGGGACCCTTTACGTTTCAAGGCACACTTCTGACCCCGGTGATCGGATGGACAACGCATCATTCCATCGTGAACTTTCGGGACAAATGGTATCTATTTTATCATGATAGTTCTTTGTCGGACGGTGTGAGCCATAAGCGCTGTGTGAAGGTTACTGAATTAAAGTATAATGCGGACGGAACGCTGCGAATGATCGATCCAAATTTAGTATAGATAGACTTGTATGGCAACAAGGAATGGTTTTGTAGGATTCCCCTCAGGTAGGCAGTGGAAACAGACCTCATGGTAGATGAGTCTAATCACAGTCAATCGGAGGGGATCTTTTTATATGATAATTGGATGCGCTTTCATTAAAGGGGGTGATCATTCAGGTAAGGTCGTTTCACTAAAATAAGTAGGAGGGATCGGATCAAATGATTAAAAAAGTGCTACGTAGTTTAATGCTGGGAAGTTTATTGGTGACTCTAACTTGTTCTAATCTAGCAGGCAAAGCAGAGGCGGCAGCGGTAAATACAATTCCTAACGCGTCTAAGGTTGAGCAGGGTTATGACAGCAGTTTTTTATCAGTTCCTGGTTTTGCATCATTAGGTGTAAAAGATAGAAGCAGTTATGCAGGTACCTCATATTATCGAACGGTCAGCAGTGGCCGAGAGTTTTTACAAGCAATCTTGGATGCAGGCAGTGGTGCTGTAAAAGTTATTGAAGTTACAGATAATCTAAACTTAGGGTGGACTGAATTAGCACTAAATTCTACTGAAATTTCAAAATATAGCTTTGTTACAAAATATCCTGATCCATCAAACGGATTCACGAACCCACTCTTAATAACCTCCGGTGTATCCAAATTAAGCATAGCCAATATTGATGGATTAACGATTTTTTCAGCTTCAGGTAAAACTATTAAACACGCAGAATTAAAATTGCAGAGCTCAGTGAACGATATTGTCATTAGAAATCTCAATTTTGATGAAATGTGGCAATGGGATGATACAGGTGAGCACAAAGAGGTAGGCTGGACTTTTATCAAGGTAAATGGCGCAAACAATGTATGGATAGACCACTGTAAGTTTTCGATAGCCGCGGATGGAATGATTGATATGGAAAATGGTTCAACGAATGTAACTTATTCTTGGAACGAATTTGGTCTAGCGGCAGCTCAAAATCTAGCGACTAGTAGCTCTATTTATAAGTCAATTGAATATATGGAGCAAAAATATGCAACAGGATCACTGAACTCCTCCACCAGCCTTTATTATAAAATGCGTAACGAAGGGGCTACCAAAAATCAAATTATGGCTTATGCCGCCTATCACTCCAAAGTTCATTTGGTAGGATCGGGTGACAAGGATTATACGAATTATGTGGGTTCTAACGGTGTGGAAATTAAAGATGGAAATCAAAGACTTCGCTTAACTTTAGCATACAATCGTTATACAAATGTTGGGTCGCGTCTGCCAATGATTCGTCAAGGAGTCGGGCATCTATTTAATAATTCTTTTGATAACTCTACACATCAGAATGTACTCGACAGCGTTACTGCAATCTCCAAATACGGCCATGATAAATTATCGCGTGGAATGAACGCCAGAAATGGAGCTTCTATAGCGGGGGACACCAATGTCTATAATGCTTTTAATGAACCGCTGATTGGTGCGGAGCGTCAAGGGGATGATACCGCCAATATGAATGCTCCTTTTGACGTATTGTTTAAGGATGCGATGAACCATAGTTTAATTGTAAATTCTACAGTAACAACTAGTAGCGGAACAACCTATACAGGCAGCAGTTGGGATAATAATGGCGTTAATGCCTTTACTAGCGGAATGAATTGGAATAACAAAGCAACCATTGGCCAGTGGGCTTGGTCATCATCAATAGTCGGAATTGAAAATATGAGTAAATCAAACCCGCCATCTACACCTTTTACATTCACTTATGGGTATAACGAGCAATTGCCTTATGCTTATAAAACAGTTCCTCTATCTGGCGTTGTCTCCACAGTAAATCAATATGCCGGGGTCTCAAAAGTTTCTTGGAACACTGCGGAGTGGTTAAAAACAAATTATTATGATGCCTATTCGACGATCGAAGCAGAACGTTATACCAGCATGTCTGGTGTGAAAAATGAAGCGAGTTCCGAAGGCGGTCAGAATGTCGGCTATATAGAGAATGGCGATTATATCGCGTTTAATAATGTTAACTTTGGAAGCGTCGGACCCACAAGTTTCGAAGCAAGAGTAGCGAGCGGTACATCGGGAGGAACTATCGAAATTAGACTGGACAGCTCAACTGGAACTCTGGTTGGAACTTGTCCGGTAGCGGGAACAGGCGGCTGGCAGACCTGGGTGACTAAAACATGTGCAATCAGCGGCGCCACCGGCACGCATAATGTATATCTAAAATTTACCGGTTCTAGCGGATATTTATTGAATCTTAATGGGTTCAAGTTTATTAAGTGATTTTATTAAGCGAGGTTCTGAGGGGGAGTGAAAAAACTTTATGCTGGGGCGGGCAGAGAGGTCTCGGCTGGAGCAGAAGCGGCGAAAAGGGAGCGGGAGTTATACCGTAGAATGTGGCGGATGGAGCGGAAGTGGCGAAAAGAGAGGCAAAAATGCCTTAGAATGAGGTGGATGGGGCGGATGTAGCGGAAAGAGAGGCAAAAATGCCTTAGAATGTGGCGGATCGAGCGGATGTGACGAAAAGAGAGGCAAAAATGCCTTAGAATGTGGGGGATGGAGTGGGAGTGGCGAAAAGAGAGGCAAAAATGCCTTAGAATGTGGCGGATCGAGCGGATGTGACGAAAAGAGAGGTAAAAATGCCTTAGAATGTGGCGGATGGAGTGGATGTGGTGAAAAAAGAGGCAAAAATGCCTTAGAATGAGGTGGGTGGAGCGGAAGTGGTGAAAAGAGAGGCATAAATGCCTTAGATTGTGGCGGATGGAGTGGATGTGGCGAAAAGAGAGGCATAAATGCCTTAGAATGTGGCGGATGGAGTGGAAGTGGTGAAAAGAGAGGCAAAAATGCCTTAGAATGTTGCGGATGGAGTGAATGCGGCGAAAAGAGAGGCATAAATGCCTTAGAATGTTGCGGATCGAGCGGAAGTGGTGAAAAGAGAGGCATAAATGCCTTAGATTGTGGCGGATGGAGCGGATGTGGCAAAAAGAGAGGCAAAAATGCCTTAGAATGTGGCGGATGGAGTGGATGTTACCGGATCGAGCAAAACGCGGAGAAATGAACGGTATAAATCCCGCAGAATGCAGCTGATCGAGCGAATGTGGCGAAAAGAACGGTATGAATCCCGCAGAATGCAGCTGATCGGGCGAATACGGAGAAATCTACGGTATAAATCCCGCAGAATGCGGCTGATCGGGCAAATGTGGTGAAATGAACGGTATAAATCCCGCAGAATGTAGCTGATCGGGCGAATACGGAGAAATCTACAGTATAAATCCCGCAGAATGTACCGGATCGAGTGAAGGTGGCGAAAAGAGAGGCATAAATGCCCTAGCATGTGGCGGATCGGGCGAATGTGGTGAAAAGAGAGGCATAAATACCTTAGAATGTGGCGGATCGAGCGAATGCAGGGAAAAGAGAGGCAAAAATGCCCTAGAATGTGGCGAATCGAGCGAATGTGGTGAAAAGAGAGGCAAAAATGCCCTAGAATGTGGCGAATCGAGCGAATGTGGGGAAAAGAGAGGCAAAAATGCCCTAGAATATGGCGGATCGAGCGAATGTCACCAGATCGAGCATATACGGTGAAATAAACGGTATAAATCCCGCAGAATGCAGCTGATCGAGCGAATGCGGTGAAATGAACGGTATAAATCCCGCAGAATGCAGCTGATCGAGCGTATGTGGCGAAATAAACGGTATAAATCCCGCAGAATGCAGCTGATCGGGCGGATGCGGGGAAATGAACGGTATAAATCCCGTAGAATGCAGTCGATCGGGCGAATACGGAGAAATGAACGGTATAAATCCCGCAGAATGCAGCTGATCGAGCGAATGTGGCGAAAGGAACGGGATAAATCCCGCAGAATGCACCGTATGGACCGGGACCAATACACCCTAAAGGAGTGATTCCCCCCATTAACCGGAGAACCACTCCTTTTTTATAACCAACTTTATAATCCGATCAACGACGACCTCCGTGATGCTTAACTGTGTATTTTGCTGAACTCGATTCGCGAGCTGAAGGACCTGGTAAACTCTTTTTCGATTATTGTTTTCATGATGTTGTGATGCACTTTGAGTTGTGATTGATCGGCGTGGTCTCTAAGGAGTTCAAAGAGCGCTGCTGATTTTTTGAAGCCTGTATCATCGTCTAGCTTGATGCTTAATAACAAGATTTCTAGAATAGTGTTGATTGTATCGTACATATTCTCTTGTTTATAGTAATACATCGCCAGCAAATAAATGTAATCCTCATGGTATTTGATATTCACAATAGTCTCATGTTCTCCTATGTCATCAACATTGATTTTGAATTCCTTCAGAATCCAATCAACGGAATAATCATGTATTATCGAAGATTCTAAGATTGTAATGAGTCCCGGCAATAATTCTTCATCATCACTTTTTCTAATAAACTCAACGTATTTATGTAGCACTCCCATTTTGCCTTCCAGCAGATCGATAACGTATGAATTGGCCTTTGCTATATTGCGGTAATATTCGACTTCATAAATGGCCTCTTCATCTAAACCTCCTATCCAGCCAAGGTCAGCATACTTCTGAATACATAGTTTTGCCTCGTCAAACTTACCGGACTTTTGTAGTGCTATACCTTTTGCGCATGAGCTATATCCAAAATAATAGGGGATACTCCGCTTCAGTTTAGGACCTCTTATGAGGTTACTATTGTTTTCATATATGATGGAAATTTGTTCGTGTAGCTTGTCTGCAATTTCAATCATGGCATCCCAATTCTCAAATGAAAATGATGCCTTAAGCATCTGAATCAAGGAATCCACATTCAACTCTTCCAAATCCAACTTCAATCCTATCTCCCTTTCTAGAGCATATCATGCATCGATTAAGATAATTGTATTTCATTTCTAAATTATTCATTTATTTTACATTAAATCATGTGATTTCCATCACGTTACATAAGGTCAAAAGGGTCTTTATTAATAATTTTCAAAATACATCCAGCTCACATTATCTTCCTTAAGTTTCTAGTGTTGGAGGAATAATGTTTGTTCCGTTGTTCATTTGTCCCCTTGTTTTTGGGTTATTTGTACGTAAAATGCGGAAATGTACCTATCGTGGAACTCGTTCTTCCTTTATGATCATCCCGTAAAGAAAGCGCTATCAAAGAAATTTTAACCACATTTCATGAGGGGGTAAGGATAATTTGAAGCGAATGGGAAAAAAGCTGGGAATGAGCCTGTTGGTATTTATAATTGCAGCAGCGCAGTTCGGTTTCACAGGAACGCAGGGCAATGTGGCACTAGCAGCTGAGAAAAGTATGGCGCAAAAGCCGTATATGGGCTGGAGCAGTTACAGCATGCAGGTGTACGACGGTGCAGGTAACTGGACTTCGGCCGAAAGCATTAAGAAACAATCGGATGTTATGCATGAGAAGTTGCAAGCCCATGGATATGAATACATCAATATTGATGCGGGCTGGAATGGCGACATGGATGAATACGGCAGACCGATTCCAAGTGAGACCTTATATCCTAACGGATTTCAAGAGGTCATCGACTATGTTCATAATAATGGACAGAAAATTGGAATCTATATGATTCCGGGGGTATCCATCGATGCCTATAATCGGAATCTTGAGATTTACGGGACTGGTGGCCAATGCCGCATACAGGACATTACAGCCAAGCCGCTTACCATTATGGATTATTGGAATTCCTACACTTATAAAATTGATTTCACGAATCCATGTGCCCAGAAGTATGTGGATTCTATTGCCGATATGATTGGCGAGTGGGGCATTGATTTCGTCAAATTTGACAGCGTGACTCCTGGCTCGGGGATTGATAACTTGAGCCGTGATGCGCGCGGCGATGTTGAGGCATGGTCTAAGGCTTTTGACAGAAATAACATCTGGTTTGAGCTGTCCTGGGCGCTCGATCACAATTACGTGGATTTCTGGAAAAAGTATGCCAACGGTTGGCGAATTGACTGGGATGTGGAAGCTTACGATGGCAGTGGGCTGACAGCCTGGCCGAGTATTTCCCGCTTGTTCCCCAAAGCAGCACTTTGGTGGAGGGATGCAGGTCCTGGGGGTTGGAATGATTTTGATTCGCTGAACGTTGGTAACGGATCTATGGATGGTCTGACCAAAGACGAGCGGAAATCCGCGATGACATTCTGGTCAATCTCTTCCGTACCACTGTATACAGGGAATGACATGACTAGGCTGGACAGCTATGGTCTAGAATTGCTTACCAATGATGAGGTAATTGCCGTAAATCAGGCAGGACGTCCAGGCCATCCGGTATCTATGGATACCCAGCAGCAGGTTTGGTATGCCAATAATGGAGATGGCACTTACAGCGTAGCTCTGTTCAATCTGGGCAGTCGGAGTGCGGAGGTGAAAGTCAAATGGAGTGATCTCGGCCTTGAAGGCCCGGCTTCCGTTCGCGATTTATGGAGTCACACTGAGCTGGGAGACTTTGAGAAGGAATTTAGCGGAGGGATACTTGAACCTCATGCGTCACGGATGCTTAAAGTTACAGCATTAGGTGGCACCTCTACAGTCAATGATGATGATACAGGTATGCGCTACAGCGGGGATTGGAAGCGTAATGGCGGCAAAGAGCTGCTAGAAGGAAAGCAAGATTTGAGCATTACGATCAAGGATTCCTCGTCTGCTCCGTCGATGGCTTCACAATCGGATGTTACGTACTATGGGACTGACCCGTCTGAGAATTCGTCTGCTGCGAACAAGGCAACGGTCACCAATGTAGTTTACATTAATGATAATGACAGCGGCATTAAATATAATGGCGCATGGCAGGTAAGCTCATCTCGAGGATTGGGTGATTATAGAGACGATGTGCATTATGCCGAGAAGAACGGGGATTCCTTTGAGTACACCTTTACGGGCACTGGCATTGACCTGCTGACCGAAAAGCATGAATCTCAGGGAGATATGATTATTACGCTGGACAATGAGGCTGCACAGACCGTTAGTGCTTATAAAACTGGATCAAGAGAGGTACAGCAAAATCTGTACAGTGTCTCAGGACTGGCTAACGGCTCTCACAGGCTTAAAGTGGTCAAAAGCTCAGGTGATTTTATGCTGCTTGACGCATTTAAGGTGACTACAGAAACTCCAGCAGGAGAACAGAATAGTACCATTACTCCGACATCTGCTCGATTCGACCAAGCAATAGAACAACAAGAGGATGTTACTGTCACTCTGAATTTGAATGGTAATACACTGAGCGGTATTGAAAATAATGGCGAGGCACTATCGGAAGACGATTTTACGGTGACGAATGATAAATTGACCATTCATAAGCAATACCTTGCGCAGCAGCCGGCAGGCACAACCGACTTGATTTTCATTTTTAACACTGGTGATCCACAGACCCTGTCGATACAAATTAGTGATTCTACAGGCATTCGTTATGTGATGATTAATAACGATGATTCAACAGTTAAGTACAATGGCACTTGGAACCGCAGCAGTGGCAGAGGATTGGGTGACTATAAAGACGATGTGCAATATACGGAGCAGAATGGTGATTCTTTTGAATATACCTTCAGAGGAACGGGGATTCAGCTGTTCACAGAGGTAGATGAGTCACAGGGTGATATGGATATATATGTTGACGATCAATTTAAGGAAACCGTCAGTGCCTATCATCATGGACAAATGTCACTTCAGAACCTTTACAGCATTTCTGGCTTACCGGATGGAATGCACACGCTCAAGGTTGTGAAGAAATCAGGCAGATTTATGCTCCTTGATATGCTTAAGGTAGAAATTCCGAATATGATTAATCCGATCGCTGCCAGCTTTGATAAAGCTGCTTCCGCTCAGGAAGATATTGAGGTGACATTGCTGCAGCAAGCGGAAAGCTTTGCCGGTATTACTAACGGATTATATGATCTGGTTCTCGGGACTGATTATTCAGTAGCAGGTAACCGTGTTACACTGAATAAATCTTATCTTGCTGCACAGCCAGTGGGGACGCTGAACCTTAAGTTTACTGTGGAGGGAGATTATCTTAACGATGTTCACTCCACATCAGTGGACGGTGATTTCTTTGAATATACCTTCAAGGGTACCGGAATCAGCCTGATCACACCTATGGGTCCAGAGCAAGGTGATATGGATATTTATGTGGATGGACAACGGGTCCAAACCGTGAATGCGTATAGTCAGAGCCGCCTGACCCGTCAGGGAATTTATAGTATTTCGGGATTGGAGGGCGGGATACACACGCTTAAAGCTGTGAAGAAATCTGGTGATTTCATGCTGACGGATCAATTGAAATTCACAGTTTCAACGAGTCCTGCTGTATCTCCGACACCAACGCCAAGTCCGACACCGACATCAACTTCTACACCGACACCAACACCAACATCAACGGATTCGGGTGGCTCATACATTCCAGCTCAGCCATCTTCTACACCTGCCCTGACTCCGACGCCAACTCCGGCAACTGGAAATGAGGATGGATCTGCAGGGAATGGCGGGCCTAATCCGATCCGTCATACCGCATATATCAAAGGTTATCCGGGTGGGTTCTTCCAGCCGGAGCACGAAATTACGCGTGCTGAGATGGCAACGATTCTTGCCAATGTTGCTGAGAAGGAGGCTACTGGAGCAGGGGTTGTGTTCAGTGATGTGCCTTCTGGTTACTGGGGTGCTGATGCCATAACCAAAGCAGCGAAGATGGGACTAATGAAGGGTTACAGCGATGGCACCTTTAAACCTAATCAACCATTGACGCGTGCAGAAATGGCCAGTCTGGTGACCCTGCTTAGAACGGATTCGACGCAGAAGGGCTCCGGTTTCTCTGACATCAATGGACATTGGGCACAGGCGGCGATTTTGCAAGCCCAAGGTACGGGCATTTTGACTGGTTATAATGACGGGACTTTCCGTCCTAATGCCAAGCTTACTCGTGCCGAAGCTGTTGTGGTTATGAATAGGGCTTTGGGCAGAGGTCCTCTAACCAATGTAACAAATCCACAGTGGGCAGATGTTCCGGCAACGCATTGGGCCTTCGGCGACATTGAAGAAGCTTCGACGGATCATGTCTTTACATCTGGATCAGAGGCCAGAGATCAGAAGAAGAACTAATTGTCTAGCCAAAGCATTGAAGAAGGGGGGCCGTTACTGGCCCCTTTTTTCTAAATGACAGGAGGGCCACGCACTATAGATAAAATATCGGAATTGCCGATAAAAGGCAGTGATAACGGCGTAGATCGCTGTTTTTTTCCATTTCTGAAGAGGTGCAGAAGGGTGAAGTGAGTTCAAACCCTTGACTATGAAGCAAAATGTTTTAATCTATGGTAATGATAGCGCTATCGAAATGTCATACTAAGGGAGGCTAACTACGCTGAAATATTCCAATATCTTTCGTAAATTTCTAATCTCTTATGTGGTCATTTTGGTCATACCCAGCATTGGCGGGTACATGTCCTATCTAACCTCGATCTCCGTGACACAGTCCATCTCGATTGAGAATGGAGTCACTCAGCTTCAGAAAAGTCAGGAGATATTGGAGCGCCGTATGGCGGAGGTTGAAGGCTTTACCAGGCAATTGGCGGTCAACCAGGAGCTAAATGTTCTTATGAATGAAAGTGAAAATGAGACGAATGTGTATGGGATTTGGAAAACGATGCGGAATGTTTTGACCTTCGGCCAGACTAATGATTTTTTGCAAAACTATTATATTTACCTAGCCAACTATAATCTTATCCTAACCCCAGGTTCGACCTATCGTCCGGAGCATTACTATTCTAATTTCAACTATAAGGATCTTTCGTTACAGGATTGGAGAAAAGAAGTGCTTGAGACAACCCACCGCAGCGAGATCAAGCCACTCAGTGATTTTGTCAGCAGGGGGATGCAAACCTCGGTCATTACCTATATGCAGTCACTCCCCTTGGATAGCTTTAATGATTCCTCGCCGGCTGTCGCAGTAGTGATTATTGATGAAAAAAATATTTCCAGCCTGCTTTCAGGCCTGACCGAGCGATATGGGGGTTGGGTGCATATTAGTGATGCTAAAGGGAATACGATTGTTCTGCAAGGAAGTGATGAGCAGAAAATGGTCAAAATGCTCGACGATCCAGCTTTTGATAAGAACAAGGTCAGTCAGTTTTATAAGGATGATCTGGTGATTACTACCCGTTCCGATTCCAATGGCTGGGTGTATCAGACCGGGATTCCTCAAGATATTTTGATGGAGAATGCTAACAAAATCAAGAGAATCTCCATACAAATTACGGGAGGCACTCTAATTATCGGTTTGATTGCCGGACTGATATTAGCTTACCGTAACAGCGCGCCAATCAACCGTATGCTCAGTGTCATGAAGGAGCAATTCGGCAAAGAAGAAGCCTCGGAGAGAAATGAATTTGACTTTTTGAGCGGCAATATAGCCGATATGATTACCAAAAATAAGCTGCTCGAGTCCGAGCTTAACCGCCAGCTTCCTCTGGTTCGAGATGCCTTCCTGAAACGGCTGATTGCCGGCGAATTCAAAACGCGGGATGAAATTATCTCTGCCGCCAAACAGGCGGATATCAGCATGAATCAGAATACTGGCTACGTAGGAATTGTTCAGATTAACGGTTATGCGGGTATGGACAGTGTTGAAATTCTGAACGAGCTGAGTGCTTCCCGGCTGCTGCTGAAACAGACCTTGGCTGATCTTGGCGTGGATGTCTTGATGACGGATATGGGCTCTGATAAAGTTGTAACGCTGTTCTTTTCTAGGGAAGACGGAGCTGACAAGGAACAGGAAGCAGCGAATATCACCCAGACGATGGAGGAGCTCGCTACAAATGTCTTTAATGAGTACCGCATTACCATTCTGGCGGGCTTCGGGGATCTATTCACAGAGGTAACAGAGGTTAGCCTTTCGTATGATCAAGCGAAGCAGGCACTGGAATATGCTGTTTATATGAATAAAAAAGGGATTATCTGGAGCAGTGAAGCTCAAATTGAGAATACAACTTATTATTATCCGCTGGATTCGGAGCAACGGTTAATCAGCACGATTCGAGCCGGAGAGCTTGAGGAAGCCAAACGGATTGTGCGTGCGATTATTGCTCAGAATATGGAGCAGCGAGAATTATCCATCGAAATGAAGCACCAGCTTGTCGGGGAAATGAAGGGGACTTTTCTCAAGCTATTGGATCAAAAGGCATTTACCGAATATTCAGATATCGAGAGTGTCAAACGGCGGGTCATAGACATTGGCTCATCAGAGTCGCTTGAGACGATCCAGAACGAATTTTTTGACATTATGGAAGAGCTGTGCGGACTCATTGCGAATAAAAAGAAAGATATTCATATTCAAATCATCAAGCAGATTAAGGACTACACAGCAAAAAACTATTCGGATACGGAACTAACCCTTTACCGGGTGGCGGAACAGGTGGAGCGGCCGGAAAAATACATTTCCCAGCTGTTTAAAGAGGTCACGGGTGTTAATTTCTCCGACCATTTGATAAAAGTCAGAATGGATCAGGCCATCATCCTGCTCAAAGAGAGCGGATTAACGGTGGATGAGATTGCCGTGCGGGTGGGCTACAACAGTTCACATTCCTTCAGACGCGCATTCAAAAGGTTGATGGGTGTCTCCCCGAGTGCCTATAGACAATCTGTGGATGAATAAAAAAATATGCCATAACATAAGGCTGCACTGTCCACTTTGGATGATGCAGTCTTTTTCTGATTTCAACCCGGCAATTCGGAAAAATGGCCGTTCTACTGCTATTTTGTGCTCCTCAGATAGGGCGATTTGTACGCTGAAGCACCCAAGTGTACCTTTCTTTTGGAGATAAAAGTCATCTATGATCAATCCGTAGAAAGCGCTATCACAAATCACAGACATCTGCTTAGGGGGAATTGTTCTGGAGAAAGAATTAGTACTACATCGCAAGTCGTTGCCGAAAAGCAAAGGCCCCGTATTCTTACAAAATGCTCGCAAAAGCATAAAAAAGCACTGGCAGTTACATCTGCTTGTGATTCCGCCTTTGCTGTTTTTTATCATCTTCAAGTATTATCCGATGCTGAACACTGTCCTAGCCTTTAAGGACTATAACGTCATAAAAGGGATATGGGGAAGTCCATGGGTCGGATTTAAAAACTTCCAGCTCTTCTTTGAGAATCCGCAGTTTTGGACACTGCTCAAGAATACTATTATGCTTAGTGGCTATCAGCTGCTGGCGGGTTTTCCAATCCCGATTATTCTTGCGCTCATGATTAATGAGGTACGGGGAGGAAGGTTTAAGAAATTCGTTCAGCTTGTATCGTTTGCCCCTTATTTCATCTCGACGGTTGTCATGGTGTCAATCGTTATGCTCTTTCTGGCCCCTCGGCTCGGTTTTGCCAACATTGCACTCAACTTCTTCGGACTGGATTCTATTAACTTCCTAGGTGAACCCGGCATGTTCCGTTCGATTTATGTGTGGTCTGATATTTGGCAGACAGCGGGCTACAGTGCAGTCGTATATTTGGCAGCGCTTGCAGGGATAGACCCAACACTTTATGAAGCTGCCAAAGTTGATGGAGCCTCGCGGTTTCAAAAAATCCGCCACGTCGATTTGCCAGGGATTGTGCCAACCATCGTTATCATTCTGATTCTGAATGTAGGGAATGTAATGGCGATTGGCTTTGAAAAAGTCTACCTGCTACAGAACCCGCTTAACCTCGTTAATTCTGAGATCATTGCCACGTATGTCTATCGGGTCGGCCTGTTGAATGCCAATTACAGCTTTGCAACTGCGGTGGGCCTGTTCAACTCCATCATCAACTTGGTTCTCTTATTTACAGTAAACGGTCTGGCGAAAAGAATCACTAAGAACAGCATCTGGTAGGAAAGGAGCTCATCTATGGCAGCAGCAGTTCAAAAAAAGATTAAAGAATCCGTCGGCGACAAAGCGTTCCTGATCACAATCTATATCGTGCTTACTCTTGTGGTAATCGCTGTACTTTATCCGCTTATTTTTATCATCAGCAGCTCAATCAGTAGTCCGGCAGCCGTGACCTCTGGTCGTGTCTGGCTCTGGCCTGTAGATATATCCTTCAAGGGTTTCAAAGTATTGCTGAATACGCCTGAGATTATCACTGGTTATGGAAACTCAATTTTCTACACCGCAGCGGGAACGCTGATTAGTATAACTTTAACGGTCATGATCGCTTACCCGCTGTCTCGAAAAGGTTTTTTCGGACGAAATACACTGATGATGATCATTACCTTCACCATGATCTTCAGTGGGGGGCTAATTCCCACCTATTTGGTAGTGAAGGAGATGCATCTGATCGACACTCGCTGGGCGCTGCTGATTCCGAACGCCATTTGGGTCTGGCAGGTCATTATTGCCCGCTCCTTCTTTCAATCCTCGATTCCGGAGGAGCTTTTGGAAGCTAGTGAAATCGACGGCTGTAGTGATATGAGATTCATCTGGAGCGTAGTGCTTCCCTTATCCAAGCCGATTCTCGCAGTGTTGGTGCTTATGTACGCGGTAGGTCAATGGAATGCCTATTTCGATGCGTTGATTTATCTGAAATCAGCAGATTTGTTCCCCTTACAGCTTGTCCTGCGAAGCATCATCATTCAGAACAACAGCGCTGGTGGGGCCATGGACGTGGGGAAACTGGTCGAGAAACAACAGCTTTCCGAGCTGCTGAAGTATTCCTTAATTGTGATTGCCACCTTGCCGGTACTTGTTATCTATCCTTTCGTACAGCGTTATTTTGTACAGGGGATGCTTGTTGGTTCCGTCAAGGGTTGATCTTAGGAGTCTCTTTTTTGGAAAGGAGGTATGCCCGGAGTACACACTTAAGGTATCATCGTATCACCTGCTAAATTACAAAAGGGAGTGATAATATTTGAAGAAGCAAAGCTTGATTACTTTACTAATTCTGGTCATGGCATTTACGGTTGTAATTAGCGGATGTGCAAATAAAAATACAGATAACGCATCCAGCACGCAGCAGGGTTCTGGTTCGGGTTCGTCTGGCAAGCCGGTTGAGATCAGCGTGTTCTCAGTTCAGGAATCCGGCATCGACCTTCCGACCAATAAATTCACAAAACATGTAGAAGAGAAATTTAATTTCAAATTCAACTGGCAGATCAACCCATCGGATGGTGCTCAGGAAAAACGCCAGATCTCACTGGCGAGTGGTGACTATCCGGATGCTTACCTGCTTACTCACTATATTGATCAATTCTCACAGGCCGATCTACTGAAATACGGTAAGCAAGGTGTACTCATTCCTCTAAATGATCTGATTGATAAATATGCTCCAAATATTAAAGCAGCCATGGAAAAGAACTCTGACCTAAGAACGCTTAATACTGCACCTGATGGCAACATTTACGGACTTGTAGCTTATACAGAATGTTTCCACTGTTCCTATCCTAGCAAAATGTGGCTGAATACTGAGTGGATGAAAAAGCTTAACTTGGAGATGCCGAAGACCACTGAGGATTTCAAAAATGTACTGAAAGCCTTTAAAACGCAAGACCCGAACGGCAATGGCAAAGCCGATGAAGTGCCGCTAAGCGGTTCCATCGAGGAGTTCGGCGTACGGATCGTACCTTTCTTGATGAACGCATTTGTTTATGATGATGATCGTAATTACCTGAACATGAAGGATGGAAAGGTGCAATCTGCTGCCATTACTCCGGAGTGGAAAGAAGGATTGACCTATATTAAATCCCTGTTTGACGAAGGGTTGATTGATCCGGGTGCCTTTACACAAAACGCGGAAGCTTTTAAGAAAATCGGTGAAAATGCTGATGCAGAAATTCTAGGTGCAGGTGCAGGTATGCACCCAGCGATCTTCGTAAACATCGACCCGGGGAATACCCGTTCAGCACATTACAACCCGCTGCCTCCGATTTCGGGACCTCAAGGAATTTCCTATGCGACTCATGATGGAGGCGGCGTAGTCCCGGGTGCAAAATTCGTGATCACAAACAAAGCAAGTGAAGAAGCACAAATTACACTGATCAAGATGGTGGATTATATGTTTACACCAGAAGGCCAAACGAATGGCGCAGCTGGCCTGAAGGGAACCGATTGGACAGATCCGGTTGAAGGCGATGTGGCGTTGGGTAAAGATGTTAAACCGATGATCAAACTAATTCCAGGTGAAGAAGGCGCAGCACCACGTAATGCAGGCTGGAGTGGTATGGCTCACTTCTATGAGCCTAAAGAATACCGTGATACTTACGTTCAAGGTACCGACATCTTTGCTTCTGATGGTTATGAACGTAGACTGTATGATGCGACTCTGCTATACGAAGGTCATGAGCCTAAAGAGTTATTCCCCATCTGGTCGATCTGGATTGATCCAAGTGAGATTGATGAAGCCAGCTTGCTGCAGACAAATTTGAAAAATTACATCGAACAAAATGAGCTGCAATTCATCACAGGCAACAAGGATCTGAACAAGGACTGGGACGCTTATGTAAAGGGATTGCAGAACTTGAAGCTTGACCGTTATCTCGAAATTTTACAAAAGGCTTATGATACTTCAAAAAAATAAATATTGAAATCAGAATCAGGTGCTGTATGATAGACCCCGCACCTGATTTCTTGATTTCAGGGGAAAATATGGGTTTTTGTGGATGGAGGTTGAGTTATGACAGACGAGAATCATTGCAATCATTCATTTGTAGTTCCGCGCCGTGGACTACCTCAAATTAACGGCAGGCTTACGGAAAAAGGGACTGTAACCGTTGCCTTTTTAGGCGGCTCAATTACGGAGGGGGCAGGTGCTTCCGAAGCAGACACATATAGCTGGAGAGCACTCACTGGTAAGTATCTTCAGGAGCGGTTTGCGGATCAGGAGTTCCGCTTCATCAACGCGGGAGTGGGGGGGACGAACTCAACTTTAGGTGCTCATCGATTACAGGAGCATGTCCTGCAGCAGGGCACAATTGATTTGTTATTCGTTGAATTTAGCGTCAATGACGGCAATGACCGGGAAGAATCCATTAGAGGGATGGAGGGCATTGTCCGCCAATGCAGGCGGTTGTCACCGGGCACTGATATTTGCTTTTTGTATACAGCAGCAGAGAAGAATCTCTCCGGGAGCAATCCCTTTAATATTGCTGTCCATGAAGAAGTAGCTGAACATTATCAGCTTCCCTCTGTTAATTTTGCAGCTAGAGTCTATGCGCAGCTAGAGGCGGAACAAATGGAGTGGACTAAGCTGGCACCGGATGGATATCATCCCAATGATGAAGGTCATGCGCTGTATGCCTCTTTTTTGCGAGAGTATCTGGAGACAGCGCTTGTTCCTAACAAGACGAATTTGAGTAGCGAAAGCTCTTTAGATATTCCACCTTTGGCGGAGCAAAATTATGAATACGGCAGCCTGCTTGATTTCCGTGCGGCTGATCTTGTGAACGGTTACGAACTTCGCGAACTGGCTGCAGGAGATCCGCTGATGAACTGGCGTTTTGGAACAGAGCATCTGTATACCCATAGCAAGGAGGCTGTTTTTTCTTTTACAGTGACCGGGCAAAGCGCAGGCTTGATGCTGCTCTACGGACCGGATAGCGGGATTTTTGAATATTCGCTAAATGGCAGTTCTTATAAAGCTGTGAACTTATTCGATGAATGGTGTCCGCTTGCCTTTCGGCCTATTATCGCCATGTTTCCGATCCAGGAACAACGTCAAGAATTGCATGTTTCAGTACGCATTACGGGGCTGAAGGATGAACAGAGTAAAGGCACCAGTCTGCGTATTCTGAAACTGCTGCACAATTGATTATTTTAAGCGGAGAGATTATACTGCCAAATATTAAGCGTTTACAAAAAAAGAAAGGCGGTGCCGATGATTACTTCTGCTGAGAATAACGCCTTAACTGCTCCTGCTGTAATCCGCCTGACGGATTATGGAGTGCTGCCGGATTCTGGTTTAGACGCGCAGCCAGCCATGGTTCGGGCTATACAGGCTGTCGCTGAAATTCCCGGTCCGGTACTACTGGATTGCCCGAAGGGCTGCTATCATTTCTATCCGGACGAGGCCATCCGCAAACCTTATTTTATCTCTAATACTGCCAGTGAAGAAGAGAACAGGGATGTCAATAAAACCATCGGTATTTTGCTGAAGGGACAATATAATTTAACGCTGGAGGGCAATGGTTCATTATTTATTTTTCACGGCAAGCAAACGATGCTCCTGCTGGATGGCTGCAAGAATGTGGAGATCCGTAATTTACATACCGACTATGCCCGGCCAACTGTGACGGAGATGACGATTACCGAAAGCGGTGACCATTCGTTCGATGTCCAAGTACATCCCGATTCACGTTATGAGATTAGGGAGGATAAGTTGGTCTGGATCGGTGAGGGCTGGAGCTTTTCTGAAGGCCCAATGCAGACTTATGATCCGCAGCGCAATACGACTTGGCGGATGGATAACTGGCTGGAGCAGGCAGACACTGTCGAGGAACTGGAGCCGATGAAGCTCCGTCTGCATTTTAATTTTCAGCCTGAGGTTATTCCGGGGCATGTTCTACAAAGCCGTGACGGCATCCGTGATCAGGTGGGCGTATTCATTACGGAAAGCTCGAACATCATCTTGAGCGATGTTGGGCTACATTTTCTGCATGGACTTGGCATCGTTGGCCAGTTCAGCGACAATCTCAGCTTCCGCCGTATGGATCTCTCATCGCGTCCGGAAACGGGACGAACGGTCACAGGCTTTGCGGACTTTATTCACATGTCTAGCTGCCGGGGAAAGGTGATCATTGCCGATAGTAATTTTTCCGGTTCACATGACGATCCCGTTAATGTCCATGGTACTTATCTGCGGATCGTAGAGCAGCCATCGGCGAATGTAGTAAAGGTCCGGTTCATGCATCATCAGACCTACGGATTCATGGCTTTCTATCCGGGGGACGAAATTGAATTTGTTCGCTCCGGTTCATTGACCACTTATGCGGCTAATGAAGTGGTCGAAGTGAAGCGGCTAAATCCACGCGAGCTTTTGTTGACGTTGGCTCATCCGGCTCCTGATGATATAGGCAGCCATGATGTTATAGAGAATGTTACCTGGACTCCAGAGGTTGAAGTCACTAATAATCACTTCGCGAGAGTACCCACCCGCGGTATTCTTGTGACAACCCGGCGCAAAGTGGAAATTAAGGGTAACATTTTTGAACGGATGCATATGAATGCCATTCTGATTGCAGTGGATGCTGAGTCCTGGTATGAATCCGGCAAGGTGGAGGATGTGATCATCAGCGGCAATCATTTTCTGGAATGTGGAAGTCAAAAGCATCCGGTTATCTTTATTTCGCCGGAGAATGTGGAGATAGATAAGCGTGCTCCCGTTCACCAGAGAATTGTCATCACGAATAACAAGTTTGAAAGTATTGATGTGTTGGCCCTTAGTGCCAAGAGCACCTGCGGACTGGTCTTTAAGTGCAATGGAATTCTGGCAGGCAGTGGTGAGGCGAGTCTTTCGAATCTTGATGATGCGATTGAATTAAATGCCTGCAGTGAGGTTGAAATTACTGATAATTTATTAAATGACAGATGGTGAGGAGAGCGCGTATGAAACTTCAATATGACAAGCCAGCAAATGTATGGACGGAAGGACTTCCAATTGGGAATGGACGTCTGGGCGGTATGATCTTCGGTGGTGTGGAACAGGAGAAAATTAGTCTAAACGAGGATACGCTTTGGTCAGGATACCCAAAAGAGGGTAACAATCCCGGTGCTAAGAACGTTCTGCCAAAGGTGCGACAGCTGATTCAAGAAGGCCGTTATGTTGAGGCGGACACGCTGACCAGAGAAATGATGGGGCCGTATACTCAATCTTATTTACCTTTTGGTGATCTATTGCTTCGTTTTGAACATGGCAACGTCTATCATTCTTATCATCGTACATTGGATGTGGAAAATGCGCTGCATCGCATTGAATATCAGATTGGCAATGTTACTTATACCCGTGAGATGTTCGCTTCTCATCCTGATCAGTTGCTTGTTCTTCGTTTGACCGCAAGTGTGCCAGGCGCATTGAATGTGCATGCCACGCTGGAAAGTCCACTCCGTCACAACCTTTATTCGCAAGGTGACAGCTATGTTCTATCGGGAACGGCACCGGAGCATGTAGATCCAAGCTATTTCGGGAGCGACAATCCCATCCGATACGGTGAATCAGGCAGCAGCAAGGGAATGGCTTTCGAAGGACAACTCTCCGTGACGGCGGATGACGGCCAAGTAACGGTTGATGGCAGTGGGATTCATTTGCTGGGTGCGACATCGGCAACCTTTTATTTCAGTGCGGCTACAGGTTTTAACGGGTATGACCTAATCCCGGGAATTGAAGGAAAAGATGCCTCCACCATTGCAGCCTCCTTCTTGGCAAGTGCTCAAGGCAAGTCTTACACCAGCCTGCTTCAAGCGCATATCACTGATTACCGGGCACTTTTCGATCGGGTGAAACTTCGGCTGGGCAAGCCGCTGGCACCGGAAGGAATGTCAACCGAGCAGCGGATTACGACTTACTCCGCGCAAGATCCGGGTCTAGTTGAGCTGCTGTTTCATTTCGGACGTTATTTGCTGATCGCAAGCTCGCGTCCCGGAACGCAGGCCGCCAATCTTCAGGGAATATGGAATGCCTCTACTCGTCCGCCTTGGAGCAGTAACTATACACTGAATATCAATACAGAAATGAACTATTGGCCCGCTGAGATTTGCAATCTGGCAGAGTGTCATGAGCCACTTTTGGATTTCGTCGGCAATCTGGCGAAGAGAGGGGCGGATACCGCTCGGACCAACTATGGCACCCGGGGCTGGGTAGCTCATCATAACTCGGATCTTTGGGCACACACTGCACCGGTAGGTGATTATGGCGATGGAGATCCAAGCTGGGCTTATTGGCCAATGGGCGGCATCTGGCTGACCCAGCATCTTTGGGAACATTTTGCTTTTGGCGGAGATACTGAATACTTGCGGACTTCGGCTTATCCTGTCATGAAGGAGGCGGCTCTGTTCGCATTGGATTGGCTGATTGACGACGGCAAGGGTAATCTTGTGACCTCCCCGTCCACTTCACCAGAGCATAAATTCCGGACAGCGGAGGGTGTGGCTGCGGTCAGCCCGGGTGCCACAATGGATATATCACTGATCTGGGAGTTGTTCACGAACTGTATCGAGGCATCAGTGATTCTTGGAACGGATGAGGCTTTGCGTGAAGAGCTGAAAAGTACCCGTGAGCGTCTATTGCCACTGCAGGTTGGCAAGTACGGGCAACTGCAGGAATGGTCCTCTGATTTTGAGGATGAGGACATGTACCACAGACATACCTCGCATCTGGTTGGAATTTATCCGGGCCGCCAGTTGTCAGAAGAAGAGACCCCTGAGCTATTTGCTGCGGCAAGAACCTCGCTGGAGCGGCGCGGGGATGAAAGCACAGGCTGGAGTCTGGGCTGGAGAGTCGCTTTATGGAGCCGCTTCCGGGATGGAAACCGTTCCTTGCGTCTGCTCTCCAACATGTTGCGGTTGGTGAAGGACGGGGAGTCGGAGCAATATAATCACGGCGGAGTTTATGCCAATCTGCTCGGCGCGCATCCGCCGTTCCAGATTGATGGCAACTTTGCAGCCTCCGCCGGGATTGCCGAAATGCTGCTACAATCTCACCGCGGCTATCTCGAACTACTGCCTGCATTGCCGAATGAATGGCAGGAGGGAAGAGTTGCAGGTTTACGTGCCCGCGGTGGCTTTGAAGTCAGCATTCAGTGGGACAACGGCAAGCTAGTGGAAGCGCAGATCACTTCCCTGCTGGGCACAGAATGTGTGATCCGCATGGATACCCCACTTAAGGTAACCTGTGGCAGTCAGGATATACAGTGTGAACGTTCCGCCGAAGGAAGGGTAAGTTTCGCTACAACCGCGGGACAATCCTACAAGCTTATCATTGGTGATCAGCAATAATCCGTTTTATAAGCGTATGAACAGCAGTAGGACCTGAACGTTTGGTCCTGCTGCTGTTTTTTGCATTTTCAGCATGAAGCTTCAGGACCAGCAGAGTTTAGGTAGGATGTGTTAGATCGCGGTATGGATCGGAAGATTGTTGTATAGAAAACGCTTTATCCGCTCTTTATAATGAGGTCATACTTGGGGGATACAGCTACTGAGACTGCGGCCTTCAAGGTCCAAAATGCAGCAACAAGGAGGCAAATTATGCTAACTGACAGTAATACAACCGTAAACGTGAATACAGACACAACGTCTCTTATCCGTGTAACCAATGGCCTGGTGAATCTGGAGATTGATCTCGGAACGGGTGAGTCATCCGTTGTCGGCGGGACTTCTGCACATGTAAAGGGGATTCGCAGCGCCTTTCGCTGGCAGGGCCGGGAATATAATACTGAACACTATCAGAGCCACGTGCTGAAGTTGCAGGAAGAGGTTGTTCGTGAAGGTTTTGGTAAAGGTGTCCATCTAGTGATTGTGCATGAAACATCCCTGCTGCCTCAGCTGGAGCAGCATTTTTATATTTATGAGTCCTCCTCATATGTGTTGATGCAAAGTGTGATCGCAAGCGATGAGGATATCAAAGCGAACCGCATGGCGGTCATTCAGAGCAAATCGGTATCCCTCGGCGGCGAGTCAGGTCAACCGGATGAACCAAGCATCCTGCGTGTGCCTTACGACAACGATAAATGGGTCAGATATACAGTGGTGAAGCCACCTATGGATACAGAGAGCTACGAGGTAACGGCAGTGTTCGCACCGGATAGCCGGCGAGGAATTATCATGGGTTCCATAACTCACAAGGTGTGGAAAACGGGTATTCGTATCAAAAGCGAGCGAAGCGGCCAGATCGAGGAGCTGGATCTTTACGGTGGGGCTGTGAGTGAATTAACCCGCGACTTTCAGCCGCACGGTTATGTAAAAGGCAAAAGAGTGGAGTCTCCGCTCGTATTCGTAGGTTTTTATGATGATTACAGAGAAGGTCTTGAAGCTTACGGCCGGGCCAATACATGGATTGAAGCTCCACTGGCTTGGGAGGGTGGCGTTCCTGTTGGCTGGAATAGCTGGTCTGCTGCAATGGCTGATCTGGATTATGATTTGTATACGTCGACCAGTGAGTTTTTGAAAAAAGAAGTGCAGCCGTTAGGATTCCAGAATGAGGATACGCTGTACATCAACTTTGACGCTTTTTGGGATAATTTCACAGCAGAAGAAATGAAAAATGCACTTGAGCTAGTGCGGAAGAATGGTCATAGACCGGGAACTTACTGGACCCCTTTCGCTTTCTGGGGAAGTCCTACTCAGTTTGGAGATGTCGTGGAAGGTACGAACGGTAAATACACCTATGGCGATATCCTGCTTCGGGACAGCGAAGGAGAGATTCTGCCGGATGTTGATGGAGGGCTAGCTATTGACCCCACACATCCGGGGAACCTGCAAAGAATAGATTGGTATACAAATAAATTCATCTCGGAAGGATTCGAGTATATCAAGCTGGATTTCCTGGCACATGGCGCACTGGAAGGGCAGCATCACAATCCGGAGATTACGACGGGCATTGCGGCGTATCACTATGGTATGTCCTACTTGCAGAACAAGCTGTCTCCAGAGGTAATTGGTCGACCGTTCTTTATTAATCTGTCCATCGCACCGTTGTTCCCTTATGCATTTGCACATAGCCGGCGTGTCTCTTGTGATGTTTTTGGCACGCTGCAGGATACAGAATATATGCTCAACTCTTTGACCCATGGCTGGTGGATGAGCGATTCATTGTACCGTTACAATGATCCCGACCATTCCGTACTGTACAAAAGCCATAACCAGGAAGCCACGGGCTGGCATGAAGGTCGCAGCCGGCTAACTGCTTCGGTGATCGCGGGAACGGTGCTGCTGCTAGGGGATGACTTCCGAAAAGAGGAAGCCGCCGCCCGGGCTAAAGCTTGGCTGAGCAATAAGGAAATTATGGATGTTGCTCGTCTTGGCAAAACCTTCAGACCGATAGAAGGGGACCTCGGCAAGCAATCCTGTGATACTTTTGTGCTCGAATCTTCAGAAGAAAATGCCTTTTATATAGCTGTCTTCAATTACGATGTCACGAAATCTGCTCCTAAATCCCTCTCATTAGAACGGGCAGGGCTGAATGCTCAAGCTGCTTACCAGCTGCTGGACCTATGGGAAGGTGTAGAAGGGGAAACCTCAGGAAAGCTGGAAGTTACGCTTGAACCCGCAGAATCTAAAATCTTCAAATTGACGGCAAAATAACAAAAGAATACGCGCCCTCTGCTTCTTGCGGATAGCGCGTATTCTTTTTTACAACCTATATTTGTTTTCGGCTTTGCGGATTAAGGCGGTATTGTGTGGGATTTATGCCGTAGCAGGCACTGAAATGTCTGGAAAAGGGATGGATCGAAGGATAGCCTAATTTCTCAGCAATGGCAGTAACACTTAGCTCGCTCTCCAGAAGCAGACCTGCCGCCCGCCGCATAACGAGATTATGATGATAAGCGCGCGGCGTCATTCCGGTTTCTCGCAGAAACAGCTCATGAAAATAGGTTCGCTTGAGTCCGCAGAGCTGTGCCCAGTCTTCGATAGATTTACCACGTTCGGGATGAGTGTTCAAATACTCCAACAGGCGCACAATCCGATAATCGCTTGGCTGATGCTGATGGAGGGCATTATACCAGCTTAATATCCAACCGTATAACAAGCTATGAACCGCTTCATTCCGGTAGAATATCGCTTCATTGTATATTTTGGCAATCATCACAAGACTATCGTATAGCTGTGGATATTTAGCTAGCGGGAAAACGCAGGGCAATTCTTTCAGCTCGGCACAGGGGACTTCGGTGGCCTTTTTCTCAAGCCTAAAGGGTTCAGGCGCATGGATAAAAGAAAGATTAGTAGACATAGGCGACTGCTTGTCCCACAAATCAAAATAGACATTGTAGGACGAGAGTGGATGAGAAGGGGAAATATGAAAGGCATGTGGCTGGCCGGGGCGCAGAAACACCAGTGTTCTACGCTCAATCGGATAACGAACTCCGTCGATTTCCATCTCACCGGGGCCATCGGTAAACAGATGAAAGGCGTAGGCATTGCCGACGCGCAGATGCTCATTGCTGCTTCCGTCGTACAGATAAGGCATGATTGCTCCAACATACGGTGTGATTTCAGATAGTTTGTTCATACTATACCCCTTTGCTAGCAGCATTTCTTAATTTTGGCCTGTAGTTAAATGTTTGGGATTACGGATAAATTGTCAAATGAATGAACGAGTCAACAAAGACTAGTAGTACTGATGATGTTACGATAAATGCGATAAATATACAATGTTAATAACAGAGAAAGCGGATTAATTAACAACAACTTTTGAAGGTCTATTACAGACAGGAGACGATCAAATGAGCGATTTTAAATTGTGGTATTCAACCCCTGCAACAAGCTGGTCGCAAGGGTTGCCGTTGGGTAACGGAAGAATAGGTGCTGTTGTAATGGCGGCGCCGCATCGTGAGGTGTGGAGCATGAGCGAGGTGACCTATTGGTCTGGGCAAACGGATCCCGACCCTGCTCCTGCCGGAGGTAGAACTGCGCTGGAAGAGATGCGAAGTCACTTTTTTGCCGGCGATTATGACAGCGGTGATCGTTTAGCCAAACAGTATTTACAGCCTAAAAAACAAAATTTCGGTACGAACCTGGGATTATGCGAGGTGGTTATTGATTTTGCCCAGGATGCGGATGTTAAATCAGGCGGTGTGTTTCGGCGGGAGCTGGAATTGACAAGTGCAGTGTCTGGGGCGGTCTATGAGAGCGGCGAAACAACAATCCGTCGAGAGGTCTTCGCTTCACATGCCGATGATCTGGTAGTTTCAAGAATTTGGAGCGATAGGCCTGGAGGTGTATCCTTTACGATTGCCATCGAAGGTGGGACAGAATCGTTTACGACTGAGGTTGTGGATGGCGACACTATTGAATTCAAGGGGCAAGCTACAGAAAAGGTGCACAGTAATGGTAAATGCGGGGTATGGGCAAAAGGGCAGCTCAAAATAAGTCTATCCGGCGGTACGATCTACAGGGGGGATGGCCGATTAAGAGTTTCCGGAGCTAATGAGGCCCGGATTTATTTTGGGGTCAGTACCGATTATCGCCGGAGCAATCAGGATTGGGAGACGGAGAGCTACAGCAACCTAAGGCAGGCATTAACCAAAGGTTATGCACAGTTAAAAGAAGATCATATTCAAGATTACCGTCAGGATTATGCAAAGGTGGATATTCAATTGGGTAGCTCCGGGAAAGAAGGTCTGCCTACCGATCAGCGGATTAGGTTACTGGCACAGGATCAGGCTGAGGACCCTCAGTTGTTCGCATTGTTCCTCCAGTATGGCCGCTACCTAACCATTGCCGGATCACGAGAAGATTCACCTCTTCCACTGCACTTGCAGGGAATCTGGAATGACGGTGAGGCTTGCCGTATGGGCTGGAGCTGCGACTATCATCTCGATATTAATACACAGATGAATTATTATCCGACAGAAGTCGTGAACCTTGCAGACAGCCACCTTCCATTGATGCGATATATTGAAGATTTATCTCAGGCGGGAAAATCAACTGCACGCGATTTATATGGCAGCAAAGGATGGGTAGCGCATGTATTCTCTAACGTCTGGGGGTTTACAGCTCCGGGCTGGGAAACCTCATGGGGGCTCAATGTCACAGGCGGATTATGGATTGCAACCCATCTGATGGAGCATTATGAATATAGTCAGGATCGTGTATTTCTAGAGCGCCAGGCATATCCTGTGCTAAAAGAAGCCGCAGAATTCTTCCTCGACTATATGACGATTCATCCGAAATATGGCTGGCTGGTGACGGGTCCTTCTAACTCGCCAGAGAACAGCTTCTATCCCGCAGATAGCAGCGAGGGTGCACAGCAGCTGTCTATGGGCTCGACCATGGATCAAGTGCTCGTGCAAGATCTTTTCGAGTTCTGCCTGAAGTCTGCGGTGTTGCTCGATACAGATTTGGAGCTTCAGCTGAAGCTAAAGGAAGCTATGGCTAAGTTACCCCCGCTACAGATTGGTAAAAGAGGTCAGCTGCAGGAGTGGCTTGAAGATTATGAAGAAGCGCAACCTGAGCATCGACACTTGGCTCATTTGTTCGCTTTGTATCCAAGCAACCAGATTACACCGGACAGAACACCGGAGTTAAGCGCGGCAGCAAGGGTAACGCTGGAGAACCGGATGGCTCAGGAAGAACTGGAGGATGTAGAGTTCACCGCCGCCTTATTCGGTCTTAGTTTTGCCAGACTATATGACGGGGAGAAGGCGTATAAGCATATCTCTCATTTAATTAGCGGACTGTGCTTCGATAATCTGTTCAGTTTCTCCAAATCAGGGATTGGTGGGGCAGAGTGCAATATCTTTGTCGTGGATGGCAACTTTGGCGGGACGGCTACCATTGCAGAGATGCTGCTGCAAAGCCACGCGGATGAAATTCATCTGTTGCCAGCGCTTCCGCAAGCCTGGAATACAGGATCGGTGTCTGGATTACGAGCCAAAGGAAAGGTAGAGGTAGACGTAGTTTGGGAGAAGGGGCAGTTGACGGAAGCTACGCTTCGCACCTACGCACCGGGAACGGTGACCCTTCGATGGGGAGATCAGAGAACTACCTTCCAAGCAGAAACAGGAGGAAGCTACTATTTCAACAGCCAATTGGAGCTGTTATAATGATTCGGCGGGGGCGATGAGCCTCCGTTTTCATTATGCGTCCGAATAATGATGAGTAGGTATCGAAGGGCTATCTGGTCTGCTTAAGACCCGATAGCCTTTTTACGAGCACGTTGGGATTAGATCTTACAAAGTAACGATTCATGCCTGAAAATGACTTACATTTATTTGGTCGATGATCGACTAAGGGGAAAAGAATATAATAGGAGCAAATACAGACAACAAGAAGGAGGGAACCTCAGGTGTATAGTATTTTTTTGGTAGATGATGAAGAAATGGGTCTTGAGATGATGAGAGATTATATCCGCTGGGAAGAGATGGGCATCTATGTAGTCGGAACAGCGAGCAATGGTAGAGAAGCTTTGGAGAAAATAGAGGCTTTTCAACCGGATATTATTCTTACAGATGTTCAGATGCCGATAATGAATGGAATTGAGTTGGCTAAAAAAATACATGAATGTTATGACCAGATGCAAATTATGTTCCTCACCGGACATGATGAATTCCACTATGTTAAATCGGCCCTTAATGTAGGAGCTGTTGGATATTTACTGAAGCCGCTAGATTTGACTGAAATTGAAAGCGTTATCGAAAAGGTTAAAGCACGCTGCGAAGAGGTTCAGATGAAACAACGTTCTATGGAGGCTGCTAAAACTAAGATTCTTAAGGAGCTTTCTTTTGAAAAAAATGCGGAGCAAGCCGCAGAGCTGGCAAATAACTTCAATAGGCTGACACGTCTCCCAGAGAGTAATCATTATACCATGGCACTGTTCAGCATCGATCCCAAAGAGGCGGAGGGTGAGCAGCAGAGTCTGGAAGAGTGTATGAGCCGGTTGATTTCTTATCTGGATCACTTTTTTAAGGCGAAAAATATAGAGGTTGTTTTTGTTCCTTACAAGGATGGCGAGACAGGTGTATTCATGGAAGCGACTCAACAGCCTGGCTATTATGCTTGGGAGGATTTAGCTGTGGCTATTCGTAGTGCGCTGGATTTTACGGTGACGGCAGCAGTCGGAGCGCAGGCCGCAGAATTAGCGCTGGTCCATAATCTGTATAAGCAGACGCGTGTGATTTTAAATGAACGTTTTTATAAAGGCACGGGCTTAATTATTCATGCCGCGGCTATTTCGAATCAGTTCGACAGTGAACATATGCCACCTTTTGAGAGAAAAGAGTGGTTTGAAGCTATCCATCAGCTGGACTTCGAGCAGGCCGCACAAAAGCTGCATCAATATTTCGTGGGATTGGCCACACTGAGAATCAAGAAAAAAATCATCTGTGATTGGGCGATTGATCTTGTTGATGAACTGCTAGAGCAGCTGCATCAGTCTGTTCCCGAGGGCTTTAAGCGGGCGGAGCTCTATCATTCCATCTATAATGCGCTGACTTTACATGAGATCGAGGATTTAATCCTGGGCACTGCGGGTGATGCCGTGAGCATGCTAGGTGAGCGACTTATGGATAAAAATACAAAGCTCGTCCACAAGGTTCGCACCGTGATTGAACAAAATTACGATCAGCCGATTACGATTAATAGTCTGTCTGATCAGGTTTATCTGTCACCGAACTACTTAAGATCTATTTTTAAGGATAAAACAGGCATCACGATCCACGATTATTTAACCCGTATTCGGCTTGATAAGGCCAAGGAGCTGCTCACAGACGGGTCACTGAAGATTCAAGATATTGCCCAGAGAGTGGGGTACGAAAGCACGTCTTATTTTATTTCTCTATTTCTGAAGAACCTTGGGGTCACACCTAACGAGTACAGGAAAAATATTTAACCTTCCGCACTTCTGCTTACTGAATAGAAAGAAAAGTCGCTTTCCTTTATGAATTGTAAACTTGCGATATGGAAAGATGCCCCTTTGCTTTTTACAATAAGCATGTATTACAACTCAGCACATGTGAGGGGCTTGATTCATTATTGCGATTAAAGGAAGCTTTTTTACACATCTAATTGCGATAGCGCTTTCAAGAAATCCAGACGGCAATAGTTGGATACAGCATTCTTGAGAGAGTAATCGGTACGGGCCGTACATTCCTTACATGACGTTACTTACAACAAGGAGAGGAGTTCTGAAGACGTTATTTGGAAAGAGGAACAACTGATGAATTGCAACCGGAAGGCTTTTCTTATATCAGAAAGTTAAATGGAGGGATTAAATGTTTGGACGTGTAATGAAAAGAGGGTTCTTGTTCTTTCTTATGATCAGCTTAGTGTTAGGCAGCGGTGGTCAGTTTGCCGGCAAGGTCTACGCCGAGGATATAAATAGCTATGAAGCTGAAGCGGATGGGAATATTCTGACGGGTAATGCGTCAATTTCTGACCACCCAGCGGCTTCCGGAGGGAAAAAAGTTGGCGGCATGTATCAAGGCAGCTCCTTGTTGTTCAATAATGTGACCGTAAGCGAGCCGGGGAATTATAAAATTACAGTGTATTATATTTCTGGCGATTCACGCCCGTTTAATATCAGTGCCAATGGCGGTGACAAGCAATTTGAAGAACCGTCCAAGACTGTGGACTGGGATACGGTAGGCACTTATGATGTGACGCTTCCGCTGAACGCGGGTGCTAATACCATCTTGATCGATGACAACAACTGGTATTCTCCGGACATCGATAAGATCGTAATCCGTGGATTGGACGACAGCGATCCAGGTGAAGGACCCGGAGGTGACTGGAAGGAGAAGCTGCATGGGGTGATCCTGGAAGCCGAGGCTACTGAGAATATGCTTACAGGCAACGCCAAAGTGGCGGGCAGCAGTGTGGGCTCTGGCGGTAAAATCGTAACGGATCTGAACAAAAACAGTTCCTTACAGTTCACAAATGTTGCAGTACCAGCAGCGGGAACGTATTTAATCCGCATCTCCTATATTTCCGGCGATCAACGTCCTGTCTATATGCAGGTTAACGATGGACTGGATGAAATGATTGACCTGCCAAAGACGGCAAGCTGGAGCACCGTGGGAACCTATGATGTGGAGGCCTCTTTGGTAGAGGGTTTGAATACTATCACCTTCTCAGATCATGATTGGTATTCTCCAGATTTCGACCGGATAGAAATTATTCCTTATACCCTCAGCTATGAAGCAGAATCTCCACTCAATGATTTGACAGGCGAGGCCCAAGTTTCCGCTAGCCCGAATGCTTCGGGTGGTCAGAAGGTAGGGTACTTGAATAACGGCAGTTCCATAACCTTCAACAAGATTACAGCCCCTATGACTGGTGATTACCGAATCACAGTCGCCTATATTTCAGGTGACCCACGCAGCTTCTACGTTAGTGCGAATGGTGGAGCAGAGCAGTATTATGAGCTGCCCAAGACACCGGACTGGGATACGGTTGGAATGTATGAACTTACACTGCCACTGAACGAAGGCGAGAATACAATCAAATTTACAGATGGCAACGGGTATGCGCCAGATCTGGACCGGATTATAGTTGAGCCAGCTATGGGTGTGGATCCTAATCCCCCAGTGGAGGAAGACGGTGATTTAGGAACACCGGGCGCTTCTAAGATCTACGGAGCTATCACAGTTACCGAATATACTTACGGACTGCTTGTATCAAATGGCCAATATGAAGTGTCCTATAATACCAAGTCCGGATATGTAAGCTATAACTGGGCTGACGGACAGAAGCTGCATGGGATCTATAGCAGTATCAAAATCGGCGATACGCTCGTTGAGACTACAAGCTATGAGAGTCATACAAGTGTTGGTGCTCCGGTAGACATTCAGGATGGTTTCGGCAAAGGCGTGGAGCTAACTTTTGTCCACACTTCCACAGGAAAACCGACGTTAAAGCAGGTCTACAAGTTTTATGACGATCAAAAGTATTTTCTGACCCGTTTGGATGTCGCCAGCGATACAGCAGTCAAGACCAACTATATGTCACCTATTACCGTAAAACGTACAGGTGGTGTGGATATCGGAGCTAGTGCGGATAATCGTGTGCTTACGGTTCCTTTTGACAACGATGCTTGGATTCGTTATAAATCTCAATCTATGAATCGTGCAGATACCAGCTATGAGATGACGACTGTGTTTAACAACTCGACACGCAGCGGCCTTGTGCTTGGCTCTGTAACTCATGATACCTGGAAGACAGGCATCGACTGGAAAGGTTCCTCCAATCGGCTGAATGAGCTGGTCGTATATGGGGGTGCAGCTAGTGATGTTACCCGGGATACCCAGCCTCATGGCAGCTTAAGTGGAACAAACTTGTCCTCACCTATGATCATGGTAGGGGCCTTCAGTGATTACCGTACAGGGCTTGAGGAGTATGGCAAAGCTAATGCGATCATTACACCTGCACTTGCGCTAAACCCCGAGCTGCCACATGGCGTACCGGTTGGTTTTAATAGCTGGGGAGCTTACGAGGGTACGCTTTCATATCAGGATGTAGTGGATGTCTCCAATTACTATAAAGAGAATCTGCAAAATTTCAATAATAACGGCAATGTATTTATTAACATGGATTCTTATTGGGATAATCTGAATGATAAGCAGCTGACTGACGCCGTATCGGTTATTAAAGGGAATGGCCAGCATGCGGGTATTTATTGGGCACCGTTTGTATACTGGGGCAACAATATGGACCAGATTGTAGAGGGAACTGACAATAAATATACTTACGGCGATATTGTCCTTAAGGATGCCGCGGGTCAACCGCTGCCGACTCTGGACGGGGCTTTTCCTTTGGATGTAACACATCCTGGTGCCCAATTACGCATGAACTATTTTTTGGACAAATTTAAAGCGCTGGGCTTCACCTTCATCAAATTGGATTTCTTAACGCATGGTTCGCTTGAGGGGCAACATTTCGATTCAACTATAACGACAGGAATCCAAGCTTATAATGAAGGAATGCGTTATGTGAAAGAACGTCTGGATGGAAAAATGTTCATTAGCGCATCAATTGCGCCAATTTTCCCGAGTCAATATGCGCATAGCCGGCGAATTTCCTGCGACACCTACGGCAAGATCAATGAAACCGAATATATGCTGAATTCATTAACCTATGGCTTTTGGCAAAATGGCACGATCTATACCTACACCGATCCTGATCATTTGGCATTGGCCCGTGCTACCAGCTTGACTGAAGCGCGTAGCCGTATGAACTCTGGCGTTATCGCTGGAACAGTACTGCTTGGCTCTGACAATGTTAACGATCCAAAAGCACAGGAGTACATGACCGCTTTGTTCAACAACAAAGATGTTCTCGATTTAGCTTTAAAAGGAAAAGTGTTCAAACCACTTGAAGGAAATACAAACGCCAATGCCGCCGATACTTTTGTTATGAAGGATGGCAATGATTATTATCTGGCTGTATTCAATTACAGTGCATCTGCTTCGGCAGATAAGCAAGTTGATCTTGGCCGCGCTGGACTGGATGCTGCAGAGATTTATACTACGCAAGATCTCTGGACAGGAGAAGTTTCCTCTGCCACAGGAACTATGAAATTGTCCTTGCAGCCGACAGAGTCGAAACTGGTAAAATTGACGGCTGCACCTAAGACAGTAACCGGTATAACACTGGATAAGACAGAGCTTTCGTTGACCGCTGGTGAAACCGGCAAGTTGACGGCTACAGTATCGCCGGATGATGCGACGGATAAAGCAGTACTTTGGACTTCGAGCGATACCTCTGTAGCTACCGTAGTGTACGGAACAGTAACCGCTGTAGAAGCTGGAAAGGCCACCATTACTGTGGAAACGGTAGACGGTGGCTTCAAAACATCGGCAGAAATCACAGTCAAAGAGGCCTCTACAGGAGAGCCGGGAAATCCAGGAGAACCGAGCGATCCGGGAAATCCGGGAGAGCCTAGTAATCCGGGAGAGCCGGGAAATCCGGGAGAGCCTAGTAATCCGGGAGAGCCGGGAAATCCGGGAAATCCGGGAGAGCCTAGTAATCCAGGAGAACCGGGAAATCCAGGAGAGCCTAGTAATCCTGGGAATCCAGGAAACAATAGCGGTACCTCTGACAGTACTTCGGGTCAAGAGAATGCTGCGGGCACTTTGATTCTCATGCCAGATATGCTGAAAGTGGACAGTGCTTCTGGTCAGGTAGTGGTTGAGATTAAAGGGGATATTCAGCAAGTTCAGTTATCCTCTGCTGTAGTCCGACAGTTGGCGAACCACACCCTAGTTTTGAATGCGGGTAAGCTCTCCTTGCAGGTACCAGCGGAGCTAATTCACCAGTTGCAAAACAAGCTGCCAGAGGGACAGCGGGAAGATAGCAAGATTGCCCTGAAGATGGTGAACCTCAGCAGCAAGGCCGATGAGTTAGTTGCTACAGTGGCTAGTTCTACTAATGCGGCTGTTGTACTCAAGGGAGACATCTATGAATTTAGTCTTTCTATTACCACCAAGTCAGGCATTACAGACACACTCGCTACATTTGATAAGCCAATAACACTCATCATGCCAGTGGCAGAAGGCTTCAATGCTAAACGAGGCGGTGTTTATTATATCGCGGACAATGGCAGTCTGGAATATATTCAAGCTGATTATGCTAACGGTGTATTAAAAGCTGAGGTCAGCCACTTCAGCAAATATGCTGTGCTGGAGTTGAACCGCATCTTTGTCGATGTTCCGGCCAATCACTGGGCTAACCCAGTAATCCAAGAGCTGGCGTCCAAGCTATATGTGCAGGGCACAAGCAAAGAAAAGTTTGAACCAAGCCGGGCAGTTACACGTGCCGAGTTCACCTCGATGCTTGTTCATGCCCTTGGACTGACCGCGACAGGAAAAGAAAGCTTTGCTGATGTTGCTCCATCCGCCTGGTATGCGAAGCCTATCTCAATCGCTTACAAGGCGGGAATCGTGAGTGGCAGAAGTGCGTCCAAGTTTGAGCCGGGCGCACAGATTACCCGTGAAGAAATCACGGTGATGCTAATGAAGGCTTACGAGCTGAACAACGGCGTAACAGCCAATGGTGCAACAACCAACGGTGCAACAACCATTGGTGCAACAACCAACGGCGTAACAACCATTGGTGCAACAACTAACGGCGCAACAATCAACGGTGCAACTGCCGCAGCGTTCACCGACATGAATCAGGTGTCTGCTTGGGCCGCTGCTTCTGTAAATGAAGCGGCCAGTCTAGGACTGATTCAAGGTCAAAGTCATGAACGGTTTGCACCAAAAGGAATCGCTTCGCGCGCAGAAGCGGCTCAAGTGATCTATAATTTGATTTTGAAGTAAGCTGAAATGACTACAAAAGAGCGACTCTCCATTAACCGGAGAGTCGCTCTTTTTGATAGATCAGTTAATGAAATTAGCTACTTTATCGAACTTTACTAATAGATACTACATTACTATTAGGTACATTGCTATTAGGTACATTACTGTTTGGCAGTTACTAATACCACACTTTACTATCTATCGGAACTTACTCCAGTAAAGTAGAATCCCGTGCAAAAGTCGAGCACACCCCAGCAAAGTAGAATCCCGTGTAAAAGTAGAACACACTCCAGCAAAGTAGAATCCCGTGTAAAAGTAGAACACACCCAGCAAAGTAGAATCCCGCGCAAAAGTAGAACACACCTCAGCAAAGCAGAATCCTGCCAAAAGTCGAACACACTACGGAAAAGTAGAATCCCGCGTAAAAGTAGAACACACTACGGCAAAGTAGATCATAGTTAGAACACATCGGACCGTATCGCAGCTATTTCGGCTATTTGAGCTATTCTACAAAGGTATCGGACTGTATAGCTCTTATTGCTATAAAAATGTCCAGAATTACTGTGCAAATGAGTCAATAGCTGCATCTGAGTCCGATAGCCGAGCAAAATGCCCTGATTCATCGAAATAGGGTCCCCTCGGTCCGATGCGTATGAGGAAGGAGTATAAGTAGAGCACACCTCAGCAAAGTAGAATCCCGCGCATAAGTTGAACACACCCCAGCAAAGTAGAATCCCGCACAAAAGTCGAACACACTACGGCAAAGTAGATCATAGTTAGAACACATCGGACCGTATCGCAGCTATTTTGGATATTTGAGTCATTTTACAAAGATTTCGGACTGTATAGCTCTTATTGCTATAAAAATGTCCAGAATTACTGTGCAAATGAGTCAATAGCTGCATCTGAGTCCGATAGCCGAGCAAAATGCCCTGATTCATCGAAATAGGGTCCCCTCGGTCCGATGCGTATGAGGAAGGAGTATAAGTAGAGCACACCTCAGCAAAGTAGAATCCCGCGCAAAAGTAGAGCATACCCAGCAAAGTAGAATCCCCCGCAAAAGTCGAACACACCCCGACAAAGTAGATCATAGTTAGAACACATCGGACCGTATCGCAGCTATTTCGGATATTTGAGCTATTCTACAAAGGCATCGGACTGTATAGCTCTTATTGCTATAAAAATGTCCAGAATTACTGTGCAAATGAGTCAATAGCTGCATCTGAGTCCGATAGCCGAGCAAAATGCCCTGATTCATCGAAATAGGGTCCCCTCGGTCCGATGCGTATGAGGAAGGAGTATAAGTAGAGCACACCTCAGCAAAGTAGAATCCCGCGCATAAGTTGAACACACCCCAGCAAAGTAGAATCCCGCACAAAAGTCGAACACACTACGGCAAAGTAGATCATAGTTAGAACACATCGGACCGTATCGCAGCTATTTTGGATATTTGAGTCATTTTACAAAGATTTCGGACTGTATAGCTCTTATTGCTATAAAAATGTCCAGAATTACTGTGCAAATGAGTCAATAGCTGCATCTGAGTCCGATAGTCGAGCAAAATGCCCCGAATCATCGAAATAAGGTCTCCTCGGTCCGATACGAATGAGCAGGGAGCAAATAGTACCGAGCGATCTAAACGATCCCATCGATCCCATCATATCCAAGGAGAAGCAAGCCAAACGATCCCCGCAATGGAGAATTCCCTCGTCACCGCTCCTACACCTCTTTTTGGGGTAAACGAATCTGCACAGTGGTGCCTATTCCTAGTCTGCTAAACACTTTAACGCCGTAGTGCTCACCAAATTTCAGTTTGATGCGGCGATCAACGTTAGTGATTCCGTACCCTCGTCCAGGCTTATCCTCAAGCAAAGAACTGAGCGTCTCGCGGCTCATCCCCATGCCATCATCGATTACTGACAAAATAATATCGTTCGCTTCCATGACACCTTTGATATGAATATTCAGCGGACTTTCTTGACTCCACACGGCATGCAGCACTGCATTCTCCACAAAAGGCTGTAAGGCAAGTTTGACTGTAGAGTAAGGCAGAATCGCTTCATCTACTTTGTAGGTAATGTTCAGTTGTCCTTTAAAGCGGATTAGCTGAATGGCGTTGTAGCTCTGGGTCAGCTTTAATTCCTCGTGGATGGTCAATATACTTTTCCCTTTATTCAGGGAGATTCGATAAAACTTGGCTAGATGAAGCACCAAATCTTGTATACGCGTATCTTGATGTTTTAGGGCAAGCGACGAGATGGAGCCCAGTGTGTTATACAGAAAATGAGGGTTGATCTGCGCTTGCAGCAGGTCAAGCTCGGCTTCCTTGCTCTGCAGCTCCTTCTGATACACCTCGGTAATGAGACTTTTGAGCCGGGTGGTCATTTGCTTGAAGGCAAAATGCAGCTGGCCAATCTCATCATTTCCCAAATGTTCTTCTGTACTATGATTGAAATCCCCCCGTTCCAGGCGGCGGATCATCCGGATTAAAGTACGGATACGCTTGCTGAATAGCGACGCCGTAATGTAAATCAGCAGGAGGGCCACGCCAATAAAGCCCAGTGAGATTTTGATAATCAGATCTGAGAGTGATTTAGCATCCTGAATAATGCTGTCATAAGGGAAGATGGACACGGTTTTCCATCCATTTTTGAGCGTGTTATAGACGGCGAAAGCCTTTACCCCTTTGTAAGTTGTGTCAAATCTGCCCGATGGCGATTCATCGAATTTCTGATCAAGCAATTCCGGCAGGCTCGTATTTAATAAGTGCTTGTCTGCTGCTGAGAGAATAAGCCCTTTGTCATTAATAATAAAAATATCTTTCCCGCCCGCTTCTTCCTCCATTAAAGAATAGATTACCGATTCGGAGATTCTGAATACCAGAATACCGTAGGGATATTGATTGCGGTTATTGTTCAAAAATCTTGCTAAGGTAAACATGGCCGGACTATCTTCGGTTTGCGGTGAGGACAGATGAATGATATTCCCGTGTGACTGCTGAAGCTGCTTGAACAGCTCGGTCTCTTTAACCTCAGCTGTTACCGGCTTGATATAATAATCATCTTTGGGAAGTGATTCATTGTCCGAATAAATGAAAACGTTATCAAAATCAGGATAGGCAGTCATTATCGTGTCCATGCGGTTGCCTATATATTGATAGACATCCAGATAAGAAGGATCATCCTGGTATTCACTCGTGAGGTAGCTGGCAAGTCTGTTATCCAGGTAGATGGAAGCTGAAATATGTTCATAGCTGTCCAGCTTGTTTTCCAAATTTTTATTAATCTGAGCTGTTGAATTCATCATATTGCTGTAAATCTGATCCGTTAATTTTGATTTTGTTAATTCGTAGGAAAGGTAGGCGAAAAGCATCATCGGAATAATGGTCACTAGCACAAATACGCTGAACAGCTTGGAACGAAAGCTCAAATCAATAAAAGGCATATAAATATATTTCCTATATATATGGCGCATAGAAGAAGTCCCTTCTTTACTGTAAATTCGCTGTTTGCCATGTTCATCATAGCAGACTAAATATCGAAATCCAATGCTCGAATCTGCCGAAACTCCTTTAAAAAGCGCTATCATTCGGAGGATTGAAGTATAGAAAGCCACCTGTTGCGGACTTAAGATGAATAGGAGAGAAGTTGAATCGAGATGTGGCTCGACATGCTGCACTAAATAAAAAGGGAGGGTATTTGATGCATAAAGCAAGCGCTATCAAAACAGTCAGAGGCAATAATCTGTGGTACAGATTAAAAGAGCAGAAATGGTTATTTTTGCTGATGCTGCCTGCCTTAATTGCGACATTGCTATTTTCTTATGGTCCTATGTTTGGGATGTATATGGCGTTTACGAATTATCAGCCGGGCGGAGGAACGTTTTTTCAACAATTTTTCCATGCAGAGTTTGTAGGCTTCAAGTGGTTTGAGTATTTCTTTACTACCGGAGATTTCTACCGTGTAATGCGTAATACGCTCGCTACAAGCTTGCTGACCTTGTTATTCGGATTTCCAGCGCCGATCATCCTCGCACTTGTACTGAATGAAGCTAGGCAGGGATTTTTCAAAAGATTTGTACAGACGGTTTCTTATCTGCCGCATTTTATCTCATGGGTTATCGCTGCAAACATCGTGATTACGCTGCTGGCTTCTGATGGGATGTTTAACAATTTACTGGTGACGTTGGGCATTGTTCAGGAACCGGTTGCTTTTCTACAAAATGGACCGCTATTCTGGTGGATTATCGCTTTGTCCAACATGTGGAAGGAAATGGGCTTCAGCGCCATTATGTATCTTGCTGCAATTTCCGCTATTAATCCAGAGCTCTACGAAGCAGCAAGAGTGGATGGAGCCAGTCGCTTCCGGCAAATGTGGCATATTACGTTGCCAGCCTTGCGTCCAACCATTGTTATTTTAGGGATTCTAGCCGTCGGAGGCATTTTGAATGCGGGCTTTGAACAACAATACCTGCTGCAAAATAATACCGTGCTTGAGTATTCAGAGGTTATCGATATTTATGCATATAAATACGGGCTACAAAACAGCATGTTCTCCTACGGAGCTGCCGTTGGGGTATTTAAATCCGTGATTGCCTTCATACTTGTTGTAATTGTGAATCGTATTTCTAGAAAAGTGAACGACCAAGCGTTGTTCTAAACACGAAAAAGAGAGGAGCGCTTGTGATGATTTCGAATAGATACGGGGATCATATTTTTAAATTTATAGTTTATTTCATTCTTATACTTGTGTTGCTAGTTACCTTTCTGCCTTTTTGGAATATTCTCGTTCTTTCATTAAATGCTGCTGAGGATACCGTACGTGGTGGCGTCTATTTATGGCCCAGAGTCCTCACCTTTGATAGCTACAGTCAAATCTTAAAAGATAGCGAGATTTTGAATGGCTTATGGGTTACTGTCAAACGTACCGTAATTGGAGCGCCGCTATCTGTCCTTGTCATTACGATGCTTGCTTATCCGCTAAGCCGCCGGAATTTGATGGGACGTAAAGGATGGAATCTATATTTTGTCTTCACGATGTATTTTGGAGGCGGACTGATTCCTTATTACATGGTGCTTAAAGCGCTGAATATGATTGACACGTTTTCCGTATTTATTTTGCCAGGGCTGATGAATGTCTTCTATATGATTATTGTCCGTACCTTTATGGAGGGGCTGCCTGGTGAGATCGAGGAGTCGGCGAAGGTAGACGGGGCGAATGACCTGACGATTTTCTTCCGGATTGTTCTACCTTTGACCACACCCGTGCTTGCGACTGTAGGACTTTTTCAGGCAATCTCACATTGGAATTCGTGGTTTGACTCCTATGCGTTTACCTATAGTTCTGACTTAAAGACCTTACAAGCCGTACTCGTAAAAATATTAAGCCAATTCCAAACCGGAGGCATGGTATCGCAATCGCAAATGCTAGCTAACTCGGCTAAGCGGAATGCGGTTTCAAGTGATACTATCCGGATGGCAGCGACGATGGTGGCAACATTGCCTATCGTACTGGTATACCCATTCCTGCAAAAGTACTTTGTTAAGGGTATGACTTTGGGAGCGGTTAAGAGTTAATATGATTAAATAAATGGCGGCCCTGAAGGGGGGTGAGCGGACAGACTTGCTTGGTTGCTTGATAGACTTATGAAGTAACTTACTTAATGGGAGGAATTAGGGTGTCTATGATAAAGAAAAACAAATGGTTGAACGTGAGTATTACTGCCGCATTAGCCGTTGGTGTATTAGCGGGTTGTGCTTCAAATGATGGAAAAAACAATACAAACCAAACGGCCGGAGACGATAAAAAACAAGAGCCGATTACATTGACCTGGTTTGATTCAAATACCAAGGGTGAGCCTTTCACTGATGCTATTGCGCAAGAAATCACCAAAAAAACGGGCATTTCGATCTCAATCCAGCAGCCAACGGGTAATCCTACGGAAAAGCTGAGCTTGATGCTAGCCAGCGGTGACTATCCAGATGTAGTTGTAATGAGCCGGGGTGATGCTTCTCTCGATAAATACATTACAAGTGGCGCATTTATAGCGCTCGATGATTTAATTGAGAAAAGTGGACCAGACATTAAAGAAATGTACGGCGACACATTGATCAAAACACGTTATAAAGATGGAAAAAACTATTACCTAGCTAACTGGTATGGCCTGGATAGTGATCCTGTCTTCGGTATGCTGATGAGAAAAAATCTGGTTGCTGACCTGGCTCCAGATAAGGCAGATGGCTCCACCCCACTCACAACGGATGAGTTTGAAGCACTTTTAAAGAATTTTAAAGAGAAAAACAAGACAATTGATGGAAAAGAAACTGTTCCAATGACGATGAACGGTGAAAATATGGGCGCCAACCTGGGTACATTTAAAGGGATGTGGGGTCTGAGAACCTACTACGATAATAATGGAACATTACAATATGATGTTAAGGATCCAAAGTATCGCGAGATGCTGCTTTATGTGAACAGTCTGTATAGAGAAGGTCTAATCGAAAAAGAATTTGCCATCAGCAAAACACAAACCTGGATTCAAAAGCTGGCTACCGGCACAGTGTTCTCCACACCAGGCGCATACTGGGACCCAGGTAACGCAAATGGTACTCTGAAGAAGGATGGCGGAGATGATAATCAGTTCTTCCCGTACAAGGTTGTAGCACCAGGCACAGAGACCTCCCAAACAACATTCGGACCAAGAAGCTCACTTGGATGGGATGCTATTGCCATTACGAAAAATAACAAACACCCTGAAGAAACTATTAAGCTGTTCAACTACCTAGCGAGTGACGAAGGACAACATTTGCTGCTATGGGGTAAGGAAGGCGAGCAGTACACCATGGTGGATGGAAAGAGACAACCAGACCCTGCATTCCTGCAAAGCTTCAAGGATAACTGGGACGATGCTGTGAAGAAGAGCGGTGTTCGTAAATGGTTGTGGTTTGTTAAAAATGGTCTGGATGCCAATGAACAGCCATACGATATGGCCGTTAAATACCAACGTAGTGAAATTGACGAAATGGCCATTAAGAGCCTTGGAGATTCCGTATGGGATACAGCAGAATTTGATAACTTAGGTCCTGACGGCGGAACGCCTGAAGCGCTGACCGCGCAAAAAGTAAAAGATATTATGGATCAAAGCATTACGAGAGTAATCATCGCTCCTTCTGAAGCCGAAGCCAATTCTACATTCGACAAGATGCTTGCGGATATGAAAAAAGCTGGGGATGAAAAAGTAGAAGAAATCTTCAATCAGAAGTATAGCGAACGTATGGAATTGTGGAACTCAAAATAATATATTTATCTATGTAAAAGCTTCCTCTCTGCATTTCAGCAGAGGGAAGCTTTTTGTTGTATAAAAAAGCTAAACCAGCCGATTAACATGTGCATTCCTGCGGAAATCAAGCGGGGCTTGATGATAGAATTTTTTGAATTGATGATAGAAATGACTGACATTCTCGAAGCCGGATTCCAAAGCGATATCGACCACACGCAGCTCGGTAGTGAGCAGTAGGTTGCGGGCTACATTGAGCTTTAGCTGGTTGATATATTCCGTAGGTGTCTGGTTCAAGTATTGCCGGAAGGCGCGGTTCACATGACCGGCGCTTCTCCCTGACAGCTCGTACAAGGCATGAAGTCCACGGTGCAAATTATCCTTTAAATGCATTTTGGTTATGGCATGCTCTAGCCAGAGCGGGAATTCTGGTTGAGCGACTGTCTCTGCGGAGAAAAAATGCTGGGTGAGTGTATCGACGAGCAGGCCTTTTAGAAAAATACGGGACTTAACCTTGTCTAGGGTTGATAGGATGCGAATGCGTTCCATAGAACGGACGAAACTAGCCATTTCCAGCTGAGATAACATGGCGATTCGAGGGAGGGGCGTGTTCAGCAAGCCGTGCAAAAACTCCTCTTCATTCAGATAAGCTAGAGCATCTTCAATGAGGCTTTTGCGGCAGGGAATGTTCAGGAAACGGCAATCGCTATCACCATCTGCTTCATATCTGTGGGTATCACTGGGCCGAATAAAGACAAGGCAGCCAGTCTGAAGCAGCTGCGCTGTCCCGTTAACAATATGCTGACATCTGCCTTCTGTGAGAATGAAAAATTCATAGAAATCATGCGTATGCTCTGGAGATACCTGACTTAAGGACTCCACCCAGAAAGGGTCTGCTAGTAGTTCAGGATTCATATGGCTTGCCTCGGTGTATTTGAGCATGTTCGTCCTCCAGGGTATTAGTGATGTTAAAATAGCACATGATTATCGAGAACACAACACAAGAAATATAAAGATATTATTGATAGACTTGATCTTTAAGAAGGCAAAATAGCACATTTTGGAGGCGGGAGAAAATGCATCTTGTAGATCTAAATGGAAAATGGAAAATGAGACGTCTGCATGAGCCGAGCTGGCTGGAGGCTAGTGTGCCAGGTTCTGTCTATCACGATTTATTGAATGCCGGAGAAATGCCGGATCCGTTCTATCGTGAGCAGGAATATGAGGTTCTGGAATTATCCAATGACGATTACGAATATCAGCGTTGCTTTCAAGTGGAAGCTGAAGTGTTACAGCATGACCGCGTATTTCTGCTGTGTGAGGGGCTGGATACATTATGCGAGCTTTTTGTGAATGGAACTAACATTCTGAACAGTGATAATATGCACCGGACGTATGAAGTGGACATTAAGTCAGTGTTGAAGCAAGGGGATAACACCATTCACGCGATTTTTCGTTCCCCAGTGGAATTTGCTCTGCGGAAGCAAGCGGAGCTGCCGCTTAGCAGTTGTGCTGATGCAGTGGAGGGAATATCCCATCTGCGCAAAGCACATTCCATGTTCGGCTGGGACTGGGGTCCGAAGCTGCCCGATCTTGGAATCTGGAGAAGTCTCTCCATTCAGGGGTATGACAGTGCCCGTGTTGACGATGTTTATATTACACAATTTCACGAGCCGGATATGGTTACTCTGGATGTTCGGGTAAGAATAGAGAGCTGGCAGGAGGTTGAACGGGAAATCGTAGTCAGAGTTCACACTCCAGCAGGTGTGGCCGTTGAACGTCGTGTGTTCGAAACTGCCGGAGAAGATCATCATATTACACTGGAAATTATCGAGCCAGAGCTGTGGTGGCCGAATAATCTGGGTGCACAACCCCTGTATAACGTCGAGGTTGTGCTGTTACAGAAGGGACAGGAGCTGGATCGTCGAGAACTGCGGATTGGATTAAGAACGATTTCTGTGAAGCAGGAAGAAGACCAGTGGGGACAATCATTCGCTTTTGAAGTCAACGGCGTGCTTATCTTTTCTACAGGTGCTGATTATATTCTGGAAGATAATCTTCTGCCTCGCGTGACTAAGGAGCGCACGGATCGCCTGCTCCAAAGCTGCGTGGCTGCTAACTTTAATACCATTCGCGTATGGGGTGGCGGTTATTATCCTGACGATTATTTTTATGATCTATGCGATGAATATGGGCTTATTGTCTGGCAGGATCATCTGTATGCCTGTGGAATCTATGCTCTGACAGAATCTTTTGAGGACAATATCACACATGAGACGATCGACAACATGAAGCGCCTGCGCCATCACGCATCGTTAGGCTTGTGGTGCGGCAACAACGAACAGGAGATGGCTTGGGTCGATTGGGATTGGGAGAATCATTATTCGCTCCAGCTAAAGGCCGACTATATCAAGCAATATGAAGTGCTTCTGCCGGCTATCGCTAAGGAAGTTGATCCCAATACCTTTTACTGGCGTGCCTCTCCTTCCTCTAAAGGAAGCTTTGATAAGCCGAATGACGAGAACTATGGAGACATGCATTACTGGGGAGTTTGGCATGGCAAGGAGCCTTTTACCGATTACCGGAAGCTCTATCCGCGTTATATGTCTGAGTTTGGCCTGCAATCCTTCCCAAGCTTAAAGACGATTGAATCCTTTACGCTGCCGGAGGATCGCAATATTTTCTCCTATGTCATGGAGTCCCACCAAAAGAACAATACCGGAAATGAGAAAATTCTCTATTATATCAGCGAGACCTACAAATATCCGAAGGATTTTGAATCTATTCTCTATGCGTCCCAGCTTATCCAAGCCGAAGGCATGCGCTGTGGCGTAGAGCATTGGCGTAGACATAGAGGGCGCTGCATGGGCGCATTGTATTGGCAGTTGAACGATTGTTGGCCGGTTGCTTCCTGGTCTAGCATCGATTATTATGGCCGGTGGAAAGCAATGCATTATACAGCTAGACGTTTTTTTGCTCCAGTTCTTGCTTCTGCACATGACGAAGGAACCGTAGTTTGCCTGCATGTCTCTAATGAGAGCCGAGAGAAAGTGAGCGGTGAATTAAGATGGAGACTGCTTACTCCGACATCAGAGGTTCTAATGGAAGGTGCGAAGTCGGTGAAGATTGAGGCTTTAAGCAGTGCCGAGTTCGATCGGCTTGATTTTGGTCATGTCTTGGATACAAAAGAGAAGAAACGTGAAGCCTATCTGGAATATGTATTTGAGGTAAAGGGGGAGACGATAAGCGGGGGAACCGTCTTGTTCGTTAAGCCGAAACACTTCAGCTTTGTTGATCCTGAGCTTGAAGCCGTAGTCACAGAGGAAGCAGAACAATTCGTTATTACTGTGAAGTCAAAAGCATATGCCCGTTTCGTTGGACTTGATTTCAAGGAAAGAGATGCGATCTTCAGTGATAACTATTTCGACCTGTCAGCTGGCATTTCAAGAATCGTTACGGTTGCCAAAAAAGATCTCGACAAACCAGCTACGGCTGAGGAACTGCGTGCCCAGCTTACTGTACGTTCCGTCTTTGATATTTAAGCAAAAGGTTATTTTCCTACTATATCCTAGGCTACCAATCTCCAAATGACAGTTTGATGATATATATTCTAGTGGTTTAGATCCTGTGTATAGATAGATCAATATTTTACTATAATAGGTATAGATATTAAGATTGTATACCCTTCCATTTCACTCTAAAATAGACTTCGAAGAAGCATTAACTACAAACAATAAACGTTCTATTGAGCTACCTTAAGGAGAGTGCAAACATATTATGGGTATTTATTATGACGACAACCGCAAGGTGTTTCATTTACAGTCAGAGAAATCCAGCTATATTATTGAAATGATCAAAGGTGTTATTCCAGCGCATGTCTACTGGGGCCCACAATTGGCAGGGAGAGAATTTCAACACCCGTTGAATTTGGTGGAACGTTGCTCTTTTAGCCCAACTTATTTGCAGGAGGATAAAAATATCTCCCTCGACACCTTGCCAAGCGAATTCCCTTCCTATGGAAACGGGGATTTCCGCGAACCGGCACTGGAGGTTCACCTAGTAGATGGCACGACCGTAACGGATTTCCGTTATAAGAGCTACACCATTAATAAAGGAAAACCTGCACTCAAAGGTCTGCCTGCTACTTATGTTGAAAGTGATGAAGAAGCAGAGACCTTGGAAATTATACTGCAAGATGATAAAACAGGATTGATCGCTGCCTTGAGCTATACCGTATTTAACGATCAGGATGTTATAACACGTTCCGTGCGGATTGAGAATCTGGGTAAGGACAATCTGGTTTTGAAAAGAGTATTAAGCGCGAATGTTGACTTCCATGATTCTGACTATGACATGCTGCAATTATCCGGTACTTGGACTAGAGAACGCCATATTCACAAAAGACCCCTCGTTCCTGGCATCCAGCGGATTGACAGCAAACGCGGCTCCAGCAGCCATCAGCAGAATCCTTTTATGGCCTTGCTTGCAAAAGATGCGACAGAGGACCATGGCGAAGTTTATGGATTCAGCCTTGTGTATAGCGGGAGTTTCCTCGCCCAAGCAGAAGTGGATCAATACGGAATTTCCAGAGTAGGGATCGGTATTCAACCTTTCAACTTTCAGTGGTTGCTTGAACCGGGCGAATCCTTTCAGGCACCTGAAGCAGTATTAGTAAGATCCAGTGAAGGGCTTGGCGGTTTATCGAGAACCTATCACCGTCTGTATCGGACCCGGTTATGCAGAGGTGAATTCCGCGATAGCAAGCGTCCTATTCTGATCAACAACTGGGAAGCGACTTATTTTAATTTTAATGCGGATAAAATCAAAGAAATTGCTAAAGCAGGAAAAGAGCTAGGCCTAGAGCTGTTTGTGCTGGATGACGGCTGGTTCGGCAAACGTGATAACGACGACAGCTCCCTGGGAGATTGGGTAGAGGATCGTCGCAAGCTGCCTGAAGGTCTTGGAAAGCTAGGCGAAGATATCACGGCAATGGGCATGGAATTCGGATTATGGTTCGAGCCAGAAATGGTATCGCCTGAAAGTGATCTTTACCGTGAACATCCAGACTGGTGTCTCCATGTACCTGGGCATAAAAGTTCATTAGCCCGCCAGCAGCTAGTGCTGGATTTATCCCGTAAGGATGTATGTGATTATATCGTCGAGTCAGTTAGCTCGGTATTATCATCCGCTCCGATTACTTATGTGAAATGGGATATGAACCGGAATATGACGGAGATTGGATCAGCGCTTCTTCCAGCCGAACGTCAACGTGAAACGGCACACCGTTATATCCTAGGACTTTATGATGTGCTGGAACGTATCGTTTCCCGTTTCCCTCATATTTTGTTCGAAAGCTGCTCCGGCGGGGGCGGACGATTTGACCCGGGAATGCTGTATTATATGCCACAGACCTGGACTAGCGATGATACGGATGCAGTGGAAAGATTGAAGATCCAATACGGAACAAGTATGGTGTATCCTGCGAGTTCAATGGGTGCCCATGTGTCGGCTGTTCCTAACCATCAGGTACATCGTATTACACCTTTGGAGACACGTGGTCATGTCGCGATGTCGGGTAATTTCGGCTACGAGCTGGATTTGACCAAGCTTACTGAAGCTGAGCGCGAGGATATCCGCAAGCAGGTTTCGGAGTACAAGGAACTGAGAATGCTGATTCAGTACGGTGATTTCTATCGACTGCTTAGTCCTTTTGAAGGAAACGAGACGGCATGGATGTTTGTTTCCGCTGATAAAAAAGAAGCCTTCGCCACCTACTTCCAAGTTCTGGCCGGGCCTAATCCACCGTTGCGCAGATTGCGTCTGAAAGGACTCGACCCTGCGAAATCGTATAAGCTTGAGTTTAACGGCGGAGTATACAGAGGGGATGAACTGATGCACTTCGGACTCACGCTTCCACAGCTCGAGGGCGATTTCAGAAGCCTACTTTTCGTGCTTAGAGAAGTTTAATCAAAAAAGGAGGGTGTCCCAAAAGCCATTGGCTGCTGGGCACCTTCCTTTTTTTCTCCTTTTTTGAGTTCTTTTGTGACTAGCTGCGCGCCCGAAGCTGTTATTGGATGGGGTGTTTAGCAGAATGTTTACCTAGCCTTAGCCGGGGATAGCGGGCTCGAATAAGGGTGTTTAGCAAGATGCTTTGCTAGCCAGGTGCTGCCGTACGCGAATTAGTGCACCTTGTAAGTAGCTTGACGCCACTGAAATTGAGTGTTTATAACTCGAAGTCGGCGGGCTCAAATTGGTGCACCATGTAAGTTGCTTCCCCAGCCAACACGGTGCTATCGGACTCAAATGCCGCTAATCGCAGTCTTTTCACACATTTGGAGTTTTATCGGACCGCATAGTCGCTATTGACTCTAAAAGTACCTAATATGCACCTCTTTCGGAGGAATAGCTGCACTGGAGTCCGAAACTGTGCTCAAAAGGCGGAAAATTGGCAAATAGCGTCATCTGAGTCCGAAAGCGGCGGGGGAAGGGGGACTCGGTGCTATAGGACTCAAATGCCGCTAACCGCAGTCTTTTCACACATTTGGAGTTTTATCGGACCGCATAGTCGCTATTGGCTCGAAAAGTACCTAATATGCACCTCTTTCGAAGGAATAGCTGCACTGGAGTCCGAAACTGTACTCAAAAGACGAAAAATTGGCAAATAGCGTCATCTGAGTCCGAAAGCGCGGTAGAGGGGGGTGACTCGGTGCTTTCGTATGCGAATTAAGGTGTTTAGCAGGATGTTTACCTAGGCGGGGGCTGCCGTACGCGAATTAGGGTGTTTAGCAAGTTTCTTCCCTAGCCGTGGGCTAGCGTACGCGAATTGGTGCACCATGTAAGTTGCTTCCCCAGCCAACACGGTGCTATCGGACTCAAATGCCGCTAATCGCTCGCTTTTCACACATTTGGAGTTTTATCGGACCGCATAGTCGCTATTGACTCTAAAAGTACCAAATATGCACCTCTTTCGAAGGAATAGCTGCACTGGAGTCCGAAACTGTACTCAAAAGACGAAAAATTGGCAAATAGCGTCATCTGAGTCCGAAAGCGGCGGTAGAGGGGGGTGACTCGGTGCTTTCGTATGCGAATTAAGGTGTTTAGCAGGATGTTTACCTAGGCGGGGGCTGCCGTACGCGAATTAGGGTGTTTAGCAAGTTGCTTCCTTAGCCGGGGACTGCTGGACGCGAATTAGTACGACATGCAAGTTGCTTACCCAGCCAACACGGTGCTATCGGACTCAAATGCCGCTAACCGCAGTCTTTTCACACATTTGGAGTTTTATCGGACCGCATAGTCGCTATTGGCTCGAAAAGTACCTAATATGCACCTCTTTCGGAGGAATAGCTGCACTGGAGTCCGAAACTGTGCTCAAAAGGCGAAAAATTGGCAAATAGCTTCATCTGGGTTCGAAAGCGGGGGAGGGTGCTTGTGAGTTGGCACCACCAGATCTGAATGGTTACTACTTGCATCCACCGGCCCCGAATTCGCCTGCCACGCCTGCCACTCAGCTCTATCGAAGCCGAATAGATATGCCTAGCAACATCAATTTTCAAAAAACACATGTTTGGACAGGAACTCTAGGTCCTGCTCGCGGTAAGTGGAGGGGCTAACTCCAAAGTAGGAACGAAAAACTTTGCCGAAATAGCTGGCATTGTCAAACCCGGTGTCCACAGCGATCTGGTAGATCGTCTGATCTGTTGTTTTCAGCATAGATGCTGCCAGCTCGATCCGTCTCCTTCTTAAATACTCAAAAGGCGAGAGATTGATGTTTTTTTGAAATAGCCTGCAAAGATGATGTTTAGAAATTCCAACATGTGCGGCGACATCGTCTAAGCTAAGGTTATTATTGTGCAGATCATTTTTCATGAATTGTATAGCGGCATGGAGTTTGTCATTTTTTATATAGGTGGTTAACAAACTTGGTTTCTTGAGGTATTTCTCCATGGACAATATCCACTGAAAGGCTTTCCCCGTTAGAAAATGCAAATCTCTTTCTTCATCAACCTGGATGTCCTTGAACATACTCCACAATAAATCCATCGGAACCGATTCCTGAGGGAGTTCTATAATAGGACCGCCATGTGCGATCAGCTGGTTCCAGAGTGAAATAGCTAGAGGTCCTCGTACATTCAGCCAAATGAATTCCCAGGGCTCTGTACCTTCCTCCGGATAATAATATCTGTGTATACTGGGGACAGTCACTAGGAAAGCTTTGCCCTTCGTTAATGGGTGAACAACCCCGTCTATTTCAATTCTACCCTCTCCAGATAAGGTGTACTGAAAAATAACACAACTTCTCTCCGTCCGGTTCTGGCCGTTGAATGAATATGCCGGAGTTTCGGCTTGTTCCCAGCCAATAGAATCAAACAGAAGCATAGAAGCTTGTTCTTCCGAGCGAATGGTGTAGGAGGAGCGCAACATTAGCAGGTTTCCTTTCCATGGTTCGTTACTTCATTCAAAGTGTAAACTTTTTTGTTGATCTGTTCAATTTTTGTTTCATTTAATCTGCTGTCTTCGATATTGATAAGGCGTAATGCCATACTGATCTTTGAACAGCTTAATGAAATATTGTGGCTTTTTGTAGCCGACTAGATGTGAAATATCGAGCACATGTAAGTTGGAATCGATTAATAACTTGGAGGCCTTTTCCAAGCGTTTAGAAGAAATGTAGCTCGATAAATTTTCACCCGTCTCCTGCTTATAAAATTTGGACAGGTAAACAGGATGTAGGTGAACAATTTTCCCTAAGTCCTCCAGGCTCAAGCAATCACTAATATGATTGGAGATATAGGCTTGAATGGTATGAACAATGTTTTGATTGGAAAATTTAGCGTTTCTATCTAATTGGGTGAGGCTCTGCAAGATGGATTGAAGAGCCGTATCTGGCTCTGATAATTGATTGAAAATCCAGTCTGCGACCTCAGCTGATTGGATTTTATCAGTTGTGGAATACAGCAAATTAATGAATTCGAGCAGGTAGAGGAGCTTTTGTTTTTTGACAGTGAGCTTGGCAAAGTTTTTTAAAATGTTTTTTCTGGTTTGTTCCCATTCTCCAAGCTCTAATTTAGGGAGAGCACTAGAGGCACTCAGCATAGTAAAGTCTCTGGCCCCAATATTTTCATTAAAAAAGAAATGATAAAAAATATCCCGAACAGCATGCTTTTGAGAAAATTCAAACGGCTCGGAAAAAGAAATGGAATCGACGCTGCTTGCCACAGTTTCGGTATTGGATTCTGGAATAATTCCAGTAATGGCTGATGGAGTGATCCAAATAAAGTCCCGTCCACCATTATGATCTTTTAACATCATTTCATCTTTCCCTCTAGCCTCTGAGGCGTGAAAAAAGCAAAAGTGCTCATTCCGTAAAGCAGTATCGAGTGTGCTGTGATCATAACGTAGTGGGGAAGGTCCGCTAATAACAGAAAGCAAGTAACCTAGCCCATCTATGTTTTTCTCTGCCACTGGGGTTTTTGGGGGTTTCTCAGCGATACTCTTAATAACTTGACTCATGGCTTTTTCCATATCCTCTTTATCAACCGGCTTGAGTAAATAATCGAGTGCACCCAGACGAATGGCTTGTTGTGCATAATCAAATTGAGAATAACCGGAAAGAAAAATCACCTTGGTTTTGAGCTTTTTTTCATGAACATGATGCAGTAAATCAATGCCGGATACCTCGGGCATACGAATATCTGTAATAAGGATATCTATATGATTCTGATTCAATAGCTCCTTGGCTTCAATAGAATTTGTTGTCGTCTCAATATGCTCAATTCCAAATTTGCTCCAATCCAGCAGGTGTTTTAAATATTCAACGATGTAATGCCCGTCATCAACTATCAATAATCGCATATTGTCCTCCTTCATCCAGCGAGAAATCTATGAATGCCAGCACGGATAAACCACCCCAGTCATTGATGAAGAACCGCAGTCCGCTTAATTCACCATACGCATTTTTGAGGCGATGATGAATGTTCCAAAGACCAATTCCTCTTGATCCTTCAGGTGGGGATTCATTCTCAAGTCTGGCCATTAGCTGGTGTATTTCCTCAGCAGTAAGCCCCTTACCGTCATCGGCAACAATAATTAATGCTCCAGTATCAAGTTCTTTTACATCTATAGTAACGCGATGAGCCCCTTGCTGTTCTTCAATCCCATGCTGAATTGCGTTCTCGACCATAGGCTGGATAATCAGTGGCATAATCAGATGCTCTCCCAGTTCAGGAGGCAGGTTGATTTCATAATTTATTTTTTTGGAAAGTGACATGATGGATAAAAAATGATCGGCAAGCTGCAATTCAGAAGCCAACGTAACATTATCTGAATTCATTTTTGTTAAATAACGATAGTACTCTGCTAAATGCTTGCTCATCTGCATTACGGCTTCCGGTGAAGTTTTTGCCACTGCCATAATAAAAAACAGATTATTGTAAAGAAAATGTGGATTGATCTGAGCCTGTAGCTGTTTCACTTCGGCGTTTCTGCGCAGCTCGGTTTCTATTTTTAATGAAGCGAATAAAGCCTGTATTTTGGCGACCATGTGGTTAAAGCTTTTAAATAGACTATAAAATTGATTGTCCGGGTTCTCACTAATTCTGGTGCTGTAATTCCCTTGTTCCACTTGGTAGAATTTCTTGTCGAGCAAATATACATTACGATAATAGTTTCGATAGAACATAAAAATCACGATAAGACCAATGATCAAGATCATTAAGATGCTGACAAAAAACACCTGTTTATTCCGGTTAAGCGGATTCAAAAAATCACTCATTCGCGTATAGGTAACTAGATACGTATCAATCGGCTCAATATACTTTGATAAAACATAATAATCGTCATCGTTGATATGATAGTCAAACTTTAGAATTTCATGTGCATTGGGTGTTATCGTCTCCTTGGCTTTTTCCTCGATTCGAATATCCACCGCTTTATTGCTAATCATTAAACTCTTGTTCACAAGTAAAAAGGCATTGGAGCTCTCGCCGCCACTCACTGCTTTTTCTAAAAGACTTGTTAAATACTCCTTTTTCAGCTTAACGCCCACGATGTACTGAATATTGGCAGGATTCTTAGGTTCATGAATATAAGGATAGATTGAAAAATAATACAAATTGTTATTAACAATCTGCCAGCCTCGCTGCGTGACTTTCTGAAAGGGCTGTTTGGCAAGCGAATCATGACCCGTAAAAATAAAAGTGCCGTCCGATTTCCAGTAGATACCGATAGATTCAATCGCCTGACTGGAAAGAAGTGGTGCTGATATGCGGTCATAGATATCGTTTTTTTTCATCTGGGCATCGTAATTGTTCATCTCTTGTATTTTGCTTTGATAGAAACGTACGGAGGTGTCGGCTGTATATTGGATGCCATACAAACTTGCCTCAGAGATGATGCCATCCAGAATGCTTTCCGTATAGGCTAGCTGATTTTTGGAGGAGTTAACCAAGCTCTCTTGAATGGTTTTGGAACCTAGGGAGTTCATTACGAAAAACAAACTTAAGGTAAGTAAAAGGAAAAAAACGAAAAAATATATGAATCGTTTCATATTTACTTTTTTAATCATAAGCATTACTCCTGTCGCTAGGACTCGTGTGAATTCATCATAAGCCATATATTCCAAAAGAAAAAGAGAAGAGCTCTCGCAAAATGAAAGCGTTTATAAAGATGTTTAGCGAGTGGTTATGATATTTAATTTGAGACATTTTCGAATGAAAGCGCTTTTGTTAACATTAAACCAGAAAGAAATTAGCAGCCAAGAATGTAAAAGGGGGTAAGCACAATAGCACAGATAATGAATACCCAGCTCAAATGGAGTGAGAAAGTCAACGTTAAAAAAAGCAGAAAGAATCCTTGGAAAAAGGAAATCAAAAAAAATTGGCCGTTGTATGTTTTATGTATCCCAGCTTTGGTATTCGTTCTAATTTTTGCCTACGGTCCTATGGTCGGATTAGTGATGGCCTTTCAGGATTACAAGCCCTGGCTTGGAATTACAGGTTCAACTTGGATTGGTTGGGATAACTTCGCAAGAATCTTTCAATATAAAGAGGCAACACAATCCATTATCAACACCCTTATTATTGCTGTAATCAAAATTATAGTCGGAATTATTGTTCCTATCTTTATGGCGATTCTGCTAAGCGAGATTAGAAACATGGGGATTAAAAAGAGTATTCAAACCTTGGTCTATTTACCGCATTTTCTCTCTTGGGTAACCGTTGCCGGAATCATGATTGATATCTTAGGTCTGGATGGGGGCATAAATCATTTTCTTACGAATTTCCTCGGACTGAAACCGATTTTCTTTTTGGGGGATCCTACGCTGTTCAGACCGACGATCATCATCAGTGATTTATGGAAAAACTTCGGATTTGGCATGATTGTCTACTTAGCGGTGATTACAGGGATCGATCCATCTTATTATGAGGCAGCTGAGATCGACGGCGCGTCACGCCGCCAACAAATAAGACATGTTACCTTACCGAGTATGATGCCGATGATCATCGTAATTGCAACGTTAAGCCTTGGAAATATCCTGGATGCAGGATTTGACCAAATCTTTAACTTATACAATCCACTCGTATATAGTACGGGGGATATCATCGATACTTATGTTTACCGGTCATCCTTATTGAATGGCCAATACGGTTTTGGTACCGCTGTTGGATTGTTTAAATCTGGCATCAGCTTCATATTAATCGTAATTTCCTATCGAATTGCTTACAAGGTAGCTAACTACAAAATATTTTAAGCCGAAGTTGTTAAGCTTACAAAACTGTTAGGAGGAATGGGAGTGTATTATAAATCCAAGGGTTATAGGATATTTTCGATTTTCAATCATATCCTCCTGATTCTAGTAGCCTTATCGTGTTTATTGCCTATGCTTCATTTGCTAGCACAATCATTTAGTAGTAAGACAGCGGTAAATGGGAATTTGGTATCCTTTTGGCCGGTGGACTTTAATATCGAAGCCTATGTGAAAACTTTTAAAAACACGAATTTTACAGGCTCCATGAGAATCTCAGTGGTCCGGACGGTACTGGGGACGTTAATCAGCATGTTCATTATTACAACGGCGGGGTATGCCTTGTCCAAAGATTTCCGAGGGCGTAATGCTTTAATGTGGATTTTTATATTCACGATGTTGTTTTCCGGTGGATTGATTCCTTCTTATATATTGGTTACGAAACTTGGGCTCAAGGACACGATCTGGTCGCTCGTGCTTCCCGGTGCCTTCGGAGCTTATAATTTGATTCTGATTATGAATTTCTTTAAAACAATCCCTAAGGCGCTTGAAGAGGCGGCATTTATCGATGGGGCTTCGTTCTTCGTCATTTTCCGGAAAATCTATCTTCCGCTTTCCCTTCCCGGTCTGGCAACCGTTGGTTTGTTTATCATGGTGGGGAGCTGGAACGCATGGTTTGATGGGATTTTGTATATGTCGAATACAACGGACTATCCGTTAGCTTCATTCTTACAGACTGTAGTGGTGCAAGGATCAGCGCAGAGTATGGCACTTAGTCAATCAGAAGCAGCCGCGTTGTCAGAACAGAGTATCAAAGCTGCGCAAATTTTTATTAGCACACTGCCCATTATCCTTGTGTACCCTTTTCTACAGAAGTATTTTGTCAAAGGCATCGTTCTGGGTGCTGTAAAAGAATAACGTGACCAACATATAAAACTTTAATTCAAAGGAGCTTATTGATGAAAAAAACAGGGGCCTTACTAACGACTACTGTATTGATGGCAGGATTGCTAGCGGGCTGCGGCTCAAACGGTAAAGAATCTACTGCGGCAGAAGCGGTTCTCAAAGACGGCAAATACGATCCTCCTATTACTATCAACATCGCCAAGCAACAAGATGAGAATGCCGGTAAATATATCAACGGGGAGAGCTTAAATGATAATGTGTTGACCCGCTGGGGTGTCGAGAATCTAGGGATTAACATCCAAACTACTCTTTTGGGCGGTGATGCCTCCCAATATAATACGAAACTTCGTTTAGCGCTCACTGGTTCCGAGAAGCTTCCGGATGTTTTGCCAGTGTATGATACCTCATTAGAAAATGATCTGATTCAATCTGGACTTGTAAAAGATATTGCGGAGGACATTAACAAATACATGCCTGAGCGTCTGAAAGAAATATATAAACAATATCCAACAACGTTCAACCCGGTTATCCAGGACGGCAAGGTTTATGGGATGGCGATCTCGCCCAATCTCACTGAAGGTGAGGTCATGCTTATCCGTCAAGATTGGTTAGATAAATTAAATTTAAAAGCGCCAACAAATATAGATGAATTTGAACAGGTAATCGCTGCTTTTACGAATGATGATCCGGATGGTAACGGAAAAAATGATACTTATGGATTTGATTTCTCGGGAAAAGATTCTTACAACACGGGCTGGGTAAGCGACTCTGTAATGATTTTTAGTGCTTATACAGGGAAGAGTCTCCCCGGCCAATGGTATAACGACAATGGAAAACTCACTTACGGTTCCGTCGCTGATGGGACAAAAGATGCGTTAGCTAAACTTCGCGATTGGTACTCCAAAGGGTATTTAAATAAGGAGTTGGCTACACAGGGTGCATGGGATGCACTGGCGGATTTCACTGAAGGTAAAGCAGGGATTATTATTGGCCGTCCTTGGCTGTACGGCAGTGTTAAAGATGTGGAAACTAACGTAAAAGGGGCTAAAATCAAAGCTTACCCAACAATTAACGGTGTAAGTGGGGATCGAACCTACCAATCCGGTCAACAGAACGATGGTGTCTTTATGTTTAATAAAGACTTTAACAATATGGAAGCTTTCTTCTTGTATTATGACAAGCTTTACGATGCAGCATTTGGTACCGGAGATTTCAAATATGGTTATGCTCAGGGATATGATTATGACATCGTTGGCGATGAAGTGGTATTCGATTCCAAGAAATTCAATACGCCTTTGGATGCCGCTCAAGGTGTAGGGAAAATGGCTTTTACCAAAAATACACCAAGTGTGGATGGCCCAGGTAAATCTTTTTATGATCTTTCCAAAGGTGCAAAAGCTGAGAATGGGGTCTTGATCAGATCGGCATCAAATGATGAAACAGCCAAAGAGGGATATGTGATTTCCTATGAGAATAGAGAGTCACTGCTTCCAAATGCATTTAACGGTCCACCTACCAAGACCATGCAGACAACTTGGGAGCAACTGAATACGATGGAAAAGGAAACCTTCACCAAAATTATTTACAGTAAAGAGCCGCTAACTGCGTACGATGACTTCGTGAAGCAATGGCATGACAAAGGCGGTACGAAAATTTCCGAAGAAATCAACGAATGGTATAACAATGCTAGCAAGGTGGATGTGATGTCTCAGATGGGATTGAAATAAGTTCGCAAGAACAGCAGGTTCAGTTAAGGTCATCCTTGGCCGGACCTGCTTTTTTGTCTAAAAATCTGATCCTCTGGAGGTTAATCATGGACGAAAATGCGAGTACAGTCACCCTACTAAATAGCGCTCCACTTCTGGATATGAGCGGAAATCCTGTACATGCACATGGTGGACATATGCTCTATACGGATGGATATTATTACTGGTTTGGTGAGAACCGGATGGATCGGCGGAGAGTGAGCTGCTACCGATCTGTGGATCTAGTGAATTGGGAATGGCGCAATGATGTGCTCACACTCGATTCACCGGTACAGCCGATTTATCATCGCACCACATTAGAGCTTGAACCCTTGGACAGGGAGGGGCGCCCAACGGGTGCGGTAATTGAGCGCCCAAAAGTACTCTACAACAAACTTACAGGGAGATTTGTTATGTGGATGCATTGGGAAAATGGACGCGACTACTCTGATGCGCGCTGCGCGATCGCTGATTGCGGGACGGTAGATGGGGATTATGTTTACCGGGGCAGCTTTAATCCGATAGGTAACATGTCTCGGGACTGCACCTTGTTCCAGGATGACGATGGGACGGCATATTTTATCTCCGCGGCAAGGGAAAATGCTGATCTTATTATGTATCGTCTGTCACCTGATTACCTCAGCATAGAAGAACAGGTCAAGACCTTGTGGCCCGGACAAGCGCGTGAAGCACCTGCATTAATGAAACGTCAGGGTGTATACTTCCTCATCTCGTCCGCCTGTACGGGCTGGTTGCCTAACCAAGGAACCTATGCCTGGTCCGAGGAATTATTTGGTCGTTGGTCACCCTTGCTGCCTTTGGGCGACATCACTACATACGACAGCCAGCCTGCTTTTATAGTTCCTATTGTAGGAACAGACAATGACCAGTGCTCTTACCTGTATGTTGGGGATCGCTGGGACCCTGCGGATTATTATGCCTCTTCCTATGTATTTCTGCCGCTCGGCTTTCCTTCTGACCGGGAAATGAAGCTTGACTGGGCAGAGCGAACGGTGATTGACCTAAGGAAGGGAATCGTAGCTGTGGAATGCGGCTCTGGTAGTGGTCTGTTCAGATTGAAAAGCTTAGGAATGGGGCTTTATCTGGCGGCGGGAAATCAATCCATTGAACATGAGGAGACCCTGAACGTCGAAGTCCGGACGCTTTCGTATGAAGATCAGCAGCAGAGATGGACGGTTGAATACGGGGAGAAGGGTAGGGCGAGAATTCGAAACAGTGAAAAGGCCTTATCTATTGGCCCGTTGAATTCCTTGCTGCTGGAGCCTATTCATGACAACGAAGATCAGTTTATATGGTTGCTTACAGAGACAGAAGCAGGTTCACTGACTATTGGGAGCAATGACGGAAGAGTTCTTACCGTAGCAGGAGAACAGCGTGGGGGCTGGGGTTGTGTGTTTCTTGAATCCAAACGCTGCCATGATCCCCGTCTAGGTGCAGACCCGCAGCTTTTTCAACTGATTTCAGTAAGGTAAACAGTTTAGAGAAAAGAGGTATACCGATGAGTTTATCAATCTCCTTCCCTATGGAATGGTTTAAAAGTGACCCCCATACACAACTTACTGCGACTTCCTCTGAGGCGTTTCAGTTCATCACTACACCAGAAGGTGGTGGATTTGAGCTTCAGTCAGGGCATCTGGAATCCGCCGCTTGGTGCGATTATGGTTTCGTTAATGCGGAGGTTTACCATGAAAGCCGTGACGTTCTGGTGCTGTTATTCAGTTTTTATGATCGGGATCATCGCGTCATTACTTATCATGTAGGAATTTTACCCGGTGTGCGCACGAAAATTTGTTTACCCTTGATTCATTTAAATGGTGAGAAGCTGTTCCTTCCCCGTTATCCGGGTGTGATGCAGACAGTACTGAGGGGAGATGCAGGCATCGATCGCAAGCATATCACCCGATTCTCTATCGCTACTCTCCCTTCAACAACAAGTAGAGCTGTGCAAATTAGTGGCTTGGCTCTAAGTCTAACTGAGCCCGTCTTTGAGTATGAACAGCAACCATATATAGATGATCTGGGCCAATTAAAGGGAAGGGATTGGCCAGGGAAAACGGTTGATGCAGAAGCGATGACGGATCGGCTGCGCACAGAGCGGAAACTTGCGGAACATGCTGATCACAATGGAGGTGACCTCAGCAGGTACGGAGGTTGGAAGGCGCTGAGATTCGCGGCAACTGGATATTTCCGCACGGAGTTTGACGGCAGCCGCTGGTGGTTCGTTGATCCAGAGGGTTATGCCCTGTTCAGTACGGGGATGGACTGTGTGGGTCCAGCTTGTTCTATGCATGTAACTGGCATGGAACACTTGATACCCTCATTGCCGGAGCGGGAAGGAATCTATCAAGAAGCTTGGTCACAGGATGGCGAGGAATTCAGCTTCGAGATTGCTAATCTGATCACTGCTTTTGGGGCGGAGTGGCGCTCTAACTGGGTGGCTATGACGGATTTTCGCTTACAACAATGGGGATTTAACACCATCGGCAACTGGTCTAATGATAGATTTATCAACGAATCCCAGCTTCCGTATGTTTATCCTCTAGTGGACTTTCCGCTGACGGAGCAAACTATTTTCCGGGATTTCCCGGATGTGTTTAGCCCGGAGTATGAGCGGAATGCCGGAAGCTTTGCGGAGCAGCTTCTTCCATTAAGGGAAGACCAGAGAATGGTCGGTTATTTCATGCGTAATGAGCCGCATTGGGCATTCGTGGATGGGTTGAATTTGACCGGGCAGATGCTGAAATCTCCGGTCCGTTATGCCAGTAAGAAGGAATTCATTCGCTGGCTTGCAGAAAAGTACAAAACAGTGGAACGATTAAACATGGCGTGGGATAGCGTTTTTGTAGAATTCGAGGATTTATACGATGTATCGAATGTGAATGTAACCGGGGATAATCTCACTTCTGCCCGAGAAGTGGATTATAACCAGTTTAACCGGATCATGATTCGACGGTATGTAGAAGTGCCAGCCCGTCTTTGCAAGCAGACGGATCCGAATCATCTGAATTTGGGAATGCGTTATGCCTGGGTTGGCAGTGATGAGGTGCTGGAGGGCTGCGAATGGTTTGATGTATTCTCTATGAACTGCTATCAGTTTAGTCCTGACAAGGAACAGATCGCCCAGATCAGCGGACGACTGAACAAACCAGTCATGATTGGGGAATATCATTTTGGTGCGGCTGAAGGCGGCATGTTGGCTTATGGGATCCGTGCGGTGGCAACCCAGAAGGAGCGCGGTGAGGCTTACCGTTATTATGTGGAGCAGGGGGCAGCCATCCCGCAGCTCATCGGAGTTCATTATTTTCAATGGAATGATCAGCCTGTGCTCGGACGTTATGACGGAGAAAACTATCAAATCGGTGTAGTGGATGTCTGCAACCGTCCATATGAACCTTTCGTGCACGCAGCGAGAAAGGCCCATGACCAGATGTATCAGGTGCGGACGGGTATGACAGCGCCCTATAATATTGTGCCAATGGAGATTCCGAAAACGGGATTCTGATTGCAAATCTTTACAACAAAAAGGCCCCCAGCCAATGGGGGGCCTTTTTTGTCCTCTCCTCTGCAATGTAGCCTCTTTACAAGCCAAGGCCGGAGGAGGGGAGTGAACCATCACGGGAATAGCGCTTGCGGTATTCGCCCGGAGTTATTCCGGCACAACGTTTGAACATACGGATGAAGGAATTTACGTTCTGATAACCGACCTGAAGCGCGATATCCTGAATCCGCAGTTCCAGATTCATTAGCAGCTCTTTGGCCCGCTCAATCCGCAGATTGTTCAGATATTCACTGAAGTTGATGTTTGTTTTCTCTTTAAAAATGCTGGACAGGTAACCTGGAGTTAAATTTAACTTGTCTGCTACTAGGTTGAGGTTGATGTCCTCGCCGTAATGTTTGTCTAAGTAATCCAGTACAAAGCTGATAATGGGGTCGCGCGACTCCGAGCGGCTACTGATGACCACGAGCACAGGACGAACCAGATCACGCAGCCATTCCTTGTATTGATCCATTGAGTGGAAAGCGTTAAATGGCTCTAGTCGCGGTGGTAAGAGACGCTCCGCTTCCGCTTGGGGCAGATTCAGCCTCGTCACCGTTTTGCTTGTCTGTTCCGCTGCTCCCAAGGCAAATGCCCGAAAATCCGCCGCCGCCGCGTCCTTGTGCTGCAGCTGCTCCAGCTGACGATCCAACCAAGCGAATACAGCCTCCTCATTGCCAGACTGCAGCAGATTGTGCAGCTCCTCTCCGTGTGTCACCTTTAAATGAAAGGATTTGGCGGATGAGGCTCTAGGTTCTACGATAATTTGTGTTTCCCCGTTCAATCTACGCTCATTTAACAACATCGATAGATTATTGTAGGCATCGGTAAATGAGGTTTCGCCTGAATATACCGGACTTACAGCAATAGTCAGATATAAGGATGTCTCCGAATCCAGCAGCTCCTTAAGGGTATCAAGAGCCTGCAGAAAACTGCTCTGCGGTCCGGGATTGAACAGGAGCAGCATGAGCTGATCATGTTCCGGCTGGAGTGCGACGCTTTCGCTTTCACCACCAGTGATCAAGTTTTGAACCAGCTTCCATAACATCAGTGTGTGTTTCTCCAATTCGTCCGGTAAGGTTTTGAAGCTGACCTTGAACAGAATGGAGGCATAGGGCTGTTCGGATTGCCTTACATCTTCAAGCTCCGCGAGGCTTTTACTCAGCGGGATATTTTTCACTTTATGAGTATAGGCATATTGGCGCACCAATGAGTTCTTATGATCAAGATCGGTCTGGATGAAGCGGTTACTCTCCAAAATGGAGCTCAGGCGGTCGCCGATAATGGCGAATTCCTTCACACTGCTCAATTTTTCAGGCCGGCTGCCTGCCTTACGGTCCAAGGCGGCAATCAGGCGCTGGAGCGGTTGGTTAAGCCGGTGGCTGAAGATTAGGGATGAGAGAACACTGATCAGTACTGCGGCAGAGAGTAATACAGCCAGCAATAGCTGCATCCCCCGCATTTCCGCAGCAATAGCCGCCACCTGGGTCACTCGGATATAGGTGAATCCAGTCTGTTTACCTTTTTCATAGAAGTAATATTGGTCTCCGACCCGCTCATGGGCATTGCCACTTTCCGGAAGCTGGCTTGTTTGCAGTTTACCCTCTGATGTAGAGAACAATAGATTCTTCTGCGCATCCAGGATATAGAACGGGGTATTGCCGGCATCTCCGTAGGCGGCCTGCATCAGCTGCGGATTCAGCATGACAATGCCGTACACTTCCTCATAAGGAATCGCTTTGACCAGCACTGGCATTAACCTTCCGAGCGTACGGGTGGAATGTATGGTTTTCTCGGTAAAGGTTACGGCGGGCATGACTTTTAAAAATTGATTGTCCATCGTTTGCCGGCTCCAGTACTCCGGAGGGTATTCTGCACTGAAGTAGTATTTACCGAACATATCTGCGGCGCTGCTTAGGCCCTCCCTCTCCAGTACATAATTTTCCTTTTTAAAATAAAGAATGAAATTTTCGATATGCAGAAAAGGATTAGCATACAGCGTTGAGAGATCCGATATCACTTCTGCCGGGATATCATATCGTCGGTTCTCTTTGAGGTGGCTTAGAATGCCTAGATTGGCAGTCCATGAATCGGATTGGGTGAGGGCAAGAATCATGTTCTGGGTCAACCGGAAATGATTTTCGTAGCCTTCGACCGTTTGTGCGAGGCCTAGCTCATTTTGCCGGATCATCTCCTTATAGATTTTGCCGCTTAAATACAGATGGGAGAACAGATTAAATGATGCCAAAATCAAGATGACACTGAGGAAGCTTAGCATCAGCTTAACGAACAGGGCATTCAGCGCAAATTTGCCTGTAACGGATCCCTTCATATGTATCCCCCTTTGGATGCACCCGTAAATGAATTGGATTAATTCTATCATAGCGGCAAAAAGCTAACACCAACAATATGCAATTTTGCTGATTTGTACGCTATTCTATGGAAATCCGCAGTTAAGGCGAAATGTTATATAACATGTAGATAGCGCTTTCCAAAGAAATGCAGCTATAATTCGGAGACAAATCCCAGGAAAAAGGGGGAAGTAATCTGACATCTATATGATTTATGATCATTTTAACAAGAGGAGACATGCATATGGCTCAAGCTAGCGTAGTGCAGGACAAAATGCGAAAGAAAGTGCACCGGCGACCCCAACGACCTCAACGCCACAAAGCGGGAATCCTTCGAACTTGGAATAAAAACAAGGCGCTCTGGCTGCTGTTCCTGCCGTGCCTGTTGTATTATTTGATCTTCCGCTATGCACCGATGTTTGGATTAGTTATCACTTTCAAGGATTACAATCTTTTTAAAGGGATTTGGGCCAGTGATTGGGTGGGACTCAAATATTACAGGATGTTTATAGAGAATCCCGATTTTTGGCCGCTGATGAAAAACACTTTTCTGCTTGGTTTATATAAGCTGTTTTTTGGCTTCCCGGCACCCATTCTACTGGCGATTCTGCTTAATGAGGTGCGCAAGGCTGCTTTCAAACGAGTTGTGCAGACCGTCAGCTATCTTCCACATTTTATCTCAAATGTCATTGTAGCCAGTATGGTGATCATGTTTTTATCCCCAACCGGAGGGCTGATTAATAATCTGCTTGGTGCCATAGGGATTGGACCGATCAATTTCATGAATGAACCTGGATTGTTCCGCGGTATTTATGTCCTGTCGGAGATCTGGCAGCATATCGGCTGGGAGACTATTATCTACTTGGCCGCGTTGACCGCTATCGACCCGCAGCTGTATGAAGCTGCTGATATGGACGGAGCCAGCCGCATGCGTAAAATATGGCATGTCACCTTGCCCGGCATTTCACCCGCCATCGTGATCACCTTGATTCTTAATATCGGTAAAGTACTCGAGATTGGCTTCGAGAAGGTGTTCCTGATGCAGAATCCGGCGATCTACGACACAGCGGATATTATCAGTACTTATGTCTATAGGGTGGGTATGGTGCAGGGGAACTTCAGCTATGGCGCTTCTATTGATCTTTTTATGGGCGTGATTAGCTTGATCTTCATCTATACAGCAAATTACATCAGCCGCCGTGTAAGCGAGACAAGTTTATGGTAGAAAAGAGGTGTGGTGATGAGATCACCCCGTTTATCCTGGTTTAATGTCGTGAGCACTTTTATCCTTCTCGTGGTTGTGGTGGTCACGCTTTATCCGTTCCTGCATATGCTCGCTGTCTCTCTCAGTAGTGATGTGCATGTCATGAAGAATACCGTTTCTTTTTGGCCTAAGGGATTTAACCTGAATATGTATAAGCTTGTACTCGGAGATTCGCAAATCTGGGTGGCTTACAAAAATACACTCATTTACACCGTGCTTGGCACCCTTATCTCGCTGGTGGTCACCTCCACGGGTGCCTATGCACTCTCACGCAGTGATATGGCGCTGCGCAAGAGCTTCACCCTGTTGATTGTGGTGACGATGTTTTTCAGCGGAGGAATGATTCCCACGTTCCTCGTGGTTCGCTCCCTGGATATGGTCGATACCGTTTGGGGCATGGTGCTGCCGGGTGCGGTCAGCACTTGGAATCTGATTCTGATGCGGACCTTTTTCGCCGGCATTCCTAAAGAGCTGGAGGAGTCTGGCCGCATCGACGGACTGAATGATATCGGCATATTTATCCGTATTATTGTTCCGCTTTCCAAGGCTTCCTTCGCCACCATAGCGCTCTTTTACGCGGTTGGCATGTGGAATAACTTTATTTACCCGCTGCTCTACCTGCGCTCACCGGATTTGTTCCCGCTGCAAGTACTGCTGCGCAATCTGGTGCTGGCTGGCAGTGCTAGCTCAGGGGATGTTACTAGCATTGGAGGTGACAACATGGTGATAGAAGAATCGCTGAAGTACGCGACGATTATGGTCTCGACGCTTCCGATTCTGATTGTGTATCCATTTGTACAGAAGTATTTCGTTAAGGGGGCCATGATTGGCGCGGTTAAGGGATAGGCGGGTGGAACCGTCAAAAATTCAGCATAAGGGAGAGATCGTAATGAATAAATGGAAATCTGTACTGCTGCCACTGATGATTGCAGCAACCGTAGTAACTGGCTGCAGCGGAGGGGGCAATGACACCTCGCCGCAGAGTAATACTCAGGGCAGCAGTACCGCTTCACCTGCTGATTCGTCCAAAACGGAAAAAACCTTCACTGCGCTCTTAGACAACAATGCTACGTTCCCTTATTCGAAAAGCTGGCCTATTTGGAGCTGGTTGAAGGAGAAAACCGGTGTCACACTCGAGGTACAGACCCCTTCCGGAAAGCTTGAAGAGAGCTTGAACCTGGCGATTGCCTCGAAGGCAATGCCGGATCTGATGTATATGCCTAACCGCAAAGAATCGAATAAATTCGGGCAACAGGGTGCGTTGGTGGATTTGATGGAGTATATGGACAAAATGCCGAATCTGACCGCCTGGGTAAAGCAGTATCCACAGGAAGCGAAGGCTGCACTGTCTGCTGATGGCAAAATGTATATGTTCCCGAATCAGGGCTTTGGCGAGACGAACCGCATGATCTGGTTATACCGTAAAGACATTTTTGACAAAGAAGGAATCCAGGCACCAGCCACATATGAGGAGCTGCATACAACTCTAAAAACCTTGAAGGCGAAATATCCGGACAGCTATCCGCTTTCGATCCGCTACGGACAAATTCCGGATGAAATGAATGCCAATATGACTGTGAATTACGGGACGGGTGAAGGGGCTTATTATGATTTTGATAAAAAAGAGTGGCTTTTTGGACCCACGGAAGATAGTTACAAGGAAATGGTTGGTATGTGGAAAATATTTTATGACGAAGGGCTGATTCCGCCCGACTTTCTATCTCTGCAAACTAAGCAATGGCAGGACATGGTATCCACGGGCAAATCGTTTGTGACCATTGATTACATCAGCCGGATCGATTTTTTTAACAATGCGATGCAGCAGGAAAATCCGGAGTTCAACATGCAGTTTATGGCTCCTCCAGCGGGCATTGCCGGCGGCAAGCAACTGAACCCGTATTTTCATTATATGGAAGGTGGCCTAACCGTGGCTTCAACCTCGAAGAACATCGATGATGTGATGAGTTATATGGACTTTTTCTATTCCGAAGAGGGACGTACGCTCAGCAGCTGGGGCGTGGAGGGTGAGACATATGTGAAGGAAGGCGACACGATCAAGTTCAAACCAGAGTACAACGATGTGATCGAAATGCGGAAGCAGACAGGACTTCAGACTAGCGGAACGTACACCTGGATCGACTTTGGTGCACATCTGTCGTTGTTCTCAGACAATTTGAAGTATGCCTTTGAAGAAGCGACGAAATATGATCCGTCCATGATGCAGCCGCGGCCTGCATTTACGGAGAAAGAGAATGAAATTATTGCGATAACCGGCCAGGCGATCCAAAAACACCGCGATGAAAGCTTTGCCAAGTTTGTTACCGGCTCCCGAAAGCTGGCCGACTGGGACAAATATGTGGAGGAGATGAACAATCTCGGCGTGGATAAGCTGCTGGCTACTTATAAGGAAGCTTACGACCGTGTTCAGAACATTCAGTTAAACGGGAATTAATCTGTCTGGTGCCAAGGACAATAGTTGCCCGGAAAGGATGAGCGGGATGAATGACATCATTAAGCCTTTAGAGACACACAGAGTGGAGCAGATGTCCGTTCAGGTTTATGAAGATCGTAACCTGATGGGCGCTGCGGCGGCATCGCAGGTTGCGCAGAAAATTAGAGCTTTGCTTCAAGATTCTGCGCGTCAGGTCCGAATTGTGTTTGCTGCCGCACCTTCGCAAAATGAACTGTACGAGGGGCTGGTGCGGGAGCAGGGGATGGATTGGTCCCGGGTCAATGCTTTTCATATGGATGAATACATCGGCCTTGCGGCTTCGGCTCCCCAGCGTTTCGGCCGTTTTTTGACAGATCGGCTATACAGTCGGGTTAACCCTGGCCGGGTAGAACTGCTGGATGGTCTCGCCGCTGATGTGGTGCAGGAATGCCAGAGATATTCGGCTTTGTTGAGCGAGGCGCCTATTGATATCGTTTGCCTCGGGATCGGGGAAAACGGGCATATCGCGTTTAATGATCCGCCAGTCGCTAATTTTACCGACCCGCAGCTGGTCAAAGCGGTCGAACTGGAGGAAGCCTGCCGCCGCCAGCAAGTGAATGACGGTTGTTTTACCTCGCTGGACGAGGTGCCAACCCATGCGCTGACGCTTACGGTACCAGCCTTGCTGGCTGGCCGTCACCTGTACGGAATTGTACCGGGAGTGTCCAAACGCAAGGCTTTACACGCGGCACTTCATGATTCGATCAGCACGGCATGTCCAGCTACTATTCTGCGTACCCATCCGGAGATCACGATGTTCACGGATCGGGCTGCCTTCGGCCTATGAACGCGCCAATTAAGGGAAAGCACTATAAAACTGGGCTGCCGGTTGAGGTAAGTGTCGAGCAGGGGCGAATCACTTCGGTCATCGAACTTGCGGAGAGTCCAGCCAGGGCCGATTGGCCCTGGCTGGCACCCGGGTTGGTGGATCTGCAAGTGAACGGGGGCTGGGGGCTGGATCTCAACACGCTGCCTTTACAGCCTGCCACGGTATTGGAACTGTCCCGACTTTTGCTAGGAAACGGGGTAACCAGCTATTGTCCAACTCTGATTACTAATGGCAAAGAAGCGCTGGCTCAAGCGGTCTCCGCCATTGCGGAAGCCGCTTCGCTGTATCCGGAAGATGCTGGGGGGATTGTAGGAATTCATTTGGAAGGCCCCTTTCTGTCACCAGAAGAGGGTCCGCGCGGCGCCCATCCAAGGGAACATATTGGTCCGCCGGATTGGGATATGTTATGCCGCTGGCAGGAAGCGGCTGAAGGGCTTATCCGTATCCTCACCGTCTCCCCGGAATGGCCAAACGCCGCTGCATTTATCGCCCGGTGCAGTGAATCAGGCATCCTTGTTTCTATAGGGCATACGGCAGCTTCCCCCGAGCAGATTAGGGAGGCGGTTGCCGCAGGAGCGGTGATGTCTACGCATCTCGGCAATGGCACACATCTGACGCTGCCCCGTCATCCCAACTATTTGTGGGAGCAGCTGGCGGCGGATGAACTATACGGCTGTATGATTGCAGATGGTCAACATTTACCACCCGCTCTGTTGAAAGTAATCCTACGGATGAAGCGCAGCCGCACCATCTTGGTCAGCGATGCTGTATCACTGAGCGGAATGCCGCCGGGAACTTATCACCTGCACATTGGTGGAGAGGTTGTATTAACAGCAGAAGGGCGGCTGCATCTGGCTGGCAATCAGCAGCTGCTTGCAGGTTCCGCCATGATGCTTCCAGATCAGGTGGCCTATCTTGCGGAGGCTGGATTAGCCCGGCTGGATGAAGCCTGGGATTGTGCTTCTGCTCATCCGGCCACACTGCTGGGGCTGGAACAGGCGGCAGGGCTTAGGGCTGGAGCGCCTGCCGATCTCGTGAGCTTCTGCTATGAAGACAGGACACTTACCGTGCTGGAATGCTGGAAAAAGGGTCATAGCAGGGCTTGCAGTAATTAATTACAGCAAAGATTAGGAGGAGAACGATGCAGAGCTTGATACCGCAACCGAAGCAGATCCAAGTGAAAGAGGGCGAAGCTTTTCAGTTCAGCGAAGATGTAAGCCTGAGCCTCTACATGGAGCGGCATGATCCGAGACTGGTGGTTCATTGCCGCCGCTCGTTTCCGGAGCTGGAATGTACACATGTTATCTCGGGAAAAGGATATTCACTTATTCTTCAGAGTCTCTCGCAGCCAGAAACGAAAGGAGCACAGCCAGATGAAGTGGATCTGAAATTGCTTAACGGCCGGGCGGAAGGGTACAGGCTGGAGGTGTCGGAGCGCCGGGTGGTAATCCGTGCACTGGATGCGCCGGGTCTGTTTTACGGGCTACAAACGTTACTACAACTGCGTAAGTCAGTAGGGGAAGTTCCTGCTGTGTCTATCACGGACTGGCCTGACACTACCTTGCGGGCGATGAACTTTGATCTTCGCCAGACATTTTCCAAGCCAGAGCTGCTGCTATCGTATTTGGCGGATTTTGCCCGGTATAAAACGAATGCAGTTCTGATTGAATACGAAGATAAATTTCCATTTCAAAAATTCCCGGAATTCGTGCATCCACAGCATTCGTTAAGCCTCACACAGCTAGAGGAGCTGAAACGCACAGCCCAAGAATATTTTATTCAGATCATTCCGCTGCAGCAGAGTTTTGGACATCTGGAGTATGTACTTCGCCACGACACCTGGCGGCACTTGCGCGAAACGGAGTTATCCCTCGGGGAGATCTGCCCGTCGCATCCGGAATCCTTCGAGCTGATTACCGATCTGTTACAGGAGATGATGGATGCCCATCCGGATTCCCGCTACATCCACCTCGGCTGTGACGAGGTATACAGCTTATGTGAATGCGAACGCTGTAAAACGTTGTTCGGAGGGGTACGGGAGCGGGCGTTTATCGCTTTTTTGAACACTTTGATTGAATTTACAGCCAGCCGTGGTAAAAAAGTGATTTTCTGGCATGACATGCTGGACAAATGCCCGCCGGAGGAACTGGCAAAGCTGGATAAGCGGAGTGCGGCGATGATCTGGATATACAACGGACGTAATATTGAAGCTGAGGTTTCTTCTCTAACGGATAAATTCAGGTCACTAGGCATCGAGGTTATGGGAGCCCCGGCGGTTCGCAGCTTTGACTGGGCTGAACATCAGAATTATCCGGTACTATTGAACCGGACGGATAATCTGCTCCAATGGGCGGAGACAGCGGATAAGCTGGACCTCGGGTGCATCGTCGCCACGAACTGGACAGGGCCGTTCAGCCTTGGTGTTCCTTATGGGATCTTTGAGACGACGTGGTATCCGATGCTGCTGCACGCCGATTTGGCCTGGAACCGTAAAGCGGACTCAGCAACATTTATCGATCGATTCATGGAGCAGTTCCATGGCATCGGTCCTAGAACAGGTCACGCACAGCTCGGGAATTATCAGCTGGAAGATTATTATGATGTTATCTGGAAGCTGTTGGACAAGGTGAAGGATCATAAGGATGAAGCAGAGCTGATTGCCATTATGCATGATTTTGAAGCGGCGACGGACCGTTCGCGGGCGATCCACAAATATGTCTACCGCTGGGAGCTCTATCCGGGAGACGAAGCGGAAAGGCACTCGCTGCTGAACAATTACATGCGAAATCGCCGCGGACGTGAGAACGTTTTGCCTCGCATGAAAGCGGCTTTGGAGCGTTACCAGCCATCCGATATGGCGGAGCATTTTGTGAAATCCCGCTTCTATCTTCACGATTATCTGGAGCGGACATTATACCGTGAGCTGGGGTTTGCTCAGGCTGAATAAGAGTTTTGAAAAGATCGTAGGGCTATCGTGTGAGCGGGTAGCAGTGCGGTCTTTTTTTAATTCATAGCTGGATGAAGCTACATATTACAACATATTCAGGAACAAAATCCCAGTTCGCTGCGTCTAACTTATAAAGTTCTAGCAAACTACATTGGAGGAGAATGAATATGAGAGCTACACCCATAAACCGGACTATAAGGAAGGTTACACTTACCGCATTATGTATTTTGCTTGTATTGCTGAGTGGCAGGGTAATGGCGGAGCCGTCTCCGGCACAAAAGACAACCGCGGTATTCACAGCGGAGATGCAGAGTGCCTTGGAAGGGGCACAGAATGTGCTGCTGACGATACAGCCATTCCCGGACGAAGCAGCCGTAGGTTTCTTCAAGAATGGGCGCAGTCTGCCCAAGGGATATCTGGAGCAGACTGCCGATAAGATTCTGGAACAGCGGGGCAAGTTCCCCAAGGTGGCAGAGCTAACTCGAACAGCGCTGGCTTACAGTGCTGCGGGGGGCAACATCAACAACATCGCTGGTATTGATCTTTATCCATTCCTGATGAATCATGCCGGAATTGATTCGGAAGGGGCAGCAGCGGTAGCAGCCGCCTATATTACCTCGAAGAATTCCATTTCAAATTCATTGGAGCGGACAAACCGTTACCCCGATTTGCTGTTTTATCAGTTGCTTGATATGCAGCTAGCGGATGGCAGCTGGCCGCTGGCCGGGCAGAAGCAAGGAGATCTGGTAGCTACTGCCTGGGTACTAACCGCACTTGCTTCGGAAGTGAGTTCAGAACAAACAGCGCAGCCGATCGAGAAGGCTTTGCAGTGGCTTAAGAGCAAGCAGCAGCTAGACGGAGGGTTCGATGGTAAAACTGCGACGACAGCGCAGGTGATTGTTGCTTTATCCTCGCAGGGGGTCGATGCAGCAGATTTCACCAAGGAAGGCGGAGCCTCGCTGCTGGACCATTTGCTGGCGCGGAAGCTTCCGGGTGGCGGCTTTACACAGACAGCAGGCGGAGGGAACGATAGTCCCGCAACTGTGCAAGCCTATCTTGCCCTGACTTCCTATAAGCTGCTGTCCAAGCAGGCTGGCATGCTGTATAGCGGACTGCATCATGCTGGACTTGACCGGGCAACGATTCAGGTCGAAGGACCCGGTGGCACCGTTGCCGGGGGGCATATTGTTGGCGGAGATGCTGTGAAGGCAGCGGCAGCTTTTTTACAGGCGAAGGGTCTGGCGTATAAGCTGAATGCGGATGCAGCTAAACCGGCCTTCACAGCTATCGAGGGGATTCAGAACGGGCGATACAATGGACGCGGAGAATGGAAGATTGCTGTATTCAGCGGGGGCAGTGCATGGATGTATCCTGAGAATAGCCCGTACAGACTGACGATAGGCAATGGGGATCAGCTGCTTGTTTACTACGCGGACGATACAGAACTGCTTGACCGGATGGAAGTGAAATGGAAAGATAAAAACGGCCAGGAAATGGGTGGATACGCAAGCGCCAATATGCCGTTTTCCCTCCATATCACCAAGTCAAACGGTCAGCTGGGCGGTCTTCCGGCTTTCGGCGCTACTGTGACACTTCAAGGAAAAAGCGTAGTGGCTGACAGCATGGGAAAGGTGTCATTTGCCGGCATGAAGCCCGGTGTCTATCCTGTGCAAGTCACCAAATACCGTAAAGATGCCGCTCCAGCACTTTCCAAACGGACGTTTGCGCTGCATGTCTCTTCCCCGGAATTGGCCAGCTTTACGGATGCCAATAAAGTCGCAGCTTGGGCACGTTTGGATATCGCAACAGCGCTCAGCAGCGGATATATTCAGGGCGTGAGTGCCAGCGGAAATGTGCTGGCTCCTAAGCAGAAGCTGACCCGGGCTGAATTTCTGACCCTGCTGCTGCGGCTATTGCATGAGTTCCCCGATGCCAAGGCCACTTCTAGCTTTAAGGATGTTCCGGCGGACAAATGGTACAGCCGTAACATCGCCAAGGCTGAGGAGCTGGGCATTATCAGCTCTCCAACCGGTAAGTTCGAGCCGGACCGCGGTATTACGCGGGAAGAAGCGGCGGTTATGGTAACCAAAGCCGCCCGGTTGTCTACGTACGGCAGCCCGGATCGTGTGAAGTTTGCCGATACTTCCAGTTTGTCAGAGGCGAGCCGCCAGGCGATTCAGGCCGTGAATGAACATGAAGTAATGACCGGCAGCGGGGGCCGTTTCGATCCTAAGCAGATTCTGGTGCGTGAGCAGGCAGCGGCAATTTTAGTCAGACTGCAGAAATTAATCCCGGAAGCCTTCTATTAATGGAATAAACGTCCAGGGATATGATAAGCTTCAGATAGAGTTATCACATCCAGTGCAGAGGAGGCAAATCTATGAGCCGCTTGATCACAGGCAACATATATTATGGATTTCAGGTCGTTAATGAGGAATTTATCCGGGAGATCGATTCCGCCGTATTCACGATGGAACATCTGAAGAGCGGCGCCAGGCTGCTTTTCGTGCAGAATCAGGATGACAACAAGGTATTCAGCGTAAGCTTCAGGACCCCGCCTGAAGATAGTACAGGGGTCTTTCATATTTTGGAGCATTCTGTATTATGTGGTTCGGAGAAATATCCGGTGAAGGAACCTTTTGTAGAATTGCTAAAGGGTTCGATGCAGACATTCCTGAATGCATTTACGTTTGGGGATAAGACGATGTATCCGGTGGCAAGCCGGAATGAGCAGGATTTCTCCAATCTGATGGAGGTCTACCTGGATAGTGTTTTTCAGCCGAATATTTATAAGCAAAAGGAGATTTTTGAGCAAGAGGGCTGGCATTACGAGCTTCAGCAAACAGAAGCTGAGCTGATCTATAAAGGCGTGGTTTACAACGAGATGAAGGGTTCCTATTCCTCGCCGTTTACGGTACTGATGGACAGGATCAAAAAGTCGTTGTATCCAGACACGATTTACCGTCATTCTTCAGGTGGAGATCCGCAGGAGATTCCTGCGCTTACGTATGAGCAATTCCTTGAGGCGCACAGCAATTATTATCATCCGTCCAACAGTTATTTTTATCTGTACGGAGACGTCTCTATTGAAGAGAAGCTGCAATTTATAGACCAGGAATACCTTAGCCGTTATGAAAAAAACAGCTTTGATACCTCCATTCCCCTACAACAGCCTACCGGAATGACGGAGCTGGTAGCGGATTATCCGATTCTGGAAGCAGAAACGGCCGACGACAAAACTTATTTGAGTCTGAACTATGTAATTGGAACCTCTACGGATCGGGAACTGAATCTGGCTTTTGATATTTTGAAAAGCATGCTGATGGACAGCAATGCAGCTCCGCTTAAGCAAGCCCTGCTGGAAAGCGGTCTGGGCAAAGATGCCTTTGCTTTTTATTCCGACAGTATGGTTCAGCCGCTGCTTGGCATTACTCTGACACATTCGAACGCTTCCGCCAAAGATGCCTTCGTGGAGCTGGTGAAGACCACATTAAGCAGCTTGGTTAAGAACGGGCTGGATGAGAAGCTGGTGCTGGCGGCGGTCAACAGCAAAGAATTTGAGCTGCGGGAAGCGGACTTTAGCCGATATCCAAAGGGACTTACTTACAATATCGAAGTGATGAAGTCCTGGCTCTATGACGGTCAGCCGTCTACTCATATGCTTTATGAAGAGGTATTCACTACCATTCGGGAAAAGATAACGGATCGTTATTTTGAGAAGCTGATTGAGGTCTACTTACTGAACAGTGATCATTGCAGTCTGGTGGTGCTGAACCCGTCCAAGACGATTGCAGCCGACAAGGAAGCGAGCACCCAGCGTCAATTAAGTGAATACAAATCATCACAGCAACCAGACCAGCTGGAGCAGCTTGTGCAGAGTACACAGCATCTTCTGGCGCGGCAAGGTCGTGCAGATGCAGCCGAGGATTTGCAGAAGCTGCCGAGTTTATCTCTACAGGACATTAACCGCAGTGCTGAACCTCAGGTGCCATCCCATGAATATAACCTTGAGGGTCTAAAGCTGATCCACCATGACGTATCTACTCAAAAGATTGCGTACTGCAAGTTTTATTGGGATACGAGTGTTGTGGCTCCTGAGCAAATTCCTTATCTTGTGCTGCTGGCAGAGGTATTGGGCCAAATGGAGACAGCTTCTTACAGCATTGAAGAGCTCACTAGTGAAATTGGGATCAAAACCGGAGGCATTCATTTCAAAAATGAGATCTTTGGCGCTGCAAAAGATACTGGGGCCAGTTATCAGCCTAAATTCACTGCGCAGGTTAAGGTGATGGCGGGGCATATTGGCGAATCGCTGGATCTGCTGCGTGAGATGCTCTATACCAGCGCGCTCGATAACTTGACGAAGCTACAGGAAATCGTCCGGCGGGAAGCCTCACAGATGGAATCCGTCCTGAATCAAAAAGGTAATGAAATCGCGGCCAGCCGCCTGATGTCTTATTTTTCGGACATGGGAGCGTATCAGGAACAACAGGGTGGCGTGGCCTATTACCGCTTTATCCGTGAGCTTGCCGAGAAGATCGATCAGCAGGGAGCTGAGGTGGCAGACACGCTGAAGGATATCTGTACGGTTTTATTCAATAAACAGAATTTAATCATCAGCGTGACGGGTACCCCTGATTTGTATGAAGAATTCGCCGCTAATGTAGCGAAGCTGGATATTCAGGATCGGCCAGTGGTGAATAAACCTAAGATTACGGCGCAGGGGCATGCGGATAATGAAGGTTTTATGTCTTCCAGCCAGGTGCAATATGTGGTTAAAGGCTACGACTTCAACAAGCTAGGATTTACGTATTCCGGCAAAATGCAGGTGCTCAAAAAAATCATGAGCCTCACCTATCTGTGGAATGCCGTGCGCGTGAAGGGCGGAGCTTATGGCGGCAGCCTGATGCTGCGCAGAGATGGGATATTGATGTTCACTTCCTACCGTGATCCCAATTTGCAGGAGACGCTGGAGGTTTATGATCAGGCGTACCGATTCACCGAAGGATATGAAGCGGATGCCGACGAGATGACCAAAGCAATTATCGGCACCCTGTCCATGTTGGACCAGCCGCTGAGCCCAAGCGCTCAGGGACGGCGGGCGGACCGGCATTATTTTGAACAGGTGACTGGGGCCGAGCTGCAGCAGGAACGGGATGAAATCTTGTCGACCACACCGGAAGACATCAGACAGTATGCCGATTTGCTTAAGGCTGTGACGGAACAAAATTATTTCACAGTTGTCGGCAATGAATCCAAGCTGAAATCAACAAAAGTCTTATTTGGAAACCTAGAAGAACTTGTGATGTAATTCTCTCTATAAACTCCTCTTCAGTACCTGTCTACTCGACAAGTGCTGGAGAGGAGTTTTTTGTATTTAGTTAGAACCTTGACAGTTAGAGTTCTATCTATTATGATAATGATGTTACTTAGAGTTCTAACTAATCCGCAAGAGGAGGAAATAACAATGAACAAACCCGTGGTAGACACACCATTTTCTAATTTAATACGAGAGATTGGGATAAAAATAAAAGGTACAGCTGACACCAGGTTAAATGAGTTAGGTCTGAACTCACAACAAGGCCGCATGATCGGCTATATTTTTGAGAATCAAGCAGAAGGGGTTATTCAGAAGGATTTAGCGGAGGTCTTTAACAGGAAGGGGGCGAGCATTACCAGTATGCTTCAGGGGTTGGAGAAGAAAGGGTATATCCAGCGTGTCACTCCTGAAAATGATGAACGTCAAAAGAGTATTTTTGTATTGGAAAAAGGTGCTCTTTTAGTGGAAGAGTTCAATGAGATTTTCTCTGAGGTAGAAGCAAGCATTACTAAGGCGCTTAGTCCGGAAGAAACTGCAACCCTAAAGTCTTTACTTCAAAAAGTTAGTTCAAGTTTATAAACGTTCGGAGGTTCACTTATGACAAATGAGTTCTCAAATCAATATTATTTAGAGTCGGCGCCCATGAAAAAAGCGATCGCTCATTTATCGATTCCCATGATGATTGGGATGTCTGTGGGTACTATTTATAATGTAATCAATGCTTACTTCATCGGCTTATTACACAATACCAGTATGCTGACCGCAATCACGCTGGGCCTGCCTATTTTTACCGTTTTAATGGCTTTTGGAAATGTGCTGGGGGTAGGCGGAGGAACATTTATAACTCGCTTGGCGGGGCAAAAAGAGACGGAAAAAGGGAAAAAGGTTGCCGGATATACTTTTTACGGGAGTATTGTAGTGGGGCTTCTTATCGCGCTCATCGCTTGGTTAGCTATAAATCCAATCACGCGAATGCTTGGTGCAGATGCTGCTACCTTAGACTTTACGAAGTCTTATGTGCTCACTCTTTTTGCAGGCGGATTTGCTGTTGTGCTTAATTTTGCTTTGGAACAACTGGTCCGTTCGGAAGGTGCCTCGAAGGAATCGATGTATGGTATTTTTATCAGTACGGCTTTAAGTTTGATTTTTGATCCTTTATTTATTCTCGTGCTGAATTGGCATGTTGCCGGAGCTGCTTTGGCTATGGTTTTAGCAAATTTGGGCTCTGCCATTTATTATATTTACTTTTTGGAAACGAAAAGTGAGCATTTAAGAGGATTTTTGAAGCATTTCAAGATATCTGTACGAGATCAGCTTGAGGTTTATAAAATAGGTACAGCCGAGCTATTGCAAGCCAGTTTTTTAATTGTCAGCACGCTTTTGTTAAATAACTATTCCATTCAATATGGGGAGAGTGTGGTCGCCGGATTTGGTGTGGCTTTAAGAATTGTGCAGATTCCAGAATTTTTATCGATGGGTTTATTTTTGGGATTGATTCCGTTATTTGCTTTTAACTTTGCTAGTAAAAATACGGAGAGACTTAAATCCAGCATCAAATACGCTTTTGCATATATAGGCAGCATTGCAGTTGTTTTTGTGAGTCTAGTATACGTGTTTAGAGGAACGATTCTTCATTGGTTCTCAGGCGATCCTTCTGTGTTAAGCATGGGAACTTATATTTTGGCAGCGATGCTGATCTCCGCTTTATTTAATGGATTTACCGGATTATTTATGAGCATTTTTCAAGCAACAGGGCAAGGCACACCCACTACTATTATGGCGATAAGCCAAGGTGTATTATTTATACCGATGATTATCGTATTGCATTCTATTTTTGGCCTGCATGGTGTGATTTGGTCGATGACTGTGACTGAGGTAATAACGAGTGTGATGGGTGTGGTTTTGTTTATGATTTTTCGGAAAAAGCTGAATAGTGCGGGCGTTGATGGAAAAGGTGCTGTAGAGGTTACGTCGGTATAACGCGATTGCTTTATGTAAAACTCAATATGGATTTTGTTTACTGCGGGAGCTTGGCTCGCGCTTTTTTTGCGTTGTGCAAAAGAATTCATAACTAAAGGATCGGTAAAATTCGTTCCAAAATGAACAATTCTAGTTCTTATGAAGACTGCTTACTTTTTCTACAATTATGGATAAGTAAAGGAGGAGAACTATGATACGCAAAAAAAGGTTTCATCTTAACATGGACACACGCGAAGCGATGGCGGGATATCTATTCGTTGCTCCGCTTATGCTTGGGCTGATCATCTTGACGTTGATCCCGGTGCTGGGCTCACTGCTGTTAAGCTTCACGGACTGGAACTTTGTGGCTGGGTTAGGGGGGATTAAGTTCGCGGGCGTGGATAATTTCATCAGGCTGTTTCATGATGATGCTTTTATGAAAAGCTTGCTGAACAATTTGCTCTTTATTATCACAGTACCGGTTACGATCATCGTTGCCCTGCTGCTGGCTATCCTGATTGATAAACAGGTTTTTCTGAAGGATTTGTTTAAAGTGATTTATTTCCTTCCGTACATTTCCAGTGTAGTTGCCATCGCTATGGTTTGGCAGGTTATGTTTCACCCTTCACTGGGACCCGTCAATCAATTCCTGATGTCACTGGGGTGGAACAACCCACCCAAATGGTTAGCGGATATCCATTATGCTCTGCCGTCACTGATGTTGATTCAAGTCTGGATTCAGCTCGGTTACAACATTATTATTTTTATTGCAGGTTTACAGAGTATTCCTAAGGATCTTTATGAAGCGGCTGATATTGATGGTGCCAACGTCTGGCGCAAATTCCGCAACATCACGGTTCCCTGCATTTCGCCAACTACCTTTTTCCTGCTGGTAACAGGGGTTATCGGCTCATTTAAAATCTTTGATCTGATACAAGTATTGACCCAGGGTGGGCCGGCTAACTCCACGACCGTTATCGTCTACGAGTTATATGATACAGCCTTCAATCAGCTGAAGACAGGTTACGCCTCTAGCATGGCACTCGTTCTGTTCCTTATTTGCCTGATCATTACAGCCTTGCAGATGTTGGCGCAAAAAAAATGGGTCAACTATTAAAGGCGGAAAGGAGAAATTACAGTGAAAAAAGAGCTTCTATCCAGAACCTTCTGGACCATCGCCATGGGACTGCTAGGTATCGCATTTCTTTTACCGTTCCTATGGATGTTATCCACTTCCTTTAAGCTGGAGAAAGATGTGTTTAACTTTCCGATTCAATGGTTGCCACAGCAGTGGAACCTCATTGAAAATTATAAACAGGTGTGGTCGGGTGACTTTGCTCGCTATTATGGAAATTCCATTTATATTACGCTGGCTACGACTATAATTAATGTGCTGATATGCGCACTTGCTGCTTATGGGTTCTCCAAGCTACGTTTTCCGGGCAGGGATGCGATGTTTATAGTTGTATTGGCACTTTATATGGTTCCTCCGCAGGCATCGTTGGTTCCACAGTTTCTACTGTTTAACTGGCTGAATTTGATTGACACACATTTGGGATTAATCCTGATTAACAGCTTTAGTATTATTGGAGCGTTTATGCTCAAGCAATTTTTTATGGGGGTAAACAACGAGTATCTTGAATCGGCGCGGATGGATGGAGCAGGGCATTTTCGCTCTTTTCTACAGATTGCCTTTCCGCTGATCCGTCCCGCTGTAGCTACTTATGCTATTTTGCGCTTTATTTGGACCTGGAACGACTATCAATATCCACTCATTTTTTTGAAATCCAAGGAGCTGTTTACGATTCAGCTGGGGATCCGGTTGTTCGGGGACCAATACGGGGATGTCTATTCACTCATGATGGCTGGTGCGGTATCTGCAATTCTGCCGTTGCTGATCATTTTTGCACTCGGACAGAAGCAGGTTATTGAGGGAATTGCCCTCGGAGGTGTGAAAGGATAATAAAAGTCAAAATAGTTTCTCTTCGGTAGAATATGAGAACTTTCCTCGTCAATCCTGCATGTTAGGATGTTCTTGTAAGCAGTTACATAGTCACTGGTTGTTAAGCAAGTGATGCCCAACACATTTATAGGAGGGTCTATATGAAAAAGAAATTATTATCTGCATTCATCATCACATCGATGGCGTTATCATTGGTCGCTTGCGGCGGAAATGCGAAAACCAATAATGCAGGAGCGACTAATGCACCCGATGCTGGTGGAAATTCAAAGCCTGCAGCAGAGAAGGTTACCCTGAAGCTGAGCACCTGGCAGACAGAAGCCAAAGCGAAATGGAGCACGATTATCGCGGAGTTTGAGAAGACGCATCCCGATATTCATGTGGAAGTAGATTTGCTGAACGAAAAAGGTGATTCGGTTGCCTCTATGCAGAAGCTGGATTTGATGGCGGCTGCGAGCGATCCGCTGGATATTGTCGAACTGCCTTATACCAACTATTCACAGCGTGCAGATATCGGTTTGTTGGAACCGATGGATGACTATATTCAGAAGGAAGGTTATAAACTCGCAGATGAATATCTGGTGGACACTACGGTCAATGGCAAAATCTATGCATTACCGTCTTCCATGCAGCGCTGGTTCGTGCTCCTTAACAAAGAAATGTTAGATGAGGCGGGCCTTCCGGTTCCGACCGACTGGACATGGGCGGATTTCGAAGAGTATGCCAAGAAATTGACCAAGGGTGAGGGCGCAACGAAACGTTTTGGTGCGTATCTGCATAATTGGCCGGATTATTTCCAGCTCCAGCTGATGAGCAAGTCTACGGATAATACTTTTCTAAAAGCTGATGGAACCTCCAATGCACTTGACCCGCAATTTAAGGCTAACCTGCAGATGATGAAGAAAATGATGTACGAAGATAAGAGTGCCACTCCTTATGAGGATATTATTTCGCAAAAACTAGCCTACCGGAATCAGTATTTTAACGGTTTAGCAGCGATGCTTCCGATGGGCGACTGGATGGTTGCGGAATCGGGTGGAACGGATGCCATTCCGGCAACCTTTGTTACCGCGTTTGCGCCGATCCCCCGTCTTGACAGTGAGAGCAAACATTACTCACCCGTACAGCCGACCTACATGGGAATAGCCGCTAAATCCAAGCATAAGGAGGCTGCCTATACCTTTGTGCGCTGGTATACCTCAGAAGGACTGGAAATCGGTGGACGCGTTTTCTCTGGCTGGGCCAAATCGGATACGAATAAATTAGTGGATACAATTGTGAGTGGTTCTAAGGATTCCTCTAAGATTGATGTAGATTCTCTGAAATATACTATGGAGAACTCGACACCTGGTGCAACGCAGGTTCCGGCTAAATATGCGGATGAAGCTAAGAACAACGTTATTCCAGAAGCGGAGATGTATCTCCTTGGCCAACAGGATCTGGATGTCACAGTTGCCAATATCGATAAAAAAATAACGGAAGTTGTTCAGAACAATAGCGGAAAGTAAGCGGAGGCTGATTGTACGCTTTTCAAAGGGGGCTTATAATGTGGGGGCAGGAAAGCATTTCTGTCTCCTGCTCCAAATTCAAACAGATGTGGGGCCTGTAATCCGTGTTTAGAAAGCATCAATCCCTCCGTAAGAAACTTGTCTGGTCATCGCTGATCTGCGTGCTGATCCCGCTTGTCTGCATTTACATGGTTACTGATTATTTGACCCGGGATCTCATTCTGGAGAAAGCGGTTGGTAGCGCAAGAGAATCTTTAAATGCAGCCAGCGCCAATATGAATGCCATATTTGAACAGACACTGGAACAGTCCAACTTTGTGCTCCAGAACAGCGAGATCAGGCAGATGATGTCTGCCGATTCAGAGTCGCTCCGTGCACCAAAGCAGATCATTCAGTATAACCGTATGTCGCGGATGCTGGATGATATGTTTGTTTTAACAGAATATTTGAAGGTGACGTTAATCGGAAAAAATGGTTTGATTTATACCAGCTATCCTTACAGTGACTTTAACCCGAAAAATTTCTACAACAAAAATTGGACATCGTTGCTGAAACAAATTCAACCCATTTCGACTTATTGGAGAGCGGAGCACGATACGTACTACAATTATTCTGATAAAGGCTCAGCTGATTGGGTAACCATTGCGAGGCCGATTCAATCGACCTCCAGCAGTACCATCGGATATTTAATTATTAATATCAATGAGCGTAAGCTCCGTCCTTATCTAAATAACGATAATGATAAAGAGATGATGCTTTTGGATGACAAGGGAACTGTAGTTTCCCATGCTGACAAGACCCGAATCGGAGAGACGATGACGTGGTTGAAAATGGATGGCGAGCTTGACACTGTGGAAATCGACGGAGAGAAGTTTTTATATGTTGATCAGGAGCTGAGCAGTAACAAATGGCGGATGGTCAGCATTATCCCGCTGAAGGCAGCCTTGTCGAAAAATAAGCAGATTTTATTTATCAGCCTGGCGGTGCAGATTCTTTTCTTTACCTTGTTTTCCGTTCTCTTAACCGTTCTAATCTCAAAGCTGACTCAGCCAATCGTAAAATTAAGCGCTTTTGTAAAGCGAATAGGTCGTGGTCAGTTGGATGAACGTTCGTTCATTCGAGGGAATAATGAGGCAGCACAGCTCGCCCGCACCATTGACCAGATGCTGGATCGGATCGAGTCTATGATTGAACAAATCACTTATGAACAGACGGGAAAAAGAAAAGCCGAACTAGAGATGCTGCAAGCGCAGATCAATCCACATTTTATGTTTAATCTGCTGAATTCGATTCGCTTAAATATCCTGATGCAAGGCGATCGGGAGAATGCTGAGTTGATTGGTTCGCTGTCGTCTTTGCTCCGGATGACCTTTAACAGGGACAATGAGTTTATCCCGCTTCGTGAGGAGACAGATACGATATCGCATTATGTCACTTTAATGAATTTCCGCCATGCCAATCAGGTCAGGCTGGAAATGAATTTAGCGGACGGTAGCGCTGAAGCACTGGTGCCTCGATTTATGATTCAACCCATGATCGAGAATGCCATCATCCATGGCTTCGAGCAGTTTGGTGGCGAGATTTTTATTGAAGCTCGTATTGTTGCAACTACGGGAAGCTTGGTTATCACCATTAAGGATAATGGGATCGGGATGTCGCCGGAAACTTTAACAAGACTTCGTGAAACCGCATACAGCAGCGAAAAAATTACAGAGGAGGACAGAAAAGGGTTCTCCGGCATAGGTTTACGCAATGTGGCCCAACGCCTCAGTATGATTTATGGCGCTTCTTTTAAGCTGAATATTCAAAGTGAACCTGATGTGGGCACAGAGATTTGTCTGGAGTTTCCTCTGGATTACGGAAAGGTGGGTGTGGAGAATGCTGACGGCAATATTGGTGGATGATGACTATCCGGTTATCCGTTATTTGTCGCAGGCCGTACCTTGGAGTGAGCTCGGTATTGAACTCATCGGATGTTATTATAGCGGTCTCGAGGCTTGGGAAAAAGCACAGCAGAGTCCACCAGATCTTATTATTACCGATATTGGCATGCCCAAGATGAACGGGCTGGAGATGCTGGAGCTATTCAGAGCTGTGCAGCCCGGAATCCGTGCGATTATTCTCTCCTGCCACAACGAATTCAAATACGCCCAGCAAGCGCTGAAATTAAACGTAGGAGAATATATTTTAAAAGAATCACTGGATATTGAGCAGTTACAGCAAGCGATTAGCACCCTTGTGGCGGAAGTGGGACTGAATAGGCAGCAGCATACAGAGATGCTGGTTTATAAGCAAAAGCAGTCTCAAAATCGCGCCGCGCTGAAGGAAAAGTTTCTAAAAGATACCTTGTATCAATCCTGGGATAAGGGGGCTTGGATCGAGCAGGCCCGATCAAACGGAATTATGATCCATGCCAAAAACTATATCCCGCTGGTTATTGTAATTGATCGTCCAGAGGAAGCTTCAAGGGTGCGCCGGATGAGTGAATATACGATTTCTTTTGCGGTTGAGAATATTATGCAGGAAGTGCTTGAGGCTGATCACAGTCTGTTTATTTCGAGATACAGCCATAAGGAGATCGTCATTCTCTTTTGCAGCGACCAGCCTTCTAAAGATCACCAGGCAATCTATCACTCCATTCAAAATGCAGCCTCTGCGGTTCAAAAATATCTTAAACTCTCTGTCTCTTGCTTATTTGGCGCTGAGGCGCGCAGTCCTGAGGAAATTCGCGGAACATTGCAGCGGATGCTGAGGGAGAAAATACAGCGCTTTTATCTCCCTGCGGCGGGAATCCACCGTTTTGAAGAAGTCTGCTTTTCCGGAGAAGATATTTATGCTGAATATGGAACCTTGTACGCTGTTATCAATGATGATATTGCCTTGAACAGGAACACGGAGCTTCGCGTTCATGTAAAGGAATGGAGGGAATGGGTGGCCTCGCAAAAATTCCATCCGAATGAAGTCAAGGAATGTGTGCTTCGCTTGCTGATGGACTTGCAGATGAAGACGAAACAGCTTCTGCAATCTCCATTGCCTATAACTGAAGAAAAGCTATTTAGCGTGGTTGGTGACATTGAAACTCTGGAGCATTTAGAACAATGGCTGGTGCAGTACTTGGAGGAATTAGCGCGGAAAATAAGTATGTTCTCCATCAAGTCTAAACGGAGTGAGGTCATCAAAGCCCAGCAGTTCGTGATTAGTCATGTGACGGAGAAAATAACGCTGGAGGACATGGCAGGCCGCCTTAACTTAAATGCCAGTTATTTCAGCCGCTTATTCAAACGGGAAACAAACCAGAACTTCATCGAATATGTAAATATGCTAAAGCTTCAGAAGGCAAAGGAGCTGCTTAACCAATCTGAAAAGACAGTGGAAGAGATCTCCGAGTATCTGGGATATGCCAACAAAAGTTATTTCATCAAGCTGTTTAAACGGGAAATGGGCATGAGGCCTAGTGAATATGCCGCTTGGCATTGAGTGTGGACAGGAGGAAACATTGCTGTGGGAATAAAGGGCACTAAAAATGAATTACAGATGTTCCTAAATGAACTATATACTCCACTGGAGCGCAGATTTACCTCTGGTTGTGCAGGAATTAATATGGGCGCTACAGGATCGATTTACAATGAAGCTACAGCGCTTATGGAAGCTTTCGCCCGTCCTCTATGGGGCCTTGTTCCCCATGCCAGCGGTGGAGGGGAAAGTGCACTCTGGCCGATGTTTCTGGAAGGGATCATCAACGGAACAGACCCGGAGCATGAAGAATATTGGGGGCAATTTACTACCAAAGATCAGCGTATGGTAGAGCAGGCCGTGTTGGGACTGGGGCTTGCTCTTGCACCACATAAAATGTGGGAGCCGCTGAGCGACACGCAGAAAATGAATGTATATAACTGGCTAAATCAGATTAATCATGTGGATCGTTCCAATCCGAATAACTGGCTGATGTTCACGGTTCTTGTGAATGTGGGCTTCAAGAAAGTCGGATTACCTTATGATCAGAGCATAATGGATGAATATCTAGCGCAGATCGATAATTACTATCTTGGTGACGGTTGGTATTCCGATGGATTGACCGATCAGAGGGACTATTATATTGCTTTTGCTATGCATTATTATACGCTGATATACGCTAAGCTGATGGCGGATGATGATCCTCAGAGAGCTGCTGTTTATCGGGAAAGATCCGCACGATTTGCCGAGGATTTCATTTATTGGTTCGCTGAGGACGGAAGCGCACTTCCTTTTGGTCGTAGCCTGACCTATCGTTTTGCACAGGTTTCATTCTGGAGTGCGCTGGTGTATGCAGATATGGTTCCTTTTTCATATGGCGTTCTTAAAGGAATCATTATGCGCCATTTTCGTTGGTGGTTTGAACAACCTATTATGGGATTAGACGGACTGCTTAGCATCGGATATGCTTATCCGAATCTAGTCATGACAGAGAACTACAACGCCCCCGGATCTCCGTATTGGGCCTTTAAAGCTATGCTTATTCTTGCCTTGCCAGATGATCATCCTTTTTGGCAGGCGGAGGAAGAGCCGTTGCCTATTTTGAAAGAGGTACGGGCTCTCCAAGAGGCGCGAATGCTTGTGAGTCGTCCGGAAGGAAACAGGCAGGTTATTGCCTATACCTCTGGCCAGATGGCTAACTTTGATATGGCCCATAGTGCAGCCAAATATTCTAAATTTGCATATTCCACTCTGTTTGGCTTTAGTGTCCCGAAAGCGGGTTACGGGTTGGTTCAAGGCGCTTACGATTCTACACTCGCACTATGCGAATGTGATGAACACTATCGGGTACGCAGATTCTGCGAGACCTGGGAAATCGGGGACAGCTATGTATATTCCCGCTGGCATCCCTGGAGTGATGTACATGTGGAGACATGGATTATTCCGGCAGGTCTATGGCATGTTCGTGTTCACAGCATTCATACTGCACGGCGGCTGGATGTAGCGGAGGGTGGATTTGCCATTGGCCAGTCAGCTGGCTTCTCGCACAGTGAACGGGAAATCATTAAGGTATCGAACACTGCTGTTTCGGTACAGCTGCCCTTGGGAATCAGTGCCATACATAGGCTAAGCGGCTTTGATCGGGGAGAGTGCGTATATCCCGAGCCAAATACCAATCTGCTGAAGCCGCGGACACTTCTTCCGAGCTTGTGCTCCAGACTGGAACCGGGAGATCAAGTATTGATATCTGCTGTCTTCGGAGCGACGAATACTCCGGAGAACCAGGCAAGTCTTGCTTCACCGCCGCTTATTCAATGGCACTCGGACGGAAGGGTTGCTGTATACGAACCTAGTAACGATACACTTTTGCATACTGTTGATTTAAGGGAAGGGAGAAACAAAGATGTGGAATAAGGCTATTGAGGATGCGATTCACAAAGTTGGGAGCAATATGGCTAACCATCCGGGCAAACTGCCTCATATCGCTGAGGGGCAACAGTACGAATGGGGAGACAACGGCGACTGGATAGAGGGTTTCTATGTTGGGATGATGTGGCTTGCTTATGAATATAGTAAGGATTCATGCTATAAGGAGGCGGCAGCCTCTTGGTTAGGGGACTTCAAGCATCGTCTGGATCAGCACATCGCCCTGGACCATCATGACATTGGTTTCTTGTATACACTGACCGCAGTAGCGGAGTGGAAAATAACGGGCAGCGAAGCGGCGCGAGCTGTCGGTCTGCAAGCTGCGGACACGCTGTGCAAGCGCTGGCGTGAACCAGCAGGGATTCTTCAGGCCTGGGGACTGGAGAGTGACCCGGAGAATGCGGGACGTATCATTATTGACTGCTTGATGAATTTACCTCTATTATTCTGGGCAGCTGAGGAAACAGGAGATAAGCGCTATTATGAAATAGCGCTCGAACATGCGTTTAAGAGCCGGAAATTTCTTGTGCGTGGGGATGCCTCCTCTTACCATACTTTTTATTTTGATCCGGCTACCGGAAATGCAATTCGTGGAGGAACACATCAAGGTTATGAGGACGGATCGACCTGGACACGTGGTCAAGCTTGGGGAATATACGGTTTTGCTCTGGCGTATCGCTATACGCAGAATGAGGATTTTCTTAAGACTTCTAAGAGCCTAGCGGATTATTTTATCAGCCATCTACCGGAGGATAGTGTGGCTTATTGGGATTTCGATGTGCCAGTGGGAGCGGAGACCCCTCGCGACAGCTCGGCTTCGGCGATTGCGGCAGCCGGTCTTTTGGAACTGCTCGATCACCTAGGCGTAGACGATCCGGACCGGGCCATTTATGAAGTTGCTTTACACCGTAGCATGAAATCTCTAGTGGAACATTATGCGACATCTGGAAATCCGGAAGCAGAGGGACTTCTAAAGCATGGTTCTTATCATGTGAGAGGTGGACGTGTGCCTGATGGTCATATGATTTGGGGAGATTATTATTATATGGAAGCGCTGATCCGCTTGCAGACCGGCATCCGAGGCTATTGGTAGTGGGATGTTAGGGTGGGGCAAGGTTTATTCTATAGAACAAGGAAACTGCTAAGACTAATCTCTTAGCGGTTTTTTTTGTGGACTACTATACAAGAGTTTTAAAACGTAGTTATTTACTTGGAATAGTATGAATAAAATCATATCACCACGCGTAAGGTTTAATGTAAGATTTTGATAATTATTAGAAATTAAGAAAAGGGGATCGGGTTACTCAGATATGAATTTAGACTGGGAGTTTATCTACGAGAGTTTGCCGCTTTATGGTGAGGCGATGTGGCTGACAGTGAAGCTAGCGTTGTTAGCTATTGTATTCTCACTCCTTATTGGATTACTGTTCAGTATCGTCTTGTACTATAAGGTCAAAATCGTCAGTGATGTTATTAAGATCTACATTGAGCTTTCACGGAACACCCCTTTACTTGTGCAGCTCTTTTTTCTTTACTATGGCTTACCTAAGATCGGAATTCACTTTAGTGAAATGACCTGTGCGATTGTAGGCATGACATTTTTGGGCGGGAGCTATATGACGGAGGCTTTTCGAAGTGGGTTCGAGGCAGTTAGCCAATCGCAGATTGAATCAGGTCAGAGCATTGGACTGTCTAAGCTGCAGCTGGTCAGATATGTTATTTTTCCCCAAGCCTTTGCGATAAGTATTCCTTCTTTAGGGGCAAATGCGATCTTTCTGCTGAAGGAGACCTCTATTGTAGGTGCCATTGCTTTAATGGATTTGATGAATGTGGCAAAAGACTTGATCGGCATGCATTACAAAACAGCGGAGTCTCTGCTCCTTCTGGTACTCGCCTATTTGGTGTTAGTCCTGCCCTTATCGCTTTTATTGACTTGGGTGGAAAGGAAGGTGAGATATGCAGAATTCGGGGATTGAGGTGCTTTTTGAAGGTTCTAATTTCGAACGATTATTAGGGGGCTTACTTGTAACGATTGAAATTTCATTTCTCTCTATTGGAATCGGTACGTTATTAGGGATCCTTATGGGATTGCTCCGGACGCTGGGATCGAGGCCATTAAGGTTTATATTACGTCTTTATTTGGAGACCTTTAGAATTATTCCGATTCTAGTGTGGCTGTATGTAGTACACTTCAGTTTCTCTCCATTACTTCATATCGATATCAGCGGGGAGGCTACCTCTATATTGGTGTTCAGCTTATGGGGAGCTGCGGAGATTGGCGATCTTGTTCGTGGAGCTTTGCAATCTATGCCAAAACATCAGGTGGAATCTGCCAGGGCGCTAGGTCTGAGCAGCAGTCAACTTTATCGGCATATTTTGATCCCGCAGGCTGTACGCAGAATGCTGCCGGGAATGATTAATCTTGCCACACGAATGATCAAGACAACATCACTGGTGGTGCTGATTGGAGTGATTGAGGTGGTAAAGATCGGGCAGCAGATCATTGAACTCGGCGTGATAAAAGCGCCCACCGCTTCATTCTGGGTATACGGCTTTATCTTTATATTATATTTTTCTGTATGTTTTCCGTTATCCAGACTTTCGAAAAAAGTTGAAAGCAGATGGCAAAATTAAGGCTTAGGAAGGAACGGTTGTAATGGCAGATTCCGGAGAACTCCTGCTGGAGGTTACACAATTACACAAATATTTTGGAGAGCGAAAGGTTCTGGACGGCATTGAATTGCAGGTGGAAAAAGGAGAAGTAATCGTTATTCTCGGTCCCTCTGGCTGTGGAAAAAGTACGTTCCTGCGTTGTCTTAACGGTTTGGAACCGGTTCAGGAAGGGGCGATGCAATATCGTGGGCAGAACCTCGCGGGGGCTGCTGTAGATTGGCGTGAAGTTAGGCAGCATATCGGAATGGTCTTTCAAAATTATGAGTTATTCCCGCATATGACGGTTATGGATAACATTCTTCTAGGCCCTCTGAAAGTACAAAAGAGAGAGCTTAAAGAAGCAACGCAGCAAGCGGAACAGCTCTTAGAGCGGGTAGGGCTGCTTGAGCGTAAACTGGACTATCCACGCCAGCTTTCCGGTGGACAAAAGCAGAGAATAGCTATAGTAAGAGCTTTATGTATGAATCCGGAGATTATGTTATTTGATGAAGTGACAGCATCCTTGGATCCGGAAATGGTTCGGGAAGTGCTTGATGTGATCTTAGGGCTTGCTCAGCAAGGAATGACGATGATCATCGTGACTCATGAAATGGGGTTTGCCAAATCGGTTGGGGATCGGATCGTGTTTATGGATCAAGGCAAGATATGTGAGATCGCTGCCCCGCAACAATTTTTTACCCACCCTGCGACAGAACGTGCCCAGCATTTTCTGGATATATTTCAGTACGAAAAATTATAGAAATAGGAGAGGAAGAGAAATGAAGAAAAGTTTGAAATGGCTAACGATGCTGGTAGGTGTAAGTATATTATTGATGGGATTGGCTGCTTGCGGAAATAGTTCGGATAACAACGGAAACTCAGCATCTTCTAAATTCACTTCTATTGAACAGCTAAAGAAGAAAGGGAAGATTAAGATCGGCGTATTTGCAGACAAACCACCTTTTGGTTATGTGGACGCTGAGGGTAAAAACCAAGGATTTGATGTGTATATTGCCAAACGCTTTGCCAAGGATCTGCTAGGGGATGACTCGAAGGTTGAATTTGTGTTAGTTGATGCTGCCAGCCGCGTGGCTTATCTTGAATCCGGTAAGGTTGATATCATTATGGCTAACTTTACGGTCACCGAGGAAAGAAAAGAAAAAGTGGATTTTGCTAATCCGTACATGAAATTATCCTTTGGGATCGTATCCCCAGACAGTGCTCCAATCACTTCCATTGATCAATTAAAAGGGAACAAGCAAAAGCTCATTGTAGCTAAAGGTACGACAGCGGAAACCTATTTTACCAAAGAATATCCGGATATTGAATTGCTCAAATTCGATCAGTACACCGAGATTTTTGCAGCGCTTAAAGATGGTCGGGGGGCGGCAATCGCTAACGATAATACAGAACTCATTGCTTGGGCTAAATCAAATCCTGGATTTACGGTCAGCATTCCTGCTTTCGGGGGTCAGGATACAATAGCTCCAGCAGTGGCAAAGGGGAATAAGGAATTGCTGGACTGGATTAATACAGAACTTGATACCCTTGGTAAAGAACAATTTATCCATCAAGCCTACAAAGAAACCTTAAATGAAATTTACGGTGAAGGATATACTGATGAGCTTGTCGTTGAAGGCGGGAAAATCCAGTAACGGATTGGGAATAACATTGGGGGGGCATCTGAGAAGATGCCTTTTCTACAGATAGACTATTGCAATTTCTATAATGCCGAGTATAATACTGGGTATACACAGAATAAGGAGTCGGTGAAAATGTCTGTCGATGATTATCTGGATCTTCTAAACTACGCCAAAGCAATTAACGATGGACAGTGGCAAGCTGACATCATAGACCGTTTGAATAAGCTGAGCAAGGCTTCTCATGCTGAGACAACAGAACAAAGTGTGAAAGAGCTGTGGATTCAATTCGACGATATAAATGCAATATTAATGGATTTATTTAATAAGCTGAGGGAAAGTGCGGATCCAGTAGAGCAGTACCGGTGGAAAGAGAAAGTCTGGGAGTTAAAGCAGGAACGGATTAATCTATCGAAGAAGATTCAGAGTAGATATATCAGGATATAATTTAAGCTCACATTGTAATAATAAATAGAAAATAAAAAAAGGCATGCAGTTAGTCTGCTCTGCCAAACTTACGATGGTCTATAGGCTACTTAGACATTTGCATTCCTTCGCGCATCATTGTCATACACATAGTCATCATTTCATCGCAGTCCTGCATTTTTTTCATCATCATATCCATGTTCATATCCATCATGCCCATTTCAGACATTTTTTCCATGCCCATCTTCATACAGTTCATCTTAGACATCATATCATCCATACACATGTTCATCATCATTTCCATACACATCTTGTCCATTTTTAATTCCTCCCTTCTTTTAAATTACCTTTCTTCCATAAAATACTATACAATTTAGGAACAATCAACGCTAGACTTGATATTTTACTAACTTATTTTTCTTATTTGTCTTAATTATGTATATCCTTACCATGCGGATGTTATTAATCAGAATACTTATTTGCGGATCGGTGACTATAGGCTAGATTGCCTCAGGTCAGCGTTTTTTTTTGCGTTCTACAGAGTGAGGAATTAATGAGCCGGATCATCACTCTGGGATAAACGAGAAGACACTGCCATAGGTCCCTGTAAATACGGGCTGACCAAATTTTTGTGTCCATTCCTTGAGTAGTTTATAGGAGACCTTTTTGCTCGTAATTACATAATCGGGCTGATCGTAATTAACGATCTCGGGAAGGTATTCAGAGAATCCGTGCATCGAGCGTTCAAAAGCAGTCCAACCCAATACGCCAAGAGAATCTTTTGTCACGAAGGGATCTTGTCTGCCATCACATAACACATCTCCCCCTCGAAACATGACATAGCCGGATGAACCGTAGTGTGCGAGAACTTTCGGACGTGTACCTTCAGATGTATGCTGCAGAATATAGTCCATTTCATCTATAGGATATTTTTTGGCGTCAATAACTGGTGGTACAAGGAATAGATAAGCAATGTTTAGCAGCAGGCCAACTGCCAGTAACCCTCGTAATGTACTTTGTCGGACTAGAATACCTGTTTTGGTGAACTCAGGAAGCGCATCAAAAAATACAGCCGCAAAATAGGGGATGAACAGCCACATAAATAGGTTTTGCTTGAAGTTTGATACACCGAGGTATAGAATCCCAAGCATAAGAAAAAAACGGAACGGTTTACGCTGGAGTGCAAAAGGAAGTGTGCAGGCAAAGAACAAAAGCAATAGTAAGATGGGCAAGTTCTCCAAGCTATTGAACCGAATCGGCTGCCATTCATTGATCAGCAGGTTAAAGTTCTTTTTCGTAACTGTCAAAATAAACAAGAGACTTTTTACGCCGCCTGGATTTAGAATGCCAACGAACCAGACGAGACTGAAGACTATGATTTTACGCCCATTCAGCGTTTTTTGGATCAAGGATTCAAGCAGAGCCATCCCTGTAAATACAGCAATTACAAGCCATACTCCTGCATGGAAATTGGCAATGGCAATAGAAAGAGCAATCATCGCAGCGGCATATTTCTTTTGAGAACTCATTTGATATTCACGTAAATATACGAAAAACCAGACAATCATAAACGAAGAGATCATCTGTGGACGGCCTTTGAAATAATTATAATAAATCCAGCAAGAAATTAGCAGCACAAAAGGGAGCAGGAGTACATGGTCTTCTTGAAGTCCCAGTTCTTTGCGTGAAACCTTACCCAGCCGAAGCAATCCGAGCACTAAAAAGAACAAGCATACAGCGGTCAAAATATACACACCCGGCCATCCAAAAGCTGCATAAAGCGGGGCAACGAGCAGTTGGAATCCGAATTCATGAGGGACGTAGGGCAGCTTATCTCCGTAAAAAGTATGTATGGCATGATGTAGAACTTGTCCGTGCCCGATCATATATTGTCCTAGCTCTATATGCCAGAAGGTATCGGGATCATTGTAAGAAAATTTAGGGAACATCAGCAAGATAGCGGCTATAACGAATATGCCATACAAAAATTTGTGTATATTGAATTTCATCATTATTTTGTTTTCCCCCCGTTTTTTGTTCAATTATAACGAGACTTTCTTAAGGAATAGTAAAATTTATGAAGCGGAGTGAACACTCATGCATCAACTATTTACGTGGATATCTGAATCCGCGCTTCACCTTGTTAATTCTATGGGTATTTGGGGCATATGGTTAGGGATGATTCTAGAGAGTGCCTGTATCCCCATTCCCAGTGAAGTGATTATGCTCAGCGGTGGCTGGCTGATTGCGCAAGGCTCGCTTACTTTTATGGAAGTTGCTGTCGCTGGGATATTCGGAAACCTACTGGGTTCCATCATTGCCTACTATATTGGTAAGGCAGGTGGACGCCGGTTATTAGAGAAATACGGAAAATATATTCTCTTGAATGAGCATCATTTGGAGCAATCGGAGCGTTGGTTCGAGCGTTATGGCGAGAGTACCGTATTTTTTACTCGTATGTTGCCCTTTATTCGTACTTTTATCTCATTGCCCGCAGGGGTTGCTGGAATGAAAGCTTGGAGATTCATAACATTTACAGCACTCGGCTGTATCCCGTGGAACTTAGCTTTGATCTATCTGGGATGCCGCTTAGGTGACAACTGGGGTATCGTTGAGCAATTTATTCGCCCAATCAGTTATACCATTTGCGGAATCGTGGTGCTTCTTGTGTTGAGGTGGTTAGTACGGAGATTTCGTAACCAGACTTAATGCCAGCTCTTCGGGTGTTTTCTGGTGTTTTCTGCTCGGTGAGCCTCCGCAGCTTAATATGGATAAATAAAGGTCAGGAACGTCGAGGCTAGAATTAACTGTTATATGTTGAATGCATTCTATATTCAAGGATAATCTACTTATGTCTGGGAGGTTTGAAATGAAGGTCAAACGAATCGTCGCCAATATAAACACGAAGGATCTCGCGGCAGCTAAATGCTTCTACGAGGATGTGCTCGGTCTTGATTTAATGATGGATCATGGTTGGATTAGAACTTATGGTTTAGACGAGGAGATGAGTATTCAGATTAGTTTTGCCTCACAGGGTGGCTCAGAAACGCCTACGCCTGATCTATCAATTGAAGTCGATGATGTCGATGCTACATTTGAAAGCATGAAGAAAGCTGGATTTCCGATAGAATATGGGCTTGTTGATGAGCCTTGGGGTGTTCGGCGATTCTATGTCCGCGACCCGTTTGGCAAACTTATCAACATCCTTGAGCATAGACATTAGAAGAGTGGTCACGGCGTGCAGAAATCTTGATTGTTAAACTATCGAATAGCGATAGCTAAATGATGACATAAGGCAGCCGATGAGTGGATCGGCTGTCTTTATTCAATTAACGGGCAGTTTTGCGTAAATACTAATTTTTCATTAATATATAAATATACCAATTTAGTGTTATATCTACCAAAACTCCGGAAGGGGAGTTCAAATGATGGAAAGTCGATGGATAATGCTAGCTGTGCTATGTCTGCTTCTGCTGTTAACCTCCTGCGACGACAACAAAGCGACAGAGACGCAGAACATAGCAATAGGACTGAATACGACTGAGGTGATCGAGTCAAGTGCTGCTCCGATAACCGTGTCAACGATTGAAGTGGACTCGCCTTCTTACGAAGCTGGGCTCACCTACGAATTAACCATGAAAGCTGCAAATGAGAAAGCCGATCTCCTTACGAAAGGTTACGATACTAACAGTGTACAGTACGCCCTTATCGATCATGGCAACATTGTTGTATCTGGCCAATCCGGCAGAAATGATGAGCAGGGACAGAAGACGCTCACGAAAGACACGATGTATGGGATCGCCTCGACGAGTAAAATGTTTACCACGGTTGCCGTTATGCAGTTGGTCGATCAAGGGAAAATCGATCTTGATACGCCGGTTGTCCATTATATCCCCGAGTTTACGATGAAGGATGCACGCTATAAGCAGATTACAGCGCGCATGCTGCTGAATCATTCTTCCGGTCTGAACGGATCATCGGTGATGAACGCCGATTTATTCGAAGATAACGACACCTATGCCCACGACACACTGCTGAAGCAACTGTCCGAGCAGACCTTGAAAGCAGACCCGGGCGCTTATTCGGTTTACTGCAATGACGGATTTACGCTGGCCGAGATTTTGGTCGAGCAGGTCAGCGGCATGGACTTTACCTCTTATATCCATCGATATATTACAGAACCTCTGGGTATGGCTAATACGGTGACGCCGCTCGATTCTCCGGACACGGCGAAGATGGCGGGACTCTATTATCATAACTATATAGGAGAACTTCCCAACCAGACGATTAACATGATAGGGACTGGAGGTATCTATTCCACGGCAGAGGATTTGGCTCGATTTTCAACGATTTTCACGGGGGAAGCGGAAGAAGTCTTATCAGGTAGATCGGTTGCGGCCATGGCGCAAAACGAGTACAAGATGCCTTTGTGGCCTGACGATGCGGACAACTCAATCGAATACGGTCTAGGCTGGGACAGCGTCAATCTGTATCCGTTCAGCGAATACGGAATAAAGGCATTGACCAAAGGCGGGGACGTCACTCTCTATCACGCGTCACTCGTTGTGCTTCCAGAGCAGGAGATGGCGGTAGCTGTTGTCTCTTCCGGTGGGAGCGGCACGTACGACCAGCTTTTGGCGAACGAAATCCTACTTCAGGCGCTGAAGGAGAAAGGTATAATTGCTGAAATCAAGCCTGAGAAGTCTTACGGCGTGCCGGTAAAGGCTGATATGCCAGAATCCATGCTGCAGTATTCGGGAATCTATGGTACGTATATAGGAACGTTTAACATCGATATTAACGAAGGCGGCGTCATGTCCATTACTTCGGAGCAGCCATCTGATAACCCGGTACAGATCTACGAGTATTCCGCGGACGGCACGTTTAAGAGTGCGGATGGGAAAGTGATGATCAGCTTTGTGACGAATAAGAATGGCCGCACTTACTTATGGATTCGTCAATACGTTTCGGTGCCAGCTCTTGGGCAGACGGCTCTGTCAGAGTACAACGCGGAAAAGCTCCAGCCTCAAGATCTTTCGACAAAGACAAAAAAAGCATGGATGCAGCGCGACGGCAAGAAGTATTATCTGCTGAATGGGAAGTATACGTCGATTTCTTATTTGACATCGGTAACCATCAACTTGAATGTGTCGAAACAGTTGCCTGGATACGTGTTTGATAAGCGAATAACCGGCCCGAATACGGCCATCTCCGAATTGCAAATACCGGGAATGAGCGGGCGAGATCTTTTAGGTCTTACGTTCTTTACACAAGACGGCGTTGAGTACCTAAAGATGGGTGAAATCCTCTTAGTGAACGAGGATGCCGTGAAGCCTTTTAACTTCACTAAGATGTCAACCGTTACAATTCTGCCTGACGGATACGCCCAATGGTATGCGATAAGCGAAAAGGACAGGGGGAAGATCGTTAAGGTGAGCATGTCCCCGAACACTTCCTTCGCTGTTTATAATGCCAGGGGAAAATGCATCTACTTCAGTGTCATCGGTGGCAAGGATCAGGTCGAACTGCCCGCGGGAGGATCTATTGTTTTCGCCGGAGATGCTGGTACGAAGTTCGAGATTACCACTCAGTAACTTCGCAGTAGGCATTTCATAACGAGTCAAGATATAGTCCTGCCTATATGAAAGTAGATTCCCTAAGAAAAGTTGGATAAACTAAAAAGATACATAAAAAGTGCCTTGATTCATTCTAATAGGAAACAATAGCTTAATCTAAAACGAAGGTAGCTGGCCTATATGAACGGCTACCTTCCTTGCGCTAAAGGACACATTTTCCCTTAATCTATATAGAATTAAAGATGAGATAGCAGGAAATCTTGCATCAGCTAGGGAATACCAAATTATGGATTTATAAATGTACATGAAAGGTTGATCCTAGTTTATGAATGACCATAATCTCATCTTCGTAGCAAAAGCGAAAATGATGCTTGTATACCCTTTGCTGCTTGCCCTGATCGTTATATTTGTGGTCAGTAGCCTTACTGCCTGCGATAATTCCACCGCAGGCAAGACAGCAAGTAAATCTGCGCAGCCGACTATAGTGACACCTGTGGTAGCGCAAGCATCGGGCAGCATTTATCTGTACGGTGAAGCACACGGCGTAGCCAAGATATTGGACAAGGAATATAAATTGTGGTCTCAATACTACCATAACGAGGGCATGAGGCACTTATTCGTCGAGCTGCCCTATTTTACCGCCGAATACTTGAATCTATGGATGCAGTCGGACAATGATGATATTTTAGAGGAGATTTATGATGATTGGGAACGGACACGTAGTCACAACCCTGATGTCAAAGAGTTCTACAAAAAAATAAAGAGCGAGTGTCCGGAGACGATTTTCCACGGCACAGACATGGGGCATCAATATGAAACTACCGGGAGCCGCTATTTATCTTATCTTGTGGCAAACGATCTGGGAGAATCGGAGAAGTATACTTTAACAATGGAAGCGATCCGGCAAGGCCGTGTTTTTTACAGCAAAGAAGACGGCGTATATCGGGAAGACACGATGACGGAAAACTTTATTCGCGAATTTGAGAAGTTGGGCAATGAGAGCGTTATGGGCATTTACGGCTCAGCGCATACCGGGCTTGATGAAATGGACTATAAGACCCAATCCATCCCTTGTATGGGCAATCAATTACAGGAGCATTATGGCGATAACATTTATTCTGAGAACCTAAGTTGGATTGCTAAAGATATTGAGCCATCCAGAGTAGATTACATCTCCTTACAGGGCAAGGAATATGCAGCATCTTATTTTGGTAAGCAGGATTTGAACGGGTTCAAGGATTACGCCTATCGAGAATTTTGGCGATTGGAGGACGCCTATGAAGATATCCAAGACCTTCCACTGGTGGACAATTATCTTCCTTACGATAACTATCTGATGCCGATAGAAGTAGGCCAGGTCTTTGTGGTCAAAAGCACCAAAACAGACGGTTCAGTGCAAAGAGATTACTATCTGTCTAGCGGCCAAGTTGTGGAGGGTGTGAACTCAACACAACAATTCACAGCAGAGTGACGATCAGTAATATGATGATTATCTCAAGTACAACACGCTTGCTCATGCATCGGGCGTTCATAAAAGCTAATTGGGAAAATTGTCACGTGCCGAAAATGAGTGCTCGGTTGATATAAGAGTGGCCCCAAAATTCACAGCTTCAACCAAAGCGGTGAACCGTAAGTAGGGGGAAGCTTTTTACTGATTGCATTACGCTAACGGGAGACGCTAGCTCAAATACGATTAGGCAGCCGTTAGTCAAAGCGATCAGCTGCCTTCATTCAACTACCGGGCAGTTTTGTACAAGAGAAAATGATGAAGTGGAATAAACACGTTCAGTACTGATGGATGAAAAAGGTGAATATATGGATTCAAATGAACTAAAACCTTTAATGAACAACACAAAATGGGAAGAAATAAGACAAGCAATGCTCAACTATGCCTTTCCAACCAAATGGAGGATTAAAGACATTGATACTGGCTATATCAGCCTTTGGGATGGAGATTGGTATTACCATTTTTCAGATGGTGGTTATAAATTTATTGAGTGGTTAGAAATTCATGCTGAAGATGACTCGATAAATGCTGATTTAATTCAAATCTTGAAAAAAATACATGTTCCAGGTGAAGTAACTACCGACTCCATCATAATTTATGGATATAACAAAACTAATGAATTCATTGATTATATATAATACGCTTCACCTCAATGCTTCCAAACACAAAGTACAGTTTGACCATTAAATGTATATCTGTATATAAAAGAAAAAACACTCCTGACAATGGAGTGTTTTATTATTATTCAAATTTATTTGAAGTCCATGTAGCAATTCCATTCATTGGACATGCAACAACTAGCCAGTTATCAGATTCTACTCCCACCTGCCAACATTCATACTTCTCATGAAAACCAATAACAAATAGTATGCTACCTGATTCAAAGCTTATAATTAAATGTGGAGTGCTGTCTCCCAATTGTATATCTATAATCTTTTCACGTCTCATCTTTATGATCTGACTGTATTTTTCTTCCTCAGAAACATCTGCAATTTGACTTTCATTACTAGGGTATTGAGAGGGAACTGAATCCAATATAGTCCACTTTGATTCAATGTTCAGGTACAGTTGACCAGCTAAATCATCGAAGCCTTCATACTTAGTTAAATAAACTTGAGTAGCACCACTTGATACTCCAAATCTAAGACCATCAATTTTTGCCCCAATACAAAGATGTTTAAGAACTCGTTCAGCGAAGTCCCTATTTTCTTTATTCATTCCGTTCCCCAGCTCTTTTCATCAACGTATAAGCCCGAATCATTACACCATATCTTGGATTTGTTGGTGTTGGCTTTTCGCTTCAAATTTCGCGTTTTGGCATTTTGCTCTCATCCATGTACAGCAGATTCCAGCGGTGACCGTCCAGGTCGGCAAATCCTGCGCCGTACATCCAGCCGTCAGTCTCACTTGGCTTGCCAAAGATGTTTCCTCCAGCAGCCTCTACTTTTTGGACAAAGGCATCTACTTCTTCTCTGCTTTCAGCACCAATGGAGAAGATTACTTCAGCGCTATGGGAAGTATCTGCGGTTTTTGAACCAGTAAATTTCTCAAACGCCGCATCCGGGAACAGCAGAATTGTTGTTTGACCTATAACAAGCTTAGCTCTCTCGTTACCAACACTCACCGCTTGGAATCCAATCTCATTGAAAAAGGCAGTTGACCTCTCAACATCTTTGACTGGCAGGTTAATCCAAATCTCCTGTGACATGGCTGTAGCCTCCTAATATATTTTCATTCCTACTATACTCTACTTCTGGCAGCAGAAGCGATCTCTTTCGCATCTCACCTTTAGTTGAAATACTCGATAGTTTTCTCAATAAATGCCTTGGCCGATTTTGTCAGAAAACGGTCGGACCGATGAATGATCTCAAAGTGACGATATGGCGGATCGTCTGTAATTCGGATGCAGCGTAGTGTTGGTTCATTCATTGCTTGGATCAAACGGTAAGGCAGCAATGTTCCTCCGACGTTGGCTTTCACCAAGCTAATAATGGAAGTTGCCGAACTGGTCTCCATGATCGTATTTAAGCTGAATCCATATTTTCGGCAATAGCCATCAACCAATTCTCTGCCTGTAAATCCTTCGGGGAACATCACAGTTTGGATATTACGCAGTTCCTGGATTACAATCGTGCTTCGTTCAGCCCAATCATGATTCTCAGAAACGACAAGTACATATTCTTCACTGCACAAGGGAATGCGTACAAGCCGATCATCTGGAGCAGAGGTGATCTCGATCCCGATGTCTACTTCATTATCCAGTACTTGATTCAAGACGTAGATCGAAGAGATAAGCTTCAGCTGCACCTTGGGGAATCGCGTATGAAAATTCACGAGCAATGGGGTGAGCCGATAGTCCAGATCGGAAGGGAGAACACCAATTACCAACCGACCTCGTTGATCATTGCGTAATTCAGCTAACGCATCCTGGGTATTCTGTAAATGCCGAATCATCTGTACACAGTGCTCCAAAAACAGATTTCCTGCTTGAGTCATCACAATCTTTTTGCCGACTCGGTCAAATAAGGGAACTCCGAGTTCATCCTCAAGCGCGCGTATTTGTTGACTCAACGTAGGCTGAGATATGCCAAGCTTCTCAGCTGCTCGTGTAAAATGAAGCTCCTCACACACAGCAATGAAGTTTTCCATCTGACGAATCTCCATATGAATGACCTCTAATCATTGGTTTTAGTAATCATTTTAATAGAAACAATAGTATTGTTCAATCATTCTAATGATTCTATACTTAATCGTGCACCGCCCAAAGATCTGTTATTAACAAAGGGTCATGGGAGAATGCAACGATACTACCATGAGGTGATTCATAATGAAACTTTTTTATATCGTCTTGGCGCTTATCCTGGCTTCACTGAATTTACGGCCACCCATTACATCCATTTCTCCTCTAATGAGCATCATTCAGAATGATCTGGGTATAAGCGGGATTACCGCCAGTTTGTTAACCACACTTCCGGTATTATGCATGGGCATATTTGCTCCGTTCTCCGTACGATTAAGCAGAAGGTGGGGAAATGAGGGCGCAATTGTTCTGGCTTTAATCCTCATTGGGTTAGGTACGGGATTACGATGGTTTGTTGGTACAACTCCTTTGATGATGTTCACTTCTTTTCTTTCCGGTGTAGGAATTGCATTGGCAGGGCCGCTGTTGTCCAGCTTCATTAAGCAGTATTTCCCTGACCGAGTGGCATCCATGGTGGGTATTTACTCTACAGCGATGGTGATGGGGGCCAGCATTAGTGTGGGACTATCGGTTCCGCTACAGTATACATTGGGTGGTTCGTGGAGAGGCTCGTTGGCTGTATGGGCATTACTGGCAGTCATTGCATTGCCGATTTGGTTGAGATTAGCCTGGTCTGCGCGCACAGATCGACAATCCGGTAAAATCTCGAGTGTACTTAATGCACCACTTCCGGTGAACAATAGACGTGCCTGGGTGCTGACATTATTCTTCGGGCTGATGGCAGCGATCTTCTATTCGTTGACCGCTTGGCTTGCGCCAGCAATCCAAAGCCAGGGGTATAGCCAAGAGACTGCCGGCAAAATCCAAACTTTATTTACCTTGATATCGCTGCCCTCTACTTTGTTCATTCCGATGCTTGTACATCGTTACCAAAGACGTGTATTCTGGCTTGTCGGGTGTGCAATATTAGAGTTGACGGGTGTCTTGATGCTGAACCTATCCGTTAGCCCCTGGCTCGCGGCGATTCCACTCGGTATTGGAGCGGGTGGGCTGTTCCCGATTGCACTGATGTTGCCCATTGATGAAACAAGTAATGCTCAAGAAGCTAGTAGCTGGTCCGCAATGACCCAATCTGGTGGCTACATTCTCGGAGCGCTTGGGCCGCTAGCGATTGGCTGGCTCCACGATGCAACAGGCAGCTTCGTTCAAGCATTCTATGGTTTGGCTGTAATCATCGTGCTTCAGATTATCGTTCAAATGGCTATAGGAAATAAAAAAAGTTCTCCATCCATTTCTCGTCTCCATTAAAGGTTTCGTGTGATACTTCATGTTGATCAATTAGTGAAGTTGTGCTTGCATGGACCTATGAACGTACGTGGTGTAATTCAACTAGCAGGCAGGATAATGGAAATGAACTGTAGAAAAAAACCTATAAATGAAAGTGACAAAAGTGGAGAATTCTACCGACAGTTGAATAAAGCGCCTATGAAAATTCAACCACCGCTTGATAGGATTGCGTTTGAGGAAATGCTATGCTGTTTTCGACAGTGCGCACTGTACATTTTGTTTTATTGGAGGTATACAATGCTCGACTTGCGTAAAATTGGAGCTTATATTTCGAAGCTTCGCAAAGACCAGGATTTGACCCAATTGGAACTTGCCGATCAACTGAATGTAAGTCATCAAGCGGTATCGAAATGGGAACGGGGCGACTCGCTACCGGATATCGGAACGCTTCCGCAGTTTGCGAGGTTATTCGGCAAAACGGTAGACGACATTTTAAATGCAGGAGACAACTCAGAAAATCGGGAGCACCAGCACCTAGGAACGATCGTTGAGGAGATCGCAGAGAACAGGCCGGACCAAGTTGCAGAGATGGTCAATACCGGTGAGATGAAGGTGGAAGAGCTTGTAGAAGTAGCACCGTTTGTAAAAGCAAGCGCTCTGCATAAGGTTACAGAACGATTAGACAGCAGCGTCCTTAAGTTAGACGTGATCATGCGGCTGGCTCCGTTCCTTGGAACAGATACATTGGATGAACTGGTTCGTCAGGCAGAAGAGGGCGAAATTATGTGGAATGCCATTACTGGACTCGCTCCGTTCGTCAGCAGCGACACATTAAGCCGACTGGTAGATAAATCGATTGACGGTTCCTTAGAAGTGCACAATCTTGTTGGAATTGCCCCGTTTCTTGAAAGAGAACATGTAGATCGGTTGGTTCAACAAGCAGAAGAGGGTAGCTTGAGCTGGCATTTCGTTCAAGGGCTGGCACCCTTTATTAGCAGAGAAACGTTAAGCCGCTTGGTAGACCGGGTTGCAGATGGCACTATTGATGCGAACCGGATCATAAGCCTCGCACCTTTTCTGGACAGGGAAAATCTCGAGAAGTTAATTAGTGGAGTCGAAGCTGAACATCTTAGCCCAGATCTGCTGGCAAGCCTTGCTCCTTTCGTCGATCAAGGGACATTGAGTAGAATGGTGACAAACTTATTAAATAAAGTAAAGTAGACACGTATATCGGAGATTGGTGATGCATAGGCAATGGCGTTAAGCTAACGGGAAACGCTAGTTCCATAAACACGATAAAGGCAGCCCGTCAGTAAATGTGATCGGCTGCCTTTATTCAACTAACGGGCAAGTTACCTTAATAAACTAAGTGGTGGATAAAATATAAATATAAGAGTTCTCTCCCGAACTATTAGAAAAAGTCATGGTACGATGTCCTTATTCGGCTGTTTCAGGGGGAGTGAGGAGTACATGTTAAATACTCATGATGTTGCAATAGAAGCATTAACTTGTTATTCGATTACTTATCAATCAATAGCTCATATTGGCCAAAATGCAAACGCCATCTATAAAGTGACAGATAAGGAAAGTAACTACTATAGTTTGCGGATACATCTATCAAAAAATGATTCGATGGAAAGTATTTGGTCTGAGGAAAAAGTCATTCATTCAGAAATGATTTGGCTGGAATCATTAATAAATGATACTGATCTGGTGTTACCGTCACCTATAAAAAATAACATTGGTGAATATGTTACTAAGATAGCTGACATGAACTGTACATTGGTAAAATGGGTAGAGGGTGAACAAAAACAATTTGTTCCAACAATCAATGATGCCGAGTGCGTAGGTGAATTGATCGGAAAGCTTCATAAACAATCATCTATTTGGAAGGTTCCGCAATCATTTACTAGACCATCCTTTGATAATACTAGAATTTCACAATCATTAGAAAAGCTCAAACAGCTTGCTGACGGTGGTGAGCTCAATAAAAATGATGTGGAAATTCTGCAATTGGCCGGTGAGCGTGCAATTTTAATGATGAACGATATAGAAAGAACACCTGGCAACTGGGGGATAATTCACGCAGACTTGATTCCAAGTAATTATGTGTTTCATAAACAAGAAGCTAGAGCCATTGATTTTGGAGCTTGCGGGTTCGGATATTATTTATTCGATTTAGGTTGGACACTTTCTTATATCCACCCAGCGTTCAGAAGCCAGTTGCTAGAATCATACGCCAAACAATTCGACCTGCCTCATAACTATGTTCAACAGTTAGAAGGCTTCTTTGTAGCTGCCCAACTCGAAACAATGAATTTTTGGCTTGGGTTGCCTGAATCTAATGAGTGGTTACCCAGTCACATTAGTAGATTAGCAAGTCGGGAATTTAAGTTATATGTAAATAAAAAAGAATTTCTTTTTAGTGGGACTCCTTACTGGGAATAGTTTGTTCTACTAACGGGAAACGTTGTCTCAAATCACGATCAGCCAGCTGCGCGATCAGCTGCCCTTTGCGCGATCTTGATCGTATCGGACCGTATTGCAGCTATTCCAGCATATGGGTTCATATTGCGAAGGTTTCGGACTGTATAGCTCTTATTGCCCTTGATTTGCGTAGAAAAGAAGTACATTTGAGCGAATAGCTGCAACTGAGTCCGATAGTGTGGCAAAACGAGCTGAATTGTGGAAATAAGAGCAACTGAGTCCGAACAGTTGGTGAAAAGAACGCCGCCTGCCAAATTTGCTCCTAAACGTGAACCCAGTGTTTAAACTAGCCGCCTATAGCTCAACCTAGCTACACCGTGCGCAGAATTAGCTACCTATAGCCCAACCTAGCTACTCCGTGCGCGGAATTAGCTACCTATAGCCCAACCTAGCTACTCCGTGCGCAGAATTTGTTACCTGTTGCTCAAACTAGCCGCCTATGTCTCGAAACTAGCTGCCTTTTGCGCGATCTTGATCGTATCGGACCGTATTGCAGCTATTTCAGCATATGGGTTCATATTGCGAAGGTTTCGGACTGTATAGCTCTTATTGCCCTTGATTTGCGTAGAAAAGAAGTACATTTGAGGGAATAGCTGCAACTGAGTCCGATAGTGTGGCAAAACGAGCTGAATTGTGGAAATAAGAGCAACTGAGTCCGAACAGTTGGTGAAAAGAACGCCGCCAGCCAAATTTGCTCCTAAACGTGCTACCAAGTGCTTAAACTAGCCGTCTATAGCTCAAGCTATCTACACCGTGCGCGGAATTAGCTACCTATAGCTCAAGCTATCTACACCGTGCGCGGAATTAGCTACCTTTAGCTCAAGCTATCTACACCGTGCGCGGAATTAGCTACCTATAGCCCAACCTAGCTACTCCGTGCGATAATTTAAGGATGGGCAAAGGTGAAAACGTTTATTGGCTTATAACGCACCAATTAAACCTTGGAAAGAAGCTTAATATAAATAAGAAGGCAGCCGATCAACACGATCAGCTGCTTTTGTTCATCTAAGAGTAATTTCTCAAATAAATAAAAGCATCCTTGACTTTCCCCTGCACGGGAAACTGTATACTCACCTTATGTTATAGATTGGAGATGATATTTTGTTCAAAATCAGTGCATTTTCTAGGCTAAGCAAGGTATCCTTAAAAACACTGCGTTATTACGACCAGATTGGCATACTTAGGCCGAAAAAAGTGGATCAGGATACGTGCTACCGTTACTATTCCGCAGATCAGCTCCTTGAGCTCAACCGAATTTTAATCTATAAGGAATTGGGTTTTACATTGCCTCAAATTAAACAGCTGCTTCAGGAAAATATTTCATTAGAAAATATTCAAGGCATGTTTAAGCTGAAAAGAAGCGAAATCCAGCATATCATCGATACGGAACAAGCTAAACTCGTCAGGATTGAGGAACGTATGCAGCTTATAGAAAAAGAGGGGCAATTCGAAACGGGTCAAGAAATCAGAGTCAAAGCAGAGGGTGCTCAATTGTTTCTTTATCAGAAAGCATGCGGGAAAGAAGAGGACATTCCGGATTTGCTTCGTCAATTTGATCAGTTTATAACGACGGAAAATCGTCAATTCATTCAAGGCCCTCAGGTTGTTTTGTGGAAAGAAGTCGAAGGAAAAGAGGATGAGTTTGAGTTTGAAGTCGGGTATTTTTTAACCTGTGAGCTGCGATCATTTCCAGAACCGTTTCAGCTACGGACTCTTCCTCCTGAACCGATGATGGCCACAATGGCTTTTCATTCAAATACTAGTTTTGATTGTGCGGCCTGTGTTCATTTAGCTAAATGGATTGAGAAAAACAACTATCAGATCAAGGAGAACGAACCGGGCAGGGAGTTATATTTACCGTTATCTCCAGAACGAGATGCACAATTCATAGAAATACAAATTCCCATTATAAATAGATAACAGAAGAAGTGGAGTGGGGGAAATTGAAAAATAAACGGATCATTTATATTCTGGCACTGGCTGTTTTTCTGATTGGAACCATTGAATATATTATTACAGGAGTTATTGAGATGATCGCTGTGGACTTGGGAGTATCTACTTCTGAAGTTGGATTATTGGTGACTGTGTTTGCCCTCTCTGCAGCCATTGTCGCTCCGGTTTTGATTGCATTAACGATCAATGCAGACCGCAAGAAACTACTAATGACCACCCTAGGTGTGTTTATTGCCAGCAACGGACTTATGTTTGTAGATCTTGCTTATGAAACAGTACTATGGATACGTATTATCCAAGGGGCTAGCGGAGGAATCGCTACCGTTGTAGCCATGGCAATAGCGACCCGACTCGTTGAAAAAGAAAAAAGGGGCAATGCCATCGGTATCATTTTGATGGGGCTTAGCAGTTCACTAGTGCTTGGTGTTCCTGTGGGAACATTTTTTAGTGAGCTGTTTGGATGGAGAGTGCTATTTGTTTTAATCGGATTATTAAGTATTTTTCCATTACTTATCATCTATAAAAAGGTACCGGCAATCAAAGAAGAGGAGAAGGTTACCCTCAGAATGCAGCTCTCTATTTTAAAAAATCCAACCATTCTGATGGCCTTGGTTATTACGTTATTTTATGTCGGCGGCTATTCTACACTGTTTACTTATATTACGCCTTTCTTGCAAGCCACGTCCTCTCTTTCCATGACCGAAATTAGCGGTGTTCTGTTCCTGGCGGGCATTTGCAGCTTTGTCGGATCAAGGCTGGGCGGACAACTGGCAGATGCAAAGGGATCGAAATTTACCATTTGTCTCGGGCTTCTGTTACAAGGAGCGACTCTGCTTTTATTTGCTCTAGCCGGAGTCAATTTGTTGGTTTTAATCTTGGTTTTAATGATTTTTATGTTAGCAACGTGGAGTATTTCCCCGGCCCAGCAACTATATCTGGTTACTCTGGCGCCTCGAAATCCGGACATTGCTCTTAGTGTAAATACTTCGTTCATCCAATTTGGCTTTGCACTGGGATCTGGATTAGGCGGGTTAGTCATCAGTCGTACCTCTGTCCTATATTTGAATTGGCTGGGTTTTGCCGCTGTATGCATAGCTTTACTTCTTGCCCTCTTACTATTTAAAAAAATGAGCAGTAGGACTAAAACTACTATGGTTATTAAATAAGAAATGGATTGGGAAACGACAAAGAGAACCTTTTCGCTGATTTTTGGTTTGACTGCGATAACCTCGAAGAATTTATTTTTGAAGTCGAATCACATGTCGATTCATTACCTGAACTTTAAGCTAGAGTGAACCGATATCTTAATAAAAACAAGAAGGCAGCCGATCAACACGATCGGCTGCTTTTGTTCATCTAAGAGTAATTTCTCGAATGAATAAAAGCATCATTGACGTTTCTCAGCACGGGAAACTGTATACTCACATTATGTTGTAGATAGGAGATGACACTGCGTTATTACGACCAGATTGGCATACTTAGGACGAGAAAAGTGGATCACGATACGTGCTATCGTTACTATTGGATAGTTCATGGCGAGAAGTTTGTCGGCCAAAAGTATTTTGGTGTTCTTGTCCGCGAGGGGTTCAAGGGTGCCCAGAGCGACTAGCTTGTAGTAAAAGTACCGGATTCTACATCGTGGAGTCAGGCTGTTGTCAGCTGCCAGCTAAGCTAAGTGTAACTCCATTTACGTTACCGATCCCTAGGAAAGTCCAGCGAGAGAAAGTCACTGCCGCCAACCCCCACCAATGTAGGCCCTGCCTTTATTTGCGGGGCGCTCCTGAAGACCGGCTATGATGACCGGATGTAATTCTGATTAAGGTCCATGCCAATGCATCCCAATACTGGAAAAACGGGAACCTGGCTGAGAAGGTGATGCAAATGTTCAAGCGGATCACCAACCGGGATTCATCTGTAGGTCTCATTTGCTGTGCAGCCGGAAGAAATAAATGTCACGCCTGAGGCTACTCAAGTGTTATATCTATAGAAACAGAAGAAATAGAAGAAAGGAGACCAACGTGGATTCTATGGAAGAGAAGATTAGGAGAATACAGGCCGGAGATGCCCGCCTGTTCTCAGATGTAATCAAGCTGTACCAGCAGCGGATATACCTCTACTGCTTCCGGATGCTGAACAGCAGGGAAGAGGCGGAGGATGCGGTGCAGGATGTCCTGATTAAGGCCTATCAGAATATCGGGCAATACAAGCCGCAGGCGGATTTCGTATCATGGCTCTACAAGATCGCGTACCACCATTGTCTGAATCAGTTGCGGCGGCAGAAATTTCAGTTTCAATTGCGCAAGCTGCTCTGGCAGGAGGTTGCGGTGAACAGTGCCGAACAAATGGTCGAGGACCGCCTGTTCAGCGAGCCAGTCTCGACCGCCCTGGGGAAGCTGAATGTGGAAGACCGGAATTTGTTGATTCTGCGTATTTATGAAGATAAATCGTTTGCGGAAATCGGCGAAATTCTGGGTGTCAGTACGGCTACCGTACGCAAAAGATATGAACGGACCAAAGGCAAGCTTAAAAAGGTGTTGGAGAGAAAGGAGAAACAACTATGGACAAGAGTGAATTAACCTCGGAGGAGCGGTTTCTGAAGCACGGAGACCGGTCCGCCAATTTCATCCCCGTTGATGTTCATGAACAGGTAATGACAGCGCTCGGGCTTGGCGGGATCTTACCTGCTGCAGAAGAGCAGACCCCTCTGCAGACACTTCCGTCAAACGAAGGGGCTCCTAACGTTATGCGCAGGCTAAAGACAGAAGCCGGAACGGGGCGGAGCCGGAGGAGAATCCTGCGGATTCCGGTGCAGGGCTGGGTGGCGGCACTACTTGTAATGGTCTTGTTGGGAGGCGGTTATACCCAGTATTCCGGTGAACTCCGGCAGGGGGCCCAAATTCAGTACAAGGTGCTGCCCTATAAGCCACTTCTGGCAACGAAATCAGGTGGAATGATAGAGAAGCCGAATGAACCCTTGATTCCCTGGCCGGCCAAAGCGCAGCTGAGCAAAGAGGATGAACTCTACAAGATGAAATATGCAAAGGGCTACAATGCCATTGAGAAGTTGCTGCTTCCTGGAGAGTATGCCACCTATGTTATCAAACGTGAAGACGGGAAAGAAGAATCTCATCTTGGGTTATACTGCCCGCCGATCATAGTCAAGGACTATTCCACTTATAAGACTAGTGTTGAGAAGCACCACGCTCCCGAAGTGAAGCAACCGGGATATATGCCGGACGGGTATACCTTGGACGAGGCGTTTATCAAGCCTTCTTTTATAAAGGTCGAAGATGACAAGCAGTTTAAAGGTGAAAGCGAGATAGACCTAGGAGACAACTTCCGGATGACTTGGAAACGGGAGAAGGCGGAGAATATTGCCTATGATTCTTCTACACTTGTGTACAAGAAGGGGAAGATTCAGGTGAGAATCAGTGCCTCACGTGTTGATGAAAAAGCTACACCGGTAGAAAGCCTGATGTGGACCAAAACGACAAAGGTGGAGAATATTGATATTGGCGGCAAGCAGCTCATTTATCTCGAACCTTCCAGCAACGAAAAGATTGACCTGGGGTATAAGTATAGACTAGTCTGGTCTGACCCGGAAGCGCAGATCATCTATAATGTGTCGGTTCGCCAGGAGAAATCTGAGTTGACCAAGGATGAGGTCATCCGTATTGCTGCAAGTATGATGAATTAAACGAACACAGATATTACGCTCAGGACTGTTTCGCTATCTATGATAGCGGGACAGCCCTCGAGCGTTTTTTGCATATGCGAAGCACTGCATATTCGTGAGATTTTATAAGAATTCTTGCATTGCTCTCATATGAACTTCCGATTCATATTATTAATGTAGCAATGTAGCAAGATATTGCAGATTATAGCCTCTCGGAATAAGGAGCAGCATGGAGGGGCTAAACCAGAGAAAGTGCATAATTAGAGCTGGAAAAGATGGATTATGAAAACCAGTTTCAAAAAAAGGGCAAACCTCAAGTGGGTACAGTGTGCTATACTGCTGCGCAATGTAACACTCGAAGTCTGCCCTCTATACATAAAGACCGTCTTCAGTGGTTCAAGTTTGTCCTCTATGTATAACGACAATCCCGCTGTTCTGTTTTCCAGTACAAGTGTAACACGACTGAAAATCAACGAGGAGGCTGAATAACGATGCGAGGCTGTATCAGCAAACGAAAGAATGGAACCTATGCGTACACGATTGAACTCGGGAAACATCCTGTTACACAAAGGAGACGGTAGCGCCTCAAAGCCGGTTTTGCTACATGGAAAGATACTGAACAAGCCCTAGTGCAGGCATTAGCTCATTTTGGACGGGGAAGTTACATAGCGTTCCACTGCCCCAGCAGCAAAATTCAAGTGCTTTATGAAATCAATGAAAAAAGTGGTTGGTTTGACTGCGATAAGCTCGAAGAATTTATTTTTGAAGTCGAATCACATGTCGATTCATTACCTTAACTTTACGTTAACGTGAAACGATAACTCAATAACGACACACAGGCAGTCGGTCAATGGATCGGCTGCCTATGTTCAACTAACGGGCAGGATACTTCCAATATGTGGTATTCTAAGGTATGGGATTTGAACAGGGGGGAGCCATGTTGACGGAAATAAAATATCCAGTTAAGAATCCATCCAGAATTGGAACTATTATAGGCATGATTGCTCTTATATCGAGTCAATCTATTCTTGGATTGAGATTATGGAATCAGAGGGGGGTATTCTACACTTCGTTAACTGTGGTTCTTTTGTGTTTAGTTTTATTGTTACTCGCATTGTACAGAACATTTTTTAAGAAACCAACGGAGTTATGCCTATCCAATGAGCAAATTATATTAAATAAAAATATTATTAATTCAAAGGATATTAAAGTGATAATGACCAGGGGGTACTTTAAACCTGTTATTGGGATATTACCTTACAGGAGGAAGATCGTCCCATTAGATATGGCATTTAGGTATTCAAAGGATGAAGATAAAGGTATCTCGGATTTAAAGAGTTGGGCAAAAATGAACAATGTTAAGATGGTCAATAAATCGTTTCAAACGTGGATATAAGTGTATTCAAAAGCACTATTCGGCAGTTAAATGCGGTATTATATAGTACGATTATCCATAAGAGATGAGGTGCCTTTATCAAGAAGAAATATGCTTTTCTAATCGTTTCCATATTATTATTTGTGATGGCTTATACAAAACCAAGTAGTCAATATTATGATAATTACCTCCATAAGGTTCACGGTCTTAAATGTGACAGTTCCGAAAGCTCAAATTGCTTTTATACTATTAATGACTTGAAATCATCAAGTCTCACACATCAGATTATTTTTATGACAGCAGAAACAAAAATTTTTGGAGAGGCAGATAACAAAATACGAGTAGTAGGTATTTTTAATCATTTTTTTGTGATAGAAAATCGTCTTCATCCTAAATCAGATAATAACAATAATATCGAAGTTCCGTTAAGCTAACGGGCAGGATTGTTTAGAAAGTCCCTGATTGTATTTACCTATGCTTACTGTTAATCTAAACGATAGAGATGCTAACAAAGGAGCATAAACCTTATCATGTGGAATACTCTGTAAAGATTAACAATTTGAAAGAATGCCTGAAATAGTGATTACACTATTTTATTAGGTGTGCTTTTCTTTAATCTTACAAGGTGTGCAGGGAAAGGTGTATCATATACCCATCCTGCGGATACCTGATGGTATCCGCTTTTATTTGTGGGAAACAGCATCTCTATTGATTCCTACCTGTTTATCCTTCTACTAGCGAGTGGAGGAAATTTATTATGCGATCGAAATTAGTCTTGATTGAGGGAATGCCAGGATCTGGTAAAACAACAACTGCTCAGCTCGTTCATGAAATTCTTACGGAAGTGAACATTACATCCCAGCTATTTTTAGAAGGTAATTTGGAACATCCTGCTGATTATGATGGAGTCGCTTTCTTTAAGAAAACTGAATGGGATGAATTATTGAATACCCATAAAAAGTTTAAAGATTTGTTGAGTAATCTAATGATTCAACAAGATAACGATTACTTCCTAGAATATCGGAAAATAAAAAGTGAAGTCTGGTCAAGTTTTCCAGATGAATTGCATCGCGCAGTTTTTAAACATGATATTTATGAATTGCCGCTAGATCAAAATAGGAAACTGATAACAGAACGATGGACGAAGTTTGCGGATCGTGTTTTGTATGGCGCAGACACCTTTGTTTTTGATTGTTGTTTTATACAAAACCCTGTAACTATAGGCATGATTAAACATGGTGCGGAGAAGGAAGACGTTATAAGTTATGTTATTGAACTGGCAACAATTGTAGAGCGGCTGAATCCATTGTTGATATACGTACAGCAGAATGATCTTGATCATTCTTTCAGAAAGGCTGTAAAGGAAAGACCTCAGGAATGGTCAGAGGGATTTATTGAATATTACACGAACCAGGGGTATGGAAAAACACAAAATTATAAAGGGTTAGATGGAACACTGCAGGTTCTTAAAGCAAGAAGGGAACTAGAAAAAGAGATTTTTACCAGATTAAACATTACCAAGATAAAAGTTGATAACTCTTCTTATAATAAAAACGATTATAAGCAAGTTTTAGAGGGCATTTTATCAGAATATTATAAATCAACAAACTAATGAGAGATTGGATTCTAGGGATTGCAGGCTGAAAAAGAGGCAATCTATAAAGCTTACGGGAAACGATAGCTGAGGTGCATTGCCATGGCAATGCTCCTTTTTTATTTGTTGAAGTAACGGGCAGGATTGCTTCATCCACTGTCGAATCCTTTGCTTGAATATTTCTATAAAGGAGGGGATGGAAATTAAGATACGAGAAGTTGTAGCAAATGATTACACTGAAGTGGTTTTTTTATGGAATGATGTACTTGGTGTTCGCAATGTTAATATTGAAAATTTTCGAGTTACTATGGAAAACATGAATAAGGCTGGAAATTATAAAACATTCGTTGCATTATTTGAAAATGAAGTGGTTGGTTTTGTCACTATAGTTCAGGCGTTATCCGTAGGGTCTTCGAATGGTTATCTACATATTCAAGGGCTTGCCGTTAAAAAGGAATTACAGCATAGTGGGATAGGTACAGAACTACTAAGACACACTGAGAATTATGCTAAAGAAATGGGAATATCAAGTATTATTTTATGTAGCGGATTTAAGCGAACCGACGCCCATGCTTTCTATGTGCATAATGGCTATGACAAAGATTCATACTGCTTTGATAAGATTATTAAACACTAATTTTGAATTAATTTACCGGGAAACGATAACTCAATAATGACATACAGGCAGGTCAGCGTGGGATTTATGTTGTTTATTCAGGAGGATTTTTGATTGTGGGTTATGAACAGGATTTTAAAAAAAGGGTACATGAAGTTATTAAACAGAAACAACTATGTTCAGTTATGAATGACACTAAGTGGGGAAACTTACAAAGTGATGTACTAAATAAACTACCTTTTACCCCTCCATATCAAGCTAAGTATGTCTTAGACGATATACTTTATCCAGAGAACTTCGAAAACGACGTCTGGTATTTAGGGGATTGGATAGAAGGACTTTCACCTTTTTTTTCTGTAGAATGGATACGGGTTAGACCAAGGTATCAGAAGCACAAGGGGAATCTGCTTCCTCCTGAATTAATTGACATAAGTAAAGAATTTCTTTCGATTTTACATGAATTAAGAATTCCGTATAGAGAAGAAAATAATACATTTTTCATTTATGGATATATATCAAATACAGACTCACTTTTCAAAGGTAATCAATTAAGCTAACAGGAAACGTTAATTTAATAAAAACATGTAAGCAGCCGCTCAAACAACCGGCTGCTTTTTCATTTAAACTTGGTTTGATTCCGGATAAATAAAAGTTGCAAAAAGGAAAAAGATTGCAATACTAAATTTAAACGTTATTTTAAATGTCATTTAAATTAAAGGAAATATACTTGGAGGTTGCGTATGGAGACAGACAAAAAGTTGGAAACAAAAGAGAAGATTATGCGTGCCACACTGGAGTTGACCAAACAAGAAGGCTTTGAAAGGATCACTATAAAAAAAATTGCAGAAGCCTCAAGCACGAATGTCGCTCTAGTTAACTATTACTTTGGGTCCAAAGAAAACTTGTTTAGCGAGTCCATCAAATTGATATTGAACAGCTTTCAGCATACCTTTGCCATACTTGACGATTTCTCTATATCCTCACGAGATAGATTGAGGCAATTTTTACTGGATTATTTGCAAGTGATCCTTCAATATCCCGAATTGCTCTCCAGAATCATCCTGATGGGCAAGACCGTTTTCTCCTCCCAGCATGAATATGGATCATTTTTGAATCTATTAGGGTTTCCTAAGATACAAAATACTTTAAGAGAGTTAACCGATGAACAGCAACCAGAACACCTGATGACCATGACGATGCAGATTTTTGGAGCGCTTTTTCTACCGGCACTTATGAGTCCTATTCTAGAAACAGGAGCTTCCGTGAAGATTGCACCTATAGAGGAACAGATTGACCTGCTCTTTGCAAGATACTTTCATTAATAAACTCAGATTGAGGTGATTAAATGAATTTTTTAAGAAAATATTGGCAGGATATAGGACTATTCATTGGCATTGTTATATGCATGTATCTTCTAATGAATTGGGAAACAATACCGCGGATAAACAGCATATTATGGTTAAGCTTTGTGGCGATCCTTCTTCATCAATTTGAGGAATACCGCTGGCCAGGGTACTTTCCAGGCATATTCAATATAGCCCTTTTTAAAAGTGAATCCCCTGACAACTATCCATTAAATAAACAGTCGGCAATGATTATTAATGTGGTCATCGCCTATGTGTTCTACTTGCTCCCTGTATTCTTCCCGTCAGTAGTATGGCTGGGGATGGCACCTGTTTTAATGGGCTTTTTCCAAATCATTTTCCATGGAGTCGTCATTAATATAAGAGCAAAAAGCATGTATAATCCAGGATTAGTCTCCGCAATTTTTGTGCATTTGCCGGTGGGGATCTGGTACATCAACTACTTATATGAGCATCATTTAATAACCCTCTCAGACTGGATTTGGAGCGCAATTTATTTTGCCATAGCTGTTTATATTTTAATAGTGAAAGGAAATACATGGATGAAAAACAAAAACTCCATTCACAAATTTTCGCAAAAGCAATTATGGTCTTTTCATAAGTAGCTCCTCATAACCCACCAGAAGGTTCAGTTGGCCTTTAACTAAACACAGAACATTAATCCTATCGTTACTGGAGGTTGATGCACTGTGTTTTTTTCTGCGGATTTCTTCGTTTGCTTCGCGCTATGAAAATGTTGAAGTTAATATTCTGTTGAGGATCTCATCACTATCTGTTTACGATTCAGAGTTAGAGTTAGAGAAGGCCAAGCGAAAAAGGAGCTTTCTCATGAACACAGATCCTAAAGTGCTTATTGTAACTTCGGTATTTGGAGACGGGCATCTCAAAGTAGCAGAAGCGATTGATCATTCTTTTAGACGTAGAGGGATCAGCCGGATTGTCACCTTGGATCTTTTCGCTGCAGTCTACCCTACTCTGAATGAGCTGTCCCGCAGATTCTACCTGAACAGCACAGGTTATACTCAAGAATTTTATGGATTAGTGTACAAGTTGACGAGCAAGATGAACCCAGACCAGTTCATGGGCAGATGGATTCATTCTATGGGCAAGCGGAAAGTGCAAAGGATCATCGACGAGATCGGACCGGATATTATCATTCATACCTTTCCTTATTTGGCCGCTGCAGAGCTTGCATCAACAAAGGGGAGACGGATCCCCCTTTTCACTGTCATGACGGATTATGTGGTTCATGGCAGATGGCTTCATCCACAAACCACAAAGTATTTTATCGCTACGGAAAGCATGAAAGAAGAACTGATGTCATTAGGTATTGCTGAAGAAAAGCTTGTGGTTAGCGGGATTCCGATTCGTGAAGCTTTTGAACAGACTCAGGAACGTGAAGCCCTTTTACGTAAGCACGGACTAGATGGAAATCGGCATTATCTATTACTTGCGGCAGGGGCTTACGGTGTGTTGAGTGATATTAACCATTTAATAATAAGGGCGCTGCAGCAATCAAACTTTGATGTAATGGTATTGTGCGGGAATAATCATAAGCTCCAGAAGGCTACGGAAGAGCTTTTTCAAGAGAATCCTCGGGTTCACATACGGGGTTATACAGAAGAAATGCAGGAGCTAATGTGCATATCCTCCTGTCTGTTGACCAAAGCAGGGGGGATTACCTTGACTGAGGCGATGGCTCTAGCACTTCCTGTAATTGTCTATCGTCCGCTCCCCGGTCAGGAGGCAGGCAATGCAGAATGGTTGTCTGAGCACAATTTAATAGAGATTGCCCGAGACGAGGAGCAGTTAGTAGAGCAGCTTCAGAGATTGGAACATCTTGGGTACAAGGATGAAAAGGTACAGGGTATGAAGAGTTTTTCCCGGAAATCAGCCGCGGATGCTATTGTTACTGAGGCTTTAGAGGTTATCAAGCTGCGGCAGCCGTCTGTTTCAGCCGTAAAATCTATGATTGTTGAAGGGCAGGCGAAGACGATTCATGGATATTATTAGCAAGGTAGAAAGACCACGCATTGTGGGTCCTCTAATTGGAGGCTGGCTCGGAAGCTCGGGGAATGAATTGCTGCCTTTTCAAGTAAGCACCTGTTTATTTGATTATAATTATTTATTACCAGATAAAGGGTCGATAAGATGTTATTATTTGTATGGGTGAATTTATTGGAAATGGTGCTTTATTGTCATTGGGGAGGTCAAAATGTACACGAATCAGAAGATAGAGGATATTTTGCATGAAATGCTAATCAAGTCCGTGGAAAATGAAAAGTTTCCGGGATTAGCGGCCGGAATCGTAAAGGACAACCAAGTTCTGTTTACTGGTGAATATGGGACGGCAAATTTATCGACGGGTGATCCTGTTGTTCGTGGCACTTTGTTTCACCAAGCCTCTGTCTCCAAAACCTTCGTAGCAACCGCCATTATGCAATTAGTTGAGCGTGGTAAGGTAGAATTGGATGCTCCCATCACTAAATACCTGTCATATTTTAAGTTAGAGGATGAGCGGTATCAAAATATAACAATAAGACAGCTTATGAATCATACCTCCGGTATGCCTGATGAGGAAGATTACGCGTGGGACCGCCCTGAATACGACGAGCAAAGTCTTGAACGATATGTAAAAGGGATAGGTCACCACAAGCTGTTAAGCCAACCGGGAGAGAAATTTGCCTATAGTAATATAGGATATGAGATCTTGGGAGATATGATAGCAAAAGTCAGCGATATGAGCTTCGAGCAGTATATGGAAAAAAATATTCTGAAACCGACAGGAATGCAGTCCAGTTCTTTTCTTAAACAGGAGGTTGAAGCTTATATTGCTGCACCTCATGTGCTTGGAGCTACCCATGAATGTGGTGGCTGCGTTAGTAGTGTTTTTCCATATAACAGGGCCCATGCACCTAGCTCCACTTTATATACCCATGCCGAAGATATGTGCCAATATCTGCTAATGCATCTAAACGGTGGAACAGCCGGGAACGGCAATGAAGTCCTCCAGCCAGGTAGCTATAATGAAATGTGGAAACCTCATGCACAAACGGGCTATGATCCGGAAAATGCACAGATAGGGTTAGGCTGGTTTCTAGGAGAATATAAGGGTTCTCGTATTCTCTCACATTCCGGCTGGGATACTGGATTCTTGAGTAATTTGTTCCTGCTTCCCGATAAAAAAATCGCTATTTCTGTTATGAGTAATTGTGACTATGTCAACATGGGCAGCGTATGCTTCCCAATTCTTGATCTGTTGCTTGGCTCCAATATTTAAAACGAGTCTGTAAATGATTTTACAACTTCATAACAAGGGGCTTCGTACTTTATAACATTCGTATCTTAAAGTACATGTAAGTCAAGCCCACTTACACTATGGAGGTTATGAGAAATGAAGAGTAAAAATGTGAAATCAGCCCTCGGGGTGATCGCGATTTCCGGTGGTCTGCTAGCCCTCACTGCTTTGGCAGTGCCCAAAATCGTCGCTTATACTACAGTGAACCAGAATATGTCTCAAGCGAACGTTTCCTACACGCAAGAACTCAACCAGAAGCCAGCTGTTCAACTGGCGAGCAGCCAGATCCCGGTACTTAAGGTTGCAACCAAAACACCGGTCTCGACGATCAAGTCGTATTTTGAGCGCACAGTCACTGCTGAAGAAATTAAGCAGATTAATGAGTATGCAGAGAAGGCCAGGCTCACTGGCAAGGATGAACAGCTTACGCGGCAATTTACGGACCAGGAGAATAAGCGGCGGATGTTATTGGATGATCAATACAAGTACGATGGCTTACGGCCCAAGCAGAAGCTACCTTTGAAATCAGGGAGTTCCGAATTTTATCTGGATCAAAGCAAATTTACCTATGTAATTCCTAAGCGCGAACTGACTGATGAAGAAATGCTGCAATTGATCGACTGGAATTATCGCTTTAATTATGTGGTAAGCCTCAATCTTGTCGTGGCACAGCCAGATAAGAAGGACATCAGTCAGGATGAAGCCCTACGCAGAGCAGAAGAGAGCGTAAGCCGTCTATTCGGTGTCGATCTCTCAAAGTTGCAGGCTCAGACCTCATATTATAAACCTTTTCCTGATTCGAAAGGGCAATGGTTCGTTAATTTTCTACCTTACCGTGCAGAGACACTGCGGGCTCAGGATAAGTCTTATTTCATGTATAATACGTTCGTGGATGCAAAGAGCGGGACCGTACTTGATACCACGATAGTGGACCTGTCCTATAAGAGAACGCCGATTACAGCAGCTATGAATAAACAGATTAGCCAGGATTCCAGCTGGCTTCAAGCCGCTAAATCCATTGTGGTGGACAAGCAGGGTGAGACCCGTGCGATAACCAGCTCATCTATCATTAAAGACAGTGCATATGACAAAAGCGGAGTAGTAGCGGTCTTGGTCAAACTGAAAGACGGTAGCTCCTACACGGTAGAGCTGCGCTATCCGGAGAAGACTCTGCGCTGCCTGATCTATACACCGGTTTTCAAGTAATGAAGTGAACCAGCGTTATAAACTACTTTAGTATTTACAACCTACAGCAAGCCCCACTCGGGGCTTGCTGCTCTGCATTTTGAGAGCTGGTGGATGACTATTGTGAGAGCAGGCATGGGTATAGGAATTTCTTTTTACAAGAAGGGATGGTTAGATGCTAGATATTAAATCCTTACAAGAATGCCCTCTTCGTCAAAATGAGCTTATTGAGTATGTCAAAAAACGGTGGCCAAAAGTACAACAAGCTGTGCTCCCCAATATACAAGAAAGTTTAATCTCAAAAGATGAGGAGTTCCCTTTTACATTTTTGCTGTTGAAACATGATGTAATCATCGGGTTTTATCAATTAATTGAGCAGGAATTTATAACTCGAAAAGATTTATCACCTTGGATTGCGCCATTGTTTATTGACGAAAGTGAGAGGGGCAAAGCACTGGGAGCCGTTTTGTTGGAGCATGCCAGAAAAATAGCTGGGCAACTAGGTTATGCAAAAGTCTACTTGGCGACGGATCATATTCTTTATTATGAGAAATATGGATTTAAGGAAATAGGTCTGGATAACTTCGAGTGGGGACGGCCCACCAAAATATATGAACATTACACTATTACATAAATGACCCAAATGACCCAAATGGAAAGCAGGAGTTATCATGGAACATATCTTCGAATTAACAAAAATAAAGAGTGAAGAAATAACGATACTCGAACTGCAGGATGCAATGGATAGAGGGGATGTTAGTTCTAGGGAACTTGTTATGTATTACATGTATCGGATAGCAACGTTTGACCAGAGTGGTCCCATGATAAACTCTATTATGGAAATGAATCCAGATGCGATTTATTTTGCCGAGGCATTAGATCAGGAAAGGAAATTAAGCGGAGCACGAAGTCTTCTACATGGTGTGCCTGTATTATTGAAAGGAAATATTGAAACGAATGATAAAATGCATACAACTGCGGGCGCATTAGCTTTGGAAAACCATGTTAGCTCGAACGATGCTTTTCTTGTCCAAAAACTAAGGGATGCTGGGGCCATTATACTTGCAAAAACAAATATGACGGAATGGGCAAATGGGATGTCATCATCCATGTGGGCTGGGTATAGCTCAATAGGAGGACAAACCAAAAATCCATACGGTGATCATTTTCCGGGAGGTTCCAGTACGGGTTCTGCCGCTTCCGTTGCAGCCAACTTTTCAACAGTAGCCGTGGGGACAGAGACGTCTGGCTCTATTTTAAGTCCAGCTGTGCAAAACGCAATAGTTGGTTTAAAGCCAACTGTAGGTCTAATAAGTAGATCAGGCATAATTCCATGGTCATATTCTCAGGATACAGCTGGACCTATGGCAAGGAATGTGACAGATGTTGCGATCTTATTAAATGCGCTTACGGGAAAAGATGAAAGTGATCCTGCTACTTGGAAAAATGAATATTCTACTATGGACTACACAGCATTTTTGGATAAAGACGGATTAAATAAAGCGACCATAGGCGTTTTTAGAAATGCTCTACCTAAGAATTATTGTGACATGGGTGAATATGATGAACATTTATTTAATGATGCTGTGGCTAAATTAAAAGGTTCTGGAGCCAACATAATAGAAGATATAGATATTCCATCGTTCCATAGAGAGTGGAAATATAACAAAATGAATCTTGAATTTAAGCATTCCGTTGAAAATTACTTATATAACCTTCCGGCTCAACTTCCTGTCCATAACCTAAATGAATTGATGGAATGGAACGAGCGGAATTCGGAAAAGGCTTTGAAATATGGACAAGATATGCTGAACTATCGATCACAGCTAGATAAACCGTTGAATCATTCGGAATATATAGTAGAGTCTATCTCTGACTTATATTATTCGCAAAATATGGGGATCGATCATGCTTTAGAAAAGTATGGATTGGATGCAATCCTGTTTCCTGCTTATGTCGGAGCTGATTTAAGTGCTAGAGCAGGTTATCCAACTATAGCAGTGCCCGCAGGCTTTCAAGAGAATGGAAGAGCCTTTGGGATCACATTTGCAGGAACGGCATTTAGTGAACCGACACTCATTCGGATTGCATTTGCATTCGAACAACAAACGAAACACAGGAAAATGCCGGCTCTAAAGAAATGAAAGATGAATTGAAAATTAGAAAAAGGTGCATTTACAAACGAACGTACGTTTGCTAATATGTTGATGTGGATAAAAATACCAAAGTGAAGAAAAAAGCGTTTGAGATTAGCAATCCATAAGAAACAACCCAAGTTGAATTCTGCTAAAATGTAGTTAATGTCTAATGTAGATATCCCTCATGAACAAAGGAGAACTGAAAATGAGAAAACTCGTTCTATTTCTTCACGCATCGCTTGACGGTTTTGTAGAAGGGCCGAATGGTGAAATGGACATTGGCTGGGTTTCCTACGATGCTGATTTGGAGAACCATGCGAAAGAAATTCTGAGTACTGCCGACACTGTCATTTGGGGACGTGGGACTTATCAGATGATGCACAGTTACTGGCCATCTGTCCCTTCGAACCCATCAGCTTCGCAGCATGAACGGAATCACGCCGAGTGGATCGAAAAGACAGCCAAAATTGTTTTTTCCACGACGCTGGAGAAAGTCGAATGGAATAATTCCAGACTCGTGAAAGAAGCTGTCGAGAAAGAGATCAATATCCTCAAACAGCAGCCCGGCAAGGATATGGTCATCCTCGGCAGTCCTAGATTCGCACACCACCTTATGCAGCTTGATTTAATTGATGAGTATAAAATTACGGTTTCTCCCGTCCTGATCGGTAAGGGATTGCCATTATTCCAAGGTCTCAAGGAGAAGAGAAATCTTAAGCTAATCGAAAACAAGACCTTTGATTCTGGAGCCATAGGTCTCGTTTACCAGACGGTAAGATAACCTTGTCACTTAAGGTGATTGCTCACGGGGAACGTTATTGGAACGACAACAGCGGCAGTCTAAGACTTTATTTATCAAGTCTTGGTCCGCCGCTGCTTCTTTTAATGGATCCAGTCTAATACTTTATTTTTACCAAACACTAATCAGATGTTGGTTCTTTCATAAACCATGAAATATGGGTGCATCGCTTACAAATAAGGATGGCAGCGTTTTTGTTCGCCCAGTCAAAGCCTAAAAATGATGCGCCGCTTGTGTTAAGCAGTTTATAATCCAGATCAAAAGTATCGTTTTGACAGCAAGGACAGATTATTGGTGCGCCTGCAGCACTGTATCTCATTTTAAAAACCTCCTGTGGATTTGTATAATACTTTAACGTATTTGAGGTTATTCAGGTTTCGTGCACTTGAACTTACTAGTTAATTTGGGGTGAAGTTATGTTTAGCTGGACAAAAGCTTTGTCAAAGGTATGTGAACTTTATTTTTCATCCAAAATGAATTCGAATTTAGAATGGATCTTGGTTGGCTCGGTCGGTTCGGTTCTTCAGGGCTGTGAAATGACCCCAGGAGACGTTGATATTTATACAAGGAATAAGGAAGGGCCTGACCAATTTGCAGAACTTCTTAAAGAATTTTCCCTTTTGGATAAATGTGAATTTCCTCATGGGGATAACTGGTTATCTTCTTTAGAAGAACCTACATTCACTCAAACCTTTTCTTCGGGATTTTCTTGGACAAAAGGGAGTTGGATAATCGATGGATTTAAGGTGGAGGTTGTTCATATTTCCAATTCAGCTGGAATTCCTGATTCTATGGATGGTGGGGGGATATGGGAAGGTGGACAATTCATTTGGAGCCATTTCAAAAACGTGGAGATCGGACCGTATACTATTCCTACGGTTCCGTTAGAAATACAGTTGGAATCTAATTTAAGACGAAAAAGATCAGATAGGACACAAGCGATTATCGCTGCATTACAAAAAAATGGCTATGATAAAGAACTAATCGATAAAGCCTTATCAAAGGAACACTTATCTTATTTTTATTCTCAAATTGGTTAGGCTGAGAAGGCGAGGGACTGATTTTGACCCATAATATTATTGAATACTGTTTAAAAAAGAACGGAGCAACAAAGGACTATCCTTTCGGATTCGATCCATTGGTGATTAAGATTGCCGGTAAAATGTTCGCGCTTATTTTTGAGAATAAGGGGAATTCTGCTTACATAAATCTAAAATGTGATCCGGTGATTGCAGGGAACTTGCGAGAGCAGCATGAGAGCGTTCGGCCAGGATACCACATGAACAAAAAACACTGGAATACGATTGTTTTGGATGGCTCCTTACCAGAGTCGGATATCTATTTAATGATTGATCATTCTTACGATAGGGTTGTCCAAAATCTTCCCAAGAGCCTCCGACAAACGATCTACTGAATATGGCATTAATTTGTCGTTTAAATGGTAATGAACTGGTATAATATGGTTTATAATCATGGAAAGGAGTTGTTTTTATGTCTGACTTTTTTAATTCAGGACCTAATCCCAATATGACGGACCCTGGAGGCCATAAAGCAAACCATGATGTAAATGCGCAAAAATATCATACTGAAGGCGTTCCTGGATTTTGGAGCGAGGTAACCAATCTGTTGATCGTTGTGGCTATAATTGCCGTCATTTTTTTAGTTATAAGGTTTGTTTTATGATTACCCTGGTTTAGAGTGAAGATATTGACTTTTAGGAGGCGGTTCCATTGGTAACTATCATTAGGTGGACAGAATTTAGAAGGATAACGCCTACTCGTCCATAAACTGCGTATTTCCTTCTTAATGAGGGTACTAGATGCAAGAATATAACATTAGTATAATGAAAGACTTTTCAAAGCATTACATTGACCAAATCCGGATATTAGAACAACTTTGCAAGACGTCCGACAGGTCAAGTTTGAGGGTGGGTATAGAAAGCCTTAAGGAGATAGACGGAGATGAGGCATTCTTGTGCCAGATCGATAACCAATTAGTTGGATTTCTCAGTTGGTATACTTCGGATGGCATCGAAGCTAATATTAACGGAATGGTTCACCCGGACTTTCGTCGCCAAGGGGTATTCCACGACTTACTGAAAAGTGCCGCAGCAGATATGCAAATACAAGGCATACAAACTTCCCGTTTTAGGATACCTTCTAATTCTGAATCAGGGATGGATTATATCCGGCATTTAGGGGCAAGTGCTGCACCGTCTGAATTCCTCATGGTTTTTAATCGGGCACAAATCGCTGGATCAAGCCACTCCGGTTTAGTTGTGCGATTGGAAGAAGATCAGGATTTAGAGTTCATGGTTAAATGTTCATCACAAGCCTTTGGTGATTCAGAGTCCTGGACTAGGAATTATTTAACTCGTACCAGAGAACCGGCACGGATTACTTACATTGCTGTGGACAACATGATTCCGGTTGGGATGATTAGAGTCAATGATTTAGATACAAATACTGCGGTTATACATGATTTTTGTGTGCTTCCTTCGTGTCAAGGTAGAGGATACGGTCGTGAAATTCTTTCAGAGGTAGTTAAAATCTTGCGAGATCAGAAGAATTCCCAGATTCGTCTTAGCGTGGTCACTCAAAATAGAAATGCATTATCCCTCTATCAGTCGGTTGGGTTCGAGGTGACTGCGGAGTTTAATTACTATGTAATTTCCGTCGATATGATTTGTTAAAGAAGAGGCGCTACTCATGCGCCTCTTTCTTTTTTGGCATGCCCTTCTAATTATCACGCTGAATCTAGCTATAGTTAATACTTATAACCTGCCATAGCGCATTGGTAGATCGGTATAGTCAGTCGGTTATGCTATATTAATTCTAATAATTTGTTTACGAGGAGATTAATATATGAGCATTCAGACCAAACCCCAAAAACGAACCGTTACTCCATTTCGATATGATATCGTGGGCAGCTTCCTGCGCCCCCAAGCGTTGAAAGAGGCTAGATTAAAATTCAAGAATGGTGAAATTACTGCCGAGCAGTTGAAGGAAGTAGAGAACGACGAAATCGTTAAGCTCGTGCAGAAACAAAAAGAGGTGGGTCTTCAAGCGGTAACCGATGGTGAATTCCGCCGCTCTTGGTGGCACCTCGACTTCTTCTGGGGACTTGACGGTGTAGAACGGACAATTATTGATCAAGGTTACCAATTTAACGGTGCAGAGTCCAGACCAGAAACAGCCCGACTGACCGGGAAAATAAGCTACAGCAGCCATCCTTTTGTTTCGCATTATGAATTTTTAAAAGATGCTGCTGGTGAGGACGTTGTTGCGCGTCAATCGATTCCTGCGGCTGCACAATTCCTGTTCGAGCTAGATCGGGCGGAAAACAAGGAGAGCACAAATGAATTATACCCGAATCGTGAAGAGCTTATCTCGGATATTGCCAAAGCATACAAAGCATCGATTCTTGCCTTCTATGCAGCGGGCTGCCGCAGTATTCAAATCGACGATTGTACGTGGGGAGCGCTTTGCGACGAACAGTTTATAGCGTTTATGAATCAGATTGGCGTGAACGTAGCTGAATATGCAAGCGAACTGGCAAAATTGAACGAGGAAGTTGTAACGGGTCTGCCGGAAGATCTTGTTGTAACGACCCATGTATGCCGGGGCAATTATGTTTCGACTTATGCTGGAGTAGGTGGAGGTTACGAGCCTATCGCGCAAACGCTTCTTAATATCAATAACTACTCGGGTTATTATCTGGAGTTTGATACCGAACGTGCAGGCGACTTCAAGCCATTGCGCTTCTTGAAAGACAATCAGCAGGTTGTGTTAGGTCTGTTCTCATCCAAATTTGGTGAGCTTGAAAGCAAAGAGGATATTCTGAAGCGTATTGAGGAAGCGAAGCAATACGTTGATCTAAACCGGATTTGCCTTAGCCCGCAATGTGGCTTTGCTTCCACGGAAGAAGGCAACCACCTGACTGAAGAGCAGCAATGGCGTAAGCTTGCTTATATTAAAGAAATTGCTGAAGAGATCTGGAACTAACTTTAATTAAAAATAGACAGAGATAAAGATAATGCACCTTTAGCCATTCGGATGTTTATCCGTATAGTTAAAGGTGTATTTTGTTCTACAGCGATTTTACCGATATACTTGGCTAGTTCTATCTATACCGTGACGGAGGATTAGGGAAAACCTCCCTAATAAAAGCCGATAATTGCTCTAAATGAATGAAATTAAGGAATAACTCCCTAAAAACAGAGCAATATCAAGATTTACCGCCAAATCAGCTAAATTTCAGGGAGGAATTCCCTGATTATTAGTCTGGTGACCAGAATCCTCAGAATATTAGGGAGGTTTTCCCTAATTATCTCCAGGGCGAGCATATGATTGAGCTTTACGGAGTTTTTGTGCCACGCTCAATATAAAAGAAATCACCTCCGTTAAATAAACGGGGGTGATTTAGCCTAAGAAGTAAGAGTGGCAGCTTTTAATTGTCTTTAGAGTGTCTTTCGCCAACCTGGAATTCATCGGCATGTTCAAACATATATTTCACGGTCAAAGGGTCTTGACCAGTAAGTTGTTTGAAGTCGTCCGTATAAACATCCATTTTTCCTTCACGAATAGCTTGTCCGAAAGTAACCATACCTTCTGAAGAAAAGGGGGCTTCGGAGCCTTCTTTAAATGCACCATCGGTGGTTCTAGGCACGCCCATTGCTTCGAATACGGCATAATTTTCTTCGTCCGTGTTTTCTTTGTAGGTGATATGATTGCCCGTTACTTCATTACCAATCTTAATGAAGTCGGTAATTGTCATCAATTCAAGCCCGTTGATATTTAGAATCGCTTCCTGATAGTTATTGGAGGCTAGGGCATACGCAACGGCTTTTGCGCAATCCTTCCGCGAGATATAAGCCATTTTACCGTCACCTTGATTGTTTGTTAATACCCCGTCACCCTTCACATACGTAAAGTAATTGGTTATCATGGCTTCCGCATATTGGGAATTGCGAAGGAAGATATAATCTAGCCCAACGCTTTGAATATAACGTTCGGTATACACATGGTCAATTTTTTCTACGCTTGGATTGCTTTCATCGGCTGCGTTGACCAAAGAAGTATAAATGATCTGTTTGACTCCAGCTTCTTTGGCAGCATCGACCACATTTTTTTGTGCATTTTGACGTTTCTCTCCAACAAAAGGCATGGAGATTAGAGCGAGTTTATCGGCATGAGCAAAAGCTTCGGCAAGGCCTTCCTTGTTATTAAAGTTGGTCACATGTGTTTCAATCCCTTGTTCCGCATATTCTTTCAAACATGCCGGATCGTAAGCGCAAAAAATGATTTGGTCTTTATCTACCAGCTCCAACAAGTATTCCGCAGCTTGCTTCCCTAGATTTCCATCGACACCAGTCAACAATAATTTACCCATGATCGTTGTCACTCCTTGTGGATATGATTTATACCCTTATAGTATGTGAAAAAAAGAACATAGTCTAACACATAAAACTTATGGTCGATTGCTAAATCCAATTTGGATTTGTTGCAGGAAGGAGGGCAAGGCCGGGTTTGTATTATTTTTGAGATAACCTGCTTCGATTGCAAAGGTATGGTGTGAATCATCTAAAGGAATTAGCCGGACTTCATCTTGAAGATAAGCGAGCTGATAGTTATCCGGGAAAAAGCCAATCAAATTCTCTGTGATGATATAAAACAATTCTGTCTCCACATCGTCTGCGGTTCGAAGAATGTTCGGCTGATAGCCGTCTTCAATTGCATGCTGGATCATTAGATGATAAGAGTTTCCAATAGCTGTTGGATTCAGCATGACTAGCGGATGTTCATATAACTCCTCTTTGGCGATCGATTTATGATGAAAGAGAGGATGGTGATGACTCACAGCTGCACAATAACGTCCCTTATATAAGGGATAGGTTACAATGTCCTCTTTTCCCTGAAACTCGGAATCAAAGGCAATAGCCATGTCGTAAATCCCTTTTAGCAAGTATTCTGCAATATCTTTTAGCAATACTTTATTCAGTTCCAGCTTAATATTCGGATGATGATCCTGAAACGAGGGAATCAATTTCAACAAACTTTGGATATCCGTCATCGCCGCATATTCGATACTCAGGGATTGCGTATTATACTTTTGAAAGTTTTCCATGCTCAGCTTCATATGATTATATTGCTTCCAGAGGATGAGGGCTTCGCCATAGAAAAGCCATCCGGCTTTGGTTGGCTCAATAGGGATCTGCTTTCTGTCAATCAATTGAATGTTGAATTCCTCTTCAAGCGCGGCGATTTGTTGACTAATGGTGGTCTGCGAAACATAGTTCTTTTTAGCTGTTTCCGTAAAATTTCTGCATTCCACGAGATCGATAAAATATTTAATCCTTCTTATGTTCATAGTATCCTCCGCCTGCCGCTGTTTGCTTTTATTATAACCCAGAAAGTAAAAAAGAGAGCCTCGTTTAGAGACTCCCTTTGTTGTACTACTCTTATTTTGTATAGTTATCGAAATAACCTTGGATATAAATCATTGGTGTTCCTTTATCGCCACTACCAGAAGTCAAATCAGATAATGATCCAATCAGGTCAGTTAATCTACGAGGTGTAGTCCCTTGGGCTTCCATCGCACCAACTAGATCATCATTTTTATTCTGGATGTATTTAGAAATGGCTTGTTTTAACTCTTCACCACGAAGATGAGAGAAGTTGTTATCGGCCAAGTATTTCAATTTTACTTCATTTGGTGTTCCATCAAGTCCGGCAGTGTAAGCAGGGGAGACAACTGGATCTGCGAGCTCCCAGATTTTTCCGACTGGATCTTTGAATGCTCCATCGCCATAAACCATAACTTCTACAGTTTTACCTGTAATTTCTTTGATTTTTGCTTGGATACCATCCACGATAGGCTGGCAGTTGTTTGGAAATAGCTTTACACTTTCTTCTGTAGCTTTGTTTGATCCTAGCAGACCATAAGCTTCGTTAAAGCCGCTGCCATCGATTGATTGTGTAAGAATATCATCCAAACCAAATACTTTTTCAGCACCGTTGTTTGTGAGAATGCGTTTGGTTCTGAAGCGAGTGTGAATATCGCAAGTTAATACATTTTTTGTATAGTTTAAAATGGTTTTTGGGTTGTTGGAGAAGATGACTTCACAAGCCACACCTTCAGCTTCAATTAAACCTTTATAATATTCAATATAGTCAACCCCTGTGAATGGGTGCTTAATATAGCCGAAAAACTCACGGAACTGAGCTTCTGTTAATACATCCGTCCATGGATTGATACCTTTAGCATCTAGTTCGTCGATGTCTACAAGGTGGTTGCCTACTTCATCAGCTGGATAGCTTAACATTAGGACTACTTTTTGTGCCCCTTTGGCAATACCGCGTAAGCAGTTAGCAAACCGGTTACGGCTAAGGATTGGAAAAATGACCCCTACAGTTTCTTCGCCGAATTTCCCCTTTATATCAGCAGCAATATTGTCAATCGTTGCATAGTTTCCTTGTGCCCGAGCAACAATGGATTCAGTTACGGTCACAATGTCACGATCTTCGATCGAAAAACCCTCGACTGTTGCTGCATTCAATACCGTCTGAACTACGATTTCTTCAATGTTATCCCCATTGTTAATGATAGGTCCGCGAAGTCCACGTACAACTGTTCCAACTACTCTTTCCAATATGATCTCTCCTCTAATAAGGGTATACTCTATATTATTAAAATGGTTTTAAAGCCTATATTACTATACCCTTTTAGAGCGATATAAGTAAAATTAATGTTTATAATATCTAATATAAAAATGATTTATAGTTAAGGAGGATTACAATTGGCGCGTGTGTTATTTATTAATGGTGGATCAGAGGGACATATTAATCCCACGATTGGCGTTGTGGAAGAGCTTATTTCTCGTGGCGAAGAGGTAGTGTATTTTTGTATAGAAGCTTATAGAGAACGTATGGAGATGACGGGGGCTACAGTACGAACATTTGACGATCAGAAATTTATACAAGCTTTTATCTCAGGTGGAAGAAATTATGTACTCGAAAGAATCAACGGTCTTTTACTTACGGCAGATATAGTTATTCCAAGCGTTCTTGAACAGATCAAAGGGGAGCATTTTGATTACATCATCCATGATTCTATGTTTGGTTGTGGACGTTTGTTAGCTCAAATTCTTAGGCTTCCGGCCATTAGCTCCTGTACTTCTTTTGCGCAGACAAAAGCAGCATTCGATGAAATGTTAGAACAATTTTATACTACAGTTCCTGCAGAAGTAACTAATCCTATAAAGGATAAATTCCAAAGCTTGACGCAAATGGTGAAGGGCAAATATGATGTGGACATCGAATCCCCTTATGAAGTGTTTTGTAATCCTGCCCCACTTACTATCGTTTATACAACTAGGGAGTTTCAACCTGAGGGAGAAGCTTTCGACCCGTCTTATATCTTTGTAGGACCCTCCATCTCTTCACGATTAGCTCCAGAAAACTTCGACCTCATGGCAATTAAGGGGAAAAGTCCAATTTACATTTCACTCGGCACAGTTTTTAACCAAGCCATTGAATTCTATAAACTTTGTATTGAAGCATTGGGGAACACGGAGCACACTATTGTGATGTCAATTGGAGATAAAGTCCAAATCACGGATTTAGGGGAAATTCCGCAAAACTTTTTCGTGAAAAATTATGTTCCACAAACGGATATCCTGCAATACACAAAGTTATTTATTACACATGGTGGAATGAACAGTATCAATGAAGGGCTTTATTACGGGGTTCCGCTAATTGTAATTCCACAAAGTGCGGATCAGCCAATAATTGCGGATCAAGTCGTCCATGTCGGAGCAGGCATTAAGTTACAAATGCAAAGTTTAACTGCAACTCAACTACGAGAAGCAGTAGATCATATATTAAGCGATTTATCTTATAAAAAAGCTGTCTCCAATATCAGTGAATCATTTCGGAACTCGGGTGGGTATCGACGAGCTGTTGATGAGATTGTTCGGGGAGGGGGAGTCGTATGAACAAAATGGACCGGTTGTTAGCTATAGTGCTTGAACTGCAGCGTAACAAAATGTTGCGGGCGGAGGATTTGGCTGCTACGTTTGAAACGAGCGTAAGAACGATCTATCGGGATATTCAGGCACTGAGTGAAGCGGGCGTTTCCATAATAGGAGCGCCAGGGCAGGGTTACTCCTTAATCGAGGGGTATTTCCTGCCACCCGTTAGTTTCACGCTGGACGAAGCAGTGACATTGCTTATCGGAACTGATTTTATCGAGCAGCGGTTTGATGCACACTATGGTAATAAGGCTAGAAGTTCTAAAGCAAAGATAGAAGCCATCCTGCCGGAAGCTATCCGCAGTGAAGCATCACAGATTCGCAAAAGTTTTCGTTTATTTGCATCCGCAGAAGATATAGCACCCATACAAGAGAAGGCATGTTTGGAAGCCATTCGTGGAGCGATATTGGAGGGAAGGAAAATAAGATTTCGTTATTCCAAAAGAATCGCCGAAGCCGATGGGAACCGTCAAAGTATTCGTACGGTTGCTCCTTATGGACTTGTGCTTCATCACGGGTCATGGGTACTCATCGCCTGGTGTGAATTGCGTCAAGACATCCGTCATTTCCGGTTATCCCGAATGAGGGAGCTTATTAATCTGGAAGATGAATTTATACTGCCAGCAGATTTTCATCTGGAGGTATACCAACCTCCTGATGATCGCAACGTTCATGTGCTTATCTTAGTCCAAGCTGACATAGCCGATAAGGTAAGGGAATCAAATAATTTCTATATGGAAACTATTGAGGAGCATGCGGAGGGGGTACTTGTTACTTTTCGCGTTCGCGAGCCAGGGGAATTGCTGCAATGGGTGCTTGGCTGGGGAGGCGGTATGGTTGTGCTGGAGCCCGAATCTTTCCGTGATCAGGTTAGAAATGAAATAGAAATAATGTTAAAACGCTACTGACATAACGCTGTCAGTAGCGTTTTTGTATACTTGGACCATCAATGACTACAGGAGCTGATATATGATGATTACAACAAAAGAAGTCTTACAACGATTTGAAGAAACTGCGACATACTATATTCAAGAATTGGAGCGATTCAATCTGGAGCAGTTGAAGCAAAAGCCGAGTGAAAACGCCTGGTCCATCGGACAGATGTTTCAGCATCTCATTAACTCGGCGCTGTATATGCAGCTTCGTAATATTGATCAATGCCTTGTGCTAGACCAAGATCCCTTAGTAGCTCATGTGGGGAAAACTGAGGATGGTGCGGCTATATTTGCGCAAGGAAGCTTTCCGCCCATTCGTATTCAGGTTCCGCCTTCCGCCCAATATACGCCGGAGCAGCCGGAGAGCAAAGAACAATTAATTCAAGGGTTACGTACAGTCATTCAAAGAATGAGAGAGATCGAACCCTCTCTTGAAAAAGCGTCCAAACAAAATACCGTATCTCACCCGCGATTTGGTGGACTATGCGCGGAGGAATGGTTCCTACTTATTGAAATGCACTATCGTCATCATCTACTGCAGCTGGAGCGGTTAAACAAAGAGTTGTTGTTTAATTCCATATTTGCACCTAAAGAAGGGTTCATCAATAACATTCAGGTTGTGAAAGGATCATAAAAAGAGTTTGAATGGTCTTAATTTTCTGAACCAAGCGTGGCCTGAACGTGATTCTTATATTCACTAGGATTAACACCAAAGTGTTTTTTGAATAACCGGGTGAAATAAAATTGATCGTGTATACCGATTTGCGTGGAAATTTCTTTAATGTATGGATTCCCTTTAAGTATTAATTCTGCAGCTTTTTCCATTTTCACAGTATTAATGTAGTGAATGATGCTTTGCCCCACTTCTTCTTTGAAGATTCTGGACAGATAGTTCTCACTTAAGTTGACATGCTTGGCAATCAGAGATAAGGTCAGCTTCTTCTGATAATGTGTGTTGATATAGTCAATCGCTTGTTTAACATCTCTATTGTGTGTAGTTACGATCTGTTGCTTTTGATGGGAGAATAGTTGGAACACAAGCTCCATTATAGATAGAACGTCAGTGGTACGTTTACTGCTGGCGATATTTTCTATATAGGTCTTCAAAAGCTTCGGATCCTCGACAATGAGATGAGCATCGCATAAGGGAAGATAATGCAGACAATTTACGATGAACTTTTTGGTTTCAGCAGGATTAATTTGCTTGGATTTACAGGTGTCGAGAAATTGCTGAGTTGCTTGATTAACGGCTTCAACCCCTGAAAGCTTCCAGTTCTGAATTAATTGCGTCGAGAAATCATGTACATCCTCGAAGTCCAGCGTATCCTTTAAATGGACATCCGTTGGATCTATAATCGTTATTTCGTTGTAAAATTGGATTTGCAAGGATTCTTTACATTGCTCTAGGGTTCGTTTTGCTTCAGCATATCCCCGTACAGGATCAGAAAAAACAATAGTAGGGGTGATAGAAATATACATTTTGATTAACCGAATGACCCTCTGGATAAAGTCTGTGCGGATAATTTGATGATCGTCTAAGGTATCACAGGAGATTAGAAGCAGCAGCCCATTAGATTCTAGCTGAATAATTTCTAACTGATCTACGGTCTCCAAGATATCCAAGATGATGTTTTCAATAAAGGATACGGAGATGTGATTTTGTCTTTCGTTTTGGGTCGCGTTATTCTGCTCAAAAGTAATGTAGAATAAATAACAGCTGCTTTCGCTGAAAGCGAAACTTATAGCATCATGCTGATCAAGCTGCTGCACATCGTAATAAGGATCGGTGAAATAATCTTTTAGCAGCGCATTTTTCACGCTTTTTAAATTGTGCTGCAATAACTGTGTTTGGGTCTCCTGCTGCTGCCTAGATTGAAGCTGCTCTTGAATTAGCTTCGTAGATTTCTCCAGCAAATGGATCAAATCCCCCGTTTTCATACTAATCTTCAGCATATAGTCTATAGCCCCAAGCACTAAGGCTTCACGAACTAACTCATACTCCCCGTGGTTGCTCGCCACCAGGATTTTTCCTGCAAACCCTCTGTTATTAAGTTCTTTTATCAGCTGCAGACCATCCATATTAGGCATTTTGAGATCTGTAATGATGATATGGGGATTAAACTTGTCTACAAGTGTTAAGGCTTCCACTCCGTCAGAGGCAGTAGCACAGATCATGTATCCAAGCTCTTCCCATGGAATCATGGTTCTGAGCGCGACTTTAACAATAGGTTCGTCATCCACTAGCATTACATTATACATAGGATACATAGTATCACCCCTTAAGTTCGTATGTTTGTTTAGGGATAATTAGGCGGCAGCAGGTTCCATGACCCATTGAGCTTGTGATGAACAGCCCGTAACTCTCACCGTATTGAAGTTTAATGCGATCGGCCACATTTGAAATTCCGATACCCGACAGATTGTCAGCTTTTTCAGATTTGGTGGTGTCAAACCCTTTTCCGTTATCGATGATCTCAATAATAAGGGTGTATTCATTTTTTGCGTATACCTTAATTTGGATTAGAACTTTTCCTCCTATATCTGTAACTCCATGAAGAATCGCGTTCTCTGCGATCGGCTGCAGGATGAGCTTGGGGATCATGCTCTGTAATAAAGACTCATCCAAGTCATATTCAATGTCAAACCTGTCGGCATAACGTATTTTTTGAATGGCAAAATAATGATCCAGATTGTTCAGCTCCTGCTTGATGGTGATTTGCTCATCTTGATCGATAATGGTACTACGCAGCAATTCAGCTAGTGAGGAGATGCCGTCGCTAAGGACGGGAACCTGGTTAATCATCGCCAGCCATCGTAAGGAGTTAAGTGTATTAAAAAGAAAGTGAGGATTAATCTGCGATTGCAGCATTTGCAATTCGAGCGAACGTCTTCTTTTCAGATCTTTCTTTTGATCCTTCATCAGCTGTTCCATTCTACTGACCATGCTGTTAATTCTATTGGCCAACACGCCCATTTCATCGTTGCTGTGATCTTCGATCCGGCTCGATAGATCACCATAAAAAATTTGATTGCAGAAGACGATGATTTGTTTGATTGGTTTCAGGATGCTTTTATACAATACGATAATAATTAGAATACACACGACTACAATGATGCTGACAACAATAAGTAGTCCAGTGGTGATTTTACTTGTCTCTGAATTGATATAAGAGAAGGGCACGGTAGAAATCATGTACCAGCCTAATTGATTATTGTTAATATAGGAGATTTGCTGCATTTTGCCATTGACCATGCCTTGGAAGGAATGGTTTTTCTTTGCCTCTTGTGTCTTGATTTGCTTAAAAAGTTCATCTTTATAATAGGGTTCTCCTAGCGGAGTATCCTTTTGATTCGAGGACATTACTTTTCCCTCCCTATTCATAATAAGGAGACTGGAACCTGTACCTAAATCCACACTGGAAAGAATGACTTTTGAAAATAACTCCCCACCAATAAAAACAAACACATGACCTAAGGGAACGCCAATGTCATCTTGATCAAAAATTTTCCGGCCCAGGACAATGGTATTGTAAGCGCGATAGCTTTTTGCGTAGTTAAGACTGTCATAAGGGGCATTGAGCTCTACTTGTTTCATAATTTCTTCATACTTAGGATTGGGGATGCCATCGTAGCCTAATTCATAAATAGGTTGGTTCTTGGCGTCGATGACCCGAACGTTCTGGACATATCCGGGGTAGATGGTTCTATATAAATTGTCCATGGCATGATTAATGGCAGCATTGCTAGGAGCGGGTTCATTTGGTGCTGCCGATAAACGCTCCTGAATAATACTATTGGTAGAAACAGAGCCTGCAAGATATTGATAGTTGTTAAGTTCACTTAACATCGTTCGATTAAGCAGTGTTAAAGCCTGAAATGTGGATTTACTTAATTTATTGTTAATAGATTTGGAGTAAATGGTGTAGGAGTAGAAACCTATAAAGATGATTGGGATCACGGATACGATTAAGAAAATGACGGTTAAGCGATTTTGAATTTTAACCTTGCGCATGATTTGCGGAGGATTAGGAAAATGCAGCTTCCCTTTGCGTCGACTCAGGTGGATGACCTCCCATTCACTATCTTTTACTTACAAGTTAACATAAAAAGAACTATGGAATATATATGCAGCGGCGAAAAGTGAGAATAATCTATGGAATGGATAATATTATCCATTCCGTTAACGGCTAAGTTTACAGGTTATGTGACCCTGATGAATAAGCTTGTACGAGCTCGCATTGGAAGATGGATAAGATAATACATAGGTAGGTTTGTATTGTAAATGTAAATATAGCGTAAATCCTTCTATACTTAGATTATTAAAAAAGCGTTTACAAGAATATCTTAAGGAGGGCGTTTATGAAAAAGACTATGAGTACATTATTAGCAGTAATGCTGCTAGGTGTGGGGTTGCTCGGCTGTGGGAACAGCAATAATAAACCTGCTGCCTCGAATGAATCTGATTCAACGAAAGCTGCGGGCACCGCGCAAGCTACAAGTACAACGAACGCCGGGAAGACTAAAGAAGAACCTGCTAAAGATTTTGATAACAAGGAACTTAGCATTGCTGTATTCCAAGGGGGATATGGTGCGGATTATTGGAATGAAATTGTCAGCAAATTCGAAAGTGCTTATCCAGGTGTGAAAGTGAACATGACGATTAATCCTAAAGTTGGTGAAGTAATCCGGCCGCAGATTGTTGCGGGTAATCCTCCCGACTTCCTATCCGTTACAGATACAGAGCAAAGTGGCATCGTGCTTTCACTGATTAAAGAAAAAGGACTGCTAGATATCAGCGATGTATTTGAAAGCAAAGCGCTTGATAAAGAGGAGACGCTTAAGGATATGATTCTACCGGGGATGCTGGACAGTACAAGATTTCAGCCCTATCAAGATGGAAAGACGTACCTCGCACCTTTTAATGCTGGACCGATGGGCTTGATTTACAATAAAACACTGTTCACAGAAAAAGGCTGGAGGGTTCCTGAGACTTGGGAGGAGTTCTTTGCTTTAGGGGATGAGCTGAACAAAGAGGAGAACTATCTGGTTAATGCAGATGGAACCAAAACGAAGCGGGCTTTATTCACTTACCAAGGCATCTATCCGGATTATTTGGAGGAAATTCTCTACCCGGCCATTGCGAGTGCGGGGGGAAAAGAAACGCTGGATAAAGTCTTTGCTTATGAGGAAGGTTCATTTAAGAACGACACGATCAAAAAAGTACTGGATATTTTCTATAAAATCTCTAAAGACGGTTATCTGATGGACGGCACGGTTGCCTTGAACCATACACAGTCGCAGACCGATATGATGATGGGTAAAGCTTTGTTTATCGTAAACGGCAACTGGATGGAAAATGAAATGAAGGATTCACCTAGAGAAAATGGGTTTGAATTTGGGATGACAACTGTACCTGTGTTCAATAAAGGCGATCAGAAGTATGTGCTTTCCAGCTACGAGCAATTCTCCATCCCTGCTAAGGCCAAGAATCCTGAGCTCGCTAAGGAATTCTTGAAGTTCCTGTATACCGATGAGTCTGTGAAACTATTCGCGGAAAAAGCGAATGGGGCGTATGCTCTTAACGATGCGAAGGAGCTGTCTAAGCCATTTTTGACTAAAGGTGTCTATGACATGTTCGAGGCTTATAATGGTTCCATTTCTATTTTACAGGGCTGGCAATCATTACCGAAGGGTTCCAAGGTTAGTGTAGTCACTGAAATGTTCAAGAATACGGTCACACCAGTGATGACAGGCCAAATGACCACAGATCAATGGATGGATAATGTGGAAAAAGCTTTTGCACAGATTCGTAAAGAGAAAGCGGCTAGTAAATAATCTATAGTATCTCATGCAAATGCATCCTGTTAAGAATGGATAAGGTTATCTATGAACGGGATGCATTTTGTATGAAGAGGAGTGAGAAAGATGTCTGAAATGCAGCTGGCAGAAGTAGCTCCTAGACAGAGGAAATCAAAGATTAGGACAGCGAAAACCAGAAATCCTAAGCTATTCATAGCGGTATGCACGATTCCAACGCTCCTGTTAACCCTCGTATTTATGATTATTCCAACCTTTCGGGCATTTTTTATGTCTTTTACGGATGCTACTGGGATGAGTGATGAGAACAAGTTTATCTTTTTGGATAACTATAAATATATGTTTCAAGATGAGATGTTCCTCAAAGCTCTGAGTAATACATTTAAACTGATGCTGGTCGTGCCAGTGATTACGTTGATTTTTGGGCTGGTGCTCGCTTTTCTATTAACGCAGACGAAGCTGAAGGAAAGAGGATTTTACCGAACCGTATTTTTCTTTCCTAGTATCATCTCTTTGACGGTAGTCGGAATTATCTGGTCCTTTGTGTTTCATCCCAATATGGGCATTTTGAATAATATTCTGGGGAGCATCGGATTAGATCAACTGAGCAGACCCTGGCTTGGAGATAGCCGAACAGCATTGTGGTGTGTAGCCGTTACACTGATCTGGCAAGCGGTTGGTTATTATATGGTCATGTATATCGCTGCGATTGATGGGATTTCTGCGGATGTGTTTGAATCGGCGACTATTGATGGTGCGGGATATTTCCGGAAGCTTACCAGTATTACGATCCCTCTGCTAAAAGATATTATTGGCATTACGTTTGTGTTGTCTCTGGCAGGTACGATCAATTTAAGTTTTATAGTTGTAACTGTAATGACTGGCGGTGGTCCGGCAGGTGGAACTACTGTTTTACTCCACTACATGTACACGCAGGCCTTCCAGAATGCGAACTTTGGTTATGCCATGGCTATAGCTATATTTACGCTGGTGTTCGCCTTTGTGCTTTCTTTTCTGTCCAGACTACTTACAAATCGAGCAGAAGGGTAGGGGAGAAGGATGACGAGCAATCAACAGAGTCTTCTAAAAATGAATATTGCCCACTGGATTACGCGGCTGTTTCTGATTGTAGCCACCATTGTTTTGTTATATCCGTTTGTATGGAATCTCTTAGCTTCATTTAAAAGCAATACGGAATTTCTGACCGACCCCTTCTCCTTTCCACAAGCCTTACACTTTGATAACTATGTACGTGCTTTTCAGAAATCCAAGATGGGGAGTTATTTCCTGAACTCTATCTTTCTTGTGGTGTTATCCACGGCGATTCTAGTTATTTTTGTGGTTCCTATGGCTTACGTCTTAACGAGATTTAAGTTTTGGGGCTCCAAACTAATCCTTAACCTTTATATGGCCTGTATCTTTCTGCAAGCCTCCTACATTATGGTTCCTTTATTTCTGCAGGTGAATTCGTTCGGGATGTTAGACAATCGCGGGATGCTCAGTTTAATCTATGCTGTTCTGCAGTTTCCCTTTGCCATCTTTGTATTAAGTGGATTTCTGAGGTCCGTCCCTAGAGATTATGAAGAGGCCGCTAAGATTGACGGTTGTGGCAACACAGGAGTGCTCGTCAGAATTGTTGCGCCGCTTGCTAAACCGGGCATTGTGACGGTCTGTATGCTGGCAGCGATGGGCTTTTGGAATGAGTATCCGCTGGCATTGGTCTTAATTCAAAGTGATAGCAAAAAAACATTGCCAGTAGGTTTAGCCAATCTTTTTGAGGTTCAACGTTATGCTACTGATTGGAGTGCACTTTTTGCCGCGCTGATCCTAGTGCTGATTCCAACGATTCTTTTATATGTGATTGGACAAAAGCAATTGCTCCAAGGAATAAGCGCAGGCGGAATTAAGGGCTGAACAACAAAGACATGGAGGGAAGTTACGTGGACAAAGGAAGATTTACACTGCCTGGTGAAACAGGGATGGAAGAGGTCATAGCCGATCTCGTCGAAAAATGGGGTGTAGATGCCGTACGTGACAGTGATGGCACGAATCTATCGCAGGACATTCTCGATATGGGTCTGCAAATTTATTCAACGCTTTGTCTTGTCCGTGAGGACAATGAGTGGGCGAAGCAGCATCCGCAATATAGACAGCAGATTTATCTGATGTCTGCTCCAGTAATAGTAACTTCAAAGGTGAAGACCATCGATATTATGGCTGATTATTTTGCCGAGCAATTTATTCCTAACACAGATGTGGATATAAAAAAATATTGGCAGGTTGTAAACCGGACTACAGGAGAAGTATTACCTTCTGAATGTTGGAGTTACGCAGAGGGAATTGTCACACTTGAACAGGCGGTACAATTTCACAAGTATACGGTCAGTTTCTTGGCCTACCAGAAATGGGAGCCGGTCTCCATGTACAACCACATCACGAATGATTGGGATGAGGAGCATCGTTTACCGTTGGATATTCGTTATGCCGAGGCTCAAGAGCATGTTTTGAAGGTGCTGGAGGATTGGCTGAAGAAACATCCCAAGACTGATATCGTACGTTTTACGACCTTCTTTTATAATTTTGATTTGATTTTTAACAAGGAAGGTAAGGAGAAACAGGTGAATTGGTTTGGCTATCTGAGTTGTGTAAGTCCACTTGCGTTAGAGCAATTCGAACAAGCTTATGGGTACCGATTGACTGCAGAAGATTTTGTGGATGAGGGGCGATATAACACACCATTTAAGAACCCGACCCAAAGATATATGGACTGGATGGACTTCAATCAGAAATTCATCGCAGGTTATGCTAAACAATGTGTAGAAATGGTGCATGATTTCGGGAAGAAAGCGATTATGTTTTTTGGGGATCACTGGGCTGGTACAGAGCCTTATGGAAAATATTTTCCGGAGATCGGGCTCGACGCAGTGGTAGGGGCAGCAGGAGATGGCGTTACAACCCGTATGATTGCGGATATACCTATTAAGGATACCGAGGCACGTTTCTATCCTTATTTCTTTCCTGATGTCTTTTTTGAAGGGGGAGACCCTGTCGGAGAGTCCATGCCGATCTGGATCAAATGCCGGCGTGCGCTCATGCGCAAACCAGTTGGCAGGATGGGGTATGGCGGATATTTAAGTCTAGCGCATCAATTTCCGGATTTTATAGATCATGTGACAGAGATTGCGACGCAGTTCAAAGGGATTCATGCCAATGCAGAAGGGACACAGCCTTTTAAAGCTCCTTTTAAAGTGGCGGTTCTGAATACTTGGGGCTCCCTTCGAAGCTGGCAGACACATCAAGTGGCTCATTCATTATGGAATCAAAGATGTTACTCCTACATAGGGGCATTAGAGTCATTGGCGGGCTTGCCGTTCGACATTGAGTTTATAAGCTTTGATGACATCAGGTTAAGTGGGATTGATCCTAGTATCGGTGTGATTATTAACGCGGGTGATGTACACACCTCTTGGAGCGGTGGAGATCAATGGAGCGATCCGCAAGTTGTGGCAACACTTCGTGAGTGGGTGGAGCAAGGGGGCGGTTTTATTGGGATTGGTGATCCATCAGCTTATGAACATCAAGGGGTTCTTTTTCAACTAGCGGATATTCTAGGTGTTCAGAAGGAAATTGGATTTACAGCAAGCATCAATAAGCCCAAGGTAACGCCTGTGCAGGGTCATTTCATAACGGAAGATCTGGAAGGTGAGATTAATTATGGTGAAGGGATGACCATGATTTATCAAGCGGAGGCCGGAGCAGAAATATTGGACGTGCACCAAGGCAGCTGCAATCTTGCCGTGAACACATTTGGTCAGGGGCGGGGCGTTTATATCGCGGGGCTTCCCTATAGTATTCAGAATACCAGACTACTCAGCCGAGCGATCTTTTGGGCCGCACATCAAGAGGAGCAATTGTATTCATGGTTCTCAGTGAATCCGAATGTTGAATGTCACGCGTATCCTGAGACGGGTCGATATTGTGCCGTAAATAACACTTCCGAGATCCAAAAGACGACGATCCTGATGGATAACGCCGTGATCCAAGAAATAGAGTTGGGTGGGATGGAAAGTGTGTGGTTTCAATTTAAGATCACACATTAAGAGTCAGCCGTAACTACGGCGAATAATTAGACTTCCGGCTGCTGTTATCTCCAACTTTCCTGAATTGTACTGCTTCGATAGAGTGATTGGGGAATTTCTCCCTGAAATTCCGGGATAACTGGTCATCAGACTAATAATCAGGGAAAACCTCCCCAAAGTTTAGCTGATTCGTTAGCAATTATAGTTATTCCTCTTATTATTAGGGAGGAATTCCCTGATTTCGTTCATTTAGAGCGAATATTGGCTGTTTTCAGGGAGTTTTTCCCTAATTAGTTTTAGAGCCGTCCCCGCATACTGCATTAACGCAGAAAACACGAACGTTCGCCGCCCCGCATATTGCACATCTCACCGTACAATGTATATTGTTTATCGGCCCCCACAGGTATCACACAAAGCAGATGACCCATCACCCTCAATGTTTTTGGGAGTTTTTCTTACTTGGATTGAGATATCTTGAGTTTTCCGTTTCTAGAGTATCCGGGACATTTTGCGATAAGCCCGCGGAGAAATTCCCTCATTCGCAGTAAATACCCTGCTGAAATAATGGATATCAGGATAACCAACCTTATCCCCGACCTGTTCAATCGGCCAATCCGTTTCACGCAGCAGCTTGCGTGCTTCTCGATGCCGGATGGAACGGAGATATTCACCAGGAGGCATGCCAGCTACCTCACGAAATAACTTAGAGAAATGGTCTTCATGCATATTCATGGCACCAGCCATGGATTTATTGCTCCAGCGGTCTGCTAGCTTTGAATCCATCTCATCGATTAAAGCTCTGATCCGCCCGGTATGAACGGAAGATTTAGCTGCATTCCGGGAGCTTTGTGTTCGGAGCAGCGAGGTTAGAACGCCGAGCAGTAACCCCCGACAGACCCATTCATAACCGGCAGGCCGCATCGTAAATTCATGCACGAGCTGTTCCATCGCATGGATACATTCGGGTGGCGGGGTATAAATGGGCTCCTGTGACAATGGCATGAAAGGAGCGGTCACAGCTTCCAAGGCAAACTTCTCGTCCATAACCTCCTCCTCATTGACCAGCATGTCTTCATCGCTTGTGATAATCGATTCCCCAAAAAAATCAAAATGGATCCCAATGAGTTTGGTTTCCGAATCTGAGACAATCGCATTCTGATGATATACCCCGGAAGAAAGAAATATCAGTTGTCCTGAGTTCAGGATATATTCCTCCGTATCCATCTTTGTTGATAATTTCCCCTGGCGAACGTATAGCAGCTCGAAATCATACAATCTTCTTCTTGGAAAGAGGCAAGGTGAGAGGGTTTGGAATTGTGCGTAGTGAATGCCAGGTGACCACTCCCGGGAGGGGACCTGTTTTCTCAGGGGATAACGGGGTTCTTTTTCAGCCACGAATAAACCTCCCATACAGTATAAAATGAATTTTTAAATAGACCGGAATCGTGCAACAAATCTCTTGTTCACCTAAATAAATTCAACTTACAATCTATTATAATATAAATAAATCAAGGATATAAGCGCATTTAGGGTAGAATCTTAAAAAACGGAAAATAACAAATTTGAGGAGGATTCGGATGAAAAAGGGAATAAACATTTGGTCGTTTCGCGAAGGTACGGAGATCGAAGAATGTGCACGTCTGGCTAAAGCGGCAGGTTTCGACGGAATTGAGTTATCTTTGAATGAATCGGGTGAACTTGGCCTGCAAACCACTGAGAAAGAAGCTATTAAGATCAAAAATTCCATTCAGGAGATGGGATTAGAAATTGCAGGACTGGCGACAGGACTATATTGGTCATATGCCATGACAAGTGAATCCGCGGCGAACCGGACGAAGGCTATCGATGTATGTAAAAAACAATTGGAGCTGGCAGCAACACTTGGCGTAGATACGATTCTTGTCATTCCTGGTGCGGTTGGTGTGGATTTTATTGAGGGCTGTGAAATAGTCGATTATGAAAAAGCTTATGATCGAGCCTTGAAGGCGATCAGTGATCTGGTTCAGGATGCAAAAATGGCGGGTGTTTCTATTGGGATTGAAAATGTGTGGAATAAATTCCTGTTGTCTCCGCTCGAATTACGTTCTTTTATAGATGCTGTAGGCTCCAATTATGTAGGTTCCTATCTGGATGTAGGGAATATCGTTCATTCTGGTTATCCAGAGCAGTGGATACGGATTCTAGGCCATAGAATCAAGAAGGTGCATTTCAAAGATTACCGCCGGGCAGCCGGAGGACTTCATGGATTTGTTGATCTACTTGCTGGGGATGTGGATTATCCTGCTGTTATGGAAGCACTGCAAGAGATCGGCTACAGCAATTATGTTACTGGAGAAATGATACCGCCATATACGCATTATTCGGAGCAAATCATTTTTAATACTTCTGCAGCGATGGATGCTATTTTAGGACGCACTAGTTACTAAGTTTAAGAGAGGTGAAGGCTGTGCTCAGAGTGGGGCTGGTGGGTTTTGGATTTATGGGCCGAATGAACTTTGATCAGTATGTTCAATTGCAGGAAGACGGCCATCCGATTTCTCTGGTTGCCATTTGTGACCCGCAGATTAAAGTCCTTAAACATACTAAATCCGCGGGGAATATGAACACAGCCCACGAGGTATATGATTTATCCCCTTACAACCTTTATGAGAATTTGGAGCATATGCTCGAAAAAGAAGAACTAGATGCTATTAGCCTTGCAGTACCTACGTACTTGCATGCTGAAATGGCTTGTTCGCTGCTGGAACGAGGGTATCATGTGTTCTGTGAAAAGCCGATGGCGAGACATTCCGCAGAAGCTTGGAAGATGGTAGCGGCGGCGCAAAGCAGCGGAAAAAAATTGCTGATTGGTCATTGTCTTCGCTTCTGGCCGGGATATGAATATTTGAAGGGGCTTATAGCTAGCGGTGAGTTCGGTGAAGTGACAGAGGCTTATTTTTACCGGGGTTCCGGTGCTCCTAAAGGGTGGTTGGTCAATGATGAGCTAAGTGGCGGCTGTATGCTGGATATGCATGTACACGATACGGACATCATCCATCACTTGTTTGGGAAACCGGATAAAGTATCAACGCTTGGGCGGAAGGTTTTACCGGGAAGTGGCTATGATATCGTCTCCACTCATTATTTTTATCAGGATGGAAAAGTGGTCAATGCCCAAGCGGACTGGACACTGGAAGGCGACTTTGGTTTTTACATGGGCTATCGGATTAATTTTGAACGGGGAAATGTAGTCTTCGATGGCGCGAAAGTTAAGGTGAATCCTAATCGTCAACTGGGGTTCATTGCGAAGCTTTCTTCGCATACCGGATATTACAGAGAGTTGGTATATTTCTTGAAAATCATCCAGAACGATGAGCCAGTGACCCTATGTATGCCCGAAAGTGCTGCCCAGTCCATAGAAATCATTGAGGCTGAAATCCAATCGGCTGATCAGGAAGGGGCCTGGATACGGATACGTTAAGTACCATACTTTTAGTAAAGGAGACTTCACGATGTTGAAAATAGGCTTGATCGGCTTTGGATTTATGGGCCGGATGCATTTTGATAATTATGTGCGCTTAACGAAAGAGGGGCAGCCCATTGCCCTTAAAGCCATCTGTGATTTGCGAATTGAGGAATTAAAGGATGGAAAAGCAGCCGGGAATATGAGCACTGCCCAGGAAGTCTATGATTTGTCAGCTTACAATCTATACGATGATCTGGAGAAAATGATAGCCAGTGAGGAACTGGATATGATCGACATTGCGGTTCCTACTTATCTGCATGCGGAAATGACTTGTTCGCTGCTGGAGCGTGGATATCATGTTTTTTGTGAGAAACCGATGGCCAGAACTTCCGTACAAGCGCTGGAAATGGTGGAAACGGCAGCCCGCTGTGGGAAAAAACTGATGATCGGACATTGTCTCCGTTTTTGGCCGGGGTATGAATATTTAAAAGAAGTGATAGAGAGCGGGCAGTTCGGTCAGGTCACGGAAGGGTATTTTTACAGGGGATCTGGTGCTCCTAAGGATTGGTTTCTTGATGAGACACTAAGCGGTGGAGGCATTATGGATATGCATATTCACGATACGGATATGATTAACTATCTGTTCGGCAGACCGGATAAAGTATCATCCTTAGGACGTAATGTCCTTCCGGGTAGCGGATATGATATCGCATCGACTCACTATTTTTATAAGGATGCAAAAGTAATTAATGCTCAGGTGGATTGGACGCTGGAAGGTGATTTTGGTTTTTACATGGGGTACCGGGTTAATTTTGAACGTGGAAATATAGTGTTTGATGGCAGCGAGGTCAAGGTCAATCCGAATGACGGGGCAGGCTATTTAGCGGAACTTTCACCGGATGTTGGCTACTATAGAGAGCTTGTATATTTTCTGGATGTTATTATCCAGGATAAGCCTATCATTATTTGTACGCCAGAGAGTACAGCGGAGTCTTTAAGAATCGTGGAAGCAGAAATGAAGTCAGCGGATGCTGAAGGCGAATGGATTGTGCTAGATTAGTTGTGTGTAGAGTGAATAAGGACGTGAGCTGGAAGAGGATCATTCACAATGACCTTTTCCAGTTCACGTCCTTTTGTCATCGCTGAAATTTGGTGTTGTCTCTTGCATAATGGGATACTGATCCGTCATATCTTCTCAGCCGTACTTGTTCGTCAGAGAACAGTTCAACAATTCCTGAAGCAACCTCTGAATACATTCCATCAGGATCAAGCTGTAGCGCAGAAATATAGGTTTGGGATAAGGCAGCTATAAAAAAATCAATATTTTTCACTAATGTTTGTGGCATGTTATTCCCTCCGGTGACATCTTGTACATGATGATATATTAAACCATAGGAGTTATTTTACCATGATTTATCGTTGAGTTTTAGGAAGAATTCTTTGGTAAAAGTCGAAAATATGAGAAATTTGGTTGAAATTGTATTTAAGATCGTCTTTAATGAAACGAAGAGGGTAATTTTACCACTCTAAATAAATTAAGGGGATTACATAATGAAAGACTATGAAGTGCTGGAAATTAACAAAAAGAGTTTTTTTAAAACAACTATCTATTTTATGATCATTCCTACACTGCTATTGTTTATAGTAGGTTTAGGGATGGTGGTGGTCGGGCTTATCATTAAAGAGACGTTTATCGTTGTTATGGGTATCCCTTATTTGATTATGCCGGTTATTTTGATACTCATTTATGGATTGGTGGGTATGCTGGTAGCGCTGGTATATAACAAGCTGGCGAAGAGATTCGGAGGACTAGAACTGAAAATAGTGGAGAAAACCCCTCCGGTTGAAGCAAACTATTTACCATAACCCAAAGTTATTAAAGGGCAGGTATTGCGATGATTTCGCTACCTGTCCTTTTTTATTTTTTATTTGAAAAGAAACCGGGGAATGGATATGATTTGGATAATGAAAGGATGATTGCCAGATGACAGAACCGACACAAAGAGCCAAGGAGCTGTACATTCAGTTTTTGGGTCATTTTTTAAATATGCATAAAGCAGGAGTACTTAAGGAGTACAAGAGTTTTGAAATTCCAAGAGAAGTGGAGCTGGAATGGCTGCAGGAATGGGCTACGGAGCACGTCAAGCAGTTGTCGATACGGGACTGGGATGCGATTACGATACTGGAATCCATCTCGCGGAATTATCAGGATAGCTGGATTGTGGAAAAAGTGGCTTCTTTTGCTTCGCGGAATATTATGAGCGCTGATAGTTTGGTTAGACTGATTTATGCGGAAAAAATGCTTGAAATCATTCGTTCTCATAACCAAGTGATCACAAAAGAACTGTTATTTCAAGGCTGTAAGGTTGCTGTGCAAATTCTCGAGGATGTAATCTCACAGCCGCTGGTCATTGATCCTGGACACGAACTTAAAGAACATAACCTTAAAGATAAGCGCGCGTTAAACAGTCGAGCCCGACAAGGGATTGAAGAGGTAAAGGTACTTATTAATTCTTAGCTGCCAAAGTTGACATACTGTTGTCAAATTGGGTGTGCTACGATTTCATGACAGAATCAAGTCTGCTGATCTAAAGAAGAAAATGAGGGATTATCGAATGGCTGAACCTTTAAAAGCAATGTACAATGAACAATTTCTGCGTGAGTTCGGCGAAAAGATTCGTGGCGTACATAATGTCTTCGAGACTGAGGCATTTGTAAGCTCAGCCATGACTGAACCGTGGGAAACGCTTGAGCTGAAGGCAAGAATGCGGCGGATCACCGAGACGTTGGGCAGCCACTTAAAGCTTCCTTATGAGGAAGCGCTGGCTATCCTATTCGCCATTGCTGACGATTGCGTGGGATTTCCTTATTTGATTTTTCCGGATTTTGTTGAGGTATATGGTCAGGGAGACGATCATTGGGAATTGTCTATGCAGGCGCTGGAAAGATTCACAGCGAAATCATCGGCTGAATTTGCAGTTAGGCCGTTTCTCTTACGGGAACCAGAGCGGATGATGGCTCAAATGCTGGTATGGGCGGAGCACCCTGATGAGCATGTACGTAGGCTGGCTAGTGAGGGCTGTCGGCCTCGTCTGCCTTGGGGACAGGCGCTTCCCATGTTCAAGCTTGACCCAGCTCCGGTATTACCTGTACTTGAGCAGCTTAAGGCGGATACATCCCTGTATGTACGTAAAAGTGTCGCTAATCATTTGAATGATATTGCAAAGGATCATCCGGAAGTGGTGCTCGATACCGCTCGGCGCTGGAAGGGAACACATCCCGATACAGACTGGATTGTGCGGCACGGCTGCCGTTCTTTGATTCGTAAAGCTGAGCCAGAGATTATGGCTTTATTCGGATACGCAGAGCAGACAGACGAAGCTGCTCCACTTATAATGAGTGCCTTCATTCTATTGGAACCTTCAATCCTGACCATTGGCGAAAGCTCCGAATTACAGTATAAGCTTCAAGTTCGTGAGGGAGCTCCAGCACGGATTCGGATTGAATACGGAATCTATTTCGTGAAAGCGGCAGGTCGAACCTCCCGTAAATCTTTTTTGTTATCGGATAAGACCGTACCTGGAGGTACAATTCTGTCAGGTAAACGGACACATCGTTGGGCTGATTTAACAACTCGGCGTCATTATCCAGGAGAGCACCGGATTGTGCTGCTGGTAAATGGGCGAGAAGTGGCGGAAGTGGCGTTAGAACTTAAAGGGGGTGCTAATATATGAAAAAAGAAGTTTTGATGTTTCTCTCCAATGGCTACGCTGATTGGGAAAGCGGATATATTAGTGCCGAACTAAATAAGCAGGAAAGTGAATATAAAGTAAGAACAGTTGCTCTAACTAGCGACAATGTCAAATCTATGGGTGGATTTACTGTTGTACCTGACTATACTTTAGACAGTTTACCTGCTCAGTATGAAATGTTGATTTTAATCGGGGGCACAGGCTGGAAAGATAATTCAGCTATTACTCCAGTGATTGAAAAATGTCTGCAGGAGAGTGTGCCTATAGCCGCTATATGTGACGCTACAACTTTTTTGGCTGAACATGGCTATTTAGACAACATACCGCATACCGGAAATTCATTGGATTATTTAAAACAAAATGCTCCTAATTATAAAGGAGAAGCAAATTATATAGAAAAACAGGCAGTTTCGAGTGAATATATTATTACAGCTAATGGCACAGCTTCTTTAGAATTTGCAAGGGAAGTTATGAAGAAGTTAGAGGGTTTCCCAATCGAAACCGTCGAGGGATGGTACAACTTTTTCAAAGATGGTTTTTATCAAGAATAAGGGTGTATATAAAAAAAGGTGGTCTCAGTCTTAACGACTTGAGATCACCTTTTTGGGGTTGAAGCTTATTTTTTCACTTCTGTAACACCAGTTACTTTTCCTTGATCGGATGAATTAAAGGTGGATTTATATTGATCGTTTGCGAAGTAGACATTGCCTTCAACGGTTGCGTTCACCAGGGTAAATCCATCCGCTTCTACGTATACATCTCCAATAAAAGTGCCGCCTTGGATGCGGGCGTTTTTACTCTTGATGGTCAATTTTGGAGCAGTCAGTTTAAAGGAGTTGGTGATGTTGTGATCCGCATCTTGTGTGTATAGAGCAATTTTTCTGGCGGGTTCCTCTTTATTCATGAATTCTCCATCCACCACGAGATCTTCGGTGAAGGTTAAGTCTTTAAGTGTAGCAGCAATCCAGGTTCCTTCTGGACTGATGGCGCGTTTGAAGGCTTCTTCATTATCTACTACGGAAGCTGAGGTTACAGCATCTGTGGTGTTATTTTGATTATTAGCCGTGCCTGTATTATTAGTGGTTCCCGCATTATTCGTGTTCTCAGGAGTGCTTGTTGCAGTAGCATTATTGGCATTGTTTGTTGCATTTCCACATCCGACCATTAACACAAAAGCAAATACCGCAGCAACACTTGCTATCTTTCTCATCTGTATAACCTCCCTAAGTAATTGTACTGATATCCTTCGAGCTTACTATAGAGTGATTAGTTAGTAATTTACCAATCAATCTACAAATGGTAATATAGGCCTGGACATCTCTGGCGTATAGTATGACCTGAAAAATGTGATTTATCCGATGAATTCACGAGCAATATGGATTACAATAAGTACAGGCAGTAGAAAAGGAGCATTATCCATGGCCAAACAGAAATATTATGTAGTCTGGGAAGGTAAACAACCGGGAGTCTATAGCACTTGGGCAGAATGCCAGGCACAGACAGATCATTATACCGGTGCAAAATATAAATCCTATGAATCTAAAGCAGCAGCTGATGCGGCATATAAAGCGGGCTGGAAGGGGAATTGGGGAACAGGGGCAGCTGGAGCAGCAAAGTCTAAGGGGACTAGTTCTTTTAAACGCAGTGCTACAGTAGAGACCTCTGAGGAGATTGATTACAACAGTATTTCAGTAGATGTGGGGACTCGTGGTAATCCGGGGCCTGTTGAATATAAGGGTGTAGATACACAAACGGGAGATATCATTTTCTCCTGTGGTCCGATCAAAAAGGGCACTAATAATTTAGGCGAATTTTTAGCGATTGTTCATGCCTTGGCGTTGTTGAAGAAAGAGGGAAGCGATAAAACGGTCTACAGTGATTCAGTAAATGCAATGAAGTGGGTGAAGCAGAAGAAGGTGGCAACAACCTTGCCGCGCGATTCTTCAACAGAGGAAATTTGGGTGCTTATTGATCGGGCAGAGCGTTGGTTGCAAACCAATACATATGACAATAAGGTGCTCAAGTGGCAGACCAAAGAGTGGGGCGAGATCAAAGCGGATTATGGTCGGAAATAAAAAAGCTATATCGCTATGGTTTCGGTTAAAGGAGGAGTTTGGGGATGTTTGGCAACGATTGGGATGAGGTATTGCAGGATGAAATGCAAAAGCCCTATTTTCTAAAATTAATGGACGCACTAACACAAGAATATAAGGAACATACCGTTTATCCGCCAAAAGAATTATTGTTCACAGCATTGAAATTAACGCCTTATAAGGAGACCCGTGTAGTTATTTTAGGTCAAGATCCTTATCATGGTCCCGGACAAGCGCACGGACTAAGCTTCTCTGTCAATCCGGGGGTACGTATCCCTCCGTCACTGCGCAATATTTATGCAGAGCTGAAAGAGGACGTCGGTGTGCCTGTTCCGAACCACGGCTCTTTACTGCACTTAGCAGAGCAGGGAGTGTTGTTGCTGAACACCGTGCTGACGGTACGTGAGGGTGAGGCTGGTTCGCATAAAGGTCTGGGCTGGGAGACATTCACAGACACTATTATGCAAAAGCTAAATGAAAGATCTACGCCCATGGTGTTTATATTATGGGGAAGTCATGCGCAGAAAAAAGGCGCCTTCATCGATCAAAGCCGGCATAAGGTGCTGCAATCGCCTCATCCAAGCCCACTTTCATCGCATCGTGGATTTTTTGGCAGTCGTCCGTTCTCAAAGGCCAACCAATTTTTAGAGTCGCAGGGGTTGGCAGGAATAGATTGGTTCATTCCGGACTTATAATTTATGGAGTGATGCGAAGGGGAGGTAGCTATGAAGCATTGGGTAGGTAAACCCGTTATAATGTACTGCGGGGAGAAACCTTATACCATTATGAAGGGAATCCTCCGCAAATGGGACCTTTCCGCATCGGTGGCGGTGATTGGCCATCAGGAAATTGCTGTGCCGTTTCGGGATATTGTTGTTATTAAGGCTCTGGCTCCAAAAGAAAGAGCGCTGCCTCCAGTTCTCCATTCCGTAGGTTATGTGATGAGGGATCGGCAGCAATTTGACAATGCAGTGTATTTTAAATCGGCGGTTAGCGTCTGGAAAGAAGATCAGCTTATTGCCTTTAATACGATTATTACCTCACATACGAAAGGTTCAGTTACTCTTCAGAACGGCCAAAACCTGATGAAGGGCAATCACATCTTTGTAGTTCGTTCTTTACGAGGATGATTTCAGGCACCTGTAAAGAATAAAAAAGGGTACGACTCCGAGTGATTGGAGACGTACCCTTTTTTATTTTATAGATAAGCTCCGCCCGTTCACGAAGTAGATTACAACCGTTATAGCTCCTCTTTTTTGATAGGCTCAGTTTCATCTATCCGGTCTGCAATAATAATCTCATACACGCGCAGGAAAACAATTTTTATAATCATATAAACAGGGAGCGCAATAAGAACTCCGATAATACCGTAGAAGTCTCCACCTATAAGGACAAGGATGACCGTAGTCAGTGGATGAACATCCAATGATTTTCCGTAAATAATCGGTGAGAGTACATTATCCTGGATCTGCTGGGCAATGAAGATTACAACCAGGGACCATATGGCCATCGTCGGTGATTCAATGAAACCCACTATAATTACCGGAATCGCTGCTAAGAATGATCCCACATATGGAATGAAGTTAAGGGGCACTGAAATTACGGCGAGCAACAGGGAGTAAGGCAGTCCGATGATAAGGAACCCTATATATAACATAATACCGAGTACGACATTTAGCACCACGCGTGTGACGATGAAGCTGCTTAAGGCGCTGTCGATATCTCCAAACATCTCTTGCCCTTCCTTACGATATTTTCTCGGAATTAAGCCTTGAAGTTTAGGCGATAGCTTATAGTCATCTTTTAGCATGTAGTACAGAATGATGGGCAAAGTTGCGATTAACACTACAATGCTGGATACAACGCCAATCAAATTGGACATGGAATTGGTAACCCAGGTAATAGTATCGCTAAGAAATTCTGATAAACGGGCTGCGACGTCGGAATCCCCTTTGAAAAAACGCGAAAGTGTCGGATTCTCCCTCAATGCATTGAACTGATCCTGCAAACCTTGCACGAGGTAAGGAGTGTTATCAATAAAGTTCTGAATTTGTTCTTGAAGTGTCGGCCAGACTAGAATCCAGAAGAGAACGAACAAGCCGGCAATCAGAAAATAAATGAGCAGGATGGAGAACGCCCGGTTTAATTTTCTTTTCTCAAGGATTCTTACTAACGGACGCAGCAGGTAGTACATGAACCCTGATAACATCATGGGAACAAGTAATAATTTGAAAATGGCACCCAGTGGGGCGAAGAGAAACATTACTTTGGAGCCTAAGTACAAAATCAGTAAAAAGGCGATAATAGCAAGGCTTGTCCGAAAATACTTCTGTTGTGGCAATAAAAACATCCCCCAAAATTCAAATTTATGTCTATGTAGTTTAATAACCCTAATTTACAAGTATTGATTCAAAAGCGGGCAATTCCTTTTAGGTAGTTCTTGGCATACCCATATAGAAGTTCTAGTTACAAAGGTTACGCCAAGTAAAAAGTTCGCAATTTAACAAGGGGATATAACTATTTCTCTGCTTTTTCACAGATTATCTTGACTTTCGTCTATGAGATTTTCTAGTGGATAAAGTGAAGATTTCAGGAACTACATCTTCGCCTCCGGTTTCTTTGGTAACTTGTCTTGCTTTAACAAGAGATAAAAAGGAAAAAATCTCACCTAAGGCTACAAGTCCAGCTGCGATGATCTCATAATCCTCAGCGCTAAGTTCTGCGGATTCCACTGGATTATTGTTATTGGTGGTCCCATTCTTATTAGCATTGCTGTTGCCTTTATTTCTCCCGCTGTTTCTTCCATTGGCCATTTCTGATCACCCGCTTTTCCCGGTATGTATTATTAATATGTTATAAATGCCGCATATGAGATAGGCAATTCGGATGTAATTTTGCACTGTCTCTTTTTAGCACTTTACACAGGATGAAAACGCTGTTAAAATCATAAACGAGCACAAACGATCAATAACGGTCATATATAATCGATTAACGGTCAATAAAATTCATAGATGAGCGCAAGGAATTGCACAGGTCGCGCTGTCACATAAAGGAGCGAGCCACGATGATGTTTGAGGAAGAGAGAAAACAAAAAATCGTGCTTTTTGTGGAAAAGAACTCCAGAGCTTCTGTACAGGAGCTAAGTCAGGAAATGGGCGTATCTGAGTCTACTGTGCGCCGTGATCTGAAGGAGCTGGAAGAAGCCAAGCTATTAAAGCGTACTCATGGCGGAGCGGTTTCCCTGCAGAGCGTCAATTTTGAAGCGGCTTATCCTGATAAGGAAGACCATTTATTGGATGAGAAGCAACGGATTGCCCGTAAGGCCGTGGAGATGATTCAGGAGGGGGACGCAATACTGCTTGATGCAGGAACAACAACACTGCAGATTGCCAGAGAGCTGAAGAACTTTTCGAATATCAAAGTCATTACGAACTCGATTATGGCGCTGAATGAGCTGCGGGATTGCCGCAATATCGAAGTCTCAATTACAGGCGGTATGCTTCGCCCGGATACGATGGCTTTTGTTGGACCGATGACAGAACGTTCCTTAGATATGGTGAGAGTAGATAAAACTTTTCTTGCCACTAATGGATTGGATTTGCGGGAAGGCATCACAACTCCGAACATGTTAGAGGCAGCTACAAAACGCAAAATGATCGCAGTCGCCAAGCAAGTTATTCTACTGGCAGATCACAGTAAGCTGGGGCAGATATCCTTTAGCAAGGTTGCAGATGTGACGGAAATGGATCATTGCATTATAGATTCAGGAGCGTCTGACAAATTCATCCGTGAGATCACGCAATTGGGTGTGGATTTCACGCTGGTATAAATTTTATATAGGATAAGCAATTATGAATTACCGTGTGATCGTTTGGAGAAATTACAGATGCCGTACTTGTGATCGGTAATCTATGGCTTAGAAAACCAACATAATTGAGGGATAATCATGATCTATACTGTAACGCTTAATCCTTCCATTGATTATATCGTGGAAGTGGAGGATTTGAGACTGGGTGACTTGAACCGGATGAAACGTGATTTGAAGCTTCCGGGAGGGAAGGGAATTAACGTATCCCGAGTGCTTAATCAGCTTGGGGTTCAGAATAAGGCTATGGGATTCCTTGGAGGCTTCACCGGCCGATATATTGAGGATTGGTTACACGAAGAGTCAATTTCAAGCGATTTCGTGTTTGTTTCTGATGATACGCGGATTAATATCAAGCTCAAGCATGGAGAGGAAACGGAGATTAACGGTGTTGGACCCGTCATTCATGATCCTGAAGCCGACGCACTATTGCAAAAGCTGGCTGCTCTGAACGCGGAGGATGTAGTGATTTTGTCGGGAAGCGTTCCCCCATCACTGGGTGCAGATTTCTATGACAAGCTTATAGCTGTGTGCAAACAGAGCGGAGCGGAATTCGTCATTGACACTACTGGTGCTGCACTTCAAAAAGCACTGGCGTATCAGCCATTGCTGGTTAAACCGAACCATCATGAGCTCGCAGAGCTGTTCGGCGTAACCATAGATACGAGGGAAGAGATTATTACTTATGGACGCAAGCTGCTGGATGCAGGAGCGAAAAATGTACTGGTTTCCATGGCGGGTGAAGGGGCTTTGTTCATTACGGAGCAAGGGGTATACCACGCCAACGCACCATCAGGTAAAGTGAAAAATTCTGTAGGTGCAGGAGATTCCATGATCGCTGGTTTTGTAGGGACACTGTCTTTGACAGGAGACTTGTTGGAGGCGTTCCGTGCAGGCGTTGCCTCGGGCAGTGCAACCGCATTCTCTGATGACTTAGCGGACAGAGAATTCATTGAACAGCTGAGACCGCTGATCCAAATCTCAGAAGTGTAAGCCGACAGCATTCAAAGTACTTAAGGGAGTTGAGCATGATGAGAATAACGGATTTAATGATAAAAGAAACGATGATCATGGATCTAAAAGCTACAACTAAGGAAGCTGCAATTGATGAATTGATTGCGAGTCTTGCTGCAAGTGGCCGAATTAATGATCCGATCCTTTTTAAAGAGATGATTCTGAAGCGCGAAGAGCAGTCCAGCACTGGGATTGGCGGCGGCATTGCAATGCCGCACGCTAAGACTAAAGCGGTAAATGAAGCGACGGTTGTATTTGCTAAGAGCGCAAGGGGAGTGGAGTTTGAATCCCTTGATGATGAGCCAGCACGTATCTTCTTTATGATTGCCGCTCCAGAAGGAGCAGGCAATATGCATCTTCGTACACTGGCCTCATTGTCCAGACTACTGATCGATAGCGAGTTCATTGAACAGCTTATGAATACTCAGACTCCTGACGAGGTATCAGCTTTGTTTGATGCCAAGCAGGCGGAAGGTGAAGCTAAGGAGAAAGAGAACGAAGCTGCTGAAACTGCCGCGAAGTCAGAGCCTGAACGTGTAATCGTGGGCAACCCGGATTCCCAAGCTTTTGTCGTAGCTGTAACTGCTTGTCCTACAGGCATTGCACACACTTTTATGGCTGAAGATGCCCTTAAGAAAAAAGCTCTGGAAATGGGAGTTAATATCCGTGTAGAGACGAATGGTTCAGAAGGGGCCAAAAACGTACTTACCCCTGATGAGATTCGGCGTGCAAGCGGTGTAATTGTTGCAGCTGATAAAAAGGTGGAAATGGCCCGTTTTGACGGTAAACCTGTACTGCAAAGACCTGTAAGTGATGGCATCCGTAAGCCGGAAGAGCTTATTCGTAAAGCTATGAATGGGGAAGCGCCGATTTATCACAATGAAGGTCGCGGTGGCAATGACGAAGGGTCTAAAGAGAAATCTGGCAGTATCGGCAGTAAAATATATAAGGACTTAATGAATGGGATCTCCCACATGCTCCCGTTTGTAGTCGGTGGCGGTATTCTGCTAGCAATCTCCTTCCTGATTGAACAAGTAGGTGGAGCAGATCATCCGCTGTTCCAGTTACTGCAGACAATTGGTGGTGGAGATGGTGCCTTCCATTTCCTAATTCCAGTCCTTGCTGGATTTATAGCGCTTAGCATTGGTGATCGTCCGGCTCTGATGCCAGGTATGGTTGGGGGTTACATGGCCTTGAATTCCAACGCTGGGTTCCTCGGCGGGCTGGCTGCTGGTTTCTTGGCGGGTTATGTAATTATCGGATTACGTAAAGTATTTGCAGGACTGCCTAAAACACTTGACGGACTGAAGCCGATCCTGTTATATCCGGTATTCGGGCTTCTAATTACCGGTGGATTGATGTATTACCTGTTCGATCCGGTCTTTAGCTGGATCAATGTAGGACTGATTGATTGGCTTAATGATCTTGGAACTGTTAATGCTGTTATTCTGGGTCTGGTTCTCGGTGGCATGATGGCCATAGATATGGGTGGACCTTTCAATAAAGCTGCTTATACTTTTGCCATCGGTGTATTCACTACCAGTGGCAATACCAACGGCTTCATGATGGCTGCTGTAATGGCGGGGGGGATGGTGCCTCCACTTGCAATAGCACTGGCTTCTACTTTCTTTAAGAATAAATTCACGGAAGAAGAACGTAAATCAGGCTTAACGAACTATGTGCTGGGCTTGTCGTTCATTACGGAAGGGGCCATTCCATTCGCCGCAGCCGATCCGCTTCGTGTCCTAACCTCTTGTATTCTTGGTTCGGCCGTTGCTGGAGGTCTTACACAGCTTTGGAATATCAACGTGCCGGCTCCGCATGGCGGGATCTTTGTAGCTGCCCTTTCAAGCCACGCGCTGTTGTTCCTGTTGGCTGTTCTGATCGGTTCGGTCATCTCCGGATTGATGCTCGGATTATGGAAGAAACCGCTTGAAGCAAAGTAACTTTATAAGTAAATTGAACTGCTGGGTGCCAGAATTGTTATTCTGGTGTCCAGCAGTTTTTGCATGGATTTTAATCACCCACCTCCTCGCCCATAGGTAGATTTATCTCCATAAATGAGGTTTAATTTTATATAATTGAAAATATATATAATCAGAAGGAAAAGGAGCGAGCGAGATGATATTACATAAGGGGGAAGTCTTGTTCCGCCAAGGAGACAGCTGTGATTTTTTATTTAAGGTAAAAAGCGGGCTGTTCAAGGTCACAAGACTTCATGAGAATGGGAACATGGTGTTATTCAACATCCTGTATCCCGGTGAGATGGTTCCCCATCATTCACTCATTTCGCCAAAGGAGGCGCATGGAACGGCAGTTGCGATGATGAAGAGCGAGGTGGAGGCAGTTCCATCAGCAGAATGGTATCAACAGTTGCGGGAGGATTCTGGTCAAGCGATGGAAATCGCCAGACTGCTTCAGGAGAAGGTACGGTTTATGCAGACACGGCTGGATCATCTTACTGTAGGTACGCCTGCAGAACGTATGGAATTGCTAACCCGCTGGTTTAATGACTACTCTCATGGCGCAGCGCTAACAGAGTTATTGACCCAGGAAGAAATAGGACAATTGATCGGTGTAAGACGTGAAACAATCAACCGTTTGCTGCGGAGTACAGAGTGATTCCTGCTTTTTTCTGGCAAACTGTTTAGAGTAGGGTGGCTCCGTGGTATAATGTAAACAGAACTTATCAAATTAGAGAAAGGATCAGGATACCATGTGTCCCCGAAGGACGATTCCCCAAAGGACGATTTGGAAACGTTATGATCTGTCTTATACTTAGCTTCCCTGTAGAAGGTGCGTAAACCGTTGTTACTTGACGAACCGCCTCTGCGAGGGGAAGGAGTATATATATGCGAAGGAGCAATACCTCCGGTTTTACCCGTCGTAGAGGTTGGTGGGACGTCTAGCCGCCATATACGATAAGGGGAGACCTGTATGAGGAACCACAATTACGGAGTGAATGTACTGCTCCGATTGACAGTCATTTTGTTTGGAACATTTTTGCTTGCATTTACTTATTATCACATCAATTTTCAGAATCATTTGTCAGAGGGCGGATTCGTAGGATTATCGCTGCTTGGCAAATACGTATTAGGAATTTCACCTTCGATTTCAACTCTGCTTCTAGACGTTCCAGTACTCTTGATAGCATGGATGTTCAAAGGGAAAGCGTTCGTGTGCAACACTTTTGTTTCTGTAGGAGCTTTTACAATCTTCTATGGTCTCATGGAACGTTATTCCGGTTTGGTCATCAACTTGCAGGACAATTTGGCATTAGCAGCTCTTTTGTCCGGCGTACTGACAGGTTTAGGAGCGGGAATTATCCTGCGGAGTGGCGGGGCTAGCGGTGGAGACGATATTTTGTCGCTGCTGGTTAGTGAATGGAAGGGAATCAAAGTAGGTACGGTATTCATCATGATGGATGTAATCGTTCTGGCACTATCACTCTTTTATATGCCTGTTAAAGAAACGATGTATACAGTGATGGCAGTAGTCGTAGCCGGCTATGTGATCACCTTTACAACCTCTTTAGGCAAACCAAAGCTAGTGAAGGCGCCAAAGATTCAATCTACACTACGTAAACCGCATGATGGTACGGTAATGTGAAAAAGGCTGGTATAAACAGCTTATTCGGGGATATACTACATTTAAGGTCAGCCAGAGTTTCTGGTTGACTTTTTTTTGCTGGATATGACGTAATTTAATAGGTGCAGTCCTTAGGAGCGTTGCTCGGACGTTTCGCTCATAACAAAAGGTGACGTACAGTGAAAATCCTGTACGCCACCTTTTAGTTAACTTAAGACTCACTAGTGCTCGTCTTTGAATCGTGTAGAAACATTTGCGGCCAGCTTGTCCTTTTATTTAGCCCACGGCATTCGTGATTGCTTCGCATTCGTCCGAGCAATGACCACTGTGCTGTGTTTCACAGTCCTCACAGCAAATATGCTGAAGATGACAAGCATCGTTAGCACAATTGATAAATTGGTCAGCTGGCTGACCGCAGTGATGGCAACGTCCGACAACGATATCCTCGTCGGTATGATTAATCTGTACGGAAATCCGCTCATCGAAGACATAACATTTTCCATCAAACAGTTGGCCCTGTACCTCAGGGTCTTTACCGTAAGTCACAATGCCGCCATCCAGCTGGTACACCTGTCCAAAACCTTCCTTCATCATAAACCCGCTTAATTTCTCGCAGCGGATCCCGCCTGTACAGTAGGTCAGGATTGGTTTATCCTTAAGGTCGCTCATATTCTCGCGAATCCAGTCCGGGAATTCTTTGAAGCTGTCTACTTCGGGGCGGATGGAGCCGCGGAAATGACCAAGATCGAATTCGTAACCGGTACGACCATCCAGAATCACCACATCGTCGCGCTGCATCATTTCATAGAAATCTTTAGGCGCCAGATGCTTTCCGGTAATCACGTTAGGGTCCAGTTCATCCTCGACCCGGAACGTCACGAGTTCTTTTTTATAACGAACGAAGATCTTTTTGAAGGCATGACCCTCAGCCTCATCGATCTTGAAGACGATATCGCTAAACAGAGGGTTTGCGCGCAAATCCTTCATATATTGCTCGGTTTGGGCAACCGTACCTGATAGTGTTCCGTTAATGCCTTCATCTGAGATGAGAATTCGTCCCTTTACATCAAGCTCTTTGCAGTAAGCCAAATGCTCCTGGGCGAATTGTTCTGCATCCGGCACTTTTACAAATTTATAGTATAGCAGAATTGCATATTCCGATTGTGGATTCATTCATTTCACCTTTATCATTAGAATTAGACTACTAAATAAACATTTAAGTATAAAAAGTATTGTAACATATTATCAAGTATTGACAAGAGATGTGGTACAGTAACCTGAAGAAAGCTGGAATAAATAACATTTTTCAGGGATACCGGATTAAGGTCAGCCAGAACCTCTGGTTGATTTTTTTGCTGAATATATGCGGTTTTCATGGATAGTTAGGATTTGCGAAACCGTGAATCGCAACGCACGTATATATTTTCATTCATAAGTCACATGTTGACTTTAATTATAAGGAGGAACTGCGGGATGAGTGCTCATGAGATTGATTATGCCATTATGGGTGAGGAAATACAGTGTGTAGAGGTGCAGCTTGACCCAGGAGAGAGTGTAATTGCCGAAGCCGGGAGCTTCATGATGATGGATCAGGAAATAACAATGGAGACGATATTTGGCGACGGCAGCGGAGGCTCGCGAGGAAGTGGCTTGATGGGGAAGCTGATGGGCGCGGGCAAACGTCTGTTGACAGGTGAAAGCTTGTTTATGACTGTCTTTACACACAGTGGTTCTTATGGACGTAAAAGTGTCACCTTTGCTGCTCCGTACCCAGGCAAAATCATCCCGCTCGACCTGCAGCAATACGGTGGAAAAATCATCTGTCAAAAGGATTCATTCCTTTGCGCGGCAAAGGGCGTTTCAATCGGTATTGAATTTCAGCGTAAGCTGGGTACCGGCTTTTTTGGTGGTGAAGGTTTTATTATGCAAAAGCTGGAGGGTGACGGACTTTCATTTGTACACTCTGGCGGTTATGTTATGGAACGCACACTTCAACCGGGAGAGACGCTTAAGCTGGACACTGGCTGTTTAGTCGCTATGACGTCTTCGGTGGATTATAATATTGAGTTTGTAAAAGGGGTCAAAACCGCGCTGTTCGGCGGCGAAGGCCTGTTCTTCGCAACGTTGCGCGGACCCGGCAAGGTGTGGGTACAGTCGCTGCCATTCAGCCGAATGGCCGATCGCATCCTGTCCGCTGCTGGCAACAGCGGTCGGAAAGAAGAAGGAAGCGTACTTGGCGGACTCGGCAATTTGCTGGATGGTAGATAAGTCTGCGTGAGCGCATTGCACAGCGTGGAAGTAGAGGATATATAGAATGTGGAGTGAGCGTGTGAAGTGCTGAGTAGATGAGGCAGAGAGCGTGCGTAATGTGGAGTGAGCGTGGAATTGCTGAGCATATGAGGCGATGAGCGTGCGAGATGTGGAGTGAGCGTGGAAATGCTGAGCATATGAAGCAAAGAGCATGCGAAATGTGGAGTGAGCGTGGAAATGCTGAGCATATGAAGCAAAGAGCGTGCGAAATATGGAGTGAGCGTGGCATTGCTGAGCATATGAGGCAAAGAGCGTGCGAGATGTGGAGTGAGCGTGGCATTGCTGAGCATATGAGGCAAAGAGCGTGCGAGATGTGGAGTGAGCATGGAAATGCTTAGTATATGAAGCAGAGAGCGTGCGAAATGTGGAACATACGAGGTATACAACATTACAAGAGGACGCGTCGTTTCAGCGGTGGCGCTATAGGGTGTGGTGAAACAAGGGCAGAAATGCCCTTGTTTTGCTGTAAAGGTTTAGTATCGCGTGAGACAAGGGCAAAAGTGCCCTTGATTTGCTCGAATGAGCTAGTATCGCGCGAAAGAAGGGCAATAATGCCTTTGATTTGCTCGAATGAGCTAGTGTGGCGCGAAAGAAGGGCAAAAGTGCCTTTGATTTACTCGACACTGTCAAATGTACGGTATAAATCCCGCAGATAGAGCCGATGGAGCACATATAGCCAAATGTACGGTATAAATCCCTTAGAATAGAGCCGATGGAGCACATATAGCCAAATGTACGGTATAAATCCCTTAGAATAGAGCCGATGGAGCACATATAGCCAAATGTACGGTATAAATCCCGCAGATAGAGCCGATGGAGCACATATAGCCAAATGTACGGTATAAATCCCTTAGAATAGAGCCGATGGAGCATATATAGCCAAATGTACGGTATAAATCCCGCAGATAGAGCCGATGGAGCACATATAGCCAAATGTACGGTATAAATCCCGTAGAATAGAGCCGATGGAGCACATATAGCCAAATGTACGGTATAAATCCCGTAGAATGGAGCCGATCGAGCGTATACGGTCAGATGTACGGTATAAATCCCGTAGAATGGAGCCGATCGAGCGTATACGGTCAGATGTACGGTATAAATCCCGTAGAATGGAGCCGATCGAGCGTATACGGTCAGATGTATGTGGACCGATCGAGCGTATAAATCCCCGTAGAATGGAGCCGATGGAGCATATATAGCCAAATGTACGGTATAAATCCCGTAGAATAGAGCCGATGGAGTACCTACAGTCAAATGAGCGGTATAAATCCCGTAGAATAGAGCCGATCGAGCGTATACGGTCAGATGTACGGTATAAATCCCGTAGAATGAAGCAGTGGGAGCAGTTGCGGTCAGATGTACGGTATAAATCCCGCAGATGAGCTACTCCAACAAGTAATAAGTTGCTTATGTTCGATAGGATATCACCGTTCGGTGTCTGCAATATCAACTTTAAATTGTCCTCCACTACCGCTATCGCTACCACCACCACTCCTGTATCTTTAAACCAATTTATAGTTTGTTAGAGCCGTAATGAGCTATGCTCATTTACGGTTTTTTATGTTTTTTAAGTAATGGTTGGCCGAAGTAGATGACCACTCAGGTACAATTGGGATAGTTTAATTGATAACTATATAATACCAGCTCATGAGTAGCTGGTTCAGGTATGATGTGTTCAACACTATTTCGTACTTTGGAGGAATGTATATTGGTAATGGACGTGGAATTTGGCAAGGAAATTGAGAGTGCTATTTGTTGGGCTAAGGAGCGGCTGGGGTCGCAGGAGTATCCGCTGCGTTGTCTTGCTTTTGTTGAAGATGCATATGAAAGAAGCAATGGAATCGAAATGTGGGGAGGCAGCGATGCACGCGAATCCGCAGGGCTGTACGATGCGCACAAGAATACCGGGGCTCCGCCAGCTGGCGCGTTTGTTTTTTATGCTTGCTCAGGGTTGGTGGACGGTGAGTTTAAGGATTGGGGGCATGTAGCTTTGGCCCTTGGGAATGGCGAGGCCATTCATGCCTGGGATAAAGTTAGGATAGATCACTACATGGAAATTTGCCATCTGCAAGCTGCTCCGGGCTGGAGCCAACCAGAACTTATCGGCTGGGCACCTGTAGAGAGAGTTCTTGCCGGGATTCAGAAGAAACAATGGGACTAGTTGATATCCTTAAACCTAACTTATCCAAGAACCTAGAAGGTGCCGTAAACAGGTGCTTCATGGGTTCTTTTTTCTTCCTTCCGATTTGACTAACCCTATGCACGGTGTATATATTATTTGGCAGACCCCCTTATATTGTTAAGGCTGGACCGGAGGCATGATATGTTCAAAATATTTATTATAGAAGATGACCGTGGACTTGTGGCTTTGCTACAGGATTATTTACATAAGTTTGGATATGAAACGCAGGCGGTGAGTGATTTTGAGCGGGTCCGCACTCAGTTTGAGGCGTTCACGCCACATCTGGTACTCCTTGATGTTAATTTGCCAAAATACGATGGTTATTACTGGTGCCGCCAGATTCGCGGAATTTCAACCTGCCCTATTCTTTTTATATCTGCCCGCGATGGCAAAATGGACCAAGTAATGGCGCTGGAAAATGGAGCCGACGATTATATCACTAAGCCTTTTGATTACGAAATCGCGATGGCCAAAATCAAAAGTCAGCTGCGGCGCGCCTACGGCACCTATGCCGGTGGGAATAATGAACGCACACTAAACGTTGCCGGAATGACGCTGGATGTAGAGCGGCTAATCCTTACCCGAGGCGAAGCTAAAGTGGACTTAAGCCACACGGAAGCCAAGATACTAGATGAGCTAATGCAAAAATCAGGTGCCATCGTTACCCGGGACAGGCTGCTCGAAAAAATCTGGGATGATCAAGCCTTCGTGGATGAAAATACCTTAAATGTATATGTTACACGTGTACGCAAAAAACTTGCCGCTCTCGCTATCACAGATGGACTACAAACCGTGCGCGGTCAAGGCTATCGTTTGATTCCGAATTGGGGGGATGAGGAATGAAGTTGTTATTACGGGAACAGTTCCCCCTGATCGTGGTCTATCTAGCCCAGCTAGTCCTGATCACATTAGTGTACCGGCTGGATGGAGGCAGCGGTCTGAATGTAAGTTTATATGCCGCGCTGCTCAGCACTTGTCTACTGATTGGCTACCTCGCTTACCGTTACGTCACCAATCGCACGTTCTATGAACGTTTGGAGACTACGCCCTCCTCTCTCGATGAGGCAGGTGGCCCTACACAGGATTCTCCGCTAGCCGTAAGCTTGCGAGGTTTACTGGGGTCGCAATTCCGCCTCTACAAAAATGATTTGCACAGCTACCGCCACAAATTAGAAGAGCATATTCACTTTATTAATCAATGGGTACATGGCATGAAGACGCCGTTGTCTGTCATTCATCTGATCATTCAGGATAAGGATGGCCCTCCTTTTACGGCAATTGGTGATGAACTGGATCGTCTGAAAAAAGGACTGGATACCGTGCTTTATACGGCCCGTCTGGATACTTTCGAGCACGATTTTTATGTGGAACGGCTGAATTTGGAGACCATCGTACGTGGTGTGACCTCTGAGCAGAAGCGTCTTTTTATTCGAAAAAGAGTATTTCCAGCTATACAAATAGATGAACAGATTACCGTAACCACGGATGAAAAATGGCTCACTTTTGTCCTTACGCAGCTGATTACGAACGCTGTACGTTATACGACAGAAGAGGGCAAACATGTTTATTTCCAAGGGATGGTCACGGAAGATAAGCAGACTGTGCTTGAGATCCGGGATGAAGGAGTAGGCATACCAGCAGGAGATCTACCGCGTGTGTTCGATGCTTATTTTACCGGGGTGAATGGACGAACCTTCCAGGAATCTACGGGGATGGGTTTATATCTCGTGAAGCAGATCTGCGGCAAACTTGGACATGAGGTGAGTATCCGTTCCGAAGAAGGAAGCGGGACCACCGTGCGGATTGTATTTAGGGAGCAGCATATAACAAACCTTACAAATGTGTAAGGGCATTGTAAGTTTCAGAAATAGCAGCCTATGTGTACACTTTGTATAATGAAGGCAATCCAGTCGAAAGAAGGAGAGGTAACACTTGCCCATTCTAGATGTTCATAATTTATCAAAAATATATGAGGGTAAAGTGTCCACTCAGGCGCTGAATCATATCCGCTTTTCTGTAGAAAAGGGGGAGTTTGTTGGCATAATGGGTCCATCCGGGAGCGGGAAAACAACGCTGCTCAACACGATTGCCACCATCGACCAACCGACCTCCGGTCAGATTCTGATCAACGGCCGAGATCCTAATCTGCTTAGCAGAAAAGAAAAGGCGCTTTTTCGCCGTCATGAGCTAGGCTTCGTCTTTCAGCATTTTAATCTACTGGATACGCTCACTGTAGAGGAAAACATCGTATTACCTTTGACGCTTGCAGGTGCTCGTGTCCCAGAGATGGAGAGCAGGCTGAAAGAGGTCACTACCTTGCTTGGCATCGAACATTTGCTGAAGAAGCGCACGTACGAGGTCTCAGGCGGACAAATGCAGCGGGCGGCTATCGCCCGGGCGATGATTCATCGTCCATCGTTAATTTTGGCGGATGAGCCCACAGGCAATCTGGACTCCAAAGCCTCAGGGGAAGTCATGAATATGTTGACAGAGGTGAATAAGGAAGAAGGAGCTACGGTGCTGATGGTCACACATGACGCAGTGGCTGCAAGCTTTTGCAACCGGGTCATCTTTATTAAAGACGGACGTTTCTATAGTGAAATGTACAAGGGCAGTAATAGAGGCGCTTTCTTCCAAAGTATTATTGATATGCTGTCTCTGCTTGGGGGAACCAGCCATGACCTTTCGGCAATTCGCTTATAGGAATGTAACACGTAATAAACGCAAATATGCAGCTTACTTTGTCGTCAGTGCTTTTTCGGTGATGATCTTTTTCGTGTGCGCTTTGTTTATTTACCATCCGGATATTTCAAAGAGCTTAATTTATAGTACGGCGGCTCATACGATGATGGTGGCAGAGGCAATTATTTATGTCTTTTGTTCTTTGTTCGTGCTCGTATCCGTTGGATCTTTCCTGCAGTCGCGCAAGATGGAGTTCGGAATTTTATTGATGCATGGAATGACGAAGAGACAGCTGAACACCATGGTTTTTCTGGAAAATATGATGATCGGCACCTCTGCCATCCTGACAGGTACCCTTCTCGGGTTACTTCTGGGCAAATTATTTTTGATGATCGGATCTACTTTTTTGGGAATTCCCCTGTTAACCTTTCATCTCCCATGGCAGGCACTTGTGCTTACGATTTGCAGCTTCGTGTTATTGTTTTTTCTGATATCGCTTTGCACCTTTGTTTTTATCGGCAATGAGTCACTGATGCGTCTGTTTCAGGGAGAGCGTAAGGCAGAAGAAGAACCCAAAGTATCCTTTGTATTATCTATTATTTCTGCTGTACTGCTGATCAGTGGTTATTATATGGCGGCTACTGCAAAAGCTGCTTCCGTAGAGAAAGTCATGTTTCCGGTCGTTGCGATTACGGTTATCGGGACGTATCTCTTTTATACCCAGCTAAGTATTTGTTTGGTTAAGCTGCTTAAGGACATTCGGCACTTGTATTGGCATCGTACGAATATCATCACTTTATCCGGTTTGTCCTACCGCTGGAAAGAGAATGGCCGAATGTTTTTTATGGTGACGATTGTATCCGCAGTCTCCTTCACTTCCGTAGGGGTATTTGCATCGATACATACACTTTCCAGAGAGCTGAAATTGGATTATCCCGCAGCAGTGGGTTATGTAGCCAAAGGAAATCAGGCGGATGTACCCTTTGATCAGCATCTGAACGAAATTAAGGAAGAGCTCAAGACGCACGAACTCCCTTATGAGGCGCTTAGTATCCCGATTAAATATGCTGAGGTTGAAGCTCAGACTGGACCCGATCGCACTTTACGCCTTCCCTTGATTGCTTTCAGTGATTATAATCTCGCCCTGCAACGTGCAGGGTTCCCAACAGATGAGCGTGCTCTGGTGGGTAACGAAGGTCTGGTGATGATTGGTTCACAGCGTGATCGCAGTTTAACAGAAGGCAGAGTAAAAGCGGTCTATTCCTTGCAGCAAGGACTTGCCATTAAAGAAATAGGTTATACCGAGCAAGTTCCCATCGCCGAATATTTATTGCCGGAGCTGGATGGTAGAGATGGCGGGGATTTTAGTGGTGTCGTGATCAGTGATGAGCTCTACAGCGCTATTGATCCCGTGCAGACGGATCTTTATACAGGTTTTTATGTAGAGGATTTTCCACAGACGGTAGGTATCGCTGCTGATCTTGCCCATAAAGGCAAACAGTCCTATGAAAGTGATTCTCCGTATGCGATTGTGATCAGCGGCACGCTGTTTGAGCTTCAGAAAACATTGTATAACACAATGCTTTTTGCTTCCTTGCTGGTGGGTACTGTCTTTTTTATCGCGGCAGGCAGCTTTCTTTACTTCCGGTTATATACCGATCTTGATCATGATCGCAATCAATATTCCACTTTGTCCAAGATGGGACTTACGGATAAAGAACTCAATCGAATAGTTACGATTCAGCTGTCTTTGTTGTTTTTTGTGCCGGTCGGAATAGCTATTTTACACAGTGTGTTTGCCTTTATTGCGCTTCAACGGTTGTTCTACTTATCTATCGCAACGGAGACAGGCGCGGTGTTACTCGGATATTTGGCTGTTCAAGGACTATACTTCTTTTTTATTCGCAGCCGCTATTTACGCAACCTGAAGAAGAACTTGATATGAGAAATGGGGGTAACAAGATGCAAGCATGGATTACAGATTTTATGGAGCAGTTTGGTTACTTCGGTATTTTTCTGATGCTGGCCTTTGAAAATATATTTCCACCAATTCCTTCAGAAGTGATCCTGCCCTTTGGAGGATTTATGACGACTACGACGAGCTTGACGATCCCTGGTGTAATCATTGCTGCCACGGCTGGTTCACTACTGGGTGCAGTAATTCTCTATTATATTGGCCGATTATTGGATGTGAGCCGGTTAGAGAAACTGGTTGAACGCTGGGGTAGCCTAATTAGGGTCAGTAAAAAAGATATCCACAAGGCTGACGCCTGGTTTGATAAATATGGCTACTGGACTGTATTGTTTTGTCGGATGGTTCCGCTGGTCCGCAGTCTGATTTCGATTCCGGCGGGAATGTCGGGCATGAAATTTGGAGTATTTATGATCTTCACAACGATTGGCACATTGGGATGGAATTTGCTGCTTGTGCTTATTGGCGCGGTATTGGGCGAATCCTGGGAAGACATTGCCGTGTACATGGATGTGTACTCCAATGTAGTCTATGTACTAATTGCTGGCGGATTAGTTATCCTTGGGTTTCTGTACTTCCGCAAACGCAGCCGGAGAATGAACACTGAGGGCTAAGCGGGTAGTGGACTGATAATAGAAATGACTATTAAAAAGGAGGGAAACAAATGGAGCTATTAACGATTATTAAAGCCATTATTTTGGGGCTTGTTGAAGGTTTAACCGAATTTGCTCCAGTATCCTCCACGGGTCATATGATTATTGTTGATGATATGTGGCTGAAATCACAGGAGTTATTTGGACAATATACAGCAAATACCTTCAAAGTAGTTATTCAACTGGGTTCAATATTAGCGGTTGTTGTGATCTTTAGAAATCGGTTCATTGATTTGTTAGGCTTAAAGCGTTTCAGCCGTAAGCAGTTGGATCCTGTAACAGAGGAGCTACCGCAGTTGGAGCAGGGCGGGCATCTCAAGCTGACTCAGGTTCTGGTAGGGTTAGTGCCTGCAGGTGTGTTAGGTGTTCTGTTTAATGATTATATTGATGAGCATTTATTCTCTACCTCAACAGTGTTAATTGGTCTAGTGATTGGGGCTATATTAATGATTATTGCCGATCTGTTTGGGCCGAAGAAGATCAGAACTGAGAGTGTAGATCAGATTACATACAAACAGGCACTTGGTGTAGGTCTTGTACAGTGTTTTTCGTTATGGCCTGGATTTTCACGCTCGGGCTCGACGATTTCTGGTGGAGTACTCCTCGGGATGAGCCATCGTGCCGCTGCTGATTTTACGTTTATTATGGCAGTACCCATCATGGCAGGTGCCAGTCTGTTGTCACTGATGAAAAACTGGCAATATTTCACCATGGACGCGTTGCCGTTTTTTATTGCAGGCTTTATTAGTGCCTTCCTATTTGCGCTGTTATCGATGCGTTTCTTCTTAAAACTGATCAATCGTATCAAGCTCTTACCGTTTGCTATATACCGTATAATTCTTGCTGCTGTAGTATATTTCGTATTTTTCTAAGTCCGTTATAAGGAATCGATATAACAGAAGCCCCAGTAATCTATTGCAGATTGCTGGGGCTTTCACGTATGATGACATCAGATTAAGACACTCAAATGATGAATGATATCGGAGACAGGTGCTGACCGGAAAATAGTAATTCGGTAGGCTTAATAGGGAAATTCGGTTCGAAGCCGATGCGGTCCCGCCACTGTAACGGAAGAATCTCGAGCAACAGAGGTCACTGGCAATTTACTACTGCTGGGAAGACTGCTCAAGATGTTGACGCCGCTAGCCAGGAGACCTGCCTGTTTCAACAGCACTGCTTCACCTACGGAAGATAGGGAGGTGTTAGACGTTAACCATGGGTATATCATGGGCGTCTTTCCCTTTGACTTTTTTAGGGAAGGGCGCTCTTTTTTATAGGAAAGCAAGTAGCTTTGGAGTTTGAAATAAGAGATGGAAGAGGGAGTGTATCGAGATGACGAATAAAGTAAAAGTAAGTAATCTTGGATATCCGAGAATCGGAAAGAACCGCGAGTGGAAAAAGACACTGGAAGCCTACTGGCAGGGGAAAATAAATGAAGAGCAATTCCGCTCCGAAATGGCAGCAATTCAGCTGCAGCATTTGAAGACCCAGCAAGAGGCAGGAATTGAGCTTATTCCGGTGAATGATTTTACTTTTTATGACCATGTGTTGGATACGGCTGTTATGTTTGGAATTGTACCTCCACGGTACACGTATGATGGCGGCGACATCGGGCTTGATCTTTATTTTGCAATGGCCCGTGGTAATACTGAGGCTACTGCCTGTGAGATGACCAAATGGTTCAATACGAACTATCACTATATCGTTCCAGAGATCGGCACACAAACACCACGCCTGACTGAAAATAAACCTCTAGCGGCTTATCGTTTTGCTAAATCGCAGGCAGGGATTGAAGGTAAACCGGTACTTTTAGGTCTGTATACCTTCCTTAAGCTGTCCAAAGGTTACGCAGCGGCAGATATCGCCAAGATTGCTGCACGTTTTGTTCCAGTCTATGTTCAACTGCTACAGGAACTGAAGCAAGAAGGGGTAAGCTGGGTACAAATCGATGAGCCAGCGATTGTTACAGGCATAAGTAAAGAAGAATTAACACTGCTTAACTCGATATACACAGAAATTGCCGGCTCCGTGCCGGGCTTGAATATTATTTTACAGACGTATTTCGAAGCTGCTGAACCGTTGGAGGCACTGCTAGAGTTGCCTGTTCAAGGCTTGGGTCTTGACTTTGTGCACGATGGTGGAGCGAATCTGGCTTCTATCGAACGTCTTGGCTGGCCGAAGGACAAATGGCTGGGTGCCGGAATTATTGATGGACGGAACATCTGGCGTTCCGATTTAGACGCTAAGCTGCAACTGGTAGAAAAGCTCAGCGTTCATGTGCCGCTTGATCGTCTTATTCTTCAGCCTTCTTGCAGTCTGCTGCATGTCCCAGTCACCGTTCAAGGTGAGGTGAAGCAGAAGGCGACAGTTAAGAATGCGTTAGCTTTTGCCGATGAGAAGCTTGCAGAGCTTAGTTTGCTCGGAGCAGCCCTCGCAGATAAAGGAGAAGCTTCTAAAGCAGCGCTGGCCGCTAGTCGTGAAGCTATTGCAGCATTCCGCGCACTACCTGAGCGTGGCCGTAAGGATGTGGCGGAGCAAGTGCTTGCACTTGCAGCTTTGCCGGACCAACGCAGTTTGCCTTTTGCTGAACGCTTAAAGGTGCAGCAAGAGAAATGGCAGCTTCCACTTCTGCCAACCACTACAATTGGTAGCTTCCCGCAGACAGTAGAAGTGCGTCAGGCGAGATTGAAATGGCGTAAAGGGGTCTGGAATCAGGAGCGTTATGATGGATTTGTTCGTGAGCAGATCGCGGATGCAATTACCTTCCAAGAAAAGCTAGGTCTGGATGTTCTGGTCCACGGTGAGTTCGAGCGTACAGATATGGTGGAGTTTTTCGGAGAAAAGCTGGATGGATACTTGTTTACTAGTAATGGCTGGGTTCAATCCTACGGTTCCCGTTGCGTTAAGCCACCGGTGATCTACGCGGATGTTGCATTTATACAGCCTATGACTGTTAAAGAAAGTGTCTATGCACAATCGTTGACGAAGCTTCCGGTTAAAGGAATGTTGACGGGTCCTGTAACTATCCTCAATTGGTCATTTGTACGTGATGATCTCAGCCGGGAAGAGGTAGCCAATCAAATTGCTCTTGCCCTTCGCCATGAAGTAAAAGCGTTGGAAGATGCAGGCATCGAAATGATTCAAGTGGATGAGCCGGCTATACGTGAAGGACTTCCGCTTAAGGCAGAAGACCGTGAGCATTACCTGAACTGGGCAGTGAAGTCGTTCCGCGTTGCTACGAACCATGTGAAGGCTACGACACAAATTCATACGCATATGTGCTATAGCGAATTCAATGACATGATCGATTCCATATCGGCTATGGATGCTGATGTAATCTCCATTGAGACTTCACGTAGCCATGGGGAGCTGATTATCAGCTTTGAGGAGCAGGCCTATGATAAAGGAATCGGTCTTGGAGTGTATGACATCCATAGCCCGCGGGTTCCGGCTGTAGAAGAAATGACGGCGAATATCGATCGTGCGCTGCGGGTGCTGGACCCTGAACAGTTCTGGATTAATCCGGATTGCGGTCTGAAAACACGTGGCTGGCAGGAGACAGAGGATGCACTACGTAACATGGTAAGCGCTGCTGCTATTGCGAGGGAAAAGTCAGGGGTTATTGCATCAAAATAGACATAAATAAATTAGAGCCAGGGTAATTTACCCTGGCTTTTTAGTTCACTTATTTTTTTATAATCAGCTACTTGATAATAATTCTCAATCTTGTTAGAATGAAAAAGAAAAAGAAGGAACCGTGGAGGGTCCCTTCAGGCATTTACTTATTTACTTTCGAAAGTTTTGCAATCTGTTTCTTCTGCGCGTTTTGGTTCTTGGGAGCTGTGGAAAGCTACGAAGATCGATTCAGCGCTGCATTTGTTCTCTTCTGCCCAGTGGGTGCAGGAGTTAACTTCACAAACTACGTCTTTTGCCATGAGGGTTCACCTCCCCTTATAGTAATTGATAGTATCATTCAATGAACGGCTCTGTTCAGCAAGGTGGAGCTTGTCTCAACAAAGCCGTGTCACGCCCTCATTCATTATGAATAGAGGGTATTTGGCTTTTTTTACTAGGTTAGACGTGGTAATTGTACCAAATAATGAGTTTGTAAGCAAATAAGTTCTTTAACTTTCGGGTCACCTTCCCACATCAAAAATATGTCCAATAAGAGCCGCAGAAATGCGGCTTTTTGTGTATTCAACAAGAAAAACCAAAAGAAATTTACCGAAATTCCATATTCCAGTGCAACCTTCCAAGTTTTGGGGCGTTATAGAAATGAGAGACGGAAGAGATCTGTACAGAACATGACATTCCGTAACGTTACAATGCTAGGGATAACCACTACACTTTTGGAGGAATGAGAATGCGCAAATGGGGTCTGCATTACTTATGTTTATTAATTCTTGCGGTGGTATTGGCAGGTTGTGGCTCGGGTGATAACAATTCGGCGGCAGACAAATTAGCTGGTGACGGCGGAAATACGAGTAATTCTGCTGCAGCAACCACTGAGCAATCTTCGAAAGCTACATTAGCGGATAAGAGCACCTCAGCAGAAGCTGAGACAGCAGCGGGAGGCAACGAAGCCCCAGTTGAAAAAGGTTTGACATCAGAGAACACGGATCAAGGGAACGCGGGATTCACGGGCAGTGATGTCGTGGAAGGATTGAACAAGAAGCTAATCTATCATGCCAATCTGACTATGGAAGTAGAAGATTACGGTAAAGCTCAGACTGAAATCCGCAACATGGTAACGATGGCTAAAGGATATATTATAGAGTTTAACGAAAACATGTCGCAATATGAGCAAGGAGGGACGTTTATCCTTAAGGTGCCTGCCTCCGGGTTCTCTCCTTTTCTGAATAATTTGGAAAAAGTAAAACACGAATCGCTACAACGCAGTATTCAAGGTCAGGATGTCTCGGAGGAGTATGTTGATCTGGAGTCGCGTCTAAAGGCAAAGCAGTTAATGGAAGCTCAATACACAGAGTTTATGAAAAAAGCAACGAAATCAAGTGATCTGGTCGCCTTTGCAAACGAGCTTGGTTCGATTCAAGAAACGATTGAGCAGATCAAAGGCAGAATGCGATATATAGATCAGAACGTATCTTTTTCAACGGTAGAGCTTAGAGTGTACCAGACGGATGAGAGCTTAGCCGTGAAGGAAAAGGCAGAGCAAGGTCCATTGCTAGAACGGGCATCGGATGCTTTAAAAGGAAGCCTGAACGCACTATCTGTTATGTTTCAGTGGATTTTTGTAATTCTTGCAGGTGCATTGCCGATTCTAATCGGTGCGGGCATTATTTTAGTCATCGTTTGGTTTGCCCGCAAAAATATCCGTGCACGACGGGAGCAGCAGACCCAGCGGATACGGCAGGAAAATCGGGAACTGAACAAGGCGGTACTCCCTGGACCAGCAGAGCCAAAGGTGACAACCTCAATAAAGGATAAGAAAGCTAACGAGGACGAGAATAAAGAATAAGCTCCTATGAATTAAAAAGCCTCCAATTCATGGTATACCGTGAATTGGAGGCTTTTCTTTTCTGTAAGACAGTACAGTATTTCGCTTTTATCGAAGATTAGGCAGGCTGGAAGATTACACGATACTCGCCATAGCCCTCTTTCTCCAGATCCTCTTTTGGTATAAAGCGCAGTGCTGCTGAATTAATGCAGTAGCGCAGGCCGTTTTCCCCTGGACCATCGTCGAAGACATGACCTAGATGGGAATCTGCTACTTTGCTGCGCACTTCTGTGCGAACCATCAAATGGCTGAGGTCCGTCTTTTCCTTCACGGCGTAATCGCGAATCGGACGTGTAAAGCTGGGCCAGCCACAACCGGAATCGTATTTATCCTGCGAACTGAATAATGCTTCACCAGATACGATATCTACATAAATGCCTTCTCCGTGGTGATCCCAAAAATCATTTCGGAAAGGTGACTCTGTAGCGCTATTCTGAGTGACTTCATATTGAAGTGGCGTCAGACGTTCTTTCAAGCTTAGTTTGTCTTCTTTATGTGTCCAGTGGGTTTCGATAAAATCCTCTCGTCCGGAACCCTTACGGTAACGTTTGTAGTGGCCCGGGTTCTTACGATGGTAGCCCTGATGATATTCTTCGGCAGGATAGAAGGTTGCTGCCGGGAGGATCGGGGTAACAATCGGGCTAGCGAATCGGCCGCTTTCTTGCAAAGCTGCCTTGGAAGCCTCTGCTTGTTGCTTCTGCTCTTCAGAATGGGTGAAGATAGCCGTTCCGTAAGAGGTGCCGCGATCATGGAATTGTCCACCCGCGTCGGTTGGGTCAATTTGCTGCCAGAATAACTCAAGCAGCTTGCTATAAGGGAAAATTTCTGGATTGAACGTAATTTGTACGGCTTCAACATGTCCTGTAGTTTCGGAGCATACCTCTTCATAGGTAGGATTCACTGTATGCCCGCCAGTATAGCCGGAGACGACACTAATAATGCCTGGCAATTCCTCGAACGGCGAGACCATGCACCAGAAGCATCCACCTGCAAAGGTTGCTTTTTCCGCCTTGGAATTTATATGGTTAGTCTGATGTTCACTCATTAATATCCCTCCATTCATGTAATGCAATTAAATAGATCACAATCTAATTATAAAGCAAATAACCACAGCCTGCCAGCTTCCGCCAAATAAGCTCTCTGTTACCTAGTGTTTTTTACTTCCTGTGAACTGTAACGAAAGCTTAGTCCGGCTATAATAAGCACAATGGCATAAACAATAATGGCTATAATCGCATTACCTGGGTTCTGGAACAGTTGATCCCCAAGGAAGGCATACAAGGCGATGCCTGGGATTTTTCCAATAGCTGAGGCAGCAAGATAACCCCAGAAGGGCAGTCCGGCTGCTCCGGCATAGATGTTAACTGCTGTCTGCGGGATAATCGGCAAGAGACGTGCTAAGACAATAGAAGCAAAGGGCCGCCGTTCTATGCCTTTTGTGAATTTTTCGAGTAGGGGAATAGAAGTCAGATAAGCTCTCGCTTGATCTTGAAATAAGAACTTCACTACGCCGAAAAGGAATGCGGCAGCAAGGGTTGTAGCTACCCAGCAAATTAAAGCACCTGCCAAACTTCCGTATGCATAACCAAAAAATCCGATGACCGCTTTGTACGGTACAACTGGAAAGAGAGCCAGTAAAGTTGCGATCCCTATAGAGCTGAAAAGATTATGATCCTCTTTCATCCAGCTAAGGATGTCATATCTGTAGATAAACGCAAGGATTGTGCCCGAAACATAAAGAATAATCGAGAACCATTTTCTCATAGCTAATATACCCTTTCTTCCACTCATTCATCTCATCATACGGGATAAAAAGTAAATATTGAAGTGAAGATCATTGTCGGCGAACGCCAAGCAGGTATAATAGCATTTATAGAGAACAAAGAGAGAGATAAATTCTTGAATTATAAAGAGGGGAGTTAGATCATTGATCGTTTCTGCACGCAAAAGAGTCGCCATCATCGGGATTGGAAATATCGCCCGCAAAGTATATTTGCCACTGCTCTCTCAGCATGGACAAGTTGAGGTAGTGGGGGTTCTCAGTTACTCATCCACAACAGTAGAGCAAGCTGTTAAAGCCTACCGTTTTCCTAAAAGTACGACAAATTTGGACGAGCTGTTGTCTTGGGATCTGGATGCAGTATTTGTGCATAGCCCAACGACGACCCATTATGATATAGTAACAAAATGTCTCGAGCATGGGATTTCGGTGTATGTAGATAAGCCGCTGTCCTATGATCTGGAAGAATCCAGAAGGATGGCAGAGCTGGCAGAAAATAAAGGGCTGCTACTAGGCGTGGGCTTTAATCGGCGTTTTGCCCCAATGTATGTCACTGCCAAGAGTTGGCTCGAGGAAGCCGGAGGCATTAGCCATTGCCACGCGATTAAACATCGCACGAAGCTGCAGTTAGGCAGCAGCCGTGAGACTGTGCATGACGACTTGATTCATATGCTTGATCTGCTGTTATGGTTATGTGGAGATCAGTATGAGCTGCTTCGCAGTAATCTTCAATCCAATGGAGAGGGGCGACTTGTGCAGGCATCTGGAATGCTGGGTTGGGAGCAAGGCTCAGTGGGGATGTATAGCATGCTTCGTGAGGCGGGTGTTGATTTGGAGAAGCTGGAGCTGCACGGTAATGGACGTTCGGTGGAAGTGGCAGATCTGGACCAAGCCATCCTATATGAAAAAAATGCTTTGCCACGGACCCAGAGCTTTGGAAGCTGGGATACGGTGCTGGATAGAAGAGGTTTTGGTGGAGTGGTAGATCATTTCCTGAACAATATAAATACACCAGAGTTATGCAGTATTGCTGCTTCAGCAGTTCTGCCTAGTCATAGATTGGCAGCTCAGCTTGCTGAATGAGGTCTCTAAGAAAGGAGTAAAATATGGAAGACAACCGTAAATTAGTGGAGGAACAAATCATCGAAAGCTATAAGCGTGAGGAAGAGATGATGATCCTTGTATTCGCCCAGTGGTGCGTGAATCAAGGGCTCGACCCGCACAGTTTATATTTACAGGCTTATCCACAGCAAGAAGGGAATGAAGCCTTGCGAAAAGCGCTTGCCCTAACGGTTTCTGCGGAGGAAGCAGGGGATATTTCTGATGACACAGTTCTGGGCGTACTCTCCTTATTCGGAAATGATGACTTGGCGCAAATCGTGACAGAAGCGATCTCTAAAAGGGAATCTAAAGCACATACAGGGGATTGACAACGAGGATATAATGATAATGTCAGATGAACTTTTTTTAGTAAACGATGTTCATCAGGGATAAAATGTGTTAATATTATATATACTAACTAATAGTAAGTTTCGCTAGTGAGAGGTGAGAACAATGGAAGAACATCAAATTTCGATGTGTCCCAGATTTGAGACAGCCTTCTCTTTCTTAGGCAAACGTTGGAATGGACTTATTATTCAGACATTGATGAGTGGACCGAAGCGGTTTAAAGATATTTCCGGCCTCATTCCTTCAATGAGCGATAAGATGCTGTCCGAGCGGATGAAGGATTTGGAAGGTGAGGGTATTCTGGTTAGACATGTATACCCGGAAACACCTGTGCGTATTGAATATGAACTAACAGACAAAGGCCGTGCGCTGGAGCCTGTTATGCAGCAGATTCAGTCTTGGGCTGAGAGCTGGGTAGAGTAGAAATCAAAGTCGTGTTGTGGCCCTTTTTCCTGAAGAACGGAGGAGGGCTTTTCAATTTTTAAATAAAAACCTTGCACAGATCGAAAAAATCTGTAATATAATAGAAAAAACGTTGTATGTTCCTTGCGTGGAAACGCTTGCAATATTGGTTTTTGCTCAAATCTACTCAGCTGGAGTACAGGCATAGCAAAACTATTAGGAGGCGAGGGAGATGAAGACCACCCTGTTTTCCCGGGAAATAACGTATGGAAAAAAGGATGTTGCTGAGCTGGAGAACGCTTCGATCAAAGTACAGCTCATCTATGACAAGACGTTGTTCATGCTGCATAGCCATCTTCCAGATTCCTTATGGGATGCGTGGATTGGCGTGCCTTACAGCATTATCTCTTCACTCTACAAAGGCAACAATGATAGCGGGACTATTTTTCAAAAATGGATTCAAAGTCCTTCTGGCTGGAAATGTATCGGCTGTGAACGGCATTGCCTGGAGTCGACGGAACCTCTTCAAGAAGTGAATGTGGCGAGTAATCAACGACAATATAAGTTCCATAATGGCATTCGCCAAAGCATGGTGCTACAAGCCCTAATTTGGTCCATGTACGAGAATACCGTATTATTCAAACCCTTTTTAGGGGATGAGCCCTTTTTTGATGAAGATGATTTGCATACGATATCCTCTTATTTCGTGCCAACTTACCTTAATGATCTACGTCTTCTGGAGCAGTCTAAGCCTTGTAAAGAGTACAAAGATCAGAATATACAGATTTATCAGGAATGGATATCCGCCCCTGACCTTGTCCTCAAATGGAACGGAGGCCTAACAGAAGGCAGATGGATGACTGGTGTTTATATGGATCACTCCCGCTTTGCTGGCTTAGGACCTTATTTGAAGGACGCAAAGGGGAAGCGAACGTATATGCAGGCTTATGTTCAATAGAAGATACAGATTTTAGTGTCAGGTCGATTGTGGAGATTTATCTCCATGATTGACCTGTTTTTGTTATCTGCTATTTTCAGGGCAGTAATTAGAATTAAAAAATTAAAAGAAAGGATTTAAAGTAAAATAATGGGAAGTTAAGCCGATATATAGGTTAGATATGCGCTCCTTTTACTTAAGTATTTAAAGATAAAATAGTACATAAAGATCTGGAATGATGAGTCGAAGAGTGTAGCACATTGGATGGTCTAAGTGTAAGAACTGGAGGTCATGAATGGCAAACTTCATATTGGGAGAGGGCATTCCTTTTTGGCAAATGGGGAGTCTGTTCAAGCGGCAGGAAAGCTAAAACTTAATAATCAGGGACAGGTCCGAAGCATATCTAACTTATCCGGTCACTATACTCCTTCAATTGAGCAAGCAAAATTATTCTCACAAGTTCTTGAGCAAATAGGGGTGAAAACTAAAAATGCATGGCTTGAAATATACACCATAGAAACAACTCCTTCAGGTTACGTTAATACAAATGAACTTGTTAAGATTTCTAGTATTCAGATAAAGTAGGTGATGAACGTGGAAGAGATAAAACAGATGAATAAAGATATTTTTAAAGGGAATTTATTAAAAACTATTGAGGAAATATCAAGAAAGAAAGGATTGATTTTTACCAATTGTAAATTTGTTATAGAGCCTGTGAAAGAAAAAGACAAGCCGCTAAACGGTGCAGATGATATGATGAGGCTAAACATTTTAAGTGAAGAAAACATTGGGAATAAGCAATTAACACTGGATAAAACTATAAATATACTTTGTGGATTAGAACCATTAGTACCAATATGGATAGATGTAATCTTCATTGAAATGAATGAAGACACGGCTATTTATAAGTTGCGGTGTAGTTTAAGGTTTAGAAAGCCGACTTTATTAAGAAATGCAGAAACTGGACACGCTCCTTTTAAGGCTGTAACAGAAGAAACTTTTTAAGTATTGCTCAAGTTTCTTCTTTTGGTGGGGCTACCCAGTGCCTAAGTAATCTATTATTCAGCCAATAACACATATAATACCTGTATAAAATTTCGTCATTTCGTTTGTACATACAATAATGCTTGGTAATTTTAACCTAAAGTACGCTAAAGCGTTATGTAAACAGGTTGATTGTGGTCAGAGATCACCATAATTGACCTTTTTCGTTCAACAAAGAGATACAATTTTCGTGAGTACAATCACAAGTCAAAACTCCTTTCAGGGTTAAGGTGAACAGGTGGAAAAGATTTTTTCAGAACCTGATCACATATCCTGAGGAGGAACTATTATGGAAACTAAACAACCTAATGATAGAATTTCGGATTTACAGCATAAGCAATCGGTGCAACCTGGATTTACTCCAGATGCCCTGGTAAAAGATATAGTGCTGCAATTCCCAAAAGCTGCGGATTATTTCAAGTCCAAACGGATTGATTTCTGCTGTGGAGGCGCCAAACCTCTTGCTGAAGCAGCGGTAGAGCGTGGACTAGATCAAGAGATGATCATTAGTGATCTCAACAAGCTGTTCGAGGAATATCCGGTACCTCAAGAAGAACTCGCATGGAATACAGCACCTTCTGCAGAGTTAATCGAGCATATCGTGAGTAAACATCACCATTACCTGCGGGAAGAGCTGCCCCTGATTAGCCAAAATGTAACTAAGGTATACCGGGTTCATGGCGGAGATTCCCCTCATTTAGAAGAGTTATATAGTTTGTTTAATGCACTCAAGGAAGATCTGCTTCAGCATACAGCTAAAGAAGAGGAAGACGAGTTTCCAAAATTATTAGCGTATGATGCCAATCCAAGTGAAGAAGGGCTGACCATACTTCGCGAGGCATTAATTGAACTCGAGAGTGAACATGACACAGCAGGCGATATATTGAGACAAATACGCAAAATAACAGCTGATTTCACCCCACCGGCTCATGCTTGTACAACCTATCGTTTGACTTATGCCCGGCTAGAGGAGCTGGAGAGCATGACTTTTGAACATGTTCATCTGGAGAATAATATATTGTTCCCTAGATTCCAGTAGAAAAAATGAGTTTTCATAGAGTCCCTTAGGGGACTTTTTTTATATTTGAGAACAAAGCTTATTTACGTTATTCTTAAATAGACAGTATGCATAACTTACTACAAGCCTGAGACGCTGTGTGGTCATTAGGCGGGACAAGGCGGTGTCACTATGCCCACGAAATATATGTGGAGGTTGTTACTAGGATTAGTCATCGTATTCATAATAGGTGGGTGTTCCACTCTTGCTGACATTAATAATGAAGGGAATAATGGCTTAGCAGGATCAGACGGGCCTACGCTTTCGCTTATCGTTGCGGGAAATGACTTGCTTACCAACCCTTTGGACAAGCAGCTTAGCGAGAGCTACAGAAAAGGGATAACGATCTTTGACCTACTGAAAGGTAGTGGGAAGGCCACCTTTTCTGAGGATAACACAAGCATTCTAACGGTAAATAATATTTCACTCGGTCCAGGAATGAATTGGGAGCTGCAAATGGATGGAGAGACCATTGGATCTGAGGATTGGGGGCGAACAGTCGGGCATGAATCAAAATTAGTAATTACGGCGATGTCTAAGGAACAAGAGGAACCCCTTCAAATTGTGTTGTTGACCGTGAATGGTGGAAGTGAGCAAGTGAATTTGAATCATTCATATGTTATGGGATTTACTGAAGATTTAACAGTGAGAGGTTTGTTGAAGAACAGCAGTGTGGTGCAGTTGACCGAAGACAACAAAAAGGTGTTATCCATTGGTGATTATACTCCTCTTAGCAATGAAGTTTGGAAGATGAAGGTGAATGGGAAGCAGCTGCTTGAGAATGGAATGGACATGAAGCTTAGAGTGCAGGATGAATTGGAGATTTTATTGGCTATACGTTAAAAAAAAGTACATAAATGCCAGATCTACGGTTGCTCAGAATCCGTGATCTGGCTTTTTTAATTGGAAGTTATAACCTAATAAAGTTGTCTTATTTTTATGTGAAAACATTCACATTTAATGTGACTGTAATCACAATCTCTCTTAAATTTTGAAATGTATAATTCCATTATGTAGAAGAGAAGTTGAAGCAAAGTTCAACAAGAACGGATAAGACTGAGGAGGCACCTAACCATGGCAGCGAAGAGAGAAAAATTAGTATTAGTCGGCAACGGTATGGCAGGCATAGGTACGCTAGAGCAGATATTGAAGCTAGGTGGAGCTTATGACATTACGGTCTTTGGAAGCGAACCTCATCCCAATTATAATCGGATCATGTTGTCCTATGTTCTCGAAGGCAGCAAAACCATCAACGATATCATCCTAAACGACTGGAATTGGTATGAAGATAACAACATTACCTTGCATACAGCAACAACAGTTACACGAATTGACGAGCATTCCAAGCAAGTAATTGCGGATAACGGCATGGCTGTTTCTTACGATAAAGTGATTATTGCAACGGGTTCGAATTCATTTATTTTACCTGTACCTGGTTGTGATAAGGAAGGCGTAGTGGGTTTCCGGGATATTGCAGATTGTGATGCGATGCTGGCTGCGGCTAAACGATACAACAAAGCGGCGGTAATCGGCGGGGGTTTACTTGGATTGGAAGCGGCAAAGGGTCTTGTGAACCTTGGCATGGACGTTACTGTAGTACATCTGATGGAAGATCTAATGGAGCGCCAGCTGGATCGTAATGCCTCTTCTATGTTGCAAGCTGAGCTAGAGCGTCAAGGCGTGAAATTTGCCATGGGCAAACAAACAGTAGAATTGACCGGGGAACAGAGAGTAAGTGGATTACAATTTAGTGATGGCACTTCACTTGCGGCTGATTTTGTAGTTATGGCTGTAGGCATCAAACCGAATATAACTGTGGCAAAAGAAAGCGGAATTGCTGTTAATCGTGGGATTGTAGTGGACGATTATCTGCAGACCTCTATGCAAAATGTATATTCCATTGGCGAATGTGCCGAACATCGCGGAGTTTGTTACGGATTAGTAGCGCCGCTCTTTGAGCAGGGGATGGTTCTAGCTAAACATCTCTGCGGAAGCGACACAAACCCATATGAAGGTTCTGTTGTCTCCACCAAATTAAAAATTTCCGGAGTGGATGTATTTTCTGCAGGTGAGTTTATGGATTCTCCTGAACATACTGTAATCTCAAGCAAAGATGAATGGAAGCGAACCTATAAGAAAATTCTGCTCAAAGACAATGTCATTGTTGGTGCAGTCCTATTCGGGGATGTGACAGAGTCGGCTAACCTGCAAAAGTTAGTAAAACAAGGCGCTGTAATGACCGATGAAATTTATACAGAGGTTATGGGGACGGGCTGCTGCGGAAGTGGATCCAAAAAGAGCACGTCCGTAGAAGCGATGGCGGACGAAGAAATCGTTTGTGGCTGTAACGGGGTTACGAAAAAAGCGATTGTGGATGCGGTCATAGAAAATGGTTTTACTACTGTGGACGAAATAAAAGCATGTACAGGAGCGACGCGCTCTTGCGGAGGTTGTAAACCGGTTGTAGAACAAATTTTACAATTTGTCCTGGGTGATAGTTTTGAGCAGTCTGCCAAGCAAGGAATTTGTAGCTGCACAACGCTTAGCCGGGATGAGATTGTTGCTGAGATTACAGCTAAAGGTCTTAGTACTACTAAAGAGGTTATGCATGTACTGGGTTGGAAACAAGAGGAAGGCTGCTCTAAATGCCGTCCGGCGATTAACTATTATCTGGGGATGATAAATCCGGATACACATCAAGACGAGAAGGAATCACGCTTTGTTAATGAACGTATGGGAGCCAATATTCAGAAAGACGGAACCTATACCGTTATTCCACGCATGTACGGCGGGGTAACGACACCGGAGGATTTGAAGAAAATCGCCGATGTCTCCCTTAAATATGATGTAAAAGTTGTGAAGGTGACGGGTGGGCAACGCCTGGATCTAATCGGGGTGAAAAAAGAGGATCTGCCGAAAGTATGGGAAGAGCTCGATATGCCATCAGGTTATGGTTATGCCAAGTCGCTACGTACCGTTAAGACTTGTGTGGGTTCACAGTTCTGCCGTTTCGGCACACAGGATTCGCTGGGAATGGGCGCGCTCATAGAACGTAAGTATGAACGTCTTGATTTTCCTGCCAAGTTTAAAATAGCTGTCAACGGCTGCCCGCGTAACTGTGCGGAATCCTGTACGAAGGATATTGGCATCGTCGGTAATGATGGCGGTTGGGAAGTGTTTATCGGTGGTAACGGTGGGATCAAGCCACGGATCGCTGACTCCTTCTGCAAAATAAAGACCGATGAAGAGTTGATCGAAGTGTGCTCCGCTGTGATGCAATATTACCGTGAGACCGGCAATTATTTGGAGAGAACCTCCGAGTGGGTTGAGCGTATGGGACTTGAGCAGATTCAAATGGTCATTTTGAATAATGAAGATAACCGCAAAGAGCTGGCCGCACGGATTGACTTTGCTCTGACTCAGGTTACGGATCCTTGGAAAAAAATGCTCAATGACAGCAGCACTCGTACTGCGCTTTTTGAAGAAACAAGAGTCTAACGGATATAACACACACAGAAGGGGAGAGACCAATGAATAAGACCACACAAACGTATGCAATAGGATCAGTACAGGATTTCCTGCTGCAAATTGGCCGCGTAGTGATTGCTGGAAATATTGAACTGGCTGTGTTCCGTGCCTCTGACGGAGCCATCTATGCAGTAGAGAATCGCAGTCCTCATCCTAAGGGGGGACCGCTTGCTGAAGGGATCGTGTCAGGTCACTATCTGTACGATCCACTGTACGATTGGAAAATCGATCTGCGCACGGGTGAGGTGCAGGCACCAGACCAAGGTAGTGTGGTGACTTATCCAGTCACACTGGACGGAGAGAAAGTTACAGTGAGCGTGTAGACACCGAAGCTTGTAGTAATAGATTTAATAGAAAACGGTGGGGTGGAGTATTATGTTTACGCAAAGTGTGGAGAGCATCGTAGAGACGGCAGTCAGTAAGCGGGACAAAATGAATGAAAGCATACCAAGATATTTTCTAGCAGCCCTATTGGCAGGTGCTTATGTAGGTATTGGGATTATCCTTATTTTCTCCCTAGGAGCACCGCTAGCGGCTGCCAAATCTCCTTTCCAACCGCTTATTATGGGCACATCCTTCGGCATCGCCCTGACGCTTGTAGTATTTGCAGGCTCAGAGCTGTTTACCGGGAATAATATGTTTTTTACTGTAAGTACACTGGCAGGCAGAACCAGTATCTGGGATACCGTTAAGAACTGGATTCTTGTATTCATCGGGAATGTGGTAGGTGCAGTGATTTTAGCACTTTTAATTCGTGGGACTGGGTTGTTCAGTGCTGCGCCGCCGGAGCATTTGATTTTTACAGCCGCTGCTAAAAAAATGAGTCTCCCGTTCTCCGAGCTGTTTTTTCGTGGAATCCTGTGTAACTGGCTGGTCTGTTTAGCGCTATGGATGTCCTCACGCGCTAAAAGTGAATCTGCTAAGCTAATTTTAATCTGGTGGTGTCTGTTCGCCTTTATCGCAAGCGGATATGAGCATAGTGTGGCTAATATGACTCTGCTTAGTGTTGCTGTGTTGCTTCCAAATCATCCGGAAACCATTACGATAGCTGGATGGCTGCATAATATGATCCCTGTAACTTTGGGGAATATCATTGGTGGAGGCGTATTCGTCGGTATGGCCTATTGGGTGATCTCACCAGTGCGTGGTGCTCGCAACAACCGTTAAGATCCATTTTTAATTAACTATATTAGAGCTGAACCGATCTTGGGTTTAGCTCTTTTTTTGTTGAATATAAAAAAAAGACACCTGCATTAGGCGCCTTGGACCACTCTATTTTATATTATGCAGAATAATTGGGTCATGTATGTTTCATTGAGGTGAATAGAGGGTATATTATAACGGAATTAGATCCGGCAGATTTCGTTCGGACACAATTCGCAGTGGCAAATTTCTTGCAGCATGCCAAGGTCCTTGATGACAATCATACCGTTCTCATACTCAACAGCATCTTTTTTACGCAGGTCGCTCAGCATCCGGTTAACACTTTCACGAGTGGCACCGATCATGTTGGACAAATCTGTATGCGTAATTTTTTTGTTGATAAGGATATTCTCACCATCGCTGCTCTTCTCACCGTAGGTGTTGCCAAGACGAATGAGCGTGGAGCAGAGTGCACCTGGTTTGCCGTACATCATTAGATCACGGAATTTAGTTTGGGTGAGACGGTGATGAATACCCATCCATTTCATAAAGTCGATAGCAAAGTCACAATGTTGGCAGATGAGAATTTCTAGATCCTTTTGTTCGATGACGCCAACTTCACTTTCTTCAATCACTTCGGCTGTAAAGCTATGCTTAGTGCTGAAGAATGGATCTGCTTGACCTACCATATCACCAGCTTGATACATATAAAGAATGAGTTCTTTACCTTCATCAGTAGATTTAGTTAATTTCACACGTCCACGTTTGATATAAAACAATTTATCCGAGTAGTCGCCTTCCCAGAATAGATGTGAACCCTCTGGAACTATGCGCTCTTTCATTGTAACTAGAAGTCTGTTGAAATTCTGTTCGGAGAAACAGTTTGTATTTCCGTGGGCTTCGATAACATTGTAATGTTCTTTTAGCATAATCGACATCCCCTTTATTCCCTCAGTTTTTCAGTAAATTTTAAATTAATTATACCTTGAAAATCCCTCGAATTGGTTATAAAAAATCGTTTAAAAGTGTCGAATTTTCAACATTGTGATAAATTTCACTTCTAAAGTGTTCGATGTAATATTCTTTTTAACTAAAAAAGAGTAAGTGATCTCACGTTTATGATATATGAACAGCGGCTATCCATTATTCTCAAATACTGGGTTAATCGCTGTTTTTTTGCGTCCCCGTTAGATTGTAACATATAACACAGTTGAAATTCATGTTCAAGAAATTAGTTTTATCTCAACTCCGTATAAATGCACACATCTTCATTACGGTCGGACATTGGCTCTACTGCTATGCAGCGATATCCTGAAATTGGAGCAAAAATCAGGAGAAGGAGAAATCATAAATGGCTAAAGTAGCAGACAAATATCTTAAGGTTGATCCGTGGGCAATTATTGAAGAGGGCTTTGATCCAGAGCGAAACCGGACTTCGGAATCTATTTTTTCATTGGGTAATGAATATATGGGTGTACGGGGATATGCAGAGGAAGGGTATTCAGGTGACACCCTGCAAGGAAGTTATTTTAATGGATTAAATGAACAATTGGATATTGGCAATCACTACAAAGGGATTATTCGCTCGCTGAGATATATGGTGAATGCGGTGGACTGGCTGTATACACGTCTATCTGTAGATGGTGAACAGCTTGATTTAGCAAAAAGTAACGTAACGGATTATGTGCGTAGGTTGGATCTTCGTAAGGGTACGTATCGGAGAGAGCTAGTCTGGCATCTAAACGATGGCAAGTCGCTAAAAGTAGTCTTTACACGTCTGGTCAGCATGACTATGTCTCATTTGGGGTTGCAGCGGGTGGAATTTGAACCCCTTAATTTCTCGGGGAGCGTGGACATTTGTGCAGGTCTTGATTTCGGCATTATTCATGAAGAACGCGGCGAATGTATGTGGAACAGTCTCCGCAGCGGAGTAAGTGGAGCGTCCTCTGCTATTATGGCGAGTACCGTGAATACTGGGAACAAGCTGTTCTCAAGCTTTACCTTACAATCCTCGCAGCCGTTGCAGCTTACTGCTGTCGAGAGTGATAAGTTTGTTGGTCAAAATTTCACCCTGGACCTTACGAAAGGAGAAGTCTCCTATTTTACCAAACTGGTTATGAACTATTCGGATAGTGATTCTGCCCATACAGCTGAAGAGCTGTGGAGCAAAGGTCTGTCTCTTGCTGAAACAGCAAGCCAATTGACGGATACTCAAATAATCGCTGATCAGACAGCTTATTGGAAGGGCATCTGGGAGACAAGTGATATCCGAATTGAGGGCGATCCTGAGAATCAACAGGGTATTCGTTTCTGTATCTTCCAGCTTTATCAGACCTATCATGGCGATCATCCCGGTTTTAATATTGGTGCCAAAGGGCTGACGGGGGAAGTATATCGTGGGTTGGCTTTTTGGGATACAGAATCCTATTGCTTACCGTTCTATATGTTCAATAATCCAAAAGCTGCCCGGAGCTTATTGGAATTCAGATATAAAACATTGCCACAGGCTATGCAGCGCGCTAAAGAAGTGGATTGTGAGGGAGCCTGCTATCCTATTGCTACTATAGATGGAACAGAAAGCTGTGATCTCTGGCAGCACTCTAATCTTCAGCTTCATGTAGGGACTGCTGTTTCTTATGGCATTTGGCATTATGTCAAAAATACCGGTGATAAAAGCTTCCTGCATAGTAAAGGGGCTGAGATGCTGATTCAGATCAGCAGATTCTATGCTACACGTGGTCAATGGGGGCAACGCAGCGGGGAATATGGTTATTTTGGCGTAATGGGTCCTGATGAGTTCCAATTGATGGTCAATAACAACTGTTACATTAATCTGATGGCTCAACAATCTTTTGAATACACCCTAGAGACTCTTCGGGAGATGAAAGAACAGGCTCCTGCTGCTTTTGCAGCTGTGGTAGAAAAAACTGGACTCCATGACGAGGAACTCACCGATTGGGAAAATAAGGCGCAGCATATGCGGATTCCGGTTGACGAAGTGACAGGAGTTTATGAAGAGCATGATGGGTTCTTCGATATGCCACATATTGATATTCATTCGATTCCGGTAACAGAATTCCCATTATATTCGAACTGGTCATATGATCGTTTGTATCGCTATGACATGATTAAGCAGCCGGATGTACTTATGTTTATGTTCTTGTACAGCGGACAATTCTCTAAAGAAGCGAAGCTGGCGAACTACGAATACTACGAGCCTAGATGTATTCATGAGTCTTCGCTGTCACCTTCGATCCACTCCATTTTGGCAAGTGAAATCGGCAAACCCGAGGAAGCATATTCGTTTTTTGAATTCGCTACTCGACTGGATTTAGACAACTATAACCGCAATACCCGTGAAGGGCTGCATACTACCTCAATTGCTGCTGCTTGGATGAATATTGTTTACGGCTTTGGCGGAATGCGATCGGATGGAGCGCGTCTGTCCTTTCAGCCAACCCTGCCAGAACGCTGGGATGAATATAGCTTCCAATTGTTGTATGAAGGAGTGCTTCTGAGAATTGTGGTCGACAAAAATTCAGTAACAATCACTGCGGTTAATGGTGGAAGTACCGAAATTATAGTGTACGGACAGTCGATTACAGTGGATGCTTCCGGAAAGACGCTTCCACTAGGTGAAGGGATGCTGGCAGGATGAACTGGATCGTCAGGGATAGTTGTTTTGATAAACAGCTTGTGACGACGAACGGTAACAAATATATGTTAGGCAACGGCTACATGGGATATCGCGGCACACTGGAGGAATCCAGTAAAACCGAGCTAGCAGCTGTCACCCTCGCAGGTCTATATGACAGAGCAGGAGACAAATGGAGAGAACCCGTTAATGCCCCTAATGGATTGTTGACCAAAATTTTCTGTAATGATCAGCTCTTAAGTGTGCTTGACCGTGAACCGGTCGCTCATACTCAGGAGCTAAATATCCGAAATGCCATTCATCATCGGAGCACTGAATTTGCTGTATCTGACGGAGGGACGTTGACGTTTACCGCAGATCGATTCGTAAGCCAGGATAATCTTCACTTGCTCGTTAGTAAATACTCTATTCGCAGCACACAAGACTGCCGAGTAGCCATTGAGACGGGAATTGACGTAGATGTGTGGGATATCAATGGACCTCATCTCTACGGACAAACGGTGCAATTGAAGGACGAGGTGCTGATCTCTTCATCGGTTAGCGGAGAATTGAAGATTCCGGTGGTTGTGGCGGAGAGGGCGGTATTCAGTTTTGGTGAGGAGCTACTGGAAGATGGGGCTGCTGTTCGCCGGATTTCTTTTGATGCCCGTGCGGGTGAGACGTATGAATGGTTTAAGTATGTAGCAGTCTATACTGGACTTGATGCTGATCAGCCGGAGACGGAAGCTGTTAAATCTGTCCATGCTGCTGAGGCGCTGGGTTATGAGGCGTTATTTAAGTCTCACCGTCTGATATGGGATGAGAGATGGTCACACAGTGATGTAATCATCGAAGGTGATGAAGCTGCCCAATTTGCCTTGAGATATAGTATCTATCAGCTGTTAATCATTGCGCCTACAGTTTCGGAGAAGGTGTCTATTCCAGCCCGGGGATTATCGGGTCAGGTATATAAGGGAGCTGTATTTTGGGATACGGAAATGTTTATGTTGCCGTTTTTCCTGCACAGTGATCCTAAGGTAGCGCGGAACTTGATGATGTACCGGATTCATACATTGGATGGTGCTCGCCGTAAGGCAGCGGAATATGGATTTTTGGGCGCATTTTATGCTTGGGAAAGTCAGGATACGGGAGACGATGCCTGTACTTTGTTTAATGTGAATGATGTATTTACAGGCCGGCCGATGCGCACCTATTTCCGCGATAAGCAGGTTCATATCAGTGGTGACGTTGTGCATGGGATCTGGAAATATGTTCAATTCACAGGCGATGAAAGTCTGCTTACTAGTGGAGGAGCAGAGGTCATTTGGGAATGCGCTCGCTTTTTCTACTCTTACGCTTACTATAATTCGGTTAAACAGCGGTTTGAGATTCTGGATGTTACAGGTCCGGATGAATATCATGAGCGTGTGAACAATAATGCTTTTACGAATGCACTGGTTAAAGAGACGCTTGAGATTGCCTTGCGTACGGCAGCTTTGCTGCAAGAGAAGTATCCTGAGGACTACAGTCAATTGTCCGCTCAGTTTAGCTCAGGGCCATTCCTGAAGGAGTTCAAAACGATGCTGGATAGCTTTTATGTTCCACAGCCTGATCCTGCCAGTCTTGTTATTGAACAATTCGACCGGTACCTCACCTTGGAGGATGTAGAACTAACAGAACTGAAATCACGTGTGCTTAATAAAAATGAGTATTTTGGCGGCGGCAATGGCTTAGCTACCACCACAACCATACTTAAACAAGCAGATGTTGTGTTGATGCTGAATTTGTTCAAGCACTCCTTTAGCAAGGAAGTGAAACAAGCGAACTGGGAATTTTACGAACCGCGTACGGAACACGGATCAAGCTTAAGCCCTTGTATCTACGCTTTGGTAGCTGCTGATATTGGTTCACCGGATTGGGGCTATCCGTATTTTATGCGTACGGCTACCGTCGATCTCACCGGCGAATCTAAGCAATATGTAGGGGATCTCTACATCGGAGGGACTCATCCGGCTGCGAATGGTGGTGCTTGGATGGCGGCGGTTCTTGGCTTCGCTGGGTTGGACTACGATGGAGGGGTTGTGCACATCAATCCATCTCTGCCGCAACATTGGCAGTCCGTTCAGCTTCCGGTTACCCTGCGCGGCGACACCATCCAACTGCGGATCAGTAAGGATGAAGTCACTGTGATCACAGCTGCTGATTACAGTGGAGACTTGGTATTCTCGGTGCAAGGCGGAGAAGGCAAGTCCTGCTCTGCAGGTGAGATCCTTCGACTGGCCTTTGACGAAACGGGATTATAAATATTAATACACAACGGAGAGGAAGCAAATCAATGTTGGAAAATATGAAAGGCGCCATCTTTGATCTGGATGGCGTGATCGTAGATACAGCCAAATATCATTATTTGGCGTGGGCGAGTCTTGCAGATGAGCTTGGCTTTAAATTCACGGAGGAGGATAACGAGCGGCTTAAAGGTGTGAGCCGGATGAGATCGCTTGATATCCTGCTGGAAGTGGGTGGCCTGGAATTTAAGGAAGCAGAGAAGCTGGCAATGGCGGAGAAGAAAAACCGCCTGTACGTAGAATACATTTCTCGGCTCGAGGAATCGGAGCTGCTGCCTGGAGTGAAAGAATACCTGACAGGAATGAGATCACGTGGGATTGGGATTGCGTTAGGTTCAGCCAGTAAGAACGCTGAGTTTATTTTGAATAAGCTGAACATTACAGACTTATTTGATGCAGTTGTTGACGGCAACAAAGTGTCACTAGCCAAACCGGACCCAGAGGTGTTCCTGATCGCGGCTCAGGAGATAGGCTTGCAGCCGGATGAATGTGTTGTGTTTGAAGATGCTGAGGCAGGCGTTCAAGCAGGTAAAGCTGCTGGGATGAAGGTTGTAGGTATCGGCAAACCTGAGGTGCTGAAGGAAGCAGATCTGGTCGTTAAAGGATTGTATGAGCTGCTGACAGACTAAAGCTCTAAATGAACATGGGACCGACTCCAAAGTAGCGGATGACTTTGGGGGCGGTCTTTTTTTGTGCAAAGTCTCTGTATTTAGCTGGCTCAGACTGTCTATCGGACCTCATAGTCGCTATTAGCCAAAATTACGCTCATTTGAGAAGATATCGGACTCCATAGTCGCTAATGGCTCGAAAAGCCCTCGTATCGCGCATGTTTGGAACGAATAACGCCTCTGGAGTCCGAACCTCCCCGTAAAAGCAGGAATTTGTTCAAATAGCTGCATCTGAGTCCGATAGCTTATCATGAAAATAGTGTGTGTTGGAATGCAAAACGTCGAATAAGTAGCTGAGCTGCACATTAAGTAATTCAGATAGTTAGTCTAAAGCTCAGACGGAGATCGGATCCCATAGTCGCTATTAGCCGTACATTAAGTAATTCAGAACGTTAGTCAAAAGCTCGGACAGTGTCTCGGACCGCATAGTCGCTATAAGTAATAATCCGGCTCATTTGTGAACCTATCGGACCCCATAGTCGCTAATGGCTCGAAAAGTCCTCGTATCGCGTATGTTTGGAACGAATAACGCCTCTGGAGTCCGAACCTCCCTGTAAAAGCCAAAAATCAGCCCAATAGCTGCATCTGAGTCCGATCGCTCAACGTGAAGAGGGTGTGTGGGAATGTAAACGCTGAATAAGTAGCTGAGCTGCACATTAAGTAATTCAGATAGTTAGTCTTAAGCTCAGACGGTGATCGGATCCCATAGTCGCTATTAGCTGCATATTAAGTAATTCAGAACGTTAGTCAAAAGTTCGGACAGTGTATCGGACCTCATAGTCTTTATAAGTAATAATCCGGCTCATTTGAGAACCTATCGGACTCCATAGCCGCTATTGACTCGAAAAGCCCGCGTATCGCGCATGTTTGGAACGAATAACGCCTCTGGAGTCCGAACCTCCCCGTAAAAGCCAAAAATCAGCCCAATAGCTGCATCTGAGTCCGATAACTCATCGTGAAGAGGGTGTGTGGGAATGTAAAACGCCGAATAAGTAGTAAGTCGCACATCAAGCAATCCAACGCACAGTAAGCACCACCATCGCACATCAAGCAATCCAACGCACAATAAGCACCACCATCGCACATCAAGCAATCCAGACGCCCAACAGACAAAGCACATTCATGTATTGAAGTACTTGAGTATTCAAGTGTTCAAGAACATACATCGCACTTCTTCCATTTAGAGTTCATTCCTCCTAGCCCCACGCAGTGTCCTTTACGTCGGCCTCCCACTTTTTCTGTTTGCGGTTTTTAAGAGTTCCGTTGATGGAGTTGCGAAGTGGAGGTTTGGAGCTGGAGAAACGCCAGTGGTCGCCTTTATCCTCGGATTTCTACCGCTCAGCGGTATAAAATCAGGAAATCTGAGGATAACAGCGATCGTAAGCCCAAACGCTCTACGTAGTGGCGAACATATCATCGTGCTCTTTTTATCCGCCCAACAGAAAAAACTACATACAAATGAACATAAAAAACTTTAAAATAAACATATGTAAGCGTTTATCACTTTGATATAGTTATTGAACCCGGAGGTGTATCTCGATGTTGTCTAGGCTGATTAGGCCGATTTTGAAGCTAAACGTCAAACAACAGCTTATCCTGCTGTTTCTGATTATGATCTCGCCGATTCTGTTTTTGAACATTTACGGGAATATGAAGGCTGAGCAAATTCTGAAGCGCCATGTGACGAATGCTTATGTAGAGCTGAACAAGCAAAACTTCACCATCATTAACCGAGATATCGATACCGTAAATAAAATTACTACCACTGTAATTCAAAATCCTCTGATTCAACAGATTAATATGACGGGTTCGGATACCATTCTGGAGCGGGTTAAACGTTATGAGACGATAGAGAAGCTGTTGGTCAGTTACTCGCAGGGAGCGGAGCGTGGGGACGGCATCTATTATTCCCTTTATATATACGATCCCGAGGATTATTATTTTTTTGCACCCAATTTCCCACAGGTTAAGAAGGCGGGGGTATATTTCTTTTCCAAAGCGGAAGAGCCCTATTGGTTCGAGGAGGTTGTCCAGAAAAAGGGTCGCGGATCTCTAAAATTTACAGGGAAGCTAAGTGCACAAGCGGAAAACTTGAAGACTCTTACCTATATGAGAGCTGTCAATAACATCTCCAGAAAAGCTGAGACCATTGGGGTTTTAGTCATTACCAAAATGGACGCAAAAATCGGAGAATCCCTTAAATCCATATCGTTGCCTGATGGTGATATTTACTTAACAGATCTGGATAATCGTGTACTCGCTTCTACTACGAATAATACTGGTGAGATCATTACGCTGCCGGAGACGGTCGTTGCTGAGGATTTGGAGGGAACCGTGGATGTTATTACCTCGGATTTTATTTATGTGGTCAATAATAACCATGCCTTAGGACAGAAGCTAGTCTACAAAATCGCCGTAAAAGCGCTGCTGCAGCAACAAAACGAAATGAAAAGTGTGATTCAATACATAACTGTGGCCTATGCTGTTTTTGGATTAATCATGATTACTTATTTCTGGCGTTCATTAATGACGCCTTTGCAAAAGTTAGCTTTTTTCGTCCGGAAGTTTGAGCCAGGCAATCGTGTCCCTGAGACGCCAAAAAGAGGGAGTAACGATGAGGTCAGTGTGCTGATTGGCTCTACCTATGACATGGCCCGCAGGCTAAATGGACTAATTACTTATAAATACCAGATGGAGCTAAAACAGAAGGAATCACAGCTTCAACTGCTCTATCAGCAGATCAATCCGCATTTGCTCTACAACACTTTGGAGAGTATTTACTGGAAAAGCTCGCTGGAAGGTAACGTTGAATCCGCCGAGATGATCAAGGAATTATCCAAGCTTATGAAGATTAGCCTCAGTCGGGGAAGGGAGCTGATTAGCCTTGAAGAAGAGCTGGAGCATGCAACGGCCTACATCAAGCTGCAGCAGCACCGGTATGATTATATATTTCGTGTAGTAATGGAGATTCATCCAGATACGAAAAGAAATCTAATTCCTAAAATTACCCTGCAGCCGTTAATTGAGAATGCTATTATTCATGGTGTCAAAAATATGGGCGAAGATGGGGAAATCATCATTAGTGCAGTTTGTGTGGACGATACCGTCGAGATCACTATTGAAGATAACGGCTATAAGACTGTTGATTATCAGGCCATCGAAGCTGTGCTGAATGACGACAGTCCAAATCCGGCCAGCGGTTACGGGATTCGCAACATTAACCAGCGTATTCATTTACACTTCGGCTCTGATTATGGCATCAGCTATACCCCTCGTAAAGAGGGCGGTACATTGGTGACGGTTAAGCTTCCGAAATCAGAGAATCAGGACTAAGGAAGGGGAGCATACAGATATGTTCAATATATTAGTTGTGGATGACGAACCCTTGATTTGTAAAGGGCTGAGCAATTTATTAGCTTCTTCGGGGTTAAACATAGACCATATTTATACAGCAAACAGTGGTTTTGAAGCGCTGGACTGCATTCGGATGGAGGAAATAGACCTGCTCGTTACTGATATTCAGATGGGCGCAATGAGCGGGATTGATCTAATGCAGCATGCAAAATTGGCCAAACCCTGGGTACAGACCATCGTGATTTCTGCACACGAGACGTTTCAATATGCGCAAATGGCCGTTAGGCTTGGAGCGAAGGATTATTTGATCAAACCTTTGAACAGTGAGCAATTTCTGGATTCGGTGCGAAATGTGCTGCTTAAGATGGGGAAACCATCACTAGAATTGGATATTTTCATGTCAGGAATTAACGAAAGCTTTCGGCTGGAAGAGCCGCTTCCGGAATACAGCAAGTTATTGAATGAGCTGCTCATTGAGCCTGAAGGTGTACTGTGTGATGCAGAACGCTTGCAAAAGCTGGATAACCTGAAGCTGCAAGGGCCGTATTTTTCCGTCTTAAAAATTAAGGTACCTCTGGCTGGAATGAATCAGGAGAAGCACTACACCCTGCGGGACAGACGGCTTCTTTGTTATGCCGCGCTGAATATCGCCAAAGAGCTGATGGATCAGGAGTGGAACTCGACAGCCTTTTACGCAGAGGATGAAGAGATTACGATCATTATTCAGTGGGATGAAAAAAGCTATGAAGATTCGTCTGCCAGCCAAATTAATAGGCTAGATATCCTTGGCCGTAGTCTTCATTTTAATATTCAAAAATATCTGCACTTAAATGCAGTTATCGGCATCAGCCAGATTCTCAAGGGTCTTTCTTTTATGGCTGTATTGAACCGTCAAGCCTCCAAAGCCATTCTCTGGAATAATGAACACAATGACCATTATGTGTTTTACTACGGGGATTTTAATTGGAACAGCTACACAACCGATCCTTCAGTAGAAGAGCTTCATACACGCAGCAATCTGATTGTAGAGAAAGCGAGAGAGTATATTGACGAGAACTATGCGCAAAAAGGATTAACCATCCATGAAGTGGCTAAGAAAAACCATGTCAGCCCCAATTATTTGAGCTATCTGTTTAAGAAAAATACAGGTTACAACCTGTGGGAATATGTAATTAAGCTGCGGATGGAAGAAAGCCGGGAGATGATTTTGAACACAGATCTTCGCAGATACGAAATCGCCGAGCGTGTAGGTTATGAATCACCGGAGCATTTTAGTAAAATTTTCAAAAAATATTATGGGATTAGCCCCAGTGAATTGAAGAAGTAAAAACACATACTACTTCGGTAGATTTAGACATGTTCAGTACAACCCTCATTTTCTACAATTTAAGGTAGGAAGCATTTTGCGAAAAATGCTGAAAGAAAAATGGAATGAGGGAGCCTGATGAATCAAACCGCAGTTGTATCCGAAAATCCGCCGGCGCTGAAGGGTACACCTTACAAGCAAAACCGCTGGAAGAAAAACTTTTGGGGATATATGTTCCTCGTACCTGCTGTGATTATTTTTGTAATGTTCTTGTGGGTGCCAATTTTTAAAGGCTTGTTGTACAGCTTCTACCATGTTGATTTTGTAAAAGGGAATAGCTTTGTTGGCTTTGAGAACTATGCTAGAGCCCTTAGTGATCCGGATGTTTTGACCGCGTTAAAAAATACAGGGTATTACATGCTTCTATGTCTTATTATCGGGTTCTGGGTTCCGATTGCTTTTGCTATTATGATCTCGGAGCTGAGAAGGTTCGGGGGCTTTGTGCGGGTAGCGGCTTACCTACCTTTTGTAATGCCTGGTGTGGTGCTATATGGACTCTGGAGATGGCTTTATGATCCTGTGGGCCCAATCAATGCAGTATTAAGCTCGCTTGGTGTGGACCAGGTTGCCTTCCTGACAGATACAAGGTGGTCTATGATTTCCCTTGTTTTTATGGAGACGTGGCAGCAGTTTGGATCAGGGATGTTAATATACTTGGCTGCTGTACTCAGCATTCCGCGGGATTGGTATGAAGCAGCTGAGATTGATGGGGCGGGTGTGTGGGCACGTATAAAGTACATCACATTGCCTTCGCTACGTAATTTGATCATTTTGATGTTTATATTACAGATTATCGGGACTTCACAAGGGTATCAGTCACAAATGGCGCTGCTTGATGGTGGACCGAATAATACTACGCTTACCTATGCGCTGCTGATCGTAAAATATGCTTTTACAAGACTCGATTATGGAACAGCGACTGCGCTTGGCATGCTAATGTTCATAGTCCTAGGTGGTTTGGGCATTTTACAGTTCAAGCTTAACAAGGAGGACAACTAAGATGAAGAGCGCAGATAGAGGGATTCTCTCAGAACATGATTTGAAAAAAACAAGCAATAAGATCGTTTATGGCTTGATGTGCGTGGTTATTTTGATTATGGTGTTTAGCATGCTGTATCCGATCTGTATGACGTTATTTAACGGACTGAAATCGAATCAAGAGGTGAACTCATTCCCACCGCATTTTTTCCCGCAGGAATGGCACTTCAGCAACCTTAAAGAAGCGATGAACTACATTGATCTGCTGATGTTCCTTAAGAACACTATTTATATTTTTGTGGGGAATATGGTCGTGACACTAGTCGTATTGGGAATGTCTGCTTTCAGCATTTCTCGTATGAATGTTCCTTACAGAAAGGCAATTTATTTCTTTTTCCTGATGACATTGTTTATTCCGGCGACCAGCTACATGATTCCCAACTTTGTCAATCTAAAAGAGCTTGGATTACTGAATCAGTACGCTGCCTTTTGGCTGCCGGCTGGTGCGAATACATTCTATTTTCTACTCTTAAAGAACTTTTTTGATGGGATACATCCTGAAATTTTTGAAGCAGCGCGGATTGACGGCTCCTCTGAGCCGAGAAGCTTTTTCTCCATTGCAGTGCCATTGTCGGTTCCGATATTTGCTACGCTGGCGATCTTTATCTTTTCTACTGCATGGAATGACTGGTTCTGGCCATCTCTGGTTATGCACAGTGAAGAGAAATATACGCTCGCGACAGCAATCTATAAATACGTTATTAATGTAAAGGCACTTAATACGAATATTAAATTCGCTATCCTATTTATCGTATCGTTGCCGCCGATCCTTGTCTTCCTGATCTTCCAAAAGTTCATTATGCGTGGCGTCGCATTATCAGCAGTTAAGGGATAAGCGCGGATCGACGAATTTAGTCACGGATCGTAAACATGCACATGAAAGGAATATAAATGCACCTCGTTTGTAAACGATTTCTCTTTTATGATCGATATGTAAGATAACTATGAATTGAAAAGGGGAGTTTCAATGCGTAAGTACTCTAGCGTGCTACTAAGCCTCCTTGTGGCCGGATCATTGTTAACCGCATGCGGCGGTAACAACAATAACGGAAACACAACAGGAAACAAGGAAGGGGAAGCGACTACTGCGCCAACGAATGCTGCAACAGATAATGCTGGCAGTGCTACAGCAGCGCCAACTGATGATATCACACAAAGAAAAGTGACCATCAAAATTCACTATCCAACCCCTGACCTAACCGAAGTTAGAGCACAGGAAGATGACAAGATCAAACGTTTCCAAGAGGAGTATCCGAATGTTGAAATCGTCAAAGACGATTGGCAGTACAATGTAAGTGAAATCGGCATCAAAATGGCAGCGAATGAAGCTCCAACCTTCTTTAACACTTACGCTACAGAAGCAAAATTCCTAGTTGAAAAAGGCTGGGTAGCTGACATTACGGATCTGTGGAATAAATACGAATTTAAGGATCAAATTAACCCGGTTCTCCAAAATCAATTTATCATTGACGGAAAAGTATTCGGCGTAACTCAAAAGGGTTATGTAACAACCACAATGATCAACAAAAAAATGCTGGATGAAAAAGGCGTTGCTGTTCCATCTATGGATTGGACTTGGGATGATATGCTGAATACCGCGAAAGGTGTAGCTGATACCAAAAAAGGGATTTCCGGTATTGCTCCAATGGGTAAAGGGAATGAAGCAGGCTGGAACTGGACCAACTTCCTGTTCGAGGCTGGCGGTGAAATTCAGAAGATTGAAGGCGGTAAGGTTGTAGCTACTTTTAATTCTGAGGCTGGGATTAAAGCGCTGGATTTCTACAAGAAACTTAGATGGGAAGCAAATGCGATTCCTCAGGACTGGGCACTGGGCTGGGGTGATGCTGTAGGCGCATTCCAACAAAGTCGTACAGCAATGGTAATGGCTGGATCTGACGGTGTTATTGAGCAAGCGTTGAATCAAGGCGGTCTGAAACCAGAAGATGTACTTACGTATCCAATGCCTGCGATGGAAAAAGGCGGAAAACACACTGGGGTACTTGGTGGTGACTACCTTGTAATCAATCCAAATGCAACGCCAGACGAGCAAGAAATGGCATTCCGTTATATTACATTTGATTACTTCTCCGATAAAGGTCTAGAAGCACTGGATGCGGTTCTGCAACAACGTACAACGGATGGCAAATACTTTATTCCGCCGCTCTTAGATTACTATTCTGCAGATTCTGACTTCGGCAAGAAAACAAAAGCTGTGTATGATAAATATACAAATGTATATCAATACAGCCCTGATATTTTAGGCTTGCTGGACGGTAAACCGGAAGCGCAATACAATACACAGGACTACTACGCAACCATGTCCAATGTAATACAAGAGCTGTTCTCCAAAAAAGGAACAGATTCCAAGACACAGCTTGAAGCTGCTGCCAAAACAGTGCAAGAGAAATTCTTCGATACAATTAAAGTAGAATAGGCAAGGAAGAACAGAACCGGCTCCTTTAGGAGTCGGTTTTTTTATGTTTATATTATTGATATTTTTATAAATCAACACGACAGATGGCTTCCGACTATTTTTTAGAGGGTCATGAGAAAAATAGAGTGTCAACAAAAATTAGATTTGCATTTTTAAAATATTTTTGCGAGCGGAAAGGTAGAAAATGGGTATCGGTTCTTGTCTTTTTAAACATAAACTTTAGATTTAAGGAATAATACAGCATAAATAATGGTAAAAAACCTATAATATGATCGAATGAAAGCGCTTTGAAAACAAATCAAAAAAACTTTATACTTTGTGAAAGATTTCACTATACAAGGTGGAAATGATGTGATAAGATAAATGTGTAGAGAAAAACAACCTAAAAATTGACAGGAGGACGAGGGAGATGGCAGTTAAGAACGAAGTCGCCGCCCAAGTTAAACAAACTACCGCTGAAGAGTATATTCAGACTTTGGTGGATAAAGCGAAAAAAGCACATGAGGCATTCATGGCGCTGGATCAAGAGCAAGTTGACACAATCGTTCATGCAATGGCGTTGGCTGGACTCGACAAACATATGTACCTCGCTAAATTGGCTGTAGAAGAAACTGGCCGCGGGGTTTACGAAGACAAAATTACTAAAAACATCTTCTCGACAGAATATATCTGGCACGGAATTAAATACGATAAAACAGTAGGCGTTATTGAAGACAATGCTTATGAAAGCTTCCAAAAAATTGCTGAGCCCGTCGGAATTGTAATGGGTATCACACCGGTAACCAACCCTACATCCACCACGATGTTTAAAGCGTTGATTTCGATTAAGACACGGAACCCTATTATATTCGGTTTCCACCCATCTGCGCAAGAGTGTAGTGCAGCAGCTGCTAGAATTCTTCATGATGCGGCTGTAAAAGCTGGCGCACCTGAGAATTGTATCCAATGGATTGAAATGCCAACGATGGACAAAACAAACGCTTTGATGAATAACCCTGACGTTGCACTTATTCTTGCAACTGGCGGTTCTGCAATGGTAAAAGCAGCTTATAGCTGTGGTAAACCAGCTCTTGGCGTAGGTCCTGGTAACGTACCTGCATTCATCGAAAAGAGCGCGGATATCGATCAAGCCGTAACGGACATCATTCTTTCCAAAACATTTGATAATGGTATGATCTGTGCTTCCGAGCAAGCTGTTATTATCGAAGAACCAATCTTCGATCAAGTGAAAAAGAAAATGATCGCTAATGGCTGCTACTTTGTTAACAAAGAAGAAGCTGCCAAACTGACTAGCGGCGCTATGAACGTTGATAAATGTGCAGTTAACCCAGCAATCGTAGGACAATCCGCAGTGAAAATTGCTGAAATGTGCGGCATTCAAGTTCCTGCCGGCACTAAGATTCTGGTAGCAGAACTTGAAGGTGTAGGCACTAAATATCCATTGTCCGCTGAAAAATTGAGTCCTGTGCTTGCTTGCTACAAAGTTAAAAACGCAGATCAAGGTATTGAACGCGCAGCACAAGTTGTTGAATTTGGTGGTATGGGCCATAGTTCGGCTATCCACTCCAACAACGAAGAAGTAATCATGAAGTTCTCCAACCGTCTGCAAACAGGACGTATTCTTGTTAACTCGCCTTCCACTCATGGTGCGATCGGCGATATCTATAACACTAACATCCCTTCGTTGACGCTGGGCTGCGGATCTTATGGTCGTAACTCCGTGTCGCAAAACGTTACAGCAATCAATTTGATCAACGTGAAAAGGGTGAATCGTCGTACCGTGAATATGCAATGGTTTAAAGTACCTGACAAGATCTATTTCGAAAAAGGCGCTACTCAGTACCTGACCAAAATGCCTGATATCACACGTGTCGCAATTATCACTGACCCAATGATGGTTAAGCTTGGATATGTGGAGAGAGTTGAACATTACCTGCGTCAACGCCAAACTCCTGTAGCGATCGAAGTGTTCTCGGAAGTTGAACCAGATCCATCGACAACTACAGTTGAAAAAGGTACAGCAATGATGAACAGATTCCAACCGGACTGCATCATCGCACTTGGCGGTGGTTCCCCAATGGATGCTGCAAAAGGAATGTGGTTATTCTATGAACATCCAGACGCAGACTTTAACGGTCTGAAACAAAAATTCATGGATATCCGTAAACGGGTTTACAAATTCCCTAAACTTGGAAACAAAGCTAAGTTTGTAGCGATTCCAACTACTTCGGGTACGGGTTCGGAAGTAACATCTTTCGCAGTTATTACCGATAAAACAACTGAACAACACACTAAATATCCTTTGGCTGACTACGAGCTAACTCCAGACGTAGCTATCATTGATCCAGAGTTCGTATATAGCTTGCCAAAAACTGCTGTAGCTGATACAGGTATGGACGTATTGACACATGCCATCGAAGCTTATGTATCTGTTATGGCGAGTGACTACACGGATGGTCTGGCAATTAAAGCAATCCAATTGGTATTCCAATACCTTGAAAAATCGGCTCTTGAAGGCGACAGAGTTGCCCGTGAAAAAATGCATAACGCATCAACACTTGCTGGTATGGCCTTTGCTAATGCTTTCCTGGGTATTAACCACAGCTTGGCGCATAAATGGGGCGGTCAATATCACACTGCTCATGGTCGTACTAATGCGATCCTTATGCCACACGTTATTCGTTACAATGCTAAGAAACCTACGAAGTTCGCTTCGTTCCCTAAATATTCACACTTCGTAGCTGACGAGCGTTATGCAGAAATCGCCCGTATTCTGGGATTGCCAGCTCGCACAACTGAAGAAGGTGTAACTAGCCTGATCAATGCTATTCGCGACATGAACAAAAAACTGGGTATCGAAGAATCCTTCCAACAATTGGGCTTTGATCCTAAGGATTTTGAATCCCATGTAGATTACTTGGCTGACCGTGCATTTGAAGATCAATGTACAACTGCCAATCCTAAGCTGCCACTGGTATCTGAACTTGCAGATGTATACCGTAATGCTTTCTACGGAAGATTTGATAATTAATATTTGGTTAAGTAGATAATAGGATGGTTGTGGATTAGATATAAGTGACAAATATCACCCGAAAGGTGATATTTGTCACAGTCTATTTATAGAAAATAAACTAAAATGTTTATATAAACAACGGTCCCATATATGGAACAATGATTGTGAATTTTCGAACAACCATGTTTTTCTTGGGATCACGAGACACGGGATCAACCTTCAAGCCCGCGATCTCTACAAATATAATATAAATATAGATGGAGGGATTTAGCATGTCGGTGATTGAAAAAGATGTACAAGAAGTGAAATCCGGTTGGAGAAGTTTTGCAAAAGGTAAATGGTCCAGAAAAGTTGACGTTAACAACTTTATCGCAAGCAACATTAAGCCTTATGAAGGAAACGAAGAATTCCTCGTAGGACCTACTAGTAACACAACTGAACTGTGGAAGATTATTTCCCAATTGAGCAAGGAAGAAAGAGAAAGAGGCGGCGTATGGGATGTTTCCCTAGATACTGTCTCCACAATCACTTCACATGCTCCAGGCTACATTGACAAGGACAAGGAACAAATTGTAGGCGTACAGACTGATGCTCCTTTCAAACGTTCCATCCAGCCATTCGGCGGGATCAAGATGATGGTTGATGCTACGAAGGCTTATGGCTTCGAGCTTCCACAAAACATCGTTGACATGTTTACGAACATTCGCAAAACGCATAACCAAGGCGTATTTGATGCATATACACCAGACATGAGAGCTGTGCGTAAATCCGGCGTAATTACAGGTCTTCCTGATGCTTACGGCCGCGGACGCATCATCGGCGACTACCGCCGCATTGCTCTGTACGGTATTGATTTCCTCATTAAAGACAAAAAACAACAACAAACTGAGCTTGAAGTAGATTCCATGACTGAAGATATCATTCGTTTGCGTGAAGAGCTGTCTGAGCAAATTCGTGCACTTGGCGAATTGAAAGAAATGGCAGCTGCTCATGGTATGGATATTTCCAGACCGGCGACCAACTTCAAAGAAGCTACTCAATGGGTATACTTCGGATATCTGGCAGCAGTTAAAGAGCAAAATGGTGCGGCGATGTCCCTGGGCCGTGTGTCCTCTTTCCTGGACATCTATGCAGAACGCGATATTGCTGAAGGTACTTTGACTGAAGAACAAGTACAAGAAATCGTCGATCATTTCGTAATGAAACTGCGTATCGTGAAATTCTTGCGTACACCTGACTATAATGATCTGTTCTCCGGCGACCCAACATGGGTAACTGAATCCATCGGTGGTATGGCTGAAGACGGAACAACTCGTGTTACTAAGAACAGCTTCCGTTTCTTGAACACCCTGTACAACTTGGGTCCAGCTCCGGAACCAAACTTAACTGTACTGTGGTCCGAAAAATTGCCTGAAGCCTTCAAAAAATATTGTGCTAAGGTTTCCATCGAAACTAGTGCAATTCAGTATGAAAATGACGATGTAATGCGTCCATACTGGGGTGAAGATTATGCGATTGCTTGCTGCGTATCTCCAATGCGTATCGGTAAACAAATGCAGTTCTTCGGCGCTCGTGCCAACCTGGCAAAAGCATTGCTGTATGCTATCAATGGTGGTATAGACGAAAAATCCGGAGCACAAGTTGGACCGGAATTCCCAGCGATCACTTCTGAATATCTGGATTATGACGAAGTAATGAAACGTTTCAAACCGATGATGGAGTGGTTGGCTAAGACTTATGTTAACACTTTGAACATCATTCACTATATGCATGACAAATATTCTTACGAACGTATCGAAATGGCGCTGCATGACCGTGACATTCTGCGTACGATGGCTTGTGGTATTGCTGGGCTGTCCGTTGCAGCTGACTCACTAAGCGCAATTAAATACGCCAAAGTAAAACCTATTCGTAACGAACAAGGTATTGCGATCGACTTCGAAACCGAAGGCGAATTCCCTTGCTACGGTAACAATGACGATGCTGTAGACAGCATCGCAGTAGAATTGGTTGAAACCTTCATGACTATGATCCGTAAAAACAAAACATATCGTGATTCTGTACCGACTCAATCGGTACTGACCATTACTTCGAATGTAGTGTACGGTAAGAAGACAGGTACTACACCTGACGGACGTAAGAAAGGTGAACCTTTCGCACCAGGTGCTAACCCAATGCACGGACGTGACAAGAAAGGCGCCTTGGCTTCCCTGAACTCTGTAGCTAAACTGCCTTACTCCGATGCACAAGATGGTATCTCTAATACGTTCTCCATCGTACCTAAGGCACTTGGTAAAGACGAGGATTCCCGTAAGTCTAACCTGGTACACATGATGGATGGATACTTCCATAACAACGCTCAGCATTTGAATGTTAACGTATTTAACCGTGAACAGCTGATGGACGCTATGGAGCACCCAGAGAACTATCCACAATTGACTATCCGTGTATCCGGTTATGCAGTTAACTTCATCAAGCTGACTCGTGAACAACAAATGGATGTAATCAACCGTACATTCCACGGTTCGATGTAATTTGTTCCTGTCATGAAGATCTTTGAATTAGTACTACTATTGAAATAATTGCAAGGAAGATACCGCCCTTGTCTCAAGGGCGGTAATATCTTGTTTGAGAATTGTTAAAATTTTAAATTTTATTGCCGCGATATAGGGATATGACAGTCTCAAGGACAGGGATCTTCATCGTTGAAAAAGGGACTGTTAGTCTGTCGTGGCGAAAGGATGACATCCTATGATTAAAGGTCGCATACACTCTTTGGAAACCTTTGGAACCGTTGATGGACCTGGTATTCGATTTGTCTTATTTATGCAAGGCTGCTTGCTGAAATGTCAGTATTGCCATAACCCTGATACCTGGGCTTTAGATGAAGGTAAAGAAATGACTCTAGAAGAAGTACTTTCGGAGATCGAGCCATATATAAACTACTATCGTTCATCCGGTGGCGGGTTAACTGTATCCGGTGGAGAACCAACCTTGCAGGCGCAATTTGTAAAGCAGTTATTCACGGAAGTGAAGAAGCGTTGGAATCTGCATACCACATTAGACAGTAATGGTTACAACGAAGGTGACAAGATTAATGACTTATTGGATGTAACAGATTTGGTTATGCTTGATCTGAAGCATATTGATGAAGAAGCGCATATCAAATTAACCGGTAAATCCAATGATCGAACTTTGAAGCTTGCACGCTGGCTCTCAGACCATAATCGTAAGATGTGGATCCGACATGTATATGTTCCTGGTATTCATGATCGTGAAGAGGATCTCATTAACTTAGGTCGTTATATTGGAACCTTAAATGGCGTCGAGAAATTCGAAATCTTACCTTATCATCAGATGGGTATCTATAAATGGGAAATGCTCGGCAAAGCTTATGAACTGGATGGAGTACCTTCTCCAACAGAAGAAGAAGTGCAACGGGCATATCGCTTGGTCGAAGAAGGTCGTAAGCAAACGGCATTGGTATAATAGATATTTATTTTTAAGAGAGACCGTACCCTCAGTGGTTGATCACTGAAGGTGCGGTTTTTTGTTATGAGGAAGTAAAAAGGGAGGGGTTAAAGCTCCTCTGAGGGGGAATTTTATATTATTCCTAATAAAGACATGCTATAGTTACACGTGGTTTATGGGGTAGATAATAAATAAATATGTCAGGTAATATGACTAATTTAATATTTTAATTAAATGTTTTAAAGAAAAACAAACTTTTGTGATGAGAAAAACAAATGAATAAAGCGATTTAACATTTTGATGTTATAAAATATAACTTATCATGTAGTTGATTCCGCTTACATTAGAGATTTTTATCCCTATAGTGGATGAATCTTAACCTTACGATAATGAAGTCTGTTTTCTATAATAAGAAGTGTAAAGCACATCAATATATAGGGAGGGTCACAAGAAATGAAAAAAAGTATGACTTTGCTATTGTCCCTGATTTTCGTATCATCAGCTTTACTGACTGGTTGCGGAGGCAACAACAATGCGTCTTCTAACAAAGGAGATGGAAACGCTACCGCGACTAACTCAGCCGCTACAAATGCTCCAGCAACAGAAGAACCGGTAAATAACGAGCCATTTGAAATGACGATTCGTCACACTCAAATCGGTGCAGACAAGCAGAAACGTCTGGCTATTCTCGAAGAAGTAGTTAACAAAGTACAAGAGGATGTACCGGGTCTGACCTTTAAACTCGATGGGGTAGATTCAGATGTAAACCGTAAAGAAAAATTGCGTGGTGAAATGGCTGCGGGTAATCCACCGGAAATCTTCGATCTGTTCGGCAGCCCTGACTCCAAGATCTATGCTAAAGAAGGTAAATTACTTGACCTGACTCCAATTCTTGAGGAACTTGGAATTAAGGATAAATTCTCAAATCTAGATCCTTTCACTTATGAAGGAAAAATCTATGGATTGCCTATCGGTGGTTCTGGTGAAGGTTTCTTCTATAACAAAGAATACTATACAAGCAAGGGCTGGAAGGCTCCAACAACATTTGCTGAATTGGAACAACAATTGGCTGATATCAAGGCTGATGGAAAAGTACCTTTGGCTGGTGCATCCAAAGCTGGTTGGGTACCACTTATGTTAGCTAACCACCTGTGGTCACGTTATGCAGGTCCGGATGTAACTGCTAAATTTGCAACAGGCGAAGCTAAATGGTCTGATCCAAATGTAGTAAAAGGATTTGCGAAATACAAAGAATGGGTTGATAAAGGCTACTTCAAAAAAGGCGAACTTGGCTTTGAATATGCTGAATACACAACACAATTCACTAGTGGTGAAGCGATCCTGCTGTATGATGGTACTTGGAAATCCTCCGTATTTAAAACGGGCCAATCTGGCGAAGGTTTGATTGGTAAAGTTGGATTCTTCAACATCCCAGCAGTTGAAGGCGGAGCGGGTGACCAAACTGCATTGATGCGCGATGTGAACAATGGTTATGGTTTCTCTGCATCTGCTGAGAAAGATCCACGTCAATTGGCTGCTGTGAAATCTTTTATTAAAAACTTATTTAATGAAGAAATGCAATTGCGCGGACTTGTTGAAGATGGTGTATTGCCAGCAATGAAGATTGACCAAAACGTATTGAATGAGAATATTACTGATGATCTGATGAGCGAAATCGTAGGTGTACTTAACAACTCACAATCTTCGTTCCCAGCATTTGACTCTCTTGTTCAAGCTGATGTAACTACAGAAATCAGTAACATTCAAATTCAAAAACTGATTGGCGATCAGACGACTCCTGAGAAAATGGGCGAAGCTTTGCAAAAGGTACAAGAAGAAGCAAACGCAGCAGTTGAATAAATAGCTGCAAACTGAATGTACCCTGGTGCTAAATCCAGGGTACATTTTTAAAATCAAAGAAAATATGTGTTTGCACTTGATCTGAAGCATTCACTATTCGCCAGATGTCAAAGCAACCGGAGGTAGTCATGAATAAAGCATTAAGAAATCCAGTGGTATTTTTCCTTTTCGTTCTTCCAGCATTGATATTGTTCACGATGTTTTTCATTTACCCCATTTTTAGTTCTATTTATTACAGCTTTACTAGTTGGAACGGTGTATCGGAGACGGTTAAATCAGCCGGATTAAGTAATTATGAGAAAGCACTAGGAGATGAACGATTCTGGATATCCGTTAAAAACAACGGTTGGTTTATTCTTTTCTCCGTATGTATACAGGTACCGTTGATCGTATTCTTCTCGTTATTAATTTCTAATGTGAAGAAGTTAAAGGGCTTATATAAGACAGCAGTCTTTATGCCTTCCATTATGTCTACAGCGGTTATCGGTATTCTCTGGGGGTTTATCTATGAGCCCAACATTGGACTTTTTAATAAGCTCCTTAGTCTAGTAGGAATTAATCCTATTTACTGGCTGTCAGATGAAAGATTTGCAATGCTTTCTATTTTGTTGACGAATGCTTGGCAGTGGACTGGATTTTATATCGTTATGGTCCTAGCGGCGATTCTAGCTATTCCTGGTGAATTGGATGAAGCTGCAGCCATTGACGGCGCAACTGGATTTCAACGCGCTACTCGTATCACGCTTCCACTAATCGTACCGATCATCTCGGTTGTAATTATGCTATCCATTGCTGGAGCAATGAAAGCTGCGGATATCGTCATCGTTATGACTAAGGGGGGACCTGCAGGTTCAACCGATGTAATGGCAACATACATGATTAAATATGCGATCACGAACTTTAAGTATGGATACGGAAATGCCATCGCTGTCCTGATCTTTGCGTTTACACTGGTGGTTACAGTCCTTTATCAGCTGCTGATTGCACGTCGTACAGAAAGGATTGAATACTGATGCCACGCGCCCTGAAAAAGAGTCTGCCACATATTGCCCTTTTATTCTATTTGTTAGTGATCCTGTTTCCTTTCCTATTCGTATTATTCTCTTCTGTGAAAAAGGATAACAATGAGATTGCGCTTAATCCTTTCGGTATTCCAAAGGAATTCGTCTTCAACAACTACGTGGAAGCTTGGGTAAATGCCAAGATCAGTACTTACTTTTTCAACAGTTTGTACATTTCGATCCTTGCCTCTGTAGTGTCCATTCTGCTTGCGTCTATGTTTGCTTTTGCGGTTACACGGATGCGTCAGGGGAAATGGAATACTATTTTGTTCTCACTGGTTTTAGTGGGAATGCTCATTCCGAATAATGCTTTAATGCTGCCGATTTATACGATTGTACGTAAGTTAGGAATACTGAACACCCACTGGGCGTTGATCATTCCTTATATCGCCAATGCGATTCCATTTACCATCATTATTTTAGCAGCATTTATGCGAAATTTACCTAGAGAAATAGAAGAAGCTGCGGTCATGGATGGCTTGAAGGCACCGGGTATCTTTGCTAGAATTATTGTACCTCTAACGGTTCCGGCTATGGTTACTGTATTCATTGTTAATTTCCTGGGAAATTGGAACGAGTTCTTGCTAGCTAACTACTTCCTGTCGAATGACGAGCTGCGAACGCTTCCAGTAGGTATGGTCCAATTCCGTGATCAATACCAGATGAACTATGCACAAATGTCAGCCGGTATCGTCTTCAGCGTCCTGCCGGTAATTATCATTTATGCTATTCTGCAGGAGAAGATTATTGAAGGTGTAACAGCGGGCGGCGTAAAAGGATAACTTTATTCTCAGTCAGGAGCACTAGCCGATGAATTTGCGCTATAAATTATTTACGGCATTTTTGGGCCTGATTATCATTCCTTTATTTATTCTAGGCATGCTTATGTTTTTTGTGACTTATAATTCTATTGAGAAAAAGTACAGTCAGCAGTCGGAATACTCACTTAAAGCGATTAGCTACAGTATTTCTAATGTATTAAAAGATATGGATAACGTTACAGACAACGGAATTGCTACCTCGGTATTTCATATGGCCCTTAGTGCAGATGATCCTAACAACCAGGATTTGACTGATGCTGAGCAACTGAATCTGAATGCGAGCCAGCGCAATTTCCGTAGTCTGTTGTTTAATCATCCATCGATCAGCTATGCATTTTTGTACAATTTTAACGGTAGAGGTAACTCTGAAATCGTGTCGCTTTTTAACAAGGAAAATTTCCGAACGCTACCCTATGATACATTCAAAAAAAGTGATCTGTACCAGGAAGTTATGGACTTGAATGGTGTGCCGAAATGGCTGGCTCCTCACGAGTATCCCGAGCTTACGGGTACTGAACCTGTGTTTACACAAATTCGGCTAGTGAAGGAATTGAGCTTCTTTCAAAACATAGGTATCCTAGTTGTGCAGATCAAGAATTGGGAGTTCGAATCCATATTTCGCAATCTAAAAATTGGGGATAGCAATCAGGATGTTTCCTTTATGCTTGTAAATGATGATGGAATGATTCTTTTTGACCCAGATCAAAAGCTGGATGGACAGGACTTCCAGTCTTTCGCGGATAAAGAGATTACCTTTAAAAAAGGGTTTCAGAGTTTCAAAACAGAGTACAACGGGGAGAAAAGCATTCTTTCCATGTATCACTTGAAGGACTATCCATGGAGTCTGGTATCTGTGACTTCTTGGAATACGTTGTCTCATGAAGTTACAGTATTTGCTCGCTGGTTCGTCGCTGTGATTTTCCTTTGCTTATTGGCAGCTGTGATCTTCAATTTATTTTTTATGAACCGGATTACCGGCGGCATCGCTGTCATTGTTCGTTTTATGCGCCGGGTTGAAGACGGAGATCTGACCACTAGGGTAGAAGTTAAAGGAAATGATGAGTTAACGCTGCTTGCTAAGGGTTTTAATGATCTTATGGATAAAATCAATGGGTTGTTTAACAGAATTCATGTGGAGCAGCGTCGCAAGAATCAAGCTGAGATGCGTGTTCTGCAGGCACAGATTAAACCACATTTTTTATTCAATACATTAGAATCAATCAATGTTCTCGCTATACAGAATGAAGGCAAAAAAGTTAGTGAGATGGTCTACAGGCTGGCCAGTATTTTGCGAATCAGCATTCAGGATCGGGAAGAGATTACACTGGATGAAGAAGTTAAACATTTACGCAATTATTTGGATATACAAAAATTCCGCTTTGAAGATTTGTTCGAATACGAGATCGATATTCCGAATGAATTGATGAGTTGCGGTATCCTTAAACTCACTTTACAACCGCTTGTAGAGAACAGCATTCAACATGGATTTGAGGGCATTGATTACAAAGGTCATGTTTCTGTGAAGGTTTGGGAGAAGCAGGGGGATTTGATTTTACGTATTGAAGATAATGGTATTGGTATTACACCTTCTCAGTTGGCTATTTTTCAATATATTGTGAATGATCCTGTGGAGCAAGAAGTTAAGGCTGAACGGGATAACCGGATGAATCTTGAACGCAGAGGTCTTGGTATTCGCAGTGTAGCAGATCGCATCCGCATTGAATACGGTGACAGGTACGGAATATTTATCTGTTCTAGTCCAGGTCATGGTACTATTATCCAATGTGTCATACCTAAATACGAGCAGGGGGAAGATCATTATGCTAAAAGTATTATTGGTTGATGACGAAGCCCCAATTCTGAATAATCTGAACAGGGTGTTGCCTTGGCAGGAGATGGGGATGGAGGTTGTCGGTATGGCGCGAAGCGGAATGGATGCTTTGCGTATTGCCGAGGAGAAACAGCCTGATCTTGTGTTATGTGACATCCGTATGCCAGTGATGGACGGGTTAACTTTTATCGGTAAGTTGCGGGAGATGGGATTGGATAGCGAGGTGCTGCTTCTTACCGGATATCAGGAGTTTGATTATGCACGGGAAGCGATTCGGCTAGGTGTTAAAGAGTATATTTGTAAGCCGATACATTATGAAGAGCTTGGCAATAAGGTACGGGAGATTGGGGCTAAGATCCGTAGTAAGCAGTTTAAGAATAAACTGTATAATAGCATTCCAATTTTTCAGGAAATCCCTGAAGGTGAAGATGATTCTGGCAAAAAAACACCGGATCAGCTGATGAACCAAGCAGCTAAGTACATCACAGAACATCTCCATTCTGATATTGGGATTGAGGAAGTGGCGAATAAGATCGGGATTAGTGGCAGTTATTTCTGTCTCTTGTTTAAGAATCGTTTTGCTATGACTTTCGTGGAATACGTGACCCTACAACGAATTGAAGCTGCTAAGTTTATGCTAACTAACAGCGATAAGAGTATTACGATGATTGGCTCGGGAGTTGGCTATCAGGAGCGGCGTTATTTTACCAAGGTATTTCAGAAGCAGACAGGGATGTCGCCTAAGGAGTATCGCGACCGATGCCGGACCGAAGTGCAGTGAGGTTAGCTGCTGAGTGGTGAGGTTAGCGTCGCTCCAAGGAATGTTTGGACTTCCGGTCGCTGTTATCCTCAGATTTCTTGATTAGATACCGCTATTAGCGGTTGAAATCCGAGGATAAAGGCGAACGCTACGCTCCTACAGTTCCAAACTTCCTCTCCGTTCCTTCTCCCTCCCCCCTCTTCGTAGTATAGGGGCCGTCCCACACCTACGGATGTGGGCCTCTCTGGGAACACAAGGACTGATTGCCTAGTTAATTTAAGGCAGGAATTATCAACCAGCCTTTGGCTGTGATAAATGCGATTAAGGTACATAAGCTATGATTAATTAAATTTTTTGCCTCTATATAGAGGCTGAAGAGATGGTTTTCCTCGATTTTCGAGGATAATCGTCTCTTTTTTTATAGAAATATAATATGTTCCCTATACTCCCATAAATTATCATATGTTTTAATTAGAGTGTAAGGAGGATACACAAAACGTTAGGCAAGCAAGAGTAATTGGGGCTTAAGAATGGGATGATGGAGAATGGGGGAACCAAAAATGAGTGTGACGAATCCTTCCGTCAGCTTGTCAGAAGTAAAGAAACCAGGCAGGGGAAGAACGCCGAATTTTCTTAGAGTAATGAAGAAATATTGGGTGTTCTATTTGATGATGTTACCTGCGATAGTGATTCTAATCATCAATAATTACATACCGATGTTAGGGACGGTAATTGCATTTAAGGATATCAATTACCAAAAAGGGATTCTGGGTAGTGATTGGGTCGGGTTAGCGAACTTTAAATATTTAATCTCGACGGAGACGGCCTGGATCATTACGAGGAATACGTTATTGTATAATACAGCGTTTATTATACTGACGCTATTTTTTTCGCTGGCTTTCGCAATTATGTTTAACGAAATGCGCAGCAGATGGCTATCGAAATTCCATCAAAGCGCTATGTTTCTCCCTTATTTTCTCTCTTGGGTCGTCGTAAGTTACTTAGTATACGGCTTTCTGAGTGCAGAGCATGGGTTCATGAACAAGACATTACTCCCGTTCTTTGGGGTAGATCCTATCGAATGGTATTCACAGTCCAAATATTGGCCTGGGATTCTAGTAATTGTGAAGATATGGAAAGAGATTGGGTATACAACGGTTATTTATATGGCCGCTATTATTGGAATAGATAATGAATATTATGAGGCTGCACTAATTGATGGAGCTTCTAAATGGAAGCAGATTCGAAAAATCACACTGCCGCTAATCAGCCCAGTTATTATAGTAATGACGCTGCTGCAGATAGGTAGGATTTTTAACGCAGACTTCGGATTATTCTTTCAGGTTACGAGAAATGCAGGAGCGTTATACTCGACGACGCAGGTTATCGACACATATGTATATCAAACCTTCCTCGCAATCGGTGATATAGGAATGTCTTCAGCCGCGGGTCTCGTTCAATCTGTTGTAGGATTTCTATTGATTTTCTTAGCGAATCTTGCAGTGCGGCGAATCAGTAAAGATGATGCTTTATTTTAAAGGGAGGTGGGAGTGTTGAGCCAGACAGAAACAGCATTAGGGTCGTCACGGCGTACAGGAAAGCGCACAAAACGGCAAAGACAACCCAATGAAATATCTAATATATCTAATTTGCTAATTAATATATTCTTTTGGATATACACAGCGATTTGTGTGGTGCCGCTGATCCTCGTAGTTATTGTATCGTTTTCGGACGAGAATTCCGTTATCCAGAACGGCTACAGCTTTTTTCCTAACAAGTGGGATATTTCTTCTTATGAATTTCTGTTAAAAGATTATTGGCAAATTATCGATGCAGCTTCCGTTTCGTTATTTGTGACTGTGGTGGGCACGATTCTGAGTCTTATCATTATGGCTATGTACGCTTACCCTATCTCACGTGGAGATTTTCCACATCGTAATTTCTTCTCATTTTTTATGTTTTTTACAATGTTGTTTAATGGGGGCCTTGTGCCTTGGTATCTGGTCTACACGCGCATGATGCATATGAAGGATACGTTATGGATTCTAATTATGCCGCTGCTGGTTTCTGCTTTCTTTGTTATCATCTTACGGACCTTTTTTGCCAATACCATACCGCCAGCTTTAATCGAATCTGCTAAGATCGATGGGGCACCAGAATTCCGGATCTTCGTTCAAATTATTTTGCCTTTGTCTATGCCAGTGTTAGCTACAGTAGGTTTGTTTCAGACCCTGGCCTATTGGAATGATTGGTACCTTAGTTTGATCTTTATCTCACCCGAAGGTCATGTCAATTTACAATACCTAATGTATAAGACGATGCTGAATGTTCAATTCCTGACAGCAAGTCCTCAGGCGATGGCTGCCTTGGCTGCACAGGGTGTAGAAATCAATATTCCAACAGAAACGGTAAGAATGGCGATGGCTGTTATTGGTATCGGACCTATCGTGTTTGTATATTCCTTCTTCCAGAAGTATTTTATTAAAGGGCTTACCGTGGGTGCTGTCAAAGGTTAAGGACGATTGTAATGGCTTAATTCGGCCGCTTTATGCTAAGGTGTGAACGGCCGATTCAGCATATATAAATATTTTGAGGGAGGTTATGGTGTATATGAAAGCTGTTAGAAAAAGCGCACTAATGACACTATTGCTAACGATGGTACTGAGTCTTAGTTTAGCAGGCTGCGGTGGGAATAACGGGAATAATGAAGCAGCTTCACCTGCTCCAAGCGAAAATGCAACCGCTACCAATGCTGCTGCTACGGATGAGCCAGCCGCGGATCCTACTGCCGAACCGGCAAAAGAATTGGAGCCTTATACCGTCAAGTTAATTTATGTCGGTGCCGTGCAAAAGGATGAAAAAGCTGTAGAAGATGAAATCAATAAGTTATTGGAACCTAAAATCAACGCCAAATTGGATATCGCACCGATCGATTGGGGTCCATGGGACAATGATGTCAATCTGAAAATTGCGAGTCAGGAAAAATTCGATATCATCTTTACAGCTCAATGGAAGAACTACGTAACGAATGCAGCTAAAGGCGCTTATCTCCCGATTAATGACGATAGCGGCAAATATGGTAATCTCCTAAATGAATACGGCCAAGGAATTCTAAAAAATCTGGATCCACAATTCTTAAAAGGTTCAGCGATCAATGGTGTGAATTATGCTGTTCCTACAAACAAGGAGCTGGCTGCACAAGGTGGGGTTGTCTATCGCTCCGATATTGCGGATGAACTGGGCATCGATATGTCAAATGTGAAATCCATCCAAGATCTGGATGCAGTTCTCAAAGTAGTGAAGGAGAAAAGACCTGACCTGACTCCATTGTATTTCAAACAAGGTGAGACCTTTAACTCACAGTACATGGCACAATACGATACACTTGGTGATGCTGCCATTCCTGGTGTTCTGCTTAAAGATTCCTCAGATACTAAGATTCAATCGATGATTGAGATGGATCGTTATAAAGAAATCATTAAACTTACTCGTGAGTATATGAAAAAAGGTTACATTAACAAAGACGCAGCTGTTGCTACAAATTCGACTCAGGATGCAATGAAGGCTGGCAATGTCTTTATGACAGTGCAATCGCTTAAACCAGGTAAAGATAGTGAGCTGGCGAATGCTACCGGCTTGATTGGCAAGCTGAAACAAATTGCATTCAATGATCCAACGATTTCTACAAGTGATGCTGCTGGATCTATGCTTGCGATCTCCGCTTCCTCTGGTGATCCGGCCCGGGCCATGATGGTGCTAGATATTCTGCACACAGATAAAGATATCAACAATCTGCTTGTTTTCGGTATAAAAGGTGTGCACTATGAAGTCGTAAGTGGTGATACGATCAAAGCTACAGATAAAACAGCTGATTATAATACGGCTGCAGCTTGGATGCTTGGAAGTCAATTCCTGAACCCCGTGTGGGAAAGTGAAGCTCCAGACAAATGGGAACAATTCAAAGCCTTTAACTCTAAAGGTAAAGCCTCTGTAGCGCTTGGTTTCAACTTCGATGCCTCCTCAATGAAGACTGAAATGGCTGCTTGTAAAGCTGTAATGGATGAATACGACATCAGCTTGGATACGGGTTCTGTTGATCCTGATACCGTACTGACTAAGTATGCTGATAAGCTGAAAAAGGCAGGGCTCGATAAGATTATTGCAGAGAAACAAAAACAGCTGGATGCTTTCCTGGCTGCGCAAAAATAAAGCGAAAATGAATTCAAAAAAGGCTCTCCCCGGCAGGCTGATTTAGCCGGGGAGAGCCTTTTTATGATAGTACTTAGCGGAAGGAGCTGTCTATTCGCTTTGCGGCTTGAACAGCAAGGGTCCAAGCCAGTTCAGGAGTTAGCTCGCCTTTTTCAGCTTTGGTCAAGTATTCGAGCATGCTTGTCTCCACGTCAGCGTGATGAGGGCCGTAGTAGGTCGGAATTACTGCTTTTGCTGCTGACGAAAGGGTCAGACCAAGCTCTGAATTAGGAAAATAGGGATCGTGCAGATCGTGGATCTCTGGGTCATCATAGATTTCGGGGGTGGAAGGGAAAGCCCCTTGTACCTTGAAAGAAACCAATTGCTGCGTTGGTTCGGTTAGCCATTTAATAAGAGCAAAGGATTCATCAGGATGATTACCTGTCTTTGGTAAGGTCAGAACGGAGCCTCCGCGATTAGCGCTGTTTTCTGGGATTTGTGTTACATTCCATAAACCGCTGGCAGTTGGAGCACTGCTCTTGATATGACCAATCATCCAAGCCGGACAGAGCATGACTGCAAAATCTCCGTTGAGCAGGCCTGCACCCCAGCGTTGGGTATCCACTGCAATACTGGCGGACAGATTTAGCTTAAGGGCTTGAATTGAGAAGTCCCAGGCTCGTTTGACCGCTGGATTATTGTCGAGGATCAATTCTTGTGTTGTGGGACTGTAATATTGAAGCTTGGACTGACGTAGAAGGGTGAGATAGAGGTTCTCCAAGTCATTTACAAAAGCTTTTCCTGTTCTCTCCTGTACTTTGGTGCCCGCTTCAAGGAATTGATCCCAAGTTTGGATTTCTTTAGCCACTTCTTCTGGTTTAGTAGGGAGGCCTGATAATGCGAATATATCCGTTCGATATAACATGGCATAGGGACCAATTTCCGTTGGTAATCCAAAAATAAAATCATTACCCAGCACCTCCTGCCACTTCCAATTCAGAAATTGGTCCTTCAGATTGTCAGCATCAAAAGTGTTTAGATTATAAAAATAATCAGGAAACTGTTTGAAGCGATCCAAATAGCTAATATCAATGGCAGCCACATCCGGCGAACTGTATCCAGCTGCGAATGAGGTCTGTAGCTTGGCTGGAAGCTGCGTGGAGGTGGAGGTCTGAATATGAATCTCTAGCTCGGGATGCTGGGATTGATACTGGTCAATGAGCGACTCAAGACCTGATCCAGCAGTGAGCCAGATGTTCAGCTGTATCGGGTCTTGTAAAGCGGTATCTTCCTTGGAAGGGGAGAGCTGACAACCACTTGTATTAAGTAACAAGCCAAATGTTAATAGGACAGTAATCAACTTACCATTTACATTCAAGAGAAACACACCTCTGCTTTATTTGTTGTGCTTCTGAAATTCCTGAGGAGTCATCCCCATGTATTTCTTAAAAATGAGGCTGAAATACGCAGGATCCTTAAAGCCTACTAATTCGCTAACCTCATATACCTTGAGAGTAACATTCTCTAATAATTCAGTAGCTTTTTGAATACGAAGTTTGGTAAGAAAGCTAGAGAATGGTTCCCCTACATCATCTTTAAACAATCGGCCGAGATAGGTAGGATTCATATACAGTTCGTCTGCGATCATCTTGAGGGAGAGATTTTCTTGGAGCCGGGAATTCATAACCTCAATCATCATAGAGATTACCCTGCGCGTTGCCTTTACTTGTAGTTGTTCAGTGAGCTGTGGAGAAGCCGAATGCATGGAGAGGTCTCTGAAAAAGATAACGGATGGCGTACTCTCTTTTTTGACCTGCTGACAAGCTTCCAGACTCTCATGATAGGCGGTTGCGAGTGCCCCCAATTGATAGTGAGGGTTAGAGACCCCTGCACAGAATGGCGATTTCAGAATGCCCGATAGCTTATGCAGCAGCTCTTGTGTCAATACCTCATCAACGCGGTTAGGCTGCTCAAGAGGATAGAATAATAGCATGATGGCTTCCTGCTCCTCTTGAATGCCAACAACGTTGGCATACAGCGCAAAACATTCTTCTAATATATTTATAACCGCTGCATACATGGCTTGTTCCGACCAGTTCTGTGGCATGCCCACTCCAAGATGGTTTACGGTTACGACTACAAAGGAATGAAAAGGAGGAATAAGTTGTTCTTCAAAATAGGGTAACGGGATGCCGTAAAGAAGATCAGATAAGCGTTTCTCCCGAAGGTTTTTTTCTCTTAGCTGCGTTAATTGCCTCTGCTGTTTCTTCAATTGAAGACGTTCATATACGCCTGTTGCGACTTCAAGAATATGTTCTACTGAATTTGGTTTAACCAAATATTCCTTTACACCATAACGGATGGCTTGACTGGCATAGGTGAAGTCCTGATAACCTGTGAGCAGCACGGTTTCAGTGTCTGGATAACATTCATGGATATGCTTTGCGAGTTCCAGCCCATCCATGCCGGGCATTCGGATATCGGATATCACCAGATCAACCATATGCTCTTTTAACAATTGCACAGCCTCTAAACCGTTCTCTGCCGAGCCAATAATGCTAAAGTTGTGATTCGCACTTCCCAGCATTTCTGACAGAGAACGGCGAACAAAACTTTCATCGTCCACGATTAACACATTCATCGTTGTGCCCCCTTAACTTTGATCATACTGTAATGGAACAGTGACCTTCACAAATAAGCCACCAAGCTCGCTTGTTGATAGCTGTAGACCAAATTCCTGTCCGTAGATCAGCTCTATGCGATGATTTAGATTGGATAGTCCAATTCCGGTATGAAGCAGCTTCTCCGGATTAACCTCACCGCCGACTAATGCGTCTGCCATACTTTCCTCGCTCATGCCGTCCCCGTTGTCTTCTACAGTTAACACCAGAGAGGTTCCTTCACTATAGGCGCGTATGCGAATTAGCCATACTTCCCGAAGTGTGGGTTCAAGTCCATGAGTAATGGCATTTTCGACAAGTGGCTGAAGGGTTAATTTCATAAGCTGGCCATTCATAACCTCAGGATTTACAAAAAGATCAATCTGCAATTTGTCCTCGTAGCGCAGCTTCTGGAGAAAAATGAATCGTTCTAATTGCTTTAAATCCTCCTCAACTGTAACGAATTCGGATCCGCGGTCAATACTATAGCGGAGCAGATCACTTAGAGCGAGTACCATTTGGGACTCTTCCTGCATGCGCTTGTTGGCGAGCGACCAATAGATTGTATTCAAAGTGTTATAAAGAAAATGCGGGCGGAATTGCGCTTTGAGTGCTACGATCTGAGCTTGCTTTTCACTAATTTGTTTGCTGGATAGGTCAGCTATAGTATGATCCAGGTTTTGGAGCATCGAATTATAGCTTGAATAAAGGATAGCCATTTCTTTGTTCATGGTTGTTTTTACAAAAGGTAAAGTAGTTCCCCGTTCGACATTGCTCAGCTTGGTTGCCAGATTACGAAGGGGCTTGGATAGGGTCCAAGAGAAAAAGAAAGTGAATAGTAGGGCAGCACCCATCCCCAGCAGGCCAATTAAAATAATATTCCGGCGGATCGTATTTAAATCTTTAACAGCGTCTTTAGAATCAATGTAAGCAAAAACGCTCCACTCGCTATAGTCGGAATAGGCATAGGATACGAACAGATTGCGTGAGTTTATTTTTTGTGGAACGATTCTGGCTTTATGATTGCTGAATTGTTTTAGAAGCCCGTCGTTCATATAGAGTCCAATTTCTTTTGGATCTGTGGAATAGACAATGGTATTAAATGAATCAACAACTTGGATTTTCTCGTTTTTGCCGAGGTGAAATTGGCTGACAGCGTTATGGATAACCTCGACAGGGAGGACAAGAAACAGGGTTCCTAACCGGTTTAGATCATTCCAATCATTAATTTGTCTGGCTCCCATCACCACAGGGATATTACCGTTCTGCCATACATCTACACCGAACCAGACCATTCGGCCTTTATTCTGTGCTATAGCCGGAAACCAATAAGCATCGCGGATTTCCTTTTCGCTGTCCCAGATGACCTTTAAGGAACTGCTGTTGGTATACACCTGATCATCGGACAGACCGAGCAGCTTGAACTGGATGTCAGAGTTTATGGAACGTGTCTGTTGATCTATGTAACGAGTAATTTCCATGGCGTCTGTACGAGGTGAACGTGACAACGCTAAGTCTCCCAAGGTTTCTTGAATCAAGGGACTGAACATGATCGTAGAAGAAAGCTTATCGTTATCCTGAAGAATTGCGTCCATTTTACCTTGAAGTTGCTTGACGGATTCCAGGATATATTGGTTGGAGCGGTTTAGAACAGCTTGAGAGGAAGAGCGGTAGGACAAAAAAATGGTGAATCCTACGATGGTGAAGATGATTAGAGAGAAGCCCATGATTAATTGAACGAGGATGGAGATTTTTTTGGACATGTTATCCCTCGCATGTAAAAGATATTCTTCCATACATTGTAACAAAAGCAAATGAAAGCGAATATAGTCAGACGAAAAATAAACATATTTATAGAAAAAATCTCATTTTTTTCAGGGGAAACAGCGTGGTTGTCCAACAATATTTAATACAGCGTTAATCTTTCTTTACTTAATAATGAAACTTTTTATGGTGGCATGCGTCTAATACTATGTTTGTTATGACGATCGTGGCAAAAGCTTTTTGCCGCCCTACCGTGGGTGGCAGCATTTTGCGGGGAATATAAGAGGAGTATGAAAAAGACAGAGACCTACTTATATTTACAAATAGGAGCAGAGGAGTTATATCATGGATTTGAAAAAGTTAACGTTAGTTGCTGTTTTGGCCGTATCTCAGGCCGCCGCGGCAGTGCCGGCTTTTGCTGAAGCTGTCAATAATACCCCAAGTAATACTACTGTAGTTGGGACAGTTGTTTCAGCTGCGCCGGAGGTAATGCCAGAATCTACTGATCCATTGCCGCCATTGCCGACGGAGACGCCAGGAGGAGTAGTGTCACCGACACCAACACCTACTCCAATTCCTGCAGAGACAGTTGATCCTACGGCTACTGTTGAACCTACAGCAACAATTGCACCTACTGCAACACCGCTTCCGACTGCAACACCTGGAGTTACTACAGAACCTACAACAACAGATGGTGCTCGTGCTGCGGCTAACAGTCAGCTTATTCTTATGATGAACAGCAACAAAATGTATCAGAACGGCCAGGAATATTTAGCTAATCAGCCTATGGCAGTGAAAAACGGCGTATCCTACGTTTCGATCCGGGCTATGGTAGAACGTGTAGGCGTGAAATACGTTTATGATTATAAAACGAAAGAAACCATTGTTACCAAGGGAAGCGACGTTATGCGCTTTAAGACCGACAGCAAGGTCTATACAGTTAATGGTGAGAAGAAGACGATGAAAGGTCCAGCTTACCAATACAAGGGGACTTTCATGGTTCCATTGACATCCATAACTGGAGCACTGGGCATTCCATATACCGTTGATAATGTGCAAAAACGAGTAATCCTTACATTAAACAACAAACCTAAAGCTTCCTTTACAGTGCCAACTGAAATTTACGCCGGTGAACCAGTGACCTTCGTAACCTCCAGCTCGTCACCAAATGGTGTAGCTATTGTGGATGAAAGCTGGGGAGGTAACAAGCAGGATATCTATGATCAACCAGGATATTATGTAGTAACCTATTCCGTAATGGATGCGAATCAACAGTGGAGTGATCCTTACACCATGACCATCACAGTGCTTAAACCTAATACACCTCCAGTTGCTAATTTCACTACAGACAAGGATTCATACAAGATGGGTGAAATGATTACTTATACCGATCTAAGTAGCGATCCTGATGGTGATGAAATTACCGTAACTTGGACGAACAAGGCCGAGGCTTTCTTTACTCCGGGTCCAGCGACAATTGCTGTCCAAGTAAAAGATTCACATGGCGCGATCAGCACGTTTGAGAAAACCGTTAATATTTCGGATGAAATCTTGTACAGTAAAGAAGATTTCAACAGATTATTTGCATCTCCGGGCAGTGTGTTTAGCATCGATGGATCAATGGTTCCGACTTGGCAGCAAGTAGCTTATAATCTTTCTTCCGAGCCTTATAAACTAATTCGCAGCAACAGCCCAGAAACGGTGTATACAGAAGGTGTTACTTACCGTGAGACTTCATTGGGTAAAACCCGCTTCTTGATTCACCACAAGAATAACCTGAATATTAAAGCTAAAGTGTATGTGATTGCTACGAATAACAATTTGTACCCAACGACGCTTACAACCGAATATGTGGGCTTTGCAGGACCAAGCACATATCCTGAAGGTACTGGTAAAATGTCTGTAGAACGTTATTGGAAATCTATGCTTACAAATGAGCATTATAAAACGATTGTTCTGCAACCAGGGGAAAGTGTCTCAATTCTGACTGATCTAAACCAAATTGCTATGAAACCAAGTGAAATTGTTTCACTTCAAGCGGACTTATTTAGTGATTATCCAATCGATTATAATGTCATGTTGATTGATGCGAATAAAGATCCACTGACTACACTTCCAACACTTCCAGTTCTGGATCGAGACGGAGTGCATAATCGGGGAACTTACGAAGATTCTACTCGTATTATCACGGTTACCGATGAGGTAGGAAAAACTCCTGCAAAACTTCTGCTAGGCGATAATTCCAGTGATAAGAACCTGGCTGGCGTAGACCCAATGGCAGGTACGGAAGCATCCAATGCCGGTAATTTCGGGGTATTATACAAGATCAGATTCGAAAATGTTGCACCAAACTCATTGATTACGTTTAATCCACGTGGCGGTAACTATATGGGGCCGGTTATGGTTAATAACCAAATCGTGCATATGCCAAGCGTGGGAAGTCTCTCGAACGCTGACATGAACAGTGTGGTTTATCGTAGTGGTGAGTATGGAGGTTCTGTGGAGATTTTGTTCACAGCAGCTTCAGGCAGTAACTTGCCGGTCAATTTCCTCATCACTCCACTTCCAGCAAAGAAATAACAAATAGGAATATCCCTATAAGCTCTATTGGGGAATTATCTACAATAAAGGCCCGGCTGAATATTCCGTAAGGGAATACGCAGCCGGGCTTTTGTTTAAATATAATAATTCAGAGGTTGCGTAGGGGCGCTTCATGGTGCTTCATTGACGGGGCATTTATTTTGGGGCATTATTAAGAGAGTGAAATATAAATGAACTGATCTTATGGGAGATGAGCGTATGCTGTCGACAGAACAAATATTAGAAGTCATGTCGGGGCAAGGACTGCGAATCACCGACCAACGCAAAACGCTTGCCCAGTTATTCGGCGAGAATAAGGGATATTTGTCAGCGAAGGATGTATATGAGCATATGGGCCGTAAGTATAGGGGACTTAGCTTTGATACGGTGTACCGCAATCTTCGTGTAATGGAAGAGCTTGGTGTGCTTGAACAGATTGTCTTTGAAGACGGAGTGAAGTTCAAGGGAAGCTGCAATCATCAGGATCATCACCATCATATGATCTGCCTTCAATGCCAAAAGACCTACCCGATTAATTTCTGCCCGATGAATTTAACGGATACACCCGATCAATTCCGGGTAGTCAAGCATAAATTTGAGGTGTTCGGTTATTGCAAAGAATGTGAAGAGAACCGGGAAGAAGAATTAGTTGCAGCATCAGATAAACAAAAGGGACTTTAGAAATGGTGACCCTACGCAGAACGATTCAGGCGCCTATTCGGGTGTACCGCAGGTACATTTCCCCTATTAAACCTGCAACCTGCCGCTTCTATCCAACCTGCTCTGCCTATGCCCTGGAAGCCATTGAAGTCCATGGTCCATTGAAAGGCTCATGGCTTGCAGCTAAGCGGATTGCCAGATGTCATCCCTTTCATCCTGGAGGACTTGATCCTGTGCCGCCTCTTCAAGATGAATCTGCTGAGAAGGATTCTGCCCCTGCGACTTGACATGGGGCCTTACCATTGGGTATATTCACAAGTAATAGTATGAATTCCGAAGAACGGATAAGTAAATCGTTACGTCCATTACAGAGAGCCGGAATATGCTGAAATCCGGTATGGAGCGTTAGATTGAATATGGTCCGGGAGGAACTGTGTTCGAGCGGGAACTGCAATTGTGGTTCACGTAAGATAACAGCGTGATCCAGCGTTAATGGACAGTTCCCGCGAGGGAACTGGCGAAGCCTGCGCTCTGTGAAGAGACAGGAAATTTGGGTGGTATCGCGTGAGTTATACTCTCGCCCCATTATGGGGGCGGGAGTTTTTTGTTTTTTAATAAGAAAGGATGATTACTGAATGAGTGAGAAAAAAACGTTTTACCTAACGACACCAATTTATTATCCAAGTGACAAGCTACATATCGGACATGCTTATTCAACCGTGGCAGGAGACGCAATGGCCCGTTACAAACGTCTGCGCGGCTACGAAGTGCGTTATCTAACCGGTACAGACGAACATGGACAAAAGATCGAGCGGAAGGCAGAGGAAGCAGGAAAGACCCCTCAGCAGTTCGTAGACGACATTGTTGTTGGTATTAAGGAGCTATGGCGTAAGCTGGACATTTCGAACGATGACTTCATCCGTACTACGGAAGAGCGGCATAAAAAAGTGGTACAGGATATTTTTGATCGGTTGCTGCAGCAAGGAGACATCTATAAAGGTGAATATGAAGGCTGGTATAGTATCCCAGATGAAACCTTTTACACAGAAACGCAATTAGTTGATATAGTGCGTGATGACAACGGTGTGATTACTGGTGCAAAAAGCCCAGATAGCGGCCACCCGGTTGAGCTGGTGAAGGAAGCAAGTTATTTCTTCCGGATGAGTAAATATGCGGATCGTTTGCTGCAATTTTACGAGGAGAATCCAGAGTTTATTTTGCCGGAATCCCGTAAGAACGAAATGATTAACAATTTCATCAAACCCGGACTGGAAGACCTTGCAGTTTCCCGTACAACCTTTGATTGGGGCGTAAAAGTTAAGGGCGACGAGAAGCATGTCGTGTACGTGTGGATTGATGCGTTGACTAACTATATTACAGCTCTGGGGTACGGTTCCGAGGATCGCAGCTTGTATGACAAGTTCTGGCCTGCGGATGTACACATCGTTGGTAAAGAAATCGTTCGTTTCCATACGATTTACTGGCCGATCATTCTGATGGCGCTTGGTGAACCCCTTCCGAAAAAGGTGTTTGCCCATGGCTGGTTGCTCATGAAAGATGGAAAAATGTCGAAATCTAAAGGTAACGTAGTTGATCCTGTGACACTGATTGATCGTTATGGCTTGGATGCATTGCGTTATTACCTGCTGCGCGAAGTACCGTTTGGTTCGGATGGCACGTTCACACCGGAAAGCTTTGTAGACCGGGTTAACTATGATCTTGCCAACGACCTTGGTAACCTGTTGAACCGTACAGGGGCTATGGTTGAAAAGTATTTTGCAGGCGAGATTCCGGCATATGAAGGAAATGTAACAGCATTTGATGGTGAGCTTCAAGCTGCGGCTGAGAATACTTATGCCAAAGTAGAAGAAGCTATGGAAAAAATGGAGTTCTCCGTGGCGTTGACAGCTATCGGAATATTCATTAGCCGCACCAACAAATATATCGATGAGACACAACCTTGGGTGCTTGCCAAAGATGAAAATAGAACCGCCGAGCTGGCTTCTGTGATGAGACATCTGGTGGAAGGTCTGCGTACCGCTTCAATCCTGCTGCAGCCGTTCTTGACACAGACACCAGCAAAGATCTGGGAACAGCTGGGTATTGAGCCTGGTGAGTTAACGACTTGGGATAGCGGTAAGACCTTTGGCCTGATTCCGGCAGGAACAAAGCTGGTGAAAGGCAATCCAATCTTCCCACGTCTAGATGTGGAGCAAGAGGTAGCTTATATTGCCGAGGCTATGGGCGCTGGTAAAGCTGCGGCTGAAGTGGCGGAAGCGGCTGCTCCTGTTGCTGCGGACTCCGAGCCAGTGGAAGAGCATAAAGAGGAAATCGGCATTGACGATTTCGCTAAAGCAGAGCTGCGGGTAGCTCAGGTTATTGCTGCAGAGCCAGTGAAAAAAGCTGACAAGCTGCTGAAGCTGCAACTGGATCTGGGTTATGAACAACGTCAAGTGGTTTCTGGTATCGCGAAATTCTATACACCGGAAGAGCTGGTGGGACGTAAAGTGATTTGTATCGTAAACCTTAAACCGGTGAAGCTGCGTGGGGAGTTGTCCCAAGGGATGATTTTGGCGGCTTCTAAAGATGACCAGCTAACGATCGCTACCGTGCCGGACAGTATGCCAAACGGAGCAGTAGTGAAATAAGACAATACTGTTGTAGAAATTTTTTAATGAGGTTGCTTGAACAAGGGAATGCTCCTTCAGCCGGGTTGGTTGTGGGAGCATTTCTTTTTTATAAAGGACGATACCGTCTTTCTTCTGAGTGAGGTTTCTTTGTTGACTTATCGTAACGATTACTATTATACTACTAATAGTAAAATTTACGATTTGAGGGGTAGATCAATATAATGGCGGCAATGAAATCACGTATAAGTTTGCTCGTCCTTGCACTGGTACTTGTATTTACACTAAGTGCATGCGGACCTAAGAGCAGTGGAAGTATAGTTGAAGGGAAAGTAAATGTAGTTACAACCTTTTATCCTATTTACGAGTTTGCTAAGGAGATTGGCGGGGAAGATATCAATGCTATTAACCTGCTTCCAGTGGGTGTGGAGCCACATGATTGGACACCGCGCAGTCAAGATATTATCAACACTTCTAAGGCACAGCTATTTCTATATAACGGTGCAGGCTTAGAAGGCTGGGTTCCTAACTTTTTAAAAGGCCTTGATAGCAGCAGTAAAGTTAAGGCGGTTGAAGTAAGTCAAGGTATTGATTATATCATGACCGATGAAGATGACGGGCATGATCATGGGGCAAGTGAGGAAGAGTCTCATCAAAATGAGGACACGGATCATAACAGTAATGCCTCAGGAGACAGCTTGCATACAGACCCGCATACTTGGGTAAGTCCAAAATCAGCCATTGTCATGGCTCAGAATATTAAAGAAAGCCTTCAGTCCGTGGATCCTGAGCATAAAGAAGGTTATGAAGAGCGTTACAATAAGCTTGCGGAACGTTTGCAGGCGTTAGACAGTAAATTCAAAGAGGAGCTTGCTAAGCTGCCCAACTATAAGATCGTAGTATCGCATCAGGCTTTTTCTTACCTTGCCCGTGACTATGGATTGGATCAGCATGCGATTATGGGACTTTCGCCAGACGCTGAGCCGCGCGGACAGGATTTAGTGAAGCTTGCGAAAATGGTAAAAGATGAAGGGATTAAGTATATCTTTTTTGAAGAGCTTGTCTCCGATAAACTGGCTAAGACTCTGGCCGCCGAAGCGGGCGTTTCCACTATGGTGCTTAATCCGGTAGAGGGACTTACTGCGGAGCAAGAGAAGAACGGCGATAATTACTTCACTCTGATGGAGAAAAATTTGCAAAATCTGATTATGGCCTTACAATAATAAGGAAAGTATAAGGGAAAGGCGGTACTTAAGCATGCAATCGGTATCCTTGGACTGCCATCAGCATATCATCGATATACAGGATCTTTCTTTTTCATATGGGGAACAGAAGGTGATATCGAATCTTAACTATAGTGTAAGAGAACGAGATTTCCTTGGTATCATTGGTTCTAATGGTGCTGGTAAAACAACATTGATGAAAATGATCGTCGGCTTGCTTCCAGCGAGCTCTGGTGAAATTAAATTATTCGGAACGCCTGTCCGCAAGTTTAAAGACTGGGAACGGATCGGATATGTTCCGCAAAAAAATGCCTTCAACCCATTGTTTCCAGCAACGGTGCGTGAAGTAGTTCTGTCAGGTCTATATAATAACAAGAATCTGATCCGCAGAGTATCTAAGGCTCAGCATCGTCAATGTGAGGATGCACTTGAAGTCATGCGGATACAAGATATTGCGGAGAAAAGAGTAGGCCAGCTGTCAGGCGGTCAGCAGCAGCGTGTTTTTCTGGCTCGGGCGCTGATTAACCATCCTGACCTGCTGATTTTGGACGAACCTACCGTGGGTATTGATGCCGAATCACAAGCGGGATTCTTTGAATTAATTACCCATATGCATGCTCATCATCATATGACCTTCCTGATGGTGTCGCATGATATCGACATGATCAAAAATTATTTAGGTCATGAGCCCGTGCAGACGAATGGTAAAATCAACTTTTACTCCCGCCACTCACATGATCTCCAGAATTGCACAGAAGAGAATCTGCAGCACACGCTCTCTTAAGTCATAATTAAACTCTGAATCGCAGCTTTCTCTGCGATTAGAGCTATACATAGTGTGTGAGTGTGGAAGTCGGGGACTCAATTCTAGTTGATCTTAATCTTTCTCGTATCTAAGCACCGCCAGTCTGCAAGCGTGTCCCTCTAGGGACGAAAGCGATCTTTCCCCAACCTAACTATGTTCAGTAACACTAACTCCTACGCTAGTTGCACTTAACGGGTGTCCAGAGGGCAGAGCCCTTGGGGCCCTCCCTTGGAAGGGAGGGTTTGGGAGGGATCGAAAAAGGTTTGAAAAAGGTTTTTAATGTTCGAATGGTTCGAAAAGGTTCCGAAAGAAGGAGAGTTTAAGTTGGAAATACTATTTAGCGATTTTTTTCAGCGGGCGCTTGCGGGCGGACTGCTGATTGGTATAACAGCGCCGCTTATAGGCGTTTTTCTTGTGCTTAGACGATTATCCATGATCGGAGATACGCTGGCTCATGTTACTATAGCGGGGGTGGCACTCGGTTTTCTAACAGGATTTTATCCGCTGGGCGCAGGCCTTATCTTTGCAGTGGTAGCGTCCTTCGCGATTGAAAAGCTTCGCAAGGCTTATAAGAGTTATGCGGAGCTGTCGATTGCCATTATAATGTCAGGCGGAGTGGCGTTGGCTTCACTCTTTTTCACCTTAGGAAAAGGGTATAATGCGGACGTAATGAGTTATTTGTTCGGCAGCATTTATACGCTCGATAATACCGATTTGATCGTTGTAGGCATAGTGACTATAGCTGTTGTAGTGGTAGTTTCGATGTTCTTTAAAGAGTTCTTTTTGCTTAGCTTTGAAGAGGATGCAGCAAGTGTAAGTGGGCTTCCGGTGAAACTGCTTAACATGCTGATCACCATTCTGACAGCACTTGTGATTAGCACAGCCATCAAGATCGTAGGCTCGCTGTTGGTATCTGCTTTGTTGACTATTCCGGTCGCAATCAGCTTATTGCTATCCCGTAGCTTTAAATCCTCGGTCATCCTGGCGGTTATTATTTCGGAGATTGCCGTTGTAGGCGGACTAGTGGTAGCTGGAGTCTGGAATTTGGCTCCCGGTGCAACTATTGTGCTTTTGCTCATATCATTATTGGTATTAACCTTGATCGGTAAAAAGGGATTGCCAGCATAAACAGCGAATTAAGTAATCGGTATCACATTAGGCAAGCATAAACGCCTTCGGTGTCCTTGTAAGGACGATAAGCGAAAAAAAGGAGCCATAAACAGCTCCATGAAGTGACTCGAATGCCGGAAGGAGAGCCGCTATTTTGTCTAATATCAATGCAGGAATTGCTTTAGCCGCAGGGGTGGCATCGTTTATATCGCCATGCTGTTTACCGCTGTACCCCTCTTATTTATCGTACATTACCGGGTTATCCGTTCAACAATTAAAATCAGGCAGCAACTCTAAAGAGGTTCGTGTACGCACCCTAACTCATACATTGGCATTTATATTAGGTTTTTCTGCAGTTTTTTACACACTTGGTTTTGGGGCTGGGTTATTCGGGCAATTCTTTAATGGCCAGCGTGATCTGATCCGGCAATTGTCGGCGATTCTAATTATTGTAATGGGTTTGTTTTTGCTTGGGATTTTTCAGCCGCAGTTTTTACTTCGTGAACGTAAGCTTGATTTAAAATGGAAACCGGCGGGTTATGTGGGCTCCTTTATTTTCGGAATTGGTTTTTCTGCGGGTTGGTCACCCTGTATCGGGCCGATTTTGACGGCAATTATTGCTCTTTCGGCAAGCGACCCAGGCACTTGGTTTACATTGATTACCGCGTATAGCATCGGATTTGCTTTGCCATTTTTTCTTTTAGCCTTTTTCCTAGGCGGAGTGAAGCGTATCCTCAAGTATTCGAATCTGCTGATGAAGATTGGCGGCGTCCTTATGGTATTTATGGGTATTTTGCTGTTCACGGATCAAATGTTCAGGATCACAGTGTGGCTACAAGGAATAACGCCGGATTGGCTGATTTTTTAGGTGAAGTAATCAATACCTGCTTCCGGAAAATGCTCGAAAATCCGCTCTGTGATAAATTCTCGCAGGGCGGTTTGCTGTTCATCCGGATAGACATATTTGTTCTGTCCCCAGCGGCCCCATTTCTTTTTGCGTTTCTCCATGTCCATTTCTAGTTTAGATTTCGGGTAACGTTTCTCAATTACAGTCTTGGCTGTTTTGGTGAATCGGTGCTGAATCATTTCAAAGGTTAGACCTTTTCCTATTTCTGGCGGAAGGGTCTTGGCTAATTTGGCCAGCAGCTCCGCATAGCCTTCCTGCCAGCCGTCATACCAAATAATTGGGGCAATGATGAAGCCCAGTGGATAGCCGGCGCGGGCAACCTTTCCAGCCGCTTCAATTCGCTCTTCAAACCGCGAGGTAGCAGGCTCGAAATTTTTGATCACATAGTCAGCATTCACGCTAAAACGAATTCTGGTATGTCCGTTATGCTGCAAATCGAGCAGAGGTTCAACATGTTGGTATTTGGTCACAAAGCGCAGGCGGCCAAGGGGCTCCGCTGCCATGAATGTGATGAGTTCTGACAGAGACCCGGTAATATGCTCCAGTCCTAACGGATCTGAGGTACAGGCTGCTTCAAAAGTCGTGATTTCAGGGCTGCGCTCCTCGATATATTTTTTGGCGGCGTCAATGATGTCTTCGGTGTTTACATATACACGAATGTAAGGCTTTGCACCTAAAGTAGTCTGCAAATAACAATAATGGCAGTGGCCCATGCAGCCAGTTGCGATCGGAATTGCATAATCTGCGGAGGGTTTGGATTGGTCAAACTTTAAGGTTTTGCGCAGGCCGACTACAAGTGTTCTTTTGGCAATTTTATATTGCTCGACCTCTGTGTCACCCGGGAAATTCATTATACGGTTATGCGATGTAGTCATGCGATAGGGAATATTGTTAGCCTTCACCCATTCCATGATTCGTTCACCTTTCGGGTAATTTAAAGCTTCCGGCTCGAAGAAAACAAGCTCGGGGACAAAAAGGGCTGTAGCTTTTCTGGTTCTCTTTACGGGAGGGGTCTCAGGTGTCACTATAGTCATGAATTCACGCTCCTTCTGAAAGATGAGTACGTTTATTATGCCTAACTGAGTCTCATTAGAAGCATGGCAATCATGGGTAACTCCTCCCCATGTTCTCTTGAAGGACTTGCCAAGGGGCGTTAGAAACATGTATCATTGTTAGAGCAAGGTTTGGCTCGGCGCCAGGTTCATTATAGAAAAGAGGTAAATTTTAATGCCAACACCCAGCATGGAGGATTATTTGGAGCGCATATATAAGCTCATTGATGAGAAAGGTTATGCGCGGGTCTCGGATATTGCCGAGGGACTGGAAGTACACCCCTCCTCTGTGACCAAGATGATCCAAAAACTGGATAAGGACGAATATCTCATCTATGAGAAATATCGTGGGCTTGTCCTAACCAACAAAGGGAAAAAAGTAGGGAAACGTCTTGTTGATCGTCATCAACTATTGGAAGAATTCCTCGGTTTGATCGGAGTACAGCAGGAATTTATCTATAATGATGTTGAAGGGATCGAGCACCACCTGAGTTGGGATTCGATTACACGTATCGAAACGTTGGTGGAATATTTCCGCCGCGATGAAGAACGTCTGCAGACTTTATATGCTATTCACAATGAACTGGCAAGCGATTCTTGAAATGTTTTTTCCCGAAACGGATACCGTCCTTAAAGTTATGCCCAGCAAGGCTTTGGTGAGCATAAACTACTTGATGGTATAGCCGTTTCTATTTTGTTTAGTGCAACCTTTCCCAGTTTTTAGCGTCAAAACGGATAAGTCCTTTTTCTGGCTGAGACTGATACCGCTCTTTTGAAGGGTGGAATCGGTACATCAACTTGGAGGATTGATCCGTTTTTTCTTTTTTTATAGGATACATATTATTTAGATTTGGGGAGGAATTATGAATTATCGTAAATGGATGTTGGGATTGCTAGTATTAGTATTGTTTCTGCCTTTATGGTCTCCTGGGGCACGTGCGGCAGCTGTGCAGATTACCATTGAACTGGATGGCGAGGCGCTGGCAAGCGATGTGCCGCCGTATATCACAGCTTCGAATGTAACGATGGTGCCAATTAGCGTCATTAGTAAAGGGTTGAATGCTGGAGTAGTTTGGAATCAAAGCAGTAAGACAGTAACAATCACGCAAGGAGATACAGAGATCAAGCTGACCAGTGGCCAGAAAAGTGCATTAGTTAATAATGCTTCTGTAGCCCTCGACACCTCAGTACAGATTAAGCAGGGACGGGTTATGGTGCCGCTTCGTTTTGTAAGTGAGCAATTGGGGTTACAGGTTATCTGGGATCAGGCTACCAAACATATTTCTTTGTACTCTAATACAGAGCCGCCGCAGGCTGCTGATCCGGAAACACCAGCAGTACCTACAGCGACTCCAGTCGTTACGCCGACCCCAACCCCTACAGCGACTCCAAAACCGACCTCGCCAACAGTTCCAAGTATTCCTGGTGCGTCGGCTAACAAGGAGATGAAGGGAGCCTGGATCTCTACAGTATTTAATCTGGACTGGCCTTCAGTAGCTTCTGCAGGTAACGAAGCGAAACAAAAACAAGAATTTGATAATCTGCTGGACAAGCTAAAAGCTGTTGGTTTTAATGCTGTTTTTGTACAGGTTAGAACCTCAGCAGACAGCCTGTACCCTTCTGTTCTAGTTCCTTGGTCTAAGGTGCTGACCGGCACACAAGGAAAAAATCCGGGTTATGACCCGTTGAGCTATATGGTCAGCGCTGCACATTCACGCGGTATGCAGTTCCATGCATGGTTCAACCCATTCCGCGCGACAACGGATGCTTCTACATCCGCATTAGCAAGTAATCATGTGGCTAAGTCAAATCCGGAATGGATTGTAGACGCAGGAGGTAAAAAATACATCAATCCAGGGATCCCAGCAGCCCGCCAGCACATTATCGATACAGTGTTGGAGGTCGTCAAAGGCTATGATGTAGATGGTGTCCATTTGGATGATTATTTCTATCCTTCAGGTGTATCTTTTGCCGATGATACTGCTTATAAGACTTATAACACGAAGAACCTGTCTTCTAAGGCGGATTGGCGCCGCGATAATATTAATGAATTCGTCCGTCAATTGGGAGAACAGATTCATAAGGTGAAACCGAAGGTTTCTTATGGAATTAGTCCGTTTGGTGTATGGCGTAATATCAAAAAAGACAGCACAGGTTCGGATACCACAGCTGGAGTTACCGCTTATGACGATATGTACGCCGATGTTCGGACATGGATCAAGCAAGGCTGGATTGACTATGTCGCACCGCAAATTTATTGGAGTCTGTCCTTTAGTACTGCCCGTTACGATAAGCTAGTAGATTGGTGGGTTAAAGAGGTAGAGAATACGAATGTTAAGCTCTATATTGGACAAGCTGCTTATAAGGTTGGAGCAAGTGACCAGAAAGCAGAATGGCAAAGTGGCGACCAAATCATCAACCAGCTTAAGTATAATGAGAAATATAAAGAGGTTGCAGGCAGTATTATGTTCAGAGCAAATGACATTGTTGTCCGCAATCCGTTTGGATTATCAAATTTGCTGACCTTTTATTTTCAGTCCAAATAAGATAACTGTTCTAGATAAGGAGTCATGAATGCTCCCCCGTGCTCATAGATAAGCAATAGAATCTATGGGAAACGGGGGATTTTTGTGTATGGAGATTAACGCTGTGTTTGAAGGAGGGGGAGTAAAAGGGATTTCTCTCGCTGGAGCAGTTGAAGCCACGGAAAGGGCGGGGCGAACCTTTAAAAAGGTCGCTGGAACCTCCTCAGGCGCAATTGTAGCGACTTTACTGGCTGCGGGTTATGAAGGTGAGGAAATGAGTCGGATGATCCAAGGAACTTCTTTTTCATCGTTTATGAAGCGAGCTCCCATCTATAATACGGCTTGGGTAGGTCCTGCACTGCGAGTGTTATTGAAGAAGGGATTGTATTCGGGTGAAGCCTTGGAATCGTGGATGAGATCGCTTTTGCTAAAAAAGGGAATTATCACTTTTCGTGATCTGCCTCCAGGCAAACTATCTATAATTGCTTCCGACATTACCAATGGCCGGATATTGGTCTTACCAGATGGGTTGGAACAGTATGGAATCTCTCCTGAACATTTTGAGGTGGCTAAGGCTGTGCGTATGAGCTGCAGTATTCCTTATTTTTTTGATCCAGTGATGCTCAGGTTAAATGGACAGTCTGCTAGAGGGAAGTCTTTTATTGAGCAATTTGTATACGTTGTGGACGGAGGATTATTAAGCAATTTTCCTTTATGGCTATTTGACGGGATGAATGAGAATAGTAAAGTGACGGGGAAAAGAATCCCTACGGTAGGGTATCAAACAGTAGGTAAAACCGACCCGCAGCCCCACAGGATTAGGGGACCGTTCAGTATGCTGCAAGCTATGGTAAGCACCATGCTGTCTGCTCATGATGAGAAATATATTGAAGATGATAAATATGTCCGCACAGTAACCATCCCAACGCTTGGTATCGGCACGACCCAATTTAATATTACGAAGATGCAAAGCGACGAATTGTATGCCGCCGGACTGAAGGCAGGGGAAGACTTCTTTAAGGAGTGGCGCCCCAGATAACAAGCAAGCTTTATAATATCAGAAAAAAGCATCCCGCACGTTATTTTGAAACGTGGAGATGCTTTTTGGTGTTTGTTTTTATTTAGTTAATGGTACTTCGGAAGCTGATCATCGTTTTTCCCTTTATTTCCTTCGATGACTTGGAAGGGATAACTTTTACGTTTGCCTGGTACCGCTTGAGTCTTGCGAATCCCAGCAACCTTGGTCATGGTTTTCTGCGAAGGTTTGACTTTGATTCTAGATCCATTACTGCTGCGAGCGTATTTCCCTGGTCCCATTTTGTAAGCATAATAGATAATCGCTAACAGTACTAAGGGGAGAATCAGCTTCGACAGCGTATAGAAAGGCTCAGTCAAGACTCCAATCACAAAACCGAATATTGCAAGAATTACTGAAATCCAAAAAATTAAAGCATGCCTGATCATAGGACACTCATCCTTTCGCAGGATCCAATATGCCGCCTGACACACTTGCCTCCGTATATCCTCTGGCTTCAATCTCTGCATCAAGCTCACGCATACGATTGAAAGAGGCGATGGATACTTCTACCTGATCATCCTTTGGTTCTTTGGTAGTGAGCAGCTGCAGCCATAGTCCAGGGTATCCCAAGTATTTGAGACCTGGAATTTCTCTTACTGCGTTGGTACCCTTCAGAACCTCAAACGAAACACCGATTACGACAGGCAGCAGAATAATCCGTTGGATCACACGTTCCCAAAGATTATCCCAGGGTACTACGGAGTAAATAATAACGCCGAGGATAATCGTCAGCATCATAAAACTGCTTCCGCAGCGGTAATGCAGACGGCTGTATTTCTGAACGTTCTGGACAGTCAGCTCTTCGCCTGCTTCAAAGGCGCTGATGACTTTGTGTTCCGCACCGTGATACTGGAATAGCCGCTTGATCACAGGTGTTTGCGAAATCGCCCATAAATAGACCAGCAAGAGAACCATTTTAATGCCGCCTTCTATGAGGTTGTGCAGTACATAGTTATCAAATGCATTCTTGAATAAAAAATCTTCGACAAATACTGGTACAAGCGTAAAAATGAGCTTTCCGAATAAGAAGGAGAGAATACCCATTACAGCAACGCCAAAAATCATTCCGAGGCTCCAGCCTTCGTCCTTTTTCTTCGGCTTAGCTTTCTCTTTCGCCAGTTCTTCGGGTTCCAATTCATCTTCGGCATAGGATTCAGCCGAATAGTTCAAGTGCTTAGAGCCTTTGGCGCTGGCATCTATAATACTGACAAGGCCGCGAAGCAGCGGAATCTTGCGCAGTTTAGTGACCCAGCTCTTATCGCTTCTTGGCACCTCCAAAAATGTAATCTCCTGATTCTTTCGTCGCACGGCTGTTACATTAATATGCTTGCCGCCGAACATGACGCCTTCAATGACGGCTTGGCCGCCATAGCTGGGAGTTTCCTGGGACAACCAATTCACCTTCCCGTAATTAATATGATTTATATAATACATTGTAACTAATTTTTGAAGACATTACTAGTTGGATCGCCTTTTGCTGCACATACTACCTTATATGGACAAGGAGAGACAAATCGGTATTAAAAATACGGAAAGAGAGGCAATTCTATGAGCAAATCACATCAACAACAATCAGATCATACTAATATTTGGTTTTTTGCGCTCGAATTAGGTTTTTTCGCAGGTTTGATTTGGGGAGGGCTGCACTGGTTAATCTACTGGTTCAGCTTTACCAAGGTTAGTCCTGGTTATTTAGCAGAGCCGTTTTTTAAACATACTTTTCTGACAACAATGTATGGACATCTCGTGGGTTATTTGTTTTTCATCTTATTTTCAGTGATAGCCTCACTGCTATACGTGCTTATTCTGCGCAAGCTGAAGGGACCTTGGCCAGGATTGGTTTATGGTGTTTTGTGGTGGGTAGTTATATTTATTCCCGGCTCGCAAATGTTTCTTATGCAGCCGCCTTTTAAGCTGCCGTGGAACACTGTGATTAGTGAGTTCTGCCTTTTTTTACTTTGGGGGATGTTCATTGGATACACAGCGGCGATTGAGTATACCGACGAACGAAAGCGTGAGCAAGCGACTGCACTTGCCTAACGGCTCGAAAAAACTTCTCAAGGGGATATCCCTATGTTAAAATACAATGTGGCTATTTCGAGAGGAGAATGAAAATGGGTAACGAGCGCGTCTCCAAGCTGCGTAAGGTTTTGCAGGATAAAGGATTGGAAGCAATGTTGATAACCAGCGGTTATAACCGCCGCTATTTAAGTGGATTTACCGGATCGTCCGGTTATGTATTGGTGACAAGTGATGATTGTTATCTGCTAACTGACTTCAGGTACATGACACAGGCTGCGGATCAAGCGGTAGGAGTTAAGGTTGTAGAGCATGGTCCTAAATTTATTGATACAGTACGCGAGTTGCTGCCAACAGGCAGTGAGGTACGTGTTGGTTTCGAACAGGATGATGTCTCATTCAGCGCTTATACCTCATATGCGGAAGCCCTTAAGCCGGCAGTGTTAGTTCCAGTTTCCAAAGCCGTGGAAGACCTCCGTATGTTCAAGGATGCTGAAGAGCTTGCTGTTATGCAACGTGCAGCTGATCTGGCTGATGCTACATTCAATCATATTCTGAATGTGATCAAACCAGGCATGACTGAAAGAGACGTCGATTTGGAAATGGAATTCTATATGCGTACCCACGGGGCAACTGCGTCATCGTTTGATACGATTGTTGCTTCAGGTGAACGTTCGTCCATGCCGCATGGCGTAGCAAGCAGCCGTGTAATTCAAGGTAATGAATTTATTACGCTTGATTTCGGCGCATTACTCGATGGATACTGCTCAGATGTGACTCGTACCATTGCACTCGGAGCTCCAGATCCGAAGCTGAAAGAAATCTATGATATTGTGCTGGAAGCTCAGCTACATACGTTGGCACATATCAAACCGGGTATGACTGGACGGGAATGTGATGCACTGGCACGTGATATCATCGCTAGCTACGGATATGGTGATCAATTTGGACATAGCACGGGTCATGGACTTGGAATGGAAGTTCATGAATGGCCGCGTTTGTCCAAGCTGAGTGACGATATCATGCAGCCGGGAATGGTCGTTACTGTAGAACCAGGTATCTATTTGCCGGGGATTGGCGGAGTACGTATTGAAGACGATATTGTGATCACCGAGAGCGGAATATCGCTGCTGACCCATTCGTCCAAAGAATATACAGTACTGTAAGTAAGAAAAGTAGTAGTTTAATTATCGAATTCAGGAGGGATTTTTAGTGATTTCAGTAAACGATTTTAAGACAGGCTTGACCGTAGAGGTGGACGGTGATATTTTTACCGTTCTTGATTTCCAGCACGTTAAACCAGGTAAAGGTGCTGCGTTCGTTCGCTCTAAGCTGAAAAACCTGCGCAATGGTAACACTGTTGAGCGTACTTTCCGTGCTGGTGAAACTATTGGCCGTGCTATTATTGAGAACCGTGGCGTGCAATATTTGTATGCAAGCGGATCGGAGCATGCTTTCATGGACAACGAAACTTATGACCAATTCGAATTGTCCAGCAAGCAGCTTGAATGGGAATTGAACTTCCTTAAAGAGAACATGACTGTAAACATCATCAGTTACCAAGGTGAAATCCTTGGGATTAACCTGCCTACCAGCGTAGAGCTGAAGGTTGTTGAAACTGAGCCAGGTGTGAAGGGAAATACTGCTCAAGGCGCTACTAAATCGGCCAAGCTTGAAACAGGTCATTCTGTACAAGTTCCTCTGTTCATCAATGAAGGAGATGTGCTGCTTATTGATACTCGCGAAGGTAAATATATCTCCCGCGCGTAGGAAGCATCATACTTGCCGAACTTATAACCAATCAGCCTCCCCCGTTATTACGGTGGGGGGTTTTTGGTATATAAACGAGGATGCATGAGGAACAGTATGGGTGTGGAATATTATACTTACGAATTAAAGGATTAGAAGGAGGCGCATATGAGAAAATTAATTATATCTGAGTTCATATCCCTTGATGGTGTTATGGAAAATCCACAATGGACCTTCTCATTCGGAAGTGAAGAACAGGAGCATTTCAAATTTGCTGAACTGAAAGCTGCTGACGCTCTAATGTTAGGACGGACAACCTACGAAGGTTTTGCAGAGGCTTGGCCAAATATGGTTGAGCAGACAGGTGAGTACGGTGAAATGATGAATGGATACGCCAAGTACGTAGTCTCCACAACTCTCGAAGAAACAACATGGAGCAATTCAAGCTTGCTCAAGGGCGATCTTGTTCAAGAGGTGTCCAAGCTGAAAGAACAGCCGGGGAGAGATATTCTCGTTTTTGGCAGTCGTACGCTTGCGCAGAGCCTGATGCAGCTTGGCCTTGTCGATGAATATCAGCTTCTGGTCTTCCCGATTCTGCTGGGTAGCGGTCAGCGCCTGTTCGATAACGTTGGTGAAGAGAAGACGTTGGAGCTAGTGGACTCCAAAAGATTCAGTTCTGGAGTGATGGCCTTGACTTATCGACCAGCTTCTCAATAAAAAACTGGAAGACGAGTGAAATGAGGTCAGCTAGTGTCTTGAAGCTGACCTTATCTTTTTGTTAGCTTCTGGAAAATCAATAATTTTTTAATGAAATCATTAACGCATTACGCTATTTTCGTATTATACTGGTTTAAAGCGGGAAACCGATTAGAAGCAACTACATAGACCGATATGGGGAGTGAGTGGGACTTTGTCACTTTATGTTATGAAATTCGGAGGCAGCTCCGTCGGCGACACAGAACGCATGCAACGTGTTGCCAAGCGCATCGCAGACAAGCAGGATGAGGGACATCGCTGCGTTGTAGTTGTATCTGCTATGGGGGATACAACAGATGATTTGATCGATACGGCGAAGCAATTAAACGGGCAGCCGCCTGCACGTGAAATGGATATGCTGATGACAACAGGAGAGCAGATTTCCGTTGCTCTTTTGTCCATAGCTCTTCATGGGATCGGGCGGAATGCAGTATCTTATACAGGATGGCAGGCCGGGTTCCGTACAGACGAAACCCACGGTAGAGCTCGTATCAATGATATTGATCCACACCGTGTAGTAGCGTCTTTGGAACGCGAACAGATCGTTATCGTTGCCGGTTTCCAAGGGATGACTTTGGATGGTGAGATCACTACCCTGGGCCGCGGAGGATCGGACACGACAGCTGTAGCCCTTGCGGCTGCTATTCAAGCAGATGTATGTGAGATTTATACCGACGTTGATGGTATCTATTCTACAGATCCACGCATTGTGAAAACAGCCCGCAAGCTGAACGAAATCTCATACGATGAGATGCTAGAGCTTGCCAATCTGGGAGCGGCGGTACTACATCCGCGTGCAGTGGAGTATGCTAAGCGTCATCAAGTTAAGCTGGTCGTTAGATCGAGCTTTAATCATAATGAAGGTACTGTTGTGAAGGAGGAAGCAAGCATGGAGCAAGGTGTCGTAGTTAGTGGGATTGCTTATGATAAGAATGTAGCGCGTGTCAGTATTCTAGGAGTACCTGATGTACCGGGTGTACTCGCTCAAGTCTTCGGCAAGCTGGCTGAAGAAGGCGTAAACGTAGATATCATTGTGCAAAGTGGTGTGCAGAATGAACAGGCTGACTTCTCATTTACAGTTTCACTTGATGAACTGGATCGTGCGAAGGAAGTCATTAAAGAAATCCATAAAACTTTACCTTACCGTGAAGTAACGTCCGAGGATAACCTTGTGAAGGTTTCTATTGTTGGTGCGGGTATGGTTAGCCATCCTGGTGTTGCAGCTCAAATGTTTGATGTACTCTCCCAAGAGGGCGTAAGCATTAAGATGGTCAGCACGTCAGAAATTAAGGTTTCTTGTGTAATCGAATCCGGTAATTTGCCATCGATCATTCAGGCGCTTCACACCGCTTATAATCTGGATACAACTGAGCAGGCCTTTGTTGGTGGTCCTAAGGATCGTCGTTAAGAGCCGTTCAATCAATAAAAAGGGAGATCCTACAGCTATTTAGCTACGGGGTCTCCTTTTTGGGCATCCCGCTATAAATGAAAAGGAACGCTGCAGGTTTGAATGCAGCGTTCCTTTTTACATCTATATGGGTATTTATCCTAAACGTCTAAATCGGCCTAGAATTTCAACAGTCTCGAGTACATTGACGAAAGAGCTTGGATCCGTCTCAAGGATAGTCTTACGCAGCTCTGAAAGCTCATAGCGGGTCGTTACGGTCATCAGCATTGTATTGCCCTCGTGACTGTAGCCGCCCTCTGCGTTGACTACTGTGATGCCATGAGGCAGCTCTCTAAGACGATTCAGCATTTTATCCCGTTCCTTGGTAACAATGAAGCAGGTTAGCTTAACATGACGAATATGAATCATATCAACCACTCTGCTTTTCACAAAAATACAGAGCATAGCGTATAAGGCTGAGTCCCAGCTTTTAAAGAAGCCTAAACTCAGAATAACGAGCCCATCCATTACGAAGAGTACATTCCCAATAGGAATATCCCGCTTACGTGTAATAATCGAGCCTAATATATCAAATCCTCCAGATGAACCCCCGGCACGGAGAGAAAATCCAACCCCGCCAGCAATAATTACGCCGCCAAAAATACTAGCCAAAATCGGGTCTTTGGTCACTTTCACCGCAGGAATAATTGTCATGAACCAGGTGGTAGCTAAAACGGAAAGCATGCTTAGTAAGATGTACTTTTTCCCCACTGCAATAAATCCCCAGATCAGAACAGGAAGGTTTATCGCAAAATAAATGATTGAGATGTACTTCGGATTAGTTACATACCCGATGACTGAAGCCACCCCTGCTACCCCGCCGCTTAGCAGTTGATGAGGAATTAAAAATAATCTCATCCCTGCGGCGACTAAAAAAGCTGAAAAAATAATGATTGCCGCTTCTCTTACTGGTCTGACTACGGACCGCATGCTGAGCGGTAGCCCGTAATTTCGTACGTGCATGACACAAATCCCCTCTTTTTCTTATGTCTTTTTAGTTTGCCTTTTTTTGAAAATATAAACTCACTATATTTCCAATTAAAAAGGATACCACAGATGAAGGCGTTCGTAAAAATTATTTTATCGTACTGATTATATTTATTTATGAACCCACTCACTATGAATTCTTTCACAGTCTGATCTGCAAATCTGTCATTTCTCATTGTCTAAAGTGAAAAAGCCACGCATATCCATGAATAATAGAAAGCTAAACAAGCCTCAGATCTCTTTTGGTATGAATGAATTAGTAAAAGGAGTGGAGTAGATTGGACAAGTATGTAAGCTGGATGGCGACTCTGCGGTTGTTCTCGGGCAGTGCAGAGATTATAGCTGCGCTGATAATGCTCAGATTAAATCAGGTCGATAAGGCGCTGGCTGTCAATTCTGGACTGGCTTTGGTAGGCCCGACCATATTGATATTGACGACAGCTATTGGTCTGACTGGGATGGCACAGCAGCTGTCATGGAGCAAATTAGGCTGGGTGGGCTGCGGTGTAGCCTTTCTCTTAATCGGGATTTTGAAAAAATGATAGATGATAGGCATATTGGGCGCGTACAAGCATAAATATGGAATAAAGCAATTAAGTAGAGGACAGCTTGGGGGTACTTTGTATGGCAGATGATTGGCTGCAATTGTTTCCTGAAAAAGTAAGAGCGCTGTTAAAGTGCCTTCCCCTTCCGCTGCTAGGAATGGTGGAGGAGATTCGTGTCCGTGAAGGTCGTCCGTTGGAAATTAACTACTCTGGTAAATATCACTTTCTAAGAGTGAATGGCAGTTTGACGCAGAGGCCTGAAGAAGCTTACAAGCCGGATCGGGAAGACACTCATCGACTGCTAGACCTGATCAGCAACCATTCGCTATATACGATGGAAGAAGAGCTGAGAAAAGGATTTATTACGATTCCCGGCGGTCATCGGATAGGACTTGCTGGCCGGACAGTACTGAGTGGCGGAGGTGTAGAGCATCTTCGTGATATCACTGGCTTTAATGTCCGTATTGCTCGAGAAGTACCTGGAATCGCAGATGGAGTGCTGCCTTATTTACTGGACAAGGGGCGGCAGCGAATGATGCACACCTTGATTCTCTCCCCTCCACAACATGGCAAGACTACCCTGCTCCGCGATCTTGCAAGACAAATCTCCTTAGGGGAATTGGGCAAGCGCGAAGGGATTAGACCGGGGCTAAAGGTGGGAATTGTTGACGAACGGTCTGAAATTGCTGGCAGCCGGCGTGGTGTTCCCGCTTTTGACGTGGGTCCGCGGACTGATGTTCTTGATGGCTGTCCCAAGGCAGAAGGCATGATGATGATGATCCGGTCGCTATCGCCAGATGTATTAATCGCGGATGAGATTGGGCGTCCTGAAGATGCCGAAGCAGTTACCGAGGCCCTGCATGCCGGAATATCTGTCATTGCTTCCGCTCACGGAAAAGATGTAACAGAGTTGGCTCGTAGGCCGGGTCTTGGAGGACTGCTGGAACAAAAGATGTTCGAGAGATATGTCATACTCCATCGTTCAGAAGCAGGCCTCACGTTTCGTATTCTGGATGGCCAGAAAAGAGGAATGCTGCTTATCTCTCCCGGGGATCGACTAGGTGGTGATTTGCATGCTTAAGCTGTTCGGTGCTGTGCTCATTGTGGTGGCTGGTACGCTTGCAGGTCTCCAGTTTGCTCGTCAATATGCAGACAGGCCCAGACATATCAGAGGTTTAATAGCAGCACTACAGCGGTTGGAAACAGAGATCATGTACGGCTTCACCCCACTGCCGGAAGCCATGCGGCGGATTGGGAATCAGTCGAAGGACCCGCTGAAATCGTTGTTTGTCAAAACAGCGGAGGAGATGAGTCCTCCCTATGACAGAAGCGCCCAGGATGCCATCCAGCGGGCGATGGAAGCATATTGGAAGTCTACCGCTATGAAGGGGACAGAAAGAGAGATTCTTCGCCAGCTCAGCTGTACTCTCGGCACAAGCGATAGGTCGAATCAGAGCACTCATATCGCATTAGCATTGCAGCAATTGAAGCAGGAGGAGTCGGTGGCCAGAGAGGATCAAGGCAAATATGAAAAGTTAAGTAAAAGCCTGGGTCTGCTGCTTGGAGTACTGATCGTCATTTTGATCTTTTAGCGAGGTGCCAGGAATGAATATTGAAGTCAATGCGATTTTTCAAATTGCCGGCATTGGCATAATTATCGCCATGATCCACACGGTGCTCAAACAGATGGGAAAAGAGGATTTCGCACATTGGGTCACCGTGATCGGGTTCGTAGTCGTGCTGTTCATGGTGATTCGGATGCTGGACGGGTTGCTGCAGGAAATAAAAACGATCTTTCTTTTTCAATAGGCGTGCTATGGAGATTATTCAAGTTGTTGGGATTGGGCTGATATCGACCATATTGATTCTCGTACTGAAGGAACAAAAACCGATGTTCGCCTTCCTTCTTGCTACTACAACAGGAATTCTAATTTTTATGTTTCTCATCGGCAAGATCGGAATGATCCTCTCTACACTGGAGCGGGTGGCTGAGTCATCGGGGATGGAAATGATTTATTTGAAGACTGTTTTCAAAATCATCGGCATTTCCTATATCGCGGAGTTCGGTGCACAGATTGTACGAGATGCCGGTCAGGAATCGATTGCTTCCAAAATAGAACTCGCCGGCAAAGTACTAATTATGGTACTAGCCGTACCCATCATCAGCATCATTATCGAAACCGTCATGAAACTACTGCCTGCTTAAAGCAATCGTAAAGAGAGCTGAGCAACGGATCGGGAGGAGAAATTATGCAAGAGCACAGTGTTTTCCGTCCTCCAAAACTAAAAATAATACTGCTGCTGCTTCCATTCTTTTTCATTCTATGGTTTGCAGGTACAGCTCAGAGTGTGCAAGCTTCCTCAACATCAGAATCCGGCAGTTCCTCCCCGGTAGACCAGTGGGTCAAGAGCCAGGTGAATAATTTACCCAAAGATAAAGTCGAGTCGTACTGGGATCAGCTGATGAAGGATTATGGTGGTTTTTTCCCGGACGGGGCCACACCCACGCTAATGGACATGCTGCTTCCAGGAGATAAGGGGCTCAGCTTGAAGGGTGTGTTATCTGGGCTTCTAGGCTTTATGTGGCATGAGGTGCTGTACAACGGAAAGCTGCTCGTGACGATTGTGATGATCAGTGTGCTCAGCATGATTCTGGAGACGCTGCAAACCGCTTTTGAGCGAAAAACGGTCAGTAAGGTCGCTTATACGCTCTGTTATATGGTGGTGCTGGTAATTGCCGTGAACAGCTTCAATATCGCTATTGGTTATGCAAAGGATGCTATCGATCGGATGATCGATTTCATGATGGCGATGATTCCACTGCTGTTCGCGCTGCTGGCTTCGATGGGGAATATCGTTACGGTCTCTGTCACCCATCCGTTAATTGTTTTTATGATTCATACGGTTGGCACCATGATCCACACCCTTGTTTTTCCGCTTCTTTTCTTCTCGGCAGTGCTGCATCTGGTCAGCGCATTGTCAGAGAAATATAAATTAACCCAGCTGGCTAACCTGCTGCGAAACATCGGTGCTGGACTGTTAGGTGTACTGCTAACTGTGTTCCTAGGTGTAATTTCCGTTCGAGGGATAACAAGCTCAGTAACCGATGGGGTCACCATTAGGGCCGCTAAATATATTACAGGGAATTTTGTTCCGGTCATCGGCAAAATGTTCGCGGATGCCACAGACACAGTAATCTCAGCTTCACTGCTGGTGAAGAATGCGATCGGGTTATCGGGTGTCATTATCATATTGTTCCTGTGTGCTTTTCCGGCAATCAAAATCCTGGTGCTTGCCCTTATCTACAACATAGCCGCCGCTGTGATGCAGCCGCTGGGAGAGACACCGATTGTAGTCTGTCTCCAGACGATTGGAAAAAGCATGGTGTACGTATTCGCTGCTTTGGCTGCTGTTTCCTTAATGTTTTTTATGGCGGTTACGATCATGCTGACTGCGGGCAATTTGACCGTAATGATGAGGTGAAGCAACAAAACCTTTAGGAGGGAAACCATGAGCTGGTTAGGCGGTTGGCTGCGGGAGATCATCCTGGTTGTGCTGTTGGCGTCATTTGTTGAATTGCTGCTCCCAAGCAAATCCATGGAGCGTTATGCAAGATTGGTGCTAAGTCTCCTAATCCTGCTCACGATGCTCAGCCCTATCGTCTCTCTCCTGAAAGGTGATGCAATCTCCGAACTGAGTGTCGCTATGGGACAGCAAGAGAAAGAGGGCGGTTTGTTCACTGGCGGAGGGAAGGGAGACCCATCCTTGGAACAGATTCTGGCAGATGGGCAAAAGCTTGCACAAGGCCGTCAGGAACAGAGTCTGCAGCTCGCTGCCGAAGAGGTGGCGGGTCAGATGAAAGAGCAGATTATCAGTGAGACCGGCAAACGCGGGGTTAATGTCACCGTAACGCTGGGCATGGGGAAGTCTGGCGGCACTGGTAACGAAGACGTTCCTGTCATTTCCAATGTAAGGGTCTCTATGCCTCAGACAACGGCTAACTCCCCTGGTACTTCCGGAGCTTCCAGCACAGCGACTACAGCACCCATTACAATCTCTCCTGTAGCACCTGTAGAAGTTAAAATTGGCGCTAATCCGGCAGATAACGTAGAGAGTGAAGCAACATCATCAGCTGAACCTAATAAAGCAGTGAACGGAACTGTAGCTGAAGACAGCGCGTCCTCGAGTGAAATGGAGTCCATTGTAAAGCTGCTGGAACTGAAGTGGGATTTGGATCCCAAAGTCATTCAGGTGGATGGCAGCGTGGCTAGTAACGTCAAATCATGAGCTTGATGTTTCTAAGAAACTATAATTTTTAGGAGGGATGGGAGTGAGCAATTGGCTGAAAAAGCTTGAGCAGTGGGCTGGGGGTGGGGCCGGCAGTCCGAAGAGAAGCCATACCTTTCGCTGGCTGATCATTCTGGGTCTGCTGGGCGCAGCGATCATGCTATTCAATTCCTTCGTCAATGTGAAGAGGATTGATAACGAGAATACAGGGCGTGAGCCGCCGGTGAATCAGTCCTCTCAAACGGCGCTGGTGCAGAGTGATCCAACCACAACGACCAATTCGTTCGACAGCATCGAACTAGCGATGGAGAACCGGATGAAGGAAATTTTGGAGAAAATCGTTGGCGTCGGTACAGTCGATATCATGGTTACAGTGGAGTCTACAGAAGAAATTGTCGTGGTGCGTAATATGAATGACTCCCAACAGCTTAGTGAAGAGACGGATGCCAGTGGGGGGAAACGTCATACGACACAATATACGAGGGATGGCGAAATCGTAACCTACTCGCAATCAGGGGACGAGACACCCATTGTGACGAAGCGGATCAAACCTCAGGTACGCGGCGTACTGGTAGTTGCCAAAGGGGCAGAGAACAAGGTGGTTCGTGGACTCGTCGAGCAGGCTATAGAAAAAGGCTTGAACGTCCCAATCCAGCGCATTTCAGTAGTACCACGCAAACAAGAGTAGCAGGAGAAAGTCAATAAGTGAGTGCTTCCGAAGCAGCCACTAGATTAAATTTTAGGAGGAATTAGGAATGAACGGCAAAAGACAAACGATATGGTTGGTTTCTATGCTCAGCTTGATGGTGGTCCTCTCTGCATATTATTTATTCACTGAAGACTCAGGTGCTTCGATTCCAAAAGACACGGCTGGCACAATGCAGGTTGATTCCCTGAAAGACACAGCAGGTGCAGCGTTGCCAACGGTTGGCGACAAAGGTGTTGTTGTGAACGAAGTTGTTAGTCAAGGCGATGTTGTTGCCGATGAAGGCGTTGTAGATAGCACTACTGGCGCCGCTACTACGGACGACAGCGCTACTGCCGCCAAAACGGATGACAGTGCTGCTACCGCTAAAACGGATGATAGCACTACTACTGCTAAAACGGACGACAGTACAACTACAGCTGCTAAGGACGATAGCAGTAAAGCTGCCGCAAATAGCAGTGACTCAGAGAAGGCAACAACCGACACTGCTGCTAAAGATGCCGCCAAAACAGATACATCTGCTAAAGATACAGCCGCAAATACAACAACCAAGACTCCAGCCAAAAATGACAAAGAAATTCTCGATGAAGTAGCTTCTCAAAGTGTATCGGCGAGCAGCATGTTCACTAACTACCTTTATGAACGTGAGCAAAAGAATCTTAAGAACCAACAAGACTTGCTTGCTTTGATTAATGACATGGACAAAACACCTGCTGATAACGCAGTCGCTCAAGAACAACTTCTAAATCTTGAAGAAAAAGAATCCAAAATTACCGGTATCGAAGAACAGCTTCAACAAAAATATGGCGAAGCGATTGTAAAGGAAGAAGCTGGAGACAGCTATAAAGTAGTCGTTCTCAGCGACAAACTGGATGTAAAGCAAGCGGTCAGCATCGTGGATCTCGTAATGAAGGAACTGAGTGTATCTCAAGATAAAATTAGTGTACAATACGTTTCTGAGCAATAATAAGCTGTATAATTAAAAGAAAAATGACGAAAGAGCTCGGGTTGCCCCGGGCTCTTTCCATTTTTACCGATTGTGATATAATACATAAAGTTATCTTGTCCGCTTAAGAAGTGGCTTCGAGAGAAAGCTGAAGGAGTGAACTGATATATGTTCAAGTTGAGCGAAATTAAGGAATTGATTAAATTGCTGGACCAGACCTCCTCTGTACATGAGTTGGAGATCGAAAGCGAAGGAATGAAGCTTGCAATTCGCAAACCGGATCGCCCTGAAGCTGATGGAACAGCAGTACAGGCGACTCCTTATGCTGCCTATCCCTTTACGCCTGCCCCGCAGCCGCAGAGCGTACCGCAAGTATCCTATCCGGTAGTAGGTGAAGTTCCTCCAGCGCAGCAGCCACAAGCAGCTGCAGAAGGCAAACTACATAAAATTGTGTCTCCAATGGTGGGGACCTTTTATAGTGCCGCTTCTCCGGAAACGCCTTCGTTTGTTAATGTTGGAGACCGTGTAAGTGAAAAATCAACGGTTTGCATTATTGAGGCGATGAAACTGATGAATGAGCTGGAAGCGGAGATCAAAGGTGAAATCGTGTCTGTGCTTGCTGAGAACGGTCAGCTTGTAGAATACGGTCAACCACTATTCTTGGTTAAACCGGAATAAATACCGCAGACTACTTAAGGAGCGGAAGCTTCGCAAAACTTTGGGAGGAAACGCATGAACATTCAAAAAGTGTTGATTGCCAACCGCGGCGAAATCGCGGTCCGCATTATTAGGGCCTGCCGTGAACTGGGCATTTCCACCGTCGCGGTCTATTCGGAACCCGACCGGGATTCACTGCATGTCCGGTTGGCTGATGAAGCTTACTGCATCGGTCCGATGCCGGCCAAGGACAGCTATCTGAACTTTACAAATATTATGAGTGTAGCCACCTTAACGGAATGTGATGCCATCCATCCTGGCTATGGATTTTTAGCTGAAAATGCGGATTTTGCAGAGATTTGTGAATCTTGCAATATTATCTTCATAGGACCTTCTCCAGATGCCATAAACCGTATGGGTGACAAGGCTGTGGCGAAGGAAACCATGAAACTGGCTGGAGTTCCGATTATCCCGGGCTCAGATGGTCTTGTAGGCGATGTAGAGGAAGCTGTCATGCTGGGCCGCGATATTGGTTACCCGATCATCGTTAAGGCTACTGCAGGTGGCGGAGGTAAGGGAATACGGATTGCTGAGGACGAGGAATCTTTGGTGAAGCAGATTACTGCTGCACAACAGGAAGCACAAAAGGCGTTTGGTAACGCTGGTGTATATCTGGAGAAATTCCTAACAGGCATGAAGCATGTGGAGATTCAGATTATTGCAGATAAACATGGCAATGTAGTGCATTTAGGTGAACGGGACTGCTCCGTGCAGCGTCGTCGCCAAAAGCTGATTGAAGAGGCACCTTGTTCAGTGCTCACACCGGAAATTCGGGAAGCAATGGGTAATGCAGCAGTTCGAGCAGCACTTGCCGTGAATTATTCGGGAGCCGGAACACTTGAATTCCTGCTTGGACCGGATGGACAGTTCTACTTCATGGAGATGAATACCCGTATTCAGGTTGAACATCCAGTAACAGAAATGGTTACAGGTGTGGATTTGATTAAGGAAATGATCTCTGTAGCAGAAGGCAATCCGCTGTCATTCACTCAGGAAGATATCGTGATTAATGGCTGGTCCATTGAATGCCGTATAAATGCTGAAGATCCTGAGCGTAATTTCATGCCTTCACCAGGAAAAATCGGCTTTTATTTGCCACCAGGAGGCCTTGGCGTTCGTGTAGATAGTGCGGCGTACCCAGGATATACGATTTCCCCTTTCTATGATTCTATGATTGCAAAACTGATTGTCTGGGCTCCTACACGTCAGGAAGCGGTTGCGAAGATGAAGCGCGCCTTGGCTGAATTCGCCGTGGAAGGCATTCATACCACCATCCCTTTCCATCAGAAACTGTTGGAGCATCCTGTATTTTTGGATGGTAACTTTGACATTAAGTTTCTTGAAGAGTATGAAATTTAGGACGACTTCGGTTTGTTTGTCATAAAGTTCGTCAAATGATATAGTATGTTTAATAAGAGACGTGCTTTACGCTTGAAATCATGAACAATCTTTCTTGAAAGGTGTGAAGTCTAAAATGAGTACATTGCCGACAGAATACGAACGGACGGAAATCGGTGAAATCCAGATTGCTCCTGAAGTAATCGAGGTTATTGCAGGTCTGGCGACCGTTGAGGTTAAAGGTGTAGCAGGTATGAGCGGCGGATTCGCCGGTGGTATTGTTGAACTTCTTGGACGTAAGAATCTGTCCAAAGGAGTTAAAGTAGAGGTTGGACAACGTGAAGCTGCGGTGGATGTTTCTGTAATTATTGAATATGGCAATCGCCTTCCTGAAGTGGCTGCTGAAATTCAACGTAATGTTAAGCGCTCCATCGAGACTATGACTGGTCTGACTGTTGTGGAAGTGAATGTGCATATTCATGATGTGCAATTCAAGAACAACAACACTGTAGACAAGAACGAAGAAACTGAAACGATTCTTCGTGTGAAATAGCAGTCATCGTTCTTCCATAAACCCCCGACAGCAAAGTCGAGGGTTTACTCTAATTTAAGGAGGTTATGAGACTCGTGGCAAAAATTTTGGACAGACTTTTGCTGTTTGTCTACAGCTTAAGTATCGGAATACTATCTGTTATTGCCATCCTCCTCTTAAGCGGTGCGATTCCTAGAACTTTGGAGATTGAGAATGGACCAGCAGCTTATATTACAGCAATAATAGTAGCAGTTGTCTTGTTCCTTCTGAGCATCCGATTTTTCTACATCTCTCTGCGCCGTGATCGCGCTTCATTGCCTTCGGTCGATCAGCGTACAGAGTATGGGGATATCCAGATTTCAATGGAAACTATTGAGAATCTGAGTCTTAAGGCTGCCGGTAAAGTGAAGGGAATCAGAGATCTCAAGTCACGTATTCGTGTCTCGCAGGCTGGCCTTGAAATTACAATTCGTGCAGTAGTCGACGGTGAGCATTCATTACCGCTGCTTACCACAGAAGTACAACGTCAGGTGCATGATTTCGTGCAGGAGACAACCGGCATTCCGGTTGCTGATGTGTCTGTATATATTGCTAACCTCACGCAGTCTCCAAGCTTCAAAAGTCGAGTGGAATAGAGGTGAGTTTCCCTTATGTCTTGGAAAGAAGTATGGGAAAGTCACGGGGGTAGAATCGCCGGAGTGACTTTCGGCATTGGTCTGGGTTTGATTTATTTAATTTGCGGTTTTTGGGATATGCTGTTCTTTGCACTGGTAGTGTTCATCGGATATACGCTCGGCAAAAGAAAGGATACCGCGCAAGCGCCCCTGTTTCAATGGCAGGAGTTGGTTTCGCGATTATCCGGACGCTGGCGTCCCTTTAAGTGAACCGCGATAGTCTTTTTCCCGGAGCAGGAAACCGTAAGTTTGTGTTGTCCGTTGCCCCCGGAAGAAAGGCTTTGCGGTTTTTTTGCGACAAGGGATCGGTATATTTGCGAGCTTCCTCTGAAGGTATCTTCGCTTTGTGCAATAATCCTCACAGGATTAGGGAAAGAATGAATAAGTGTGAAGCAATATTTGGGTTGTAGACGTTGTTGCAGTACAAGTGAATATTTTAATGCGATATAAGATTTTAGGAGGAACACATGAAAAGACGTATAGCTAGAGAGATTATTGTCCAAAGCCTGTATCAGATGGAAATGAACGATGTGGAAAGCGCGGAAGCCGTAGAAATGCTGCTCGAGGAAGCTTCAGAAGAGAATGAAACCGAACGTGTAATCACGGACGAGATTCAGCTTAAACACTATGTGGTAGAGCATGTGAATGGGGTATGGGAGCACAAGGTAGCGATCGACGATATACTTGAACATTACCTGAAGGGCTGGCAAATGAGCCGTCTGTCACGTGTGGATCGTCAGATTCTACGTTTAGCAGCGTATGAAATGGTGTTCGCCAATGATGTGCCTGCGAAGGTTGCGGTGAATGAAGCGATCGATTTGGCCAAGCATTTTGGAACGGATGATTCCGGGAAGTTTGTTAACGGAGTACTCGGCAAGATGATCCAAGAGATAGATACTATTAAAGCTGACCATTCTTAATTTATAAACCATAGTAAAGTATATAAAAGGGGAGAGACTAACATGACAGCAGCAATCATCAGTGGTAAACAAGTATCCGAGGAAATTCGTATTAGCATTGCCCAAGAGGTTGCTGAACTGGCGAAACGCGGCGTAAAGCCCGGTTTGGCTGTTATTCTAGTAGGTGAAGACCCGGGATCTCAGGTTTATGTTCGCAATAAGGAGAAATCTTGTATCAGCTTAGGATTCCATTCGGAAGTGCATAAATTGCATGAATCCACTTCTCAAGAAGAACTTCTGGCACTGGTAGCAGAGCTAAACGGACGCGATGATATCGACGGAATTCTGGTTCAACTCCCATTGCCTAAGCATATCGAGGAGAAGGCTGTTATTGATGCAATCTCTGTGGAAAAGGATGTAGACGGATTTCACCCTGTCAATGTAGGCAACCTGGTCATCGGTGCCGACAGTCTTCTTCCATGTACTCCTGCAGGAGTAATCGAACTGATCAAACGTACAGGAACAGGTATGGCAGGTAAACATGCCGTTGTAATTGGTCGTAGCAATATTGTAGGAAAGCCAGTTTCCCTCTTGTTGCAACGCGAAAATGCTACCGTAACTATGTGCCATTCCCGTACAGCTAATATGCAAGAGATTAGCCGTCAAGCGGATATTTTGGTTGTAGCGATCGGACGAGCTAATTTCATTGATGCTTCCTATGTGAAGCCGGGTGCTGTTGTCATCGATGTGGGCATGAACCGTCTGGATAACGGTAAACTCGCAGGTGATGTTGATTATGAAAGTGCAAAAGAAGTTGCCGGATACATCACGCCTGTTCCAGGCGGGGTTGGTCCGATGACTATTACAATGCTGATGAGCAACACGCTGATTGCGGCTAAACGCCGTCACGGCCTGGAATAGGGGTAAGATTCATGGCGGCAGAGCGGCAGGTTTATTCGATCAAAGAACTCAACCGTTATATCCGCATGAAGCTAGACTCGGATAATTTACTTTCGGATGTGTGGATTCGCGGAGAGATATCCAACTTTACACATCATGGCAGCGGGCATATGTATTTTACACTTAAGGACGAGAGCAGCCGCATTAAAGCGATTATGTTCGCTTCTCATAACCAGCGGCTACCCTTTATTCCGAAAGAAGGCGCTCGGGTAATTGCCAGAGGTAATGTGACCGTTTATGAACGGGATGGGCAATATCAGTTCTACGCCACACATATGCAGCCTGATGGGATTGGCAGTTTATATCTGGCCTATGAGCAGCTGAAGAGCAAGCTTGAAAAAGAAGGCCTTTTTGCAGAAGCTCGCAAGCGTTCGTTGCCGCGGTTTCCGAAGTGTATTGGTGTGATTACTTCCCCAACAGGAGCAGCTGTACGAGATATTGTGATTACGCTTCAGCGGCGGTTTCCGCAGGTAGCTATTGTAATCTATCCCGTACTGGTGCAAGGCAAAGGCGCTGCGCCTTCGATAGTGAAGGCGATTGGTGCGCTGAACGCCATGGGTGAAGCCGACGTGCTTATCGTCGGCCGCGGCGGCGGTTCGCTGGAGGAGCTGTGGGCGTTCAACGAGGAGGAAGTCGCGCGAGCGATATCGGCATCAAGGATTCCGGTCATCTCGGCCGTCGGCCACGAGACCGATTTCACGATTGCCGATTTCGCCGCCGACCTCCGCGCGGCTACGCCCACAGCGGCCGCTGAGCTGGCCGTGCCTCATGCCGGCGAGCTAGCTGCGCAGCTTCTCCAGCTGCAGCAGCGGCTGCGCCAGGCGCTGCAACAACGCGCCCAGCGTGGACGCGAGCGCCACTCGGTGCTGCAGCGCTCGCTGGCGCTGGCAGGGCCGCGCCGCACGCTGATTCAGCACACGCAGCGGCTGGACATGCTGCGTGAGCGGCTCCAGCGCTCGGCGGATGCACGGCTCAGCCGTTCCCGCGAGCGCAAGGCGGTGCTGCATCACAGTCTGCAGCGGTTCCATCCGCGCGACAGTGTTGCCGCAGCACGTCAGCGCACGGACAGTCTGCGCCGTGAGTTAATGGGCGCTATGCAGGCTCGTTTGCAGGAGAAGCGATCTCGCTATGTGGCAGAGATTCGTCACCTGGATGCGCTGAGCCCGCTAAAAGTTATGTCGCGAGGCTACAGCTTAGTGTATGACGAGGCGGAAGAACATTTAATCAAATCGCTGACCGAGGTGCAGCTTGGCGATCTTGTGGTGATAAAGATGAATGACGGACAGCTGAACTGCCAAGTATGGGGGATGAAGGAGGATGGCAAAGACGATGACGAAGGAAGCGGAACTTGATTTTGAAGGCGCTATGGACCGACTGGAGGAAATCGTTCGTGAGCTTGAACACGGCGACGTTCCTCTGGAGAAGGCCATCGATTTATTTCAGCAGGGCATGAAGCTATCGCAGCTTTGCGGCAGCAAGCTGGAACAAGTAGAGCGTAAGATCGAAATGATTACCCAAGAGGACGGAGAACTGCGCAAAAAGCCGTTTGGTGCACGTCTGGAAGGGGACGCCGATGAATCGCTTTGAGAATGATCTGGAGGGAAGCTCCGCAAGTGAAAGCATGCGGCAGCCGCTGGAGGATTACATCGCATCGATAAGTGATTTGCTCTCACATGAGCTTGAGACTATTCTTCCCGCAGCGTGGACGGTTCCAGAAAATTTACAGCAAGCGATGAAGTATTCGCTAATGGCAGGGGGCAAACGCCTCCGGCCGCTGCTTGTGATCGCTGCTTGTGAATCACTGGGAGGCAGCCGTGAAGCAGCCTTGCCTGTTGCAGCCGCGATTGAGATGGTACATACCTACTCGTTGATTCATGATGATCTGCCTGCCATGGATAATGATGATTATCGGCGCGGCAAGCTGACGAATCATAAAGTCTTTGGTGAAGCATCAGCTATTCTTGCGGGTGATGCGCTTTTGACCCATGCTTTTTATAGTGTGGTACAAGCCTCCCGTAAATTTGGCATTCCTGCTGATAATGTTTTATCCATAGTGGAGGATCTGGCGGAAATGGCAGGTCCACGCGGCATGGTCGGCGGTCAGATTGCAGATATGGAAGGCGAGCAAGGACTAACAGATCTTGCGCAGTTGAAGTATATTCATCTGCATAAAACCGGAGATTTAATTATCTTTTCGTTGTTAGCCGGCGGACGTATCGCAGGGGCAACAGAGAAGCAGCTTGAAGCTCTGCGTGATTTTGGTACAAGCATCGGACTAGCTTTTCAAATCCAGGATGATATTCTTGATTTGGTTGGTGATGAAGGAAAGCTTGGCAAAAAAACAGGCAGCGATATCAAGCAGCAGAAGGTAACCTACCCTTATTTTATTGGGTTGGAGGAATCTCGTGCTGAGGTGAAGCAGCTTACAGAAGCAGCCCGAAATGCTGTGCTGAATGGCGGTTTTTACGACAACCAGCGCCTGCTGGAAATTGCAGATTATTTAATGGCACGTGATCACTAAGTATGAACTTTCGAAGCGGCTGTATTTCGACAGCCGTTTCGTTTGTGTTATAATGGTTTTTATATATTTTACAACATCTAGGAAAGCGGGGAACTATTCGTGCTGCTTCCACAAATAAATGATCCACAACAACTGAAATCACTGTCAGTCGAAGAATTAACTACTCTAGCAGAGGAGATTCGACGATTTCTGATTGAGAAGCTTACAGCAACCGGCGGGCACCTCGGTTCTAATCTGGGGGTGGTGGAGCTCACGCTGGCCTTACATTATTGCTACAACAGTCCTCGTGACAAAATGATCTACGACGTTGGCCACCAAGCCTATGTCCACAAAATACTGACCGGCCGTCAAGATCGCTTTGATACCCTGCGCAAATATCAGGGATTGTGCGGCTTTGTTAAGCGCTCTGAAAGCGAACATGATGTGTGGGAGGCTGGACATAGCAGCACCTCTTTGTCGGCAGCGATGGGGATGGCTATGGCTCGTGATCTAAAAGGCGAAGACAACAAGGTGATTGCCGTGATTGGTGACGGTGCGCTTACCGGCGGGATGGCTTTTGAAGCGCTTAACCACATTGGCCATGAGAAGCGTAAGCTGATGGTTATTTTGAACGATAATGAAATGTCGATTGCTCCGAATGTAGGGGCGATGCACAATTATTTAAGCAAAATTCGTTCGGACCGTCATTATTTGCGTGCCAAAGACGAGGTTGAAGGGCTGCTTAAGAAGATTCCGGCCATCGGTGGACGATTAGCGAAAACCGCTGAACAATTAAAAAACAGTCTTAAATATATGATGGTTCCTGGAGTATTGTTTGAAGAACTTGGCTTTACGTATCTTGGGCCAGTGGATGGACATGATCTGGAGAAAATGATCGACACCTTCCATCAAGCAGATAACGTGGCGGGTCCTGTGCTTGTGCATGTGCTGACGACCAAAGGCAAGGGCTATAAACCGGCTGAGACTGATTTTTATAAATCGCATGCTATTTCCCCTTACAAAATTGAGTCAGGTCAGGCACTTAAAGCTGTAGGTCCTCCAATGTACACCGAAGTATTTGGTAGTACACTGATTGAGCTAGGACGTGAAGATTCGCGTCTGATTGCAGTTACCCCTGCGATGCCAGGCGGTTCAGGTTTGTTTCCTTTTGCGAAGGAATTCCCGGATCGTATGATTGACGTGGGGATTGCAGAGCAGCATGCAGCAACCTTGTGTGCAGCTTTGGCTATGGAAGGGATGAAGCCGGTATACGCCGTGTATTCTACCTTCATGCAGCGTGCCTATGATCAGATCGTCCATGATATTTGCCGCCATAATGCCAATGTTATGTTCGCCATTGACCGTGCTGGATTTGTGGGTGCGGATGGTGAGACTCATCAGGGTGTGTACGATGTTGCTTTTATGCGCCATATCCCTAATATGGTTATGATGATGCCAAAAGACGAAAATGAGCTGCGTCATATGATGAAGACGGCACTTGAATATAATGACGGTCCAATTGCTTACCGCTATCCGCGTATTAATGGAACAGGTGTGGCAATGGACGCTGAACTGCATACCCTTCCTATAGGATCATGGGAACGACTGCGTATAGGAGAAGGATATGCTGTAGTGGCATGTGGTCCTATGGTTCAAGTGGCTGAAGAAGCCGCTGATTTGCTGAAGCGGGAAGGGATTCAGGTGGGCGTTGTGAATGCGCGTTTCCTGAAGCCGCTTGATAATTCCATGCTTCTGGATTTGGCTCATGCTGGAACCAATATGGTTGTTATTGAAGAGGCTTGCCAAGCGGGAAGTCTCGGCAGTGCGGTATTGGAGTTCTACGCGGAGCATGAAATTTATGACGCTCGTGTACATCTGATGGGTGTGCCCGACATCTTCGTGGAGCATGGCTCCATTAAAGAACAACGTCAGCAAACAGGTCTTACCGTAGAAGCGTTATGTGCACGTATCAAGTCCATGATGGCTCTAAGTGCTTATAATTACAAAACGACTTCGTCTTCCTAAGTGGAAGCCGGAAATTAGTAACCCTTGAACGATCGGGAGATGACCATGGAACACCGTAAAGAACGGATTGATGTACTGCTTGTGGAGCAAGGTTTTTATGAAAGCCGGGAGAAAGCTAAAGCTGCTATTATGGCAGGGTTGGTGCTCGCGGATGAGGAACGTATTGAAAAAGCTGGCATGAAGGTCTCGCGGGAGTCTACCCTTAAGGTTAAAGGCTCTGTGCATCCGTATGTCAGTCGTGGAGGCCTAAAGCTGGAGAAGGCTCTTCGCCAATTTAATATTGATCTTACCGGTCGGAACATGCTGGACATTGGTGCTTCCACTGGCGGCTTCACAGATTGTGCGCTTCAGAATGGTGTAAGCCATGTGTACGCCATTGATGTTGGCTATAACCAGCTGGATTGGTCACTGCGGAATGATGAGCGAGTGAGCGTTATGGAGCGTACGAACTTCCGGTATATGACACCTACAGATTTGCAGGGTCCTGTTCCGGACTTTGCCAGCATTGATGTATCTTTTATATCCTTAAAAATAATTCTCCCACCCCTCAAAGCCTTGCTGCAACGTCCAGCAGATATCGCTGCACTCATCAAGCCGCAATTTGAGGCTGGACGTGAGAAGGTTGGAAAATCAGGTGTGATTCGTGATTCCGCTGTCCATAAAGAGGTTTTGATTAATGTACTGACTATGGCTGCAGAGTTAGGATTCGGTCTCCATGGATTGACTTTTTCGCCAATTACAGGCGGGGAAGGCAATATTGAGTTTCTTGCTCATTGGAGACTGACGCCAGAAGTGGCAGAAGGCGAAGAATCATCCGTACAGCCGGCAGCTGCTGTTGCAGCAGTCATTCCAGTGGAGGACTTTCCATCCCTTGCTGATGAAGTGATTAAGCAGGCTACGGGTACTTTTAATGTGAGTTTTACTCATGGAAACTCCGCGCGCCGTTAGAGCTTTATGAACACCCCGTCAACCTCAAATGGTCAGCGGGGTGTTTTTTTTGAGCGGGAAGTCTGAAGAGTTCAACCTTGAAAATTCCTCTTCATCTGTTAAGATTGAGGGAGCAGATTTGCTCAAAGGGATTGAATTTATTAAAATAAAGACCCGGTATAAAATCCGGGTCTTTATATTTTGAATCTTTTTTTGGATTTACTGTGCTCGTTTTAATTGTAAATTGCTGAATTAGCGAATAATATCAATTATGCGGAAAGCTTATAAAAAGATAGCTTAGAAGCAGGATTTACCAGGGCTTCACGCGAATAAATCACCGAGGTGATTGATAGTGGCGGGTAGCTCTGACAAGGTCGTTATGGCGTTTATTGGGGTAGCATTATCGATTTTTATAATATATCGGATATATGTATGGCTGCAGAGTTCTCCGCGTTCTTTTATGAAGGATCAAATTCCGTTCAATAAAGTGATTATTCCACATCCCTCTATTGATATACTTGAGGATGAAGGATATGAGGTCGTTGGAGGGAAATTAAAAATCCCCTTGTCTTTCAACGTAAATGGGGCGCAGATGTATAGCCGGTTATTTATAGATTATGTGGCGACAAAAGAGGAAGGATCTTTATATTTAGTTATCCTTTCCAGACCACGCAAGCCTTTGGATTTCACTGGCAGTGGCTTACGTGATACCTTGCTTCCCTACCTGCTGATCTATCCGGAATGCAGCGGCGTTCTATATGTTAATGTAGCAACAGCATCGATCCATGTCATTAAGCTTGGCAAAGACGACGGAGAATCAAACTGAGTCCATATTTTTTATATACCAGGAGGCAACAATGAAGGGACAACGACATATTAAGATTCGTGAAATTATTACACAAAAGGATATCGAGACACAGGACGAGCTTGTGGAAGCCTTGCGGGAATCAGGTTTTCAAGTTACTCAAGCCACAGTATCTCGAGATATAAAAGAGCTGTTGCTCATCAAGGTACCCATGGATGATGGAAGATATAAATATTCACTTCCAACGGATCAACGGTACAATCCCATTCAGAAGCTTAAGCGCGTTCTTGTGGATAATTTTGTGCAGATCGATTCCTCGGCTAATCTTGTGGTGATGAAATGTTTACCAGGTACGGCTAACTCTGTCGCTGCTTTAATTGATAATATTGACTGGCCGCAAATTATGGGAACCCTTTCTGGTGATGATACAATCCTTATCATTTGCCGTTTACCTGAGGACAGCAAGACCGTAATTTCACAAATCATGGGTTATATTTCTTAATTATAATTAATCAGATGCCTGTCATCTTCTCGGAGGTGCTCTATTAGTGTTAGAAACCTTGTCTATACGCAATCTTGCCGTCGTTGAGGCGGTAGATGTGCATTTTTATCCTGGCTTCCACGTGCTTACGGGGGAGACCGGGGCAGGTAAATCCATTATTATTGATGCGCTTGGATTGATTGTTGGAGGCCGCGGTTCTGCGGATTCCATTCGTTATGGTTGTGAAAAAGCGGAGATGGAGGCGCTCTTCAGTCTTCCCAGCGGTCATCCCGTTTGGGAGACTTTGGAGCGTCTTGGCATTGAGGCCCAGCGCGAGGAGCATCTTATTATACGACGCGAGCTTACCTCTCAAGGTAAAAGTACATCACGTGTAAATGGGCAGATGGTCAATCTTACCATGCTTCGCGAGATCGGCGAGCAGCTGGTTAATATACACGGCCAGCATGAGCACCAGAACTTGCTGAAGGCGGAACGGCATCTGGGACTGCTGGATACATACGGAGAACCGATTATTGGTCCGCTAAAGGCAGTTTTTCAGGAAAGGTATTCTGCCTTCGCGAAGGTGGAGAAAGAGCTGCGAGAGCTGCAGGAATCCAGCCAGAAGGCATACCAAATGCTTGACTTATATCGTTTTCAGCTTGAAGAAATTTCATCCGCCGGATTAAAACCGGGAGAAGATGAATTACTTACCGAAGAACGGGTCAAACTATCCCACAGTGAGAAAATGATGGATTCCGTATCGGGTGCATATGAGCTGCTTTACGACAGACAAGGCTTGGAATCGATCGGTAATGTTATTTCCAGACTTGAGGATGCAGTTCGTTACGATGAGAAGGGTCTGCGAACAGTGCTCGAACAGCTGCAGTCCTCATATTACCAGCTAGAGGATGCTGCTTTTCAGCTTCGTGATTACCGGGAAAATATCGAGTTCAATCCGATGCGACTTGAAGAAATCGAGAATCGTTTGGATTTGATCACTGGACTCCGACGTAAATATGGAGAAAGTGTAGAACAGATTTTGGCTTATTATGAACAAATTCACCGGGAAACTGATTTGCTTGAGAATAAAGATGAATATCTGGAGAAACTGACGGCGAAGCGCGATTCGTTGCTGTCTGTATTAATGGAAGCAGCTACGGAATTAAGTGAAGCACGAAAGCTTTGTGCTGCTGATCTGGCCACCCAAGTGGAGGGTGAGCTCAAAGACCTTCAAATGGAAAGAACCTCGTTGCAGGTCAAATTGGACAGGCTGGAGGACCCGCGTGGAGTCGAATACAATGGTCGGCGTATTCGCCTCACAAGACAAGGGATAGACAGCGCAGAATTTATGATATCCCCTAACCCGGGCGAACCCCTGAGACCGCTTGGCAAAATCGCCTCTGGTGGTGAGCTGTCGCGTATTATGCTGGCAATGAAAAGTATTTTTGCGCGCCATGATGCAATTCCAGTTCTGATTTTTGACGAAGTGGATACTGGTGTCAGCGGCAGAGCTGCTCAGTCCATCGCAGATAAGCTGTTTAAGCTGTCCTCTACCTGTCAGGTGTTCTCCATTACTCACTTGCCGCAGGTGGCTTGTATGGCTGACCATCAGTACTTAATCCGCAAAAAGGTTGAGGATGGAAGAACCATGACTGAAGTGGAATCCCTAACGAACGATGGACGTGTAATGGAGCTGGCCCGGATGCTGGGTGGCGTAGAAATTACCGAAAAAACATTGCATCACTCGCAGGAAATGCTTAATCTGGCCGAGGCAAGTAAGGCTGCAACAAGCTAAGCGGAGCAATGATTGACAGTAATAAAAGCCTGGGGGCAAGGTTATCTTATAGGTACGCAATTGGCGACCACCTTTTTCGTCAAGCGAAAGAAGCAAAAGGGAGCGTGACAGCCATTGAAGCCTAACCTCAGGAAGTTAATGCCAGGCCTTTTATTTGCCTTCTTTCTTAGTTTATCGGGCATAACGGGAACAAATCTAAGTTCTGCTGCACCACTGCAAGGTGAACCAGCCAAGGTGACTGCACAAGGAATTCATTCCGAGCTTAAGGTGATCCCGGGAGGTCAAACGATCGGTGTGAAAGTGAAATCAGCAGGTGTTTTGGTTGTTGGTCATCATCTGATTGAAGTATCCGAGAAAACTAAGCTTTCCCCAGGAGAGGTCAGCGGTTTAGTGCCGGGTGATCTGATGATCTCCATGAATGGTGAGAAATTGGACGAGTTGTCCAAGGTGGCCAAGCTGGTGGATCGTGCTGGTAAAGCGAATAACCCCTTGACTATTGTCTTCAAACGCGGAGGTAAAGAGCATACAGCTAAGTTAAAGCCCGCGTATGACATTCATGACAAAGTGTGGCGGTTAGGCCTGTACATTCGTGATTCAGCAGCGGGTGTCGGCACATTAACTTTTTATGCTCCCGAGCAAGGTGTATATGGAGCTTTGGGACATGTGATTACAGACATGAATACCGGTACTCCAATTGTTGTAGGCAGTGGTCATATCGTTCAGTCCAGTGTCACCTCCATATCCAAAAGCCAGGATGGCGATCCGGGCGAGAAACGAGCGCATTTTTTGAAAGAAAGCCAAGTGCTTGGAAATGTGGAGAGCAATACTGACTTCGGCATCTTCGGTAAAATGAGCTCCAATCCCGAGCACAGTCTTTACAAAGAACCGATCCCCGTGGCGATGAGCGATCAAGTCAAGGAAGGTCCTGCTGAGATCCTAACTGTAGTTGATGGTCAGCAGGTGGAGCGGTTTAAGGTTGAGATCATTCATGTAGCACATCAGCAAACGCCAGCCACTAAAGGAATGGTGCTGCGGATCACTGATCCACGCCTTATCGATAAGACAGGCGGTATCGTCCAAGGCATGAGCGGAAGTCCTATCGTACAGGATGGCCGCCTCATCGGAGCCGTAACTCATGTATTTGTAAATGATCCTAAGTCCGGTTATGGGTGCTTCATCGAATGGATGCTTCAAGATTCAGGTGTGACCAAACAGGAGAATAGGTATTCATTAAATCTTAAGGCGGTTTAGCCTTAAGATTTTTTGTCGAACGATTACGAAGAACCTCGAACATTGAGATAAAATATTTAATTATAATCCAACACAGAAAAAAAATAAAGAAAAATAATTTTCGACAGAAGGGAATTCGATCTCCATGTCGAAAACGTAAGAGACAAGAAAAAAATGTTATTTTCGAATAGCAGATATAATTAAGGAGGAAGCAGCCAGTGCAGAATATTGAAGTGTTGTTGGCCGATGATAACAGGGAATTTACGAATTTGCTTTCCGAGTACATTTCTGAGCAAGAAGATATGACCGTAACGGGTATCGCCTACAATGGTGAAGAAGTGCTTCAAATGCTTAGCGAAGCGCGTAAAATTCCCGATGTTCTTATTCTTGATATCATTATGCCGCATTTAGACGGCCTAGGTGTATTGGAACGTCTACGTGATATGGATCTGAATCCTCAACCGAAGATCATCATGCTGACTGCTTTTGGTCAGGAGAACATCACTCAAAGAGCTGTACAGCTTGGTGCATCCTATTATATTTTGAAACCGTTCGATATGGAGGTCCTGGCAAATCGTGTACGTCAGCTTGTCGGCTCTCAAGGCAGCATGAGCTCCTCCTCCAACATGTACAATTATTCGTCGACGTCCAGATCGAATGTAGTGCCGCTCTCTAAGGGCAAGAACCTCGACGCTAACATTACCTCGATCATCCATGAAATCGGTGTCCCAGCGCATATCAAGGGCTATCAGTACCTGCGTGAAGCGATCACCATGGTATATAACAATATCGAGATCCTTGGTGCGATTACGAAGACGCTCTACCCAGCAATCGCTGAGAAGTTCAAAACCACGCCTTCACGCGTAGAACGCGCGATCCGCCATGCGATTGAAGTCGCTTGGACCCGTGGCAACATTGACTCCATCAGCCATTTATTCGGCTACACGATTAATATCTCCAAATCTAAGCCTACTAACTCGGAATTTATTGCCATGGTAGCCGACAAGCTGCGGATTGAGCATAAGGTTAGTTGAAAGGGTTAGGGGCAGTGCGGGGTACAGTCAGTATAAAATCGATAAACTTGTTTTGAACCGATAAACTTTTTTAAATCTCGCCCGATAAACCTAAATGGTTTATTGGGTTTTGTTTTTATTTAAAGATTAGCCATCTTATAAATGGTGAAACTCAAGCAGGGGCTTAGAACAATCGGGCGAGCTGGTTAAATAAACCAATCTTCTATCAGATATAGGGAACTACATTTGTGAGTTAAGTCGGAGGAATCTTCATGAATTATTACGAATCAGGTGTTGAAAGAATTAAGAATATTAATGCGAATTTATACATTGGAATTTCAAAAAAAAGATACGAAGAAGTAAGATCTAGAGGTGAATATGAAGCAGATGCTAATTTGATTGCAGAGTATTACCGTAGAGTCGGCGTGTTTTTGCAGTTTATCTCTAAGGAAGCAGCAAGTATATACATAGGTATGGATATGTTATTAGGTTTTAAAATGGAGGAAAATGAGTGGGACATTTTCTTAGAAACGTGTCCGAATTTTAATAAAATTGATATTATGCTTATGAAATTAATAAGTATACATTATTTACGCTGGTGCTCTTTGCTTGATGCGCGCGACAATATCGCATTACAGTTTCCAGATATATATGAACCGATGATCAAATTATTTGAGAGAGGTGGGGGACGGATTAATACCCATCACCACGAACTGGTTGGTGGATTTGGAGCTTTTTCACGCTCTATTTATGCAAATAGAGGAGATATGACCCCTTTTGATATAAGCGATGTTGCTCTAGAAAATATAATTAAGGAAGTAGAACTAGCAGAAGGTTACTTAGCGGACTATAAGAACGGAAATTTATCAGAAAATAATTGTATCCGCTGTGGTAACAAATTATTGATCCTACCAAACTTATCGGATTATGGTTATCAATGGTATAAAATTAAATGCGAGACCAAAGACTGTTTTGATAAAAATTTCTCATGATACTTCATTATAGTTATATCAACCAGAGAGGTGAAGAGAAGTTTGGCAAAAAATGTGTTGGGAAAGATTTTTAATGATAAGTGAACCACTGTCCCGGCATGAGCTATCAATAAAATCAATGCAGTAAAAAGACACTGAGATCTATTCATCAGTGTCTTTAATGTGGATACTTTTCCACCAACATTTTATTTCATCGTTCTTGTAATCATTTCATTCAGAAGGTTGGAATTTAAAGTAACTTAATCAGCTCTTCTAGCTCGTCAACCATACCTTTTGCAAGTTCAAAATTATTGTCTTTTAAAGCTAATTCTATTTTCATTTCAACTGCTTTTTTATTTTGTTCATTTTCTAAATAATCTTTATCAAAATGACTGGCATAAATCATCTTTCTGAATTTTCGCATACTCATTTTTCTAATCGTCTTCTCGTCAATGATTAGTACATAATCCATACCATTTACTACAGAATAGAAATCATGAGAAATCATGAGAATTGCACCTTTATAATCTTCAATGGCTTTCTCCAGTGCGATTTGTGTATAGGTGTCTAAATGGCTTGTCGGTTCATCAAGAAGCAATAAGTTTGCTTTGCTAGCAGAAACTTTCGCCAATTGCAGTATATTTTTTTCGCCACCAGATAAAGATTCTATCTTTTGAGTAAGAATTTCTCCTTCAAAGCCATAGTTTGAAAGATGTGCTCTAATCTCGTCATAAGTTGCAAACCCAGCATCGATGAAGTCTTCTAGTATGGTATTAGAATCCTTTAGCACTTCGTCTTGAAGCTGAGAAAGATAAGCCACTTTAATATCAGCATTTATTTCAATTGAATCATGATTATTTTTAAAGATATCTCGGAGTAAAGTCGTTTTCCCGGTACCGTTTGGACCGATAAGGGCTACTTTATCTGTAGGTTTCATCTCAAAGTTAACATTTTCTAAAATCAACTCATCAAAGGAAACACTATAATTATTCACATTTAAAACAGTGATGTCTTCTTCAAATTCATTGTCCACACCAAAACTGATTTTTGGTTGCTTAATATCAACGAATGGCGCTTTAATTTTTCGCGCTTCCAATCTTTCTTGAAACTTAACCCTAGCTTTTAACGCTCTCCCTCTAGATGCTTCTGAATTATAGGTTGCGATCGCTCTAAGATTATCAATAATGTTATCGTATCTCTCTATTTCTTCTTGTTCAGCGACTGCGATTTCTTGTAACTCAATTTTCGTCTGAAGTAATGAGAAGTTATACTCAATATATCGCCCATCGAACTCTTGGATCTCCATGTTTTCAAGGTGTATAATTTTGTTAAAACAATGATTCAATAGATAACGGTTATGCGTAACAACTAGCAATATTCCTTTGTGAGCATTAATCAGATTTTTAAGTGCATTTAGGTTTTCAAAATCTAAAAATACATCGGGCTCATCCATAATCATTAAGTCTGGGCTAGTCAGCATTTCCTTCATCACTTGAATAAGCTTGAATTCTCCACCACTTAGGTCGGATACCCTAACATCTTTTAGCTTCAAGAGGTTGGCTAAATTTAGTTTCTTATTAATATTGCTTTCAAAATCATTTCCATCCATTAAATCAAAGGCATCTAGAGCTAATTGATACTTTTCGAGTAATGAATCAATATCTGATGATGTTTCCATTTCAGTGAGAATCGCTGTTATTTCATTTTGTATCTTAATAAATTCTTCTCCTATATATTCAAAAACGGTTGTTTCTTTAGATTTGTCTAGTTGCGAAAACTGACTTACATACCCGATTTTGCAGGTGGGGTCCATCTCTAGCGTGCCTTCGAACAAATATTTTTCTGGATCCATAAGGATATCGATCAATGTACTTTTACCACTGCCGCTTGTTCCTATAAAAGCGCAATGTTGTGCTTCTTCAAGCGTAAATGAAATGTTTTTATATAGTTCTTTTTGCGGGAATGCGAAGGATAAGTTATCAACTTTTATCATAGTGTTACCTTTCTTAACTAAAAATAGTGACTATTATAAGATGTATTGAAGAGTACAGATTTTGAGTTTACCGTTGATAGAGTAACACTGTTTACAAGCAACTTCAATCATTTCGCATTAAAGGTATCAAAATCATCTGATAATACAATCTTACAGACTAATAAATTATGGTCATAAAACCTATAAATACCTAATGGCTACAACTCGGAATTGATTGCCTTGGTAGAAGATAAGCTGCAGAAAATATTCCATTTAATGTTATAGTGGAGTTAGTAGGGTAAATCCTTTGTTATTTTAGATACGTACATGCTTGAATTTATTAAGGCTTGCCCTATATTTATATTTATCGTAGTGCTTCTGACTATACTAAATCTACGGCTATGATACGAGATGAGATAGCTATGGGTGGTTTAGAGAAAGGTTCAATTGGCCTTGTAATTAATAATACGCAAGTTTTAAAAGATGCTAAAACATTTTCAGTGGTGATTGACAGTAAGACTCGTGAGTATGAATATACAGGTGGAAAATATCTAATTATAAAAGATAGTAGGATTTGGAATCCGACTGCTCAATTAAAAATTATTTTCTCAAATGATAAAAACGAAACAATATTTGAATCAGATTATTAAAGAAGATTTATTGGTGTTTACTACTATTTACATATTCTTATTTTGCTGATTTTCTATTACATGAGTATCACTTGAAAATACATATAAGAACCTTCTTTGCGTATAACCTTCATGCGTAATCAACAAAGTAATTACGTAGATTATGATGATACTTATCTTCAAAGTTAAATTGGTAAACAAATAAGGAGAACTCTTTATGACAATCCCATCAGGAATAACACGTGAACACGTAATCAGTGGTAAAATATTCCTTGGCTATCTTTGTTTATGTTTATAAGAACAAGAGTCATATAAAGTGAATTTGAAAGTGGGAGAATAGTTTATGGATTTAAAGAAAATTAATTCTTTAACAAAGTACCCAAGCATTCTTACATATCATCAATTAGGTGAACGAGGTCGGTTAAATGATGTTTTAACGGAGTCAAGAGGCTTCGCAGAATTAGACGATGTTTTTGTTTACGAAAAAGTAGATGGTGAAAATTCAAGGATCATTTTATTAAAAAATGATGATAACGAAGTTGATTATCTAATTGGTTCCAGAGAAGAATTGTTATATGCAAAAGGAGATAGAATCGGTAATCCTTATGGGAACATTGCGGAATTTCTTAAGCCGTTAGCAGAAAAAGTAATTGCAGATATCCTTCTTGAGGGTGACTGGGCATTAACCGTAATTTATCAGGAATCTTATGGAGGGAAAACTAAAGCATCCAAGAACTATTCTGACAGAAAAACTCAAGGGTATCGTGTATTTGATGTGTTCTCCTTGAATAAGGATGAATTATATAGACTTCTTGAGTTATCGCAGGAGAAAATTGCGATGTGGCGTGATCACGGAAATCAACCATTTTATGATGAAATTGAGAAGAAGAGATTTATTGAAAGTATTGATTTGCAGTCTGCACCACTTCTTGAAACCATAAAGGGTTCCGAGTTTCCAACTTCTCTTGAGAGTACATATTCTTATTTAAAAAGATTCGAAAACACGCAAGTAGGCATCGACGCATCAGGCAAATCAGAAGGAATCATTGTTAGAACAACGGATCGTAAACAAATTAGAAAAATACGGTTTGAAGATTATGAAAGAACGCTTAGAAAGTAATAGCTGGAATTATTATCAATGCTGATATTTTCAGAATTTAGCATAAGGTTCCTTAAGAGATGGCAGTTGTGAACAGCCCTCAAAATACTGCTTATTCATTGGTCCAAAACCAATAAATATGCGGTATTTTTTTGTGCAGTTTTGATCCAATTAGATAAATCCCTATCGACTATAACTAATACCATGTCCTTGCCATTCGCAAAACCTCCCCACTTCACAAAACATACACCCATTTGGCAAATAATGTTTGACATGTGAGGAATGTCACTGATAAGATGATGTAAATTAAACCTAGTTGAATAATCGGATAAGGTTCTTCAGAGGATTTCATTATTTTTTTAATCTGAATACCTATTAAATACATAAGTATAGTTTAGTTTAAATTTATCGGAAAGGGTGAATGGAGTGTCGGAGGAAACACTGGTTATCGAACATTTGAATAAAGTATTCGCCGCGCCTGCAGGTGATGTTATCGCATTAAGCAATATTCAGCTGAAGGTGAAAAAAGGCGAGTTGATTACGATTATAGGTCCCAGCGGCTGCGGAAAAAGTACCTTGCTAAAAATTGTGGCAGGATTGGATACGAGCTATAGCGGCACGGTTCTACTGAATGGCAAACAGATCGACGGTCCGAGTATTGAGAAGGGATTTATTTTTCAAGAACCAAGACTTTTTCCGTGGTTGACGGTGGAGCATAATATTGCAGCAAATTTATCGCTTAAAAATCCAGAGGTTCGCAAAAAAGTAGATGAATTGATTGAACTTGTACGATTAAAGGGTTTTGAGAAATCCTATCCACGTGAGCTGTCAGGCGGGATGGCCCAACGAGTATCTATTGCTAGGGCGTTGCTCCGTAATCCGGATGTATTATTACTCGATGAACCTTTTGGCGCACTAGACGCTTTTACTAGATCACATCTGCAAGAGGTACTTCTTGATATTTGGCAGAGCAATAAGACGACTATGTTATTTGTGACTCATGATCTGGATGAAGCTGTATTCCTGGGTGAGCGGGTAGTCATTATGAATCCCCGACCTGGGCATATTCGCAATATTCTTCCCATCGATTTACCGTTTCCGCGAAAAAGATCCAGTACTTCATTCCAAGAGCTACGTCGACTGGTGCTGAGTGAGTTTGAGAAGGTTGAAGAACCGGCAATCGATGTTGGTGCTGGTATCTAGATAAAGAGAGTCCATTTTTTATAAAAAGGGGAGAAATGATCCATGAAATTATTTCGTAATTCACTACTTCTTATGTTTGTTTTGACTGTATTTGCAACAGGCTGCGCTTCGAATGAAAAGAGTGCGGGAAAGAACGACGCCAACAAATATGAAGGTGTGACCATTAAGATTGGCGTGCAGGGCAGCGGGGGGATGTTTGGTAAAGCCCGTGAGGAAAAATGGTATGAGCAAGAATTTGATAAGCTGGGCGTAAAAGTAGAATGGACGGAATTTCAAAGTGGACCCCCAATGACAGAGGCGATCGCTTCTAATAAGTTGGACATAGCGACTCTTGGTAACATGCCGGTGATCGCAGCCCAAGCTGCGGGTATTCCTATTAAGATTATCTCACAAGTATTAGAAGGTACGAATAACGTTGCTCTTCTTGTACCTGGTAGTAGTACTGCTCAGAAACTGGAGGATCTGAAAGGCAAGAAGATAGCTGTTACAAAAGGCAGCAATGCTTACAACTTCCTTTATCGCGGTATTGAGGAATCAGGTCTTAAAGAAGCAGATTTTGAGATTATCCAGCTACAGCCTGATGAAGCACAACCTGCATTTGAAACCGGTGGCGTTGATGCATGGGCTACATGGGATCCGTATATTACTCTTAACGCATTGACCGGTAAAGGGAAGGTTTTGACGGATGGTGAGCAATTGGGTGTCTTATCTCCTTCTTTTGTGATCTCCCGTTCAGCGTTCGCAGAGAAATATCCAGAACTAGTTACGCTTTATTTAAAAGTAACCAACAAAGCTATAGCTTGGGAGACAGATAATCGCGCTGAAGCGACTGAAAGATATGCAGCTGAGCGGAACATTCCGGCAGCGGTAATCGAAGGTACGTTTGAACGTTCCCAGATGATCAACATTCCAATTAGCGATGCTGTTGTTGAAGAATTGCAGAAGACAGCCGATTTTCAATTTAATATTAAGAACATCCGTAAAGAGATTGAAGTTTCTAAAATAACAGACAATCAATATATTGAAGCAGCACTGAAGGAACCTTTGAAGTAACGGATGAAACCACAGATGTAGAAAAGAGGTTGTTTACATGCAATTCAGTGCTGAAAAAGCTGTGATCTCGCCACTAATTCATAAGAAGAATCCAGTAAAGAAGCGCGGACTTTCCATCCAAACGACGAATGTATTGCTTGGACTTATCTTACCAATTGCTTTACTCCTGATTTGGGAGATAGCCGGAGCGATGGGAAAGTTAAATCCTATATTGCTGCCAAGGCCAAGTGAAATATGGCGGGAACTGGTTAGCTTGACCGCGTCCGGTGAGCTGGCGAAACATTTAGGCATATCTGCTTGGCGGGCACTGCTTGGTTTCTTAATAGGGGGAGGGCTTGGCTTAGCGGCGGGTTTGTGGGTAGGCTTTTCATACAAAACAGAACGTTTGCTGGATCCGTCGCTGCAAATGCTGCGCACGCTGCCCCATTTAGCAATCGCTCCACTTTTTATTTTGTGGTTCGGATTCGGTGAAACCTCAAAAATATTGTTGATTGCCAAAGGTTCATTTTTCCCATTATACGTGAACACATTTCTAGGAATCCGTTCGGTGGACAACAAGTTGTTTGATGTTGGGAGAGTACTGCAATTCAGTAAATGGCAGATGGTGAGTAAGTTAATTATTCCAGCCTCACTGCCCAACATCTTTTTAGGTATCCGTTTGTCTGTGGGCATAGCTTGGCTTGGACTTGTCGTAGCGGAGATGATGGGCTCTAGCTCAGGTGTTGGCTATCTAATCAATGACGCGCGATCGTTTTCTTTGACCACAGTGGTATTTGTTGGGATCATCGTGTTTGCTGTAGTAGGTAAACTGTCAGATTCATTAGTGAAGCTGTTGGAATCGAGATTGCTAAGATGGCAGGACAGTTATAGGGGAGATAAAGGATCATGAGCAATCACCTATCCAGTAATAAAATAGAGCGTCACGACGATGGTTTAAGCTGGATTCCAAAAAAACTGCATGGTTGGATTGTACCTCTAGCTCTAGTGGTGATTTGGGAAGTGGCAGCTGCGCTCCATCTAGTCTCTGCGACGACATTGCCTGCTCCATCTACCATTATTGCGCAGTTCTTTTCTTTAATAGCTAGCGGTGAGCTGTTTCGACATCTGGGGATTAGCGCCTATCGGGCAGGGCTTGGCTTTTTATTGGGATCTGCTACTGGACTGCTACTTGGCTTATCTACAGGACTTGGGAAGTTGGTAGAGCGTACACTGGATCCATCTTTACAGATGCTTCGGACGATTCCATTACTTGCCCTTATTCCGTTATTCATTTTGTGGTTTGGTGTAGGTGAATTTTCTAAAATACTAATGATTTCATTAGGTGCTTTTTTTCCAGTTTATCTGAACACTTTCCTAGGAATTCGTAATGTTGATATCAAGCTTGTTGAAGTATCCCGTATTTTCCAATATACAAGATGGCAGTTGCTTAGCAAAATGATTATTCCGGCTGCAATGCCTAATATTCTACTTGGTATTCGCTTATCACTTGGTGCATCGTGGCTTGTACTCGTCGTAGCGGAGATGATGGGAACAAGTGCGGGGATAGGCTATATGATTCAGGATGCCAGAGCTTATTCGCAAACAGATATAGTATTCGTTGGAATTTCAATCTTTGCAGTGATAGGAAAACTTTCGGATTCCGCAATTCGATTGCTGGAGAGAAGATGGCTGCATTGGCGTGATACATTCAAAGGTTAACGAACTCTAGAATTCGAAAGGCAGGGTCATTATGGGAACCAGAAAAGATCAGCTACATTTAGGTGCATTTATTTATTATTCAGGACATCATCATTATGGCTGGCGTCATCCGGAATCGGGAGCGGATAAGATCTTCAATTATAAATTTTATCGCGAATTGGCAAAAACCGCCGAGCGTGGGAAGTTCGATATGATGTTTTTGGCGGATTTGTTGTATGTGATGGGTGCGGATCAAGCAGCTTCGGGTATGCTGGACCCATTGACGCTGTTGTCAGCCCTTTCGACAGAAACAGAAAAACTCGGATTAACGGCTACCGTATCGACCACGTATAACGAACCTTATAATGTGGCTCGCAAATTTGCTTCTTTAGATCATATTAGTGAAGGCCGAGCGGGTTGGAATATTGTCACCTCCCAGCTTGATGTGGAAGCTTATAACTATGGGAAGCCGGAGCATCCAGAGCACGGACTTCGGTATAAAATGGCACGTGAATTTGTTGAGGTGGCAACGCTTCTCTGGGACAGCTGGGAGGATGACTCTTTAATCGTCAACCGCGAAGAGGGACAATTTGCTGACGCGAAGAAGATCAAAGAAGTGGAATACAAAGGGGAGTGGTATTCTACAAAAGGAACCCTCAATGTTCCTCGCTCACCTCAAGGGTATCCTGTACTTATTCAAGCCGGATCTTCTGGTCCAGGACAAGATTTTGCAGCTAGTTTTGGAGAGGTGATCTTTACGGCACAGCAGTCGCTTGAAGCGGCTAAGGCCTTCTATGAAAGCGTCAATTCCAAATTAGCAGATTATGGCCGTGAACGTGGTAGCTTAAAAATTATGCCGGGCTTGTCTCCGATCATTGGAGCGACCGAAGAGGAAGCCCAAAGTAAATATAAAGAACTGCAGGAGTTGATTCCTCCTGCCGCTGTTGTTGGTATGTTGTCTGGCATGTTGAGGTTTGACCTGTCCGAATACCCAGTAGATGGACAGCTGCCTGAGATTCCTGATCCAGTAGAAGCATCAAATGGAATGAAAAGCCGGGTTCAGCTGATTATGGATATGGCTCGTAAGGACAAATTATCGATATTAGAATTAGGCCGCCGTTTGCTTGGTGCACGCGGACATATGCAGTTTGTTGGAACCTATGAACAATTGGCAGATTTAATGCAATTGTGGTTCGAAGAGTACGGCTGCGATGGATTTAATATTATGCCACCAGTACTGCCGGGCAACTTGGATGAATTTGTGGATCATGTTGTGCCCATCTTGCAAGCACGCGGCTTGTTCCGCACTGAGTATACGGGGAGTACCCTTCGTGAACATCTAGGATTGGAGCGTCCGGATATTCGTCATTTTCAGAATCGTAGAGTGGCTGAAATAGGGGCTGGTAAATAAGGTGATCATCGGAGTGGCTTTATTCAGATTGTAACGAGTTGGCTATTGGGGTATCACTATAGTGAGCAAAATGCAAAGAAGCGATTCTTCGATAAATGAGGAATCGCTTCTTTTTTATCGCATTGTGAGAGCGTTCTTGTCTAATAAACAGCAAAGTCTTGGAGAGTTTGTATTCTTAGATCAAAAGGATGATAATTGGTAAATACGCAGGAATAATTACTTTACATAACTTTATACCAAAAAGCGAGGCGTAAGGAAATGAATGCAGCAGAGTTTCAACAGTATGTTAAGGAGTTCAGTGAAATCAAAGGGTTTGATACCAGCACCATTGAGCAGAGAATGCTGTACTTAATGACTGAGGTTGGGGAGTTGTCCAAAGAGGTTTTGTCGGTATCTTTTCATCCAGATGCGGAGCGGAAAGAAAACTTGGGATACGAGATGTACGATGTGGTGTGGAATATTTTTGATCTGGCCAATAAACTTGGTATTGATCTGGAGCAGGCGTTTAAACGTAAGCTGGAGATTAATGAACAGAGGACTTGGGAGTAGGGTGTATCTATTGAATACTTTTAAAAAAATCCAAGGACCTCCCTCGAGGGAAGCCTTGGATTTTTTTCACCCTAAACTTTATTTAAATGAAGCATAACCTTCATCAGCCATTACAACACTACCGTTAATTGCACTAGCTTCTGGTAAGGAGAGCAAGTATACAGTGTCTGCAACTTGTTCAGGTAATGTTAGTTTGTTACCCATTACTTTGCTCTTCATTTGGTCAACCATTCCTTGATCTTTATATCCTTGGATAATTGGCGTATCTACAGCGCCTGGAGCAACGGCAAGCACGCGGATGCCATGAACCGAAAGTTCAAGTGCTGCGGATTTAGTCATCATAATGACCGCACCTTTGGAAGCGTGATATGCGAATGTACCTGGGGAAGCTAGGAATCCAAATACAGAAGCTGTATTGATGATCACACCTTTGATGCCGAGCTCACGCATTTTTTTACCAGCAGCGATAATCCCATGGGCTACACCATGCTGATTGACATTAATGACACTGTGATAATCCTTAAGGTCTTGGTCTAGTACAGGAGTGACGCGGCCGATTCCGGCATTGTTGAACATAACGTCAATTCTTCCATAAGTATCTACAGTTTTTTGAACCAGCGCTTCGACATCTTCATATTTGGAAACATCTGTTTTGACGAAAATTGCTTCGCCACCCTCTTTAATAATTTGTGCTACCGTTTCTTCACCTAATTGTTGATTGAAATCGGCAACGACAACTTGATCACCTTTACTTGCAAATTTAATGGCGGTTTGTTTCCCGATTCCACTGGCTCCACCTGTTATTACGGCTACTCTTTTGTCTGTCATTTGAGTTTCCTCCTCAAGAAATATAGTTATACTAGAAATGAAAGTTGATATAGTAAAAATGGTTACTTACTAACTTATTTACATTGTAACACTTGTCTAAATTAATTAAAATTTAAGTAAATTTAATAGTTATTAAGTAAAGATTAACTTAAGGGGTGATTCAAATGAATTTGGAGCAATGCGAGAATATTGTAGAAGTCGCAAAGATTGGTTCTTTAACCAAAGCAGCTCAGAATCGTCATATCACTCTATCCGCAATGAGTCAGTCCATTACCATGCTGGAGGCTGAGCTGGGAGTTACTTTGTTCATCCGTTCGCGCGGGCAAAAGGCGGTTCCCACAGCAGAAGGAAATGCCATTATTAGCAAAGCAAATGAAGTCCTGATGAAAGTAAATGAATTAAAAGAAGAAGCACAGATTTACAGCGATACGTTAAGTGGTCATTTGAAAATTGCTACGATACCTGGACCCATGCATCTGATGGTGAAGGTAATCTCCAGTTTTAAGGCAGATTTTCCAAATGTGAAAATAGAGATTTTTGAAAAAGGACCCAAAGAAATTCTGGATAATGTACTTCAGGATGAAATGGACATTGGACTTATGGTCTCACCGGAGGGAATGCCTGACACATATAAGGGGGTTAAGTTTGAAAGGTTAATGGAAGGAAAGATTGTAGTGGGTGTACATCCACACTCACCGCTAGCCCTGAATTCAATCCTTACACCGGATCAGTTAGTGGGGCAGACGTTGGTTTTATACGATGATCCTTACATTAAGGACTATGTAGAGCGATATTTATCTGGCTATGGGCCGATCAATTTGCTTTTTGTAAGTAACAACACACGGGCGATTGAGAATGCAGTTGCAGAAGGACTGGCCATCACAATTGGTCTGGATTATTCGTTTCTTAAAATATCAGAGATTACTTCTGCCTTCATGAAAACCATCGAGTTACGATCACCAGATACCCGTGCGAAATATTCAGGAGCTATTGTCTCTGCTTCAAAACAGACCTCCCAGACCGCCCGAAGATTTATCAACAGGCTAAAGCATGAATTTGATGAAATGATTAGACGAAGTTAACAGTATGCCTTGGTAAATTTTATCTAACCTTTACGCTTCCTAGTTAATATTAACCCTATGATGTTGTCCAAGCTCAGATCGATATTAGGACAGCCAAGTGGGGAGGATGTCAACACAGTGAGAAGGTATCTAAGGCAAATTAATGTTGTTGTTATCTTTGTTTTGTTGATTTCGTTGTTACAACCGGGGGCAATTGTTCGCGCTTCCATCTCTGATTTACCAGCAACAGACTACGGAACCGTTATTGATGTTCGCCAAACAGAGCTTGCACCTGGGGCGATGTATACCTGGATGGATCTCCAGAATGAACGTGGTTTACAAAAGATACATGCAGTGGAGTTCAACCCGCAACAAGGAAATTTGGAGCTGCGGGCAGGTAAGAAGGATGGAAAGGTATACGGTATGAAGGGCATTACAGAAATGGCCACGTATGCGGATTCACCTGGAAACCGAGTGATCGCAGGGATTAACGGTGATTTTTATGAAATCTCCGGTTTTGCTACGGGTGTTCCTAATGGGTTATTTATGGATGAGGGTGTAATCCTGAACAGTTCGATTTCAGCTTTTACTTTCGGTTTAAAAGAAGATGGCAGCTCGATTTATGGGGTGCCGAAGCTGACCAAAAACGTAACGATTAATGGAAAAACAACCAATCTGACCAGCATCAACCGTTATCGAAATACGAATGAGCTGGTTCTTTATACGGAAGATTATAATACAACTACAAAGTCAACCAATGAGGGTGACGAGGTTGTTCTAGATATTGTCGAGGGAGAAGTGAAAAGCGGTCAGACCTTGAAGCTGAAGGTATCTGAAATCCGCAACAATCAAGGCAATACGCCGCTTTCCCAAGGAAAAGTGGTTTTATCTGCCCAGGGTACGTCCCGTGCTGTTCTGCAAGGGTTATCTGTTGGCAATAACGTTACTGCCAGCTTTGCGCTCAGCGGAGAATGGAATGATGTGAAGGTAGCTATTGGCGGCGAGGGGCCGCTGGTAAAAGACGGAGTAGTTCAACAAGGTGTAGGGCCTTTAGGCATTCATCCGCGGACAGCCATTGGGACAAAAGCGGATGGAAGTCTCGTTTTATTCGAAGTGGATGGAAGATCGCCAGGTTTTAGTGAGGGCGTAGATACCGATGAGCTTGGCAACATTCTGAAGGATATGGGCGTAGTGAACGCCATGAATCTGGATGGTGGCGGTTCTTCTACTTTTGTGGCCAGAATGCCGGGTACATCTGGTGTCCGAATGATGAATCAGGGCTCAGATGGTTACGAGCGTAAAACCGGTAACGGTTTATTGCTTGTCAATACAGCCCCTGAGCAACCTTCGGCTTCTAAGCTGGTTGTGCAGCCGAATACGGAACGTATTTTGCAAGGCTCCAGCTTTATATTCAAAGCGGCAGGAGTGGACGAGAACGGCCATCCGGCGCCTTATTCGGGTACGCTGAATTGGCAGGTGGACGCTAACCTTGGTACTGTCGATGCGAACGGAGTCTTCACCGGAGGAATCACTGCCGGCACAGGAACTGTAATTGTAGAGGCTGGGGCAGTCAAAGGCAGTGCTGAAATTGAGGTTGTAGATAAGCTTACAGAGCTTAGGTTTCCTGATGAGATCAAAACTTATTCTTCAGGTGCTGCTGCACAATTAACTGTGAAGGCGCTACGTAATGGACAAGTGATTCAAACTGACAACCCTAGCTTCGAATGGCGGGTTGAGGGCGAGATCGGAACCGTGGACGAGAAGGGTCTGTTTCAGGCGACGAGTGAGAACGGGAAAAACGGAAAGATTTATGCTAAATACAGGGACGTTGAGACCTCTTTTGAAGTAAATGTGGGGTTACCGCCTGTAATGCTGGAGGATTTTGAGAATGGCATTGATAAATATATAGCCTCTAGTGCAGCAGCTAACAGCGTGGCGATTCAGGAAGTGTCGGATCTGGATTTTGTCCGCAACGGGGACAAAGCCTTGAAGCTGGAATATGATTTTGTTAATAAAACAGGCACATCCGGTGCTTATTTAGCCGCAAGCTCAACCGCCAATCGGATTCAGATTCCGGGGTATCCTGAAAAGATCAGTATGTGGATCTACGGAGATGGCAAAAAGCACTGGCTGCGGGGACAGATTCGGGATGGCAATAATGCGGCAGTGCCTGTGGATTTTACTGATCAGGTAAATGGTGTGAACTGGACGGGGTGGAAATACGTCGAAGTATCCGTTCCTAAGGGGAAAACCACCCCGTTAACGATGGATATGCCTGTCCGCTATATGGAGACAAGCAATCTTAATAAGAGTGCGGGAGCTATTTACGTTGATGATATTCGTGCCATTTATGGCTCGCTAGAGGAGGACAGAACACCTCCTATTCTTAAAGATGCATATCCCGGCGTGAACGAAATTGTCAAAACAGCTACACCGACCCTTTCCGTCAATGGTGAGGATGATGGTTATGATCCAGTAGTGCATCCGGGAACGACCTTAATCGATCCTGACAAAACACGAGTATATGTGGACGATCAATTAGTGGAGCATGGCTTTTATCCTCCAAAGGGTCAGATTACTTATAAACCAAAGGTTCCACTGACAGAAGGCCGTCATAAAGTAAAAGTTGCCATTCGCGATTTAAGCGGTAACCAGACGATAAAAGAATGGTATTTTACAGTAAATTTGGGCTCTCCGTTCTATGTGTACCAAACACCAGAAGTAGTATATGCCGGCAACACTTACACTTTGGACGTAACGGCAGAGAAAGCGAGCAAGCTGCAGGAAGGAAATCTTACGTTTGCTTTTAATCCGGCTGCAGTTAAAGATTTGCAGGTAATTCGGGGGAATATGTTATCAGAAACACAAGTGGAGTCCATCATTGATCCGGTATTGGGCACTGTGCGTCTTAACTTAACGAATATCAATTCTTCCAATCTGGGAGATACGGATCTCATCGGGCAAATTCAATATACAGTTCGAAATGATTTTGTGGGTCCCTACACTCAGGAGCAGTTGGCTGGAGATATTAGCAAAGCTTTTGTAATTGAAAATACATCCGGATCGGTAACTTCTACAGAGGGTACTGGGGTTCCTATTTCTTTTATTGGAGCAGCTGTTGAATCTGTTGTGAAGACACAGTTGATGCTCACTTGGAACCATTATGATCTTGCGAAGGGCTTTGATGCATCTTTTGCGGTAAAAGATCTGAATGGAAGTGTCGTTGAAGGAGCAAAGCTGCTGTTCGATGGAGTGGAGGTACAAGGTGTTGCTTCAGGGGCAAGTGGAACACTAACTACTGACTTTGTCACTTCAGCAGAAGGAACTTTTAAATTGCAGGCGGTAAAAGGAAATACCTATAGTCCTGTAATGACATTCAAGGTTGCTCCATATGACGCTACTGCAGCTCCGCGTAATGTTAATGTTACGATGGGCCAAGATGCAGCAACTTCTCGCCAGTTCACTTGGCAGACAGAACCGTTGACCATGGATACTGTAGTAGAACTTGTGAAAAAAGCGGAGTTTACAAGCTTTCAAGCTGCGAATGTAATAAAAATTACCGGCAGCAGTTCAATTTACAACACCAACAATGACGGAACGATGCGAGTTCATAAAGCGGAGGCCACTGCGCTTACCCCCGGAACGGAATATGTATATCGTGTGGGTGATGGCGAGTCAAATGTAAGTGAGCAAGGAGCTTTTGTTACAAGTGGTGGTGAGGACACTTCTACAAAATTCCTGTTTATCGGAGATTCCCAAGCAGATTCTAAGGCTGGTTTTGGTCTTTGGGGAGATACGATTGAAGCGGCTTACGCGTATATGCCGGATGCGGAAATGCTGGTTCATGCTGGAGATATGGTGGATAAGGGCTTTGAACAAGAGCAGTGGAACTGGTGGTTTGATGCAGCTCAAAAGCAGCTGATGAATACCACACTTGTTCCGATTATCGGGAACCATGAAGTGATGGGAACCAATGGAGATGGGGATTATCTAGCGCAATTCAATAACCCGCAAAACGGTGCGGCGAGCGTAAAAGGTACGAATTATTCTTTTGATATTAAGGATACGCACTTTGTGGTTATGAATACAGAGCATTCAGGTAGTCCGTTTACTGAACAGGCCGAGTGGTTGGATCAGGATCTTTCCGCTACAGATAAAAAGTGGAAGGTGATTTTTTTCCATCAAGGACCGTACGGCAGCATCTATTCGAATGAGCAGGTACAAGCGAAGTGGGTTCCGGTCTTTGATAAGCACAACGTAGATTTGGTCATGAACGGTCATGATCATATCTATTTGCGAACTTTTCCGATGAAGGAGGGTAAACAGGTTGCAGAAGGCGAAGGCACTCGGTATGTTATCGGCGGTTCCTCGGGTCCTAAGTTCTATGCGCTGACACCACGTTTTTGGCAGGAAAAAATATATGACGAAGATGAGCAAATCTATACGGCTGTTGAGATTGAGAAGAACGAGATTACGGTTACCGCAAGAACAGTAGACGGGGTTGAGATTGACCGTTTAGTAATCGGCAAATTGGTTCCGGAATCCATTGCGCTGGATCAAACTGCTGTAGAGCTTGAGCCTGGGGCTAGCCTGCAATTGCAAGCTAAGGTGGGGCCGGATGAGGCTAATCATCTGACAAAGCTTTGGACCATCGTTCCTGATACGGCAGAATCAGTTGTTACTGTAAATGAATATGGCTTGGTTACAGCATTGAAGCCAGGGACAGCTAAGATAAGAGTCACAGTGGCAGGTTACCCGAATATTTTTGCCGAAAGTACGATAACTGTAGATGCGCTGCAAGCAATTAAGCTTCAGGGAAAGAGACAGCTTAAACCGGAAGAAGTCGACCAATCTGTAACAGAAGCTGTCTACGCATCTGGGAAACGTACCGCAATATCAGATGGACTTCATTATTCCAGCTTGAATGAACATATTGCTACGATCAATGATCAGGGTTTAGTTCAGGCTCATCAGGAAGGCTCCACTGTGATTTCAGTAACCTATAGGGAGTTCGCCTCGGAGTATAACCTTGTCGTAACAAATGATGAGACACCTATTCTTACAGAAATAACGATGAATGGGCCGGATTCGCTGGAACAAGGAAGTAAAGGCTCCGTTGTTGTTCAGGCGGTATACAGTGACGGCAGCAAGCAAGAATTGTTCGAGGGAGTAATCTTTGATACATCTGATCATTCCATTGCAATGATTAGTGAGGCTGGAGAACTTCATGCTTTGAGTGCTGGTACAACAAAAGTCAGCGCTGTTTATAACGGTTTGAGCACTGAATATATTCTGATAGTGACTGAGGGCTCGCCGGGTACGACACCAAGCCCAGAGCCAACACCAAGCGCAGAGCCGACACCAACACCGACACCAACACCAAGTCCAGAGCCAACATCAACGCCGGGTGCTTGGGTGCCGGGACCTGCGGTGACACCAACGCCAACCGCTACACCAACTCCGTCGGCATCAGCACAAACGGGCGTAGTCACCATAACGGCTTCTCAACTTTCAGAGAGCAAGAATGCTCAAGGTGAAGCTGTGGTTTCTGTTAATGGGGCGATTACGGAATTACTTTTGCCAGGCAATGCAGCAGAGCTGCTTGGACGCGCACCGCTTAGAGTGGTTATGCAGGATTTATCCGTTACGATTCCTGCTACAGTACTGGCAGAACTAAGTAAGCTAATCTCAGCTGAGGCTCTTGCCAAGAGTACGATTTCGCTACGGCTGAAACCTGTAGCTGATAATACAGCAGTGGATCTGTTGGCTCGTGCAAGTGCACTTGCGGGTGCACAATTGCGGGCGAAAAGTGATCTGCGGGAATGGTCGCTTAGCATATTCACACAAAATGATCAGTCCTTCTCGTTAAGACAGTTTGCAGAGCCGATTATGATTTCATATAAGGTCGGTGCAGATGTAGATCGAAGCTTATTAGGTATTTATTTTATCGAAGACGTGGGTAAATTAGAGTATATGAGCAGTACATGGACGAATGGTTATCTATCTGCTGCCGTCAGTCATTTTAGTAAATACGTTGTTTTAGAAGTTGATAAAACATTCAAAGATTTGAAGTCCGATCACTGGGCTTACCTTGCTGTGAAGCAGCTTGCGGTAAAACAGCTTGTACAGGGTGTAGCTGCGGACCGATTTGATCCGAACCGTGCGGTTACACGGGCGGAGTTCACAGCGATGTTAGTTCGTGCGCTTGGCTTGAAAGGTCAAGCGGAACCTGGTTTCGCTGATGTACCTGCAGATAAATGGTATGCAGAAGCAGTAGGGTTAGCCAAACAAGCAGGAGTGATTAACGGCCAGACTGCTTCACAGTTTGAACCGGAGGCGAAGATTTCCCGCCAGGAGATGGCTGCAATGCTGGCTCGTGCATATGCTTACGCGAAGAGTAATGTATCTGTAGCTAGCCGTAACATTTCGGCATTCAACGATATTGGTTATGCTCCACAGTGGGCTCAAGAGGCAATCAGCGAAGTGTACAGACTTGGTTTGATGCAAGGACGGGCTGAGGGACAATTTGCACCGAACCAAAACGGAACACGTGCTGAAAGTGCACAGACGATCCTCAACCTGCTGAGTGTTATGGAGTAATGATTGTGGCCAGTCTCAGGTTGATGGGGACTGGCTGTTTTTTTTGATAATTCGATTAGTTGGATATGTGCAGGGTACGCACGCATGTACACAGAGGGGGAAAGCGAATTAAAAGTAAAAACAGGTGGTGAGACACAAAGGATTGGAGAAGGGAAAATGGAGAACGGAAAGTTAAGGTAGGCTCGCTGAGGCAGGCTAAAGTACGCTCGCTGAGGAACGCTAAAGCTAAAGTACGCCAACAGCGATGCACACTTGGTAAGTTCGGCTCGGACGAGCTACTTTTATCAAGAAAGTTTGTTTTAACAGATAGCCTCGATGGTTTGGGATCGTAACGGACTGTATTGCCGCTATTTTAACTTTTTGGTCCATTTTTCCAAATTTTCGGACTCCATAGCTCTTATTGTCATACTTTTGCCCGGAATCGTAATATATTTTAATGAATAGCTGCATCTGAGTCCGATAGATGAGCAGAATGGCTGAAATCAGCTTAATAAGGTCTCCTCGGTCCGATGAGGTAGAATTGAGTGAGCTAGGTGAGTTAGTTGAGTCAGGTGAGCCAAGTGGAGCTAGGTGAGTCAGGTGAGCTAGGTGAGCTAGGTGAGCTAGGTGAGCTAGGTGAGCTAGGTAAGCAAGGTGAGCAAGGTGAGTAAGGTGAGTAAGGTGAGCAAGGTGAGTAAGGTGAGCTAGTTGAGTTAGGTGAGCTAGTTGAGCTAGTTGAGCCAAGTGTGCCAAGTGAGCCAGGTGAGTAAAGTGAGCAGAAAGCGGAAGGTAAGACCAAGAAGATGGATGGGGCTTAAGCAGAAAGTAAAACTGAGGCGAGTAACGAGCATATTCCAAATCCTTACAGACGAGCGCTGAGTCTTTTTCCGGTATTTTGTAAAGATAGGGTTATATTGGGTGTGGAATACTGGGAATTACTCTTCAGAGGCAAGTAAAAACAAGGAATAATTGTTATTAGCCAACACAAATTGTTATGTTGTGTTATGATAGTAGGGAGGTGACTCCCATGAATGATTTTGAGAACTATCCCGATGAGCTGGGTAATTTCATTCGGCACATCAGAAAGACGAGAGGGTTAACCTTAAGAGGACTGGAAGAAAAGAGCGGTATAAGTTACTCACAGCTTAGCAAAATCGAACGTGGAGAGAGCATTCCGCTTAAAGACAATCTGGACAAGATCATTGAAGCGCTTGGAACGGATCTGAAGAATCGGATGTACCATTTGGCAGATTATATGCCAGATATTGAATATATCAAGACCTTGAAGCAAGGATATGAGCTGCCACAGCTCAAACAGTCTCAAGATTACATCTACGAGACAGCCTTTAACAAGCTTAAGGAATTCAGAGCGAAGGAAGGGAAAGAAACATCGTACGTTTCCTTTGATTCGAATGAAGTTATAGTTTACGAAACGGAATATGGGGCAGGAATGGTAATAGAGAAGATTGAGAAATACAATCTGACCGATGTCCTGAACGATAAGTTTGAGGGTAACCTCGACTCCTTAAGAAAGAGCCCCCGTAAAGGGCGTCAAGCCTTTCTATTTGGCGAGTGGCTACGGGAGTGCGTTTATGAACTGAAGGAAGAGGAACAGGATCAGGTCATACAAGCACTTAAAGAATTTACTCAGTTTAAAGTACAACAAATAAAGGGTGCTTATAAATAATGTATGCCTTTTGCTAATGATCTCAAAAATGAATGAATGTTGCCCTTTCTTGCAGCCATCTATTCATCTTGATCCATAAACTAACAACTAAAAATGGTTTGACAGAAAAGGGGATATTAATAATGAAAATTAACATGAAGTTTACCAGCAAGGGCAAAGTCGCTATAGAGAATTTTAATAACGAGGAATTGCTGGAGATCTTCGCACGTTACATCAAGACATTATCCAAAAAGTATGACATCGAAGTTGATGTTCCTCTTGAAGCGAATCAAAACATTGTTGGTGATGGTGCGGTAATCGCAACTGCAAAAAATGTGAAATGTGATGTTGAAACTTTCTTTAAAGAATTGGGCAGAGATATTAAAGTTCCCTTGAAGAAAAGACTCGGCGGCAAATTGGAAAATGTTTTCAAAACAGAAATTACAGAATAGAGCATTATTTTTATCTCAGATTAACCATCATATGTGCATATAAAAAAGGTAGGGCCGCGGAGGCTCTACCTTTTTTATGTTAATGTAGTTGACTTAAGGCGACCTAAGGAGTTTATTGTTGGTTGAAGCTGAAGAAAAATGTGTACCATGCGTCAGTGTGAATTTAATGGGGAAGGGGATGTTATATACTTTCAGAATCTATGAGATTTCTACTTCTCATGATCTCTTTAATAATTTCAATGAAATCCGGTAACGCATGGGCATCAACCGCTAGCTCATAGATTCTTAGTAAATCCTCGTCAGATATAGATTCCAGAGATGAGGGCCGTGGAGAGGGATGAAAATAGTAATTCATTATGATCCTCCATCATTAATTGTTTTTATTATAGGTTTATCTATATGGTATCATTTGGAATAGGATCCGTCTCCTGTCATTCATCCTACGAATTTATCTTTACATTTGAGGATTATTATGGCATAATGTGCGATTTTGAGGAAATTGCTAAAAAGTTTCAATTTTTAATAAAATAATCCCGGCATGCGTGAACATGCCGGGATTATTAAAAAACTGAATTTTATTCTGACGGTTTTTTCTTTTGTGAAGCAAGATACTTCTTAAGGCGAGGTTCATTGGATTCCGAAACAGTAGTGAACTGCGTACCTTGATTAAAGCATACAATCTTCCGCCCGGGATCATAGCCTTCTATGTTGTTGATATTGACGACATTGCTGCGGTCAAGGCGTTCGAATCCCTTACCCTCATACGCTACGGAAAGATCGGAAAGCGTGGTGGGGAGAATAAATTCGCCTTCTTTCGTATGGACGAATATTGTATTCTTATAATTCGAGAAATACAATATATCTTCCTCTAGAATATCACTAGAGGAACCGTCTTTCTGTAAGACACGCATCGTTTCCCCATCCTTGTTTAATTACTTGCGCAGTTCTTTTGGAATCTCAGGGCTGTGAGCAAATGGTTTCAGAATTGTTGCAAAAACAGTAGCAGAAGTACCTAAAATGTTAGAAGCATAACGAGCTAAGTTTTTTTTCATCTGATTGTCCTCCTTTGTAATGGGATTATGACTGTAAAGGATTGAACTAAAAATGCCAATCCAATGACAGGCGAATGGAGCCGAAAATTTAAAAAAACCAGAATTATGGAAAGTAGCTTTAAACCCAAATACCATTCTTTGGGGATTTGGGCATTAGCATCAGGATTCGGAGCACATAAGATCATTACAAGTAAAGAAAAAAGATTAATCCAAATCAAATGGTTATGTATTAGATAAGTTATATGAGGGATCAGTGAACAGATAAAGATAGATACAATATTGCAGGCTCTTGCGGATTTTAAATGCACACCACCAGATGACATTCTTAGGAGCATGAAGCTGAATAAGGCTAAGAATGTTTCCTTTAGCTGTCCAGTGAGCCCGCCAATGCATAAAGAAGTCATAATAATGAATAAAGTATTCAGAATAATGCTAAGGGCATAATGCATCATTTCAATTGAATGCGATTGCTCTGGATTACTTTTCTTAATGACCTCAACAATTTTAAGTGCTAAATGACTCATAGTTATTTCTGTCCTTTTTGTATGAGAAATATAGATATCCCCATAATATTACCCCATAGAAAATTGGGATCAAGAAAAAGAAATTAGATTCAATAAAGTAGGTGAATAAAGTAACGACAATTACTGTAGGAAGATTAAGAGCGAATAATATTTTTTCACTAGTTGTTGGTTTGACTTTTACATCGGGTTTATCAGGTACAAAGTCAAATCCAATACGTTTATAGCCCACATACATACCAATGAGAATCGCGGCTAATGCTGATAAAATCTGCATTGTCATTATGTTTTTTGTAATCGGGTCCGAAGTATTTAGAGGCATGGAGATTACAGAGTTTAATAGATACACAATACTGGCTTGAATCACCGAGTAAGCTTGATAGGCCATCCCGGTTAATATTGAAGCGTAGAAGGGATGAATCCGGAATAACATCCACATAAAACAAAACATTAGTGCAAATTGTGAGAAAATATCTAATGGAAAAATCCCATAGTTGATCCTAATTGTATAAGAACAAAAGCCCATAATAAAACTAGCAAACACCATCTCTTTATGATATAGATCAATTTTGAAGATTTTGAAAGCCAGAAAAAACATTGCATAAGTCTCTAGTATTGAAAATATCATAAAAAGAATAAAATCTAGCATGCCGACACTCCCGATGACTTCTAGTTTAACCAACCCTATTATTGCAAGTATCGTATAAAATGAGCTAAAATACAACAACTACAGTATAATTTTCCTCCTATTTTTTCAAAAAAATTCAAAATGAGAGGGGTTTAGACATGGATCGACGTCCAGAAAGCAGTGAGTATCTCAAAGAATTATCAAAATATGTCGATTTAGTGCCAGCTGAAGGAGACATGATTACTATTTTTAGAGAGCAGACGGATGAGATTTGCACTTTTATTTCGAATCTTACGGAAGAACAAGGGGACTATCGTTACGCTCCGGAGAAATGGAGTATCAAGGAAATGGTCGGACATCTGGCTGATACCGGAAGAATCATGTCCTACCGTTTATTGTGCATCGCCAGAGGGGATACGACTCCACTACCGGGTTTTGAAGAGAAAGACTATGTACTTACCGCCAATTTCGAAGCGCACACTTTAAAAGCATTGCTGGCCCACTACAAGCTTGTTCGAGAATCGACATTACTCCTAATGGAAACTCTGCCGGAGGAAGCATGGATCCGGAAGGGAATAGTTAACGAGGCTACTCTTTCTGCGAGAGCTCAGGCCTGCATTATGATTGGACATGACCATCATCATTTGAATATTCTTAAAGAAAGATATTTAGGGTAATATCTTCTTAATCAAAAAAGCATTCCAATAGCCTTTATGGCTTTGGGATGCTTTTTATACACGGCTATAGCGGTGGATTCTTGTGACATTTGCGGCATACCGGATAGTAAGCTTCATTGCCACCAATCTGGATTTGCTTGCCGCTATATACGGGCTTGCCGTTTTCTACTCGTAGAGCCATAGTAGCTTTGCGCTCGCAGAACCAGCAGATCGTCTTCATTTCCTCAATTTTATCAGCGTAGATCAGCATATATTTGCTGCCTTCAAATAACTGATTCTGAAAATCATTTTTAAGTCCGAAGGCCATTACCGGAATGCCCAGCTCATCAACGATACGCACTAGCTGGAGAATACATTCCTTGCTTAGAAATTGACATTCATCAATAAGTACACAGTGTGGTTTAGGTTGGTTACTGCTGACGATATTATAAATATCTGTGTTCTCATCGATGGGGATTGCTTGTTTCCGAAGCCCAATACGAGAAGAAATAAAACCAACCTCGTCCCGGTCGTCTATGGATGGAGTGAAAATGAGCACCGATTTCCCCTGCTCTTCATAATTATGTGCAACCTTGAGTATCTCAATAGATTTACCACTGTTCATTGCTCCGTATTTGAAAAACAATTGTGCCACTTCCATCTATCCTTTCGTAAAAAACATTGATTATATCTTAAAAATGCGACCATATTAGAGTATCATATTCGGATCAGATGTATCCAGTGAAAACATTGCGATTGATTGGATGTGGTATGATAAGAGGTAATAAGAGATGGGAAAGGAAGTAATAAGTGTGACTGAAAGATTAGACGAATATAAGGAACGGTTAGCTCTTTTGCAGCAGAATGGAGATTTATCCAGTGACACTGAAAGCTTGCTGGAAGAAATGATGGCGGATTTGGTGGAATTGAATCGGAGTAATAAAGCACTGCGTCGAGCAATACTGAAAACTGGACAGGCTTCCACGATGTCAACTCGGTTAAGGGATGCACTGTACGAATAGAAAAAGAGGGTATGCGAATGGCTTTGATTTTCTCTTTTCTCAAAAAATATAAGGTAGCTGCAATAGCTGCCCTTGTAATGATGCTCATTGAATTGACGGTAGAATTATCACAGCCTTTGATCATTTCCAAAATCATTGACTTGGGGATCCGAGAAAAAGATACCTCTGTAGTATGGCTGTGGGGCAGTGTATTGATCGGCAGCGCGGTAGTTGCGTTTACAGCCGGGGTACTCAGTTCTTTTTTTGCTGCCCATGCAAGTCAGAGCTTTGCGTTCGATCTTAGGGACAAATTGTACGAAAAGGTACAGTCTTTTACGTATGAAGTATTTAATCGTTTTGCTACTTCGTCACTGATTACCCGTCTGACTGGCGATGTATCACAGCTGCAGGATACTATTTTTATGAGCTTGCGCTTTATGACACGGGTGCCACTTGTTGTGGTAGGCAGTGTGATTATGGCGTTAGTTGTTCATGTGAAGCTGGGATTACTGCTGACGGTGGCGTTACCTTTGTTGATTTTTTTCCTCTATTGGATTATGAGAAAAGCTTCCTTGTTATTTCGTACGGTCCAGCAGCGTTTAGACGGAGTTAATGGCGTGATTCAGGAGAACCTTACGGGTATTCGCTTGATCCGCGTATTTGTGCGTATGGGGTATGAGATTGAACGTTTCACGGTATTTAGCGGGAATTTGATGAGATCAACAGTGTCTGCCTTGCGTTTGACTGAGACGACGATGCCTTTTGTTATGCTTATTGTGAATGCGGCGATTTTGGCGATTTTATGGTTTGGACGGATAGCCATTTCCAGCGGGGATGCTACTTTGGGTCAGACTGTTGCTGTTATTAATTACTCCTTGCGAACAATTGGAGCGTTATCAGCTATCTCTGGTCTTGTTGTAACGTTTTCCCGCGCTCGTGCCTCCTCTCAACGTGTTTCAGAAGTTATGGAAGCGGGAGCTGGAGTTCGTGAAGGCGGGACTTTGCAAGGTGAGCCGATTCAGGGCCACGTTAAATTTGAAGGCGTTTGCTTTAAGTATCCTAATAGTGATATCTCTGTCCTGGAGGACATTCATTTTGAAGTAGCTGCTGGTGAGCGAGTAGCGATTATGGGGGCGACCGGATCAGGAAAATCCTCACTCGTGAGTTTGATTCCGCGCTTGTATGAAGAGACAGACGGCACCATTTGGATTGACGGTGAAAAAAGTGCTGATATCGATATTTCCAGACTGCGGAAATCGATAGGTTATGTGCCTCAGGAATTGCAGCTTTTCAGCGGATCAATTCGCGATAATATTGCATGGGGCAATGAACACGCCACACTGGAACAAATCCAACAAGCAGCGGGAGCTGCACAAATTCACGAGACGGTAAAAGGGTTGCCAGATGGTTATGACACGATGCTTGGTCAACGAGGGGTTAATCTCTCCGGCGGACAAAAGCAGCGGTTAACGATTGCCCGTGCACTTGTTAGAAAACCGGCTATGTTGATCCTTGATGACAGCACCAGTGCCCTTGATGCGGTTACGGAAGGGCTTTTGCTGGAGGCGCTAAAGGATATCTCCTGTACAACCTTTTTGATTACTCAGAAAATCAGTTCAACGGCATCAGCCGATTTGATCCTGTTGCTGGATGAGGGACGATTAATTGGCAAAGGCTCGCATAAGGAGCTTATGGCAAGCTCCGAGCTGTACCGCAAGATTTATGAATCACAGGTAGAGGAGGCGAAGCAGCATGTTCAAAGCATTAATTGAACCTTTTCGTCATCCTAAACCGAATTTTGAACTTGGCGTGGGACGAAGTCTAGGGACAGCATCTGGCGGCAAACCCAAAGCAAAGGCGAAGGATTGGTCAGGGACGCTGATCCGGATCTGGAGTTATCTAGCTGAGCGTAAAGCCAAGCTTATTCTTGTACTGATCATGGTTGTCTTCAGCTCAGCGCTAGCGCTGCTGGGGCCATACATGATTGGCAGAGCGGTGGATAATTATCTGGAAGGTACCGGCGGGCGATCATGGGTTGTTTTTCTGACAAGCCTTGCTTGTGTGTACATTTTTTATTCTCTGACTTCTTGGCTGCAAAACATATGGATGATCGAAATTGCTCAAGAAACTGTATTACGGATGCGCACGGAGCTATTCTCCCATTTACACCGTCTGCCTATTTCCTTTTTTAATCGGAGACAGCAGGGGGAAATTATGAGCCGTCTTACCAATGATATCGAGAACGTCAGCTCTACGTTGAATAGCTCGGCTATTCAGATATTTTCAAGTGTCTTAACCTTGCTAGGAACCGTAGGGGTTATGCTGTGGCTTAGTCCCTTGTTGACGCTGCTCACATTCCTCGTAGTGCCTTTGATGTTGTTAGGCATGCGCTGGATTACACGCCGTACAGGCCCACTATTTAAAGAACGTCAGCGCAATGTAGGGGAGCTTAACGGTTATATTGAGGAGACCTTATCCGGACAACGGATTATCAAGGCTTTTTCACAAGAGGAACGCGTCATCTCTGGTTTTCATGAACGCAACAAGCGAATTATGCTGTCAGGCTACTGGGCGCAGTCCATTTCTGGTTTCATCCCCAAGCTTATGAATGGTCTTAATAATCTCAGCTTCGCCATAGTTGCAGGAATTGGTGGTCTGCTTGCGATCCGTGGGTCGATTACAGTGGGTGTGATCATCGTATTCGTGGAATATACCCGCCAGTTTACTCGTCCGCTTAATGATTTAGCGAATCAGTGGAATACCTTGCTCTCAGCGGTGGCAGGGGCCGAGCGGGTGTTTGAAGTGCTGGACGAAGAGACCGAGGCTAAAGATGAAGGTGCAGCCAAATCACTTGAAACTGTACAGGGTGCGGTGAAGTTTGAAAATGTAGCCTTTTCTTATGATGGAGGTTCTAACACGCTGCAGGATATCAGCTTTGTAGCGAAGCCTGGCGAGATGATCGCTTTAGTTGGACCTACCGGTGCTGGCAAAACAACGCTAATTGGGCTGTTATCCCGTTTCTATGATCCTAATCAGGGGAAAATCACGCTGGATGGCTTAGATATCACTTCGATTCGGCGGGAAAGCTTGAGAAGTCATATGGCCTTTGTATTGCAGGATTCCTTTTTGTTCAAAGGGAGTATCCGCGATAACATCCGATACGGGAGGCTGGATGCGTCCGATGAAGAGGTTGAAGAGGCGGCTAAGCTGGCCAATGCCCATTCTTTTATTATGCGAATGCCCGAAGGTTATGAACGGATGCTCTCGGCGGATGGCAGCGGTATAAGCCAAGGGCAGAAGCAGCTGCTCTCCATTGCGAGAGCGATTCTTGCTAACCCCTCTATGCTTGTGCTTGATGAAGCAACCAGCAGTATTGATACAGTGACCGAGATCAAGATTCAGGAAGGGCTGCAGGCGCTGATGAAAGGGCGAACGAGCTTCGTCATTGCTCATAGACTTGGCACGATACGTGCAGCTGATCGAATTCTTGTGCTTCAGGGCGGCAGATTATTGCAGCAAGGCTCTCATGAAGAGCTGCTGAAGCAAGGCGGACTGTACAGTGAGTTGGTACAGGGGCGGCGGAAAGAGGCGCTTGATAAGGCGGGTATTTAAGAAAAAGGCGAGAATTTTCAGGGAGCGCAGATTGCGTCCATGAAGTTCTCGCCTTTATGTTATTTATGATAGATAACGAGCACCAGATCGGATGAGCTGGGAGGGTTTGAATGTGGGGAAATCTATTGTACAAATTACAATCAGCAGGGTAATAAGGCTTGATTGTGTGCGGTTCGTGATTCATATGATCAGGTGAATAAATGATGAGATGAAAAAGCTGATCCTAAGTTTAGCATAGCCTCTTAAGAGATCGTTTCCTGCGTTCCGGCTTGTTTCACCTTTTGCTTCTCCTTGAACCTTGGACCTACGTAATTCTTCTTACGGTCCCTAGCCAGAATCCAGCCACCAAGGAAAGTCATGCCAGCTGCGAAGAGCAGCAATCCACCACCGAAATGCAGCCAAGCAAAGTGGGGCACAACAGAATCATCACCATGCATGGATATGTAATCAAAAATATCATCCTTCATCATGAGGAAGCCCTTCATTGCTATTAAGCCCGGAAACACAAGAATAAGGATGGCAATGAAGCGTGAAATTAACAGTTTCATAAGTGTCTCCTACCCCTCTTAGCCCTTTAGATTCACCCATATGATAACGCTTTAGCAAGAAAAAGTCCATTTGCATATGACGTTTATAAGTTTTGTAATAGAGCAAAAAGAGAGTACAATATACTAAGTAAAATGAACTTACGTGTAATGACTGGAGGATACATATCATGACAATTTCATGTGACGTGGCCATACTTGGCGGAGGTACTGGAGGGTATGTGGCGGCTATTCGCGCTGCACAGCTTGGAAAGTCCGTTGTCGTCATCGAAATGGACAAACTGGGAGGAACCTGTCTGCATCGGGGCTGCATTCCTAGTAAATCGCTGCTCCGTAGTGCAGAGGTATATGCTGAAATCAATGAGAGCGAGAGCTATGGCATTGAGACAAGCGGTGTGCAGCTGGTATTCCCAAAGGTACAGAAACGCAAAGAAGCTGTAGTTGAGCAACTTCATCAAGGCGTACAATATTTGATGCGCAAAAATAAAATACAAGTTGTCAAAGGTAAAGGGCGCGTAACGGGTCCTTCTATTTTTTCTCCGCGCAGCGGTGCTGTAGCTGTGGAACTGGAAGATGGGGAGATGGAAACAGTAGTTTCCAGCCATCTTATTATCGCTACGGGCTCACGCCCCCGAGTATTGCCTGGTCTCGAACCAGACGGGAAAGTGATTCTTAGCAGTGATGAAGCTCTCACACTCGAAGAGCTCCCATCCTCTATCATTATTGTGGGCGGCGGTGTAATTGGGGTCGAATGGGCTTCAATGCTGGCTGATTTTGGAGTGCAGGTAACTGTGGTTGAAGCTGCAGGTCAGTTATTGCCTCAAGAGGATGAAGAGATAGCTAAGGAACTGCAACGGTTGTTGAAAAAGCGTGGGGTTAAGGTACTGACTGAAACTACAGTGGATGCTGCAACCTGCCAGGTAACGGAGGATGGAATTTCGATCGAAGCCCGTAAGGGAGAGCAAAGTCAAAGCCTAATGGCAGAAAAATTGCTTGTATCCGTAGGCAGAGTGGCCAACATCGAGAATATTGGTCTGGAAAACACAGACATTCGCTTTGACAAAGGGATTATTGCTGTAAACGCTAGTATGCAGACGGCAGAGCCGCATATTTATGCCATTGGCGACTGCATCGGTGGGCTTCAATTGGCTCATGCAGCCAGTCATGAAGGGATAATGGCGGTTAACCATCTATCTGGTGAGAAGCTACATCCTTATCATACACATTTAGTACCACGTTGTGTCTATACTCGGCCTGAGGTAGCAAGTGTGGGCTACACCGAGAAGGAAGCTAAAGAGCTTGGACATGATGTAGTGATTGGCAAGTTCCCATTCTCGGCCATTGGTAAGGCAATTGTATATGGCCAGAAGGATGGATTTGTCAAAGTTGTAGCGGATCGTAGCAGTGGAGATATTCTTGGTGTGCAGATGATTGGTCCTCATGTGACGGATCTAATTGGAGAAGCGGCCTTGGCACAGCTACTGGATGCAACACCTTGGGAGATTGGTGAAGCTATACATGCTCACCCTACCCTTTCGGAGATTATCGGAGAAGCAATGTTAGCTGTGGATGGAAGATCTATTGGATTTTAGTTTTTCTTAGCTTTTCTTTTTGGGTAGAAAGGGATTATAATATACTCAAGTCAAGTCTTAGTACCAGGTTTTAAGATCAGGGCACAATTGGTCTTAATTCCTGTAAGACTTCAGGCTTTATGAATAAGGAGGTATCTCTTTATGGAACCCCAAGGTACTGTAGAAACGATTAACAGACATAAGCAGCTTGGACTTAGTGACGGCCAGGTCATCGATATGTACAGATATATGTCGCTCGCTCGTAAATACGATGAGCGCAGTCTGCTGCTTCAGCGCGCTGGCAAGATCAACTTTCATGTCTCCGGTATAGGCCAGGAGGCGGGTCAGGTGGCGGCGGCGTTCGCGCTGGACCGGCAAAATGATTATTTTTTACCTTATTACCGCGATTATGCTTTCGTGCTCTCAGTGGGTATGACTACCCGCGAACTTATGTTGTCCGTATTCGCTAAGGCAGAAGATCCAAACAGTGGTGGGCGGCAAATGCCGGGTCACTTTGGCAGTAAACGTCTGCGTATTGTGACAGGATCAAGCCCTGTAACCACGCAGGTCCCTCATGCGGTTGGCTTTGCTCTGGCGGCCAAAATGCAGAAGAAGAAATTCGTCTCCTTTGTAACCTTCGGTGAAGGTTCCAGCAATCAGGGGGATTTTCATGAAGCTTGTAACTTTGCCGGAGTGAATAAGCTGCCGGTTATTATCATGTGCCAGAACAATCAGTATGCAATCTCTGTTCCTGTTCATAAACAGTTAGGCGGCAAGGTTAGCGACCGTGCACTGGGTTATGGATTTCCTGGTGTGCGTGTAGACGGAAACGATCCGCTTGAGGTTTATCGTGTCGTTAAGGAAGCGCGGGAAAGAGCCCTCGCGGGTGAAGGTCCTACGCTGATTGAAGCGATGATGTACCGTTTGTCTCCACACTCCACCTCAGATAATGATCTGGCTTACCGGACCAAAGAAGAGGTTGATGAGAACTGGAAGAAGGACGGCGTAGCAGGATTCCGTAATTACTTGATCGGTCTGGGATTGTGGAGTGACGAGCAAGAACAAGATCTTGCTGCTGAATGCAATCTTGAGCTTAAAGCGGCTATCGAGTATGCCGATAATGCTCCGTTCCCGAAACCGGAAGACACACTGCTGCATGTATACAGTGATTCCGACCTCAAAGGAGGGGCATAAACCATGGCTATAATGGAATATATCGATGCCATCAGGCTCGCGATGAAGGAAGAAATGGAGCGCGATGATTCCGTGTTCGTGCTTGGTGAGGACGTTGGTCTCAAAGGCGGCGTATTTACCACAACTAAAGGTCTACAGGAACAGTTTGGCGAAGAGCGGGTTATGGATACACCCCTCGCTGAATCAGCGATTGCTGGTGTAGCCATCGGAGCAGCTATGTACGGAATGAAACCAATAGCTGAAATGCAATACTCCGACTTTATGCTTCCGGCGACGAATCAAATTATCAGTGAAGCGGCTAAAATCCGCTATCGTTCAAATAACGATTGGAGTTGCCCGGTTGTCATTCGTGCTCCTATTGGCGGCGGGGTGTTCGGCGGTTTGTATCATTCACAGTGTCCAGAATCGATTTTCTTTGGTACACCTGGATTGAAGATTGTAGCGCCTTACTCCGCTTATGATGCTAAAGGATTGCTGAAGGCAGCTGTACGTGATCCTGATCCGGTGCTTTTCTTTGAGAACAAAAAGTGTTACAAGCTGATCAAGGAAGAAGTACCGGAAGGGGATTACACCGTTCCAATTGGCGAAGCTAATCTGCTGCGTGAGGGAACGGATATTACGGTGATTGGCTACAGTCTCCCGCTGCATTTTGCTATGCAGGCTGCGGAAGAATTGGAACGCGAGGAAGGAATTACAGCACATATTCTTGATCTGCGTACCTTGCAACCGCTGGATCGTGATGCGATTATTGCTGCTGCCCGTCAGACCGGTAAGGTATTGATTGTGCATGAAGATAATAAAACAGGCGGAATTGGCGGCGAAGTGGCGGCCATTATCGCTGAGCATTGTCTGTTCGAGCTGGATGCACCAATCTTCCGTCTTTGTGGTCCCGATGTTCCGGCGATGCCAATCAGCCCGCCAATGGAGAAGTTTTTCATGCTAAGTAAAGAAAAAGTGAAGGCGGAAATGCTCCGGCTGGCACAATATTAATTTGTTGAGTAGATGCGAAGCTTCCTAAAACTCAGGTGATGCTGACGAAGCTTCGTAAAACTTTAAGAATATGCTTACGAAGCAAGTTTTACTATGTAGTCTTTCTAAGAGTCAATGCTTCGTAAAACTTTTAAGGAGTGAAAAGATGTCTGACAACCAAAAGTTGACTGACGTGATCATGCCGCAGCTGGCGGAATCGCTAGTATCGGCGACGATCGGCAAATGGCTGAAGAAACCGGGCGATCCGGTAGAGCAATACGAACCAATATGTGAGCTTATTACAGATAAAGTAAATGCTGAATTACCTTCAACGATAGATGGAGTTATGGGTGAACTATTGGCGGAAGAAGGCCAGGTTGTCAATGTCGGCGAAGTCATTTGTCGTATAGCCGTGCCTGTGACTGCATCTGCTGCTGCAAACGTGACTAACACTAACACAGTTGCAGCTAATTCCTCTAATAATGCTGCAGGACAAAGTGCGACTTCAACTGCTGGCGATATGATGCGTGCACGCTATTCTCCTGCGGTACAGACTTTGGCTGCTGAACATAACATCGATCTGACTTTAGTTGCTGGTACTGGTATGGGTGGTCGGATTACCCGTAAGGATGTGCTGACCTTCCTCGAAAGCGGCGGAGCTAGATCTGCTGCTTCGATTTCTGCTAGCCAGCCTGCCCCAATGGCGTCACAACCGCCTGCTCCACAGTTCGTTCAAGCCCAAGAGAAGAAGGCAGAAGAGCCACTTCGCCATTCGGGTCTACACTTGAGCGAATCTCCTCGTATTCCAACAATTGAAGTTGAGGGTGGCAGAGGCAGCAGTTCTGAATACCTGATTGATGTAACGCCAATCCGGAATACAATTGCTACAAGAATGCGTCAAAGTGTCTCTGAGATTCCGCATGCTTGGACAATGATTGAGGTAGACGTGACTAATCTGGTCGCACTGCGCAATAAACATAAGGATGAGTTCAAGCGTAAAGAAGGTATCAATCTAACCTATCTGGCTTTCATGATGAAGGCTGTTGTGAGTGCGATTAAGGATTACCCGATTATGAACTCTGTCTGGGCTGTAGACAAAATTATTGTCAAACGTGATATCAATATCTCGTTAGCGGTAGGTACAGAAGATTCGGTTATCACTCCTGTGATTAAGAAGGCTGATCAGAAAAATGTCGCTGGGTTGGCTCGTGAGATTGATGAATTGGCACAAAAAACACGCGAAGGCAAACTGAGCCTGGAAGATTTGCAGGGAGGGACTTTCACTGTAAATAATACAGGCTCGTTTGGCTCCATTCTTTCTTATCCAATCATTAACTATCCACAGGCAGCGATTTTAACATTTGAATCGATTGTAAAAAGACCTGTGGTCATTAACGATATGATAGGTGTGCGATCAATGGCTAATATTTGTCTGTCGCTCGATCATCGGATTCTGGACGGAGTCATTTGTGGTCGTTTCTTGCAACGCGTCAAGGATAATATTGAAGGATATACCCCGGATACGAAACTTTACTAAAATAATAACGAGCCAAACTGTGCAGGCATGAGACTGAAAAAGGGGACCTGACGGTATGAATAATTCGGATATTCGTAAGCTGCAGATTTCATATGACCCTATTATGGAGTATGGGACGGCCTGGGAGCTGCAAAAAGAAAGTGTGCATGCCATTGATTCTGGCGAGCAGCCGGAGAGACTTATTCTTTTGCAGCATCCGCCTACCTATACTATTGGTTCACAAAATCATCCTGAACATCTTCTCTTGGATCATGAGCAGCTCGAAGAAAAAGGAATCGCGCTGTTTGAAATCGATCGCGGAGGAGATATTACATATCACGGACCCGGTCAGCTTGTAGGTTATCCGATCCTTAAGCTCGGAGAAGATGGCAAAGTGGATTTGCATGGGTACTTGCGCAGTCTGGAGGCTGTTATTATTGATTATTTGGCATCCTACGGTATTGTCGGAGATCGTAAACCGGAGTACACCGGAGTATGGGTTGGCGATGAGAAGATCTGTGCTATTGGTGTGAAGTTTAATAAGAGTAAATTTAGAAGAGGTTTTATTACCAGTCATGGTTTTGCTTTTAACATTTCTGAGGGGATTGCGGCGCGCGGGTTTCAAGGGATTATTCCATGCGGGATCACCGATTTTGGGATAACTTCTCTAGAGGAATGTGCAGGTCGTCGATTTGAGCTTCAAGAGGTGGCTAGAGAGCTGGTTCCATATTTCTTGAAACATTTTCCATATGAAGAGCTGATGGATACTTTCTGTGATATGGCAAAGGTTGATTAGGAACAAACGTGCAGGCCAAATAGCGGCAAGGAGTTCCTAGCCGCTATTATTAATGCTTCCTGAGCAATGTTTAACCTGCAAGGAACGGCTCGATAACCATAAAGAGCGTAGAGGCAATCATGGCAAACAACATGACGTAGATGAAGATCTTGAACCATTTATTACGTTGCATGGGTAACTCCTTTAGATTTAGTTTAAGTTATTAACATGAAGATGGTAATGCCGTACAACCATTGTACCGTATTCACGAAAGAGAGGGAAGTCCAGTGATTTCACAAGACCGATTGATTCAGGAGTTTATGGAACTTGTCCAAGTTGATAGTGAAACAAGAAATGAACGGCAGATTGCTGATGTTCTTAAGAGTAAGTTTAACGAACTGGGTTTAGAAGTGCTCGAAGACGATTCCCAGGAAAGAACCGGACATGGAGCAGGTAATCTATTCATTACCTGGCCAGCTGAGAATGGAGGAGCTGCTCCAAAGCTTCTGTTCACATGCCATATGGATACGGTTGTTCCCGGACAAAATATCAAGCCTACACTTGGTTCAGATGGATGGATTACAAGTGATGGCACTACGATTCTTGGAGCTGATGACAAAGCAGGGCTTGCGGCATTGTTCGAAGCCATTCGCGTGATCCAAGAGCAAAAGCTTCCGCATGGTCAGATTCAATTCGTGATTACAGCGGGTGAAGAATCTGGATTGCTGGGCGCACGTTCGATGGATCCAAGCAACTTGGATGCAGACTTCGGCTTTGCGCTTGATTCCAATGGTGAAGTTGGAGCGATTGCGGTGGCAGCACCGACACAGGCTAAAATCACGATGCAAATCTTTGGGAAATCGGCTCATGCTGGCGTGAACCCAGAGGACGGCATCAGCGCAATTCAAGTCGCTAGCAAAGCGATTGCAGCCATGAAGCTGGGTCGTATTGATAACGAAACCACAGCGAATATTGGAAAGTTCGCTGGCGGCGGCCCAACGAATGTAGTGTGCGATCACGTCCAGCTGGATGCAGAAGCACGCAGTATTGTGCAGGAGAAGGTTGGCGATCAAATCGCTTCGATGCGCGAAGCACTCGAGACAACTGTGCGGGAATACGGCGCAGAATGCGAATTCCGCAGTGAAATCATCTACCCTGCTTTTAGCTTTAATGAACATGATCCGGTAGTGCAGCTTGCACAGCGGGCCATTACTTCTATGGGGCTTACTCCACGTCTGTTCCACTCTGGCGGAGGTAGTGACGCTAACGTGTTCAACGGTCTAGATGTTCCGACTGTTAACCTTGCAGTGGGTTATGAACATATCCATACTACCAAGGAACGGATTAAAGCCGAAGATATCGTTAAAGTGGCTGAACTCGTTGTGAATATTGTAAAAGAGAGCGTAAAGGGCTAACCACCTTATAAAACAGCAGAGCAGCGATTCTACCGTAACGGAGGATTGCTGCTCTGTATTTTTTATGTCGAGTTAGTGTAGCTATATTTAGAGCAATCCAAAAAAGTCATGCGACCTCTAACGCTGCTTTTGGCGACACCCGTGCAGCTATTCCTTAAGAAGAGGAGCATATAGTGTGTTTTTCGTGCCGATAGCGATACTGGGGTCCGATAGAATCGTAAAAGTGGGGAAAAGGTGTGTTTAAGGGCAGCTGAGTCCGATAGCGCCAAGTCCGCCCCCTCTGTTGAGGCGAAAGGACCCAGATGACGCTAAAAGCAAAATTATCGCCATTTGAGCAGAGTTTCGGACACGAGCGCAGCTATTCCTTAATAAGAGGAGCATAAAGTGTGTTTTTCGTGCCGATAGCGTCACTGGGGTCCGATAGCATAGCAAAAGTGGGGAAAAGGTGTGTTTAAGTGCAGCTGTGTCCGATAGCGCGAGTCACACACAGCAAAGAGTCACATTCGATAACACAGAGACACATTACACAGCGCAGAGTCAGCAACGAGTCACATTCGATAGTACTGAGACACATCACATAGCACAGAGACACAACCGATAGCGCCAAGTCCGCTCCCTCTCTTGAGGCGAAAGGACCCAGATGACGCTATAAGCCAAATTATCGCCAATTGAGCAGAGTTTCGGACACGAGCGCAGCTATTCCTTAATAAGAGGAGCATATAGTGTGTTTTTCGTGCCGATAGCGTCACTGGGGTCCGATAGCATCGTAAAAGTGGGGAAAAGGTGTGTTTAAGTGCAACTGTGTCCGATAGCGCCAAGTCCGCCCCCTCTCTTGAGGCGAAAGGACCCAGATGACGCTATAAGCAAAATTATCGCCAATTGAGCAGAGTTTCGGACACCAGCGCATCTATTCCATAAGAAGAGGAGCATATAGTGTGTTTTTTGTACCGATAGCGTCACTGGGGTCCGATAGCATAGCAAAAGTGAGGAAAAGGTGTGTTTAAGGTCAACTGAGTCCGAAAGCGCGAGTCACTTCCAATGGGCAGAGAGCGACAGCACCAAGTCCGCCCCCTCTCTTGAGGCGAAAGGACCCAGATGACGCTAAAAGCAAAATTATCGCCATTTGAGAGGAGTTTCGGACACGAGCGCAGCTATTCCTTAAGAAGAGGAGCATATAGTGTGTTTTTCGTGCTGATAGCGTCACTGGGGTCCGATAGCATAGCAAAAGTGGGGAAAAGGTGTGTTTAAGGTCAACCGAGTCCGATAGCGTACAAAGGTAGGCGCAATAGCAACCTAATCAAACAACTTGTGCTAGATATCAGCATCGTGAGCGATCAACAAGTTATGTATGATGCCAGCATCGTAAGCCTATTAGTCGCTTAATCAAACAACCTGTGCCCAATACCTGCAGCGTAAGCACGATAGCCCCCCTAATCGGGGCGACGCAAAAAGACTGGGGTGCCCCAGCAGCCATTTCATGGCTTTTGAGACACCCCCTATAGTTGTGTGAACATGTATGGCTAAGTCCCAAAGGAGAGGATGAATTTATCCTGCCTTGGACGGAAGAATTGCGGATTGATCGTGCAGGGAAAGAATGTATGCCAAGGGCATATCGCGCCCATACTGCTGGATCCATCCAGCCAAGATGGCCTTTATTTCCTCCGGCTTACCTACCATCATCACTGCGGATGAGCTTGTACGGCTGAAGATTTCATTCATCTGAAATTCCTTCTTTCCCTTTAAGTTTGCTATAATACACCGTATGCACAATAGAGAAAAAGGAGACCAGAAACTTTATGGGAGAACAACATTTGCACAGCAAACCCGAGCTTGATGAAGTGACATTGTCTACACAGCCAGTTTTTGATGGGAAGATTATATCTTTGCAGGTGGACACAGTGAGACTGCCTGATGGAAATACTGCGACACGTGAAGTTGTGAAGCATCCCGGCGCCGTAGCGGTGCTTGCTTTAAACAACAACAAAATGCTTGTTGTAGAGCAATACCGTCAGCCCATGCAACGCACTGAGGTAGAAATTCCGGCTGGGAAGCTGGATAAAGGTGAAGATCCATTAGTTGCGGCTGGTCGTGAACTTCAGGAAGAGACTGGATTTCACAGTGGAGATCTGAAATTGCTTAAATCTTTCTATACTTCTCCCGGCTTCGCCGATGAGATTATTCATTTGTATGTGACTACTAACGCTCAACCAGGGGACATGTCACTGGACGAGGATGAATTTCTAGAGGTTTCGGAGCTTACCCTGGAGGAAGCGTATCAATATATGGCTGACGGGCGCATCGCGGATGCAAAAACGATGATGGCAGTGTACGCTTGGCATCTATACACGCTGACAGGCCAATGGAATTAACAACTGAACTGAAGAGTTTCTATTGCGATTTGCATGTTCATATTGGGCGAACGTCGGAAGGTCAGGCTGTCAAAATTAGCGGCAGCCGCGAGCTTACCTTTGCGGGCATTGCCAAAGAAGCTGCAGAGCGCAAGGGACTAGAAATGATCGGTATTATAGATAGTCATTCACCTGGCGTCCTGCGGGATATTCAGCGGTCTTTGGAATCTGGAGAGATGACATTAGCTGAAGGTGGAGGCATTGCTTACCGAGGGACTACGATCATTCTGGGAACAGAGATTGAAATCCGCGAGCCTGGGCGAAAAGAGTGCCATGTGCTCGCTTACATGCCGGACGTGGAACGCATGACTGACTTTAGTGCGTGGATGAGCCGCTATATGCGGAACGTGAATCTAAGTTCCCAACGCCTGTATGCTCCGGCTAGGGAGCTTCAGGATGAGATTTACGGGCGGGGAGGCATTCTTATCCCTGCACATATTTTCACGCCTCACAAGGGCTTGTACGGCTGTGCTGCCGAGCGTATGGCGGACATCTTTGATCTGGAACGCATAGCTGCGGTTGAACTTGGGCTGAGTGCAGATTCCGAAATGGCTGGATATCTCTCTGAACTGGATGATTTCACGTTTCTAACCAACTCAGATGCGCATTCACTAGGTAAGTTAGGGCGTGAGTATAATGTGATGGAGCTGGCACAGCCTTCGTTCGCTGAACTACGGCTTGCACTGGAACGTAAAGATGGGCGGAAGGTAAGTGCTAATTTCGGACTTAATCCGCGGCTTGGCAAATACCACCGGAGCTATTGCGGGGGCTGTGGCAGTATTATTGATGAGGCTTATGTCAACTCGGATCGTTGCCAGTATTGCGGCAGTCTTAAGCTGGTTAGAGGTGTATTTGACCGGATCCTAGATATTGCAGACCGCAATACGCCGCTGGTACCTGCTGACCGTCCACCCTATCATTATCAGGTTCCGCTTGAATTTATCCCGGGGTTAGGGAAGGCGAAGATGAACGCGTTACTGCAAGCGTTTGGAACTGAGATGAACATTTTACATGGTTGTGGTGAAGCGGAAATTGCCAGCGTTGTAGGTGCGGATCTGGCGTCGATGATCGTCCAGGCCCGCTCTGGAATTTTGGAGCTATCAGCAGGCGGTGGCGGGACGTACGGTAAAGTGGTTCAGCCCATAAAGTAGAGTCATTACCTGAAGGACAAGTCATATCGCGGGACGTTTTCTCATATGGTGTAACATGTAACCGGAAAGGGGAACGTCCCAAATGCGTAATTTACGGCTGATGATGAAGGAACAGACGCCTCTGTATATTTTTGTCGGCGTATTATTTCTGGTAGGTGTTGTATTTGGAGCTCTTATCGTTAGTGCGCTTACGATGGATCAGCAGCAGGAGCTGGGGGATTATCTGGGGAATTTCTTTGTTACGGTTGATCAGCAAGGTCTGCCAGCCGCACCTGATTCGTACTGGAGTATAGCGGCCTTGAATCTGAAATGGATCGGACTGATCTGGATTCTTGGGTTGTCGGTCATTGGGCTGCCGGGAATTTTGATTCTTGATTTTTTAAAAGGGGTACTGATTGGTTTTACGGTTGGCTGTCTGGTCAGTCAATATTCTTGGCATGGGATGTTGTTCGCGTTAGTCTCTGTGGCTCCACATAATCTGGTGCTGATCCCTGTGCTGCTGGTAAGCAGTGCAGCTGCGATAGCTTTTTCCTTGCAGATGATCCGCAGCCGGGTGATGGGACAGCGCCGGACGCCAGTGACTCGTCCTTTTACCATGTACACTATATTGTCATTTGTGATGGCGCTTTTGATCCTGGGTATTTCATGTTTTGAGACCTGGGTTACACCAACCATGATGCGTTGGGTCACGCCTTCACTTGTACAAGCGGTGACGACCTTGACTGTGCAGTAAAAGCGTTTGACTTCTGAAAGCGACACCCCCTATAATGGAAGAAGTGGTTTGAAGACCGGTGCGGTAATTATCCAAGGGGGAGGGAGACAGGTGGAAGCACGGATAGACAAGATTAAGCAACAGTTACAATCCCAAGGATACAAGCTTACACCCCAACGGGAAGCGACCTTAAGAGTGCTGCTGGAGAATGAGGAAGATCATCTTAGCGCGGAAGACGTATTTATGCTCGTGAAGGAGAAAGCTCCCGAGATCGGTCTTGCGACTGTGTATCGTACCCTCGAACTTCTCAGTGAGCTTCATGTCGTAGAAAAGATCAATTTCGGCGACGGTGTAGCCCGGTATGATTTGCGAACAGATACTGCGAAGCATCATCATCATCACTTAATTTGTGTGCAATGCGGCAGTATGGATGAGATTCGCGAGGATTGGCTCGGTCCGCTGGAAGAACGACTGGAGAAAGAGTTTAATTTCACAGTGCTTGATCATAGACTTGATTTCCATGGGATTTGCTACCGCTGTACTGATAAGAACAATACAGACGGAAATCCATCCTAAAGTTATCTTATATTAAGAATTAACTTCACAAGTCCTCCCCGGTTCCTATACCGGAGGGGGCTTTTTAAATGATTAGTCTATTAGAGCCATACATATCAGCCTTTTTTGGAGCATAAAATGAAGGACGAGCAGAATTCATTTATATGTAATAGGAGGCGTCCTTATGATTGTTTCTGTGCCCAAAACAGTGCGTAAGCTGTATTTTATGATCATGTTTGTGGCTCTGAGCTATTTACTCTACTATGCTATGAGCTGGTTAGGGGAATGGCTCAGTCCGATAGAGAACTATGGAATTCCTGAAGGCACCGCTGTTCGGGCATTTGATCACGCCGAGGTTGGTGATGATGGTCTGGATGCGCGGCAGCGCTTGCGTTTCTATTACTGGTTCGGAGAATGAAAGCTCCGCAGGAAGCAGGAACAAGCGAGAAGAATGTCGAAGAAAGCTAGGGTGGATTTATGCAGAGTAAGCGTTGTGTACACATCTGCTAAAGCCTCATGCTGAATGTGCTGCAGGAAGACACTAAGAGTAGCTGCGCCAGGACAGGAGCGTGAAATAATGAAGTCACACTTGCAGCCTTTTTTACATTATTTGTCCGGAGATAAAGGCTTGTCCCCGAATACACTGGAATCTTACGGTAGGGATGTATCGCAGTTTCTAGAGTTTGCTGAAGAGCGGGGGGTTGAGCAGCCTGAAGAAATCCGAAGATCTCATGTGATGTTATATCTTGGCTCCTTACGCGGAGCGGGAAGAGCCACTGCAACGCTCAACAGAAACGCGGTGTCCCTGCGGGCCTTTTTTCATTATTTGCTGAAGGAACGTTTAATTGAGCAGGATCCAACACTGGACATGGAAACTATGAAGCCCGATAAGAAGCCACCTATGGTGCTTGCGGTTTCGGAGGTTGAGCGGCTGCTAGCTGCTCCAGATGTGAGTACAGCACAAGGGATGCGCGATAAGGCTATGCTGGAATTGCTCTACGCAACGGGGATAAAGGTTTCTGAATTAATTTCTCTTAACGTAGACGATGTGCATACAGACATGAAGTTTGCGCGCTGTACAGGGACTTCGGGCAAGGAACGAGTGGTTCCCATCGGAACCATTGCTGCAGAGAGTGTAGCAGCTTACACTTCTCTTATGCGGGACAAGCTGCTTCGTGATCATCAGGAGGAGCCGGCCATGTTCCTGAATAGCCTAGGTGGGCGTTTAACCCGCCAGGGGTTCTGGAAAATCATAAAAAAATACGCACGGGAAGCAAACATTGAGCAGGATATTACACCGCATACGCTTAGGCATTCCTTCGCCGCCCATTTACTGGAAGGTGGAGCAGATTTGCGTTCCGTACAACAAATGCTGGGTCATGCTGATATTTCGACGACTCAGATTTATAACGGTATCGCGCGTAAGAATATGAAGGAAGTATATGAGAGCCATCATCCCAGAGCTCGCTGATCATGCTTCAAAGATGCTTTTTGTGAGTAAGATAGTTATGATGGAATCATACTTATAGGATAGACTGGGGAATGGGTAATTTTCCACAGGTTATCCTTTGGCAGAAACGGATACCTGACAGGCGATACATTGTATCGCTAGCTACGGAAGCGTCTGACTTCCGGGAGAAGGTACAGCCGTTTCTTCTTGTTGGTGCAAACGAATGAACGAACGATCTATATTAAAAAAGGAGTGAAGACAATATGTCCTCATTTAAACGAATTGGTTTTATTGTTTTGGATAGTGTAGGTATCGGAGAAGCTCCAGATGCTGCGAATTTTGGTGATGCAGGGTCGCATACGCTTGGCCATATTTTGAACCGTGTTCCCGGATTAAAACTGCCTAACCTTCAGCAGTTAGGATTAGCTAATATTGCTCCGCTGCCGCCGCTTGAACCTGTAGCTTCACCAACTGGATATTATGGCAAGATGCAGGAAGTATCTGTAGGTAAGGATACGATGACCGGGCACTGGGAGCTGATGGGGCTGAAAATTGAGGTTCCATTCAATACGTATCCGGATGGATTTCCGGCAGAATTGATTGAGAAATTCGAAGCAGCAACTGGCCGGAAAGTGATCGGTAATAAACCGGCTTCCGGTACGGAAATTTTAGTTGAATATGGCGAAGAGCAGATGAAGACCGGAGCTTGGATTGTGTACACCTCTGCGGACAGTGTATTCCAGCTTGCGGCACATGAAGATATCATTCCACTGGAAGAGCTATACAGCGCGTGTAAAATCGCCCGTGAGCTAACTATGGCTCCTGAATTCTCCGTAGGGCGCGTTATTGCTCGTCCATATGTTGGCGAACCAGGAAAGTTCGTACGGACCTCGAATCGCCATGATTATGCCGTGAAACCACCGGAACCAACGGTAATGAATTCGCTGGCTGATATCGGAAAAGATGTTATCGCGGTAGGAAAGATCAACGATATTTTCACAGGTGAAGGGGTTACAGCTTCTTACCCTACGAAGAGCAATGAACATGGTATCGAAGTTACCATTGAGCAGCTTCGCCAACCGTTCAACGGGTTGCTGTTCACGAATCTGGTGGATTTTGACTCTTTATATGGACACCGCCGCGATCCGGAAGGATACGGTCATGCACTGGAAGTATTCGATCAGGCGCTGCCTGAAATTCTATCCACGCTTGGTGAAGATGACCTGTTGATTATTTCAGCAGATCATGGGAATGATCCAATCCATAGTGGAACAGATCATACTCGTGAATATGTGCCGCTGCTTATTTACAGCCCACGCCTTAAGCATCCAGATAGCTTGGGTATTCGTGAGACCTTCTCAGATGTTGCTGCAACCATTGCTGATAATTTCGGTGCGAAGGCGCCGCAGTATGGGACAAGCTTTTTAGCGAAACTGCAATGAAAGAATGTGGGTTGCGCCACAACATTCATTAAGGAGGATCTTCCATAGCATGTTAACTCAAAAAGAAATTCAAGAAGCAGCCATTTATATAAAAGACAAATGTCCGGTGGCTCCGGAAATTGGATTGATCCTTGGTTCAGGACTCGGTGTGCTGGCAGACCTGATCACCGATGGAATCAGCATTCCATATGATGAGATTCCTCACTTCCCTGTGTCCACTGTAGAAGGGCATGAGGGAGAACTGCTGATCGGTATGATTGAAGGACGCCGTGTCGTGATGATGAAGGGCCGCTTTCATATGTATGAGGGTTATGGACCGGAGGTTACGGCATTCCCTGTTCGGGTTATGAAAGAACTTGGTATAGCCAGCCTATTAGTAACTAATGCTGCTGGTGGAGTGAACACAGATTTCACGCCGGGCGATCTTATGCTCCTTACGGATCATCTGAATATGACGGGACGGAACCCGTTAATAGGACCTAATGATCCTGCACTGGGCGTGCGCTTCCCGGATATGTCAACCGCTTATAGCCGCCGCCTGATCAAGGTAGCGAAGGAAACGGCAGCGCAGCAGAATTTCGAATTCAAAGAAGGTGTATATGCAGGTCTGCTGGGACCTTGCTACGAAACACCTGCTGAAATCGTAATGCTTCGTCATCTGGGGGCTGACGCTGTGGGCATGTCTACTGTGTCGGAAACCATTGTTGCCCGGCATGCAGGTATCGAGGTATTGGGTATCTCCTGTATTACTAACATGGCTGCGGGAATCCTGGATCAACCGCTCAACCATGAAGAGGTTATGGAAACTGCAGATCGTGTGCGTGAGCGTTTCCTGAAGCTGGTGTTGGGCTTTATTCCGAAAATGTAATTTCGGATACTGCATTTTGAATTTTTGGGAGGTCCAATCTATGACACAAGTGAATGAGCTTGAGCCATTGACGTTTGAACAGATAATGAAGGTAACTAATTTGACTAGACCAAAATTTATCGGACTTGCTCACGCAATTGTCCGTGAAGTGCAGGTGTAATATGAGAGCTGTAGATATTATTCAGAAAAAAAGAGATGGTGGAGAGCTGAGTCGTGAGGAAATTTCCTTTTTAATTCAGGGCTACAGTAAAGGTGAAGTGCCTGATTATCAGCTCTCTGCATGGGCAATGGCTGTTTATTTCCAAGGCATGAACGCGCGGGAAACCGGCGATCTAACGATGGAAATGGCGATGTCCGGCGATCAAGTAGATCTTAGCCCAATTGCAGGCATTAAGGTTGATAAACACTCCACAGGCGGAGTGGGCGATAAAACAACTGTAGTACTGGCACCCTTGGTAGCTTCTGCTGGAGTACCGGTAGCGAAGATGTCCGGCCGCGGACTTGGGCACACTGGAGGCACGCTCGATAAGCTGGAGTCCATCAGTGGTTTCTCTATCGAGATGGCTCGTGAGCGTTTCTTTGACCAAGTAGGGGAGATCGGGGCTGCCGTGATCGGCCAGTCGGGTAACATTACACCCGCAGACAAAAAGCTGTACGCCCTTCGGGATGTAACTGCAACAGTTGAATCCATCCCCCTTATTGCAAGCTCTGTGATGAGCAAAAAGATTGCAGCAGGTGCGGATGCGATCGTGTTGGATGTCAAAACAGGCAGCGGTGCTTTTATGAAGACGCTGGATGATTCTATAGCACTCGCTCAGGCGATGGTTGACATTGGAACGCATCTGGGTCGCAATACCGTTGCGATTATCAGTGATATGGACCAGCCGCTTGGTTACGGGATCGGAAATGCGTTGGAAATTAAGGAAGGAATCGAGACCTTGAAGGGTCACGGTCCGAAGGATCTGCAGGAGGTCTGTCTTATTCTGGGCAGCCAGATGCTTGTTCTTGGCGGCAAAGCCAAGGATGAAGCGGAGGCACGTTCGATTCTTATGACGCATATTGAAGATGGCAGTGCGCTAGAGAAGTTCAAACAAATCGTGAAGGCACAAGGTGGAGATGTATCGCAAATTGATTCTCCGGAGAAGCTCCCTACGGCTAAGCGATTCATTGAAGTGAAAGCAAAAACCAAAGGGTTCATAGAAGGGATTCAGGCCGAGGAAATTGGCGTTGCGGCTATGCTGCTTGGAGCTGGACGTGAAACTAAGGAATCCGTAATCGATCTGGCTGTGGGGATTCAACTTTCTAAAAAGGTTGGAGATGCTGTAGAGATCGGCGAGACGCTTGCAGTCTTGCATATCAATGATGCCAGTGAGAAGAAAGTAGAGGAAGCTGAAGGTAAGGTGTTAGAAGCCTACCGTATCACTTCTGAACCTGTTCCTGCCCAACCTTTGGTATTTGCACTTGTTACTAAAGATGGGGTAACACGGTACTAGCCTAGGCAATATAAATATTGTCATGGCTATGGCCTTAAACAAACAACAAAGCAGCGATCCTCCCATAACGGGAAGGTCGCTTCTTTGCGTTTTGCTCAATGGTGCAATATTTATAACTGATTATTAATCTTATTGAATATCAGCGAAGCCCCGCTGCTTGTATTACATAATACGACCACAGCCTCGCCACTAGCTGGATAGATAGCCGACCGGAAGGAAACACCGGGATCATAGCCCATAATGTGAAATTTGAACACTTTTTCTTCGCGGAGGGTAATCCATACACCATAACCATAATAGCCTTCGCCATCCACATGTACATGGGGAGTAAGCAATAATGAAGTGAGTACTGGACTCAATAATGTATGGTTCATTAACCCGCTCCAGAATAGCTGCATGTCGGGGGCAGCGACGAAAGCTCCACCGTCAGCGCCTCCCTTTACCGGGATTGAGTAGATGTTGGTTCTCCAGTTTCCGTTCTCTTCCTCTATGTATCCTAGTGCACAGTTGGCAGGTAAGGCATCTAACGTAAAGTAACCGGATTGCTCCATTCCGCAAGGCTTAAAGATGTGCTGCTCTACATAATCGGAAAAAGACATTCCACTCAGCTTCTCTACCAGAAGGCCTAGCACGATATAGCCGGCATTATTGTAGTGGAAACGTTCGCCAGGGGTCCACATCATGGGAAGAGTTCGGAACATCGGCACAAAATCCTCAAGCTGTCGCAAGGTGTACATAGGCCGTGCCTTCCACAGATCCTCGAAATCATCCATAATTGTTTCATCAAAATAATCCGGAATACCAGAGCTATGCGTTAGCAGCTGATGTATGGTGATGTCGGGACTAAAGAGAGGAAAATCTACTTTTTTAAGATAATCTATTAGTCTACTTTCAAAAGAAATCAATCCCTGATCAACCAGCTGGCAGACAGCGATCGCGGTAAATATTTTACACCCGGAAGCAATGCCGAACCGAGTATGAATATTGTTTTCGCGCTTATCCGACTTATTGGCATAACCGTAACAACTGCTGATGACTTTTTTATCAGGTTGTTGTACCAGCACTACACCAGAGAAATTGTTCTGTTTAGCTTCTGCTTCAATACAATCTGCAAGGTGGTTCATCTGTATATTCACTCCTCTATAAGCAGTTAAGTTCTTAAATACCATTCGTTAAAATATTACATTTTCCTTTAAAGGGGGGTTAAATGAGTACGGAAAAATTGGAAATACTTAAAATTTGAATTAACTTTTGATCTCCCCTATAATAAAAATGCTCTGCAACTGCTGCTGGGCTTTTTTTATTGACAACATCATTACTTCTTGGGATAAATTATTATAGTTATTTACTTGGAAATGGAATAATTTCCACCCTTTCTGACGAAACTGGAACACAGTACCTGTGATATGAAGGTTAACGTTCAGGAGGGGAACCATTGTGAGAAAAATGCGTTTTGCTGTGCTTGTGCTCTGTATCGTTGTGTCGGTTCTAGGACCGATGTCAGGTGCTTATGCTGAGGAAAAAAGCAAGAATTCTGGCAGTAATGCTGCCGCTGTAGATCTTGCGCCTGGTGCGCGTTCAGCGATTTTGATGGATGCAGGCACTGGCACTATTATTTATGAAAAGAACAGCCATGATAAGCTGCCTCCCGCAAGTATTACGAAGATTATGACGATGCTGCTTACGGTGGAAGCACTGGATGAAGGAAGACTGCAACTGACGGATAAGGTGCGCACGAGTGAATATGCCGCATCGATGGGCGGATCGCAAATTTTCCTGGAGCCTGGTGAAGAAATGTCGGTGGATGAGATGCTCAAAGGCATCGCTATGGCCTCCGGTAATGATGCATCTGTGGCAATGGCAGAGAAAATAGCGGGTTCGGAGAGCGCTTTTGTCGATCTGATGAATAAAAGAGCGGAAGAGCTGGGTCTGAAAGATACCCACTTTGCCAATTGCAACGGTCTTCCAGCTGCTAATCACTATTCCTCAGCCTACGATATTGCGGTAATTAGCCGGGAGCTTTTAAAGCATGATAGAATTATCAAATATACCGGTTCCTATCAGGATTATCTGCGTAAGGATTCCACCAAACCATTCTGGTTGGTAAACACGAACAAGCTTGTACGTTTCTATACAGGCGCTGATGGACTGAAAACAGGATATACCGCTGAAGCAAAATTCTGCTTATCCGCTACGGCTGCAAGAGACGGTCTGCGTGCTGTTGCTGTTGTGCTGGGTGAGCCGAACACGAAGACACGTAACAGTGAAGTGTCGGGCATGTTTGACTATCTCTTTTCGCAATATAAGATCCACACTATTCACAAAGAAGGGGACGCTATCGGTACCCTTAAGATTGAGAAGGGTGTGAAGTCCGAGCTTCCGATTACGGCGAAAGAGACGTATAGTGTTCTTTTGAAAAAAGGTGTGACGCAAGAAGGCATTCGTCACGAACTAGTACTTCCAGAAAGCGTGAAGGCACCAGTGGCTGAAGGCCAGTCCATAGGCAAGCTGGTTGTCTACCAAGGAACCCAAGTGATTAAAGAGTATGAACTTAAAGCAGGGGAAGCTGTGGCAAAAGCAGGCTGGTGGAAGCTCTTTAAACGTACAACAGGCTCGATGTTCGGCATGGATTAAAAAGAGCTTTTTTGTAGATTGCGCCCATGTGCTTTGTAGATTCATAGGGGTTTTCTTCTAGTTTTGTCGTGAGGCAGGATTCCTGATTTGCCACGTAGAAACCTTGTCCTTGAAGAGAATGGGTACTGTCTCTTAAGGCCAAGTTTTCAAAGCAACGAAGAGGAGAGTGGCAAGCATGAATTCTAATGTGGAAATGGAGCATCACAGGGGTGTGCTGATTGTCCGTTTATCTGGGGAACTCGATCATCATGCCGCCGATTTTGTAAGAATGGATATGGATGAAGCGATTATGCGGGGTCAGGTATCGCATTTGATCCTTAGTCTTAAGCATCTGCAGTTTATGGACAGTTCGGGTCTCGGCGTAATTCTGGGAAGGTATAAACTGATCCATAGTAAAGGCGGCAAAATGGTGGTGTGTGATGCAACGGCACCTGTGAAGCGACTTCTGGAAATGTCAGGCCTGTTCAAGATCATGCCCCTATATGACGACGAGAGCACTGCACTCTCGGATTTGGAGGTTGCGTTATGACAAATGGTAAGGCTGGTAACTTCATGAACGTGCAGTTCGCTGCACTCTCGGAGAACGAATCATTCGCGCGTGTAGTTGTAGCGGCGTTCGTTTCTAGGCTTGATCCTACAATGGACGAGCTGAATGATCTGAAGACAGTCGTGTCGGAGGCGGTCACCAATTGTATTATTCATGGGTATGATAGTGATCCGGAAGGTATTGTGACTATTTCAGCTTCGCTGGACAACGAAACGGTACATTTAACCATTGAGGATCAGGGACGGGGCATTGAGGATTTGGAGCTGGCACAACAGCCGCTATATACCTCAAAGCCAGAGCTGGAGCGGTCGGGCATGGGCTTTACCATTATGGAGAATTTCATGGATGAATTTGAAGTCACTAGTGAACCGGGACACGGCACTTCGATCTCAATGAAGAAAACCATCGTTTCGAAAAAAGCTTTATACAATTAGGGGTTGGAGCCATGGATGCAGAGTCAAAAAAAGCTCCGCCGACCTATTTGGACGATGCGGAGGTCAAACGTCTTATCGCGCTCAGTCAGGCCGGAGATAATCTTGCCCGAGACACACTAGTTAGCTGCAATATCCGGTTGGTCTGGTCGGTAGTGCAGCGGTTTATGAACCGCGGGTATGAACCTGACGATTTGTTCCAGATCGGTTGCATCGGGCTCTTGAAGTCCGTTGATAAGTTCGACCTCAGCTATGAGGTCAAATTCTCCACTTATGCCGTGCCGATGATCATTGGCGAGATTCAGCGTTTCCTTCGCGACGATGGAACCTTGAAAGTTAGCCGTTCTCTTAAGGAGATGGCTAATAAGGTCCGCAAGATGAAGGATGAAATGTCTAAGACGCTGGACCGTCTGCCTACCATCGGTGAAGTTGCTGAGGCACTGGGGGTTACCCCTGAAGAAGTGGTATTTGCTCAGGAAGCTAACAAGCCACCGACCTCGATTCATGAGACGGTGTTCGAGAATGATGGCGATCCGATCACACTGATTGATCAAATCGCTGACGAATCACAGGAACGCTGGTTTGATAAGCTGGCACTGAATGAGGCTATCGGAGGTCTCAGCGAGCGTGAACGGCTGATTGTTTATCTTCGATATTACCGTGACCAAACGCAGTCAGAGGTTGCCAGTCGCCTTGGGATTTCTCAAGTACAGGTATCCCGGCTGGAGAAGAAAATATTGCAAAATATCCGCGAGCAGATTGCTCAGTAGATAATGGCTAAAATGTAAAGACGCTTGCGAAATAGCGAATAGGAAGAAAAAGCCGCCCCGAAAAGGGGGGGCTTTTTATGTGGAGGGAATCTCAATATGCATTCACTTGGCGACAAGGATATGACCTCATGGTCTATTGACATGGAAGCGAATTTGCTGACAATGTCGAATGTTTTGGAGAAATGGGTGGACTGTTCAGATCATGCTTTAACGCATAACCCCAATTTTTTACGTGAATATGTGTACGGTGAGGATCTTGAACGGTTTGATGCTTATATAGATAAATTATACTCTGGTCACCTATGTAATCTTGAGTATCGTATGCAGTTACCTGCAAAAGCGCTGAAGTGGGTTCAAAGTATAGGCACGCCCGTTTTTAATCAAGAGCATAAGGTTTGTCGAATAGATGGCGTCATCATAGATATCACGGAACAAAAAAATGCTCAAGCCCAGTTAGAGAGTAGCTTTTCTCTGTATCAGCAGATGTTTGCTACGATCGATGTGGCGATTTGGTCTTACGATTACGTATCACGGAAAATGTTATTCATATCGGATGCGATTTTCAATATCACGGGATATTCACCAGAACAGGCGAAGGAAGATGACTTTTGGCTAAGAATTGCTCCTAAAGAAGAGCGGCCTTTAATTCAAGAGATTATAACTACAGTGGGGCAAGGAATAAGCAATCTCAGTGAATATCGGATCATCCATGCCAGCGGTGAACTCCGATGGGTCCAAGTCAGGATCATTCCCAGTATGGATGAGACAGGGGCAGTGGTACGGCTCAATGGGATCTTAATCGATCATACGGAAAAAAAGCAGATGCAAGAGGTTCTATTAAAAAGCGAGCAGCGCTACAAATCCCTGTTTGACCATAATCCAGATATCGTGTGTGAATTGGATATGCAGGGCAGCATTGTGGCTATCAATCCAGCGGCAGAGCAAATTACTGGAGAAGCTTTTAATAGATTCGGAGAGAACTTATCCATTGTGAATTTATTTGGCGCAGAGAATTCGCATATGATGTCTGATTATTTTGAAAAAACGGTTGGCGGAGTTCTGCAGCATTATACGGTTACTTCTGTCCGCGAGAATGGATTAGTTAACCATTGGTCGATGAAAAACATCCCTGTACATGAAAACAATCAAATTGTGGGTACCTTTGTTATCGCAAGAGATACCACTGCATCTGTGGAGGTAGAAAAGCGGCTGGCTCAGCGGGAGGCGGAGTACAGGCTTATTACAGAGAATATGGAGGATATGATTGGGGTTCTGGATCAGCAAGGGAACTTCATTATTGCTTCGTCCTCTTGTGAGAAAATTATTGGTCTTCCTGTAGGTTCAATAAAGAACACAACAATTTTGGAGTATATTCATCCTGATGAACAAGAAGTGTTGCGGGAACAGATCTTGGATATTTTTCGGACAAAAGTATGTAAGATGTTTTACAATCGGTTTATTCACATCAAAGGTCACATTATAGACCTGGAATGCTTGGGTACACCTGTTCTTGGTGAGGATGGAGAAGTAGTTAGTATTGTGATCGTAGCGAGAGACATTACAAAAAGGGTCCAGATGGAGAGTGAACTTAGAGAAAGCGAGGAACTCAATCGGCTGCTTATTGATATGTCACCTGAAGCGGTAGTACTCCATAGTGAATATAAATTCCTTTATGTGAATTTTTCCTGTTTAGGATTGTTTGGAGTTTGTAGTGAGGATCAATTGATTGGCACCTCTATTTTTAATTGGGCCCACCCGGACTATATAACGCTGGCTAGAGATCGGATGCGTGAAATCTATTATGGACCCAATCGGATATTAGCTCCTGTTGAACAAAAGGTCGTGCGGTCAGATGGATCTATTATCGATGTAGAAGTAACAGCTAGCTCAATTCTATACAAGGGTAAGGTTGCATGTATCTCTATCTTTAGGGATATCAGTGATCGGAAAAAAATTGAGGTGGAAAGACAGCTTACAGAGCAGATCATTCGGAACAGCGAGGAAAGGTATTTCAACTTACAGATGAGTCTTGATCAATTCTCGCAAGATTTGTTTGGTGCGATGAAGATCAGTCACATGGAACAACGATTACTGAAAGAAGTTAGAGAGGTCTTGCGGGTTACCAATATTTGTATGGTTGAAGTTGAAGATAACCATGATAAAATATGCGAGATTATTGAGACCGAGCGGGGCTATTCACTGAAGATCGGAGAGTTCCGAAGAAAAAGCTATATTCTATCCATTAATGAGAAGTCTATTTTATTAGAAATAAGTTCTGTTCGAGTGTGGCTGAAGACGATTACCCGTTATGTTAGTGTGTTATTTGATAATTTTTTGCTCATAGAAGATCTAACTAAGGACCTTGAGTTAGCGGCTTCCGAGCAAGCTCCGACATGGTTACTACGCTTTATGTTTAATTTATCCGAGAATGAACGCAAACGGCTTGCTCAAGATTTACATGATTCAGCACTTCAAGAACAGATCATCTGGTATCGTAAGCTTGATAATTTTTTAAGTGATAAATCCGTTACGGGGGAACTAAAGGAGCAGTTAGAACAGATCACAGAAGGTTTACTCGATGTTATCTATGAACTGCGGATGATCTGCAATGAGCTTAGACCACCAGCATTAATCAATGAGGGGCTTGCTTCCTCACTTGAGACATTGTTTGAATTTGCTCAGTTGCGGAACGACTATCAGATTTATTTTGAGTCAAACGCTTTCAGGCATAAGTTAAAAGACGAGATTCTAATAGGTCTGTACCGTATTGTGCAGGAACTTTTGGCTAATGCAGCTAAACATTCCTGTGCCACAGAAGTACGTATCTCCTTAGCTAGTGAAGGGCAACAGGTGCTTTTGGATTATGAAGATAACGGAATTGGAATGAGCCTTTTAGGAGAGGATTCTATTAAGAGTATGGGGATTTATGGGATGAAAGAAAGGGTTCGCAGTATGGATGGGACCATACGATTTCTTTCGCCAGAGAATAAGGGATTAGCTGTCTTTATATCCATACCTGCAGATTAATCATGGGGCATAATAAGGGGATAGGGGTGTATTAGGCATGATTCAAATTTTGTTAGTGGACGACCATCCCTCTGTCATGGAAGGGACTAAGATGATACTGGAACAAGAGGGAGATATGGAGGTTACCCTAGCCAATTCAGCCCATGAGGCGCTTAACATGGTGGGTAGCCATACGTTTGACGTAATGTTATTTGATCTTCATATCGCTGATGGAAATGGGATTGATTTGGCGAAGGAAGTCTTAAATATAAGCGCAGATGCGATTATCTTAATCTACACCGGATACGAAATTACTAACAAATTTAACTTGATGATCGAATCGGGTTTGTTTGGATTTATTTCAAAAACGACCAATAGAGAGCAGTTGGTTGCAGCAGTGCGTTGTGCTTTAAGGGGAGATGTCATTTTGCCTCATGCCCTAGTTAAACAGTTAAGAAAAGTATCACCTAAAGGAATGGAGATTAATGTTGACCAAGCAAATCCGAAGATCAGTAAAAAAGAGCATGAAATGCTGACAGAGATTGCAAAAGGAAAAAGCAACAAAGAAATAGCAGAGATTGTACTTATGAGTCAACGATCGCTGGAATACAGTTTAACGAGTCTGTTCCAAAAGCTAAATGTGAAATCGAGAATTGAAGCGGCAATAAAAGCTAAACGTCTGGGCATATTGAAGGAGTCCGATTTCAACAATTCACTATGAAAATTCGTAACAAACAAATAGATCAAAATCCCGTTCACGGTTCTGTGAGGCGGGATTTTTTGGTCTGCGCTTTTTTTGCGGGATGACGCAATATTTTTGCGTGGTCGCGCTATTTTTTTTCGGTTACCTTAATCTGCTTACCGTATATGATGAAATAGTTCCTAAGAATTACTAAAAAATGACTAACGCCAATGAGGGGCTGAGGAAAATGAAGTGGTTTTATAATTTAAGAACAGCAGTGAAGTTAATCTCCGCATTTCTGTTAGTATCCGCAATATTGTGCTTTGTAGGATTCTATGGAATTACGAATTTGAGTAAGATGGACCGCTCTATCGTGGACATGTACGAAAATCGCTTAACACCTATAGCTTATCTGGGAGAAGCGAATGAACTATTTTTAACAAATAGAATTAATATCCGTGATATAAACACGATGGCTAAAACAGCGGCAGAAAAGAAAGAATACGAAGATAAAATACATAAAAACGTTCAAAGTATTGAAGAGATCATGGGTAAATATAGCAAGACTGCGTTGAGAGCTGAAGAATTAGCCATAATGAAGGATTATCCTGAGATCTGGCAACGTTATATCACAAGTCTTGATGATACTATTGAAATTGATAAAACAAATATTAGTAATGAGAAATATACAAATTTTTTGCTTGTAAGTGATTTGCAAACAGCTACAACAGAGCTGACTGACTTTCTGCAAAATTTAATAGACATCAATATGAAGCAGGCTCAAGGTTCGATTGTTAATGCCAATGACCTTTATCAGTCCTCTCGTTTGATTACTTTTAGCGTTACTATTGTTGCGCTGCTCATCAGTATTGGTCTGGGTCTTTTAATATCGCAGATCATAGCACGGCCTCTAAATCAAGTAATGCGCCTGCTAGGTAAAGTGGCCAATGGTGATTTAAGCGAAACGTCGAACCTGGAATCTAAGGACGAGATTGGAATGCTAGCTTATTCTGTTAATGAAATGGTTCTGAACCTAAGACGCACTGTTAGCGGCATTTCCTCTTCTGCGGAAAGTGTCTCAGCTGCTGCACAGCAAATCTCAGCAAGTACAGAGGAAGTAGCTAGTGGAAGTATGAGTCAAGCTAGTGCAGCACAAACGATGAATGAGTTGTTCCGAGAATTATCTGCGGCGATTAATTCAGTAGCCCAGAGTGCTGAACAGGCCTCTGAGCTTTCAGATCAAACGATGCGTATCGCTCAAGATGGAGGGATCGTGGTTAAGAACTCCGTAGAAGGAATGGCAGTACTGGATACACAAATGTCTAGACTTGCGGAAGACTCCGATAAGATTGGTGAGATTATCGCGGTGATTGAAGATATTGCCCAACAGACAAATCTGCTTGCCCTAAACGCAGCGATTGAAGCGGCCCGCGCAGGTGAACAAGGTCGAGGTTTTGCCGTTGTTGCGAATGAAGTAAGAAAGTTAGCTGAGCGGAGCAGTGGGGCTACGAAACAAATCACGGGCATTATCAAAGAAATGCAGAAGAATACGCAGCACAGTGTAAATGCCGTATTAGAAGGAGTAGCTTTTTCACAAAAAAATGGAGAAGCCTTTGAACATATCCTTACGATGGTGAACGATACCGCTCATAAAGTAACAGAAATTGCGGCTGCCAGTGAAGAACAGGCTGCACAATCGTCTGAGGTGATGTTCTCAATTGAGAGCATATCCGCCGCAACTGAAGAAATGGCGGCAAGCAGCAGTGAAACGGCAACGACGGCCAATGCTTTGGCTCAGCTAGCAGAAGAGTTAAATAGTCTGGTATCTATTTTTAAAGTTAAATAAACAGTGTCAGGGGTATTATCATTGATAGGAGAGGAGAAGTAGTGCAAAAAATAAAGGTGCTCGTTGTAGCTGCTTCAGTAACCATGCGTAAACAGATCTCGAACCTAATTTCGGAGGATTCAACCCTCGAGGTCATTGGAGTAGCTCGAAATGCATCCGAAGCGATCAGCATGGTTCAAAGACTCAGGCCCGATGTCGTGGCTATAGATATAGAAATGCCGGAATTGAACGGTTTGGTAGCACTCACAAGCATAATGTCTCAGCGGCCAACACCTATACTTATCCTGAGCTCCGCTACAAAGGATGGAATAACAGCAACCATTACTGCTTTACAAAATGGTGCAGTGGATTTCATATCCAAGCCGGCTCAATCTTATGGACCTGGTCTATACAGCATAAAAGATGAGTTATTATTCAAAATTAAGAAAGCCGCTGAAATTCCTTTAAGAACTCTTATTCTTAACAATATAAACATCTCCAAAGTGAAAGCTCGACAAGAGAAACAAAACAACGTTAAGAGTGGATGTACAGAAGTTATTGAGCAGATCGTGGGAATTGGATGCGGAGTAGGGGGGCCGAAGGCATTAGAAATCTTAATTTCCTCGCTCCCGGCGAGCTTCCCGTATCCCCTTCTGGTTGTTCAACATATGCCACCTAAGTACACAAAAGCATTGGCGGAACGACTGAATCGGTTCTCAAGTGTACGGGTGGTGGAAGCCAAGGACAAGCAATCTGTGCTCGGGGGAACCGTCTATATCGCTCCAGGTAATTCTCATATGACCATTATTCAGGAGGGGCAGGATCTCAGAATAAAACTTATGAAAAAGCCTGCAGTGAATGGACACTGTCCTTCGGTCGATATCTTGTTTGAGTCTATATCTGCACTAACTGGTCTACAGCAGCATTTAATCCTAATGACCGGAATGGGAAGTGATGGCGCCAAAGGGATGCTGGCTGCCAAACACGCTGGCGCCCAATCAACGCTAGTAGAATCGCAAGAAACTTCTATTGAAAGTGAAATGCCTGAAGCAGCCGCGAAGCTGGGTTGTGTGGATTACGAGCTGCCCTCGCATTTGTTAGCCTCGAAGATTATGGAGGTTACGGGGGAGCTGAGATACCGGAGGGATGCATTTCCATCGGTTTGAACGGTCTTATTTTACTACTAAAAAAGCGTTGGCAGGATAAAATCCGCCAATGCTTTTTTGTGTTTCATGTTGACACTTTCAAGTGATAACAATTATCATTTACGAAGCAAGAGTAGAGATCATGTAACTCATCGTATACAAGGAGCGAAGAAGGAGAGGTTTGCGATGACTTTAAATATATTGAATATGGAAATTCATGATCTTTTTGATCAATTTACAGAACGGATAGAGGGGCATGTTGAACATAACCAATGGGAACAGCGGCTTACTATTCCTTCACATATTGGTAAGGGAAGCGTCACCCGTACACGGATTCGTCCAGGTATGGAGATTATGTATACGGACATAACTTACGAACAGGATATGAAGCTCCACATTCAAGAAGCTTGTCCGTTGTTTGAACTAAGCTATAATCTAAGCGGAGAAATCTATTGCGAATGGAACGGCAAGGAAAGTTACACGGATAAACAAATGGGCAATGTCCTTTTTCTAGAGGATGTTCAGGTGTATGAAGAGAAAAAAGCAGGTGTCCCCAATCAATTGCTGGAAATACGGTTTGCTCCTAGTGAACTGCTGAATTACGCCGGAGATTTATCGGAGACACAGCAAATGGAAACCTGGCTTAGACATCATCGTGGAAATATTGATCGTTATCCAGATACTGCGGCAATCCGAAAATGTGTCTCCGAAATGATCCACTGTACCTATCATGGAACATTGAGACGTTTATATATGGAGAGCAAAGCCCTTGAATTTATTGCTTTGTTTGGTGAGTCTGATGGTTACGGTTCTATTAGCGATAGTATGACGCTGCGGCATGATGATATTACTAATCTGAAGCGGGTACATGAATTGGTGCAAATCCATTTCGAACAACCGTTATCTATACGTGAGTTGGCTAAGCGGGTAGGTATCAACGAATTCAAGCTGAAAAAAGGCTTCCGCGAATTATTTGGCATGACGATCTTCGAGCTTGTACGTATAAAAAGGATGGAGAAAGCGCTCTGGTATATGGAGGTTGAAGGTTTGAATATAGGGAAAACAGCTGTTTCGGTCGGATATAGCAATGTCAGCAATTTCACGACGACCTTCCGTAAGCATTATGGCTGCAATCCAAGCGAATACTTAAAACGTATCGAACAACAGAGTTTGGAACGAAACAGGCTGTAGGAAGATTTGTAAATGCAGAAAGCTTAAAGCTTCAAGTGTTAGAACATAGGGTTCGGAATCGAACGTTATCTTCTGCATGCTTGAGGTTTTTTTGTGTTTGCTCCCTTATCAAGGAGTGAACCTCCCTTAACAGGTAGAGAAAAAGACCACTCTAAATGATAATAATTTCATAGATTGCAGATAAAAAGGTGGTCATACAATGGGACAACAACAAGTAGATTCACGCAGGTGGTATGCGCTGGGGGTTATTTTACTGCCAACATTACTTATTTCATTAAATACTTATATGATTCAAGTTGCGCTTCCATCTATGCAATATAGCTTGAACGCAAGCTTTTCGGAAGCACAGCTTATCGTTACCGGATTTTCGCTAGGATTAGCTGTGGCGTTGATTATTAGCGGAAAGCTTGGGGATATATACGGCAGAAAACGGATGTTGATGATCGGGGTGAGCGGGTTTACGGTCATGGCAGTGTTAGGCGGATTGACCTCAGATCCGGCACTTCTGATTGTTATTCGGATTGTGCAGGGATTGGCTGCGGCGCTTATTCAACCTCAGGTTCTATCTACGCTGCAGGTCAGCTTTCTGCCAAAGGAAAAAGGGTTTGTTTTCGGCATTTACGGCGCCATGATTGGCATTGGATTTGCATTCGGATTCATCCTCGGAGGTACTATTGTGAATTGGAATCCGTTCGATCTCGGTTGGCGGACAGTATTTTTTTTCAATGTGCCATTTGGACTTCTCGTCCTGCTGTTAATGCCGATTGTACCTGAAACACGGGCTGAGCAGGCGGGCAGTATTGATTGGACTGGAAGCTTCCTACTGCTGATCGGTTTGTTCCTGTTGATCTATCCGTTGTCAGAGGGACAAAAACAAGGGTGGCCGTTGTGGATTTTTGGCTGTCTAATGTTAGCTCTTTTCGTGTTGTTTACTTTTATCTGGGTTGAAAATCGAAAGGGAAAGCAGGGGACGTTACCGTTAGTCGATCTGTCTATTTTCAGAGATCGAACATTTAGCGCTGGTCTGGCAACCGCTCTTGTCCTTTATCTAAGTATGTTCTCTTTCTTTTTTATTTTGAGCTATTATATGCAATTTGGTTTGCACTATAGTGTTCAAGATACCAGTATGGTTTTCTTGCCTATAGGGATAGGCTTTTTTCTGACTTCCCTAATCTCGTCTCGAATGGTCAAAAGATGGGGGATGAGTGTACTTAAGATAGGAGCGCTGATGATGGGGAGCTGTATTCTGCTGCTTATGTTAGAGCTAAATGTGGACGTTACGCAGCTGCTAGACCCTCGTAATATCCTACTATTATTGATATATGGTTTCGGTCTCGGAATGGCTACTACACCTCTAGTCAGCGTTACGCTTAGTTCAGTACCCACAAAGATCACGGGCACGGGTTCAGGCTTGATCACTACCTTTATGTATTTTGCAAATTCGTTAGGAGTGGCGTTAATCGGTATTTTATTCTCCGCTTCGCTAAAGCATTCTCTTTTGGAAGCAGATCTAGCGGATTATGTAAGGGCGTTTTCCTTCTCATTAGCAGCAATCGGTGGACTTGCTTTTACTGGTTTTCTTTGCCTTTGTTTTTTTCGAGAGCGGAAATTATAGAGGAGGTATCCTGCTTTTTTTGCGCTGTGAGCAATCTAACAAACGAACGCCCTTCTTAGCTTTATAGTAATACCGAGTGATTGAATTCCATTTAATGTAACTCACTCCAAACCTATCAATGAGAAGGTGCCAGGATGTCCATACTGCAAGTAGAGAATCTCTCGAAAGAATATAAAGGCAAAACGAATCGGTTTCGAGCGCTGAACGGGATTAGTCTTAGTGTGGATAGCGGCGAGTTTGTGGCGATTATGGGACCCTCGGGGAGCGGGAAAACAACACTTTTAAATATACTAAGCGGAATAGACACGGAGTATAGTGGGGTTGTAAGAATTGCAGATACTAGTATAAGTGAGATGTCCAAGAACGAGCTTGCGATTTTTCGCCGGCAGCGTATGGGATTCGTTTTTCAGGATTACAATCTGCTGGATAGTCTGACCCTACGGGAAAATATCATGGTGCCCATGGTGCTGGATGATCAAGAGGTAGAAGATATCAATGCCAAGACAGATGAGATGTTATCGCTATTCGATCTGGATGAGGTGAAGGACAAATATCCTTATATGGTTTCAGGGGGGCAACAGCAGCGGGCGGCGATCAGCAGGGCGATTATAAATCATCCAGATGTGATTTTTGCGGACGAGCCGACGGGGAATTTGGATTCCAAATCCTCGAATACGGTGATGAAGACCTTCGCCAAGCTCAACACTCTAAAAGGAGCAACGATAGTGATGGTCACACATGATCCTTTTGCGGCCAGCTATTGTAATCGGGTGCTTTTTATCAAAGATGGGAAGGCTCTACTAGAGATTGCTAGAGAGAATAAAGAGCGCAGAGCATTTTTGGATCTGATTCTGGAGAACCTGGCCTTTATTGGAGGGGGAGAAGATGACCTTTAGGAGAATGGCATTTCAGATATTTAAGGCGAATCTTAGAAGATATTTGTTATTTTTCCTATGCAGCAGCTTTACGGTCATGATCTTTTTTACATTTTATTCGCTGTACAGTAATCCTGATTTTAATGACCCTTATCAAGTGAATGGGATGGTGTCAGGTAATTTATATGCTCCTTTTTTGGTGATAAGGGTGTTTGCTGTTCTGTTTATTGTATATGCTCAAATGGCCTTTTTAAAATTCAGAAAAAGCGACTTTGGGCTATTAATGGTACTTGGAATGACAAGCCACAATATCCGCAAAATCATTTTGTTCGAGAATAGCATGATCGCTTTAGCCTCGATTCTCACTGGTTTAGGTGCAGGGACAGTTTTCTCCGGTATTTTTTTCTTTATTGTTTCGCTGTTTGTAAATATTGGGGACAGTGCTTTTATACTGACGCCGGATAGTTATCTGTATACCATTAAATTCTTCGCGGTGATTTACATAGTGGTGATTGCAGTCAATTTGCTACTAACTTTGCGATACAGTATTTTACGTCTTTTAAAAGAGTCCAGAACCGCAGAACGCAACCTGATTCATGGGAAAATCACCGGGGTCATCGGAGTTTTACTCTTGGGAATCTCCGTTTATAATATGCTCACTCATTACAACCCTTCCGATGCTCGCATGATGTTAATAAATCTGGGAATTAGTATGTTAGGCGTTTATTTGCTGCTGTCAGGACTTGGGGACTGGTTGAAACTTTTTATATCGCGATCAAGCAGAGCATATCACAAGCACCTGCTGTTTAGTTCTAATTTGATCTATACCCTTGGTCGCTCCAAAATAGTGCTTTCTCTTATCACCTTCCTCGTCTTCATCACGATTTCTCTAAGCGGGATTATTTTTTATTTGACCTGGAATGCTGAGGATATTCCGGTTGCAAACAATCCATATGATATTGCCTATTCAGAAGTATTCGGAAAAAATAGCATCTCACCAAAAATACTAAGCGAGATCACGGATCATGGCGCCACGCCGCTGCTTTCACACCAAAAGCTGGAGTATATCGACTTGTTTAATTTCAAAATATTTCTGGACCAGAATATAAACGCATTAATCGGCACTGATTATCATGTGGAGAAAGATCACTTTCTAAATCTGGCCATAGTTGCACAAGGAGAAGAGTGGAAGAATCAAAGACCGGAAATGCCCACCTTTGATCTGATGCTTGCTTCCGGGAAGCATACGCTGTATTCACAAGGTATCCTATTTGACATGGTATTTAACCCTGTGCCGAATCTAATGAATGGTCTTCATATCATTGTAAACGAAGAGGATTATATGGCGCTGAAAGCGGAAAATAAAAAAGCGATCGGTAATCTTCAGCTCCTGAATTTTAAGGATTGGAAAAAAACTGCGGATATAGATGCTAAGTTAAATGCCGCTTTAGCCAAATATAACAAAGACAATACAGAGTCCTGGTATGGCAATGAGCGGCAAGAGGCCCTCGTATTCTCTACGAAGTCTAGAATAAGTGACTATCTACAGTTACAGGAGTCTGGCCGATTTGGAATCTTCGTAATTTCATTTGTTGGTTTAATATTTTTCGGCGCTTCTGGGATAGTGCTGCATTTCAGTATTCAGACCGATTTAGAGCGTGAGCGGATCAAATTCAGGAAGCTGAACAAGATTGGAATTACTTCTAAGGACGTGGCCCGCATTATAGGCGGCCCTTTAAAAGTGCTGTTTTTTCTCCCGTATGCATTAGGTATTGCATTGTCTTCTTTTTATGTTGTTAGTTCTTCCAGGGTTGAAATGTCTACAGCTCTGGAGCCGATGTGGTTTTGTTTGTTGGTAGGCGGAGCATATCTTTTATTTCAAGTCCTTTTTTATCGTATATACACCAAAATATACACTCGCAATATGCTGGCACATATTCAGCTACTCGATATTCCTTTAATAGAACAAAAGGGGATTTCAATTTAATCCCAAATATGATAATATTGGTGCACAAAACGTAGGGGGATTCCTTTTGAAAAAGATTTTATCCAGAATTGCAGTCGCATTAATGATCTTGACCCTTGTTGCGATAGTCACTTGCTTTTATATTGGTGAATTCACCTATGCGTATGGATTAATTTTGGTGCTGTTTTTCGTATTTGCGGGGATGGGGCAGCTCTATAAGCTTAAAAATGATGAGTATATGTACAAAAAACTAAATAACGCCGATGAGTATAATGAATATACTAGATGATATAAATTCAACAGAAACTTCTTATGTATAGCCAAACACCCCACTTTAGACAGTGCCTAAAGTGGGGTGTTTTTGTATGTGCCTATGTTTATTTCTTACCGTTGCGTTCAAGAATCATATCTACGAACAGATCAATCTGTGCGGTAATCGCAATCGGATCATAGCGGTAGTAGGTATCAAAATCATTGTAAAATAGATGATCGTTCTTCGCAGCATCAAGTCCGTTCCAAACTGGAGATTCCTTCAGTTCTTTCAGCTTATCCCCTTTTTTGTCAGGATCATAAGTGGTGAGGAACATGTAGTCAGCTGCATATTCTGGCAATAGCTCCATGGACAGCTGCAACGTTTGGTTGTCGTTGCTGTTCTTAGTAGGCATTTTTAGCTTAAGTGCGTTATAAAGGGCTTGTCCACCCCGGCCAGCATTATTTCCGAAGGTCCATAGCTCCCCTTTATCAGTCAGCTCATAGATTCCAAAAGTATCATTTTCATTTACGACACCTTTAAGCTTCTCGCGGCCTTCAGCAGCCTTTTTCTCAAAGTCAGCAATAAATTGTTCAGCTTTGTCAGGCACACCTACAATGTCACCGAACAGTTTAACAGTTTCATAGATATTTGTAGCGGTTCCGTATGGAATATGAATGGTTGGAGCAATTTTGGATAAAGCATCGTAGTTATCATCGTACATAACGACGATCAGGTCAGGTGTAAGTTCCAGAGCTTTCTCGGTGTTAACTGGAGCACCGACATCTTGTGTATTTGTGAGCAGGTCTTTCAAGAAGGGATTATCAAAGGTACTAGGTTCGACACCTACTACATTTGCTCCTACGGAGAGCAACTCCCCACCATAATAATCTGTAATAATCCGTTGTGGTTTTACAGGTATCTGTACAGTACCTTTAGTGGTTTCATAGCTACGCATTTCAGCAGCTGAAGCCTCAGGAGCAGCCGTTGGCTCAGTGCTTGGTGCTGTAGTTGCTTCTGTTGTTGCTGTTGGTTTATTAGATGAAGCATTGTTCGTTCCCCCGCAAGCTGTCACAAATACAGACAATAACATTATGAGTGCCAGGATGGGGAAGAGGGTCTTTCTTTTTAGCATGATAAACCTCCCTATATATATGTACCAATAAATAATAATGATAATCATTATCATTATTATTTTCAATTTGAACTTTATCAAATCCTAGATTTCCTGTCAATGCAATAAAATAAATGCCTCCTATTAAATCTATCTATTGCCAAACCTAGGAAGGCTCATTTACAATAGCATAGTGATAATGAGAATCAATTTCATAGAAATAAGGTGGCATTCATGAATCAACAGATATCTTCCAAGATTAGACCTAATAAAGGGTCAGCCATACAAGAGTTCCGTTCACGTCCTTGGGCTGCCACGTTAATCTTGGTTGGCGGTCTGGTACTATTAGCACTAGGTATCGCTGTTTCAGTCTCCTTCGGAGCGGCTGATATTAAACTTTCTGTGGTGTGGGCAGCCGTGTTTCACTTTAATCCGGAGATCATGGATCATCAGATTATTAGGGAATTACGATTACCCCGTGTACTTGGCGGGGCCATGATAGGGGCCAGCTTTGCAGTTGCGGGTGCCATTATGCAGGGGATGACCCGAAATCCACTCGCAGATTCAGGTTTGATGGGCATTAACTCAGGCGCAGGATTTGCGCTGGCGCTTTGTTTTGCATTTTTCCCGAACCTATCGTTTATGTATTTGATCCTATATTCCTTCGTTGGTGCCGGAGTAGGGGCTGGGGTTGTGTATGGGGTCGGTTCATTGGCCAAGGGAGGGCTGACTCCTGCACGTCTGGTGTTGGCGGGTGCTGCTTTTAGTGCACTGCTGTCAGCACTGAGTGAAGGGGTAGCTTTATATTTTCACATTGGGCAAGATTTGGCTTTCTGGTATGCGGGAGGCGTGGCTGGGACGAAATGGATTCAGCTTAAAGTCATGTTCCCTTGGATAGGAGCGGCGTTAATAGGAGCTATGGTATTATCCCGGTCGATTACAATGCTCAGCCTAGGTGACGATGTTGCTAAAGGGCTAGGCCAGCGCACAGGGCTTGTTAAGCTGGCAGGGACTTTAATTGTATTGATTCTGGCTGGATCATCAGTTGCCGTAGTAGGAGCCGTTGGGTTCATTGGACTAATTATTCCCCATTTGACCCGTTTTTTTGTAGGTGTGGATTACAGATGGATCATTCCATGTTCAGCTATTCTAGGCAGTCTGCTTGCAGTATTTGCAGATTTAACAGCGCGGATGATTAATCCCCCTAATGAAACGCCGCTGGGAGCCATTATTGCACTGATCGGTGTACCTTTCTTCCTTTATCTTGCACGTAAAGAAAGGAGGGAACTGTAATGATAGAGAAAACTTCATTCGATTCCTTCCAAGCCGCCAAAAATAAACGTGGCTTAGTTATAATGATTATTTTAGCTGTACTGATTGTTATTGCTTTTATTATTAGTATGAATACAGGATACATACGTTTGACACCTATGGAGCTGCTTAATACGTTATTCGGTAAAGGGACGGATAAGCAAGAGTTAATCTTGTTTCAATTTCGGTTACCGCGTATTGTGATCTCCGTTCTGATAGGCGCAGGTTTGGCTGTATCCGGAGCTGTGATGCAGGGCGTCTTTCGTAATGCTTTGGCCGACCCCGGCATCTTAGGGATTAACGCTGGCGCAGGAATTATGGTTATGCTGTTAATTTCTTTTTACCCAACGGCAACCGCGGCTCCGGTGTATCTGCTGCCTATGGTAGCGTTTGTTGGTGCGGCAATTACTGCTGCCTTGATTTATGTCTTAGCTTATAAACGGCATGAAGGAATAAAACCCATGCGCCTGTTGCTGACTGGTGTAGCGGTTGCAGCTGGAATGAGTGCAGCGATGATCGTGCTGACTCTTCGGCTGGATCCGGAGAAGTATCAGTTTGTGGCTACTTGGCTTGCCGGGAGTATTTGGGGCACAAGCTGGAAGTTTGTACTTTCTTTACTACCATGGATCGTAATTCTCGTGCCGTATGTCATCTATAAAGCAAGGGTAATGAACGTCCTTAATTTGGGTGAACAGACAGCCGTAGGACTTGGGGCTGCTGTAACCAAAGAACAATTCCGGCTTCTTGCCGCTGCGGTTGGTCTAGCTGCGGCAAGTGTTGCTGTGAGTGGCGGGATTGGCTTTGTCGGACTTGTCGGCCCCCATTTGGCGCGACGGCTAGTTGGACCCAAACATCAGCTCATGCTGCCAACCTCAGCGCTGCTCGGCTCACTGCTAGTCATTATAGCGGATACCATTGGACGCTGGATCTTACAGCCATCTGAGATCCCCACTGGAATCGTTGTTGCTGTAATTGGAGCGCCATACTTTTTGTATTTGCTAGCCCGTACTAAATCTTGATGAAAGAAGATGGTCACTCACCGGAAGGAGCGAATTTTTACAATGTTGCGTCGTTTTTTTGCTTACTATAGACCCTATAAGGGATTGTTTATTCTTGACTTCTCCTGTGCTATTGCTGCTGCACTGCTGGAACTAGTCTTCCCGTTGGCCGTTAACCGGGTAGTGGATGATATGCTGCCAAGTGGGAATTGGAAATGGATTCTCTATTCTTGCCTCGGTTTGATGGGGATCTATATCGTCAGCGCCTTTATGCATTTTGTCGTCACTTATTGGGGGCATAAGCTGGGGATTAATATCGAGTCGGATATGAGAAAAAAGCTGTTTGATCGTGTACAGAAGCTCTCTTTCAACTTCTTCGATAATAATAAAACAGGCCATTTGGTCTCACGGATGACAAATGATCTGATGGACATCGGTGAGATTGCCCACCATGGTCCTGAAGATTTATTCATAGCAGTGATGACGCTGCTGGGTGTATTCGGTATCATGCTTAGCATTAATTGGCAATTAGCGATTCTGACCTTTGTAATTGTCCCGCTGATGATTTATTTATCCATGTACTTCAGTCGTAAAATGTCCAAAGCGTTCCACATTATGTTCGCGGACATTGCTGACTATAACGCACGCGTAGAGAACAATGTAAGCGGGATCCGTGTTGTGCAAGCTTTTGCTAATGAGAATCATGAAATTTCCCGCTTTGCGGTTAATAACGAACGCTTCCGTATTACGAAGCTAATGACCTACCGAATTATGGCTTGGAATTCATCCTTTAGCTTTGTGCTCATGAAGCTGGTCTCGTTATTCGTTCTTGTGTGCGGAACCTATTTTGTAATCCAGAAGCAGATGACCTACGGTGAATTTATTGCCTTTGTGATGTTGTCTAATGTCTTCTTAGGACCTTTGCAACAGATTAATTCGGTCATTGAGACCTATCCTAAAGGGATCGCTGGTTTCAAACGTTATCTTGAACTGCTGGAGACGGAGCCGGATGTTGATGACGCAAAAGACGCTAAGCCAGTGTCTCATCTGTCAGGGAATATAACCTTCCAGGATGTAGCTTTTGCTTATAGTGATAAGGAAAAGGTGCTAACCAATGTGAACTTATCGATTTCAGCAGGAGAGACCGTTGCGCTTGTGGGTCCATCCGGTGCTGGTAAGACAACACTTTGCAGCTTGCTGCCACGCTTTTACGATGTAAGCGAAGGCAACATCTCTATTGATGGAATAGATATTCGCTCCATGACGTTAGAATCACTTCGTTCCCATATCGGGATTGTACAACAAGATGTATTCCTGTTTGACGGAACTATCCGTGAGAACATTGCTTACGGCAGATTGGGAGCTTCCGATGAAGAAATCTGGGAGGCTGCTGGGCGCGCTCAGCTGGAAGAACTGATTAAATCTCAGCCCGCCGGGCTGGATACAATGATCGGAGAGAGAGGCGTCAAGCTTTCTGGCGGCCAGAAGCAGAGGTTGTCCATCGCCCGGATGTTCTTGAAGAATCCGACGATTCTCATTCTGGACGAAGCTACATCTGCACTGGATACTGAAACGGAGTCCGCTATACAAGAGGCGCTCGCAGAGTTGTCTGAGGGACGCACAACACTTGTTATTGCTCATCGCCTTGCAACGATCAGAAATGCGGACCGGATTGTTGTCGTTGCGGAAGGTGGCATCGCAGAACAAGGTAAGCATGAGGAACTGCTGCAGACTGCCGGAATTTACAGCCGATTGCATGAAGCGCAGTTTGGAGCTTAAGTAGCTGAAGGGATCACTAGAATATAATTTTGGAGGGACACAATGAATAAACAACTGGAATTATACGATGTAACCATTATTGGTGGCGGACCTGCTGGGATGTATACAGCTTTTTATAGCGGAATGAGAGACTTGAAGACAAAGCTAATTGAAGCGAAGGATGAGCTCGGAGGAAGAATGCTTATCTATCCCGAAAAAATGATCTGGGATGTAGGAGGCGTAACCCCAACTCTTTGTCATCAACTAATCGGTCAGCTCAAGGAGCAGGCTCAAACCTTCGATCCGACTATTGTGTTGGGTCAGCAAATTATGAATCAAGAGAGACAAGAGGATGGAACGTACATCCTGACCTCTTCTACTGGGGAACAACATTGGACCCGCACAGTTATTTTGGCCATTGGTTACGGAATTCTGCAGATGGCAAAGCTTGAAATTGAAGGTGCAGATCGTTATGAGGTGACAAATCTTCATTATACCGTTCAAGAGCTGGAGCCGTTCCGCGGTAAAAGAGTGTTAATCTCCGGTGGAGGCAACTCCGCAGTAGATTGGGCGAATGAATTGGAGCCTATCGCTGCAAGTGTGACTATTGCACATCGTCGTGAACAGTTTGGCGGGCATGAGAAAAACATTGTACGGATGAAGGAATCCTCAGTCAATGTACGTGCGCCATATGCAGTAAGCCAATTACACAGCAGTAATGGTGAAACGATAGATCAGGTTACGATCAGTCATATAGAGACAGGTGAAACAGAGCAGTTTGAAGTGGATGCTGTCATTGTGAATCATGGTCTGAAAAGCGATTTTGGTCCGTTAAAAGAATGGGGCCTTGATATGGGCGAATGGTGTGCGAATGTAACTGATAAGCTAGAGACTAATCTTCCGGGTATATTCGCAGCAGGTGACTTTGTGGATTATGCAAGCAAGGTTCGTTTGATCGCAGGTACTTTCACTGATGCGGCTCTGGCGCTTAATAGCGCTAAGCTGTACATAGACCCAACCGCGGCCAAAGTCGCTTACGTATCTTCTCACAATGAACGGTTCAAAGAGAAGAATAAAGCGCTTGGAGTCGTTGACGACCACTAAGGATAGAGGCTTTTCAAACCATAAAATCTGAAGTTTTATATAAGGCGTATAGGGGATCTTATCCATTTCGAGCGGAGAGGAACCTTATACGCTTGCTTTATATTTTATGAGTTATTAAGTCTAGAAGTCTGGAAGGGAGCAGGAATGAAGCTATCTAATAATAACCCGGTTCATAGAATTTATCTGTTAAAAGAGGCAGGAAAACGCCAATGCGGCGGCGGTCACATTAGTAAACCCCAGATTGCCCAGTCCCCACTCTTCCTGACACCAATAGAAGCCATCGTTCAAATAACCATAGAAGGAGAGACAGTAGCTCTTAAAAATGGTGAAATTCTTTTTCTAAGCGCAGGTGCGACTTATCAAATTAATGCTCCATTAGAGACCGTTATCTCTGTTCTAGCAATCTCCTATGAGGTATATGGGCTAAGTAATAGCACTGAGCAAGAATTGGTCTATGGACTTTGCCGTGAAATTTTTCCGGTCAATGGGATTTTACCTATACGTACGACGAATAAAATAACCCGCTTCTTCAGCGAATTGGAAGACGTTGCTGCCAATGATTTAGAAACACAGGCAGATAGAATTCAATCCTTGCTGTATCAGCTACATCAACTGGTCGTAGAGGCTGACGCTGAAGCAGACATTACGGATAGTTCATATTTCAGAATGCTCTCTTATATCCACCAGAATTTCCAAAGGGAGATTACGCGGGAGATGATGTCTCGAATAATGGGCTTCAATCCTCGTTATTTCTCAGTATGGTTCCGCAAGCAGACGGGTTGGAGCTTCACCGAATATGTAGCGCATTTAAGAGTAAATAAAGCGAAAAAACATTTGATGTCCAGCAAAGCAACCATACAGGAAATTTCGCAAAAAGTAGGCTATACAGATGGACTATATCTGAGCCGCAAATTCAAGCAAGTCACCGGGATGACCCCAACAGAGTTCCGTTTGCGTCCCAAACCAAAGCGGATAGTAGCGTTGCAATTTTTAGGGGATTTACTTGCGCTGGGTGTGAAGCCTGTCGCGGTTGAAGAAGATGTGATGAATTACTCCTTGCTTTTGCTGCCGGAACTGGCGGGTGTACGATCATTTGAGTTGCAGGGATGTCCGGAGGAAGCGGAATGGCCTGGGCTGGAAGCCGATTTAGTTATTGCACCAACCTATCTGAGCCCCCGTCAGCTTAAATGCATGGAGAAGTTGGGTCCACTAGTTACGGTAGAGTGTGATAAAATGGACCGCCTGGAACAGATTCGTTTATTCGGCAGACTGCTGGGAGAAGAGGAGCGGGCAGAGGCATGGATAAGGCACTATCATTTGAAAATAGATTTGGCCAAGCAGCGCTTGTCCTCACTAATTGAATCTGGTGAAACGGTAGCGGTGTATGAGATCAGGCAAGATAACAGTATTTATATCTGGAATCATACAGCCCGCGGGGTGTACAATCTGTATCCAATGCTGGGGTTAACTCCACCGGACAAGGTAAGGTCAGATGTTCTGGAGCGGAATGATCATTTATGCATCTCACTGTCGGAATTGCCAATATACGCGGCTGACCATATGTTTGTGGTTGTATCAGGACAAGAGGACTGGATGTCGAGGACACGTAAACGGATTAGTAAAAGTGCGGTTTGGCGCAATCTTCCAGCATTCAGGAATGAACGCATATATTACCTGAAGCTTGAGGAATTTTGGGGCAGCGAAGGGCTTGCGCTCGAACGCCAATTGGAGATACAGACAGATTTGTTAACCGGCCATAATTTAAGCTGACAATCGTCCATAGCAAAATTGATGTATTAGCGTGTATATATGTTTTCCCGCGGAGACGGTATATTAAACAAAGATCTAAATGATATTGATTATCAATATCACAATAATATATAGTCTCAAGGGGGATTTACATTGTACAAAATAATATCATTAGGAAAAACAAGCATGATAGCCGTTATGCTTACGCTGGTGCTGCTGTTGAGCGCGTGCGGACAAGCAGCTAATCAGGGGGATGCTCCAGCTAGCACGTCGGCTGAAGTGGCTAAAAGCACTAATGATTCTGTAGTTGCCAGCTCGGAGCCGGCTGCTGATGCAGAGTACTGGACATACGAAAGCGATAAAGGCCCGGTGCAGATTCCACGCAATCCACAAAGAGTTGTGATTCCGGTACAAGACTTTATTGGTGATCTTCTGACGCTTGGCGTGACGCCCATTGCCGTTGCAGGGAATGACATCTTGAACCATCCATATTTCAAAGAGGCACTGACCGGTGTTGAAGTAGTAGGCGATGACATGACAGTGTCCCTGGAGAAAATAACGAGCCTCGAACCGGACTTGATTATCACTTATCAGGAAGATACCTATGAGCAAATCTCCAAGATTGCTCCAACGGTCTTTATTCCTTGGGGCAAATACGACTATAAGGAACGATTGATCGAGATCGGGAAAATCTTGAACAAGGAGCAGCAGGCTGTAAAGTGGGTGGCGGATTTCAATCAGAAGCTGGAAGCGAAGAAAGCGGAATTGGCTGATCTGATCGCAGCTGACAAAAAGGTGGCGATCTTTGAAATTGCCGGTAAAGAGCTGTATTTATATGGTTCGTCATATGGGCGTGGTGGAGAGATTATTTATAACGGATTGGGGCTGCATGCACCTGATCTTGTCCAAGAGGCAGCCTTTAAAGAAGGCTGGGCTTCCCTCTCACTCGAAGCGTTGCCCGAGTACTTAGGAGAAGCTGATTATATCTTCCAAGGCTTCAGCCGTGGTGTGGAGCAGGATAAGCTGGACATTCTGGACAGTGTCTTCTGGCAAAGCCTACCTGCTGTTAAGGCGGGTCATGTATTCACCTACGATCTTAAAACTTATTATCTCTCCGATGCTTATGCGCTGGACAAGCAGCTGGATGAGATAGTTACGTTGCTGAAGTCTCTTCAATAAGTTAATTTCAAAAGAGTATAAGGGGATGTTCGCGGAGCTATAGTAGCTCAAGGACATCCCTTTTGCGTATTCATTTTCCAAGCTAAGGCAGATTACAAATTCCATTAGTTGCATAAAAAAGCAATCAAGAACAAATAGTATGGGCAGGAGGTGTTGATTATGGAACCCTTGAACTCTACTATTTTGGACGATAATCTTAAAGAGCTTCAAGAAAGACTTGGCCATAGCCCTGATATTGTTATTCGTAGAATTAAATCCACCACCACACAGGTTGAGGTAGCTGCCGTATATATTGAGGGGTTAATAGAAAAATTGATGGTCAATGAGTTCGTGGAGCATGCGATGTCGTTCGATAAGCTAAGTGAAGAAAACCCAGTGATCACATCGGCTGAGGACATCTTTTTGTATATGAAAGAATTGGCGAGAGGGATCGGAGAAGAACAGACAGTTGGAGATTGGGATGTGCTTTTTGAGGCTTTATTCTCTGGAGATACCGTTCTTTGGATAAACGGGATAAGGGAAGCAATCAGAGGGAATACAAGCGGCGGTGAGGTTAGAACGGTATCGGACGCTACAACTCAAGTAGCCATTCGTGGCTCCAAGGAAGGCTTCACGGAATCTATTGGGACGAATATCTCTCTGGTGCGCAGGAAAATAAAAAGCCCTAATCTCTGGGTGGAGTCGATGAAGATAGGTGACGTAACCCAAACGAATGTATCTATTATGTATATCCATGGGATCGTCAATGATAATACCTTACATGAGCTTAGAACTAAGCTGCAAAGTATTGATATAGACGGGATTCTGGAATCTGGATACATTGAGCAATTTTTAGAAGACACTCCCTTTTCCCCATTCCCAACACTATACAATACTGAACGTCCTGACAGTGTGGCTGGAAATCTTTTAGAAGGACGAGTTGCTATTTTTGTGGATGGAACCCCGTTTGTGCTGATTGCACCCACTACCTTTTTTATGTTTTTACATGCAGTTGAAGATTACTACCAGCGTTATGATATTACGACTTTGATTCGAGTATTGAGATTTGTTTGCCTTATTATTTCGTTATTTGGCCCAGCACTCTTTATTGCGATTCTGAATTTTCATCAAGAAATGATCCCAACAGCCCTACTTATTAATTTCGCTTCGCAAAGGGAGGGGGTTCCATTTCCGGCCTTTATTGAGGCTATGCTGATGGAATTTACCTTTGAGATTATACGTGAAGCAGGAATTCGTATGCCATCCCCTATAGGTCAAACTGTATCGATTATCGGCGGCTTAGTGTTGGGTCAGGCAGCGGTGCAAGCGGGTATTGTCTCACCTGCAATGGTTATTGTAGTTTCACTTACAGGAATATCCAGCTTTGCTACTCCTGCTTTTAATATGGCTCTTTCCATACGCATCTTGCGTTTCATCATTATGTTTATTGCAGCCTTTATGGGGCTTTATGGAATAACGATCTTTACTTTTATTATGGTTGCTCATATGTGTAGCTTGAAATCGCTGGGATTTCCCTATATGTCTCCGTTTGGCCCTTTTATCGCTGAGAATCAGAAGGATTCCATCCTGCGCGTGCCTTTGAAATATATGAGAACTCGGCCGCGTCTTGTTAGCCAAAAGAATAATACTCGACTTAAGGTGAATGATGGAAAGCCGGGTAGTGGCAAATGAAGATCGGATGGATGATGCGTTCATTTATTTGTATATGCTGCTTAATGTTGCTGACAAGCTGCTGGAACAGTAGGGAATTAAACAATTTAGGCATTGTGACTGGTATAGGCGTGGATAAAGTACCGAATAAAGAGGAATATCATGTTACTTTTCAGATTGTGAATCCATCCTCAACAGCTACAAGTGCAGGAGCTAGCACCGGACAACCCACGGTCACTATTTATTCTTCTACGGACCGTACGATCTTTGGCGCTTTTCGCAAGACTTCAAAAAAGGCGGCAAGACAGATGTTTTTTGCACACACGCAGCTATTAGTTTTAGGCGAATCTACAGTGAAGAGCGGTATTGATGGGATTTTTGACATCTTTGAAAGGTCCCATGAGCTGCGGCTCAACACGAATGTTATTGTAGCCAGAGATACGGAAGCATCCTCTATTCTGAAACTATTACTTCCAGTAGAAAGCCTGCCTGCAATAGGGATTATTAAAAAGAGTAAAAATACCGCTAGAATATATGGAGAAAGCCGGGATATCAATGTTTTTGAGCTAATTAATGGTCTCAGTGGAGAAGGGTCAGTAGTGATATCCGGAGCCAGAATTCTTGGAGACGCTGAAGAAGGAGCTAAAAAATCCGGGATGGAGCAAACTAAAGTAAAAGCACTTGTCACAATGAGCGGGCTTAGCGTATTGAAAAAAGGGGTTCTTCAGGGATGGCTGGATGGACCTCTTGCCCGGGGGGCACTGTGGGTACAGAACGAGATTAATGAAACCAGTATTAATGTAGATTCAGATGAGGTTAAGGATTCGATAGCCGTGAATATTAATCATTCAAAAACAAAAATTAAGATTGAACTCCGCAATAAAGTACCCGTCATTCATGTAAATGTTGTGGAAGAGGGGACACTTAGTGAGGCTCAGAGTTATATTGAGCTAAGTAATAGAGAGGTAATCGTTCAATTGGAACAACAAGTGGCTCTTAAAACTAAACAGGAAATAACCCAAGCCTTACAGGCTGCTCAAACTATGAAATGCGATATTTTCAATTTCGGGAATGAACTGAAGCGTATAAACCCAAAAGCGTGGGAGACCGTTAAGGACAATTGGGAGTCAGTGTTCGCCGAAGCGGAAGTGGACGTTTCTGTGGAGGCATATATTCGCAGTGTAGGAATGAGGTTAGAGCCAAAATTGTTAAAGGGAAAATGACAGGGTTCAGTGAGAAAGGTGGGAGAAGGCCACTTTATGAAAAAAGAAACCATCAGCGCGAGTCAATTATTTGCTTTGATTTTTTTGTTTGAATTGGGAACGGCCCTTGTGGTACCGATTGGACTTGAAAGTGGCCATGCCGTCTGGATTGCTATTCTGTTAGCTTTGCCCGGTGGACTTCTTTTGTATTTAATTTATGTTTATTTATACCGGCAATATCCGGGCATGATTATTAGCGGGTATACAAGAAAGATACTGGGCAATGTTATAGGCTGGCCGTTAAGCTTAACATACATTCCAATCCTTCTCTTCAATGGCTCCCGAAATCTGCATGAATCAGGTGAGTTGTTAATAGCTGCTTCTTACGACAGAACACCCGTGTTCATCATTTATGCAATGATGGTTGTTGCGGTAATTTACATCTTAAATAAGGGGATTGAGGTGTTTGCGCGGGCGGCTGAGATTTATATGCTGATTATAATATTGTTGGGCTTGACCAGTTGCTTTTTGGTTATTGCCGCCGGACTTGTAAAACTAGATAACTTGTTTCCGTTACAGGCCTCGGATTGGAAGAATGCATTAAAATCAGCCTATCTGAATATATGGCTATTTCCGTTCGGGGAGATGGTATGTTTCACTACGATTTTACCTCATATCAAAAAAACCAAGGTAGCAAAAAGAACCGGAATCATCGCAATGACTTTATGCGGATTATTACTCAGTTTTACCCATGCCATCGAAATATCCGTTCTAGGAACAGAAATCTACAGTAGAGCCAATTTTCCGATGTTCACTACGATAACGTTAGTAAATCTGGCCAATTTCATTCAACGTTTGGACGCGCTTGTGCTCTTAACCTTAATCATTGGAGTATTTTTTAAAATGTCAGTATATTGCTATGCTGCAATGGTAGTCACTGCAGATCTATTCAAGGTGCAAGACAGCAGGAAGCTCGCTGTTCCCGTTGGTATTGTTGTTTTGTTCGGGGCTTTTATTAGTTCAGCGAATTATCCGATACATATGGACGAAGGAAGGATATTTCTGAAATATATTTTGCCGTATTTCTGTGCCGCTGTACCTATTCTCTTGTTTATCGTTCATTACATCCGCAGAAAATTAGGAAGCATAGGTTAGTTTATTTTATTTGATGGATTTATTGCTTCTATTTCGGATAGAGGATGTAATTGTATTAACAAAAGGTAAGGAGATAAAAACGAGCATAGTTATTGATTCCTGTATGCTTGTAGCTGCAAAGGAGTCATAGATCGTCCGCATTGAAGCGGTGAGGGTTTCTCCTGATAAAAGGTCGATGATTACTGCCATCAGCAACCCCATGAAAGCAAGCATGAAATATAGTGATAGTAATTTCATAATGATCAACTCCATTTGCTAGATTAACCTTAGGCTAAATGTATTATTACCTCTTGAGTGTTTTTGTAGTCAAAAGACATAACAAATCCCCTACTGCTCCAACGTTGTTGGAAGCAGTAGGGGATTCTAATTTAAGCGCATTTTATTGTGTAAGCCAAGCAGCCAGCTCTTCGGTCTGGGATAACACGGCAATTGGATCATAGTACCAGGAACGTTCTTCTTTCCATACATAGAGATGGCCATTTTTTACAGCGGGTAGGCTACTCCAGATTGGATCAGCTTTGTATTCAGCTTCTGTACGGTTATTGGAAGTTAAGATAATATAGTCTCCTGCGTATTTAGCGAGTGCCTCTGTAGAGATTTCCGCCCATTGCTTCTCCATAATTTCTGCGGCCACAGCTGTAGGGGGCTTGCGACCCAGCGCCTGATAGACAGGCTGTCCGCCTCGGCCAAAGTTATCGCCATAGGCCCAAATGGATTTGCCGCCGTCTTCCATGATGGAAAACGTTGCATCTGCAGGGAGTACTTTGTCTACTTTGGCTTTAGCTTCAGCTATCCGTTTGTCGTAATCTGCAAGCCAGCTTTTGGCTTCCTCTTCTTTACCAAGGAGTTCTCCAAAATAGGTTAATTCGGCATGAGCATCTTTCAGATCACCATATGGCACAACGATGGTTGGAGCAATTTTGCTTAGTGCTTCATAGCTTTCAGCTTGTCCAGAAATAATCAAATCAGGATTAAGTGCGATGATTTTTTCAGGTGACATTTTGCCGTAAGTTCCAGTGTCTGCAACTCCAGTAAGTGCCTCCTTAAAATACATATTCTCCAGTGTTAATCCGGGAGCACCAACAGGGATGGTATCTAGCGCAATCAGACTGCCCAGATATTCCTCAGCGACAATCCTTTTAGGTTGAACAGGGATTTCAATATCACCATTTATAGTAGTGACCTTTTTAAGAGCAGCCGTTTCCGTTGTTTCTGTTGGTTGACTAGTTTCGGTAGGTGCTGTAGTAGCCGATGATGTGTTGCTGGTGTTACTGCCTGTATTCCCCTCAGAGTTATTGGAATTCCCGCAAGCTGATATGACTAGAATTAATGCCAGCATGAGGGGAAAAAGAAGCCAATGGGATTGTTTGGTGCTATTTTTTCCTGGATTATGCAATTTGTTGTTCCTCCTATGTATATTGATTATCATTCTCAATAAGAACTTTACAAGCTTCACCGGGTATTTACTATGGACGGATATGATCTCAGCTTATGCAAATTTATGATGTCATTACCCGTAGCAATTCTTGAAGCTGTGCCTGTGAGGACAGTGGGTCAAATCCGTAGAACATATCACCTTGGTTCAGAATATATACCCGTCCGTTACGTACTGCATCTAATTGCTTCCAGGCTTTAGAATGTAGTAGGCGAGTAAAACGTTGTCTTCCCTCAGAAGATGAAGGGATGCTGGTGATAATAATATGGTCAGCAGGAAACGATACGATATCCTCAATAGATGCCTCTAAATATCCGGAATCGGTGATCCCTTTTTCAATAATTACGGAGGGGGGCTTGAAGCCAAGATCACCGTATAAAATTTGGCAACCTCTGCCGAAGCTGCTACTGAAACAGTAGGCGGATCGGGAGCTAACCTCCCACACGATAGCCGTACCTCTCTCCATTCCTATTGCATGGTTTAATAACCCGTTGGCAGTAAGACAAAGTCTGTCATAATGACTTAGCCACTGTTCAGCACGCTGTCGTCGATTCACAACCTCGGCAATCAGAGCAAATTGCTCTCGCCAACTCATTTGCATAAAGGGCAGCTCAATAACCGGAGCAACAGGAGTCAGAATCTTATTGTCGGGTAGACTGTAGCCGATAATGACATCTGGCTTTACCGCAGCTACTGAGTCATAGAGTAATGAAAATTTGCCCTCGCTCATTTGAAGCTGTTTGGAAGCGGGAACTTGTTCCAAGCTATGCTGCCATTCGGAATAAACCCCGAGTTGAGGCATGATTTCCAGTACTCGCAGGCTAGCGGTGTGATTATAGTTCAGGGCAACGACCCGTTTATTCTTATTCTGGTAGGCTGTAGGTGAAACGCCAACAAGCTGCTTGAATTTTCGGCTCAAATAAGTTCCCTCTTCGTAACCAACCTCATGTGCCAGTGTTGTCAGATTGGGGGAACTGGTCAGGATTCGTTGCTGGGCTTTACGGATTCTAAGGAGTGTAATATAAGCACTGAAGGATAGACCTATTGATTTGCGAAAGGCTCGCGAAAAGTGCTCAGGGCTCACTTCAGCTAAAGCAGCCATTTGATCCCGTGTGATATCTTCATTGTAATGAGCTTCTATATACTCCGTCACTTGCTCCATCCAACTGCTTGATCTTTCTTTACGGGATGTCAGTTCACTATGAAGCTCCACTAGGAACTGGGTGAATAGCTGCTGGACCCTAAACGGCTTTTGCTTATCAGCGTCTATCCAGGCACTGTAAAGCTCACCTGCCAAGGCTGTCAAACGTGTGGAGGCATGGTGGACAGGGGAGTTGTCATTTATAAAAATGTCCTCATCTTTACTCTGGGGTATACAGGAATACTCAATCCATATCCCCTTTAACTGTAATTCAGGTTCCATCTTCAATAAAGAAGAACTACTAAGGGCTATTAAGCTTCCGGCCATGACCTTGTGTAGCTTACCGTCTATTTCAAGAAAACCTTTCCCATCCCAGATTATCATAAGGCTGGAATTAGTAGAAGAAATGTTTGAGGCTGTGTAGTTGGTTATTCCCGATAAGCTGATGACCCGAAGGGGCATATAAAAAGGATGGGATGAATAAGGCATCCCGTCGGATTGGATCTGCATGTAGTAATCCCCTTCTTTTCATTGATAATCATTCTCATTTATAGTATAACAGTCTTTCTTACTATTGACTATAATGATGCTTATGATAGTGTTTAAAATAATCCACGAACGGAATAGGGTTAGCTGATAAGAAGGGGTTGAAGTCATCCATGACGACCTGGAATTTACAAGGAACTGTAAGTCACTTATTAATATGTAACGGTAGCAGCTGCAAGAAACACAAAGGTGAAGAGGTAGCTGAAGCGATAGAAGATGAGATTGAGAAGCAGGGCGCACAAAGTCTTATACATACGACTGTGACCCGTTGTAATGGAAGATGTTCAGATGCTTGTGTGGTGATCGCTTATCCCGAAGGTGTGTGGTACAAAGAGATTACACCTAAGCTGGCGAAATCATTAGTGCGGAAACATTTGCAGGGGGAGAAGCTTGAAGATCACGTGTTATACACCTATGATGGACAATTGATTGCTTCAAATGAAAAGGACGCTAAAGGGAAAAAGAAAAAATAGCAAGGCTTGGGAGTACCTTTTAGTTGCGGTTCTAACCCTGTACAGAGGAATATCTCGTGCAGGGTTATTTATTTATAAACAGGGGAGGATTATGATTGAATCGGATCATGACCAGACTCGTAATAGGACTGTGTGCTTAATTAAGGACATCAAATTTGACTTGCAGGGCTAACGTTGACTATGCTATTAAAAAGTGAATGAAATAACACAGTATATATGATGGTTTATAGGGGAGAGGGTACGATGGAGAGGCTGCAGGTGTGGCCAGAGAAGTTCAAAAAATTTTTTCTGAATAATAAATTTGTAGTAGTGCTGCTCATTATGCTGCTGGTTGGAATTAATATTCTGGTATTCTCCAAAATACCGTTTATTTTTAAGCCGATATCAGTATTGCTGCACACCGTGGCCGCACCATTATTACTGGCAGGTATAGCTTATTATTTGCTGAATCCGTTGGTAGATCGGATGGAGAAAAGATCCCGAATAAAACGTGTATATGCAATAATCATCCTATATTTGTTGATTGCTGGTATCATCACGCTGGTTTTGTTTATGGTCATTCCAATTATACGGACTCAGCTATCAGGATTGATCGACAATTTTCCAAGGTATAGTGAATTAATTCAAGAACGGTTTATGGATCTGACCGGAACGGAGTTCTTTGGGCAAGTTCAAGACAGTATCGGAACGAACCTTAGTGAGATAACATCTAAGATAACAGCGTGGGGCAGTTCTTTTCTGAATAATGCCTTGACGGGTGTTGGCAGCTTTGTAGGAGCCCTTACAGAGATTGTCTTGGCGGTTGTAACGACGCCATTTATTTTGTTCTACTTGCTTCGCGATGGAAAAAAATTGCCGGATTATATTCTGAAGTTTGTACCTACTTCTCTGCAGCCGCAGACTCGTATGGTCATGTCGGAGATGAACAGTCAGGTATCCTCTTACATACGCGGGCAAATTATTGTCAGCTGCTGTATTGGTCTGCTGCTCTATATTGGCTATTTAATCATTGGTTTGGAGTACTCTCTCGTTCTGGCTATTGCTGCTGCTTGTACAGCAGTTGTTCCTTATCTGGGCCCGGCAATCGCGATTACACCTGCCCTAATTGTGGCGATGGTCACTTCTCCATTTATGCTGCTGAAGATGATTATCGTGTGGACGGCTGTTCAGCTGATTGAAGGAAAATTCATCTCACCACAGATCATGGGCAAGACGTTGAAGATTCATCCGATAACCATTATTTTTGTAATTATATTCGCAGGTAAAATGTTTGGGATTCTGGGGATTATCCTTGCAGTTCCGGGTTATGCGGTACTTAAGGTGGTATTTACACATCTTTTTGAATGGTTCCGGTTTCGATCCGGCTTATATAAACAGATTGAAGAGAATAAGGAATAATGTGAAAGGGTGAAATGTAATGGGAGGACCAATAGCAGTAACCTCTTACGGTAAGCTTCAAGGAATACAGGAGGGGGACGTGAACATTTGGCGCGGGATCCCTTTTGCAGCCCCACCTGTTGGAGAACTTCGGTTTCGTGCACCACAGCCACCAGAGGCCTGGGATGGGATTAGAGATGCTTCTGAATTTGGTCCAGTTAGTCATCAGCCAGCGGATACGAGAGGTACTCGGTTCGGTGGCAAGACGCCGCTTCATTCCGAGGATTGTCTGTATTTAAATATTTGGGCGCCAGCAGTTCATGATGAGCCCCTGCCTGTTATGTTCTGGATTCACGGGGGGACGTTTGTGACCGGGGCTGGAAGTCAGCCGCAGTTTGACGGCACAAGCTTCGCTGAGCGAGGCAAAGTAATTTTAGTGACCATTAACTATCGGCTGGGTCCATTTGGATTCATGAATTTGTCTCCATTTGGCCATGGGCTTGCTTCTAATCAAGGATTATTGGATCAAATTGCTGCGCTGGAATGGGTAAAGCTGAATATTGCTGCTTTTGGCGGGGACCCGCAGCGGGTAACTGTATCCGGAGAGTCAGCAGGGAGTATGAGTATCGCAGCCCTTTTGGCTATGCCAGCAGCGAAGGGGTTGTTCGCTGGCGCGATTATGCAAAGTGGGGCTGCTCAGACGCTGCCTAACGAGCAAGGAAAGTACATTGCAGCTGCACTGCTAGCTGAATTAGGGATTGCCCCAGATGGAGATGCCAGTCTTCTGCAAACATTTTCTTCTGAACAAATTATCGATGCAGCCGCAAGAATGACTAAAAAGTTAACGGGTGGCTCAATTGGCATGTTATTTCAGCCTGTCATTGATGGGGATATACTTCCTGTAGAACCTGCACAGGCTGTGGCAGAAGGATCGGCACATGGTATTCCGCTATTGATCGGAACCAATCGTGATGAGGGCAACTTGTTCTTCAGAGAAGAATCACCTGAGGCAGACTTTGACGAATCACTCAAGGCGCTGGAGCAGATGATGGGTACTGGGAGTCTGAAGGAAATTGCTAACCATTATTCTTCCACCTGGGAGGGACAAGCTGAAATTCTAACGGATCTTTACTTCTGGGCAACCTCGGTGTCTCTGGCGGAAAACCAATTGAATTATGCACCAGTCTGGATGTACCGTTTTGACGGCACGATCCCAGGTCATCCTTTGTTAAATAAAGCTGTGCATAGTGCAGAAATCGTTTATGCCTTTAATAATCTATCTCATCTAACCCATCTTAGGGCAGAAATTAATCCAACGATGCAGAAGTTGGCTGAAGTTATGCATGACGCTTGGATTGCTTTCGCTCATCAAGGAAATCCGGCTACAGCAGAGAGGGTATGGCCGAAATACAATCTGGAGGAACGGGCTACCTTGATCTTTGATGAAGATACGCATGTAGCTTATGATCCTGAGTCAGAGAAACGCAAAAGAATTGTCACTATGCTGGCTTAAGAAGATTGAGAGGCTGAATAAAGATGCAGGTAGAAGGTTTTAACCATGTGACCGTAAATGTCAGTGATTTAGCAAATTCCCTGAATTTCTACACAGGAATTCTGGGCCTTCAGCTAGTTCATAGAGGTAAAACTGATGCTTATCTGGAATGGGGAAGTGCCTGGATATGTCTTCTTGAAAAGCCTGATTATATGGCGATTGCAGATAAAGGGGTTGGGGTAGATCACATCGCTTTTAGTATTGCAGAGGAACATTTTGAAGAAGCCGTCCAAGGATTGCAAACCCAGAATGTGCCCATAATTAGAGGGCCAATCAAACGGGGAATAGGCTGGACGGTCAATTTTCTAGATCCAGATGGTATACAGCTAGAGCTGCATACCTCGAATCTGCGGGAACGAATGAGTGTTTGGAACACCGCTACCGAATAAAAGATGGGTGTCCTATCAGCCTAAACGGCTAATGGGACACCCATTTTTTTAACGACCTAAATATTCTTTGATTCCTAAAACTACTGCTTCGGCTATTTTATTTTGGATGTCCGGGGTAAACAGCAATGCTTCATCCTTGGTATTGCTTAAGTAACCACATTCTAATAATATTGCTGGCATTTTGGTTTCTCTTGTTACATGATAGTTTGCTTGACGAACCCCTCGGTCCTGCAGTCCTGTAGCAACTGCAAGGTATTTGTGAACGGTTTGAGCGAATAATAAGCTATCATTGCGTGTGTAATAGGTCTCTGTGCCACTAGGGTTACTTTTACTGCCCGCCGGAATACTATTGGCATGAACAGAGATAAATAGATCGGCTTTTACATTATTGGCGAGGTTAGATCTGTCCTGTAGAGTTGGGTATGTATCGCCACTGCGCGTGAGTATAACCTCGATATTTGGTTCTTTCTTTAGTAATTCTGCAATTTTCAGTGCTGTCGGCAAGGTGAAATCTTTCTCTTTAAGCTTGTTAACACTTGAACTCCCTGGATCTTTCCCACCATGTCCTGCATCGATGACGATTATCTTCTTGTCTGTGTTGCCGGTAGAAGGTGGAGGAGTTATAACCGGTACTTCTGGTAAGGTGGTTTCAGGAAGCGTAACGCTAGTCCCATTAAGATCCACAATAATAAGTCCATCATTAGCATTTATCAGACTGTAGCTATTAGCGCTGTTTAGATCAATTACGATCCGAATGGTAGATGGGGAACTGCTGAACAATGAATAGCGAACGGCAGAGACATTAGGATAGTCAGTAACCGTTAACTGTCCGCTTTGGTTCTTTCCTACGGACAGATTCTGATGGAAGTCGGTTCCAAAGCCAGTATTCGGTAAATCCACGACAATTCGGTCTTTGTCTGTCATAGTGAACACGGTAGGTTTTATACTGCCGTTCACTGCAATAACCAGCTGGTTATCGATGAAGCTAAGATTGGTGACTGTAGCTACTGAGCTATTCCCTTCAGTTGCTGTATTCCCGTTTGATCCGTTGTCTGAAGGTGCTGTTGGAGTGGGTTCTGGAACCGTAATTTCCGGATCGCTTCCCCCAATCTCAGGTACTGGAGAGGTTAAATATACGGTTTTGGTTACATTGTCCCAACCGACAGTAGTTCCTGTCTGTTCCCCAACAAATCTTAAAGGAACAAGGGTTGTGCTGCCACTGAGAAACGGAGGATTGTCCAGTTTGACTTGTTTCCCTGAAGCTTCTGCCATCGTATTATCCACGATCAGCTTTAAAGTAGTTCCCTTTTGCTCAATGATCGCCGTCTTGGTCACATTATCCCATTTCACGGTATAACCAAGCTGTTCCGCAACAACACGAAGAGGAACCATTACACTGCCATTTACAATTTGTACCTGTGCTTCTTTTGAAATCTTAAGATCGTTGCCGTCTAGGTTGATGTGTGTTTCCGCAGAGCCGGCATAACCAGTTCCTGGATGAACCAGCACCAACAAAAGCAGCAGTAACGCCAAAAAACCAAACTTTTTCATCTGCAATCCCTACCATCCCCGTTTATTGGTCTCTAGCAATTCTTACTTTTTCTTCCTTTGATGCCGTTTAAGGCTCGTATAAAGTATAAACGACAATAGTTTCCAAAAGTTGCGCTCTACAACAGATAAAAAGGAAAATTTTCGGTATAAAAATAGAAAAAGAGCCTTCCCAAACATTTGGGATAGCTCTCATTTGCTAGAGAGATTTTATTTTAACGATGTATAACCTGTTTTCTCTACCAATTTCTGACCTTGAGCAGATTGAATCCAATCCAGAAAGGGCTGAATATTAGGGTTGTCGCTTCCCGCGGTCACTGCATAAAATTCTGTTGCCAAAGGGTACTGTCCACTACGAATACTTTCCTTGTCTGGTTGGATACCATCGATGGCCAGCAGGGCTATTTCCCCGTTTCGATTCATTTCTGAGGCGTAAAATAAGAAGCTGTAGCCCAGTGCATTTTTATAGTTACGATAGCTGGAGGTTTGTTGAATGATACCGCTCATAATATCCGCTACGTCTTCTTGAGGCGGCTTCATGAGTGGAGTGTCCTTCATAAACTTTTGCAACATCGTTTGGCTTCCGCTATCTTCAGGTCGTTGAAAAGCACGGATTCGGTTATTAGCTCCGCCTACATCTTTCCAATTTGTGACCTTGCCTGCGTAAATATCTTTAAGTTGAGCGGTGGAAAGTCCGGTTACGTCGTTTCGTTTGTTTACAAAAAATACGAAGGCCTCGCGGCCGATCGGCGTAAGCTTCAGTTCGACACCTTTTCTTTTAGCTTCTTTTTGTTGTGCAATTGACGGAGCCGCTACAAATATAATATCGGTTTCTCCTTCAATTAATCTCTTGTAAGCTTCAGGCGTGCTGCTGCAAATTACTTGACTTGCTTGAAAATCATACGGATTATAATAACCCTCAGGATAAGTAGATTGAACGAAAGCTGAATACAGTGGATAAAGTGCGGTTGCGCCGTCCAATCTTGGAAGATCGCTATCGATATGATAGGAAGAAGGCTCGTCCAGATTCACTGCTTTGGTCTTCTCAGCAAAGGGTTCATACTGTAGCAGATTAACCTCCCGATCATCGACAGTGGCAATTCTGTTGACGTACGCTTGCTTGATCTCATATCCTGCGGTCGCGAGCAGACTAAGTCCGAGGATAGATAACAATACAATATTGCTTGTTCTTCGGGACAACACATTAAATATGATGAGTACAACATAGATGGCTAATACGATCGCTAAGATCGCCACAAGTGGGGTATAAAACAGCAGTCCTCCGTAAAGCGCAGTAATTATAGCACCTATGAATCCTAAAAAAGCTATTCCTCCAACGGCAAAAATGGAGAACAATAATTTCGTCCAGAATGCTTCTTTCATAACAACCTCCTCGACATGATTACTAAACTATGGAAAAATCAACATAATTTCATTATACAGAAGTTTTTTGGATGAAGCAGTAGAACAATTACGAACAAACATGTAATAAAATGCTGCGAAACATGAAAGTAATGTGTACATTTTCATAAAGTACTGGACGAATGGCTTGAAGAGGTTTATTCTGAGATTGTGAAAAAAACAACGGAATACAAGATTCTCGGGGTAGGGTGAAATTCCCGACCGGCGGTAATGTTCAAAGCGAACTGAGCCCGCGACTCACTTGTTCTGCTTGCAGAGAAGTGACTGATCTGGTGTAAATCCAGAGCCGACGGTAAAGTCCGGATGGGAGAGGATCATAAGATAAAGACGCTAGGAGTCTATCCTTGTACGTCTTTATTGATAATGCCCCCGAGTTTACCTATTTGGTAATTCGGGGGTTTTTGGTCTCTTATCGAGGGTTTGTATCGACAAGGAGAAGGAAATTATGAGTAATGTTACAGCTTCATCATCAACTAAGGTTGGCAGTACATCAGCGCTACGCAGTGGATTTTGGCTCGTTGTGATTGGTGCAGCATTATGGGGCGTTGATCCGCTCTTTCGTATCATCCTGTTAAAATCCTTAACCTCATCGCAAATTGTTCTTCTGGAGCATGTGGTGCTTTTCTTGGCTGCTTCACCTGTTCTTTGGCGTCACCGGGCGGAGCTTAAAGGAATTGGATTTCGCCAGATTGGTGCTTTATTGATTGTTTCATGGGGAGGCTCTGCCGGGGCGACGATCCTATTTACGATGGCACTTTCCAGTGGGGATTTGAATGCAGTGCTGTTACTGCAAAAGCTTCAGCCAATATTCGCTATCGGTCTCGCTGCTTTAATTCTTAAAGAACGTTTGCCAAAAAATTTCGGACCACTCATTGTGTTGGCGCTGGTAGGAACCTATCTGCTGACCTTTGGCTGGAGTATCCCTTTCGGACATGTGAATAACTTTATTGGGGTTAGCAGTCTGATGGCCTTGGGAGCAGCTGCACTGTGGGGGGGATCGACAGTCATGGGACGTTATCTGCTCGGTTCTATGAAATATGAGACAGTGACTTCGCTGCGGTTTATCCTTGCGCTTCCTTTACTTTTCGTTATCACTACGCTAGAAGGTGCCCCGTGGCAGATTCATGGCGGGTTTGGTGCATCGGCAGCTATTGCGGTTAATCTATTGCTGCAAGCTTTGCTGCCAGGACTTCTTAGTATGTTGTTGTATTACAAAGGACTTAGCACGACCAAAGCTTCCTTCGCCACATTGGCTGAACTCAGCTTTCCTATGACGGGAGTAATCATCAACTGGATTGTGTTCCAACAGCTGGTCACTATCCCGCAGATTCTCGGATTTGCCTTGATCTGGGTCGCTTTATTCTTTTTATCTAATCAACAGTCCAAACCACAAACGCTCTGAGCAGATTGAAGTGGAATGGTTCTACCTATATAAAGATGATTCGAAGCCGTATGGCTTTCGGATCATCTTTTTTTTGTATGTGATTTTACTCCTTGCTTAGATCAAATCGACTGCAAAAACTGCTGAAATGTTTCTAACGTAACATATAGCAGAGTTAATAAAGCGTTTACAATTAGGAAGTGCACAAAATGACTGTGCTGCTGAGTACATAATCCATGATTAAATTATTTAGGAGGAAGCAGACATTGAAGAAATCATTTGTATTATTTATGATTCTGACCTTTCTTATTTCCCCTTTTACGTTTGGGCAGTCTGCTCAAGCGGCAGGAGATGAGAATATTGCCCTAGGAAAGCCTGCTATATCCGATAGTGAGCTTGCAGGATATGAAGCGGGTAACGCAGTAGATTCCGATGAATGGAACACACATTGGACGGCGAATGACGGGAGCTTTCCTCATTGGCTGGAAGTAGATCTGCAAGGTGCATATGATTTGTCAGGTGCAACCGTCATCTGGAATGCATGGAGTTACATTAATCAATATACGATTGAAGTATCACGTGATCATAAGGTATGGACAACAGTTGTGGACAAAAGTCAGAGCAGCAGTGTAGAGCAAACTCAGTACAATGCTTTTAAGCTGCGGAATGTTTCTTATGTAAGGGTCAACCTGACCGGCATCAACGGCGGAAAATGGGCAGCCATTAATGATCTGAAGGTCTGGGGTGTTTCCGCAGCCAGCGCGCCGCATGAGCCGGCACAGGGTGAAATACAAACTGTACTGCCAGTACGGTTGGACACGGAAATTGGGCAAGCCCCTGAGCTTCCAAGTGTTGTAACTGTGGTATATAGCAATTCTGACACGGAGGATGCTCAGGTTGCTTGGGATGTGATCCCTCCAGCAGAGTATTCCCGTCCCGGAACCTTTACAGTAAGCGGTTCTATCTCAGGTACTGTGCAGAAGGCAGTGGCGAAGGTAACAGTAGTAGGTGACAGCAGCACGCCTATTGTTGGATTTGAGAGTATAAATGTCAGCACAATTACGGATGTGCCTGCTTTATTGCCATCAGCGGTAACGGCTATATACGAAGATGGGTCAAGCAAACAGCTGCCTGTAACCTGGGATGACCTTACTGAAGCGGAGTACGCGGTTGAAGGAACTTACAGCGTAATGGGGAAAGTTGCAGGGACAGACCTACAACCCACAGCTGATATTCAGGTTACTCCGCTTGTGCTGCAATCCGGGTTCATAAAAGGTGCGGACATTTCCACACTGGAAGCGATTGAGGATGCCGGTGGAAAGTATTACGACAATGGAGTAGAAAAGGATTTGCTGGATATTCTTAAAAGCCGGGGTGTAAATTACATTCGGCTGCGTTTATGGAATGATCCTCAGGAAGCTGGCGGCTATAATGACCGTGAGCATGTTGTGGAAATGGCGCAGCGTGTCAAAGCCAAAGGCTTTAAGCTGTTGCTTGATTTCCACTACTCTGATTTCTGGGCTGATCCCGGAAAGCAAAACAAGCCGGGAGCATGGGCGGATTACTCCTATGATGAATTGAAGCAAGCGGTATATGACTATACCAAAGATGTTATGGATGAGCTAAAGGAAAAGGGAGCTTCACCCGATATGGTCCAAATCGGAAATGAGATTAATGGGGGCTTGTTATGGCCTGACGGCAAATCCTATGATCAAGAGAATGCTTTTGAGAAGGTTGTTCCGCTTCTGGAGAGCGGAGTGAAGGGAGTTAGAGACAGCGAGGGTGCAGGTCAGGATATCAAAATTATGATCCATCTTGCTGAAGGTGGCAAAAATGATATGTTTCGTTGGTTCTTTGACGAATTAACGCAGCGGAATCTTGATTATGATGTGATCGGCGCGTCCTTTTATCCGTATTGGAGCGGAACGATGGATAGCCTGCAGTTTAACTTGGACGATATCTCTAAACGATATGGTAAAGAAGTGATTGTGACGGAAACCGCGTATCCTTACACGCTGGAGGACGGCGACAATTTTGAGAATAACATCGCCCGCCAAGATCAGCTAGACGGCAGTGGCTTCCCAGCTACGGTTGCAGGTCAAATGGCTGAGGTCAAAACAGTAATGAATGTATTGTCCAAAGTACCCGATGGTAAAGGAACAGGCTTGTTCTATTGGGAACCAGCTTGGATTCCAGTGCAAGGTGTAGGCTGGAAGGTAGGCGAAGGAAATGCTTGGGAGAATCAGGCAATGTTCGATTTTGCAGGGAATGCACTCTCTTCATTAAATGTCTTCAAAACCCCGGTGGCCGGTGAGGGGGGCGAAGAGGAACCCGGAACGGGAGGGAATCCTGGCACTGGCGGGGAACCCGGAACGGGAGGGAATCCTGGCACTGGCGAGGAACCCGGAACGGGAGGGAATCCCGGCACTGGCGAGGAACCCGGAACGGGAGGAAATCCCGGCACTGGTGAAGAACCCGGAACGGGAGGAAATCCCGGCACTGGTGAGGAACCCGGAACGGGAGGGAATCCTGGCACTGGTGAAGAACCCGGAACAGGGGTTAATCCTGATCCTATCATCACCGTCAGAGATTCAAGCGTTGTAAATTCAGCAAATAAAGCAGTGGTCGAACATACAGCGGCAGGACAACTTCAGGTGAAGGCACAAGCAGGAATTTCCGGCATAGCTGAGATCACGCTAAGTATAGAGGATATCAATAAGGCGCTGTCGACGCTTCCGGCGGATGGAAAACTGGTTATTTCTGTTCTGCCATCGACGGGAGAGCTTAAGGGAGCAGTCGTTCATCTTCCGTTGAGTTCTATACTAGAGCAGGGCAAACATCCTCAAATAGTAATTGTATATGGGACGGCCTCTGTTACGGTTTCTACGGAAGCTAGTGCAGGAATTATTAAGACGGGAGCTAAGGAACTAACGCTCTCACTGGTTCAGGTAGCTACGCCAACCTTGCCTTCACCATTGGCAACTGGAGCAAAAGACTACCCGGCCTATAACATCCATGTGTCAGTAGACGGGACTTCTATCGATGTTTTCAAAAAAGGAGCAATATCGGTAGCCTTCCACTACAAGCTGAAGCTCGGGGAGCAGAGCCAGCGGATTGCTGTTTATTCGATACTTGCTGATGGAAAACACGAAGTTATCAAAGCTGTGCGGTACAACCCAACCGCGGAACAGATTGTGTTTAATCCAAGTCATTTCAGCATTTATGCTGCGGGGTACGCAGAGGTGGGGTACACAGATTTAAAAGCAGCAGATTGGGCCACGTTAGCGATTGAATCCTTGACGGCTAAAGGGATCGTGCAAGGAATAGGAAACGGGATCTTTAATCCGCAAGGGGAGGTTACACGTGCTGAATTTGTCAGCATGCTGCTGCCCGCGCTGGAGCTAAATGCAGAAAGAGGGACAGGTAGTTTTAAAGATGTGAACCTTGATGCGTGGTATAGCTCTGCTGTGAATACTGCTGGGAAATTGGGTGTTGTACAAGGACATGCGGATGGCACTTTTGGCCCGAATGATAAATTGTCCCGTGAAGAAATGGCAGCTATTTCATACCGTGCGCTTAAGTTGGCGGAGAAAGTGAACGGTCAGAAAGATGTGAACGTTATTTCTTTTAAAGATAAAGACCTGATCTCGTTGTATGCCAGTGAAGGGATAACAGCGCTTGCGCAGGCTGGGATTATCAATGGATTCGAAGATGGCAATTTCCGCCCGCAAGCCCATACAACACGCGCTGAAGCGGCTTACATCATACTCAATCTTTTGCAGCAATAATAGGCAGACAGGCAATAACTGTGCTCGAAAAGGCAGTTAGGGCCTGTCTTTACCACATTTTTTAGATATTTATCTTTTCGCAAGTAGGGATTGTTTGTACAATAGGGGCTATGACATTTGAGCCGGAGAGTGAAGGAACGTGTATAGATATAATTTATTTACCAAAATCGTGAGTATCATGGTCATTATGCTGATCCCGATAACCATCCTTTACTTCTATTCCAATAAAACGACCACGGATGTGCTGCGTACGGAGTTAAATACTTCGAATAATAATCAGCTTAGTTTTTTTCAGAATCAGGTAGAAAGTAATATGGAGTTATTATCCTCGTGGCCGATTCTGCTGATCCATGATCCTGATATCCTCAGCCTTAAGGATACTTATCTGGAAAAAGGGCGTTTGAATCTGGATACGATAAACCTGATCAAACGGATTCAGACCAAAATCAGCATTCAAGAAAGCTCCTCCAATTGGAAGAGTAAGCTGTATCTATACTCCCCGTCCATTCATCGTATGGTGTCCGAAAATGATGCGAAGTTATACGAAGATGAGGATCTGAAGCGGGAAATGAAGTCGGGCTGGCATGTGGAGAAAATCGAAGGGCAGGAGGGTGATCGCTTCGTATTCTCGTGGTTCTCCTTTACACCCTTTATGTCAGAATTCGCTCCGGAAAAAGTCAAAACGGTTATGAAGGTAGAGTTCGACAGCCGGAACATAGAAGATATGCTGGATAAATTCAAAAGTGATGGCAGAAGAGATCCTTTTTATTATAAGCAGGGAACAGGACTTATTTTTAACCGCAGTGCCGACAAGGTGTTAGCTAAAGAATTGGTAGACAGGCTGGAAGAGACCCAGCTGAAGCCTAGTGAGAATCGCACGGTCAAAATAGAAGGTGAATCCTACAGTGTAAATATCGTCTATTCGGACAAAATGGGCTGGTATTTGATCGACTATATGCCGCTGACTGAAATCCTACATCCGATCCTGACCTCTAATCGTTTATTTTATTTTGCGATCAGTGCTTTGTTGTTAATGAGCTGTCTCGTAGCCTATCTATTATATGTTCAAGTGCAGGTGCCTATAAGGTTATTGGTTGGAGGCTTTCAACGGTTGAAGCAAGGGGATTATTCTGCGCGAGTGGAGATTAAAGGGAAGAATGAATTCAGCTTCCTGTCCGGCCGGTTTAACAGTATGGTAGAACAGATTCAGATGCTGATCGAGAATGTGCTGATGGAGAAAATCCATGTTCGCGAAGCCCGCTTAAAGCAGCTTCAATCACAGATAAATCCACATTTTTTCTATAATTGCTTCTCTTTTATTACAAGTATGGCGAAGCTCGATAATATGGGGGCAGTCGTTGGGATGTCGCATAATTTGTCCCGATATTACAGATACACCACTCGTCAGGAACGTGATTTGGTTGCGCTGTCTGAAGAGGTGGAATTTGTGAATCATTATCTGGAGATCCAGAAGATGAGGATGAGCAGACTTCGTTATGAGATCAATATCCCACCGCAAATGCGCAAAAGAGAGCTTCCGCCGCTCGTGCTGCAGCCTTTGGTGGAGAATGCGGTTATACATGGAATTGAGCCCGTCGCCAAAGAGGGACTGGTGCGGATTACGGGTTCCTGTGCAGGCAGAGAAATGACGCTTACGGTTGAAGATGATGGTCAGGGCATGACGCCAGAGGAAATTATAGAACTGGAAAATAAACTAAGCAGGGCGATGGATGAAGAAATGGGCTGCGGTTTATGGAATGTGCATCAGAGAATGCGGCTGCGTTTTGGGGAGACGTCTGGCTTGCGCATCTCGCCTTCTCCGCTTGGAGGATTACAGGTGACACTGCAGTGGTTGCTGCCCTACACAGACAATGAAATGGAATGACATCTAGGAGGGGAAAGAATGATAGAGCTGTTGTTAGTTGATGATGAGCCCTATGTTACGGAAAGTTTAGCCCGTACTATTCCATGGGCTGAAATCGGGGTAAAGCAGGTGCATCAAGCGGCATCGGGTGCTGAAGCTCTGCAAATTATGGAACAGCAGGCTATAGATATTATGGTTACGGATATTTCAATGCCAGGAATGACTGGCCTGCAATTAATTGAAGCCGTGAGCGAGAAATGGCCAAATATTCGGTCCATTTTATTGACAGGTTATTCCGATTTTCAATATGCGAAAAAAGCTATTCAACTGCAGGCATTTGATTATATTTTGAAGCCGGTAAGTGATGATGAGTTTATCAAAAGCGTATCCAGTGCGATTGAATCTTTGAAAGACGAATGGGAAGCTCATGATAGATATCATTTGCTGCTGTATAATCGCAAAGCCGATTACAGTGTTTTGCGGGCTAATCTGATGCACGAATTGCTTCTCGGCAGGGTGCTGTCTGAGCGGACGCTAGCCATTAAGCTGAAGGAATATGAAATCTCCTTCCAGCCGGATGCTGAAGCGGCGATGCTGCTGATTCAGCTGGGTAAACATTATGCCGCAATGGATCATCATTCGGTCTCTCTTATGGAATATGCGATCGGCAACATTGCCGAGGAGCTTTTTAAGGAACAGTTCCATGTCTGGTTCTGCAAAGCGCCGCATGATTGCTTGATTCTGCTTGTTGAATTAAAGCCGGCAGTACAGCAGGAATTGGAGCAAATGGCTAACTATGAAGCTGCAAGGCAGCAAATCCTAAAAGCGGTGATCGCGAATTTCCGAATTAGTGTAAGCAATTACCTCAAGGGTGAGATTTCACTGATTGTAACGGAGTGGTTCACCTTTCCGGAGGGGATGACGGCTGCCTATAGAAGCGGTCTTAGCTCGATGTATTTGGCAGCACATGATGAATCCAGCTCCGTGCTGTTTTTGGATGACCGCCAGCATCAGGAGACGATCAGCATCAAATCGCTCGAATGTCTTTATCGTCCACCTACACTCATTCATCTGCTGGAATCTAAACAATGGGATACAGCAAGGCAAAAAATTGCTGACGTGTTCCGGGATATGGAGAATGCACGGTTTTCCAGTGAACATCTGTATGAGGTCTTTCTATCGATAACGAATGCATTTATGTATATAGCGCATAAGAGTGGTCAGTTCATCTCCAAGATCGACCAATACGCTTTAGATCCGTTGTTGACGCAGAGTATTATTGTTTCTTTTGATAAGCTTAAAGATTGGGCGTTTGATATGCTCGATAAGCTTCAGAAGGAGCTATCCGAAAGCGATCAGAATACGAAAAGTTATATTATCAAGCAGGTGCATGAGCTGGTAGGAAACCATTCGGGGCATGAGCTGTCCGTCAAAACCATTGCCGATCATGTATATTTGCATCCAGTTTACTTGTCCAAGATTTATAAAGCTGAGACTGGGGAAGGACTTGGGGACTATATTATTCGGATGCGGATGGAACGGGCACTTTATCTGCTTAAAAATACGAATAAAAAAATCTATGAAATTACCTCTGAGCTTGGATATCAGAATCCGCAATATTTCAGTAAGATGTTCAAAAAACACTACAATATGACACCAAATGAATTCCGGGACGGATAGAGGTTGAGAAAGGTGCAGAAACCTTGTTTAAATGACGTATTCGGGCTCAGCGTCGTTCCCTATAATTAAAATGTAACCAACACTTATGGAATCCAAGGGGGAACAAAATGAGCGCGATGAAGAGAAAAAGATGGCTGCCGCTCCTATGCATGAGCATGCTTTTGGCGGGTAGCCTTGCGGGCTGTTCAGGCAATAACGCTGCTAACAGTAAAGACACTGCTGGAGATAAAGCAGCTGGTGAAGCGACTGCAAATACAGCTTCCAATTCTGAAAACGCCTACAAGGATAAATACGATCCTGAGGTGACATTTACAACCGCATGGGGCGTGGACCCTGAGCTTAAATTCAAAAACGGTGAAAGCATTGAGAATAACGTGGCTACAAAATGGGCTAAAGAAAAATTCGGAATCAACATTAAGTCCCTTTGGTCCATCACAGATACGAACGGTGCATTTGGTACGAAGCTGCGTTTATCCATGTCTTCAGGTCAGGATATGCCTGATGTGGTAACCATCGGTACAGCCGACAACACGATTGCACAGGATTTGATCGATTCCGGCATGTATGCAGATGTAGGAACTTTGTTTGATAAATATGCTTCAGATACTTGGAAAGAAGCGATGGCACAGGATCCTAACGTTTGGAACCAATACAGCCGTGATGGCAAAAGAATGGGCCTGCCTGTTCTCGATTATGCATATAACCATGATTACATTCTGTGGATCCGCCAAGATTGGCTGGATAAGCTGAATATGCAAGCCCCTAAGACGATCGATGAGCTGGAAAAAGTGATGGATGCGTTCAAGAATCAGAACCCTGATGGTTTGGCACCAGACAAGGTAACTCCACTTAGTATCGGCTTCAAAACAACGATGAACACTTGGATGGGCGATCCATCTTGGATCTTTGGTGCTTACGGAACCTTGCCACAGCAATGGAATCTAGATGCTGATGGTAAACTAGAATACGGCTCGGTAAATGCTGGGATGAAGCAAGGGCTCGAAAAACTGAAGGAATGGTTGGCGAAAGGTTATATTCCTCAGGAAGCAGCTCTTTGGGATGAGAACAAAACTGCCGAACCAGCAGTTGCAGGTACAGCAGGTATTCTCCCGGGTCCTTACTGGATGAGCGGCTGGCCGCTTCAGGATACCGTGAAGAACTCTCCAGATGCAGTATGGGCTCCAATTGAAATTCCAGCGGGTCCAGATGGAAAGGTTATGCGTCATGGCACACAATTCACTAACGGTGTAACTTTGATCAGCACGAAAATGAAAAATCCAGAAGCCTTCTTTACTTATCAAAACTATCTGTTCGATAACTTTGCTAATCCAACGCCAGGCAGTGAACTGGATAACGGTCTTTTTGCAGGATATGACTATGAGCTAGACGCGAACGGCAAGATGATCGAAAATGATAAAATTGCTGGCGGTTATGTGAATAGTGTTCGTTATATGCTGGTTCGTGACGGTGCCCGGATCCCGGATGCCCAAATGAAAGCACTCCTTAACCTGGCAGATGGCGCAGAGCCAACAACCCGTCTGGAGAAGGACGTAGCTGTGAATTATGGTAAAGATACCCCTGCGGCTGCCAAAGTTCTGCTGGCGCAAGAGGATAAATCCTTTAAGAATATGTTCACAGGTCCTACGACCGAAACTATGAAATCGAAGATGGACTATCTGAACAAAATTGAGAACCAAACGTTTAATGAAATTATCTATGGCAACAAACCGCTGGATGCATTTGATTCCTTTGTAGCAACCTGGAAATCAGGTGGTGGCGATCAAATCACTAAAGAAGTTAACGAATGGTATGACAGCGTAAAATAAGGTTTGGATTTAGTTTGACTAGGTAAAAAGGAGTAAACGGGACCGTCTCTTCAGCCGTAGCATTAGGCTTTAGGGAGGGTCCCTGTTTGCGTTTGAAGTCCTCTTTTTTCAATGTGATAAAGAGATTGCTTTTGTACCATATATATTGGTTTTGCCCGCTATTTGAGGAATTCGGGCGTTGCTATAATTTGAGTATGGTTACAGAAGAACTTGACACGATATGGGGGACCAAGGATGAGAACACTAAAAAAAACATGGCCTTTTCACTTGATGTTATTGCCGGCGATGATATTCCTGATCATCTTCAGCTTTATTCCAATGGGCGGAATTGTGATGGCATTTCAGGATTATAAGCCATGGCTTAAAATTTCAGGCTCGGCATGGGTTGGATTGGACAATTTCCGTTATCTATTTGAACGTAATGACAGTATGCAGGTCATTTGGAATACATTGATTATTGCTGTTCTAAAAATGATTTTCAATCTGGCTGTACCGTTTGTATTCGCCATTTTGTTAAATGAGATTCGCAAGGTATACATACAGCGTACTATTCAGACACTGGTATACTTGCCTCACTTTTTATCTTGGGTTATTCTCGGCGGGATCTTGCTGGATTTGCTTGCTACAGATGGTTTTGTCAATCAGATCTTAGGCAGCATGGGCTTCAAACCAATCTTTTTCTTAGGGGATAACAACTGGTTCCGGTTCACAGTTATTCTCACAGATGTGTGGAAGGAATTTGGTTATAATACGATCGTTTTCTTAGCTGCTCTAGCAGGAATCAATCCATCATTATATGAAGCTGCTGAAATAGACGGCGCTAACCGCTGGAAGCAGACACGTTTTATCACAATGCCATCTCTATTGCCAATGGTTGTGGTGGTAGGTACCTTGGCTCTCGGAAATGTATTGAACGCAGGGTTTGACCAGATTTTTAACCTCTACAATCCACTGGTCTATCAGAAAGGCGATATTATTGATACCTTCGTGTACCGCACGGCTATTCTGAATGGTGAGATGGGCTTTGGTACGGCAATCGGACTGTTTAAGTCGGCCATTAGTATGATCCTAATTCTCGTCTCGTACAGTTTGGCTAAGAAGTGGGCAGGATATCGCATTTTCTAATCTACCAAAGGAAGAGGGAGACAACTTATGTATTACAAAACAAGAGGTTATCGTATATTCAACGTGTTTAATACTTGCTTTCTAATCCTGCTCGCACTGATGTGTATTGTACCTTTGATTCATGTGCTGGCTGTATCCTTTAGCGCGAAGTCGGCAGCGGATGCCAATTTGGTAGGGTTATGGCCAAAGCAATTCTCTCTGGAAGCTTATAAAAAGACAATAAACAATCCGATCTTTCTACACTCCATCTGGGTATCTGTACAAAGAACCATACTCGGGACTGGACTTACACTTTTAATTACTTTTTTGGCAGCCTATCCGTTGTCCAAAGAAAACTCAGCCTTCAAGGGCCGTAATGTTTACTCTTGGTTGTTCGTTTTCAGTATGGTGTTCAACGGTGGATTGATTCCATTTTACATTGTGATTCAAAAGATTGGTTTGATGGATTCCTTCTGGGTACTTGTTCTTCCAGGTGCGGTAAATACGTTCTTGGTGATTCTGATGCTGAACTTCTTCCGTGGTATTCCAAAAGATCTGGAGGAGGCTTCGCTAATAGACGGAGCCGGACATTTCCGTACGTTGTTCAGTATTTACTTGCCGATTTCTCTGCCGTCGATCGCTACGATTGCCTTGTTCAGCATGGTATTCCATTGGAACTCCTGGTTCGATGGACTATTGTATTTGAATAATTCCAAGCAATTTCCACTGGCGACATTCCTGCAGACGGTTATCATTCAACGGGATATGAGCTCCATGAGCATCAATCCAAAGGAAATGGAGCTGATCTCGCAGACGACGGTGAGAGCCGCGCAAATATTTATCGGAGCCGCTCCAATTTTGATCGTATATCCTTTCCTGCAAAAATATTTTGTTAAAGGGATGACACTTGGTTCTGTAAAGGAGTAGCAATGATGACAACCACATTTATCAATGGAATGGATATCTCGTTTCTGGATGAAATTGAGCAGGGTGGAGGAGCGTATTACAGCGGTGCTGTAGAGTCCGTTGAGAACGCTGAGGATTTGCTCTACATTCTGAAAGACAATGGCGTGAATGCCATCCGGCTGCGGATTTGGAATGATCCTCCGGGCGGCTTCTGCAATCTAGAACGTACGCTGATTATGGCTAAGCGAATTAAAGAAGCAGGGCTTAACTTTCTGCTGGATTTTCATTATTCGGATAAATGGGCAGATCCTGCTAATCAATCGAAGCCAAAAGCTTGGGAGAACCTTGATTTTACGGGTTTAACATCAGCCGTGTATGAGTATACTCGTGAGGTTCTTGAGCTTTTGCAATCTCAAGGCACTATGCCCGACATGGTGCAGATCGGTAATGAGATTACTCCAGGCATGTTATGGAATGAAGGCAAGGTGGATGGAGAGTGGGATACTACGGACCAATGGGAACAGTTCATTACACTGGTTCAAGCAGGAATAGCGGGCGCAAAAGCTGTTGCTTCTGATTTGTCCATCATGATCCATATTGACCGTGGTGCTGATCATCCAGCCAGCCGTAACTTTTATGATCGGTTTTTCGAGCATGGCGTAAATTTTGATGTGATCGGATTATCTTTTTATTCTTGGTGGCACGGCACGCTGGATGACTTGCGATCTAACCTGAATGAATTGGCGGTGCGGTACAATAAGGATATTATTGTTGTTGAAACAGCTTATCCTTGGACGCTGAATGCACCTGAAGGTTTCCCCTTAATAGTAAGTGAGGAAAAGCAGCTGCATGAAGGTTATCCGGCTACAGTAGAGGGACAGACTAAGTATATGAAAGATTTTATTAGTGTAATTGAGAATATACCTAACGATAAAGGTATCGGGTTTTATTATTGGGAGCCAGCCTGGGTTCCTTCGCAAAAGGAATGGTCCGTGGGACATGAGAATGGATGGTCCAATCTGACCCTGTTTGATTTTGCGGGAGGGAAATTGGATTCGCTCGAATTCTGACGTATTTAGGATTGAAACAAGAAGACAGCTTAAGGTAATTACCTTGAGCTGTCTTCTTTTTAATTTCCAGAAGAAGGGTTAGCCTTTCCTGATACCTATAAACAAGCAACATTTCAGTATTTCAAGAAATTGATTCAGAGCAGCAAGAGTAAAAATAAGGCTTTACTCCCATACTACCGTTATCTTGGACCTGAGCTTCACCATAACCTTTAGGAGGAATGCGGATGAAACAACATTCTGCTCCCACCATCTATATACAGCTTAAAAATCGGGTGATGGTTCCCAAAGGTAAAGGTGTCACGTTGGGTGATATTGCTTTTTTGATAGCGGAGCCTGAGCTGAAAGAGTCGTTGGAGACAATTCTCTTAATGAAGCCGGAGCAAAGTGACGGCAATCTGATTTTGATTGATCTGTTGATGGTTATCCCCCGGATATATGAACTTATACCGAATGCGGACATTGAACCGATCGGTGAAGGGAGGACGATTGTGCAGATTGAGAGTCAGGTGGAGCGACGGAAACCTTCGGTGGCGATGTTTGTTTTAGTGTGGCTGCTGCTTTTCTTTGGGTCTGCTCTGACGATTATGAACTTTCATGCTGATGTAAATATGCTGGAGGTACAAATTCGAATTGTGGAGATGCTAACGGGTCATCGGGATGAGCATCCCTATATATTTCAGATTGCTTATTCTCTGGGCATCGGGTTTGGGATGGTCATTTTTTTCAACCATTTATTTAAAAAGAAGTGGAATGAGGAGCCTACTCCGCTGGAAGTGGAAATGTATCTGTATCAGAAGAACATCGACCAATATGTCATCAATGAGGAATACAGCAAGATGAGGCGCCGCAGTGAAAACCAATCTGAGAATACGGAGGACTGAAGATGACGGCACCCATAGCACTGGGACTAAATTTGCTGCTGGGCATTGCGGGTGGTATTGCTGTAGGCGGTGGAGTGATCGCTCTATTTGTTGTGCTGGATATGGTGCCGCGTCTGGCGCAATTAACCTCTTCTTACGATAAAGTTCATTGGTATGAAGGCGCGATGGTAGGTGGATCTTTAGTAGGTACTGTTAGTGATTTTTGGAATTGGAAAATTACCTCAGGTCCTCTAGTTGAACTTGGTGTAGGACTATTTGATGGGATTTTTGTCGGGATGCTCGCTGCAGCATTGACCGAGGTATTAAATGTGCTGCCGATACTCGCTAAACGCTTAAATATGACACATTATCTATTCGGTCTGTTAATGGCGATGGTGAGTGGGAAGGTCGCGGGTTCTTTGTTCGACTGGTTTGTATACCGACAGTAAACAGGGGGTTAGGAAATGAGCAAGTTTATTCACAGCGGTGATTCTGCACCGGAAGATGACCATCTGGAAGATAATGCTGCAGCTGCTGCAGCAATGAAGACAACTGCAGAGGATCTAGTTGCAGATCACACAGAACCTGAGGGCGCTTCAGCTATCGGTGAAAGTGAAGATTCAGCGGAAAATTCTACAACATCTGAAACTAGCCAGGACCAGCAGGATGCAGAGGCATCAGCCGAATTAGGCACTGAGCAGCAGGATGCAGAAGTGACTGCGGAGCAGGGAACAGAACAGCAAGATGCAGAAGTGACTGCGGAGCAGGGAACAGAGCAGCAGGATGCACAAGCGACTGCGGAGCAGGGAACAGAGCAGCAGGATGCAGATGCCACTGCGGAGCAGGGAACAGGGCAGCAGGATGGGGAAGTGACTGCGGAGCAGGGAACAGAGCAGCAGGATGCAGAAGCATCGGATGAGCTCGGCAATCAGGAGCCAAATGAGCCGAGTAAAGGTTTTTTTGCCAGGTTATTTGGTATGGATTCAGAGGATTCAGAATCAGATGATGAGGCACAGGATCAGAATGCTCAGGCAGCAGGCGGAACAGGTAACGATGCTGGTACTGGGGAGGAGTCTCAAGCTCAACCGAAGCCTTCAAAGAAGCAGGCGCAGCAGCAGTCTCAGAACAAAAGTAAAGATAAGCTACAAAACAAACGCGATAGTGAGCATTCTAACTCATTAAAGGAATCCGTTATTTATTGGCAAGGCAATGATCATATCCCAGGTTCTCTACAAGAAACAAAAAACACGCTGACCGAAGTGATGGGGCTGGGAACAAGTTTTGATGTGACGTTTAGAGAAATGTCCTTTGGGGGACATAAGACAGCTTTACTCTGCTTAAGCGGATTCACCAACGAAGATGTGACGGATGAAATTCTGAAACGACTAACCTACCTTTCTTCAGAAAATTTGTCCGCAGGTGTATTAGGTAGCTTTATGAACGAATACATCCCTCATATTCAAGTTGAAGAGGGTAGTGTATTAAGCGAATGTTTCGATAAAGTATTAAAAGGAATGAGCGCACTATTTATTGAGGGTGAGAACAAAGTTATCCTAATGGATACTCGATCTTACCCCATGCGAAGTCCTGATGAACCCTCGATTGATCGGGTGGTGCGTGGTGCGCGCGATGGTTTTACAGAAACCCTGCTTAGTAATATTTCACTTGTAAGAAGACGGATACGTGATCCGGGGCTGAAGCTTGAAATGTTTCAAGTGGGACGGCGGACACGGACAGATGTCTGCGTGGCTTACATCGATGATATCGTTGATAAAACGCAAGTAACGTCAGTCATCGATAAAATCAACAGCATCGATATCGATGGTATTCCACTGGCGGATAAGCAATTGGAAGAAGCGATTATCGGCGGAGGGTGGAACCCTTATCCTATGGTGCGTTATTCTGAACGCCCTGACGTTGTAGCCTCCAATTTATTAGAGGGACGGGTCATATTATTCGTGGATACCTCGCCCATTGTAATTGTTCTTCCGACTACCTTTTTTGATCTTTGCCAGCATGCGGAGGAGAATCGCCAGACTCCTTTTATGGGGACATATCTGCGGTGGGTCCGTTTCATCGGCATCTTCGCTTCCATGTTCCTGCTCCCGTTATGGATGCTGCTTGTTATCCATCCTGAGTTAAAGCCTGCTATGCTGGATTTTATCGGGCCGCAAAAGACAGCGAGAATTCCTATTCTCGCTCAGTTTCTGATTGTAGAGCTTGGGGTTGATTTACTGCGGATGGCCGCCGTGCATACTCCAACACCTTTAGGCTCAGCGATGGGTCTGATTGCAGCCATATTGATTGGTGATATAGCGGTGCAGAGTGGTCTGTTTGTAAACGAAGTAGTACTGTATATGGCGGTAGCCTCAATCGGTATGTTCGCGACTCCGAGTTATGAGCTGGGTCTGGCGAACCGTATAGTCAGGCTTGTGTTATTAATTTCCGTAGCGGCGTTCCAGGTACCAGGCTTTATGATTGGCACGACGTTACTGACTATCTTCTTAACCACTCATCGGTCCTATAACTCCTCATATATGTGGCCGTTTATACCCTTTAATGCAAAGGCAATGAGTGAAATTCTATTGCGTAAACCGGTCTTAAGTTCGAAGGAAAGGCCGTCTTTTAACAAAACCAGAGACAATACCAGAATGCCGCCATCTCAAGAGAATGAGTAACAATCGTAGGAAAATACAAAACTACTGCAAATTAGTCCATTCAATGGAGTTCCCACTGTCTGTTATACTGAATACACTAAGACAGGGTGGAACCTTGATATTCCACAGAAATTGGAGGACTAAAGAATGTTTCTACACGGTACTAGCCGCATTAACGATGCTGGGCATTTGGAGATCGGCGGATGTGATGTAACTGAATTGAAAGCGGAATATGGAACCCCGCTATATATATTGGACGAGCAATTGGTTAGACAACGTTGCCGGGAATATATGGATGCTTTTAAAGCCTCCGGCCTTGGTTTCCAAGTAGCTTACGCAAGCAAGGCATTTTCAGTAATGGCAATGGTTCGTTTGGCTGATGAAGAAGGTTTGTCACTGGATGTTGTATCCGACGGCGAACTATATACAGCTTTGCAAGCTGGCTTCCCGGCAGAACGTATTCATTTTCATGGCAACAATAAGACATCTGAAGAGATCGAAATGGCGATTGATGCCAAAATCGGCTGCTTTGTAGTCGATAATTTGGTAGAGCTTAACCTTTTGCAGTCCATTGCTGCACGCAAAGAAGTTAATGTAAACATCTTATTGCGGGTGACACCAGGTGTAGAAGCGCATACTCATGAATATACCGCAACGGGCCAGACAGATTCCAAATTCGGCTTTGATATCGGTAATGGATCGGCCTATGAAGCAGTGAAAGCAGCAGTCAGCAAAAAGAATATCACGCTGCTTGGTGTGCATTCCCATATTGGTTCGCAGATCTTTGAAACCGATGGTTTCCAGCTAGCTGTTGAGCGTGTGGCAACTTTTGCCCGCAGTGTTAAAGAAGGCTTGGAAGTGGACTTCCGTGTAGTCAATCTTGGTGGAGGTTTCGGGATTCGTTATATCGAGGGAGATACCCCATTACATGTTTCTGAATATGTTGCAGCGATTACGGATGCAGTGAAGACTCATTTTGTTGGAATTTATAGTGCTTTGCCGGAAATTTGGGTGGAGCCGGGCCGTAGTATTGTTGGAGATGCAGGTACTACATTGTACACTGTAGGATCCAACAAGGACATTCCTGGCGTGCGTAAGTACGTTGCTGTTGATGGTGGAATGACCGACAATCCACGCCCTGCTTTGTATCAGTCTAAATACGAGGCATTGCTTGCTAACCGTGCTAACGAAGACGCAACTGAGACTGTCTCCATCGCTGGTAAATGCTGCGAGAGCGGAGATATGTTGATCTGGGATGTAGAGCTGCCGAAGGCTGAAAGCGGAGATTTGTTGGCTGTAGCCTGCACAGGTGCGTATAATTACTCCATGGCCAGCAACTATAACCGTCTTCGCCGTCCGGCTTTAGTATTCGTACAGAACGGACAAAGCGATCTTGTAGTGCGTCGTGAAAGCTATACGGATCTTATTGCCAACGATATTGTACCAGAGCGTATCGCCAAACAGACAGTTGTTGCTAAGTAATAGCCTGCTGCTGTAAGGTGGGTAAAGTTGAGCAGCATATAGAGCAAGCAGGAAAGTCTCCTGCTTGCTTTGCTTTGTGCGTGGTTTCATAGTAATATAATTGAGGTATTCTAAATTTGTTAATTTTGAAAGGGGTCATTTACATATGGCAAAGCAAGCGAAAATCACTCTAGAAAATGGCGGCGTAGTGCTGCTGGACTTGTTCGATCAAGATGCACCTAACACTGTAGCCAACTTTGAAAAGCTGGCAAAAGAAGGTTTCTACAACGGATTGACATTCCACCGTGTTATCCCTGGTTTCGTTGCTCAAGGCGGATGTCCTAACGGAACTGGCTCTGGCGGCCCAGGTTACACAATCAACTGCGAAATTAACCCAAACAAACATGAACGCGGAACACTTGCTATGGCACATGCAGGTAAGAACACAGGCGGAAGCCAGTTCTACATCTGCTACGCTCCACAACCACACTTGGATGGAGTACACACTGTGTTTGGTAAAGTAGTAGAAGGTATGGATCTTGTTGATGCTTTCAAAGGACGCGACAAAATGACTTCGGTAGAAATCATCGAAGCTTAAGATTTAATAGTTAAAAGCCAGTCTCCGAATGGGGCTGGCTTTTTTGTGTTGTTAAAGAATCCGCCTAACCTGTCTACGCCGTGAATTGCGCCGCTCTGGCAGCCAGAAGAATATCAAATACATAGCTAGAAACACAGTGAAGGCAAACAGCTCTTCAACAAGCAGGTAATAAGGATAAGGTCCAAAATAATCCAATACGGAATAGGTACTAGGTTTCTGGGATAGGAACATGTAGTTTGAGCCTAGGAAGTAATTAGCAGTCCAGATGCACGCAGCCACAATATTGAGGCCGAGCATGGTGATGAGTAAAGATCTCCAAGTCGGCTTGTAGCCCTCAATCCAGGTCATGTAAAGAGACGCCAGAATAATAGAACCATGAGCTATAAAAAACAGGAGAAAGCGGAAATGAGGGAACGGATAAACTAGGTTAGGGGTGAGCAACGCAATAAATGCTCCGCCGATCCCGGCAAAGTAGAGAAAGGAATAAAGGGTTCGACTGCGTGAAATTAACATGATAATAGACAGCAGTAGAGTGATTCCACAGAGCTCGAATGGTAATGAGGAGCTGGAGCGCCAGATGTTCTGAGCGATGTACCACATTTGCAGCCCGGCTTCTGAGACTACAAGTAGAATGATTAGCAGCAAACGCACGCTTTGCCGAAGTCTTGAATCTGTACGAATTTCAAACCGTAAACCATAGAGCAGTAGACAACTTAACGTAATGATAGACAGCGCAACCCAATGCGAAGAGGAGAACATGATGAAATCCTCCGCGTGCTGGCGATCAAAAAAAGATGAAAGCTGCATAGATGAACCTCCTTTGAACGTGAAAACATCCATCAAAAATAAAGTTTGAGAATTTTAATAATCTTGATTCTAGATATCCATAAAATGGGTATATATGTATATGTTCTGTCAACTCCACCGCATAAGGAAGACTTTTCATTATATTAACATAAGATGGGGCGTAGGGCGCGGAATTACATATGAAGCTTTTGAACATGCAGGGGTGGAAAACAATTAGAACAAGAAAATGGAGGCAACAGGAACATGTTTAAGAAAAAAATAAGTGTAATGGTCATTATTTTGATGCTTGTGGCCCAATATGCCTATGGCATCGGATTTGCTCCGCAAGTAAAAGCGGCTGCGATTGATGACGAAAGAAATATCATCACCAGTGTTTCAATGGCTGTTTACGGGCCAGATGGAATCACGGTCACGAACAGCGTATACGAACGAGATGCTAATGTTACCTTGGATTATAATTGGTCTCTTCCTAAAAATCATAATTACAAGCAAGGTGACACTTTTACTTTTCAGCTTCCAGAACAGTTCCAGCTATTTAATGATTTTAACGGACCCTTGGTCTCTGAAGATGGAGATGTAGGGAGCTTTGAAGTGAGGCAAATTTCACATGAAGTGATAATGACTTTTAATGACTACATAGAAACACATGATGACGTACAGGGAACGCTGCGGTTAAATACTAAATTCGATAAACAGAAAATCTCGGGCAGTACTATTCAGAATATTTTATTTCCCGTGAGCGGCGGTATTCAGACAGTGACAGTTAATTTTAAACCAAGTGTTGGATCGACTATAGAGAAGAGAGGTATTTCCGAAGGTTTCAATGCGAACCAAATATTTTGGACTGTTGATGTCAATAAGTCTTTGGAAGCCGTGGGGAATGCCATTGTGACGGACCCCATCCCTTCAGGCTTATCATTAAATACTCCAGTCACTGTGAGCGTGTATCAACTGAGCATTCAATTGGATGGTTCAGTAACGGAAGGAGCATTGCTCGATACAAGCAAATACTCTGCAGAGCTCTCCGGAGGGGCACTGATTGTCCGTTTTACGGAGCCTGTGATTAAAGAGGCTTACCGTATTGTATATTCCACTGGGATTACTAATGACCATCAGCTAAGCTTCACCAATACTGCAACTTTTTCAGGAGATGGGCAAGAGCCTGCCAGCTCCTCTGCCACAGTGAATGTAGAACGTGGAGGAAGCTTGAAAAAGTATTCCACAAGCTATGATGGGGGCAAGCAGATCATTTCCTGGGCAATTGAATATAACTACAATGAAAAGAACATCCCGCAAGGAAACGCTGTGTTAACAGATTTGTTCGATGATTCTCAAGAACTGGTAGCCGATTCGCTAAAAGTATATGCTGTGCAGCTGGATTCTTCCGGTGGTGCAACGTTAGGCAAGGTTTTGACAAAGGATGTTGACTACACGGTTGTTTCCACGTCAGACGTTCATAAGTCTGGGTTTGTATTGCAATTTGCACACGATGTTACTTCACCATATCGAATCGAATATAAGACAAAAGCGATAAAACGCGTGTTTGAGGATGCCACCATAACTAATACAGTATCTGATAGTACGTATAGTGATCAGGCTACCCGATTAATCCGGTCTTCCATTCTTTATAAGACTTTATCAACCGTAGATTATCAGAATAAAACATTAGGCTGGAAGGTCACATTGAATAGTGATAATTACCCGATGAGCCATGTTACAGTTACCGAATCCTTCCCATTTGGCGGCCTAAAGTTTATTCCAGAATCACTGGTGATTAGAAATCTGAATGGGAATGTTTTAAATCCAAATAACTATGATCTAGTGTACAACTCACCTGTCGAGCCTAATAAAGGCTTCAAGGTAGTGTTTAATTCACCGATATCTGGTCTTTATACGATTAGCTATACTACAGAATTTAACAAGGATTGGATTTGGGCTAAAACTGAAAATTTCAATAACAAAGTTCGGTTAGACTGGATGGACACTACTGAAGCCTTACGCACGATAGAAGCAGAAGGGTTATTCATTCCTAGACCTGAGGCGAAAAGCAATGGATTTAAAGCGGGAGCCTACGATGCTTCAACTAAAAAAATTACTTGGACGATAGGCGCCAATTATAACGGCAAAACCCTCGAAGCTCCGGCGCTTGTTGATATTTTAAAATCAGGCCAGACCTTGGTTCCTGGTTCACTAAAAGTTTACACTATGAATATTGCAAAGAATGGTGACCCTACCAAGGGTACAGAAGTGAATCCTAATAAATATAGCTATAGCGTAAATAGCGATAATGAATTAAACGTTATTTTTACAGATAAGATTAACTCCGCTTTCTACATTGAATTTAATACAAGTCTTGAAGGGCAAATAATAGGCACTACTGTTGATAATAAAGCTAATCTCTATGATGGAGCAAAAGTGGTTTCCAAAGATTTGACCGCCTCCGTAAAAATTCCTTTTGGAGAGGATTATGTGCTGAAGGACGGTACACAAAACGGGGATAAAATTGACTGGAGCCTGCAAATTAACCGGGGGCAGTCCACAATAAAGGATGCATTAATCAAAGATACTCCTAGTGCTAATCAAATTTTGCTGCAGAATTCATTCCATCTGTATCCTACGGCTGTAGCTGTGAACGGAGATATCACGAAAAGCGGTCCTGAACTGATTCAGGGTATTGATTATAGCGTTGTTATCACAACGGATGCCGATGGAAAACAATCTTTTGAGTTAAGCTTTGCCTATGAAATCAGCAGGGCTTACATTCTCGAATATCAATCCCTGATTGTGGCTAACACTGGAGACAAAGTAATAAATACTGTACATTTCAGTGGTTTTAACGGCAGCGAAATAAGTAAAGAAACCTCTAAAGAAATTATTGTCGGGGTCTCCAACGGTTCTGGCACAGGCAGCGGGGGAAGAGGCACTCTCAATATTAAGAAGTTAGATGCTGAAGATAATTTAAAGGCGCTTGGTGATGCGACTTTTGCATTGTATCGACTAAATGGCACGGAACGTGTACTGATTAACAGTCTAACTACAGATGCAGAGGGTACAGCTACATTTAATAAAATATGGCTGGGTAACTATGTATTGGTGGAGACAGCAGCTCCAAATGGTTACGTGCTCGATACATCCGAGCATCCAGTGGAGATTCGTTCCTCGTCAGCGATTCAACTGGTGATTACGAATCAAAAAGCAGTGGAGCCCACGCCTACGGTAACGCCAGAACCAACCGGTGCTCCAACAACAACACCAGAACCAATCGTAACACCTGCACCATCAACAACGCCAGCACCGACGGTTTCTCCATCACCAGAAGCGACTGCTGCACCTACACCCATCCCTACAAGCAGCACATCTGGAGGTTCGGTGGTACCCACGTCTACAAGCTCGCCCGTACCCGAAGTAATTATTAATGATCCAGCTGTTCCTGCTGGTCCTGGAAATGCGGCCGATCCAGGATCCCTGACATCAACCGATGAGGGAACTCCTGAGCAAGAGATTACCGAAGAAGAAATTCCATTAGGAGAAGTTGATATCGACGATGAAGAAGTACCAAAAGGTACGGTGAACAATAGCACTTCGGGTGCTCCTCAGCTGCCGAAGACAGGTGAGAACAGTCCTTTGCCTCTGTATCTGTCGGGAATAGGGTTGATAACCATAGGATTTGTTATGAACCGAGTATTTAGACGTAGAGGTAAGACAGAGTGATCGGAGATTAGTGTGATTTAAGATTTTTTTGCAAAAGCACCCAGCATGATAAATGCCGGGTGCTTTTATGCTTTTTTTTGAAAATTTTATGGCTGATTCTTAAGTGTACCGGCGTTATCTGAGGTGCTTAGGTTATACCGCAGCCATTCGCCTTCCTTTTCACTTGAGACATTCCAGCCGAGCTGTTCCGCAACAAAGGCTAGCGGGACCAAAACTTTTCCTCCTGCCAGTAGCGGCGCAGCATCAATGGTGAGAGCTTTCCCGTTCACGAGTGCTTTGACACTGCCCACTGTCATAGTAACGGTGTTCTCGGCGGAAGTAAGCGATACAGTTTTAGTGGCCGCATCCCACGTTATGGATGCACCCAGGGCTGTCCCGATATCTTTGGCGGGCAGCCATAATTCTTTATTTCCTTGCACTAAACGGATGTTAAGTGCTAGTGGTAATCCATTTACTTGTACACTGCTGCGATAAACTTTTCCGTTATTATCCATAACGGCGCTTTCCGCCTGTGATTCCAGCGAGCTATTAAGCGCCTTTATGTTGCTGGAAGTTACCCGATATTTGGAATTGTCCTGTCCGATAGCTTCTGCTATCCACGTGTTAACCTCACCATTATGATGGCTTAAATCCTTATAGAGGTCTAGATTGAATGTCCAATCCGCTTCGGCTTGGAAATCGTATAGCTTCACATTTGGAAACTGTTCAAATTGCTCGAATATCCATTGCCGCATGAAAAGCTGATTGTTAAAGCGAACGGGATTGCTGGCAGACCAAGCGACCTGACGCATAACGCTGTAGGGTGGGTAGTAGAAATAAAACTGGACATCGGGATATTCCTCCAGCAGAGGACGGATATACGTATTAAAATAGCCCTTTACTTGCTCAATGCTTTCCTCGTTAGTACCGTAATCCAGCTCCTTGTCACAAGCCATTAGGTAAGATTCTGCAACGTATTGCTTGCCAAACACTACTTTGTTATCCCAGTTGTATAAATATTCCAAATTCTGTTTAGCTTCACCACTCAGGTTGTTTTTGATGCTGCTTATAAATTGTTTATATACAGATGAATTGAACCAGTATTTGTAGTCGGTCCATAGTTTGCCGTCATATAGATAGTCAGGGAAATCTTCCTCATCTTCGGCTGTGGCGAGTTTCAAAGAGAAATAATCGAAACCCCAGAGCACTTGTTTTACTTTGCCTGTCTCCAAGGCAAGTTTGGCAATTTTATAATGCTCATCGACTGTGGATCCTTCCATAGATAACTTTAAGGTTGTCCCACCTAAGCTGGCATCTACTTGAGAGGGAAGAAAGTTCTCTGTCATAGACGTGCCGATGATAATATTGTCGTAGTCGTAATTTTTAGCTAAACCCGGATTCTGATAACGTTCTTCTTCTGACAAGAGTGGGGTATACCACGATGGACGGTGATAGAATTGTAATGGGTCGATAAAAGCAGTAATCAGCGCCGTTAGAAGCGCTAACAAGCTAAAACAAAGCAGGAAATAACCTATGAAACGTTTCGATTTAGTATGAATCCCGGGGGATTTACGTGGGTTGTTATTATTCTGAAGCCGTGATGCAAGCATCATCATTCCTCCTTACAGTTCTAGAAGTTAAAGTATAAAAAGGTTGTAATTCGGTTGAAGAATAACAGCGAGAACAAAATGATAAATGCCATCACAAATGCTGTTTTCCAGCTATACTGAAAATTACGTTTGTTCAACAGATGAAGGGGATTCCAGAGAATGATCGTCATTAAGATGAGAATCAGGATGATTGCCCATTTAAGCGATCCAATAGATTGCATAGATACCCCGTTAAGTCCACTCATCCCTTTCAACAAACGAAATGCCTGCGATATATGTTCTGCACGGAAAAATACCCATGTGATGTTCACAAATATGAAAGTCAGCAACCATGATAACCATTTGGGAAGGGAGAAGCCCCAGCGTCCCCAACATTTCTCTACAGCTTGTCCTACTCCATGCAAGAGCCCCCACAGGATGAACAGCCAACCCGCACCGTGCCAGAAACCACCGAGCAGAAAAGTAATAATGACATTTCGGATCGAAATCCAGAAGCTTTTCCGGTTGCCGCCAAGTGGAATGTAGATATAATCTCTAAGAAAATGGCTGAGCGTAATATGCCAGCGTCTCCAGAAATCGCGGATGCTTACGGCTCGGTAGGGTTCATTGAAATTTTGCGGCAGATGGATGTTGAACAGCAGTGCTATTCCAATCGCCATATCGGTATAGCCGCTGAAATCATAGTAGATTTGTAAGGTATAGAAAAGGATAGCCACCCATGAATCTACAAAATATGTTGCAGCTGCAAAACCGTTATCAGCATAACCAGCTAGGGTATCCGCTAGGATGACTTTTTTTCCTAATCCGATGCTGAAGAAGAGGGTCCCCTTCCGTATGTTGTTCCAATTCCAAACCTTATTTCGCAGTTTATCGAATTGGGGCATCATATCCTTGTGATGAAGGATGGGACCGGAGATCAGATGCGGGAAAAAAGTCACAAATAGCGTGTAATTCAAAAGATTGTACTCACGCGCTTGGTTCCGGTAAACATCAACGAGGTAGGCGATTTGTGTAAAGGTAAAGAAACTTATGCCTAAAGGCAATATAAGATGGTGCAGAGAAAGGTTGCTTGCGGTTACCTCATTCCAATTTTCTATAAAAAAATCCGTGTATTTGTAATAGCTGAGTAATAGAATATTTGTGCTTAAGCTAAAGATTAGCAGCGGCCGGCGAAGCTTAGCTGTTGTGGAATGAATGAAATGGCCCATAACATAGTTAAATAAGATGGATAACAAGATTAGAGGGACATATTTTATGTTCCAATACCCGTAAAAAACTAAAGAGGCGAGGGTAAGCCATACCTTAGCACAGAGTGTGAGACGAAGACGATTCAGAATAAAATATCCGGTCAGCACGATAGGCAGAAAACCAAACATAAAGGGATACGAATTAAATAGCATAACAACAATCCTCACTTATAGCAGATTTGGTATGAAATCACTATAAGCCAGAGATCTTAAGGCTTTATGTTATGAAATCTTATCATTTTCTTAATGGATGAGATTGTACAAAAAAATCCCTGCAAGCATCATTCGCTCACAGGGAAAGAGGTTTCAAATTCAGTTTGTTTGCGTGTGCTTTTGGCTGTAATGGTTCCGCCGTGAAGCTCTGCAATACTCTTGGCTATGGCGAGCCCTAAGCCACTTCCGCCTGTCTCTCGGGAGCGGGATTTATCGACACGATAAAAGCGTTTAAATAAGTGGGGGAGGTCGGATGCAGGGATAGGAGTACCGTAATTCGTACACAGAGCAACTATTCTATCGTCTTTTCTAACAACAGAAATGTCTAGAATTTTTCCTTCCTTACCGTATCTTATGGCATTGGTAAATAGGTTCTCATACAATCGCACCAGCTCGTCCGCATCTCCGTTGATAATCAGAGGAGCTGTATCCGTATGAATGCGGTAGCTCATATCTGCTTGTTCCAGCACGGGTGCAAATTCCTCAATCAGCTGTTCGAGCAGCTTCCCGAGATCTACAGGCTCAATATTTAGCGGTAATCCGCTGCTGCTGACGCGAGTGTATTCAAATAAATCATCGATTAGCTTTTTAAGAGTCAGAGATTTCTCATAGGCAATATTCACATAATAACGCAGCTCAACCTCATTTTTATAACGATCCTTCTCCACATATTCAAGGAATCCGAGAACAGAGGTTAGTGGGGTTCGGAGGTCATGGGACACACCTGTGATTAGGTCGTTTTTGGCTTTTGCAGCGGCTCGTTCTTCCTCTATAGCAGATTTTAGCTTGCCAGCCATAGTGTTCATATTTTCTGCGAGCTTTCCGAGTTCATCCGTACCTGTTACCGGCATCGTGAAAGATAAATTGCCATCCGCAATGGCCTGAACTCCGCTCGTAATGTTATGAAGATTCTTAGTTGTATTTCTGGACAGTTTTAGGATGAAAAAAATAAATAAAGGAATCCCTATAAGAATCACAACTGGCGTTGATCCAATGGTATTGATCACCCAGAGAATGAGTCTGACTCCCCAAAAGGAGCGTGAAGGATTTAACCACAGCAATAGTGAAGTGCCGTAATAGCCGCCCATTAAGATTAAAGCGGTGAGTGCTAGGCTCGTTAAGCTGAAGCCAACTATTTTCCAGGATAGGGTATCGAATCGTTTAAAGTTCAACTAGAAGGACCTCCTTTTTCCAGTTTGTAGCCAACGCCCCATACCGTTTTTAAGTATTGTGGTTTACGCGGATTTTCTTCTATTTTTTCTCTGATTTTACGAATATGCACCATAAGTGTATTGTTGCTTTCCAGGAATTGTTCTTTCCATACTTTGGCGTAGATCTGCTCCATGCTTAGGACTTGTCCCTTATTACGGGCGAGCAGCTCTAGAATCGCAAATTCTCGCGGGGTAAGCTTAACTGGGTGATCATCCACACTTACTTCATGCGTAACCGAATTAATAACCAGGCCATCAATGATGATTTCATCCTGTTTGGCGTTTAGATCTGCCATGTAATTTCGAGTTCTGCGCAGCTGGGATTTAACACGGGCAACTAACTCCAGCGGACTAAAAGGTTTCGTAACATAATCATCTGCACCTACGCTTAGTCCGGTGATTTTATCAAGTTCCTGCCCTTTAGCAGATAACATGATGATCGGAAATTTTTGCGTTTCACGAATTTTAATACAAGCCTCAATGCCGTCCATATTAGGCATCATGATATCAAGAACCATGAGGTCTATAGTCTCTCTATTGATAATTTCGAGTGCTTCCAGCCCGTCTCTGGCAGTTAACAGCCGGTAACCCTCGTTCTCCAGATAGATCTGCATTAGTTTAATAATCTCGGCTTCGTCGTCCACCAATAGCAGCGTTGCGTTGTGCATTTCTCAGCGTCCTTTCTTGCTTGTAAAGCGCAATTCTTGCTATAAGAAGTATACAACATTTTCTTGTTTGGAAGCCTCATTTGAAGACCAGTGAAGGCAAAGGTACTGTATAGCAGCTAATAAATTAGTGGAATAAAAGACCAAATCCCCCACAGCATTATGCCAGTTTGGTTTTTCCTTTTAGTTTGCTCTGATCGCTGTACCTCAATCCATGTGTTGATCTGTAGATAATACATTCTCAGCCATGGCTCTATCATGTAAGAAATAATTCTTAAACTTTATTTAACAGGAAACTTCTTAACAGCGGTGGCAGATAAAAGTAAAGGGAAACTTAATAGTTTCTTAACAAGTCTTAAGAAATAGGAAGCTACTATGCTATAATAATTTCAAATTATATATGTGGGGGTTATTTGGTATATGTGGAAAGAATTTAAAGCTTTTGCCTTAAAAGGAAATGTTCTTGATTTAGCGGTTGCGGTCATTATTGGAGCTGCATTCGGAAAGATTGTAACTTCATTAGTAAATGACATTATTATGCCAATTGCAGGTTTGCTTACGGGTGGTATAGATTTAAAGGACCGGGTGCTTGAAGTCACTACGGACCTGAAAATACCTTACGGACTATTTTTACAATCGGTTGTTGATTTCTTTATTATTTCCTTCTCTATCTTTCTGGTGATTAAGCTCGCCAATAAATTTCAGCGCAAAGAAGCCGTTAAAGTTGAAGTGGTAGAGACTCCAGCACCTGCAGAGGATATCGTGCTGCTTACGGAAATTCGTGATCTTTTGAAACAACAAGAACGTGGTTTGTAATCCTGAAATATAACCAAGAAGCGCCAGGAGTCCTTGTCCTGGCGCTTCTTGGTTTCCTTTTATAAACTCAGTACAATCTATAATCTAGTTACAAATTTTAAGTAAATATAATAAACGCACTTGCATTTCGCTGGTGTAAGTGATAATTTTGTTAGTAAGGAAAACTTGAATCTCAATTAAATAAAGGATCAATCCTTCAGGGCAGGAAGGCATTACATAAAAAACAGGAGCCATTAACCCATATAGAACAAGGGATGTTGGCTCCTGTTTTTAAAATATTATAAAAAAAGTAGGAAAACGGTAGGTTTTATTTATTCTTTTTCTGGTGAATATTCGTTCGTTTGACTCAATAAGTTTTCCATTGCTATTGCTGCATCTTCTTGCATGTTGGGCATCATATGACTATACATATCTAATGTTACTTTTATAGACGAGTGTCCCAACATTTCTTGTACAACTTTAGGGTGTACACCAGCACTAAACATAAGAGAAGCACACGTATGTCTTAAATCATGGAATCTGATTTTTCTTACGCCTGTTGCCTCAAGTTTTCTTGTCCAAAACTTATGGAAATTACTGGTACTAATTTGTTTTCCAAATTCATCACAAATTACATAATCATTATCAATATAGTTTTCATTATATTTATTCTTTTCCTCTAATACTTGCTTAAAATGATCAGTTAATGCCTTTATGACATATTTAGATATTGTTATCGATCTTTCTCCAGCATCGGTTTTTGCTTTTGCAATTCTGATTTGTCGTGTCTTAAAGTTAATATCTTTCCATTTGAGTGCAAGTATTTCCCCTCGACGCATCCCCGTATATATAGCTAGGATAAAAAGGATTTTTAGTCTGTGTTTTAAATTATTTAAAAAGCTGTTAACTTCCTCTACAGACCAATAGTCGTACTTTGGTTTACTTGCTTTGGGTTTAGATCCCTTATCTAGTTTATCTATAGGATTTCGCATTATAAGTTCTCGCTTTACAGCAGCTCTTAGTGAAGTTTGTACGAGATTGAAGACTTTTCTTATTGTACCGTCAGCAAGGCTATTGCCGTTTGGAAGAACTTTTTTCTGCATTTCTTGAATTAAATATTCAATATCTTCATAGGTCAATTTCTGTAAGGGAATATGTCCAAGGGCGGGGATAATATGATTTCTTATATGTCCCATGTTAGTATGACGGGTTTTTAATCCTATATCTTTTTTGTTTTTTAACCACTCCGTTATGTAATCCCCAAAACTTATTGATGATGGATTAATGTGGTTTCCTTTTTCCCATTCTGTACGCGCAAGTGCTTCAGCGATTTTACACTCCGTCTTTTTTGTAAATCCACTTTCTTTTATTGTTTTGCGCTTTCCTTTTGTATCTTTAACTTCAAAAGCAAACTTATAATGTAATTTTCCTTTTTTTATATATTCATAAATTGGCATAAAGGTAACTCCTTCCTTTTTAATTATTATATATTTATCAATGAAAAATAGTCAAGTTAAATATATTTATTAATAAAAAGCGAATGTGTTCTTGTATTACATTAATGCTTTGATTAATATTTTATGGTATGATTTTCCTATAAATCTCTGAAGGAGAAAAGATCCTATATGAAAAGACAAAAATCAAACCTCATCACAGGCGCTCTAGTAGTCCTATTTTTAGCTTATACTGGTTACACATTCAAATACAACAGTGCAGACTTTAGTGGCTTCACGGACGCTCTCACAACTTCTGTGAAGGGGATAGGGGATATTGTTTCACAACTCATGCCCGATTTCAGCAAAATGAACTGGTAGTAATTATTAATTCATATAGCTAGGAGTTGTAAAAGAAGATGAAACGAATTACCTGTTACCATGATGGAAGAGTTATCATATGGAATGTAAAAGAAGTAGAAGGAATTGGCCCAATGCAACCTTTTGAAACTACGGTCAATGTTATGAACGTGGGGGAAGGGAATGCATTAATCTTCTTTTTTAGCATTGAGGTAGAAGGAGAGGTAGAACCTAGAGAATTCACGGTTAATTTTAGTAAGATATATAATAATAAATCAATAACCGCAATTGCGAATGGAGGCACTATTTATTTTAGTTCTTTAGATGTGCCTAGGTTGGAGGACATGATTGATGCAGAACTTCAGCTTTACATGATCAAGGGTGGAGCCGCGTGTTTGTTGCCGAATGAGATAATACAAGACGCACTAAAAATATTTATGTGAAGACTTTAAGAAGCGACCTTATGAATTAGGGTCGCTTTTATATTTTTCTTTGACTATATCCTCAAGTTTTTTCACCATTTCAAGCATTTTTTCTTCCTCGTTTTGTGTATCACTCTTTATAACAAAGTCCTTACCTTTTAAAATCCAGTCAGTAGAAACATTAAACAAGTCTGAAAGTGCAATAATAAATCTTAGTGGAGGATCTGCTTCATCATTTTCGTATGCGTCAATTTGTTCAATAGTAAAGGATTCACGTTGGAGTGAATGCGAATTATAAAATGGTTTTAATAAATTCGTGAGATCAATTTGTGTGTAATTTTTGGTTTGACGTAATTCAATAATTCGATCTCCTAACGTTTCTTTTTCTAATTCTAATGATAACCTTACATTCCCGTGTTCATCAGTAATCTCACTAATCATTTGTCCAACTAGATCTGAAGTTTCAAGAAGAGAGTCAATGCCATAATCAGAATCAACATCACCCTCTAGCTCGGAAATTAAACCATTTCTGAAATTCGCTACTCCAGCTTTCATTGAGAGAATATTATAAGGAAAATCATAAGCAGCACTAAATTTTAACAATATTTCAGGTGTGATCATAATGGGTTTACCTGTTGATGAGTGAATTCCTTTTTCAAGCATTGAGATATAAGCAGCGCTAACACCGCTTTTTTCTGATGCTTGGCGCATAGTCCACCCTTTGGACTCACGTAATTCTTTTAATAATTCTCCGACTTGATTGTCGATTTTATTCATAGGTTATTTACTCCTGTAAACAATATTATGAGATTTGTTTACCACAGTTATTGACAATGGCATTTGAATATATTACATTGTTATTGTAAACGTGTTTACGAAAGTAATCAAGAAGATATGTAAATTTTATAAATCTTTATTTTTTAACAATGTCAAACCCAATACTTGTAATATTATCAATATGCCTATTATTAATAGGAGTTCATATAACAACAAAGATTACACTACAAATCTAACTTTGAACAAAATAATACATATTTCGACAATATTGAAGACATAAAACTACATTTCAACAATGTGGTGAAATGTAGAAAAATTAACCAAATTGGATAATACTAAATGGTATTGATAGTCATATTTTACTATATTAATAAAGCCAAATGACCTATTAAAAAGGAGCGATATATATGATCTATCTTAATAAAGCTATGTCCCAAGATTCAAATGCTATCAAATTGTTTGAAGGAATCATCCATCATAATCCTAATAGGGTGCTTCAAGATATTCCTCTAATAAAAACCTGCCAACTTCCTGAGATTACACTGTACTATGCTGCTGTTCCTAATGACCAACTTTCTGATAGCGGCACTCAGCTCAACAATGAATGCATATTCCAGACACTTGATGAAGCAGATGCTTCTGGCTTTAAATATCAAGTTGCATCATGGAACGATATTAATAATGCTGCTGACTATTACGATGAGTTTTACCCAGATCAGATAATTAGCACTCCACAAGGAAAATTTATCTGGACAGAGATTTTTGAGGAAGATAGGTACACCGAAGAAATCGAAATGACCAAGTGTGTTTACCGTCCGTATGGAGCACCTGTATCATTATGTGAAGAGATTGAAGATTATCTATCAAAGAATCATTGTTACAACGCTAATTTGTTAAATGTAGATAGTTGTTATATCGATGAAGTTGAGGTATTTAGTGCAACTATCTTCAGTGAGATTGATGGGATGTTTAGGATAAATTCACTTGGAGGATTTGAACATTTGTAGTTATTAAATTCTTCTAACAACGAAATATAAATAATAATACAGGTTGGTTGTAACTATCAAATGAATTGCCATTCTCTATAAAATCATATAATTAAAAAAGAGACGCATTAGTGAAAATGAAATCACTAGAATGCGTCTCTTTTATCGTCTACTTAGTCTGAGGTTAAACTCAAGTCGTTGCTCTAACGTTATGTCGTCAATAATATCTTCAGCAATCATTTCATTGCCAGGAACTTTTTTAAGTTGATCTATTAAATCATTTCTCAAACCGTCATGAATATTTAAGAAATATTTCAATAATTCTTCCTCAGAGTCAATCTGTCTTTGCAATATATCCTTGTAAACATCTTCTGATATCTTAGATTTTTCAGATCTGAATTTTTCTAATTCGTGTTTTGAAAGGTTGATTATTTTCAAGGTATCTTTAAATTCCTTGATCATTTGTTTAGAAGCTGAATCAATTTCAGTCACTCCAAGCAAGAAATCTGTACTTTCATTTAGAATATAAGGCAACTTAGATAAGTTTTCTAAATTGGGTTCACGTAGTCCATTCTCTATTTTTCCAAATCCTTGAGGTGACATACCAATATACTCAGCCAATTCTTTTTGAGAAAATCCCCTATTTTCTCTAGCCCACTTCAGTCTCCGTGAAAAAATATCCAAAACGACTCCTCCAATCGTTGACTTTTATCCTAAATGGATATATTATGAGGATGTTCTAAACTAAATGCTTATTAAATAGGATAAAAATCCCCAAATAGGATATTTGGATAATATCATATTCAGGGGTTCATAGCAAAATAATATTTAGTTGGTGAAAGGAGAGGTGAAATTATTAATTCTTAAGAAGTTCCATGTATTCTGAGAAGTCGAACAAATTCTTTTCCTTTTTCAGTTAGAAGAAATCTTCTATAGGGAGGAGCTTCATCTTTTCGTTCACTCAGAAAGTATATTTTTAATTGTCTTTCACATGAAAGTAGCAAATTTTCAGTTTTTGTATTTTCTTGATCGTATGCGGTTAATATTCCATTAATGAATAACTCCCGGTGCAAAACCAACAGCTTGGTGATGCTTGTTACTTCAAGTCCTTCAACATTGGTATTGAGAACAGCTTTACTTAAAATACCTCTTATCATTTCAAATTCTTCTCGGTTAATTAGATCACTATAAGTAACTGCGTTGTCTTTATAAAGGTCATTATAGTATTGAAAAATATCTTGAATTTGAAAGTATTTATTAATTCCTTTTGATTTTGCGATGCCGTTAAGAGCATCTAACAAATTTTCTAGGGTTTCTACTTCAATTCTCTTCGTATTTGCCTTCATAAGATCAGCAATTGTATTTGGTCTCACATCTGACAAAGCTGATAGTTTCGCCTGATTTATATCAATTAACTTCATAGCGTCCTCTAGGCTGAACATTAACATTACATTTCCTCCTTGTTTGAATCGGTAATCTTTAAATCGATTTTATCACAAGTATGTCCCGAATAAAAGAAAAATAACTCCGAAAAGAACAAAAATACTTGACTTGTTCTCTGACAGGAGTTACATTTTGGGTATAGAAGTTATTACATAAGAAAAAAATATTGAATTCAGGAGTTATGGATGTATGATTAGTTTTTGCAATCGTATCACTAAAGATGCCATAATGGGAAAATTTCAAAAAATCAATTAATAACCTCATCCCGATTTCATCCCAAAAATAGCTGTAATACCAACTTCAATTGACAAGATTGGAAGTACAATAAAAAATAAGCCAGCAAAGAAGAATAATGCAAAAAGTGCAGAAGTGCTAAAAAAGAAAGTGTTTGATTTTAGAAGTTATCTTTATTATTTTCATTTTTCCTAATAAGTTTGTTTTTAAGATATTCATCTTTAAAAACGATACGGCGTACAGCAACTGGTTTAATTTTGTCTTCAGCTACTGTGTAGTTTGTTTCTTCAGTAATCATGTCATCTGGGTAATATTCGATGATATCCGTCAATGAACAATCAAATACTTTACATAACTTATCTAACCATTCAACATCGATGCGCTTAATTTCCTCATTATAAAGCAGACCAATCGTATTCTGTCTGATTCCAGTTGCTTCTGCTAAGTCTTTACGAGACATTTTATGTTTTCCCAACATCTCAGCAATTTTAATCTTTATCATATAATATTATACCACCTTAATTCATCTCTATAGATATATAATACATTATTTCGGAATTTAATATCAATATCTTTTAAAAAATAACGCTAAGAGTTATTTACAAATATCTCTAAGAGATATATTATATTCTTAAGAGATAAATAATAACGTAAATCGGAAATCATAAGTTGATTGGGCAACTCTAAATCAGACCATTAAGCCCAAAGCGTTCCAGTATGGACGATAGTGTCCACATTGGAGGTTGGTACAATGCATTTGTAATACATATTATTTCGGGAGGGTTACTATGAATATTATCAAGCATGAAGAGTTGTGCAAGGGAATCCATATTTTCAATTTGACGGATGAAGTTGGACGAGTATGGCAAACAGTTGGAACCGATGAAAAAGATGCCAAGAAGACATGGGCTGAAGGCGAAGATGTTTGTACCTTTATCGTGAGAGATGTAAAACCGGACACACTTACTGTTGATTATCTGATCAAGTCTCTCAATATCAAGCGTAATGCAATCATAGTTATACAATTAATGCATGAGATTCTGAACACAGATGCAAAGAGAGAAGAGTTTTATGCTGAAACGTTGGGTTATAACGCTGCTGGTAAGATGGGTTGTAAGTTGATTAGTAAAGTGTTGTTCAGGATGAAGAAGGAGGCTGAAAGCATTAAAAGCCTTGTTCTAATCTAACTAAAAGGAGTGGTATTAGAGTGGATAAGCAATTATACAAATGGGCAGATGACTATGATCATTTGCCCAAGAAAGAGCGTAAACGTTGGAAGGTAAAGGATTACTTAACTATGCGCTATACACTTGTTAAATACTTTCCTGTTTATGACACAACGACATTACTTTATATCACCTATCTAGAACATGCAAAGGAGAGAAAGCCAGAATTACAAGTGATAATCGATTGCTTAGATGAGAACAAACCTAAATATACTCAAGAACAGAATTATTTAGAGAGTTTGAATATAGACATTTGGAATGTACTTATACCATTTAAAGAATCTGAATGACTAGAGATTTAATAAAAATAAATAAAAATATGTTTAAAAGAAAATCGAATTTTTGAGCCTTTATTATTCGTTGATTTCGTCAACTTCTTCAACTATAAAAAGTTCATCAACGGTGATACCGAGACCACGAGCGATTTTAAACAGTGTTACTGATTTATGTTGAACACTATCGTCAAATTTATTAATTGTCTTTTGGGGGACTCCTATTTCCTCTGCAAACGCTAATTGACTTTTATAACCTCTTTCAGCCAGTATAGCATTTAATCTAGGTGTGACTTTCAGCATCCATTGCACTCCCTTTCTATTAGAAGATATTGTAACAAAAAATAATAAGAAAATCTATAGCAACTAGTTGCAAGTCACTAGTAACTAGTGTATAATGAGGATATAAAGGCAAACAAGAGGGAGACGATGAAATGAAAAACAATAAAGCAATTATGGCAAGTGTGCTGGAAGCAGTTAAGGCACAATTCAATGTAAGAGTAAGAGGAATTATTGAAAATCGTCCAGATGGAGTTTTTATCAACATTCATGTTGCAGACGTTCCACAATCCATTCAAAAGAATATTGCTAACTGGGTAATGAAGCAAGAATTCGGATTACCAGTATACATAGATACATATATAACAGAAGCTTTTCAAGAAAGAATAAACGCCAAGTGTGCGGAGATGGATGCACAATACACAATTGAGAGTGACCGTAAGTTTCTTAGTGGTGTAGGATGCAAGCAAGTAATCACATATAACACTATAGACCAAAGACAGGCGGTAGAAGCGATTTGGGAAGAGGATCAAAAAGGAATCAAAGTTGTGATTGTTCCTGTGTTCAAGAACAGAATGAAGAAAGAGCTGCAATATGCTTAATAGAATGAAGACCATTACTGTATAACTGTGATGGTCTTTTTTTCTATATTCGACAAAATAAAACTAGCACATATGTTCCGTTATGTGGAAATATGCTACAATATAACTATGGAAATTATTCAATTAATATAAAAATTTAACTATTTAAAAGGATTGTTTTACAGGTTCCAATAATACAAGAGGACGAAGGAGGGAATATTGTCTATGGAAGTGAAAGTTAAGAAAAAACAAAGAAATCTATTGTTGAAAAGTGAGGTTACTAAAGATTATCCATGGTTAAACACATTGCTATTAGCTAATGAGAAATTTGGAGTTGAACTGGTTCCTGACGAACTGAAAGAAGAGTTTATCAATATAGTTCCTTTTATCATTAAACAGGGTAGTGAAGAATGGAAAGGAAATGAGGACGTTCTTCATCCGATAGAAGATATGGGACATGCTAGAAAGCGCTGTGCATTATGTGGTACAAAAAACAGATACATCCATTATATTAAAAATAGGCTTAACGGAAATACGCTGAATGTCGGTAAAGATTGTGTAGAAGAGTTTGCTGATATTGATTTCTTACAAAACGGAAAATCAAGAACTGAATTGTATAAAAATGCTCGTAGGATTAGAAAAATGTCCGAGATTAATAAAAAATTTAATGGTATTGATCTAATAATTGAATCATGGGCTAGGATTCCAGCAAGATATGATGTTATTATTCCAAATTCGATTGAACAACCTTATTTCGAATGTGGCAATCTTGCTAAAAAATATTATGATGGATATCTTGATGAAAAATATTCAGAGAGTATCTTTAAGAAAATAGATGTTCTTTTGAAACAATATTATTCTTTTATTCAGAAAATGGATGATTATCAAACAAGCATGATAAATGATAAATTTGTAGTTACTAAAGCTATGATGAGATGGTTAAGAGATAAGAACTTTACAGAGATTATTGAAAAAGTGAAAGATGAAGGCAAGATAACAACTTCTACTATCCAAAAGATGTATGAGTCTAGTTTTATTAAAAAGATTAGTAGGGACATTGTAGTAATATTAGAGAGACTTAAACTAGAGGTAATAAAAACTGATTTCGAAAATGAATACTTTGTAATTAAGCCTGAAATGTATAATGGACAAATTATAATCCGTTGTAATTTTGATAAGGTAGTTTACTTCTTTGGCGGTCTACTATTTAATGAAAAGTCATTCGCAAATTTGGACATGAAGAATTTGATTAGGATATCTGAACTTGATGACGATAAATCAATAGAGAATTTAGTTGAAGTGATGAATGATAAGAAATTCTCAAAAATAAGGATCAGCTTACATTTTGATTCGTTTGAGTTAAATGAGGTAGATATAACTAATATTACCAACGGCGAGGTTTCGGTTATTAGTTTGAAATTATTTGTTGAACAATCTAAAAGGTTTCTTTTACATGCTACAGAGTCGGAACGTATAAAGTTTGAAGAATACTTATTGAATCTTGATGTGAAGAAATACACTAAAGACGAATTAAGACAGGCAAGAGAGCAAATTGGATCAATCTCTAGTAGATTCGGTTCATTGAAAGATGAGGATTAGGGAAGGGAAAGTATACTGTAAATGTAAACGGAATAGGATTAGATGGCAAGCCTATACACCAATGTATGGGCTTTATCTATGCCTATCCATCATAACCATACACAAAGAAAGAAGCCCTATCTATAGGACTCCTTAGTCTTACTGTTTTTGTTTAGGGTTTGGTTGCTCTCTTAACAATAGCCAAGTTTTACCACGCTTAACAGCTATAACTTGCCCTAATGAACATAAAACTTTAATCCGATCCTGAGAAAGTCCCCAGATTGTAGAAGCCTCTTCTGTGGTCATAATCTGCGATATGATGGTATCAAGTTGCTGTCTGAGTTCATTATTATCATTCATCCATAAATCCTCCTTAACGTTTTGAATTGCGCTTAAAAGTCAGGTAAAGCCCAAATGCACTAATGATAATAGAAAGAGAAATAAAGATAATATTCAAAGCTGTTAGTTCCATACTAAGTGCGATTAAAATTGATGTTAGAATAAGCATAGAATAGATGATACGGTTTAACACACGACTCATTTTAAATCACTCCTTTTAAAAGGTTTGTTGCATATAACCAATGAATATGGTATATAATTTGTAAGGGCTAGAGGAATCCTTCGATTCCCCTAGGTGAAAACTAACGCTTTCGGTGTCTGTCCTTTCGCAGAGGATAGGCACCATTTTTAATTTGAGAAGATTTTAGTTGCAAGCGTTCATTGCTTTCCTTTCTTCTCTCTCTGCGTTCTCTCATGATAGCTAGTATTAAATTGGCTAGAGCAATTGCAGAAGTGATTAGTAAGGCAAGCAATGGAAGGTGTTTCTCTATTAGATTCAATGTTTTCACCCCCTCCCTTACAAGTAAAATTATACCATATACGATAACGGATGTACAGTAATTATTTATTGTTAATATTTTTATTTATAAAAAGTATTTTGGATTGTGCATATTGTATGCTATAATTGAACAGAATAGGGATAAGAGGAACCCTAGTGGATTCCCCTTATTTGTTGCATGACTTAGCGGTGTTTGGTTTTCCTTGGAGGGAGGGCTGATGCACCGCTTTGTTCTGTTTGAAGTTCTTTGAGGATCTTTTCCTTCTTTTCTGCCTTTTTGTCTAGTCTGCCTACTATGAAGACTGTTAGGGAGAGAAGGAAGGAGAGATAAGGTAAGATTTCTTTCATATGTATCACCTCTTTCTATATACTTATTGTACTATATCCGATATCGGTTGTCAATATGTTTACTCTTAAAACTACGTAATGTTGTATATATTTATTAATATCTAAGTATAGTTTAAGTTTCTCGTTGATAGATATTAATTATAGATAATTATAGAGTGATAGGTAATATTAATAGATGTTCTCCGCGACCTATATTAATGAAAAACGTGTTGATTCAAATAGGAATGAAGTGGTATAAGAAAACAATTTTTTAAAATATTTTAATTACATAAAATGTATATTATTGAATGCACTAATTGTTATTTTTGTCAATGGTCATATTCATCCTATATGGCATAGAAGACATATTCTATACCATTTAGAAAGGCTATGGGGGGTATTTTAAATCATAAAATATGTTAAAAATGGAAAATAATCCGCTATCTGTTCCACTCCGCGACTATGTTTTTTTGCTGATCAACCTCAATTTTCACTACATTCCACACGGTACTTCACACGGTAATCTCCTTATATATCAACGTTTTGTATCGCTCATTTATTCAATCTATACCCATTTTCTTCTCATCAGCGTTCAACTTCACCAAATTCCCCTTATTCTATCTATGTTTTCCCGTGTAACAGCACCCCGAAATTAATAGTTTCCTTATTATATATAGCTATTTTCAATTCTTGAGTGTTCCACCGTGTAGAATTTATTAATAAACATAAATACATATTGTATTTATGTTGTTGGTGATATATAATCAAATTATCAACTGAAGGAAGGGTGAAACCAATTGATTGTATTCTAGGTAGACTAAAAACGCACCGATTGGATAGAAGGAGAATGAAATAATGATGGAACTGTAAGTCATATGAATGCAATGCGATGTTAAAATATTTATAAGCTTTATAGAACACCCTATTCTAAAGGTAGAATAAATGGGAAAGGAGTATTTGGTTGACAATAGAAAATTTACACGTTGGGTTAGTGGCAAAGAGTTATAGGCACATGTGCAAAATTTTAGATGAGTCGATTAAGGAAGGTGGTGCTAAGGAGGCGCAGGTAAAAAGATGGGCTTGTTACTTTGAGCATGAGAAACAAGGTAATAAGTGGATTGTAACAAAGATATATGAGGTTCCAAAGCCATTACCTCAACGGGGTGGAGATAGGAACGTAATTACTTACATAGATACGATCAAAAAACTGCTTATGGAATTACTCCTAAACGCAAACACCGAATCAGTTAACTTCGGGAAAAATCGACTACTTAATGTACTTAACATGGTCAACTCAAACTATAGAAAGTGTAGCAGATATGTCCCTAGTTTAAGCCAGTACACAGGGATTGAGCAATTTGATATACATGATTTTTACAACAGTGCTAATTCGACCCTGAAAGGAAACTTGGAGAAAGCGCTGAATCAATTAAAGGCTAGTAAAAATATATATTATAGCCAATTGTTGATGGTAAGTAAGGATAATAAGGTTCGCCCAGCAGATGACAACGAATACAAAATCATACTTAAGGCACAGGGTGAGATATTGGATCAGATGGGACTCGAACATAGGGGTGTTGCTGTAATTCGTGGTCAATATGATAAATATACGCAGCTCGTCAACAACTTACTCATTGATAGAGCAGGAATTAAATATACATACGAGGCTTACGATATCAAGTTGAATAGGGAAAGATTGGAGCGAGAATACATTAAGATGAAAAAGGAGGAACGACTCGCATGCGAATCAGAGCTGAATAAATCAATTCAAGACAGGATAACAGTAAATATTAACAACAGACACACTAAAGCAATCAACAAAGATGACAATTGGTTTGAGGTAATGAATTTTAGAGAGGGGAGACGAATCACACCTGATTATGTGGAGAACCAGATGAGACTATTAGATATACTAATTGACTCTCATTATGAACATATATACGAGGATGTTAAAAAGATAAAGTGGGTAAATAAAGGAAATCTAAAAAGTTGAACGTTTGTGATTCATATATTTAAACCCTAAATATATATATAATAATATCAAATGTTCAACTTTTTACAATTTCCCAATTATATAAGCGTAAGCAATCTATAATGAAGACAGACAACGTAGTTGGATGGCTACGGAATACTACTTGCGTTCTTTGCAAGTTTTATGACGGTATTACTTGACCTTGTTCTTTATCACTTAGATTATATTCCTACTAAAATCAAATAGACAAGTTCAAGACAATCGTCACAAAAGCTGCGCTTATGTTCCGTAGTCGGTTCCCGCCTTCGTTAAGTTATAAATTCTCAATTTCAAATGCAAGAGAGAAAGTCAAAAGCTCTTAAACATGGATGAAGTGTATAACTAGTCAACTATTCCTCACACATCAATTATTAGTTTCATTTGCTTATAGTATTATGTATAAATCCCACTTAACTCATCACACCTGTCACATAGTTAGAGTAAGTATATGAATTCGTTTTTCTATTATTTTAATAAACAATAAAGGAGCAACTATGACAAAGAAGAAAAAAGAGAAACTATATAACGTTTTAAAAATAAAGATAAACAAAATTATAAATGATAATTTTAATGTTGAAATGACCAAGAGTGAAATCGCTGAGAACACAATCAAACAACAATTCATGACGATGTTTCAGCAAATAGAGTTAATCAGAAAGATTAAAACAATAGATATGACTGATTTGATTATTGTAGAAGCAAAAAAGAATAAGAAACATGAGCCTATGCTTACTAAATTAATCAAAGAAGGATTTACTTTTAATGGTGACAGATTTTTACGGTTTGGTAAGAGTTCATCACAAGCTAAGGATGGATACACTATTTTCATTAAAGCTGATATTTATGATGAAGCATTCGAGAGAACACAACTTGGAATACCAATTGATAGATGTGTAATTTCTAAATATGAAGCATATAGGAATTTAGTTTTTACAGCCTGTAAACCTGTTGATTTAGAAAAAATTCCATACATAGTTATTGTTGGTGAGTTTGAGAAAACACTATATGATCAACATGTACGATATGTCACAGAGGAAAAGGTTGAGTATTTCAATAAAAAAGAACAGAAGCATAAATTTCATAATAAACGGATCACCAAAGAAGGTAAACGTAATGTTAAAATATCCCCATTTGATGGTTTCGGTATTCATTCTGAAGAAATGAGCAAATACTTAGGCGTAGCAGGACAAGTCAGATATCCTAAGTTTAAAGGTGTGAGCGTAGAGGCACCCTTTAAAGAGTATTACGAATCAAAAGGAATCAAAACGATTCTTGATATTTATGGAAACAATCACAACATTCAAGATATTGATTGCATCTGGAACACTACAATGTTCAAAGGGCATAGCATTTTCTTAGAGCATTTTGGTAAAGATGCTTGGAATGAATACATTCGAAGAGTTACTAAATACGGATATAAACTTGGTATTAGCAAGTCAGTTAAAGACACTATTAAAACAAAGAAGTATTCGAGATTGAATTTTCAATATCTGCAATGCCTTGATCTATGGAATCCTCAATACATAGATAAGTACAAAAATAAAGACAATACATATGATATCCTATCCAGTAACGACAGCAAAATTGTTAATCTGGCAAGGTACACTACTGATCTATATGAGAAGATTATTTTGGGTGATAAATTCTATACATATAAGTATTTGGGAATTGAAGACACAGGGGGTTATACAAGTAGGAGTAATATCATGCAATCGATCCTTATCAATGATGATATGTTAAAAGATCCTGCTGTTAGAAGTACTATTAAGCGTAAACTGGATAAATCAATCCAAGAAGCTAAGATAGGAAAAATATATGTCGAGGGAATGTATCACATTGTGGTGGGTGATATTCTGGGGTACATGGAGTTTTGTGGCGGAGATAAGAATCCACAAGGTTGCTTGAAGGCAGGAGAATTCTATACTAAATCAATGCCACTGGGAAAATTAGCTTCATTTAGAAGCCCGTTAGTTGATCCGTCAGAAGTCAATATTGTAAATAACGTTGAAAATGCAATCACGAAAGAATTATTTCCTCACTTTGAGAATATTGATTTAGTTATGATTAATATGCACGATCTAACTTTACCACAGCAAGGCGGCATGGATGAAGATGGTGATGCAATATTGCTTTCTAGCAATAAAGTATTGATTGAATCAAAAATATATAAACCAATTGTTATTGACGAAACAGACAAACAAACAGTAACTCCTGTTGAGTACAACATTGATAACATTATAAAGTATGAACTGAACAGTCGTGACAATCGCATTGGTGAAATTACCAATGTTGCAACATCTATTCTTAATCGGCAATATACTAAAGACAAAATACATAAAGCTGAAGATGACGTTAGTTTACTGAGACTGTATCAAGGAAAAGAAATAGATTTTATTAAAACAGGGTACAGATGGAGTCTGTCTTTTGATCTTAAAGATAATCTTAAACGCCTTCCTTATTTTTTAGTATATAACTACCCAAAAAGAAAAGGAAAGTATAACCAAATTAACGAAATGAACAAAAGACAAGCTAAAGAGGACGAACATGAAGAGATTAAGCGAGAGCGAATTATTTCGAATATGTACCATTCGCCATCACCATTAAATGAATTATGTGATTATTTTGAAAATTGGGAAAGAAGAAAGATTAACTGGAACAGAGAAACTATTAATAATAAAGATATCTTAATTAATCACTCAATACCAACTAATAATTCAAATGTTAATAAACAAATTAGAAAAATTTATAACTTGTTCGACTTTGAGTTTAAAACTGCTTTAGAAGAAGAAAAGAGAGGACAAGAACTAGATTATCTTTTTAAGAAATACGAGAACTATTTATTTAAAATTATTGAAAAGGAACATATATCCAAAGATGAATTAATCAATCACTGCATTGCAATGGCGTATAAGAATCAAGCCGCAGACAAAACTTTATGTTGGTCATTGTTTGGAGAGGTTATGTTGAAGAATCTTAAAGTAAATTCCCCCAAGAGTAAGTTGACTGAAATAAAAGACTCAACTGCTGATCATGATGATGCTTGTGAATTTCTAGGTAATTATTATGTGCTAGTTGAGAAAGGAGGGAATTAATGATCTTTTTGAATGAACTCCTTGAAGATTACAGGGATTGTGAGAGCCATACAGAAAAGAAAGAAGTACTGCAAGAATTAATGAACCACCTATACGATTGCGAAATAAAGTTTGAAAGGCAAACTAAAGAATATAGCTTTAATATTGATTATGAAAAGCTAAAGGAATATCCAGAATTGATAAAAGTGTTTGAACCTTATCAATTGATTAAATATAAGGTTTGTAAAAGTTTCCGAAATAAAAAAACACTAAGCTCAATTAAGTTTCTGAAATTAAGCATTGAGAATATGTACGGTTTCTTTGTGGATAACGAAGTTTATCTAGGTAAAAAGTATTATCGTATGCTTAAAACTCCTATCAATGAATATTACAAAACTCTTAAACAAATTGATAAAGGAGAAAGAGAATACATTGACAGTAATCAAATCCTTGATAAAATCAAAAACAATCTAAAATGTGCAGAGGAACTGAAAGCGGAAAAGCTAAAGCTGAAAATTGACATCAATAAGAAACAGTACTATAAATTAATCGAACCATACATAGGAAGAACCATAGATAGGTATAGATCAATAGATCAATATGAAAAAGAAGTTGGTTGGATTAACATGGTTGATGTTCCATGGAACGAAGACAATGTAATCATTAAATACATTGTAACAAACTTACGTGGGTATCTTATGAACTATGTCAGGGATAGAAAGCCAAAAGAACAAGTACTAAAATTATGTAAAAGATGCGAGGAACAATATGAACCTACAGGAAGTAGGCAACAATATTGTTTGGAATGCTCGAAGATACGTAAAAGAGAGAGTTGGAAAAATAGTAAACGAAACAGAAAATATTATAATGATAAATATATGTAAATTCCACATCAAACATGGTGTTTATCACTATAGATGGAGATACGTGCATGTTTCCATCTAGTTCGAAGATATTTACATTAAATTTATTTCCCGTCTGAATCCTACCTCCTTAGTATGGATTCAGACAAATGTATTAAATCGTAGCGGATACGATAATTGCTTTATCCGTACTCATTAATCCGAACCTCCATTCCTCCATAATTTGAGGGGTTCGGGGATTTATTAATTAAATCAAGTATTGACCTAGCAAACTCGTTAGGTCTCTTTTTTATGTCCATATTTCTTTGCAGAGCTAATGTGAACATAAAAAAGCAATACCTAAAGGTGGTGTAATAATGGCAGTAAAGAAACAAGTAGAGCTAGAAAAAGGAAAATTGAAGTGCTTGATGTGTGAGAGATTACATACAGATAGCGTAAATAAATATTATAAACATAAAAATAAATTTGTGAAAAGTGAACGTTATCCCCTCTGTAAAGATTGCATTAATACCTATATAGGAGAAAAAGACTCGCCTGAATATATGGAAAGATCGATTGAAATTCTAAATGTCTTAAATCTCCCTTTTGATTATGAGACATGGGAAACAAGTGGATGTGAATTAAACGTTGGACAAACTTCATATATGCAAAAAATACTTTCATTAAGTCAGTATAAGAGTATGACATTTAAGGACAGTAGATTTGAAGAATTGAGAGAAGATAGTGTAAATCCAGTAAATACGCTCGTTGAAAAATGGGGCGGTGGATATGATGCCATTGAATACGAATCTTTTGAGAGAAAATACAACAACCTTAAAAACAATTATCAAGAAAAAACGGCTATGCATACCGAAGCATTGCTGACGTACATCCGATATCGTGTAAAAGAAGAGCTTGCCACTGCTCAGGGAGATTCTAAAGCAGCCAAAGAGTGGGGGAACTTAGCTAAAGATGCAGCAACAGCAGCAAAGATTAATCCATCACAGTTTACAAAAGCTGACTTAACCAATGGTATGGATAGCTTTGGAGAATTAGTTAGATCGGTTGAATCTACAGTTGATGTTATTGATATTTTGCCAAGGTTCAAACAAAGACCTAATGATAAAGTAGATTTTACTATTTGGTGTTACATAAATTATGTCAGAGATCTTCAAGGTATGCCACCTGTTGAATATGAAGAAATCTACAAGTTCCTTGAACAACGAACAAAGGAATTTGAAGACAATTTCTTGGACTTCGATGAAGGTGATCTGATTGAATAACGTACCATACTCTGAAGAAAGACTTAAAAAATATACTGATTTAGTTAGTTGGTGTCGTTGGAATCCTGATTTATGGTACGACCTAATTACTCCTGTACCTGGTGGCATAAAACTGGATCTGGATCAACGTGTCTTCTTAAGGTGTATCACGCGCTTTGTGTCTGTCTACGGAGTCTTCCCTCGTGGATGGGGGAAGACATTGGGCGAGTTATTGGGTATGGTACATACTGCTATTTTCTTTCCTGATATTGAGATAGCAATGACTGCTCAAACTCAAGAGCAAGCCGCAAAACTAGTTGATGAAAAATGGAGAGAAATATTAAAATTCTATCCATTAATTGAGCAAGAACTGGCTAGTAAGCCATCGATTACTACTGATAGCGTAGAAATAAAATTTAAGTCTGGCGGCATTATAACTATTCTAGCAAATTCTCAATCTTCAAAAGGTTCGAGAAGACACAGATTACAAATTGAAGAGTCAGCCCTCCTTAATAACTCCCTCTTTGAAGATGCTCTAGAACCAATTGTTGTTATTCCAAGACGCACAATAGGTCCAGACGCGCTTGTAGATCCCCAAGAAATGAACTCACAAATTAATTTCTTTACTACAGCAGGATACAGAGGTAGCGACGAGTACGAACGAAGTTTGCGCATGGTAAAAGAAATGCGAGACTTAAAGGGCAAAATAGTGATTGGAGCTGATTGGAAATTAGCTCTTAATTACAAGCGAGGTCAATCTAAAGCTGCAATATTGAATAAAAAAGAGAATGCGGCACCTACATTTTTCGCTCAAAACTATGAGAGTAAATGGACAGGAAGCACATCGGGAAGTTTAGTAGACATAAAAAAACTTCTTAAACTAAGGACGCTTGATGCACCAGAATTCTCACTTGAAAAGGGTTTTGAATATATCTTGTCAGTTGACGTAGCACGATCAACTAAAGATTCAAACAACCAATCATCAGTTGCAGTATTAAAAGCAATAAAAAATAAGAACGGAAAACTGAAAAATGTTCATCTAGTAAACCTCATTAATTTCAAAAATGGGCTGACATTCAGAGAGCAAGGAATTGAAGTAAAGAGATTAAGAAATAACTACAATGCTTCAATAGTAATTATTGATACAAATACAATCGGCTCTGGGTTAAGAGATGAATTATTGCAGGAAGTTATAGATCCAAAAACAAAGAAAAGCTTAGGTTGTTGGGATACTATTAACTCGGATAATAAACCAGAGATACCCAATTCCCCTAAGTACTTATATGAATTTATAGCGCAAGCTTCAAATCATGATGGAATAGTTGCATTTATGGATATGGTCGAAAGTGAAAAACTTCAATTGTTGATTAAAGATGTTAAAAACAATTTAGAAGATTTCAATTATGCAAACAAGGCGTACCCTCATATTCAGACAGATTTACTCATTGATGAAATACAAAATTTGAAAACTATTCTAACAAAGAGTGGAAAACTGAGTGTAGAACAACAAACTAAACGTGTTAATAAAGATAGATATTCAGCTTTGATGATGGGTTTATGGTATGTCAGCACTTTTATGAATAAAGTGACAGAAGAAAAAGAAATTAACATAAAAGGCTTCTCACTCACTAGAAAACCTAGCATATATGGAAATAGAAAGGGGGCAAGCTTTTGAGTCAGAATAGTTCCAAATCAGATGAACACTATCGAGCATTAAGTATTTTCAAAGAAATTGGTCTTATTAGTATTGGCAATAAAAATAAAGGGATTTCTGTGGTAGATACTTACACCAGCGATGATGTTAAGAAGTTTCTAAAAAATAGAAGCAATGTAGCTAGTCAAAAGAAACTTCGAACCATTAGTCGCTATTTGCTCAGTGCTTCAGGACATTATCAGAATTTAATACTATATTTCTCAACTTTACATACTATGGACTATACTTTACCTCCAATGACCACAGACATAGGAAGTATTAATCCAAAGAAGTTTAAAAAAGATTATGAAGAACATGCAAAAATAGCAGAGAAAATGGATATTTCATGTTCATTCCTAGAAGCAAGAATTACATCCTATGTTGATGGTGTGTTTTATGGATTTGCAAGACCAACTAAAAATGGTTTCTACCTTCAAAAACTAGATCCAGATTATTGTAAGATTACTTTCATTGACCCCGATACAGGTTTGCTGGGATACTCATTTGATTTTTCATATTTCAACAATAATATTGCTATGTTAAATTCATTCCCTGATTATTTTAGAGAAATTTATAATCGTATAAAAGACAATAAATCTTCTACGGAAAAGTGGGAAAGAATTGAATCTCCTTTATCTGTTTGCCTAACAACTTCCTTTGATTTTAATCCAGTACCAGCATTCTCAAGTGTTTTCGAAGGAATATTAGATATCGCCGATTTTAAAACGCTGGCTAAAACGAAAGAAGAACTCGACAATTTTATGCTTCTTTCGCAAAAAATTCCTATGGACAGTAAAGAGGCTAATAAGTTTTTAATTGATGAAGATTATGTAAAGACGTTTCATGAAAATCTATTAGATATCTCTCCTGAACAAGTTGGCGTTTCAACAGGCCCAATGGATATTACGGCAGTTAAGTTTGATAAAGATACATTTGATAAGAATAAAGTCGGACAAGCAACAACACAATTTTGGGATGAAACTGGAGTATCAAATCTACTTTTCAGCGCAAATGCAAGTACTAGCTCTGCCTTGAAATATTCCATTGGAACAGATGAATCTGATGCTTTTAGATTAATCAAGGTTATTGAGAAATGGTGCAATTCGTATATTCAAGCTACAGGAAATTATAGATATATGTTTAAGTTGAACATCTTGCCAGCAACTAAACTTAATCGTAACGAACTAATCGAGAGTGCATTGAAATTGGCGAACTCTGGGATGCCTGTTAAAAATGAAATCATGGCTTTGAGAGGATATAGTCCTAATGCAGCTTTGATGAACTCATATCTTGAAAATGAAATCCTTAAGCTACCAGATGTTCTTATTCCTTTATCATCTGCTCATACAGCGACACCTTCTGATCTTAACGGTAGACCAAAATCCAACGAAGAGGATTTATCGGATAAGGGTCTTCAGACTAGGGATAATGACAGTAATGAGGAGGAGTAAGGAGGTGATAATGACTTAATGAACAAAGTTATGCGATTTAGCGTAAAAATTGACAATGTTGAAAAGGTAGATTCGCGTTTCTCTAAATGTAAAATTAGAGTCTTATATGCTGGACTAAATAGAAACAATACCTACATATCCGAGAAAGCAATTAATGAAGCATCTACAAGTATTTTTAACATTCCGATTGTTGGAGAGTACAACAAAGATAGTCAGAATTTCCGTGGTCATGGAGGTAAGATTGATACTTCGGGCGACAAACCTGAGTATGTTGAAACTACTATGGCATATGGAGTTGTTCCAGAATCGGCTAATATTTATTGGGAAAGCGTTGAAGAAAATGATGGAACCGTTAATAAATATTACGTAGTGGATGGGGCATATCTGTGGACTGACAGATATGAAGAAGCAAATGATTTATTAGAACGCGAATACAATCAATCAATGGAAATCAAAAATATTGAGGGTAACTTTTCAACGATTGATGGAAAAAAAGTCTATGAAGTTAAAAAGTTTGTATTTTCAGGACTTTGTATTCTTGGAGTCAACAAGGAATCAGATCCAAATGGAAATGTAACTCCATGTTTTGAGAGTGCTTCTATTGTGGCATATTCTTTAATTGACAATAATTTTAAAAATGATTTTAGCAATATGGTTAGCGAATTAAAATTTTCTTTGCAAGGAGGCAGGGATTTGAAGAAGAAAAATTATAGTCTAACTGCATCTCAACTACTTTCTGAAGCAGAAAGAGAAGTTGCAGGGCTTGGAACATACACAGATGAATATTGGGGATTTGATATCCAGAACTTTTACCTTGTAGATATTGATACAGAAAACTCTAATGTAATTGCTTTCGATAATCAAAAGCATTATTTGGTGGGTGCTACTTTCAGTGTTGACGGTGACAAATTGAGCCTTGATAAAGAATCTCTAAAAAGATTCAAAGTCGATTACGCGCCAATGGATATTGAAACAGATACCAATTTTACTGTGAGTTCATTTAATAAGTTTGCAGAGACTGTTAAAGAAAAAACAGAGAAAAAAGTAAAATTTGAATATGAAGTACAGGTTGTTGATATTGAGAAAAAGTTCAACTCACTGCAACAAGAACTAGATGAAGTTAACTCTAAATACAGCGACAAAATTCAAGCTGAAAAAGAAGAAGCTGAGAGAACGTTATTTGAATCTTTTGCATCTGAGCTATCTGAAGAAGAAATGAAAAGCGTTAAAGATAATAAAAATACATACACTTTGTATGAGGTGGAAAATCAATTGTTTGCAATTTTGGGAAAGAAGAAAGCTAAATTTAGTCTTCAACCAAATAAGGAATCTTTGATTGATATCACTCAGAAGGAAAATAAACAAAAAAGTTCTGGGAAAGTTTATGACGATTTGTTCGACGAAGAATAATCCCATTTCTATAATAATCAGAAAAAACAAGGAGGACATTATAAATGTCAGTTAGATTGGATAAAATGCAAGCTACTTATAGCGGTAATATTGAAAGTGTGCTTTTGAATGTTGATTTGGAAAATGGAGCAATTACAACAATTGGTGGACTTGTTGATGGCAAGCGTGAAGTTGTACATGGTGCAACACCAGTGAATGTCTCTGCCGAAGAGGTTCTATTGGTCGCTTCTCCAGAAATTGTTTATGAGTCGGACAAGCATAACATTCTTGACTTTGTAAATAAAGCGGGAAAACCAGCACGAGCTTATCACTATGCCGTGGGTGACACGGTTACTATTACAGACAATATGATTACTGGAACTAGTGTTAAAAATCAATACTTGATTCCTGAAAATGGCTCTGCGAAATTGAAGGCCGTAGCAACTTTGACAGATACCACTCGTTTCGCTGCCCAAGTGCTTGAAAAAGTTAAGCTGTATGGTGAACCTGCAACACGTTATAAAGTTCTCAAACACTAAAATAAAAATAAATATATGATGGAGTGAACATAATTAATGCGTAATAATAAACTTATTCAACTTGGTATTGATCTTTCAAAAGGAACAACAGGAAACTATTCAACAGAAGAAGCAAATGATAAGTTGCGAGAATCTTTGAATAAACTGATGGGTTCTGAGGATGGTAGATTTAACGCCAAAGCATTTCGTAAGAACAAACTAGAAATTTTTGAAATTCTTGAGGAAGTTATTGATGCTAGAGTAGAAGAAGGACTAAAAGAACAATTTGAGGAATTCGTTGATTATCGATCTGTTAAATTTGGCGATAAACTCTCCTTTCTTCCTGAGACCGACGAATTGTTTGAAGTAGCTGAAATTGCTGGAGGCACTAACAACCTCAATCGTCAACGAATTACATATGGTCGTCCATATCAAATTTCAACCGGGTGGGAAGGCGTTAAAATTTATGAAGAACTTGAACGCTTCTTGGCTGGCTATATTGATTGGGTAAAGCTGGTTGATAAAGTAGAACGTTCGTTTAAAAGAGAAATTACAGAAAAAATCTTCACTGCGATTAAAGCAGCATACAATGCTCTCTCTGCTCCATATAGATATGGTGGTGCTTGGAACGCTGATCAGTTTGACACCCTTGTGGCGCACGTTGAGGCATTGAGTGGGCTGAAGCCAATGGTAATTGGTACGCGCAAAGCGGTTCGTAAAGCGATTCCTGAATTTATCTCAGAAAAAATGAAAGACGAACGTAATCAAGATGGATACTTTAAGACAATCGATGGCATTACATTTGGTATTATTCCTCAAGCTCATAAAATTGGAACAACTGAATTTGCTATTGATGACGATTTCTTGCTTGTGTTGCCGAACGGTGATGAAAAGATTGTGAAGTTCGTCATGGAGGGCGAAGCATTAATTGAAGATGGCGAAGGTAAAACTAATGCTGATGATTCTAAAGAATACAGCGTTCGTAAGAAATTTGGTATTGGTGTTGAGAAAACAGCAAAATATGGAGTATACATTTTAGAATAATTTTTCTGGTGAGGAAGGAGTCATCTTTCCTCACTATATCAAAATGAAAGGAATGATAATAAGATGGCAACACGAACCAATAAAACTAAACTGGAAGAAAACACTCTTGTTTATGTAGTCAGTAATTTTGATGGTGTGCTTACATATAAATGTCCTCGTTCGGGCGAGTCCTGGCTTTTTAAAAGTCATGGAGCTAGTGATACTATGACAGTTGGACAAATTAGAACCATGCTTTCTCAAAAGCCTAAGTATATCGAAAAAGGATGGATTAAGGTTGATAACGAAGAAGTAATTCAATTCTTAAATCTTAATAAGTATGTGAAGAATACATTAACTAAAGACGATTTTGAACGACTATTCGAAGAAGAACCAGAAAAAATTGAAGAAGTCCTGACTAGTCTGGAAAGTGATTATTCTAAAATTTCTGCATTTGATTTGGCAAGAGATAAATATGTTAATGGGAAACTTAGAGATCATTTTGTTATTAGGGCAATTGAGAAGAGTCTTGGTCAAAAATTAGACCCAAATTCATAAGGAGGGTCTGTATTGGCTACAAACTTTGAAGAAGTATATGATGCTTTTTTGAGTCAGATTAATGATGCTAAGTTTATCACTATTGATGAAGATAATTCGCTAAAATATAGATATCTTCTAAATAGTATTGCTAGGTTTCCTAAATGTAAAATCGATCTGAAAAAGCGTTCAGAGACAGGATTTGACGAAGATTTGACTGATCAAGATATTCTTATACTTAGTAACTTAATGGTTATTGAATATCTTTCTCCTAAAATTATCTCACTCAAGAATCTTGAACAAACAATGAGTACTAAAGATTTTTCTATGACTTCTCAAGCAGCGCATTTAAAACAATTGTCCGATATTAAGAAAGACAAGCAGAACGAAGTGAGTAATTTAATAATTGATTATACATATCTAAATAGTGATTTGAGAAAATTACGATGAGTTATTTAGATAAATATAAAAGAAATAATAATTCACTTGATGGAAGTATTAAAGGCGAAAGAGAAGAAGATTTTAAACTATCTGTTTCTTCTGCTTTTATGGATTCCCCATCATACTTTGAAGTTCTTATCAACAACAAAGATACTTTTGTCAAGTCTCATATAGTTGACGACAGTGAAACCAAGGAGCAAAAGATAATCGTTACCCTTGATCATCAGATTAAGAATGGTGATGTAGTCGATTGGCAACAAGATAAATATATAAATATTCTCACTGATAATATGGCTAATACATATTACAGAGGCACTCTTCGCCTTTGTTGTGGTCAACTTAAGTGGGTTGATGATGAAGGTGAAATAAACAAGCGTTATTTTACATTTAAAAGCGACCCTGCAACTAACTTTGGAACAGATAATGGGAATATTATTGTTTTGGGTAGTGAAAGAAGAACGTTACTGGTTAGTTTTGATGAAGATACAACTAGTTTTAGAAAAGATGACAGATTCATTTTTGATTCTAGAGCGTGGAAAATTACTGCACTTGATAATATATCAATTAAAGGTATCTCTATTGTCACAGTGCAAGAAGATCTGATAAATCCAGCAAAAGACAATCAAGAGCTTGAAATTGCTGATTACTATGACAACGTAGCAGATTACAAAATTCAAATTCTAAATGGTTCCTTTGTGACGATAAACGAAGATCAGACATTACAACTCAATGTGAATGTAACGAACAGAAGCATCCCCGTAACATCCCCCGTTATTGAGTACACATTAAGTTGTACAAATGTGGCAAGTGTTGATTCTAATGGACTAATAAAACCCATTAAAACAGGATCGGTATTTGTTACAGCCTCATTTAAAAGTGCGGTCGCACAAATTGAAATCAGTATCACTGAATCTACTTCATATTCTTATACTTGTGAGATTATCGGAGCTGATGACATTAAAGTTAGCAGAACACAAACTTACACAGCTAAGTTTTATCGTAATGGAATTGAATATCCAGATGAAAGTAAGTTTTCATTAACTGCTGATGATGGAGTATCTATTACTAATCTCGCAACAATTGGAACGCAAGATAACGTAAATAATAGCTGTAAAGTTGTAGCGTCTCAGACATTAGGATATGTTCGTCTGCATCTTAGTAATGCAAATGGATTATCTACTACAAATAAACGAATCAAAATTAGACCGCTGTTTTAGTGGAGTTGATTAAATGTCTTTTTTATCAGAAATAACAGATTATAAAAATACTATTATGAGTAGGGTTTTAGAGGATCAAGAATTATGCAAGGCGATTTTCTATACAGATCAAGGCTTTCTTGAAAAGGATAATATCTACGATACATCTGAACTCATTTATAAAAACATTTTCCCTCACAGATTTATTCCTGAAACAGCCTCAGAAGCACAAACCTACATAACCATTTCTTGTACAGATTATAGACCTACTGGTAGAAGTTTTAAAAATGGACAACTAGGAATATATATGTTCACCCATAGAGATCTGTTTAAAACTGATTATGGCTATACCCGTATAGATTATATCATGACTAAAGTTGAGGAATTGATGGATGGTAAAAGAGGAATTGGATTAGGAGAACTAGTCTTTGTTGGGTTAAATGAGTATGTAGTCAATGAGAAATTCCAAGGTTATGTACTCACATATAGACCTGTGGACTTTAAGTGATGATAAATATAGATGAAATGAATCTGAAATTATTATTATCTTTACCTATTGATATTGATGGTTTGAAAATATATTCACCTTCATTAAAAAGTGTTATAGCTATAGGATATGAAAATTATAATCGTATTCTATCTTCTTGGCTTTTTGATAAAAATAAAGTTCCAGATTTAGAAAAGATGGAACAATCGAATCTAAACTTCATAATTTATTTTTATGAGAAAGATCCTGATTTTCGTAATCATATTAATACAGGTTCTAAGTTGCTATTTAAAGAAGAAGTATCAGTAATTTTTGAGAATAATAGCCCTTCACTTTATATAGGTGATATTAGAATCTCAAGTGAATTATTGAATAGCGTTCAAGCAGCAATTAAGATTTCTAATAAGATTCCTGATAAGGTCATTGATGAGGAATTCAACCCAGCTAATTCAAAGGCTGAAGAATTCATTAAAAAGATCATGGGCGACAGAGCTAAAAAACCTCAGAAGAAACAGGTAAATAATTTACATAGTCTTATATCTGGTCTGTCATGGAAGTCAAATAATATTTCAATCCTAGATATAGGAGAACTATCTATTTATCAATTCTATGATGATTATTATAGATTGGAAAACATTGATCATTACAACAACATAATGACTGGCATTTATAACGGAAATATAGATTCAACAAAAATTAAAATCCAAGAAAATTCTTGGGCAAAAATAATAGATTAACTGGAGGCTTTTAATAATGGCAGTAACAAATCGGTGGGCAATTCGCGATGTAGCAACAGCATCCTTTTTTGATCAGGTAACAAAAAAACTCAAAGCGCGACTTGATAGTTTAAAACAATCTGGTCTCGAAAACTCTGCTGATACTGTATACAGTCAGGGTGGTAGTGGTAATCCAAAACTAGTTGGTTTTTCTGGTAATAAAGCCGCAAAGTTTACACTTCAGGATGCTTTATTCACAAATGATCTGATTGCTATGCTATTGGGTACAGAAGTTGTAACGGCAGCTACCCCAGTAACAGTTGATAATATCCTGACTGTTTCAAATAACTCTGTAACTCTAGATTACACACCAGTTAAAACAGGAGCACTTATTAGTGTTAGCAAGTATCTCCCAGATGGGACAATAGGAGAAAGCTATGAATTTAAATCTGCATCTCCTTCAACTGGCGAATATAGCGTTACAGATAAGACTGTAACATTTGCAACTAATGATCTTAAAGATGATGAGAAGGTTATCTTGTACTACAAAACAATGGCTGGTTCAGACACCAAACAACTTAAAGCTCAAACAGATAAGTTTGCTGGTAGCTTTGAGTTGATTTTGGATGTGCTTGTACGTGATGTACTAACTAAAAAGGATTATGCAGCACAAATCACCATTCCGTCAGTCAAACTTGAAGACAATTGGAGTATGGCAATGGCTCCTGATGGAGATCCTGCTGTTCAAGATATTGTCATGGAGGCACTAGCTGTACCGGGTTCTAAAGATTTGTATACAATGTACATCTTTGATGAGGCAGATTTAGCTTAATTAGTAAAAATACATTCAGCGCAATACTTTAATAGTATTGCGCTTTTCATAATCTAAGGCGGGAAGAAGAATGAGCGAAAACGAAGTAAGATTAAGATCTGAAAAAATTGAAAACAGAGCCAGAGAGAAATTTGGCTATAGAAAAACATATATTGATGGCGAACTATTTCGTTATCGTGAAAACTTTCGTGATAGTACTATTGATGAATTAGTAAAGGAATTCATAGAACTAAAGCCAATCATTGATAAAACTAAACCAAGATTCTTATTTATTAAAGAAGCACTAATCATTCGTCACTTTACATTGTATGGATTTGAAAACTTGAAGTTTGCAAGAAAGGCAGATATTGAACATTTGATATGTAATACAAATGATTTGTATGATACAACGCTTGAGAATGAAGAAGTTAAATATCTAGATAAAATTATGTCTCTGTTCGATTGCAGCGAGATTAAAAAAGTGGAAAAGAGACTTGATGAAATAGCAGTTTGATATAGAAAAATGAGGTAAGTTAATTATGAGATATGCTGATACTGATCACTTTTATGAACAACAAGGCTTACTTATATGTTGGATAAGAAATGAAATGAAAATAACGCTATCTGAATTGGCAAATCAAATTAAACGTGATTATAAAGAAATAGAGAATTTTGAGCAGGGTTACCAAACAGGAGTTAATTACAATGAGATGTATAATCTTTGTTTATGTGGCTTAATAAGTTTGTCGAACAGGGAATTTATCAGTGTATTAAGTAAAATATCAGAAACTAAATATATATAATCGAAGTTGCCATGAAATGGTAGCTTCTTAATGTTGTGTATTGATAAGAATGGAAGAAGCTACGATTTGAGGATGATTTTAAATAAAAATATAGGAGTGAATTAATTAATGGCAAAACTAACAATATCGAAAATTAATAAATTGAATAAAACACTAGATAAGAAACGAAAAATTTATATTCTTGAAGACAATGATGAAGTGAATATCTGTGTTGAATTTAAAGAATCGTTAATAGATAAAGTAGTAATGGATTATATCGCGATCCTTGAGCAACTAACTACATCTTCCACAATTAGTGCTGACTTAATGCGCGGAACTGCTGGCATTCTCCATCTCTTTATGATTAGGGAATTCTCAGATGTCCCGATGATTCCAAAAGATAACGGTGATATCCAAAAGCTTGTAGATGTAACTTATGCGCTTTACGATACCGGAATTATGGAAGCTGTGATAGAAGGATTTGATCATGAACAAGTGCAAAAGGTTTACTCTAAATTGGATGCATCAAGTAAACGTGCTGGTGAGTTAATGGGAGAATTAGCAATTAAACAAACTACGAAAACCCAAGAATAGTTTGACTAAAAATAATAAAACAAAAAAATTTAAAAAGGAGATTGCCTTAACAGGGTAAATCTCCTTTTTTTTACAAAACTAAAGAAAGTGGTGTACAATGGCAAACCCATTAGCAATACTCATATCTGCAAAATTAAATACGGGTATCAGTCTGAAATCAATTAATGAAAATATTAAAGCTTTAGGTAAGCATCCCTCTCTTCAAAAACTCGATTTAAAGCTAAATATAGATAAATCATTTATTTCCAATGTTTCATCTTTATCAAAAAATCTAAATAGTATCACTACACAGCTCCAACAACAGAGTATTGCAAATAATAATGTAAATAATGGTTTGAAACAAACAACACAGCAGATTGAAGAACAAACTAGAGCTACAAATGAAGCTATAAAAGCGGGTAACAAGTGGAGATTAGTTAGAGACCAAGTAAATAAAGCTGGTATGACCACGGCAAGATATGCAAATGGAAATCAAACTCAGATTGTTACGAAACTACCTGATGGTGGCATCAAGGACATTGTAAATACTACTGATTACGATAAAGAACGTAAAGCGATTGAGGCTATTGACCGCGCTCACTACAATGCACTTAAAGATAATAAAGCAAAAATTGAAACTATGGACAAACTCCATTATCTAGCGCTTCAAAAAAATCGTGAAATGGATTGGAAGAACCTTCAGGCTGCAAATAAGCAATCAGAGGCTTTAGATAAAGCACATTATCAAGCCTTAAAAGTGAATAACGATCTGAAAGCCAAGAATCAGAAACAAACTCAATCATTAATCAATTATGCTTATTCTGGTAAACAAAATACAAATAGTGCTTCTAGCGGCGTTGCTGAAGCGAAGGCTCTTGAAGTCCTAAATAGACAATATGATAAAGTCCTGAGTAAACTCAATGAAACTAAAAATAGTGGAAATCAATTAACCAACAGTGAGCTTGCTGGTATTAATCGAAGAATCGAAGCGTTGAATAATCTGGCCTCCAGACAAAAAACAGTTGAAAAAGATCGTGCCTCCCTCTCATCTACTCAACTCCGCGCTGAGACACAAGTTAATAACTTATTGTCAGGTAGATATAAGGAAAAGGTAGATTCTGCACAATTAACAGGTTTATTGTCACAACTAAAAAGTTTGGATACACAAACTGCTAATTTCAAAGGAAAAGCAAAAGAGATTACCGATCAGATCAATAGAATTAGTGCTGAGGCTAAAAATGCATCTCCTAGTGTTCAAGGATTAGGTGATACATTGAAAAGAACCTTTAGCAGTATGCTCATGTATGCTGGTATCGGCAGTTTGTTTTATGGGTCAGTTAATGCTTTAAAATCAGGAATACAACATATTTATGAATTAGATTCTGCCATGACAGATTTGAGAAAAGTAACTGATGAGACAAATGCAACCTACACTCACTTTCTATCAAACGCAAATGAAATCGCAAATTCCATTGGCGGTGTAACTATAGATGTAGTTAAATCGACTACTGAATGGGCAAGATTAGGTTACACTATTCAACAGGCTCAATCTCTAGCAAAACAAACACTGGTATATCAAAATGTTGGGGACATTAAAAGTGCTGAAGATGCATCCAAATCTCTCATCTCAACCATTAAAGGGTTTGGGATTGAAGTTGATAACGAAGGTAAAAATGTTACAAAAATAGTTGATATTTATAACGAAGTAGGAAATAAGTTTGCTATTTCTTCCGCTGGTATTGGTGAAGCTTTACGACGTTCTGCGGCAAGTTTATCTGAGGCTGGAAATACTATAGAAGAGTCTGTTGCTCTTGCAACTGCTGCGAATAGCACAATCCAAGACCCAGCAAGAGTGGGTCAGATGCTGAAAACCGTTAGTATGCGACTTAGAGGCATGAGTGAAGACGGTGAAGATCTATCGGGACTCATCCCATCTCTTGAGAAGAAATTTAATGGTTTGGGTTTGACTCTGAAAAAAGATGAAAACACGTTTAAGAGTACATATGAGATATTTCAGGATCTGGCAAGTGTTTGGGGAGATTTAACAGATTTCCAACGTGCTGATGTATTAGAAGGCGTAGCTGGTAAATTACAAGGTAATATTGCCGCATCTCTGATTACTAATTTCTCTGATGCTGAAAAATCATTACAAACGGCATTAAATTCTACAGGTTCAGCAGCAAGAGAAAATGAAAAATACATAAATTCAATGGCTGGAAGAGTTGCACTACTAAAGAATGCTACAAGTGAGTTTTGGACAAAAAGCTTTAATGTTGGTGTACTAAAAGGCATAATCGATGCAACGACTTGGTTTATTAAAAAGTTAGATAATCTTGGAAATGTTATGGTTATGGTTACGGCAATTTTTATGACGTTTAAGTCAAAGGCGATTGCTGATACCATAGTTGGGTTATTTAATACAGTACGAGCTTTGACGATGACTAAAGCCGCGCTATCGGCATCTTCTACCGAAGCTCTTAGAGCTGCTACAAGTATGACTATTTTTCAACGTTCATTGGGCGTTATTGGTCTTGCAGTCTCAGCATTTAGTATTTTATTCACTCTATTAAGAAGCAATAGCAATGTAATGGATGAACAAAATCAAAAAATTGAAGAAGCAAACAGAAAGTATGAAGACTTAGGCAGTACGTTACAAGAGACTGAAAATTATTACAAAGAAAATTATGCAGCAATCAATCAGAATTCAGAAGTAAAAGATAAGCTTTTTAAATTACAAAATCAGCTTATTGATTCATTTGGGCTCGAATCTAAAGGCTTAGATTTAGTTAATGGTAGATACGATGAACAACTAGATAAGCTTAAAAATTTAAATAAACAGAAGTTACAAAATGAAATCGATGATGCTAAGTTTCGAGTAAGTTCTGCCAAAGAAAAGAAATATGATACAAGTATAAAAGGCGCTTTTGGAAATTGGTACAATGGTCGTGAGTTTAATATTAAAGGAATGGATAATTTAGATCCAGAACAATATTATAAAGCTCTCCTTGCCATGAGAGATAAGATTCATGCAGAAGATAAGAGCATATTCGATGCACCTATGTTTGCTCCTAAAAATGCGAATGAATGGGATATCGTTCTTAGCGCCATCCAAACTAAACTCGAAGAAATTAAGCCAACTATTGATGATATTGGTAACACGGAATCAAAACAAAAAGAACTGCTTAAACTGAATACACTTGAACAATTTGAATCTCAAGTCAAACTTAATGATAAACAGAAAGAGTTTTTTGATTCGATTAATTCAGTTTCAATTACTCAACCATTAGAAGATTACAGTAAGAATATTGAAGATATCGTCAAACTTTCAGGTCAGTTAAAAGACGATGGTAGTAATTTTGTTGCGTTAATCAATCAAGTCAAAGAGTTTGAACAGTTTAAGGGTAATCCTGAACTGCTTAAAATGCTTGACGACTTCATCAAGAAGAGTCTTGATGCGATGTCATCAGTAGTCAATCTTGATACAGCTATGGCGAATATTAATACAAGTTACAAGGATAACTCTGATGGAGTTAAGGAACTTAATCAAATTTTAAGTGATCTTAATGAAGGAAATAAATTAAATTCTGAGACTGTTGGAGATCTAATTCAGAATTATCCCCAATTAGCTAAGTATGCTAAGAAAACTGCGGATGGTTGGACTATTGAAAAAAATGCCGTAACTACTTTGAGAGATGAAAAAGTAAAATTTTTCAAGAATGATCTTGAGAATGAGAAAAAGAACGCAGTTAGTGTAGTCAATGCTTCAATTCAAAAAATGACAGCATATGGACTTCAAGTTAAAACAGTTAATAATTTAGCAGAAGCTAAACAAGCACTACTTGATATCGATGATGAATTGAATAAACCGGTCGCTCCTTCCAGTCTTAGTGACTCTGGAACTAATTTGTTTGGTTCCTTTATGCCAAAGGGCTTTGCTGATGTTTTGTCAAAAGATTTACTTAAATCAGTTGATGATTATACAAACCTGACTATTAAAAAAACTAGTGAAGCGGCGTTAGCACAACGCGAACAAATTAAAAAGAATATTGAAGCAATTGAAAATTTAATTTCAACTGGTGAAGTTTATGCTAAGAGTTTGATAGATCCCACCTTGGGAGTTACTGCTGAGAAAAGCAATGAAAAGCTGAATAATTCTTACACTGATACTGTTGAAATTTTAACCGAACTTCAGAAAAGAATGGAAGCAATCGATAAACTTCGTGATGCTGAAATTAGAAAACGTAGTCGTTTAAGAAAAGATTCCAAGGAATACCAAGATTCTCTGAAAAAAGAGAATGATTTACTCAAGGAGAAAATTATTCTTGGCAATGAAGGAATTAAAGATCCTTCGAAATTGGTTGCAACAAAGGTTACTACAACAACTAAAACAAATGATAGTTCATCCTCTGCGTCCTCATCTACTACAGGCTCTGGCTCTTCTTCAATTGACAACATGCTCTCTAATGCTCTAGGACTTCAAGGTAAGTTCACTTACAAACAAGTATCGGGGAAATTTCAAGGAACATACGAAGAATTTGTTAAGGGAGCAACGTCAGACTGTTCCCAGTTTGTTCAAGAGATGTTTGATGAGTTTTTAAATATTAACCTTCCTCGTACCGCTGCGGAACAAGCGAAACAAGGTGTGGCAGTAGCTAAGGCAGACTTGCAAGCTGGAGATTTAGTGTTTTTCAATACAACTGGGAAAGACAATTCTCATGTGGGTATCTACACAGGCAATGGTAAGTTCGTTCAAATGGGCAACAGTGGATTAAAAGAACAGGATTTAAACAGTAAGACATGGACAGAAAAGTATACTTATAACGGTGCAAAACGTGTAGCTAGTTCTTCATCATCCACTTCTACTGGTAAGTTAACTACTAAAGATGGGAATACAACTGTTAAGACTGATTCTCCAACGCAAAAGGATATGGCTGATGCTGTTGAAGCTCAACTAAAGCAGAACAATGAAACTGATGATCAGATTTATCAAAATAATCTACTTATTTTAGAATCTATCAAAGAAGGTTTTGATAGAAAGATTCAAGAACAAGAAGACTTTATTTATTCCTCCAAGCGCACTCAGGAGAAACTTGACCCAAACTCGATAGAATGGCGCAAAGAAAATGAAAAACAAGTTAATGCCAAGGGGAATATTCAAGGCATTCAACATGAAGCTAAAACAACACTGCAAGCTGAAATGAAAAAGCTTGGAATTGAGTCTAATGAATGGGATGACATTCTCAAAAAGTTAAGTTCAGATTGGCTTGATGTTCAATCAGAAAAGTATGCTTTATTGATTGAGAACTTCAACAGTCAGATTGATTCAACGAAGCAAAGAATCTCAGACTTGGATAATCTGATTGAACAGTCTAAGAATCGTATGTCAAAGTTTGATATTGGTTCTCCTGAATACAATAAAGAGTTGAACATCCAGATTGAACTAACTAAGAAACAAAATAAAGAGAATGAAAATCTGAAGAAATCTCTTGAAACTTTAGCAAACAGTAAAAAGCTTGATCCTGCAACTAGAAAAAAGTTTAAGGAAATGCTTGATGATTTGAATCTAAAGGATTATACCTCTGATATCAAAGACCTCAACGCCGAACTCATTGCTTCGAAGTCGACCCCACTAACAAAAGAAATAGATGATCTTAACCACAAACTTGATGTATCTAAAGCTACTCTAAAGGGATTCAAAGAAGGAACAGAAGATTATAACGTTGAGCTTAAAAAGCAACTTACGATTATTGATGAATTAGTTATAGCTACTAAAAAGCTCAAGGACTATGCTGAAACCCAATCTAAGAACGAAGAACTTTCTGCATCTGTTAAAGAGGACTATAAGAAACAAGTTCAAGAATTAACCATGAGTCTTTATGACTACGCTGATTCTTTGAAATCCATTCGTGAAGAATATGCAGATAACGTAATTGAGAAGTATAAGAAGATGCTTCAGGAACAACAAAAATTACGTGATGCAGCATACGATAAGGAAAAAGAAGCAGAGGACGCAAGACATGAAGCCAGAATGTCTAATCTGGATGATGAGATGTCTAAGTTTGAGGAAGCTATTAATGCTCAGACTAAGAGTTTTGACAGAGAAGTTGCAGCAGAGGATTACACGGATCAACTTGCTAAACTTCAAAAGGAAAAGGCTGAATTAGATAGTAAATTTAGCTCGAAACTCTTAGACGATTCTCTTGAGGAAAAATTGGCTCGTGCTGATTTACAAAAAGAGATAGATGCAAAACAAGAGGAAATAACTAAACTCCAACGGGATAGAGAAATTACTATTCGTAAAGAGGGTTTATCTGATCAACTTGAAGACCGAAAGGCTGCTGTTGATAAGGAAAAGAAACTTGATGACGATAAGAATAAGTTGATTCTCAAGGGGATCGAAGAAGCAAAGAAGAAGAATGACGAATATTATGATGGACTCTTAAATGATGAACAGTATTTCTACAATATGAAGCAAAATCTCATGAGTGAAGATACTGTTAAAATTCAGAGCGAGTTGGATAAAATAAAGATCGCTTATGATGCGTTCTTTAATGAATTAGAAAAGAATTCTGCTGGGTATGCTGAGAAAATAAAAGCAAACCTAAAGTATTCCATTGGTCTAGATAAGGATTACTCGAACAACTTTCCAATAAACGATAAACCAAATACTTCTGGTGGAACAGGTAATGTAGCTGAACAGCCTAACAATACTACACCTGTAGAATCAATGAATCGGAATGCTGCTTGGAGTGAGTATCTCTCCAATAAACAAATGGCAGAACAATTGCTTATTGATATGAAGACGCTTATGAAGGATTCATCTGCTTATAAAAATAAGCAGATGCAATTTGAGAAACTAAATAGCACCAATGAAGGATATCGAACTAAGTATGGTTTTCAAGATGGCTCATATGCAGCTCTTAGTAAGATCACTAAATATCATAGTGGTGGTGAAGTAGGAGTAGAGGGTACGAACACTAAGAAATGGTGGGAAAACTTTGAAGTTCCAGCTTTACTCAAAAAAGGCGAAGTGGTTTTGGATCGTCCAAGAGATTTCTTTAGTGAAATTATCGGGAACATTAAAAACAATCTGAGCAATACCATGGCTCAAGTAACGAGTGGTATTGTAGGAAATAGAAAAAATCTGGATTCTCAGATAGCACCAGTAAATAATAAATATGAAATCAATATTGATAGAGTGATTGGTACAGAGAAAGATGCAAAGCTTGTTGCCACGACGATAAATGATGTTCTGACTCTTAAGCAAAAACAAGGAAGATAATCAAAATATATAAATGAGGCTGCTCAATTATTTGAGTGGTCTTATTTAATTTGGAGGAATTATGTTAGGAGAAATAGATTTTTCGAAAAAACTATATAAAACAAGTTACTTTTTAGCCAAGCCTAATAAAGAAATCATATCTAAATTAAGCGAAGCCTATAAAGACAACTTAAAAACGCCTGTAAACGAGACATATGAATTGACCTTAAGTATTCCTTATTACATTGACGATCATCATGTTCTTAAAAAGAATAAAAACATTGATTTGGTTAAAGAAGATTATTTAATCCAGATGAGATACGGAAAATTAAGCGAATGGTTTACCATCCATACTATTAATGAAGTGATGGAAGACGGTTCGGATTTCAAACAAATTAGTGCTTATAGCCTTAATTATGTCTTGGCGCAGCGTGACCTAAGTGGTTACAAGGCTGAGTCCAAAGGCGCAAGAACTGTATTAAATGAAATTTTAGACAAAACAACTTGGTCTGTCGGTGAAGTCGATATAGACTTTGAATTATCTAAAAGAAGTTTTGAATTTCTGGACAATAAAATACTTGGATCGATTTATGAAATTGCTGAGAAGTACAATGCAGTAGTTTCCTTTGACACTGATAAACAACTAGTTAACCTTACGAGGAAAGAGTTATTCGGTCAGAATAAAGGGTTAACTTTTTCATATGAGAGTTTGTTAAAAAGCTTTGATAAAAAGTCTGATTCAAATGAGATTGTTACTAGACTAAAGTTAGAAGGGAAAGATGGTCTCACTATCAATTCCATTTCCTCTACTGGTCAGAGCTATCTCGAAGATTACTCATACTATATGTATCCGTTCTGTAGAGACATGAATAATAAAGTGGTAGAACATAGTACATATATGTCAGACTCACTTTGTAATGCTATTTTGGATTATCAAGAACTCGTGAAGCAAAATAAAGACCAGTTTGGGTTACTGAAGACAGCTAGAGATAGTTATAGTGCTATTCTTTCGACCAAACAGTCTGAATTAGTAGATTTGCAAAATGAATTAAAAGTTATTTATAGTATTGTGGATAATTATCAATTGAATACAAGTAAAATCCCTACAATGTTCTTTGAGAATAATAATTATAACGGTATTACTCAAACAATTAACTTTAACGAACTTCAAGCAATGTATCCGTATGCAGTTATGGTTAAAACATCAAACATTAATGGAGTTCAGTTGTCCTTAAATGGAGTTTCTAAATTTGTTCTTTCCAACACTTGGACAGTTTTGGGGAAGTTGAATGAGCTTACAGCATCTAGTCTAATGATAGCTGGTAATGGATCTGCTACAGTCAATATTCAAGTTACGGCAATTAATCAGAGTGAATACGATACTCCAAATAATGATAGTGCAATCATTCAACGTTATTGTCCAAATAACAAACAGATTCAGATAGATAATAAGAATGCTGAGATTACAGAGCAAACAGGTTATTTAAACTCTATTCTTTCTCAGATAACATCTCTTCAATCTCTGCTATCAAGTGATAATAATTTTACTCATGAGCAATTGATTGAACTCCAAAGCTTCATTAAAGAACAAAAGTACAAAGACGACACTATTATTGATGCACAGGATTTATTGGATGCTGGAGAGAAAAAGTTTAAAGAGCTACAAGTTCCTCAATTCTCGATGGATATTGATATTGTCAATTTCCTTAGTGTAATAGAGGAACAATCGAAGTGGGATAAATTAGTTCTTGGTGATGAAATTACTGTCAGATATGAGCGCATGGGTATCAAGATTAAAGCGAAGATAATTGAGATTAATTATGACTTCGAGGGAGATAAGATTTCTCTTACTATAGCCAATGTAAGAAATGAGGGACAGGCAGAAGAACTTCTCAATTATTTGAATAAGTATGATAAAACCTCTTCAACAATTGACGCTAATAAAAGTGATTGGTTGAAATCAGTTACAGATGTTTCTGATATGAGTTTATTGTTTGAACAGTTTTGGGACAAGGTAACGAATCAGATTAATATGAGTATTAATGAAACGGTTGTTTCTGACAACCGAGGAATTACGATTTATGATTTAAATGACCCCTTGCGCTTCCTGAAATTAACTCACGGAGTCATCGGAATGACAAAATCGGGAGGTCAGCGGTTTGAGTTGGGAATCACTCCTGACGGGATTGTGGCACAGAGTCTCTACGGGAAAGTTGTACTTTCCCAAAGACTTGTTGTTGGAGACATTCATGGTGTATGGCTAATGGAGGGCCCGAAAACAACAATAACGGACAGACATGGTAGAGTTGCTATGAAATTAGGGTTATATGAAGAAGCACCTGATTTATATGGCATGGTCATTAATCGATATGACGGTTACGATATCAACTCCACTTTGATCAACAAGGTTATTGCCAATTCAGAAGATGGATTTAAAATTCAACGTTGGAATGGTTATTCGTTTGATGATGTTTTTTCTGTTGATACAAATGGCTACTTGTTTAGTGAGGACATGACTGCTAAGTCTTTGAAAATCATTGATAAAGATAATGGATTGTTATTGAATGGCTACACCAAAGAGATGAATATTGGTAAATTTGAAAATATTATTACTGATGGTAAATTGACTGCAATTGAGAAGCTTCAAGTTTTAGGCGAACGAGCACGGATTATTTCCGAGTATGGAAAGTTGTTGCAACAGGCGAATGACTATAAGACCACTACAAGAGACGACACTGTCAGAATTGATATTCCACCGTTTACTACTGCTTATAATGCTTTGATTGCATACCTTCAACCACTTCTGAGTAATATGACAGAGACTTCTAACATTGATCGCGATGAGTTTATATTGAAATTTAAATCTTATTTTGATTCTGTTGTTGCAATCGTGAATTCAATCAATGATTCAATTAGATATTCTTCTGTACAGCTTGGTTTGCTTTACAACGGAACCATCATAGACAGCCTGAATGGGATTACCGTAACCAGATCAGACACAATGTATCGCTCTTTGATGAATGCCACAAGAGGTTTTTATATTCAGAAAAATACTAATACTGCTGAAAATCCTATTTGGAAAGATCAGTTCTGGGCTGATACTCAAGGCATTGTCCATGCTGAAGGCATTAAGATCAATAGTTCTTTCTTCACAGACGGTGATATAACGGGCGGTAATATATATGGTTCATCTATTACTCTTCGTGATGCTATTGGTGGTGTAATGAAACTATTCCCCTCTACTGGGTTCTGGGCTGGGGCAGAAAATGCGGAAGATGCTCCGAGTTGGATTAAACCTGACGGAACATCTATTTTCAAAAAGTTGGTCGTAACCAATGGTAAAAATGAACTTATGATAGATAGCGAAAATAAATATATTGATTTCGGACTTTGGGATTTAAAAGGAATTGCCAGCTTAGATGCTCAACTAATCTCTGCCGTAATGGTGAGTGCCAATTTGGGCTATATTAGCGATATTATTGCCAATTCTTTATCCACAATGAATAGAACAGCGATTTCGGGTTGGTCAAACTTTATTGAAGTCAAAGATAAGACGGTACAATGGATCACTGGACATGTCACACAAGGCGAACATATTAATATAGATGGTAAGCCAATGTATTGGGTTAATTCCTCTCAAACTGGAACAATGACAAATGAAGCTACTGCTTGGCCTGTCTATACGTATTTGTCTGACGATTCTAATAAGAAAATTAAAATGGAAGCAGGATTTAAAGGTGAGGGTTCAGATGCAACACCTTATTTTAGAATGGGTGAAGGAGATAATGGTACAGAAAATAGTGGTATCTCAGAAATCAATAAATATAACGGTGGGGTTAAGTATGAGTATGGAAGCTCTAATTATGGGTTTGAACGTAGTATTGATCTTCGTGACGAAGGGGTATATGTTACAAACGAAAAAGGTAAATTTGTAGCAACTAGTAAAGACTTTGAGTTTCTGGCTCAAGAAGGTTCATTGAAAATGGGATTATCGAGTGGTTCTGTATTTGAGATGACTCCCTCCGGTGCGATATTGGATATTCAGGGAAACCTTGATATTAAAGCTACTGGAGCAGTTACAATCAACGGTCAAACTATTAAGCTGAACTAATTCAAAGTATCTAATCTACCGATATATATGGTATATACTGTAATCATAGATATGTCATATATAACTTCGGGAGGGTACATAGCAATGAAAAAAATTCCAACCTTTGCATTAGGGTTAATAGTAGGCGTAGTTTCAACAGCAGGAACGGCAGTAGGTGCAGCAACTTACCTAAAAGCAACTCCTAAAACAGTTAAAATTGTCGTGGGTAGTAATCAAAAATCAGTCGAAGCAATGAATGTTCAAAATAAGCTTTATGTTCCAGTACGTGATGCTGGTGACTCTTTTGGCTATTCAGTTAGTGGAGTTACTTCAACTACTGTAACGTTTGCTGAAGGGGTAACCAATACTACTAATTCAGCATCTACAGGAACTAATACAGGGAATACGAACGCTTCATCGACTAAATCAGGAGGGGAATATGTGCAAGGATTGCATGACAAATATAGTACAGATGGTAAGTTAGATGCTGAGAAAGTTAAGGCAGGAATAGCAGCAGGAGAAATATCGGTGAACTCCATTGACAAAGAAACGGGTAACTCAATTCTTCATTTTGTGATTTTGGAAAACAACTTTGCAGTATACAGTGTGATTAAGGTAAATGCATTGAATCCAAATATTGTTAATAGTGAGGGGCAAACGCCGCTACACGTGGCAGCGATAGCCGACATACCTTTTTATCTTGGTGAACTGACGAATTATTATAAATCCAACCCCAATATTAAAGATAATTCTGGAAAACAAGCTATTGATTATGTGACAAATTCTTCAACAAAAACTGGTCTTACATCTTACATGTTCTTCTATAAGGAGTGATCAACATCCCAAAAGCAGCAAATAGCAATTCAACAATTAACGATTCAACTAAATCAAGCCACGTAACGTATACTGAACGTTATCAATCTGGTTCGAATAGTAATGGTAACCCCACCTATAGCAATACAACTTGGAATTCTGATGCTAAGGTTACAGGGGAATTGAATTCATCTAGTAGTAATGTGTTTATTAACGGTTCTCCTGCTATAAAAGTAGGAGACTCTACACAAGAGCAATGGACAGCCGATCCTGAACCCTATCCACATTATGGGGGATATATTATTTCAATTAGTCCTGCAAGTTCAGGTAGTGGTTCAGGTTCGGTTACAATGGGAAGTAGTAACGTTTTTGTAAATGGTAAAGCATTAGCGTTTGAAGGTTCAACTGTTACAACACATCTAGGGAATACAACAACAATAGATGGTGGTAGTGAAAATGTGATTGTGAATTGATTTAAGCTAACTCTTAATAACTTCTGAGATGGTTATCTTAGCAATTGATGCAAAGGAAAGGAAATGTCAATTAACGCCACAGGATAGTGTAACTGGGGATTCACTGTTGCACTACGTAGTTTTGGAAAAACCTTGCTGTTTAATCTTTGATTAAGGTTAACGCTCTGAACGTGAATTCGATCAATAATGAGGGACAGATATGTAATAAATGCAAAAAAACTCTTCAAGTTATATTGATCTTGAAGCCTACATGCTCTAACATTTATAACCTAGTAAGTTAAATTGTTGGGAGATGCGATTAATGATTTGTAAACACTGCAAAGAAGAAATTCCGGACTCTTATAGATTTTGTTTTCATTGTGGAAACGAAATGCCCAGAAAAAGAGAAGAAATTATCATTACAGTAGTAACAGAAAATGATGCTATTGATTCTGAGGTTTCTTACGCTGATAAAATGTTAAAATTCAAAGAAGCTAAAAATATTAGAAATAAAGAAAGGTCAAAGGATATTGCAGTAGATAAATACGGTGGTAAAATAATCCCAATTATAGTAGTCGTTGCTCTATTTTTAATATTTATTAATTCTTATGAAACCTCAAGTTACAAATCTAAAGCAGTTAAAGATTGGTCGAATAAGGACTATAATGACTTTATGAATTATAAAGATAGCGAGTATCAAAAAAGAGTTGAGAATGAATCATTTTATAAATGAATAAATACATAGCACCAGCCAATACAATCCGTGTTGGCTTTTTTGATGTTCAAAAAGTGCATCCTATATTCAAATAGACATCTAAAAATTCCATAGTCTTAATTCTAATACATTCTTTTTAATTTATTATATACAATTACACATGGAAAAATATTACGATTAAGCGTAGTTACAATAGGGTAATTATGGTATACTTAAGTTAACGCCATCACCGCCCACAGCGGTGTTCGCGGAACATAGAACAATGCAAAAACAAAACATATTCTAGAATTTACATTCATATAATCTATCAAAATTGATAGAGGAAGTGATTGTGAATGACTAGAAAAAAAGGAGTGAGAAGGATGTCTCCAACTTCCATAACTCAACTATCTGAACATAGAAAAAGAAAACAAGAACGAGACTACACTCAAGTTATACCAATTAAAAAATTAACGAGAGAACAAATGATTTCCACTGCCAAAAAGAGACGAAGAGAGGAATAACATTGTCTGATAACACGAAATTTCTTGAAAAAGAGAATTGGGGATTAATCAAACGTGGTTGGATATTTGAAGCAGCTGTTCCCTATGTAGGAGAGAGACCTCTTGAGTTTTTTATTCCAGATAGAAAAAGTGCATATCGTGGAAAAAAGACTCCTGTACCTGGAACGGCTGTTTCTCTAAGTACAACTTTTCAAGAATCCGAAGTATATGAAGTTGTATTAAGATTGAAACAACGAAAAGTTGTTGTTTTATCTTCAGACGATTTGAACAGTGACTCAGAACATAAAGATGTTATTATTGCAAAAATTTATAGTATTGAAGAGTATGAAAAGGATGAACCGTGGTATGAAGCCACAAAAAGCGGGAGTCATCCTATGTTCGCATTTCTTCCCAAAACAGTAACTGGAAAAGAATGTTATGTTGATCTATCTAACACAACGACTATACATAAGAATATGTTATTGGATGATAAAAAGGATATTTCTATGTTTATGCCAATGATAGAAGATAAAATGGATTTCTGCTATCAGATGGGAATATATAAGAAAAATGGTGTGATTTCGGAAAAAGAAATAAGTTGACAATTAACCTTGAAATATTTCCAACACGGAGATATCTCGGGGTTATTTTTTTACTAAAAGGGATCAAAATAGATGAAAACAAGAGTTGGAGATTGTGAAAATAAGCATTAGTTTTACAAAATATTTCAATGATAAATATAAAAAAACTTGATTATAATTATACGGATGTGTATAATAACAGATATAAAGAATAAATCAAATTGAACAGAAACAATACTTAATAATGGAGAGTGGTACATATGAGTATGGTAATGGAGGCGACTGCCAATAAGATTGTTCGAAAAGATGAAATATGGCTTGCAGATTTAGGTGAAAGCAAGGGTTCTGTACAGGGAGGAGTTAGACCCATACTGATTGTTAGTAACGACATCGGAAATAAATTCTCTCCTGTAGTTAGTGCGGTTTCCATAACAAGCAGTACCACAAAAAAGAACATACCTACGCATGTAAAGATCGTTGCCAATGATCTGGGGTTTAAAAGAGATAGTGTAATTCTGTGTGAACAAGACCGTACAATAGGTAAAGATATGCTTATTCATAAAATTGCAGACTTACCTGAATCCTATTTTGAGTTAGTGGATGCTGCTGTTGAGATGGTACGGAAGAGGATAAAGAGATAGGAAATAGTAAAAAAGATTTCATAATAATAAATATAATAAAATTTATTGACAATATTATAATATGGCTATATATTTGCCTTAGCGAACTGAAATCAGCTATTTTAATATACAGGGAATAGAGGTTTATCATGGATATTAGGGATAACTTGGATAATTGGCAAGATCTTTATGATTGGACTGATGAAGAGATAGAAGAAGGAATGAGGATTGCTGAACTCAAAAAATCTGTGAGTCAAATGCCTAATGTTGGTTTATCTGAGATATTAATTAATAGTGCCTATGAAAATGAAGACGGAAAGAAGGAGTTGAGCGAAGTTCATTTGTGGTATAAAGAACTTGCGTATGAGTACCATTGTGTAAACAATTCGGATCTTATTAAACTACTTTTAAAAAGGGAAATGGATAAATTAGAAGAAGAAAGAATAGAGTTAATTAATAAGCACGGAAGACACCTAATGTTAGTTTAATAATAAATATATACAAAGTAATTGACTTGTGATTTGAATTACCGTATATTATGAATATGAAAGGAGGTGAAAAGAAAAAGAAATGAATGCTACTGATCTAGAGGAAGCTGTATATACAATAAACAAAGCGGCAAAGAGATTGAAATATATTAGACATAAAACAGGATATACTAAGAGTAAGTGTAGTGTAGAGAAGTTATTAAAAAAACAAGAATACTTATATGATTTAAAAAATCAGATTATTAATAAGGCTCTACTGGAAGGGGTGGCTAACGAAGAGGGAATACATAGAGTTAAAAAAAGTAACGGTGATGAAATAAGTTACGTTTATGTTCGTTTTACAAATAGATCATTTCATATACCTGTAGGATCTATTGAATGCAAGATTACAAATGATTTAGGTAACTTAAGCTATCGTACATATGTACCTTTTAAGGGTTCAAATGGATTTAATACAGGTAAAGCTAAGAATATTTTAAATAGTTATCTTTTTAATAGTGAATATAATTAAAAACATTTAAGGTTACGATTATCGAAAGGGAAATACAAAATGCAGAATGAAGTTAGAAAAAGTATTATTATTAGTGCGGATTATGAAGGATATAAAATAGAAACTTATAAAGGGCTGAAAGTAACGAAAGTTGTTAGTGTTGGGAAAGATTTAAGTACAAAAGTGATTGCTCAAATTGATTCTGGTACATTTCAAATGGATATGTTTCTTGTAGAAAACATGTTGAAGTGTTGTCATGATACGCCTGTTTTATATTCTAGTTCAGTTGATAACTATATCGCCGATGCTGGATTAATAGAGAAGTGTATGAAACTAGAATTTTATTAGAAAATGAAAAAGGTGATGGATATTAAGAGATTATTAGTTGATGGATATGTTTAAAGTTAAGATTGGAACAAGAGAGTTCTCTTCTGGAGTTTTAGAATATCTAAATAGAGAATACATAGAAGAACTTGAGCGAGCCGCATACGATAGAAGACTGGTATATACAGGAGGTATGAAAGGTACAGGAAAAACCACTGCATTGATCCAATTTGCTAAGAAACATGATTACAATGTAATTGTTCCAGATTTCTCACTTGTTAATAGTATGCGTGAAAAATTTGAGTACAAGAAGATTTATGTAAGGAAGTTTTATCGTCGACCACTGTCTGAAATATCAGTTATAGATGAGAACGTTAATTTCACTAATGACATTGATTTCCCATATCCCATTATCACAGGCTTTATTAATCATACTGGTTTTTCTGATAAGGGTAGACCTGACTGGTGGATTGAGGGGGATGCAGCTACAAATTTGAAGTGTACACATTTTTATGGACATAAATTAACATGAAATTAGGGTTTCATTATAGGGAGTGTTTGTCACTATGCATATGCATAAAGGCTTTATGATTGAAGTCTCTAAAATCAATGATAGAGAACATCCATACCTTGCTAGTTGCTACATTGGAAAAGAATTAGTCACTAACAAGGGAAATAATAGGGAGCAAGCAATATACCTTATTGAAGCAATTATAGATTTTACTCTATCGATGATTAAGACAAAAGGATTAAGGAACAATCAATAAAACAAATAAAAGGAGTAATGAAAATGAATAATAATATTGTTTTTTATGTAGAAACTGAAAGAACAGACAGAGGAAATGAATGTGTAGTTCATAAAATAGATTTGAATGAAGGTTATAACTTCATGCCTAAAAGATTCAAGGGGAATTTCCAAGAACTTTCAGCACATATAGATGATGAGGTATTCGTAAATAAACCTACCCAGATTGTTTTTGAAGGTTCTGGTGCAGGAATTGGACTAAAGGATACGTTCTTTGATCTAATCAAAAAAAATGATTTTTGTGTAATAAACGAAAAAGGGCGATTATATTATAGCTACTAAAATAGAGGATTTATAAACACAAGAATACATATATAAGGATGGATAAAATGAAAGAAAATTATGAAATTGGAATCGACAAATCTGCTGGAGATGTACGTTTTGCTGCCCGTATTACTAATACCAAAACCAACAAGAATGTAATTTTCAATTTAGTAGCAGAGCCTCATGAGAAAGAATTGGAGCGCTTGATCCAAGAAAGCATTTCCCAAGTGAAGTGAAATGAAATAAAACAAGTATTTCATAAAGACAAATTCGGATAAAATATTTTTTGTTACAAACACTATAAGTATTAACTCGTAGGAGGTTTGGAATGGATAATAAATTTAATATTTTGGATTTGTCAAAAGAAGATGAACATAAAACTTTAGAGTACTGGACACCAGAAAGAAGGGCGAAGGCTCAACCAATTCAGCCTCCACTAGTCAAAGAAGTAAGCAAGCACGAGTCTCAAATTATGTTTAAAGATCATGAGAATATCATTATCCCTGGAAAGGGACCCAAGGAAGCACAAAGTAAAACGTTTTTTGGTGAACCATTTGAACCCAATGTGAATGAACATCCATACCACTGTGGAGGGAAGCTGTTTTTCAAGGAAGTAAGGGATGATGGTACAACTCAGGATTACGTTGGATCAGCTCAGTTTGTAGGACATTGTAGTGTGATTCTTACAGCTGCCCATTGCGTGAGAAATTCAGAAAACGGAAAATATTATACAGACTTTGTCTTTAGTCGTGGACACATCGAAGGAAAACAAGGAGAGGATTTCACATTTTTACGTGTAGGTACTCATGATAAATTTGTGGGGAGTAGTGGAAATTACCGACGATCATTGGATTATGCTTTTGCTTTTACCAATAAACCATTTGATTTTTGGCTGGGGCTTCAAGCTGGAAACCCTCATAATGAGTTTCAGTCAATCGGATACCCTGAAAATTATGGCGAAAACAAAAAAATGTTTGCTGTTAATGGGCAAAAGGGAGTAGTTAAAGACAATGTAGTAGAGATGATAGGCAATCCTTTCAAACATGGCGATAGTGGAGGTGCATGGATTGTGAAAATTAACAAAGATGGGGGAGGTTTGAATAATTTAGCTGTTGGTTTAAATGGTGGATCAGATGATAAGAAAAATAAATACAGTCCGTTCTTTTATCATGTGGATACAATGGATCTATTTTACAGAATTATGGATAGACAAACATGCTGAGTTATTGATAGTGAACTTGAAAGGAGGTGAGATAATCTGGAAGTTGTACAGATGCTGATGCTTGTTTTTTATAATGAAGAGAATGAAGTTGTTGGTAATTTTGGTTCATTCGACAAGCATCCCAAGATTGAAAAAATTCAGGCAATTATTGATGATTTGGATGGCGAGGCGGTTAAAAAGGCTGCTTACTGCAAGGTGGAGGAAAGATTCTATTTGGTTAATAATAAAAATACATAAAGAAATGGAATGAATGTATGAATGGAAATGAAAACTTATAACACTGTAGATGATTTACTTAAAGATTATGGCATGTATGCAGGATTGATGAGCCTTGAATCTCTTGGAGATACACCAGAAAACAAGGAGAATTACATTGTCTATCCAGACGATTATATCAGTGAAGTACAAGAGTGGGCAGAACTACCAAGCAAAGAGATCGTTAAAGAGTTTTTTGATAAATTCTATGATGAAAAAAGTGCATATTTGTTGCTGGAGAATATCAACTGGGACAATTAAAAGTTTGTACACTGTGTACAGCTGGCTTACAAAGTTGGCTGTAAACTGAGGTTAATTTAAAGATGAAAGGTAAGTTTTATCAAGAGTACCCTCGTACGACAAAATTGTCGAGCGAGAAATTGAAAATAAAAAGAGCGGAAGAACCTATCCGCTCCAATCAAACTAAACCTCTATAGTTTTGAATTCAATGTTTGAAAATCCAAGATTTATGAATCCATTAAGCAATCTATTTAATCTGTTCTTATCATGACGAATAGGTATAGCCAAAACAACGATAGCTTTATGAGGACAACGATTCAAAACACGATATTGAGAAATTGAATGATCTTGTAGCAAACTATCGAGCGTTTCAACTTCAATAAATGTTTTGCCTGAACTATCATGTACTTCAATGTCTGGTACAACATGGCCAATTTTCTCAGGATTGCCACGATTCATCCAGTTAATGTGGGCTGCAAGAACATACTTATCTGCATTGTGATTAATAGCTGCGATTTTTTCAATGGCACGATCATGTTCACTTTGAGATATTATACTTCTTTTCTTAGGTAAAGCAGATAGCAACATTGGGGCATAAAGAGGATTTTGACGTACTGGAAGATTTGAATTTAACATTTGCACACCCGCCATTCATTGGATTATTAGCACTCGGTGTAAGTGAGTGCTAATAATCCAACTATACCACTATTAACCAATCCAAACAATAGAAATATAGTATGTTTTCAAAGAAAAAAGTTTAAAAACATACTATATGTTGTATTTCGATTATATTTGGCATGAAAAGTGGTGATATTAAGGTGAGCCAGTAATTACCAAATTGGTAGGTACTAAAAACAGGACATCAGTGTTAAGCCTTTCACAAGGTGGATTTTTTCATCAGTCAGGGAAGAAGTCAACGTTCTCCTTAAAAGGGAAGCGTACAATAAACAAAAGGGAGAGAATTAATGAATAAGAATTTCGAGATTATCCAAAAGTTAAATGAGCTTGATGAGTGTGTTGCAGGAATGATCAAAGCCTTCGTTGGACTGACAGAGGACGAGAAGTATAATGCAGCAGAGGAAGCATTAATCAAAACACTCAAGGATGTTAATGAACTACAGAATAAGAATAAATATGTGCCAAAAGCTAAGGTTACCAGTGGGATTATCTACATGAACATTATTGTTGAGAAAGTAAATACATATAGTCGCTTGTTTAGAAGAGAGTCAAGTAAAGCGCGCAGTATTTGTACATACATAAGAGATAATTTGAACGGTGTTACTGGACATATAAAAGTTGATTATGAAGATCAAAAAAACAAGATGCTTAGAATCGAAGAAACAATTAAAGAGAAAATAGACTCAATATATCCTGAGATTGGTATGTATGCATATTTCTTTGATGCATATCCGCTTAGTAAAAGTGATTTTCTGGGATTGTTTTCATTTAACCGTGACAAGGTGAGGGATGATTACAGTAGAGTGAATTACGAAGGAACAAAAGAAGCTATTGCAGATATTCCTGATATCATTGATGGAAATAGTTTCTTATATTTCGCGGCAGGAGATAGTATTTTATTGAATAACAAACATGTATCTATGTTTTTAATGAGAAAAAGTTTTGATGTCCTTGAAGAGAATGGCGTAGATATTAACAGGATGTTTTCGAGAAACCATTACAATCGTATTCAAGTACTGTCGATGAATTTGGGAACATCACTGACCTCACATTAAATAAACCAAAATTAAAATTAGTTTAAGAGGAATCTGGTTCCCCAATCTTGGGGAGTGAAAATCTCACAGTCCAGAATTGGACTGTCATCTGACTGCTGAAAGTTTAGCCGTGAAACGCCAAAGTTGGCGGTTGAGAATTCTTAATAAAAGACTAATTTGATGGTGACTAGTGAGGGAGATTTAAACTTAAATTAATAAACATAAATAAATACAAAAATAAAGAGTGGGTTAGTGTTTCGTATCATGATTACTTACACTGTGACACAAAATACTCTCTTGCTTTACAATGTAGAACTTTAGAACATTCAAAAAATTATTAATATTTTTCAAGAAATCTTAATTCAAGGAGAGAATTATGAACGATTATACGGTGTCAATTTCAGCGAATACACTAGCAAGATTTAAGAAGATGAATAGTGAAATTAAGGAGTATTTGAATATTGAAAATGGAATTATGACGATTGATACTGGGGATTTAGAAAATTTAGGATTGCCTTACTTATATTCGGAACCAATGTTTGAAGCTAAATCGAAAGAAATAGTACGAATTATATGTGACAACAATTTACAACTAAATGATACGTATAACTTGTTTAAACGATTGGTTTATTCTACTGGAGGTAAAGGGGCATATTTCCCAAACGAGAATACGTTAAACGGATATGCAGAGATTAGCACTAATGAAATTGTACTTGAATTTGTTTTGAAGAACTATAAAGTTGAGTCATTATTATCCAGCAGATAGTGTGCTTAGTTTAGTTCCTGATCCTTATTATAATTTCTGGGAGTTGCGTGATAAATCCATGATTAAAGAAGATTATTCTAAGAATACATAAAACACTAAATTTAAAAGGAGTAAAAATACATTTGGATTTTTATTGATTAAATTTCAAATGTGAGTAAATCAAGATAATGCAGATCTAGATCCAGAGGATGATTATGATTTGTTTAATCATGTTTTGAATGAGATAAGCGTTACAGAAAAGCAGAAAAAGTAGGGGGTAAGAAATGATGGAAAACAAATATAAACATATTGCAGGAATTAGTGTCAATAAGAATGAACACTTTGTTGCTTATTATCTAAAAGATTTAGAAATAGAATCGGTAGATAGAATAGTTGGCGATTACTTTGAGGCACATCCTTTTTTAACTGCTCAGGATAAATATAATTTAGTCTTTATCAATATAAATGATATCAAATCAATATAATGTAGCCATTTAGTTGCTGGATTCAAAAAAAATGAACAAGATAAAAAAAATAAAGGTGGTAAAAAATGATGAATGATCCTTATACAATGGTCACTGTATCAATTGGAAATGAGGATGATGCTGTAACAAAACTGCATGAGAATAGAGGTATTAATTTTCCTGTGGCTCCATCATTTCATTGTCAATTGGAATTATTCTATGATGCGATTTCTTATGAGTGGCGTTATGTACTATACGATAATTTAGAAGGGTATAACGAGTTATGTAGAGGGACATTAACGAATGAAAAATTTGAAGCGATTTTTAGCGAAATTCAATCCTATGGAGATATTACAACACAGGAAGAACGAGAACTTAATACCATTCTGGATAGGCTGACAGACGTTATACAGGACGATTACACAATGATTATTAAAGCTGAGAGTGCGATACATCAGTTAGTTCAAGAAGGTCTTATACAGGCAAGAACAGCAGATAGTTTAATTGGTGCGTTAGGAAGTAGAAAGGAATATTGATGGAGATAAAAGAAAAAGAAGTTATTGATAATGAAAATACATATGATGGAGAAATTATTAGAAGTTATAAAGACTATCCATCGATTCTGACCCCTGATGATATTAAAAAAATTCTTGGTATTGGTAGGAAACAGACATATGAATTTCTTAATAATCCACCATTTAATGTTGTCAGAGTAGGAAAATTGATCAAAGTGAGTAAAGCGGTTTTTATAAATTGGCTCGAAGGAAGATAACTTAATTGATTATAAAAAGTAAGCAAGTGTAGAAAATGCACTTGCTTTTTTACATTAGTAGTGGTAATTTTTAATTATCCTTTTGATATTTATTGAAGTTCTTACGCCTATAAGGAACTCCTTCCTTTTTACTTGTTTGGTAGGGAATTCGGTAGGAAATGAAGAATAACAAGGGATAATTTAAAGGAATGAACTTAACTCAGAGGAGTTAAGTAGCTATCCGAAAACCCTTGGTGTATATAGGATATATACATTGGGGATCACTAAAAGTAACAAAAGATAACACGTTCTAATCAATTAAATAAAGGATCAATCCTTCAGGGCAGGGTGTAATTCCCTACCGGCGGTGATGCTGTTGTAGAAATAACTTATTCAGTTTATCTACAGTGCTCAGTCCGCTACCCGGCTCGCGTTGTTGACGCGAACGGTGGACCTGGTGAAATTCCGGGACCGACAGTATAGTCTGGATGGAAGAAGGAGAGGTTAACCGCTTGTCTGCAATGGACTGGCGGACCGCAGTGTTTTCATATAATCATGTGCGATATTTCACAATGCCCGTCGATTGACGGCTATTTAAGCACACTTTTATTTGGACTGCCGATGAACTCTCGCATAACCCATCTTGAACTCCTCCTGGAGAATGAGATGGGTTTTTCTGTTTTTTTTAGCTTAAGAATTGACAGCAGTGGATAGGAGGAAGAGATGGACAACATGAATGATGAGTTTTATATGTCGCTAGCACTGGACATGGCCGAACGTGCCCAAGGACAGACGGGAATTAACCCTGTTGTTGGCTGCGTTGTGGTGAAGAATGGAGCAATGATTGGACTCGGAACTCATTTACAGCGAGGTACGGGGCATGCCGAGGTGCACGCCTTGAATATGGCAGCTGGGCAGGCACAGGGTAGTACGGCATATGTCACACTAGAACCGTGCAGCCATTATGGAAAAACTCCACCTTGCAGCCAAAGGCTGATCGATGAAGGGGTAGCTAGGGTTGTAGTTGCTTGTGAAGACCCCAACCCCCAGGTGGCAGGAAGAGGAATCCAAATGCTGCGTGACCAAGGGATTGAGGTCGAAGTAGGTTTGTTGCGTGATCGCGCGCTTCGATTGAATGAGCGTTTTATCAAATATATTTTGACAAAACAACCTTTTGTTACGCTGAAGAGTGCAAGTACACTTGATGGCAATCTAGCTACCAAATCTGGTGACAGTAAATGGATTTCGAATGGGGAAGCGCGGGAGATCGTACATACGCTGCGGCATCGGCATCAGGGCATCATGGTCGGTGTGAATACAGTGATTGCTGATAATCCCTCTCTGACAACAAGAACAGAAGTGCCTGGCATTAACCCGACGCGGATCATCATTGATTCCGGGCTACGTATTCCTCTGGATTCGGCAGTTGTATGTGATGGTCAAGCGCCTACACTTATTGTAACAACCGATGCTGCAGATCCTGCTAAAAAGGCTGCACTGCTGGAAGCAGGCGTTCAAATCGTTGTGTGCGGAGCAGGTCCAAGAGTGGATTTGAAGGCGGCCATGATATCCCTTGGCGAAATGGAGATAGGCTCTATTTTACTGGAAGGCGGGGGGACGCTGAATGGTGCGATGCTGGAGAGCGGGCTAGTGGATCGTGTGATTCTCTTCTTCGCTCCAAAAATTGTTGGCGGTGGCACAGAAGCGAAAGGGACTTTCGTATTTCCGGGTGTAGAGCTGATGAAGGATGCGATCTCACTTGAAGGATTGGAAGTAAAAGTGCTAGGAGATAATGTATGTATCAGCGGTACTCCGGTACGCTAACAAAAGCTATGCAAGAAGTGAATTTGAGGAAGTAATGCTTTTTAGGAGGGATATCATGTTCACCGGATTAATTGAAGAGGTTGGTGTTTTGCGCAGTGTCTCCGCCGGTGGGGAAATGATGGTGCTGAATATTGCCGCTTCGGTCATCATGGATGATCTAAAAATCGGTGACAGTGTGTCCGTCAATGGGGTTTGTCTCACGGCGACAACTTTGGGCGATCATTCCTTTACAGTGGATGTAATGCCGCAGACCTACCGGAATAGCAATCTGAAGGAGCTGAAGCCCGGCAGCCGGATGAATCTGGAACGAGCGATGGCAGCCGGCGGGCGTTTTGGAGGGCATATTGTCCAAGGACATGTTGATGGCACTGCCATTATTAAGAGTGTAAAACGTGATCAGAATGCTGTTGTATTCGAGATTGCACCGGATCGTAAATCACTATTTAAATATATTATCCCCAAGGGATCGATCACGATCGACGGCATTAGTTTAACTGTAGTGAAGACTACAGCCACATCGCTTGCAGTGTCCATTATTCCGCATACGTTAGGGGAAACAGTTCTGACGCACAAACGGGCCGGGGATAGTGTAAATATCGAGTGTGATGTACTTGGCAAATATGTAGATCATTTATTGCATTATGGCTCAGCCGCCCAAGATGAAGAAGGCGAGAGCCGCTCCGGGATTAGTCATGATTTTTTGGCGGCGAACGGGTTTGTTTAAATAAAGAGTTTGCTTACGAAGAAGGAAATAATCTTTCGTAAAGCTTTTAGGAGGATAGGATCATGAGCGAGCAATCGAAAAAGGAAAGTGTCTTGGATCCGATTGAAGAAGCAATATATGACTTAATGCGCGGTAAAGTCATCATTGTAGTGGATGATGAAGATCGTGAGAATGAAGGGGATTTTATAGCCCTTGCTGAACGTGCGACACCAGAGGTCATCAATTTTATGATTACTGAGGGACGTGGATTGGTTTGTATGCCTATTACCCAGGAGCGTGCGGCAGAACTTGAACTGCAAGCCATGGTAACCCACAATACCGATAATCACGGTACGGCTTTTACCGTATCTGTTGACCATAAAGATACAACCACTGGGATCTCTGCGGGGGAAAGATCTTTGACCGTTAAAGCCATGATCGATCCAAAAGCGAAACCTGCTGATTTCCGCAGACCGGGGCATATGTTCCCGCTGATTGCGAAAAAAGGTGGCGTTCTGCGCCGCTCCGGACATACGGAGGCTGCTGTTGATCTAGCGCGGATGTGTGGCGCTTATCCAGCCAGTGTCATTTGCGAGATTATCAAGGAAGATGGCTCAATGGCCCGCTTACCTGATCTAATCGAAATTGCCCGCAAGCATGATCTTAAGCTGATCAGTATCAAGGATCTTATTCATTATCGCAACGAAAAAGAACAACTCGTCACACGCGAAGTGTCTGTACGACTTCCTACCGATTTTGGAGATTTCCAGACCATTGCTTATACAAATGAAGTGGATGATAAAGAGCATGTAGCTTTGGTAAAAGGCGATATTTCCGGCGATGAGCCAGTGCTTGTACGTGTACATTCCGAATGCCTGACTGGTGATGTATTCCACTCCCATCGCTGTGATTGCGGCCCGCAATTTGAAGCTGCACTGCGGCAGATCGAAACTGCCGGTAGGGGCGTGTTACTCTATATGCGCCAAGAAGGCAGAGGCATTGGCCTTATCAATAAGCTTCGGGCTTACAAGCTGCAAGAGGAAGGTCTTGACACTGTAGATGCGAATCTAAAGCTTGGTTTTCCAGCAGATCTGCGTGACTATGGAATTGGAGCACAGATTCTGAAGGATCTGGGTGTGCGCCAAATCCGTCTGCTCACGAACAACCCGCGTAAGATCAAAGGGCTGGAGGGTTATGGGTTGGAAGTCGTTGAGCGCGTGCCGATACAAATGCCGGAGAACAAGGACAACACCAATTATCTCCACACGAAGCAAGCGAAGCTTGGACATATGCTGTCTTTTGACGATATTGAACAAAATGAGGATTCGAAAGCTTAAACATACATTATAAAAAACGAAGGGTAGATGATGGATATGCCGAAATATTTAGAAGGACACTTAGTTTCTGAGGGGTTAAAATACGGAGTTGTTGTAGGACGTTTTAATGAATTTATTACCAGCAAGCTTTTGTCAGGTGCACTTGATGCCTTTAAACGCCATGGTGTTGGTGATGATGAAGTGGATGTTGCTTGGGTTCCAGGGGTATTTGAAATTCCGTTGATCGCGCAAAAAATGGCTGAAAGCGGCAAATACGACGCTGTAATCACCTTAGGAACGGTTATCCGTGGTTCCACTACACACTATGATTATGTATGTAATGAAGTTGCCAAAGGAGTAGCCGCTATCAATCTTAAGACCGGCGTGCCGACCATTTTTGGCGTAGTCACTACTGAAAATATTGAACAGGCCATCGAGCGTTCAGGAACCAAAGCAGGCAATAAAGGCTGGGATGCTGCGACTGCTGCGATTGAAATGGCGAATCTTAACAAACTGTTTAAGTAAGTCAGCTATTGACGAATCAGTCGAATTCGTGCTTATTTATAGTATAAGAAGAAAGCATGGATTATAAGAGCCCTTTCTACTTGTGTAGCGTCCAGACGGGCGCTGCACTTTACTTTTTTTGGCGGGAGGATGCTTCGTGACTGTATTGTACAAGCTGGAGACGTTTGAAGGTCCGCTGGATCTGCTCTTGCATTTAATTGATAAGGCGGAAATCGACATCCAGGACATTCCGGTCGCCGAGATCACCGAACAGTATATGGAATACCTGCGTAGCATGCAGGAGCTTGAATTGGATATTACGAGTGAATTTCTCGTGATGGCCGCTACCCTTTTATCTATAAAGAGCAAGCTATTGCTGCCCAAACCACCGGTCATTGAGATCGATGATTTTGAATATTACGAAGAGGATGAATTTGATCCACGAGCTGAACTTGTTCAGCGACTGATTGAGTATCGTAAGTTCAAGAGTATTGCTGTACATTTAATGGATATGGAGAGCGAGCGGAGCTTGATTTTTACGAAGGAGCCTGAGGATTTGGGTCCATTCGTGCCAGAAGAGATTGATCAAACGCTAAAAGGACTACATACTTCAGACTTAATAGCCGCTTTTCGTAAAGCGCTAAGTAAGGCTGCCAGAAGGTCTTCTTACCAGCGGATCACCCGGGATGAAATATCGGTAAAAGATCGTATACGTGATGTATCAGATGCGCTGCAGCGCAGAGGAACAGGCGGTAAGCTGCATTTCTCGGCACTGCTTCACGATGAAATGGCACGGCATGAAATCGTAGTTACTTTTCTTGCGATTCTGGAACTGATGAAAATGAAGGCGATTTTTTGCTACCAAGAGAAATTGTTTGATGACATCGTAATGGAGTGGAGAGGAGGAGAACACTTCAATGGATTACAAAACGCTGAAATCGATTATTGAGGGTCTGCTGTTTCTATCAGGGGATGAAGGAATCTCTGTACGCCAAGTGGCTGAAATTACGGAACAGCGCCCAGAGCTTGCGGCCGGAGCCTTAGAGGAACTGAAAGAAGATTATGTAGCACAGGAGCGGGGCTTACAGGTAGTGCAAATTGCCGGGAACTATCGGCTGGCTACATTGCCTGATCATGCCCACTATTTTGAGCGTCTGGCCTATTCACCATCCAGATCAACCTTGTCTCAAGCTGCCTTAGAGACTCTGGCAATCGTGGCTTATCGCCAACCGATTACGCGGGTGGAGATTGAAGAAATCCGGGGTGTGAAGTCAGAACGCGCAATTCATACGCTGAATAACAAGGATTTGATTCATGAGGTTGGTCGTGCGGAAGCGGTAGGCCGGCCAATTCTGTACGGGACGACTAAATCCTTCTTGGAGAGCTTTGGTCTTGCTAGTCTAAAGGATCTGCCGGAACCAACAAACTTTGAGTCCACGGATAATTTGGAAGAAGAGACACAGCTTTTGTTCAATAAGCTGGATACTCAAATGACTTTTGAGGATGTCGAGCAGCCTTAGTTCGTACGAGAACGCTAATAATTGTATTGAAGGGACTGCCCTTAAACCATTTATGTGGTTTGGGACAGTCCCTATTTTATTTAAGCTCATATTTTTTATGCAAACCCCGAATTTTTTCCAGCTTAAATTGCCATACTAAACCAAAGGTTCCCATTATTAAGGTTTCTTGGAGGTAAATACGTGACGTTATGGCTTGCAATTCCCCTTGTTTTGCTTGTACTGGCACTGATCCTGGTCCTGTCTTCATCTATCGATTTCCGCATACGGTGTTATAAACATGGAAAAAATGACCTGCTCGAATTAGATGTTACCTCTCTTTTTGGTTTGATAAAGCTTCACTATGAACTTCCCCAATTGGTCTTTAAGGGATTGGAGCAGGGTGTGTGGGGAAAGTTTAAAGAGACAGGGACTGCGACGACAGGTGTAGATACCGTAAAAGAAGAGATATTTGATAAAGAAAGAGTAATGCACTGGCGCGCCAATGTTAACCAAGCTGTGAAATCTACACGCGGCTTGAAGGAATGGTTAAAAGAGACTGTAGCTCATGTCAAAATATCAAAGCTCGATTGGTCCACCGATTTCTCTCTTGGTGATGCAGCAGATACTGCGACCGCATCGGGAGCGGTTTGGGGCCTGAAGTGGAGTATTGTTGGTTTTATTTCGCAGTGGGTGAAATTGCAGCAGCACCCTCGAATTTTTGTTAAGCCTGTTTTTGAAGATGAGCTTTGTTTTGCAATGGAGTTTGTCTGTAAGGGGAAAATCTCAGTCGGCTATACTTTGTATGCCTTAATACGGCTATCTCGGCGTGTCTTGCGTGAAAAAGGCGGGATCGGCCATTGGAGAAATCTGCTGAAACAGATGCGTCAGGAGCCACACGGGAAAGTTTAAAATGAAAGTTACATACAAATGGGCGGATGTGGGGATGATATACGCTGTAGAAGAAAGAGAAATCGTACTCAATTAAAGGAGGAAACAATATGAGCGACCATCCTATTCAAGGCCTAATGCAAACAGCGATGGAAAATATCAAGGGCATGGTAGATGTGAATACCATTGTCGGAGATCCAGTACAAACCCCTGACGGCAGCATCATCCTGCCTATCAGTAAAGTTGCCTTTGGATTTGCTGCTGGTGGTAGTGATTATCGAGTAGAAGATTCTATAAGTGGTTCAAGCTCCCAAGGTGGAGTCAAAATGCTTCCATTTGGTGGAGGTAGCGGGGGAGGCGTCTCCATTCGACCGATCGCTTTTTTAGTGGTAGGTAAGGATGGAGTGAATATTGTCCCTCTGGACAATCAAACGCACCTATTCGAAAAAATCATCGATGCAACACCAGGGCTCATCGACAAAATTCAAACGATGTTCCAAACCGGCAATGCTGCAGCTCAAACGCCGCCAACACCTGCCACACCGGCAGCAGCACCTGTTAAAACCGATCCAAGTACATCTCAATCTTCAACTCATTAGGTACACATAATTCTACAAATAGCCTCGGGGATATCGCCATACACAGGCGGTGTCCCTTTTTTGACGTGTCAGAAAGTATATTTTGATCCCCAAATTTCCTGAGAATGTATCGAAGCAAAGCCTCACGTTGTGGGGATATTTTGTGTGGAACATCCCAAGGAGTGGACATACCCTAAGGCTGGTCCGCATACACTTGTACAACATAAACACTTTTACTTAAGATCCGATAAGAAGCCGGAGGATGAACATGAAGACAATAACCCGTAAATGGCCATTCGCCTTAATATTGTGCCTTTCGCTGCTGCTTCTGGCGCCGCTATCTTCAATTCAGGCCGAGAACAGCTCTATCTCTACACATGCAAGAGCAGCGGCACTGATTGATGTGGAATCTGGGCGTATTTTGTACAGCAGCCGTGGGGATGAGCCTATGCTTATTGCCAGCTTGACCAAAATTATGACCGCCCTCGTCGCCATTGAGAATGGTGATTTAGCCTCTAAAGTCAAAGTAGGAAAAAATGCCTATGCGAAAGAAGGCTCTTCTATTTACTTGCAGCAGGGAGAAGAGATGACGCTGGAAAATATGCTGTATGGCCTGATGCTGCGCTCAGGGAATGATGCAGCAACGGCGATCGCTGAGCATATCGGTGGTTCTGAGGAAGGTTTTGTATACCTTATGAACGCTAAGGCTGAGGAGCTAGGGCTAACCCATACTCATTTTGCTAATCCCCATGGTCTTGACGCTGAAGGGCATTATTCTAGTGCTAACGACTTGGCTGTTCTGACCGCTTATGCTCTTCATAATCCTGTATTTAAAGAAATTGTGAAGACGCAGGAGAAAACTGCAGACAATCCAAATGAGAAATGGGATTACAAATGGAGAAACAAAAATAAGATGCTGTATTTATACGAGGGAGCGGACGGTGTAAAGACAGGTTATACCAAAAAAGCACTGCGCTGCCTTGTCAGCTCTGCCACCAGAAACGGCCAGCAGCTTGTCGCAGTTACTATAAATGATGGCGATGACTGGAATGATCATGCTTCCCTGCTAAACTTCGGGTTTAATCACTATCCGCTCAAAACACTGATCGAACGTGGTGATGCCGTGACGGGCTATAACTTTGTAACCTCCAAAACCTTTGCTTATCCACTTGGACAAGGTGAACAAAATAGAGTGATCACGAAACTTGTTTTAAATCAGAAGGAAAGTGCTTCAGCCGAAGCTACACGAGCGAATTTTGGACTGCAAGGAGCGCTTGTGCTGGAGCTGGGCGGAAAAGAAATAGGTCGCGTGCCGGTGTATACTCCTGAGAACCTGCCTCCTGAGCAATCTGCTTATATGAAAAAGTACAGTCCAACACTAGCACAGGCTTACCCGGCAAATAATTGGTTCCAGGCGCTGGGCAGTGCACTGAAGGCTCTATTTGAAATGGGAGCGAGTTCGAAATAAGAAAATGGGCTGATGAATGAAGAAGGAGGCGTATCCATGATTAACGGGATTTGGCTAGGAATGATCATCATCGGTTTTCTGTTCGCCGCCGTTAACGGCAGAATGGATGAGTTTACAGCCGCCGTATTCGACGGAGCCAAGAGTGGGGTAACGGTAAGTTTTGGCTTAATCAGTGTGCTTGTGTTCTGGCTTGGGATTATGAAGATAGCAGAAGATGCAGGTTTGCTTAAAAAGATTGCCAAGGTGCTTGGCCCTGTCGTAGCTTTTTTATTCCCTGATGTGCCGAAAGGGCATCCTGCCATAGGATATATTCTCTCCAATATGAGTGCTAATCTGCTCGGACTAGGCAATGCCGCAACGCCAATGGGCATCAAGGCGATGCAGGAGCTGCAAAAGCTCAACCCTGATAAAGAGACCGCGACACCAGCCATGTGTACTCTTCTAGCGCTTAACACAGCAAGCATTACGCTTATCCCGGCCACACTGATTGCCATCCGGTTAAACTATGGTTCAGCCGATCCCGCAGGCATAGTTGGTACAACACTTGCAGCAACGGCCGTGGCTACACTTGCAGCGATTGCGGCAGACCGGTTTTTCCGAAGGTTGACTTTATTGCGCAAACCGCCGAAGCCCCCTTCAGCAAAGTCCGGGGTTCCTCCTTTGGCGAAGACAACACTCCCTAATTCCTCATTGAAAGGGTGAACGTGATTTGTACCAGTTTATCAGTCTCATATCGGCATGGGCGATTCCGGTCATGATCACGTTCATCCCGCTCTATGCTTTTACGCGCAAAGTGCCAGTCTACGAATCCTTTGTTGAAGGTGCGAAAGATGGGTTTGGCACGGCCATTGCGATTATTCCCCATCTTGTGGGGATGCTGGTTGCGATCAGCGTTTTTCGCGCTTCCGGTGCGCTGGACTTTTTTATGGGCTTCATATCCCCAGCCCTGCGGGGGCTTGGTGTTCCGGCAGAAGTATTGCCGCTTGGTCTTTTGCGGCCGCTTACGGGGACTGGGTCGCTTGCTTACACTACGGATCTAATCCGTGTGCATGGTCCGGATTCTTTAATTGGTATGATTGCTTCCACCATACAGGGGAGCACAGATACTACGCTTTATGTTTTGACCGTTTACTTTGGGGCTGTAGGCGTACGGAATGGCCGTTATGCGCTTAAGGTTGGCCTGTTCTCCGATGTTGTCGGCTTTGTCGCCGCGATCGCTGTGTGTTTGCTATTATTTGGATAGTCACCCCATTGCCCCCCTGAACATATGCTATTGCAGCAATGTGGAGGGGGGCATTCTGCAATGAACTATAAAGGCTTTATTCTGCATCATTCTAGCTGCACATCCATTAACGGTAAAGGTTTTGACTTCTGGGTAGGAGTGGATGGCGCGATTTATGCAGCACCGCTACTGACAGATCCGGAGTATATTCATATTTGTTTGGAAGGTGATTTTGGTAAGGAAGTGGGCGATCCTCCAATATCCGGAAGGCAGGAGCAGCTTTTTGCAACGGCTAAACTCGTTTTAGAATTAGTAGAACGCTACCAAATCTCCCCTTTAATCATCGAACCCCACAATAATTCCTGCCCAGGAGCATTTTTTCCTTGGAATGAACTTGTGATTTATCCCTCTGATGGTTATCATTGATCTGAGGTGACTAGTCGAATATGGAAAGATTACAGAAAATTTTGGCGCAGGCCGGTGTGGCGTCCAGACGTAAGTGTGAAGAAATGATTTTGGCCGGTAAAGTGGAAGTCAACGGGGAACTCGTAACTACGCTTGGCACGAAGGTGGACCCCGCAACAGATATTATTAAAGTTTCCGGTAGACTGATCCGGGGCGAGAACAAAATCTATATTATGTTCAACAAACCTAAGGGAGTAATCACAAGCGCTTCCGATCCAAAGGGTCGTAAGGTTGTAACTGACTACCTAAAAGGAATTACTGAACGGGTTTACCCTGTAGGCCGACTCGATTACGATACGGAAGGTTTGCTGCTGCTGACGAATGATGGGGACTTTGCTAACTTGCTGACTCATCCGAAGCATCATGTACCTAAGACGTATCATGCTACGGTCAAGGGTATACCGCATGGCACTGCATTGGACAAGCTGAAAGCTGGCATCAAGCTGGAAGATGGCATGACAGCGCCTGCGGAAGTAGAGTACAAGGATATTGATGAGGCAAATAAGGAAGCGGTTATCAGCATCACGATTCACGAGGGACGTAACCGTCAGGTACGACGCATGTTTGATGCGATTTCACACCCCGTACTCCGTCTGAAACGGATTTCATTCGGGGATATTATGCTGCAAAATCTCAAACGTGGCTCTTACCGTCATTTGACCAAGGATGAAATTAACCATCTGCAGCAAATTGCCAAAGCAGGATTGCTTAAAGAAAGAACTCCACGTAAAGAGTCATAAAGACACAGAATATTCACAATTAAACCCCCTAAAGCTGTGACGAAATTCGCTATAATGTTCATAGGATGTTCACACCTTACAACATAAGTATGAGTTGCGTCACAGAAGGGGGCTTTACGTGTGGGTAAAGCAAGAAAACCAATTCAAATCGTGATTCTGTTTCTAATTGTTATAGTGGGCGGTTATGCCATCGGTTCCTCTGTATTTGGGGGAAGCGGCAAACCAGAGGAAGGGAGCAAAGCACCTTCCTTTGATTTGCTTGGGCTTGACGGTCTGGCTCATACCCTAGACGAATATAAGGGCAAGACTATTGTGCTTAATTTCTGGGGCTCTTGGTGTGCACCTTGTGTCAAAGAAATGCCGGCTCTCCAAGCGCAATGGGAGAAATGGAAGGACAAAGACGTAGTGGTCTTAGGCATTAATGTGGGCGAAGACCGGATGACTGTCGAGAATTTTGTGAAGCAGGTAAACATCGATTTTCCGATTTTGATGGACACTGGACGTGATGCTGTACGAAGTTATGGTATTTCTCCGCTGCCAACTACCTTATTCATTAATTCCAAGGGTAAAATTGACAACATTCATATCGGCCAGCTTGATTTGAATTCACTTGATGATCAAATTGGGAAGCTGGTGGATTGATGAGTGAACGTGAGGCATTTATAACCAATACCAAATGTGAATGTGGTCACCAGAACCCTGTAGGTACTGTTTTATGCGAAGCATGCGGGAAGCCGTTGGGGAAGGAATCAGACTGGGGCGAGAATTTGGAAATGCGTTACGATGGCGTAGCTCGCCGATCTCAGCGCGTTAACCCGGGGATTATTGATCGGGTGTGGAACTTTTTCTCTTCCGTCAAAATAGCGATCTACCTGATCGTGTTGACACTTATAGGCTCTATGCTGGGGACGATTTTCCCGCAGGAGAGTACTTTTCTTAATATTGATGCCTCAGTTTATTACAAGCAAGAGTACGGAACAGCCGGATATATTTATCACAAACTTGGACTTTCACATACATACGAATCCTGGTGGTTTGTAACTCTACTCGTAATGATCGGCGCTTCACTTGTGATCTGTAGCTTGGATCGAGTACTTCCGCTCTATAAGGCCTTAACCAGACAGAAGATTCGGAAACATCGTCAGTTCTTAACTCGGCAAAAAGCTGTGTTAGTGACTGAAGTACAAGAGGAACCAGAAGCTTGGGTAGCCCGGGTAATTCAGCCTATGCGTAAAAAGGGCTATCGCGTGAAGACGGATGGAGGGGCTCTGCTGGCAGAGAAACATCGCTTCAGCCGCTGGGGACCTTATGTAATACATATTGGCTTAATTATTTTTTTACTTGCTGTATTAGCAAGAGGATTGCCGGGACTGAACATGGATCAGCATCTTGCTTTCCCGCAAGGGGAGATCACACAGATTCCGGACACCACCTATTATTTGAAAAATGAGAAATTTACCGTGGAGTTTTATACGGAGGAAGAGATGCCTGAGGAATTTCGCGGCAAAAAAATACTTCCAAAGCTATTCCAGACCCAAGCTGTGCTTTATGAATGCACCGCGGATTGTGGAGACCCTTCGAAGGAACCGCAGCTATCCGAGGTGACGAAACATGATATCCAAGTAAATTCACCTTTGGATTATAAAGGATTGAAAGCGTATCAGTTTGATTATGATCTGACCCCTGTGCTGCGTTCGGTACAGCCTGAGCTTAAGAATTCCACCACTGGCGAGGCGTACGGCAAATTTAAGCTGGACATGAAGAACCCTCAGCGGGCAATTCAGGCGGGTCCTTATACTTTAACTTTGAAAGAAAAGTATATGGATTTTGGTCTAAATGAGGATGGTCAGCCGATTTCCAAATCACCTTATCCGAATGCACCTGCTTTTTTGTTCCTGATACAAGGTCCGGATCTCCCGGCGGAAGGGCAGCAGTATTTCTATTTTCCTAAACAGGTGGATAAGGCGCAGTTTCAACAGGCTGCCATTAACGATAAGCTTGGCGGGAGCAATAGATTTCTTGAGCTTGAAGTGGACAACATGAGCGACGTTGATTTTTCGGAATCGACTACTTACTTGAATATACGTATTGATCGTGCAATGCCGTTTGTATGGCTAGGTGCAGCAATCGTGATGCTGGGTTTAGTGCTTGGCTTCTACTGGCAGCATAGACGTATCTGGCTTACCGTTGCTAACGGGGAGCTTATCCTCGGAGGACATACGAACAAGAACTGGTTCGGGTTCCGCCGTGAGATCGTTTCTATTTTAGAAAAAGTAGATCTGGTAGTCGATGAAAAATCATTAGATAATGGAGGAGGCCTTTCATGAGCTTGCTCGACATCAGCAGCGCTGTCTTTATTGCCGCATTTTTATTATACAGCGGTTCGTTTATGTTATTCACTATCGCCATCATGGGTCGCAAGTGGTCAGGCCGCAAGCCGGAGGAACATACAGCGCGTTGGGGCAAAATTGCTTTTATTTTCTCTTCAATAGGTCTTATCTTTCATCTTATTTATTTCTTTACACGCTGGGCGGGCTCAGGGCATATTCCGGTCAGCAACATGTATGAGTTCATGACTTTTTTATCGATGATGGTGATGGTTGCCTTTACTGTGATGTACGCTATTTATCGTAAGGTAATCTTGGGTCTTTTTGCAGTTCCAATCAGTATTATTGTGATGGCTTATGCCGCAGTATTTCCACAGGAAGTACAGCCGCTGATTCCATCTCTTCAATCGAACTACTTAAAGATCCACGTAACACTGGCTGCACTAGGTGAATCCTTCTTCGCAGTAGGGTTTGCGGCGGGACTGATGTATCTGCTGCGAACAGTCAATTTTTCCAGTAAAGAGAAGGCGGATCGCAAGCAACAGAGGCTGGTCGAATTTACTCTCTTTTCAATCATTGTTATAATTGGGTTTCTGGGTTCTGTTTTTGCATTCCGCGGAGCAGGCTATGAAACTGTTTTTGTCCGTCCGAACGTTACGATTGACAGCCCCGGGCAGGAAAATAGTACAATAGAGAAAGTGAGTTATCGAATGCCGCCGATTGTGGCACCTCACAATAGCGAAATTGAGAGCTTCCAGTCGTTTCTTGGCATAAAAGAACCACTCTTTGAGGCACCATCTTGGATGAATGGTGTAAATGCTGGACGGAAGTTTAATACTGTAATTTGGTCACTCCTTTCCGGATTAATCCTCTACGGAGTTCTTCGCTTGATCGTACGTAAACCGCTGGGCACTGCTTTACACCCAGTGATGGACGGAATTGATGAGGGCGATCTAGATGAGATTACGTATAGGGCGATAGCCATTGGCTTTCCTATTTTCACATTAGGCGCTTTGATCTTTGCAATGATATGGGCGCAAATCGCTTGGGGAAGATTCTGGGGATGGGATCCTAAGGAAGTATGGGCGCTTGTCACTTGGCTCTTCTATAGCGCTTATCTTCATTTACGTTTGGCTCGTGGATGGCAAGGAAGAAAATCTGCCTGGCTGGCTGTGCTTGGCTTCCTGGTCGTAATGTTTACTCTGGTTGGCGTTAATTTAGTCATCGCCGGACTTCATTCTTACGCGGGGACGGACTGAGCATAGTTTACCTGTTAACGTTGCACAATGGTTTAAAGGTTACGTTCTACTGTATTGATGAAGGGGTTGTAGTGAAATGGCAGATCATTTAAACAGAATTCTGGTAGTGGATGATGAGGAACGCATTCGCCGCCTGCTAAAGATGTATCTTGAAAAAGAAGGTTATGAAATCGATGAAGCGGAAGACGGAGAAATCGCTCTTCGTAAAGCAACAGCAAATGACTACGGTCTGATTTTGCTGGATGTTATGCTGCCTGGCATCGATGGGATGGAAGTGCTGACAAGACTCAGAGGAGTGAAGTCAACACCGGTCTTAATGCTTACAGCTAAAGGGGAAGAGATCAACCGTGTTCAAGGCTTTGAGATGGGCGCAGACGATTACGTTGTGAAGCCCTTCAGTCCACGTGAAGTCATTTACCGGGTGAAGGCTATTATGCGCCGTTCTTCGGCGACTGCTTTCTTGTCCAAGGAGAGCAATTCCAGCAATAACATTGTATTTACTCATCTTATTATTGAACATGATGCTCACCGTGTGACTGCTGGTGGTGAAGAAGTAAGTTTGACACCTAAAGAATATGAACTTCTGCATTATTTGGCTATTTCGCCTGATAAAGTATTTTCTCGTGAAGAACTGCTTAAGGATGTCTGGAATTATGAATTTTTCGGAGATTTGCGTACTGTAGATACTCACGTAAAACGTCTTCGTGAAAAACTGAATAAAGTATCACCGGAATCTGCAGCGATGATTACGACCGTATGGGGCGTAGGTTACAAACTAGAGGTACCTAAATAAGTGAACTTCTGGAGAAGTCTTGTCGGCAAACTGTGGGTTACGATCATCTGCCTGGTCGCTGTCGTGCTTATTACCTTGGGGTTATTTTTGCTTCCCTACATAGACAGTAACTTTGCCAATTCCGGAGATATCAAACGTTTATTTATGTATACTTGTATGATCGGATTTTCTTTGACGACATTTTTTGCGTTGTTTTTGTTTACCAAAATCACTCAGCCGATGCAGCGTGTCATTGAAGCTGCGAATAACATTCGACGGGGTGAATACGGAACAAGGCTTACGCTTGTCACAAGTGATGAAATTGGCCAGTTGGCGACTTCCTTTAACCATATGGCTGAGGAGCTTGAAGAGAATATCCGCAGTCTGCATCATGAGAAGGGGCATCTGTCTAGCGTACTGCGCAGTATGAGCGATGCTGTGATCACCTTTGACATTGAAGGGCAGATTATTTTGACCAATCCGCACGGCCAAGCTCTGCTAGAGAGCTGGAGCGATTTGCAGTGGGAACATGCGAGTGATGCTGAGCTTCATCCCGAAACGGCTGAGAGTAGTGTTCCACCTCCCCTGCGTCCTTTATTTTTAAGCACCTTGAAGCAAGGTGGCGATGACCGCTCCAATGTACATGTACGGCAGGGCGTCTGGTCTGTTCATATGGCACCGTTATATTCTGAAGGCAGCATTCGGGGAGTAGTTGCTGTACTGCGGGATGTGACGGAAGAGGTGCGTCTGGAAAAGATGCGCAGAGACTTCGTAGCTAATGTCTCCCATGAAATCCGTACTCCATTGTCGATGATGCAAGGGTACAGTGAGGCTTTATTGGACGGGATGGCTTCATCCCCCGAAGAAAGCAGTGAGCTGATCCAGGTCATTCATGACGAATCACTGCGTATGGGGCGTCTGGTTAAGGATTTGCTTGATCTTGCCCGAATGGAAGCCGGACATACGGATATGATGAAAGCTCAGGTGGACATGAATGAACTGCTGGAACGAGTCTACCGTAAATTTTCTGTACGTGCGAAAGAGCGCGATATCCATCTTCACTTACAGCAAGAGAGTGATATTGCGGTTCTAAAGGCAGCGGATGAGGATAAGCTGGAACAAGTCTTAACCAATTTACTTGATAATGCTTTTCGCCACACACAGGGTGGCAAAAAAATCACGGTTCATACAGGAACTTGTGTATTAGAAGGCCGTCGTTATCTTGAGATTAAAATTCAGGATGAAGGGGTTGGAATTCCACCAGAGGATCTGCCGTATATATTTGACCGCTTCTACAAAGCTGATAAGGCGCGTGTACGGGGAGAATCAGGTGGAACGGGACTTGGGCTTGCGATTGTTAAAAATATTGTAGAGTCGCATCACGGGACCATCTCAGCTTCAAGCAAACTAGGCGAAAGTACAACCTTTACGCTAAGACTTCCTGTCGAAAAACAGTAATTCCAAACACAATGTGTGATAGCGCCTCTGACAGCAGAGGTGCTTTTTGTTGAAACAAACACATTAATCTTGTTCATCGTGGAACATATCTTGTAGGTTTTGCTTGGGAGGGCATAGAATGATTTTATCTTTAGACCAAGGTACTACCAGCTCACGAGCCATATTGTTCGATACGGAGGCTAAATGGGTCTCACAAGGTCAATATGAAGTTAAACAATCCTTCCCCCATCCAGGCTGGGTAGAGCATGACCCTGAGCAAATCTGGGCGTCACAGCTCGCAGCGGCAAGAGATGCGATTGCGCGGGGTGGCATAGCAGTTGAGGAGATCTCTGCCATCGGAATAACCAATCAGAGAGAAACAGCTTTAATCTGGGATAAAATAACGGGCAAACCGATATACCCTGCGATTGTGTGGCAGGACAGGCGTACTGCAGAGCAATGTGAAGAACTTAAAAGTAAAGGGCTGGAGCAAGTTATAGCGAGCAAGACGGGCCTTGTTGTAGATGCTTATTTCTCAGCTACCAAAATCTCCTGGATACTGGATCATGTGGATGGCGCCCGAGAACGGGCGAATCGTGGGGAACTTCTAGCAGGGACGATCGACAGCTGGTTAATTTGGAGACTTACTTGCGGAGCCGTACATGTCACTGATGTTACCAATGCCTCACGTACGATGCTGTTTAATCTTCATGAACGGTGCTGGGATGAAGAGCTAATGGAAGAGCTTCGTATTCCGCGTGCCATTCTGCCAGAAGTAAGAATGTCTGGTGGCGAATTTGGAGTAGCAGACAAACAGTGGTTCGGGGCGGACATTCCAATTCGCTCTGTACTTGGAGATCAACAGGCCGCATTGTTTGGACATACTTGTCTAGAACCCGGCAGTGCCAAAAACACCTATGGTACAGGCTGCTTTATTCTAATGAACACAGGCACAGAAGCTGTAGCCTCCAGCCATGGCTTGTTGACCACTGTAGCTTGGGGTATGGGAGATGAACTCTATTATGCTCTCGAGGGCAGTGTGTTCGTGGCCGGAGCGGCCGTTCAGTGGCTGCAGGAGGGGCTTGGTCTTATAGAGGATCCAGCAGGCTCAGAAGATAAAGCACGGGAAGTAGAGGACAGTGAAGGGGTTATCGTTGTGCCTGCGTTTACCGGACTGGGGGCACCCTATTGGGATATGTATGCCCGTGGAGCCATATTTGGCCTTACTAGAGGCACTACCTCAGGACATCTGGTACGAGCTACATTGGAGTCCTTAGCCTTTCAATCTAGAGATGTAATAGGAGCTATGGAAAAAGACGCAGGCATGCCATTGACCGGCCTTCGTGTGGATGGCGGAGCTGTGCGTAACGATTTGCTGATGCAATTCCAGTCTGATATCCTGGGCAGTGAGGTTACTAGAACAACCTATGCGGAGACAACAGCTTTGGGTGCGGCGCTTCTGGCCGGGTTAACATCCGGAGTGTGGACACGTGCCCAGCTAGAGAGCTTCAACAAGGCTGAGAGGGTCTTCTCGCCTGAGATGGGTATAACTGAGCGGGAAGGTCGTTACAACGCCTGGAAGGACGCTGTAGCGCGTACCATGGGTTGGGAGAAGCATGAAGGATATCAGTGATAAAGGGGCTGTATATGTCTATGGTTAACGGAACCGAATCTGATCTGCCGGGCGGACTATCTAAGCCGGCGCTTCGAGCCCTGCATGGGGCTGGATATGTTCAGCTTCAACAATTCAGCAAGCTTACGGAGGCAGAGCTTCTGCAGCTACATGGATTGGGGCCAAAGGCGATCGTTCTACTGCGGAGTGCTCTCGCGGAAAAGGGGCTCACCTTTGCAAGTAAGTCCTGATGTTGCGTTCATATTTATATTAAAAAGCGGCAAGCTTAGGTGAATCCCTAGCTTGCCGCTTTTTGTTATACAGCTCCTAATATTCAATAACAAATGCTACATTTTGCCAACCGGCGCCCACTGTCCAGAACAGGACTTTATCACCACGTTCGATCTTTCCAGTAGTTACAGCTTTATGTAGAGCAATAAATGGGCTGCTGGTAGAGGTATATCCGAATTCATCCCCTATGTATACCGCTACATTGCGATCAATGCCGACTTTCTCACACATCTCTAAGATATTAGGCAATGAAAACTGTGAGAAGCAGGCTGCTTTAATGGCTTCAGGCGCGATATTGTTGTTAGACAGTAGAGTACGAATAGACTCAGAAGCAGCATCTATGCAAATGGAATCATCAAAAGGAATAAACTTCACATTAAACTCTCCAGCCGCTACACCTTGCTTACCCAGTTTAGCCAGGCCTGCGCACGGGAATTTGGAATTATCGCAAACACAAGGATCCGTTTGGTAGATAGAGTCAATGAAACCGACTACATCCTCAGCCTGTTCAAGAATGACAGCCGCCGCTGCATCACCGAAGTTAGCGTAGTAGACTGGATCATTCTTATCGGCATGAGGGGTTACATAATCGGAGCCGATGACCAACGCTCGTTTAATCCTAGGATTCGCTTGCATCTGACGGCTAACCTGTTCCACAGAAGCCGTCATACCCGCACAATTAGCATTGCTGTCAATGCAGATTGTATGGGATGCGCCTTTGATCAAACGGTGAATCATTAATGAGTTGGTAGGAAAGATATACTCAGGAGTTTGACTTGCATAGGCAATAAGGTCGATATCGGCACCTGTGAGACTACTTTTCTCCAGAACATTCCTGGCAGCCTCAAAAGCCATCGTAAGGGAATTCTCATCCGCATCCTTAATACTATACCGTGTAATACGACCTAATGCGGATAATAGACCTCGAATATCAATGCCTTTTTCGTCAAAATGCTTAATGAAAAAGTCGTTACCAACTATATTGCTGGGATGATAGATATCAATGCCTTTAATACGAATTCCGGTCATAATACGCCTCCAGGAAAGCAGTAAAATGTGGCCTACATATTAAGACTAAAAGATCTAGACTGTAACCGCAGAAATGATCTCGATGTTATCGAGTCCAGCTTTACGGCCAAGACGGGAAAGCTGCATTTTGAGGATCGGGTTATTTTCAAGCGTTAGATTTACTTTTACAAATCCATCATTCTTAAACATTACAAAGCAGCTTTCTAAAAGAGGTACAACATCTGGTGCAGTTACATTTAGCTTTCTGCAGTCGATTTTTAGTTCATAGTCAGCTGGAGTAATTGGATTGATAGTTTGTTGATAAGCTTGAATAGATTTTAGACCATCTTCTTCAGAAAATGTTCCATCTAACTCAATGTTAATAACCTTGTTTGTAGTGTCTGTCTTCAAAACGAAACTTCCCATGCCTAAATCTCTCCCATAGATTGAATTTGTCCAAAACAGTTCGACTGCAATATCCAGCCATGTATATCCATTTAGCTGTTTTATAAAAGTCAAAATTCGACACTATACAGCAAGTAATGGGATATTCCGACTCTATTATAGGCATATTTTTCAAGTATATGCAATAATAAAGTCGAATTTTGTATATTGTTGTCGAACTGTTGGGTTATTGGATTTCTTCTATGGTTGCAAGCAGGATATTAAAAGCTGTGATGATTCTAGGTGCCCCTATAACGGGTACTAAGTGTAATAGAATACCTTTAAGCTGTTCTACGGTAACTCCAACACGAAGGGCCATGACATAATGAACGCCCAACTGTTCGAATTGACCCATTGAAATTAAAGATGAAATGACTGCGATTTCCTTCCAGTCAGGGGCTATAGTATTACGTTGAAAAATATCGCCATAGGCATTCCCCATAATAAATTCAGCCAAGTCAGGGAAGTGGTCTTTAATTGGAGCTAGTGCTTTTGCGCCATAGTCTCCTGATAGATTCGTGAAGTGGTTGAGACCACTGTTGATATTTTCCTTCATGGTTAGCCTCCTAGTTTAGGTTCAAAGTACGGTGTGCAGTCGGAGGGACTTCATCACGGTCTGTTAGTAGTTCAATAACGGCAACATGGTTTAGAGCTACCGCATCTTTAATTGCAGCTGTGAATTCATCCGCAGTCTCACATTTGTAGCCTTTAGCACCTAGAGATTCAGCGAATTTCACGGCGTCCATTGGTACTTCATATAGAGTTCCATCGATACGACCTGTGGTTTTCTCCATACCCTTAAGAGCCATATCTAGTTGCTTATTATTGACCACGATAAAGATGACAGGGATATCTTTGCAGACAGCGGTGTTAATCTCAGCGCCGAGCATCATGAAACAACCATCACCTGTAATGCAGAGGACAGTTTCTTCAGGAGTTGCAACTTTTGCACCAATAGCCATGCCGATCGAATTACCCATGCAAGCAAAATACGCATCAAAAACAAAGCTGCCCGGTTTCTTAACCTTGTACCATTTTGCAGCGTGGAATCCATGACTTCCATCATCAACGAAAATTGAATTATTATAAGGGATCAAATCACTTAAAGTGCTCATTACGGAAGCAAGGGAAAGATTCTTGAGGGTTGGAAGCTCTTCTGAATAATCCGCATCGGCCAAAGCCTCACGTTTGGTGATTGTGCTTGGGTCAATATGATTTAGGCAGTGCACCAAATTATCGCGCAGGTCCCCAGTGACCGGTATCGTTTTGGACAATAGTATTTTTCCGACAAAGGTTGGATCAATATCAAATTGAATTAAAGTTGCTGGATGATTCTCCCGTTTAAGATTACAGATGGTCATATCACTTAAACGTGATCCAAGCACTATAAATAAATCGCTTTTATTCAATAAATCGTCCCCGTGGGTCGAACCGCCAACGCCAATAGGACCATGATAGAGTGGGTGATCCCAGACTATAGCCCCTTTTCCACCAGGAGATGTTACTACAGGAATATTAAAAGTTTCTGCGAGTTGAACAAGCTCTTTATGTGCTCCGGAGCGGTTAATTCCTTTACCCGCAATAATCAAAGGATTCTTAGCAGCTTGAATAGCTTCGATGACTCTATCGATATTAGCTTGACTAATTAGAGACTCTCTTTCTGGGATTACTATATTGCATTCTTCCAATACTTCAGTTTGTACATCAAAAGGAATACAAAGATGAACAGGACCCCGTTTGGTCAGGGCCACAGAAATCGCATGATTAAAAATAGTACCAAAGTGATCCCCACGTTCAACCAATTTACTGAACAAGGTGGCAGGTCTGAACATATCAGCTAAATCAGCCAGAAAAGAGGTGGAGTCCTGACATTGAGGAATTCCAAGCTCTGTAATGGATTGGTGGCCGGTAATAAATAGGACAGGTAGGTTGTTAGCTTTCGCATGTGCTGCTGCTGTAAGCAGGTTAGTTCCCCCAGGACCCGAAGTACCAAATGCTACGCCTAGGTTACCCGTTTTCAGCGCATACCCTGCTGCTTCGAATCCGGAGCTTGCTTCATGTCTGCCGGGAATAAATTCAATACCGTAATCCACCATCTTTAGAACAATTGGACAAATGGATTTGCCAATGATCCCAAAAGAATGGGTGACTCCAAGGTTACGTAGTGCTTCCGCCATGTAATCTGCGACTGTCTTCAAAAGAAACACCTCACAAGTTTTTTGATATATATTAGTTATTAATCTACCGAATAGATACGATAGATCAATATACTCAAAAAGTAAAAACCTGTGCTCTATAGTAAGCACAGGTTGGTGGCATAAGGCACCGCTAAGACTGAACAATAGTTCAGCCGTCCTGGTTCCTCTGCAACCTGGCAATCATGGCCTCAAAAGAAAAAATGAGGCTGTAGATCCATGGTTTTGCGTCATCCTCTTTCGAGGATTTTGCCAATATTAATTTATAGTTGATAAGAATAATTTTCCTTTACAATATATTCCTCATTAATTTTTGTCAACATAATCCGCTAAAAAAACTCGAAATTTGACGAAAGTCTTGTCCAAGAGATGAAGTTTTACCTCGCGAAAAAAACTGCCACCTAAGACTCAGCTTAGGTGGCAGTTGATAGTTTTGAACTAGAATTTAAAGATATGAATGGTTTTTTGCAGATTAAATACGGCCTGGGTCATTTTTTCCGTTTCTTCTGCAACAGACTGCAGGGCATTAATCTGTTCATTCATAGCCGCCGATACCTCTTCCGTGCCAGCAGCAGTTTCTTCGGTGATTGCTGAGATATTCTCAATTGCACTGGAAATTTTCAAGGCACTTTCTAGCATAAGATCACTCTCCGCAGAGAATGAAGAGATTTGCTCGGTAATGTACTGCACGCTTTGTACAATTTGTGCGAAAATATGGGCAGATTGAGTGATCATTTCATTCTGAACCTGCACAACCTCTTCATTGATGGCAATATTATCGATGGCTTGTTTAATATCTGACTCAATGCTGCGGACCAAGCCGAATACTTCTTTTGTGGATGCCGTAGATTCCTCAGCAAGCTTGCGAACCTCTTGAGCTACAACGGCAAAACCCCGACCATGCTCTCCGGCACGAGCAGCTTCGATGGAGGCATTCAGTGACAGCAGGTTGGTCTGCTCAGCGATCTCTGTGATGGTCTTGGTGATCATCGTAATCCCGCGGGCATTTTGTGAGAGAGCTTCAATAGTATCAGCCACTTTTTGTGTAGCCTCTATGTTTTTACGCATGCCTTCAGCCTGTGTATCTACGGATTGGCGCCCTTGCTCAACAAGTTCTAAGGTATGTATTGAACGTCTGTTCATTTCTTTGGTGGAGTTCGTATAATTGGATACTTTAGTTTCAATGTCTTTAATGGATTCTGTCATATCAGCGATATCCGTAGATATTTCATTTGCACCAAGAGCGAGCTCAGTAGAAGAAGAGGCTACTTGTGCCATGACAATTTTCAGGTTCTGGTTCTTATCTTCGATTCCGCGGCTTGCATCCATAACTTGACGGGTGATCTGCGATGCATCGGTCAAAATCTTCTTGAGCTTATCAATCATTGTGTTAAAGGAGCGGCTTACGTCACCCATTGAACCATTTTCGTCCGCTCTGCTAGTGAAATCACCCTTCGAAATACTGTGAGATACATTAGCAATATCATCAAAAGATGATGTAAGCGTTCTCTCCACGAAGCGAGCAACAGGTAAAGTCAGACCTGCAAGAACAACTACTAGTATAATTCCTACGAGAAATTGACCTAGAATCATTAACGTAACTAAGACAGGAATAGCAAACAGTGCGGCAACGAGGTAACATCCGGCAACAATTCTTTGTTTTAACGGAAGTTTGTGCATCCAGCTCATTGGTAAAATGTCCCCCTTATTAAATTTTATGTAATGGTGTTATTATAGGGGATTTATAGGTCATTGGTCTATAGAGAAGTGTCATAAATCTTCTTTAAGTAGTAGATATTTAGAATTCATGTCAAAATTCCTCATATATTGTGGAAATTGTTTTAATAGCAGACTTTACCATCCCTACTAGTTCGATAGGAGCTAAAACAATAACTGAAGGAGAGAAAGAGAGTACGATACGACAGGCAGATTCTATAGCATTAAACTCGGCCTCCACGTTCATCCACCCAGTATTAGCAGAGGGTTCTACTAAAGTTATAGTTACATATCTTTCACGTTGTAATTCTTTAAGAATAGACTCATTCACCTTTAAGTTCACTACATATTTTGGCAGTGCTGCTTTAAAAGCTAAAGTCGATTGTTCCCAGTAGCTTTTTAAATCAAAAGCCTCAGGTCTGACAAATGATTCATAAGTTGCGTCAGCTTGTATTAATCTCGACACGCGAAAAGTCCGCATTTCACCCTCGGTTCGTGCCACTACATACCAAACTCCACATTTTGCGACTAACCCGAGAGGTTCAATGAAACGCTCCTTCATCTCGTCATTCCGTGGGTAAGTGATCTTCACTTTACGGTCTTCCCAAACAGCTTCCTGCAGGACAGAAAGAAACGGGTACGTCTCGTCGGAAGGGTGCCAGCTGGCACCATCTATATGAATGCGCTGGCTCAGGTAACTGGCTGGATTATTCGGCCTGGATGGGGAAGCAGCCTCCAGCTTAAGCACGGCAGAAGAGAAGTCGTTTTGTATACCCAGATCTTTTAAGATTGAGGAGTCTGCGGACAGCAGCAGAGTAGCAATTTCTGAGGGCTTCATACCCGTTAAGGAGGTCCGGTATCCTTCTGTGAGCATCCAACCTCCTTCGCGTCCCCGTTCGGCAAGAATCGGTATTCCCGCTGTACATAAGGCTTCCATATCTCTAAACACAGTTCGTTCAGACACTTCTAAGGTCTGGGCTAGCTCACGGGACGTCATCTTTCCACGATTTTGCAGCAAAAGTAAGATGGATAACAAACGATCGGCTCTCATTAAGGGAACATTCCTCCTCCTAATAAATGTTAGTTCTTAATTAATTATTATATTATATATGTCAGTTGATGTCATATTAAAGAATTATACTATATAAGGTAAGGATTAAATACAGAACATTAGAGAAAAACAAGTGTAGAAAGGATTGAGAACATGACTTTAAAAGGAAAAGTAGCATTGGTCACCGGAGGCAGCAGAGGTGCTGGTAGAGGAATTGCATTGGAGCTGGCAAGGAAAGGTGCATTCGTTTATATTACGGGCAGAACGACAGAGGCTTCTGGCACAGAACAGAGCAAGCGGAGCATTGATAACGTACTTAGGGAAATAAAAGCGGAGGGAGGGTCCGGCAGCGCCATACGATGTGATCATACCAAAGATCAGGAGACAGAGGCGGTCATTCGCCAGATTGCTTCAGAGCATGGGCGGCTTGATATTTTAGTCAACAATGTATGGGGCGGCAACGATTTACCTATTGAGCAGAAGTCTTTCTGGGAGCTTCCTACAGCGCATTGGGATAATATGTTTAATGCGGGTGTGAGGGCACAGTTGATAACAAATTATTATGCAATACCATTAATGCGTGAGGCAAAAGCTGGCGGTCTAATCATCCACACAACCTTTTGGGATCATTACAAATATCTTGGAAACTTCTATTATGATCTTTCTAAAAACTCCCTAGTCCGCATGGCCTACGGGTTATCGAATGAGCTTAAAGAGGACAACATTGCTGTTATTCCGCTTACTCCGGGCTGGATGAGGACAGAGGCGGTGTTGGAGAGCATGAACACGGATGAGGAGCATTGGCATGAGGTTGAAGAATTGCAGATGACTGAATCCACAACCTATATCGGTAGAGCAGCCGCTGCTCTAGCAGCCGATCCTAAGGTCATGTCTATGACCGGACAACCGCAGCAGGTTGCTACGCTGGCTGAAAAGTATGGATTTACAGACATCGATGGTCGGACTGTTCCCGCATTCTTAGTCTAAACAGCAAACTTGATCTGTTTGATCCCATTTGTGCGTACGAAGCAGTATAGGACACAGCTGATCTTAAATGCAGCATTTTCGTATATTAAGAACGCTATCGGTCCCCATAGACGCTATTGATAGGCAAAACACCTGATTTAGCTCTCTTTTTGAGGAATAGTGGCACTAGAGTCCGAAACCCTGCTTCAAAGGCGAAATTATTGCATATAGGGTCATCTGGGTCCGTAACCTCAAGGGTGTCCGTAAGCCTCCACGAGGGAACTCGATTCGGTGTTGTAAATGAAGCCGAAATGGGTCGACGATCAACAACAAAAGCAGCGAAACTCCTATAAAGGGAGGATCGCTGCTCTGTTGTTTGATTTCTATCGTATTGCTTACAGAAGAATGATTTCTTCGGCAGTGTTGATTTCTGGCAGGCCAGCAAGCTTCACAAGCACATGAGTAGGTACAGCTTTATCAACGGTCAGCAGCATGATTGCTTCGCCACCAACGATTTTACGTCCCACTTGCATGGAGGCGATATTGACATCATTTTCGCCCAGCAATGTGCCCACAAGTCCGATAATCCCTGGTTTGTCGTTATGGGATACTACAATTTGATGTCCTTCAGGAGCGATATCAACCGGGAACTTGTTCACTTGAACAATTCTTTCTCCATAACCTTGCAGCAATGTTCCGGCTACGAGACGCTCTTGGTCGTGATCTGTTTTAAGGGTCACGGTAATCAGATTAGTGAAGCCTTTAGTTTTGGAAGCTTTAGTTATTACTACATTAACGTCGCGTGTTTTTGCCAAATGCATGGAGTTAACGATGTTAACATCCTCAGCGAAGTGACGGGAGAGCACGCCTTTCACAATATAGCGGGTAAGTGGTTGGGTATCGACATCTGACAGATCACCCGCATACTCAACATGGATTTCACGAATAGCACTATCTGTAATTTGGGTAACAAAGCTGCCCAGCTTCTCACCAAGTGTGAAGTAAGGCTGGAGTTTGTTCATTACGCTTGGAGCAACTGGAGGAATATTTACAGCATTGATGAACGGTTCATTACGCAGAATATGCAGTACTTGTTCCGATACATCGATCGCTACATTCTCCTGAGCTTCAATTGTAGAAGCGCCCAAGTGAGGAGTCACGATAATTTTTGGATGCGACAAGAATGGGTGATCTGCTTGTGGCGGTTCTTTTTCGAATACGTCAAATGCAGCGCCAGCAACAATACCGCTATCAATAGCTTCTACTAACGCCATTTCATCAATTACACCACCACGGGCACAGTTGATGATGCGCATTCCCTTTTTCATCACTTCAAATTGCGGGCGGGAAATCATATGGCGTGTTTCCGGAGTAAGTGGAGTGTGCACAGTAATGAAGTCTGCTCCGCGGACTACATCGTCAACGGAAGCTAATTTTACTTCCAGTTTCTCCGCACGCTCAGCAGTTAAGAAAGGATCAAAAGCAAGGATTTCCATGCCGAAAGCTTTGGCACGTTTTGCCACTTCGCTACCGATTCTGCCCATTCCCAGTACACCTAAAGTTTTGCCGCGAAGTTCTACACCCACGAAGGTTTTTCTATCCCAGGTTCCACCAATTGTTTTTGCATAAGCTTGTGGAATGTGACGGGCCAAAGCCATCATCATTGCAAAAGCATGCTCACAAGTTGTAATGGTATTTCCATCAGGAGCGTTGATAACAACAACCCCACGTTGAGTAGCAGCTTCCAGCTTGATATTATCTACACCCACACCTGCACGACCAATGACCTTTAAGTTTTTTCCAGCTTCGATAATTTTTTCAGTTACTGTAGTTTGACTGCGGACGAGTAGACCATCATATTCACCGATGATTGCAACGAGCTCATCTTCACTGAGACCTGTTTTTTTGTCTACAACTACATCTGTTGCGTCCATCAATTGCTGAATGCCCAAATCACTGATTGGATCCGATACTAATACTTTAAACATGGTTTCTTATCCCCCTTAAAGTTGAAAAGCTTTATATGTCGAGGACGCCCTGATGGGCAGTCCACAATACCAGAAGGTTCACGAACTAGTAGAGAAAAACATGTAATAATAGTAGATCAACGCGGTGTCGCACAAAAGAAACAGCGTGCAAGAGTACCGCGAAATCGGTAACTTTGGGCATAAGGTAGTATTTATGGGGGATTAGGGAATTAAAAAAACTCCCAACCCCATACTACTGCCGTAGTAAGGGACGAGAGTTATCTTCGTGGTACCACCCTAATTCACTGCAACTTGGAAGAAGCAGCCTCATTGGCCTGCATAGGCCACACTGTTAACGGAGTTGATCCGATTGTACCTACTTTAAGGTTCGATACAATATCTCAGGAGCGCTAAAGATAGCTGTTCGTCACCGGTTTGCACCAACCACCGGCTCTCTGAAGACTTCCAGGATCTTTGTTCCATCATCGGTTTTGAATGATTAATTTTTTCATAATGTAACACGGTATGCAAGTTGTGTCAATAGGCTTTGCAAGCAGCGTTTCTTGAAGTGAACTTCATTTTTCGTTATGATTCAATAACTGGTTCTATTCAAAAAAGAACGGAAGCTGTGGAAGTGTCTCCCTGTTATAATACTGTTCCCGCCATTTTACAAAATCCTGTTCCTGCACAGCACCTGTAGAAATCAACAAGGTTACTGAGGACTGGATATCCGAAAGATTTAATGAGCTTGCAGTGCCTGAGTAAATCATATCGTCTATTTTAGCAGTGATGTCCTGAGGATCATAACCTGCAAAAATTCCGCGATTCAGCATCATGTCAGCGATAGAAGCATTCTTCAAAAGAAGTGGCATTTTTTTCCACTGGATGAAAGACATCGTTTTTAGTTCGCCAGGTGCAGAAGGTATTTTCTGGTTTGTCTTAGAGCCCCATTTTAGCATAGAATCATAGAAGTTCTTTTGTGCTAACAGACCGTACTTCACGGCGCCGGTTGTAAATTCATCATTTTTCAATAACTTGGCTGTCTCTGCACCAGAGGCACTAGTAGAGACTTTGCCGGAGGCCTTAGAAAATAAAGTTAAGCTTTTGAGTACATTGACCTGTGACTGATGTAATAGAGGAGAGTTAGTGAAAATTGAATCTTGATTAACTCTTTCATATTGCTGGTCTGCTAGAATACTTAGATTCTTCATTACTGCCGCATTCATACGAGCATCTGTGCTGCGCGCTAACTTATCTACTTGAATGTTCCAATTCCGCTTGAATTCCCGATAGGGCAAAAATACGTTATGATAGAAAGTAACAAGATCCTGCTGTTGGTACGAGCCCGTGAATTCTACTAATCCATTCATGCTTGATTGATTGTCATATTTGGCTTCAGTTTTGTCTGCGCCAACCTTGACGCCAGTAAAAAATGCGGCGAAGGCGCAAACTAAGAAAAACAAAAAAACTAGCGTGTATAACATTTGATTGCGGGACTTACGTTTGCTCATAATAAATGCTCCTTTTTCTGGGGGGATTATCCTATGTATTATGTATTGATAGCAACACTATGGACGGTTTCTCTCTCGGAGCGGCCCGAAAAAAATAAAGAACAGGCAGGTCACGATGAAAAAATTCAAATTTGGCGAGATTAAGGTTAAAAAGGTAGAACCAGGCCAGTTGACAGACCGTCTTCTGCTACTCAATCTCTATATCACTCAGGGGCTCACATTAATTATCGGTTTGATATGGATATTATTTCAGAAAAGAAATCCTTTTCAGCTATTAATTATTCCAGAAAAAGTACATTTTGTGGCATGGGGCCTCGGTCTTGCTGCTGCAATGCTAATTGTTGACTATTTATTGACACATATTGTCCCTGAGGAAAGCATGGATGATGGTGGAATAAACGACCTTTTATTTCGAAATCGCCCTGTGTGGCATATTATCGTCATAGCAGCAATTGTATCGGTATGTGAGGAGCTCTTATTCCGCGGAGCCATCCAATATTCCATTGGCCCTTATTGGACGAGTATAGTATTTGCTCTTATTCATGTCCGTTATTTACGTCACTTTATACCTACCGGCTGGGTATTCTTAAGCAGTTATGGTCTTGGATATATTTACATTCAATCGGGCAGCCTCTGGGCCCCTATACTATGTCACTTCTTCATCGACCTGATCTCAGGTCTGGTGATCCGCTATAGGAGGGAATCATGAGTGAGGAATTAAGCCGGGTAAAGTCTCGACAAAAACAACATAAAAGTGAAAGCAAACATCCTGGCAAAAGTAAAAAAGAGAAGCGGACTTCGGAGGCTGTAAAAAAGGCTACTCCTGAAAAGAAGTCTACTCCTATAAAGAAAAATGCTACCGCTCGGGTTTCTACGGCAACTTTATCAAGAAAAGCTCGCCGCCCAGCAGGTTCTGCAAAGCGCTCTTCCACAGGAAGTAAAGAGAAGGACGAAGAATCTGTTCCTTCTCGTTCAGATACTTATTCTTCAGAAAAAGTTCGTTTAAGCAAGATGTTTGTAAATTCTTTGATTTTTACCTTTGTTATTTTGCTAATCGGGCTGCTTTGGTGGGGAATTGAAGGAGCGCCTCCGCTGAGTACATTATGGTGAGCACATGGGCATGGGGAATGGCTTTGGTCATTTTATTGATAGCTGCGGTCGTTGTCATAATCATGGTGATTAATGCTTTTAGAAACAGAATTATTACCGAGGAAATAATGCTAGATTCGCTACCTGAAAAGTTCGATGGATTTCGTATCTTGTTTATAACAGATATCCATCGCCGCCGCCTTCCTTCCGCGCTTCTGACACCATTAAAGGGTGGGGTAGATGTTGTTTTTCTGGGAGGAGATCTAACGGAAAAAGATAGTCCTTTAAATCGTCTTGTCGATAATATGACTCTAGTTACTTCTATTGCATCTACCTATGTAGTGCATGGAAATCATGATTATCGGGCTAATATTTCAAGGGTAGATGAGATTATTCAGGACAGTGGTGCAAAACTGTTAATGGATGAAAATGTGGCTTTTGAACGTGAGGGAGCTAAACTTTGGTTAACCGGAATTGATTTTCCGAAAAATGGGGGCAAAACTCCATACGGTCCTTTTCCGCAATTAACCACAACCCCTTCTGCTGAAGACACCTGTCGTATTATTCTTGTACATGATCCGCTTTGGTTATCCAAGCGCCAGAGTGTGCCAGCGGACCTGATTCTCGCAGGTCATACGCATGGGGGGCAGGTGATCCTTCCATTTGTGGGTCAAAGACATGTAGAGCATTTCTATCATAAATATGACGCTGGAAAGTTTAGTTGGCCAAGAGGGGACGGTTCCGCAAAAAATGCCCTGCTGCTGATCAGCAGAGGGTTTGGAACAGCACATCTGCCACTTCGCTGGGGCAGTCCTGCTGAAATGCATGTGCTGACACTGCGTAAATCAACCCAATAGGGCTTACTCTTTCCAGTAAGAAAAACTGGTAGCGTAAAAAGGGGGTTCCAAAGCCATGCAAATGGCTTTTGGAACCCCCTTCTATTTTTGTTTGATTCGAAAACAATTGCGCTGACGAAGCAACTATCGGACATGTAAAGATGAGAAGATCAACGCATTTTTAGCTCAATGCTGCGCGGATCAACAAAGCTGTAGCCTTTACCCTCAAGTGTAGTGAGCAAGGTATCCAGTCCCTCAACGGTCCATGGTAGCTCATGCATCAGGATATTACTGCCGGAATGCAGCTGATCGGTAACATTACTGATCAATTTTTCTGTCTTACCCGTTTCCTTTTCTTTCATTTCCCAGTCAAGTGAGCCTACAGACCAGGTCATGTATAACATTCCATTCTCAGCCGCGACCTTCTTGCCAACATCCCCGCCGGCACCATGTGGCGGACGGAAAAAGTGAGGAGCTTCTCCCAATGTTTCTTTGACAATATTTTGAACATCTTCGATTTGCTTTTTAACCTCAGTATAGGACTTGTCTTTCAATACAATATGATCCCAGCTGTGGTTGCCGATAATTCCACCGCGGTTATGTATTAACTCCAGAAGCTCAGGATGCTCCTTAACACGATAACCATTTACGAAAAAGATGGCTTTAGCTTGATGTTTGTCCAGAACATCCATCAAAGGGTTAATCATTGCAGCATCTTTAGGACCGTCGTCAAAAGTGAGCAGAACCACTTTTTTATTTGTAGCTTCCTCATTAGGAACGATGTCGTAATTTTTGTTCATATGGTACAGCAGTGGAATTTCAGCGGATGCTTCACCCTTACTGGCTGTACTATTTCCTGTAGTACCTCCATCTGCTGTTGCTTCAGGGGTAGGACTGGCTGTTGCTTCAGGTGCTGGCGCCGTAGTTTCTGCGCTTTGTGTAGCTGCCGCCGTGGGCGGATTGTTTGTGGTGTTTGTTTCCTTGGCTGTATTTCCATTTGCACCGCTGTTGCCACAGGCTGTAAGCAGCAAGGTAGCCAATAGGAGCACTGATGTCATTTTACCCACTTTTTTCAACTCGCTTTCTTGTTATTAGGTTGTATGAGCCGGAATCTTTCCGCGAACACTAAACATGATTTTACCATACAAGGAGGCTGGAAATATGAATACTTCGTCATTTTTATGCGGGGTGCTGATGGGCGCCGCAGCCAGTATGATTATGTCCAAAAAGCGGAATTCTTTAATGTCTTCGCTAGGGCAATCGGGTGGTTCCATGAGTGGGGCTGCAGATAAAGCAAAAGAAAAAATAATCGGTATGGCCACGACTGGTTTTGGTAACACTGCTGTTTCAAGCAGTAATGCTCAAAGTAACGGTTCAAGCAGCGCAACCTCTGAGCATAAGACTGAATCACCAGTGAAGTCGAAGGAATCCAATCTTAAATTGTTAAAGGAATTCATTCGCAGCAATCCTGAAGTAAAGAGCGAAGTAGAGCAGATTCTTAAAGAAACGCATACAACCATACCGGGATTGTAACCGTAAAGGACTCCATCAGAATCATTTTGGGGATGAAATATTCCGCAGAATGATTCTTTTTTATTATTCAGGGCCTTGAAAATGGTTTATTCAATAGAGAGGATTTTATATATTTATTTACGTGCATTTATCTCGGCAAAATGATAACATACTTACATAGTAACCATTTTTGGCTCATTACTCGGGACTCATCATACATTATAATAAATGAGCTTGCAAAAGGAGGATCCTGTCATGAGAATAGAGCGATTAAGTCAAGATAAGATACGGATTTTCCTCACTTTTGACGACCTGAGCGAGCGGGGCATCCAGAAGGAAGACATGTGGCAGGAAGTTCCTAAGGTTCATGACCTGTTTACGGAGATGATGGATCAAGCATATAGTGAACTAGGTTTTGATGCCACGGGTCCGCTTGCCGTAGAAGTTTTCGCATTGCCCGCGCAAGGCATGGTCGTTATAGTGACCCGAGGAAAATATGATCACCATCAGTACGGTGCGTCCGGGGAAGAAGAATTGCCAGAAGAGATTTATGAAATGGAAGTTACTCTTGAACAAAGCGACTCCATTGTATATGCATTCCGCGATTTCGAGGTTCTGGTTGAAGCGGCTCATGTGCTCATCGGTAATATTACTTCCCAGGGGAAACTGTATTCTTATAACAATAAATGGTATCTGTATTTCGATCCAAAGGAATTTGAAGAAACGGCGTTGTCAGGTCTTGTTGGCGTACTTGCTGAGTTTGGAGATTCCTCACCGGTCACAGAAGCTGTTCTCGATGAATACGGGAAAACAGTGATGCCGGAGAATGCGGTCCAGTTATTGTGCACTCATTTTAAGCGTCAGGAGTAATTAGGCAAGACTAGGGGCTGATGACCATTGTTTAGGCCGATCAGCCCTAGTCTTGTTGTTGGTGATATGTCGGTCATTCTTGTATCAAAGTTATCATCTACCTTGCTGTGTAACGGCAGTAATAGGGTTTAGGGGTGTAGGGAGGTTATTCGGTGCTCGTGTTATCGGTCATTACGTCGGCAGTAGCGCCGGGACTTGCTCTGTTGACCTTTTTTTATCTGAAAGACAAGTATGATCAAGAACCGCTTCATGTAGTCATTAAAGTATTCTTGCTCGGCCTTCTGATTGTGTTTCCAGTAATGATCATTCAGAGAGGGCTGATGCTGGGACTAAATGGTGGTCCCTACGTGGAGTCGTTTCTCATATCCGCTGGCGTGGAAGAATGTCTAAAGTGGTTTGTGCTGTACCATATGATTTACAATCATACCGAATTTGACGAGCCATATGATGGGATACTATACGCTGTGGCGATTTCGCTCGGCTTCGCAACAATAGAAAATGTAATGTACGCTTGGTATAGCAACGCTTCTATCGGATCAATGTTTCTAAGAGCACTTCTTCCGGTTTCTGGACACGCTATGTTTGGTGTGATCATGGGCTACCATATGGGAAGGGCGAAGTTCTCAAAAGGAGTTCATACCCGCAGAATTCTGGTGTTTTCTCTCCTGTTGCCATGGATGTGGCATGGGATATATGACTTTATTTTGAGTACGACAGCCAACTATTGGATATGGTTTATTGTGCCTCTGATGGCTATCCTATGGTATGGAGGTATGGGAAAGGTTGCTAGGGCCAACAGCCGTTCTCCTTTCCGCTTTCTGAAACGTGAAGAAGAGGTTAACCTATAATCGAGATGGACACACTTATATTCGAAGGGCAGTTCCTAGTAAGGAATTCCAGAGAGGAGAGAGGTGTCTTTTTTTGCGTATAAAAGTACGTATCGTTTGCAAACAGTGTGGTGAGACCTACATATTAAGAGGGATTAAAGAGCATGGTGTCATTCAAACCGGCTTTAAACAATGCCTTTGCAGTAATAGCAGTGGCTTTGAGATTGAAGAGAGAGCATGAACGGACGTTATAGTCACATTGTGTAGCAACTTCAGTGCATAAGACTCCTAGTTTATTGTCAAACTAACGCCAATAAGCTATCGAAAGGAGTCTTGTAGCCCTATGTACAAAAGATTAAGTGCTGTAATGTTCCCGCTGACCGCGCTGCTGCTGATTGGTGCGCTTGTGTGGGGTTATCAGGAGAATCAGGAGAAGAATTCAATACTAATTAAGGCGGAGAACCAATATCAACGCGCCTTTCATGATTTGTCCTATCATGTGGACCGTCTTCATGGTGAGCTTGGAAATACGCTTGCGGTTAACTCTGCTTCTAATGGGATGCACCGCAAAGGACTTGTGAATGTGTGGCGGATGACTAGTGAGGCCCAAAATGAGATTAACCAGCTGCCGTTGACCTTGCTGCCATTTAGCAAAACAGAGGAGTTTCTGTCCAAAATCTCCAACTTTTCTTATAAAGCCGGGATTCGTGACTTCACTAAAAAACCTCTGACAGATGGAGAGCTGAGCAATCTAAAAGCATTGTACAAGAACTCAGGAGAAATCTCTAAGGATTTGCAAGAGGTACAAAATAAAGTCATTGGCAATCGGCTGCGCTGGATGGATGTTGAAACGGCGTTGGCGACAGAAAATAAAGCGGAGGACAACACGATTATCGACGGCTTCAAAACAGTGGATAAACGTGTAGGGGCATACCCTGAGCTAGACTGGGGACCTTCAGTAGCAAGCATCTACGATAAACGTTCCGTCAAAATGCTCGGAGGTACCCCCGTGACTGCCGAAGACATCAAACGTAAGGCGTTGAAGTTCGCGGATGCGGGCTCCAATGCTAAAGTGGATGTTAAAGAAAATGGGAAGAACACTGAATGGCCATCCTATACAGCAACTGTTAGCGCTTCGAATAAGAAGCACACCATTAGTATGGATTTCACCAAAAATGGCGGGTTGCTGATCTCTTATTATGACAACCGTGAGGTTGGCCCTGCCAAAGTTTCTATTAAAGAAGCCGTTACCAAAGCAGAGCAGTTTCTTGAGAAAAAAGGATATCCCCATATGACTGCAGTCAGCGCTGATCGTTACGATAATATCGGGAATTTGACCTTTGTAACCAAACAGAATGATGTATTGATTTATCCTGAAAAGATGACCATTCGTATGGGGCTGGATACAGGTGATACCATCGGTTTTGAGGCCAGCGAATACGTCAATGAGCACAAGGACAACCGGAAGCTTCCAAAACCAAAGCTTACCCTTGCAGAGGCGAGAAAATTTCTGAATTCTGATTTCAAGGAACAATACAATCGCTTGTCCTGGATTAAAAATGATGATTCCGTCGAGGTCTTGACTTACGAGTTCGGTGGAGGGGTCAATGGCTCAAAGTATCGTATTTACATTAACGCCGAGGATGGCATTGAAGAGTCTGTGGAAGAAATCAGACCTTCTTCGGGGTCTGAGGCAAAATAAAGGGAGGGCGCATCCAGCAGTTGGGTGCGTCCCTTTTTTTTGCAATATCTATAAAATATATCTGACTGGCTGATATTCCCATGCTATAATCAGGGGTAGTGATAATTACTAAACTGATGTGGCGGTGACATCTTTGTATCCTAAAATTAACGAATATCTATACATACAGGTTGCTTCCAGTGACGCTGCTGAAGCAGAAGTTGAATATAGATCAAGAATTGCAGAGACGGAAGAAGACGCATTCCTGATTGAAATTCCTATGCAGGAGAGCAATGGTCGTCTAAAAAGGCTCTTTATGGGGGACGAGCTTTCGGTTTATTTTTTAACTGAGGGTGGCATCAAAAATTACTTTAATACTTATGTACTGGGCTTTAAAGAAGATGTAATTCGTATGGTCCGGATTCAAAAGCCGGAGACAGATTCGATTTTTAAGATCCAGAGAAGAAGCTTTTTCCGAGTGAATGCAGATCTAGAGCTTGCTGTGAAGGATAGCCTTGGCAAACGGTTCCTGGTTCGTACAGATGATATTGGTGGTGGAGGAATCTCCTTTTTGGTGGATAACCAGGTTAAGCTGGAGGTTGGTAATAAATTGTCCTGCTGGGTACTGGTACCTTATCGAAACGGAAGCACGGAGCATGTCAATTTTGAAGGTGAAGTAGTGCGCATTAAAAAGCTAGAGAATGGACGCCTTTTAGCGATGTTGAAATTTGTCGCTATTTCAGATTTGGAACGCCAGAAAATTATCCGTTATTGCTTCGAACGTCAGTTTGATTTCCGCAACAGATAAGCGTTTTTTACAGCTCTATTAAGCTGTCTGATTTTGCACTGAAGTATAAACTGTGGTATAATTTTATAAGTCGCAGGCAATGCCTGCTTTTTTCTTGATAATATCATCAAGCATAACAATTTATGTGTGCTCCTTGATATTGCAGGAATAGTTTTCGTAACGCTAGATGCTTTTTTTATGAAAGAGTGTTTGAGGAGGAATGCCCCGTTGGATAGGCAGGGTACACATACTTATGACAGAATAAACGTCGCCATCGACGGACCTGCCGGGGCAGGCAAGAGCACTGTAGCCCGATTGGTAGCCCAGAAGTTGTCTTATATCTATGTCGATACTGGTGCAATGTACCGGGCAATCACCTGGTATATGATCCAAGAAGGCATTGAACCGGAAGATCAGCATCGAGTGAACGAGAAGGTTCGCGACATGGTGATTGAACTTATTCCGGAACGAGACATTCAGAAGGTGCTGATTAATGGGGAAGACGTGACCCCACATATTCGGAGCCTTCAGGTTAGCGGCCTTGTGTCGCAGTATGCGAAAATCGAGGATGTAAGATCCAGACTGAGTCAATTGCAGCGTCAGATGGCGCTTCGCAAAGGCGTGGTAATGGATGGCCGCGATATCGGTACAACCGTGCTGCCGGATGCCGAGGTAAAGATTTTTATGACGGCAAGTGTGGAAGAACGAGCTCTCCGTCGTTATAAGGAACTGAGAGACGCGGAATCGGTGACGCTTCAGCAGCTTGAACACGATATTGCAAAGCGGGACCGTCTGGATGAAGGACGGGAGATTTCACCGCTGCGCCGTGCAGAAGATGCTATTCTTCTGGATACGACCTTAATGAATATCGATCAAGTTGTGGAGGCCATTGTATCCCACTGTAGATCTCATGTTGACGGGGAGAGAAATCATTTATGATTTATGCAATTTGTGTTGGATTGCTTCGCTTGATTTACGCAATCCTTTTCCCACTTAAGATTGTGGGGAAAGAAAATGTGCCAAAGGAGGGCGGGGTACTGCTCTGCGCTAACCACATTAGTCTGCTTGATCCAATGACTATTGGAATTAAGCTGGACCGTCAGGTAAAGTATATGGCTAAGGCTGAACTGTTTGAGGTTCCGGTGCTTGGCTGGCTCATTAATAAATTGGGTGCTTTTCCGGTGAAACGTGGCGGCGTAAGCAAAGAATCCATAAAAACGGCCCTTAACACACTTCGTAATGGTAATGTCATGGGTATCTTCCCGGAGGGTACGCGTAACTCTGATGCCGGAGTGGCCAAGAAGGGTGCTGCTAGCTTTGCACTTCGAAGTGGCGCAGCAGTTATTCCAGCGGCTATTATCGGCCAGTATAAACCCTTTCGACGCATGGTCGTTGTCTACGGTGCTCCTGTAGACCTTAGTCAATTTGCCGGTGCGGGGAGCGAATCTCTCGAGGCTGTTACCGATGTCATTATGGATCGCATCCGTGAGATGAAAGAGACAGGTAAACCAAGTGCTAGTTAAGGGATGAGCAGAACAACAAATTTTGCCCAATGTTTTGATTAAATAACGGCATAGCCGCTATTTTTTGGAACATACTATCATCAAGTGTAAGTGAAATATTATGCATTGCTTGTTTTGAACTCTGCTATACGCAGGTTTAAATAAATGGGGTTTTGAATCGAGGAGGCTAATCACATGTCTGAAGAAATTAAAAATCAGGAAGCTGCGGAAAAGAATGAATCCGTAGAAGCGGTGGATTCCGCTGTGACAGAAAATAACGGAGCTGTAGAAGAAGTTGCTGCCGTTAACGAAGAAGAAGTGACTAACCAAGCTGACTTGGAAATCATTTCTCTGAAAAAAGGCGATACCGTGAAAGGAACAATCGTCAAAATCGAAGATAACCAAGCTTATGTAAGCATTGGATATAAATACGACGGTGTGATTCCAATTCGCGAATTGTCCGCAGTACAACTGGACAACGCTGCTGCAGCAGTAGAAGTTGGACAGGAAGTAGAATGTAAAGTTGTCAGCATCAACGACAACAAGGAAAGCCTTGTTCTTTCCAAACGTGCTGTTGATAGTGAAAAATCATGGGAAGATCTTGAGAAATACTTCGCTTCCCAAGAAGCTTTCGAAGTTACTGTGGCTGACGTTGTTAAAGGCGGCCTCGTAGCTGATGTTGGAGCTCGCGGATTTATCCCAGCTTCCATGGTAGAGCGTCACTTCGTTGAAGATTTCAGCGATTACAAAGGCCGTACCTTGCGCGTTAAAGTGAAAGAACTTGACCGTGAGAACAGCAAAGTAATCTTGTCTGCTAAAGAAGTTCTTGAAGAAGAATTCGAAGCTAACAAGCTGAAAATTATGGCTGAACTATCTGAAGGCCAAATCATCGAAGGTACAGTACAACGTCTGACTCAATTCGGCGCATTTGTTGATGTGGGCGGAGTTGACGGTCTTGTACACGTATCTGAAATCGCTTGGAGTCACGTAGAGAAACCTTCTGATGTAGTATCTGAAGGTGATAAAGTACGTGTTAAAGTATTGAAGGTTGATCCTGAAAAAGGAAAAATCAGCCTGAGCATCAAAGCTGCTGCTCCAGGTCCTTGGGACTCTGCTGCTGGCGAAATCAACATCGGTGATGTTGTAACAGGCGTTGTAAAACGTCTTGTGAACTTCGGAGCATTCGTAGAATTGCTTCCGGGTGTGGAAGGTCTTGTGCATATCTCACAAATCTCCCACAAACACATCGCTACTCCACACGAAGTATTGAAAGAAGGACAAGAAGTTCAAGTGAAAGTTCTGGACTTCAATCCATCCGAGAAACGTGTTAGCCTGAGCATCAAAGAAACTGAAGAAGCTCCAGCTCCATCTGCTAGACCTGAACGCAACAATAGCAGAGACAGAGCTCCTAAAGAAGTTCTGAACAACCCTAACGTTTCCCTTAGCAACGAAGGCCTTAGCTTTACGCTTGCTGAACGTTTTGGTGACAAGCTGGACAAATTTAAGGGTAATAACTAATCCCTAAACGAGCTTTTGAATATACGGGTAAAGTAATCGGCGAGCCCTCGATACGGGGGTTCGCCGATTGTCTTTTTTTCGGAACTGGTCGGATTATTGAGAGTTAACATGATTGTTAGCCAATTTAAATGTTTTTTGCTATGATGAGTAACGTAAGGATGACAGGAGGAATGAATATGGCAAGACCCGTTGTGGCAATTGTTGGGAGGCCTAACGTCGGAAAATCGACGATATTTAATCGGCTGATTGGCGATAGATTAGCCATTGTAGAAGATAAGCCGGGGATTACACGTGACCGGATTTATGGTATTTCAGATTGGAACGGTAAGTCGTTCAGTGTGATTGATACCGGAGGTATTGAAATTGATGGAGAAGATACAATTCTGAAATCAATCCGTGTTCAAGCGGAGCTGGCGATTGAAGAAGCGGATGTTATTGTATTTATGTGTGAGGCGAAGAGTGGTGTGACGAATTCAGATGAAGAGGTAGCTCAGATTCTGTTCCGTTCAGGTAAACCGGTCGTTCTTGCCATCAACAAAGTGGATAATATGAAGCGTGCGGATGATATTTATGAGTTCTATAGCCTTGGTTTTGGCGATCCAATCGGAATTTCTGGTAGTCACGGAACCGGACTCGGCGATTTGCTAGATGCTGTAGTTGAACGCCTACCTGAGAAAATAGATGATGAATACGATGAGGATGTCATTCGTGTAGCTTTGATTGGCCGTCCGAATGTAGGTAAATCCTCTCTGGTTAACGCGATTTTGGGCGAAGAACGTGTTATCGTCAGCGATATTGCAGGGACTACAAGAGATGCTATCGATACTCCTTTTGAACGTGATGGGCAACGTTATGTGCTTATCGATACGGCAGGTATGCGTAAAAAAGGCAAGGTATACGAGAACATTGAAAAATACAGTGTTATGCGAGCTATGCGTGCGATTGAACGGGCTGATGTGGTCCTCGTTGTAATTAACGGCGAAGAGGGCATCATCGATCAGGACAAGCATATTGCTGGTTATGCACATGAAGCTGGTAAAGCATCTATTTTTGTTGTCAACAAATGGGATGCCATTGTGAAAGACGATAAGACTATGCAGAACTTCGAGACTAAGATTCGTGACCATTTCTTGTTTATGAGTTACGCACCGGTTGTCTTTTTGTCGGCTTTAACCAAACAGCGTTTGCAAAAACTGCTGCCTGTTGTACAGCATGTATCTCAACAGCACGCACTGCGCATTACTACACATTTGGTGAACGACGTTGTATCTGATGCAATCGCGATTAACCCTCCACCAACTGACAAAGGCCGTCGCTTGCGTATTAACTATGTAACGCAGGTTGCGGTTAAGCCGCCTACGATTGTGGTGTTCGTGAATGATCCGTCGCTGATGCACTTCTCCTATGAACGTTATCTGGAGAATAAAATTCGCGCAGCATTTAATTTCGAAGGAACACCAATCCGTCTCTTTACACGGCGCAAATCCGAAAACGAAGGTTAGGGGAGAAGAAGTGTGGCGCTTGAACTTCTGGTTATCGTTGTAAGCTATTTGCTTGGTTCTGTCAGCTTTAGTGTACTGCTTGCAAAGTTGCTAAAGGGAATTGATATCCGTCAATACGGAAGCGGAAATGCGGGGGCTACCAATACACTGCGTGTATTGGGTAAAGGTCCTGCAATACTAGTGCTGTTGCTGGATGTGCTGAAAGGGGTGGCCGCTGTATGGTTAGGAACCTGGGTCGGCGGTTGGGGAACCTGGGTTCCGGCTCTTTGTGGAATCGCGGCCATCATCGGACATAATTGGCCGCTCTATTTTCGTTTTCGTGGGGGGAAAGGCATTGCTACTACGATCGGTGTTATGGCTACGCTTTGTTTATGGCCAGCGCTGCTCGCCGGTATCATCGCCATCCTGTCTATCTTTATCACACGTTACGTGTCCCTTGGCTCATTAATTTTTGTAGCACTGACACCAGTGGCTTTATTGTTGACAGGATTTACACAACCTGTGCTCTGGACCAGTATTATTATTGCGGTCTTCGCCTTCTGGCGGCACCGGACGAATATTGTAAAGATTGTAGAAGGCCGTGAGAACAAGATAGGCTCAAAAGTTAAAGGAGGGAATCGTGTTGTCTGATAAAGTTACCGTACTTGTAGCGGGGAGCTGGGGAACTGCGCTGGCTAGTGTGCTGGCTGCAAACCACTCGGAAGTTTATCTGTGGACACGCAACTCTGATCAAGCTGCCGAGATCAATGGCTCTCATACGAATAATAAGTATCTGCCTGGCATCGCACTGCCAGCTAACATTATTGCAACTACGGATATGGAAACGGCAGTGTCCGGTTCTAAGGCGGTTGTAATTGTAGCTCCGTCTTCAGGAATGCGGCAGGTTGCTCGCAGTCTGAAGCCATTCTGGAAGGATGACATGTTATGTGTTCATGCTACGAAGGGCTTTGAGTCGGAAAGCAATAAGCGGATGTCCATCGTAATTGCAGAGGAACTAGGCTGTGACGAAGGGCAGATCGTCGTCCTCTCCGGTCCAAGTCATGCAGAGGAAGTTGTACGCCGGTGTCCTACAACCGTTGTAGTTGCTTCACCTGATGACAAACGTAGCGCCGAAGCGCAGGAATTGTTCATCAACAACGATTTCCGTGTATATACGAATCGTGATCAGGTAGGGGTAGAGCTTGCCGGAGCTCTTAAGAATATTATTGCCCTTGGTGCAGGTCTATCCGATGGCCTTGGATATGGGGACAATGCTAAAGCAGCCCTTTTGACCCGTGGACTCGCCGAGATATCTCGGGTGGGAGTTGAGCTTGGAGCCAATCCTTTGACCTTTGCCGGCCTTGCCGGAATTGGCGACCTTGTTGTGACGGCTACTAGTCAGCACAGCCGTAACTGGCGCGCTGGGTCCATGCTTGGTCAAGGCAAGCCGCTGGCCGAGGTGCTGGAATCCATGGGGATGGTAGTCGAAGGTATTCGTACTACCGAAGCAGCTTATGCAATTTCGCTCAAGCTGGGTGTGCAGATGCCGATTACGGATCAGATTTATCATGTGCTCTTTCAAGGAAGAAGCCCACGCAGTGCGGTTGAAGCCTTGATGGGGCGTGATCGTAAGCCTGAGCTTGAGTCGATCTCCCAGGAAACTTGGGAGCAGTGGCATTCCTGATCCTGTTCACCTTTTTCCACAAATTCTCATATGTTGTAATGGGGATTGACGGAGGAGGGATGAAAAGTGAGCAGAGATTTTTCCAAGGATGCATTGAACGCCATTAACAAAAAGGCGGGCAAGAACATTACGGAAAGTGCCGTCAAAAAGCTAGCCAGTACGGTAAAGCCAGGAACTACGCAGAATGAAGCCCAGCTCCGCCAGTTAATTAAGCAGGTGTCATCAATGGCGAAAGTGCCGGTCAGTGAAGCTACTGTGCAGGAGATTATCAATGCCGTTAAAAAAGGCGGCGCAGGTTCCAGCACAATGGAGTCTTTAATGAAAATGATGCTTAAAAAATAGCTTTATGTTGGGTGAGCAAAAGAAAACGGATCAATGAATGATTCCGTCGTCTTTTGCTTTTTTTTTTATATTCCTGATAATTTTCACGAAGCGTAATCTATTTAAAATAATACATAAAAAATGATGTTTTTTTACAGAAAAGGATAAGGTCATGATATAATAGTCCCTAATAAATTACAGGCGAATGGGGGCTTTGACCATGGATCCGATGACAAAAATGTGGTTATCCCTGATTGCGATGCTGATTATGGGATTATCAGTATTTCTTATAACTTTTGCTCGGAGCAAAACCAAGGGATTGCTTAAGGCTGTACTGTCTATACTTGCTTTTGTCATCATGTTAGTGGGCCTATTGGGCGGAGTTGTTTCAATTATGTAAGCAGTTACATAGTGTTGAGGAAGGAAGTAACATCATGAAATCACAAAAAGGAGTTACCGTTGTATTTCAACCAGAAGGTCGTAAAGCTGTTGTGAACCGTGGCATTTCGTTATTAGAGGCTGCTCGTAAAGCAGGAGTGCCAATAACAACTAGATGCGGAGGCAAAGCAGGCTGTCTGATGTGCAAGGTTACAGTCGCGAAGGAAGAGGCTGCTGCAGTAAGGCCTCCCGGTGATATTGAGCGGCGTAAGCTTGGATCGGCCTTAGAAGAAGGAACGCGTCTGGCCTGTCAGGCTGCCGTATGGAGCGACGTAACCGTTCAGGTGCCGGAAGATCCACTGAAGGCTGCGGTGCGCCGTAAGCTTGAAGCAGCGCGGCGTGGGGAAGAAGATGAGCTGTGGTAGCGTAAGAATGTCACCGTGGGAGGGACTCGGTTGGAGTTTAAAGGATATAAAATGAAACTGAAGGCAGGGGCCAAGCTTTTGCTAGGGATGGTATCGCTCGCGCTTACGCTTTCGGGCTGTCTATACCCAGGTGAAGAGAAGCGGGCTAGTGTTAATTATCGGGAAAGTGTTAAACGGATACAAGCAGCCGTTGATGATTATCAACAGGAGGAAGGGGTACTGCCCATTCTTAATGCGGATGAAACTACTCCAAGGTATGAGAAGTTTCGTATTGACCTGGGGAAGTTGAATAATAAGGGATATTTGGATGATATACCGGCTACCGCTTTTGAGCAGGGTGGAAGTGCTTATTTTCTTATTTTGAATGAGGAAATTGATCCTGTGGTGAAGGTGATGGACCTTGTTACGGTTCAAAAGGTGAATGACGTGCAACGACAGGTTAACCGCTATAAATCAGCTCATGGCGGCAACCTGCCTGTGCTTGATGAGCTATACCCCGGATTGTATACCATTGATCATAAGCAGGCGGGTACAAGCTCTATAACCTTAACTAGCGTCTATTCCGGTCAAGTTCTTGACTTTATCATGGATAAGGATGGAACTGTCTACGTAGATTATGTTTTTGATATCATGGCTGCCGTCGATAAGAAGGGTGGAGAGCACGACAAGAATCAGGACTTGCGACTGGATCTGGAGGAAGCTTCATATTACGTTCCCGTAAAGTCTTTGCCGTATCTATGGATTAATAATCAGCCGATCCCACAGCCTCCAAGTTAGAGTTATAGTTTAAAAGCGTCTAAGCTTCGGTTTTATCCGGGGCATTAGGCGTTTTTTGTTTATAACCTTTTAATCTCAGCATCCACTAAAAATAGTTCTATCAACGAATCCTACCTCATAAGATGGATGAGTAAGCTTCCGGGCGTCAGACGCCTTGCGGCGCGCAGACTTAACTTTTTTTGAAATTACATTGGGAAATGCGCGAATACGGGTCATAAATTCGTTCCGGATACATATGATGATACTAGTCCAAATGCATGTCCGAGCATTCGGAGTTTAGCGCGGGGCAAGTACGTCCCGGTCGAAAGCAGCTAGGCTTCGGGCGGGCATACGATAAGTCCGGTTGATGTCCTGCAAGGGTCAGATTACCGGCGGAACGCGAAGTCGATGCTCTTCAGGCATTTTTTCTTCGGAGTAATATGAGGAGGGGATCTCTTTTGGAAAAAGTGGATATTTTCAAGGACATTGCCGAGCGTACCGGCGGAGACATTTATCTTGGCGTCGTCGGCGCGGTTCGCACGGGGAAATCGACATTTATCAAGCGCTTCATGGAAACAATTGTCCTGCCAAACATCACGAATGAGGCTGATCGAGTAAGAGCTGTGGATGAGCTTCCGCAAAGCGCAGCAGGCAAAACGATTATGACGACAGAACCGAAGTTTGTGCCAAACAACGCAGTCCAAATCAAGGTTGCGGAAGGGCTTGAGGTTAATGTTCGTCTGGTAGACTGTGTAGGTTACGCTGTAGAGGGTGCAAAAGGTTACGAGGATGAAAATGGACCACGTATGATCTCTACACCTTGGTTTGAAGAGCCTATTCCTTTTCAGGAAGCGGCAGAAATCGGGACACGTAAGGTTATTCAGGAGCATTCAACGCTAGGTGTAGTGGTAACAACAGATGGTACGATTGCAGAAATTCCGCGGAACTCGTACGTGGACTCTGAAGAGCGCGTCATTGCAGAGCTGAAGGAAGTGGGTAAGCCGTTTGTGCTTGTCATTAACTCCACCCGGCCACGCAGTGAGGAAGCGCAGCAGCTCCGTAACGAGCTAGCCATCAAATACGATATCCCAGTTATGACGCTAAGCGCCGCAAACATGAGCGAAGATGACGTAACTGGTGTGCTGCGGGAAGTGCTTTATGAATTCCCAGTGCATGAAGTAAATGTAAATCTGCCAAGCTGGGTTATGGTGCTTGGAGAAAACCACTGGCTACGTAGTAGTTATGAGAACTCCGTTCGCGATACGGTAAAAGACATTCGCCGCCTGAGGGATGTTGACCGCCTCGTATCTCAGTTCACCGAATATGACTTTATTGATAAAGCTGGCCTAAGTGGTATGAACATGGGTCAGGGTGTAGCAGAGATCGACCTGTATGCTCCAGAAGAGCTGTACGATCAAGTTCTGATGGAAGTGGTTGGGGTTGAGATCCGCGGTAAGGATCATTTGCTCCAGCTTATGCAGGAGTTCTCACATGCGAAACGAGAATACGACCGATTCTCAGAAGCTTTGGAAATGGTCAAGACTACTGGCTATGGTATCGCGGCTCCATCTTTAGCCGAAATGGCACTCGACGAGCCAGAACTGATTCGTCAGGGCTCTCGCTTCGGGGTTCGCTTAAAGGCTACGGCACCATCCATTCATATGATTCGGGTGGATGTGGAGTCTGAATTCTCGCCAATCATCGGAACGGAAAAGCAAAGCGAAGAGCTGGTTCGTTATCTGATGCAGGACTTTGAGAATGATCCTATTAAGATTTGGGAATCCGATATTTTTGGCCGCTCCCTGCACTCCATTGTAAGAGAAGGAATTCAAGGCAAGATAGCTATGATGCCGGATAATGCGCGCTACAAACTGCAAGAAACGCTTGGTCGCATTATAAATGAGGGTTCCGGCGGACTTATTGCAATTATTCTCTAAGCTGAATATAAATAAATTCAAAGAGTGGGAGAAATCCTGCTCTTTTTATTTGTATCTATCCTAAAACTTGATTCCTAGTTCCTATAATAACGGTGAATCTGACTCAATTATTCTGATGAAATAAAGACCTTAAATGCTCCTATAGGTCTAACAAATTAGATTGAATTTAGATAAATATGCAAGGATAGATGATAATTTCTGCTCCTTTTTTGAGTAACAGCTTGAATTTATGGATGGGCTGTATTACTATAAGTTTGTTGCGCTTCAAGGTCTAAGGGCGCCAAAGTTATGTTTTAAACGGGATTATCACGTATATTTTACGTTGAAACGGAAACAGTGTATGATACCGGAGAATTTACTCAGGGAGGTGAGAAAACATGAATAAATCAGATTTGATCAATGTAGTTACAGAAGCAACTGAACTTCCCAAGAAGGATGCTACTAAAGCTGTAGATGCGGTTTTCGAAGCAATTACAGAAGCACTGCAAAGCGGTGATAAAGTACAACTGGTTGGATTCGGAAACTTTGAAGTGCGTGAGCGTTCTGCACGTAAAGGCCGTAACCCGCAAACTGGTGAAGAAATCGAAATTCCTGCAAGCAAGGTACCGGCATTCAAACCCGGTAAGGCGCTGAAAGACGGAATCAAATAAAGATTTCTACATACCTATCCCATAGTCTTTTTAAGAACAACTATGCCGCCCTCCAAGGCGGCATTTGTTTTTTGAAATACTATGAACTGTATAATAGGTTTAGAGGAGGATGAGTGATGATGGATAAAAATACGGGTACTACTCCGCTTCCAACGGGCAGCGACTATATTGTGGTTAAGGCTAAAGATAATGGCGTTCAGGTCATTGGGTTAACCAGAGGTACAGATACACGTTTTCATCATACAGAGAAGCTGGATAAGGGTGAGGTATTGATTGCCCAGTTTACTGATCATACCTCAGCGATGAAGATCCGCGGTAAGGCTGAAATATGGACAAAGCACGGACAATTGGAAAGTGAAAGCTGAAAAGCAGGCATAGCCTGCTTTTTTTCAAAATATAGTAAAGAGAAATGATCGTATTCCGCTAAGAGTGGGAATTATGGATAAGGGGGGCGTGTTCATGAACAAGGCCTGGTGGGTTGGAGCCGTATTACTCTTGACTGCAACCTCTGCTGTAATATTGCCCAAAGTGGCAGATATGGATTCAACCTTACAGCAGAGAAATGGTGCAGTGGAGACTTTTACTGGCGGCCATAACACGGTGCTAGACAACGATAATCTTGTTGATGTTCTTGGCGCACTTCCATTGACCTTATCCATTGATAGCGTAGGCTGGGAGGATCACGTTCTGTCTCTGGATTTAAAAGTGAGCGGAAATGATCATGAACCCCAGGAGCTTTATCGAAATATGGCACAGACTATTTCTTTTGCTTTTCAAGAAACCTTGAATGTGGATCAGCTTCTGCTGCGCATCGTGGTCATGGATAAATGGCTGGATAGCCGCCGGCTGCTGCTAGCAGGGGATATCAGACGCGCGGAGTGGTCCGTTGAACTCCAGAATGAACTTCAGTCTGCGGGTAATCTCCCCATATCCGAGCGTCTCAAGACAGGCTTCCGTATTAGTGAGACTGAGCTCTGGAAGAAGCAGTTCATTTATCCTTGAGAAGAATAAAAGAAACTCAGTTGTATCACAGTGCGTGACAAAAAAACATGTGATATAATAGACAAGATTGTGAACAAAGGAATTAATATAAATGTCAATGGCTTCGGAGGCTGAAATGAAACCGTACTGCATACCGCAACTGGCAAAACCCTACACCGACTACGACATGATTCAGAAGCATACGGATTTGCCGCCGTTTTCTGATGGCCGGGGTCATTTGTTATATATTTTTCTAAACCATGGATCTTCTGTAAAAGGAAGTACTGGTGAGTTGTATACGCTCGTAACCGCACTTATTCAACTTGGACTAGATACACATGAGGTAATTGACCGCTCGAATGATAGACGCGGTGGAGATCCTATGCGTTCCCGTCAATTAAAGGTATTGGCTGGTGATTATTTTAGTAGCTGGTTTTACCATCTGCTTGCAAAGAGTGATCAGATTGAGATGGTTGGAATCTTGAGTAAGGCGATTGCTGATTTCAATGTCTTGAAAGCGAACCTCTATGTGAAGATGAGAGGAATCCGTCTTTCGGCTGAACAATACTTGCGGCACATGGTACAGCTCAATATGCGGCTGTTCCTTTCTTTTACGCCCATGATCGAGAATTCCTTAGTGGAATTGTGGGAGAAGTTATTGACAGAGTTCAGTCAGTGCGAAACTGTTGCCATAGAGCTTCAGCGTTGTGATAACCTTGAGAATGCAAGCAATGGTTATTGCTACTGGAAGATGCTGGAGTCAGCGACAGAGGAAGAACGCAAACAGCTTCAAGACCAGAACCTTGATCAGAAGGACTGGAAGATGCTGAAGATGAAATATAAATGTGATTCTCTGCTGACGGACAAGCTCCATCAGTCGATTCAGTCGATTCAGGGACTATTACAAAGCGTTAAAGACGAAAGCCTGCTTAGAGAGCTTGAGATAGCGCTGGATCGTATTCTCCTGCAGATGAAAGTCTCAGGACAAGCAGCCGTGGAGGGTTAGTGGATGACTATGGACAAAACTACAACTGCTGTGGGTGATAACAGCAAGCCGAAGGAACAGTTTGTGCACTCGGTGTTTGAGAGTATTGCAGGTAAATATGATTTGATGAATGACATCTTAAGCTTTCGCCGCCATAAGGCTTGGCGTAAGTTCACGATGAAGAAGATGGGTATGAAGCGCGGGGATTCAGCTGTAGACTTATGCTGCGGCACTTGCGATTGGAGCATTGCCTTGGCCGAAGCCTCACAGACAGGGAATGTGATAGGGCTCGACTTCAGTGCAGGCATGCTTGAAGTGGGGCGCCGTAAGGTGGAGGAGCGCAAGCTTCAGGACCGGATCTCTCTCGTACAGGGCAACGCTATGGAGTTGCCTTTTGAAGACAACGCATTTGATTATGCAACGATTGGTTTTGGACTCCGCAACGTACCGGATCTTGTTCAAGTGCTGAACGAGATGAAACGGGTGGTGAAGCCCGGAGGAATGGTGGTCTGCCTGGAGCTTTCCAAGCCGATGAAACAACCGTTTAAAGGTATCTATTTCTTTTATTTTCAGCGTGTACTCCCATTGCTGGGCAAGTTATTCGCTAAAAGGTATGAGCAATACAAATGGTTGCCAGAATCGCTGGCGCTGTTCCCTGACCGGGAGCAATTAGCTGCTATTTTCCGTGAAACCGGACTGCAAAAAGTGGAATCCTTCCCCTTGACCGGAGGCATCGCGGCATTACATATTGGGCTCAAGGAGAACGGGAATGTTTAAGAAAATCGGTATCTTTTTACAAATGATCAAGTTTGAACATACGGTATTTGCTTTACCTTTTGCTTTTATGGGCGCTTTACTTGGTTCCGTTGTCATGTTTGGCACACTACCTACCTGGAGCCAGATTGGTTGGATCGTAGTGGCTATGTTTGGGGCACGGAGCGCTGCTATGGGTCTGAATCGACTGATTGACCGGATAAGTGATGCTAAGAATCCACGCACAGCGGGAAGAGCTATTCCTGCAGGATTATTGAAGATCGGTGAAGTCGTCATTTTTATCGGCATTTCGTTTTTCTTACTCTTTTGGGCAGCCTTTAAGCTGAATCCTTTGTCGGCCAAGCTCTTGCCAATCGCAGTTTTCCTTCTTGTCATTTATTCATTTACTAAGCGCTTTACATGGGCCTGCCATCTTATCCTCGGTCTGACCATTGCGCTTGCACCTTTAGGCGGTTGGGTAGCTGTAACTGGTAGTGTGAATTGGACTTCAATGGTATTTTATTTCACTATTGTGTTTTGGACTGCAGGTTTTGATGTAATTTATTCTTGTCAGGATGTTGAGTTTGATCTAAAAGAGGGCTTGAAGTCCATTCCGGTTCGGTTCGGGGTTCAAGGTGCACTCTTTATTGCCCGCGTATTTCACATTCTCACGGCGATTGGTTTCGTATCGTTGCTGTTTATGACGGATTTAAGCTGGTGGTATGTAGCAGGCATGATCATCGCATATATCATTCTCTTTTATGAGCACTACATTGTATCTCCGAGTGACCTGAGCCGTCTGCAGACTGCTTTTTTCACTATGAACGGCGTATTGAGCATCGTGGTGTTCTCTTTCACTTTGATTGACTTGGTGGTGCAGTTCTACTAATGACGCTTACTAAACCGAAAAACATCGTGGTTGGAATTACAGGAGCAAGCGGTGTGATATATGGTGTTCGTCTAACTGAAACCTTGCTGTCACTAGGCTACTCCGTGCATTTGGTAGTTAGCAATGCGGGCTGGCGCGTATTTAAAGAAGAACTTGGCTATATCGCATCAGACCGGGAGGGCTTTTTGAACGAAAGGTTCAAAGGCTATCCCGGTTCTCTGCTTTATCATCCTGTTGCGGATATCGGCGCATCCATTGCAAGTGGTTCGTTTCGTGTGGAAGGGATGATTATTATGCCTTGCTCTATGGGAACATTATCCGCGGTAGCGAATGGGACCTCTGATAATCTGATGACACGTGCTGCTGACGTTATGCTCAAGGAAGGCCGCCCACTGGTGCTTGTACCTCGTGAGACTCCACTGCATGCTATTCATCTAGAGAATATGTTGAAGCTGTCCCGTCTGGGAGTTCGGATGATTCCCGCAATGCCGGCTTTTTATTTTGGGCCGCAAAGTATGGATGATCTGATTAATTTCATGGTGGGCAAAGTGCTTGACAGCTTTAATATTGAACACAATTTATTTCGAAGATGGGGGGATTGAAAGGATGGACAATAACAGCCACACCATCATTGGCAAAATCAGCTATACCAACTCATGGCCGGTATTTCACAATTTTCATCCCTCTGCACTGAAATATCCTGCAGAGATGGTGAGTGAGGTACCTGCCATTCTTAATCAGGGGATGAGCCGTGGAACTATTCATGTAGGTGCTTTATCCTCTTTTGCTTATGCTGAGGCCAGTGACAAATTATTACTTCTACCTGATTTATCGGTTAGCGCGGACGGTCCTGTGAGATCAATATTCCTTTTTTCCAGGGTGCCATTTGCTCAGATTGGCAGCGGTAAGATCGCTGTTACGAATACTTCTGCAACCTCAGTAAATTTGCTGAAAATTTTAATGGAAAAAGCTTTTGGCAATAAACCGGAGTATATTAGCGCTAATCCTGATTTGGATGACATGATGCATGAAGCGGATGCCTGTTTATTAATTGGTGATAATGCTATTAAGGCCTCATGGCAGGATCAAGGTTATATCGTTACTGATCTAGCTGAGGTTTGGAAGGAATGGACGGGCTTAGGGATGACCTTTGCGGTCTGGGCAGTGAATCGAAAGGCTGCGGAGGACAAACCGGAAGCTATTTCTGAGATTGCAGAGGCTTTTGCCGAGAGTAAAATGCGGGGATTGAGAGATTTAGATCCTATTGTACAAGCAGCTTGTTCTAACATTGGAGGAACAAAGTCTTATTGGGAAGGGTACTTCCGCAATTTATGTTATGATTTTGGAGAAAGGCAGCAGCAAGGTTTGAACCTCTATTTCCGCTATGCCTATGAGATGGGCCTGCTGCCGCAGGAAGTGAAGATGGAGATTTGGAGCCATAAACTGTTGACACGGGTGAAAGAATGAAACGACTGCAAATATTCGGATTACTGAACAGAGATATGGATCAGATTGAAAAAGAGCTGTACCGCAGTGTACAGGGGGATGACGATCTGCTTACAGAAACCTCCCTGCATTTATTAAAGGCAGGCGGCAAAAGATTACGTCCCGTATTTGTCCTAATGGGCGGGAAATTCGGTAAGTATGATCTGGAAAAACTGAAACGGGTGGCGATACCGTTAGAGTTGATCCATAGCGCTTCACTGGTCCATGATGATGTGATCGACGATGCAGAATTGCGCCGTGGTGAACTCACCGTGAAAGCAAAATGGGGCGATAAAATTGCCATGTACACTGGTGACTACATATATGCAAAAGCGCTGGTTATGACTACGGAGCTGAAGAATCCACGAATTCATCAAATTCTGTCTAAGGCGATGATCGAAATGTCGATCGGAGAGATGGAGCAGATTCGTGACTTTTTCAACAGTGAGCAAAGTGTACGTCATTATCTACGGCGTATCCGCCGCAAAACAGCCCTGCTGATTGCAGTTAGCTGCCAACTCGGCGCTCTTGCTGCTGAGGCAGATCCAGAAGTAGCTCGTCTGCTTTATAATTATGGATATAACGTGGGTATGGCGTTCCAGATTCGTGATGATTTACTGGATCTCTCAGGCACAGAGAAACAGATCGGTAAACCTCCGGGCAGTGATATGCGGCAAGGAAACATTACACTTCCAGTGATTTATAGTCTTGAGGATGAGCGACTGCGCGAGTCATTGCTTGAGGAACTGAAGTCTATACGTGAGGGACATAGCACGGTAGGACATGCGATTGATCTCATTCTTTCCGGAGACGGAATCGCCCGTTCTGAGGAGCTCGCTTCACGTTATATCGACAAGGCGCTGGCGGCGCTGGAACAATTGCCTAACAATAAGACTAAGCGCAATCTGCGCGATATTGCGTATTTTATAACAGGTAGAAGTTATTGATCTTCTGGTGAGATTGAAATTAAACGTTTCCAGAAAGCAATGTTTCTGTTAAGATAGCGTCAAAACAACCCTTCAAATGGGAAAATGGAGAGTGCTTCTATGGAAAAGACGTATCTGATGGTCAAGCCTGATGGAGTTCAACGTGGATTAATAGGGCGTATTGTTGCCCGCTTTGAGGATAAGGGGTTTAAATTGGTCGCTGCTAAACTGATTACAGTTAGTGAGGATCAAGCGAAAAGACATTATGCTGAGCATGCAGGCAAAGACTTTTTTTCAGAGCTGGTCTCTTTCATCACTTCAGGTCCAGTGTTTGCAATGGTATGGGAAGGCGATGATGTCGTAACTTTATCCCGGACACTCATAGGCAAAACAAAAGTTGGAGAAGCTCTGCCAGGCACGATTCGTGGCGACTTTGCCAGCCATACACCACTTAATTTAATTCATGGATCAGACTCGCCTGAAAGTGCAGAACGGGAAATTGCTAATTTCTTTGCTCCAGATGAACTGAATCAGTATAACAAAGACATCGCAGTCTGGATGTAAGGTCCAGGTGGGAGGCAGGGGATTAACATGTCTGATCGTAATGTTGCAGCATTAACAACAGATCCAGATTATAGCGGATTTATTCACAACGTTAAACAAAGCACCGGAATTGATCTGGCTCAATATAAAGAAGCACAGATGAAGCGGCGTTTGACGACTCTTCGGATGAAGAATGGGTATCATACCTTCAGTGATTTTTTTGCGGCGATGATGAAAAATAAGGACTTATTTTATGAATTTTTAGATCGAATGACGATCAATGTCTCTGAGTTCTGGCGGAATCCGAATCGCTGGGAAGTTTTGCGGGATATTATCCTCCCTGACCTCCAGCAGTCGGGCCGCAAATTAAAGCTGTGGAGCGCGGCATGTTCCACAGGCGAAGAGCCTTACACGCTGGCTATGATTTTGTCGGACAAGAATATATTGGCGCAGACAGGTATTCTTGCCACTGACATTGATGATGGCGCTTTATCCAAAGCAAAGCAGGGTCTTTATTTGGAACGTTCTTTAAAGGATGTGCCGAAAGACGTGGCAGCACGTTATTTTACGCCGGAAGGCCCTGTCTTCAAGGTCAGCGATTCACTTAAGAAAAACATAGATTTCCGCAAACAAAATTTGCTCTTGGACAAGTTCGACGAAGGTTTCGATCTTATTATTTGTCGCAATGTTATGATCTATTTTACTGAAGAAGCGAAGAACAAGCTCTATCATAAGTTTTCGGCTAGCTTACGTCCGGGTGGTTATTTGTTTGTGGGCAGCACAGAGCAAATCTTTACACCGGCTCAATATGGCTTTGAATCGACGGAAACTTTTTTCTATCGTAAAAAATAAATACTTTTTGCTCCTTCGCCATTAACTTCAAAGGTATACTTTCGCAAAAGTTCAGTGATACTGGATAGTAGAATCTGTACGCTAAGTGAAAGGAAAGTTAAACCGATGGACAAAAGCAAGGTCATTGCCGCGTACAAACGAGGCTTTATCACCGTTCGTGAGTGCGGGCAAATTCTCGGTGTGGAAGAAATGCAATTGGAGCGCCTTCTGCAGCTGGAAGAGCGTAAGTCTACATTCCCTTCACCAAGCCAGCGGCTCGGCAGCTAACAAGCTGAGGACCGAGCCGAGGAGCGCCATTCATACTCTTAAGGGTATGGATGGCGCTTTTTATTTCGGTATACATACAGTGTTTCTAGGGAGATCCCTTTCTTGTCAAAGCGGATTCCCTATACTATAATGAGCAAAGATCATAGGATTTTAGCGGTTTACAGTTTAAAAGTATAAAAGGGGGAAGACATCATGAGTTTACGCTATTTAACAGCGGGGGAAACGCACGGCCCCCAGCTAACGGCTATTATTGAGGGATTGCCAAGTAATTTAACTTTGGATTTTGAAGAGCTTAACTTTCAATTGCATCGTCGACAAAAGGGATACGGACGTGGACGCCGCATGCAGATTGAAAAAGATACGGCACAAATTGTAGGTGGAGTACGTCACGGCTATACTACGGGTGCTCCGGTAGCCTTGGTAGTAGAGAACAAGGATTGGACTCACTGGAAGAACATTATGAATATTGAACCTATTCCAGGCAGTGATGAAGAAAAACGCCGGGTAAATCGGCCGCGTCCTGGACATGCAGATTTGAATGGTGGATTGAAGTACAATCATACGGATCTTCGCAACGTTCTGGAGCGCTCCAGTGCCCGCGAAACCGCAGCCAGAGTCGCATGTGGCGCTGTAGCCAGACAGCTGCTGGCAGCTTTTGGTGTGAAAGTAGCAGGTCAAGTCATTCGCATTGGTGAAATTGAGGCACCTGTAAATGATCTGCCTATCGATGAACTGATTGAACGGACAGAACAGTCTTCTGTCAGAGTTGTCGACAAAGAAACAGAACAGAAAATGGAGGCTTACATAGATCAGATCAAGGAAGAGGGAGACTCCATCGGTGGAATCGTTGAATGTATCGTCGAAGGACTGCCCATTGGACTTGGCAGCTATGTACAGTCAGACCGGAAGCTGGACGGGGCGATCGCTGGGGCAGTGATGTCGATTAATGCCTTCAAAGGCGTTGAAATCGGCATTGGATTTGAAGCAGGAAAATTGCGTGGATCGCAAGTCCATGATGAAATTATGTATGAAGCTTCTAAAGGATACTATCGCGCAAGCAATCGTTTAGGCGGTTTTGAAGGCGGGATGACGAATGGCATGCCGGTAGTGGTTCGTGGTGTTATGAAGCCTATTCCTACCTTGTATAAGCCACTTCAAAGTGTAGATATCGATACGAAAGAACCTTTTACAGCTCAAGTAGAACGTTCGGATGCATGTGCGGTTCCAGCGGCATGTGTGGTTTTGGAAAGCGTAGTGGCATGGGAAGTTGCCAAAGCATTTCTTGATAAATTCGGCGGGGATTCTCTCGAAGAAATTAAAGCGAACTATGAAAACTATCTTGCACAATTGGAGAGTTATTAATCATGCGTACAATCAATGTAGATTTGGGAGATCGTTCTTATCCAATCCACATCGGTAGTGGTCTGCTGCAGAACATTGGCCAGTACTGTGCTGAGGCTGGACTGTCCACTCGTAGCCCGCTACTGGTTGTGAGTGATAGTGAAGTAGCTCCACGGTATTTACCGGCGCTTGAAGAAGCTCTACGTCAGCAAGGTTATACCGTAGTAAGCCATATTATGCCGGCAGGGGAAGCATCCAAATCATTAACCGTGTATGAAGAGGTTATGACGACCGCGATTCAAGCGGGACTGGATCGCAACTCAGCGGTGTTGGCTTTAGGTGGCGGAGTTGTTGGTGATTTAGCTGGTTTTGTAGCAGCTACCTACATGCGCGGAATAGGATTTCTACAAATTCCAACGACGATTCTGGCCCATGACAGCAGCGTAGGCGGCAAAGTGGCTGTCAATCATCCACTAGCCAAAAATATGGTTGGTGCGTTCTATCAACCTTCGCTGGTGCTTTACGATTTGGATACCCTTCGCACGCTTCCGCCACGCCAAGTCTCTTCTGGCTTAGCTGAAGTAGTGAAGCATGGTCTGATTATGGACAAAGAATTTGCATATTGGTGCCGTGAACATGCTGATGAGCTGCTTGCTCTGAATGCTGAAGCCCTCGGTTATGCCCTTGAGCGCGGTTGTGCGATCAAAGCTCATGTCGTGGCGAACGATGAACGTGAGCATGGACTTCGGGCGATCCTGAATTTAGGCCATACGATCGGCCATGCTATTGAAGCGGTTGGCGGATATGGTGTGTTTTTGCACGGTGAAGCGATTGCGATTGGTATGGCGGGTTCGGCGCTGCTGGCTGTAAAGCTTGGACGTGACCGATCCATTTATGAGGATACAGTATCTATGTTATCTGCCCTTTCACTGCCTATACAGCTTCCTTCTGAATATGATGAAGAGGAGCTAATGGAAGCGATGATGCATGATAAGAAATTCAAAGAAGGCAGAATGACTTTTATTGTGCCTGATGCCATAGGAGCCGTTAGTATTGTAAACGATGTACAGGAATCGCTTGTGCGAGAGGTTCTCGCAGAGCTTAAAAAGGAGGGGAAACCGTGGTAAATCGAGGGATTCGCGGAGCAACTACCGTGATTAATAACGAAGAAACAGAGATTTTGCGTGAAACCGTTGTGCTGCTGCGGGAGATCGTTGAACGCAATAATGTTATAGCTGAGGATATTAGCAATGTATGGATTACGATGACCAATGATCTGGATGCTACTTTTCCGGCAAGAGCCATACGTGAGATTGAGGGCTGGGAAATGGTGCCGCTTATGTGTTCTACGGAGATCCCGGTCAAAGGCAGCCTGCCGATGTGTATCCGGTTAATGGTGCAGTTTAATACGGATAAATCACAGCGTGAGATCCGCCATGTGTATCTGAATGAAGCTCAGAAGCTTCGTCCGGATTTGTCGCAGAGTAAGTCTTAAATTTGAGTTGTGGGTTGTCAATGACCCTTGTCATCATGTATAGTGTAATTAGCCGAGTATAGAAGAGTTTAGTTGAGTTGAGATGAGTATAGTTGAGCAGAGTGCAAGAAATTTTTGCGAATATAAGAAAGTATAAGCTTTGTTCTATACATTCTTATATTTCACGCATATACGCTTACCGTCCTTATAAGGACGCTGAAGACGTTATGCCTGATTAGCAGTTTTTGTGTACGCAGAGTCTTTATTTTGATATGTACTGGAGTGTTATTTCACATCCGTGATGTATCTTATTTAGAGATAAGTCTGTAGGCACAACATAACGATGCTGATCATTGCTCAAAAACATATACTTACTTACACAAACCCTCTACTTTGGTAGAGGGTTTTTCTGTGTTTCGGAAAGATTTATATAACTAAGGGGGCATCTAAAAATGACGAATCCGAGTGTTCAAGAGGTGGTAAAGCTGTCGCAGGATTATAATCTGATTCCTGTTGTGAAGCGGCTGCTGGCTGATATGGAAACACCTATCCGGTTATTCCAACGTTTTGCTGAACGTGACCGCGCGTTCTTACTAGAAAGTGTAGAGGGTGGCAAACAATGGGCCCGGTATTCGTTCATCGGCAGCGATCCCTTTTTAATGATATCGGGAAAAAAGGGTGCGATTAACGTAGAGATCGACGGTAAGAAAAAACAGCTGCATGGAAAGCCGATTGAGGAGCTTAAGGCGCTGCTTCGTTCATACCGTAGCCCTAAGCTGGATGAGATGCCGCCATTTACTGGAGGAGCGATCGGATTTTTTGGATATGATCTGCTGCAATATTATGAGAAGCTGCCTGAGCATCCAGTAGATGATCTCCAAATGGATGATATCCGGTTTATGTTCTGTGATCGCATCATTGTTTTTGATCATGTGAAACAACAAATTCTCCTAGTTGGTAACCTGCATGTTAAAGACGGTGATACGGACTCAGATATCAAATCCAATTACGAAAGCTTAAGTCGTAAGCTTGAGGATATGGCCGAAGAGCTGCAGAAGGAAGGGCCTAAGGAAAATGTGAACCGCCGCAGTATTCCGCAGGATATTGAGCTGGGTGAGATTCATTCCAACCTGACTAAAGATCAATATATCAACAACGTAGAACAAGCGAAGGAATACATTCGGGCTGGCGATATTTTTCAAGTGGTGTTGTCGCAGCGCCTGCATATTGAAACGGAAGTTTCTCCACTGCATGTATACCGGATGCTCAGGACGCTTAACCCATCTCCATATATGTATTATTTGAAAATGGATGAAGAGATTATTGTTGGAACCTCACCGGAAGCGCTCGTAAAGGTAGATGGAAATCGTGTGGAGACACGGCCGATTGCCGGAACAAGACCAAGAGGTGAAAGTGAAGCTTCGGATCGTGCTTACGCCGCGGAGCTGCTGGAGGATGAAAAAGAACGTGCAGAGCATTTGATGCTAGTTGATCTAGGTCGTAATGATTTAGGAAGAGTGTCCAAATTCGGTTCTGTAAAATGTGATTCCTTTATGGAAATTGAAAGATACTCTCATGTCATGCATATGGTATCGAATGTGTCAGGCACGCTTAGCGAGGATAAAGATTTCTTTGATGCCTTTCTCTCCTGTCTGCCAGCCGGTACTGTCTCAGGAGCACCTAAGCTACGGGCAATGGAGATTATTGCTGAATTGGAGCGAGAAGCCCGTGGTGCTTATGCGGGGGCGATTGGATATTTGGGATTCTCGGGAAATATGGATTCATGTATCACCATCCGTACAATCATCTTCCGTAAGGGCAGAGCATATGTGCAGGCTGGGGCGGGTATCGTTTGGGACTCGGTTCCGGAGAAAGAGTATGAAGAGACGGTGAATAAAGCGAAGGGCATGCTAAAAGCTATTCGTATGGCAGAGGCTATGTTCCCACCCGAGATAAAAGAGAAACAAGTCATCAATCAAGATTACATGTACGCATATACCCCTGAACAGGTGGTTTGATTAATAAAAAAGATTACATTAAGGCTGGAGGATGAACATTATGGATGCAACAAAATTGATACAATCAGGAATCGCTGGACTAATCGAAGGCAAAAGTCTGACACGTGTAGAAGCACGGGATATAATGGGTGCAATCATGCTGGGAGAGGCTTCACAGGCGCAAATCGGATCACTGCTGACCGCTTTACGGATTAAGGGAGAGACCGTGGAGGAGATTACGGGGTTTGCGGAAGCCATGAGAGGTTTCGGCACACCTGTCCTTACTGAAAAAGCGCGTCTGCTAGATACATGTGGTACGGGCGGTTCCGGCATCCATAAGTTTAATATTTCTACCGCCTCAGCGATTATTTCATCAGCGGCTTCGGTACGAGTTGCCAAACATGGCAACCGCTCAGCTTCCGGTAGAGCAGGAAGTGCAGATGTACTTGAAGCTTTGGGCGTCAACATTCATCTGAATGCGGATCAGGCTCGGGAATGCTTGGATCGAATCGGCATTTGTTTTTTATTCGCGCAAATCTATCATCCTTCGATGCGGCATGCGGCGGCACCGCGTAAAGAGCTTGGAGTGCGGACGATTTTTAATATGCTTGGTCCGCTTACGAATCCCGCTGGTGCTGACCGTCAGCTGCTGGGGATTTATGATCGGAATAAGACAGAGACGGTGGCTAATGTACTGAAGGAGCTGGGGTCCAAGCGTGCGATGGTTGTTAGCAGCTTGGATGGTCTGGATGAAATCAGCATCTCGGCCCCTACATTAGTGTCTGAGCTAAAAGAGGGCATCGTAACCACGTATGAGGTAACGCCAGAGGCATTAGGTCTTAACAGACATCCACTGGAAGCTGTGCTGGGTGGAGATGCAGCTGAAAATGCGGCGATTATTACCTCGGTCCTTCAAGGGCAGATGAATCCTTATCGCGATATCGTTCTTGCTAACGCCGGAGCCTGTATATATGTTGCTGGTCTGGCAGATACCATGGCCGGAGGCGTAGAGAGAGCAAAAGATGTAGTGGATTCAGGCAAGGCACTATCCAAGCTTAATCAGCTTGTAGCTATGACGGAGGAACTTAATTATGTATCTTGATAAAATTGTCGCGACTAAGATTAAAGAGGTTGAACTGCTCAGTAAAAACTTTTCGCTGGCACAAGCAGAGCGTGATATTGCGCTTCTTCCGGCAACAAGAGGCTTTCGTAAGGCTCTGACCCAAGGGAAGAACAGAGATATGGGCTTGATCGCTGAGGTGAAGAAGGCTTCTCCTTCCAAAGGGTTGATCCGTGAAGATTTTGATCCTGTTTCCATTGCAAAAGGGTATGAAGCTGGAGGTGCAGATTGCTTATCTGTTCTGACGGACACAGAATATTTCCAGGGCAGCGCAGCTTATCTGCAGCAAGTGAAGGAAGCTGTAAATCTGCCGCTGCTTCGCAAAGATTTTATTATCGATGAGAAGCAGATCTACGAAGCACGTCTTCTCGGAGCGGATGCGGTGTTGTTGATCGTCGCTATTTTGACACCGGCACAACTGTCTCATTTTATAGATATAGCTTCAGAGCTTGGATTGGATATCTTGATTGAGGTGCATGACCAAAATGAACTGGCGGTTGTACTGAGCACAGAAAAGATAACCCAACCTAACGTTCTTCTTGGAATTAATAACCGTAATCTACGTACCTTTGAGACCTCTTTGGAGACAACAGCCGAGCTGGCAGCTCTTGTGCCGCAAGGTGTTCCAGTGATCAGCGAAAGCGGAATTTCCGGGTCAACAGACATCGGCTACCTAAGAACTACTGGTGCTCACGGAGTGCTCGTAGGGGAGTATCTAATGCGTCAAGCTAACGTAGAGGATGCGGTTAACGGTTTGCTCGGGGAGCTTCCTAACGGAAAGGACCGTGTCCGGCATGGCTGAGACATTAGTAAAAATCTGTGGACTTCAGGACGTTGAAGTGCTAAAATCTATGTTACACTTACCACTAGATTATATCGGATTTGTTTTTGCACCTAGCCGCCGGAAGGTGTCCATAGAGCGTGCTGCCGAACTGATTGCAGAGCTTCCAAATTGGAAGACTGGTCAAATCCCTAAGGCTGCCGGGGTTTTCGTTAATCCGAAGCTGGATGAGTTGAACGAATTGCTGTCTGTGGTGCATTTAGATGTAATTCAGCTTCATGGACAGGAGAGTCCAGCTTTTTGCCAGCAGGTTCGCCGAGCTTATCCACAGGTTCAGGTATGGAAGGCACTGTCCGTTGCGGATCAAGAGCGGGATAAAGCTGAAAATGAATATAGCTTGGAAGATTACGCAGCTGCAGTAGATGCGGTTTTATTAGATACTTATGATCCATTGCAGAGTGGCGGCTCCGGCCGAACGTTCGCTTGGAATAAATTACCTGCTTACCAAGAAATTGCAGTACAACATGACTTGCCCTTGTTTGTGGCTGGAGGGCTTCATTCAGATAATGTTGGTGAATTGCTTGATACCTATGCCCCGTATGGGGTAGACGTGTCGAGTGGAGTAGAGACTGACGGCATTAAGGATATTCAAAAAATGACAGCTTTTGTGGAAAGGGTGAAGCAATCATGATACAAGTACCGGACCAGCATGGACGTTTCGGTTCATTCGGAGGCCGCTTCGTGCCCGAGACTTTGATGAATGCATTGATTGAGTTGGAGGAGGCTTACCGTAAGTTTTCGGCAGATCCAGCTTTTCAGGAAGAAATAGATTATCTATTAAAGCAGTATTCCGGACGGGAGACCCCGCTGTATTATGCGGAGCGTCTGAGCAAACATCTGGGAGAAGCTAAAATATATCTGAAGCGTGAAGATTTGAATCATACAGGTGCCCATAAGATTAACAATGCGATTGGTCAAGGGATTCTGGCCAAAATGATGGGAAAAACGAAAGTAATCGCTGAGACGGGTGCGGGTCAACATGGTGTAGCCACAGCTACAGTTGCAGCTTTGCTAGGTATGGAATGTAAGGTGTTTATGGGGGAAGAGGATACACGTCGCCAGGCCCTTAACGTATTCCGGATGAAGCTGCTTGGTGCAGAAGTGATTCCCGTTACTTCCGGATCGCGTACTTTAAAAGATGCCGGCAACGAAGCGCTTCGCTACTGGGTTAGCAATGTAGATGATACCTTCTATATATTGGGTTCAGCTGTAGGACCGCATCCTTATCCGATGATGGTTCGTAACTTTCAGCGGGTTATTGGGGATGAAACACGGCGCCAGATTCTGGAGGCTGAAGGAAGGCTGCCGGATGTGCTCGTAGCTGCTGTAGGCGGTGGCAGTAATGCCATCGGTATGTTCTATCCATTTGTTGAGGATGAAAATGTCGGTATGATTGGTGTAGAGGCGGCTGGTAAAGGCATTGATACCCCTTTTCATGCGGCAACAATGAGTAAAGGAACTCATGGCGTATTCCAGGGATCGATGAGTTATCTCCTGCAGGATGAGCATGGACAAGTAACAGAAGCACATTCCATCTCCGCAGGCCTGGATTATCCTGGTGTAGGTCCTGAACACTCCTATCTAAAAGATATCGAACGCGCAAAATATGTCCCGATTACAGATGCAGAGGCGCTAGATGCACTGAAGCTGCTATGTGTAACGGAAGGCATTATTCCAGCGTTAGAATCGGCGCATGCGATAGCACATGTTGTAAAAATGGGTCCAACCCTTACTAAGGATGACATTGTTGTCATCTGCCTGTCAGGCCGGGGAGACAAAGACGTAGAATCCATTATGGCGTATACAGAAGGGAAGGGAACTGAATGACAACCCAAACTACAAACCGGATGGATTTGGTATTCCGGAAGCTAAAAGCTGAGAACCGGACCGCATTGATTCCTTTTCTGACTGTTGGAGATCCGGATTTGGAGACTACTCTTGCCATCATCACTGAACTGGAGACAGCAGGGGCAGATATTCTGGAGCTTGGAGTACCATACTCTGATCCGCTTGCAGATGGCCCTGTAATTCAGCGAGCATCTGCCCGGGCACTGCGGGGTGAAGTTCACCTGCGCACTTGCATGGAGACCGCGTTAAAGGCTCGTGAAGCCGGCAGCAGTTTGCCATTTATCTTGTTTTCTTATTACAATCCTATTCTGCAAATGGGTCTAGATACGTTTTTTGCTGATCTGAACAAACATGAAATTAGCGGACTTATTATCCCGGATCTTCCCGTTGAGGAATCAGCGGAGATGCGGCGCCGTAGTGATGAAGTTGGAGTCAACCTCATTCCTTTAGTTGCACCAACCTCAAGCGAACGTATTGCAAAGATTGTATCCGGTGCGAGCGGTTTTATCTATTGTGTATCTTCATTAGGGGTGACTGGAGAAAGATCCTCTTTCCATGCGGATGTAGAAGCCTTTATTGATTCCGTTCGTCAAGCTACGGATCTGCCAGTGGCTGTAGGATTTGGGATCTCTACTGGCGAACAGGTTGCCCGTTTTGCTCAGATTTGCGATGGTGTTGTAGTAGGGAGTGCCATTGTCCGCAAAATAGAAGAGGTAATTCCGTTGCTCGATCATCCTGCTACGCGGAATGAGGGACTGTTGCAAATTCGAGAATTTGTGGCACAATTAAAAAGACCATAACAGTGTCATTCTGACCTGTGTATAGTGGAGTAATCAACTATGGAGAGCGAGGACTATTGTATGAATCCAAAACCGAATATAGTTAATCTCCCTGTCTACAAACCAGGGAAACCTATAGACGAAGTCAAGAAGGAGCTTGGCTTAAGTGAGGTTATTAAGCTTGCATCCAATGAGAACCCGTATGGAGCTTCACCGAGTGCAAAAGAAGCAATTCTAGCAGAACTTGAGAATCTTTATCTTTATCCGGACGGCTCAGCCGTTGAATTGACTTCAGCACTTTCCAGCCGTCTTGGCGTGAATAACGACAATATTATTTTTGGCTGTGGCTCAGATGAGATTATTGCACTTATTGCTCGTGCCTTTTTCTTACCGGGTGATGAGACAATCATGGCGGACCAAACCTTCTCCGTGTATAAGAGTAACGCAGACATTGAAAGTGCGGTATCTATTGAGGTGCCGCTTGTAAAAGGTACACATGATCTGGATGGGATGCTGGCTCGTATAACGGACCGCACTAAGGTTATCTGGATCTGTAATCCGAATAACCCAACAGGTACGATTGTTCCAGAGGAAGCTTTGGTTTCTTTCCTGGATGCTGTGCCTTCCAATGTAATGGTTGTCCTTGATGAGGCATACTGTGAATATGTAACAGATCTTTCATACTCCAATGGTATCCAGTTACTGACTCGTTACAAGAATCTGGTTGTGCTTCGCACATTCTCCAAAATTTATGGCTTAGCTGCATTGCGTATTGGATACGGTGTTGCGAGTCCTGAGATCATTTCGTTGATCAACAAGGTACGTGAGCCTTTTAATACCTCACGACTTGCTCAAGCTGCAGCTCTTGCTGCTTTGAATGATCAAGATTACGTACAGGAATGCCGTCGTCTTAATAGCGCGGGTATTGTCCAATTGCAAGGTGAATTCAAACGTCTGGGTCTAGAATCCTTCCCGGCACACGGGAACTTCATCATGGTAGATGTTCGTAAGCCTGCTACAGAGGTCTTTGATGCTTTGATGCGTAAAGGAATCATCGTAAGAGCGGGTCATCAGGTTTATCCGACTTATATTCGGGTTACTGTGGGCTCGGCTGAGCAGAATACAGCTTTTATCACCGCGCTGGAACAAACTCTTTTAGAGAGTGGAGTACGCGCTTAGTAATAACAGCAAGTCAAGACTAAAGAAGGCAGGTAGTTCAAAGAACATGACGACAAAAATAGCAATATTCGGTGTCGGTCTGATCGGAGGCTCACTGGCCCTTTGCTTTAAAGGCAAGGAGGGCCTGACCGTCGTTGGCCATGCCCACCGTCCTGAATCCGCGAGTAAGTATATTAGCAGAGGTGTGGTCGATAGTGCCACATTGTCTGTGGAGGAAGCGGCAATCGATGCCGATTTCATTTTTTTATGTGTGCCGGTGGGTATGCTAGAGGATTATTTGCAGCAGTTAAGCAAATTGCCGCTCAAGCCCGGCTGCATCATTACAGATGTTGGAAGTACGAAAGCTAGTATTGCCGCATGCGCGGTCTCTTTGGATATTCCTGGAGTACATTTTATCGGCGGTCACCCTATGGCAGGATCAGAGCGTTCAGGTGTTGAGGCAGCTTCATCGCTGTTGTTTGAGAATGCCTATTACGTATTAACGCCTCCACCGGGAGTGCCAGACGAGGCTTATCATGCGTTGGAGTCCTTACTCCACCTTACTAGAGCGCAGATTGTACGCCTTAATCCAGAACGTCATGATGAGATTGTAGGCGCCATTAGTCATTTGCCACATATTATTGCCGTTGCGCTGGTAAATCAGATTAAAGCTTATGATGATACTGACTCCTTGTTTAGTACGTTAGCTGCAGGGGGCTTTCGGGATATTACAAGAATTGCGTCCAGTGATCCAATTATTTGGCGTGATATCTTGTTAAACAATCGTTCAGTGATGCTTCGTTTGTTGAAGGATTGGAACGAGGAAGTTTCTTCTTTTGTTCGTTTGCTGGAAAGTGAAGATGGTGTAGGGATTGAAGAGGCATTTCATGAAGCCAATGGCTTCCGTAGTCAGTTGCCTGAACGGCGTAAAGGTATGATAGCACCTTTATTTGACCTACATATTGATGTACCGGATCATCCGGGGATTATCGGTCGTATTGCTACAGAGCTGGGGGATCAAGGAATTAACCTTAGCAACGTACAAATTATCGAAAGCCGTGAAGATGTTCCGGGGATTATGCGTCTCTCTTTCCGTCAGGAGAACGATATGGAGCGGGCGAAGATCCTGTTGCAGCATCATGATTATACGGTATACGTGTAGTATTAAGGTTAGTTCGGGTTCATTTTTAAATCATAAAAAACAGTAAAATAGCGATTCTCATGTGAATAGAGAATCGCTATTTTTTTGTTTTTTGGGTTATTGGTTGCTTATTTCAACATGCCGTCAGTATCGTCATCGGCATCGGTACCACCATAAGTACCAGTATAAGTACCAGTATAAGTACCAGTATAAGTACCAGTATAAGTACCACCTAGTACTTACGGACCCTGTGGACCTCTGTCAAGAAAGTGGACAGTCACGCAACAGACATTCTAGTCAATTGCTCAGCAAAACGAACTGGAGAAAGATACCCCAGCGCGCCATGCATTCGCTTGCGGTTATAGTAAAACTCAATATATTGAAAAAGTGTCTGGTAGGCTTGCTCCTTAGTTTTGAATCGCGGATTACAATAAATGAGCTCCTTTTTCAAAATGCTGTGCCACGACTCGATACAGGCGTTATCATAACAGTTACCTCTGCGGCTCATGCTGGACTCCATGCCATACGCTTTCAACTGCTTCGTGTATTCATGAGAAGTATATTGAGAACCTCTATCGGAGTGATGTAATAGACCCTTTTCCGGTTGTTTAGCTTCGTAAGCATCTTGTAAAGCGCCCGAAATCAAGCTAGTTTCCATATGGTTCTCCAAGCGCCACCCCACGATTTCGCGCGTGCAAAGGTCCATCACACTTGCCAGGTACAAGCGCCCTCCCCGGCAAGGAATGTAAGTAATGTCGGTAACCCATACTGAATTGGGTTTGAGTATTTTAAATTGCTGGTTCAGCGTATTCGGGGCAATCGGATGGTCATGATTGGAGTCGGTGGTCTGTACGCGATACGTTTTGGAGACAATGGAGCGAAGCTTCATATGTCGCATGTACACACTCACCGTGCGTTCGGTAACGGTATAACCTTCTTGATGTAACAGGCGGGTGATCTTCGGACTCCCATACCGCTTTTGATGGTCTGCAAAATGATACTGAATTCGCTTCATTATCGCAGCCTTACGAAGCATATGCGTACTGGTTTTTTCTGTCCGCCACTTGTAGTACCCGCTCCGTGACACATGTAGGGTCATGCACATCTTCTCCAAGAGAAACTCGGAGCGATGTTTTTCAATAAACTGGAATCTCAGTTCCTTGGTTTGCTGAAGATGTGCACTGCTTTTTTTACGATCGCTAATTCCTCTTCCACATCGGCAATCTTGTTATCTTTTTCTTGAAGTTGCCGACGCATCTCCTTCAACTGTGCCTCGAGTTCCCGTACTCGATCCACGCTAGCTGCCGGTTCATTCTTTAGTTCTCGATACTGGCTCATCCATTGATGCAGGGTACTTTTTGGGATGTTGAGCTCTTCCGCCAAGTCGCCCACTGTCTTTGTTTGCTCTTGAATGAACTGCACTGTCTGTTTTTTAAATTCTTCGTTATACCGTTGTCGATGTTCTCCCATGTGAACACACCTCCGTGGACTCATTATCGCCAGTCTGTTAACTACTGTCCACTTTTTATTCTAGCTTCACTAATGACGTTATTTGCTCGTTTTTTGCCTTTGAAGCAGTCTTTCGGACTCCACAGACGCTATTTCACATAAAGAGGCTTATATTGGGTGTTTTTCGTGCCAATAGCTACTATGCGGTCCGTTAGCATCCCAAATGCGGATTAATGCTGCATTTAAGGTCAACTGTGTCCGATAGCGTCTTCGTACAAGCTAAATGTTTTTTGATCAACGAAGCAAAGAAAGGAGTGCCGCAAAATGCTTCCGGATTAATACCCGCAGACTCTAATTTAGGTTTGGTTTGTTGCAACTGTTCCCCAACTCGCTTTCTTCATTTCGATCAGTATTTCTTCCAAGAAATTCTCTGGTACTTGAGTTTGTTTCTTCGTAACTAGCTTGGCTACCTACAAAACGATTTCTTGCTGCTCCTAGACCGACAATAAAGAGTAAGACCGAAGCGCCAAGCAGTATGAATAGTGGCAGGTTCCAACTATTTGTGGTGTCATGCAGATATCCTATAAGGGCAGGACCGATTGCGGCAAGCAGATATCCGATCGATTGCGCCATACCAGACAGTTCCGCTGCTTGATGCGCATTTTTAGTACGCAAACCGAAAAACATCATGGACAAGCTAAAGGCACAGCCTCCACCAATTCCGAGTATGATGATCCACAACAGAATGATGTTGGAGCTTCCGTAAAGCAGTCCGAGCGTTCCCGTCAAAAGCAAAATGGTTGTAATGAACACTAACGAACGTTGATTTGACATTCGCCCTGCAATAACGGGGACAATAAAGGTAAATGGAAGCAGTGCTAACTGCATTATTGAGAGGTACCATCCTGATTGGCTTGAGTCAATGCCTTGCTGTTTTAAAATTTCAGGCAACCATGCGATCAGCACATAGAAAATCATAGACTGCATCCCCATAAACAAGGTTACTTGCCAGGCAAGAGGGGAACGCCAAACATTCACATCATTGCTGGTCATCTGTTGACTCGTCGAGGCTGTTTGCTTCGTACGCTTCCTTAATTGAGGCAACCAGCAGAGGATCGATACAAAGCTTAGGATCCCCCAAATTCCCAATGCACCCTGCCATTTTAAACCTGCGTTTGCAGCTAGCGGTACACTGATTCCCGAGGCGATCGCTCCAGATAAACTCATTGAAATTGCAAATACACCAGTCATGGCACCGATTTTATTAGGGAAATCACGTTTGATTAAACTTGGCATTAATACATTACAAACGGCAATTGCAAATCCAAGAATTGCAGTTCCAATATACAGATTTGCAGCCCCAGATAAAGAACGTATTACAATTCCAACAGTCAAAAAGATCAGGGCAAACAAAATTAAAAGTTCAACTCCATACCTACGTCCTAGTTTTGGTACTAGAGGCGATAATAAAGCAAAGGTAAGTAAAGGTACCGTTGTGATCAAGCCTGCTAAAGTATTGGAAATATGAACGTCATCCCTTATGAGACCCACTAAAGGACCGACCGAGGTTAAGGGAGCACGTAAATTTGCGGCAATAATAATAATGCCGAGTAGTAGCAGCCCTAAAGATGATGGTACGAATTTTTTATTCGGCATTCTTCATTTTCCCTCCCAGAATTAATGCGTACTAATATCCGCGCGGACAATGAAAGTATAGTATAGTATATTAAATTTAACAATAAGTATTTTAAAGTTTACTTTATTGAGATAGTTCTATAACTTGAAATGCTTATATTAGATAAAAAAATACAACTCAGAGTTTCCATTTAGAATGGAATACTGAGTTGCATGTAATAGGTGAAATTTTCGACTTTTAGAAACCATATTTTAAGGAGATATGGAGCACTGTTTCGCTATTCGTATGATTGGTATAAGAGTGAGGGCGATCTGCACGAAAACTGATCGTATCATATTGATTTAATGTGTACATTTCTCCATCGACTCGTATTTCAATGGAACCAGTCATTACTGTCGCAATTTCAGTTGTATTCACATGATGACCTTCAGGGTGATACGAACTATTTGGCTGTAAGTAAGCCCGACACATTTCAATATCGTTGCTTACATTTTTAAAGACGGGTTCTATGATCCAATTCTTTTGATCATTAGAAAACCGAAGACCTTCGCCTGCTCGATACAAACTAACAGGGTCTTCAGATTTGAACAAAGCTAATAGGGGCAAAGATATGCCTTTTGAAATTTTCCATATTATCGCCAAAGTTGGATTTGTCTCGCCACGTTCGATATTCCCCAGAGTAAGTTTACTTACGCCCGTTAATTCCGCTAAGTCGTCTAAGCTCATGTTTTTTTCTTTTCTGTACTTTTTCAAGGCACCGCCGATTTGTAGTACCAGTTGTTTTGATTCATCGATTTCATCCATTTCAAATTCACCTCAACAAATAACTTTATAGCTAGTATATTGTTTATCCTGACTCTTTTCCATACGATTAGGATTAGAGGGTGGATTACACACGCAGCTATGCAAATGACGTCTATGTAACGAACCTGCCCGTAGGCTTATCACCTTCCCCGGTTTAATCCTTTATTTTTGCAAAAGGAGGGATACCAATGGGGTGAGCGCAGAGGAGTCTATATTTGTAGGTGATCATCCAATGAATGACGTACAAGAGAGCCGTAACGCAGGGCTGCAAGACATTTGGAAATGTAATGAGCATATCCCTCTTCAAGTGGACGTAGACGGGGTAATAGATAATTGTGGGGATTTGTGGAAGCTAATTCGCTCGCTATAGTAAAATAATCTAATATAGATCATCTAAAAAAAGGTAGAGCGCTTTCAGGACAAAAAAAGACCGCTTACAAAGTAAGCGGCTACAGTTCACAATAAATTGGAACCGTTAAGTATTGGATAGGAGTGGAGAGAAACCATACTGTACTTTTATTATATGTATACGTTTACATTTTGTCAACAGTTTTTAAAAATTGATAAATGTGTTATTTTTAAAGCCGGATTCTAAGTCAGAAATCCAATGTCGGGTCTTGCTGGCGAGTCGACCTATCTAAAGTCTATTAATGTCATCCTATGAGAATATGTGGTACAA